>CAVQCH010000003.1:0-658520 GCA_963710945.1 uncultured Acidobacteriota bacterium
GAGTCCTGCCCGGAGGAACTCTGCCTGCAGCGTCATTCCGCGCCCTGCCACAACACGTGTCCGGCCAACATCGACATCCCGAGCTTCATCGCCCACCTCGGCCACGGCGACTATCGCTCGACCATCGAGGTGATCCGGCGCGACAACCCGCTGCCACTGACCTGTGGCCTGGTCTGCCCGGCGCCTTGCGAATCCGCCTGCGTGCGCGGCGGCAGCAACGGGGCCGTCTTCATCCGGCCGCTGAAGGCCAAGGCCGCCGAGCACTGCCTCGCCGGGGGCGGGTACCCGAAACCGAGATCGCGCCCGATACCGGCAAGCGCATCGGCATCGTCGGTTCCGGCCCGGCCGGCCTCACGGCGGCCTATTTACCTGCGCACCTACGGTCATCACGTCGAGATCTTCGAGGCGCAGGAGAAGGCCGGCGGGATGCTCCGCTACGGCATTCCGGCATATCGTCTGCCGCCCGACCTGCTGGACCAGGAGATCGACCAGATCCGTGTGCTGGGAATCCCGATCCACACCGGCGCCGCGGTCGGCAGCCTGGAGGCGTTTCGCAAGGACTACGACGCCGTGTTCCTCGGGCTCGGCACGCAGAAGTCGCGCCTGATCAAGGTCGACGGTGTCCAACAGCCCTTCGTGCTCGGCGGGATCGACTTCCTGCGGGCCGTGCGCAGCGGCGAACCGGTCCGAGTCGGGCCGCGGGTCGTCGTGATCGGCGGCGGCGACGTCTCCATCGACGTCGCCCTGACGGCGTTGCGGCAGGGCGCGAAGCACGTCGACCTGACCTCCCTGGAGAAGCGTCGCGACATGCCGGCCAGCCCCCACGAGATCGAGCTCGCGCTTGCCGAAGGCGTCCAGCTGCACGCGGGCTGGGGCCCGGTCCGCATCGACGAGGAGGGCGAAGTCACCTTTCAGTTCTGCGAGCGGACCAAGGACGAGAGCGGCCGCTTCGATCCGAAATTCGACGCCGCCCGCCTGCTCAAGCTCGAAGCCGACCACGTGATCCTCGCCACGGGCCAGGGCACCGACCTGGCGATTCTCGAGGGCAGCGGAGTCGAAAGCGCGCGCGGCTTCATCGTCGCGGCACCGAAGACCCTGATGACCAGCGTTCCGGGCGTGTTCGCCGGCGGAGACGGGCAGCAAGGCCCGCGCACGGCCGTGGAGGCGATCCGCGCCGGCAAGATCGCCGCGGCCGGCATCGACGCCTGGCTGCGCGGGACGACGATCGACGCCGGCATCGGCAAGCCGGTGCGTCGCGCCGAGGTCGCGCTCCTTCCGGTGCTGGCGCACGATCGCACCTACCTGCCCCGTGCCGTCATGCCCGAGAGAAGCGTCGAAGAGGTCCTCGGCGAGGGCAACTACGTCCGGATCGGAGAGGGCCTGACCGACGCGATGGCGCACGACGAGGCCCGCCGCTGCCTGCGCTGCGATGACTGCATCGGCTGCGGCCTCTGCATGGCCACCTGCAGCGAGATGGGGATCGAGGCGCTGCGCATGGCCGACACGCCCGCAGGCCGGCTCGCCTACTTCGACTTCCTGCGGCCCGCCGAGCTGTGCATCGGATGCGGCGCCTGTTCGCAGGTCTGTCCGACGGGCGCGATCCGCATCGAGGATCGGGACGGTGTGCGGCGCACGATCATCACGGGAACCGTCGTGCGCGAGCAGCCGCTGCTCTCCTGCAGCCAGTGCGGAGCGCCGACGCAGACGCCCGCGCACCGGGATTCATCCGGCGGCGAATGCCGGATCACATGCGCACTCTCCTGGATCGCGAGCTCTGCCCGTCGTGCGCGCGCCTGCGGCCCCGCAGTGGAATCAGCCGCGTTGAGGCGGGCCGTGCCCATAGCAGGAGATCACCAATGAAAGTCGCCGGTTGCGACCGATTGGCCGGCGGTGCATCGCAAGCGGGATGGCGAGCCGGCGCGCGTCGAGCCGAACGAATCACAGCCGGCCAAGTGGGCGTCTCTTTGATGCAACCGCATCACGCGGTGCAAGACGCGCTGGACTACAAGTCTTGTCGTATGGCGCGCTGAGGAAGTGAACCCTTTTTTACCGTGGGGAAATCGCTCCACGGTGGTGATCACGGTATCCAGTAAAGGGAGGACGTCATGAAAGAACCCGAAAAGCCCGAAACGATGATCTGCTACGGCGGCGTCTACGCCAATGTTTCAGACGCGAAAAGCGACTTCGACGTGATCAAGGCCGCGCACAAGGAGAGCTGGATCGGCACATACGACGCTGCCCTTTTCGAGAAGAACACGGAGGGCAAGGTCAAGGTGCTCGACACCGACGCCACGCAGCGCGGCACGGGCGCCAAGATCGGAGCGATCACCGGTGCTGTGCTCGCGCTCATCTTCCCGCCGTCGATCCTGGTTTCCGCAGGCGTGGGCGCCGCCGCCGGCGCCGCTCTCGGCGACCTGACGAAGGGCTTCAGCAAGGGTGACATCAAGGATGTTGCGGAGAACCTCAAGCCCGGAGAGGCGGGTATCCTCCTCGTCGCCAACGCAACCGTTGACGTCGGCGCCCAGAAGCTGATGAAGAAGGCCAGAAAGGTGGCCACGCAACGGATCGACGCGCTCAAGGCCGAACTCGCCAAAGCCTAGACACTCGTCGCCGCGCAGAGCGCGGTGCGAACGCGGAAGGCCGCCCGGTCGGGCGGCCTTTTCTTGTTCGATCGACGGCTCGCCTCTCCTGCACGCCATTCGTGGGGTCTTGCGTGCGCAGCTCCGGAATGCAAGAGGAGCCCCGACCCTTTCACGCGTGGGGCGGCCGCTTCCCGGCGACTCCGACGTGGAGCTCCGGAGCGTCCGGACCGAGCGCCGCGATCCTCTTCGCATAGAGCGCAATGCCGGGCTTCGCGCTCAGGCCGTGGACGAAGATGCTCAGCAGCACCGTGGCCATCACCGTGAGAACGATGGTCCGCTCCGCGGGCAGGTGCGTCTTGCCCTCCAGATAGACGAGGCCGAGGACGATGGAGGCGAGGCCCCGGGGACCGAACCATCCCATGAAGATCACGGTTGCCCGGTCGAGACCCGTGCCGACGAGCGCGAGGGCAACCGGCAGCATGCGAATCGCGGTCAGACTGAGCAGTGCGTAGACCACGATCGGGACGGAAAAGCCCGCCCCGGCCCGTGCCACGTGCAGCCCGAAGAGATAGAAGACGAACAGGTTGAAGAGCTGTCCCCACTGCTCCGCGAACTCGACGCTCTCCTCCCCCGCCTTCTCGAAGCCGACCTGGACGGCCAGGCCGCAGACGAAGGCGGCGATGAACATGCTCGCGTCGACCGCCTCGGACGCGACAGCGCACAGCAGGGGCAGCGTCACGAGCGCGATCTGGCGAAAGGCGGGCAGAACGATCCCGCGGCGGCTCGCGCTGCCCAGCATCCACCCGCCGGCGAGGCCGATCCCGACTCCGATGGCCGTCCCGTACCCGAGTTGCTCGACGACGAACGTCCAGAGGTACGCCCGCCCTCCCTGTCCGCCCGACTTCGCGAGAGCCAGGAAGAAGAGGAGGAAGGGCACCGAGAGGCCGTCGTTGAGGCCGGCCTCGACGTTCAGCGCCTGGCGAATCCGCATCGGCACCTTCTCGCTCGAGACGACGACCTGCCCGAGGCCCGCATCCGTCGGGGCGAGAATCGCTGCGAGGATCCCGGCCTCCCAGAGGGAAAACGTCGGAAACAGGGCCAGCGCGCCGAGGGCCCCGAGCAGAAGGGTCGACAGCATGCCCGTCGTGAGGAGCCGCACGGGCGAACTTCGAATGCTGCGGAGAATCCGCAGGTCCGTCCGGCTCGCGTCCGTAAAGAGAAGAAGCACGAGGCCCGCTTCGGCGATCCGTAGCAGCACTTCGGGATCCCCGTTGCGGTCGCGCAACGACGGCACGGCCAGGAAAGCGCCCACGCCCCCGAGCGTGAACACGATCGGTGGCGTGACGGGCGTACGCTCGAGCCACGCCGACACCAGGCCGTAGGCGAAAAGGAGCAGGACGAAGACCACGAGAGTCGTCATATCGGAGCGCCGACGGTCAGCCTCCCGAGGCGGCGCGGTCGGTCAGCAGGGAAAGCTCGTTCGCTCGACACGAACCCCGCCGGCTCCATCGCGTCAGCGCCCCTCTCGCGCGCTGCTCTGCAGCGAGACGAGCCGGGCGATCAGGATCGCCGGATACAGCTGGCCGACGAGAGCCTCGGCGATCGCGAGGGAGCGGGCGACCGGGTGAACGGGCACGATGTCGCCGTAGCCGAGCGTCGTCAGCGTCACGAAACTGAAGTAGGCGAAGTGAGCATTGTTCTTCAAGGTGGAGCCTCCGCTGGCCTGGATGGCCCCGGGCAAGTAGCGATCCACGAGGATGTAGCCGAAGGTCCAGACGAGCCCGAGCAGCAGGTATGCCGCGACGGCGCCCCGCACCCGGTCGGCCGTGATGGGGCCCTCCCGGAAAACGTGCTCGAGCACCAGACCGGTCAGGATCAGCAAGGTCAGCAGCGATAGCCAGGTCACACCCGCACCGTCGACCCTCTCGTCAGACCGGTACCGCGACCAGCGCAAGGCGAGCCAGATCACCCCGCTCACCGCCACCGCGCCGGCCAGCCAGCGCCGGCGCGAGAAGGCGATCACTCCCGACGCCAGCACCAAGGAGAAGAAGAGATCGAACGGGAGTTGTCCCAGTTCGGTACGGAGCGGCGCTCCGACGAAGAGCGCCAGCACGAGGAAGACGAGCATCGCCGTCAAGCCCCACTCTTGCCACCAGACAGGAGAGAAGGCCGCCGGGCGCCTCACGATTTCCCCGCCGCGGTCGTCGCATCGAGAACGCGCGAGAGCGCTTTCAACGCCTCGTTGTCGCAGAGGATCCCGACGTTCGTGTCGCCGTAGCGCATCATGCGCGTCGCTGCCGCCTCGCCAATCGCCAGCAGCGCGAGGATCTCGTAGCGGCCGAGGCGAGTACCGGCTGAGGTTGTCATGCAGCGATCGCAATCCGGATTCTAGACCGACACCATAAGCGGCGAGGCGTGCGGGGCTCGAACAGGCGACCCCAGCCGGTTTTTGTTACAGGCCAGGTCCTCTGCAAGGGTGTGAGTGGTGAGCCCTGTAGGACTCGAACCTACAAGAAGTTCACAACAGGTCAATCACTTGTGACTACGCGTCCGAGTTCCGGGTCCGAGTCTTCGTTCCCACCGCGAAGGAATCTCTCGATTTCTGGTAGCGAGATCATCAGGGTCATCGGATCAATCGGCGACTCGACGAATCCGTGGCGAAGGTAGAAACTCTTGGACTCGGGGAGGGCATGCAGTAGGACCGCACGGATACCGACGTCTTCCGATGCTTGTAGCGTCCGAAGAAGAGCATCTCTCAGCAAGGCAGAACCCAAGCCCGTTCTCTTGTGCTCAAGATCGACCGCGAGTCGACCCAGGACCATCACCGGAATCGGATCGGGCATGTTGCGACGTATGCCGCCTGTCGCTCGGGCCCGACTGACTTCACCCGTTGCCAATGCGTAGTAGCCCACTACGCGCGCCCCGTCGGTAACGACGTAAGTTCGCGACCCGCGGTTGTCTTCGTTGCTGTGCGCCCGATTCTTTAGCCAGTCGTTTAGCTCAGCAACCCCGCAATCGAAATTCGAGACATCGTGTTCGCTGGAGAGGTGTTGGGGTGCGTTGAGCGTAGTGCTCATCGCTCCCAGGGAGCCCGCTTAGCGAGGAGCTTACGAAGGCGCGGGTTGTCCGCAGGCGGCGCATCAAGCGCCTCAGTAAACCGCTGGAAAGCGTCCTCGTCGAGCTGAAAAAACCGGCGATCCAAAAGAACTGACTGTGCTTCACGGGTGGCCGCTTCCAGCATGAACTCGGAGCGACCTTTCCCCAAAGCCTCGGCGGCGCGATCGATCAGAGCGCGACTGGCTTCACTGGTTCGCAGATTGATGACTCTGTTTCGAGTAGCTGTGGCTGACATGACTGCCTCCGTCCGTGTACCTAGCGTCGATGGCAACTTTACCGCTCTGTATATACGTTGTCAACACGCTGCTAGTTTCGGTTGATGCGGAGGATACGCCATCAACTTCATTATTATCAATAGTTTAATATCGAACTATCAATCTAGCGTGGAGAACCTAGCCAGAATTCGGTCTGGAGCAGGCCGATTCGTCCGAGAACGAAGCGCAGAGGAGCCAAAGTCGCTACTCCCCTCCCCTCTCACTTGAAACGGCACGACCGTGGTTCGGGAGGGCTGAGACTCCACAGTACGAACGCGTCTTCTCGACGGCGTTTCTCTTGTCCCTCTCGTCAGTGATGTTGTAGCGGTCAAAGACGGCGCGAGTCCAGCTCGCGCGGAATGAAATAGGACCTGTCCCCACCTACCGTCCGCGAAAGTTACGACGTTGCCTCGCTTCGAACTCATATTTTTTAGAGGAGGGGTTCCCATGACCAAGCTCGCTGGTCTCATCGCTTCTGTTGTCTTTTTTTGCGTTGTGGTCAGCGCCGCGTCGGCGCACTAGCGACTCGCGCAAGCTCGCGTGTTGTTGGGTCTTGTGGGAAAACGCGAGGGAGGATGAGTGGTGAGCCGTGTAGGACTCGAACCAACGAGAAGTTCACAACAGGTCAACGAGATGCAGCCACGTGTCCGAGTCCTGTGTCCGAGTCCATCGCTCCCCATGTCAGGTTTTCTACTCCTTTCGCGCCTCCTATTGAAGGAGAAGGATGGGCCTAGAACCCCGTGGCGCTGATGGAGGCTCTGAGCCGTGTTCTTGAAGCGGGATAACATCAAACCGACGATCACCGAACCGCGTACCTTCTCGAGGGCGTGGCCATGCTGAGGACTCTTCGCACAGTCCTCGCCGCATCGACCCTGATCACCCTCTGTGCGGGGTCGCTCAGGGCCCAAACCAATACGGGCAATGTCTACGGCAAAGTCGTCGACGAGCTGGGCTCGCCGATCGCCGGCGGCACAGCCACGTTGACCGGCCCGGCGGCGCCGCGCACGGCGAGTGTCGATGCGGACGGCTTGTTCCGGTTCCTGAGGGTCGCGCCGGGGAAATACTCGGTCACCGTGGCGATGGCGGGCCTCACGACGGCGACGCGCGAAGACCTGCTCGTCTCGGTTGGCCAGAACATCGAGGTCGACGTTCAGTTGAAGCTTGCGACCGTGCAGGAGAACGTCACGGTGACGAGCGCGCCGTCGCTGATCGACACACGCAAGGTCGAGACAGGCCGCACCTTCGCGCGACGAGGAGGTTACCGAGATACCGACCGCGCGCGATGTCTGGGCTCTTATCCAGCAGATCCCGGGCGTGCAGCTCGACACGGTCAACGTCGCGGGCAATGCGAGCGCGATCGTCGGCGGCCCCAGCTTGACGAACAAGGGCTCGGGCAACGTCGCCTACGAGGTCGACGGCGCAACGGTCACGGGCGGCGCGGGCGGCAACCCCTTCGCGCGTCAGAACAGCGGCACGAACATGTACTTCGATTTCTCGACGCTCGAGAACGTGGAGGTCGCGACGGGCGGATCGACGCTCGAACAGCAGAACTCGGGCGTGACGATCAACGTCGTCACGAAGCGCGGGACCAACCAGTTCAAGGGCGCCGCCCGCTTCCTCTACGCCTCCGCGGCCTGGCAGTCGAGCAACACACCCCAGGAGTCCCTGGATCAGGGGCTCCAGACGACCAGCACGCGCTACATCCGCGAGTACGGCGGAGACCTGGGCGGACCGATCGTTCAGGACCGGGTCTGGCTCTGGGCCGCGGGCTCGCGGCAGGACATCTCTCTGAACCCGGCCACCTTTAGCAAAGACGAGGTTCCCTATCCGCAGACGACGACACTCGAGCCGTGGAGCGCGAAGCTGAACGCGCAGATCTCAAACGCAAATTCCGCGGCCCTCTACTATTTGAGGAGCAACCGGCTCGAGTACGGCGTCGGTACGGCGCCCGATCGCCCCCCCGAGACCCGGACGAACGATGTCATCCCGACTGACTTCTACAAGATCGAGGATTCGAACGTCTTCGCCTCGGACCTCTTTGGGTCGGTCTTCGCGAGCTATCAGAGCGGGAACTCCTCCAGCATACCCATTGGCGGACTCGACAAGGAATGGCGGTTCTACGACTATTCGTTTCACAACACCAACCCCTATACCTATTCCAAGGAGCCACAGAAGCAGGCGAATGTCCAGGTATCGAAGTTCTTCAACACGGGCAGAATCAACCACGAGCTGAAGCTCGGCTTCAACTACCGCCAGCAGATCTCCGACTCGACCGAGGGCCTGCCGGGCGATCAGAACGTCGCAGGCAGTTTTGGGACCTTCACCACCGATGACCAGCCGGGTATAACGTTGCTCTCGCGGGGCGTGCGCAGGATCTTCGAGAGGCGGTACTCGAGCGGCACGTCTCGGCGACACGCTCACCGCGGGCAATCTCACGTTTGCGGCCGGGCTGCGCTACGACCTGCAGCAGGCGAGGAGCCGTCCGGGCACGTCGTTCGCGAACACGATGTTCGCGAGTCCCTGCACGAATTGCGGAGCCGACGGGGGGTCATTCCCCGGTCTGCCGGAGGTGAAGTCCCACGGCACGAAGGACTGGCAGATCCAGTACACGAACTGGCAGCCCCGGGTCTCGGCGACCTACGCGCTCGGAGAGAAGAAGAACCACGCTGCTGCGGGCCTCGTACGCGCGGTTTGCGGACCAGCTCGGCTACCTCGCCTACTGCCGAGCGGAACGCCGGTCGCGAACGGCTACTACTACAACTGGACCGACCTGAACCACGACCACGACGTCCAGCCCAACGAGGTCCTGTTCAACGAGGGCGTCCAGGGCTACCTCAATGGCATCGATCCGGCCTCCTTCGGATCCGACCCGCCGAGCTTCAACGGGCTTGAAGACGCCGACGACCAACGAGCTCACGGCCGGCGTCGACCATCAGGTCACCGATGACTTCGCGGTGTCCGCCACGTTCTCTTACCGCAACACGGCAGATCTCCAGGAGCACCTCCCGGTCGGGGCGAGCCTCTCGACCTACGCGTTCCTCGGGCGGGCGCAGGGAACGGCCAGCGGCGAACGGCTTGACGCTCAACTTCGACGAGCCCTTCTACGGTTTCACTGGCGCTCCCCGGGCACCGTGCACAGCGAGCACCGAGCTGTCGAACCGTCCCGGCGCCACGCAGAGGTACTTCGGGGTGGATGTGTCGATCGTCAAACACCTCTCCCACAACTGGATGTTGCGCGCCGACCTCGGCTGGAACAGCTTCCGGCAATATCTGACGGCGCAGTCGATCCAGAATCCGAACAACCTCGCGGAGCCTTGGATCGACGGCGTCGGCCCGAACGACAACGGGGGGCTCGCGAACGCTTCATCAATGCAAGCTGGCAGTTCAACATCAGCGGTCTCTACCAGGGACCCTGGGGATTGACCTTCGGCGCGAACTTCTTCGGCCGGCAGGGCTATCCCAATCCCTACTCCGTCCAGGTGTTCACACAGGACTTGTACTCCAGCCAGAACTTTCTGATCGGCAAAGTGGACGACTACCGCTACCCCAATGTCTACGAGCTCGACTTCCGGCTCCAGAGATCGTTCCGGATCGGCCCGGTCACGGTCATTCCCGCCGTCGAGCTCTTCAACGTGACCAACAACAACACCGTACTGTCGCGCGACCAGACGGTCGGCGCTACTACGGCAACGGCGCGTTCATTGCGAATCCGTCCTTCAACCAGATCACTCGGACCCAGAGCCCGCGCATCGTGCGCCTGGGCTTGCAGATGGATTTCTAGCGGGCTGGCGCGGTGGCTCAAAAGTCTTCCATCATCCAGATGTTGGCCTCGGTGGCGGAGTCCAGCATCGCCAGATGGCGGCCGTCGGGAGACGCCGTAGCGCTACCCCCGTCATCCCCAAAGTACTTCCACAAGACCTGTGCGTTGCCCTGCAAATCCACATGCAGGAGCACGGCTCTTCCCTGGGGGCCGTTGGAGACAAACAACCCTCTCCCGTCAGCGGCCCAACTCACACCCCCGAGGCTCCTCCAACCCTTCAACCTGATTTCCTGTGGCGCCTGGCCCCTCAAGGAAAGAACGTGGATGGGTCCTTCCGGGTTTCGAATGGCGGCGATCCGCGTCCCGTCGGGGGAAAGATCCAACTCCAGAAGCCCGTGGTCGCATCGGTATCGAACCGTGTGAGTTCCTGGCCGCGTCCTTTCACGGGGTCGAAGGCCGTGACGACCAGCTGCTTGCGATCCTCCGCCGGCTCGGCAATCGCACACAGGCTCGACGGGGGCCGGGCCCTGAGGATCCGACTCCCTGGCTGCGCCGTGAACACCACCTGCGGCAATCCTCCGGTGATGGGAACTCGCATGATCTCTCTCCCCTTTGATGGGTCTTTTTCCCGTTGGTAGAGAACCCAGTTGCCATCCGCACTCACTCGCGGGCCTCCCCAAATCTCCGTCCCGGTCACGAGCGGCTCCGCCGTTTCCGCGTTCAGCAGTTGCTTGTAAATGCCCCAAGGACCAGTCCGGTCGGACAACACGATGACGGACTTTCCGTCGGCCGTCCAATCCGCCGGAAAGTCCCTGCTATCGGTCAAGGTAAAGTGCCGTGTGTTGGCGATGCGCGTCCCACCCGCTTCGAGATCGGTCAGATAGCCGGTAAAGCGGAGCGTCTGTTTTACGAATGCGAGTCGTTTGCCGTCCGCCGTCGCGGTCGAGCTGTACATGCAGAATCCGGTCCAGTTCGTCAGTCGTCTCTTTCCTCCAACCGGTACGCCCGTTCGCGCATCCAGTCTCATCTCCCAATAGTTGCACCCGCTGAGATAGTCGCCCACCGTGTAGATCAAGCGCCCATCGGGCAACCAGGCCGAATCACTGATTTGACTCATCACCGAAGGTGGAAATATCGTCGTGAGAGGTCCGCCCTTCAGATCGCGGCTGACAGCGGTGTCGCCGGACTTGTCGGTCCTGATATACGCGACACGTTGCCCACCGGGGAACCAATAGAGCCCGGAAATCGCACCGCCCGGATCGGCCTCGTACAGCTTCCGCGCGCCTTCCCCGTTTGGCTCCATCAACCAGATCTCGCGATCGCCGAGCTCTCCCGGGTTCGTGCCGAAGGCGATCGAAGAGCCGTCGGGGGAAACAGAATAAGCAACGGCCTCCTCGCGGAGCTTACGCTGCGCTCCACCCAGCACCGAAGCAGCCCAGATGCTCGTGCCCCGGGAACCCGTGCCGCGCCGGTCCGGTTCATGAGCATTGGCGAGAAATCTCGTGCTATTCGGAAACCAGGGACCGGTCTCCCAAATCATCCCGCGACCCTTGAGGGCCTCCGGTTCAGGCACAGATTGCGTCTCGCCCGTTTCGATCAGCTCGATGTACATTCCCTTTCCGTCGTAGTACGCCAGATATTTGCCATCGGGCGAAATTCCACCTCCCTTGACGAGATTCTCGGCGGAGTTCGAAGTGAGTTGCCGCACCTTGATCTCGCGCGGAGGCGAGGCTCGAGGCTTGGTGAGCTGAAGCACTGCGCCGGCGACCAGGAGCAGCGCCAAGACACCAAGAAGCGCCGGCCGCCAGAGTCGGCGCTTGGTGGGGGCGCCCGGCGCGGTACCCGAGGTCGCTTCGGAGAGGTGATCGCGAAGCGTCGCGAGATCGCGCGCCAGATCGTCCGTCGAGGCGTAGCGCTGCCGCGGCTCCTTGGCCAGGCAGCGCTCGACGATCCACCGCAGTGGCGCCGGCGCCTGGGGATTGACCGCGGCGATTGGCGCCGGCTCGTCGTTCAGGATCGCCCCGAGGACGTCGATCGGGGTCTTGCCCTGGAACGCGCGCTTGCCCGTCGCCATCTCGTACAGGATCGACCCGAAGGAGAACTGGTCGGACCGGAAGTCGACAATCGCGCCGCTCGCCTGCTCCGGCGACATGTACCCGACCGTCCCCATGATCACGCCCGGCGTCGTCCCGGACATCGTCGGCAGCTTCGCGCCCTCGTCGCTGCCGGATCCCGTCGATGTCAGCTTCGCCAGGCCGAAGTCCAGGATCTTGACGAGGCCGTCCTTCGTCACCATGACGTTCTCGGGCTTCAAGTCCCGATGCACGATCCCGGCGTCGTGCGCCCGGGCCAGACCGTCGGCCGATCTGGGCCGCGATCGCGAGCAGCTTCTTGATCGGGACAGGGCCGCCGGCGACGAGCTTCCTCAGCGTCTCGCCGTCGACCTTCTCCATCGCGATGTACGAGAGGCCGTCCGCAGACCCGAAGTCGTAGACCGTGACGATGTTCGGGTGGTTCAGGGCCGAGGCCGACCGCGCCTCCTTCTCGAACCGCTTCACTCGGGAGGCGTCGAGAGACAGCTCCGCCGACAGCACCTTGATCGCCACCTCGCGCCCGAGCCGCTCGTCCCGCGCTCGGTAGACTTCTCCCATCCCTCCTGAGCCAAGGCGCAGCCAGGATCTCGTAGGGGCCCAGGCGTGTCCCTTTCCTGAGAGACCGGGGTGCGGCTCGCTCTGTGGGCGAGATGGCCGGCACGCCCTCGATTGCCGGCGACTCCAGAAAGCCCGAGGCGGCCGCCCCGAGAGAGGACAGCAGCGACTCGACCTCCCTCATCAGCTCCGGATCGTTCCGGCAGGCCTCATCGAGAAACGCCGACCGCAACCCCGCCTCGCGCTCCGTCGCCGCTGCGAAAACCTCCTGAACCTTTCGCCAGCGCTCCGGAGTCATCCGGAGGATCCAGACAGCTCTCGGTGCAGGAACGCCTTTGCCAGAAGCCATTTGCGGTGAACCGTGGTCTGGGAGACCGAAAGCACCTCCGCGGTCTCATCCTCGGTCAGGCCTCCGAAGAAGCGCAGCTCGACGACTCGACCTTGCTCCGGGTCGAGCGTGGTCAGCCTGACGAGCGCGTCGTCCACCGCAATCAAGTCGACTGCTCGTGGCTCGGTCATGACGACGGTGTCGAGAAGGTACCGGGTTCCCTGGCCGCCGCGTTTCTTCGCGTCCCGCTGGCGCGCGTGCTCGACGAGGATCCGCCTCATCGACTGCGCGGCCACGGCGAAAAAGTGTGCTCGGTTCTGCCAGTCCGCCCCCCGCCGCCCGATCAGCCTCATGTACGCCTCGTTGACGATCGCCGTCGGTTGAAGCGTATGGCCTGGTCGCTCCCTTCGGAGATAGCGCTCGGCCATTCGATGCAGCTCCCCGTAGACCAGCGGAATGAGCCGATCCAGGGCATCCCGGTCTCCCTGCCTCCAGGCGAGCAGCAGCCGGGTGACCTCGCCCGGAGGGGCAGGGGCCGCCGCGCTTTCATCCTTCGTTTTCACCATGCGGATACGGGCTGAAACCAGAAGTCTACCCAAACGGGCTATCGCGGATTGGAGGGTTCTCCCCACCGTTCTCGCCTTTAAGAAGTGAAAAGAGGGAAAGATGATGAAGACGACGCTCGGATTCCCCATCACGGCAGCTATTTCGGCTGGCTGGCGTCGACCCCGGCCAAGCGGTACAGACAACGGTCTGACGCTCCTTGCGCCCGGACGCTCGGCCGTCTTGATCCTGGCTCTCCTCGGGGCGGGCCTCACCGGGGTTGCCAGTGGTCAAGTCATCACGGAGTTCCCGATCCCCACTGCCGCCAGCGGTCCTCAGAGTATCGTGGCCGGGGCCGACGGCAACCTCTGGTTCACCGAAGAGGGAAGAGAAAGCTTGGTAAACCAGATCGGGCGGATCACCCCTGCCGGTGCTGTGACCGAGTTCTCCATCCCAACGGCCTACAGCTTCCCTTGGAGCATCGCAGCCGGTCCGGACGGCAATCTCTGGTTTACCGAAGATAAAGAGGGCTATCCGAGCAACATCGGGCGGATCACAACGGCCGGCGTCGTCACGCTGTTCCCGATCCCCGCGTTTTTCGCTGGTGGTATTGCGGCCGGCCCGGACGGCAATCTCTGGTTTACCGAAGGCGCTAACCAGATCGGGCGGATCACCACGGCCGGCGTCATCACCGGTGCGTTCCCGATCCCAACGGCCGACGGCGGGCCCCTTTTCATCGTGGCCGGCCCGGACGGCAACCTCTGGTTCACCGAAGCCGACGCCAACCAGATCGCCAGAATCACAACGGCCGGCGTCGTCACCGAGTTCCCGATCCTCACGGCCAGGAGCCGCCCTCAAGGTATCGCAGCCGGCCCGGACGGTAATCTATGGTTCACCGAATTGGCGGCCAACCAGATCGGCCGGATCACGCCGGGCGGGGTGATTACCGAGTTCCCGACCAGCAGCGAGCCTTTTGGTATCGCAGCCGGCGCCGACGGCAACCTCTGGTTCACCGAAGGTGCTAGCCAGATCGGGCGGATCACCACCGCCGGGGTCATCACCGAGTTTCCCACCACCACGGCCTCCAGCGGCCCTTACGGTATCGCAGCCGGCCCGGACGGCAACCTTTGGTTCACCGAATACGGTGCCAGCCAGATCGGCCGAATCACGACAGGCCCAACCACGCCGCAGCCGATGGCTGTCGACGCCCACGCCGCTACCGGCAGCAACTCCAACGTGAATGGCGTGCTCGAGCCGGGCGAGACGGTCCAGGTCGATCCTGCCTGGAAAAACACTCTGACCGCCCCGCAGACCTTCACCGGAACCGCCTCCAACCTCACTGGTCCCGCGGGGCCGGCCTACACGATCAATGACAGTTCCGCGGACTACGGCACGATCGATGCCGACGCAACCGGAGACTGCCATAGCGCCACCGGCGACTGCTACCTGATGACCGTCTCAGGCACGCGCACCGCGGTCCACTGGGACGCAACATTCACAGAAGACCTGAGCTCGAACTCAATTTCCAAGGTTCGGACGCTGCACGTGGGCGAGAGCTTTCCCGACGTGCCGACGTCCAACCAGTTCTACGGCTTCATCGAAAACCTTTTTCACAACGGCGTCACCGGAGGCTGTGCCGGCGGCAACTATTGCCCGACCAACTCCGTCACGCGAGCCCAGATGGCGGTCTTCCTGATGAAGGGCAAGCTCGGCGCAAGCGAAATCCCTCCGCCTGCCACCGGCACGGTGTTCAACGACGTCCCTGTCGGAGGTTACGCCGATTGGATCGAACAGCTGGCAGGGTTTCAGATTACGGGTGGCTGCGGCAACGGCAACTACTGTCCTGGCAACCCGGTGACGCGAGCCCAGATGGCCGTGTTCCTGCTGAAGGCCGAGCATGGATCGAGCTACACACCGCCCGGCTGTACAAGCATCTTCCCCGACGTGGTCTGCCCTTCCGAGTTTGCCAATTGGATCGAGCAGCTCTCCGCCGAAGGGATCACCGGAGGCTGCGGCGGCGGCAACTACTGCCCCGATAGCCCCAACACGCGCGGCCAGATGGCGGTCTTCCTCGTCAAGACGTTTGGACTCGAGCTGTACGGACCGTAGCCGCTTCTCGCCGTGAGCGGGCTGCACTCGGTTGGGTCCGTTCCTCAGCCGGGTGCGGCCCCTTCATCCGCAGTAAGGCAACACGCCGACCTTCCCGATGCGCCTTTCCCGAAATCGCGAAATGAGAGGTAGTCCGGAGGGGATGGTGGCCGCCGCGCCGCCGCCTTTCGCTTTTGTCACCCCGATTCGGCTTGATCAAAGAGCCTACCAAACGTACGTCGAAGCGTGGGCCAACCGCAGTTGAGGGGTTTCTTCCGCTCTTCGCGCCTTCTACCACTGGAGAAGAAAAGGAGGCACCATGAACAAGCGTCTTGGAACCCGCGTCGCGTCTCTTCTCGCGTTGATTGCGCTGCCAGCCGTACTCACTGCACAGGAACAGCCCGCGAAGCACAGGCATTACAAGGCCGTCGATCTGGGCACCTTCGGTGGCCCCTCGAGTTACATCAACCCCACGTCTGTGTTTGGGAGCCCCAATCAAATCAACGAGCGGGGGACAGCCGTGGGCGGGTCGGATACCTCCATTCCCACGACGCCGGTCAGCAACCTCTTCATCTGCGGAGGCGTGGGCGGCGCCGTCCCCTTCGCCAACCACGCCTTCCAACGGCGGGACAGCCTCGTAACCGATCTGGGCACGCTCGCAGGGGCCGACAATTGCAGCGTTGCCACGTCGATCAACGCGAGGGGGCAAGTCGCCGGTACCTCCGAGAACGGCGTGCTCGACCCGATACTGGGTGTGACGCAGATTCGTGCCGTCGTTTGGAAAGATGGCGAGATTCAGGATCTCGGGACGCTCGGGGGGAACCATAGCGCGGCGAACACGACGAATAACCGAGGCCAGGTCACGGGGCTTGCGTTGAATGCGATCGACGATCAATTCTCGCTCTTTGGACTCGTCTTACTTGGTAACCCAGTCGGAACGCAAACACGGGCGTTTCTATGGCAGAACGGGCAAATGCGGGACTTGGGGACCCTGGGCGGCCCGGATGCCTTCGCTGGCCCCTTGAACGACCGCGGGCAGGTAGCTGGAGCTTCCTATACGGATTCGACACCGAATCCCACTACCGGAATACCCACTCTGGATCCGTTCCTCTGGCAGGACGGCCACATGACGGACCTTGGCACTCTCGGAGGCACCTTTGGTGCCGCAGGGGGCCTCAACAACCGTGGGCAGGTCATCGGTGTCTCAAACCTGGCAGGAGACCAAGCCGCTGACCCGTTTCTCTGGGACAGAGGACACCTCACTGATCTGTTCACGGAGACGGCGGGAGGAAACTTCATCACAGCAGACGCGATCAACGATGCCGGGGACATCGCAGGCGCTGCCGACTTTTCGGGCACGGGCGGCTCGCCATTCGCGGCGGCTCTCTGGAGGACTGGTCACGCGATCAACCTGGGGACATTGAGCGGTGATTGCTTTAGTGAGGCAAGTGCAATCAATTCGAAGAGTCAGGTCGTGGGCTATTCAGTTGGATGTGATTCCGGCGACCAACGTGCCTTTCTGTGGGAGAAGGGGTCGATGGTTGACCTGAATACAAAGACTCCGCCGGGCTTCCCCCTGACACTCGCAAGTGCGGTGGCCATCAATGAGCATGGAGAGATCGGTGGCTTTGGGTTTCCCGCTGGTTGCACCGATATAGACACTTGCTCGCATGCTTTCCTGCTGATCCCCAGTGAGGATGACCACGACGAGCTCAGCGCACCGGTAAATGTAACCGCCACGGAGAGCTCGACCAGCGTGGACCGCGGTAAGCCGACTCCGGAGATGTTGGCCGCTCTGCGAGCTCGCCTCGCTCGTCGCTATCGCGCCTTAGGATTCAGGCTATCGACGCAGGCCAATTGAAACCATCTGGATCGACACGGGGCGGAGCCGCGCAGCGCCAGGCTCCGCCCCGGATTTTTTCTTCGACATCCGGCGCGGATCGCCTTGGCAGAATGAGTGGTGAGCCGTGTAGGACTCGAACCTACAACCTAGAGATTAAGAGTCTCTTGCTCTACCAATTGAGCTAACGGCCCACTCGGGGCGCGGAGAATACCCGATCCGCCCGCGCCGGAGCAAATCGGCCCAGTCGCCTACCCGCCGCCCACGAGCTCGACCACCTCGAACACGTCGCCCGTCGGCCAGCGCCGTCTGGCCGTACCGGCCTTCGGCAGGATCTCGCGGTTGCGCTCGACGGCGACGCGGGGGGTCGAGACTTTCAGGCGGACGAGCAGGTCGGAGACGGACGCGCCGGGGGGCACCTGCATCTTCTCGCCGTTGACGGTGATGGCGATCTCGGCGGTCATTTCTTCTTGATCGAGTACTGGACCTCGGAGGTCGCCTTGCCGCCGGTCACGCGGATGACGGCCGCGGCGGTCCCGTTGGGAAACGCCGGGACCATGAACGACAGGAAGCACGACCCGTCCGCGGCGGTCTTGCCCTGGAAGGCGGTCGCGGCGCGCGCCGAGGTGGAGAGGATGCGCACCTGGACCGCGGCCCCGGCGAGGGGGCGCGGCGGCGAGCCGGACGTGGCCTTGAGCTTGGTCTGGACCGAGCGGCCGGAGACGAAGTCGGGCGTCGGGGAAAGGGTCAGGTCGACCTCCTCCGGCATCTCCTCGGAGGACAGGTATTCGAGCACCATCTGGTCGAGGCTGCGCTCGACGTCCGCCATCGGGACTGCGCGTGCCGGGCGGCGAGGTCGAGTCGCCCTTCTCGGCCTTCGCGGCCGCGGCCTTCGAGGGCCGTTCCGACTTCTCGACGCGCGCGGCTTTGGCGGGCCCGGCGGCCGGCGACGGCGTCGCGACGGGCGGGGCCTTGGGCGGGGCGACGGGAGCCGCGGGCGGGGGCGCCGAGGGCGGGCTCATGCCTTCCGGCACCTGGACGAGCCCGTTCGGCCCGTCGAAGCGCCCGCGCTGGATGGCCGCGATCATCGTCCGGTGCTGCTGCTCCATGAGGTCCTGCACGGCGTGGTCGTCACGCCCGTTCTGCAGCACCTCGGCGTACGACGTCCGCTTCGTGGCGAGGATCTCGCCGCCCACGTAAACCAGCGATTCCACGTAGGGGTTGCCCTCTCCCTTGTCTTCCGTCTGGATGTGGAAGACGCGGTTCTTGTGCTTGACGTCGGTGTTGAATCCGGTGATCACGGCGAATACAAATTGTAGCGCGGCCCCGGGGAGGGACCCGGCCGCGTCAGATCAGCTCGAACTGCGCCGTGAAGTGGCGCAGAAGGGGCGCCTGCTTGACGATCCGGACGCCCCGAAGGGCGGACGGGTCGGCTTTCAGCCGCGCGGTCACCCCGGCCACGTACTCGAGATGCGTGTTGGTGTAGACGCGGCGCGGCACGGCCAGGCGCACGAGATCGAGGTCCGGAAGCTTCTCCCGGCCCGGGCGATCCGGGTCGGGCTTGCCGAACATGACTCCCCCGATCTCGACGCCCCGGATCCCGCCTTCGAGGTAGAGCGCGATCGTCAGCGCCTCGGCCGGGTAGTGCTCCGGCGGCAGGTGGGGCGCGAACGCGCGCGCGTCGATGTAGACCGCGTGGCCGCCGATCGGCTCGACGACGGGAACGCCCGACGCCGCCAGCGACTCGCCGAAGGACGTCACCTGCCCGATGCGGAAGGCGAGGTAGTCCTCCTGGAGCACTTCCTTCAGGCCGATCGCGATGGCTTCGAGGTCGCGCCCGGCGAGCCCGCCGTAGGTCGGAAAGCCCTCGATCAGGATGAGCTTGTTCTTCAGGCGCTCGACCCACGTCTCGTTGCGCAGGGCGAGGAATCCCCCCATGTTGGCGAGGCCGTCCTTCTTCGCGCTCATCGTGCAGCCCTCGGACAGCGAGAAGACCTCGCGCACGATCTCGAGGACGCTGCGCCCTTCCTGGCCCTTCTCGCGCTGCTTGATGAACCAGGCGTTCTCGGCGAACCGGCACGCGTCGATGATCAGCGGGACGCCGTGGCGCCGGCAGATCTCGCTCGTGCCGCGGACGTTCTCGAGCGACACGGGCTGGCCGCCGCCCGAGTTGTTCGTCAGCGTCAGCATCACGAGGGGCACCTTGCCGCGGTTCTCGACGAGGCACTTCTCGAGCTTGCCGAGATCCATGTTGCCCTTGAAGGGATGGCGCGTGCGCGGCTCCTTGCCCTCGGGGATCACGAAATCGACGGCAACGCCGCCGTTGGCCTCGACGTTGGCGCGCGTCGTGTCGAAGTGCGTGTTGTTCGGGACGATCTGCCCCGGCGCGAGCACCGTCGAGAAGAGCAGGTTCTCCGCGACGCGGCCCTGGTGCGTCGGGATGACGTGCGGCAGCCCGAAGATCGACCGGATGGCCTCCTCGAAGTGGTAGTAGTTGCGCCCGCCGGCGTACGACTCGTCGCCGCGCATCAGGCCGCCCCACTGCGCGTCGGACATCGCCGAGGTTCCCGAGTCGGTGAGCAGGTCGATGTAGATGTCCTCGGAGGCGATCCCGAAGACGTTGTAGCCGGCGCGGCGCAGGCACTTCTCGCGCGCCGGACGGTCGATCCGGCGGATCGGCTCGACGACCTTGACCCGCCACGGCTCGGGCTGCGTGTTTCGCATCATCGGGGGCGCAGTCTAGCGGAAACGCCCTTATCCTTGAGCCAATGTCCCGTCTCGCCCGCGCCGGCTCCGTGAAGAGGGCCGTGCTCCTTCTCGTCTTCACGCTGTCGGGCGCGAGCGGCCTGATCTACGAAGTCCTCTGGACGCGGCGGCTCACGCACGTCTTCGGCTCGACGACGCTCGCCGTCTCGACCGTTCTCGCGGCCTTCATGGGCGGCCTGGCGGCGGGCAGCCTGCTGCTCGGTTCCTGGGCGGACCGCCATCGCGACCGGGCGCTGCGGGCCTACGGAATCCTGGAAGTGCTGATCGGACTGCTCGGCTTCTCGATCCCCCTGTTTCTGCGGGCGGTCGAGGGCGTCTACCTGCTCCTGGCGCCCCGTCTCGAGTCTTCGCCGATGGCCTTCTTCGTCGTCCAGTTCCTCCTCGTCGGCCTGGTGTTGGCGGTGCCCTGCGCGCTCATGGGCGGCACCCTTCCGATCCTGGCGCGCTGGCTCGTCGGCCGCGAGGGCGAGATCGGCGGCCGCGTCGGCGCCCTCTACGCCGCCAACACGCTCGGCGCGTGCGCCGGAACCGCGGCCGCGAACTACTACCTCCTGCCGCACGCCGGCGTGCGCGAGGGCGAGCTCGTCGCCGTGGCGATCAATCTCCTCGCCGGCGCCGTGGCGCTCGGACTCGCGCGCCACGCCCGCCCGTCGCCGGGGGCGGAGCCCGCGGAGGCGACGGCAGGGGTGGAGCCTGCCGCGCCGGCATCCGAGGGGGCCGCGCGCATGCTGCTCGCCGCGATCGCGCTCTCCGGATTCGCCGCCATGGTGGACGAGGTGACGTGGGCGCGCCTGGTGGGGCTCCTCTTCGGGAGCTCGGTCTACGCCTTCGGCTTGATCCTCCTTCTCTTTCTCGGCGGCATCGCGATCGGGAGCGCCGCGTTCTCGCGAATGCGCCGCGCCGACCCCGCGCGCGTCCTCGGCTTCGCGCTCGTCGCGAACACGGGCGCCGCGCTGATCGGCATCGCACTCGTTCCGCGACTCCCCTTCGGATTCCTGCGCGGGTTTCCCGCGGTGAAGGATTCCTTCCCGATGCAGGAGGCGCTGCAGATCGTCCTGATGGCGCCGATCCTCCTGCCGCTCGCGATCTTCTTCGGCGTCGCCTTTCCCGCCGCCATCGCGGCCACCGCCAGCCTCGCGGCGACCGGGCGCGGCGTCGGGCGCGTCACGGCCTGGAACACGCTCGGCACGGTGGGCGGCGCCTTCCTCGGAGGGTTCGTCCTGATCCCACGCCTCGGCCTGCGCGCCTCTCTCACGCTGGCGGCGGCGGCGACGGCCGTCGCCGGCATGCTCGCCCTCGGGCCCGCCGCCGCGGGCGCGGCGCGGCGCGCGGGCCTCATCCTCGCCGCCGCGGCCCTCGCCACCGCCCTGCTGCTGCCGGCCTGGCCGCGTAATCTTCTGGCGCTGGGAACCGGCTACTACGCCGCGATCTACGGGACGCCGGACGGATTGCGGGCGGCCGAGCGCGCCTCGGAGCTCCTCTTCTACAAGGACGGTATCGCGACGACGCTGTCGGTCGACCGACAGGGCCCGTACCTCTTCTATCGCTCGAACGGCAAGACGGACGCCTCGACGGACCCCGGCGACATGGCCAACCAGCTCCTGCTCGGGCATCTGCCGATGCTGCTCCACCCCGCCCCGCGCGACGTCTTCGTCCTCGGCCTCGGCACCGGCGTGTCGGCCGCCGCCGCGGCGCGCTACCCGGTGCGGTCGATCGAGATCGCGGACATCGAGGGCTCCGTGCGCGACGCGACGCAGCTCTTCGCCGCCCAAAATCGCAACATCCTCTCGGACCCGCGGGTGCGTTTTCTCGTCGCCGACGGACGCAACGCGCTTCTCGCGCGCGACAAGAAGTACGACGTGATCATCTCCGACCCGTCCGACTGCTGGGTGGCGGGCGTGGGCAACCTCTTCACCGTGGAGTTCTACTCGCTCGCCCGGTCCCGCCTGAACCCCGGCGGGGTCATGGTGCAGTGGTTCCACATGCACTCGCTGCCGCCCGAGCAGATGAAGCTCATCGTGGCCACGTTCCGC
This sequence comes from uncultured Acidobacteriota bacterium, assembly GCA_963710945.1. Taxonomy (GTDB): domain Bacteria; phylum Acidobacteriota; class Thermoanaerobaculia; order UBA5066; family Gp7-AA6; genus DAHUXD01. The sequence continues at coordinate 21,960 of CAVQCH010000003.1, forward strand.
TCGGTCTTTCCGCTACGCGTCGCTGTGGCGCCCCAACCGCGGCGACGTCATCCTGCTCGGGACGGTCGGGCCCACGCCCTGGGACCTCGCGCGCCTGCGCGAACGGGTCGCGAAAGTTCCGGGCGTCGCGGAGGACCTGCGCGGCATCGGCTTCTGGGACCCCCTTTCGATCTTCGCCGCGTTCGTCCTCGACGGCGACGATCTCGGCAGGATGCTCGCGGACGTCGGCGGCCTGCACTCGGACGACCATCCCGTCGTCGAGTACCTCTCCCCGCGCGCGAACTACGCCGATACGCAGACCCCGAACGACGCCGGCGTCCAGGCCCTCCAGACCAAGCGGCTGCCCGCGATCGCCGGGTTCGACGAGGCGCGCGACTTCGACGCCCGCGCGCGGTACCTGCTCGGATTCGGCATGGCCTCCATCGGGCGCGTGGACCCGGCGATCGGACTGATGGAAGAAAGCGTGCGCGGGGAGAAGCCGGATCCGAAGTTCCTGGTGGGCCTCGCCAACCAGTACCAGGCGAAGGGCATGAACGCGAAGGCGATCCGCGCCTACGAGCGCGCGCTGGCGCTCGCGCCCGACGACGCCGAGGCCTCCCTCAAGCTCGCGGAGCTGTTGCGCGCGCAGGGCGACGACCCGGCTGCGGACAAGGTACTCGCCGCCGCACTCGCGCGGGCAAAGGAGGATGCCACGCTGGCCGCCGCCCGGGCACGCCTGCTCCTCGATCTCAATCGTCCCGCCGACGCGCTCAATGTCCTCGCGCCCGCGATCCCGAAGGCGCCCGGCGCATTGCTCCACCTGCTCGCCGGCGAGGCCTTCGCCGCCGCGGGCGACCGGGAGCAGGCGGTCGCGGCGCTGCGCCAGGCCCTCGCCGCCGAGCCCGACAACGCCGACACGCAGCGCCGGGGCGCCGAGGCCCTCCTCGCGCTCGAGGACGTCGAGGCCGCGCGCGCCGCGTTCGACCGCGCAGCGACGCTCGATCCCGCCAGCGCTGCGGCCCTCGTGGGGCTGGCGCAGGCGGAACTGCGGCGAGGCAACGCCGCCGGCGCCCGCGCCGCGCGGGAGCGGGCTCTGGCGATCGACCCGTACAACACGGCGGCGCTGGGGATGGCGGTGCGGTAGAGGCTGTATCCGGCAGGCGGCTCTAAAGCACGGGATCCCTCGCTGCGCTCGGGATGACAGCCAAAAGGCGCTCGGGGCGAGAGCCTAGGGACTCGGGGTGAGAGCCTAAAGGGCCTCGGGGATGAGAGCCTAAAGAGACTCGTCCCGGCGGCCCCCTATAGCTGTCATTCCGAGGAGCGGAGCGACGAGGAATCCCGGACCCGACACGCGACCCTCGCAGATCGAGTACGGGATCCCTCGCTGCGCTCGGGATGACAGCCTAAGGCTCGGGATGACAGCCTAAAGGGCGCTCGGGATGAGAGCCTAAAGGGAACCGCGGCTACGGCTTTGCGGGCGGCCTCTTCCGGAACACCAGGAACGACTCGCGCGTGACGTCCTTCTGCACGGTCCACGTCTGCCGCGTCCAGGTCTTGCCGCCGTCCTGGAGCCTCCAGACGGTTCGCTGGACGTCGGCGTTGGGATTCTCGTCGGTGCCGCTCGTGGTCTGGATCCAGAGGGACTTCCCGTCCTTGCCCCACTCGGCCTGGACCTTGCCCTTGCGCCCGCTGCCGAGCGGCTTCTCGTAGAAGTTTCCGTCCACGACGATCTGGTCGGCGGTGAGCCAGGGCCGCTGCTGCTCGATCGGCTCGATCCAGATCCGGTCCCCGTTCTGGCGGATCGAGATGACGGCCTTCTCCATGTTCTTGGAGATTCCCTTGCTCTCCTTGAGGTCGATCTCCCAGATGCCGGAGAAGTCGAGCGGCGCGTGCGTCGCCTTCGCGGACGGCTTGCTCTTCTCCGTCGGCGCCGGGGTCGGCGCCGCGGTCTGCGCCGCGAGCGCCAGTCCGGTCAGAAACGCGAACGCCGCGGCCGCTCCGATCTTCCGCGTCATGCCCGGGCCCTCTTTCGCTCGGCGCCGAGCATCCGGCGCAGGAACTGGCCCGTGTGCGAGGCGCGGACCTCCGCGACCTCCTCGGGCGTTCCCTCCGCGACGACGCGGCCGCCGGCGTCGCCGCCCTCCGGCCCGAGATCGATCACCCGGTCGGCGGTGCGGATGACCTCGAGGTTGTGCTCGATCACGATCACCGTGTTCCCCTTCTCCGTCAGCGACCCGAGGACGCCGAGCAGCTTCTGGATGTCGTCGAAGTGGAGGCCCGTGGTCGGCTCGTCCAGCAGGTACAGCGTCCGGCCGGTCGAGCGCCGCGCCAGCTCCCGCGCGAGCTTGACGCGCTGCGCCTCGCCGCCCGAAAGCGTCGTCGAAGACTGCCCGAGCTGGATGTAGCCGAGGCCCACTTCCACCAGTGTACGGCAGATGTTGGCGACCGGCGGGACGTTGGCGAACACTTCGAGCGCCTGCTCGGCCGTCAGCGCGAGGATGTCGGCGATCGACTTGCCCTTGAAGTGGACCTGGAGCGTCTCGCGGTTGTACCGCTTGCCGGCGCAGACGTCGCAGGTGACGTAGATGTCGGGCAGGAAGTGCATCTCGATCTTGATCTGCCCGTCTCCCGAGCAGGCCTCGCAGCGGCCGCCCTTCACGTTGAACGAGAAGCGGCCCGGCTGGTAGCCGCGCGCCCGGGCCTCCGGCGTGCGCGACATCAGCTCGCGGATGGGATTGAAGACGTTCGTGTACGTCGCGGGATTCGAGCGCGGCGTGCGGCCGATGGGGTTCTGGTCGATGTTGATGACCTTGTCGACCTCGAAGATGCCCTCGACCTTGTCGTGCGCGCCGGGCTTGTCGGAGGCGCCGTGGAGCGCCCGCGAGAGGGCCCGGTAAAGAATGTCGTTGACGAGCGTGGATTTGCCCGAGCCCGAGACGCCGGTCACCGCCGTCATCACGCCGAGCGGGAAGCGGACGTCGATGTTCTTGAGGTTGTGCTCGCGGGCCCCGCGGACGACGATCGCCTTGCCCGAGCCGGAGCGCCGCCGCTCCGGGATCGGGATCGTGCGCTCGCCCGTCAGGTACTTGGCCGTCAGGGAGTCCGGAAAGCGCTCGAGCTCCCGCGGCGAGCCCTCGCCGACGATCCGCCCGCCGTGCACGCCCGCGCCGGGGCCGAGGTCGATGACCCAGTCGGCCGAGCGGATCGTCTCCTCGTCGTGCTCGACGACGATGACGGTGTTGCCGAGGTCGCGCATCGAGATCAGCGTGTCGATGAGCTTGCGGTTGTCGCGCTGGTGGAGGCCGATCGACGGCTCGTCGAGGACGTAGAGCACGCCCATGAGCTTCGAGCCTATCTGCGTCGCCAGGCGGATGCGCTGCGATTCGCCGCCCGAGAGCGACGCCGCGCCGCGCGAGAGGTTCAGGTAGCCGATGCCGACGTTCGCGAGGAAGCGCAGCCGGTCCTGGATCTCCTTGAGGATCTTCCCGGCGATCTCCTTCTCGCGCGGGGAGAACCGGAGGTCCTCGAAGAACGCGATGACGTCCGAGATCGTCTCGGAGGAAACCTCGTCGATCGCCCGCCCGCCGACGCGCACGGCCAGCGCCTCGGGCTTCAGGCGCCGCCCGAGACAGGCCGGGCACGGCTCGGCCGACATGTAGACCTCGAGCTCGGCGCGGTGCTCGGGGTTCTCGGTCTCGCGATACCGGCGCTCGATCATGGGGACGAGGCCCTCGAAGGACGAGCGCCAGTGGTACTCCCCCTTCTCGGCGACGTAGGAGAACTTGATCTCGTCCTCGCCGGACCCGTACAGGATGACCTTCTGCGCCGCCTTCGGCAGCTTCGCGAAGGGCTGGTCGAGGCGGAACTTGTAGTGTTTGGCGAGCGTCGCCATCTGGCGCGACCGCCAGTTCGTCGAGCCGGGCTTCATGATCGCGATCGCCCCGCCCTCGATGGACCTCTGCGGGTCGACGACGAGGCGTTCCGGGTCGGCCTTCAGGTTCGTGCCGAGACCCGAGCACGTCGTGCAGGCGCCGTAGGGCGAGTTGAAGGAGAAGAGCCGCGGCGTGATCTCCGTCAGCGAGGTGCCGCAGTCCGGGCAGGCATAGTTGGCCGACAGGACCTCCTCCGGCCCGTCGGCCACCGAAAGGATGATGAGCCCGTTGGAGACCCGCGCCGCCGTCTCGATCGAGTCCGCCAGGCGCTTGCGGTACTCCTCGTCGTCGGCGGCCTTGGCCACGAGCCGGTCCACGACGATCTCGATCGTGTGCTTCTTCTGCTTCTCGAGGTCCGGCGGATCGTCGAGATCCACCATCTTTCCGTCCACCCGGGCCCGCAGGAAGCCCTCCTTGACCATCTCGGCCATCTGCTTGCGGTACTCGCCCTTCTTGCCCGCGACGTAGGGCGCCAGGACGACGAACTTGCTGCCGAGCGGCAGGCGCAGGGCGCGGTCCACCATCTCCTGGATCGTCTGCGCCTGGATCGCCCGCCCGCACTTCGGGCAGTGGGGCTTGCCCACCGACGCGTAGAGCAGGCGCAGGTAGTCGTAGATCTCGGTCACCGTGCCGACGGTCGACCGGGGATTCTTCGAGGTCGTGCGCTGCTCGATCGAAATGGCCGGAGACAGGCCCTCGATCGAGTCCACGTCGGGCTTCTCCATCTGCTCGAGGAACTGGCGCGCGTAGGCCGACAGCGACTCCACGTAGCGGCGCTGCCCCTCCGCGAAGATCGTGTCGAAGGCGAGCGACGACTTGCCCGAGCCCGAGACGCCGGTGATGACGACGAGTCGGTTCCGGGGAATGTCGCAGGAGACGTTCTGCAGGTTGTGTTGCCGCGCGCCGCGGATCCGGAGGAAGTCCATGGGGAGGGTGATTCTAATCGCACCGCGCGCCGCCGCCGCCGTTGCAAAATTTTCCCGCCGCATCATTGCGAAAGGCGCGGCCTGCCGCTAGAATCCGCCGCAAGACTGCGTATTTGAGACAAAGCGGCGCGAGCGAGGTCGGCGGGGCATGAGAGCCCGGCGGAGCCCGAAGTTCGAGGCTCTGCGAGCGCTTCTCATTCTCGTTTTTCTCCTTCCCGTCTCGCCGGCCGACGCCGCGGTCAACTGCGCCACCCCGGGCCGCGACGGATCCGGCAGCCTGACCGGCATCGTCAACACCTACTGGCCCGGAACCGCAACGGCCGCCGCCGGGACGACCTCGATCACCCTGGGAACCTCCCGCGGGGCCGCGACGCCGATCGCCTCGGGCGACCTGCTCCTCGTCATCCAGATGCAGGACGCCGCCATCAACTCGGCCAACACCGACTCGTACGGGGACGGCGTGGCGGGGGGCTCCGCCTCCGGCTACACCGCCCTCAACAACTCCGGAAAGTACGAGTACGTCCGCGCCCAGAGCGCCGTGCCGGTCGGGGGCGGAACCCTGACGGTGCTCGGCGCCGGAGGAGGCGGCGGCCTCCTGAACACGTACACCAACGCGAACGCGACGGCGACGCAGGGGCAGCGGCGATTCCAGGTGGTGCGCGTCCCCCAGTACAGCTCCGCCACCCTCACCTCGGGATTGACGGCCGCCTCGTGGAACGGCACGACCGGCGGCATTCTCGCGGTGGACGTGTCCGGCACGCTCGACCTCGGCGCCGCGGCGGTCAGCGTGGACGGCCTCGGGTTCCGGGGCGGCGGCGCGCGCCAGCTCGCCGGCGACACCGGAGGCGCGAACACCGACTACGTCCAGGACTCCGCCAAGAACTTCGACGGGGCCAAGGGAGAGGGCATCGGAGGCACCCCGGGCTGGATCTACGACGCGGCAACCACCACGACGGTCGCGTCCGGCACCGACTACCCGAACCAGAGCGCCACGATCAACGGCGGCACGGCCCGCGGCGCGCCGGCCAACGCGGGCGGCGGCGGCACCGACGGCCACCCCGTCGGGAACGACGAGAACTCGGGCGGCGGCGGGGGCGGCAACGGCGGCACCGGAGGCAAGGGAGGCCGGTCCTGGAGCAGCGGCCTCGACATCGGCGGCTTCGGCGGATCGCTGTTCCCGGCTTCGATCACTCAGGCGGCTCTTGGCGGCGGCGGCGGTTCCGGCACGCGCAACAACAGCAGCGGCGCGCTCTCGAGCGGCGCGGCGGGCGGCGGCATCGTGATGATCCGCGTCGGCAGCGTCGCCAACACGGGCACGATCTCCGCCAATGGAGCGACCGGACCCGTCCCCCTGAACGACGGGGGCGGCGGCGGCGGCGCCGGAGGGACCATCGCGTTCACCGCGCTGAACAGCGGGCTGACGGGACTAACGGTCGCGGCCCACGGCGGCGCGGGAGCCAACGCCTGGCCGACGTCCGGGCCCGGAACCGGATGCGGCAATACCCCGCCGGGCGGCAACTGCAACTACCACGGTCCGGGCGGCGGCGGCGCGGGCGGCGTCCTGCTCCTCTCGAGCGCGCCGACCAGCACGGACGTGGCCGGCGGCGTGAATGGAACGACGACCACGAACGCGAACGCCTTCGGCGCGACCGCCGGCAGCGCGGGCACGGTCTCGACAGGGATCGCGCCGACGAGCGTCCCCGGCTCGAGCTCGGGCGCCGAGTGCCTCCCGACGCCGACGCCCACGTTCACCGCCACTTTCACGGCCACCAACACGCCGACGAACACGGCGACCCTGACGCCTGTCCAACACCGCCGACGCGAACGTTCACGGCCACGAACACCGCGACCAACACCCCGACCAATACCTTTACGCCGACGAATACGGCGACCAACACACCGACTCAGACCTTCACGCCGTCCAACACGGCCGACATTTACGCCGTCCAACACCCCGACCAATACCTTCACGCCCACGAACACGGCGACCAACACCCCCACTCAAACCTTCACGCCGTCGAATACGCCGACTTTCACACCATCCAACACTCCGACGAACACCTTCACGCCCACGAACACGGCGACCAACACCCCCACTCAAACCTTCACGCCGTCGAATACGCCAACTTTCACGCCGTCAAACACACCGACCAACACCTTCACCCCCACGAACACGGCGACCAACACCCCGACTCAAACCTTCACGCCGTCCAACACCCCGACCTTTCACGCCGTCCAACACACCGACGAACACGTTCACCCCCACGAACACGGCGACCAACACCCCGACTCAAACCTTTACCCCGTCGAATACGCCGACTTTCACGCCGTCAAACACGCCGACCAACACGTTCACGCCCACGAACACGGCGACGAACACACCGACTCAAACCTTCACGCCGTCGAACACCCCGACTTTCACGCCGTCCAACACGCCAACGAACACGTTCACGCCCACGAACACGGCGACCAACACCCCGACTCAAACCTTCACCCCGTCGAATACGCCGACTTTCACGCCGTCCAACACACCAACCAACACCTTCACGCCGACGAACACCGCGACGAACACACCGACCCAGACGTTCACGCCGTCGAACACGCCGACATTTACGCCGTCCAACACGCCAACCAACACCTTCACGCCCACGAACACGGCGACCAACACACCGACGCAGCACCTTCACGCCGTCGAACACACCGACTTGCACGCCGTCCAACACGCCCGACCAACACCTTCACGCCGACGAACACGGCGACCAACACTCCGACGTCCAGCACCTTCACGCCGTCCAACACCCCGACTTTCACGCCGTCCAACACGCCGACGAACACATTCACGCCCACGAACACCGCGACCAACACGCCGACCCAAACCTTCACTCCGTCCAACACGCCGACTTTCACGCCGTCCAACACGCCGACGAACACGTTCACGCCCACGAACACGGCGACGAACACCCCCACTCAAACCTTCACGCCGTCCAACACCCCGACTTTCACGCCGTCCAACACACCGACCAACACGTTCACGCCCACGAACACCGCGACGAACACCCCGACCCAGACCTTCACTCCGTCCAACACGCCGACTTTCACGCCGTCCAACACGCCGACCAACACCTTCACGCCCACGAACACGGCGACCAACACGCCGACTCAGACCTTCACTCCGTCCAACACGCCGACTTTCACGCCGTCCAACACGCCGACGAACACATTCACGCCCACGAACACGGCGACCAACACCCCGACCCAAACCTTCACGCCGTCCAACACCCCGACATTCACGCCGTCCAACACGCCAACCAACACCTTCACGCCCACCAACACGGCGACCAACACACCGACCAATACCTTCACTCCGTCGAACACCCCGACGTTCACACCGTCCAACACCCCGACCAACACGTTCACACCCACGAACACGGCGACCAACACGCCGACTCAAACCTTCACGCCGTCGAGCACGCCGACGTCGACGCCCTCGAACACCCCGACGAACACCTTCACCCCGACCAGCACGGCGACGAATACGCCGACCAACACCTTCACGAACACGCCAACCCAGACCTTCACGCGCACGAGCACGGCGACCAGCACGGCCACGAGCACGTTCACGCCGAGCAACACGCCGACGTTCACGCCGTCGAGTACGGCGACCCGGACGAACACCGTCACGCCATCGAGCACGACGACCGCGACGCCCACCTTCACGAGCACGCCCACCCGCACCGCCACGCCGACGCCGACCGGCAGCGCAACGCCGACGACGACGGCCACCCCGACCTCCACCGCGACGCTAACGCCGACACGGACCCCCACGCCGACGCCGCCGCCGGGCACGGGCGCGGATCTCCTCGTCTCGAAGACCGCGGGCGCCAACCCCGCGAACCCGGGACAGCCGCTCGTCTACACGGTGAAGGTCATCAACCTCGGCCCCGACCCGGCCCTGGCCGTGACGCTGAGCGATCCGCTCCCCGCGGGCACGACCTACCTGTCGTGCACTGCGGCGCCCGGGATCTGCGCCGGCCCGCCGTTCGACACCAACGGCCTGGTCACCGCCGACTTCGGCACGCTGGGCGTGGGCGCTTCGGCGACCGTGACGATCACCGTGAGGGTGACCGTCGCGACCGGCAACCTCACCAACACGGCCACGGCGGACTCGACGACGCCGGATCCGAATCCCGACAACAACCACGACACGGCCGTGACGACCGTCGGATCCGGTATCCCCATGCTGTCGCCGCCGCTGATGGGCCTGCTCGCGCTGATGCTGGCCGCCGCCGGCCTCTGGTTCGTCCGCCGCGACTAGACTCATCTAGTATTCGGCCATGTTCTCGTCGGCCGACGCCAAGTTCGTGGTGCTCGCCTTCTCCTCGCTCTTCTCGGTGATCAACCCGATCGAGGCGGCGCCGATCTTCGTGTCCCTGACGGAGGGCGTGCGCGACCAGCGACGCCGGATGGCCCTGCGCGCGAGCGCGGCCGCGGCGCTGATCCTGGCGATCTTCGCGCTGACCGGCGGCGCGATCTTTTCCCTCTTCGGCATCACGCTGCCGGCGTTCCAGATCGCGGGCGGGATTCTCTTCACGATCATGGGCCTGACGACGCTGCGCGAGGACGACCACCGCGACCGGGCCGAGGCCGTCATGACGAGCGATCCCTCGATCGTGCCCCTCGGGATGCCGCTCATCGCGGGGCCCGGCGCCATCTCGACGGTGATGGTCCTGGTGGGCCAGGCACGTGACGGGGGTCACAGGATGGCCCTCGCGCTGGCCATCGCGGCCAACATCGTCCTGACGCTCCTGATCCTGCTCGCCGCGCCCAAACTCGTTGCGCGCATTGGGACAACGGGCCAGCGGATCGTCTCCAAGATCATGGGTCTGATCACCACCGTGATCGGCGTGCAGTTCATCCTGAACGGCGTCGAGACGGTCGCGCTCGCGATCCTTCGAGCCGCGCGTCCCTGAAACGCGTACCTGTCCTTCGCCGCTCCCGGCGCGGAAAAGGACAGGAGACGTAAAGCCCTGCAGTCCCTATAATTACGGCACACGACAATGAGCGTCCCTGTCCGAGCCCTGCTCGTGGATGATGCTGCGTCCGCCGTCGGCCTCCTCGCCGAGGAGCTGCGCCGGGGCGGCTTCGAGCCGTCGCTCCTCCGCGTCTCCACGCGCGCGGATTTCGAGAACGCCGTCGCCGACGGCAACTGGGACGTCGTGCTCTCGAACGTGTCGACCGCCGAGCTGACCGCCTTCGACGCGCTCGCGCGCCTGAAGGAGGCCGACATCGACGTCCCGTTCCTCCTCGTCTCCGAGACGCTCGGCGAGGAGACCGCCATCCGCGCGATGAAGGCCGGGGCGCAGAACTGCATCCCGCACGCGAGCCTGCTGCGGCTCTGCCCGATTCTCGAGCGCGAGATGCGCGAGGCCCAGATCCGCCGCGAACGCCGCCAGGCCCAGAAGGCGCTGTCGGAGAGCGAGCTGCGCTTTCGCACGCTCGCCGAATCGGCGCCGGACGCCATCCTCATCCTCGACGCGGTGGGCACGATCCTCTTCGCCAATCGCGCGGCCGAGACGCTCTTCGGCTACGCGGTCGCCGCCCTCATCGGCCAGCCGGTCACGCTGCTCGTTCCCGCCTACCGGCCGCGACGGCCGAAGACCGACGAGGACGGCGCGGCCGCGCGCGTGGCGGCCGCCGGGCAGGACGCCGGGGGGCGCGACGTGCCGCTCGAGCTCGTCTATGGCGAGGTGGTCCGCGACGGGAAGCGCCTCGTCACCGTCTTCGCGCGCCGGCAGCGCCCGGCGGAGGCCTCCGAGGCCTCCGACGGCGAGCTCACGCTGCGCCAGTCCGAGGAGCTGTTCCGCCGCGCGGCGCTGATGTCGGCGGACCTGGTCCACGAGTGCGACCGCGCGAGCGGCCGGATGCAATGGTTCGGGGACGTGGACCGCGTCCTCGGCGCCGCGCCGGGCGAGTTCGCGCACACCGTCGCCGCGTGGGAGAAGGTGATCCATCCCGAGGACCGCGGCCGCGTGACGGCCACCGCCTCGAACCACTTCCGCACCGGCGAGCCCTTCTTCGAGGAATACCGCGTGCAGACCCGCGACGGGCGCACGCTTCACTGGCACCACTCGGCAACGCTGCTGCCGGCCGCCGACGGACGCCCCGCGCGGAGCATCGGCACGGTCACCGACATCAGCGGCCGGCGCCAGATCGAGGAGGCGCTGCAGGTGTCGGAGCGCCGCTACCGCGCGCTCTTCGAGCGCAATCTCGCGGGCGTCTACCGGACGACGATCGAGGGACGCATCCTCGACTGCAACGAGAGCTTCGCGCGCATCTTCGGATACGGGTCGCGCGAAGAGGTGCTGCGCCAGGCCGCGTGGGATTTCTACGTGAAGCCGGAGGACCGGGAGGCGGCCCTCGCCAAGCTGCTCGAGCGCCAGAGCCTGACGAACTACGAGCTCTGCCTCAAGCGCAAGGACGGCAGCCACGTCTGGGTCCTCCAGAACGAGAACCTCGTCGAGGGCCGCGACGGCCTGCTCTCCGTCATCGAGGGCACCGCCATCGACATCACGGAGCGCAAGCGCGCCGAGGAGCAGGTCAAGCACCTCGCGTTCCACGACCCCCTCACCAACCTTCCGAACCGCCTTCTCTTCAACGACCGCCTGACCCTCGCCGTGGCGCAGGCCCACCGGCACAGCCAGCGCCTGGCGGTGCTCTTCCTCGATCTCGACCGCTTCAAGGTCATCAACGACTCCCTCGGTCACTCCGTCGGCGACGAGCTGCTGCGACAGGTGGCCGAGCGGATCCAGGAGTACGTCCGCGAGGGCGACACGGTGGCCCGCCTGGGCGGCGACGAGTTCACGCTGCTCGTGCCCGGGATCACCGCCGAGGAGGACGCCGCCAAGATCGCGCGCAAGATCTGCGAGGCGATCCACGACCCGTTCTGGATCGACGGCCGGGAGCTCTTCGTCACGACGAGCGTGGGCGTCTCGGTCTATCCCTCCGACGGCCACGACGCCGAGACCCTCGTCCGCAACGCGGACTCGGCGATGTACCGCGCCAAGGACCAGGGGCGCGACAACTACCAGCTCTACACGCCGGCGATGAACGCGAAGGCCGTCGAGCGGCTCTCGCTCGAGAGCCGGCTGCGCCAGGCGGTCGCCAACGACGAGCTCGAGCTCCACTTCCAGCCCTTCATCGACCTGAAGACGGCCGAGGTCCTCGGCGCCGAGGCCCTCATCCGGTGGAGGCATCCCGAGCTCGGCCTGATCCCGCCGGGCGATTTCATCCCCATCGCCGAGCTCTCCGGCCTGATCGTCCCGATCGGCGAGTGGGTCCTCCGCACCGCGTGCGCCGAGGCGCGCAAGTGGCACAAGAAGGGCTTCCCCGCTCTCACGGTCTCGGTCAACCTCTCGAGCCGCCAGTTCCAGCAGACGGACCTCGTCAGCCAGGTCACGCACGCGCTCGAGGAGACGGGCCTGCAGCCGGACAAGCTCGACCTGGAGATCACGGAATCCAACGCGATGCAGAACGCCGAGCACTCGATCAACACGCTCTGGGGGCTGAAGAAGCAGGGCGTGCGCATCTCGATGGACGACTTCGGGACCGGCTACTCGTCGCTCAACTACCTCAAGCGCTTCCCGATCGACCGGATCAAGCTCGACCAGTCCTTCGTCCGCGACCTGCCGAGCGACAAGGACGACGCCGCCATCGCCATGGCCGTCATCGCGATGGGGCGCAGCCTCGAGCTCGTCGTCATCGCCGAGGGCGTCGAGACCGAGGAGCAGCTCGCGTTTCTCAAGGGCCACGACTGCGACCAGCTCCAGGGCTTCCTCCTGTCGCGGCCCCTGCCGGCCGAGGCATTCGACCGCTTCCTCGACCAGAGCCTCGAGCCCGCCTCGGCCCTGGAACGCGCGCGGTTCGCTCGCGCCCACTGATTCGAACCGCCCTCGACGGCGCAAACCCGAGTCGGGTACTATGCGCCCCGATGAGCGCTTCCACGCAGGTTTCGCCGGTCCGCCACCGGTCGATCTTCACGCCCGCGACCGATCCGGAGCGCCTCGAAAACTTCGAGTCCTACTGGGCGTTCACCCAGCGCCACGACGGCGAGATCATCGAAGACCGGCGCGAGCTGACCCGCAAGAACGAGCTGCTCGCCGGCTTCCAGAACAACCCCGTCCGGTCGCGCAAGCCGCTCCCCGATCCGGAGGTCTTCTACCGCAACTACGTCCACATGAAGGACGACCCGCGCACGTTCGACCGCAAGACGCTGCTGCTGACTTTCTTCTACAAGTTCGCCCGGCACGAGTGGGTCGGCATCTCCGCGGCCTGGGACCAGATCCCGACGATGGCCCAGACCACGAAGACGAGCGAGAAGATCAGCCGCTACCACCTCTGCGAGGAGTTCTGCCACGTCCGGCTCTTCCACGAGATGTTCCGCACCTTCCACCTCGACCGGGTCGAGTGGGTTCCCCTCGGCAAGTGGATGGGCCGGGTCTACCGCCTCTTTCCGAAGTTCCCCGAGGCCCTCATGTCGCCCCCGGCGTTCGTCAGCGAGCTCATGGGCCTGACGCTCTACCTGCACATCGACGCGCTCCTCGACACGCTCCTCGAGGACGAACCCGAGGCGCGCGACCGGGTCCGCGCGCTCCTGCGCGAGATCATGACCGACGAGATGGCGCACGTCGGGCAGCGCCGCAACTTCATCGGCCCGCTCGGCATGCGCGCCTCGCGGGCGATGGTCGAGCCGATGTACCGGATGTTCTTCCGCGACATCCCGGAGTCGAAGCTGCTCTTCGACGTCGACCGGATGGTCCGCGACGGCAAGGCTTTCGACTACAGCACGATCCCGCCGGACGTCGTGAAGCGCAGCTGGATTCCCTCGTACTGCCAGTAACGTCGCCTCCGCTTAGCGAGGGACCTGCGCCTGGCGGCGCACCGGCGTCCGGCTCGCCCGGATGCGGGCTCGACCGGACGCCTGATCCCTCGCTGCGCTGCGGCTCCCGCGGCGCGAACCTCCTCCCTCGCTTCGGTCGGGAGACTATTCGCGCCGCGATCTACAGCGGCAGTGCCGCTCGACAACCTGGTGCGTGGCGGATGTTCGGGGCGCACTCGAGGAGCCGTCCGTCGCGGGTCAGATCTTCCGCACCATTTCGTAACCGTCCAACCCGCGGCCGTAATAGGACCTCAGAGTGCGGTTCCGCTCGAAACCCAGACCCTCGTAGAAGCGGATCGCGCCGGCGTTGCGCACGTCCACCTCGAGGCGGATCTGGCTCGCTCCGGCGGCCTCGAGCCGTCGGGACAGCTCGCCGAAGAGGCGCCGCCCGAGACCCCGCCGCCGCGCGGACGACGCGATGTCGATCGTAACGATGTGCCCGCGGGCGCCCCGCCGCTCGGCGATCGCGAAAGCGACGAGGTTGCCGCCGGCCACAGCCGCGAGCGCGATCGCCCCCTGGCGCGAGAGGAACGACCGGATCTCGGCGCGGGAGTAGGCGATCCCGGGATCGAAACAGGCCTGGTCGAGCGCCCAGGCCGCCTCGAGATCTCCCGCTCGCAGTTCGCGGGTCTCGATCGTCGGCGAGCCCGTCACCGCCGCCGCATGTCGCGATCCGCTTCCCTCTTCAGGTCGCGGTCCCGTATCGCGTCCCTCTTGTCGTGCAGCTTCTTCCCCTTGACCAGGGCGATCTCGGCCTTCACGTGCGAGCCCTTGAAGTAGAGGGACAGCGGCACGCAGGCCACGCCCTTCGTCGCCACGGCTCCGGCCCAGCGATCGATCTCCCGGCGATGGAGCAGCAGTTTCCGGTCCCGCTCGGGAAGGTGATTTGTCCAGGAACCGGCCGCATAGGTCGAGATGTGGGCGCCCACCAGGAAGGCCTCCCCGTCCCGGAACTGCACGTAGGAGTCCTTGAGCTGGGCCCGCCCTCCCCGGAGGGACTTGACCTCGGTGCCGGTCAGGACCAGGCCCGCCTCGGTCCGGTCGTCGATGAAGTAGTCATGAAACGCCTTCTTGTTGGTCGCCACCGCCTTGACCGTGGCTTTCTTGGGCTGCCCATCCTTGGGTTTCATGGGGCCACGCAGTCTACCCCGCGCCTTCCGGCCGACGATTTCCGCAGGCCCGATGATGCAAAAGGCACACGGTTCCAAGCACTTGGTTCGAGCCGCCGGAAAATTGAAAAAAGTTCCATATGCTAAGCTTCTGTGGAATAAAGACATAGTCACCGGCCCTTTTGCCGCTCAGAACAGGGCTGATACTGCAGCGCATCGAGCTTCGTAGAGAAGGCATGAGGCAGCAAGCAACACTTCGAACGACAGTTTCGATCGACGGCGTCGGCCTCCATTCCGGGCACCCGGTCCGGGCGCATTTCCACCCGGCCCCCCTCGATCACGGCCTGGTTTTCGTGCGCCGGGAGCACCCGAACCAGCCGATTCCGGCGCGGCCCGAGTCGGCCTCGAGCTTCGACTACGCCACGACCCTCAAGGCCGGGGACGTGTCCATCGGGACGGTCGAGCACGTCCTGGCGGCCGCGGCCGGCCTCGGGCTCGACAACTGCCTCATCGAGATCGAGGGCCCCGAGGTCCCGATCGTGGACGGCTCGGCTCTGCCGTTCGTCCGGCTCTTCCATGCGGCCGGCTTCGAGCGCCAGGACGGCGTCGTGCGGCCCATCACCCTGGACCGCGCGGTCGAGGTCATTCGCGACGACAAGCGCGTGTCCTTCGAGCCCGACGGCGCCGGCCTGACCATCACGTACGAGATCGACTTTCCGCACCCGGTCGTCGGGAAGCAGGAGATGACCTTCACGCTGCGCGCGGACGAGTTTGCCTCGCGGATCGCGCCGGCACGGACCTTCGGCTTCGCCAAGGACGTGGCCGCGATGCGGGCCCGGGGCCTCGCCCGCGGGGGCAGCCTCCACAACGCCGTCGTCCTCGACGACACCGGGATCCTGTCGGGTCCCCTGCGCTTCCGCGACGAGTTCGTCCGCCACAAGGTTCTCGACCTCATCGGGGACCTCGTCCTGCTCGGGCGGCCGCTGCACGGCCGCATCCACGCGCGCAAGGCGGGCCACGCCCTGCACATCGAGTTCGCCCGGGCGATCCACGCGGCCCTCTCGAGCCCCGTCGTGGAGGTCTCCGAGGACGTCGAAGCCGACAACGTGCGCGGCTTCGGCCGGCAGTAGCCCGACCCTACTCCTCCAGCAGTTTCGTCTCGAGCACCTGCTCGGCGCTGAATCCCTCGAGCCGGAGGTAGTGCTCGGCGGCCGCGTACAGGGCCTCGGCCGGGGCGAGCCCCACGATCTCCGACCCGACGATCGCGACCCCGTGTCGCCCGGCCTCCGAGCGCACGCACTCGAAAACCCGGTGGAGCGGCGTCTTCTTGAAGTTCGTCATGTTGATCGAGACCTGGACGATGCCGCGCTCGGACAGCTCCACGCCCATCGCCTTGACGTAGCGGAAGCCGCCCGAGAGATGCCGAATCGCCTTCGCGATGCGGTCGGCGATGGCGAGGTCCCGGGTGGCGAGGTTGATGTTGTACGCCACGAGGAAGGCGCGGGCGCCCACGGCGACGGCCCCGGCGGAGGGGTGCGGCTGCGCCGGGCCGAAGTCCGGCGCCCAGCGCGGGTCTTTCATCTTCTCGGCGAAGCCCTCGAACTGTCCCTTGCGGACCTCGGCCAGATTGCGGCGGTGCTCGGCGGAAGCCGAGTCCTCGTACAGGTAGACCGGCACCCCGAACTCCCGCGCAATCGCCTCGCCCGTCTCCCGGGAGAGCGCGACGCAGTCCTCGACGGCGCTGCCGCGGACCGGGATGAACGGCACCACGTCCACCGCGCCCATCCGCGGATGCTCGCCCTGGTGCCGCCGGAGGTCGATGCGCGCGACCGCCTCGCGAAAGAGCGCCAGGACGCCGGCCCGGACCGCCGCGGCGTCGCCCACGAAGGTCAGGACGCTGCGGTTGTGGGCGGCGTCGGAAGAGACGTCGAGCAGGCGCACGCCCGGGGCGGCCCGCACGGCGGCCGCGATGGCGTCGATGACCCCCCGATCCCGCCCCTCCGAGATGTTCGGCACGCACTCGATGATCGTTCTCATGTCGTAAGTCCTTGCCCGGCCAGTTTATAATCTCCCGCAACGTGAAAAAGACATTCCGACTCCTCCCGCCGGCCTCGAAGGCAGGGGCCTGAGCGGCGTGGCCGAACCCGGCGCCTACCCGGGCAATCCCTCGCTGCCGCGCGAGGTCCGGGACAAGATCCTTTCGACGTTCCGCCACACGCTGAACCTCTTCAAGGAAGGCAAGGCCGACGACTGCGTGATCGGCTGCGACTTCATCCTGAAGATGGACCCCCGGTTCGTGCCGGCCCGGCAGCTCATGGAGAAGGCCAAGAACCCGGCCGCCGAGCTCGACGTTGCCCGCCTCGAGGCGATCGTCGCCGAGACCCCGACCCGGCAGGAGAGGGTCTCCTCGCCCGAGACGGACAAGCTGCTCGTCCGGGCCGCCGAGAGCTTCAACGCGCGCGACTTCGACGCCGCCATCGCCACGGCCGAGCAGGTGCTCCAGGTCCTGCCCGGCAACCAGGACGCCAACGAGATCCTCGGAAAGGCCCGGGAGAAGAAGAACGCGCAGCCCCAGTTCGAGGTCGCGCGGCAGCGGGCCATCGCGGCTCTCGACGGCCACCGGATGACCGAGGCGCGGGCGGCGCTCGACAAGATGCGCTCCCTCGACGCGGAGCATCCGGCCGTCGCGCTGCTCGACCGGCGCCTGGCCGCGCCGCCCCCGGCCGAGACGGGCGAGTCCACGAATCCGGGCCTCTCGCTCGCGACGGACGAGCCCGAGCCGGCCCCGCCTGCGCGCCCGTCGGCGCCGCCCCCGCGCCCGTCGGCACCGCCCCCGCCCGCTCCGGAGCCGACAGGCGGCGGCAGCCTCGGAGACCTCAGCCTCGACTCGCTGTCGTTCGACGATCCGCTGGCCAGCTCCAGCGTCGTGCCGCCGCCGGCGGACATGGGCGAGGGCAACCCGCGGACGGGCCCGCTGTCCCTCTCCGGGGCGGCCGCATCGGCCGACCGGTTCTCCGGCGCGGGAGGCGCGCCCAACCTGTGGAGCGAACCCCCGCCGGATGCCGGCGGCCTCGGCGATCTGTCCCTCGACGCGCCGGCGGAAACCCCTTCGAGCTCCGCGTTCGGCGGCTCGCCCGAGCCCATGTTCGCGCGGGTGCCGGAGCCGACGCCCCAGGCCGAGCCGCCATCCCAGCAGCAGGAGATCGCCTCCCTGCTCCAGCGCGGCGACGAGGCCGTCCAGGCCGGCAACCGCCAGCAGGCGATCGAGATCTGGTCGCGCATCTTCCTGATCGACATCAACAACTCGGAGGCCGTCGGCCGGATCGAGAAGGCCCGGCAGGAGATGTCCGAGGGCAACCGCCGGGTGGCGGAGGGCTTGAAGCGCGGCCGCGAAGCGTTCGAGTCGGGCGACTACACGGGAGCGCGCGAGGCGTTCCTCGCCGTCCTCGCGGTGGACGAGACCGACGCCACCGCGCGCTCCTACCTGGACCGGATCGAGTCCGAGCTCGCGCGCCCCTCGTCGGGGCTCGACCTCTCGAAAAAGACGCCCCAGACGGACATCCTCTCCGAGGAGATGGCCGACGCGGCCGAGCCCGAGCTCGAGGCCCTGCCGGCCGAGGAGCCCGGCGAGCCGGAGCCGAAGCCCCGCGCGCCTCGGGCGCCGATGGATCGGCGGTTCCTCACGGCGCTCGGCGCCGCCGTCCTGCTCGCGGTCGCCGTCGGCGGGTACTTCATGCTCCGGCCCGGAGGCGGCAAGCGGCCGGCCGTGGCCGTGACGGAAGGGGGCCCCTCGCTCGAGCACGCCACCGCGCTCTTCAAGGACGGCAAAGTCGCCGAGACGATCGCGGAGCTGCGGAAGATCTCGCCCGACCACCCCGATTACGCCCGGGCCCAGAAGCTGCTCGCGTCGCTGACGCGCCAGGGCGGAGACGCGGCGGCCGGAGGGACCGAGGGCGCGGCGTCCGAGAAGGGCGGCGCGGCGGCGGCCGGTCCGCCCCCGGAGGCCGTCCACCAGCGCGAGGAGGCCGAGAAGGCGTTCGCCGAGAAGCGCTACATCGACGCCCTCACGGGCTTCAACCTCGCCGCGCCCTCGTTCCACGAGGACCCGACCTTTGCCCAGTCGCTCGGCGCGGCCTCGGAGAAGGTGAGCGAGCTGACGCCGGCCGTCAAGCTCTACAACGAAGGCGAGTACGAGACGGCGATCCCGATCCTCTGGCGCATCTACCAGGCCGATCGGGACAACCAGGACGCGCGCTCCTACCTGCTGCGCAGCTACTACAACCAGGGCATCGCGCAGCTCCAGAACGGCCTGTACCCGAAGGCCGCCGAGAGCTTCAAGGAAGTCCTCGGGATCGACGCGTCGGACGCGGACGCCATCCGCCACAAGAAGTTCGCCGAGCGCTATGCCAAGGGCGACCTCGATCTGATGGGCCGCATCTACGTCCGCCACGTCCAGCAGCGGCCGTAAGGGCCGGCGACTCATGGCCGACACGGGCACCGGCGATCCCCTCGAAGACTTCCCCCTCCAGGGCGACGGCGGAATCGAGTTGCAGCGGCCCGTACCGATCGGGCCCGCCGAGTCGGTCGCCGCCGCGGCCGCGCCGGGCGGGGCCGCTCCCCTCGGCGCGCGGGTCTCGGCCGCGGCCGCCGACGCCGCCGCCGTTCTCCTGCTCGGCGCCCTCGCCATCCTCGCCGCGCGCGCGGCCACCGGGGCGAGCCCGCGCGCCGCGGGCATCCCGTGGGCCCTCGGATTCCTCCTTTACCTCTCGCTCTTCGCGACCGTTCCGGCGCTCGTCCTCTTCGGACGGACGGTCGGGATGGCCCTGGCCGACCTGTCCGCGAAGAGCGGCGGCTCGGCGCACGCCGGGCTTCCAGCCGGGGCGGCCCTGCGCCGGTGGGCGGGCACCGTGGCGACAGCGGCGACGGCGGGCCTGCTGCTGCTCTGGACGGCGCGGGACGGAAACCGGCCGACTCCGGCCGACCGGATCTCCGGCCATCCGCTGACGCTTGACTAGGTCCCGGGCGAAGCGCCCGCTCCGGGTCGCCGTCGCGCAGATCGACACGACCGTCGGCGATTTCCCGGGAAACCTCGAGCGCATCCTCGCGTCGGGCCGCCGCGCGGAAAAGGAAGGCGCCGACGTCGTTCTCTTTCCCGAGCTCGCCGTGTGCGGCTACCCGCCGCGCGACCTCGTCGAGCGCGAGTCGTTCGTCGCCGCCACGGAGCGGACGGCCGACCGCATCGCGCGCGCGACCGGCGAGGCGACCTGGATCTTCGGCGCCCTCGCCGCCAACGGGGCCCGGACCGGCCGCCGCGTGTTCAACGCGGCCATCGCGGCGCGGCGCGGGCGCCGCGTGGCCATCTACCGCAAGCGCCTCTTGCCGACCTACGACGTCTTCGACGAGGGGCGCTACGTCGAGCCGGGCGACCGGTCCCTCGTGTTGCGCGTCGGCGGCCGCCGGGTCGCCGTCACGATCTGCGAGGACATCTGGAACGACAAGACGTTCTGGAAGCGCCCGCTCTACGACACCGATCCCGTGGCGGAGCTGAAGCCTCTCGATCTCGACCTGCACGTCAACATTTCCGCCTCGCCCTACACGCTCGGCAAGAACCGCCTGCGCCGCCGGATGATGGAGCGCATCGCCCGGCGCAGCGGCGTTCCCCTGGTGCACTGCAACCTCGTCGGCGGCAACGACGGCCTCGTCTTCGACGGCGCCTCGACGGCCTTCGACGCGCGCGGCCGCCTCATCGCCGCGGCGCGCCGCTTCGAGGAGGACTTCTGGACGGTCGACGTCCCGGGCGGCACGGGCCCCGTCGCGCCGCTCGTGCCGGCGCTGCCGGGCCTGCGCCGGGCGCTCGTCCTCGCCCTCGCCGACTACGCACGCAAGTGCGGATTCCAGAGCGCCGTGCTCGGCCTCTCGGGCGGCATCGACTCGGCCGTGACGGCGACGCTGGCCGTCGAGGCGCTCGGCGCCGGGCGCGTGCTCGGCGTCGCGATGCCCGGCCCCTACTCTTCCGAAGGCAGCGTCCGCGACGCCCGAGATCTGGCGACCCGGCTCGGCATCCGGTTCTCGGTCGTCCCGATCGGCCCGGTCTTCGAGTCGTACCGGAAAACGCTGCGGCCCGAGATCGGGACGGAAGGCGTCTCGCCGACGGAGGAGAACATCCAGGCGCGCATCCGGGGGGCGATCCTGATGGCGCTTTCCAACCGCTTCGGGCACCTCGTGCTCTCGACCGGCAACAAGTCCGAGGTCGCCGTCGGCTACTGCACGCTATACGGCGACATGGCCGGCGGCTACGCGCTCATCTCGGACGTGCCGAAGACGATGGTCTACGCCCTTGCCGAGGAGCTCAACCGCGACGGCGAGCGGATACCGCGCGCCACGATCGAGAAGGAGCCGTCGGCCGAGCTGCGCCCCGGCCAGAAGGACACCGACTCCCTGCCGCCTTACGAAGTCCTGGACCCGTTGATCGAAGGACTCGTGGACCTCGCGCTGCCCATCGCGAAGGCGGCGAGGCGGGCCGGGGTTCCGCTCGCCCTCGCCGAGGAGATCGCGGACCGGATCGACCACAACGAGTACAAGCGGCGCCAGATGCCGCCCGGCCCGAAGGTCACGGCCCGCGCCTTCGGCGAGGGGCGCCGATACCCGATCGCGCAGAAGTTCCGTGGCTGAGACGACCGAAAAGTACGCCTGGAAGGAGATTCCGGGCTCCTCCCACGACCTGTTGCGCCGCCGCATCCGGGCGCTGCCCGCGGGAATCCGCCTTCTCGACCTCGGCGCCGCGGGCGGCCATCTCGGCCGCGCCGTCCGGGACCGCTGCGCCTACCTGGCCGGCGTCGAGCCCGACGCCTCGCTGCCGGCGTCGTGCCGCGAGGGCTACGACGACTGGCGCTCGGGCGACGCCCTCTCCGCCGGCGACTGGAGCGCGCCCTTCGACGCCGTCGTCTGCGCCGACGTGCTCGAGCATCTCGCGCGCCCCGAGGAGCTCCTCTCGCGCATCCGCGTCTGGTTGAAGGACCGCGGCACCCTCTTCGTCTCCGTGCCGAACGTGGCCAACGTCACCGTGCGGGCGGCCCTCCTCGCCGGCCGCTTCCCGCTACGCCGACCGGGGCATCCTGGACCGGACGCACCTGCGCTTCTTCACGCGCCGGACGGCGACGGAGCTGCTGGCCGGATCGGGGTTCGTCGCGCGCTCGATCCAGGCGACGGCCATGCCGTGCGAGCTCGCCGTGCCGGCGCTCGGGCGAGCCCCCTGGAGAGGAGCCGTCCGGGCTTTCGCCAGCGGCTCCGCGCGCGTCTGGCCGACGCTCTTCGGCTACCAGATCCTGGTCGAAGCCGAGAAGAGATGATGTCGGGCACCAAGTCCGAAATCCGCAATTCGAAATCCGAAGTCGCTTCGCTGGTGGTCCCGGCATACAACGAGTCGAACCGCATCGAGAACTGCGTCCGCTCGGTCGCGCGGTGGGCCCGTTCGCGGCCGGGAGGCTGGGACTGGGAGACGATCCTCGTCGACGACGGCTCGACCGACGACACGGCGGCCCGGGCGCGACGCTTCGCCGAGGAGGAGAAGCTCGAGCTGCGCATCGTGTCGTACGGCGTCAATCGCGGCAAGGGCGCGGCGATCCGGGCGGGAGTGCTCGCGTCGGCCGGCGATCCCGTGCTCGTCTCGGACACGGACCTTTCGACGCCCCTCTCCGAGTGGGTCAAGCTCGCCGAGCGGCTCCCGACGCACCCGGTGGCGATCGGCTCGCGCGCCCTCGAGCAGGCCCTCGTCCGGAAGCGGCAGCCCTTCTACCGCCAGTTCATGGGACGCACGTTCAACCGGTTCGTGCGCCTCCTGACGGTGCACGGCATCGGCGATACGCAGTGCGGCTTCAAGCTCTTTCGCGGCGACCTGGCCCGCGAGCTCTTCGGCGTCGCCCGCATCGACCGCTTTGCCTACGACGTGGAGATTCTCTACCTCGCCCAGCAGCGCGGCATCCCGATCGCCGAGGTGCCCGTCGTCTGGGTCAACTCGCCGGAGTCGAAGGTGGCGGTGGTCCGGGACTCGGTGCGGATGCTCTGGGATCTCCTGCGGATCCGCTGGATGCATCGCCGCGAGAGGCGACTAGCCGGGCGCCTTCGGGGTCAGACGGCCCCGCCAGAACCTTTGCCGAGCCGAGGCCGAGGCCGCGCAGCGACTTCATGACCGCCGCCACCGGCACGTCGATCGGCCGCACGCGGTCTTCCGGCAGGAAGTAGACCGCGCCCGCGAGCGGGCTCGGCGCGCCGGGCACGAACACGGTGCGGTGGCCGTCCGGGTGGACCTCCATCACGAATGCGTACGACCCAGGATTCCTCGATCCACGCCAGCGCCGGCGTGACGTCCGTCGCGTCAGCCACGACGCCGGAGTCGGAGAGAAGGCCCTTCAGGATCGAGTAGCCGGGCACCTTGCCGGCGATGGTGGCCTCCAGCCAGTCGCGGATCCACTGACCGGGCGCCGTCTGCGCAAAGAGGCCGAATGCCAGCGCGAGGAGCACGAGAAGCAGGGTCGCGGCCAGCGTCGCAATCGTCGACGCCCGCGACGCTGTCGACCGGCGTCACGGCGGCGATCGGCTGGACGATCTTCTTCGCGAACTCGATGCCGTGACGCAGCGCGACGACGAGCATCAGGATGAGCGGGACGCATGAAGAGGAGCCCGCCGACCAGGGTCGCCTGGAGGATCCGGAGCACCGCCTCTCATCAGCGCATCATCTCCTCGGAAACCGGACCGCGACGGCCGCCGCGGCGAGCGGCACGAGCGCCGCCGTCGTGCGGAAGAGCGTCGTCTCGACGAGCCACGCCGGTCCGCGCACGGCGAAGGCGGGAACGACCAGGTAGGCGGCCAGCGCGCACGCGGCGAGCAGGAGAAGACGGTCGCCGGCGGGCACGCGGTCGCCGAGCGCGACGAGCACGAGCGAGGAGCGCGAGCCCGACCAGGCCCACCCCGGAGAAGGAGAACGGCCGACGCGATCGAGTCCCACACTCCCGCGATCGAAAAAAGGCTCGCGTCGAGATCCGCCAGCGGCACGCGGCTGCGCCAGGGCAGGTGGGCCGTCCGCACGAGAAGCGCGGGCACGAGAGCGCAGAGCGCAACCCTCCCAGCGCCGGTCTTCCCGAAGTCAGCGCGACGACCGAACCGGCCGCCGCGAGAACAGGCCCCTCGTTCTTGGTGGCCGCGGCCAGCGCGGCGGCGAAAGCGAGTCGGCGCAGGGCTCCCCCGTCCGTCTCCTCGAGCGCGTCGGCGAGAGCCGTTCCGAAGCAGCAGCAAGGCGAGACGCGAGCGGCACTTCCGCCATGCCCGTCGAGGAACCCGGAGTACAGGGGCTCGAACCACGCCACGATCGCGGCGGCCAGACCCGCCACCGCGGGCGACGCTCCGCGCCGGCGCAGCCACCCGAACAGAACGAGCAGCGTCGCGACCTGGAGAAACGGGAACGCGAGCGCCATCGCATGGTCGTCCCAGCGGCCGGCGAGGAACGAGATGCCGGCATAGAGCAGCGGCAGGCCCAGCGGATACTCCGGATGCGCGAATTCGAGGCTTCTCAGCCGCTCGGGAAACCCGGCGGCGCCGAAGATCGTCTTCCCCTTCAACCCCCAGATCGCGATGAAGTCGTTGGCCCACATCGGCTCCGTCAGCGCGCGCAGGGCGTAGACGGCGACGCCGAGAGGATCGCAGCCAGACGAAGTTCGAGCGGAGCGCCCCTCACCCCAACCCGATCCCGCCGAGGGTGACGCGAGCGCCGCTCTTCTCCTCTCCCCCTCGGGCGGAGGGCGAGGGCTCCTCGCACGATGAGGGCGGGCGATCGAAGATCGCGTCCGCGAAGCGAGCGGCGAGCTGGCAGGGTGAGGGGGCTCAAGGAGTCGCGCGCCTCCAGCGCAGCGCACGACGATCAGGAACGCGATCCAGCTCGGTCGAGCGGCGAACAGCGACAACGGCACGAACGCAGTGAGCGCGCCGCACCCGACTGCCTAGCTCCACCCGATCCGCTCGGCCAGAAAGCGCCGGTCGCGCGGAAGCAACACGCCCGTCAGCATCCACCCGACGGCCGACGCGACGAGGAGGACGGCGCCCATCCGCGCGAGCGAGAAAAGCAGCGCCATCACGGCACCGGTCCGATCAGCACGCCCTCCGGAAACCGCGCGAGGATGCCGTCGGGCGTCGGGTGCGCGCCGTACTGCGCGATGACCCACCCGCGCGGCGGCCCTCCGTCGGCAAAGGAGAAGCCTACCGGCAGCGGCGCGAACACGTAGTTCGCCAGGAACACGTGCGCGTCGTCGACAGGCGCGCCGGCGATCGCGACCCCCGCCGTCGCCGGCGGCAGGCTTCGTTTCGCGTTTTCCAGGAAAGAAAAGTAGCGCCGGTCGAACGCCGTCCCCGAGCCTCCGAGGCGGCGCACGGGCAGCTCCTTCCCCGCGAAGGCGCGCAGGAACCGGACGCGCCGCGGGATTTCGCCGAGGGGCTGGCGGACGATCACGAGCGCCAGCAGGAGGACGGCCGCGGCGCCCGCCGCCGCGCGACGCGTCACACCAGCGGGTACGCGGCGCACAGCTCCGCGACGGTGCGCCGGACGCGGGCGTGGACGGCGGCGTCTTCCGGGGCCGCGATCGCGCTCGCGATGGCGTCGCCGATCGTCTCCATTTCGGCCACGCCCATGCCGCGGGTCGTCACGGCGGGCGTCCCGATGCGGATCCCCGAGGCGACCATGGGCGAGCGCGTGTCGAAGGGAATGGTGTTCTTGTTCACGGTCAGCCCGATCTTCTCGAGCAGCTTCTCGGCGTCCCTGCCGGAGATTCCCTTCGCGCCCACGTCCACCATCATCACGTGGTTGTCGGTGCCGCCCGACACCAGGCGCAGGCCCCGCTTGCCGAGCGCCGCCGCGAGCGCCCGGGCGTTCTCGACGACCCGCTTCTGGTAGGCCACGAATTCCGGCGTCGCCGCTTCGGCGAACGCCACGGCCTTGGCCGCGATGACGTGCTCGAGCGGCCCGCCCTGGATCCCGGGAAAGACGTTGCGGTCGAGGTCCTTCGCGTGCGCCGACCGGCAGAGGACGAGGCCGCCGCGCGGGCCGCGCAGCGTCTTGTGCGTGGTCGTCGTCACGAAGGGCGCGTGCGGCACGGGCGACACGTGCAGACCGGCGATCACGAGGCCGGCGATGTGGGCGATGTCGCACATGAGCGCGGCGCCCACTTCCTCGGCCACCTTGCCGAAGCGGGCGAAGTCGATCTCGCGCGCGTAAGCCGAGGCTCCCGCGATGATCAGCTTCGGCCGGTGCTCGCGCGCCAGCGCCGCCATCGCGTCGTAGTCGATCCGCTCGTCCTCCCGGCGGACGCCGTAGGCGACGACCTTGTACTCCCGCCCGGAGAACGAGAGCGGGTGCCCGTGCGTGAGGTGGCCGCCGTGGGAGAGGTCCATCCCGAGGATGGTGTCGCCGGGCTGGAGCGCCGTGAGGTACACCGACATGTTCGCCTGGGAGCCCGAGTGGGGCTGCACGTTGGCGTGCTCGGCGCCGAAGAGCGCCTTCGCGCGGTCGATGGCGAGCTGCTCGATCTTGTCCACGAACTCGCAGCCGCCGTAGTAGCGCTTGCCCGGATATCCCTCGGCGTACTTGTTCGTCAGCACCGACCCCTGCGCCTCGCGCACCGCGCGCGAGACCCAGTTCTCCGACGCGATGAGCTCGATGCCTTCGTTCTGGCGCCGCCCCTCTGCCACGATCCAGCGGGCGACCTCGGGGTCGACCGCCGCGAGGTCGCGGTCCATCAGCGCGGCGGGGGCGGAGGCGGGAGCGTTCGACATGGGCTCTCTCTTTCTACTCGACGACCAGCTGGCGATACTCGCTGTTGCAGTAGCTGTCGGTCATCCCGGCCATGTGGTCGGCGATCGCGCGATAGAACTCGGGCCGCGTCTGGTAGTGCGCCGTCACCTCCCGCTCGACCCCGCCGAGCGGCACCTCGCGCAGGAACCGGACGCCGAGATCCCGCTCCATCCCGCGCAGTACGTCGTCGGGCAGCAGACGCGGGTTGTCGCGGTACGCGGCGAAGATCCCGGCGAGAACGCGCCGGGCGTGACCGTCGTGCCGCGACACCGGGAAGGAGTGGATGATGTGGCGGTAGACGAACTCCCGCAGCTCCGTGTAGAGCCGGCGGCCCTGCTCGGTGAACCCCACGAGGTCTCCCGGCAGGCGGTCGCGACGGGCGTAGAAGTCCTCGGTCGTGGCCACGCCGGACGTCTCGAGCCAGCGCTCGATGCGCGCCCGCGAGCCGTCCACGAGGTCCGCCGACAGCGTCGCGATCATCCCGCGGATGAGCGAGGCGCGGCGCGACGCGGCGTCGCTGCCGTAGCCCCGCGCCGAGCGCACGAGGCGCGCGATGGCGAGATCCTCGATGGCAGCCTCTTCCGTCAGCGGTAGGCCGTCCTCGAGGTCGTGCGTCTGCTGGGCGATCTCGTCGGACCAGTTGACGGCCTGCGCCTCGAGGGTCCCTCCCGACTCGAAGCGGAGCCCTTCGGCGAACTCCAGCGGAAAGGGGAAGTCCTTCGGCCAGGCCGTGTGCTTGAGCATTCCCTCGCGCACGTCGTGGGTCAGGTTCAGGCCGGGCTCCTCGTAGCGCTTCTCGAGGCGGTCCACGACGCGCACGGATTGGTAGTTGTGCTTGAAGCCGCCCGCCTGCGGATGGCTCTCGCGCAGCAGCCGGTCGAGCACGTACTCGCCCGAGTGGCCGAACGGCGTATGGCCGAGGTCGTGGCCGAGGGCGATCGCCTCGGTCAGGTCCTCGTTCAGGCCGAGGGCGCGGGCGACGGAGCGCGCGATCTGCGCCACCTCGATCGTGTGCGTCAGCCGCGTCCGGAAGTGATCCCCCTCGTAGGGGATGAACACCTGCGTCTTGTGCTTCAGGCGCCGGAACGCGCGGGAGTGGATGATGCGGTCGCGGTCGCGCGCGTAGTCCGTCCGCGCGTCGCCCGGGCTGCCGGCGACCGGTCCGCGCGGCCGGACCGCGCGGGCGGACTTCGAGGCGTAGATCCCCAGCCGCTCTTCCTCGAGCCGCTCGAAATGTTCCCGCGTGATGGGCGCGACGACCGTGGTCATGGCCTCTCGGCGAAACGGTCGGAAAGGAGCAGCACGCGGGCCTCGCCGACCAGGTAAAGCGATCCGGCCACGATTATAGGTTCGCCCGACGGACCGGGGAGAAGCTCCTCGAGGGCGGCGGCAAGATCGGGAGACGCGGCGGCGTGCGGCGCGTCCGACGCGAACCGTCGCCGGAGCTCCTCGGGCGAGGCGGCCCGCGGCGAGCCGGCAGGAACGAGGCGGATGCGTCGGGCGATCGGCGACAGCGCGGCGCCCATGCTTTCGACGTCCTTGTCGGCCATGGCGCCGAAGACGAGATCCGGCTTCCAGCCCGCGCCCGATACGAACCGCGCCAGCGCCGCCGCGCCGTCCGCGTTGTGGCAGCCGTCCAGGACCACCGTCCGGCCCCGCACGGCGAACGCCTCGAGGCGGCCGGGCCAGCGCACCGAGGCGACCCCCCGCCGGATCGCGTCCGGCCCGACGCGGAATCCGGGCGCGAGCAGCTCCGCGGCGCGGACCGCCGTCGCCGCGTTTTCCACCTGATGCAGGCCGGGCAGGGGCGTGGCGAGGTCGTAGGCGCCGACGGGCGTCGCGAGGCGAAAGCGCGTGCCCGCGAGGTCCGGACTCCCGGCCTCGATTCGCGCTTCGTCGGCCATCCGGTGCAGGACCGCGCCCGTCCGTTGCGCGGCCGCTTCGAAGGCCCATAGGGCCTCGGGCAGAGAGCTCGCCACCAGGGCCGGCCGGCCCGCGCGAAAGACGCCGGCCTTCTCGCCCGCGATCCCCGCGATCGTGGGTCCGAGATCCTCCACGTGGTCGAGCGAGATCGAGGTGACGACCGACAGGATCGCCGGCGCGACATTGGTCGCATCCAGGCGGCCGCCGAGGCCGACCTCGAGGACGGCCAGATCGAGGCCGGCGCGCGCGAAGGCCGCGAAGGCCGCGGCCGTCATCGCCTCGAAGTAGGTCACGGGCACGGCGGGAGCGCGGTCGGCCGCCGCGAAGACGTCGGCGAGCGCCGCGTCGAGCTCTTCGGGCGCGATGTCCGCCGCTCCGATCCGGATGCGCTCGGTCGCGTCCACCAGGTGCGGCGAGGTGTAGAGCCCGGCGCGCAGACCGGCCTCCCCCAGGATCGCCGCGAGCGTGGCCGCCGTCGAGCCTTTCCCGTTCGTCCCGGCGACCAGGACCGGGGCAACGCGCCGCTCGGGCCGGCCGAGCCTCTCGCAGACCGCGTCGATCGCGGCGAGCCCGAGCTTCATGCCGCGCAGGTCGAGGGAACCCAGGCGTTGGAGCGAGCGCGTAGCGACCGGTCGTGAGCCGTGAGCCGTGAGCCGTGAGCCGAAGCGCGATCCTGCCTCGACTCCCGGTTCACGGTTGCGGCTTACGGTTTCGGCGTTCGGCTTACGCAACCAGCAGGCGCAGGCACCGCCCGATCGTCGCCTTCATCTCGGATCGGTCCACGATCAGGTCGAGCATCCCGTGCTCGAGCAGGAATTCGGAGCGCTGGAATCCCTCGGGCAGCGTCTGCCGGATCGTCTGCTCGATGACGCGCGGCCCGGCGAAGCCGATGAGCGCGTTGGGCTCGGCGATGTTGAGGTCGCCCAGCATTGCATAGGAGGCCGTCACGCCGCCGGTCGTGGGGTCCGTCATGACGGAGATGTACGGAACGCGCGCTTCCGCCAGGCGCGCGAGCGCCGCAGAGATCTTGCCCATCTGCATGAGCGACAGGATGCCTTCCTGCATCCGCGCGCCGCCGGAGGTGGAGACGATGATCAGGGGCTTGCGCTCGGCGAGCGCCCGCTCGGCCGCGCGCGTGACCTTCTCGCCCACGACCGATCCCATCGAGCCGGCCATGAAGAAGAACTCCATCGCGCCGATGACGACGGGAATGGATTCGAGCGTCCCCGTCGCGACGACGATGGCGTCGGACGTGCCGACGTTGTCCTGGGCCTCCCGCAGGCGGTCGCGGTACTTCTTGCTGTCCCGGAACTTGAGCGGGTCCGAGGAGCGCAGGTTCGCGTCGAGCTCGACGTACTCCTCGCCGTCGAACAGCATCCGCAGCCGCTCGGGAGCCGAGAGCCGGAAGTGGAAGTTGCACTTCGGGCAGATCTTGAAGTTCCGCGCGAGCTCCTTGTTGTAGAGGATCTGGCGGCAGCTGTCGCACTTGACCCACAGCCCCTCGGGGACCTTGCTCGTCCGCCCTTCGCGGGGCACCTTCGGCGCGCGGTCTTTCTTGAACCACATAAATTTAGGGAGGCGAATGGTAGCAGGAACCGGCCGCCCATGCCGGCCCGGGCCGGCCCAAACCGCTCGTACCGCGCGACTTAGAGGTCCAGGGAACCGGCCGGCAGGATCTCGCTCGAGACCTCGAATGCGCCGCCGCGCCGGCGGAAGGGCGTGCCGAAGGCCCTCCCGAGGTTTTCCGGCGTCATCACGTCCGGGCGCGGGCCCTGCGCGATCGTCCGCCCGTCCTGCAGCAGGAGCACCGAGGTCGCCAGGGCCGCCGCGAGGGCGATCTCGTGGGTGACGAGCAGGACCGTCGTGCGGCGCTCGCCGTGGACGCGCCACAGCGTCTCGAGAAACTCGAGGCGGTGGCGCGGATCGAGGCCCGCCGTGGGCTCGTCGAGCAGCCAGACCTCGGCCTCCTGCGCGAGCGCGCGGGCGAGGAACACGCGCCGCCGCTCGCCGCCCGAAAGGGCGGCGGCGTCGCGCTCGGCCAGCGGCTCGACGTCGCAGGCGCGCATCGCCTCGAGCGCGAGACGCCGGTCTCCGGGCGATTCGGCGACGAATCCCCGGCCGTGCGGGGCCCGGCCCTGGAGCACGAGATCGAGGCAGCGGATCGGGAAGACGAGGTCCACGCTCTGCGGGACGTACGCGATCCGCCGCGCCGTCTCGCGCCGGGGCTGCGCGTCGAGGGGCCGCCCGTCGAAGAAGAGCTCGCCGCCCGACGGCCGCAGCACGCGGGCGATGATCTTCAAGAGCGTCGATTTTCCGGACCCGTTCTCGCCGAGCACCGCGACGATCGCGCCCGCCGGCACCGAGGCGTCGAGCCCGTCGAGCGCCCGGCTCGGCCCGTAGTGCGCCCTGAGGCCGCGCGCCTCGATCAGCGCCGCCGTCATGGCGTCCTCAACAGCAGCCAGGCGAAGAGCGGCGCGCCGAGGGCGGCGGTGATCGCGCCGATCGGCAGCTCCGCCGGCGCCAGGACCGCGCGCGAAACCGCGTCGGCCGCGACGAGAAGGGCGGCTCCCGCCAGGGCCGAGAGCGGCAGCAGCGTGCGCTGGTCGTTGCCGGCGACGGCCCGCACGCCGTGGGGCACGAGAAGGCCCACGAACCCGATCACGCCGGCAAACGCCACCGCGGCGCCGGTCAGCAGCGAGGCCGCGAGGAACACGACGCGCTTGGTCCGCTCCGTGTCGACGCCGAGGGCCGCGGCGCTCTCCTCGCCGACCGCGAAGAGGTTCAGGCGCGGCGCCGCCACGAGCAGAACCGCCGCCCCGGCGAGCGTGTAGGGGAAGAGCGCGGCGACCTTGCCGCGCGTGGCGTCGGCGAGGCTTCCCATCATCCAGAAGAGCATCGTGCGCGAGGCCTCCCCCGACGCGACCGAGAACGCCGCGAGCAGCAGCGCCGAGAAAAACGCGTTGGCGATGAGCCCCGCCAGCAGCAGCCGCTGCAGGTCGAGCCGGCCGCCCCGGCGGGCGAGCGCCGCGACGCCGACCGAGGCGGCGGCGGCTCCGGCGAAGGCGGCGGCGGGCGACACGAGCGGCGACGCGCCGAGCAGGGCCGCGCACGCGGCGCCGGCCGCCGCGCCTCCCGATGTCCCGAGCAGGAACGGGTCCGCCAGCGGGTTCTTGAGAAGGGCCTGGAGGGCCGCGCCGGCGAGCGCGAGACAGCCTCCCACCAGGGCCGCAAGAACGACCCGCGGCAGGCGCAGCCCGGCCAGCATGCGCGCCGTCTCCCCCGCCTCGCCCCGGCCGGAGATGAGATCGGCGAGCGAGAGGTGGACGCCGCCGACCGAGAAGGCAATCGCGGCGACGCCGAGCAGGAGCAGTGCCCCCGCGGCCAGCGCGAGCGCGCGACTCGATCCTTTCAACGCGTCGCCTCCTCGAGGCCTTCGAGCGCGTCGAAGACGCGAGGGCCCGGGCGCGTGAGGACGGCCTCGTCGAGGCGCACCCGCCGCGCGCGCGCGACCGGGCCGGTCGCCAGGGCTCCCGACGCGAAGGCCCGGTCCCAGGCCGGCCGGGTTTCCGGAGAGTCCGGCGCCACGAGCAGCTCGACGGGCGCGGTCGCCACGTATTCGCCCGAGAGCACGGGCCAGCCTCGCCTGTCGGCGACGAGGTTTTCCGCGCCGGCCTCGACGAGCAGATCGTTCAGGAACGTCTGCCCTCCCGCGGCCTGGGGCGGGTCGGGCCAGACGAGCAGCAGCGCGCGCGGCCTCCGGCGCCCGGCGACGCGCTCGCGCACGGCGGCGCGCCGCCGCTCGAGATCCGCGACGAGACGCCGCCCCGCCTCTTCGCGCCCGAGGCGCGCGGCGACGATCCGGATGCTCTGGAGCACGGAGTCGAGGGAGCCCGAGGGCGTCACGGTCACGGGCAGGCCGGCTGCCTCGAGGGCGCGCACGGTGCCGCCCGCGTTTCCCTCGGCGACGGCGAGGACCAGGTCGGGCCGCAGCGCCACGACCTTCTCGGGGTCCACCTCGAGGCCGCCCACCCGCGGGATCGCCCGCGCCGCCTCCGGGTAGTCGGAGTACTCGGAGACGCCGACGAGGCTGTCGCCGGCGCCGAGAGCGAACACGATCTCGGTCAGGTTGGGGGCCAGCGTGATCACGCGGCGCGGCGCGCCGGAGGAGGCCGGAACCGCCGCGGCCTCCTGCCGTCCCGGACGGCAGCCGAGAAGGAGGCCGGCGGACAGCAGGACGGCGGAAAGCGGTCGGATCAAGGGGGCGCCATTATGTCGTGGCCGCCCCGTCCCGTATCAGCCCTGCGATTCGGCCTCTTCCAGCTCGTTGCGGACGCCGAGGCGCTGGCAGGCCGCGTCGTACATCTGCCGGGCCGCCTTCTGCGCGTTCTGCAGCTCGGCGAGCCGGTCCTTCACCTTGGCGAGCTCTTCCTGGATCTCGCCCTCGAGCTCCTGGATCTCCTTCTTGGTGACGGAGAGCGTGTTCTCGTAAAACTTCTTCTGGTCGTTCGAAAGGGACATGCCCGTTGACCTCCTCAAGTCGTCGTTTTTTCGAGTCGTCCTAAGGCTTCACTTCCACGATCACGGGGCGCCACATCTTCACCGGAATGCCGTTCTTGGAGGCGGCCCGAAACTTCGCATTGCGCATCGCGGCGACGACCGCGTCGTTGATCGCCGCCTGGCCCGCGAGGCCCTGCTGCATCCGCACATCGCTCACCTTGCCGTTCTCGTCCACGAGCACGAGCACCACGACCTTGCCCTCGACGCGCTGCTGCCGCGCCATGGGCGGATAGTTGACGTGCGGCGCGGACACGAGCGCCGGCTCGATCACGCCGGCCCCCGGCCCGACGAGGTCGCCGCGCTTGAGCTCCGGCTCTTTCTCCTGCGGCGGCGCCGGCTTCGGCGCTTCCACGACGGGGGGCGGGGGCTCGGTCGGAACCGCCGTCGGGACCGGCGCGGGCGTCGGAGGAAGCGTCGGCAGCGCCGTCGGCTCGACGACCGCCGGCTCGGCGGCCGCGGCCGCGGGAGGCTCCTCGCCGGCCTTCTTGGCGGCGACGGCGGTCTTCTCGAGCTCCTTGCGCTTGGCCGCGAGCTGGCGCTGCACCTCGGCCTCGACCGCCTTCGGGTCGAGCGCCGGCGCGGCCGCCGTGGGGACCGGGACCACCGCGGCCGCGGCGGCGACCGTGGGCGTGGCCGCGACGGCGGCGGGCGTCGGATTGGCGACCACCGCCGCGGGCGCCGCGCCCGGCTTCATGAACTTCCACGCGAGGAACGCCGCGAGTGCGAGAGCGGCCGCCACGATCCCCATGACGAGCGGCGTGCGGCTCGACCGCTCGGCCTCCTCGGATTTCGCCGAGAGCGATCCGAAGACCTCCGGCGAAGAGCGCGCCGGCTCGCGCGGCGGCGCCGCCGCCGGAGGCGGCGGGCTCGGACGCGAGGGCGGCTCGGGAGGCCCCGGGGGCGCCGGCGACACGGCCTTCGGCATCGACCCGGACTTGCGCGAGACGGGCGCGCCTTTCGACTTGCGCTTGCGCGCCTCGGGCTCGGCCTCGTGAACGGCCTGCGCCACCTCGCGGGCCTTCGCCTCCGCGACGGCCCCTTCTTCGGCCTGGAGCCGGTGCAGGTAGATCGCCACGTCGGCGCTGCCGGGGGCCGGCGTGTACGAGTACAGGACCGAGTCGAGGTCGCGCAGCAGGTCCGAGGCGTTGGCGTAGCGGTCGTCGGGCTCGCGGGCCAGGGCTTTCGCGACGACCGCGTCGAGGTTGTGGGGCACCTCGGGATTCGCGCGGGAGGGCGGCGGCACCTCGGCCAGCCGCACCTTCTCGAGGATGTTGATGTCGGTGTCGCCCCGGAAGAGCCGCTCGCCCGTCAGGAGCTCGTGAAGCACCACGCCGAGCGAGAAGAGATCGCTGCGGCGGTCGATGGGCTTGCCCCACGCCTGCTCGGGCGACATGTACTGGATCTTCCCCTTCAGCGCGCCGGACTGGGTCTTGGAGGCCTTCGAGGCGGCCTTCGCGATGCCGAAGTCGCAGAGCTTGATGTCGCCCTCGTACGAGATGAGGATGTTCTGCGGCGACACGTCGCGGTGGACGATGTTCAGCTCGTGGCCCTCGGCGTCGCGGCGGCGGTGCGCGTAGTCGAGCGCGGCCGCCACCTTCGAGGCGACGTAGACGGCCAGCGGCACCGGCAGCGGCACGCCCATGTCGCGCCCGGCCGACTGGATCGCGCGCAGGTCGCGCCCGTCCACGTATTCCATCGCGATGAAGTAGCCGCCCGCCTGGATCTTGCCGAGGTCGTAGATGTGGATGATGTTCGGGTGGTTGAGCTGCGCGGCGAGCTTCGCCTCGTCGGCGAACATCGTCACGAACTCCTCGTCGTCGGCCAGGTGCGGCAGGATCTTCTTGATCGCGACGATCTTCTGGAAGCCCTCGACGCCCGTGCGCTTGGCCTTGTAGAGCTCGGCCATGCCGCCGCTGGCGATGCGCTCGAGGATCTCGTACTGGCCGAAGTGATCGGGGCCCGACGACGGCACGGCGGCCGCGGGCTCCTCGCGCCGGCGGGGCGCGGACGGCGCCGCGCTGGCCGGGGGCGGCGTCGCGCCCGCGGGCGGCTTCGCCTTCGGCAGCATTCCCGAGAGCGTGTCCGAGATCATGCGATCCACGTCGGTGTCGGAGGAGAGCTTCGGACGCGACGGGGCGGGCGCGGGCACCGTCGGGATCGGCAGCGGGGTCTTGTCCGGCGACGGCGCGGGCTTGGCGCCTGCGCCCGTCGTCTTCCCGCCCATCAGGCCCGAGAGCGTGTCCCGCAGCCGCTTGTCCATGTCGCTCTCGGGGACGGCCGGTCGAGGGGCCGGCGGCGGAGGACTCGTCATCGGCGGCGCGGGCGGCGGAGCGGCCGGGGCCGCCTCCGCGGGCAGGGCGGGAGCCGGCGGCGGAGCGGCAGCCTTCTTGTCGGTCAGCTCGTCGAGCACGTCCGAGAAGATGTCGGACGACGTCAGCGGCGAAGCGGCCGCGGCGACCTGGGCCGTGTCGATGCGCATCGTCTTCGCGCCGACGTCTGTCGCGTCCACGGCATCCCGCACCGACGCCACGAAGTCCTCGTCCGAGAAGGGGCGCAGCAGGATGTCGAAGGCCCCCACCTTCTGGGCGTCGGCCTTCCGGTTCGATCCCTTGTAACCGCTCATCATCAGGATGATCGGCGGGGCCGTCGCGCCCCCCTTCTTGCGGACCTCGCGGATGACTTCCGCGCTCGGAAGGCGGGGCAGCATGCCGGACAGCAGGATGAGATCGAATTTCCCGGCCCCGAAGGCCTGGAGTCCCGCCTCGCCGTCGTGGGCCTCGGTGACGGCGTGCCCGAGAGGCGTCAGGAGATTGCGAACCCGCTCGACGTAGCGCGGCTCGTACTCGATCAAAAGAACTCTCTTGGGCATGGACTGAAACCTATTGTCGCTGGAAACGCAATAAAATCAAGGAGAACGGAACGGGACGCGGGATGCGGGAGGCAGTCCGCGGGTAGCGAAACTCGCAATCCTCTCTCTCAGCCGGCCCGCCGACCGCCTCCTGCCTCCCGACTCCTCTGCTCATATAATCCGCGCTGATTAGGAGAACGCATGTCCGGTCACAGCAAATGGAGCACGATCAAGCACAAGAAGGGCGCGGCCGACGCCAAGCGCGGGCGCCTGTTCACCAAGCTCATCCGGGAAATCACGATGTCCGCCAAGCAGGGCGGCGGGGCCCCCGAATCCAACCCCCGGCTGCGCAAGGCGATCGACGACGCCAAGGCCGTCAACATGCCGGCCGACAACATCAAGCGCGCCGTCCAGCGCGGCACGGGCGAGCTGCCCGGCGTCTCGTACGAGGAGATCACCTTCGAGGGCTACGGCCCCGGCGGCACGGCCGTCCTCATCGAGGCCCTCACGGACAACAAGAACCGGACCCTGCCCGAGATCCGGACGATCTTCTCCAAGCACGGCGGCAACCTCGGCGAGTCGGGCTCGGTGCGCTTCCTCTTCCAGAAGAAGGGCTACATCGCCATCGAGAAGGAGAAGGCGAGCGAGGACGCCGTGATGGAAGCGGCGATCGAAGCCGGCGCCGACGACGTCGCGACGACGGACCAGTACCACGAGATCCAGACCGCGCCCGAGAGCTTCGACGAGGTCAAGAAGCAGCTCGAGGCCAAGGGACTCCCGCTCGCCGTCGCCGAGATCTCGATGATTCCCACGACCGAGGTCGCGCTCGACGCGCGCAAGGCCGACCAGATGGTCCGGTTGATGGAAGCCATCGAGGACCACGACGACGTGCAGAACGTCTGGGCGAATTTCGACTTCGCGGAAGCCCCGGCCGAAAAGTGAGGATCCTCGGCCTCGATCCCGGAACCGTGGCGACCGGTTTCGGGATGGTGGCCTTCGAGAACGGGCGGCTCACGCTCGAGTGCTGCGGCGTCTGGCGCCCCCCCGCCAAAATGGAGCTGGCCGCGAAGCTCGACTTTCTCTTCGCCGCCGCCCTCGAGCTCATCGGCCGCGAGGGCCCGGCCGCGGTGTCCGTCGAGACCGTCTTCGCCGCCAAGAACGTCTCCTCGGCCCTCAAGCTCGCCCACGCCCGCGGCGTGCTCCTCGCCGCGGCGGCCCGCTCGGCGCTGCCCGTCTTCGAGTACGAGCCGCGGCTCGTCAAGAAGGCCCTCGTGGGCTACGGAAACGCCGAAAAGGAGCAGGTCCGCTCGATGGTGCTGTCGCTCCTTGCCCGCCAGCGGGCCCGCATCCCCCTCGACGCCGCCGACGCCCTCGCCGTGGCCATCTGCCACGTCCATGCCGGCGCCCGGTAGGGGCCGGCCTTCCGCCTGCTGCCGTCTGCTAGCATCAAGGGGCGTATGTCTTTCCAGGGTTCCATCCAGGAGCTCCCTGTTCCCGACATCATCCAGCTCGTCTCGGTCTCGGGAAAGACCGGGATGTTCATGCTGGTCCGGGGCGCCGAGCGGGGCTTCATCTACCTGAGAAACGGCCGGATCGTGCACGCCGAGATCGGCAACCTCTCCGGCGAGGAGGCCGTCTACGCCCTCGCCATCTGGTCGACCGGCGACTTCCAGTTCACCCCCGGCAAGGAGACCGAAACGGTCTCGATCGACAAGACCAACACGTCGCTCCTGATGGAGGCGGCCCGCCGCCTCGACGAGTGGAAGGTCCTCGCGCGGAAGGTCCCGAGCGTGGACCACGTTCCGGTCCTGCGAACGCGCGACATGAGCGAGCCGGTCACGCTGTCGCCCCCGGAGTGGAACCTCGTGATCCGCATCGACGGGCGCAAGAGCGTCGAGGAGCTCTCGCGGGCGACGAGCTCGAACTCCTTCGACACGGCCAAGGTCCTCTACGGGCTCGTCACGGCCGACCTCGTGGACATGCGCGCGCGCGAGGCGGTCCCCCGAACGGCTCCGGGCGCCGCGCCGGCGGCCGCGCCCGCGATGGCGGCCTCGGCACCGGCTGTTTCCGCCGCGGCCGCTCCGTCCGCGGCGCGCGGGTCCTTCACGACCTCGTCCTCCATCGCCGCCGCGGCCGGCGCCGGCGCGGGAGTGCTCGGAGACGAGAAGAAGATCCTCATGATCCTCTGCACGCGGGTCAAACAGGAGGCCGAGGGCGCCATCGGCGAGGCGAACCTGCCCGGCATCGACCGCCCCTACAAGCAGGCCCTGGCCGAGATCGACCACGGCCGCGGCGTCGAGGCCGTGCGCGATCTCATCCGGGCCACCGAGAAAGCGATCTCGTCCATCCGCGGCCCCGCCATCATGCGGGCCTTCCAGGAAAAGATGTCTTTGGTGATGCAGCCCAAGGTCTGAGGCCCCGTCCTCGGCGTTTGCCACCGCGACGCCGTAAAGGCGAGGCTTAGCCGCGCGGGCCGGATACGTCCCCGGAAAGGCCCGCGCCAACGCAGCAGGCCCGTCGTCTGCTTCAGCGCAAGCGAACGGCCAACTGGTACCTGACCGAAAGGACGGTCCCCTGCCCGAGCAGAAGATGTTTGGCAATTCCGTCGAATTTAGTCTTATTCTATTCGGCAGTTACGTTTCCCGGCCAGGTTCGAAAGGAGACAGTTCATGATGTCGAAGCGGACCGTGCTCCTCGCGGTGCTCATCTGCCTGACCGGCGCGGCCGCCTTCGCGCAGCCTGCCGTCATCGCCCCGAACACCGGAGGAGACATCGGACTCTTCACGATGACGACCGCCGACGCGCCCCGCGCCGGGCAGTTCACGTTCGGGGCCTACGGCTGGTACTTTCCGCGGATCGCCGGCGCGTCTTACCTGGATCAACCCTCGGAGACACGGTTCTTCACGGAGCTCGGCGGGGCCGGCTCCTTCGGCCTCGGTCTGACCGACTGGTGGTCGGTGTTCGTCGCCGGAGGCGGTCAAACCACCAAGAGCGGCGGAGACTGGCAGGGCGGCGTCATCAACGACCTGGACCTGCCGAACTCCTTCACCTTCAGCGGCGGATCGAAAATCCGCGTCGGGACGAAAATCAGCTTCCACTCCGAGGCCGACCGCGACCTGCGCTTTGCGGGTTGGTTTTCGGGGCTCTTCCAGGTGGGCGACCAGCGGTTCCAGAACGCCCAGGGCGACACCGTCACCTTCAACACCGGCAGATCGGACTGGGAGTGGGGCGCCGCGGTGACGAAGTCCATCTTCACCGGCATGGTTTCCTACACGCTGGTGGGCCAGCCGAACAACGACCTCCGGCACCTCCCGAACCTGCTCGTGTTCGGCTTCGGCGCCGAGGTCCCGATCCTGCCGATCATCCACCTCATCGGTGAAATCAAGTACAACGTGTTCGACGGGGGCGATCGGCCCGAGCCCGACTACGCGACGTTCAATGCGGGCGGCCGGTTCTGGTTCGGCCAGTCGGGCTGGTCCGGCACGGCCGCGCTGAGCTGGAACCTCAACATGCTGTTCGGCGGCGGCTTCAACCCGCTTCCGCTCGGCGGCATCATCGGATTCTCCTACGCCGCCTGGCCGCCGGCGCCGCCGCCTCCCGTGGTCGTCCCGGCCGCCGCGGAACCCATCGTCGAGGAAAAGATCGCCGCCCCGGCCCCGGCCGCGGTCGCCCCGGCGCCGCAGCCTCCGCCGCGCCCGGCGCCGCGCACCACCACCGACGAGATCTTCTTCGACGGCAAGAGCGCGCGCCTGACCAACATCGCCAAGGCCGTCCTCGACGGCGTGGCGCTGCGCATGAAGAACGACCTGAACGCCACGGCCGTCGTCACGGGCTTCACCGACAACACCGGCACCGAGAAGGCCAACGAGGAGCTCGGCGCCAAACGGGCCCAGGCCGCCAAGGAGTACCTGGTGACGCGCCACGGGATCGACCCGGGGCGGATCTCCACGGTCTCCAAGGGCGCCTCGGAGCCGGCGTACGACAACGCCACCACGGACGGCAAGATCAAGAACCGCCGCGCGCAGATCGTGGTCACGCTAGTATCGGGAACGTGATCCGGGAGGTTCCCACGCGCCTCGAACCAAAACCCCCTGCCCCTGAGGGGGTTTTTTGACGCCGTCCGCCGAGGCCGAGCCGGTCCCGGCCCCCCACCCCCCTCCGCCGCGCGTGGTCGGCCTGACCGTGGTGTCGCTGGCGGCCGTGGTGGGCCTGCTCTACTACGGGCAGGCCCTGCTCGTCCCGGTGGCGTTCGCGCTCTTCCTGACCTTCGCCCTCCGGCCCTTCGTCTCGCTGCTCGAACGGGCAGGTGTGCCGCGCGTGCTGGCGATCCTGTTGATCCTCTTCGTCATCATCGGAGGCCTGGCGCTTCTCGTCCTCAACGTGACGGCGCAACTCAACCAGTTCTTCGCCGAGCTGCCCCGCTACCAGGCGCGGATCCGCCTGCTCGTCAGCCAGGTGATGGAGTTCGCCAACCGGCTGCGCGAGCGCATGGGCTCGATCCTGCCGGAGGACTCGCGCGGCGTGCGCGAGGTCAAGCTCACGGAGTCGCAGCTCGACACGACGCGCGCCCTCTTCGCGCAGGTCGGCGCGACGCTCCAGATCCTGCTCTATGCGGCGGCGGTCCCGTTCCTCACGTTCTTCATGCTCAAGGATCGCGAGAAGTTCGGCCGCGTGCTCGCCGGGATCTTCACCCGCAACGAGCGGCTCGGCGAGTCCGACGTCACCGGCGCCATCTCGCGCGTGATGACGGCCTACGCGCTCGGCCTCTCCTTCGTGATCATGATCATGGCGGGCGTGACGACGCTCGCCCTGATGGCTCTGCGAATCAACTACTACTACGTGCTCGGTCCGATCGCAGGGGTGGCGATCCTGCTCCCCTACGTCGGCGTCATCCTGGCCACGCTGCCGGCCGTGGCCGTGGCCTACTTCCAGTACGACGGGGAAAAAGCCCTGCTGGTGCTGCTCGTCTACAGCCTGCTGCAGTTCCTGGAAGGCAACGTGCTCACGCCCTTCATCGTCGGCGGCAAGGTGCGGCTCTTCCCGCTCACCGTCATGATCTCGTTCATCTTCTGGGGCACGATCTGGGGAATCGCGGGCGCCGTCCTCGCCGTGCCGCTGACTTCGGCCATCAAGGTCGTCTGCGAGCACGTGCGCGGGTGGGAGGGCCTCGCCCGCCTCCTCGGTGAGCCGGACCTGCCGCACTTCAAGAAGAAGAAACGGGAGAAAGTGGCGGAGGCGCACTAGCCCTCCGCGAAAAGGAAGAGCGGGGCTCTCGCCCCGCCCTCGGGCGGCCCGGAGGGCCGCCCCTACGACACCGGGTAGCGACCTACGGCTTCGGCGTCGGCTTGACCTCGACCTTGTCCTTGCCTTCGACCTTCTTCGCCTCGCCGGCGACCGCGTCGCCCGCCTTCGTCGCCTCGGTGCCGACGGCCTTGCCGGCGTCCTTGGTTCCCGCGACGGTCGCGTCACCCGCCTTCGTCGCATCCTTCGCGACGGTCTTGCCGGCCTTGTCGGCGCCCTTGGCGACGTCTTTGCCCGCCTTGCTCGCGTCGGTGCTGACGGTCTTGCCGGCCTTGTCGGCGCCCTTGGCGACGTCCTTGCCGGCCTTGCTCGCGTCCTTGGCCGTCGCGTCGCCGACCTTCTTCGCATCGGTCCCAACGGCCTTGCCCGCCTTGTCAGCGTCCTTGGCAACGTCCTTGGCGCCGGTCGAGACGTCCTCGCCGACCTTCTTTGCGTCCTTGTCGACTCCCTCTTCGAGCTTCTTCAGCTCCGACGGCTTCTTGGTCGGCTCGACCTTCTGCGCGTCCTGCCCCGCTCCCGCCGCCATCAGCGCCGCCGGCATGGCGACGCCCATGGCGAGAATCCACTTCTTCATGTGCCTTCTCCTTAAATAAATTGGCGGCGGAGCATACCCCAACCCCGCCTCAGGGCGAAACGGGGGGTTTCCGTGACGTCAGCTGCTCCAGGAGCTTCCGGGCCTCGGGGTCCACCGGGTCGAGCTCTACGAGCTTCTTCGCATAACCCACCGCCGCGGCGCCCCTGCCCGCTTTGGCGCTGAGAGAGACGAGGGCCTGGAGGATCTCGCGGTTGCCGGGATGGGCGGCCTGGGCCGATGCGAGGACCTCCAGCGCCCGGCCGGTCTGCCCCGCCGAGTCGAGGGCGATGCCGTACACGTAGAGGTAGCGCGACCTCTCCGGGGGAAGCTCGGCCGCCTTTTGCAACTCCTTCAGGGCCTCGGCCATGCGCTTCTGGCGGACGAGCGTCAGGCCGAGGGCGTAGTGGATGCCCGGGTCGCGCGGCGCCGCGACGAGCCCCTGCCGGAGGATCTTCTCGGTCTCGTCGTCGCGGCCCCGCAGCCGGTAGAGGTCCGCGAAGTTGACGTAGATGCCGCCGAGCGCAGGCATGAGCGCCAGGGCCGTCCGGTATTCGCTCTCGGCGCGGTCGAGCTCGCCCTGCTCGACGTAGATCCCGGCCAGGTTCAGGTGCGCCTCCGCCCGGTCGGCGTCCACCATCTGGGACTGCACGTACTCGGCGAGCGCCGCGTCGAAGTCGGCGCGCTCGGACGAGTTCATCGTCTCCTTCGGCACGGATGCCAGGCTGCGCGCGGCGTCCACGCGGACCGTCCGGATCGGATCGCGCAACAGGGGCGCGACGAGCGGGAGGCGGTCGGTCGGGGGCAGTCCCTCGGCCGCGGTCAAGGCCCCGTCGCGTACGAGGGGGTCCGGGTCCGCGAGAGCGTGCGCGATCGCGCCGCGCGTGGTCGCGGCGCCGTTGCGCGAGAGAAGCGACGCGGCGGTCGCCCGCCGGATCCCGGGCTTCTCCCGGTCCTCGACGAGCCCGGCCAGCGCCGATTCGGCGCCCGCGAGCTCCTCCCGGCCGGCGTGGATCGTCTGGCCATAGTGCGGCTCCTGCCGCACCTTGTCGCCCCACCACTTCTTCGCCGCGTCGGCGGCCCACTGGTTGGACTTTCCCTGGTGGCACTGGACGCAGGCGTTCGGCGCTCCCGTGGCGTCCGAGAGGTCGGGCCGCGGCACCCGGAAGCTGTGATCGTGGCGCGCGTGGACGACCATGTAGTTGCGCGTCGGCATGTGACAGGCCACGCAGCTCGCGCCTTTGGAGTCGGCCTTGTGGAAGTGATGCGCCGGACTGTCGAACTTCTCGCGGAGGTGGCAGGCCGCGCAGACGCGGTCGGCCGAGACGGGGACCTTGAGGTCGTGCGGGTTGTGGCAGTTCGAGCACGTCACGCCCTTCGTGTACATCTTGCTCTGCAGGAACGAGCCGTACTCGTAGACCTCGTCCTCGATCTGCCCGTCGGCGTAGTAGAACCCTTCGGAGAGGATGGCCGGCCGGTGCGTCTGCATGAGCGGCTGGCCGTAGACGTAGTCGGCCGCCACCACCGAGCGCCGCGCGTGGCAGCGGGCGCAGGTCTCGACCTCGGCGCGCGACGCCAGCGGGATGCTCCGCTTCGCGAGCCCCGTCTTCATGTCGATGTCCCAGGTGGCCTTGTCGTTCTTCAGGACGACCGCGAGCCCTTTGTCCGCGTCGTCCTTCTTCGCCTTGCCGGCCTTGACGGCCTCGGCCCAGGCCGCGTGCGCCGAGCCCGGACCGTGGCAGGCCTCGCACGAGACGTCGAGCTCCGACCATGTCGTGTCGTAGCTGTGGTTTGCGAGCGAATAGCCCTTCTTGACGTTCGTCGAGTGGCAGTCCGCGCACATGTAGTTCCAGTTCTGGTACGCCCCGGTCCAATGCAGGGGGTCCCCGTGGGCGACCTCCTCCTTCGGGTACAGGTGGAACCACCGCTGGCCGCCCTCCGCCTTCGGCCGCGTGTCCCAGCACACGTTCAGGGCCTGGTATCGCCCGCCCGGGAACGGGATCAGGTACTGCTGGAGCGGGTACACGCCGAACGTGTAGGCGATCGGGTACTCGTGGATCTTTCCGTCGGGACCGTCCGTCTTCGCGAAGAACTTGCCGTCGCGCTTCGAGAACGTCGTCGTGACGCCGTAGTGCGTGAAGGTCGCGTTGTCGAAGTTGCCGAGGACGGTTTCGGGCGTCGCTTCCTGCATCGCGAGATCGTGGTGCGACCCCTTCCAGCGCCGGTCCTCCTCGGCGTGGCAGCCCGCGCAGTTCGCGCGGCCGACAAACGTCGCCTTCGCGGCGAGCGGCGCGGGGGTCGGCGTCGCGGACGGCGCCGACGGCGAGCCCGCCTGCTCGCGGCATGCGGCCGCCGCCAACACGAGGGCCAGGATCCCCTTTTTCATGCGCGGCGGATCATACCGGCTGCTGCGCGGCCGGCCCCTCGCGCCCGAAGAGCTTGCGCGCCAGGGCGCGGTACGCGAGCGCGGCGAACACCGAGCCCGCGAGAAGCAGCAGGATGAGCACCAGACCGCGCCAGAAAGCGCGGTCCACCACGCCCTTCAGGTTCTCGGCCGCCTCCTGGCTCGCCTTCCCGATCGCGGGCACCGACTTGTCCACCGAACCGAGAAGCGCGGTGAGATCCCGGGCCATGCCGCCGAGGTCGGTCGCGGCCTTGCCGTAGTCGAGGGGGTTGAACGGCTTTCCCGTAGTCGCGGGCTTGGGCGCGTTCGGGTCCGGCGGCGGCGAGACATAGTGGACGAACGCGTCGAGAGAT
Organism: uncultured Acidobacteriota bacterium; assembly: GCA_963710945.1. Classification (GTDB taxonomy): domain Bacteria; phylum Acidobacteriota; class Thermoanaerobaculia; order UBA5066; family Gp7-AA6; genus DAHUXD01. The sequence continues at coordinate 66,634 of CAVQCH010000003.1, forward strand.
TTGATCGTCGCATCCAGGGAGGTCGACATGGCGGTCCCGGCCTCGAGGGTCTGCCGGGTCTGCCCGAGGAGGCTCTCGACCGTGGCCTGGCGGGCATCCAGCTCCTTCAGGATGGCCGCGCGCTCCGCCGCCACCCCCGCGAGAAGCTGTTCGATGGCCGCCTTGCGCTGCTCGTCCACGAGCACGGGAAGGCCCTCGGCCGTCTTCGAGATGCCTTCGATGGACCGGGAGACCCGGTTGGCATCGGCCAGGATCTGCTGGGGATCCGGCTGGGACGCGAGCTGGAAGGCGAGCAGCTCCGCCTGCCAGCGCACCAGCGTCGGCGCCCGTTCGAGGTACGCGACCGTCCTGGCGGCGAGCTCGCGGGATTGCTCGATCGCCACGGTCGTCGGATCGAGGCCGGCGAACGGGTCGAGGTGAAGCAGCGTGAAGACGCTTCCGGTGCGGAGTTTACTCAGCGGGCTCGCCTTCTCCTGCGCCAGCGCGAACTCGCGGAAGTGGATCGCCCCGACGCTGCGCTCGTTGGGATTCTTCTGGCGCCACTGGAGGATCAGGCTCTCGAGCTGCTCCCGCTGTCCGGGCTCGAGAATCTGGCTCGCGAGGCCCCAGGCGCTGGCCTCGAGCTCCCGGTGCGTCTCGATGAGCGGCGTGATGGCGTTGCCGAAGTCCTCCCTCGCCCTGGGGTCCTCGATCACCATCCGGGAGACCACGGTGAGGACGACGACGTCCAGCGTGTTCCAGACGGGGTTCTCCCCCGTCGCGCTCAGGTAGGCCGCCGTGCCCTCGTCGAGCTTCCACTTGAGGGCGGCCACCTGCGCCTCCCGGGTTCCCGCCCTTTTCGCCGCGGCGTCGGCCGCGTGGGCGACCGAGGAGGAGTAATCGTCGGCGAACCGGATCACCTGGTTCTGCAGCTGGTCGAGCGTCAGGTTGCCCTGGCCCGGCGCCGCGATGTTGGGAGCCGTTTGCGGCTTGTGAAATATCGAACATCCGGCGCTGCCGAAGAGCAGCGCGGCGAGCACCAGTGGGCCGAGCCCGGCGCGGCGAAGGGAAGAGAGCCGGTCAATGTTCATCGGCTGGGACCTCCACGCCCGAGAGTCTAGCCTCGCAACCCCTTCATTTCCGGTCCTTCCGACTACCGGGCTCCGGGTGCTATGCTTCTCCTCTCCAAGGAGACATCTCATGAGAAACCGGGTCGGGGTAACCGCGGCCTTTCTTCTGGGCTTCGCGTCTTTGCTTTGGGCGCAGCAGAACATGTTCAAGCTCGAGGGGGCCTCCGGCACGTCGATGGTTTCCCTGAACGAGCCCAGGCTGATCGACGGGAAGTACGTCTTCAACGCGTGGCCCGACGGCGGGATCACGAAGATCCCCCAGTCGAAAGTCAAGAAAATCACGCGGCTGACCGGGGGGAACCATCCCACGATTTACGAAATCAATCTCATCCCGTCGGGAACCATGACCGCCAAGGACAATCCCGTCCTGAAGAACGGAAGTTACACGTTCCACGACTATCAGTCCGGCACCCTCATGAGCGTGCGGCAGGCGGACGTGCGGACGGTCACGGCGACGGACGGGGACAAGGCCTTCGTGATCGAGCAGGGACTAAAGGGCGCATCCAGGAACGCCAACCTCGCCATGGAGGGGACGGAGCACCTCAAGGTCATCGGAACGCCGCCGACGTCGGGCAACAGCGCCCAGGCCGGACGCAGCAGCCTGAGCTCCGTCGGAGGACAGAACGGCACCACCGGCATCAACGGCGCCCCCGTGGGCAACTGGCAGTACCAGGGCACACCGGGCGCTTCGGACGCTTATGCGCCTGCCAACGCCACGATGAACAACGGCGTGCCCACGATGCCCGCGGCGACCGACGGCGCCGCCCCCCCGACGCAGCAGCCGCCACAGTAGACCGGCGCGCCAGTCCGGGGCGAAGCAGCGGTCATCCCGAACGAGCACTGGTCATTCCGAGCGAGCACCGGTCATCCCGAGCGAATTAGCTGTCATCCCGAGCGCAGCGAGGGATCCCGTACTCGACAGGGGGCGGTGGCTATCGAGTCCGGGATCCCTCGTCGCTCCGCTCCTCGGGATGACAGGCGGATGGTCGCGGCTCGAGGGGGCGGCAGGAGGGTTGCCCGCCTACAACTGAAACTGCAGCCTCAGCTGGTAGAAGTTCGTCCGCCCGTCCAACCCCGCCCGCTCCAGCCGCCCGTACCCGTAGTTGAACTCGAACCGCCACTTGCTCGTCGCGTACCAGGAGAGGGCTCCGGTCACTCGATCGAACTTGCCGCCCTGGACCGTTCCGCTCGTCAGGTCGATGCTCGAGTACCGGGCTGCCACCTCCCAGGCACCCGGGCCGCCGTGCTTGAACGAGAACGGACATGCCGGGTCGATCGCTTCGAAGACCCCGACCTCGTGGTTGTACGGCCGCGTCTCGCCCGTGAGCACCCAGGCCGCGGCAACGTAGTACCCGCTGAAATGCGGATTGCCCGTTTCGGGCGAAGAAATGGGGGTCGAGGTGTACGCCGCGGAGAGCGTGACGGGTCCTTCGACCGCGGCGAGCTCACCGGCGATGGACGTACTGTGCCTGGCCGGGAATGACCCGGTATTGACGAAATACGGCGCCTCGTATACCTCCGGACGCGATTTCACCTCGAAGCCGCCCTGGGGCGCCTGCCGGTACGCTGCCGAGGCGCCGAGGTGCAGCATCCTGCGCCCCGACTCCGCCTCGACGGCCAGACCGGTGACGCGGCCCGCGTAGATCTGGCCGCTCTCGCTGAAAGACAGGCCGTTGTCGAGCCAGTTGTTGAACCAGCCCGCCGACCACGTCATCCGCTCGTCGGCGACGGTGTTGGAGAACCGGACGCCGACGAGGTGAGAGTTGATGAAGGCGAAGGCTGTCGTCATGGTCGACCGCTCCATGAAGGAGATGTCGCGCCCGTTCTCGAGCATCTCCATCCCGGCGCCGGCCTTCTGCTTGCCGAGCGTGACGGATCCGAGCGCGCCCAGCGGAATCGTCAGGTAGGCGTAGGTCATGGTCCAGCCCGAAGCGCTGGTGGGATCGAGGCCCCGTAGTTGCCCCCGACCATGAAGCTCCAGGGGTGCGCAAACTTGATCCGACCCGACAGCGTCAGATCGTCCACGCGGAAGAGCGACGTGGCGGACAGGTCGCCGACCTGCTCCTTGCTGGCCGCGTCCTGCGAAAAGAACGCGCCGTCCTCGAGGGCCTGGAAGTTCAATCGGAGCGAGATCCAGGACGCGTCGAGCTCGTTCCAGCCGCTCTTCAGGCCCGGCAGGATCGGCGCCTCGGGAGGCGGCGCCGAGGCTTCCTGCGCGGCGAGAACACCTCCCAGCGCCACGCAGAGGCCGATGGCCGCTGCCGACGCTCTCGCGGAAGCGGGCCCTATCCCTCGGATGCGAGCCACTTCCGGGCCACCTCGAGTCTTCCGAAGGCGTTTACGCCAGACGCTCTGCCGGTTCCTCCGCCCCGCCCTGTCACTCGAACGCGAAGATCTTCTTCCAGTCGGTCTTCATGCTGATCACGGTCCAGCCGTTCTTCTTCGCCTCGTCGTAGAGGACCTGGGTGAACGTGCCGACCTTCGTGTCGGGAAGCCCTGTGGCCGGTCCGTAGGCGTACTCGCGCTTGGCGTCGTCGTGCAGCACGAGCATCATCAGCCGCGCGCCGTCGCCGGCGCCCGTGTACTCCAGCATTTGCTGGTCGCCCGTCGAGTTGCCGAAGGCCGCGTGGGGCCGGCGGCCGATCATGAGATGAATGCCCTCGGCCTTTCCCCGGTCGTTGTCGTTCAGGACGAGCTTAGGCTCCTTGGTGAGGAACGGGTGGCCGTTCTTGTCGTAGCCGGAGCAGTCGTCCCAGAGCGGTGCCGACGACCTGTTCGGGAGGAACGCCGTAGACCTGCTCCGAGTAGGTACGCACGAAGTCCTGGCCGCCACCGGTAACGATGTAGGTCTTGTAGCCGTTGGCGCGCAGATACTTGAGGACTTCCTGCATCGGCTGAAATGTCAGCTCCGTGTAGGGCCGCTTCCAGCGCGGATCCTTCTCCGAGGCCGTCCATGCCTTCACGTTCGTATTGAAGTCCTCGACCGACATGCCGGTCAGAGTGGCGACGACGATCTTCATGAGATCGGCCATCGGGAGCTTCGCGATCGCGTCGCGATCCCCGGACATCACCGTCTTGAACGGCTCGACGTTGGCGAGCTCGGGCTTCGCCTTGACGACGGCCGGCACCCGGTCCAGGCAGTACCTTAGAGAAAGCGGGCGACCCTTTCAGGCCGCCCGCGCGAAATATCGTAAAATAAATGACTGCAGCCGAGCTACTGGCTCCCGTGGGGAGCCTTTCTCATCGCATCCAGGATGCCACTGAGATTGTAGGTCTCCGGAGCCTGCAACGGCGGGAACTCCTGGTACGTCATCAGCTCCTTCTCCCACAACAGCTGGCCGAGGGGCAGGATGTTCCAGTCGTACAGGTAGGCGCTCATCGGCGCGGCCAGCGCGCCGCCGATCGCCAGTGCGGACTTCGGATCGTCCAACCCGCCCGCGATCTCGAAGGGATCGCGCTTGAGGTTGTCCACCTGGGTCCAGCCATAGGTGTCTTTCGACCCCATCGCACCGAGCGGGTTGGTGCTGGTCATCGTGTAGTACATCTTCCAGTTCTTGTAGCGGACCGCGGAGGGCGTCGAGTTGGAATAGTAGAAGAAGACCTCTCGCGCCGACTTGTCGCTCTTGCCCTCCAGGTAGTCGCGCTGGTCGACGCCGTCGAGCATGGTCTTGACGATGCCGGGGTACTTGCCGGCCTGGATCTTCTTGTTCAGCTCGTCGCCCTTGGGACCTCCGGCGATGTCCACGAACGTCGGTACCCAGTCGAGGGACGCGAAGATCTGATTCTTGATCGTGCCCGGCTTGATGTGCCCCGGCCACCGGACCACTTGCGGGGCGCGCATGCCGCCCTCCCAGGTCGTCAGCTTGCCACCCTTGAAGGGGGTGACGCCACCATCCGGATAGGTGATGACTTCGGCGCCGTTGTCGGTCGTGAAGACGACGATCGTGTTGTCGAGCTCGCCCATGTCTTCCAGCTTTTTCAGCACGACCCCGATGTTGTCGTCCATCTGCTTCATGCCGGCTTCGTTGACGCCCCAGTCCTTGCCGCCCTGCGTCCCGACCATGGCCAGGTACTTGGGGGACAACACGGTCGTGATGTGCATGCGCGCCGGGTTGTACCAGACGAAGAACGGCTTGTTGGTCTTCTTCGGGTCGTTGCGGTCCAGGAAGTCGACGACGTGGGAGGAGATCTCCTCGTCCACGGTCTTGGAGCGCTCCAGCGTCAGGGGGCCCTCGTCCTTGCAGGTCTGGTTCGCTTCCGTGCCGTCGGAGGATGTGCAGAGCATCACCGGACGCGGCGGCGTCAGGCAGTTCGTGGTTCTCGGATCCACGGCGCCCGGAGCGTCGGGCAGCCCTTTGACCGGATCGGCCTTGCAGGGCGGCGCGATGCCTTGCACGGTCGGAGACGAGTTGATGTCGGGGAAGCTCACCTGCTGCATCGCGTCGAGGTGATACAGGTATCCCCAGAATTCCTGAAAGCCGTGCGCGGTCGGGAGCGCGGCCGCATGGTCGCCCAAGTGATTCTTGCCGAACTCGCCGGTGTTGTAGCCGAGGTCGCGCAGGAACTTGGCGAGAGCCGGCGTGCCGGGCCGCAGATACGACGGGCTGCCGGGCAGCTGCGGCGGGATCATGCCGGTGCGAAGCGGGTGCATCCCGGTGAAGAAAGCGTTGCGGCCGGAAGTGCAGCTCTGCTCGGCGTAGTAGTCCGTGAAGAGCGCGCCCTCGTTGCCGATCCGGTCTATGTTCGGCGTCTCGCCCACCATCAGGCCGCGGTGGTAGATGCTCGGCTGCATCCAGCCGATGTCATCGCCCATGATGAAGAGGATGTTGGGCTTCTTGCCCGCCGTCTGGCCGAGTGCCACCCCGCTCGTCACCGCGGCGAGCAGGATTCCCAGAAACATTCGATGCTTGCGCTTCAACATGACTCCCCCTTCTTAGAATTCGCCGAACGCCACTCTCAGGGAGCGAATCGTACCCGCCGGCCGGAGAGCTGATGCAACTGTATTAAGGGTGGTGGTAATTTGCCGGCTCGGTTCTCGGGTTCCGGTACCTCTTGAACCGGCTGGAAAGCGCCCAGGTCAGCCCGACGCGGGGAAGTAAGAACCCCCTGAAGGTTCCCGGAAGCGCCCTGGAGGCCTCCGGCTCACTCGAACAGCGTCCCCTGGATCATCTTCGGGATCACCGGGGTCAGCAGGATCTGAATGTTCCAGTTCTGGCCGACGGGGCTCGGCTGCGTGACCATGTACTGGTAAGCCAGTCCGACCTTGACCGGGAGGCGCCCGAACTTCACGACCTTGCTGACCTGCATGCCGATCGGGACGGTCCACCGGTTGTTGCTGGGGGCCTCCCAGTCCACGAGAATGTTGCCGGAGTAGCCGATGGCCCAACCTCCCTCGACGAACAGATTGGCGATGGGCTGAATGTTCATCTGGCTCGTTTTCGGGCGGTTGGGGTCGCCCGCGTAGGACCACCACTGCTGAGGGAACACGCCGAGGATGAACTCCTTGGTCATGTAGGCGGCGACGACCGCCGGTCCGATCTGGAACTTCCCCTGGCCCGTGTACACGGAACCGGCCGTCGGAAAGATGAACGTCGGCCCGGCGCCGAGCAGCCAGCAGCCGCTGTTGGCCGGCGAGAAGAGCTCGAGCTGCGTCCAGTCGCCGAAATTGGTCGTCGCGACGTCGGCGCCCGTGGAAGACTGGTACGGCGCGCTGTTGTAGACCTGAATGACCGGGCGGGTGATGAGGTTGAGGTCCTTCGTCAGGCTGAGCGGCATGACGGGCTGAAAATTCAGGTTGTGATTCCAGCGGCCGTTGGTCAGCTCGAAGTTGTTGAACTGAAATTGCAGCGACCAGAGGTTCGCCACGGGATTGGCGAGCTCGCGGGCGAGCTCGTTCGCCTTCTCCGCCTCTTGCGCCGCGGTCAGTGCCGGCTCCTCGCCGCGCGCCATGGCGCCGATCGCGAGAACGGCGAGAACGATCGAGAAAACCCGCAGACACTTCGTCATCATGACCTTCGAGCTCCGTCCGAAAACAGCCGTCAGAACGTCAGGGTGGCGTAGAGCCGCGGCCCGTAGTAGTCATAGGCAAACTTGACGTAGGTGTTCGTCTGTTCCCGCTTGATGCTGAATCTCGTGTAGTTGAACGCCACGCTGACGCCGAAATTCTTTGACGCGAACCAGTCAAGGTGCGCTTCCCCGTCGAAGACCGAGCCCACGTAGGGGTGCACGGGGGCGAAGATGCCGTTGAACAACACCCCCGCGGAGAGCCCCTCGCCCACCTGCTGGTCGAACCTGAGGCCGAGCAGCGGCACCGGCAGCTCCTCTTTGGCCGTCTTCGTCACCGTTTGCCCGACGACGGGCCCGCCCGGCCCGACGACGCCCGCGGAGGCTTCGAGCTCCGCCTTGAGGACGATGTAGGAGGCGCCGAGAGCGACGCCGAGCTGGGTGTGCGGGTTGTTGATGAAGTTGAAGCGGAAATCGAGATACGGGAGGTACGAAGTCGTGGAGGCCGCGACGGAGGCGCCCGCGGTGTACGTCGAGTCGCCGAACGGGACATCCACGGAGAAAGCGCTCGATCGGCTCCGCTTGAAGCCCGCATAACCGAAGTCGAGGTACACGGGGCCCAGGAAGTTCCAGTAACCGCGGGCCACGAAGCCGGGCGCGTTGGAAGACAGGATGTTCAGGCCCTCCATGTCCACGCCGGAGCCGATCGGCCCACCGGGCGTCAGGTTCTGCTGGAAGGTAACGGTCGTGTTGAACCAGGCGTACATGCCGCCGAGGTTGAGCCGGAACGTGTTGGGCACGTCGCCGGGAAACGTATTCTGCGCGGACGCGACCCCGGTCGCGAGAGCCAGGGCGAACGCGGCCAGAAAGAGCGTCGACCATTTGCTTCGATTTCCAAGACCTGAGTTCATGTCATCTCCTTTTTGCTTTCAAACGGAAAAAGACGCCTCAAGGTTGCAGGGATCCTGACGGTCACTCGGCGTCACATGATTCCGCTCGCATCGGAACCATATCGCACCGTGCTACCGGCTTGTCGGGCGCCTTGCTTTGGGGGATGCTCCGGGCCACCGCCATGCAGGATCTCGCCACCGTATTGCCCATGGCCGTCGTGATGGTCGCCGGGCCCGCAGATCGTGGCGGCGATCGTGCTCGCGACGGGATCGAGCGCCCGGCGCGATTCGCTGTTCTTCATGCTGGGCGCCGCCGCGGCGACGACGCTCGGGGTCACGCTCGCCTACAGGCTGACCGGCCTCTTGAAAACGAGCTCCCTGCCCTGGAGCGCGAGTCCGCGGCTCGAGCGCGCCGTCGACGTGGCGATCGTCGTGCTCCTGCTCGTGCTCGCGGTCAAGGTATTCCGGGACCGGAAGAGCTCGGGCCCTCCCAAGTGGATGACGCGGCTCGAGACGGCGACGCCGCTCTTCGCGTCGAAGATCGGGTTCCTGCTCTTTGCGCTCTTTCCCGGCGATCTCATCAGCATGGCGACGGTCGGCGCTTACCTCGCCCACCACGACGCGGCCTGGTGGCAGTGCCTGGTCTTCGTCGGGTTTACCGTGCTTCTCGTCGGCCTTCCCCTGCTCTTCCTGCTGCTGCTGGGCAACCGGGCAAAGGAGCTCCTTCCGAAAGCCCGCAACTGGATGGCGGCGAACTCGTGGATCGTCAGCGAGGTCCTGATCGGGTTCTTTCTGCTGATGACGGTCAAGAGCCTGCTCGGCGGCTGACCGGCCGCGTATTCGGTCCGTAGGGGCGGGGCTCGCCCCGCCCGTGGGCGGCCCAAAGGGCCGCCCCTACGGCACGGGGGACGCGGAAAGTCAGGCGATGCGGGTGACGCGCCGGGTCTGCTTCTTGCCGAGGGAGAGGATGCTGCCGACGAAACCGGCGGCCGCGCCGGCGGCGGGCAGGAGAAGCGCGACCGGCACGCTCAGGAACCCGACCCAGAGGACCGCGAGCACCGGGTGCGGGTCTCGCGCGAGCCAGTAGGCGGCGAGTCGATAGGTGGCGTAGAGGAGCCCGAGCGCCACGCCTCCCCCGACGAGCCCTTCCGACGTCGCGTAGAGCCAGAAGGGCGCGCGGATGGCGGACTCGGTGGCGCCCATCAGGCGCATGATTCCCACCTCGTCGCGGTGGAGGTCGAGCGCCAGGCGCACGGCGGAGGCGACGGAGAGAACGGCCGCGAGCGTCAGGACGCCGCCGAGGAAGAGCCCGGCGTTGCGCACGAGGGCGATGGCGTCCCGGAAGCGGCGCGAAAACTCCTCCTCGGACTCGGCCGCTTCGACGCCGGGCCAGAGCCGGGCGGCCGCGGCGATGTCCGGCGCCGTGCGCGACGTCGCGCCCGGCTTGAGTACGACCTCGATCGAGGGCGGAAACGGCGCTTCCTTCAGGTCGCCGAGGGCCGCCCCGAGGTCGGGGTACGCGCGGCGAAACCGCTCGAGCGCGGCCTCGCTGCCCACGATGCGCGCCGCCTGGACCCGGGGGTCCTGATCGAGCCGCCCCGCCAGGGCGCGGGCGTCGGCGTCCGGCTGCAGCGTGAGGACGACGGAGGTCGGCTCCGCCTCGGTCACGGCCAGGCGGCCGAGGTTGCGCGACAGCAGGGCGAGCAGTCCCGGCACGTAGAGCGCGAGCGCGATCAGCGTCACGGCGGCCGCCGTCTGGCGCGGGCTCGACTTCGCGATCGACCACGCCTCGCCGAAGACGTAGCGCGGGCTAGCCATCGCTGACGCTGCAGGACGTGAGCCGTGAGCCGTAAGCCGTAAGCCGCCTGACGGACACGGGCCATCGGCTCACGGCTGACGGCTCACCGTTTACGACAACGGCAGGAATGGCGCCTCCCGCACGATCGGCGTGCTCTCCCGCACCCGGTCCGGGTCGTGGAGGTGTCCGCGCTCGAGGGTCAGCGCGCGTTTGCCCATGCGCCGGATCATCTCGAGATCGTGCGTGGCGACGACGACCGTCGTGCCGCGGATGTTGATCTCCACGAAGAGCCGCATGATCTCCTCGGCCAGCACCGGGTCGAGGTTGCCGGTGGGCTCGTCGGCGAGCAGGACGGTCGGCTCGTTGACGATCGCGCGCGCGATGGCGACGCGCTGCTGCTCGCCGCCCGAGAGCTCGTCCGGGTAGGCGTTCATGAGGTGGTGCAGGCCGACGCGCTTCAGGACGTGGTACGCGCGGCGCTTCTGCTCGGCGCGCGGCAGCCCGAGCACGTTCTGGACGAAGGAGATGTTCTCGAAGACCGTCTTGCGCCCGATCAGCTTGAAGTCCTGGAAGACGACGCCCATCGTCCGGCGCAGGTACGGAATCTGGCCCTGCGGCAGCACGCCGATGTTGCGCCCGTTGACCAGGATCTGGCCCGCGGTCGGCGGCTCTTCGAGAAACAGGAGCCGCAGCAGCGTGGACTTGCCCGCGCCGGACGGCCCGGTCAGGAACACGAACTCGCCGGCGGCGATCTGGAACGAGACGTCGATCAGGGCGTCGCGAAACGACCCGTACTTCTTCGAGACGGAGAAGAGCTGGATCACGAGGCCGGTCCGAGCGCCCGCGTCAGCGCCTCGCGCAGAGCGGCCGGATCCGCCCGGCCGCCGGTCTTTTTCATGACCTGCCCGACGAACCAGCCGAACGTCTGCGTCTTGCCGGAACGGTAGAGCGCCACCTGCGAGGGATTGGCCGCGACGATCTCCGCCACGGCCGCCTCGAGCTCGCCCGTGTCGCGCAGGCGGCCGAGGCCCTTCTCGGCCACGATCGCGGCCGCCTCGGCCGGAGAGTCGAGCATCGCGGCGAAGACTTCCTTGGCGGAGGCGTTCGAGATCTCGCCGGCCTCGACGAGGCGGATGAGCCCCGCCAGGCGTTCCGGCGACACGGAAAACGACAGCGCGTCCTCGCCGGAGACCTTGCGCTCCTTCATCCAGCGCAGCACCTCGCCGATGACCCAGTTGGCCGCGAGCTTCGGCGAGACGGCGGCCGCGGTCCGCTCGAAGTAGTCGGCGAGCTCGCGCGCGGAGACCAGGGTCTCGGCATCCTGCAGGGAGAGGCCGAACGCATCGACGAAGCGCGCCCGCCGCGCGCGCGGCAGCTCGGGCATGCCGCCCCGCGCCTCGCCGATCCAGGCCTCGTCCACCACCAGGAGGCCGAGGTCCGGCTCCGGAAAGTACCGGTAGTCGTGCGCCTCTTCCTTGCTTCGCATCGCGACGGTCCGGCCGGCCTTCTCGTCCCAGAGGCGCGTCTCCTGGACGATCCTCTCGCCGCGGGCGATGGCCTCGCCCTGACGCTCGATCTCGTGCTCGATGGCTTTCGCGACGAACCGGATGGAGTTGAGGTTCTTGATCTCGACGCGCGTGCCGAAGGGCGCCTTCTCGGACGCCCGGACGGAGACGTTGGCGTCGCACCGCAGGCTCCCCTTCTCCATGTCGCCGTCGCAGACGCCCGTGTAGCGCAGCAGGCGCCGCAGCTCGGTCAGGTACGCGGCGGCCTCGTCCGCGCTGCGGATGTCGGGCTCGCTGACGATCTCGACGAGCGGGATCCCGGCCCGGTTCCAGTCCACGAGCGAGACGTCGGTCGGGACGTCGGCGTAGGGCGTGTCGTGAAGGAGCTTTCCGGCGTCCTCCTCGAGGTGCGCGCGCACGAGGCGGATCTTCTTCTCGCCCGCGGGCGTGTCGATCGCGATCGCGCCGCCCGTGGAAAACGGTCGGTCGTACTGCGAGATCTGGTAGCCCTTCGGCAGGTCCGGGTAGAAGTAGTTCTTGCGGGCGAACTCCGAGACCCGGTGAATCTCGGCGCCCGCGGCCGAGGCCAGCCGCAGCGCGAGCGTCACGGCCTCGCGGTTAAGGACGGGAAGCGTGCCCGGAAACCCCAGGCAGACCGGGCAGGTGGCGGAATTGGCCGGAGCGCCGACCGTCACCGCGCAACCGCAGAAGATCTTCGAGCGGGTCTGGAGCTGGGCGTGGACCTCGAGCCCGATGACGGGAAAAACGCTGATTTTACGGGGCGTTTCGACGGCCGACACCGGGGAATCTTAGCATGCGGAGGCCGCGATTCGCCCGTCCCGCGTCGCCCTGCTTGCGCTGTCATCCCGAGCGGAGCGAGGGATCCCGGACTCGACACGCCACAGTCACAATCGAGCCTCGGATCCATCGTCGCACCGCTCCTCGGATGACAGCGGGGCGAGGATGACGGCGTCGTCCGCTCCCCTCCCCTACAATGCCCTCCGTGGACTGGCTCGACGAAACGCGCGACGGCGTGCGGGTGATTCTGCCCGGCAACGTCCCCGTCGGCACCGTCGTCGCCTTCTCCGGGCGCGGGCACGCGCCCGAGGGCGAGGCGACGCCGACGCCGTTTCTCGCGCGCCGCGTCTCACGCGCTCTGGGCCTCGACGAGATCCCGATCCACTGGGCGCGCCAGGTCCACGGCAACACCGCCGTCACCGTGCGCGTCCCCGCCCCGCGCGGCGAGGCCTCCGATTCGGGCGAGTGCGACGTCCTCGCGACCGACCGCTCCGGCGCCGCCCTCGTCGTCCAGACCGCCGACTGCGTGCCGATCCTCCTCGTCTCTCCCGGCGCCGTGGGCGCCGCCCACGCGGGCTGGCGCGGGTCGGCCAAAGACGTCGCGGGGCGCGCGGTGGCGGCCCTCGCCGCGCTGGGCGCCGCGCCGGCGGAGCTTCACGCCTGGATCGGCCCCTCGATCGGACCCTGCTGCTACGAGGTCGGCGGCGAGGTCGCCGCGCAGTTCGCGGGCGATTTCGTGCGCGCCGCCTGCGGCGGCGGCTACCGCCTGGATCTACGCGCCGCCAACGTTGCGCAGCTCACGGCGGCCGGCGTCCCGCGCGACCGCATCGCCGTCCATCCCGCCTGCACGAAGTGCGGCGAGGGCTTCGCGAGCTACCGGCGCGACGGCCCGAAGGCCGGCCGCATGATCGCCCTCATCGCGCGCGCCCCGTCAGCGTCTCACGGAAAATAGAGTCCCAGCGCCTTCGCGAGAAACACCGCCATCTGCCGCCGCGTAACCGCGGCATCCGGACAGAAGTTGCCGCTTCCGCAACCGGACGTGACGCCGGACGCGGCCAGGGCCTCGATGTACTGAAATGCCGGATCCGAGACCGGCACGTCAGCGAACTGCGGCGACGCCGGCGCCGGGCTCACCTGAAGCGTGTAGCCCACGACGGCCCCGCTGAAGGAGGTCGTGCTGTCGCCGTTGGCCCCGAAGACGGCTTCGAGGATCAGCCGATGCTGGAGGTCGTCGGTCGTGTAGTTCAACCCGGTCAAATCGGCGAAGGCGGACGTGCAGCCCTGATTGGCGGCGCCGGTGATCTGGGTCAGCAACGTGAAATCGAAGTTGGCCGCCGTCGCGCTGTAGAGCAGGAGAAGGATCGAACTGCCCCCGTCGGGCTGTGTGTTGCAGAAGTCGAACTCCAGGCTCTGGAGCAGCGCTCCGGGCGGCAGGGACGGCGAGGCGAGGAAATAGGAGAAAGGCGTCAGGGAGTAGCGGTGCGCCGGGTTTCCGACGTCGGAATAGGCGATGGCCGACGACGACGGGGAAAACTGCCACTCCGAGATCGAGACGTAGGCCGGGTTCGTCGTTCCCCAGGTTTGCGGCGCGTCCGCCGGGAAGGCGAGCGCCTGGCTTGCGGCAGCGAGCGTGGCGACGAGCGTCGCCGAGATTCTTGCGGTTTTCATGGCTCACCTCTTCTCAGTAGGAGAGACCGAGCGCCTTCGCCAGGAAGACGGCCATCTGGCGTCGGGTCACCGGATTCGCCGGGCAGAAGCTGCCGCCGCCGCAGCCGCCGGTGATCCCGGAGGCCGCCAGCGCCTCGACTTCCGCGAACGCCGGATCGGAGCTCGGAACGTCGGCGAATGTCGCCGTGGCCGGCGGCGGGCTCACCTGCAGGTGGTAGGTGAACGTGGCGCCGAGGATTCGGGTCTGAGAGTCGCCGTAAGGCGCTCCAAAGAGCACGGACGCGACCAGCTTGGTGTCGCCGACGGTGTAGGCGAGACCCGTCGCGCTGACCGCCCAGCACGCGGCCTGCATCGACGAGAGTTCGGCGATCGGGGGGTCGAACGGAGAATCGAACACGGACAGGGTCATGGGCGTGCCGTTACCCGGCCGGGTGTCGCAGGAGTCGAATTCCACCTGGTCGAGCACCGCGCCCGGCGGAAGGCCGACGGCGGCGACGAGGACCGGCGAGTGAGCCGCGGAGACCACGTAACGAGCGAGCTGAGGCGGACCGGTGTCCGCGTACTGCACGGTGTCGTCGAGCGGCCGAAACTGCCACTCGGGAACATGGACGATCATCTCGACCGTCCCGAACCGGGAGGCGAGTCCCAAAGCCTTCGAGAGAAAGACCGCCATCTGACGGCGCGTGACGGGTTGATCGGGACAGTACTGCCCGCCGCCGCAGCCCGCGGTGATGCCCGATGCCGCCACGGCCTCGACGTACCGGTACGCGGGATCGGTGGTCGGCACGTCGCCGAACGTCGGCGTCAACGGGCCCCTGCTGACCTGAAGCCGATAGGTCACACCGACGGTGCCGACCCCGACGATCGCGTCGACCGGCGGGTCCGGACCGAAGATCGTCCACACGAGCAGGCGATGGGAGGGCGTGTCGACGGTGTAATTCAGAGCGCTCAGATCCACCGACTGAGACGTGCACTGGTCGTTGGCATGCGCGGTTACCGAGCCGAGAACGCCGAGGAAGTGTCCCGCCGCGTCGGTGTCTTCCAGAAGGACCAGGAAATCGTCGCCGCCGGGCGGGTTGCCGTTGCAGTAAGCGACGCTCATTCCCTCGAGGAGCGCACCCCGCGGAATCTCCGGCGTCGCGTAGAACGCGCCGTAGGGCGATGCGGTGGAGAGGAGAAAGTTGCCCTGAATCACCGGATGCTCGTACTGGGTGGTCGAGTCGATCGGCGAGAAGTCGTAGGCGGAGACGGAGGACGTCGCGGTGTTCGCCGTTCCGAAATCGGGCGCCGGTTCGGCCGCGCCCGCGATCAGCGGACCGCCCAGGAGCGCGAGCGCGAGACCGAACGCGACGCGAATTGGGGCCTTCATGAGCTCGTCCTTCCCGGCGCTCATGGCCACTGCAGCCCCAGCGCCTTCGCGAGGTACACGGCCATCTGCCGCCGCGTCAGCGGCGTGTCCGGACAGTAGTTCCCGCCGCCGCAGCCCACGGTGACGCCGGAGGCCGCGAGCGCTTCGATGTACTGGAAGGCGGGGTCGGTGACCGGCACGTCGTTGAAGGTCGGTGATCCCGGGGCCGGGCTGACCTGCAGCACGTAACCCACGATCATGCCGCTGAGCGCCGCCGTCGAGGCGTCCGCGATCCCCGTGAGAAAGTAGGAGCCCTGGGTGTTGTCGACGACGAGGCCGTCGGGCGTGAGGTCGGCCGTGGCGGTGGTCACCCCGTCCGCGAAACCCTTGCCCGTACAGACCGAGCCGGCGAGCGCGCAGTCTCCGGGCCCCGAAGCAGCCGCCGGGTGCTTGGAACAATTCGTCCCCCAGCGGTCGCAGGCCCAGAGAGTCCCGTAAACCGCGTCGAAGGCATCCGTGTCGATGGCGTCGAGCTCGAGCGACACGATCTTCGCGCCGGAGGGGAGGCGCAGGGGCGCCGTCAGGCATCCGCTGCAGCCGGGCGTGTAGCGCACGAACGCCGAGACGCCGTTGCCCTGCACGAAAGGAAAGGTCGCCGGGATCGACGAGTCGAATGCCACGGCCGGAATCTCGACGTACGAAACGGCCGTTGTCCCGTACGTCTGCGGCTGTCGGGACTGCGCGCCGACGAAGGCGGCGGCCGTCCAGAGGCCCAGCGCCAGAAACGAGCGATGAGTTTTCATGTCCATCTCCTTCACGGCCACTGAAGGCCGAGAGCCTTCGCGAGGAACACCGCCATCTGCCCGCGCGTGACCGGGTTGTTCGGGCAGTAGTTGCCGCTGCCGCATCCGGCCGTGATGCCGGAGGCGTAAAGCGCTTCGATGAACTGGAACTGGGCGCTCGTCGTCGGCGCGTCGTTGAAATCCGACGTCGGCGGCGCCGGGCTGACCTGCAGCCGGTAGAAGAGATTGACGCCGGCGATCGCCTGGGTCCCGTTGAGCTCTCCGATATCGGCAAAAAGAATGAGCTGGTTGTTGTAGTAGTTGACCTGATAGTTCAGGGAGGTCAGGTCCGTGATCACGATCTCGCCGCAGCCGTTGTGGCTGGTCGTGTAGGCGCCGACCCCGAGGTCGGTCAGGACGGTGCCGTCGTACAGGCTGTTGTAGAGCTCCACGCCCAGCGCGTCGGCGGGGTTCAGGTCCGTGTTGCAGAAGTACGCCTCGATCGCGGTCAGCAAGGCCCCGTTCGGGAGCCGCGGGATCGCGTAGAGACAACGACCGAAGCAGTTGAAGGAGTACCGGGCGACCGTGCCGGAGAGAATCTGATCGTAGTAGGAGGTTCCCGAGTCCGAGGGCACGAACTCCGTGATGGGGACGTGGTAGATCGAATCCTGCGCGGTTCCGTAGGCTTTCGGTCGGACGCGCGGCGTCCACTCCTGGGCCAGAGCCCCCGCGACGAATCCGAACGCCGCGACGATCACCATTCCGATCCGGATCTTGTGATTCACGTTCGTTTCTCCTCCTGCCTACTGGAACTGCTGCCCCAGGGCCTTCGCAAGGAAAACAGCCATCTGTCCGCGGTGAGCGGCGCATCCGGGCAGTAGTTCCCGCCGCCGCAGCCTGCCGTGACGACGGCTGCGGGCAGACCTGCAGGCGGTAGAACAGGTTCGCGCGGCGGCGCGGTGGAAATGGACGATCGCGCCGGATGGGAGACCCCCGAGCGGCCCCAGATGCACGTTCCGGCCGCCGCCAGCACGAGAAGGGCCGCGGTGATTCCGAAGGCACGAACGACCTTTCGGCGTCCGTCCACCTTCCGCCCGCAATTGCTGCAGTAGCTCTCGTTACCCGCGAGCGGGCAGCCGCAGCGACGGCAGGCTGCTAGAGTCGAGGCTTCGTTCATGTTGGCGAGACTGCGCCCGCAGTCGTGACCCGGTCTTGAACCGTTCCGTCGTTTGCTTCTTCTCTCTTGTTCCGCGAAAATTCGCCGCGGACCCAACCCTTTGACCGACAGAGAGATCTACGATTTCGGCGCATTCCGACTGGACGTCGCCGAGCACTCCCTGCGCAGCGCCGGACAGCCGGTCGTGCTGAAACCGAAGGTTTTCGAGACCCTCGTGCTCCTCGTCCGGAACGCCGGACACCTGCTCGCGAAGCAGGAGCTGCTGGCACGGCTGTGGCCGGACACCGTCGTCGACGAGACGAACCTCAACAAGAACGTCTGGCTGATTCGCCGCGCGCTGGGCGGGAGCGGCGACTCGTCCGAGTACATCGAAACGGTGCCCCGCATCGGCTACCGCTTCGTCGGCGCAGTCCGCCGCGTCGACGCGGAGCGGGTGGCTCCCCCGCCGGCGGAGACCCCGACCGCCGCGCCGGCGGCAGACGCGCTCCGGCTCTCGCCCGCAACGGATCGCGGCCCCGGGCTGGCGCCGGCGCCGGGGGCGAACGAGCAACGGGCGAGCGAGCCATCCCGGCCCGCTCGCTCCCGGCGCGCGAGGATCGCCGCCGCGGCCGCTCTCATGATCCTCGTGGTCGCCGCGGTGACCCTCTGGCGATCAGGTCGTCTGCCGAAGGTCACCCCGCCGACCGGTTCGCGTCCGACGATCTCGGTTCTCGGTTTCCGCAACCTCTCGAACCGTCCGGGATCTCGACTGGATCGCGACCGCGCTCTCCGAGATGGTCCAGGCGGAGCTCGCCCCGGGGTCCTCGTATCGGCTGATGCCGGTGGAAACCGCGGAGCGCCTGCGGCGCGATCTCGTGCTCGAGCGGCCCGGGAGCCTCTCGCCCGAGTCGCTCGCGCGCCTGCGGCGGGCCGCCGTCGTGGACTAGGTCGTGGGAGGGTCGTACGTGTCCGCCGGCGCGAACTCCGAACGAGTCGCAGATTCGCATCGACGTCCTCGTCCAGGACGCGCGAACCGGCGAGACCGTCGCGTCGGTGACCGAGACCGGCGAGACGGCTCGCCTGCTGGAGCTGGTTTCCTCGATCGGCACTCGCCTGCGGCTCTCCCTTCGGGAGCCCGAACGGGCCCCACCGGCCGGGCGCAACCCCGAGACGCTCCCGCGCGGCACCGCGGCGCTGAGGCTCTATGCCGAGGGCCTTCGGAAGCTCCGCGACTCCGAGGCGCTCGCGGCGCGAGACCTCCTCCTGGAGGCGGTCGAGGCCGAGCCCGATTTCCCGCTCGCGCACGCCGCGCTCGGCCGCGCCTATTCGACCCTGGGTTACGAGGAGAAGGCGCGGTTGGAGCTGCAGCAGGCGCTCGAGACCTCGCGAGGCCTGCCCCGCCAGGAACAGCTCGAGATCGAGTCGGCGTACCGGGCCGCAAACAAGGAGTGGGACAAGGCGATCGCGCTCTGCCAGGAGCTCGAGCGGCTCTCACCCGACGACCTCGAGAATGGACTCCGCTTCGCCGCCATGGCCCTCAACGCGTCGCGCCGGCAGGACGCGCTCGCCGCCATCCAGAGGCTCCGTCGCCTCCCTCCTCCCACCGGAACGGACCCACGGATCGACCTTCTCGAATCGCGTGTGCTGCTCGGGACCGACCCGAAGGCCGCGCTCCGCGCAGCCGAGCGCGGGCTGGCGGAGAGCCGCGCGCGGAACGAACGCTCCGTGGAGGCGAATGCTCTCCTCGATCGAGCGGTCGCCACACAGACGCTCGGAAAGTCGGAGAAGCTCCCCGTCGAGGAGGCGATGCGGATCTTCGCCGAGGTCGGCGACTCCGGGGGCGAGGCGCGGGCGGCGCACGTCCTCGGCGACATCCAGTTCGACGAAGGCGACGTGAACGGAGCCCGCGCGTCCTTCCAGCGCGCCATCGACGTCTCCGACCGAATCGGCTACGTTCTCGAGAAGGCCGCCGCCGTCGCCAGCCTCTCGCGGGTCGCCTCGCTCCGGGGCGACAACGCCGAGGCCGAGCGCCTGGTCGTGGAGGCCAACTCCATCTGGCGAGCCGTTCCCGATCGCCGACAGCTCCCCTGGGGTCTGAACGCTCTCGGCTCGATCCGTCTCGGGCAGGGCCGACTCCGCGAGGCCGAGGCGCTGCACCGCGAGGCGCTGAAGATGTGTCGGGACAGCGGCGATACCGGAGGCTACCTGCACGAGGGCTACAGCGGACTCCTCGGGGCGCTCGCGGCCGAAGGAAGGCTCGACGACGCGTCGAGGGTCGGCGAGGAGGCGCTCCGGGCCACCCGCGAGGCGGACGATCCGAGCTGGTTTGCGCAGCACACCGCCGAGATCGGCACCCTGGCATACGAGCGCGGACGCCTCGGCGAGGCGGACCGGCTGTTCGCCCAGGCCCTCGCGGTCCGGCAGCGCAAGGAGGAGTACACGGTTCCGGAAAGCGAGATCCTGATCGCGCGGTTGCGGCTCGAGCAGCGAAAATGGGAGGACGCGCGCCAGGTGGCGCAGAAGGCCTCCGAAGGATTCGCCGCCGCCGGCCGCAAGGCCGATCAGGCGGGCGCCGAGGCCGTGGAGGCCGAGGCGATGCTGTCGTCGGAACGGCGAGACGACGCCAGAAAGAGAGTCGAGGAGGCTGTTTCGCTGCTCGACGACAAGACCTCCCCCGACGCGCGCGTTCCCGTGCTCCTGGCGCGCGCCCGGGTCGAGAGCGCGCTCGGCCGGTCGGAGGCGGCGCGCTTCGAGGTCCAGACCGCCGCTCGTCTGGCGGAGAAGATCGCGTGGAAGAACCTCATTCTCGAGGCACGGCTCGCGGACGTCGAGATCGCAGCCGGCTCTCGGTCCGCCGGTGCCAGCTCGGCAGCGGCTTCCGTCGCTGCGGACGCGAGGGCCCTGGGATTCGAGCGGATCGCGCGGCGCGCGGATCGGCTGGCGCTCCGAGGGTCCTGAGGAGATTTTCGTCTACGCCGGCGTCAGGTCCGCGTAGCGCGCCACGAACTTCTTCTTCCCGGCGCGGTCGAAGTACACCGTCAGCCGCGTCTCCTCGCCGGAGCCCTCCTCGGCGAGGATGACGCCGTAGCCGTAGCGCGGGTGCCGCACGCGCTTGCCGCGCGAGAGCGGCCGCTTGTCCGGCGTCGACTCTTCGTACTCGTAGGTGCGCGCGGAGAAGATCGTCGGCGCCGGGCGGCCGAAGAACTGCTCCTCGAGCGCCGCCTTCGGGACTTCGTCGAGGAAGCGCGAGGGCCGCCGCGACTCGACCCGCCCGTAGACCATGCGCCGGTCCGCCTGGGTGAGCGTGAGGAGGTCTTTCGCGCGGGTCATGCCGACGTAGAGGAGGCGCCGCTCCTCCTCGAGCTCGTCCTCGTCCTCGGCGGACTGGCCGTGCGGCAGGTAGCCTTCCTCGAGGCCGACGGCGAAAACCGTCGAGAACTCGAGTCCCTTGGCGGCGTGAAGCGTCGAGAGCGTCACCGCGCCGCCCGAGACGGCGGCGTCGGCGTCGGTCGCCAGGGCGACGGTGTCGAGGTACTCGGCAATCGTGGCGCCCTCGGCGTTCCGCCGCTCGAACTCGCGGGCCGAGGAGAGGAGCTCCTCGATGTTCTCGCGGCGCGCCACGTCCTCGCGGTCCTCCGAGCCCTCGTAGAGGGCGGCGTATCCGGTGGCCGCCAGCAGGTGTTCGAGCAGCGCCGTGGGCGTCCAGGTCTGTGCCTTCTCGTGCAGGTCGAGCACGACTTCGCGGAAACGCGCGAGCGACGTGCGCGCCCGATCGGTCAGCCCGGAGGGGTTCTCCGAGACTTCCCACCACGAACGGCCCGATTCGCGCGCCGCCGCGGCCAGGCGGTCGAGCGTGGCCGCGCCGATACCGCGG
Organism: uncultured Acidobacteriota bacterium; assembly: GCA_963710945.1. Lineage (GTDB taxonomy): Bacteria > Acidobacteriota > Thermoanaerobaculia > UBA5066 > Gp7-AA6 > DAHUXD01. Next base: position 87,565 of record CAVQCH010000003.1, read on the forward strand.
GCCGGGACGTTGACCACGCGCCGGAAGGCGAGGTCGTCTTCCGGGCGCGCGGCCAGGCGCAGGTACGCGAGCACGTCCTTGACCTCGGCACGCTCGTAGAACTTCATGCCGCCCACGACGACGTACGGAATGCGCCGGCGCACCAGCTCCTCTTCGAACGGCCGCGACTGCGCGTTCGTGCGGTAGAGGATGGCGATCTCTCCCGGCGGCTTTCCCGAAGTGGCGATCTCGCGGGCCACCGCTTCGGTCTCGGCCCGGTCCTCCTCGAAACGCCACAGCCGGACGGCCGCGCCCTCGCCGCGGTCCGCCCGCAGCCGCTTCACGCGCCGGCGGCGGTTGTGCGAGACGAGGGCCGCGGCGGCCGCGAGGATCTTCGCGGTCGAGCGGTAGTTGGCCTCGAGCGCGACGACGCGCGCGCCCGGAAAGTCCTCCTCGAAGTGGAGGATGTGCTCGACCTCCGCCCCGCGCCACCGGTAGATGGCCTGGTCTTCGTCGCCCACGGCGCAGAGAGACTCCGCCGCTTCGCCGAATAGCTTGACGAGCGCGTCCTGGGAGGAGTTCGTGTCCTGGTACTCGTCGATGAGAAGGTGGCGCACGCGGCGCCGCTCCTCCGCGAGAACCGCGGCGTTGCCCGAGAGGAGGCGCACCGACTTCGCGATCAGGTCGTCGAAGTCGAGGGCGCCCGTCGCGGCGAGCTTCTTCTCGTAGAGGGCGTAGACCTGGCCGATCCGTTCGCTCGCGAAATCGGTCTCGGTAGCGGCGAAGCGCTCGGCGGTGACGAGGGCGTTCTTGGCGTTCGAGATGCGGGCGCGCACGGCGTTCGGGGGCAGGACCTGGTCCGAGATCGAGAGCTCGGCCATCGCCTCCTTGATGAGGGCGAGCTGGTCGGAGGAGTCGGCGATCGCGAAGCGCGGCGGCAGGCCGGCCTCGCGGGCCCGGCGGCGCAGCAGGCGCAAGCTCCAGGAGTGGAACGTCCCGATGAAACCGACGTGGGCCCCGCCGAGCAGGGACTGGGCCCGGTCGCGCATCTCCGCGGCCGCCTTGTTGGTGAAGGTCACCGCCACGACCGTCCAGGGATCCACGCCGCCGCGCACGAGGTGCGCCAGGCGATGCGTGATCACGCGTGTCTTGCCCGATCCCGCGCCGGCGAGAACGAGGAGAGGGCCTTTGGTGTGGAGGACCGCTTCGCGCTGCTCGGGATTCAGGCCGGAAAGAAGGGTGGCGTCGGTCACCGCGGGATCATAGACGAGATACGGGAGGCGAGATACGGGATGCGGGATGCGGAGAGGGATGCGGCTACTCGACCGTGACGGACTTCGCGAGGTTCCTCGGCTGGTCCACGTCGCATCCCCGCCGCACCGCGACGTGGTACGCGAAGAGCTGAAGCGGAACGACCGACAGGATCGGCTGCAGCTCGGGAATCGTCTCGGGCACGATCACGACGTGATCGGCGATGGCGGCAACTTCTTCGTCCGGCCGCGTGCCGACGACGATCGCGATGCCGTCGCGCGACTTGACCTCGCGCAGGTTCGAGAGCGTCTTCTCGCGCCAGGCGTCGTGGGGCGCGAGCACGATGACGGGCATGTTCTCGTCGATGAGGGCGATGGGGCCGTGCTTCATCTCCCCCGCGGGGTAGCCCTCGGCGTGGATGTAGGAGATCTCCTTGAGCTTGAGCGCTCCCTCCAGGGCCACCGGGTAGTGCAGCCCGCGGCCGAGGTACAGGAAATCCTTCGTGTGCTGGTAGCGCCGCGCGAGCTCCTCGAGCTCCGGCTCGACGGCGAGCGCGCCGCCCACCGCCTTCGGCAGGTGCGCCAGGGCGAGGCGTTCCTCGGGCGAGAGCACGGGGGCGAGGCCGCGCGAGGCCCGGAGCTTGGCGGCCACGAGGAACAGGACGGCGAGCTGCGTCGTGAAGGCCTTGGTCGAGGCGACGCCGATCTCGGGCCCGGCGTGCGTGGCGAAGACCGCGTCCGCCATCCGCGCGATCTGGCTGCCCGGCGCGTTGACGATCGCGGCGATCGGAGAGCCCGCGCGCCGCGCCTCGGAGAGCGCGGCGACCGTGTCGGCCGTCTCGCCCGACTGGGAGACGCCGATCGTCAGCGTCCGGCTGGAGACGACGGGGCGGCGATAGCGGAACTCGCTGCCGTAGTCCACCTCGACGGGGATCCGAGCCATGCCCTCGATGAGGAACTTGCCCACCGTGGCCGCGTGCCAGGACGTCCCGCACGCCAGCAGCAGCACGCGGTCGAACTGCGCGACGCGCTCCGGGGCGAGCAGCGGCGAATCGAGATACAGCTCGCCCGTCTCGAGCGAGACCTTCCCGCCGAGGGTCTCGGCGATGGCGGTGGGCTGCTCGTGGATCTCCTTGGCCATGAAGTGGCGGTAGCCGCCCTTCTCGGCGGCGACGGCGTCCCACAGGATCCGATGGACCGGCCGCTCGAGCCGGTCGCCCTCCGCGTTGACCACGCGGGCGCCCGCGACGTCCACGCGAGCCACGTCCCCGTCCTCGAGGAAGATGACGTCGCGCGTCCAGGGCACGAGGGCGACGGGATCCGAGGCGACGAAGTTCTCGCCCTGCCCCAGGCCGAGGACGATCGGCGGGCCCGAGCGCGCGGCGACGAGGACGCCCGGCTCGCGGCTCGACGAGACGAGCACCGCGTAGGCGCCCGTGAGCTTCTGCACCGCGGCGCGCACGGCGGCGAGAAGGTCGCCGGTGAACGCCGCCTCGACTTCGTGGGCGAACACTTCCGTGTCCGTCTCGCTCGTGAAGCGGTGTCCGGCGGCCGCCAGGGCCGCCTTGCGCTCCGCGAAGTTCTCGAAGATGCCGTTGTGGACGACGACGATCTTGCCCGTGCAGTCCGTCTGCGGGTGCGCGTTCAACTCGGTCGGCCGCCCGTGCGTGGCCCAGCGCGTGTGGCCGATCCCGGTGATGCCCGGAGCCGGCGAGCCGGCGAGCTTGTCGACGAGGTTGCCGAGCTTGCCGGGGGTGCGATGGATCGTGAAGCCGCCGTTGGAGAGCGTCGCGATCCCCGCGGAGTCGTAGCCGCGGTATTCGAGCCGCTTCAGTCCCTCGAGCAGCAGGGGGCTCGCTTCGCGCGGGCCGACGTATCCGACGATGCCGCACATGGCCTACGCCTCCCGACGAGGGCCGAAAGCCGTGAGCCGGCGGGTTGGAGCCTCAATTGTCATGGGACGGCGTATTTTACTCGGATTTTCCCTTTTTCGCTCGGCGGCGGGCGGCCCAGCCTTCCTTGTTCGTCTGGGGCGCCCGGGACAGCGCCAGGGCCCCGTCGGGAACGTCCCGGGTCACGGTCGTCCCGGCCCCGACGTAGGCGCCCGCGCCCACGGTGACCGGCGCGACGAGCTGCGTGTCCGTCCCGATGAAGGCTCCCTCGCCAATCGTCGTCCGGTGCTTTTTCTCGCCGTCGTAGTTGCACGTGATGACGCCCGCCCCGATGTTCGAGCCGGCGCCCACGTCGGCGTCGCCGAGATACGCCAGGTGCTGCGCCTTGGCGCCCTTGCGCAGGACGGTGTTCTTCGTCTCGACGAAGTTGCCGACCTTGACGTTCTCCTCGAGCTCGGAACCGGGCCGCAGGCGCGCGAAGGGCCCCACGCGGGCGCCCGCGCCGATCTTCGCCTTCTCGGCTTCGCAGTGCGGGCCGACGACCGCGCCCGCCGCGAGGCTCGTGTCCACCAGCCGCGTGAACGAGAGGACCTCGCTGCGCTCGGCGAGCGACGTCGTTCCCTCGAGGCACACGAACGGATGCAGGACGACGTCCGGCGACAGCGTCACCCGCGGCCCGATGCGAACGGTCGTCGGATCGAGCACCGTCACGCCCGCGTCGAGGGCCCGCTCGACGCCGCGCCGGTGCTCCATCTCCTCGGCGGCCGCGAGATCCCGGCGCGTGTTGACGCCCCAGGCCTCCCGCCAGTCTTCGGCCTCGATCGCCTCGATGCGTCCCTTGCCGGCGGCCAGGATCGCGACGGCGTCGGTCAGGTAGTGCTCGCCGGAAACCGCGTCGCGCCCGATCTTCGCGAGCGCCCGCGCCAGAGCGGGGGCCGAGAAGCAGTAGACGCCGGCGTTGACCTCGCCGATGCGCTTCTGCCGCGCGGACGCGTTCTTCGCCTCGACGATGGCCGAAGGGCGCCCGCGCCCGTCGCGCACGACGCGCCCGAAGTCGCCCGGATCGGGGGGGCGAAAGGACAGGAACACGAGGTCGAAGTCCTTCTCGCGGCGCCGCGCGACGAGGCGGCCGAGCGTCTCGCTCCGCAGGAGAGGCGTATCGCCGGCGAGAACGACCACCGGGCCAGAGCCCGGCCCGAGGGCCTCCCCCGCGCGCGCCACGGCGTCGCCTGTCCCGCGCGGCGGGTCCTGGACGGCAAAGTGCACCGCCCGCCCTTCGAGCGCCGACGCGATCCGCTGGCGCTCGGCGCCCACGACGACGACGACGCGGGAAGGGGCGATCCCCTCGGCCGCGTCCACCACGGCCTCGACGAGGGTCCGGCCGGCCACGCGGTGGAGCACCTTCGGAAGGGCGGAGCGCATCCGCGATCCCACGCCCGCCGCCAGGATGACGACGCGCGGCGCCGGCTCCGCCGCCGGGGCGGAAGCAGGCTTGCTGGCCCCCTTCGAGGGCGTTCTCATCGGCTGAGTATACCGGCGCGTTTCCCGTTTCCCGTTTCCCGTTTCCCGGCTTACGGCTCACGGCTCACGGCTCACGAGGCCAGCAGCTTCTGGAACTCCGGCATCTCGCGCACGGGGTCGAAGTCCCGGTCGTGGCGCGCGAGCACGCGGTGCCGCTGGTCCTCCTCGATCGCCTTCTGCAGGTGCGCGAGCGCCATCTCGAGGTCTCCCTGCTGCGCGTGGCAGCAGGCGAGCAGGAAATCCACGCGGCCGCCGCCGTTCTTGCGGGCGGCGCGCTGGAGATGCTCGATGGCCTCGGCCACGTTGCCGCGGTTCTTCTCGAGGACCGCCGCGTAGTAGAAATCCTCGGGCTCGGAGAGGGCGGGGCGCGGGTCGCGCCGCTGGCGCTCGCAGACGGTCAGGTAGACGCGCGCGCGGTCGACGAGCTCGCGCTCCTCGGGGTACTTCTGGATGAGGTCGACGAAGTGACGCTCGGCCTCGTCCAGTTTCTTCTTCTGGAGGGCCGCCACGCCGCGGTCGTAGTCCTTGCGGGCGTTCTCGGTGTGCTTGGAGAGCTCGCGGAGAGTCTGGGCTTTTTTCGGCGCGGGCGCATCCCCGGCGCCGTTTCCGAGCAACGCGAGCTTCTCCATCTTCTTTTCGAGCTCGTCGATGCGGACCGAGAGCGCGTCGGCCAGGGCCTGCACGCTCATCTTTTCCGCATTGTCCTTCAGGAATCGGAGCTCGGCTTCCGACCAGCGTTTGACCATGTTGCCAACACCTCCAGGCCGCGTTGCAAAAACGGCGTATTCTAGGGAGGCCCCGCCTCGCTGTCAAATGGCGGACGGGCGCCGGAACGCCCGGAGAGAGGAAAATGCGCAAATCGCTCGCAATTGCCCTCGTCGCCCTCGCCGTCGCGGCTGCCGCCGCGGCGTCCCCCGACCGCGCGCTGACGGCCGCGGGCACGATCACGAAGCTCCAGGCCTCGGAGCGCACGATCGTCGTCACGCTGGCCGACGGCACGGAAACCCGCTTCACCTGGACCACGGACACCAAGATCAACGGGGTCCTGGCTCCCGGCGCCAAGGTGACGATCCGCTACGAGGCCGGCGCGGACGGTCGGAACCTGGCCCAGCAGATCAGCGTCTCGAAGAGCTGACCCGGGTTGACCGGCTCCTGCTAGAATCCCGCCGCACCGCGCGCGAAACGCGGCGAGGAGGAAGAACCCCATGGGGATGTACATCATCGCGGAACCGTGCATCGGCACCAAGGACACCGCGTGCGTGGACGTTTGCCCGGTCGACTGCATCCACCCCCGCAAGGACGAGGCCGGCTTCGAGGCGGCCGAGATGCTCTACATCGACCCGGACGTCTGCATCCAGTGCGGCAACTGCGAGCCGGCCTGCCCGGTGACCGCGATCTTCACGGAAGAAACCGTTCCCGAGAAGTGGAAGCACTTCCAGCAGATCAACGCGGACTGGTACAAGAACCAGAAGTAACGCGATGCGCGGCGGGCCGCGGCCCGCCTACTTGCCCTTGAGCACCTTCGCGAGGAACGCGTCGGCCCGCGCGTTGGCGTCCTTCGCGTCCTCCGGCCGGAACACCTTGGGGTCCTTCGACGAAGCGAATGCGTGGCCGGCGTCGGGATAGATCTTGAAGTCCACGCTCTTGCCGTCCTTCCTCGCCGCCGCCTCGAACTCGCGCACGGTCGCCGGCGGGATCCCTTCGTCGAGGCCCCCGAAGTTGCCGAGCAACGGCACCTTCAGGCCCGCGATCGTCGCGGGCTCCGTCATGAGGTGCCCGTAGTAAATGACGGCGCCGGCGAGCGTGGGCTCGGCGACGGCCAGATCGAGAGCGAGCCCTCCCCCCATGCACCAGCCGATCGCGCCGACCTTCGCCGCGTCGACGTCGGGCCGGGACCGCAGGTAGGCCACGGCGGACTTCATGTCGCGCACCGCCCGGTCCTCGGGCATGCCGCGCATGAGCTGGTGAGCGACGTCGGCGTCGGTGGCGACCTTGCCGCGGTAGAGGTCCACCGCGAGAGCCACGTAGCCCTGTTTCGCGAAGCCGTCGGCCTTCGCCTTCACCCAGTCGTTCAGGCCCCACCACTCGTGGATGACCACGATCGCGGGCTTCTTGCCGGCGCCCTCGGGCGTGGCGAGATAGCCGGAGACCGTCTCCGATCCGCTGGGAAACGTGATCATCGTGCCGGCGGAGGCGACGGCCGCCAGGACACCGAGACCGAGGACGAGCGAAGCGACACGCGTGCGCAGCATGGTTCCTCCTATCGCTGCTAATCTTATTTCGATGCAGCTCTCCTTCCCCCTCCCGGAGCCCGATCCGGAAGCCTGCCTGCAGTTTCTCTACGACCGTCTCGCCGCCCGGTTCGGCTTCGACCCGGCCCGCGTGAAGGTCTCCCGGCGCAAGCTCACGGGCGGCGAGATCGTCTACGGCCGGCCGCACCGGATCACGATCTCGGCCCACCTCTCCCCCGCCGAGCAGGAAGACACGCTGCGGCACGAGGCCGCTCACGCCTGGGCGTTTCGGTGCGAGGGCCCCGGCGCGGCGCACGGGCCGCTCTTCCGGCGGCTGTCCCGCCGCCTCGGCGCCCGCGACGGCCACGCGCCCGAAACGCCGGCTCTCCAGCGGTTCCGCGCCGCGCGCGCGCGGGTCGTGTACCGCTGCGACGGCTGCGCCCGGCTCTTTCGCCGCTTCCGCCCGTTTCGCGGCGCCCGCGAGTGCCTCTCCTGCCATCGGGCGGGCCGGCCGGCGCGCCTGCGGCGCGTCGAGCCCGAGCCCGCGCCATGAGCTCCGAGCGGCGCGGCATCCTGCTCGTCGCCGCAGCGGCGCTGCTCTGGTCGACAGGAGGCATCGGGATAAAGCTGCTCTCGGAGGCGCCGCTCAAGATCGCCTTCTACCGCTCGGCGACCGCGGCGGTGGCGCTGTTCGCGATCTTCCGACCGCGCGTCTGGCGCTGGACGGCGCCGTTTCTCGTCGGGGTCGCGAGCTACGCCGCCTGCCTCACGACGTTCGTCCTCGCCACCAAGTGGACCTCCGCCGCCAACGCGATCTTTCTGCAGTACTCGGGCGTCGTGTGGGTGCTCCTCGCCTCGCCCATCGTCCTGAAGGAGCCGTTCTACCGGCGCGACGCGATCGCGGTCAGCGTGGCCTTCTCGGGAATGATCCTCTTCTTCGTCGGCAAGTTCGAGATGAAGGGGCACGCCGGCGAGATCGCCGCCCTGGTCTCGAGCGTCTTCTTCGCGATCCTCGTGCTCGCGCTGCGCCGCGAGCGCGGCGGCGGGGCCGAGGCCGTCGTCACCTACGGCAACGTCCTCGCGGCCCTGTGCCTCCTGCCGTTCGTGGGGCACGACCTCGGCGTCTCGACGCGGTCGGCGCTCATCCTGACGTTTCTCGGCGTCTTCCAGATCGGCGGCGCGTACGCCCTCTTCGTCGCCGGCCTGCGGCACGTCACGGCGACGCAGGCCTCGCTCGTCGGGATGCTCGAGCCCGTCTCGAACCCGGTCTGGGTGTTCCTCTTCCTCGGGGAGCGGCCGGGCGCCTTCTCGCTTCTCGGCGGCGCGATCGTCCTCGGCGCCGTGGCGTGGCGCACGCTCTCGGGCGGAGCGGCCGTCGCGACCCCCCCGCCGGACTAAACCGTCGCTCGCGCTTCGCTCGGCGGTCTGCGCCCTTCGGGCGCACCGGCGTCCGGCTCGCCCGGATGCGGGCTCGACCGGACGCCTGACCCCTCGCTGCGCGCTCGCTCCCGCGGCGCGAGGCTCCTCCCCTGCCCTCGGGGAGACTCCTCGCGCCGCGTGCGACTAGTCGCCGCTTTGTGGATCGCCTACGGTTTCTCGATCTTCACGAGCGAGAGCGAGGTCATGGAGCCTCTCTTCGGGCCAATGAACTGGTCGAGCGTGTAGCTTCCGAAGGAGGGACGTCGCTCGACGACTTCCCAATGCAGGGGCAGGCCGGCGAGCTTCGGCTCGAGGCTCGTCTTCAGGAGCACGAAGGCCTTGCGATGCCGCATCCCTGCCGGTATCTCCCGGCCGGGATTGAGCACGGGCACCCAGTCGAAGCCGGAATAGAACTCGAGGCTCGTAACCTCTTCTCCGAACACGAAGCCGTCACAGCCCCCGGCGCACTCGGCGCGGACCTTTTCGCCCCAGGCGGGCAGCGGATCGAACCGGCCGAAGCGCTCGTCGGCGAGGCGGGCCGCGAGGCATACGAGGCCGCAGGCGAGCGCCGCCGAAAACAGCGCCGGGGATCCGCGCGGCCACCGCACGCACGCGACCAGCGCCGCGGTGAGACACGCGAGCGCCGCGCCGACGAAGAGGGTCACTCCCGTACCCGCCGCGTCCGCGAGCAAGGCGTAGCTCCGCCCCCAGAAGACGAGCACGGCCAGGGCAAACGCCGCCGCCAGCGCCCACGGCACGGACCGCCAGCGGGATTTCCCGGGCTCGGCGCCCCCGAGGTGCTCGGCGACCATGGCGGCCGCCGCCGGAAGCAGGGTGACGGCGTACACCTCGCGCTTCATCACGAGCGGCGACCAGAACGCGAGGCCGAAGAGAAGGCCGCCGAGAGGAAGGCTCGACGGCCGGCGGCGCGAGAACGCCGCCGGCACGAGCACCGACCACGGAAAGAGCCCCCACGCGAGGACGCCGACGTAGTAGAGCGCGCCCCGGTGGGGCCGCATGTAGAGGCGGCTGGCGCCCCGCAGGAACTGGTTGCGCCAGTAGAAGACCTCCCAGAACTCGCGTCCGAGGCGCCGGTCCATGGCCCAGTGATACGGAGCGAGCAGGCCGACGAGCACGACGAGCGCCCAGGCGCCGCGCCGCCAGGCACGCACCGGCCGCCTCCGGTCGATCAGCAGCGTCGCGGCGACCGCGCCGATCGGAAGGACGATCCCGATCAGGCCCTTGAACCCGAAGCCGAGCGCGAGGGCCGCGCCGCACAGCGCTCCCCAGACCGCGTCTCGCCCGTCCTCGCGGCGGCAGGCCTGGTCGAGAACGATCGATGCGACGAGGATCGCGAGCGTCAGAAACGCGTCGGCGGCGAACGTCATCCCGGTGAAGACGAAGAGAAACGAGAAGGCCAGGACGAGGCCCGCGAGCATCCCGGCGCGCGCTCCCGCGCGGCGCCGGACCCATAGCCCGAGCAGCAGCGCGGTCGAGAGCCCCGCGATCGCCGTCGGCAGCCTCTCCGCGAAGACCGAGACGCCGATCACCCGGTACGTCGCCGCCACGATCCAGAACGGCAGGATCGGCTTGTCGAGAAAGTGCTGGCCCCGGTAGATCGGCACGAGGTAGTCGCCGCTGGCGAGCATGAGCGCGGGCGGCGAGGCATACATGGCCTCGTTGCCGCGCTGCAGCGGCGTGCCGTCGAGCCGGCCGAGGTACAGGTAGAGAGCGAGCGCGATCGCGGCGAAGGCGAGCGCCCGCGACAGCGGGTCCAGGCGATACGACGCGGGCTCGGGGAAATCGTCCCGGCGCGGCGGCCCCGGCTCGCTCATCCCGGCAGGTCGAACTCGCGGCGCAGCCGGTCTCCGTCGGCGTCGAGCGCCGGCGGGAAGGCGATGCGGGGCTCCCGGCCGTCCACGCGGATGGGCGGCGCGACGAAGGACACGCCGTTGGCGATCATCACGCTCCCGAGCGCCTTCGCCGTCTCGCTCGAGAGGGCCTCGAGCGGGCCGCGCACCGGCCCGGCCGGAATGCCCGCCGCGCGGCAGCGCGAGACCCACGCCTCCCGCTTCTCCCGCGCGAAGATCGCGGCGAGATCGCGCTCGAGCGCCTCCCGGCCCACGACCCGCGCCTCGTTCGTGGTCCACGGCCCGCCGCCGGCCCACTCGGGATGCCCGAGCAGGGCGGCCAGCCGCTCGAACTGCCGGTCCGTGCCGACGCCGAGAACGAATTCCCCGTCGGCGGCCTCGAAGACCCGGTAGGGGACGATCTGGGGATGCGCGTTGCCGTGGCGCACCGCCTCCTCGCCCGTCACGAGCGCCGATTGCGCGACGTTGATGAGCGAGGCGAGCGTCGCCGAGAAGAGGTCCGTCTCGACATGGGCGGCGTGACCCGTGCGCTCGCGCGCGGCGAGCGCGGCGAGGATCCCGATCGTGATGTAGCACCCGGCGAGCAGGTCCGACACCGCCACGCCGACCTTCGTCGGGCCGCCCTCCGGCGTCCCGGTGATCGCCATGAGGCCCGCCCCGGCCTGCGCGAGAAGGTCGAATCCGGGCGCCGAGGCGTCCGGCCCCGTCCTGCCGAAGCCCGTGATCGACGCCGTGACGAGCCGCGGGTTCGCCGCCCGCAGCGCCGCGATCGAGAGGCCGAATTTCTCGAAGCCCTGCGGCGGAAAGTTCTCGACGAGCACGTCCGCGCGCGCGGCGAGCCGCCGCACGGACTCGGCCCCCTCCGGCGTCGAAAGATCGAGGGCGATTGACTCCTTGTTGCGATTGACCGAGAGGTAGTAGGCCGACAACCCCGTCGCCTCGTGGTACGGCGGGCCCCAGCCGCGGGTGACGTCGCCGTCCTCCGGATGCTCGACCTTGACGACGCGGGCGCCGAGGTCGCCCAGCATCATCGTGCAGAACGGACCGGCGAGGACGCGCGAGAGGTCGAGGACGAGCACGCCCTCGAGCGGCCGGCTCACGGCCGCGCTACCGCTTGTCGGGGGGCGCCGGATGCCAGCCGAGCGGTCCGGGCAGGAAGTGGAAGAGGCCGAGCGGAGAGACCTCGACGCCTTCGACCCGACGGGACATGGCCCAGTACTGATCGGCCCCCCAGAGAAAATCGGCCGGCGGGTCCGTCGCAAGGACCCGCGCGACCTGGCGGTAGAGCTCGAGCCGCTTGGCCGGATCGAGTTCGGCGCGAGCCGCTTCCATGACCCGATCGGCCTCGGGGTTCTTGTAGAACCCGACGTTCTGGCCGTTCGGCGGCCATTGCCCGGAGTGGTAGTAGGGATACGGATCCACGTTCGGCGGAAAAAAGATCCGCCCGTGCGAATTCCACGTCGAACTCGCCCTTCTCCACGCGCTCCGAAAAGGCCGCCCAGTCGAGCGAGCGCAGCACGAGCTCGACGCCCACTTTCTCGTAGGCGCTGCGGAGCACTTCGCCGATGCTCGCGTAGATGGCCTGGCCAGTCGGGCTGAGCATCTCGATTGATGCCTTCTGGGCGCCCTTGCGCCGGATTCCGCCGGGACCGACCTTCCACCCGGCTGCCTCGAGCAGGCGCACGCTTTCGGCCGGGTCGTAAGCCGGCGGCGCCAGGCCGGGCGCGTTCTCGGGGACGTCCGGCGGATAAGGGCCCGAAAGGAGAGCGGCGCCGTCGGGAAGATAGAACTGCCTGGACGTTTCCTCGCCGCGGCCAGCAGTGGGCCAGCGCGAGGCGGACGCGCGGATCCGCGAGGAACGGGTTGTGGCAATTCCAGATGAGGAGGGCTTCCATGAATTGCGGCACCTTCAGGATGCGCATGCGGGCCAGGAACTCCTGGCTCGCCGCCGCAGCCTTCCTCTGGTCGCGCGTCAGGCGATACTCGTCGAGCTCCCCGCGCATGCCTGCCTGGTACCGCACGGCGCCGTCCGGGATCACGCGAAACACGATCTCGTCGTAGAGAGCGTCCGCATTGGCCGGGCCGTCGCGCCGCACGAGCTTCAGCTTCTGGTTCGACTCCCAGGACTCCAGGCGGTACGGGCCGCTTCCGACCGGCTTGCGGCCGGTCTCGGCCGGATCCTTGGCCTGCCCGAACGCGGCGGCGGAGACGATCGGCAGGTCGAAGGCGAGAAGACGCTCGGCGTAGGGCTTGCTGAACCGGACCCGCACGGTCGACCTGTCGGGGGTCTCGATCGCGGCGAGGTCTTCGAACCCCGCGCGCCAGGTCAGAGCCGGGACCTTCGGGTCCCGGATGCGCTCGATCGTGTAGCGAACGTCGTCGGAGGTGACGGCCGACCCGTCTTCCCAGGTGAACTTCGGATCGAGGTGAAACTCGTACGTCAGGCCGTCGGGGGAAACGGTCCACGACGTGGCAAGCGCCGGCACCGGACGGCGGTTCTCGTCGATTCCGACGAGGGGCCGGAACATCATCTGCTCGACGAACAGGCCCGGCTCCTCGGTGGTCGTCGTGGGGTCCAGGATCAGCGGGTCTCCGATGAGATGGCGCACGAGCGTCGTGCGGGGCTTTGTCGGCGCCTCGGACCGGGCGCACGAAACGACCGCCAGACCCGCGAGCGCGGCGAAAAGGAGGGAAAGACGCTTCATTGGCGGCTTTCGACAGAATAGCATCCCCCTGCCGTGGCCACCGTCGTCCTCGACATCGAAACCGCGGGTCATTCCTGGGACGCGCTCGACGACGCCCAGAGGACGTATCTGCGCAAGAACGCGCGCACCGACGAGGAGCGCGAGCGTCTGCCCGAGACGCTGTCGCTGTGGCCGCTGACCGGCAAGATCATCGTCGTCGCGATGCTGAACCCGGACACGGGGCGGGGCCGCATCTGGTACGAGAAGGAGGGCGAGCGCGTCGAAGAGGCGTCCTCGGACGGGCGCTTCAAGTTCGTGGGCGCGCCCGAGGCCGAGTTCCTCGCCGAGTTCTGGAAGGCCATGCGCCGCTTCCAGCGGTTCGTCACGTTCAACGGCCGGGGATTCGACGGCCCCTACCTCATGCTGCGCAGCGCCGTGCTCGGGATCCCGGCCACGCGCAACCTCGTCGGTTATCGCTATGCGCTCAAGCCCCACACGGACCTGCTCGAGGCGATCACGTTCTTCGGCGCGTCGCGAAAATGGAACCTCGACTTCGCCTGCAAGGCCTTCGGGGTCGAGAGCCCGAAGGAGCAGGGAATGGACGGCTTCTCGGTCGGGCCGTACTACCGGTCCGGGCGCATCCGCGAGATCGCCGCCTACTGCCGCCGGGACGTCGAGGCGACGGCCGGGCTCTACCGGAAGCTCGAAAAAACATTGCTCCCGGCGCTGGAAAACCGCTAAAAATAGGGTGGCGGAGCCCTGTGCTACGATCCTCGGAAAGGTAAAATTGACGGATTCCGAGACCCCGAGGGAGCGCCCCATGAGCCGCAAACCGGCCGAAGAAAGAGCTTCCGAGCGCCTCCGCATAGGCGCTCCGGCCACGCTCAAGTGGGGCGAGCAGGAATTGACCGGTTTCGTCGAAGTCGTCAACGTCGCGGGCATGTACGTCGCGACGCCCCGCACCCCCCAGCCCCAGATCGGAGACTACGTCGAGCTCGTGTTTTCCCTTCCGGGGGACAACCGCAGCTTCCGCGTCCGCGGCAACGTCGTGTTTCTCGACGGCACCTCGAGCCCCGGCCCTCGCCGGCCGGGCTTCGGAGCCCGCTTCGAGCGGCCGCCGGTGACGTTGCTCGACGCGATCAGGAACATGAACCGGGAACACTGAGGGGACGGGATTGTCGGGATCCGGGATTTCGGGACTTCGGATCCAGCAGCCGCTTGAAATCGAGCCGCGGGAGTCGTAAAAAGGCCTGACGGGCCCAAAGCGACACCCGAGCACCGACCACCGCCCGTGCAAACAATCGGTGGGCTTTGTTTTCGAGAGGAGGTTGCCATGAGTCTCCGGGCGAAGATTGCCGTCACCACCCTCCTGGTCGCCGGAATCGCCATCGTCGGCGCCGGGACCCCCAAGACCTCGGGCACGTATGCCGTCACCGCCGACACGATCGAAGGTTGCTCGTGCCCGCTCTTCTGCACGTGCTACTTCGGTCCGTCCGCCGACGAGCACATGTGCCAGGCCAACAACGTCTACAAGTTCCGCAAGGGCAGCCACTACGGCGACGTCGATCTCTCGGACCAGATCGTGTGGCTCAACCTGGACCTCGGCGGGGAGTGGCACCAGAAGCCCGGCCCCGGAATGCCGACCGAGTGGGCGCTCGTCACCTTCGACAAGAAGACGTCCCGGGCCCAGCGCGAGGCGATCGGCAAGGTCCTCGCCATCGTGTTCCCGGTGAAGTGGAAGAAGTTCTCGACGCGCGAGGACTCCCTGACCTTCCAGGACGACGCGAAGGGATCGCACGCCACGATGGCGAGCGGCCTGGCGGAGATCTCGCTCGACAAGACGGCCACCAACCGCCCGAACAAGAACGACCCCGTTTCGATCAAGAACCTGCAGTACTGGTTCTCGACGTCCAACGAAGGCTTCAACCTCGCCTACTCGACGCACCGCTTCAACGGGGCCGACGGCGATCCGAAGTACTCCTACGAGAAGCGCAACGGCTTCACGATCGCGTGGACGGCGAAAGGAGACATCCCGGCCGAGAAGGCGGCGATGAAGTGAGCTAGGAATCGGGCCGGCGTATCGACGCGGCGGGCGGGAAACCGCCCGCCTTTCGTTTGTCCGGGCTAGAATCGGGGCAATCTCGACGGGAGGACCGATTGACGCCTGACGACATCGCCCCCGAGTTTCGGACGAGCGCGAAGGACTACGCGAAGGCCGCCCCGATCGACGGGGTTCGCGTCCTGCGCCTCAAGCGCTTCACGGACGACCGCGGCTTCTTCCTCGAGATCTTCCGCGCGAAGGCGAACCATCCGGAGAGCCGCGAGCTCGCCGAGTTCTTCCAGGGCGTCCCCGTCGCCCAGATGAACTTCTCGATCGTGGACGCCGAGGGGCACATCAAGGGGCTGCACTACCACCTCAAGCAGGACGACATCTGGTTCGTGCCCCCGCCGTCGAAGGCCAAGTTCGTTCTCTTCGACGTGCGCCGGTCCTCCCCCACGCTTCGGCAGGACCCAGGTCCTCGTCGCCGGAGGCGGACAGGACATCCTGGTGCGCATCCCCGCCGGCGTCGCGCACGGTTACCGGCCGCTGACCAATCCCTGCGCCCTGCTCTACTTCGTCACGGAGACCTTCGACCCGGCGGCGCCCGACGAGCTGCGGATCGCGTGGGACCATCCGGCGGTGAAGGACCTCTGGGCGGTGCCGAACGGCTGAGTCTGGTCGGCGGTAGGGCTAGCCGGATCCGGCGAGCTTCTTCATCGCCTCTTCCTCGAGGCAGTAGCGGATCCAGTCCTTCGTCGGCGCCGCCCCGAGACGGCGGTAGAAACGCATCGCGTCCACGTTCCAGTCGAGAACGACCCAGTCGACCCGCACCGCGCCGCGGGTCACGCCCTCGCGGGCGATCGCGGCCACCAGCGCCTCGCCGACGCCGCGCGAGCGCGCGGCTGCGCCGACGACGAGGTCCTCGAGAAAGAGAAACGGCCGGGCGCGGAACGAGGAGCCGAGCCCCTCCCAGAAGATCGCGATGCCCTCGATGCGCCCGTCGAGCTCGGCGACGAAGGCCTCGATCTCGGCCCCGCGGCCCCGCCGGGCGGGATCCGCGTCGAAAATCTGGGCCGCCAGGCGCGCGGACTCGGCGTCGTCCGGGGGCGTCATCCTCTCGAATCGCGCGAGCTCGCGGTGGAGCTCGACCATCCGGGGCCAGTCCTCGCGCCGCGCCCGGCGAACCCGGACCGGCGCCGGCGCGCCGGCCGTCACTTCGTCGCCGCGATCCGCGCGAAGTCCACGAAGGAAATGAGCTTGATCGCCGCGTCGCGATCGACGTTGGCTCCCTGGGCGAGGACGAGGCGCGAAGGCAGAACGAGGACCGTCACGAAGGTGGTCGGCGTGCCGCCGGAGGTGTCGGTGACGGCGAAGGCCTTGAATCCCTTGACCATCACGTCCCGGGCTTCGACGCCGGGGTGGGTCGCGGACTCGGTGACGGCCTTGCGGATCTCGGGCTCGAGATTCTTCTCCTTGCCGTAGTCCTGGACCACGAGCCGGAACTGCCGCGTCACCGTGGGGCTCTCGATCCTCTGGAAGAAGCGGGACACCTCGGTGAAGACGCCCATCCCGTTCTCGTCGGTGTCGGGCAGCGGATCGGTCGGCGCGGCCGCGTAGCCCGGAAGCTCCTTCGGCAGCCCGTCGGCGAGCGACAGCGGCCAGGACGTCTTGCGGGGCGTCGCCTCCTGGGCGGCCGCCGGCAGCGCCGCCAGCAGCAGGATCCCGATCAAAAGCCGCGTCGTTCGACTCATCCAAAAAGGATAACGCATTGGTACACTTTCTCCAGACCCTACCGCACCCGAAGTGGACGAGGCCGAGAGCGCGCGCATCCGCGTCTTCCTGAACGACCCGGCCGCCCGGGGCGCTCGGACGATCCCTGCCGACGCGCCGCGCGGGAGCGAGCTCGGCTCCTGGGCGTACCGCGTGGAGGGAAAGGCGCCCGAGCCGCGCGCGTACGAGCCCGACACGCCCGAGTTCCTGTACTGGCAGCTCTCGGCCGCCCTCGAGCGCGGCAAGCGCCTGTGGTCCGGGCGCCTTCCGGGCGCGCGATCGTGGATCCCGGGAGCGGTCCTGCCGGCCGTGCCCGTGGCCGGCAAGGACCTGAACGCGTACTACGACCGCCGGGCCCTGCGCTTCTTCCGCGACGTGGACGCGAAGACGGGCGCCGTCGTCCAGTCGGGCGAGAGCCCCGACGTCGCCACGCACGAGCAGGGCCACGCCGTCCTCGACGCGATTCGGCCCGACCTCTGGGACGCCCCGCACTTCGAGGCGGCCGCGTTCCACGAGGCGTTCGGCGACCTCGCGGCGATCTTCGTGGCGCTCGCCGAGCCCGCCCTCTCGGCCGCGGCGACGGCGGAGACGAAGGCGGACCCCGCGCGCTCCAACGTCGTGTCGCGCCTGGCCGAGGAGCTCGGCGCCGCCGTGCGCGACCGGTGGGGGCCCGACGCCGCCCCGCCCGGCGCCCTGCGCGACGCCGTCAACACGTTCGACTACGTGGACCCGAAGGGCCTTCCCGACGACGCCCCGGCCCGATCGCTCTCGGCCGAGCCGCACTCCTTCTGCCGCGTGATGACGGGCGCGTGCTGGGACGTCCTCGTCGCGATCTTCCGCGGGACCGCCGGCGCCGACCGGGCTCGGGCCCTCGCGGCGGCCGGCGAGAAGGCCGCCCGCCTCGCCGTCGCGGCCGCGGAGACGGCGCCCGTCGGGGCTGACTTTTTCGGACGCTTCGCCCGCCGCCTCGTCCGCGAGGCGCGCGGGGCGGGCGAGACGGATCTCGCCGGCACGATCGCCGCCACACTTTTTCGACGCCGGCTCCTCGCCAGCCCCGAGGTGCCTCCCGAGCTCTCTCCCGACGAGGACCCCGGCGTCGTCGCGCCGCCCGAGGGCGAGCCGGTCTCGCCGGCGCTCGTCCGGGCGATCGAAGCGCGCCTCGGGCCCGCGGCGGGCGGCGAGATCCGGACGCTCGCGATGCCCCCGCCCGCGCCCGATCGGGCGCGCGTGCTGCGCGGACGGCGCCGCCGCGACCTCTTTCTCCACGGGTCCGAGTACGGACCGGCCGACGGCGCCGCGGTCGAGATCTCCGACGCGTTCGCCTTCGGGTTCGGCGATTCGGGCTTCCTCAACGCCTCGCGGATTCACCGCGCGGGCGATGGAGACGCCGAAGACGCGCGTGCATTCGTCCGGTTTCTCGTCCGGCGCGGGCGCGTCGCCGGCGCGGAGGAGGCGCCTCACGATCCGGGGCGCCTGATCGCGGAGCGAAAGTCGCACGCCGTCGTGCGCGAGCCGGACGGCGTCCGGCGATTGAGGCGGATGTGGATCGCGGCAAGGGAGGTCACTTGAGAAAGTTCCGTAGGATCGCCGTTCTCCTCGCGGCGCTCGCGGCGGCACGCTGCGCGTCGTCGCCGGCTCCGGCGGCGTCGCCGCCCGCGTCGCCCGAGCCGATCACGCCGGCGGACTTCGTCGGATCGATCGCCGACGTCGCGACCGGACGCAACGCGGCGATGGCCGAGGCCGGACTCGTCCTGAAGCGCATCGAGTTCCGGCTGGCCGTCGGCACGGAGACGAAGGGCGGCGGCAGGATCGAGGTTCTCCTGCTCGACGCCGAGGCCTCGCGCGGGACGGAGACCGCCTTCCTCCAGGAGCTGACGCTGGAAATCCCGGCGACCGGCGGCCGGCGGGCCGCGCCGCCGGCCCTGGTGCCCGGCGTGCGGGAGTTCGTGGACGCCGCGATGAACACCGCGCGCGACCTCGCCCGCGCCGCGGCGGCCGCGGGCCTGCCGCAGAAGATCCACTCCGTCGAGCTCACCGCGAAGATCACGCGCTCGAGGAAGACGGGAGGGGGCATCGCCGCCACGATCCCGGCCTGGGTGAAGCCGAGCATCGGCGCCGACGCCTCCCGGTCGCGCGAGGACGAGAACGTCGTGAAGCTGGTGTTCGAGGCCCGGCCCGCGTCCTGATCCGAGCGTTTCCGGGCAAAAGAAAAGCGGCCCCTTTCGGGACCGCTTCTCCATTCCCCGAAGCGGGGGACTTACTTCTTCACTCCGAGGATGGCGTCCTTCGCCTTCTTCGAGACGCGGAACTTCACGACGCGCTTGGCCGGAATCTTGATCTCTTCGCCCGTGGCCGGGTTGCGGCCGAGGCGCGCCTTGCGGTTGACCAGGACGAGCTTGCCCACGCCCGGGATCGTGAAGCTGTTCTTCGCCTCCTTGTAGGCGAGCGCCGTCAGGTCGTCGAGGAACTGCGTCGCGACCCGCTTCGTGGTGCCCGTGGATTTGGAGAGATGGTCCGCGATCTGAGACTTGGAAAGCGCCTTGGTTTCTTTTGCCATATGTCCTACCCCTTTTCTATCTGGAATCGCCCTCTGCGGGCGTATCAAACTGGGGCCGTATTCTAGACCCCTCCACGCGTCGCCACGCAACATAATTTTTCGGCTGGACGCGGGTTTTCTCGCCCTCGAGTCGCTGCGCGCGGGACCGTCTCCGCGGAGTATGATCGCGCGGCGGATGCAAGGGTCGCCCGGGTCTCGCGCATGAGAAACCGAACGCTCGCGATCGGCCTCGTGCTCGCGGCGCTCGCGTCGGCGTCCGGGTGCGGCGAGCGCTCGCCCTCGCGACAGGCGGCCCGGATCCTGGATCGGTACCGCCAGAGCTCCGGCGCCAAGCCCTTGCCGGTAAGCGGGATGATCCGCCTTCGGCTCTCCGCGGCGGAAGGGAAACCGGCCGCGACGGGCCGCGACGAGATCCTCTGGGAACCGGGCCGGTACCGGGAGAGCGTGAGCTCGGCCGGCTTGACGACGGTGCGCGGCATCGAGTCGGGCAAGGCCTACTTCACGGACCAGGACGGGGTCACGCGCGTGGCCTCGGACCAGGTCCTGCGGGAGCTCGTCACGCGCTCCTACTTCTGGCGCCGCGGCTGGCTCTTCGCCGATCGCGAGCGCGCCTGGCCGGAACCCGGCCCGGCCGACGCCGCGAGCGTATCGATCGCCCTGCGCCCCGAGGGGGGCACGCCGCTCGTCCTCTCCTTCTCGAAGGCGGACGGGCGCCTGCTCGCCGCGCGGACCCCTCGCTTCGCACTCGAGTTCACGTCCCCGACGGCCTTCCGGGACGTCTCCGATCCCCGCAACCCGTTTCTCGGGGAGGTCGCATGGACGGGGCTTCCCACGGGGCCGATCGCCCGGCCTTCCGTCGGGGGCGAGAAAGCGCGGTTCGCGACCTCGCCCGGGGTCGCCTTCGAGCGGCGCGCCGGCGCCTTGCTGGCCGCGGCGACTCTTTCGGGGCAGGCGATCCGCCTCGCGGTGGACGGCGCCGCCGACGGGCCCGTGGCCGTCTCACCCGCGATCGCGGCGCGCACCGGGCTTTCCTTCGCCCCGGATGTCTTCGGGCGCCGGGTGGCCTCGGGCGCCTCTCTCGAGATCGCCGGCGCCGTGTTCCCGTCGCTCTGGATCGAAGAGTCGAGCTCGCTGCCGGCCGGGGCCGACGCCCGCGCGGGAGGTTGCCTCTTCCGGGAGTCCGTCGTCGAGATCGATCCCGCCGCCGGGACGCTTCGCCTTCACGACGCCGCCGGCTTTCCCGTGCCCGAAGGCTACGTCCGCATCCCGATCGACGACGACGACGATCGGCCGGTCGCCATCCTGAACCGCGGCAAGAAGGAGCTGCGGCTGACCCTGGGCGCAGACACGGGCGACGCGGCCCTCGTCGTGGCGTCCGCGAGCGCGGCGCGCCTCGGCATCGCGGGGTCCTCGGCCACGGGCATTTCCTGGGGCTCGTCCGCCTGCCGGAGCTGCCGGTGGCGATCCGGGACGGCGCCTTCTACCCGGAGTGGGGCGACGACGGCCTGTTCGGCTTCCCGCTCCTGCTGCGGTTCCACGCCTGGGTGGACATGCCGCAGCGCTGGGTCTACGTCAAGCCGGCCGGAACGTAATCCCCGTCAGCGCGTCCCGCTCCCCCGCCGCCCCGAGACGAGAGGGATCTCCGTCTCACAGCGCCCGCACAGCAGATCCACCTGGCCCTCGAGCCACTCCGCCTCGAGCCGCAGCTCGGAGGCGCAGGAGGGGCAGGCCAGCACGATCGCCTCCGGCGCCGGGAGCTCGTTCTTGTCGTCCGCGCCGCGGCGGGCCATCCCGCCGCGCCTCATGGGATCAAAAGGGACAACGTTGGCATGCTTCACCGTCGTTCCTCCTGTCCAAAATGCCGTTCCGCGTCGGAAGCGGCGGGGCCTTCGAGGGGACGGGCGAGGGACAGGCGCGCCGGTCCCGGTTTCCGACCCTTGCGAATCGCGAGCAGAGCCAGGGCGACGACGAAAAGGATCCCCCCGGTCGCGAGCAGGCTCGCGAAGGCGGCGCGCACCGGGCGGGGCGCGTCGGCGAGGTCCCGTCCGCCGGCGCCCACGACGACGCCGCCGAGGAAGATGCACAGCACCGCCACGAGCAGGAGGCTCTTCGGACGGTCGTCCGAATGGCGGGCCGGCTGCGACCAGACGAGCTTCATCACGCGGATTCCGGAGGGGAAATCGCGACGCGCCGGGCCGGCCGCCGCGTCACTGCGTTCGGAGCGAGGTCGAATGCCAATCGGCCCTCCGAAGCGTCCGGAGTCGGGTCGGCGCTCGTACGCCCGCGCCCGTCCTCCTTTTCAACGATTTCATTCTACTCGCCGCGACGCGGCGCGGCAACGGATTTATGCTGTCGCCGCCCTCGAAAGGACAACATGAAACTCTTCGCGCGAATCCTGCCGCTCGCCGTCTTCGTCGCCGCGTCGCCGGCCCCCGCGCCGGCGCCTCCCGCCGCCCCGCGCGGCTTCCTTCCCGAGAGCGTCGCCGCCGAGGACAAGGTCGAGCGCGAATTCCGCGCCGCTCCCGATCCGGCCGTGGCGCGCGAGACGATGCGGCGCCTCGCCGCGGCGCCGCACCACCTCGGCTCGCCCGACGGCGCGAAGAACGCCGAGTGGATCCTGGCGCAGTTCCAGCAGTGGGGCTTCGACGCCCGCATCGAGACCTTCGACGTCCTCTTCCCGACGCCGCGCGAGCGCGTTCTCGAGCTCGTCGAGCCCGTCCGCTTTCGCGCCTCGCTCGCCGAGCCGTCGCTGCGCGACGACCCGACCTCGGGCCAGACGGCCGAGCAGCTGCCGACGTACAACGCCTACTCGATCGACGGCGACGTGACGGCCCCGCTCGTCTACGTCAACTACGGCGTGCCCGAGGACTACGAGGCGCTCGAGCGGCTCGGCATCGACGTGAAGGGCAAGATCGTGATCGCGCGCTACGGCGGCGGCTGGCGCGGCATCAAGCCCAAGGTCGCGGCCGAGCACGGCGCGATCGGCTGCATCATCTACTCGGATCCGCGCGACGACGGCTACTTCCAGGGCGACGTCTACCCGAAGGGCCCGTGCCGTCCGGAGCAGGGCGTCCAGCGCGGCAGCGTCGCCGACATGCCGATCTACTCGGGCGATCCGCTGACGCCGGGCGTCGGCGCGACGAAGGACGCGCAGCGGCTCGACCGCAAGGACGCGCAGACGATCACGAAGATCCCGGTCCTGCCGATCTCCTACGGCGACGCCCAGCCGCTGCTCGCCGCGCTCGAGCGGGCCGGTGGCGCCCGAGGCGTGGCGCGGCGCGCTGCCGATCACGTACCACATCGGCCCCGGCCCGGCGAAGGTGCACCTGCAAGCTCGTCTTCGACTGGAAGCTCGTCCCCGCCCACGACGTCATCGCGCAATCGCGGGCTCCGATCTGGCCCGACGAGTGGGTGATCCGCGGCAACCACCACGACGCGTGGGTCAACGGCGCGGAGGATCCGATCAGCGGCCTCGTCGCGATGCTCGAGGAGGCCCGCGCCCTCGGCGCGCTCGTCGAGCGCGGGCTGGCGCCCGAAGCGCACGATCGTCTTCTGCGCCTGGGACGGCGAGGAGGAGGGCCTGCTCGGCTCGACCGAGTGGGTCGAGACGCACGCCGCGAGCTGACCGCGAAGGCCGTCGCCTACGTCAACTCGGACGGCAACGGCCGCGGCTTCCTCGAGCGCCGGCGGCTCGCACTCGCTCGAGCCCTTCGTCAACGGGTCGGCCGCGACCGTCGAGGACCCGGAGACGAAGATGACCGTGCGCGCCGCGCGCGCGGCTTGAAGCAGATCGTCCGACGGATCCAAGCCCGAGGAGCGCCGCGCATACCGGGACCGCCCGGGCCTCGAGATCGAGGCGCTCGGCTCGGGCTCGGACTTCACGCCGTTCCTGCAGCACCTCGGCATCGCCTCGCTCAACATCGGCTTCGGCGGCGAGGACGAGCGGCGGCATCTACCACTCGATCTACGACGACTTCTCCTGGTACACCCGCTTCTCGCGACACGGACTTCGCCTACGCCCGCGCCCTCGCGCAGACCGGAGGCACGATGACGCTGCGCCTGGCCGACGCCGACATCCTTCCGTTCGACTTCACCGCCGCCGCCGGCGGCCATCGCGACGTACGTGAAGGAAGTCTCGGAGCTCGCCGACGCGAAGCGCCGCGAGACCGAGGAGAAGAACCGCCAGGTCGAGGAGAACCTGCCGTGGGCGGTCGCCGACCCGAGGAAGCCCTTCGTCGCGCCGAAGGCGCAGCCGCCGGTCCCGCACTTCGACTTCTCGCCGCTGCAGAACGCTTCCGACGTCGCTGACGGCGGCGGCCGGCGCCTACGCGCGCGCCTTCGACGCGGCGTTCCTGCCCGGCGCGCCGGCCGTCCCGCCGCGACCGGCTGCGCGTTCAACGCCGCGCTGCGCGGCTTCGAGCACAGCCTCACGTCGCCCGGCGGGCCTGCCCGGCCGGCCCTGGTACAAGCACTACGTCTACGCGCCCGGCGCGTACACGGGCTACGGCGTGAAGACGCTGCCGGCCGTGCGCGAGGCGCTCGAGCAGAAGCGCTGGAGCGAGGTCAATCCCAACGCGGCGGCCACGGCCGCGGTCATCGAGAAGGCCGCCGAACAGGTGCGCACGGCGGCGAAGGTGCTGTCGGCGCCGTAGGTTAGCGTCAGGGCGCGACGCCGCCGCCGCGCATGCGCTCGTAGATCTCCTGGCTGTCGGACTTGCCGAGCGCGATCGCGCAGGTGCCGTCGCACCGCGCGGTCACGCGGCCCTCGGCGTCGAAGATCTCCGCCGCGGCGAAGACGAGGTTCAGGCCGGAGCGCACGAGGCGCGCCTCGGCGACGATGCGGTCGCCGCGCGTCGGGCGAAAGAAGCTCATCGAGAGGTTGACGGTCGCCGAGCGCGTGTCGGGCCGCGTCAGCCAGCCGACGGTGCCGATGACGAGGTCGAAGAGGCCGGCGAGCACGACGCCGTTGATCGCGTCCGTGCCGAGGCCGCCGCGATGCACCGTCGTGACCGGATCGATCACGGCGCGCACCCGGTCGACCCGCTCGAACGCGAGCGTGCGCCCCGAAGTGCTTCATCGGGGGCGAGGCGTTCCACATTTCCCCGAGCGCGCGCAGGGACTCGAGCGTGGGATAGGCGGGCGAGAAGGGCTGGCCCTCGTGGGTCATTGCGGCATAGAACTCTACTCCAGGGGACCTGGGAGCGACCTGGGGTCAGACCCCCTGCGGGGGTCAGACCCGCGATTATCTCAGGCCCTCGACGACGAACAGGTCGGACAGGAGGCGCGCGTAGCAGTACGCGTAGCCCTTGCCGTCCGGCGTGACCAGCACGTTCGAGATCCGCTCGACGCCGGCGGGATCCGCGGGTAGCAGGTCCTTCCAGACCTCGCGCTTGCCGGTCTCGACGTCGACGCGCGACACGCGCGCGGGACGTCGCCCCTCTTCCACAGGAAGAGGGGGCGGCCGTCTGGCGAGAAGCGCAGCGGAAATTCGCCGTCCGTCGACGCCCGGCGACCGGGGCGCGTCTCCCGCCAGCGGGAAGAGGATCAGCCTTGCGTCCGCCGTCGATCGCCGCGACGTCTTGCCGTCCGGCGAGACGGCGAATCCCGGCAGCGCCGCCGAGATGCCCTCGGGACGACCGGGCGCGGCTTGCTCGCCGTCGATGCCCAGCACGTACAGGCGCAGCTCGTGGCCCGGCTCGCTGCCCGCGAACAGGAAGCTCTGGCTGTCGGGCAACCAGGCGGCGGCCTGCTCGGGGTGGACGCTGCCGGTCGCGACCTGCCTGCGCTCGCCGGTACCCGTCGGCAGGAGGATGAACGGCGAGTTCGGCGACCGGCAGCATCGACAGCGCCCACTTGCGGTCGGGCGAGAGGGCCAGGGCGTTGCCCTCGCCGAGGCGCACGACCGGCGAGCGATCCGACTTGCGCACGAACACCGTGTAGTTGGCGCCGCCCGCCTCTCCCTCCTCGTCGAAGAGGAGGACGCGTCCGTCCGACGCGAGGTCGGCCGCGAACGAGTAGTCGAGGAAGGACAGGTCGCGCTCGCGCGTGTCGCCCTGCAGCGCGCCGAGGATCCCGACGCGCGGGCTCTCGCGCGTCAGCAGGACGCGGCCGCTGCGCGCGATGTCGTGCAGCTTCAGGCCGCCCGGCACGCGGGTCACCACGCGCAGCTTGCCCGCCGGGCGTCACGGCGTACAGCGAGCGGTTCGCGCCGGCCTCGGTCGCCGTGAACCAGACCTCGTCGCCCGACGGGGGACCACGCCAGGCCGTGCTCGCTCGCCCAGCGCCCGGTCAGCGTCGTCTTCTTGCCCGGCGAGGTCGATGATCGCGACGATGCCCGCGTCGTCGGCCGGGAACGTGTGGTCGAGGAAGGCGATCCGGTCCGCCTTCGGCGACAGCCGCGCGTAGCTGACGTGACCCGAGGTCTCGTACAGGATCTTGCCCATCGGGAACTCGATGCGCGACTTGCCGCCGATGTCGCGGACGACATCAGGAGGTCGCTGCCGTCCGGCGCCCAGTCGGCGTCCTGGATGCCCTCGGCGACGTCGCGCGGGGAGCCGCCCGTCAGCGCGGCCCGGGCGAGCGTGCCCGCGGCAGACCCCCGGGTGGTTCGAGCGGCAGCCGACCGCGATCGCCATCTCGCCCGAGGGCGAGATCGAAAGCAGGTTCGCGCTCGGCAGCTCGAGCGGCAGCGAGTCGGGGCTGCTCGGGTGCTTGAGGAACAGCTTGAGCGGGCTGTCGTCCCAGGCGGCGCTGTAGATGATCGTCTGGCCGTCGGGGGCGAAGCGCGCGGAGCGGATGGTGCCGCGGCCGAAGGTGATCTGCTGATACGACGGCGGCAGCGTCTTGACGAGGCGCTTCTGGAGGAGCATCCCGCCGCCGAGCGCCGCGAGCAGAGCGATCCGCCGTCAGCAGCATCGCCGGCAGCGCGCGCCGCGGGCGCCGCGGCCACCGCCATGCGCGCGCCCGAGACCTCCCCGGTCACCGCGGCCGACGCCTCGGACAGGTGCTCGCGGATCGCCCCGCACGTCCCGCGCGAGGTCGCGCGTCGAGGCGTAGCGCTCGTCCGGGTCCTTCTGCAGGCACCGCTCGACGATCCAGCGGAACGGGGCCGGCACGCCCGCGTTGATCTGCGCCACCGGCTCCGGTGTCCTCGCGGATGATCGCGGTCAGGGTCTCGGCCGTCGTGCCGCGCTGGAACGCACGCTTGCCCGTGGCCATCTCGTAGAAGATCGAGCCGAGCGCGAACTGGTCGGAGGCGAAGTCGAGGACCTTGCCGCTCGCCTGCTCGGGCGACATGTAGCCGACCGTGCCGAGCACCGTGCCGGCCTGCGTGTCCTGCGCCGTCGGGAGGTTCGAGGTCTCCTCCGGCTGCGGCTTCAGGAGCTTCGCGAGGCCGAAGTCGAGGATCTTGACCGCCCCGTCCTTCGTCACCATCACGTTCTCGGGCTTCAGGTCCCGGTGGACGATGCCCGCCGCGTGCGCCTTCGCGAGGCCGTCGGCCATCTGGAAGGCGAGGTCGAGCAGCCTCTTCGTCGACAGCGGCCCGGCGTGGAGGACCTCGCGCAGCGTCTTCCCGTCGATCAGCTCCATCGCGATGTAGATCGTCGATCTCGTCCGAGCCGATCTCGTAGATCGTGACGATGTTCGGGTGGTTCAGGGCCGAGGCGGAGCGCGCCTCCTGCTCGAACCGCTGGCGACGGTCCGCGTCGGACGCGAACTCGGCCGACAGCACCTTGACCGCGACGTCGCGCCCGAGCCGGGTGTCGCGAGCCCGGTAGACCTCGCCCATGCCGCCCGCGCCGAGCGGCGCGACGATCTCGAAGGGACCGAGTCTTGTACCGGCAGAAAGTGTCATGGCGTGTGTCGCCGCGGATTCTAACCAGATTGCCTTAGAATCGCGCGCATTCTTTCAAAGGAAGGGGACCGATGAAGGTCGCGCGATGGATCGGGGTGCTGTTCGCTTTCGCCTCGCTCGGCGCCGCGGCCGAGCCCGAGGTCGTCGCCATCCGGACGGGACGCCTGATCGACCCGAAGGCCGGCGCGGTTGTTCCCGGGAGCGGTCATCGTCGTCGAGAACGGCCGCGTGAAGGCGGTCGGGCCCGCCGTCGCGGTTCCCGCCGGGGCGAAGGTGATCGACCTGTCCGGGTTGACCGTCTTGCCCGGATTGATCGACTGCCACACGCACCTCGTGGGCGACTACGTCAACGACTCGGATCCGCTGACGGAGCTCCGGGAGTCCGCGGCCGACCGCGCGTACGAGTCCATCCCGAACGCGCGGGCCACGCTCGACGCCGGGTTCACGACCGTGCGCGACGTCGGGACGTACCGGGCCTTCGTGGACGTCGCGATGCGCGATGCGATCGCGAAGGGGTACTTTCCCGGGCCCCGGATGTTCGTCGCTGGCGCCTACCTGACGATCACCGGCGGCGGCGGCGCGATGTCGGGCGGCCTCGCCCCGGACATCGGACTTCCCCTGGGACCTCAAGTTCGGCGTCGCCGACGGCGTGGACCAGGTGCGCCAGCGAGTCCGCGACATCGCCCAGCACGGCGTGGACGTCATCAAGCTGCTCGCCACGGGCGCCTTCCTGGCGCACGGCTCGGATCCGCACGCCGTCGAGTACTCGTACGACGAGATGCGCGCCGCCGTCGAGGAGGCCGCCCACAAGGGCCTGAAGGTGGCCGCGCACGCGCATTCCACCGAGGGGATCAAGTTCGCCGTGAAGGCCGGCGTCGCCTCGATCGAGCACGGCACCTACATCGACGACGAGGGGATCCGGCTCATGAAGGAGCGCGGGACTTACCTCGTCGCCGACATCTACGATGCCGAGTACATCCGCCAGGGCAAGGCGGCCGGGATCCCGCAGGACTTCGCCGACAAGCAGCCCGAGGGGGACGAGATCCAGCGCCAGAACTTCAAGAAGGCCGTCCAGATGGGCGTCAAGATCGCGTTCGGCACCGACGCGAGCGTCTACCCCCACGGCCTGAACGCCCGGCAGTTCGCCTGGCAGGTCAAATACGGGCAGACGCCCATGGAGGCGATCCGTTCGGCGACCGTCTCCGCCGCCGACCTCATCGGCCGCAACAACGACGCCGGTTCCCTCGAGCCCGGCAAGTGGGCGGACCTGATCGCCGTGAAGGGCGACCCGCTCGCCGACGTCCGCGTCCTCGAGAACGTCGCCTTCGTGATGAAGGCGGGCAAGGTCTACAAGGACGCGCGCTGAGACCCCGGCCTACCTCGGGAGACCGGCGGTCCAGTCGAGCGTGACCACGATCGGCGGCTGGGGGCGGGCGTCGGTCCCCATCTGAAACAGGAAGCGATCGCCCGCAGCCGTCACGTCGAAGTCGATCGCGGAGGATCCGGCAGAGAAGAGTACTCGGGGCGAGCCGACCTCGATCCCCGAGGCGCCGGGCGACATGGGGACGGCCATCAGCCTTGACTCGCCATCGAGGTAGTAGAGCTCGCGACCGTCGCCGCGCCAGCGGGGATGGTCCCCTCCGGCGGAAGAAACGCGGCGCCGCTCGCCGCTGCCGCCAGACGGCGCGACGTAGACCTCCGCAGCGCCCGACTCTTCCGACACCAGGGTCAGCCAACGACCGTCCGGCGAATAGGATGCCCCGTACTCGCTGTAGGGCGTACCCGCGGGCGGAGGCTCTGCATTCGCGTCCGCACCGATCGTCAGGATGCCGACCCGGAACGGCGGCCGCCGCGCCGGCGAGTAGTCCCCGTAGATGATGCGCGTCCCGTCGGGCGACCACCCGGACGGGACCTGCGTGCCGGGCAGGGCGAGGACCTGCGCTTCCCGCCCGCTCGCGAGGTCGCGCACGTAGATGTCGGGACCGCCCTTCCGGGCCGACCCGTATGCCAGGCGCGAACCGTCCGGGGACCAGACGGGAAGCATCCCGTCGCCGGAAACGGAAGTCAGCCGCGTCGGCAACCCGCTCGCGACGTCGTAAATCCAGATGTCGCGGATCCCCACGTGGGGATCCCTCACCGACACGGCGACCCGACGGCCGTCCGGTGAGAGCCGGGGAGGCTGATGGAAGATCGCCGGAGCTCCCACGAACCCGAGCGGGCGTCCATCCCGGTCCAACCACACCAGCCGCGAGTCGAAGGGCCGCGGCTGGTACGCGAGGACGTTCGCCCGCGCGGAGATCGAGAAGGCGCCGGAGCCGGTCCGACGAAAGTAGGAGATGGCCGGCGCGACGGGAACGGCCTCGCCCGTGAAGGTCAGGCGATCCGGGTCGAAGGGCCGCGCCAGAAGAGCGGCATCGCGAACGAAGAGGAGTTGGCCGCCGGAAGCGTACTCGACCCGGCTGTCCGCCTCGAAGAGGGGCCGACTCTCGCGGGAATCGAGGGACCCGACGTGAACGACGTGTTTCGCCCCGTCCATCTCCTGGTCGAGAAAGAGAAAGTGTCGGCCGTCGGGAAGAAACGTGGGCCAGAGATGAAGATGCCCTCCAGCGGCCTTCGTCAGGTTTGCGGGCTTGCCGCCTTCGGCCGAGACCCGAAGGATTCCGCTCTCGCCCCCGCCTTCCCATTGGCCGATCAGGATGTCGCCCCCGGGGCCCCAGGCCCCGGAGCTTCCGAAGAGCGTTTCGCAGATCACCTGAGGGGGCCCCCCGGCGACGGCAATCGTCTGGAGCTTGCCGCCGGCGAAGAACGCGATTCGCCGCCCGTCGGGCGACCAGAAGGGCGAGGCCGCCCATTCCGTCCCCGGCACGACCCGCGGCTCCGTCTCGTCGAGCGCGCGGACCCAGAGCTGGAATCTCGTCGCGGACCCGCCGACGAAGGCGATGCGGCGGCCGTCGGGAGAAACGGCCAACCCGGTGACCGGAGGCCTGGCGTAGAAGGAGGCGCTCGAGAACGTCTCCACCAGGAAGCGTGTGGGGCCGGCCGCGGGGACCGCGCGAGGCGGGGCGCGGAGCAGCAGGACGCCAGCGAGCGCTCCCGCAAGCACTACCAGCGCGACCCGCATCCACATGACGCCGCCAGCGCGGGGCCGGCCCGGGGCGAGGAGCGCCGCGCCGCTCGCTTCCGCCGAACGATCCCGAAGATTCGCCAGGTCCCGAGCGAGATCGCGCGTCGAGGCGTAGCGGTCGTCCGGGTTCTTCGCGAGGCAACGCTCGACCAGCCAGCGCAGCGGCGCCGGCGTCAGGGGCGCGAGGCTCCCGATCGGCTCGGGTTCCTCCCGGATGATCGCCGAGAGCGTCTCGGGCGTGCTTCCACGCGCGAACGCCCTCCTGCCCGAAGCCATCTCGTACAGGATCGAGCCGAACGAGAACTGGTCCGACCGGAAGTCCAGCGCCCTGCCGAGCGCCTGCTCCGGCGACATGTAGCCCGCCGTCCCCATCACGATCCCCGGCTCCGTCGCCCCCGACACCGTCGGCGACTGCGTCGCCCCGCTCGGGTCGTCCGGCTGCGTCAGCTTCGCGAGGCCGAAGTCCAGGATCTTCACGAGCCCGTCCTTCGTCACCATGACGTTTTCGGGCTTCAAGTCCCGGTGCACGATCCCGGCCGTGTGCGCCTTCGCGAGCCCGTCGGCCACCTGCGTCGCGATGGCGAGCAGCGGCTTCGTCGGGAGCGCGCCGTCGGCCAGCAACTCGCGCAGCGTCTGCCCGTCCACTCTCTCCATCGCGATGAACGCCGTCCCGTTCGATTCGCCGATGTCGTGGATCGTCACGATGTTGGGGTGGTTGAGCGCCGAGGCCGCGCGCGCTTCCTTCTCGAAGCGCTTCAACCGCTCGGGATCCGACGCCACCGCCGCCGGCAGTACCTTCACGGCGACCTCGCGCCCCAGACGCGTGTCCCGTGCCCGGTACACCTCCCCCATCCCGCCTGCGCCAATCTGGCCCAGGATTTCGTAGGGACCGAGCCGGGTTCCAAGGGAGAGCGCCATGGATGCCCGGATCTTATCGCCCCGGGCGCGCCGCGGACCGCCCGTTGCGTTAGCCTGTTGCCGTGCTCCATCGGACCGCGAACGCCACGCTCTTCCTCGCCGTCGCGGCGACGGCGTCCGCGCAGCAGCCTGCGGACCGCCGCGGCGCGGCCGACGAGAGGGTCCTCGTCGAGCGGGTCGTGGTGGACGCGCACGTCACCGGAACCGACGGCGCCGCGATTCCCGGGCTCGGCGTCGCCGACTTCGTCCTGAGGGTGGACGGCAAGCCCGTCGCGATCGAGTCCGTGGACTGGCTACCGGGCGGAACGCCGGAGGTGGATGCGGCGACGATCGCGGCGGTTTCCCCGGGCGACGATTCGCCGGCGGCCGCAGCGTACGCGCCCGGCCGCCTCATCGTCTTCTTCTTCCAGACCGACCATGAGGCGTCGCGGCTCCCCGGCCTGCTGCGCATGAACATCCAGGCCCGCCGGTTCCTCGAAAAGCTCGAGCCGACCGACCGCGTCGCCGTCGTGTCGCACGATTCGAAGCTCAACGTGCTCCAGGATTTCACGGACGACCGATCGAAGCTGGACCAGGCGATCGACGCCGCGATCCGTCGGGGCGCGGCCCGGGCCGCGGAGGCCGATGGCGGCCTGTCCCTCGCGCGCGCGTCTCGACGCCGACGAGGCGCGCGCGTGCGCCTCTCCCGAGAGGGCCCTCGAGCTGGTGGCTCGCGCGCTCGCGCCGATCCCCGGCGGAAAGTCCCTGCTCTACTTCGGCTGGGGCCTCGGCACGCGCGGCGGTCTGAGCGGCCCGAACGGGAGCGAGGCGCAGGCGTGGGACGAGGCGATGCTCCGGATGGAGGAGGCGCGCACGGCCATCTTCGTCCTCGACGTGACCGACGCCGACTCGCACTCTCTCGAGGGCTCGATCGAGCAGATCGCCGACCGGACGGGCGGGCGCTACGAAAAGACGCACGTCTTTCCGGTTCTCGCCATGGATCTCGTCCAGGCGCCATCGCGGGCCGCTACGTGATCGTCTTCGTCAAGCCGAAGGGACCGAGCGGCAGAGCACGGATCGACGTCGCGCTCGCCTCGCGCAAGGGGCGAGTCTCCGCGCGGCAGTACTACACGGACTAAGCTGCGTTCGCTGCTATCGCGCCAGCATCTGCGCGCGGCCGTTGCTCTCGTTCGTCAGGGCGTCCGACTTGAGAAACGCCATCGCGTTGGCGTCGCCCTTCAGGTACGCCTCCCAGAAGGCGAGCGACGCGATCTTGACGTCCTGGAAGATGGCGACCTCGTCGTCGGGCGAAGGAGCCTTTCCCTTTCCCTTCGGCGCCGCGGCCCCGGGCTCGGCGGCGAGTCCCGTGAAGGAGAGATGGCTCGCGCCGTCGATGAGGACGGCGTACTTGTTGCCCGGCGGCGAGAGCTGGTAGGGGTCGAGCCGCCACGACGGGTCCTGGTTCTTCACGCCGCGGTCGCGCGAGCCCGTGACGACCATGAGCGGACGCTCGACCGAGGTCCAGGACTTCTCGGTCAACCCCTGCTGGCCCTTGCCCTGGGGCGACAACAGCAGGAACGCCTTCGGGAGGGCGTCGGCGAAGCTCTTCGCCTTCGGCCCCTTCGGAACGTCCACCGTCGCCCCGGCGAGCAGCTGCGCCGTGAAGGCGCCGTACGAATGGCCGCCGACGCCGATCCGCGTCTCGTCGAGCCGGCCTTTCAGCACCGGGAGCTTGCCCTCGATCGCGCCGGTCGCGGCGACGACGAAGGCGAGGTCGCGGGCGCGGTTCTCCCACGCCTTCGGATCGAGCGCGGCGTCTCCGAGCGTCTCGCGAACGTTCTCGGCCGTCGGGTCCTTGCCCTTGCCGGCGAGCGAATCGGCGTGAGTCGGCGCGAGCACGACGAACCCGTGCGTCCCCCAGAAGCGGGCGAGCGCCCGGTACGTCTGGCCCGAGCCGCCGGCGCCGTGCGAGAAGACGATCACGGGAGCCGGGCCGCTCCCCTCGGGATACGTGACGTGCACCGGGATCTCGCGGTTGCGCGAGGAGTCCGCGAGCGTGGTGTCGGCTTCGAGAACCACCGACAGCCCGCTGCGCGCGAGCTCGGCCGCGGGCGGCGCGACCGGCTCGGGCGGTTTCGGAGGCGCCTTCGGCTGCGACGCGCAGGCCGTCGCGAACGCCAGGGCGACGAACAGAAATCTTCTTCATGGTTTCGTCTCAGGGTTCACGTTTCACGTTCGCGTCCTCACGGCCGGTAGACCAGCTGAGCATATCCGCGGACGGCGCGAATGTACGGCGCGTCGCTCACGATCCAGCCGCCCCCGAGGCGAAACGTCACCGGCCGGTCGAATTCCGCCGGAATCAGGCGCTCGAGGCGCACCTCGGCGCCGACCACGCGGACCGGATCGGGCCGGACTGCCCCGCCGTTCCAGGCCCGCAACCATTCCGCATAGAAGACGAGCGGCGCGGCGCTCAGGCCGACTTCCGCCCGGTAGGCGTCGAAGCGCTCCCCCGCCTGCACGTCGGCCGGCAGCGCCGGGTTGCGGATCCGGTTCCGGTCGAGGCCGGGCGGAAGAATCGCCGACGCGGCGCCGCCGATCGCGAACACGTCGAAGAGCGTGGGCGAGCCTCCCGTCTGTCCGTAGCGGGCGCCGGCCGAGACGCTGGCAAACGGGAGGATCCCCACCAGTCGCCCGCCCGCCATCCACTGGCTCCACGACGACCCGTCGGTCGAGCCGAGCGACCCGGCGAGGTCGGCGTCGGCGCCGAATCCCGAGCGACCGCGCGTGTGCCGCCAGACGATACCGGCGCCGATCTCGCCGAGCCCGCGCGCGAAAGTGCCGCCGGACGAAAACGCTTCGACGTGCGTGTCTCCCCCGCCCCCGCGGGCCTCGACGCGCCCCCACGAGAACGGACGCGACCAGGACGCCTCCGCGAAGCCTCCCCAGCGCTCCTCGTCGAAGGCCGGGCGTGGAGCCAGGCCCTGGTTGCCCGGCTTCTCGATCGCCGAGAAGAGCTGGACGGAGAGCGCGACCGGCAGTCCGCGATACGCCGCCGCCACGGTCCCGCCCCGCGGGCCCACGGCGTTTCCCATCGAGCCGAGGGCGATGGCGTGCAGGCGCCCGAGCACGTCGGCGGTGTCGAGACCGAGCTGCACCGTGTTCCCCGACGGCCCGAACGAGAAGTCGAGGAGCGGACGAATCGCCTGCGACTGCCAGGCGTCGTACGGCCGCGACGGCGCGACGACCTCGGCCGCGAACGGGGCCGCCTCGACGGGCGCGGGCGGCAGCAGCAGGAACGCGGAGGCGGCGCTCTCCGAGACGCCGGGAGCCTGCCCGGTCAGCGCGAGCCGCCGCACGTCCACGCCCCGCGCGGTCAGATCGAGAAAGAAGAGCTCCCTGCCGGAAGGCGCCGGCGCCGGGGAGAACGCGCCTCCCGTCACGCGGGTCAGCGGTTCCTGCCCGCCGCCCGCCGCGTCGATCGCGACGACGTTCCAGATTCCGGTAACGTCGCTCGCGACGTAGACGCGCGCGCCGTCGGGACTCCAGGCCGGAGCCGAGACGGGAGATCCGCTCGACTCGAGCGGGCGGACTTCGCCGCCCCCGACCGGAAGGGTCACGAGCCGCCAGCGCCGTTCCGCATGCAGCAGCGCCGCAATCCGCCGGCCGTCGGGGGACACGCGGGGATGGCTCCAGACGGGCCACGGCTCCCCCGCCACCGCCGCCACGATCTCGTCGACGCGGCCGGTCGCCAGATCCACGCGCACGAGGCGGGACGCGCCGAAACGGTTGCGCACCGCCACGGCCCACGTGCCGTCGGGGGCGGGGTCGGCATCGCTGGCGTCGGCGAGGCGCGTCACGCGCGCGACGGTTCCCGCTTCGGGGTTCCATCGATGGAGGTCCCAGCGCAGGACGCCGCTCGCATCCGGCGCCCGGCGGGAGAACAGGACCTCGCGGCCGTCCGGCATCCAGCGCGGGTCCGCCGCCGAATAGCCGTCCTGGCGCGGCAGCGTCCAGTGTGGCTCTCGGGGACGCGGCGACTCGGGGCGATCGGCCACTTCCTCCGGATCGGCGGCGAGCTCGGCGTCGGCTTCGGCCCGATCCTTCGCGGCGCGGCGTTCTTCGTCGGTCTCGGCGAGCGGCCAGATGGCGAGAAAGCTCTCGCCGGGCGCGGGGTCCCGGCGCACGAGCAGCTTCGAGCCGTCCGGCGAGACCTCGGCCGCGACCGTGCCCCCGCGAAGCCGCTGCCAGCGTTCGCCCTCGACGAGACCCGCGCCTTTCAGCCGTTTCTCCTCGGCGAGCGCGCCGGCCGTGATCTCCGCCCGGAAACGGTCGTACAGGTTCTGCGGCGAATCGCCGAAGACCCCGCGAAACGCGGCGTCGAAACCGCCGCCCCGCGCGGAGGCCATCCGCCGCCAGAGCTTCGGGAGGCTGTCCCGCCCTTCCCGGTCCGACAGCCACTCGAGGTACGCGGAGCCCACGAGGTACGCCATCGAGCCGCGCAGCCACCCCCCGGTCGCGTCGAGATCGGAATAGGAAGGCAGCTTGCCCTCGATCGCGAAACGCCGCAGCACCATCGCGCGAAAGCTCGAGTTGGGCCGGCCGGAGCCCGTGAGCGCGCCCTCGACGAGGGTCGCGTAGCCTTCGATAACCCAGCGGGGAGAGCTCCACGCGAGCGGGCCGAAGGGAACCGGCGACAGCAGCGCGAGGATCGCCGAGGACCGGTTGCGCGGGCGCGCCAGGTGCACGACGTGCGCGATCTCGTGGGTCGTCACGAGCTCCATCCACTCGCCGTAGTCCCCCAGCCCCGACTCCGCCTCGGGCGGCGACGTCCAGAGGATGATCTCGGGCCGATCGAGGTACGGAATCGCGGAGCCGTTCGCGTCTCCCTCCGGGTCGGCGACGACCACCTCGATCCTCCGCTGCGGGACGTAGCCCACGAACGCCGTGACCCGGGAATGGATCGCCTCGATCTCGCCGGCGGCGTGCCGCGCCCAGGCTTCGAAGGGAACCGGGTAGTGGACGCGGAAGTGCTTCGTCTCGACGGTCCGCCAGTCGGCCGACGGGCCCTGCGCGGCGGCCGCCGACGCGAGAAGGAAGAAAAGCAATCCCCCCAACCGGCCGAGGCGCATCGCCGAAAGGCTATCAGGCGTCAAAACTCCATCCCGCATCCCGCATCCCGTATCCCGCATCCCGCATCCCGTATCCCGTATCCCGCATCCCGTATCCCGCATCCCGCCTCCCGACCTCCCCGACCCCCGTAACCTTCCTCTTGCCCGCCCGTCTCCTTTCTCGACATGGAGGAACCATGAAGACTTCTGCCTGGAAGACGACCCTTGCCGCCGCCCTGCTGGTCGCCTGCGCCGCGTCCCGCCTGCGCGCCTCCGGAGATCCGCCGACTCCGACGGCGCCCGCGGCGCCGCAGGCCGCGCCCGCGCCGCCCGCCGCCCCGGCCCCTCCGGTCCCGCCCGCGCACTCTTCGCGGAAGAAGCGCATCGTCGTCTCCTCGCCCGGGAAGGAAGTGGTCGTCGACGGCGACCGCGTCTTTGTCTGGGGCGACGGCGACGAGCCCGGCATGATCGCCGACGTCGAGGGCCTCGACGACGAGAGCCTCCCGCCGATGGCGCGCATGCACGGCCATTCGGGCGGCGGCTTCATCGGGATCCGGCCGATCGAGATGACGCCCGAGCTGCGGCAGCACTTCGGCGCGCCAAAGGACGCGGGAATCCTGGTCGGGTCCATCGAAGCCGACGGTCCTGCCGCCCGCGGCGGCCTCGAGGTGGGCGACATCGTCACGAAAATCGACGGCGACTCCATCGACTCGACGGGCGAGCTCGTCCGCACGGTCCGCCACAAGAAGGGCGGCGAGACCATCAAGGTCGAGGTCTTCCGCAATCGCGCCGCGAAGAGCCTGACCGTCACCGTCGCCGAGCGCAAGGCCCGGCAAATCGAGATCGGCGAGTTCCGCAATCAGTTCGGGGACCAGTTCGGGGACCAGTTCCGACGCCAGTTTCCCCGCCACGCCTGGAGCTGGGAGACCCCCGGGCCGGGCCACCCGGCGATCGCGCCCCTGCCGCCCGACTTCCCGCAGCTCGAGGAACGTCTCGAAGAGCTCGAAAAGCGGCTCTCGGAGCTCGAGGGAAAGACGCCGGGCAAGTAGCCCGGCGTCCCCGCGGGGCCGGCCGGTCGAAGGTGATAGAACACCCCCAGCTTCAAGGGGGTGCGCGTGAGTCACGACGAGGGTTCCCGAGACCACGGGCCCGGGCTCGCGCGCGAGCTCGGCCTCTTCGACACCATCAACATCGTCATCGGCGTCATCATCGGCTCCGGGATCTTCCTGGTGCCGGCCGAGATCGCCCGCGCCGTCCACACGCCCGGCTGGATGCTGGGGGTGTGGGTGATCGGCGGCGCGCTCACCCTTCTCGGCGCGCTGTCGCTGGCGGAGCTCGGCGCCGCGATGCCGGAGGCCGGGGGGCTCTACACCTTCATCACGCGCGCGTTCGGGAGGCTGCCGGGGTTTCTCTGCGGCTGGATGCTCTTCACCGTCGGCACGTCGGGGTCGATCGCGACGCTCGGCGCGGCCTTTCCGATCTACCTCGGCGGTTTCGTCCCGCTGACGGACACGACCGGCAAGATCGCGAGCATCGCGGCCATCGCGGCGCTCACCTGGATCAACGCGGTCGGCGTCAAGAACGGGGCGCGCGTCGGAAACGTGCTCACGGTCCTCAAGGTCGGCGGCCTCGTCGCGATGGTGATCGCGATCTTCCTCCTGCCGGCGCCGCCGCCGACGATCCCGTCGGCCGAGGTGCCCGCCCTTCCCACCGGCCCCGTGCCCCTGACCGCCGTCGGCGTCGCGCTGGTGGCGGTCCTGTGGGCCTACGAGGGCTGGCACGACCTCACGTTCGCCGCCGGCGAGATCCACGACCCGCAGAAGAACTTCCCGCGCGGCCTGCTCGGCGGCGTGGGCATCGTGATCGTGCTCTACCTCGCGGCCAATCTCGCCTATCTCCACGTCATGACCCCGTCCGAGATCGCCGCCTCCGAGCGCGTCGCTCTCACCGCCATGACCCGTTCGACGGGACCGTGGGGCGGCAAGATCCTGACGGCGGCGATCCTGTGCTCGATCCTCGGGGCGATGAACGCCCTGATCCTCGCCGGACCGCGCGCCTACTACCAGATGGCCAAGGACGGCCTGATCGTCGAGCGCATGTCCCGGGTCCATCCGCGCTGGCGCACTCCCGTCGAGGCGATCGTCTTCCAGGGCCTCTGGTCGAGCTTCCTCGTCCTCTTCATCGGCGGCTTCTCGCAGCTCTTCACGTACGTGATCTTCGGCGCGTGGATCTTCTACGGCCTGGCGGTGCTCTCCGTCATCCCGCTGCGGCGCAAGGAGCCCGCCCTGCACCGGCCGTTCCGGGTGCCCGGCTATCCCGTCGTCCCGCTGCTTTTCGCGGCCATCGCGCTGGCGATCGTCGTCAACACGTTCGTCCAGACCCCGCGGGAGTCGGGCATCGGCCTCGCCTTCATCGCGCTCGGCATCCCGCTCTACTACCTGCAGCGCGCGCTGCGGCGTCCGGGCGCGAAGACCTAGGCCCAGAAACACGTCGGCCCCGCGTCGAGAACGAACGCGGGGCCGACTGGTCCTGACGGGAAGCGCCGAGGCTTACTCGGAGAGCATCAGGACTTCGACCCGCCGGTTCTCGGCCCGGCCCTTCTCCGTCTTGTTGTCCCCGATCGGATCGGCCTTGCCGCGACCCGAGGTCTGGATCCGGGCCCCGTCGACGCCGTGCTTGACGAGGTAGTCCTTCACGGTTTCGGCCCGCTTCTCCGACAGCTTCAGGTTGTACGCGTCGCCGCCGACGCTGTCCGTGTACCCGACCAGCGAAATCTGGGCATCGGGGTACTTCTTGATGAAGGAGACGGCCTTCTGGAGCTCGGGGTCCTCCTGCTTCCGGAGCGTCGCCTTGTTGAAGTCGAAATTGACGTGCAGCGTCAGCTTGTCGACGACCTTGCGGACCGTCACCGTGGCGGATGCCGAGCGGGGCCCGCCCGCGCCGACCGCGGTGATGCCGTACGTCGTGGTGTGATCCGGGCAAACCTGCCGGGAACCGCTCGCGTCCACTCGGCCGACTCCCTGATCGATCGAGACGTCGGAGGAATTGGTCGTCGACCACGTCAGGGTGGCGCACTGTCCCTGGTTGACCGCGGAGGGGCTCGCCGAGAGGGACGCCGTCGCCGCGGGCGCGGGAGGCGGGGCCGGAGCCGGAGCAGGCGCGGGAGCCGGCGGGGGGACGGGCTTGGCGGGGCAAAGCGCGTTGGCCTTCGCCGTCGCCTCCTTGGCCAGCGCGATCGCCTTCTCCTGGTCGCACGGCTTGCAGATCTCGTAGGCCTGGTTCTTCATGGCCTCGGCGGCCTGGAACTCCTGCGGGCATTCCTTGTTCTTGCCCGCCTGCCGGGCCGCCTCGACGGCTTTGTCCGCGGTGATCAACTCCTGGGGAGGGGCGCAGCCGACGAGAACGAATCCCAGGCAGAGCAGGACCGCCAACGATAGTTGAGTCTTCCGCTTTCTGAGGTCGAACATCTTCCTCTCCTTCCTTCGGTCACCGAACAGCAGCCGCTATATCGAAACGCCTCGGATGCTACACCCGCACACGTAAGAACCCCTGCGAACCCCTCTGAAGATGGCTTTTACACCACTCTTCGCCCCATCACCGCGCGCCGGCCGCCTCGAGCGACTCGCCCAGGATGGCGAGCGCCTCCTCGACGTCGCCGCGGCCCACGTTCAGCGCCGGCGCGATGCGGAAACAATTGCCCTCCAGGCCCCCCTTGCCGATGAGCAGGCCCCGACTTCTTCGTCTCCTCGAAGACCTTTGCGGTGAGCGATTTAGCCGGCGTCCGGTTGCCGGCCGTCTCGTCCTCGACGAGCTCGAGGGCCTGCATGAGGCCCATCCCGCGCACCTGCCCGATCGAGCGCGGATGGCGGCGCTGGAGCTCTTCGAGGCCGGCGCGCAACACCGCTCCCATCCGCGCGGCGTTGCCCGGAAGGTCCTCCTCCTCGATGATCTCGAGGGTCGCGTTGGCCGCCGCGCATGAAACCGGGTTCCCGCCGAAGGTCGAAATCGTCAGGGCCTTCAGCGACGCCGCGATCTCCGGCGTGGCGATCGTCGCGCCGAGCGGCAGGCCGTTGGCGATGCCCTTGGCCATCGTCATGATGTCGGGCTGGACGCCCCAGTGCTCGTGGCCCCAGAACTTGCCGCCCGTGCGGCCGAATCCCGTCTGGACCTCGTCGCAGATGAAGACGCCGCCGTACTTCTTGATGATGCCGACGGCGATCTCGAAGTACTGCGGCGGCGGCGTGATGAACCCGCCCACGCCCTGGATGGGCTCGGCGATGAAGGCCGCGATGCGCCCGGTCGTCGTCGTGCGGATCAGCTCCTCGATGTCCTGCGCGCACGCCACGCCGCAGGAGGGGTACGTCAGCTTGAGCGGGCAGCGGTAGCAGTAGGGCGACACCGCGTGCTTGATCGCCGCCACCTGCGTCGGCAGCGGGCGCCACGTCGAATGGGCGGTGAGCGACTGGGCGAGCATCGACCGGCCCGAGTATCCGTGGCGCAGCGCAACGATCTCGGTCGCCCCCGTCGAGAGCTGGGCGAGCATCACGGCGGTCTCGTCGGCCTCCGTTCCCGAAGTCGCGAGGAAGCACTGCTCCAGCCGGCCCGGGGAGAGGCGCGCCAGGCGCTCGGCGAGCTCGACGACCGGGACCATCGGGTAGAGCGTCGAGACGTGCGAGAGCCGCGAGATCTGCGCGACGATCGCCGCATTCACCTTCTCGTTCGCGTGCCCGACGGAAACCGTCAGGATGCCGCCGAAAAAGTCGAGGTACTCGTTGCCGTCGGCGTCGCGGACGCGCAGGCCCTTGCCCTCCGTGAGCACGACGGGCTCCGCGTAGTACTGGATCGTCGCGGGCAGCATGTACTTCGAGTGCTTCTGCCGCGTATCGCGGGTGAGCTCGCTCGTGGGCGCCTGGGTCTTCGTGGTGCTCATAGTCTCCGTTCCAGGTTCTAAGGTCCATGTTCCATGGTCCACGCGCCGGGTTCCAGGATCGCTCCCTGGAACCCGGAACCTGGAACCTGGAACTCTGTTTTCAGAACCATCGTGAAATCACGACCTTCTTGTCCGTGTAGAACTCGTACGCATCCCGCCCGTGCGCCTTGAGGTCGCCGAAGAAGCTGTCCTTGGCGCCCCCGAAGGGAAACTGCGCCATGGGAGCCGCGACGCCGATGTTGACGCCGACCATGGACGCGCTCGCCAGGCGCGCGTACTCGCGCGCCGCCTTGCCGCTCGACGTGAAGATGGACGTCGCGTTGGCGTTCGGGTGCGCCTGCATGACCGCGATCGCGTCCTCCAGCGTCTTCACCGGCGTGATCGAGGCCACGGGCCCGAAGATCTCCTCGCGCCCGATCGTCATCGCCGGCGTCACGCCGTCGAAGAGCGTCGGCCCGAGGAAAAAACCCTTCGGCCGATCGGCGACCGGGTTCGCCCGCCCGTCGAGGACGAGCCGCGCCCCCTCGGCGATGCCCTTCTCGATGTACCCGACGACCCGCCGGCGGTGCCCTTCGCTGATGACCGGACCCATGCCGACGCCCGGCTCGGCGCCGTCGCCCACCCGCAGCGCCCGCGCCGCGGCTTCGAGCCGCTCGCGCGCCTCCGTGTGGACGGACCCGACGGGAAGCAGGACGCTGCCGGCGAGGCAGCGCTCGCCCGCGCAGCCAAAAAATGACTCCGTGATGATCTCGGTCGTGCGGTCGAGGTCGGCGTCCGGCATCACGACGACGAAGTTCTTCGCCCCGCCGAGCGCCTGCACGCGCTTCCCCGCGTGCGTGCCGCGCTGGTAGACGGCCTTCGCCACGGCCGTCGAGCCGACGAACGAGATCGCGCGGATGTCGGGGTGGTCGCAGATCGCTTCGACCACCGCGCGACCGCCATTGACGAGCCCGACCACGCCGGGCGGCAGGCCGCACTCCTCGAGCAGCTCCACCATCCGCCGCTGGGTCAGGGGCACCTGCTCGGACGGCTTGACGAGGAACGTGTTGCCCGTCGCGACCGCGAAGGGCAGAAACCACAGCGGCACCATGGCGGGGAAGTTGAACGGCACGATCGCGGCGCAGACGCCGAGAGGCTGGCGAATGACGTTGCAGTCGATGCCCGCGGCGATGTTTTCGAGGCCGTAGCCCATCATCAGCGACGGCGTGCCGCACGCGACCTCGACGCACTCGATGCCGCGCCGCAGGCTGCCCCGCGACTCGTCGAGCGTCTTGCCGTGCTCCCGGGTGACGATCGCGGCGATCTCCTCGAAGTGCTTCTCGAGCAGCTCCCGGAAGCGGAAGAGGTGCCGCGCCCGCGCCACGACCGGCGTGTCGCGCCATGCCGGAAAGGCCTTCTTCGCCGCCGCCGCCGCCGCATCCACCTCGTCGGCCGGCGACAGGGGCGTCCGCGCGATCACGTCGCCCGTCGCGGGGTTGTGGACGTCGAGGAATTCCGAGGCGCGGGAGGCGACCCAACGGCCGCCGATGAAGTTCGTCAGTGCTTCCAAGTCAGCCCCCGCGCGATCGTAAGCCGTGAGCCGTGAGCCGGAGTGATGAACTCTACTCCACGCTCAGGGCGGGCGGCTCACGCCGCGAGGGCTACTCGTCGCAGTCGGGGCAGCCGAGAAAGGGGATGCGCTCGGTGGGCGCCGGGTGGGCGTCGCCTTCGATTCCCGCCCAGGCGCCCCCGTGGGCGTGCCACAGGTAGCACTCGAGCTGGTAGGCCTCGTTGGCGTCCTCGGCGAGGATCCAGCCGAAAAGCACGTTGGGCCGTCCCTCCCGCGCGCATTGCAGCAGGCGTTGGCGCAGGTCCACGTCGTCGCGGCCGACCCGCTCGGCCACCTGCCCGTCCGCGCCCACGCTCTTCAGGAAGTACACGCCCGGTCGGCCCGGCGGTACCGTCCGCGCGACGTTCGACTCGGTCAGCCGGATGGCCGGTTGGATCCGGGAGGAAGGCGGAAGTCCGGGAAAGAGAGACAGCTGCGCCGCGTTCAGGGGAGGTGCTTCGTGGCGCGTCCGACCGGCAAGCCTCATCGGGCCATTAGTTTAGCAGGTTCCGACGCCCCCCGACACCCCGTCCTCTCGCAGGGCGCGAGCGATCGTGCCGGCCAGAGATCGCGAGGATCGTGGTCGCCAGGAGAATAGACTCGCCCGCAAAGAGGAGGGGTCCATGAAAACCCGATTCATTTCCATTTCCTTTCTGGGCGTGTTGCTCGCGGCCGGCCTGCTCGCGGAGACGAAGGCCTCCGGCACGGCCACGTGCAAACCGAATCCCTCGACGCCAGTCGCCCTCACGGACAAGCCGAATCATTCCTTCATGGTGGGCCAGGCCCAGTGCACGTGGACCGGTTTCGAGGTG
Source organism: uncultured Acidobacteriota bacterium (assembly GCA_963710945.1). Classification (GTDB taxonomy): domain Bacteria; phylum Acidobacteriota; class Thermoanaerobaculia; order UBA5066; family Gp7-AA6; genus DAHUXD01. Next base: position 131,094 of record CAVQCH010000003.1, read on the forward strand.
GCGGGCCAGGCGTACAAGGATGGCGTCTCCACGGATCTCGACGAGATCACCGGCGACGCGACGTCGTTCCACGGCTATCACGTGGCCACGACGGCCAGCGGCGACACGGCGTCGTGCAGCTACAAGGGTTCCGGCAAGCTGAAAGACGGAAAACCCGTCGGCGGCGAAGGCACCTGGACCTTCACGAGCGGCACCGGGAAACTCAAGGGCATCAAGGGCCACGGCACTTTCAAGGGCACGGCCAACGCCGACGGCACCATGACCTACAAGGTCGAGGGCGAGTACTCGCTGCCCTAGCCGGCTCCACGACGGCCACCCATCCCAAGTCCCTCTCCCTCCGCCCGGGGGAGAGGGCCAGGGGGTGGGCCCGGCGGCCGACCGTTACAATTGGCGGCAATGACAGGGTCCCGGCGCCGACCTCGAATTGCCGCCGCGATGGCGGCCCTTCTTCTCTTCCCCCTCGCCGCCCGCGCGGGCGATGAACACCCCGAGATCTGCCCGGCCATCGACCGCCCGGCGCCCGCAGTCGGCGCCCGCGTTCGCGCCTTCGTCGACCCGGCAACCGGCAGGCTGCGAGAACCGACCGCCGACGAGCTCCGCGCGCTCGCCGAAAAGCGCCTCCAGTCCCGCCGGGCGGCGGCGCCGCCGGTGTTCGAGGTGGTCACGCATCCGGACGGAATGCAATCGGTCGCCCTCGGCGACGCGTTCCTCTTCGACGTGCGAATGGAGGCGGCGCCCGACGGAACGACGCGCCTCGTCTGCGTTCCGCGCGCCGGGCGCGGCGACCCGCTTCCGGAAAAGTGACCCGAATCGTGCGCCGCACCTTCGCCGCCGTCGCCCTGCTCCTGCTCGCCGCCGCGCGGCACCGCTCGCCGCGGAGGTCCGCATCACGATCGTCAACGCCAACGATCCCGGCGTCGGCTTCAACGACCCCACGCCCGCCGCGCCCGTCGGCGGCAACCCGGGCACGACCCTGGGCGAGCAGCGCCTTCTGGCGTTCGAGCACGCCGCCGCGCTCTGGAGCGCGCTGCTCGACGGCGACGTGGAGGTCCGCATCCGCGCGAGCTTCGATCCGCTCGAGTGCACGGCCAACACCGGCACCCTCGGCGCCGCCGGACCGTCGCAGGCCGTCGCCGACTTTCCCGGCGCGCCCCTTCCCGGAACCTGGTACGCGGTCGCGCTCGCCGACCAGATCGCCGGCCACGACCTGCTCCCGGCGACGTCGGGTCACATCGTCGCCAAGTTCAACTCGGAGCTCGGCAAGCCGGGTTGCCTCGAGGCCATCCACTGGTACTACGGCCTCGACAATGCCCACGGGACCGACACCGACCTCGTGTCGGTCCTCCTGCACGAATTCGCCCACGGGCTCGGCTTCCTGACCTTCGTCGACGCCGGGACGGGCAGCGAGTTCCTCGGCAAGCCCGATGTCTTCGAGGGCCTGGTCCTCGACGCATCCACCGGGAGGCTCTGGACTCAGATGACCGACGCCGAGCGCCAGGCCTCCGCCGTGAACACCGGCGCGATCGTGTGGGGCGGCTCGTCGGTGCGGTCGGCCGTTCCGGGCACGCTGACAGGGCCGCCGACCCTGACCGTCACCGCGCCGGCCGCGATTGCCGGCGACGTCCCGATCGGCACGGCCTCGTTCGGCGCCGCGCTCACGCGCGAAGGCGTCTCGGGCAGGCTCGTCGCGGCGACCGACGCGGCGAACGCCGAGGGGCCCGCCACCACGGACGGCTGCTCGGCGCTCGACGACGCGGCGGCGATGTCGGGCGCCGTCGCCCTCGTGGACCGCGGTACGTGCAACTTCACGCTGAAGGCCGGTAACGCCCAGGCCGTCGGGGCCATCGGCGTGATCGTCGTCAACAACGTCCCGGACCCGGCGCCGCTCGAGATGGGCGGCTTCGACGCGACGATCGCCATCCCCGCGATCAGCGTGACGCAGGCCGACGGCGCGACGATGCGCGGCAATCTCGGGGGCGGCGTCTTCGTACGGATGCGGCTCGACCCGGACCGCCTGGCCGGCGCGGACGCCGAAAACCGCATGCTTCTCTACGCGCCGAACCCGGTCGAGTCCGGTTCGTCCATCTCCCACTGGGACACGAGCGCCCTGCCGCACCTGCTGATGCAGCCGAACCTCGCCGCAGACCTGCCCCACGCCGTGGACCTGACGCTGCCCCTCCTGGTAGACGTCGGATGGGCGTCGCAGCCGACGGCGCCGCCGCCACCGACGCATCCGCGCGGCCCGGTGCACGGGACGGCGGACGACGATTCGCCGCGCCGCGTCGGCCCCCGGCCCCGAGGGCCCTCTGCGCCCTAGCCCTTCGCGGGCCGGCTCGCCATCTTCTCGATCTCGGCCCACTCGCGGTCGGAGACCGGCATGACCGAGAGGCGCGAGATCCGCACGAGCGGGAAATCCTGGAAGGCGGCGCTCGCCTTGATCTCCGCGAGCGTCACCGGCCGGGGCAGCTTTTTGACGGGCGCCACGTCCACCGCGTGGAGCTTCCCGGCGGCGTCCTTCGGATCCGTATAGGCGTCGCCCGTCGCCTTCGCGATCCCGACGACGGCTTTCTCGTCCCCGGTGTGGTAGTAAAAAATCCGGTCGCCCTTCTTCACCGAGCGCAGGTGTTTCTGCGCCAGCGGATTCTTCACGCCCGTCCAGCTCGTCTTTCCGTCCCGGGCGAGATCGTCGTAGGAATAGTGCGTCGGCTCTTCCTTGAAGAGAAAGTTCACGACCCGGCTCCTTTCCCGAAGGGAGTCACTTGCCGTCCGGTCCGTCGAGGACGAGGGGCGGCTCCGTCTTCTGCAGCTCGGCCGCGACGCGCTCCATCTGCCGCATGGCGCGCAGGTGGTTGCGCCCGGCGATCTTCATGACGTCCTCGTCCGAATACCCGCGCCGCAGCAGCTCGGCGAAGAGGTACGGGTACCGCGTGACGTTTTCGAGCCCCGACGCCATCGAGGCCGAGCCGTCGTCGTAGAAGTCGGAGCCGATCCCGACGTGGTCGATCCCGGCCATCTTCACGATGTGGTCGATGTGGTCGGCGACGAGAGCCACGGAGCCCCGCGGCTCGGGGTTCGCCTTCTCCCACTCCTGGAGCGCCTTGCCGATCGACGCGTCGTCGTCCATTCGCGCCTGCAGGGCCTTCCTCTCCGCCTTGCGCCGGGCGTCCCACGCGGCGGCGTCGGGCGAGACGAAGGCCCCGATGAAGTTGACGTGGATGACGCCGCCGTTCTTCGCGAGCGCGCGCAGGACGTCGTCGGGAGCGTTGCGCGGGTGGCCCGTGACCGCGAGGGCGTTCGAGTGGGAGAAGATCACGGGCGCCCGCGTCACGCGCAGAACGTCGCGCATCGTGGCCGCGCTCACATGCGAGATGTCGACGAACATGCCGAGCCGGTTCATCTCGCGGACCAGCTTTTCGCCGCGCCTTCGTCAGCCCGTCGTGCTCCGGCCGATCCGTCGCCGAGTCGGCCCACTCGACGTTGTCCCAGTGCGTCAGGGTCATGTACCGGCCGCCGAGCTCGTAGAAGATGCGAAGCGCGGCCGGGGACTGCTCGATCATGTGCCCGCCCTCGACCCCGATCAGCGACGCGATCCGCCCCGAGCGGCGGATTCGCTCGATGTCGTCGGCCGTGCGCGCGAGCTCGAGCCCCGGCTGGCTCCGGATGAATCGCAGCGTCACGTCGAATTCGCGCAGGGCCTCGTGCAGCGAGGTGTGCGTGGACATCGTGGACGATTCGACGAAGACCGACCAGTACTGCGCCCCGACCCCGCCCTCGACGAGGCGGGGCACGTCCGCGCAGAGGGCGGTCTGGACCTTCCCGAGGTCCGTCTTCGTCAGGTCGCCCTTGTACTTCTCGAGGAGCATCGAGGGCAGGTCGTTGTGGGTGTCGATCAGGGGCGCCGCGACGAGCAGGGCCCGCGCCCGCGCGACGAGCGCCGGGTCCGGCGTCTGGCCGGAGGCCAGCGCGGCACCGAAGAGAAGGACGGCGGCGCCTCGGACGGATCGCATCATCGGTCCCCTTCCCGTCTGCTTCCTACGGCTTTGCCGGCGTCGGCCGGTTCCGGTACTTCTCGTACAGCCGCTTCTGCTTGTCCGTCAGGTCGAGCGCCCGGCCGTCGAGGTAGGCGGCCACGACCCGCGAGCGCAGGTCGAGGATGTCGCCGTCCGTCAGGATGAAGGTCGCGTCCTTGCCCGGCTCGAGCGAGCCCACGCGGTCCGCGACGCCGAGCAGCTTCGCGGGCTCGAGCGTCATGGCGGCGAGGGCCTTCTCGCGCGGGAACCCGAACGTCACCGCCGTCGCGGCGAGGTGCGGCAGGTTGCGCACGTTGGTCGCCTCGCCTTCGTTGAAGATCACGCGCACTCCCGCCTGGGAGAGCCTGCCCGCGTTGGCAAACTGGGCGTCGTACGGCTCGTCGGCGCGCACCGGGAGCTCGAGGGGCGAATCCACGATCACGGGCACGTCGGCCTTCGCCAGCTCGTCGGCCATCCGCCACGCGTCGGCGCCTCCCCAGATCACGAGGCGCAGGTTCTCGTCCTTCGCCCACTTCACGGCGTCGCGGATCTGCGCCAGGCGCGAGGCCGACACGACGACCGGGATCTTCCCCTCGACGGCCGGGACCAGGGCCCCGAGCTTCGCGTCGGCCGGATGCCGCGGCACGCCCGCCTGTCCCTCGGCCGCGCGCGCCTTCGCGTAGGCCCGCGCGTCGCGAAACGCGTTCTTCAATTTCTCGAGCGCCTCGTCGCGCCGTTTCTCCTGCGCCTTCACCGACCGCTCGGCCGTCGGCGACCGGTCGATCGCGAGCTCCGGCCAGAAGACCGTGATGGCCGCCGGGTCTCGGAGCGTGGCGTCTTCGCGGGTCCAGCCATCGAGCTTCATCGCCGCGGCTGTTCCCGAGACGATCCCGCCGAGAGGCGTGACGCCCGCCACGAGGACGCCGCCCGAGCGCGCCACCGGCAGCTCCTCCGAGTCGAGGTTCATCGCGACCGACGCGCGGGCGTCGGGATTGACCTCGCCGAGCTCGGTCGTGTCCACGGTTGCGCGCACCGCGCCGATCTCCGAAAGGCCGAGGTTCGTCATCGGCGGAAAGAGGGATGGATACAGGTGCCGGCCCGTCCCGTCCACGACCGGCCCGTCGGCCGCCGCGGCGGCGCCCGCCGATACCGAAGCGATCTTCCCGTCGCGCACGACGATCGTGCCCTTCGGGATGTCGGGTCCCGACGCCGGATGGATGGTCGCGCCGACGATCGAGAAGACGCGGGGAGAGGGGGCCGGCGCCTTCGGAGAGGTCTGCGCACAGAGGGCTCCGGCCGTGAAGAGGAGCGCGGCCATGGCGGCGCGCTTCATCGCGACACCGCCGGTTTCTCCGCCGCCTTGTCGGCCGGCTTCTCCTTGTCCTTGCTCCCTTCGAGCGTGGCCTTCGCCTTCGCGGTCAGGCTCGACCTCTCGGCGTCGAGCGCCGGACGGGCCGCGAGGTCCGCCGCGCGGTCGAAATACTTCTTCCCCTCGATCCAGGTCTCGAGAGCCATCGTCGACGTCGAGAGCGGGTCGCCACTCCAGACGACGAAGTCGCCGTCCTTGCCCGCCTCGAGCGAGCCGACGCGGCTCGCGATGCCGAGCTGCTTCGCCGGGTTCGAGGTCACGAAGGCGAGCGCGTCGGCCGGCGGCACGTTTCCGTACTTGACGGCCTTGGACGACTCGAAGTTGAGCCGCCGCGCGAGCTCGTCGGAGTCGGAGTTGAAGGACACGAGGACGCCGCGCTCGCGCATCAGCGGAAACGCGTACGGGATCGCGTCGTAGACTTCGAACTTGTAGGCCCACCAGTCCGAGAAACCGGACGCGCCGGCGCCATGCCGCGCGATCTCGTCGGCGACCTTGTAGCCCTCGAGGACGTGCTGGAGGGTCGCGACCCGCACGCCGAACTCCTCGGCCGTGCGCAGCATCTGGAGGATCTCGTCCTTGCGGTACGAGTGGCAGTGGATCTGGCGCGACCCCTCCAGGATCTCGGCGATCGCCTCGAGCTGCAGGTCCGGTTCCGGCGGGATCGGGTGCGCGCCCTTGACGGAAGCCGCCTTGCGATACTCCTCCTGGCGCTTGCGGTAGTCCTGCGCCGCCTGGAACCTCTCGCGGATCGAGTCGGCCACTCCCATCCGCGTCTTCGGATAGCGCGGCTGCGGGTTCGTCCAGTTGGACTGCTTGGGGTTCTCGCCGAGCGCGAACTTGATCCCGGGCGGGGCGCCGGCGAAGACCATGTCGTCCGGGCCGCCACCCCAGCGCCACTTCACGATCTGGGTCTGGCCGCCGATCGCGTTGGCCGAGCCGTGCAGCACGTTGGCCGTCGTCGTGCCGCCGGCCAGCTCCCGGTAGATCGCGACATCGAACGGGTTGATCACGTCTCGGATCCGGACCTCGGCCGTCACGTTGTGCGATCCCTCGTTGACGTCGCCGTCCACGGCCGTGTGCGAATGCGCGTCGATGATGCCGGGAGTGACGTGCTTGCCGCGGCCGTCCACCTCGAGCGCGCCCGCGGGAACGGCGAGCCCCTTGCCCACGGCGGCGACCTTGCCGCCCACGACGAGGACGTCCGCGTTTTCGAGAATCCCCGCCGGCCCCTGCGTCCAGATCGTGGCGCCGCGCACGACGACCGCGGAGGGCGCAGCCACGGGCCCGGCCTCGCGGCCGGGCGCCGGGCGCACGTCCGGCGAGGGCGCCTTGCCGGCACCCGCATCCTTCTTGTCGTCCTTGTCGTCGGACTTGAGCTCGACCCGGGCGCCGTCGATCCAGATCTCCGAGACGCGGCTCTTTTCCGCGAACGGCTCGCCGGTCTCGACGACGATGTTGGCGATCCTTCCCGGGGCGAGCGTGCCGAGCCGGTCGCCGAGGCCGAGCTGGCGCGCGGGGACGGTCGTCACGGCCGCCAGCGCGTCGTCGGCCGAAAGGCCGCGCGCCATCGCCTCGCGCACGCGCCGGGGAAAGTCCTTCGGATCGTCGAGGCCGGCCGTCGTGAAGGAAAACTCGACGCCCGCCTCCCTGAGCCACTTCGGGTTCGACGGGGCCCGATCGTAGGCGCGCAGGCGCGAGACCGGCACGTCGATCCACTCCTCTTCCCGGTCGAGCTTGTCCGGTTGAGGAAAGGCGACGCGCAGGACGAGGTCGGGCTTGACGGCGGCCACCTCGGCCAGCAGCCGGTACTCGTCGCCGGAGCCGACGTAGCGGGCCTTGAGCTTCAGCTCCTGCGCGACTCGAACCGCGCGGAGCAGGGCGAGCACGTCGGCCGTGTCGAAGACGACGACCTCCTTGCCGCCGGCGGCCGGCACGAGGGCCGCGGTGGCGGCGCGGTAGCGCGGTCGCGCCTGGCCGGACGGCTTCGCGGCATAGGCCGCCTCCGCCTCCCGCCACCACGCGGCGTCGAGGAAGCCCTGCCGCGCGACGGCCACCGCTCCCATCTTCGACACCGGGTAGTCGCTCGCGTCGTCCTCCGGCTCGAGCACGGCGTACTGCCCGCTTTCCGCGACGAGAACGCGGCCCGGGACCGGGCCCGCGGCGAGACTGACGACGGCTCCCTCGCCGCGCAGGACTCCCGACGGCGGCGCCGCCGCGACGACCGCGAACCCGAGCCGGCGGTACGTGTCCGCCACGTCGTCCTTGATCGCCAGCGTGTCGACCGCCCGCTCCTCGGCGCGCACCGCGGCCACGGGGTGCTGGGCGGGTCCGGCCGCGCGCTTCGAGGAAGCGGCCGCGCCGGAAGCGCTTCCGCCCGGCTCGTCGGGGGGCTTCTTCGGGCCCTTGCCGGCGAGACGGTCCGCGGGAACGTGCGCGTCCACGAAGGCGGCATGCACGACCCTGCCCCTGACGTCGACGATCCGGGCGTCCGGCGGAATCGGCGTCGAGCCCTCGGGTCCCGCCGCCTCGATCACGCCGCCGCGCACGACCACCACGCCCGGATCCACGACGTGGCCCGGGGAAACGATCACCCGGCCGCCCACCAGGGCATACGCGAGCCGGTCGCTTCCGGGCGCCGTTTGCGCGGAGACCGGGAGGGCGAGCAGGGCGAGAAGAATCGAGGCCAGGAGCTTGCGAAGGATTGTGTCCATGCCGGCGCGGGATTTTATATGCTTCGCCCTCGCGGATCGGCCCGAAAGCGCGGGCCGCCGCTCCAGAAACATGGGACAGGAGGACACAATGATTCGGAAGGCTTCCATTCTCGGGATTTCATTGCTTCTGGCGGGCGCGATGATCGCGTCGGCCCAGGACCGCAAGCCGCTCTCGCCCGCGGGCACGGCGGCGACGATGGTCGGCGGCACGTGGGGCGCGCCGGACAAGGACGGCGAGCGGCAGTACACGGGCGGCAAGTGGATCGAGGTGACGTACAGCCGGCCGATGCTGCGCGGCCGCACGGACGTCTTCGGCAAGGGCGCCGACTACGGCAAGACCGTCGACGGCGGCTCCCCGGTGTGGCGCGCGGGCGCGAACCAGACGACGAAGCTGAAGACCGAGGTGCCGATCACGATCGGCGGCAAGAAGCTCGAGCCGGGCAGCTACGACGTCTTCGTCGAGCTGAAGGCGACGGGCTGGACGCTCATCCTCTCGACGCAGCCCACGCAGGACAAGTACGACGCCAACGACAAGACCAAGATCTGGGGCGCCTTCGGTTACGACCCGAAGTTCGACGTCGTGCGCGTCCCCATGACGATGATCACCCCCGCCGTCTCGATCGACCAGTTCTCCATCGGCTTCGTCGACATGTCGGACGCCGGCGGCAAGCTCGCGATGGCCTGGGAGAAGACGGCCGCGGTCGTCCCGTTCACGGTTTCGAAGTAAGCCGAAGTTGAAGTCCCAGGGGGCGCCCCTCACCCCAGCCCTCTCCCGCCGGGAGAGGGAAACGCAAGAAACCCTCTCCCCCCGACGGGGGGAGAGGCCGAGGGTGAGGGGGGCTCTTCTCGGGTCCGCGCTCTTACTCGCCTCCGTCGCCTCGGCCCAGGATCGCTCCATCCCCTTCTGGCCGAACGACGTTCCGGCGGCCATCCACGCCGAGGTGGACGGCGTCGCCACGCTCGAGACGGTGCGCGAGCTCTCGCGCTTCCATCGCGTGCAGGGCTCCCCCGGTTTTGCCGCCGCGGCCGAGCTCGTGAAGCGCAAGGCGATCGCCGCCGGGCTGACCGACGCCGCGATCGAGCGCTTTCCCGCCGACGGCACGACGAAATACGCGCATTTCCTTTCCTACCTCGGATGGGACCCCGTCTCCGCGACGCTCGAGGAGGTCTCGCCGCAAAAGCGCCCGATCGCCTCCTTCCCGGAGCTTCCCGTCGCACTGGCGGACTACAGCCAGGACGCCGACGTCACGGCCGAGCTCGTGGACGTCGGCAAAGGCGCATCGCCGAAGGACTACGAGGGGAGGTCCGTCCGCGGCCGGATCGTGCTCGCCGACGGCGAGCCCTCCCTCGTCCACCGCCTCGCCTGCGAGGAGCGCGGCGCGGCCGGATTCGTCTCCGACTATCCCAACCAGGCGACGGCCTGGTCCGGCGACGACCGGGATCTCGTCCGCTGGGGTCACCTCTCGCCGTACCAGCGCCAGAACCGCTTCGCCTTCATGGTCTCGCGGCGCCAGGCCGAGGACCTCCGCGCCCGCCTGTCCTCGGGAGAGAAGATCGTCCTCCGCGCGCAGGTCGCGGCGAAGATGGTGCCCGCGACCTACGACGTCGTCGTCGCCACGATCCCCGGCACCGACCCGGCCGCCGGCGAGGTCGTCCTGACCGCCCACCTCTGCCACGAGTCCGCCGGCGCCAACGACAACGCGTCGGGCAGCGCGGCGATCCTCGAGGTGGCCCGCGCCCTCTCGGCCGCGATCCGCCGGCAGACGCTTCCCCGCCCCGCACGGACGATCCGCTTCCTGTGGCTCCCGGAGATCTCCGGCTCGCAGGTCTATCTCGCTCGCCACCCGGAGGTCGTCGCGCGTCTGGTCGGCGGGGTCCACATGGACATGGTGGGTGGCCTGCTCGCGACGACGAAGGGCACTTTCCACCTCTCCCGCACCGCGGAGAGCCTGCCGCACGTCGCCAACACGGTCGCTGCCGCATGGTTCGACCAGGTCGTCGCGGCTTCCGCCGCGCTACGCCGAGCACGGCGGCGACGCGTACGCCGGCTTCGCGTGGCCGTCCGGCTCGCGCGAGGCGTTCCTCGGAGACGTTCGCGCCTTCGAGCTCGGCAGCGACCACGAGGTCTTCCAGGCCGCGGGCTTCAAGGTGCCGATGGTCTACTTCCACGACTACCCGGACGTCACGATCCACACGAACAAGGACCTGCCCGAGAACCTCGACGCGACGAAGCTCGGGCGCGTGGCGTACCTGGGCGCGGGCATCGCCTGGACGCTCGCCGCGCTGCCGGCCGGCGAGGCACCGCGCCTGCTCGCCCTCGCGCTCGCCGACGCCGAGGTGCGGCTTGCCCGCGCGCGCGCGCTCGAGGGCCCGGATGGGGCGCTCGCGCGGCGCGAGGCGATTCGCTCGGCCGTCGCCACGCTCGACTCGGCTGCGGTCCTCTGGCCCAACCTCGCGCCCGCCGTCGCCCTCGAAAGCGAGAGCCTGCGAAAGCGCCTGCCGCCGCCGCGCGCGGCGAGGCCGGCCGATCCCCGAATACCGGTCCGCAATCCCGAGATTCGCGGGCCGCTCGATGTGTACTACTTCAATTACCTCGGCGACGCGGCTGCGAGCGTCCCGAGCAACGCGCTCTCGGGCACGCTCGAGTACGAGGCCTTCAACCTCGCCGACGGAAAGCACACGGTCTCCGAGATCCGCGACGTGCTCGCGGGCCGCTACGGCGCCGCGCCGCCCGACGCGCTCAGCGCCTGGTTCGACCTTCTCGCGAAAGCCGGGGCCGTTCGCTTCCGGTGAAGATCGCCCAGATCGCGTCGATCTGCTTTTCCGTGCCGCCCCGGTCCCACGGCGGAACGGAGATCGCGATCGACCGGCTGACGCGCGGCCTGGTCGCGAGGGGCCACGACGTCACGCTCTTCGCCTCCGGCGACTCGAAGACGACGGCGAGGCTTCACGCGGTCGTCCCGCGCGCGACGCAGGACGATCCCTCCGCGACCTCCTACATCGAGCGCGAGATGGAGGTGCGCAACGTCGCCGAGGCGTACGGGATGGCCGATCGCTTCGACGTGCTGCACTCCCACTGGCCGACGCCGGCGGCCTACTTCACGAATGCGACGCAGCGGCCGAGCGTCATGACGTACGCGTACGTCGAGAAGCATCTCCACGATTACTACCGGAGCCGGTATCCCCGCCTCGTGCCGGTCTGCATCTCCGAGGCGCAGAACCGGACGTTGGGCGGGGGCCTCAATGTCATCCCCTACGGCATCGACGTGGCCGGCGCGCCGTTCGGCGCGGCGGCCGGGGACTTCCTCCTCACGGTCGGGCGGATGGTGCCGCACAAGGGAGCGGACCGGGCGATCGAGATCGCGGCGCGCGCGGGACTGCCCCTCGTCATCGTCGGCGACGTCACGCCGTACCTCGCGGAGAGCGAGCCTTTCTACGAGCAGAAGATCCGTCCGCGCGTGGACGGCGTGCGCGTGCGCCACTTCCGGACGCTCCCGAACGAGGAGGTGCTCGCGCTGATGAGCCGGGCCCGCGCCTTCCTCTTCCCCATCTCCTGGGAGGAGCCCTTCGGCCTCGTCGTCGCCGAGGCGATGGCGGCCGGGACCCCCGTCGTCGCCACCCCTCGCGGATCGCTGCCCGAGCTGGTCGCTCACGGCGTGACGGGTTTTCTCGGGGAGACGGACGAGGAGCTCGCCGGCTACGTCGGCCGGATCGCGGAGATCGACCGCGCGGCCTGCCGCCGGCGCGCCGAGGCCCTTTACGGGTTCGAACGGATGGTGTCCGATTACGAGGCGCTCTACGAGAAGATCTGCCGATGAGCTTCGACTTTTCCTCCGCCGCGCTCGACCGGGAATTTCCCGTCCGGAAGAACCTCGTCTACATGAACCACGCCGCGGTCGCGCCGCTGCCGCGGCGGGTGGCGGAGGCCATCACGGCGCACGTCGAGAACGTCCGCGACCGCGGCGCGGCGGACTGGCGGAGCTGGTACGGGATGATCGAGGCGACGCGCGGCAAGGCCGCCCGCTTCGTCGGCGCGCAGCCGGCGGAGATCGCGTTCCTGCCGAACACGAGCTGGGGCTTGAACCTCGTGGCGCTCGGATTCCCCTGGAAGGAAGGCGACAACGTCGTCACCGACGACATCGAGTTTCCGTCGAACGCGTATCCCTGGCGGGGCCTCGAGGCGCGCGGCGTCGGGTGCCGCATCGCCAGGAGCCGCGCCGGCCGGATCACGACGGAAGACCTCGCGGCGCTCGTGGACGCCCGCACGCGCGTCGTCGCGGTCTCGTGGGTCGCCTTCCACAACGGGTGGGTGTTCCCGCTCGCCGAGATCGGGAAGCTCTGCCGCGAACGGGGGATCCTCTTCGTCGTGGACGGCATCCAGGGCCTCGGCGCCCTGCCGCTCGACGTCGCCGCGTCGAACGTGGACGTCCTCTGCGCCGACGCGCACAAGTGGCTCTACGGCGCCGAGGGCGGCGCCGTCTTCTACGTCGCCGAAGGCGCGCGCGAGCGCGTTCCCGCCCGCGCGGCAGGCTGGTGGAACACGAAGTCGGAGGGCGAGTACCTCGAGCACCGCGGCGTGGTGCAGTACTCGGGCGCGCGCCGCTACGAGCCCGGGACGCTGCCGACCGCCAACGTCGCCGGCCTCGGGGCCGCGATCGATCTGCTCCAGGAGATGGGCCAGCCGGCCGTGCGCGATCGGATCCTCCAGATCGCAGGCGCGCTGCGCGCGGGACTCGCCGAGCGCGGCTGGACGATCGCCTCGCCCGAGCCCCTCGCCTCGGGCATCCTCGCCGCCAGGCCCCCGTCCGGCAGACGCGCGGACCTGGGCGAAGGCGCTCGAGGCCAGCGGCGTCATCGTCGCGCCCGCGCGAAGGCGCCGTCCGCTTCTCCCCCCATGCCGGCAACGACGCCGGCGAGGTCGCCCGCGCGCTCGAGGCGATCGATACGGTCGGCGGCATCGGCGCGACGGTCGGCTAGCCCCCGTCCGGCACGGCGTCGATCGCGAGGCCCGATTCGTCGGCGAGGGCGGCGCGATTGCGGCCGCCCTGCTGGGCCCGCTTCAGCGCCGCGTCCGCCGCGCGCAGGAGGGCGCCGCCGTCCGACGGGGCGTCCCCGCCCTCGGCGGCCACGCCGAGCGAGATGGTCACCGGGACCGGGCCGGCCGAGGTGTGCACGGGCCGCTTCGCGAAAGACTCGCGGATGCGCTCGGCCACGGTCAGGCCGCCGAGGCCGTCGGACCCCGGGAGGACGATCAGGAACTCCTCGCCGCCGACCCGGCCCACGGCGTCGTACGGCCGAAGGCCGGCGCTCATCCGCCGGGCGGCCTCGCGCAGGACCTCGTCGCCGACGGGATTGCCGAGCGTCTCGTTGACCTTGCGGAAGGCGTCCAGATCGGCGAGCACGACGCCGACCGAGCCGCTCTTGCGGCGCGCGCGCTCGCGCTCCTTGTGGAGGAGGTCGAGGATCGCGGCGCGATTCCAGGAGCCGGTGATCGGGTCGCGCGTAGACTGCACGCGCAGGGCGTCCTGCGAGGCGCGCAGGGCCTGCTCGACCTCGACGATGCGGGCGCCCGTGCGGACCCGCGCCTTGAGCTCGATCGTGTCGAGCGGCGAAAACAGGAAGTCGTCGGCACCGGCGTTCAGTCCGTCGAGAAGGTCCTCCTCGCCGCGGGCGCCGGCGAAGAGCAGCACGTACGCGGACGGCAGCTCCGGGCGCAGCCGCAGCCGCCGGCACACGTCGATCCCCGGCATGCCTTCCAGACGCCACGCGAGGATGACGAGTATCGGCGAGCGCTCCGCCTCGAGCCGGCTCCACGCCTCGGTGCCGCTGCGCACGACGGCCACGTCGTAGCCCCACTTCTCGAGCCAGGTCCCGATCTGGCGGAGCCTGTCCGGATCGCTGTCGGCGACGAGAGCTCTCATGGCAAGCGGATCCCTCCGGCGACGGAAACGTTGGCGAGATCGTAATGCATTGCGCCTCCGCGCTACAGCGCGTCGAAGCCGGCGAGCTGGATCCCGAGCGACCCGGCGAGCTTCCGGATGCCGGGATCGCACAGGACGTCGATCTCCCACTCCCGCTCGACGACGTAGCTCGACCCGCTCTTCAGCCCCTCGTCCACCCGCCCGGGATGGCACATGAGCTCGGACGTGCCCTCGGGCAGCGCCCGGAGGATCCGCTCGATCGTTTCGACGCTCACGCCCTCGGCATAGAAGTCCCCGAAGAAGCGGTCCGGCGTCCGGACGCCGGCCGCCCGCAGCGCCCGCCGCGCTCCGTCCTCCGGGGCGCGGGCCGGCAGGGAGAGCTGGCGGGCAACGTCGGCGAAGACGGGCGCGATCGACGGATGGAGCGCGGCATGGTGGTGGGAGTCGAGGTGGCTCGGTTTCTTGCGCGCGAGGACCTGGAGGATGCCGATCTGGGCGAGCAGCTCGGCCCGGACCTCGCCGGCCGGAATGTGCGCCGGAAGTTCCTCGCGGGTCCGCCGAAACGCGCCCCCGGGAGCGAGGGTCGGAACGTCCCGGGCGGGGGCGGCCGGCCGGGAGCCTCCCGTCACCGCGAAGTGGAGGCCCAGGGACATGCGCGGCGCACGCTCCGCGGCCTCCCGGATTCCCCGGGCCGCGGAGGGCTCGAGCACCATGACGGTGGCCGACGTCACGATCCCGCGGGTGGCCGCCTCGAGCGTGCCCGCGTTGACGCCCGGCGAGCGTCCGTAGTCGTCCGCGTTGACGATGAGCCTCTTCACGATCCCCTGCGCCATTCTGCAACAGATTCGTCGGAGATAATCGGGGACCGATGGCCACGCGGGGAGTCCGGGGCGCGACGACGGCCGACGTGAACGACGCCGCGGCGATCGCCTCGCGCACGCTCGAGCTGCTGCGGGTGCTCGTCGAGAGAAACCGGATCTCGCCCGGCGACGTCGCGAGCGCGACGTTCACGCTCACGGCGGACCTGGACGCGGAGTTCCCCGCGCTGGCCGTCCGCTCGCTTCCCGGATGGGAGGAAGTCCCCCTCCTCTGCGCGCGCGAGATCCCGGTTCCCGGGTCTCTGGGCCGCTGCATCCGCGTCCTGCTCCACTGGAACACGAGCGTACCGGCCGGCGAGGTCCGCCATGCGTTCCTGCGCGGCGCGCGGCAGCTGCGCCCCGCGTGGGCCGTCCGCGTTCCCGGCGACGACGGCGGGCCGCCCGACGCGCGCCTGCCCGGAGGCCCGCCGCGATGACGCGGACGGCGGTCGTCGGTCTGGGCCTGATCGGCGGGTCCGTCGCGCTCGCCGCCCGCGGACGAGGTTACGACCGGGACCCGGGCGTGCGCGCCCTGGCCCGCGAGCGAGGCATCCCCGTCGAGGACTCTCTCGCCGCCGCGGTGGCGGACGCACGCCTCGTCGTCACCGCCGTTCCGACGGAGGCCACGCCCGGACTCCTCCGCGGAGATCTCGGCCCTCGCGCCGGCGGCGCTGCTCACCGACACCGCCTCCCTGAAGCGGCCCATGGCGGACGCCGCCCGGGAGCTGCCTTCCGGCACTCGCTTCGTCGCCGGCCACCCGATGGCGGGAGCGCGCCGGCGCGGGCTCGGCGGCCGCCTCGGCGGACATCTTCCGCGGCCGCCCGTGGGCTCTCGTCCGCACCGCGCGCAGCGACGACGACGCGATGGCCGCCGTCGGCGACTTCGTACGATCGCTCGGCGCCCGGCCCGTCGTCCTCGACGCCGGCGCTCACGACCGGTTGATGACCTGGGTGAGCCACCTGCCGCACGCCGTCTCCGCGTCGCTCGCCCGCGCCGCGCGGGAGGGCGCCGGCGAGGGCCTCGCCGCGCTCGCGGGGCCGGGGCTGCTCGACGCCACGCGCCTGGCGAATCAGCCCGTGTCCCTCGCCCTCGAGCTCGCGCTCTCGGATCCCGACGCCCTGGCCGCGGCGCTCGACCGGGTCTCGAGCGAGCTCGGCGGGCTCGCCGCCGCCCTGCGGGGCCGGGACGCGGCTTTCCTGCGCGCGTTCTTCGAGCAGGCGGAAAGCCTGCGCCGCGGGCTCGAGCCGGAGGCCTAGGGAGCCGGATACCGGGCGCGCACGCTGCGCGCGAGCTCGGAGAACCCGGCGAGGTCGAGGCTCTGCGCGCCGTCCGAGAGCGCGGACTCGGGATGGGGATGGACCTCGACCAGGACGCCGTGCGCCCCCGCCGCCAGGCCGGCGAGCGCGAGCGGCGCGACGATCGACCGGATTCCCGCCGCGTGGCTCGGATCTACGAGCACGGGCAGATGCGTCCGCTCGCGCACGAGGGCGACGCCGTTGAGGTCGAGCGTGTGCCGGGTCGCCCTCTCGAACGTGCGGATGCCCCGCTCGCACAGCACGACCTGCTCGTTGCCGTCGGCCAGGATGTACTCGGCGGCCGAGAGCCACTCCTCGATCGTGGCGCCTCCCCCCCGCTTGAGCATGACGGGCTTGCCGCTGCGTCCGGCCGCGCGCAGCAGGGCGAAGTTCTGCATGTTGCGCGCGCCGATCTGCAGCATGTCCGCGTACTGCGCGACGACGGGGACCTCCTCCCACGACAGGACCTCCGTCACGACCGGAAGGCCGGTCCGCTCGCGCGCCTCGGCCAGGAACTTCAGTCCGCGCACACCGAGGCCCTGGAAGTCGTAAGGGGACGTTCTCGGCTTGTAGGCGCCTCCCCGGAGCATGTCGGCGCCCGACGCGGCGACGGACGCGGCCGCTTCGAGAAGCATCTCCTCTCCCTCGACCGAGCAGGGGCCGGCGATGAGCACCGGCCGCGCGCCGCCGATCACGATGTGCCGCACCGCGACGGTCGTCCCCTCGGGACGCTGGCGGCGGTCGTAGAGCGGAAAATCCGGCCGCGGCCGGTGGTGCGCCGGAGGCGGCGTCGGCGGCCGCGACGGCGCGGTGCCGTCGTTCCACTCGCGGTAGCTGCCGAGCACCACGACCTTCGTCGCCAGCGCCTCGGTCGCCTCGATCGCCTCGGAGAGGCGCGGCTCCTCGGGCGCGCCTTCCACGTCCACGTAGAAGCGGTACGTCCACGGCGCCGTCCGCTCGGGCCGCGACTGGAGGGACGTCAGGTTGATTCCCCGCGAGGCGAAGGCCTGGAGGGCGGCGGCGAGCATCCCGGGCTTGTGCGGCAGCCAGAGGAGCAGCGAGGTCTTGCGGCGGATCGTCGCCGCGTCGTCTGGCGCCGCCGGCGCCGCCTCGCGGGTGAAGGTCAGGAAGCGAGTCTGGTTCGAAGGGTCGTCCTCGATGCGCTCGGCGAGCGTGGCGAGGCCGTAGGCTCCCCCGGCTCCGAGCGGCGCCACCGCCGCCTGGTCCGGCCGCCGGTCACGCGCCACGATCTCCGCGCTGCCCGCGGTGTCCCACTCGTTGACGAGCTCGGCCTGCGGGAGGTGGCTGTCCAGCCAGATGCGGCATTGCCCGAGCGCGACCGGATGCGAGAGGACGCGGCGGATCGCGGAGAGCTCCGTGCCCGGCACGCCGAGGAGGGCGTGGAAGACGGGCAGCAGGATCTCGTCGGAGAGGTGCAGCGCGCCGTCGCCGAACGCCTCGTGCAGCAGATCGTAGGTCGCGGTCACCGAGCCGAAGAGCGAGTTCTCGATCGCGAGGCACCCCGCGTCGGCACGGCCCTCGCGCACCGCGGCGACGACCTGCTGCACGTCGCGGCAGGGGACGATCGCCGCGTCCTTCCACCGCCACCGTGTGGCGGCCTCCGAAAACGAACCGTGTGTTCCCTGAATCGCGACTCGCATGTTCGCTCCAAAAAGAAAAAGGCCCCGCCGTTTCCAGCGGGGCCTTCGAACGTTCCGAATTCGGTTTGCGCTAGCGCACGACTCCCGAACCGGACGCGCCAGGGGCCGCGCCGGAGCCGGTAAACGGGCAATAGCGGTATCGCGTCATGAGCCGACGACGATACGCCGGCGCCGCGGATCCGTCAACCCGGACGCGCCTCCCCCCGCACCCGCGCCCTGCGGTACGATCCGGCTCGCCTCCGGAACGTCCGCTCCCGAAGGGAGCCGGACCCGGCAGAGCAGGAGGAACCATGCATTCCACGAAGAACGACTTGCCCTCGAAGGTCCGCGTGAAGGTCATCGCGACGCTGGGCGACCGCCTGGCGGACGCCACCGACCTCATGCTGCAGACGAAGCAGGCCCACTGGAACGTCAAGGGACCGAGCTTCATCGCGCTCCACGAGCTCTTCGACAAGATCAACGACGCCGCCGAGGACTGGGTGGATTTGATCGCCGAGCGCATCGTGCAGCTCGGCGGCACGGCCGAAGGCACCGTCCAGGCCACCGCGGCGCGGACGTCGCTCGCGCCCTACTCGCTCAAGATCGTGGACGGCCGCGACCACGTGGACGCCCTCTCGTCGGCCCTCGCGTCCTTCGGCAAGAAGGTCCGCGCGGCGATCGACAAGACCGGCAAGGCCGGCGACGCCGACACGGCGGACCTCTTCACCGAGGTCTCTCGCGACGTGGACAAGTACCTCTGGTTCGTCGAGGCGCACAACCAGGCGTCGAAGCTCCTCAAGCCCGCCGCCGGGAGGCAGACCGAATCGTCCTCTCGGGGGAGGCGCCACCGCGCACCCCGTGGCGCGCGACAAGGAACGCGCCGGCCCCGGCGCCCGAGACGATGCCGACGACCGCGAGGGCGGCCAGGCGGACCCAGTCGGCGACGGAAACGGGCGTGAGCAGCCCGTGCAGCGCGCCCGCGTAGTCCACGCCGTTCTCCGGGTGGACGCGCGCCGCCTTGAGCGCGGCGAGGAGGGCCGAGACGGAGACGGCGGCGAGGCAGCCCGCCGCCGCGATCGCGACGCTCACCGCGGCGATGCGCCCGCGCGTGACCGGGCGCGAGTCCACGCGATCGAGCGTCTCGAGCTCGGGCTCGCGCGCGCCGAGCGGCGCGAAGCGCTGGAGCAGCAGGAGCCCCGGAATCGACGCCGCCGTGCAGAGCGACGTAGAACGTCGTCCATCCGATGGCGTCGGCCGTGAAGCCGGCGATCGGGCCCGGAAGGATCCGGCCCAGGGCGAAGATGCTCGAGAAGAGCGCGTACTGAGTGGCCGAGAATCGCTTCTGCGTCATCCGCAGCAGCATGACGCCGAAGGCCCCGGTCGCCATCCCCTGGCAGAGGTTCTCGACGCCGATCGCGGCGAGCATGACGATCCGGTGGGAGAGCGGCTGCAGCACGGCTCCCGTCACTCCCCCGGCGCAGGGCGTCCCGGGCGTCAGCTGGTCGATGGCGATGTAGCCGAGAAACCCGACCGACTGGATGGCGCCGAAGAGCCACAGGCAGCGCGTCAGGCCGACCCGCTCCGTCGCCGCGCCGCCGACGAAGGTCCCGACGATCAGGAAGGTCAGGCCGATCGTGGCCGTGCCGAGCCCCACGTCCTCGGGGACGTAGCACTTCTGGATGAGGAACGGCCGGATCAGCGCGGTCGCCATGTTCTCGCCGAACTTGTAGAGGACGAGGAATCCGAGGATCGGCAGGGCGCCCGCGCGGCGAAACAGGTCGATCAGGGGATCGAAGACCGCCTGGCGCAGCGTGCGCGGTGGAGGCGGCACGACCTCGGGCTCCGGCGACCAGAGCACGACGGCGGCCAGGGGCACGAAGAGCAGCCCCAGCCCGGCGAATACGGGCGGCCAGCCGAGACGCTGCCCGAGCGTGATCGTGACGGCCCCCGACAGCAGCACCGCCGTGCGCGCGAGCGCGGTGCGCGCCCCCACGGCCATCCCCTGCTCCGAGCGCTCGAGCACCTCGACGGCGTACGCGTCGATCACGATGTCCTGGGAGGCCGAGCCGAACGCCACGAAGAGGGCCAGCATCGCGACGACGGCGACGTCGGCGGAGCCCCCGAAGGCCGCGAGTCCGAGCATCCCCGCCATCAGCACCGCCTGGCAGATCAGGATCCACGACCGCCGGCGCCCGATCGTTCCGAAGCGCGGGCCGTAGCGGTCCATGAGGGGCGACCAGAGGAACTTGAAGGTCCAGGGCGCCTGCGCGAGCGAGAACAAGCCGACCGTCCGGATGTCCACGCCGCGATACGTGAGAAACGCCGGCAGCGCGATCCAGACGAGCCCGAGAGGCAGGCCCGAGGAAAACGACTGCAGGGTGACCGCGCCGATCCGGCGCGACGACGCGGCGGCCCGGAGACTCGCCCACGTCCCGACGCGCTCGCCCGCCATCGGAAGGAGTGTACGATGCTCCGCCATGTTGCACGTTCTTGCCGCGCCGGCCCTCGCCGGCCTGCTCGCTCTCCCGGCCGCGTCGGGATCCCCCGCGCTCGCGCCCGTCGCCGCGATCTATCCCGACCTCGAGGCCTTCTACATCGACCTCCATCAGACCCCGGAGCTCTCGACGCACGAGGAGAAGACCTCCGAGAAGATCGCCGCGAGGCTGCGCGCGCTCGGCTACGACGTCACCGACCACGTGGGCGGTTTCGGCGTCGTGGCCGTCCTGAAGAACGGCAAGGGCCCGACGGTCCTCATTCGCGCCGACATGGACGCGCTTCCCGTCGAGGAAAGGACCGGCCTGCCCTACGCGAGCAAGGTCACGGTCAAGAACGACGCCGGCGTGACCGTCCCCGTGATGCACGCGTGCGGCCACGACGTGCACATGACCTCCCTCGTCGGCGCCGCGGCGCTGCTCGCCAAAGCGAAGAGCCGGTGGAAGGGAACGCTCGTGCTCGTGGGACAGCCCGGGGAAGAGGGCTCGGACGGCGCCCGCGCCATGCTGCAGGACGGGTTCCTGACGCGTTTCCCGAGACCCGATTTCGCCATCGCGCTCCATGACACGCCGCAGCTGCCGGCCGGAACGATCGGCTGGACGGCCGGGTATGCGCTCGCGAACTCCGACACGGTCGACATCACGATCTACGGCCGCGGGGGCCACGGCTCGGCGCCGCAGAACACGGTCGACCCGATCGTCCTCGCCGCCCGCACGGTCCTCGCGTTGCAGACCATCGTCGCCCGCGAGAACGATCCGCGGGACCCCGCGGTCGTCACCGTCGGTTCGATCCACGGCGGCACCAGGTCCAACATCATTCCCGACGAGGTCCGGCTGCAGCTGACCGTGCGCAGCTACAAGCCGGAAGTGCGCCAGAAGCTGCTCGCCGCGATCGAGCGCATCGCGAAGGCGGAGGCCCTGGCGGCCGGCGCTCCGAAAGAGCCGCTCGTGAAGATCGACCAGGGCTACGATGCGACCTACAACGATCCGGCGATGACCAGGCGCGTCGCGGCCGCGCTCGCTTCGGTCTTCGGCGCGTCGCACGTGGTCGAGTCTCCATCGGTCATGGGATCCGAGGATTTCGGCAACTTCGGGAAGGCGGCGAAGTGTCCGTCGCTCATCTTCTGGCTGGGCGGCTCGGAACCCGGAAAGTTCGCCGCGGCGCGGGGCGACATGACGAAGCTGCCCTCTCTGCACTCCTCGGCGTGGGCGCCGGACCGCGAGCCGACGCTGAAGACCGGAGCCTCGGCGCTGACGATCGCGGCTCTGGAGCTATTGGCGAAACCTTGAGTCGTCAGCCGTAAGCCGTAAGCCGAAGACTGTCACGAACGGTTCACGGCTAACGGTAACGTCTAACGTCTGCGTTAGGATTCCAGCATGGCCAGCGCACGCCCCGTTCGACGCCCGCGAGCCGTTGCGGCGACCCGTTCCCGGCCGCGGCACGCGGGCCACCGCTACACCGAGGCCGGCGCGCTCTACGGGATTCCGCACTGGGGAAAGGGCTTCTTCCACGTCTCCGACGAGGGCGACCTCGTCGTGCGGCCGACGCGGGAAGCGGGGCGCGGCGTGGCCCTGAAACAGATCGTGGACGAGGTCGCGGGCCGCGGCATCGCGACGCCCATGGTCATCCGTTTCCCGCAGATCCTCTCGGCCGCCGTCGCGAACCTGAACGACGCCTTCGCGCGCGCGATCGACGAGTACGGCTACGGCAACGTCTTTCGCGGGGTCTTCCCGATCAAGGTCAACCAGAAGCGCGTCGTCGTGGACCACATCGTGGAAGCCGGGCGCCGGTACGGCTACGGCCTCGAGGCCGGATCGAAGCCGGAGCTGCTCGCCGCGATCGCGGCCGACCTCGGCCCGGAGTGCCTGATCACGTGCAACGGGTACAAGGACGACACGTTCGTGCGCATGGCGTTGAACGCCGTGCGGATGCGCAAGAAAGTCGTGCTCATCCTCGAGAAGGTTTCCGAGCTCGAGCGCATCCTCGCGGTCGCCAAGGCCCGCGGCGTCCGCCCGCTCATCGGCATGCGGGCGAAGCTCTACGCCCGCGGCTCCGGAAAGTGGGCGAAATCCGGCGGCGAGGCGGCCAAGTTCGGCCTGACGACGCCCGAGATGCTCGAGACGGTCAAGATCCTGAAGTCGCGCAAGATGCTCGACTGCATGGTCATGCTCCACTTCCACATCGGCTCCCAGATCACCGACATCCGCAGGATCAAGGAGGCGATCCGCGAGGCGGGCCGCGTGTACGGCAAGCTGCGCGCCGAGGGAGTGCCGATCCAGTACCTCAACCTCGGCGGCGGCCTCGGCGTCGACTACGACGGCTCGAAGACGGCCTTCGACTCCTCGATGAACTACTCGGTGCAGGAATACGCCAACGACGTCGTCTACACCGTCAAGCAGATTTGCGAGGAGGAGAAGGTGCCGCCGCCGGTCCTCGTGACCGAGTCCGGCCGCGCCGTCACCGCCTACCACTCGGTCTTCGTTACGAACGTCCTCGACGTGGCCGACCGCATCGAGCAGGGCCGGCGCGTCCGCGTGACGTCGTCGGACCCGACGGTGCTCCAGGAGCTCCTGTCGATCTACGAGAGCGTGAACGCCAAGACCGTCCGCGAGAGCTACCACGACGCGATGCAGTACAAGGAGGAGCTCTTCACGCTCTTCAACCTCGGCCACCTTTCGCTGGAGGACCGCTCCAAGGGCGAGATCCTCTTCTGGCAGATCTGCGAAAAGATCCATCGCGACCTGAAGACGCTGAAGGAGGTCCCCGAGGAGTTCGAGGACATGGAGACGATGCTCGCGGACAAGTACGTCCTCAACTTCTCCGTCTTCCAGTCCCTGCCCGACATCTGGGCGATCGACCAGCTCTTCCCGATCCTCCCCATCCACCGCCTGAACGAGCGGCCGACCGAGTTCGGCACGCTCGCCGACATCACCTGCGATTCCGACGGCAAGATCGAGAAATTCATCGACCTGCGGGACATCAAGGAGACGCTCGCCCTTCACAAGCTGAAGGACGGCGACCCGTACTACGTCGGCGTCTGCCTGATGGGCGCCTACCAGGACGTGCTCGGGGACCTGCACAACCTCTTCGGCGAAGCCAACGAGGTCCTCGTGACCGTCGACGAGCAGGGCAAGGCCCACATCGCCGACGTCCTGCCCGGCGAATCCTGCGAGCGCGTGCTCGAGTACATGAACTACGACCGGGCCGAAATCCTCGCCTCCATCGGGAGGCAGCTTCGCCGCGCTGCCGGACACCCGCTCAAGAAGGACGAATCGCGCGCGATCTACCGGGAGTTCGAGGACGTGTTCCCGCGCTACACGTACCTGGAGCGCTGAACCAGGAACCGGTTCTTCGGGACTCCGTTTCCAAGCGGGAGGGCGATGAGATTCGGCCGGGCCGTCTTCGGGATTTGCCTCCTCGCGGGAATCGCCGCGGCGTCGCCGGCCGGCGACGCCCCGCTTCCGGACCGCGTATGGCGAGTGGGAGTCTTCGAGGCGCCGCCCTACGCGATGAAGACTCCGGACGGGCAGTGGGGGGGAATCATCGTGGATCTCTGGAAAGAGATCGCCGAAGAGCTCAACCTCCAGTACCGCTTTGGCGAAGCCTCCCCCGATACGATCCTCGACGACATTGCGCACGGCCGGCTGGACACGGCGGCTGCGCCGTTCGCCGCGACGATCGATCGCCAGAAGCTGGTCGACTTCAGCCACGCGTTTCTCCTCAGCGGGGCCGGCGTCGCCGTGATGCGCAGCAGCGACGAGGACCGCTGGATCCTGGTCCTGAGGTCGCTCACCGCTCGCGCCGCTCTGCGGATCTACGTGGTCATCACGGTCCTCGTATTCCTGGCAGGCGCTGCTCTGTGGCTCCTCGAGCGCCGCCGCAATCCGCAGTTCGCCGGCGACCGGCTTTCCGGCGTCGGCGCCGGATTCTGGTGGTCCGGCGTCACGACGGTGGGCGTCGGCTACGGCGATAAGGTTCCGATCACGTTTTGGGGGCGGATGCTCGCGATGCTGTGGATGTTCTTCAGCCTGATCCTTCTCACGGCGTTCACGGCCTTCGTCACGGCCAAGCTCGCGGTCGCCGAATTCGGCGCGGTGCAGAGCGTGGCGAGCCTGCAACACGTCATCGTCGGGACAGTCGAGGGGTCCGCGTCGGCCGAGCTGCTGCGCCGCCGCAGCGTGTCGCGGCGCCTCTACCCCTCGGTGCCGAAGGCCCTCGAGGCGCTGCGCCAGGGCGATGTCCGGGCCGTCGTCTATGGGGCCGACATCCTCGACTATTACGCCGCGCGGGACACGACGAAGAGCATCGAGGTCCTCCCCGACGAATTCGACCAGCAGTACCTGGCCTTCCCGCTTCCCGACGGCAGCCCCCTGCGCGCGCCCGTCAACGAGGCCCTGCGCCGCTTCATGGCGCAGCCCGCCTGGCGCGACCTCCAGGACCGGTACCTCGGCGCCGCGCTTGACTCCCGCAACCCCTGACGATGCCGCGCCGGAACGTCTCGAGCGGCGCGCCCTGGGAGGCCGTGGTCGGCTACTCGCGGGCCGTCCGCGTCGGCGACGTGGTGCACGTCTCCGGCACGACCGCCACCGGCTCCGACGGGAAGATCGTGGGAGGCGCCGACGCCTACGCGCAGACCGTGCAGGCGCTTCGCAACATCCAGTCCGCGCTCGAGAACGCCGGCGCGCGCCTCGAGGACGTCGTCCGGACGCGCATGTACGTCACGGACATCGGCGACTGGGAGAAAATCGGCCGGGCGCACGGCGAATTCTTCGGGAAGATCCGGCCGGCGACCGCGATGGTCGAGGTCTCGCGCCTCATCGACCCCGCGATGCTCGTCGAGATCGAGGCCGAGGCGATCGTGGAAAGGGCCTGACGCGCCGGGTCCTACCCGACCGGCGTGACCGCGGCCTGGTCTTCCTCGCCCGTGCGGATGCGGTAGACCTTCTCGACCGGCAGCACGAACACCTTGCCGTCCCCGACCGCGCCCGTCCGCGCCGAGGCGAGGATCGCCCGGATCGTCGGCTCCACGAAGTGGTCCGAGACGCCGATCTCCAGGCGCACCTTCTCGGCGAGCTCCATCTTGACCGTCGTGCCCCGGTAGGTCTCGACCCGCTCGGTTTCCCCCCCGTGCCCCTCGACGCGGTGGAGCGTGAGGCCGCGCACCTGCGCCCGGAAGAGCGCCTCGAGCACGTCCGGCAGCTTCTCGGGGCGGACGATCGCGACGACGAGCTTCAGGCCGGGCCTCCCGCGGCGGGCGCGGGAGCGGGAGCGCCGATGGCGGGCGCCGGCAGGTCCGGCAGCACGAGGATCGCGCCCTCGCCGCGCGCGTACGCCTCCTCGCCGTGCTGCGTGACGTCGAGGCCGAGGCCCTCCTCGCGGCCCGCGGCCCGCAGCGACGCGAAGACGCCCACGAGCTTCAGGAGCCCGAAGGTGGCTCCCGCGCTGTACATCGCCACCGCCAGCGCGCTCGCCGCCTGGATGCCGAGCTGGCGCGGGTTCCCGAAGAGGAGGCCGTCGGCCGGGGCGCCCCAGGCCTTCTGCGCGAGAACGCCGGTCAGCAGGGCGCCCACGGTCCCCCCGAGACCGTGCGCCGCGACGACGTCGAGCGCGTCGTCCAGCCGCGTGCGCGCGCGCCAGAGCAGGGCGTAGTAGCTCGGGAACGCCGCGACGCCGCCGAGCAGGATCGCCGACACCGGGCTGACGAAACCGGCGGCCGGGGTCACGGCCACGAGGCCCACGACGGCGGCCGTCGCCGCGCCCACGGCCGTGGCCTCGTCCGGTCCGCGACAGGTCGAGCAGCGTCCAGACCACCAGGGTCGCCGTCGGCGCGAACATCGTGTTCACGAAGGCGAGCGTGGCCGAGCCGTCGGCCGCGAGCGCGCTGCCGCCGTTGAAGCCGAACCACCCGAACCACAGGAGGCCCGCCCCGAGCAGGGTGAACGGCACGTTGTGGGGCAGGATCGCCTGCCGGGCGTAGTCCTTGCGCGGGCCGACGACGAGCGCGGCGACGAGCGCCGCGGCGCCGGCGTTGATGTGCACGACCGTGCCGCCCGCGAAGTCGAGGGCGCCCAGCCGCGCCAGGAACCCGCCGCCCCAGACCCAGTGCGCGACCGGCGCGTAGACGAGGAGGCCCCAGAGCGTCAGGAACGCGAGATACGGCCCGAAGCGCATGCGCTCGACGACGGCGCCCGAGATGAGCGCGGCCGTGATGATCGCGAACGTCCCCTGGAACGCCATGAAGAGCAGGTGCGGGATGCTTCCGCGCGGCTCGAGTCCGACGCCCGCCAGGAGGGCCTCGGAGAGCCCGCCCGAGAACGCCGACCCGGGTCCGAACGCGATCGAGTACCCCGCGAGCGCCCAGCCCACGCCGACGAACCCGAGCGACGAAACGCTCATCATCAGCGTGTTGAGGGCGTTCTTGGACCGGACGAGGCCCCCGTAGAAGAACCCGAGGGCCGGGGTCATGAGCAGGACGAGCGCCGTCGAGATCAGCAGCCAGGCGGTGTCGGCCTTGTCCACGGACCAAGAGCGTAGCAGACCGTCGCCGAGACGTGACTACCGAAATCTGTATCAGATGCAGATTTTCGCTGTCACTGAGGCGAATCGCCGCGCAGAACTGCCGGATTGACTGTCAATTCCTGCAGTTTTATGCAGGAATACTCGTGTCACCTGTTCGCCAGCAGGAACTCCTTCATGAAGAGCACCGTCGCGTAGAACTCGAAGTCCCGGTTCGACTTCTTCGCGAAACCGTGGCCCTCGTCCTTCGCCATCAGGTACCAGACCGGCGTTCCGATCTTCCGGATCCGGGCCACCATCTGCTCGGACTCGGTTCGCGGCACGCGCGGATCGTTGAAGCCCTGGATCACGAAGAGGGGCTTCTTGATCATCTCGGCGTTGGTCATCGGCGCGATCTTCTCGAGGAAGGCGCGCATCTTGGGGTCGCGCTCGTCGCCGTACTCGACGCGCCGCAGGTCCTTCCGGTAGCCGGAGGTGTTTTCCAGGAAGGTCACCAGATTCGACGGGCCGACGACGTCCACCGCGCAGCGGATCCGCGGGCTGTAGAACGTCGCGATCGCCAGCGTCATGTGCCCGCCGTAGCTGCCGCCCTGCACCATGATGCGGTCGGCGTCGAGCTCGGGCCGCGTCGCGATCCAGTCGAAGAGCGCGGCGATGTCCTTGTACGTGCCCTCCCGCAGGAACCCGTTGTCGAGCAGCGAGAACGTCTTGCCGTAGCCCGTCGATCCGCGGACGTTGGGCTCGATGATCGCCACGCCGAGCTCGCTCGTGAGGTAGTTGTCGCGCCCCATGAACTCGGGGCGCGACTGCCCTTCGGGCCCCCCGTGGATGTCCACGACGACCGGACGCTTGCCCGGGAACCTGGCCGGGTCGGGGCGGTAGAGGAAGCCCGTGATCTCGCGTCCGTCGAAGGTCTTCCAGGAGATGAGCTCGGCCTCGGCGAACGTCGCGGCGTTCAGGCCGCCGGTCTCGCTGGCGGTCCAGCGCTCGAGCTTGCCCGTCCGGACGTCGAGCGCGTACGCGTCGTGGCTCGAGCGGGACGACGTCATCGAGAAGCCGACGACCGTCCCGTCCGGGTGCCACCGCACGCCGGAGACGATGCCGAGTGGAATCCCGGGCGCCGGCCGGTCCGCGCGCGTCGCCGTATCGAACAGGTGCAGGACGCCGGCGCCCTTTTCGTTGGCGACGTAAGCGATCGTCTTACCGTCCTCGGACAGGTCGAACTCGTCCACGTCCGCCGTGTCCGGCGTCAGGAACTCGATCTTCTTCGTCGCGAGGTCCATCCGCGCGAGCCGCTGGAATTCGGAGCCCGCGTCGAGCGTGACGTAAAGGCTCTTGCCGTCCCGCGCAAAAGCCGCGTTGCCGTAGGACACCTTGTCTTTGCCCTTCGGCGTCAGCAGCGTCTTCTGCCCGGTCGCCACGTCGACGAGCCAGAGGTAGGTCTCGTTGACCGAAATCCCTTCCGTGAGGAGGAGCTTCGAGTCGTCCGGGGACCAGTCGTTGACGCTCCATCCGCCGCCCGAGAGCTCCACGACGCGGCGGTCGGTCTTCGGGTCCGCGGTGTCGACGACGTAGATGTCCACGTCGTTCCCGGTGCGGCGGGTCGAGCCGTAAGCGATCCGCTTGCCGCCGTTGGCCCACACGGCACCGGTGTTGCGGGATTTGCCGTCGGTCAGCAACGTGACCTTGCCGTCCGCGACGTCGTAGCGGTAGAGCTGATAGAACTCGTCGCCCCCGCGATCCTTGGAGAAGACGAAGCAGTCGCCGGCCTTCGGGTCGAATTTCCCGCCGAAGACGCCGTCGGCGTAGAACGTCAGCTGCGTTCGAGCCGCGCCCGGGCCCTTCACGACGTGCACCTGGTACGTGTTGGCAAACCGAGTCGCGATCAGCATCTCGTGGCGCTTTGGATTCCAGCTCGTGAAGACCGCCGCGCGGACCTCGGTGTAAGGCCGTACGTCTTCGGCGAGCGACGCCGGGATCGCCGGGACCCCCTCGACGACGAGGGTTTCGCCCGGCTTGATCTCGGGAGCGGCCGGCGCGGGGGCGGTCTGCGCGGGGACGAGCGCGCTGAGGCAGAAAAGGCCGGCGGCCAGGGCCGTCCGAAGCTTCGGCATGGGACCCTCCTTCTTCGCGAAAACGAACGTTCTCTGTCTACGCGACGGGTCCCGAAAGGTTCTGGCCGGTGGTCCTAGGGGGTCGGGCTCCAGTCGCCGATCGGGTAGAGCGTCGGGCCGCCGAGGTCGCAGTCGTCGAGCTGGTTGGGCGGATGGAACCAGCCCGCGCGGTACCAGACGACGACGTCGCTCGCCGTGGTCTCCCCGTTGAGAAACGTGCTGAAGTCGACGGGACAATCGCCGATGTTGCCGCCGTCGTCGATCTCGTTCGCCTTGTAGCGCAGGGCCCAGAAGTCCCCGACCGAGAAGTTGTCCGCCGGCAGGGCGACCTCGTCGCCCGGGACGATCCGGTAGCCGCGGCGGGTGACCGAATCGATGACCGACCAGGTCATCCCCGGCCGATTGTTGCGGCGCATGACCTCGGTCGGCAGCGCCACGATCGGGAAGCGCGGGGCGCCGCGGCCGCCGCCGCCCGCGGGGTTGGGGCCCTCGGCGACGAGGTCGTTTCCCGGTCCGTCCACGTCGAAGTCGAGGCGCCAGTACGCGTGGTGGCGGTGGGAGTGGTAGACGCACGAGGCGTCGATGGCGGAAAACCCGAAAGCCGGCTGGATGCGGCCATCGAGGAAGAAACGCCACTTCATCGTGTACCGGTACCACCCCGCCTCGAACTGGGTCGTGAGGATCAGTCGGTCGGCCAGCTTCTCGGCCGCCACGCCCGTGAAGCAGTCGGTGTCCGGCGACCTGCAGTCCCCTGCCGAGCCGCCCGTGTCGCAGACGGTCAGGGGCGGCACGGTCGGTTCCGCGTAGCCGGGGATTCCCGGGATCGGGTTGTTCGCGTGGAAGACGACTTCCTGGTTCTGCCAGTCGCGGTAGCAGCCGCAACCACCCGGGTCGTACTCCACGTTGAGCATCGGCACGTGGCCGCGCTTCAGGACGAGGTGGCCGTTGTAATAGACGTTGCGGATCTCGAGGCCCGAGCCGCGCGTGCCCGAGCTCTCCGACGGCCGCAGCCAGCAGAACTGCCAGACCGGGGCGTCGGTGGGCCAGGACATCAGGTGCTCGCCCTGAAGATTGCAGACCGGCTGGGCGGACGCCGGCGCCGCGGCGAAGGCCCCCGCGACCGCGAAGAGCAGGATCGACGCGAGTTTCTTGATCATCGTCCCGTCCTCCGCACCGGCGGCACGTAATGGCGATAGGCGATCTTCTGCCGCGCGAGATCCACGACCACCCGCTCGATCAGGCCCGCGCGATCCGAGGAGAGCACGAAGACGTGCAGGCAGCGCGACCCCGGTCCGCACGGCTTGCCCTTGCCCTCCTCCATGACGAAGCCGCCCTCGAGGACCGGATGGAAGCGGGCGAAGACCCGCTCGAGCTCGGGCGCCGAGCGGACCATCGAGAACGCCTCGTCGATCTCCACTTCGGAGGGCGACGGCAGCGACTGCGCGATCTTCTTCGAGCCCGCCAGCACGCCGGTCGTCGAGTAGAAGTGCTCCCAGGCGATCCCCTTGTTGTAGTCGAACACCAGGTCGACGCGGCGGACGTACTCGCGGCCGCCGGCCGTCTTGACCGGCTCCTCCCAGCTGCGCAGCAGCCGCAGGGGACGCGATGTCGCGGTGACGGCGTCGGGCGTCGCGCCGGAGAGACCCGACGCGGCGAGCGTCGCGAACGCCAGAAGGGCCGGAAATATCCGTCTGCGCATGGCGACCTTCCTTGACGAGGTGAACCGGGAGTTTATCAGACCCTCCGTCTCAGCTCCCCGCGTGAGGCGTCGGTTTCGGCGCCTCGGGTTTCGGCGTTTCGGGCTTTCCGGCCTCCGGCTTCTTCTCCCCCTTGTCGGCCGGCGGCTCCTTCGGCATCGGCTTGCGCGGCAGCATCGCCTCGCGCGTCGCCGCGTTGTACGCGAAGGAGGCCATGATGACCGCCGCCTGCTCGAGGTCCGTCCGGACCAGCCGCTCGTAGAGATCCATGTTGGTGTGGTGCGTGCGGGTGTCGTACTCGATCTCGTCCTGGATGAACTGGAAGCCCGGAAGCCCGACGCCGTCGAAGGACTCGTGGTCCGTGCCGCCGGTCGTGTTCATCGTGACCGTCGTGGCGCCGAGATCGTGGAACGGCTCCAGCCACGCCTGGAAGATCGGCACGACGGCCGCATTCTCCTCGGCGTAGATGCCGCGGACCTTGCCGGTGCCGTTGTCGAGATTGAAGTACGCGGCGAGCCGGGCGTGCTCGGGCTTGACGGTCAGCGGCCACTTCTCCTTCTGGAGGTACCAGGGCCTGTCCTTCTCTTCCGCGGTCATTTCCGGGCGGGAGGCGAAGTGCTGCGCGACGTAAGCGCGCGATCCATAGAGACCCTGCTCCTCGCCGGTCCAGAGGCCGATCCGGATCGTGCGGCGCGGCTTCACGTTGAGCGCCTTGAGGATCCGCATCGCTTCCATGGCCACGACGGAGCCCGGCGCCGTTGTCGGTCGCGCCCGTGCCGCCGTGCCACGAGTCGAGGTGCGCCCCGACCATCACGACCTCGTCCTTCTTGTCCGTGCCCGGAATCTCGGCGATCGTGTTCCACTGCATCAGGTCTTCGTCCACGAAACGCGTCTTCACGTCGAGCTCGAGCTGGACGTCGACCTTCCGGTCGAGCAGGCGTGCGATCCGGCCGAAGTGCTCCGACTCCATCGAGAGCCACGGCAGGCACGGACATGGGCTTCGACTTGCGGTACTCGCCGCCGCCCTGGACGTTGAAGGTCCCGAAATCCCCCCGGCCGAGCTCGATCACCGCGAGCGGCTTCTCCTCGGCGAGGAACGCCTCCGCGGCGCGCTTCAACTCGGCGCGCCGGGCGTACTCCTCGCGCGGGTACCGCGGCGGACCGCCGGGCAGGTTGTACTGGGCCTCCTCGGCGAGCGTCTTCTCGTCGAACCGCGTCAGGTCCGGCTTGTCGTGCGGCTTGACCTCGCGCACGTCGCCGTAGAGGACGATCTTGCCGGTGAACGTTCCCTTGAGCTTCTCGAGCTCGTCCTTCGACTTGACGTTCAGGCGGACGACCGAGCCCTTCACCGGGCCGTTCGTTCCCGGCGTCCAGGCGTCGGGCAGCGCGAGCAGCTCGGCGTGGTCCGGCGCCACCATCCGCACCGCGCAGGCCTCGTACTGCCAGCCGCGGCCGAACGGGCCCCAGGTTTCGAGGTGGGCGTTGGAGAGGCCCCACTCGGCGAGCTTGTCCTTCGTCCAGTTGTTGGCTTCCTTCGCCTGCGGCGAGCCGGTCAGCCGCGGGCCGATCCGGTCCATGAGCTCGCTCGCGGTCTCCATGACCTTCGAGTCGCGGAATCCCTCCTGCCGGATCTTCGTGACCATGTCGAGGTCCACGCGCTCCTCGGCGGGGGCGGCGACGGTCGCGACGGCGACCAGGCACACGATGGCGATCAGACGCTTCAGGGGACACCTCCTTGTTCGGGGCCGCAGCACGGTACCACCGGCCGTTTCGGAGGGTCAAATGTGCTGGAAACGGGGACGAAGCGGCCGGCGCCGCCGGCGCGAGGCCCCTCCGCGACGAAGAGCTCGGACGTGTAGCGGTGATGCGTGTAAATGCAGATCTTTCCGTCGGCGGCGAAGCGGGCCGCGCCGATTTCTCCGCCGGTCGTCGGGGATACCGGCGGGATCTCCTTCCAGAGTCGGCGCCGGCCGGTCCAGGGGTCGAGGCGGTAGAGCGTCGGCGGCGGCCACGATCCTGGACCAGGGCGGCGCGCTTGACGGAGAAGTGACGCTGCAGCGAGGCGGCCTCCACGGAGCGGCATCCGGGAACTTCTTCCAGGGCACGGTTCACCTCGCGGTTCCGTTTCTCACGGATCCGGCCGACCCGCAGCAGCTTCAGTTCGGCGGATTCTCCATCGCGATGCATCGATGAGTGGGCCGAATCGTCACAGCGCCCAGGGTAACCGCGTAACCGCTCCCGTCGGGATTGGTGCAGAATACGCGCTCCATGAGCGCGAGGAGTTGGCGGGCGTCGTGTGTCGCATTGGCGATCGCTGTCGCTTTCTGCGGCGTCGCGCCGGGCCAGGATCCCGGATTCGTCCTCCAGGGCGAGGGCGGGCTCGTGACCGCCCTCGTGCTGGATCCGTCCGCGCCGGCCACGGTCTACGCCGCGACGGCGCGCGGTCTCTACAAGAGCGACGACGGCGGAACGAAGTGGACGCAGACGGGCCGCGGCCTGGGCAGTCACTCCCTGCTCGCCCTCGCGATCGATCCGCAGTCGCCTTCCCACCTCTACGCCACGACCGACGCCGGCGGCGTGTTCCGCAGCGCCGACGGAGGCGAGCACTGGGCCGCGTCCAACCAGGGCCTGACCGCCCGCTACGTCGGTTCGATCGCCGTGGATCCCGACCATCCGGGAATCGTCTACGCCGGCGCCGAGGCGGGACGCATCTTCCGCAGCGAGGACGCCGGCGCCACGTGGAAGGAGCTCGCCTCCCCGACGACGCGCGTCTCGATCACCGCGATCGCCATCGACCCGGAGCCGCCGGGAGCCGTCTACGCCGGGCACCAACAGCGAAGGCATCTTCCGCAGCGCCGATCAGGGCGCGACCTGGACGCACGCGGCCGGCCCGCTGGCGAAGGGAACGCGTGTGGGGCATGGCGTTTCGCGGCACGCCCTCGATCCTGTACGCCGGGACGCACGACGGCCTCTATCGCAGCGCCAACGGCGGCGCGACGTGGACCGCGTGCAACCGCGGGCTGCGCAGCTGGAACGTCCTCGCCGTGGCCGCGGATCCGGCCGCGTCGGCGACGATGTACGCGGCGACGGCCGCGGCGATCTACAAGTCCGTCGACGGCGGCCAGTCCTGGACCGAGCTCCAGAAGGACCTCTACGTGATGACGCTCGCGATCGACCCTCGCGCGCCCTCGACCGTGTACGCCGCCACCCACATGGGCGTGCTGAAGAGCGTGGACGCCGGCGACAAGTGGACGGCCCTGCACCTCGTCGGCGAAAACCCGGCAGCGACGGCCGGAGAGCCCGCGGCCTCCGCCCTTCCCGCGCTGCCCATGGGCGCCTCGAAGAGAGGCCCGGCCGGCACGCCGCGCCTTCCCGCCCTTCCCGTCGGCCGCTCGACCGGCGACGGCTCCAAGCCGCAGCGCTAGCTGCCGGCCGGGCCGCGCTGCGACGCCTACGGCGCTGACGGCGGCGGATCGTCGACCATGAAGAGGGTCAGCGCGAAGCGCGCCTCGGGCTCGATCCACCGCGCGTGGCAGCGGAAGCCCTCGGCCTCGACCATGGTGGCGATGTCCTCCACGTCGTACTTGTAGGAGCTCTCCGTCCAGATCGGCTCGCCCGCCGCGAAGGCCACCTCGCAGCCGGCGCGCGGGATGCGCACGGTCTGCGCCCGGCGCGGACGAGGTGCATCTCGACCCGGCTGCTCCGTCGGGTTCCACACCGCGCGGTGGGCGAAGGCGTCGAGATCGAAGTCCGCCAGCAGCTCCGGTTGATCCGCACCAGCAGGTTCCGGTTGAACGCGGCGGTCACGCCGAGCGGATCGTCGTAGGCGAGCAGCAGCTCGCGCTCCGGCTTGACGAGGTCGGCGCCGAGCAGCAGCCGTCGCCCGGCCGCAGGCGCGCGGATCTCGCGCGAGGAACTCGCCGCGCCGCGGGCGGGTCGAAGTTGCCGATGTTCGAGCCGAGGAAGAGCACGAGCATCGGCTGCCGCGCGGCGCGCGGTCGCGGGCCGCGTGGCGCAGGCCGACCTCGTAGGTCGCGCGGTGGCCGACGACCGAGACGTGCTCGAAGCGCCCGAGCGTCCGCTCCGACAGCTCGAGCGCGTGGGCGAGATGTCGATCAGGTGCACCGCGACCGGGCGGCCGGCGCAGGCTGCAGCGCCTCGGCGAGCATCGCGAGCTTCTCGCCGCTGCCGCACCCGAGCTCGATCAGCGTCACCGGGTCGCCGCCATCGGCGCGCGACCATCTCCGGCGCGAACCGCGAGAGCAGCCGCCCGCTCGGCGCGCGTGATGCGGTACCACGGCAGCTGGCAGATGGCCTCGAAGAGGGCCGAGCCGAGCGCGTCGTAGAGGTACTTCGACTGCAGCTGCTTGGGCGTCAGCGCGAGGTCGCGGCGGACGTCGGCGGCGAAGTCGCGTACGGCGTCCGCGGGCGGCGGCTGGGCGTTGGCGGGAATGGCCATCAGCCGCGCTACCGGCCGACCGTCCGGAACTTCGCGTAGACGTACGGATAGTCGGGCGGAACCAGTTGCGGAAGCTCCGCCGCACGAGCTCGCGCGCCGTCGCCGGCGAGGCGCCCTTCATGACGTAGTGCTTGCCCGTCGAAGAAGTCGGCCGAGTACTCCGGATAGGACGGCATCGGGACGAAGCCCTCGAACGGCGCGAACACGGTCGACGGTCCACTCCCAGCCGTTGCCGACGAGGTCGTGGACGCCCCAGGCGCTCGCGCCGCGCGGGAACGCGCCTGCCGGAACGGGGTCCCACGGGCGAAGTCGAAGTTGCCGCGCGTCGCGTCGGGCGGCTCGTCTCCCCAGGGATGGAGCCGCTCGCCGCCTCCGGGCTCGCCGTAGGCCGCGCGGTGGTACTCGGCCTCCGTCGGCAGGCGGCGGCCCTTCCATCGCGCGTAGGCGGAGGCCTCGGCGTGGGTGACGTACACGGGCCACGCCAGCGGCAGCGGGATGAGGTCGCACATGCCGCGCCAGAACCACGCGCCCCGATGAATCTCCCAGAAAAGCGGATGCCGCATGTCGGCGTCCGCGCGCCACCGCCAGCCGTCGGCGTCCCAGAGATCTTCGCGCTCGTAGCCGCCGGCCTCGACGAACTCGAGGTAGTCGCGGTTGGTGACGGCGTGGACGTCGATCGTGAAGGCCGGGACCTCGACCCGGTGGGCGGCCGCTCGTTGTCCCAGCCGAACGCGGCGCCCGGATCGGCGCCGAGCGTCGCTCGGCCGGCCGGGATCCGCACGGCGCGGGCCGTCGGCGGCTCGCCGCCGATCCACGGCACCGCGAGCCCTCGCGGCCGACGCTTCTTCCCGTAGGGCAACCGGTGCCACATGTAGAGCAGCGTCTCCTGGTGCATGGCCTCGTGCTCGAGCACCGTGTAGACCGCGAGACCCCCGGCGAGCACGGGATTGGCTTCGTCCTCGATGTCGGCCCCGGCGATCGCGTCGAGGACGAGGCGGTCCGCCTTCGCGGCATAGTCCCGAATCTGGATGCGCGAGGGCCAGGCGCTCGCCCCCGGCTTCACCGCTTCCGCGTCCTCCGGGTCGATGCCGCGCTCGAAGAGCGTCTCGGCGGCCTCGTCGATGCCCGGCCGGCGGAGGCCGCGCTTGACGAGCGTGTTGACGGCGAAGGCCGGGAGGTGGCCCTCGTAAAAGCAGACAGGGTTGCGCAGCGCGATCGGCCGCGCCTCGTAGGACTCGGGCTCGACGAGGTCGAACAGGGCCTCCGATCGCTCGCGATTGCGCACATACCAGGCGGACAGGACCTTGCGATCGAGCCCGGCCGGTGTGAGGACGGCATCCGCCATGCCCCAAAGATAATGCTAGATTCGGGCCAATGAAGGCGGCTCTCGTGCTCGGCGGCAGCATCGTCCTGGCGGCGGCGACGGCCGCGCTGCGCTTTGCGCCGGACATCCCGGAGCGGCTGCGGCGGCTTCCGCCGACGCCGATCGACTACGACCGCTCGCTCCTCGACGCGCGCGAAACCCGCGCCCTCTCCGAGCTCATCGAGGCCTCGAAGCCGATCGGCGAGATCTTCCTGCGGCAGGTCTCGCAGCAGAACCCCGCCCTGCGGCGCCGCCTGACCGGCGAGGCGGCCCGCGGCACGGCAGGGGCCGCCGACGCCCTCGCGCTCTTCCGGATCAACGCGGGACCGTGGGACCGGCTCGACGGGAACGTCCCCTTCATCGGATCGAGCCCCAAGCCCCCGGGCGCCGCCTTCTACCCGGCCGGCATGACGAAGGAGGAGTTCGAGTCCTGGGTGGCCCGGCATCCGGACGACCGGAAGGCCTTCGAGGGCCTCTTCACGGTGATCCGGCGGGACGGCAAGGGCCTCGTCGCCATTCCGTACTCCCAGGAGTACCGCAACTTCCTCGAGACGGTCGCCGCGCGGTTGCGCCAGGCCGCCTCCCTCACCGGCAACGCCTCGCTCGCCGGCTACCTCCGCAAGCGCGCCGACGCCCTGCTCTCCGACGACTACTACGACTCCGACATCGCCTGGATGGACCTCGACTCCGACATCGAGGTCGTCATCGGCCCGTACGAGGTCTACGAGGACGCGCTCTTCAACTACAAGGCGTCCTTCACCTCGTTCGTCTCGGTGCGCGACAAGGACGAGAGCGCGAAGCTCGCCGTCTATGCCGCGCACCTGCCGGACATGGAGAAGGGCCTGCCGATTCCGGAGGAGCACCGCAACCTCGCCCGCAAGTTCGAGTCGCCGATCCGCGTCGTCCAGGAGGTCTACACGGCGGGGGACACGCGGGCCGGCGTGCAGACGAGCGCGTTCAACCTGCCCAACGACGAGCGCGTGCGCCAGGCGAAGGGATCCAAGAAGGTTCTGCTCAAGAACGTCATGGAGGCGAAGTTCCGCGTCGCCGGCAAGCCGATCGCGGAGCGTGTCCTCGACCCGGCGCAGATGCCGGCGGTCTCGTTCGACGCCTTCTTCAACCACACGCTCTTCCACGAACTGGCCCACGGCCTCGGTCCGGGCATCATCACCGGCCCGGACGGCCGCAAGGTCGAGTCGCGCCTGCTCCTGAAGGACCTCTACTCGACGATCGAGGAGTGCAAGGCCGACGTCGTCGGGATGTGGATCCTCCTCCAGGCGATCGACCAGAAGTGGCTGACGTCCTTCGACGAGAACACGCTCGCCGTCACGGTCGGCGCGCTCTTTTATCGCTCCATCCGCTTCGGCGTGGACGAGGCCCACGGCGGAGGCACCGCCGTGCAGTGGAACTGGTTCGTCGAGAAGGGCGCCATCGTCCCGGCCGCCGGCGGGCGCTTCGCCGTCGCGACGCCGAAGTTCCGCGAGGCGGTCCGCTCGCTCGCCAACGAGTTGCTCATGATCGAGGCGACCGGCGATTTCGCCCGGGCGCAGAAGCTCATTGCCGATTACGGCAAATCCACTCCGGAAATGGAACGGATCAGCGCCGGGTTGAAAGACATTCCGGTCGACATCGCCCCCGTGTATGTCGCGGCCGGGGAAAAGTGAGGAAAACCATGACAGACGAGCAGGGATCGGGAACGGTGGTGGAGATCGGTGCGAAGACGCGCCGCAAGACGGCGCCGCGCAAGGCCGGATCGGCCGCGCGCAAGCGCCCGGCGAAAGCCGGGGCCCGGCGCAAGGCGCCCGCCCGCCGCGCGGGCTCTTCGCGGACCGTCTCCTTCGAAGGCGTGATCCGGTCGATCACGGGCGGCGTCGGCGTCGCGCGCGAGGCGATCGCCGAAGCCTCGGGCCAGGGCGCGAGCGCGGTGCGCCGCGCGGTCGGCACGGCCTCGACGGCGTCGCGCAAGACCGTCAAGCGCCTGGCCGGCGAGTGGAAATCGATGGACCCGAAGAAGAAGGCGAGGATCCTCGCCGCGCTTCTCGGGGCCGCCGCGGCCGCCTCGGCGCCGCTCGTCCGCAAACGGCTGAAGAAGTAACCGCGTGCGTTCCGGCAAGGCCGTTGCGGCGCTGACCGCGGCCCTCGCCCTGTTCCTCGCCCCCGCGGCTCCGGGGGCGGAGGAGCGGGCCGCAACGACCTACGCGCTCTCGCCCCCCAACACCGGCGGC
Source organism: uncultured Acidobacteriota bacterium (assembly GCA_963710945.1). Classification (GTDB taxonomy): domain Bacteria; phylum Acidobacteriota; class Thermoanaerobaculia; order UBA5066; family Gp7-AA6; genus DAHUXD01. The sequence goes on from CAVQCH010000003.1 coordinate 169,765, forward strand.
CTCGAGTCCGTGGACCGCCTCCTGCGCAAGCTCGGCACGCACCGGCGCCTGCTCGTCATCGGCGCCCATCCGGACGACGAGGACACGGAGCTGCTCGCGCTCGTCTCGCGGGCATGGGCGGCGAGGCGGCATATCTCTCGCTGTCGCGCGGCGAGGGCGGCCAGAACCTCGTGGGTCCGGAGCTCGGCGTCGGCCTCGGCCTCGTCCGCTCGCAGGAGCTCTGCGCCGCGCGGCGGCTGGACGGCGGCGCGCCAGTTCTTCACGCGCGCCTACGACTTCGGCTTCACGCGCTCGCTCGAGGAAACCCTCCAGAAGTGGCCCCGGGAGGTCCTGCTCGAGGACGCCGTGCGCATCGTGCGGCGGTTCCGGCCCCAGGTGGTCGTCAGCGTCTTCTCCGGAACGTCGCGCGACGGCCATGGCCAGCACCAGGCGGCGGGCGTCACCGCCCAGGAGGCATACCGCCGCGCCGCCGATCCCGCGGCCCCGCCGCTCGCGGCCGAGGGCCTCACGGTCTGGCAGCCGGCGGCGCTCTATCGCTCCGTGTATTTCGACCCGAAGGATGCCACGCTGGTGCTTCCGACCGGCGGCGTCGATCCGCTCACGGGGCGGTCCTATTACCAGATCGCGATGGCGAGCCGCAGCCTGCACCGCTCGCAGGACATGGGCATGCTCCAGGAGCCCGGGCCCAACGAGACGCGCGTCTCGTGGATCGACGGCGGAAAGGGCAAGGAGGCGACCGAGCTCTTCGCCGGGGTGGACACGCGCCTGCGCGCGATCGCCGGGGAGGTCCCGGACGCGGCCCGCCGGGCCGACATGGAACGGCGCCTCGACCGCGTCGCGTCGCTGACGCAGGAGGCGCGGCGCCGCCTCTCGACGCCCGATCTCGCGGGCACGGCGCCCGTCCTCGCCGAGGCGCTTTCGGAGCTGCGCGCCGCGCGCGCCCTCGCGCGGCCGGGGGACGGCGGCACGGCCATGCTGCTCGACGAGAAGATCGCGCTCGCCGAAGGCGCCCTCGCGGGCGCGGCGGGAGTGACGCTCGACGTGCTCGCGGAGCGGGAAGTCGCGGCTCCCGGCGAGTCCGTCGAAATCACCGTGGACGTCTGGAACGCGGGCGGGCAACCCGTCTCCGTCGAGAGCGTGAGCCTCGAGAGCCCGGACGGCTGGACGGTGCCCGCCGCCGCGGCGGAGCGCGCGGTCGCGCCGGGCAAGCTCGAAGAGTGGAAGATGCCGGCCACGGTCCCGCCGGGCGCGGCGCCGACCCTTCCGTACTTCCTGTATGCGCCGATGCACGGCGACCTGTACGACTGGAGCGCGACGCCCGCCTCCGTGCGCGGCGAGCCGTTCCAGCCCGCCCCGCTCCACGCCCGCGTCGTCGCGCGCATCTCGGGCGTTTCCGTCGCGCTCGAGCGCGACGCCTCCCTGCGCTTTCGCGACCAGGCCATCGGCGAGATCCGCCGGCCCGTGCGCGCGGCGCCGCCCCTCGACGTCGCGGTCGAGCCGGACCTTCTCGTGTGGCCGCCCGCCCAGAAGGAGAAGCGGCTCGAGATCACGCTGACCTCGAACGCCGGCCGCCCGCTGGCCGGGAGCCTCGAAGTCGCGCCCCCGCCGGGCTGGCCGGTGCCGCCGCCGCGCGCCTTCTCGCTCGCGAAGCGCGGCGAGCGCCAGTTCTTCGACATCCCGCTCGTCCCCCCGGCGGCGCTGCCCGCCGGCCGGGCCGCCTTCCGCATCGCCGCCGTCCTCGCCGGCGGGGAGCGCATGGAACTCGGCGTGCGCCTGATCGACTACGGATACATCCCGCGGACGCCCATGCCGAACCCGACCGACGTCTCCGTGGTCGCGGCGGACATCCGCTTCCCCGCCCTGCGCCGCGTGGGCTACATCCGCGGGGCGGCCGACCGCGTTCCCGAGGCGCTCACCGCCGTCGGCGTCCCGGTCGAGATCCTCACGGAACGCGATCTCGACGCCGGGGACCTCTCGGTCTACGACGCGATCGTGGTCGGCAGCCGCGCCTACGAAACGGACGCCGAGCTGCCCCGGACCAGCGGCCGCCTGCTCGACTACGCCCGGGCGGGGGGGCTCGTCATCGTCCAGTACCAGCAGTACGGGTTCGTGCAGGGGTCCTTCGCGCCCTTCCCGCTCGAGATCGCGCGGCCGCACGACCGCGTGACCGACGAGTCGGCGAAGGTCACGCGAGCTCGAACCCTCCCACCCCGTCTTCACGACGCCCAACGCCATCGGCCCGTCCGACTGGGACGGCTGGGTGCAGGAGCGCGGCCTCTATTTCCCGCACACGTGGGCGCCCGAGTACACGGCCCTGCTTTCCATGGCCGACCCCGGCGGCCCCGAGCAGAAAGGCGGCCTTCTGGTCGCCCGCCTCGGCAAGGGCCGCTACGTCTACACGGGGCTCGCCTTCTTCCGCCAGCTTCCCGCCGGGGTGCCCGGCGCGTATCGTCTGTTCGCCAACCTGCTCGCCTGGAAGTGATTTCGAAAGGAAGGAAAGCGATGAAACGCATTCTCCTCGCTGCCGCCGTTCTCCTCGTCGCCGGATCCGCGACCGCGCAGTTCCAGGGAGTGGCCGACTTCACGATCACGATGAAGGGCGACCAGGGCAAGCCGATGCCGGGCGCCGGGAAGATGTTCGTCGGGGCCGACGCCTTCCGCATGGAGTGGGCCCTCGACGTCGCGACGTCGGCGCGCGGCAAGGACCGGCCGAAGGACGCTCCCCGCGAGATTTCCATGACGATGCTGTTCCGCAAGGCCGATCCCGGAAAGCTCTTCATGCTGAACGCGGCGAACAAGACCTACTCGGTCTTCGACCCGAAGAAGGCGGCCGACCAGGACAAGGCGTCGAAGGAGACCTTCACGGTGAAGAAGCTCGGCACCGCGACCGTGGCCGGCATGTCCTGCCAGAACGTGCTGCTGACCTCGTCGAAGGGCAACGAGATCGAGGTCTGCGCCGCGAAGGATTTCGCCGCCTCCGACGAATGGCTGGCCGGGTTCAACCGGCGCGAAGGCGGCGGCTCCTGGATGGCGGCCCTCAAGGAACAGGGCATCGCCGGGTTCCCGGTGCGCTGGTCGATCCGGAAGAAGGGCTCGACCGACGCGCTCGCGACCATGGAGTTCACGCGCTTCGAGAAGAAGACGCTGCCGGCGTCGCTCTTCGAGGTCCCCGCAGGCTACAAGCAGACGAGCATGGCGATGGGCGGCCTCACGCCGGAGCAGGACAAGCAGATGAGCGACGCGCGGGCGCAGATGAAAGAGGCGCTCGAGAACATGTCGCCCGAAGAGCGCAAGGCCTACGAGGACGCGATGAAGCGGTACGGCCAGCCCACGCCGAACCACTGACGCGCGGGGCCTCACGCATGCGCCGCCGCCCGAGGGCTCCGCTCCTGATTCTCGCCGCGGCACTGGTTCTTCCGGCCTGCCGCCGGGACGGGCGCACACCGCTCGTCCTCTACTCGCCGCACGGGCGCGACCTGCTCGGGCTCGTCGAGAAGGAGTTCGAGAAGGCGCATCCCGAAGCCGACGTGCGCTGGCTCGACATGGGCTCGCAGGAGGTCTACGACCGCCTGCGCTCGGAGAAGGCGAACCCGCAGGCCGACGTCTGGTACGGGGGCCCCGACACCATCTTCTCGCGCGGCGCCGCCGAGGGGCTGCTCGCCGCGTACCGGCCGCCCTGGGCCGACGCGATCCCCGCCGCGAGCCGGCACCCGGGCGACCTCTACTTCGGCGTCTACCGGACGCCGGCGATGCCCGTCTACAACTCGCGCCTCGTCCCCGCGGCCGACGCGCCGCGCGAGTGGGACGACCTTCTCGACCCGAAGTGGAAGGGGAAGATCCTGATCCGCGACCCGCTCGCCTCCGGAACGATGCGCGCGGTCTGGGGATACATCCTCTCCACGTCCGTGCGGGAGACGGGATCGCCCGACCGCGGCTTCGCGTGGCTCGCGCGGCTGGACGCGCAGACGCAACGAGTACGTCTTCAACCCGATCCTCCTCTACGAGAAGATCATCCGCGGCGAGGGCCTGATCACGATCTGGGACCTTCCGGACACGCTCCTCGAGCAGCAGCGCGGCTCTCCCCTCCAGTACGTCTTCCCGAAGAGCGGCACGCCCGTCATCGACGACGCGGCGGGCCTGGTCGCCGGATGCCGGCATCCCGAGCTCGCGCGCCAGTTCCTCGACTTCGTCGGCGACAAGGCGATGCAGCGACTCGCGGCCGAGAAGACGTACCGCCTTCCGGCGCGCACCGACCTCGGGGAGGCGCTGCCCGAGTGGGCGCGCAAGGTCGAGCGCGAGATGGTCCCGGCCGAGATCGACTGGGCGCTCGTCGAGAAGGACGGCGCCGCGTGGATGTCCACGTGGGACCGGACGATTCGCGGCAAGGGATCCTCCGCGGCCCGGTGAGGCCGGCTGCTTCCGTTCGTCCGGGTTTCGGTTTGAGATAACTTCCCCGCGCAGGATGACCGCTTTTCTCCGCCTCGAGTCGCTCGAGAAGCGCTTCGGCGAGCTCGCCGTCACGCGCGGCGTCTCGCTTTCCGTCGAACGCGGCGAGACGGTCGCGCTGCTCGGACCCTCGGGCAGCGGCAAGACCACGGTGCTGCGCCTCGTCGCGGGATTCGAGGCCCCCGATTCCGGGCGGATCCTCGTGGAGGGCGAGGACGTGGCGGCCCTTCCCCCCGAGGCGCGCCGCTTCGGCATGGTCTTCCAGCACTACGCGCTCTTCCCGCACATGACCGCGGGAGAGAACGTCGCGTTCGGGCTCGAGGCGCAGGGCGCCGACAAGGCGGCGATCCGGGCGCGCGTCGAGGAGATGCTGGCGCTGGCGGGACTCTCCGGCTTCGAGCGCCGCCGCGTGACCGCTATCTCCGGCGGCCAGCAGCAGCGGGTCGCCCTCGCGCGCGCGCTCGCCCCGAGCCCGCGCGTCCTGCTTCTGGACGAGCCGCTGTCGAACCTCGACCCGACGCTGCGCGAAAAGACGCGGCGCGAGTTGAAGCGCGCGATCCGCAAGGTCGGGATCACCACCCTCTTCGTGACGCACGAGCAGGAGGAGGCGTTCGCGCTCGGCGACCGCGTCGCCCTGCTCTGCCAGGGCCGCCTCGAGCAGGTCGGCACGCCCGAGGATCTCTTCGAGCGGCCGGCCACGCGCTTTGCCGCGACCTTCATCGGGCGGTCGAGCGTGGTCCCGGTCGTCTGGGAGAAGGGCGCGCGGATTCCCGGCGGGCCCGCCTGGCCGGCGGTCGCCGGCGCGACTCTGCCGGACGGCGCCGAAGCCGACCTCGTCGTCCGGCCCGAGTCGCTCGCCTTCGCCGCCGCCGGAGCGCCGGGAGCGCTCGAGGGCACGGTGGCCGAGCGGCGCTACGCGGGCCGCGTGGCCTACTACCTCGTCGCCACGGCGGCGGGCGAGCTCGAGGTGCTCGCCGCCCCGGACGCGGCGCGCGAAGGAGAGCGCGTCCACGTCGTTCCGGCCCCCGACGGCCCGGCGCCGCGAGTCTTTCCGAGGTCCGCGTGACGCGCCGCCGAGGGGGCGCGGCCGCGCTGCTGTTGACGCTCGTTCTCTTCTGGCTCGTCGGCTACCCCCTCGTCCTGACGCTCGCCGAGGCCCTCGGCGCGCCGCACTGGACGCTCTCCCACGTCGCCGAATTCGTCCGCCGGCCCGCCGAGTGGCAGGCGCTCTGGGCGAGCCTCTGGATCTCGCTCGCGACCGTGGCCCTCGCGGCCGCGATCGGCGTGCCCCTGGCCTTTCTCTTCGAGCGCGCCGAGTTCCCGGGTCGGCGCCTGCTCGGCGCCCTCGTGGCCCTGCCGGTCGCGCTCCCGCCGCTGGTCGGCGTCCTGGCGTTTCTCTTTCTCTACGGCGAGAGCGGCTTCGCGGCGCGCGGCGTGCAGGCGCTCTTTCGTCTCACCGGACCGCCGTGGCGCCTGGCCGGGCCGGGCGCGATCCTTCTCGTCCACGCGTACTCGATGTACGTCTACTTCTATCTCTTCACGCGCGCGGGCCTGGCGCGGCAGGACGGAGCGCTCGGCGAGGCGGCGCAGAGCCTCGGCGCCGGCCGCTGGCGCGCCGCCCGCCGGATCACGCTGCCCATGCTCCGGCCGGCTCTGACCGGCGCGGCGCTGCTGACCTTCATGACCTCGCTCGCCTCTTTCAGCGCGCCGTACGTCTTCGGCGGAAGCTTCCGCGTCATGACGACGCAGATCGTCGCGTCGAAGCTGAATGGCGACACCGCGCTCGCGATGGTGGAGACGACGACGCTGGCGCTCGTCGGATTCCTGGGCCTCTGGCTGCTGCGCCGCACGGAGCGCTCGGGCGCCGCGGCCGGCGGCGTGCGCGGCGTGGCCCCCCGCCGGCGCGCCCTGACGCGCGGGAAATGGGCCGCGACGATCGCCGGCTGGGCGCTCGCGATCTTCCTGCTGCTGCCCCATGCGACGCTCCTGCTCGTCTCGCTCGTGCCGCGCAACACCTGGACGACCGAGGCCCTGCCGCCCGTCCTCTCGCTCTCGAACTACCGCTCCGTCTTCTCGGAAGCCGAGCGGCTGCGGCCGATCGTCAACTCGCTCTGGATGGCCGGAGCCTCCACCGCCCTCGCGATCCTGCTCGGCTTCGGCGCGGCCGCCCTCGCGGTGCGCCGCGGGGGCCGATGGGGCGGCGCGCTCGAGACGCTGATCGCCGCTCCGTGGGCCCTTCCCGGAACCGTGTTCGCCGTCGCCCTCGCGGCGGCGTTCAGCGTCCACGCGCCGTGGGCCGGACGGTTCGTGCTCGTCGGCACGATCGCGATCCTGCCGCTCGGCTACCTCGTCCGCAGCCTTCCGCTGACGGGCCGCGCCGCTTTCGCCGGGTTGCGGCAGATCGACCCGGCGCTCGAGGAGGCCGCGGCCTCGCTCGGCGCCGGTCCGCGGCGCCGCCTGCGGCACATCGTCCTGCCGCACGTGCGCCCCGCGCTCGCCGCCGGCGCGAGCCTCGCCTTCCTCGGCGCCCTCGGCGATTTCGTCGTGTCCATCGTGCTCTACACCTACGACACGCGCCCGATCTCGATCGAGATCCTCTCGTCGCTGCGCATCCAGGAGATCGGCGCGGCCGCGGCGTACGGCGTGCTGCTGACCGTCCTCTCGGCCGCCGCGTTCCTGGTGTGGGGACGCCGCCCGGACTCGGAGGCGACTACGGCCGGGTGACGACGCGCGGCGTGCGCCCCGGCGTGGGCGCGAGCGAGAACGGCAGGTAGCCGAAGGCGAGCGCCCGGACCACGGGATCGGTGCCGGGGTTCTGGACGGTGAGATCCACGAGCCCCGCCGGGTGGGCCGGGGCCGTCGCGATGATGGTCGTGGAGTCCTGGAACGCGACGGCCGCGGGCACGACGCCGAAGAACACCCTCGTCTGGCTGGTGAAGTTCGTTCCCGTGATCGTGATGGCCTCGCCGCCGCGCGTCAGCGCCGACGGCGGGTTGATCGACTCGATCGTCGGCGTCAATCCGACGGGAGGCACGATGCGGAAGAACGACCCCGACGACGTGCCGACGTAGAGCTCCCCCGAGACGTCCTCGCCGAAGGTCGTCAGGTGCGGCGCCGAGATCGTCAACAGGGTCGGGGACCAGGTCCCCGACTGCAGCGTGGCCGCCCACATCTGGCCGGAACAGTAGTCGCCGTAGAGGTACGAGCCGTAGAGGTCCGAGATCGCCGAGCCCCGGTACATGTAACCGCCCGTCACCGAGCAGTTGCCGTTGTCGTGCGTGTACTCGAGGATGGGCAGCGTGTACGCGGGGTCGCCGCACGGGGGCACCGGGCTCGTGCAGCCCGAGTCGCCGCCGGCGCCGCAGAGCGTCCCTTCCATGACCTTCCAGCCGTAGTTCTGGCCGCCTCCGCTCGTCAGCGGCTGGTAGTCGATTTCCTCGCGGGCGCCCTGGCCGACGTCGCCGATGAAGAGGTCGCCCGTCAGCCGGTCGAACGAAAAGCGCCACGGGTTGCGCAGGCCGAAGGCCCACGCCTCGGGGGGCCCGGTGGTCGAGACGTACGGGTTCTCCGCCGGGATGCCGTAGTAGGGAGCGTGGTCCACGTTCTGGTCGACGTCGATCCGGAGCAGCTTGCCGAGCAGCGTGCCGCTCGACTGCGCGTTGCAGAAGGGGTCGTTCGCGCTGCCGCCGTCGCCCATGCCGATGTAGAGAAAGCCGTCCGGCCCGAATTGGAGCTGACCGCCGTTGTGGTTGGCGAACGGCTGGTCGATCGTCAGGAGGATCACCGCGCTCGAGGGGTCCGCCACGTTGCGGTCTCCCGACACGCGGTAGCGGGCGATCACGGTGTCCCCGACGGAGTTCGTGTAGTCGATGAAGAAGAAACCGTTCACGGCATACTGCGGATGAAAGGCCGTGGAGAGCAGGCCCTGTTCCCCGCAGCACACGATCAGCGTCGAGACGTCGAGAAACGGCGTGGGCAGGATCTGGCTGCCATCCCAGACGGCGATCTGGCCCTGCTGCAGCGTCAGGAAGAGACGCCCGTCCCCGGCGTTGGTGATGGCCGTGATACCCGGCAGGCCGGTGGCGAGCGGCTGAAGCTCGAGGGTTGGCGCGACCGCGGTCTCCTTGGGCATCGCGTCGGGCAGGGCTCGCCGCGAGGCCTGCCCGGGCCGGGAAGCGAGGACCGCTGCCGCCGCCAGGACGGCGAGCAGGAACCGGACATTCCGCGTCATGAACCTCGATTTTAACCCGGATCCCCCGGGTTTCGACGGTTTCGGCGGCGAGCTAGAGGTCCATGATCGTGTCGAGGCCGCGGCGCAGACCCGTGAAGCCGCGTACGCGGCGGATCGCGTAGAGCGTCCCCGCGATGTACGGGCCGGCTCCCGATCCGGAGTCGTGCCGAATCGAGAGACGCTCGTCCGGCCGTCCGAAGAGGATCTCGATCGAGGAAACGAAGCCCGGCAACCGCACCGAGTGCAGCTGCGTGCCGCCGAGCGTGGCGCCGCGGGCCGCCTTCTCGCCCATCACCTGGTCCACGGGAACGGGCCGCTCGGACTCGCGCACGCGCGCCAGGCGCGAGGCGAGCTCCCGCGCGGTACCCGACGGCGCGTCGGGCTTGCTGGCCTTTCCGTAGTCGATGATTTCCCACTGCGGCAGGTGGCGGGCCGCCATCTCGGCGAAGCGCTGCAGGAGGACGGCGGTCAACGCGAAGTTCCCCGCCGCGAGCACGCCCACGCCGCGCGCGACCGCGCGCCGGTCGATCTCGGCGAATTCCTCGTCCGTCAATCCGGAGCTGCCGACGACGACGGCGACGCCCGCCGCGATCGCGGCCTCGACGTGGCCCCGCACGGCCCCGGCGCTCGTGTAGTCCACGAGCACGTCGGCGCCCGCGGCGAGGGCCTCGCCGACCGTCGCCCTCGCGACCAGCGTCAGGCGCGGATCGCCGATCGCCTGTCCGAGAGGCCGGCCGGCCGCGGCGCGCGAGACGGCGCCGGTGAGCTCGAGGTCCGGGGCGGCGACGATCTCCGCCGCGAGCCCGCGGCCGACCCATCCGGTCGCGCCGGCGAGGCAGACCCGGATCCGTTCGCTCATCGGGGGGCCGCCGCCAGGGGCAGCTTCAGGATCACGGCGTCCTTCAGGTCGCCCTCCTTGGGCGGGTTCTTCGTGTCGTAGTAGCGGTGGCCCTGGTTGTTCGCGCTGAAGTAGAGGAAGCCCCCGACGACCGTTCCGAGCGTGGGCTCGTCGAAGTCCGGGTGGTTCATCTCGAGGATCCGGCCCTTCGCGATCTTCGCGCCGCCGGGGGCGAGCTCGAGCAGGATCACGCGGTGCGGCTGGATCCCGTTCTGGATCCCGACGAGGCGCCCCTCGGAATACACGAGGCCGTCGATGCCCGAGAGCGCGAGGTCCGGCGGCACCGGGATCGCCGCGACGCTCCTGGCGGCGACGTCGATCGCGTACAGCCCGCCGTAGTCGGAGGCGTACAGCGTCTTGCCGTCCGGCGTCGCCGCCAGCCCCTGCGTCCCGCGCATGGCGTCGGTTTCCAGGAAGACGGCGAGGCCGCCCCTGCCCGGATCCAGCGCGTAGATCCGCGGCGAGCGGCCGTCGTTGACGTAGACGCGGCCGTCGGCGGCGACCGCCAGGTCGTCGAAGTACGGCGGGTTCTCCGCGGCGGGCGGGCGATGCTCCTTGCGGAGCTTTCCGGTATCGAGATCGAACTCGAAGAGCGCGCTCTGCGGCGGGTCGCCCTCGCGCGCGCCGTTCATCAGGGGGATGGCTTCGCTCGCGACCCAGAGGGTGCGCCGCTTCGCGTCCACCCCGATGCCGAGGGCGCTGTGCAGGCCGCCGCCGCCGGAGGCGACGAAGTCCGAGATCCGGCCGTCGGGCCCGATCCGCACGATCTTGCCCTTGCGCACGCTCGCCACGAAGAAGGCCTTCGTCGCCGGGTCGTACGCGACGCCCTCGGGCGCCACTTCCTTCTCGGGAATCGTGAACGCGACCGTCGCGCCCGAGGAGATGCGCTCCTGGCGCAGGGCGTTCATCTGCTTCACGACCTCGCGGTAGCCCGCCGTCTGGCGGATCGAGTCGAAGTCCTTGTCGGCGTCGAGATCGGCGACGAGGCGGTGCGCCGCGAAATCCTGGAGGGTCCGCACCGCGGCCTCGGTCTGGCCGTTGATCGCCTGCGCACAGGCGAGGTTGTAGAGGATCCAGACGTCCCCGGGCCGCAGCCGCGCCGCCTCGGCGTAGTCCTTGAGGAACGTCGCCTTGTCGCCGCGGTCGTACGCCGCCCGGGCCTCCCGCACCAGGGCGAAGGCGTTCGGCGCCGGATCGGCGGCCGGCACCGCCGCGGCGGCGGCCGCGAGCAGGGCGGCCAGGAGCATCGTCTTCTTCATGGGGTCGCCTCCTGCAGGCTCTACGGATCCCGAGGCCGAGGGTTCAGGCGACGACCGCGTAAGCGCGCACCGGGAAGCTGCCGAGACCCTGGAAGGGCGCCGGCACGCAATGAAACCGAAAGCCCGACGCCGGCAGCGCCGAAAGGTTGCAGAGGTGCTCGACGATCGGGATGCCGGCCGAGAGCAGCAGCGTGTGAGCCGGGCGCACGCCGTCGGCCGTGTCGTCGATGTTGAGGGAGTCGATCCCGACGAGCGCCGGGCCCGCGCCGGCGAGGTATTCGGCCGCCGCCCGCGTCAGGTGCGGATGACCCTCGGCGTAACGGGGCGTGCGCCAGTGCCGGTCCCAGCCCGTCCGCACGAGGACGGCCTTGCCCGCGACATCGAGGCCCGCGAAGCATTCCGCGTCGAGGCCGCGGCCCTTGCCCGCGTCCACCACGAGCCCCTCGAGGTCGGCGAGGCGCTCGAGAGGAAGACCGGCCACGTCTTTTCCGTGGGAGAAGCGATGAAACGGCGAGTCCAGGTAGGTACCCGTGTTGGCCACCATCCGCAGGCGCGCGATGTGGAAAGTCGTTCCCTCGGCGTAGTGACCGCGCGACGCTTCGCGGCCGAGGAAGTCGGAGATCACCGGGCCCGGAAGCCCCGGATACGTGATCATCCCGTGCTCGATCGGGTGGGACAGGTCGACGAGTCGGGGCATCCGGAAAGGCTATCAAAAGACGTGAACCGTGAGCCGCGAGCCTCCCGCTACTTATTCCGGTCGCGCCAGAGGCGCTTGAGCGTCTGGATCTGCCCCGTGTGGTACACGTCGTGCGACGCGACGCCGTAGACGAGGGTGTCCGTCCGGCGCTTGCTCCCGCGCGGCCTGCGCCCGAGTCCGGCGGCGGAAAGCCCGGCGACGGCCGCGCGCAGACGCCGGTGGTTCTCGTCGAGAAGCGCGAGGTCGGACTTCCAGGCGCGCTCGATCGGCGAGACGGGGCGCGCGAACCAGTTGCTCCCCTTCTCCGCAAAGGCGCCGCGCTTTTCTCCAGCGAGCTTGCGCCAGACCGCGTACTTCCAGTAGGCCGCGTGCATCACGAGCTCCCAGATGTTGTGGCGCCCCGGCGCGGGGCGCCACGCGGCCTGCGCCGCCGTCACTCCGCGCAGCGCGCCGCGCAGGTTCGGGCCCTGCCAGGCGCTCTTCTCGTACGACTCGTCGAGCATGCGAAGCAGCAGGGAGATCTCGCTCATCGACGGCCTCCTTCCACGCGAATCGGGGCGACGTTTTCCTCCGCCGGCTCGACCGTGCGCTTCGCGCCGTGGCGGATGATCAGTGCGACGGCCGACACGATGACGGCAGCCGCGATGAGAGTCCGCGGCGTCACCGGTTCGCCGGCCAGCAGCCAGCCCAGGAACACGGCCACCACGGGGTTGACGTAGGCATACGTCGAGACGCGGGCGGGGGTCGTCGCGCCCAGAAGAAAGATGTACGCCGAGAAGCCGAGCAGCGACCCGGCGACGATCAGGTAGCCGAGGGCGAAGAGCGAGCGGCCCGACACCGCGGCGAGCGAGAAGCCGTGCCACTCCCGCGTCACCGCGGACGTCGCGAGCAGGATCAGTCCGCCCGCGATCATCTCCATCGCGGTCGCGAGCAGCGTCGAAGCCGGCAGGGTCGCGCGCTTCGAGTACAGCGAGCCGACCGCCCACAGGAGAGCCGCCGTCAGAAGCGCCGCCGCGCCGAGCGGGTCCACGTGGATGCCTCCCGCGAGCTCGCCCGGGGCCACGAGAAACGCGATGCCCGCCAGCCCAAGGGCGAGCCCCAGGATCACGACCCCGTGCGGCCGCTGGCGCCGCTGCAGGCCGTCGAGAACCGTCATCCAGATGGGGACCGAGGCCACGATGAGCGCGGCGAGGCCCGAGGGCACTCTCTGCTCCGCCCACGTCACGAGGCCGTTGCCGCCGAGCAGCAGCAGCCCCCCGATCACCGCCGCCGATCGCCAGTGCCGCGCCTCGGGCCGCGGCGCCCCGCGCAGGCGCAGCCACGCGAAGAGCAGCGTCCCCGCCGTGAGATGCCGGACGCCCGCCATGAGAAACGGCGGGATCGTCTCGACGCCGAACCGGATCGCGAGGTACGTCGAGCCCCACAGGACGTACACGGCCGCGAACGCGAGGACGATCTCCGCGCGCGAGGCCGGCCGGCGAAAGGGCCGCGTGTCAGGCATGGAGCGTCTCGGGCGCTTTTTCGCATCCGAGGTCCGCGTCGTCCGGCGCCACGGCCGCATCTTCGCCGCCGTGCCGGATGATCAGCGCCACCGCCCCGACGATGACCACCGCGGCCAGCGCCACGCGCCCGCTCAGCGGCTCGCCGGCCAGAGCCCATCCGAGGAACACGGCGACGATCGGGTTGACGTAGGCGTAGGTGGACACGCGCGAGGCGGTCGTCACGCGCAGAAGCCAGAGGTACGCCGAGAACCCGACGATCGAGCCGAAGATGAAGAGATAGACGGTCCAGAGCACCGATTTCATCGAAACGGCCGCCGGGTCGAAGGCGGCGAGCTCTCCCGCCGAGAGCCCCAGGAGAGCGAGCTCGGCGCCGCCGAGGAGCAGCGTCAAGGCGCTCGCCATCACCGGCGACGCGGGCAGCCGCGAACCCCTCGAGAAGAGCGACCCGCCCGCCCAGCAGAACGTCCCGGCGACGAGGACCCCTACGGCCGCGATGTCGAACCTTTCGCCGCCGACGACCATTCCCGAGGGCCCGGCGAGGACGAGCAGGCCCGCCGATCCGAGGGCGAGGCCCCCCAGGACGGCTCCCCGGGGCATCTTGCGGCGTCGCATGGCTTCTATCAACACGAAGGACAGCGGTTCGGTTGCAACGACGAGCGCCGCGACGCCGGACGGGATGTAGTGCTCCGCCCAGATCAACCCTCCGCTGCCGCACACGAAGAGCAGGAAGCCGGTGACGGCGGCACCGCCCCATTCGCGCCGCGAAGGCCGGGCGGTGCCCGAGAGTCGCGCCCAGGCGAACATGACGAGGCCCGCGAGCGCGAACCGCACGCCCTGCGTGAAGAACGGCGGCAGCGTTTCGATCGAGAAACGAATGCCGAGGTAGGTCGAGCCCCAGAGCAGGTACACCGCGGCAAACGCCGCGATGAGCCTTCCCGTCGGCGGCGCCGGGACGACCGGAGGCGTTTCAGACACGGACGGTCTCCGCGGCCGGGACGTCCGGCGCGTCGATCGGCAGGGCGGCGGCTTCCTTGACCGTGCCGAGAACGATGGTCGTGCGCGTCGACGTGATCGAGGCGATGCCGCCGATCCGATCGCGCAGCAGGTAGCCGAGCGACTCGGTGTCCCTGGCGCGGACCTTCGCGAGGAAGCAATCCTCGCCGGCGACGTGGTGAACCTCCAGGACGCCCGGGATCTCCGCCACCTGACGGGCGGCCTCGTCGGCGCCGGGCCGATCGTTGTCGCGCACGAAGACGAACGCGAGCAGCGGCAGGTCCACGGCGGCCGGGTTGATTCGCGCCTGGTATCCCTCGATCACGCCGCGCTCCTCGAGCTTGCGGATTCGCTCGAAGACGGCCGATGGCGCGAGATCTACGTGGCGGGCAATCTCGGCGTTCGAGGTCCGAGCGTTTGACTGGAGGATCTTCAGAATCTCTAGATCTATTCCGTTGATCATTCTGAAATACTAGCGAAGCTACGACGATTCGTCTACATGCGCTAAATAGCTCAAAGGGAACAATTTAGAAGGGAACGAAACCGCGCTCTGCCGCGTCCAAGGAGCACGGGCCGCCGACGAAGGGAGAACCATGAACAAGACGATCGGACTCGGACTCGCCGCCGCCCTGGCGCTCTTTCCCGTCGTGGAGAGCACGGCACACGCCGAGGCGGACATCTCCCGGGAACGCCTTCGAACGATGGAGGCCTCGATCCGCGCCGGAGACTTCAAGAAGATCACGAGCGTCCTCGTGTCGCAGAACGGCGAGATCGTCTACGAAGCGTACTTCAACGGCGCCGACGCCTCGACGCTCCACAACACGCGCTCCGCGACGAAGACCGTGACCGGAATGCTCGTGGGCATCGCGATCGAGAAGGGCCTGCTGTCGGGCGTCGACGCCCCGATCCTCCCTTTCTTCCCCGACCGGCAGCCGCTGCAGAATCCCGACCCCCGCAAGGCGAAGATCACAGTGGAAGACTTCCTCACGATGAGCTCGCTTCTCGAGTGCGACGACTGGAACGAGTACTCGCGGGGCAACGAGGAGCGGATGTACCTGATCGAGGACTGGGTGAAATTCACCCTCGATCTTCCCATCCGAGGCTTCCCCGGCTGGACGAAGAAACCGCAGGACTCGCCCTATGGCCGCGCCTTCAGCTACTGCACCGCGGGTGTCACGACGCTCGGCGAGGTCCTCGGGCGGGCGACGAAAAAGCCGGTCCCGGAATTTGCGCAGGAGACGCTCTTCGGGCCGCTCGGCGTCGAGAAGACCGAATGGCAATTCACGCCGCTCGGCATCGCGATGACCGGCGGCGGCCTGGGCTTGACGAGCCGCGAGCTCGCCCGCCTCGGCCAGCTCTACCTGGACGGCGGGAGCGCGAACGGCCGGCGCGTCGTCCCGGAGGCGTGGGTGCGCACGTCGATCGTGCCGCACGCGCGCATCGACGACGACACCGAGTACGGTTACCTCTGGTGGCTGAAGAGCTTCAAGGCGGGCGACAGGACTTTCCGCTCGTACTTCATGAGCGGCAGCGGCGGCAACCGCGTCCACGTCTTTCCGGATCAGAAGGTCGTCGTCGTGATCACCACGACCAACTTCCGCGAGCGCGGCCCGCACGAGATCACCGACCGCCTCCTGACGAACCACGTTCTCGCGGCGCTCGAGCCGGTCAGCGGGCCATAGCGAGATAGAGGCCGGCCACGCACAGGACGAGGCCGAAGACGTTCAATGCCGAGAGGCGTTCGCCGAAGGCGATGAGGCCGACGGGGACGAGAAGCGCCGCCACGGCCGCGTTCGACACGCCGGCGCCCACGCTGACCTTCCAGCCGGCGCGGTAGGCGAGGAGAAACCCGAGCTCGACGCCGACGATCGTCAGCCCGATCGTGGCGCTCGCCCAGTTGAGCTGCCGGACCGCGCGCGCGAGCGGCGCGCGCACCGGAAAGAACGGGAGCAGCGCGAGCGTGCCGGCGATGGCCACGCCGTAGCTCACGAGCAGGGACAGCACCGGCGGCGCCTCCGGCGGAATGGACTTCTGCGCCACGTGGTACACGACCGTCGAGAGCACCACGATCGCGATGGGCAAGAGCATCGTCAACCTCCCCTCCTTCAACCCGCGGATACCCGAGCCGGTTGCAGTCCGCTCAACGCTGGCGCCGCGCCGCCATCGCCTTTTGCGCCATCATGGCGATCTCCGAATCGCGGATGCTCCAGAGCACCGATGGGTCTTCTTCCATTCTCTGGTTGAAGCCGCTCGGCTGAAACCACGCGCCGAGGCCGTTGACGACAACCGACCAAACGACGCACGCCACAAACACTGCCTTGAGCCCTGGTCGCCATCGCACCTGCTCTTCCCATGCACGAGCCCCGAGCACCGTGAGTGCGGGCAGCGCTTCGATCAGCAGGCGATAACCGAAGGAGTGCCCGCCCCACCAAATGGTCCAGGACGACGTCACGAGTACCAGGGCAAGCGCGCCGACCAGCAGGGCGAGCGCCACGGGGTCTTCCCTCCACCGACGGATCACGGGCCCGATGACGAGGCCAACGAAGAGGAAAACCGGACTGAACACGAAAAGGCCCCGCGACGGACTCACGAGCAGGCCCGCCAGGCCGACCAGCGGGTTGCCTCCGAAGTGCGCCACCTCGGGGACGGTGTTTGCCTGCGCCAGGGACCAGGGGCTCCCCCAGTAAGTCGCGGCGTAAACGGATCGCAGCACGAGCGGGACGGCCGCGAGGCCCAGAAACGCCGGCATCGCGCGCCGGTGTTTCGCCCACACCGCGACGGCCAGAGGCAGGGCGAGAAGGAAGTTCGTGGGCCGATTGACGACCGCGAAGCCGAGGAGCAGACCGCTCGCGGCTACCGCGGCGGGCGTGGCCCGGAGGAGCATCCAGAGGGCGGCCGTCAGGAAGAGAAGAGACGGGCCGTGCTGCCATAAGCCACGGCTGGTCACACTCCACGCGCACGTACCGAAGGCGTAGACCATCGCGAACAGGAAAGCCGTCCGTCGACGCGAGTTGAGTCGGTCGAGGCAAAGGTAGAGAAAAAGTACGGAGAGGGCGCTCGTGATCGCCGCCGAGATCAGGGACAGGCGATCTCGCCGGAGCCCGAGATCGACTCCCGCCAGGTCGGCGACGGCGAAGACGGGCACATTCAACAGTCCGGGCAGGATCGGGTACGAAGAGACCACGCGCCCGCCAATGTCCCGATACCAATAGGGAAGAGGCTCCGCGGGATCGACGAACTCGCGAAAGTCGAGGTCTCCGTCGCGCAGCAGCGTGATGGGCAGGAGCTCGGCGGGACGCGTGTCCCCGCTGCCGACGTAACGGAAGCCGAGAAGGTAGACGCTGAGCGGAACGAGGAACGCCGCCAGCGGCAGAAGGGCGGACCGAAACCGCGCGCCCAACTGCGTTCGACTACACCGCGAAGTATCGCGCCTGCGGGTGGTGGAGGACGAGCGCCGACACCGAAGCTTCGGGATCCATCATGAATCCCTCCGTCAGCGCGACGCCGATCTTGCGGCCGTCGAGAAGGCGGAAGAGCGTGGCCTGGTCCGCCAGGTCCGGGCAGGCCGGGTAGCCGAAGCTGTAGCGCTTCCCGCGATACCGGGCCTGGAAGCGGTCGCGCATCGTCGTTTCGGGCGGATCGGGGAATCCCCACGCGCCGCGCAGCCGTCTGTGGAGCCACTCGGCCGCCGCCTCCGCGGTCTCGACGGCGAGGGCCTGGAGGGCGTGGCACAGAAGGTATTCGCCGTCGGCCTTGAGCTGATCCGCCCGCTCCCGCACGCCCTCGCCCGCCGTGGTGATGAAGAGGGCGACCGAATCGACCGGCCGGCCGCCTTCGCCGGGATGCACGAAGTCCGAGAGGCAGAGCCGCTCTCCGGCGACCTGCCGCGGGAAGGTGAAGCAGGCTTCTCCGCCGCCCGGCAGCGACAGGTGGAGGGTGTTTCCCTCCGAGCGCGCCGGGAAGTAGCGAAACATCGCCCGCGCCGACAGCCAGCCGGCCCCCTGGACGCGCACGATCACGCGCTCAAGCTCCGCGAGCTTCGGATCGCCCGCCTCCTTGAGCTTCCAGTAGCTGCCCCGCAGCCCGAGGTGCTTGGCGTAGAGCATGTGCGGATTCAGGTACTCCCAGACGTCGGGCAGCGGGAGGGCGTCGAGCCGGCGTTCCTCGCCGTCCGGGGGCGGCAGCGGATCCGCGACCTCCACCTCGACGCTGCGCACGGCCGGGGCGGCGAGCGGCGTCTCTTCCTCGGAGCGCGCGCTCGATCCGGTCGCCGCCCGCCGCTTGTCCGCCTCCGCGGCGAGCTCCGCGCGCGCCGGCCCGCCCGACAGGATCCGGTCCGCCAGCGCGAGGCCGCGCATCGCGTCCTCGGCGTATGTCACGAGGCCGCCGTACGCAGGCGCGATCCGGTGGTCCGTGAACTTCTGGGACAGCGCCGCGCCCCCGACGAGCATCGGCGCCGACACGCCCGCGGCCGCCAGGTCCTGCGCCGTCGTCACCATCTGCTGCGCGCTCTTGACGAGCAGCCCCGACAGCCCGATGAGGTCCGGCCGGTGCTTCTCGAAGGCCTCGACGAGCTTCTCGGGGGGAACCTTGATACCGAGGTTGATGACGTCGTACCCGTTGTTGGAGAGGATGATCTCGACCAGGTTCTTCCCGATGTCGTGGACGTCTCCCTTGACCGTCGCGAGGAGGACCTTCCCCTTGCGCGACTCGGTCGTCTTCTCCATGAACTTCTCGAGGTGATTGACCGCGGCCTTCATCGCCTCGGCCGACTGCAGGACTTCGGCGACGATCAGCTCGTTCGCGTTGAAGAGGCGGCCCACCTCGCGCATCCCTTCCATGAGCGGGCCGTTGATGACGTCGAGAGGGGCCATGCCGCCGCCGCGCACCGCTTCGAGATCCTCGACGAGGCCCTCCTTGGAGCCCTCGAGGATGTAGCGCGGCAGCCGCTCGAGCGGCGTCCCCGCGCGCTGCCTCGGCGCCTTCGGCGCGGCGCCCTTCGCCTTGAAGTAGTTGGCGAAGGCGGCCACGGGGTCCTCGCCGCGGTTGTAGAGGAGATCCTCGGCCAGCCGCTTCTCCTCCTCCGGGATGGACGGATAGCGGACGATCTTCTCGGAGTTGACGATCGCCAGATCCAGCCCCGCGCGCGTGGCGTGGTACAGGAAGACCGAGTTGAGCACCTCGCGCCCCGACTCCGGCAGCCCGAACGAGACGTTCGAGATCCCCAGCATCGTTTTCGACTCCGGGAAGGCCGCCTTGATGAGCCGGATGCCCTCGATCGTCTCCTCGGCGCTGCCCACGTACTTCGCGTCGCCCGTGCCGCACGGGAAAGACGAGCGGGTCGAACAGGATGTCCTCGGCCGGGAACTCGTACTTCTCCGTGAGCAGCGTGTAGCTGCGCCGCGCGACCTCGAGCTTGCGGTCCCGCGTCACGGCCATGCCGTTTTCCGGGTCCTCGTCGATCGTGCCGACCACCAGGGCCGCCCCGTAGCGGCGGGCCAGCGGCAGGACGGACTGAAACCGCGCTTCGCCGTCTTCGAGGTTGATCGAGTTGAGGATGGACTTGCCCTGGCTCCACTTCAGGCCGAGCTCCAGCACCTTCGCGTCGGTCGAGTCGAGCATCAGCGGGACCTTGATCATCTTCGTGGCCCGCTCGAGGAAGGCGTTGACGTCGGCGACCTCGTCGCGGTCCGGGTCCTGCAGGCAGACGTCGATGACCTGGGCGCCGTTCTTGACCTGCGCGCGGGCGATCTCGGCGGCGGCCTCGAACTGGCCGTCGGCGACGAGGCGCTTGAACTTCCGGCTGCCGAGCACGTTGGTCCGCTCGCCGACGAGGACCGGCCGGTTGTCCACGTCGACCTCGAGCGCCTCGATGCCCGAGACCAGCGGTCTTGTTGTGGATCGGCACGCGGCGCGGCTTCTTGCCTTCGGCCGCGGCCGCGAGCGCGCGGATGTGCGCCGGGGTCGTGCCGCAGCAGCCGCCCACGATGTTGACCCAGCCCTCCGTCATGAACCGCTCGAGCTCGCGCGACAGCGACGCCGGCGTTTCCGCGTACTTCCCGTCCGCGTCGGGCAGCCCGGCGTTCGGGTAGCACGACGTCCGCGTCTTCGCGATCGCCGAGAGGCTGCGGAGGTGGTCCGTCATGAACTCCGGGCCCGTGGCGCAGTTCAGGCCGACCGAGAGCAGCGGCGCGTGCATGACCGAGGCGTAGAGCGCCTCGACGTCCTGGCCGGCGAGCATCGTGCCCATGGGCTCGATCGTGACCGACACCATCACCGGCGTCCGCCACCCGACCTCGGCGAACGCCTGCTCGACGCCGATCAGCCCGGCCTTGAGGTTGCGCGTGTCCTGCGTCGTCTCGAGCAGGAGAACGTCCGCGCCGCCCGCGAGCAGGCCGAGCGCCTGCGTCCGGTAGTGGACGATCATCTCGTCGAAGGTCACGCCTCCCGTGACCGTCATCGCCTTGGTCGTCGGCCCCATCGACCCCGCGACGAACCGCAGGCGCCCGGGCGTCGAAGCCGCGGCCGCCGCCTCGCGCGCGAGCTCGGCCGCGCGGCGGTTGAGCTCGACGGTCCTGTCCGCGAGGCCGTACTCGGCGAGCACGAGCGGCGTCCCGCCGAACGTGTCGGTCTCGACCATGTCCGCGCCCGCGGCGAAATAATCCGCGTGCATTCCCCGCACCAGGTCCGGCCGCGTGATCACCAGGTTCTCGTTGCACCCCTCGAGCTCCGGGCCGCCGAAATCCTCGGCCGAGAGGTCCTGTCCCTGGATCCAGGTCCCCGACGCGCCGTCGAGCACGAGGATCCGCTCGGCGAGAAGCTCCTGGAGCGCCTCGGCCCTTTCGCGCTGCGCCGCGCCGTCGGGGGACCGTTTTTCGGCCATGGGAAGGAGCATTATGCGGGATTGCGGGCCCCGCGCGCCGTCCGCGGCCGTCGCCCGGAACGACTCTTGGTCCCCTGATATTCTCTCCGCGCCCATGAGCCGCCCCGGCCCCACAATCGTCGTGATCGGCGGCGGGTTCAGCGGCGCCGCCGTCGCGGCGCACCTGCTGCGGCGCGGCAGGCCGGCGCGGATCGTCCTGGTGAACCGCTACGGCCCCATCGGACGCGGCGTCGCCTACGGAACCCGCATCGAGGCGCACGTCCTGAACGTCCCGGCCGGGGGCATGAGCGCCGTGGAGGACGACCGCGACCACTTCGTGCGCTGGGCGCGGACCCGGGACGACTCCATCCAGCCGGACACCTTCGTCTCGCGCCGTCTCTACGGCGAGTACCTCGAGAGCGTCCTGCGCGAGTCCGAGCAGCACGCGCCGCGGCGCGCCCGTCTCGAGCGGCTCGTGGGCGTCGCCCGCGACGTCGAGCTCGGGCCCGGCGGCACGTGGGCCGAGGTCGTGTTCGCGGGCGACCGGCAGCGGGCGGACCACGTCGTCCTCGCGCTCGGCAACTACTCGCCCTCGAATCCCCCCGCCGTGGGCGGCGAGTTCTACGAGACCGATCGCTACGTCCGCGATCCCTGGGTCCGGGGCTCGCTCGACGTGATCCGGCCGGGCGAGTCCGTGCTCATGCTGGGCACCGGGCTGACCATGATGGACATCGCCGTCGACCTCTCCGCGCGCGGCGCGCGCCTGCCGCTCTTCGCCGTCTCCCGGCATGGCCTCCTGCCGCGTCGGCATGTCGAAGGCCTGCCGCCGGTCCCCCCCGACGCGCTGCCGCCCGGCCTCGACGCCTCTCCCCTGACCGTGGCGCGGGTGGTCCGCGCCGTCCGGGCCCACGCCGCCGCCCGCGGCGGCGACTGGCGCGAGGTCGTCGGTGCGTTGCGCCCGATCACGCCCGCGCTCTGGTCGCGCCTCGGCCCCGGGGAGCGCTCGCGGTTTCTCCGCCACGTGCGCCCGTGGTGGGACGTCCACCGCCACCGCGCCGCGCCGCGGACCGCCGACGCGATCGAAGCCTTGATCGCGGCCGGGGATCTTTCCGTGCGCGCGGCGCGCATCCTGGGCTACCGGCCGGTCGCCAACGAGGTCGAGGTCACGATCCGCCCGCGCGGCGCCGCCGCCGCGGGCCGCGTCCACGTGGACCGCGTCGTGAACTGCACGGGCCCGTCGACCGACGTGCGCCGCGTGGGAGACGCGTTTCTCGACACACTCCTCGCGAAGCGGCTCATCCGGCCCGATCCCTTCGGCCTCGGCCTCGAGACGGCCGAGGACGGCGCGCTGCTCGACGCGGCGGGCAGCCCCTCGCGCGTGCTCCATCTCGTCGGGCCGCTGCTGAAAGCGCGCTTCTGGGAGGCAACCGCGGTGCCCGAGCTGCGGCAGCACGCCGCACGCCTGGCCGGGAAGCTCCTTCCCTAGCTGTCGGTTCTCAAGACGTTGCTTTCACTGCCAGAGGCAATTTTAGGACGCCCCACTCCCCCTCTCCCGCCGGGAGAGGGGGTCTCTACGAGCGCGAACTGTTGAGAACTGACACCTAGCCCGAGGGCCCGTCCGCGCCGCGCGCCTCGCACGAGCCGGCCGCGCGCGCCTCGGCGAGAAGCGCCGCCGCCTCTGCGTCGCGCCCGGCGGCCGCCGCCCCGCGCGACAGCTCGAGGAGCGTCTCGCCGTCCCCGCACGTCCACATGAACGAGAAGTCGTGTCCCTGTCTCGTGCGGAAGAGCTCCCGCGCCTCCTCGAACGGGGCCGCGCCCCCGCCGGCGCGGGAGAGGCCCGCCAGCCCCTGGACGAGCAGGTGTCCGCCGCCGAGGCTGCGCGGACGCCCGCGCAGGTGCGAGACGGCCTGCGCGAACGCGGCGGTTGCGGCCGGCGCGTCGCCCTGCTCGACCGCGGTGCGGCCGAGCGCGCACAGGCCCACGGCGCGAAACGTGTCGCGGTACATGAAGTCCGACCTCTCGACGGCCGCGAGGCCCTCGAGGCACCGGGCGCGCGCCGTCTCGAGGTCGCCGAGACGCCGGAGACCCTCGCCGAGGTAGCAGGCCGCGCCCGAAGTCGGCCCGCGACTCGCCTGTCCCTCGAGCGCAACCGCCTTCTCGAGGCACCAGCGCGCCTCGGCCGCGTGATCGAGGTCGAGGTGGGTCCAGCCGAGCCCGAGCCAGGCGAAGCCGTGGTCGGGATCGAGACGGACCGCGCGCTGCAGGAGGTCGAGCGCATCGGCCGCGCGTGCCGCCTGCGCCATCCAGATGCCGCCGAAGTAGGGCGCGTAGACGCCGTTCGGATCGAAATCCATCGCGAGCCGTTCCTGCTCGAGCGCCTCCTCGGTGCGGCCGAGACGGCCGAGGGCGTACCCGAGCCAGATCCGCGGCTCGGCGAGGGTCGGGTCGGCCGCGATCGCGCGGCGCGCGTAGCTCTCGGCAATCTCGAGCTCTTTCGGGTCGGTCTGATACGGGAAGCGCATGCAGTGGACCGCCACGAGACCCGCCAGGGCCGGAGCGTATGCGGCATCGGCGGCGACGGCCTCTTCGTAGAGCGCCTGTGCCTGATCGAGCGACCCCTTCTCGAGCCGGTGGAAGAACCGGCGGCCCCTCTCGTAGCGCTCGTAGACGTCGATCCGAGGCGCGGCGCGCACGGCGGGCGCCGCTCCCCCGGGCCGGAGCAGCTCGGCGGCCGCCGCGGCGAGCCGGTCCTGCATCGTGAACATCTCGTCCACGGACCCGTCGACTTTCTCCGACGCCACGGCCGCGCCCGTGACGCCGTCGGAAAGCTGCGACGTCACGCGCAGGCGGTCGCCCGCCCGCTGGTAGGAGCCCGAGAGCACCCATCGGCAGCCGAGCACCTGCCCGAGCGGCCTCGATTGCTCGCCTTCTTCCGCGAGGGCGCGCCGCACGGCCTCCCGCGGGACGAGCGAGACTCCCGGAAGGCGCGAAAGATCCACCGCCAGGCTCTCCGCGAACCCGCTTCCGATCCAGTCGTCGCCGGGATCGCGCGAGAGATTGCGAAAGTCGACGATCGCGAGCGTGTCCGGCAGCGACGAGACGAGCTGCCCCGAGCCGAGCGCCCGCAGGTCCGCGAGAAAGGCCGCGGCGGACGCGTATCGCTGCCCGGGGTCGCGAGCCATCGCGCGCGTCAGCACCACGGCCGCTTCGGCCGGCGCGCCCGCGCCGAGCGGCGCGAGCTCCGCCGAGAGATTCGCCGCGATGCGCTCGGCGGGGCTGTCGCCCGGGAACGCCGGGCGCCCGGCGATCGTCTCGTAGAGGACCGCCCCAAGGGAGAAGAGATCCGACCGCTCGTCGAGCGGAAGCCCGCGAAGCTGCTCCGGCGACATGTATCCGAGCGTGCCAATCACGGCGCCCGCCGCCGTCAGCGCGACCTCGGTCTGGTCCTCGCTTCCGGCCGCGCTCTCCTGCAGGAGGGCGATCCCGAAGTCGAGGAGCTTGCCGAGATTGTCGCCGGTCACCATGACGTTCTCGGGCTTGATGTCCCGGTGCCACACGCCGGCCGCGTGCGCATGCACGAGGGCCTCCAGAAGCGACGCGATGACCGCAAGCGCCTGCGGGAAGGGCAACGGCCCGCGGCGCAGCCGGTCCCGGAGCGTCTCGCCCTCTACGAACTCCATCGCGAGAAAGGCGATGCCGTCCGACTCACCGGCCTCGAAGAACGTGGCGATCGCGGGGTGTTGGAGGCGCGCGCAGGCCCGAGCCTCGCGGAAGAGCCGGGCGCGCGCCTCGCCGGTCAGCGTGGGCGAAAGGACCTTGACCGCGACCGTCCGCCCGAGGGCGAGGTCGCGAGCGAGGAAAACCTCCCCCATCCCTCCCGCTCCGAGGCGCTTCTCGATCCGGTAGTGAGCAAGGGTTTTGCCGACCAGGCGGCCCTCCGGTGCGGCAATTATCCTCCCGCGCTAACGACATACAATCGCGCCGACTTCCATGCCCATCACCGCGGGAACGCGCGTCGGACCTTACGAGGTGCTTGCCCCGCTCGGCGCGGGCGGGATGGGCGAGGTCTATCGCGCGCGGGACGCGAAGCTCGGGCGCGAGATCGCCGTCAAGGTCCTTCCCTCCGCCACCGCGTCGGACCCCGACCGTCGCCAGCGCTTCGAGCTCGAGGCCCGGTCGGCCTCGGCCCTGAACCATCCCAACATCCTGACCGTCTACGACATCGGCGAGGCGGACGGCTCTCTCTACATCGCCATGGAGCTCATCGAGGGCAGGACCCTTCGCGAGCTGATCGCCCCGGGCGACCCCTTGCCGACCAAGAAGCTGCTCGAGCTCGCCGTCCAGACCGCCGAGGGACTCTCCAAGGCGCACGCCGCCGGCATCGTCCACCGGGACCTCAAACCCGAGAACCTGATGGTCTCGAAGGACGGCTACGTCAAGATCCTCGACTTTGGCCTGGCCAAGCTGACAGAGACCGTCTCGGAGGACGCCTCCGTGCTCCCCACCGCCATCGCCGCGCCGACGCAGCCCGGCACGGTCATGGGAACGGCCGGCTACATGTCACCCGAGCAGGCGAGCGGTCAGCCCGTGGACTACCGCTCCGACCAGTTCACGCTCGGCGCGATTCTTTACGAGATGGCCACGGGCAAGCGCGCCTTCCAGAGGAAGACGGGCGCCGAGACGCTCGTCGCGATCATCAAGGAGGAGCCCGAGCCGCTCTCGCAGCTCGCTCCCAGGGCTCCGGCCCCCGTGCGCTGGATCGTCGAGCGCCTGCTCGCCAAGGACCCCGAGGAACGCTACGCCTCGACAAAGGACCTCGCGCGCGACCTCAAGAGCGTCCGCGACCATCTCACCGAGACTTCCCTTTCCGGCGCGCTCGAGGCCACCGGACCCGCCCGGGTGCGCCGCCGCGGCTGGGTGCTGCCGGCATTCGCCGCGCTCGTGCTCGGCGTCGCCGCGGGCTTCCTGTCGCGCGGCCTCGTCGTCGGGAAAGGGGGCAAGCCACCCGAAATCAAGCGCCTGACCTACTCCCGCGGCGCCATTCGGACCGCGCGGTTCGCCCCGGACGGCCAGACGATCGTGTACGGCGCCGCCTGGGAGGGCCTGCCGCTCGAGATCTACTCGACGCGTGCGAACAGCTCCGAGTCCCGGTCGCTGGGTCTGCCGAGCGCGGACCTGCTCGCGATCTCCTCCACGGGCGAGCTCGCGATCTCCCTTCACCGCCACTACATCTTCGGCTTTCAATCCGTGGGAACGCTCGCGCGCGTTCCGTTGGCCGGCGGCGCGCCCCGCGACGTTCTCGAAAACGTGGAGGACGCCGACTGGTCTCCCGACGGAACGAACCTCGCCGTCACGCGCCAGGTGGGAAACCGCGGCCGCGTCGAGTTCCCGATCGGCAAGGTGCTGTACGACACGGCCGGTTGGGCGAGCGACATTCGCGTGTCGCCGGACGGGCGCCTCGTCGCCTTCATCGACCACACCCAGCAGGGAGACAACAACGGCAGCG
This sequence comes from uncultured Acidobacteriota bacterium, assembly GCA_963710945.1. GTDB lineage: Bacteria > Acidobacteriota > Thermoanaerobaculia > UBA5066 > Gp7-AA6 > DAHUXD01. Next base: position 196,159 of record CAVQCH010000003.1, read on the forward strand.
TGAGAGTCGTCGACGCGAGCGGAAAGGTCCGCGTGAAGGGCCCGTTCGCGATCCGGGGAATCGCCTGGTCTCCGCGCGGCGACGAGGTCTGGTCGGGCGCGCGCAACGGCATCACCGCGACGAGCCTCGACGCCGAGAGCCGCGTCGTCTGGCTGACCCCGGGCGGAGGCGTCGACGACATCTCGCGCGACGGGCGCGTGCTCTGCACCACCAATTCCTCCCGGCGCGAGATCGTCGGCTTCGCGCCCGGCGGGAAGGGCGAGCGCAACCTCACGTGGCTGAACTGGTCGTTTCCCGTCGACATCACGGCGGACGGCAAGACCCTCCTCTTCGGCGAGCAGAACGTCGAGCCGATGGCCATCTACCAGCGCCGCCTCGACGGGTCGCCCGCGGTTCGCCTCGGCGAAGGGGCCCCGCTCGGCTTCTCGCCCGACGGGCAGTGGGCGCTCTCCAGCCGAAACCTGGAGACCGGGCAACTCACGCTGCTGCCGATCGGCGCGGGAGAGCCCCGGGACCTGCCTAAAACCGGCATCAACGTTCAGTCGGCCACGTGGTTTCCGGACGGACGGCGAATCCTGATCTCGGGCAACGAGCCGGGGCACGGTTCCCGGCTGTTCACCCAGGAAGTCTCGGGCGGCAAGCCTCGCGCCATCAGCGCGGAGGGAGTCAGCTTCATCTTCCCCAGTCTCTCGCCGGACGGGAAATCGGTGGCGGCCACGGGGCCCGACCGCCGAATCGCTATCTACCCCACCGAGCCGGGCGAGCCGCGGGCGATGCCGGGAGCGGACCCGGAGGACGTTCCGCTGCGGTGGACGGCCGACGGGAGCGCGATCTACGTGTACAAGCCCTCCGCGCCACCCCTGCGCGTCGAAACCATCGACGTGAAGACCGGGCGCCGCGCGCTCTGGAAGGAGATCCAGCCTCCGGATCTCTCCGGGGTCGAGCAGGTCGGCCCGATCCAGATCTCGCCGGACGAGACCTCGTACGTGTATTCGTACCGCCGCCGGCTCGACGATCTCTACCTGGCGACAGGTCTGAAGTGACGCCGCGACGCTTCGAGATCGACTGACATGGCGTTGACGGCCGGCACGAAGCTCGGACCCTACGAGATCCTCGCGCCGCTCGGCGCGGGCGGGATGGGCGAGGTCTACCGGGCGCGCGATGCGAAGCTCGGCCGCGAGGTCGCGATCAAGGTTCTTTCGGGCGCGACGGCGTCGGACCCGGATCGGCGCCAGCGGTTCGAGCTCGAGGCGCGCGCGGCGTCGGCGCTCAACCATCCCAACATCCTCACGGTTCACGACGTGGGCGAAGCCGACGGGACGATCTACATCGCCATGGAGCTCGTCGAGGGAAAAACGCTGCGCGAGCTCGTTGCCTCGGGCGAGCCGCTGCCGACGAAGAAGCTGCTCGACGTCGCCGCCCAGACGGCCGAGGGTCTGGCCAAGGCGCACGCGGCCGGGATCGTGCACCGGGACCTGAAGCCCGAGAACCTGATGGTCTCCAGGGACGGCTACGTCAAGATCCTCGACTTCGGCCTGGCCAAGCTGACGGAGACCGTAACGCAGGACGCCTCCGTCCTTCCAACCGCGATCGTCGCCCCGACACAGCCGGGCACCGTCATGGGCACGGCCGGATACATGTCGCCGGAGCAGGCGAGCGGGCAAACCGTCGACTATCGATCCGACCAGTTCGCCCTGGGCGCGATCCTCTACGAGATGGCGACGGGCAAGCGCGCCTTCCAGAGAAAGACCGGCGCCGAGACGCTGGTCGCGATCATCCGGGAGGAGCCTGAACCGATCAGCCAGCTCGCGCCGAAGGCCCCGGCTCCCGTGCGCTGGATCGTGGAGCGCCTGCTCGCCAAGGATCCCGAGGAGCGTTACGCCTCGACGCGGGATCTGGCACGGGAGCTCGAGAGCGTGCGCGACCACCTCTCGGAGACGTCTCTGTCGGGCGGCCTCGAAACTGCCGAGCCCGCCAGGACGCGCCGCCGCGGCTGGCTTGCGCCCGCCCTTCTCGCGCTCGTGATCGGAGCCGTCCTCGGCGCATTCATCCTCACGAGGGTTCGAAGCAAGCCGGCTGCCGCGATCCAATTCCAGCAGCTGACGTTTCAGCGCGGGCAGGTCCTTTCGGCGCGATTCGCCCCGGATGGCCAGACGATCGTGTATAGCGCCGCGTGGGAGGGCCGCAAGCCCGAGGTCTTCACGACGCGGCCCGACAGCGCCGAGTCGCGGTCCCTCGACCTGCCGGGCGCCACGGTCCTCGCGGTTTCTTCGACCGGCGAAATCGCGGTCTCTCTGAACCGCCATTTCATCATCGGTTACGAGGGGACGGGGACGCTCGCGCGCGTGCCGCTGGCCGGGGGCTCGCCGAGAGAGGTCCTCGAGAGCGCCCAGGACGCCGACTGGTCTCCCGACGGCAAGGAACTGGCGGTGTGCCGAGTCGTCGGCAACAGGAGCCGGCTGGAGTACCCCATCGGGAAGGTCCTCTACGAAGCGGCCAACTGGGTGAGGGCAGTCCGCGTCTCTCCGGACGGCAAGCGGCTCGCGTTCATCGACTGCCTGCAGCGAGGCAACAACGACGGCCGCCTCAAGGTGGTGGACACGAGCGGCAAGCTCGTGCTGGAAGGCCCTCTGGTGAAGGGAGCCGGAACCATCGCCTGGTCATCGAAGGGAGACGAGGTGTGGTTCGGCAGGATCGAAGCCATGACCCTCGACGGGAAGGTCCGCCCGGTGTGGACCTCGCCGCTCGCTTCGCTGGAGGATCTCTCGCGCGACGGCCGGGTGCTCGTCAGCGAGTTCACCGCACGCCGCGAGATGGTTGGCTTCGGCCGCGACGGAGTGCCGCACAACCTCACGGCCCTCAACTGGTCGTTTCCGAGCGACATCTCCGCCGACGGCGACACGGTCCTCTTCTACGAGCAGATCCGCCAGCCACCCGGCGTCTACGTGCGAAAGCTCGACGGCACCCCTGCCGTCCGCCTCGCCGACGGCGAGGGCTACGGCCTCTCTCCCGACGGCCGGTGGGCGCTAGCCGCGAAGCTTCCCGAGCGCCGGCCGATCACGCTCGTCCCAACGGGCGCCGGAGAGCCGAAGACGCTGGACATCGGCAACCTCGCCTTTGGGTGGGGGAACTGGTTTCCGGACGGTCGGCGCATTCTGATCGGCGGAAACGAGCCCGGCCGGGGACCGCGCCTGTTCGTCCAGGACCTTTCCGGGGGCAAGCCCCGGCCGATCAGCGCGGAGGGCGTCTCGATCACCATGCAGGCCATCTCGCCCGACGGCCGGTCGATCGTCGCTCGCGGGCCGGACGGCCGGATCGCCATCTACCCCGCGGAGCCGGGCAGCGAGCCGCGGCCCGTCCCGGGAGTCGCCCCTGAGGACATGCCGCTTCGATGGACAGCCGACGGCCGCTCGCTCTACGTCACGAGGTTCTCGGCGCTGCCGGGAATCATCGACATCGTGGACATCGCCACCGGGCATCGGGCACCGTGGAAGAGGTTCGAACCGGTCGATCCGAGCGGCGTCGAGCAGGCCGGCCCGGCGATGATCTCCCCGGACGGCACGACCTACGTGTACTCGTTCCGGCGCGTGCTCGGGGATCTCTTCCTTGCGACGGGGATGAAGTAGCGCCATGAGCCTCTCCGCGGGAAGCCGGCTCGGCCCCTACGAGATCCTGGCGCCTATCGGCGCGGGCGGGATGGGCGAGGTCTACCGCGCGCGCGACGCGAAGCTCGGCCGCGAGATCGCGGTCAAGGTCCTGCCTCAGGCGACCGCGTCGGACCCCGATCGGCGCCAGCGCTTCGAGCAGGAAGCCCGCTCCGCCTCCGCCTTGAACCACCCCAACATCCTCACGATCTACGACATCGGCGAGGCCGACGGCTCTCTCTACATCGCCATGGAGCTCATTGAGGGCCGGACTCTGCGCGAGCTCGTCGCTTCGAGCGAGCCCCTCCCGACGAAGCGTCTGCTCGATCTCGCCGTCCAGATCGCCGAGGGCCTGGCCAAGGCGCACGGCGCCGGCATCGTCCACCGCGACCTGAAGCCCGAGAACCTGATGGTCTCGAAGGACGGCTACGTCAAGATCCTCGACTTCGGCCTGGCCAAGCTGACCGAGATGCCGTCGTCGGCCGCTTCGGTCCTGCCGACCGCAATTGCCGCGCCAACCGAGCCGGGCACGGTCATGGGCACGGCCGGCTACATGTCGCCCGAGCAGGCGAGCGGCCAGCCCGTGGACTATCGCTCCGACCAGTTCACGCTCGGCGCGATCCTTTACGAGATGGCCACCGGCAAGCGCGCCTTCCAGAGAAAGACCGGCGCCGAAACGCTCGTCGCGATCATCCGCGAAGAGCCCGAGCCGCTGGCGCAGGCGGCGCCGAGGGCTCCCGCTCCCGTGCGCTGGATCGTCGAGCGCTGTATGGCGAAGGATCCCGACGACCGCTACACCTCGACCCGCGATCTCGCGCGGGATCTGAAAAGCGTCCGAGACCATCTTTCCGAAACCACCGTCTCCGGGGGGCTCGCCGCGGCCGAGCCGGCCAGGACCCGCCGCCGCGGCTGGCTCCTGCCCGCCGCCCTCGCGCTCGCCGCCGGGGCCGGCCTCGGCTTCCTGCTGAAGGGCCTCGCCGCCGGCAAGCCGAGCGCGCCCGAGCAGTTTCAGCCCCTGACGTTTCAGCGCGGGGCGATCCTCGAACGCGCGCTTCGCCCCGGACGGCCAGACGGTCGTCTACGGCGCGGCGTGGGAAGGCCGCCCGCTCGAGATTTATTCGACGCGCACCAACAGCACCGAGTCGCGCGCCCTCGGTCTTCCGGCGGACGTCCTCTCCATCTCGTCGAGCGGCGAAATGCTGATTTCGCTCGGCCGGCACTACGTCGTCGGGTATGAAACGATGGGCACGCTCGCGCGCGTTCCTCTCGGCGGCGGCGCCCCTCGCGCGATCCTGGAAGACGTCGAGGACGCGGACTGGTCGCCGGACGGGAAGAACCTGGCGGTGACGCGCCGCGTTGGCAACAGGAGCCGCCTCGAGTATCCCGTCGGCAAGGTCCTCTACGACGCGCCGGGCTGGGTCAGCTACGTGCGGATCTCGCCCGACGGCCGGTACCTGGCGTTCATCGATCACGCCCGCGGCGCGGACAACGACGGGTTCCTCAAGATCATCGACACGAGCGGGAAAGCGATGTTGACCGGGCCCTTTGCCTGCTGCGGCGTCGCCTGGTCGAAGAAAGGCGACGAGGTCTGGTCGGCCGGATACCGCCTCGACGCGACCTCTCTCTCCGGCAAGACGCGAATCGTCCGCGCGTCGCCGGGGTTCGTGTGGCTCTACGACATCGCGCGGGACGGACGCACCCTGCTGGCCGCGGTCAACCCGCGCCGGGAAATCGTCGGGGTGGCCGCGGACCAGGTGGCGGAGCGCAACCTGACCCTGCTGAACTACTCGTTTCCCGCCGACATCTCCCGGGACGGGTCCATGCTGCTCTTCGACGAAGAGAACGTCGTTCCCAACGCGGTCTACCTTCGAAAGCTCGACGGCTCGCCCGCCGTGCGCCTCGGCGAGGGCAGCGCCTACGCCCTCTCGCCGGACGGCGCCTGGGCGCTCACCGTGCCGGAGCCGGGAAGCAACCAGCTCATCCTCCTGCCGACGGGCACGGGAGAGCCGAAGCCGCTGGCAAAGACCAGCCTTCGGTACCAGTGGGGCGACTGGTTTCCGGATGGAAAACGCGTGCTCGTCGTGGCGAGCGAGCCCGGGCACGGCGCGCGGCTCTACGTGCAGAACGTCGCCGGCGGCACGCCGCGCCCGATCACGCCCGAGGGCGTCAGCGGCCAGTTTCACGGCGTTTCCCCGGACGGGAAGTTCGTCGCCGTGAACGGCCCGGACACCCGCCTCACGATCTACCCGACGGACGGCGGTCCGCCGACGGCCGTTCCCGGCACGGAGCCGAACGATCAGGCGCTGCGCTGGACCCCGGACGGACGCTCGCTGTACGTCTGGCATTCCACGGCGCCCCCGGGCCGGATCGACCTGGTGGAAGTCGCCACCGGACGGCGCACGCTCTGGAAGGAACTTCCTCCGCCCGACCCCGCGGGCGTACTGCAGGTCGGACCCGCCGTCATCTCGGCGGACGCGCGCTCCTACGTCTACTCGTACCGCCGGGTCCTCTACGAGCTCTTCCTCGCAACGGGCCTGAGGTGAGGACATGACGATGTCCGCGGGAACCCGCCTCGGCCCAGATCCTCGCGCCGACTACATCGCCATGGAGCTCGACGACCTGTTCCTGGTCACGGGCCTGCGCTAGCTCAGCCGAGCGACCCCACGGCGGCGCGCGCGGCTGCGAGGTACACGGGCTTCGGATTGAGCGCGTATTCGCGCAGGCACGCCTCGGTGAACTTGATCGCGTGCTCGTCGCCGGTCGCAAGCGCCCGGTCGACGAGATCCTCGCGGTCGCCCTTCGGCGCAGGCGGCGGCGCCGGGCTCGACCACTTTCCCCCGCTCGCGGCGTACAGCGCCGCGGCGCCCTGCCAGCCGTAGCGCAGCAGCGCCTCCCGCGCGCCGGCGTCGAGGTGAGGCAGCAGCAGCCGGATCGCGCTCGGGCCCGTGACGGCGTGGACGTAGGTGATGACGCTGCCGGGCGGCACGTTCTCGAGATAGACCGCGGCGAAGGTCTCCGTCAGGTTGCGAGAGAAACGCCGACGCATCGCCGGATACGTCCACCATGTTTGCCACGCCCGCGAACGGCGCGAACCGGTCGAGCGGAGCGAGGCGATCGGTGATGTTGCCGGTGTGGATCTGTCGCGCGGCCGGAAGCGACGACACCTGCGGGATCGCCGCGAGCGGCGTTCGGCTCCCGGCGGCCGCGGCCGACTCCGGGAGCACCTCGTAGGTCGCGGCCCAGTATCCGAGCCCTTCCGCGAGCTCCCGCCGGCGCGCACGCGTCTCCCGCGCGTCGAGGCTTCGCACCGCGTGGGCCGTCCGAATGACTCCATGGAAAGCGGCCGCGATCACGCCGGGCGAGAGGCGCGGCACCCACTCGGCGAGGACTTCCTTCCACGGCCGCTCCTCCACCCGGCGGTCGAAGAAGACGATCCAGTCGCCGACGCGGCCTCCCTGGCCGAGCGCCTCGCGCCACGCTTTCGGGTCGATCGGATGGCCGCCCGGCGGATGATCGTAGAGTCGGCGCCGGTACGTCTCGACCCACGGAACGACGGCGTCCGGCCGTCCGAGGACGACGAGCGCTTCGGCGGCCATCGGTCCGTGGTTGGCGAGGCGGCCCGCGTACTCGGGGCCGGTCTTCGCGAGCAAGGGCGAGCGCCTCTTCCATCGCTTCGGCGCCGCGCGTCGTGCTGTCCATGGATGCTCCGGTGGCGGCGAGGACTCGCGGACCCACACAGGCGGCGGAAGCGGCCGTCGCCGCGTGGCGAAGAAACCGGCGCCGCGAGTGGATGACCATCGCCGACGCCGCGATCATAGCGCTTTGGTAGACTCTGCGGGATCGATCTCGCCAGATGCACCGTGGAAAGCCAGCAGGAGTTCTCCTCCCTCGTCGACCGCCACGCGCGCGTCATCTCGAGCGCCATTCGCCGCGTCTGCAGCCGCCGGCACCAGTCCCTGATCCCGGACATCGAGCAGGACGTGCGCGCGGCCCTCTGGAAACGGCTGCAGAGTGGGAAAGAGATCCGCCATCCCGTCTCCTACATCTATAAGGTGGCCCTGACCACGGCCCTCGCGGCCGTCCGCCGCTACCCGGCGCAAGCCGAGTCTCCGTCCGACGAGCGCGGAGAAGCCCCCGTGTCGGCCTCGGCGCCGTTTCTCGGGCTCCTTCCCGCCGAGCAGAGCCGGCTCCTGGCCGAGGCTCTCGACGCCCTGCCTCTCGAGGAGGCGCGGGCCGTCCGCGCCCACCTCGCGGGCTTCAACCACGAGGATGTGGCCGTATTGTTCGGATGGACGGCATCCACGGCCCGCCACCGGATCTACCGCGGCCTCGATAAGATCCGCGCGAACATGAAAGGGAGCGGCGCATGAGGCGCGATCCGCTGCGCGAGGCGTACCGCGCCCTGCAGACGCCGGGATCCCCGGCATGTCCCGACTGCCGAGGTGCTCGCCGCCCTCGTCCTCGGAGAGATCGCCGCGCCCGAACGAGACGCGCTCGCCGAGCACCTCATCGCGTGCCGTCGCTGCACCGAGGACGCCGGGATTCTCTTCGAGACGCATCGAGAGGTTCGGGACGGACGGGGCGTCCGCGCCGGCTCGCGGCGCCGCCTCGTGGCCATCGCCGCGGCGGCGGCGCTCGCCGCGATGGTCCTGCTGATCGCGCGACCGCCGCGGCCGACCCCTTCGGCCGAGCGCGGACCGGCCGCCCGCGTGGAGGGGATCCTCCCCGCCAGACGGAGCCGAGCTCGCCGGGCCGCCCTCGCGGTTCGCCTGGCCTCCGCTCGAGCGGGCCGAGACCTATCGCGTCCGGCTCTTCCACGATTCGGGCGAGCTCGCCTGGCAGAGCGTTCCGGCCACGGCGCCATCGGCCGACGTGCCCGCGGAGGAGCGGGTGCGCCTCGGGGCCCGCGCTTCCTACTACTGGGTGGTCGAGGTCGAAGGTCCCGCCGGCAATCCGAGACTCGGGCCCTTCGCGTTTCGGATCGCGCCCGCGCGCTAGCGCCGAAACAGGGTCTGCCACCACGGCGGACGCTCGAGGGGCACGCCCTCGCGCCCGTTGCCGATCACGACGAAGGGAGCCCAGAACCGGGGCGCGAGCCCGGGCTCCGCGGCGAGCAACTCCCGCTTGGCGCGCGTCAGGGCGACCGCCCGCGAATCTCCCGCGGCCAGGCGCGAGTAGAAAAGAGTCATCAGCCGCTCGGCACGAAGGTCGTTGACGTCCCAAAGAGTCGCGACGACCGCGTTGGCTCCGGCATGAAAGAAAGCGCGGGCGAGGCTCTGGACGCCCTCTCCCGCCAGGATCCTTCCGCGGGCGGTCTGGCAGGCGGCGAGAACGACGAGGTCGCTTCTCAAGCTCAGGCGATAGATCTCCCGGGCGGTCAGCAGGCCGTCCGCTTTCCCGTCGCCGGACAGCAGCAGGCCCGAGCGCGACGGATGGCGCGCGTCGATCAGGCCGTGCGTGGCGAAATGCAGGACGCGGAACCGGTCGAGCGGCGTCTCCCGCAGCTGGCGCTCGCTCGCCCGGGCGCCCGTCAGGACCTCCGTCCCCGGCCCGCCGAACCGGGAGATGGCCCGCGCCTCCGCGGACGCGCGGGGCAGCGGCGCGAGATCGAAGGCGGCTTCCACGACCCCGTCCGCCGAGCGCCGGTCCCTCCCGGCGAGCAACGGGTCGGCGACCACGAGGATGTCGGCGATCCGCGCCGACGGCGTCCGAACCGCCTCGAGCTCCGCGAGCGCCGTCACGGATGGCGCATACGAGAGGTCGAAGCCGTCCAGGAGCCGGCGCGCGCCCGGCGCCGCCGCGGATAGAACTTCGAACGGCAGCGAGGCCAGGACGCCGTCGGGCACGACCACCAGGGATCTCGTGCCCGCCGGAAGGCCGCCGATCCACGGCTCGACGAGGTCCGCGTAGAGGCGCCCGCCGAGGCGCCTCCAGCGGTCGCCGTCGTCCTTCGCGATCAGCCCGACGAAGTCTTCGACCCGCTCGGCGAGGACCGCGGGTGCCACGTCGAGGCGCCGGATCGACATCCCGGACGGCGTGAGCACGAAAGCGAGGACACGCTCGGCGCTGATCGAGTAGGACACGATCGCCGTCGAGGGGCCGAGCGCGCGGCGCGCCGCCTCGGCCGACACGGCCTGCGGGTAGCGCAGGGAGGCGTACCGCGGCGTGCGGCGGCGCATCTCCGCGACGAGACCTTCCCACTCGTCTTCCGCGCGCTCGAGCCGCCCTTCGGCCGCTCCCCTTCCGGGTTTTCCGGAGGCCACCTCCGCTTCGAGAGCCTTGATCCGCGCTCCCAGCTCCCCTTCGCGGCGCCGCAGGTCTTCGGGCAGGTCCTGCTCGATGTCGAGCCTCGCTTCGGCGATCCCGTCGAGCAGCGCCCTTGCCCGGGCGCGCTCGGAGACGCGGAACGCCTCGTCCGCATGGCCGCGGCCCGGATCGCGAGCCTCGAGCGCCAGCAGGATGTCGATTGCGATCGCGAAATCGTCCTGCTGGGACGACAGGAACGAGGACTTGAGCGTGGGCGCCGTGATCTGTCCGCGCAGCGATTCGACGATCGCGAGCGCTTCCTCGCTCCGCGTCCGGGCTTCGTCGAGCCCGCCCCGCCGCGCCTCGAGCCGCGCCATGGCGGCCAGCGCGATCGCTTCGCTGCGGCGATCTCCGGCGCGCCGCGCCGAGGCGATGCACCGCCTCCAGCATGCCGCGGCCTCTCCGAAACGGCCCAGGCCCTCGTTGGCCGTACCGAGATTGTGCAGCGAGATGGCCGTGCCGTGCGGCTCCCCGATCGTCTCCCACAGGGCCAGAGCCCGGGTCAGCGCCGCCACCGCCGCGGAGAATTCTCCCAGGCTGTCCAGCGCGAGGCCGGTGTTGTTCAGCGCCAGCGCCTCGGCGCGCCGGTCGCCGAGGGCACGGGCGACAGGCAGGACCTCCCCATACGCGGCGAGCGCCTTGCGCACGGCGCCCAGCGTCCAGTAGGAGAACCCCAGATTCTGGAGCGTGAACACCTCACCCCGCCGATCGCCGAGCGTTCGCCAGAGCCCCAGTGCTTCCTCGAAGACACCGAGAGACTTCTCGGGATCGCCGAGGGCCCAGTAGGTCAGGCCGAGGCCGTTCAGGGCCCACGCCTTGACCTCGCGGTCGCCGCCGCTCGACCGCGCGATCGCGAGCGCGGCCTCGTCGAGATAGAGCGCCTCCTGGTAGCGGCCGAGGTTCCAATTTCCCCAGGCCTGCATGTGCAGCACGCTTGCTTCCTGTTGCCGATCGCCGACGGCGCGAGCGAGCTCGAGGGCGCGGCCCAGGGTTTCGATGCCTCGCTGCGGATCGCCGACGAACTCGAGCGCCAGGCCTTCCTGTTCCAGGATCTTCCCCTCGAGCTGGCGGTCGCCGGCCGCCCGGGCGCGCTCGGCGGCGCGTTCGGCCGCCACCATCGCTCTCCGGCTGTCGCCCGAGGCGACGCCGAAGCGAGCCAGGTCGAGCCCCACCAGGGCCTCCTGTTCGGGATCGCCGATGGCTTGCCAGAGCGCCAGGGCCCTCTCGAGCCCGGAAAGAGAGGCCCGTCGAGCCGTTTCCGACTCCCGACCTTCCCAATCTCGCGAGCCCATGTGAACGCTCTCCGCACGGGCCCGCGCCCGGTCGTCGGGACCGCTGGCGCCGATGGCGACGACCCGCAGAGCGTACCGGCCGACGGCCTCGTCATCGAGGGGCCTGATCCGGAGACGGTGGCGCCCCGCCGTCGCGGCCACGGCCCACAGGACCTCTTGCCCGTATGCCCCGCGGCCCGTGTCGACCCGGAGCACCAGCTTGCCGGACGGATCGAAGAGCTCTTCGCTGAGGTCGATGCCCTTCTGATCGACGAGGACCTGGAACGCCTGTCCGCGGGCGAGGTCGATCGCAAAGTCGTGGCGATCCCGTCCCGACATCTCGCGCTCGAGTGTCGCGCCGTCGGACAGCGCCGGCAGGCCCGGCGAGTCCGATCCCGCTGGGGCGGGCAGAAGGAGCAACGACAGGATCGCCGCGGAGACATTCATGAGCGTCCGAGAGGAGATTCAAGCACAGCCGGGAAAAAAGCGCGGTCCCGACGCTCTATTCAGGACAGAGGCCCCGCTTCCCGGGGCCGGGAGGCCGTCATGTTGCGTGGGATCCTGACGTCCGTCGTCCTCGGCATCGCCGCGTCCGCAGCCGCCCAATCCATCACGGAGATCGCCCTTTCCGATCCCCACGCGGGGCTCGGATGCATCACCCCGGGGCCCGACGGGAACCTGTGGTTCGGCGAACGGCAGCAGAGCAAGATCACGAGGCTCGCCCCGACCGGTGGCACCCCTCAGGAGTTTTCGGCGAGCGGGACGAGCGGCACCCTGACGCTGCGGATGCAGTGCCTGACCCCCGGCCCGGACGGGAACCTCTGGTTCACGGTCGCCGAGGCGGGAGACGGACAGGTCGGAAGAATCACGACTGCCGGCGACGTGACGCTCGTGACGGGCGTGATTCCGTCCCGCCTGTACGGCATCACCTCGGGCCCCGACGGCAACCTCTGGTTCACCGAGGCGACTTTCGGCGCCTCCAAGATCGGAAAGCTGACGACCGGCGGCACCCTGACCGAGTACCCGGTCCCGTCGGCGAACGGCTCTTTCAGTGCGGTTGCGGGCATCGTCGCGGGGCCGGACGGGAACCTCTGGTTCCCCGAGCAGACCGCCGACAAGATCGGAAAGGTCACGACGGCCGGCGTCTTCTCCGAATACTCGCTCGCCGCGGGCAGCCACCCGACCGGGATCACCGTCGGGCCCGATGGGGCCCTGTGGTTCACGGAGCAGGGCGCGAATCGGATCGGTCGCATGACGACCGACGGAACGCTGACGAGCGAGTACGACATCCCCACGGCAGCCTCGTCGCCGCAGGGAATCATCTCGGGACCCGACGGCAACCTCTGGTTCACCGAGAGCGTGGGGAACAAGATCGGCCGAGTCACGACGTCGGGCCAGTTCACGGAGTTTCCCGTGCCGACCGCCGGCAGCGCCCCGTTCGGGATCACGTCGGCCGCCGGGAGCATCTGGTTCACCGAAGGGGCCACCGGCAAGATCGGCCAGATCGGCGGCGTCGGTCCTGGACCGTGCGTGGCGGGAACGACCACGCTCTGCCTGAACGGCAATCGCTTCAAGGTCGAGGTCGCCTGGAGCGTTCCGGATAAGGGCACGAGCGGGCCCGGGATGGCGATACCCCTGACGGGAGACACGGGCTACTTCTGGTTTTTCAGCGCCGCCAACATCGAGCTCGTCATCAAGGTGCTCGACGCCCGCGGCTTCAACGGCCACTTCTGGGTCTTCTACGGCGCCCTCTCCAACGTGGCGTACAGGATCACCGTCACCGACACCCAAACCCAGGAGGTGAAGACGTACGACAATGCGTACGGCAACCTCGCCTCCTTCGCCGACACCTCGGCCTTCGCCGGCGTGACCGCCGGGCCCGCTGCCGTGGCGTCCGAGCGGGAGCCTCTCTCTCCGGGCGAGATCGAGAGCTTCTCGACAGCCGAGCTGTACGCGATGTACGGCGCCCTCACCCAGGTGAAGGCATCCCCGGCGGCAACGCCGTGCGCAGCCGGCAGCGAAACACTCTGCTTGAACGGCGGGCGCTTCGAAGTGACGGTGACGTGGAGCGCGCCGCACCAGGGAACGTCCGGGCACGGGATGGCTCGTTCCGTCACGGGCGACACCGGCTACATGTGGTTCTTCAGCGAGTCGAACGTGGAGCTCATCGTCAAGGTGCTCGACGGAAGGACCTTCAACAACCACTTCTGGGTCTTCTACGGAGCCCTCTCGAACGTCCAGTACACGATCACCGTCCGCGACACGCAGACCGGCTCGATCCGCACCTACGAGAACCCGGACGGCCACCAGGCCAGCAGCGCCGACACCGTGGCCTTTTGAACGGAGAACGACGAATGAAGACAATTGGAGCGCTTTTTCTCGTCGGCGTGTCTCTGACGGCGCCGCTGTCCGCGGCCACCTTCACCGTGACGACCGCGGCGGACTCCGGTGCCGGGTCGCTGCGGCAGGCGATCCTCGACGCGAACGCGAACCCCGGGGCGGACACGATCGAGTTCGCCATATCCGGCTCCGGCGTCCAAACGATCTCGCCGGCGACGCTGCTGCCGACGATCACCGGGCCCGTCACGATCAACGGGTACTCCCAGCCGGGCGCGAGCGCGAACACGCAATCGGCGGGTGACGACGCGGTGCTCCTCATCGAGATCGAGGGAAGCGCCTTCTCGACCGGGCAGGCCGGACTCGAGCTCGTCGCCGGGAGCGACGGCAGCACGATCCGGGGGCTCGTCCTGAACCGGTGGCCGGGACCGTCGATCGAGATTCAGGCCAGCGGCAGCAACACCGTAGCGGGCAACTTCATCGGGACGGACCCCTCGGGCACGGTCGCCCGCCCGAACTCCAACGCGGGCGTCGGGATCGGCGTGTACATCGTCGGGTCCGGCACCAACAATCTCGTCGGCGGCACGGCTCCCGCCGACCGCAATCTGATTTCCGGCAACGAGCTCGAGGGCATCCAGACGCTGTTCGGCTCGGGACACAAGATCGAGGGCAACTTCATCGGCACCGACGTGACGGGAACGCTGCCGCTCGGCAACTGCCGGCGGCGTCACCATCAACTCGGCGGGCAACGTCGTCGGCGGGACCGCCGCCGGCGCCCGCAACGTCATCTCCGGCAATGCCGGCAGGGGCGTTCTCGTGCAGGGCAACGGGGCCGGAAGCTTCGTCCAGGGCAACTTCATCGGGACCAACGCCGCCGGAACGGCCGGCGTCGGCAACGGCGCGGGAGGAGTCCTGATCAACTCCACCACGCCGAACGTCACGATCGGGGGACCGAGCCTCGACGCGCGCAACGTGATCTCGGCAAACGGCGGCTGGGGCGTCTCGGTTCTCGTCACCTCCAGCACCGTCATCCAGGGAAACTTCATCGGTACGGACGTGACGGGCACCCTTCCGCTCGGAAACGCCTTCACCGGGGCGCAATTCGGCGGCATCTTCCTGAACGGGTCGACGAACACCGTCGTCGGCGGGCCCAATCCCGGCGAGGGCAATCTCATCGCCTTCAACGCGGGCAACGGCGTGACCGTCTTTGGCTTCGGCACCGAGACGGGAAACACGATTCGCGGCAATTCCATTTACGCCGAGGCGCCTTACACCGTTCCGTTCCATCCCCAGATCGGCATCGACCTCGGCGACAACGGGCCTTCGGCGAACGATCCGGGCGACGGCGACACGGGTTGGAACGGCCTCCAGAACTACCCGATCGTCACGTCGGCCGCTCCGCTGGGACCTGCCGCGGGCACGCACGTGCTCGGGATCCTCCACAGCAAGCCGTCGACGAGCTACACGCTCGACTTCTACGAGAGCTCACCCTGCCTGCCTCATCCGCACGACTACTACGAGGGCCAGACGTACCTCGGCGCGGCCGACGTCGCGACCGACGGCAGCGGGGCCGTGAGCTTCGACGTGACGGTCGCGGGCACGATCGACCCCGGCTCCGTCGTCACGGCTACCGCGACCGACCCGGACGGCAACACGTCGGAGCTCACTCCCCGCATCGTCTTCGCGATCGACCCGGTCTCCGGGCCGGCCGCCGGCGGCACCGCGGTGACGATCTCCGGCACGGAGTTCGTGGATGGCCTCACGCTCACGATCGGCGGCCAGCCGGCCGGCAGCGTCGTCGTCGCCAACGACCACACGATCACGGCGACGTCCCCGGCGCTCGGAGCCGGCAGCGCGAGCGACATCGTCGTCGAAGAGCCGGGCGGGATCACGGGCACCCTCGTCAAGGGGTGGCTCGTGGACTTCCTCGACGTGCCGCCCCTGCAGCAGTTCTACGCCTACGTGAACACCCTCGTGCAGAACGCCATCACCGTTGGTGTCGGAGGCGGCCTCTACGGCGTCGACCAGCCCACCCTGCGCCAGCAGATGGCCGTCTTCCTCATGAAGGCCAAACACGGCCTCTGCTACACGCCTCCCCCCTGCACCACACCCTTGTTCACCGACGTTCCCTGCTCCTTGACCTTCGCGCCATGGATCAACGAGCTCGTGGCCGAGGGAATCGCGAGCGGCTGCGGCGACGGGACGATCTACTGCCCCGCCGACCCCGTCAAGCGCCAGCAAATGGCGCCTCTGCTCCTGAAGACCTTCGAAGGCCTCGGCTATGTGCCGCCGGCCTGCGTCACTCCGACGTTCGGCGACGTGCCCTGCGACAACCCCTTTGCCCCGTGGATCTACGAGCTCGTCGCCCGGAATATCACGGGCGGCTGCGGCAACGGCAACTACTGCCCTCTCAACGCCGCGACGCGGGGACAGATGGCGGTGTTCCTGGTCAAGACCTTCTCTCTCCAGTGAGCTTGCCTGGAGGCCTGCGCAGGTCTTGTTCCAGGCCGTCGGACTGCCATAGGCTGTGCGCACTTCCATGAAGATCCGGCAACTCGCCGCGGTCTTTCTCCTGTCGGGGGGAACCCTCCTCGGCCAGCAGTACGAGGTCTACCGCCAGTTCGTCTGGCCGGGCGGCGGTCCCGTGGAAAGACCGACGATCGGGTCGGACGGCAACATCTACGGGACGAGCGGCGGAGGCGATTTCGGCCGCGGGGAGATCTTTCGTCTTGTCCCCGACGGAAGCGGCGGGCTCACGTACGAACGGCTGTACTCGTTCCACGGACCCGACGGCGTCGGGCCGGTCGGCGTCGTCCAGGGATCCGACGGCCGTTTCTACGGAGCGACGACGGCCGGCGGCCAGTTCGCGGGTGGAACCGTGTATGCGTTCGATCCCGCCACCGGCGGCCTCGTCGTCTTCCACAGCTTCCCGGTGCACTCCTTCTACGGCCAGTATCAGCCGTCTCGCCTGATTCAAGCCTCCGACGGCAACTTCTACGGCCTGACCGTCGTCGGAGGCCCCATTGGATTCGGCACGATCTTTCGCGTCACGCCGTCGGGCGAGTTCACGGAGATCCACGACTTCACGGGTCCCGACGGCGAGCGGCCCTGGGGCCCGCTCATTCAAGCCTCGGACGGGTACCTCTACGGCGGCGCGCAGCTCGGCGGCATTGGACTCGGGCCGACAGGCCTCGGGTACTCCGGGGGCGGCACGCTCTTTCGCTCGGACCTCTCCGGCAACACGACTGCGATCTACAAGTTTCCGGGCCACGACAACTACATCAACGCAGAGCTGGTCGAATCGCCGGACGGCAATCTCTACGGCACGTCCGTCAACTACGGCTCGTTCGGCCAGGGCAGCGTGTTTCGCAGCGACAAGGCCGGGAACCTGACCGTGATCCACAGCTTTCCCTCGGCGCCCGGCGAGGGGATCCTTCCGCTCGCGGGCCTCATTCGGACGCCCGACGGGAACTTCTACGGAACCACGAGTACCGGCGGCGACGGCGGCATCGGAACCGTCTTCCGGATGACGACCGACGGCACCGTGACGACCGTGGCGTCCTTCGCGGGAGGTGTCGGTTATCTGTACTACGCCCTCACGCTGGAGCCCGCCGGAACGATTCTCGGCGTCACAAGCGCAGGGGGCGCCTTCGGGAGCGGAGTGATGTTCCGCATTCCCGTTCCCGACACGGGCTACGAGGTGATTCACGCGTACGGCGGACCCGCCGTCGCCGTGGGCCCCGCAAGCCAGCTCGTGCAGACCGCCGACGGCACTCTGTGGGGGACCGCCGGCGGAGGCTCGGCGAACCTGGGCACCATCTATCGTCTGTCCGGCGGGCCGATGGTCGCCCACGAGTTCTCGGGCTCCGCCGACGGCGTAAGCCCCGGCAACCTGTTCGCGGCTCCGGACGGGAACCTGTACGGCGTGACGGCGAGCCAGGGTCCGGGCGGCTCGGGAACGATCTTCAAGCTCGACGCCGACGGGACGTTCACGACGCTCCATTCCTTCTCGGGCGCCGACGGGTCGGAGCCTGCGGGCGGGCTCATGCAGGCGAACGACGGCAACTTCTACGGCACGACGGCCTTCGGGGGAGCCAACGGCGGCGGCACGCTGTTTCGCCTGTCGAGCTCCGGCACCCACACGAAGCTCCACGACTTCGCAGCCAATGCGGTGCCCGAGGAGCCGCGCGGCCGCCTCATCCAGGCGACCGACGGAATGCTGTATTTCACCGGCTACGGCTTCCGCGGCACGCTCTTCCAGAGCGACCTCGACGGCAACGTCACCGACCTCCACGACTTCCTGCTCACCGACGGTGAGGAGCCGCCGGCCGGTGTCACCCAGGCGGACGATGGAAACCTGTACGGCACCTGCCGGTTCTGGGGGGACCTGAACGCGTCACTGGGAACCGTGTTTCGTTTCAGCCTGCCCGCGACGTACGAAGTGATCCACACCTTCGAAGGCTATGGACGAACGCTCGGCGGCGTCGTCCAGGGCGGCGACGGACGCCTCTACGGAACCGCGACGGGCGAGCTCGTCGGAGGGCCGGGCGGAGTCTGGGGGGTCGATCCCTCGGGCGCGAACTTCGCCTGGATCCGCTTGCTTTCCGGCTGGGACGGCGACACGCCGGCCGCGACGCTTCTCCGGGCGTCGGACGGGATGCTCTACGGAACGACGCGGGGCGGCGGCGCGAACGGCCTCGGTCTCGTGTTCCGGCTGGACCTTTCGAACGCGCCTCCGTCCATCGCCGAGATCGCGCCGGCTTCGGGGCCCGCGTCCGGCGGCGTCTCGCTGACGATCACCGGCGACCACTTCCGCCCCGGCATCGCGGCGACCGTCGGTGCAACGGCCTTCGCGATCCAGGACATGTACGACCTCCACACCCACTTCGGCGTGACGCCGCCGCTGGCGCCCGGATCCCTGAACGACGTGACTGTGACGAATGCCGACGGCCAGTTCGCGACACGGCCTCTGGCGTTTTTCGCGGATTTCCTCGACGCGCCCGCCGACGACCCGTTCCATGCCGAGATCGAAACGATCTTCCGGAACGGGATCACCGCCGGCTGCGGCGCCGGAAACTACTGCACCGACGCGCCCGCCTCGCGGGCGCAGCTGGCCGTCCTGCTTCTCAAGGTCGAGCATGGCCCGGCATACGTGCCCCCGCAATGCACCGGGGTATTCCCCGACGTCGTCTGCCCCTCGCTCTTCGCCGACTGGATCGAGCAGTTCGCCGCGGAAGAAATCTCGGCCGGGTGCGGGGGCGGCAACTACTGTCCGAACAGCCCTGTCCGGCGGGACCAGATCGCGGTGCTCATCCTGAAGTACGAGCATGGCCCCGCGTACGTTCCCCCGCACTGCGCCGGCCTTTTCGATGACGTCACCTGCCCGAGCCAGTTCGCCGACTGGATCGAGCAGTTTGCCGCCGAAAAGATCTCGGTCGGTTGCGGCGACGGCAACTACTGCCCCGACAGCCCGACGACCCGGGGGCAGATGGCCGTCTTCCTGACACGGGCGCTCGCTTTTCCGTAGCCACTCCGCGCCGCCCCGGGTGTGGTCAAAGCCTCGCCATGACGCGGTAGGCTCCGGCCGTGCCCACACCCTCCCCCCGCCTGCCCGCCTTCGTCGCCGCCCTCCGGAAGCTCTACGGCCGCCCCGAAACGGCGGAGCCCCATGGCGCGTTCGAGCTGATCCTCTGGGAGAACGTCGCCTACCTGGCCGACGACGCGAAGCGGGCCTCGGCTTTCGATGCGCTGCGCCGGCGCGTGGGCACGACCCCGGCGAAAATACTCGCCGCGCCCCGCGCCGAGCTCCTCGCCATCGCGCGCGCCGGGATCCTCGCCGCCGATCGCGTCGAGAAGATCCGCGAGGCCGGCCGGATCGCGATGGACGAATTCGGGGGCGATCTCGACGGGGCTCTCGACGGCCCGCTCCCGCAGGCGAAGAAGGCGCTCAAGCGGTTCCCGGGGATCGGCGATCCCGGCGCGGAGAAGATCCTGCTCCTCTGCCGGAAGGAGAAGGCCCTGGCCCTCGACTCGAACGGGTTGCGCGTCCTGCAACGTCTCGGCTACGGGCGCACGGACAAGAGCTACGCCGCCGCCTACCGGTCCGTCCAGGAGGCCATCCGGGCGGAACGGAAGGACGACTTCGACTGGCTCATCGCCGCGCACCGGCTCCTGCGCCGCCACGGCCAGGAGCTCTGCAAGAACACGCGCCCTCGCTGCGAAGCGTGTCCCCTCCGGGAGAACTGCGCGTACTTCCGGTCGTTCGCGGCCGGTGGATAATGGCCCGATGAGGACGATCTTCTCGAAATCCGTCGTCGGCCTGGTCGCGCTCGCGGCCGCGGCGACGCTGGCGGCGCAGGAGAACAAGGCCGCGGACCCGGTGCTCGTCGGCGCGGGTGACATTGCCGACTGCAAGCAGCTCTCCGGCGCCGCGAAGACCGCCAACCTCCTCGACCACATCGAGGGGACGGTCTTCACCCTCGGCGACACCGCCTACGAGAGCGGGACGCCCGAAGGAGTTCGAGGACTGCTACGCGCCGACCTGGGGTCGCCACAAGGCGCGCACGCGCCCGGCGGTCGGCAACCACGAGTACCGGACCCGCACGCCGGTCGGCTACTTCAAGCTACTTCGGCGGCATCGCCGGGCGATCCCGACGAAGGGCTACTACAGCTACGACCTCGGCAAGTGGCACGTCGTCGTCGTCAACAGCAACTGCGGCGAGGTCGGCGGCTGCCAGCCGGGCTCGGCCCAGGAGCAGTGGCTGCGCGAGGACCTCGCCGCGCACCCGGCGCTCTGCACGGTCGCGATGTGGCACCACCCGCTCTACTCGTCCGGCGAGCACGGCGACGACACTTCCATGCGGCCCATCTGGCAGGCCCTCTACGAGGCGGGCGCCGACGTCGTCCTCTCCGGCCACGACCACGACTACGAGCGCTTCGCGCCGCAGGACGCCGACGGCAAGGCCGATCCGGCGCGCGGCATTCGCCAGTTCGTCGTCGGCACCGGCGGCCGCGAGCTCTACAAGTGGGAGCACGGGGATCCCAACAGCGAGGTCAAGAACAACCAGACCTTCGGCGTCCTCAAGATGACGCTCCACGACGACGGCTACGACTGGGAGTTCATTCCCGTCGAGGGGCAGACGTTCACGGACAAGGGAAGCCGCGAAGTGTCACTGAGATAACGGGAGAGAATCCAATGGCCAGGCAAGACCCTCACATCGACCAGATCCGCAAGGTCACGCCGAGCGCGAAGGGCTGCGAGGACTGCTTGAAGACCGGAGACCGCTGGGTCCACCTGCGCCTGTGCCTCACCTGCGGGCACGTCGGCTGCTGCGACTCCTCCAAGAACAAGCACGCCCGCGCGCACTTCAACACGGTGAAGCACCCGATCATCCAGTCCTTCGAGCCGGGCGAGGACTGGCGGTGGTGCTACGTGGACGACGACTACATCTGAGGTGAGGCACCCGCCTCACGGCGCCACGTCCACGAACGGGTGCTCGAAGCTCAGGTAGAAGAGCATCGAGTACTGGCCGCGGGACGGGCCGATCCCGATCGGCACGCCGACGCCCGCGACGATCTGCAAGCCGCTCTTGAAGTTCCACGCGTATCGGAACCCGGGCGAGATGAGCAGCGTCTCCCCCACCTCGACCCGGTCGGCGCCGGAGACTGACTCGGTCCGCACCCACAGCGTCTCGAGCAGCAAGTTCCAGGTGGGCCTCGCGAGAAAGACCACGCTCGCGCCCGCGTACGGCACGAAGAGTCGCCGCGCGATCGCCCTGCTCGTCCTTCGCCCCCGGCGCCCAGAGGGCCCCGACGTTTCCGTGCGTGACGAACTTGTCCGACAGGACGACGCTGACGGGTATGCCGACCTGGACCCCGACGGATCCGGCGCCGAGGCTCTTCGCGTAGCTGCCGGTCGGGAAGAACACCGAGAACCGCGGCGCGATCGCGACCTTCGCCTCGCCGTTTCCGAGGAGCTGGTAGCGATAGTTGAGAGCGAAGTCCCCGAGCCCCGTGTCGGCGCCGCCCTGGCGCTCGACGCGCGAGAGCAGCGCCGTGAACGAGAGCTGGTGCGTCTGGTCCGGCACCGGCCACTCCTGCGAGAAGCTCCACGCCCATCCGCCGGTCCTCCAGTTCCACAGGAAGAGCTGAAGATGCTGGACGACACCCCGCTCCTGGTTGTATGCCTCCTCGATGAGGAAGCTGTTGTCCTGGATCGGCGGCGTCGGGTCCTCGGCCGCGGCGGCGCCCGCGAGAAGGAAGAGGAGCACCGCGGCGCGGGCGCGCATTTCCGGAAAGGATAACCGCCCGCGCGCCACCGGCCGGCTGCTATCCTCGAGACCGTGACGAGCGTTCCTCTTCTCGCAGGCCTGGCGCTCTTCGGGGCCGGCGCATCCGCGATCGGCGGGCCCGAACCCACGCCCACCCCCGCTCCCGCGCCGCAGGGGATCTGGGGCGGGATCGGCATCCGCGTCGAGATCGGCGAAACGGCGACGAAGATCGAGCTCGATGCCGCCCACGGCCGGATCGACGGCCCCCTCGCGCTCGATGACGGGGGGCGGTTCGAGGCGGCCGGCACGCTGGTGCGCGAGCGGCCGGGCCCGGCCCGCGCGGGCGACGAGGACGCCGGCGCCGAACCCGCGCGGTACCGCGGAACGATCGCGGGAGAGACCCTGACGCTCGAGGTCGCCCTCCCGCGGACCGGGACCTCTCTCGGGCCGCTGCAGGCGCGGCGCGGGGCGCCCGCCCGCCTGCGAAAAATGCTCTGACGGCCCGGGAGCCGATAGAATCCTCCGCCGGTGGAACAACCGCGCCGGCGCTTTTACGAACACCGGATCCTCGCGGTCCCGCTTTCCTATCTCTGGTGGGCCCTGAACGTCGTCGCCGTCGTTCTCTGGGCCCCGTTCATGGCCGTCTTCCGCCTCCTCACCCGGAACAACGACCCCGGGCGGCATCGCATCGGCCGCATCCTGCGAAACGCCGGACGGTTCACGATAAAGCTCAACCCGTACTGGGACTTTCGCGTGATCGACCGCGTCCACCCGGACGCGAAGCGACCCTACCTCTTCGTCTCCAACCACCGCTCGATGGCGGACGTGTACCTGCTCGCCCTGCTTCCCTGGGAGATGAAGTTTCTCTCCAAGGACTCGGTCTTCCGGATCTGGGTTCTCGGCTGGGAGATGAAGGTCGCCGGCGACATCTCCCTGACGCGGGGCGACCGGGAGAGCGCGCGCAAGGCGATGCTCGACATGCGCCAGCGCCTGCTCGACAAGAGCTCCGTCGTCGTCTTCCCCGAGGGCACCCGCAGCGCCGACGGCAGCCTCGGCAAGTTCCGCGAAGGGGCTTTCCGCCTCGCGATCGACCTCGGCGTGGACATCGTCCCGCTCGCCATCGCGGGCACCGAGACCGCCCTGCCGAAGCACTCGCTCGTCTTCCAGCGGACGACGGCGACCGTGGAGGTCCTGCCGGCGGTTTCGGTCGCCGGCCTCACCGCGGCCGACGCCGCGGCCCTCGCCGAGCGCGTGCGCGGCGACATCGCCCGCGCCCTGCATGTAGAGTTGGCGCCGTCGTGAGCGCTCCGCGGCTCGACATGGCCCTCGTGCTCGAGGCGCGCCGCGCCCTCGCCGGACGCATCCGGCGCACGCCGGTCGAGCCGTCGCCCGCGCTCTCGGAGATCGCGAAGGTCCCCGTCTTCCTGAAGCTCGAGTCGCTCCAGCTGACGGGCTCCTTCAAGATCCGCGGGGCGTTCTTCGCCCTGCTGCGCCTCGACGACGCGGCGCGCGCGCGGGGCATCGTCACCTGCTCGGCCGGCAACCACGGCAAGGCGATCGCCTACGTGTCGCGGGAGCTCGGCATACCGGCCGAGATCCACGTGCCGCGAACCGTGGACGAGTCGAAGTACCGGGGCATGCGGACCCTCGGCGCGAACGTCGTCCGCTCGGACTGCGACGGATTCGACGAGACGGAGCAGCTCGCGCGCGCGGAAGCCGCGCGTTCGGGTCGGCCCTTCCTGACGGCGTTCGACGACGACGCCATCCTGGCCGCCAACGGCGGCACGCTCGCGGCCGAGGTCCTCGAGGACTGCCTCGAGGCGCGGACGTTCCTGCTTCCGGTCGGCGGCGCGGGCCTGGCCGGCGGGTTCGCGTATTACGCGACGACGGCCCTCCCGGAAGCGCGCATCATCGGGTGCCAGCACGCGCTCTCCCCGGCGCTCGCGCTTTCGCTGGAGCGAGGCGAGGCGGTCCTGAAGCTCCCGCCGGTCGCGACGACGGCCGGCGGCCTCGAGGGCGGCATCGGAAAAACCGGCTTCGACGTCCTGAAGGACCGGATCGCGGGCGTCGCGCTCGTCACCGAGGAGGAGATCTTCGACGCCGTGCGATTCATGCTGGACGAGCATCAGTACCTGATCGAACCGTCCTCGGCCGTCACCGTCGCCGCCATCCGGACGGGCAAGGCCGGCCGGCTCGAGTCCCCCGCCGTCGCCGTCATCTCCGGACGCAACGTCGCCCTGGCGACCCTTCGGCGGATCCTCGCCGCATGAAGATCGTCGGTCCGGAGGAGATCCGCCGGTCCGTGAGCCTGTCATCGGCGATCGCGGCGATGCGCGCGGCCGTCATCGCGCAGTCGCGCGGCGAGTGCGACACCCCCATGCCCATGCACCTCGACCTCTCCTCGGGCGGGGGCGGGGAGGTCCACATCAAGTCCGGCTACCGCAAGGGCGGCGGCCATTTCGCGCTCAAGGTCGCGGGGACGTACGTGACGCGGCCGTACGGCTCGATCGTGCTCGTTTCCGTCGAGACCGGAGAGACCGTCGCCTGGTTCGACGACGGCGGTTACCTGACGGACCTGCGCACGGCGGCGGTTTCGGCGATGGTCGCGAAGGAGCTCGGGCGCCGGGACACGGTCCTCGGCATTCTCGGCACGGGCGTCCAGGCGCGCCTGCAGGCGCAGCTGCACGCCGAGGTCCTCCCGCTCGCCGAAGTCTGCCTGTGGGGCCGGACGCCCGAAAAGGCGGCGGCGGCCGCGCGCGACATCGCCGTCCTGCTCCCGGGCGTGCGCGTCGTCGCGCTCGACTCCCCTGCCGACGTCGCCGCGCGCGCCGGGCTCATCGTCGCCGCGACGGCTTCCCGCGCGCCGCTGCTCGCGGCCGCCGACGTCCGCCCCGGCACGCACGTTTCGGCGCCGTCGGCGCCGACTCCCCCGGCAAGCAGGAGCTCGACGCGGAGATCCTGCGCCGGGCGTCGCTCGTCCTCGTCGACTCTCTCGCGCAGTGCGAGCGGCTCGGCGAGCTCCAGCACGCCCTCCCCGAGAAGGCGCGGGCGATCGAGATCGGAGCGTTCTGCGAGAGGCCGGCGCCCTACGACCGCGCCGGCGTCACCGTCGCCGATTTCACCGGCCTCGGCGCCGAGGATCTCTTCATCGCCGAGGCGTGCTGGCGCGGCCTAGCCGATCGCGCCTAGAATTCCCGAATGACGCGCGCCGCCCGGGAACACCTGGCCGACAAGGGATTCGGCCGCCGGGACGGCTCGGTCGGCATCGCGGGGTTCGCGTACTTCCTCGTCGGCCCCGTGATGGCGGCCTGCGGCGCCGTCGTCGGCCGCCGGCGGCGCCTCCGGTTCGAGGCGACGCTTCCGTGAGCCGCTTTTTCTGGATCTGCCTCGGGGGCGCCGCCGGAACCGGCGCGCGCTATCTCCTCTCCGGCTGGGCGCTCGCCGCTCTGGGCGCCGGATTTCCGTGGGGAACGCTCGCCGTCAACGTCCTCGGGTCGTTCTGCGTCGGCCTGCTGATGCAGGTCGGCGTCGCCACGCCGCTTCTCTCGCCCACGCTGCGCCTCGCGCTGACGACGGGCGTCATGGGCGGCTTCACGACGTACTCGACGTTCAACTACGAGACGATCCGCTACGTCCAGGACGGCGCGTGGCGCCTCGCGCTCGGCAACGTCGCCACCACGCTCTTCGTCTGCCTGGCCGCCGGTTTCGCCGGCGTGGCTCTGGGGCGCTCGCTCTTCGGAGGCTAAACGCCATGCGTGTCCTCGACGGCGAACAGGTCCTGATGCGCATCTTCATCGGCGAGTCGGACCGCTGGCAGCACCAGCCGCTCTGGATGGCCCTGCTGCAGCGCCTGCGCAAGGAGGGCTACGCCGGGGCGACGGTCTTCCGCGGCATCGGCGGCTTCGGCGCGCGCAGCGTCCTGCACACCACGCTGCTCGAGCGCCTCTCGCAGGACCTGCCGCTCGTCGTGGAGATCGTCGACACGCCCGAGCACTTCGAGCGCCTGCTGCCGGTCCTCGACGAGATGGTCTCGGAGGGGCTCGTGACGATGGAAAAGGTGCGCGTCCTGAAATACTCGCCGGGCCGGCGTCCGCTCGATCCCGCCCCGACGTCCGGCGCCTAGCTGTCGGTTCTCAAGACGTCGTCCACTGCCAGAGGCGACGACGTCTCGCTTCCCCTCTCCCCCAACGGGGGGAGAGGGCGGGTGAGGGGGATCCGCGTATAACGCGGCTTCTGCTCCGCGCCCCGTCGTTAGCGCCCCTCACCCCAACCCTCTCCCGCCGGGAGAGGGGGTCTCCTCGAGCGTGAACAACTTTTGAGAACTGACAGCTAGCGCTCCAGAGGCGTCTCGGGCTTCCGGGCGCGCCACACCAGGAGGCTCGCTCCGGCGAGGATCGCCATGTCCGCGAGATTGAAGACCCCGGTATGGAGCGATCCGAGCCGGAGCTGGGCGAAGTCCACGACCGTGCCGCCGCGCGTGACTCGGTCGATCCAGTTGCTCGACGCGCCGCCGAGAATCAGGGCGAGAGCCGCGGCCTTCCCCGCGGACATCGGCCGCCGCAGGAGATATGCCGCAAGCAGCGCGAGGCCGAGCCCGACGCCGAGGACGTACACGGCCCATCGAGCCCCGCCGGGCAGACCCGCGCCGAGGCTGAGAAACCCGCCCGCGTTCTCGACGCGCTCGAGGCGGACGATCCCGCCGAGCAGCTCGACGGCCGGCTTCCCGCCGAGCCACTGCGTCGCCACGCGCTTGGCCGCCTGATCGCCGACCACACAGACGGCGAACACGAGGAGCGCCAGGGACCGGGGGCTCATCCCCGCCTCCTCATCCCGGAGAGGAAGGAACCGCGGCGGCCGCGCCGGCCAGGGCTCCGGCCAGGGCGTAGCCGAGGGCGTGGGCGCTTCCTCCCCATGCGAAGAGGGCGCCGAGACCGAAGGCGAGATACACGAGCGCGATCACCGCGAGGAGCGATCGCGAGGGCGCGAGGCCGCGCATCGCCCGGACCGCCTCGAAAAGGATCAGCAAGGCGAAGCCGACCATCGCGAGCGCGCCGAAATACAGGCCGAGCATGACGGCGCCGAGCAGGCTCGGCCGCACGCCGATCTCCACCATGTCTTCCCGGAGGTGCGGGACGTTGACCCCCGCGTGGACCGCCGCCGCGAAGCCCGCGAGGACGGCCGCGGCCATCAGCATCGTGGCGCGAATCGTCTGCCGCATCGCTCGAGATCCCCGCTACTTCTTCGGCATTTCCCGGCGCAGCGCGACGCCCACGGGCACGACGGCGCCCTCGCGCCGGACGGTGAACGCCGCCGTGTCGCCCCAGCGCTTTCCGGCCATGAGACGCGCCAGGGTTTCCCTGCCCGGGATCGCGACCGCGTCCATCGTGAGGAGCACGTCGCCGACCCGGAAACCCGCGGCCGAAGCGGGCGTGTCCTTCTCGACGTCGAGGACCTCGAGGCGCTTGTCGTCGGCGCGGACGTGGGTGGCAAGCCCCAGGTCGGGATAGAGCGAGCCCACCTCCGGCGGAATGCCCCACACGAAGTTCGCGTAGGACGCCTGGACGCTCTTGATCGGGCCCTTCTTGTCGTCCTCGACGGCCGTCGGCATGACCGAGGCGATCCTTTCCTTGAACCAATGCCGCGCCTGCCGCTCGATGCCGAGGCCGTACTGCACGTGCCCCGAGCCGACGAGCACCACCATGACGGCCTTCGGGTCCGCGTCCTTCGCCAGAGTCGCGACGGCGTTCCAGCCCATCGTGGCGTCCCAGGTGCACTGGGCGTTCAACATGGCCTGCCACTGCGCCTCGCCGCCGCCCATGTGCAGGGTCTCCTCCTCGTCGAAGGAAGCCTTGAAGAGGCGCAGGTGGTCGGCGTTCTTCGTGTCGATCTCGGTCGGAATGTGCTGCGCTTCCTCCGGGGTCAGGCCATGGAAGCCCCTGGCGCGGACGGCCGAGACGACCTCGCGGGGGGCGTTGATGGCGTACAGGCGCAGCCGGTTGTCCCGGGCGAAGAGAAAGATGTCGCGGTAGTACAGCCAGTTGTAGCCCCAGTTCTCGTACCAGCGCGAGCCCGTGAGAAACGCCTCTTCGGTGAGCTTGCCCTCGCTCCAGTCATCGAGCCAGCGCTGCTCGGTGTACGGGTACATTTCCAGGCCGATCAGGACCCGGCGGCCCGCCCGGTGGAGCTCCTCGATGACGGACCGCTCGACCCGGTGCGAATCCATCTCGATGTGCCCCTCGCCGATCAGGACGAGGCGCGTCTCGGCCAGCCGGCCCGGAAGGTCCGCGGGCGCCAGCAGCGCGCCGGAAGCCGTGTCCGTGATGGCGTCCAGCACGAGCGGCGCCTCGCGGTCCTTGCGGGCCGGGTCGCCGATCGGCAATTTCCAGATGTCTTCCGCGAAGGCGGGGACCGCGATGGCCGCGAGGAGCGCGGCGAGCGCGGTCCGGCGGATCATCTCCACGGCGCGATCGAGACGACCTCGACCTGCCCCTCCGCGAGATTGAGGCGGTCCCCCGCGTGGGCGCCGAGCAGGCGCTGCGCGAACTCCGACTGGTACGAATAGATCCCGTCTTCCGGCTTCGAGTCCCACGGGCCCAGGATCGTGGCGTCGCGCTCGGCGCCGGTGGCGAGATCGCGCAGCCGCACGCGCGTCCCGACGCGCACCTCCGAGGGGTCGATCTTCGTCGAGTCGAGCGCCCGCGAGCGCGACAGCTCGTCGGCGATCTGCGCGATCCGCGCCGAGAGGTACTCGTGCTTCTGGCGGGCGGCGTGGTACTCGAAGTTCTCGCGCAGGTCGCCGTGCTCCTTGGCCGTCTTCATCGCCACGGCGTTGGCCGGAAGCTCGACCTGCTTCAGGTGGATGACTTCCTGGCGGCGGGCCTCGATCGCCTCGGCCGTCGCGTAGAGATACTCGCGCGCCGGCGCCCGCAGCTCGGGGAACTTCATGAGCAGGGCCTCGCGCACGGTGGCGCGGCGGTGCTCCTCGAGCCCGGCCACGCGGTCGAGCGCGTGCAACATCTCGCGCGCCTCCTCCTCCGAGGAGGCCGCCCGCACGAGCGTCACGCCGAACCCGCCGGGGTCGAAGAATTCCTTCATCCGCGCGCGCAGGCCCGAGAACTCGTCCATCCTCAGGGCGTCGGTGAGCGCGAAGAAGAGCCCCGGCGCGTCGGACCGGCCCTCCGCGCTCATGCGTTCGCAGAGCCAGAGGAAGGCGCGGGGCGCCGAACGCGGCGACCGGAGGATCTTACGCGACAAGTCGGCCGCGCGGTCCCCGAGGGCGTCGAAGAGCGTCGTGAGAACGCGCCCGTCGTCCTCCCGCGCGATCTGGTCGATGAAGATTTCGGCCCAGTCCGGCCGGCTCTGGCGCACGGCCTGCAGCGCTTTCTCGCGCGCGACCTGGTCGCGGATCTCGCCGATGACGCGGCGCAGGTCCGGAGATGCGAGGAGGACCTCGGCCGAGAACGCCTCCGGCACCTCGGGAGCCAGCCTGGCCGCGGCCTGCGACAGCTCCCAGGCGAGCGCCGGTCGGCCGGCGGCGACGCGGCGCGCGTCCTCGGCCAGAGCCTCCGCGAAGAAGCGGGCGAGGTCCTTGGAGCGTTTCGCGTGCTTGCGCGCGAGGTCGATGCGCGCTGTCGGTTCGGCCCTGGTGAACGCCTGCCGGACGCTTTCCTCCGCCGCGTCGACGCTGTCGCTCCAGGTCACCTTGGCCGACTTGGCGCTGCCCGCGACGAGCACCTGCTTGTTCCGGCGCGCCGCCGTCCAGAACGACGTCCACCGATCCTCGGCGACGACGCCGGCGAAGTGGTCCTTGACCTCCTGCACCGTCAGCGATCGCCCGAAGCTCTGGAGCAGGAGCCGCAGGGCCTCGGCCGGCTCGGCTTCGGCGAGCGCGGCGAGCCCCCTGGGGTCCTCGACCTTGCGTCGCAGGAAGTGGCCCTCCGGAAGCGGCACCAGGTTCTTCTCCGCAGAGACGAGGGACAGAGGCATCTTCGATCCGCCGACCTCGAGTCGCATGACGTCGAGGGCCGGGTTCATCTCGACGAGCCGTCCGGCGCCGCGACCGGGCATGAGGTAGATCGCGTTGGGCTGGAACCGGAGCCAGCGGGCGATCCGGCCCGCGACCTCGGAGGGGTCGGCGGCCTTCTCGAGCGGGAACTGGGCGATGACGGCGGCCAGGGCCGGGTGCCCGGCGAACCGCGCCCGCAGCGTCGCGGTGAGGTCCTTGCGCACGGTCGCGTCGGTGGGCGACATCCGGGCGAGCTCGAGAAGCACCTTGGTGCGCACGTCGCCGGAGTCCCCGTCGTGGAGCTCGGCCAGGGACTTGAGCCACTCGACGGCGTGGCCGCCCCCGCCCTTCTTCTTGGCGGCGGCCGCGAGATCGAAGAAGAACGCGAGGTCCTCGGCGTTCTCCTCCATCCTCTTGTTCCACAGGGCGCCCAGGGCGTCGAACTTCTTCTGGTCGACGAGGTGCTGGACCTCGGGGGTCAGATTCGGGAATCCGGTCGGCATGAACCGCCGATACTAGCCTACGACGGGCTCAAGCGCCGATATCGACGGCGGGATGGCGCAAAAACTCGGGCCGCGGCGCGATGCCGAGACCGGGCGCGGCCGGGGCGGCCATGCGCCCGTTGCGGCGCTGCGGCGCCCCCTCGGCGGTCGAGACCGTGACGTAGCTGTTGAAGTCCGTGGACGTGAAGAGGTGCTCCGGGGGCGTCGAGTGCGCCAGGTGAGCGATCGCCGCCGTCGCGACGTCGCCGCCCCAGGAGTCCTCGATCGTCATCCCCACCCCGAGCGACACGCAGAGGTCGCGGGCCTGCCGCGCCCGCGTCAGGCCGCCGAACTTGCCGATCTTGATGTTGACGACGTCCATGGCGAGGTCTCCGGCGGCCCGCAGCAGGATCCCGATGCCGTCGATCGTCTCGTCCAGGACGAAGGGATGGCTCGTCCGGCGGCGGATCGACAGGCATTCCTCGTAGGTCGCGCAGGGCTGTTCGATGTACACGTCCACGTCGTCGACGGCCCGGACGACGCGGGCGGCCTGGTGCGGCAGCCAGCCCGTGTTTGCGTCGGCGACGAGCGCGTCCGCGGGCTGCAGGACGGAGCGCACCGCGCGGATCCGGGCGACGTCCACGTCGGGATCGCCGCCGACTTTGAGCTGAAAGCGCCGGTAGCCCTCGGCGCGGTAGCCCGCGACCTTTTCGGCCATCTTCTCCGGGGACTCCTGCGAGATCGCGCGGTACAGGACGAAGTCGTCGCCGTAGCGGCCGCCGAGCAGCGCGGCCACGGGCAGCCCGGCCGCCTGTCCGAGAATGTCCCAGCACGCGATGTCGATTCCGGACTTCACGTAGGGGTGGCCCTTCAACACCGCGTCCATCCGGCGGTTCAGCCGTTCGAGCTCGCGCGGGTCCTCCCCGATCAGGTGCGGTCCGAGGACCGCGATCCCCGCCCGGACACCCTCCGCGTAGGCCGGCAGGTACGCCGGGCCGAGCGGGCAGACCTCGCCGTGGCCCACGAGCCCCGAGTCGGTCTCCACGCGCACGAGCGTCGAGTCGAACACGGCGACGGACTTTCCCCCGGACCATTGATAGCTGCCCTCGCGCAGCGGCAGCTCGACTCGGTAGGCCGCGATCCTTCGGATTTTCATGGCAGCAGACTTTACCCCGGAGATAGGATTCGCCTGCCGTGCCCGACGCCAAGACGCTTCTCTTCGTGGCCCTCGGCCTGATCTGCCTGGTTTTTCTCGTCGCCTGGGTCGGCTCGGTCCGGCGCGAGAAAGCCGACCCCCGCCCCGACACGATCCACCTCGCAATCGGCTTTCTGACGAACTTCTTCGACACGCTCGGGATCGGATCGTTCGCCCCGACGACCTCGATGTTCAAGCTGAACCGCCTCGTCCCGGACGAGCGCATTCCCGGAACGCTCAACGTCGGCCACGCCCTGCCGACGATCGCGCAGGCCTTCATCTTCATCGCGATCGTCGAGGTCGAGATGCCGACGCTCATCGGCCTCATCGGCGCCTCCATCGCCGGCGCCTGGCTCGGCGCGGGCGTCGTCGCGGGCTGGTCGCGGCGCGCCGTCCAGATCGGCATGGGGATCGCGTTGTTCGCGGCGGCCGTCTTCTTCGCGATGACGAACCTCGGCCTCTTTCCCTCGGGAGGCGAAACGCTCGGCCTGCGGTCGCCGCTGCTGTGGTTCGGCCTGGCCGGGAACTTCGCCCTCGGCGCCCTCATGACCCTGGGGATCGGGCTCTACGCCCCGTGCATGATCATGATCGCGCTGCTCGGCATGAACCCGCGAACGGCCTTTCCGATCATGATGGGCTCCTGCGCCTTCCTCATGCCGATCGGCAGCCTCCGGTTCATCGCGAGGGGCAGCTACAGCCTCAAGGCCGCGGTGGGCCTGGCGGTCGGCGGCATCCCCGCCGTGCTGGCCGCGGCCTTCTTCGTCAAGTCCCTTCCCCTCGTGGCGCTGCGGTGGCTCGTCACCGCCGTCGTCATCTACACGGCCGTGGCGATGCTGCGCTCGGCGCGCGCCGACAGGGGAACCCCGGCCGCCTAGCGTCGGACCGGCTCCCGTCATATCCTTCGCGGCAGGAAGGGATGTCTCCGTCCGACTGCCCGGAAGCCTTCTTGGCGGGACGAGCCCTCGCGCTTCCGGGAGGATCGAATGCGCTCTCGTCCCACGTGGATTGCCCTGTTGACGGCCGCCGCGCTCGCGGCCGTTCCCCTGGCCGCCTGCAAGAAATCCGGCGCGGCCGCCGACGCGAAGGTCACGCCGACGGCCGCGCCGGCCAACCCCGCGGCCGCGGCCGCCGCCGCCCAGGAGCTCTTCAAGGCCATGAAGCTGCAGGAAGGCCTGAAGGACACCGCCGGCCGCGATGATCGACTCCGAGGTCAGCCGCAACCGCGGTCTGGTGCCCTACCGCGACGTCATGCTCCAGTGGCTGGAGAAGTACATGACGTGGGAGGCCATGCTTCCCGAGCTCACGAAGATGTACACCGAGACTTTCAGCGAGGCGGAGCTCAAGCAGATGGCGACCTTCTACGGCTCGCCGGCCGGGCAGAAGTCCCTGCAGAAGCTTCCCGAGATGATGCAGAAGACCGCGATGGCGGGAGCGCAGCTCGGCCAGCCGCACTCCGACGAGCTCAAGGCGGCGATGGACGCCCGCACCGAGGAGCTGCGCAAGCAGCAGGGCGGCCCCGCCGCCGGCGGACCCGGCGGTCCGGCAGGACCGGGCGGTCCCGGCGCGTCGAGGGCGCCCGGCAAGGCGCCGTCTGCGCCGAAGAAGCCGCAGCCGCCGGCGCCGCAGCCGTAGCCGCGGCGCGGGTCGAAGCTACTTCGCGGCGCTCCGGTTCCGGGCGAGCGTGCGCAGCAGCGTGCCGGGCAGGGTTCCGCTGATCGAGACGCCTTCGCTGTCGTTCTCGATCCGGAACCCGCGCAGCACCGAGACGAGCTCGGGAGATTTCTCCGAGACGGCGAGCCGCCACATGGCGAGCAGGCCGCGCAGGGAATCCTCGAGCAGGCCGCGTTTCTCGGCGTCGGCGGTGAGGCCGGTAGCCGACACGTCGAGGCCGTCGCCGTGGACTTTCGCCTGGAGGGCGAGGAGCGTGACGGACTTCATCGCGCCGACGATGGCGCGCGAGGGCTCGTCCGCGGCGTCGGACCCTTCGTGCCCGTGGCCGGGGCGGGCGGGCATCCGGGTCAGGTCCACGAGGGCCCACGCCGAAGCATCCTGGTCCACGCGCGAGAGCTGCTTACCGAGCCCCTGGCCGGACATCAGGCCGCCGGTTCCGCCGGACTCCCGGCGCGCGAGCGCGGCGACCACCGCCGGCTCGCTGCCGGCGATGAGCAGCGTGCGGTTGGCGAGCGCCACGGCGCCCGGCCGGTCTCCCCGCTCCCTGGCCAGCCGGTAGTACTCGCCCGAGGGGCCGGTCCGTTTCGTCGCGCCGCGCTCGACGAGCGCGCCCGCGATCCGCGCGAGGTCGAAGCGGCCCTCGAAGAACACGATGCCGTCCTCGGGGCCGTCCGCGCCGGGGCTCATGGCCACGACGATCGTGTCGATGTCTTCGCGCGGCGCCAGGCCCGTTTCGCGGAGGAACCGGGCGGCATCTCCGTCGACGGACATGTTGTCCAACTGGGAAAAGACCTGCGCGCCGAGGGGGCTCGTGCGCAGCTCGTTCCAGTGGAAGACGGCGACCGTCGCGGCGTCGGCCGGGACGAGGGCCAGCGGCTCCTCCGTGCGGCGCACCGCCAGGGCGCTCGCCGCGGCGAGCAGGGCAAGACCGGCGGTCAGGAAGGCGCGCACGATGCGGCGGGATGCGTTCATGTCAGAAGTCCTTTCTGGAGAAGAGCCACGAGGCGAGAGCGAGGGACGCGACGGCGAACACCGCCGTGGAGCCGTAGATGGCGAAGTGATTGATGTCGGCCAGCCGCTGCGGGGCCTCCTTGCCGGCGACGAGCGCGACGGTTGCCTGGCCGAGCTCGGCCGTCTTCGGCAACGCCCAGTACAGGCCGTGCACGACCCGCGCGGACATCTCGGTCGAGACCGCCGCCGCGATGCGGTTGTGCGCCGAGAGGATCGCCGCGAAGAAGAAGACGGCGTAGGTCGACATCAGCGAGACGCCCGTCGACGAGGTCACGACGCCCACGAGGAAGGCGAACGCGAGCAGCGTCGCGATGGTGAAAAGGATGACCGCGCCCGACAGCAGGAAGCGCGGATGCAGCACGCGCGTCTTCCAGACGACGATCAGCCACATGGACCCGATCAGGTAGGCGAGGTTCGCGGCGGCGAGAAGGAGCCCGCCCGCGTAGCGCGACAGCAGCAGCGGCACCCGCCCCACGGGCCGGGAGAGGTAGAGGTCGATCGTGCCCTTCTCCTGGAGGCGGGGCACCAGGTGGGCCGTCGCGAAGAGGGCGAGAAAGGTGCCGACGAGATAGAGGAATCCCGAGAAGCCGGACTCGAATCCGAGGACGATCTTGTCGATGTCGACCGACCGCTCCCCGATCTCGACGGACTGTCCGAAGAGCTTCGCGCCGGCGAGCGCGCCGTTGACGACGTCGAGGTTGACGGCGAGGGCGAAGACGAGGATGAAGAGCGAGGAAAGGGCGAAGTAGGCGATGAGCGTCCAGCGAGCCGCCGCCTCGCGAAAGACCTCCTGGACGCTCGCGGCAAAGGCCTTCACGCGATCTCCCCTTTCGCCGCCGGCCCTTCGGTCACGAGGCCGACGAACACGTCCTCGAGGCTCGAGCGCACGGGAGAGAGCTCCTGCAGCTTCGCGCCGCCCGACCGCAGCCGGTCGACGAGGGCGTTCAAGTGATCCACGTCCCGGGCGGTCAGGTCGAAGTGGCCGTTGACGCGCTCGATCGCCGCGCCGGTCTCGCGGAAGGCGGCCAGAAGCCGGTCGTCCACGCCGCTCGCCACGAGGCGGTAGCGCGAGCCCGAGGACGTCAGGTCGTCGATCCGCCCCTGCGCCACCACGCGGCCGGCGCGCAGGACCGCGACCCGGCCGCACAGGCGCTCGATCTCGGAGAGCAGGTGCGAGTTCAGGAGGATCGCCTTGCCCCGGGCGGCCTCCTCCTGGAGCAGATCGCGGATCTCGCGGCGGCCGACGGGATCCACGCCGTCGGTCGGCTCGTCGAGGAGGAGGACGTCGGGGTCGTGGACGAGCGCGGCCGCAAGGCCGAGCCGCTGCGTCATGCCCTTGGAGAACTTCTTCACCCGGACGTCGCTCCAGTCCGAGAGGCGCACGCGCTCGAGCAGCTCCGGGGCGCGCCGGCGCAGGACGGAGGCGTCGACGCCGGACATCTGGCCGAAGATCGCGAGCGTCTGCCGGGCGGTCAGGTACCCCGGAAAGCGATGCCCTTCCGGGAGATAGCCGACGCGGCGGCGGCTGTCGGGGTCGCCCACCGGCAGGCCGAAGAGCCGCGCCGAGCCGCCGGAAGCCCGGGTCAGCCCGAGCAGGATCTTGACGGTCGTGGTCTTTCCGGCGCCGTTCGGCCCCAGCAGGCCGAAAACCTCGCCGGGCTCGACGCGGAGGTCCACGCCGTCCAGGGCGGTGACCGTCCGGCCCCGGAACCGGGACCGGTAGACCTTGCGCAGGCCTTGCGCCTCGATGGGTATGGCGGCCATCGCTAATGCAAACGAAGGCCGGGGCGGAAAGTTCGGGACCGGGACCGGAGTGAGCCGGGAGGGCTACCAGCCCAGGGAGACGACGCAGAGGCCGACCGCGGCGATGACGGCCCCCGCGGCCGCGTCCGCCCACCGCTCGAGCCAGGCCGAGCGCAGCGCCCGCGCCCCCGCCCGGGCCGGCAGGACGAGCAGCACCATCGTTCCGATCGTCGCGATCTCGTAGAGGACCACGACGCCGGTCGCGCTGCGGGCGCCGAGCGGCGCCGCGGCGAAGAGCAGCGGCACCACGGCCACGCACGGATCGGCCGAGAAGAGAAGGAACAGGCCCCACACGGTGGCGCGCGCCGGCTCGTGCACGTGGTCGTAGTGCGCGTGCACGTGGCCGTGCACGCGTTTTCCGAGGGCGCGGCGCAGGCCCCACACGGAATAGGCCAGGCCGAAGGCCACGAGCAGGAAGCCCGCGGCGGTTTCCATCCGGCGCCCGAAAGCTTCGACCATGCCCAGCCCGAAGAGCAGGCCGAGGACCCCGAGAAGCGCGGACACCGTGACGTGCCCGAATCCACAGAGGACCGTGACGGCGGCCGTCCGGCCGGTGGACCAGCGCTGGGCGCGCGCCAGAGCCGCGAACGGCACCCAGTGGTCGGGCGCCAGGGTGTGGGTCGCGCCCACGGTCACGGCGGCGGCGGCGAGCGCGGCGAAGAGCGGGGGCATCGTCAGCGGCCTCCGCCGAACCGCGCGGGACGCCGTTCGAAGAAGCTCGCGAGGCCTTCGGCGAAGTCGGCGCCGTCCGCCACGCGCGCCAGCGCCTCCACCTCGCGGTCGAGATGGAAATCGAGGCGGTCGACGCCCGCGGCCTGCTGGACGAGCCCCTTGGCGATCCCGAGCGCTTCGGCCGGCCCGGCGGCCAGCCGGCAGGCGAGCTCGACGACGTCCGCCTCGAAGGTCTCCTGGGGGAAGACGCCGTTGATGAGGTTCATGCCGAGGGCCTGCTCGGCGGTGAGCCGCGGATTGAGGAGCACGAGCTCCATGGCCCGCCGCAGCCCGACCAGCCGCGGAAGAAAGAACGTCGAGCTCTCGGCTCCGGTCAGGCCCGTCTTGCCGTACGCCCACTCGAAGGACGCGCGCGGCGACGCGAAGACGAGGTCGCACGCCATGGCGAGCCCGAAGCCGCCGGCGGCCGCCATGCCGTCGACCGCGGCGATGAACGGCTTCGGCGCCCGCTTGATCTCGGAGATCGTGCAGTGGATGTACTCGAGGATCTGCTTGAAGACCTCGCCGAATCCGGCGGGCGTCTCGCGGCCCTCCTGCAGGTACCCGAGGTCGGCCGGGTCGCCGCCCGCCCGGATGTACTTCAGGTCCGCGCCGCTGCAGAAGACGCCCCCTTCTCCGCGCAGGACGACGGCGCGGACCTCCGGGTCGCGCGCGAGCTGGAGCCCCGCCTGGCGGAAGTCCCGCGCCGTCTCGACGTCGAGCGAGTTGAACCGCTCGCGCCGGTCGATCGTCAGGATCCCGACGGCGCCGTCTCGCTCGACGCGGATGTTCTCCACCGGCGGCGCCTCAGCAGATCCGCGGAAGCAGCTCGCCCTCGGGCTCGGCGAGCAGCCGCCGCCCGAGGCCGGTGTCGAGGATGACGCTGCCCGGGCGCTCGGCGACGCAGGTGCCGACGATGGCGGCGTCCCGGCCGAGCGGGTGGGCGCGCAGCGCGTCGAGCACGGCTCCGGCCGCGTCCGGGGCGCACGCCGATCACGGCCTTGCCCTCGTTGGCCACGTGCGAGCGGGTCGATGCCGAGCAGCTCCGCGGCCGCGCGGACCGCGTCGCGGACCGGAACGCCGCCTCGTCGAGGAGGATGCCGACCCCGCTCTTCTCGGCCATCTCGTGCAGCGCGGACGAGAGCCCGCCGCGCGTCGGGTCCTTCATCGCCACGACGTCGTCGCCGCCCGCGGCGAGCGCCGCCCGCACCAGCCCGTTGATCGGCGCGACGTCGGAGCGCAGGTCGCCCTGCGAGCTCCAGATCGTGGCGCTCGGCGATGATCGCCAGGCCGTGGTCGCCGACCGTGCCGGTGACGAGGATGCGGTCGCCGGGCCGAGAGGCCGCAGTCGCGCACGAGCCGGCGCGTCAGGGCGACGCCGGTCGTGTTGAGGACGATGCCGTCGATCTCGCCGCGCCCCATCACCTTGGTGTCGCCGGTGACGATGCGGGCGTCCGGCCTCGCGGCAGGCCTGCGCCATCGAGGCCTGGATGCGCTCGAGGTCGGCCCGCGGGAAGCCCTCCTCGAGGATCACGGCGCAGGTCAGCGCCGAGGACCTCGGTCGCGCCCATCATCGCGAGGTCGTTGACGGTGCCCGCAGACGGCGAGCCGGCCGATGTCGCCGCCGGGAAAGAAGATGGGGTGGACGACGTGCGAGTCGGTGGTGATCACGAGCCACCGATCGCCGACCCGGAGGGCCGCGCCGTCGTCCATCGCCGCGAGGCCGACGTCGCGCCGGCGAGGCTCCGGCGCGTCGCGGAGGAACACGTCCTCGATCAGCGCGCGCATGGCGCGCCCGCCGGCGCCGTGCTTGAGGGTGATGCGCTCCTCCGAGACCAGCAGCTCCCGCATCACGACGCCCTCAGGTCCGGGTGGCCGCCGTACTGGTGCCAGATCTTGCAGGCGCCCTCCGAGCGAGACCATGCACGCGCCGACCGGCGCGTCGGGCACGCACTCCTTGCCGAAGAGCGTGCAGTCGGACGGCGAGGCGAGGCCCGACATGATGTCGCCGCAGATGCAGTCGGCCGACGAGCGCCGCCGGCGCGTCGTCCCAGAGGGCGGCGAGGTCGATCCGGAAGCGCCGCCGCGCGTCGAGGTGGGCCCACTCGTCGCGCAGCCGGAGGTTGCCGTTCGGGACGTGCGCGATGCCGCGCCAGCGCCCGCCGGCCGGCCGGAAGACCCTCCAGAGCTCTTCCTGCGCGCGCCGGTTGCCCTCCCGCGTGACGCAGCGCGGGAACATGTTCGACCACGGCCGGGCGCCCGTCCCGGACGAGCTCGACCAGCCGGACCAGGCCGGCCAGGATGTCGAGCGGCTCGAAGCCGGCGACCACCACCGGGATCCGGTGGCGCGCGACGAACGGCTCGAAGATGCCCCAGCCGGTGATGGTGGCGGCGTGGCCCGGCGGCGAGGAAGCCCTCGACGCGGGTCTCCGGCATCTCCGCCACGATCTCCATGACGGGCGGGATGTACTTGTGCGCCGAGAGGATGGAGAAGTTCTCCGGGCGGGTTCGCGCGGACGACCGCCGCCGTCGCGACCGCGGTGGTCTCGAAGCCGGTCGCGAAGAAGACGACCTCGTCGGTCGGTCGACCGGGCCAGCTCCACCGCCTGGCGTCACGCTGTAGACGACCTCGACCTTCGCCGCCCTCGGCCTGGGCGTCGGCGAGCGACATCGACGTGCCGCGGCACCCGCAGCATGTCGCCGTAGGTCGCGACGACGTGCGCCCTGCCGCGCCAGCGCGACGCCTCGTCCACCTCGGGCATGTCGGTGATGCAGACCGGGCAGCCCGGGCCCATGATCACGTTGAGGTCCTCCGGGAAGGTCGCCCGCAGCCCGAACTTGGCGATCGCCTGCTCGTGGCTGCCGCAGACGTGCATGACCGAGACGGGCGACCGCCCGATCTCCTTCGTGACCGCGCGCGAGCGCCTCGACCAGCGCCGCGCCCGCGCCGGGTCGCGGAACTTGAGCTGCCGGACGGCGTCTGCCACGTCGGCGTTCTCGATCACTGGCCGGCCCGCCGCCGCGATCTCGCCGCGCACGTCGGCGGCCATCAGGTCGTCCTTCGCGGCCTCGGCGAGCAGGGTCTCGTAGAGCGCCAGCGTCTCGCCGATCTCTTCCGGCGGGATGCGGCGGATGGCGAAGCCGACGTGGTTCAGGACGTAGTCGCCCGGGCGCGACCGGCTCGTCGACGATGTCGAGGCAGACCTCGCGCCGCACGCCCCAGAAGTCGACGTCGGCGATGCTGCCGTCGAACCGCCACGACTCTCCCCGGAACTCCCAGGCACATCAGCGACCTCCTTCCCGGGCGACCGCCGCCGCGACCACCGCCTGGCCGAGCGCGAGGCCGCCGTCGCCCGGCGGCACGCGGCGGTGCACGAAAACCGGCGCGCGACGGGTCGACCCGCTCGATCACGCGCTCGGCAGAGCAGGGCGTTCTGGAAGCAGCCGCCCGTCAGCACGACCGGCAGGTCGCCCGCCCGCGCGCGGGCCTCCGCGATCTGGCGGCGCCGTCGCGGCCGCGAGCGCGTTGTGGAACCGGCGCCGAGACCGCCGGGGCGCCGCGTCCGTCGAGCAGGTCGGCGACCGCGGCGCGCAGAGCCGGCCGCAGGTCGATCTCGGGCTGCGGACCCGAGCGGTCGACCGCGAATTCGTAGCCCCCCGCTCGGCGGGGTCCGCGACGAGGTTCCACTCGAGCGCGACCTGGCCCTCGTAGCGGGCGGCGGGCCGCCCGAGCCGAGCGCGCCGACCGCGTCGAAGCAGCGGCCGACGCCGCGCGCGCGCGGCGCGTGGACGCGCTCGCGGAGCATGCGCCGCACGAACTCGACCTGCGTCCGGGTCGACCCGCGAAAAGAGGCCAGCCTGCCGAGCGGCGGCGCTCCGTCGAAGGCGTCGTCGAGCGCCGCCAGCGCGATGCGCCAGAGCTGCGCGGATCGCCAGGTCGCCGCCCGGCCAGCGCGATCGGCCGGAACGTCGCCAGCCGCTCGAAGCCCGCGAACCGGGCGAGGAGGAGCTCGCCGCCCCAGGCGGTTCCGTCGGTCCCGTAGCCCGTGCCGTCGTAGGCGACGCCGAGGACCGGGCCGTCGAGGCCGTGCTCGGCCATGCGCGCTCGCGACGTGGGCGTGGTGGTGCTGCACCGCGACCCGCCGGCCCGGGCGCCCGAGCGCGTAGCGGGTCGAGAGGTAGCCCGGGTGCAGGTCGTGGGCGACGAGCTCGGGGCGCACCTCGAGGAACCGCTCGAGCCGCTCCACGGCGGACCTCGAACGCGGCGACGCTCTCGAGGGTCTCGAGGTCGCCGATGTGCGGCCCGAGGTACGCGGCGCCGCCGATCCCGACGCAGAAGGTGTTCTTGAGGTGCGCCGCCGCAGGCCAGCACCGGCGCGGCGAAGGCCGGCGCCACGTCGAACGGCCGGGGCACGAACCCGCGCGAGCGCCGAAGGACGCACGGGACCGCCCGCGATCACCCGCACGACCGAGTCGTCGCAGCGCGATCGATCTCCCGGTCGTGGACGAGGAAGAGGTCGGCGACGTCCCGGAGCTGCTCGAGCGCCTCGGCGTTCGTCGTCGCGATCGGCTCGTCCGAGAGGTTGCCGGAGGTCATGACCAGCGGCCGGCCGGCGTCGGCGAGCAGCAGGTGGTGCAGCGGCGTGTAGGGGAGCAGGAGCCCGATCGAGCGGGTTGCCGGGCGCGACCTCCGGCGCGAGCGCCGCGCCGGGGCGCCGGCGCGCGAGCACGATCGGCCGCTCCGGCGACGCGCAGCAGCTCGCGCTCGCCGGCCCGAGCTCGGCCAGCGCCTCGGCCGCCGCGAGCTCCGCCACCATGACGGCGAGCGGCTTTTCCTCGCGGCGCTTGCGGCGGCGCAGGCGCCCGACCGCCTCGCGCCGACGTCGCGTCGCAGGCGAGGTGAAAGCCGCCGAGGCCCTTGACCGCGACGATCATCCCGGCCGCCAGCGCGCGGGCGGCGGCGCGGATCGGATCCGTCCGTCGAGACGCTCGCCCGTCGGCGCGACGGCCGTCAGGACCGGGCCGCACGCCGGGCAGGCGTTGGGCTGAGCGTGGAAGCGGCGGTCGAGCGGGTCGTCGTACTCGCGCCGGCAGTCCGCGCACATCCGGAAGCGCGCCATGGTCGTCGCCGGCGCGGTCGTAGGGCACGCGCGAGGCGATGGTGAAGCGCGGGCCGCAGTTGGTGCAGTTGGTGAACGGGTAGCGGTAGCGCCGGTCGCCGGGATCGAGGACCTCGCGGAGGCAGTCGTCGCAGGTCGCCAGGTCCGGCGGAATCGAGACCTCGAGGCCGGCGGCCGGCCGACTGGCCACGATGACGAACTCCCGCGACGGCTCCGAGGGAATGGCGCGGCACTCCAGCTCGCGGATGCGCGCGGCGGGAGGAGGCGACGCGCGGATGCCCTGCAGGAACTCCGCGAGAGCCTCGTCCGAGCCGAAGGCCTCGATCGTGACGCCCCGCGAGTCGTTCGATACGCGGCCGCCGATTCCATTTTCCCGCGCGAGCCGGTAAATCCAGGGCCGGAACCCAACGCCCTGGACGGTTCCGCGAATCTCGATCCGGCGGCCAGCCTGGCTCACGGTGAGTTGATGCTACGTGCCGCCCGGGAGACCGACCTGATGCGTTTGCACCAGCCTCGGCGGGCCCCTACCCCAGGATCACGCGGTCTCCGGAGACGACGGCGGGAAAAGGACGCAGGGGCAGCGGCGGCGGGCCGGCGATGACGTTGCCGGCGCCGTCGTATCGCCCGTCGTGGCAGGGGCAGACGTACGCGCCCTCCGGCTCCTTCCACCGGACGGCGCATCCCATGTGCGTGCACCGCAGCAGCCGGGCCGTGACGCCGTCCGCCGACCTCACCACCTCGACCGGGTTGCCGGCCACGACGACGACGGTGCGAACGCCCGGGCGAAGGCCGTCGAGCGGGAGGGCGACCTGGCCCGGCTGGAGCGGCTCCTCGGCGGGGCGGCGGCCGCATCGCGGGGAGGCGACGCCGAGCGCGATCAACGCTCGCGAGCGCGCCGAGCGCCTCGCGCCGATCGAGCGTGGCCGGGCCCGCCGCCGGGCCCGGGCCGTTCAGACGGCGCACGCCGCGCCTCGAGCCGCCCGCTTTCGCGAGAGCTCGTCGAGGAGCAGCGAGAACCACGCCTCCGTCCCCTCTCCGGTGCGCGCGGAAAGGACCAGCACCCGGGCCGACGGATTCAGGGCGGCGACCTGGCCGACGACCGCGTCGAGGTCGAAGTCCACGTGGGCGAGCAGGTCCGCCTTGGTCACGAGCGTCACGGCGGCGCGCGAGAAGATCGCCGGGTACTTGAAGGGCTTGTCGTCTCCTTCGGCCACCGACAGCAGAACGACCTTGAAGTCCTCGCCGAGGTCGTACGAGGTCGGACAGATCAGGTTCCCGACGTTCTCGACGAAGAGAACGTCCAGGCCGGCCAGGCGCGGACCTTCCTCGGCCAGCGCCGTCTCCACCTGACGCGCGTCGAGGTGGCAGGCGCCGCCGGTGAGGATCTGCCGCGCCGGGATTCCGGCCCGGCGCAGGCGTTCGGCGTCGCGGTCCGTCGCGATGTCTCCGTCGAGGCCCCCCAGCCGCAGGCGCTCCTTGAGGGCGCGCGCGGTCGTCTCGAGCAGCGTGGTCTTCCCGGAGCCGGGCGAGGAGATCAGGTTGACGACGAGCGTCCCGGACTCGCGAAAGCCGGCGCGCAGGCCCGCGCCGCGGCCGGCGTTGGCGGCCAGGATCTTCTGGCGGACGTCGACTTCGGTCATCGGCGCGCTCTCCCGGCCGCAAGGGCGACCTCGGTGAACGCGACGCGCAGCACGTCGAGCTCGTCGCCGCCGGTCGACCGCGAGCGGCTCGCCGCACCGCGGGCAGAGCCGCAGCCAGGACCCCGGGGCGCGCTCGGCGACGTCTCCGCAGGACGCGCACGACTGGCGCGCCGGATGCCACTGCGACGTCGAGCACCGCGCCGGCGTCCGGCGTCCCCTCCACGACGGCCCGCCACGCGAACTCGAGCAGCCGCGGCTCGACGGCCGCGAGGTCGCCCACGGCGACGGTCACCGTCTCCAGAGCCCCGCCGCAGCGCTCGTCGGCGGCCCGCCGCGCGATGCGGTGGATTTCCTCGGCGAGCCCGAGCTCATGCATGGGAGTCCGGGGCGACCCGCGCGTCCACGGTGCTCTCCCACCACGGCGAGGCCGCCGTCGCGGCCGGGCGCCGGCGGCG
Source organism: uncultured Acidobacteriota bacterium (assembly GCA_963710945.1). GTDB lineage: Bacteria > Acidobacteriota > Thermoanaerobaculia > UBA5066 > Gp7-AA6 > DAHUXD01. The sequence goes on from CAVQCH010000003.1 coordinate 240,080, forward strand.
CGTGGAGGCTCATCTCGCCGAGCAGCCGAAGGACCTCGAGAGCGGCCGGGGCCACCGCCGCGCGGACCGGAGGCGTCAGGCTCACGCCCTTGGCCACGGTCTGCGGGACGACACCGACGAGAACGACGCAGCGGGGCGCCGCGTCGGCGAAGCCGAGGAGAAAGAGCGCCTCGGTGACGCCGGGATCATGGGGCGACACGCGCGGCAGGGGCGCCCGCGAGAGCAGCTCGGGCCCCGAGTAGACGCGCAGCGTGCCGGGCGGGGCGTCGGCCTGTACCGTGTCCACCAGGATGACGGCGTCGGCGTCGGCGAGGTACGGCGTGAGGTCGAGGCCCGGCGTCCCGATGTCGACCACCGAGACCCCTTCCGGGAACTCCCACCGGGCCTTCAGCTCCTCGACCACCCAGGGGCCGAGCGCGTCGTCCCCCATCAACACGTTGCCGAGGCCGAGGACCCGGACTCTGCCCAGGTCTTCCATCTAGAGCGCCCGGACGCGCGCGATCTCCCGGCCTTCCGGATCGAGGGTGTGGATGGCGCAGGCGAGGCAGGGATCGAACGAGTGGACGGTGCGCAGCACCTCGAGCGGGTGCTCGGCGTTGGCGACCGGGTTGCCGACGAGCGAGGCCTCGTAGGGGCCGGGCTGGTTCTTGCTCGTCGCGCGGACCGGCGTTCCAGGTGGACGGCACGACGGCCTGGTAGTTCTTGATCTTTCCGTCCTCGATGACGATCCAGTGCGAGAGCGTCCCGCGCGGCGCCTCGTGGAAGCCGAAGCCGCGCTGCTCGCCCTTCGGGAACACGGGCTCGTTGAAGATCGCCGTGTCGCCCTTGCCGATGTTCTCGGCGAGCAGGTTCCAGTGCTTGAGGGCGAGCTCCGAGATCACGCACGTGCGGATCATGCGCGCGGCGTGGCGGCCGAGCGTCGAGTGCAGGACGGCCGGGGAGAGCTTCGTCTTCGCCACGGCGCCGGCGGTGTCGAGCGTCTTGACCGCCCAGCGCCTGGTCGGCTCGTGGCCGAGGGCGTAGCCGACGAGCACCTGCGCCAGCGGCCCGACCTGCATGACCTTGCCCTGGAAGCGCGGCGCCTTGACCCACGAGTACTTCTTCGCGTCGTCGAACTTGGTGTACTTCGGCACCGTGTCTTCCTCGTACGGGTGCTTCGTCCAGTCGCCGTCGTACCAGGCGTGGGCGATCGACTCGGTGACGTTCTCCTTGAAGTACGGGTCGCCGAAGGACTTGATCTCCCGGACGGTCGACGAGGTCGCCGCCGAAGATCGTGCCGCCGGGCAGGTCGAACTTCGTGCCCTTCGCGTCGAGCGGCAGGTCCGGCACGGCCAGGTAGTTGGTGACGCCGGCGCCGTAGCCGAGCCACTCGGGGTACATGCCCCGCGATCGCGCAGACGTCGGGGAAGTAGACCTGCTGGACGAACGCGCTCATCTCGTCGAGGAGGTCCTTGACCATGAAGAGCTTGTTCATGTTGAGCGTGGCCTCGTTGTCGAGGTTGATGGCGTTGGCCACGCCGCCCGACGGCGAGGTTCTGGATGTTGGGCGTCTTGCCGCCCAGGATGGCCACGACCTGGTTGGCCTTGCGCTGGAACTCGAGCGCCTGGAGGTAGTGGGCGACCGCGAGCAGGTTCACCTCGGGCGGCAGCTTCATCGCCGGGTGGCCCCAGTAGCCGTTGGTGAAGATGCCGAGCTGGCCGGCCTCGACGAACGCTCTTGACCTTGTCCTGCACCGCCTTGAGCTGCTCCTTGCTGTTGCCGGGCCAGGGCGACAGGCTCTCGGCCGAGCGCCGAGGCCTTCGCCGGATCGGCCTTCAGCGCCGAGACGACGTCGACCCAGTCGAGCGCGGACAGCTGGTAGAAGTGGACGATGTGGTCGTGCATGGCGTGCGCCATCACGATGAGGTTGCGGATGTACTGGGCGTTCATCGGGATCTCGAGGCCGAGCGCGTTCTCGACGGTGCGCACCGAGGCGATGGCGTGCACCGTCGTGCACACGCCGCAGAAGCGCTGCGTGAAGAGCCAGGCGTCGCGCGGGTCGCGGCCGAGCAGGATCGGTCTCGATCCCGCGCCACATCTGGCCCGAGGACCAGGCCTTCTGGACCTTGCCCTGTCGACCTCGCAGTCGATGCGGAGGTGTCCCTCGATGCGCGTGACCGGGTCGACGATGATGCGCTGCGACATGACGTGACCTCTATGCCTGTGCGGCGGTCTGCCGCGGAGGCGCTGAAGATCGGGAAGAGCTTCACGATCACGATGTAGCCCACGATCTCGAGGGCCACGAGGCCCAGCGTGATGAGCAGCTCCGGAACGCTCGGGAAGTAGTGGACGTCGTCGCCCGGCCGATAGGCGACGAGGTACGTGTCGAAGCGGTAGACGGCGCCGGCGAGCATCATGCACATCGCCGCGCGGAAGAGGTTGCCGGGGTCTGCGGCGCTCGCCGCGCCGGGAGCAGCAGCACGAAGGGCATCGCGAAGAGCGCGATCTCGATCCAGAAAGCGAGCGCGAACCGGTCGGCGGCGAAGACCAGGCCGAGCTGGCCGCGCGACGCGAGGTCGCCGACCCGCAGGACGAGGAACGCGCCGAGGACCGGGAGCATGGCGCCCGAAAGAGCGGCGAGCATGTCGGTGTCCGGGCTGCGTCGGAAGAAGGCGGTCGCCAGCGTGGACTCGAAGACCACGGCGGCGTAGCCCATCGCGATGCACGAGATCAGGAAGAGCAGGGGCAGGAAGGGCGTCTGCCAGAGCGGGTGGAGCTTCGGGCCCGTCAGGATCATGAGCGTGCCCAGCGACGACTGGTGCATCGTCGGCAGCAGCATGCCGAGGGCGATGATCCAGAACAGCAGGGCCTTGTTGACGATCGGGTAGGCCTTCTGCGAGAACCTCTTCAGCCTGCCCTCGGGCCCCTCGCGGAACCGCTCGAGAAACGCGGGCGAGAGCTCGATCCAGAGCACGACGGTGTAGGTCATGATGCAGAGGGCGACCTCGAGCAGCGCGGAGTGGAGATTCCAGGACCAGACGAAGAGCGGGATCTTCCACGCGAGCCACGGCCGGCCGACGTCCAGGACGATCGAAACGGCCGCGAGCGTGTAGCCGAGCGCGCTCGTCAGGATCGCCGGGCGCACCATCGGGTGATAGCGGCCCTTGTTCAGGATGTAGACGAGGAGGGCCAGCGCGTAGCCGCCGCACGCGAGCGCGGTGCCGGTGACCACGTCGAAGGCGATCCAGAGGCCCCAGGGATAGCCGTCCGAGAGCGCGGTCGTCGCCCCGAGCCCGGCGACCAGCCGCCACAGGATCAGGATCGCGCCCGACGGCAGAACAGCGCGAGCGAGGGCCTTCGCACGGGACGCGTGAGGATCGGGCCGCCCACGGCCTGCGCGCGGTCGTTCATGACGGCGCCCTCCTTCTCGCCTGTCCCTCGTCCGGAGGGCGCTTCTTCCGGTTGCGGAAGATCGACCGCCGTCAACAGGCCGTAGAGCGCCACCGGCGCGACGAATCCCTGGTAGATGCCGTGCTGGATCGTCTGCTGGACGTCGGGAACCGGCCGGTCGGACGAGGCGCGGCAGCCCGAGGTCCTCGAACGGCACGTGCGACAGGTAGAGGCACTGCGTCCCGCCTCCGTCCGTTTCGCCGTAGATCTTCGGGACGTAGCGGTCCGGGAACTCGGCCATCCGGCGCTTGGCTTCGGCCAGCAGCTCGTCGCGCGTGCCGTAGATCACCGCGGCGCGCGGGCAGACCTCGGCGCAGGCCGGGCCGTGGGTCGCGGGATAGCGGCTGAAGCCGTCGGACTCTCGACAGCGCCGCGCCCGGCCACGCGGTGGCGGCAGAGCTCGCACTTGACGATCTTCGGCGCGGCCGACGTCCACTGGAACTTCGGCACGTTGAAGGGACAGGCCATCTGGCAGTAGCGGCAGCCGATGCAGAGGTTCGGGTTGTAGGAGACGATGCCGTGCTGCTCCCTTCTTCAGCGCCCCGAGCATGCAGGCGTTGGTGCAGGCCGGGTCGACGCAGTGCATGCACTGCGCCTTGAAGAAGGAGCGCTGGAACCCGTCCGCGCTCTTGTAGAGCTTGATGACGGTCTTCGTGTCGCCGTTCAGGTCCATCGGCGTGTCCCAGATGCCGCCGGGAGAGTTTCCGGGCTCGGGCTTCGTGTCGTTGGCCTGCCGGCACGCCACGACGCAGGCCTTGCACCCGATGCAGCGCGTCGTGTCGTAGAGAAGGCCCAGGGCGTCGGGAGGCGGCACGGGCCGAGCGCGGGCCTCGAGCGTTCCTGCCGGCGGCCGCCGCCGCTCCGGCCGCGGCGACGCTCTTGAGGAGGAAGCGCCGGTCGACCGACATGTCACGCCTCCTTTCCGGCGTCTCCGGGCTGCTTCGGGAGGCGGTCCACCGAGCTTGCGCGCGGCCGCGAAGCCGGCGCCGAGCAGCGCGCCTCCGACGAGGCCGGCCAGGCCGGTCGCGACCGGGCTGATCGTGCCCTGCGGCGCGTGGATCGGCGGATACGTGGTCGGGGGCATGGGCCGATCGATGTCGACCGTCGTGAACTGCGCCACGCGGAAGCCGAGCGTCTGCTCGGTGCAGCCGAAGCAGGGATGACCGATGCCGATCGGCCAGGCGTCCGTCACTTCGCCGAAGTGCTGAACGGAGCAGTTGGCGTGGGTCGCCGGGCCCTTGCAGCCCATCTTGTAGAGGCAGTAGCCGAGGCGGGCGTTCTCGTCGCCGAACTTCTGGACGAAGCGGCCGGCGTCGAAGTGGGCGCGCCGCGGGCACTGCTCGTGGATCGTCCGCCCGTACGCGAACTTGGGCCGGTTCTTCTCGTCGAGGTCGGGCAGCGTGCCGAAGGTCGCGTACTGGAGCACGGTGCCCGAGCAGGTTGTAGGGGTTGGCCGGACAGCCGGGGATCGTCACGACGGTCTTGCCCTTCAGGACCGTCGGCGCTCCCGTCGCGCCGGTCGGGTTCGGGATCGGCCGACGGAATGCCCCCCCACGAGGCGCAGGAGCCGATGGCGATGATCGCGCCCGGCCTTGTCCGCGACCTCGTGGACGATCTCGAGCGCGGTGCGTCCGCCGATCTGGCAGTAGATGCCGTCGTCCTTGGTCGGGATCGCGCCTTCGATGACGAGCACGTACTTGCCGGCGTTCTCGCGTCATCGCCTTCTTCAGCGCGGCTTCCGCCTGGTGGCCGGCGGCCGCGAAGAGCGTCTCGCAGTAGTCGAGCGAGACGAGATCGAGGATGAGCTCCGAGACGGCGGGATGCGACGTTCGCAGGAGCGACTCGGTGCAGCCCGTGCACTCCTGGAAGTGGAGCCAGATCACCGAGGGCTTCAGCTTCTTCGCCGCGATCGCGTTGGCGACGTGGGCCGCCGCGGCGTACGGCATGCCGACCGCCGCGAGCGCCATGGTGCAGACCCGGATGAAGTCGCGGCGGTCGACCGAGAGCCTGCCCGCCGCCGTCTCTTCCCTGGAAACGCGGACCGTCGAGGCCATGGCGTCCTCCTGTCGGGCCCCCGGGAGGCGGACGCGCTCCAGAAAAGCCCTCGGAGTGGAGGATTGCGCCTGCGCGGACCGCCGGCATCATGCAAATGAATCAATTTGAGGCCGCCCCGGGGCGGCCTCGCGGAAAGCGGGACGGAACCTCCGGGCTCTAGTCCGCCTTCGACCAGGGCGGCGTAACGCCGTTCATGCGGGCGTAGGCGATCGACTGGCCGAGGTGCTCGTGCATGTGCACGAGGATCCGCACGAGGACCTGCCGCTCCGTCATCTCCTGGTCGCCGAAGGTCTTGACCTTCTTGTCGAGATCGGCGTTCGGGACGGCCGCCGCGGCCGAGGCGGCGTTGGCGATCGACTTTTCGAGAAGCGCGACGATTTGCGCCTTGTCCGTGACCGTCTTCTCGCTCTCGCGCGAGACGCCTTCCATCCGCTTCAAACCGAGGAAGCTCGGCAGGGTCGAGTTTCCCGCGACGACGTGCATGTAGACCTCGCCGACGGAGCGGACTCCCGGCGCCGGCCGCCAGGCGTACTTGTCCGCGGGCATGGCCTGGGCGAGGCTCACGAGCTTCTTGCCGACGGCCTCGACCTCGGCCCGGTACTCGGCCTGAAACCCCGAGGCCGGCTCCTGCGCCCCCGCGAGCGCGGCTCCCACAACTGCCAGGATGAGCAGTACGGTGACTCGCTTCACGATTCCTCCTTCGCCCGCCGTCACGAGGCGTGTCGAGGCGCCGGGGCGACGGGCGGAATCTTCGCCTCGGCGACCGCCTGGTTGAAAGCCTTCACGTCCTTGTCGAGGACTCCCGCGTACTGCGCCCTCGCGGCGTCGAGGCGGGACTTGAGCAGCGCGTAGTACTGGACCGACGACGGCGTCGGCTTCGCGTCGGCGCTCGCGACGATGCGCCGCGAGGTACACCCAGTCGTGGTCGAGCCGCGGCTCGTAGTTGAGGTCGTCCTCGTCGGCCACGATGAGCGGGATTGGTGAGCTGATCCTCGACGGCCGTGAGCTCGGCCGCGACGGCCGTCGCGCGTTTCGCCGAGCGCGTCGCCCTTGCCGAGCCGCTCGGCGCGGGCGCCGATCTCGTCGGACCTGGCTGCGCGCGTCCCGGATCTCGAGGATCGTCTCGTGCGTCTCGGACAGCCGGTCGCGGATCGCCTTGAGCAGGTCGTGCTGCGCCTTGAGGTCCGCCGCCGTCGCGAATCCGGCCGGATGCGGCCGGACCTCGACGGGCTGCGTCCAGGACTTGTCCCCCACGGTCAGCTTCGCCGTATACGTGCCGGGGGCGACCTTCGGCGGGGCCTTCGTGCCCTCGTTGAAGACCGTCTTCGGCGCGAGCGTCGGCTTCAGGATCCGCATGTCCCAGACGAAGCGGTTGACGCCGGCCTTCGGCTCGAGCGGCTTGTCCTTGTCCTTCTCGCTCCTCGGCGCGCGCCGCCTGCTCCTTCAGGTCGTCGAGCGGCGCCGGCTTCTCGTTCGAGAAGGAGCGCAGCAGCGTGTCGCCGTCGAAGAACTCGAGCGTGACCTTCTCGCCCTCCTTCGGCGCGTCCTTCAGCCAGTAGTCCACGACCACGCCGGGCGGCGGGTTCGCGCCGATCGCCTGCGGTCCGTCCTCCTCGTCGGGCTTCGACGTAGTCCATGCGCACCGTCGCGCGCGGCGGGAAGAGGTAGGCCGCCGGAGCCGGCGATCGCGTCGCTCCACTGGCGCAGCGCCGTCAGGTCGTCGAGGATCCAGAAGGCGCGGCCCTGCGTCGCGACGACGAGGTCGTCGTTCTTGACCGCGAGGTCCGTGATCGGCGTGAACGGCAGGTTGCGCTGGAACGGCTGCCAGCTCGCGCCGTCGTCGAACGAGACGTAGAGGCCGAGTCTCCGTGCCGGCGTAGAGCAGGCCCTGCCGCACCGGGTCCTCGCGCACGACGCGCGTGAACGCGCCGTCGGGGATGCCGGCGACGATCTTCGTCCAGGTCTTGCCGTAGTCGGTGGTCTTGTAGAGGTAGGGCCGGAAGTCGTCCCACTTGTACATCGTCGCCGCGACGTAGGCCGTGCCCTTGTCGCGCGGCGAGGCCTCGATCGCGTTGATCTGGATCCACTCCGGGATGCCCTTCGGCGTGACGTTCTGCCAGGTCTTGCCGTCGTCCCGCGTGACGTGGACGAGGCCGTCGTCGGAGCCCGCCCAGATGACGCCCGGCGTCGAGCGGCGACTCGGCGAGCGCGAAGATCGTGCCGTAGAGCTCGACGCCCGTGACGTCGATCGTGATCGGGCCGCCCGACTTGCCCTGCTTCGACTTGTCGTTGCGGGTCAGGTCCGGACGAGATCTCCTCCCACGTCTCGCCGCCGTCGCGGCTGCGCAGGAGGATCTGCGACGCGTGGTACAGCGCCTTCGGGTCGTTGCGGCGAGATCATGATCGGCGCGTTCCACTGGAACCGGTACTTCAGGTCCTTCGTCGCGTGCCCGTCGGCGAGCTGCGGCCACGCCATGATGTTGCGCGCCTGCCGCGTGCGGTGGTCGTAGCGCGTGATCTGGCCGCCGTACTCGCCGGCGTAGACGACGTTCGGGGTCCTTCGGGTCGACGGCCATCCAGCCGCTCTCGCCGCCGCCGGCCGCGTGCCAGTCGGTCGCGTCCGATCCCGTCGCCCGGGACGCCGCTCGGGATCGCCGACGTTCGAGTTGTCCTGCTGCGAGCCGTAGACCCAGTACGGGAACTGGTCGTCGGTGGTGACGCGGTAGAACTGCGCGGTCGGCTGGTTGTCCTGCGTCGACCAGGTCTGGCCGCCGTTGAACGTGATCGTCGCGCCGCCGTCGTTGCCGAGGATCATCCGGTTCGGGTCGTCCGGGTCGATCCAGAGGTCGTGGTTGTCGCCGTGCGGCACCGACATGTTCGCGAAGGTCTTGCCGCCGTCGATCGACTGGTGCATGGCGACGTTCGGCAGGTAGAGCCGTGTCGGCGTTCTTCGGATCGGGGTAGACCCAGGAGTAGTACCAGGCGCGCTCGCGGATCTTGTGCTCGTCGTTGACGTGCGTGAACTTCTCGCCGCCGTTCTCGCTGCGGAAGAGGCCGCCCTGTCCGGCGCCTCGACGAACGCGTACACGCGGCCCGGTCGCGACGCGCGACGACCGCGACGCCGACCTTGCCCCAGATCCCCTCCGGCAGCCCGTCGGTCAGCTTCTTCCACGTGTCGCCGCCGTCGGTCGACTTCCAGAGGCTCGCAGCCCGGACCGCCGGAGACGAGCTCCCACGGGTGGCGCACGACCTGCCAGAACGCGGCGTAGAGGATGCGCGGATTGTCGGGATCCATCGCGAGGTCCGAGGCGCCGGTCTTGTCGTCGACGTAGAGGATCTTCTTCCAGGTCTTGCCGCCGTCCTCCGAGCGGAAGACGCCGCGCTCGGCGTTCGGGCCCCCAGACGTGCCCCTGCGCGGCGACGTAGACGAGGTCCGGGTTCTTCGGGTGGACGCGCACGCGCGCGATCTGCCGCGTGTCCCGCAGCCCGACGTTCTTCCAGGTGCGCCCGCCGTCGGTGGACTTGTAGACGCCGTCGCCGTGGGACACGTTGCCGCGGATCGGCTCCTCGCCCGTGCCGACGTAGACCACGTTCGGGTCCGATTCCGAGACGGCGATCGCGCCGATCGAGCCGGTCTTGAAGTCCTTGTCGGACACGTTCTCCCAGTTCGAGCCGCCGTCGGTCGTCTTCCAGACGCCGCCGCCGGTGCCGCCGAAGTAGAAGGTCTGCGGCTCGTGGCGCACGCCCGTCACCGCCGTGACGCGACCGCCGCGGAACGGCCCGATCGTGCGGAACTGCAGGCCGTCGAAGCGGTCGGAAAGGGTCTTTTCCTTCGCCTCCTTCGGCGCCGGCGTCGTCTGGCCGGTCGCGCCGAATGGCGCCACGGCGAACAAAAGTGCGAGGAATGCCCCGGAGCGGAGGACGCGTCTCATGATTCTCCCTTCGCGAAGCCGAATCGTGTCGATCGGGTGAGAAAGTATACGTGCAGCGATGGCACGGCCCTTTGTGACCGCCGGTCTTCTCGCCGCGGGCGTCGTCCTGCTGGCGTTCGTCCTGTTTCTGGCGACTCTGGTCCTCCGGCAGGATCGCTTCCTCTACTTCCCCGCGCGCGCCCTGGCCGCAACGCCCGGCGCGTTCGGCCTCGACGCGCAGGAGCTGTCGCTCCCGACCGACGACGGCGTGCGGCTCCACGGCTGGTGGATCAAGGGGGCGGGGCGCCGGGCCCTGCTCTTCTTTCACGGCAACGCGGGCAACATCGCCGACCGGCTCGAGAGGGCCCGGATCCTGAACGAGCGTTTCGGGTTGGACGTGTTCCTGGTCGACTACCGGGGGTACGGCCGCTCGCAAGGGTCGCCTTCCGAGGACGGCCTCTACCGCGACGGCCTGGCCGTCTACCAGGCGGCGGCCGACCGCGGATTCGCGCCGGCGCGCATCGTTCCCTTCGGCGAGTCCCTCGGCGCGGCCGTCGCGCTGCGTCTCGCGCGGGATCGCCCCTGCGGCGCGCTGGTCCTCGAGACGCCCTTCCTCTCGGTTCCGGCGATGGCGCGCGTGCACTATCCCTTCGTGCCGGCGTTCCTGATTCGGAGCCGTTTCGACAACGAGGCGCGGATCGCCGCAGTGACCGTTCCGATACTCATCATCGTCGCCGAGCGCGACGAGATCGCGCCGCCCGCCCACGGGCGGAGGCTCTTCGAGCTCGCCCGCTCCCCGAAGACGCTGTACGTCGTCGCCGGCGCCGGCCACAACGACACGTACGCGACCGGGGGCGTCGCCTACTGGCGGGCCTGGGAGGAGTTTCCTCACTCGTTGAGGCGGTTGTATTTCTTGAGGATCCGTTTCAGCTCGTCGTGCGGGAGCGCCTCGACCTTGTATCCGTTGATCCCCGTCATCGTCTCGGCCGCCACCATCGCGTTGACGATCGCCTCCTCCGTGGCCTCGACCGTCGCGGCGAAGAGCCGATCCATCCGGTCGTTCGGCAGCATCGTGACCGATACGGTGCCCGTCGTTTTCGCGGCTCCAGGGTTCGCGGTCGAGAAGGCGATGAAGATATCGCCCGATCCGTTTCCCGAGCGCGAGCCGGTGCGGGCGAGGCCCAGCGAGGCGCGGCGCGCGAGGCGCTTCAATTGATGCGCCGACCAGCGGCGCGTCGGTCGCCACGACGATGATGATCGAGCCCGAGTCTTCCTCGCGCGCTCCCTTGCCTGCTCCCTTGCCCGCGATCTCGGCGCCGACCGGAAGCCCCGCGATGAGCAGATCGCGCTTGCGGCCGCAGTTGCACTGGACCAGGACGCCGACCGTGTAGCCACCGGCTGCCTCCGCGAGCCTGCGCGAGGACGTCCCGATGCCGCCCTTGAATCCGTAGCAGATCATGCCCGTGCCGCCGCCGACGTTGCCTTCGGCCACCGGCCCGCCGCGCGCGGAATCCAGCGCCTCGAAGACGTTGGCCTGCTTGACGTGGAAACCGTTGATGTCGTTGAGCTCGCCGTCCCACGTCTCCCCGACCGTCGGGTTCGACCACCAGTAACCGGTCGCGTCGGGGCCGCCCCGCCTCACGCGCCAGGCGATCGTGCCTTCGTGTACCGCGCCGACGCTGTGCGTGTTCGTCAGCATGACCGGCCCCTCGAGGAAGCCCGACTCCTCGATCCAGTGCGCCCCGGTCAGCTCCCCCGCGCCGTTCAGGTCGAAAACGCCCGCGAAGACGGGATCCGAATCGCTGTCCTTGCCGCGCGGCACGACGGCCGTCACGCCCGTCCGCACGGGTCCCTCGCCGACCTTCAGCGCGCCGCTGCCGCGAATGATCGTACTCTGCCCGACCGCGACGCCGGCGACATCGGTGATGGCGTTGTTCGGGCCGGGCGTTCCCTCGAACGGGACCCCGAGATCGCGGGCCCGCGGCTTGTCCGCGCCGGCCCCGGCCGCGGCCGCCAGAAACGAGATCCCCGCAGCGACCAGGAGATGACGCCTTCTCATGTTCCGTGCCCCCTTCATCCGCGCATTATCCGCGATGATCCCCGCGCTTCTTTCCGGCCCCGCACCGGTGTGGTAGACAGGACGCGTGACGAACGTCGGCATCTTCGGCTTCGGGCGCATCGGCAGAAACCTCTTCCGCCTGCTCTTCGACCGCCAGGACATCCGGGTGGCCGCGATCAGCGACCTGGCCGAGGCCGCCGGCCTCGAGTACCTCCTCCGCTTCGACACGCTGCTCGGCCGTTTCCCCGAAAAGGTCTCGATCGCGGACGGCGTGCTCGACGTCGCCGGGCGCCGCATCCCGGTCCTGGCCGGCAAGGACCAGCCCGCGGTGCCGCGCTGGGGCGACCTCGGCGTCCACACGGTGCTCGAGTCCACTTCGCGCGGCCGGACGCGGGCCGAGGTGGAGGCGCATCTGGCGGCCGGCGCGCGCCGCGTGATCCTCCTCTCTCCCCCGCTCGAAACGCCGGACATCACCGTCGTGATGGGAGTCAACGACGACGCGATCGCTCCCGCCCACCGCATGGTGTCCAATGCGTCCTCTACCGTCCACTGCCTCGCCCCGGTCCTCACGATCCTCCATCAGGCGTTCGGCATCCGCCGCGCGAGCTTCACGACGATCCATTCCTACACGAGCGCCCACCGCCTGGCGGACGTGCCGACCGAGGACAAGCGCCGCGGACGGGCGGCCGCCGAGAACATCATTCCGCAGGCCTCGCGCTCGCCGGCCATGCTTCTCGACCTCCTGCCGGAGCTGCGCGGCCGGCTGACGGGCTACGCGATGAACGTGCCGGTCTCGAACGGCTCGGTCGTCGACCTCGTCTGCTGGCACGAGCGCCCCGCGACCGCGGCCGCGATCAACGACGCGCTGCGCGCCGCCGCCGCGGCCGATCGGTGGCGCGGCGTTCTCGACTTCGAGGACGAGCCGATCGTGTCGTCGGACATCGCGCGGTCGCGCTTTTCGGCGACGTTCGACTCCCTCGCGACCATGACCCTCGGCGGCGGCGTCTCGAAGACGCTTTCCTGGTTCGACTCGGGATACGGCTACGCCTGCCGCGCCGTGGACCTCGTTGCGCGCTTTGCGGCGCTGGAGAAGACATGAGCGCGGTCCGCGTCGGCATCAACGGGTTCGGCCGCATCGGCCGCAGCGTGTTCCGCATCCTGTCGGACCGCCCGGACATGGAAGTCGCGGTCGTCAACGACCTCTTCGACAACGACCACCTCGCCTACCTCCTCCAGTACGACACCGTGATGGGCGTCTTCGACAAGCCGGTCGCGACGGACGCGACGAGCATGACGGTCGCCGGACGCCGCATCGTCATGACCGCCGAGAAGGATCCCGCGAAGATCCCCTGGGGCGCGCACGGCGTCGACGTCGTCATCGAGTCCACCGGCAAGATCCTCCTGCGCGCGGCCCTCGAGAAGCACCTCGCGGCCGGCGCGAAGAAGGTCATCCTGACCGTCCCGGCCAAGGACGAGATCGACGCGACGATCGTCATGGGCGTCAACGACGGGACGCTCTCCCCCGCGCACCGCATCGTCTCGAACGCGTCCTGCACGACGAACTGCCTGGCGCCGATCGCGATGATCCTCGACGCGTCCTTCGGCATCGAGGAAGGTTTCATGACGACGGTGCACGCGTACACCAACGACCAGCGCCTGGCCGACGTGCCCCACAAGGACCTGCGACGCAGCCGCGCGGCCGCCGAGAACATCATCCCGACGACGACCGGCGCCGCCAAGGCGGTGGGCAAGGTGCTGCCGCGCCTGAAGGGAAAGCTCGACGGCATGGCCATCCGCGTCCCGGTGCCGGACGGCTCGATCGTGGACCTCACCTGCCGCATGGCGCGGCCGGTCTCGACCGCCGAGGTCCATGCCGCCGTGCGCGCCGCCGCCGAGGGGCCGCTCTCGCGCATCGTCGAGTACAGCGAGGTGCCGCTGGTGTCTTCCGACATCATCGGCAACCCGCACTCCTCGATTTTCGACGCGCTCTCGACCCAGTCGTCCGGAGACGAGTTCCTGAAGGTCCTCGCCTGGTACGACAACGAGTGGGGCTACTCGAACCGCGTCGTGGACCTCGTCGAGCGCCTGATGGCCGCCGGGGGCTGAACCTGGCGACGCTCGCGACGGCCCTCGCGGCCGCCGCCCTGCTCGCAGCGCCCGAGACCCTGGTTCCCGGCGGGATCGCCGAAAACGTCGTCTGCCGCGAAGCGCCCGGACAGAGCTACGCGCTCTACCTGCCTTCATCCTATTCGCGGGAGCGGCGCTGGCCGATTCTCTACCTGCTCGACGCGCGCGGGCGCGCCACGCGGCCGGTCGAGCGGTTCCGCGCCGCCGCCGAGAAGTACGGCTGGATCCTCGCCTCCTCGCGCCAGTCGCGCAGCGACACGAAGGACGACCCCAACACGCCCGCGCTCCGCGCCATGTGGGCGGACACGCACGCGCGCCTCTCGATCGACGACGCCCGCGTCTACCTCGCCGGTTTCTCGGGCACGGCGCGCGCGGCCGTCGCCCTCGCCCTCCGGGCGCCCGCCGCGGTCGCCGGCGTCGTCGGGTGCGGGGCCGGATGGCCGGAGGAGCTCCCGCCCGTACCGGAGCGGAAGTTCGCCTATTTCGGGACCGCGGGCGACCGGGATTTCAACTACGTCGAGATGCGCGCGCTCGATGCGGCCCTCGCCTCCGGGAACGCGCCGCATCGGATCGAGTACTTTTCCGGCGGCCACGACTGGCCGCCGCCCGGCGTCGCGGCTGAGGCCATCGCCTGGATGGAGCTCCAAGCGATGAAGTCCGGCGTTCGCCGCCGCGACGATGCCGTCGTTGCCGCGCTCTTCGCCGCGGGTCTGGCCCGCGCGGATGCCCTCTCCGTCGGGGGCGACTCCGCCGACGCGTTTCTCCGCTATGCGCAACTGGCCGACGACTTCCGGACGCTCGCCGAGGTCGCCGCCGCCGAGGAGAAGGCGCGCGCGCTCGGGCAGTCCGCCGCCGTCCGCCAGGCCCTCGGAGAAGCGGCCGACCGCGACGACCGCGAGCGCGCCTCGGTCCGCGCGATGGCGCTGACGCTCCACGCGGCGCTCGCCGCGCCCGACCCTCCGCTGCCGGCGGCCCTGGCGGCCGAGCTCGGCGTCCCGTCGCTCAAGCGCCGCGCGGCGTCGGGCTCGAGCGCGGAGCGAGCCGCCGCCGAGCGGATCCTCGCGAGCCTGCGCGTGCAGGTCTCCTTCTACCTGCCCGAGGAGCTCCTGGCGCGCGGCGACTACGCCCACGCGCGTCTTTGTTACGCGCTGGCGTCCGAGATCGACCCGGGCGATCCCGGCCCGGACTACGCGCTGGCCGCCGCGGAAGCGCGGGCGCGAGAGGTCCGCCGCGCGCTGAAGGCCCTGGACCGCACCGTCGAAAAAGGCTTCCGCGATCTCGCCGCGCTCGACGCCGATCCCGACTTCGCCGCGATCCGCGGGGACGCGAAATTCGAGGCGTGGCTCGCGGCGGCGCGGGCGCGCTATCCCGCGATCAGCCCTTCTCGGCCTTGAGGAAACGCTCCCGATAGGACGGCATCCGGGCCCGGATCACCTTCGCCCGCTCGGCGGCGCGCGGCACCATCGAGATGGCCTTCTCGAGGTTCGCGAGCAGGCGCGGCTGCTGCAGCTCCTGGCGCAGCTGGGGAACGAATTCCTCGAGCTTCGCCCAGAGAAAGAGCGACTCGCCGCCCGAGTCGAAGAAGAGCTCGGGATGCAGGACGCCCTGGGCGACGAACGAGGAGGCCATCTCCCAGTAGCTCGTCACCATGCGGTAATTGGTGTTCTCGGCGCCCGCCCCGAGGGCGACGGCCTTGACGTCGTCGTACGACTGGGGAAAGAAGCGGGACAGGAACCATTCGCGCGCCTCCCGGAGCCGGTCCTCGCGGCGGAGCTCGTACAGGCGGAGCACGAGCTTGGCGTCCTCGTACGTCGGCGGAATCAGTGCGGCCATCGCGACCTCCTCGAAATCAGGGAGTCGGATCTTACAAGAGGCGCGCCACGCTGCCGAGCGGCTCCGAGAGTCCCCGCTGGAAGGCGAGGATCGGCTGGTCGCCCCGCACTAACGCGCGACGAGCACGGCGATCTCGTGCCCCTCGCTGCTCGAGACGATCGCGTCGGCCTTCCCGTCGCCGGTGAGATCCACCAGGAGGACCCGCTCCGGAGGGGCGGGAAGCGGCACCCGGACGATCCGCGCGGCGGACAGTCCGTCCGGTCCGCCGAACGCCAGGGTGAGGTCCGAGCCGCCGTAGTCCGCGGAGGCGACATCGGCGAAGCCGTCGCCGTCGATGTCGCCGGCGGAAAGCTGAAAAGGCCCCCGGCCGGTCGGCAGGCGCGCGCCGATGCGGAAGCCGCCCCGCCCGTCGCCCAGCAGAAACGTGATCGCGTCGTCGCCGGGATCGGAGATCTGGCCGGAATAATTCGAGAATGCGAGATCCGGCTTGCCGTCGCGGTTCAGGTCGGCCACGTCCACGGTGAAGGGAGCCGGACCCGCGGCAATCGGGGCGCCCGCGAGAAAGCTGCCCCGCCCGTTCCCGACCAGGACCGTCACGACGCCGTCCCCGTAGCTCGGCGCGACGATGTCGCACCGGCCGTCCCCGTTGACGTCCCGGAGCTTCAGGTTGCGGTACGGCTTGCGGCCGACCGGGATCGGCGTTCCCGGCGCCTGAAAACCTCCCTTTCCGTCGTTGCGCAGGAGCGTCAGGGCGTTCTCGCCCCAGCTGTCGATCACCAGGTCGACCCAGCCGTCGCCGTCGACGTCGCACCCGTCGATCGTGTGGGGGTGGGGCTTGCTGTGGACGGTGAGCGGCGAGCCGGGCGCCGTGCGAAAGCCGCCCTTCCCGTCTCCCCGGAGGATCGTGACGTAGCTCGTGTCGTGGTTTGCAATCGCCAGATCGGAATGGCCGTCGCGATCGAAGTCCCCGACGAAGATCTCGGTCGGGTTCGAGCCGGCCGCGAACGACCCTCCCTTTCGCAGGCCGCCGCGCCCGTCGCCGAGCAGCACGAAGACGTCGTTGGTGCCGGCGCTCGCGACGACGACGTCGACGCGGCCGTCACCGTTGAAGTCTCCCGCGGCCAGGGCCTCGGGCCGCCGGGCGTCCCCCAGAGGAACGTGCGAAGCGGGGCCGAACGGCGGCGACGGCGCCACCCCGACGGACGCGGCGGCGGTGGCAAGGAGGACGGCGGCGGCACGCCGGCCGCTCACTTCCCCTCGCGAAACACGTCGGCGTAATCGCGCGCGAACTGATGGAACGAGCGCGGTTTCGTCTTCGTGACCTCCGCCACGGTGTGCGTGACCCCCGCGCCGTAGCCCTCGCGAAACGACGCGGTCAGGATGATCATGTCGTCCGCGAGCCAGCGCGGGACGCCGTCCGCGATCATCTGCTTGCGGGCGTACTCGGGCGGCACGTGGACGTAGGTGACCTTCCGGCCGATCGCCTCCGAGATGGCGTCGGCCATCGCCTCGTACGACAGCGCCTCGGGCCCGGTCAGGTCGTAGATCCGGCGGTCGTGGCCTTCCTCCGTGAGCGCGCAGACGGCCACCGACGCGACGTCGCGCGTGTCCACGACGGCGATCTCGCCGGTGCCGAGCGGGGCGGAAAAGGAGCCGCGGGCCGCGATCGTCGGCGCGTACGCCAGCATCTGCTGCATGTAGAGCGTCGGCCGGAGAAACGTGAAGCCGAGGCCCGAGGCCTCGATCTGCTTCTCGGTCGACCAGTGCCACCGACCGATCTGGGTGCCGGCGTCGGGCCCCCCGGCCACCGACACCTTGACGATCGACCGGGCGCCGGCGCGGCGCGCGGCCTCGAGCGCGTTGGACTGGAGCTCCACCTGGTCCGGCGCGGCCGACGTCAACAGGAAGACGCGTTCGACGCCCCGGAATGGACCCACGAGGGTCTCCGGGCGGGCGAGGTCCCCGAGCGCGATCTCGACGCCGGGGATCCGGATGCGCGACGCGCGAGCCGTATCCCGGACCAGTGCCCGCGCCGGCACGCCCGCTTCCGCGAGCTGGCGGACGACCTCCTGCCCGACTTTTCCGGTGGCGCCCGTTACGAGAATCACGTTTCCCCCTTCTCGAACGAGTCAGAGGCGCGTGAAGGCTTGCCGAATCATGGCACAGCGGCGCTAGCAGGTTGCTGAAAAAGGGTGTGGGATGGGTAAACGCCGCGAGTACGCGGCGTTCTCTACAGACGGGGGTCGTCCTTCGGTGGTCGAGTGCCGAGCGCCGTGGGGTCAGATGCAAGGAAGCGCGACGACGGCGATGCCTTTGCATCGCCGAGGAGCGATGACGACGCAGATGGCCCCGCGCCGCCGTAACCCGAAGGGTGGACGGCACTTTGCCGGCGCCCGCCTCCTCAGGCAGGCGGGCCGCAAAGACCTGGATTGGCGCCGAGTGCAAAGTGCCGGCCACGACGCCCGCATCCGTTTTTCAGCAGCCTGCTAGGGAATCAGGAGGATCTTTCCCGTCGTCTTCCGGCCCTCGAGGGCCCGGTGCGCCTCGGCCGCCTCCGCGAGCGGAAACACGTGCTCGATGCGTAGTTTGAGCTTTCCGCTGAGGATCCAGGAAAGCACGTCCCCGGCGCGCTCCAGGAGCTCCTCGCGGGCCGCGACGTACTGGAAGAGGCTCGGGCGGGTGAGAAAGAGCGATCCCCCCTGCGCCAGGACCTGCGGGTCGAAGGGGCCGACGGGACCGCTCGACTGGCCGAAAAGCGCCATCATCCCCCGCGGGGCGAGACAGGCGAAGCCCTTCGCAAACGTCGTCTTCCCGACCGAGTCGTACACGACCTGTACGCCCTTGCCGCCGGTCCAGCGGCGCACCTCCGCCTCGAAGTCCTGCGTCGTGTAGAGGATCGTCTCGTCGGCGCCGGCCTCGCGCGCGAGCCGCGCTTTCTCCGGCGTCGAGACCGTGCCGATCACCCGCGCCCCGCGCATCTTCGCGATCTGCGTCAGCAGAAGTCCCACGCCGCCCGCGGCCGCGTGGACGAGGCAGGCGTCGCCGCGCTTCAGCGGATAGACAGTGCACGCGAGATAGTGGGCGGTCATTCCCTGCAGCATCGCGGCCGCGCCCTGCCGCGCGTCGAGCCCGTCGGGAAGGCGCACGAGACGGTCCGCCGGCACCGCGGCCTGCTCCGCGTAGGCGCCGAAGACGCCCGCCCACGCGACGCGGTCGCCGGGCGCGACATCCTGCACGCCGGGCGCGACGGCGACGACCGTGCCGGCCCCTTCCCGGCCGAGCGTGACCGGCAACGTTTCCTTGTAGAGGCCGGTGCGGTTGTAGACGTCGATGAAGTTGACGCCGACCGCCTCGACGCGCACCACCGCTTCGCCCGGTTGGGGCCGCGGATCGGGCACGTCCTCGTAGCGCAGGACCTCGGGTCCGCCGTGCTCGTGGACGCGGATGGCCTTCATCGCGCGCCTCCGGTCAGTTCTTCGCGTCGGGAAAGGAGTTGATCTTGTTCTTGATCGGCTTGACGGTCTTCAGGTAGTCGTAGATCGCGCCGAGATCCTCGGGCGTCATGCCGGAGTAGCTCGTCCACGCCATGACCGTGTTCTTGCCCGGAGGCGCCAGGGGCGTGTTTTCGCCGGCCCCGGCCAGGTACTCGAACGACTTGAATCGCCCGATGAACTCCTCGCGGCTCGCCTGCCCCATGTAGTGGTCGGGGTCCGGCGTGAGGTTCGCGGTCACGACGCGGCCCCAGGGGCCGACCATCAGCCATCCGCCCGAGTAGTCCATCCCCGGGATGAGCTGGCCCTTGTCGTCGTGCGGGGTGTGACAATCGCGGCAGCCGGCGATCGTGACGAGATACTTCCCGTACGCCAGGGTGTCCTTCGGGTCCGGCGACGCGACGGGCGCCGTGACCGGCTTCGGCGAGAGCCGGACGAGCAGGTTCACCGGGAAGTCGAGCTGCCGGGGCGGTATCGGGTTGTGAACGGGCTTCAACGTCCGCAGGTAGACGACGACCGAGCGCACGTCCTCGTCGCTCATCTCGTGAAAGCCCGCGTACGGCATCATCGGGAAGAGGGCCTCGCCCTTGCGGTTGACTCCTTCCCGCACCGCCCGGATGACCTCGCCGTCGGTCCAGGACCCGAGGCCGAACTCCGGGTCCGACGTGATGTTCTGCGCCTGCACGCGCCCCGGCACGCCGAGCTTCTTGTCGAACGCGTACCCGCCCTGCCCCTCCGTGCCCGCCTTGACGGGAATCGCGAACTTGTCGCCGTGGACGTCGGAGTGGCAGGGAAGGCAGTCGGCGACGTGGTGAACGAGGTAGTTACCGCGCGCCAGCCGCTCCGGGGTCCTGTCGACCGTTTCGGCCGACGGCGGCCGCGCATCCGGCTTCATGAGCATCAACGCCGCCACGGCGCCGCCGACGGCGACCACCGCCAGGGCAAAGATCCACCCGAGAATACGCAGCACTTTCATCGAAAATCCTCCATCCGCGGTGTCGTTAGTTGACGGGCTCTTCGGGCATGACCTCCCCGTTCGGAGACGGGGAGGCGTGATGATGGACCAGTCGCCATTCGCCGTCCACGCGCCCGAAGAGGTTGGTCGCCTGCATCCGGGCGGCCTCGGACTCCTCCTCGGCGCCGAACGGCACGATCACCTCGACGCACGTCACCCAGGCCAGATCCCCGGCGAGCGCGATCCGGATGTCCTCGCACGAAACGGCCCAGGGCCGGGAATTGGCGAAAATGTTCTCCCAGGACCGCTCGACCTCGTCCCAGCCGTCCAGACGGTGCCAGCCGGGGTGGACGCATGAAACCGAGGGGTCGTGGTGCCACACCAGGGACATGGTTTCCAGGTCGCGGGCCTCGAGGGCGCGGTAGAAGGCGAGATTGGCGGCCGCCACCGCTGTCGCTTCCGGGGTCACGCTCATACGATATACCGGCGCCATGACCGACGACACGGACATCGGGGAGGGTTCCGGCAAGTTCCCGGCGACACGGCACTCCGCCGTCCTCGCGGCGCAGAGCGGCGACCTCATCGAGCGCGAGCGCGGCCTCGCGATCCTCCTCGCGATCTACTGGAAGCCCGTGTACAAGACGCTTCGCATCCGCCACCGCGAATCCAACGAGGACGCCAAGGACCTGACGCAGGCCTTCTTCACGCGGGCGCTCGAGAAGGAGTTCTTCGCGGCGTATGAACCCGCCCGCGGAACCTTTCGCGCCTACCTGCAGACGTGCCTCGACCGCTTCGTCGCGAACGAGAAGAAGGCGCAGGGCCGCCAGAAGCGCTCTCCCGGCGCGCCGCTGCTCGCGCTCGAGTTCGAGGACGCCGAGGGGGAGCTCGGCCGCGCCGAGCCTGCCGACGGGCGCACGACCGAGCAGTTCTTCCACGACGAATTCGTGCGCAGTCTCTTCACGCTGGCCGTCGAGAAGCTTCGCGAGGAGTGCGCGCTGCGCGGAAAGGACCTGCCCTTCCGCCTGTTCGAGCGGTACGAGCTCGACCGCGATCCGGACGAAGCGCTGACCTACGAAAAGCTGGCCGACGAGGTCGGCGTCCCCGTCACGCAGGTGACCAACTTCCTGGCCTTCGCCCGCCGCGAGTTCCGGCGCGTCGTCCTCGAGCGCCTGCGGGAGATCACGGCGAGCGATCACGAGTTCCGCGAAGAGGCGCGCCGCCTGCTCGGCGTGTCGCCGTGAGGTTCCTCTCCGACCGGACCGTCCGGCACCTGAAGCGCGTGGCCGAGTGGCCCGACCTCGGCGAGACGAAGTACCGCCTGGTCGAGGAGCTCGGCCGCGGCGGCATGAGCGTCGTGTACCTCGCCGAGGACACGGTGCTCGGCCGCCGGGTGGCGTTGAAGGTCGTCGCGACCGGCGCCGCGCGCCCGGAAACGCCCCGCCGCCTGCTCGACGAGGCGCGCATCATCGCCGGGCTCGAGCATCCCGGCATCGTCCCGGTGCACGACGCCGGCGCGCTGCCCGACGGCCGGATGTTCTACGCGATGAAGCGCGTGGACGGGAAGCGGCTCGACGAGCTCGCCGCCGGCATGACGCTGCCCGAGCGCCTGCGCGCGTTCCAGCGGATCTGCGAAGCCGTCGCGTTCGCCCATGCGCACGGCGTCGTCCATCGCGACCTGAAGCCCGAGAACGTCATGGTCGGCCCCTTCGGCGAGGTGCTCGTGATGGACTGGGGCGTCGCCCGGATCCTGGGCGAAGCGGCGCTGCAAACCGACGCCGGCGCCATCGTCGGCACGCTGGCGTACATGGCGCCGGAGCAGGCGGAGGGCGCCGCCGGGGTCGGCGCCGCCGCCGACGTCTACGCCCTGGGCGGGATCCTCCACTTCCTGCTGACGGGCCGCGCGCCGTTCGGCGGCGAGGCGGCCGCGCGCCGCGCCCGGGAGGGAGCGCGCGTCCCGCCGGAACCGCCGCGCAAGCGGAATCCCGACGTGCCGCGGCCGCTCGAGGCCGTCGTCCTGCGCGCCATGGCCGGGAATCCGGCGGACCGGTATGCATCGCCCGCCGACGTCGCCGCCGACGTGGCGCGCCATCTCGACGGCGAGCGCGTCCTCGCCTACCGCGAGGGGCCTCTGGAGCGGGCCGCGCGCTTCACGTCGCGCTATCGCACGCCGATCCTCATCGTCCTGGCATACCTCGTCGTCCGAGCGGCCCTGCTCCTCTGGGCCAGGCCCTAAAGGATCCGGCGGTTTCGTTGAATAGAAGGGAGGAGGAACGATGAGCAAACCCGTTTTTGGACTGCTTCTGGGAGGAATTCTGGGAGTCTTCGACGGCCTGACGGCCTACTTCACCCCGGAGGTTCGCAATCAGCTGCTCGGCATCGTCATCGGCTCGACGTTCAAGGGACTGATCGCCGGGCTCTCGATCGGCTTCTTCGCGCGCAAGGTGAGCTCGACCGGCCTCGGGGTGCTCTTCGGGCTCGGCGTGGGGCTTCTCCTCGCCTGGATCGTGGCGGCCTTTCCGGACCCGAACGGCAAGCACTACTACCTCGAGATCATGCTTCCCGGGGCGCTCGTCGGCGCGGTCGTCGGTTACGCCACCCAGAAGTACCGGTCGGCGACGGCGCGGATGGCCTGAGAAAACCGCATACGAAAGGAGAACCCATGCCTCGCGTCATTCACTTCGAGATTCCCGCGGACGACCCGGATCGGGCCGCCGCCTTCTACAAAGACGTCTTCGGATGGAAGTTCCAGAAGTGGGAAGGCCCGATGCCCTACTGGCTCATCACGACCGGGGACGGCGAGCGCGGCATCGACGGCGGCATGATGCCTCGAAGCCATCCGGGAGCCTCGACGGTCAACACGGTCGGCGTCGACTCCGTGGACGCGACGCTCGCATCGGTCGCGTCCCGCGGCGGCAAGGTCGCCCTGCCCAAGATGGCGGTGCCCGGCGTCGGGTGGCTCGCCTACTGCATCGACCCGGAGGGAAACACGTTCGGGGTCCTGCAGCCGGACGAAGCGGCAAAGTGACTTGTCATCCGAAGCGCAGCGAAGGATGACAAGTCATCCCGAGCGCAGCGAGGGATCCCGTACTCGATCGCCGACGTTCGCATGTCGAGTCCGGGATCGCTGGTTGCTGTCGCTCCTCGAAATAACGAACGAGAGCGCCCGGTCCCCGCCCTCTACACCAGCGCCGCCACCTTCTCCAGATCCACGTTCCCGCCCGAGACGATCGCGACGACGCGGGCGCCAGCCGGCACGGCGACCTTTCCCGCGACGATCGCGGCGGTGGCCGCGGCGCCGGAGCCCTCGACGTAGAGCTTCGCGCGGGTCATGAGCAGGCGCATCCCTTCGACGACCTCCTCCTCCGTCACGGTCACGATCTCGTCCACGGCCTCGCGGGCGATTCCGAGGATCAGGCCGCCGACGAAGGGAGGCGTCATCCCGTCGCAGAGCGTCTGCGGCCGCGCGACCGGCACGGGCTTGCCGGCGGCCAGCGCCGGGGCGAGGCCCGGGCCCGCCGCGAGCTCGACGGCGACGACGCGCGTCCGGGGGAGCATCTGCCGGACCGCGGACGCCACGCCGCCGAGCAGTCCCCCTCCCCCGACCGGCACGACGACGACGTCCGCGTCGGGCAGGTCCTCGGCGATCTCGAGCCCGGTCGTGCCCGCGCCGGCCAGCACGACCGGGTCGTCGAAGGGGTGCACGAACGTCAGGCCCCGCGCCTCGCGGACTTCGTTCAACCGGTCGAAGAGCGTCGGCCGGTCCGGATGCAGGACGATCTCGGCGCCGTAGCCGCGCACGGCTTCGATCTTCGAACGCGGCGCGTCGGTGGGCATGACGACGACCGCCGCGGCGCCGGACGCTCGCGCCGCCCACGCGACGGCGGCCGCGTGATTGCCGGCCGAGACCGTGACGAGGCCGCGGGCGCGCTCCGCGTCCGAGAGCGACAGGACCTTGTTGCGCGCTCCCCGCGCCTTGAACGATCCCGTCTTCTGGAAGCTCTCGCACTTGAGGAACAGCCGGACGCCCGCGAGCTCGCCGATCCGCTCGGAGGAGAAGAGGGGCGTGCGGTGAATGCTTCCGGCCAGGCGCGCGGCCGCGGCGCGGATTTCGGAGAGGGGGATCATGACGGCGAGCGAAGCTTACCTCCGCGGCGTTCCAGTAAGATCGCCCGCCGTGCTGCGGTACCAGGACTTCCCCTTCCCCCTGAACGCGCTCCTGCACGTCCTGACGCGCGAGGAGCCGGACGCCACCGCGATGCACTACGGCCTCTTCGAAGAGCCGGGCGAATCCATCGCCGCGGCGCAGGAGCGCTCGACGCGCCTGCTGCTCTCGCGCCTGCCGCCGCCGCCGCGGCGCCTGCTCGAGGTCGGGATCGGGCTCGGCACGACGCTCGCGCGCCTCGCCGGCCTCGGCTACGACGCCGAGGGCATCACGCCGGACGCGGCGCAGGCGGCGGCCGCGCGCGCGCGGTTCGGGGACGGCCTGCGGATCCACACCACGACGCTCGAGGCCTTCGAGGACCGGGGACCGTTACGACGTCGTGGTGTTCCAGGAGTCCTCCCAGTACATCGACGCCGCGGCGCTCTTCGGCAAGGTCCGCCGCTTCGTCGAGGACGGCGCTACGGTCGTCGTGCTCGACGAGTTCGCGCTCGGCCCCGTCGCCGCGCCGCACCCCCTGCCGGGGCGCGAGGCATTTCTCGCCGCGGCCGCGCGCGAGGGCTTCGTTCTCGAGGAGGAGCTCGACCTGTCCCGCCAGGCCGCGCCAACCGTCGACTACTTCCTCGAGCGCCTTCCCCGCTACCGGGACTCCATCCGCGAGGAGCTCGGCGTCACCGACGCCGCCCTCGACGGGCTTCTCGAGAGCGGCCGGCTCTATCGCGAGCTCTATCGCTCGGGCGGGTACGGATACCGGCTGCTCCGCTTGCGCGCGTAGACGGGCTCAGGCCATCGCGCCGTTTCCGTCGAAGTCGGCGACGACTGGAGCGTGGTCGCTCGTGCCGACGTCGGCGCGAACGACGCAGGCCCTGGCCCGCTTCGCGAGGGCTTCGCTCGCGAGGATGAAGTCGATGCGCCAGCCCATGTTGCGCTGCCGCATGTTGCGCCAGGGCGGCCACCAGGTGAAGAGACCCTCGTTGTCGGGATCGAACGTGCGGCCGAGGTCGACGAGCCCGTGCCCCATCATGGTCTCGAACAGGGCCCGTTCGTCCTCCCGCTGGCCGATCGCCCCGGCCTTGCGCTCGCGGGGATGGACGTCGCGATCGGTGCGGGCGACGTTCAAGTCGCCGCAGAGGATCATCGGGCGCCCCGAGGCGCCCCGCTGCCGGGCGTACTCGCCGAGGTTCTCGAGAAAGCGCAGCTTCGCGGGATAGTCCTTGCCCCCGTTCGGAACGTACACCGAGGCGACCGTCACGTCGCCCACGTCGGCCTCGACGATCCGCGTCTCGTGGTCGAACTCCGGATGGCGGCACACGGGCCGCTCGGGAACGAGGTCCTGGCGCACGTGCAGGGCCACGCCCGAGTAGCCGCCCGCGCCGTGCCAGTAACACCAGTAGCCCTCCGACTCGAAGAGCATCGCCGGGATCTGCTCCGGCTTCGCCTTGATCTCCTGGAGGCACACCACGTCCGGGCGGTCGCGCGCGATCCACTCCCGCACCTGGGATTCGCGGGCGCGGATCCCGTTGACGTTCCAGGTGGCGACCCTCATCGCGGCTCGGGCCGGGCGGGAGTCTCTTCGAGACGCTCACGCAGCTCGGCGCGGGCGGTCTCGAGGGCCGTGCGCCGCGCGGGGTTCGCCGTTTTCTCGAGAAGGTCTTCGATGCGGGCGAGCGACAACTCGAGGGAACGGCGCCGCGCGATCTCGTCGGCGCGGGCGCGCGAGGGGCGCGCCGACGCCTTCTCGGCGGCTTCGCGCGCGTGCTCCTTCTCGGCGCCGAGGTCCTCTTCGCTCTTGCCCCAGCCGCGGGCCATCCGGATAAACCTACACCCAACCGGCCCGCGCGCGGAAAGGGCCCGGGTGTACCCTCGCTCGAGACGCCCATGACCGACATCCCGAGGCGCGCCTTCGGCGCCGACCGCCTCGAACCGGGAGGGGGCGGCGAGCTCGTGCTCGTGTGCCCGGCGCCGAAGTCGTGGACGCCGCGGCAACCGAAGACCCTGACCAGATCCGAGCACCCGGGAACCGCCGTCGACTGGGACGGAGGACTGTTCGAGGTCCTGCAGTGCGATCCCGTTCCGGGCGGCGGCATGCGCTACCGGCTCGCGCCGTGGACGGACGGCCATGCGATCCGGCGCATGGAGCGGTACGACGCCGCGTCCGAGGAGATCCGCGAGGGCGACCGGCGGGATCGAAGAAACGACGACGCGAAGCGGTGGCTCGTCCTCCTGCTCGCGCCGCTCGCGGGCCTCCTTCCCGGGCAAGTGCAGAAGCGGCTCGAGCACGACCTCGGGACGCCGGCCGTGTGGCTGACGGTCGCCTCCGCCCTGCCGCTCTTCGTGGCCGGTTTTTTCGGGCTCGTCGGGGTCCTCGTCGGGATGGCGGGCGCGACGCTGCCGATGCCGGGCTGGCTCGCGCCGCCGGCCCCCATCGCCGCCTACCTCTTCGGCGAATCGGCCCTGCGCCTGGCGAGCGCCATTGGCGGCGGGGAGCCGATGGGCACGCTCGCCGCCGCTCTCGGGCTGGCGCTCTGGCAGGCCGCCCGGGGCGCGCCGACGCCGCCCGAGCCGCCGCCCGCCCGGACTTCCGAAGACACGCAGGCGCGCGCCGACGATCTCTTCCACGTCCTCGAGCCCGTGCTCGCGCTGCTCGCGCCCGCCGAGCAGGAGATCCTCGTCGGGCGCTTCGCCTTCGACCCGATCCGGTGGGGGCGGATCACGGCGGCGGTTCTTCTCGCCGCCGCGGTGCTCAACACCATCGTCTCGTTCGCCGCGCTCGGCCAGCCGGGCGGCCTTCTCGGCGAGCTGCTCTGGAGCCTGCCCGCGCTCTACATCGCCGTCGAGCAGGTGCGCCGGCTGCGGTCGCTCGCCGCGGGCCGGCCCGCGGGCAGCGTTCTCGGCCGCCTCGTCCGACGGTACGCGCGCCCGCTCCTCGCCGAGGAAACGCCGGCCGCTCCCGGCTAGGCGAGCGCGCGGACGAACGCGGCGACCGCGGCGATCGCCTCCGCGACGTTTTGGGATTCGGTGCGTCCGGAACGCGCGGGCGGCTTGAAGGAGTGATCGCCGCCCTCGAGCCAGAGGAGCCGTATCGCGGGCGAGAGCGCGTAGCCCGCGACCTCCTCCCGGGTGCCGAACGGATCGCGCGTCCCCTGCACGATGAGCGCCGGCGTGGAGAGGGCCGCGAGGTGCGCGGTGCGCAGGCGCCCCGGATCGCCGGGCGGATGAAACGGGTAGCCGAGGCAAACGAGCCCGCGCGCGCGCACCTCGTCGGCGATCATGCTCGCGATCCGCCCGCCGAGCGACTTGCCGCCGACGACGACACGGGGCCCGCCGCCGAAGCGCTCGACCACTTCCTTCCAGCGCGCCGTCAGCACGGGCGGCCGGTCCGGCGCGCCGCGCTTGCCCTCCGCGCGCCGGCGCGTCATGTAAGGAAACTCGAAGCGCACCACGCGCAGGCCTTCCGCGGCCAGCCCCGCGCTCACGCGATTCATGAACGCCGAGTCCATCGGCGCACCCGCGCCGTGCGCCAGGACGACCGTGCGCGTCGCGTCTTCGGGGCCGTCGAGGAGGAATTCGTCGTGCACGATTTCACCCGTATTAGCAGCGCCTCAGCGTTCGATGAGGGCGAAATGAAATTCGCGGCGCGTCATCGCTCCCATCCTACCCTGCCCCTGCCGGTCGATCTCCTTTTCCTCCCTTTGCGCCGGCGGCCTTCGGGCCGTCGGCGATTTTTCTTGCTCCCTATGCTGCGCGGATGGCCGCCGCCCTGCTCCGCGGGCGCGGCCGCCTGGCCATCGCCGTGATGATCAAGGGATCGAACCGGCCGATCGCCGCGCGCGAGAAGGCGATCGCCGAGATCGCCCGCGCCGCGTACGACTACGGGACGCGCTGAGGCGCGGACGCCGCCGCGGAACCGCCCGAGCGCCGCTTGCGCCCGCCGAAGGCGAGCCCGAGCGCGAAGAAGACCACGGCGCCGATCGCGGCCCCGATCCCCTGGAAGCGGACGAGCTTCGTCGTGGCGTAGCGCATCACGTCGGGCAAATTCACCATCGCGGCAGGCTGGTTCCCCTGGGAGAGGTAGCCCGATTCGTTGTACCAGATGATCATCGGGGGCACGATGAACGAGGCCGCCGCCACGCCGCCGAGCGCGCCGAGAAGAATCCAGATCACGATGCCTTTCATGGATGCCTCACCGGCCGAGCATATCGAAACCGGCCGGCGCCCCGAGGCCGCCTGCTAGCGTTCGGGCTCGACGACGACGGCCGTCCCGTAGGCGAGGACCTCGGTCACACCCGCGGCGACCTCGGTGGCGTCGTAGCGAAACGCGATGATGGCGTTGGCGCCCATCTGCTCGGCGTGCCGCGCCATGAGATCGAAGGCCTCCTGCCGGGCGTGCTCGCACATCTCGGTCCAGAGGGTGATGTTGCCGCCGAAAAGGCTCTGGATCCCGGCCCCGATCGTCCCGACCACGCTGCGGGAACGAACCACGATCCCGCGCACGATGCCGAGGGTGCGCGCCACCCGGTGGCCGGGAAACCCCAGCGCCGACGTCACGAAGGCCCGGCTCAGCATCGGCTCGGCTCCCCCGCCCGCGCAGGCCCTAGCGGACCTGCTCGGCGACGAGCTCCGGCTCGAAGCGCAGCAGCGGGAACTCCTCGACGGGCTTCACGGGGCGCCGCCGCAGCGCCGGGAAGACGCCGAAGCGGTTGGCCCCGGCCACGCAGCCGACGATCAAGAGGCCGAGGCCGGTCCCGACCGGGAAGGCGAAGAGGCTGATCGCCGCGTACGCGAACGCGAAGTTGCGCGCCCAGAGGCGGTAGCGCCGGAGGTTGTAACCCACGACCGCGTAGCCGGAGGCGAGGATGCTCGACAGCACCGGAAGCAGGAGGTCCGACCGGCGTCCCACGGTGAAGTAGACGTGGGCGCCGACGGCGGCGGTCACGAGGGCCTGCACGGCGAGCAGGTAGAAGATGAAGCCCGCGACCTGGACCAGCCGCCGCCCCGCGCGACCGTTCGAGGTCCGCCCCGCTTGCGTCACCGTCATGTTCCTGCCTCCAAAAGAAGCGGGCGCCTCGCGGCGCCCGTCCATCTCAGTCGGTCCGAAGTTCCGCTCCCAAGTTCGTCTGCTCTCCCCTCACGCCTCTGCGATGCAGCCCGGCGCGAAAGCGTTTCACATATTTATAACACGCGACCCGGGCTTTGCGAGCCTTCGAAAAAAATCCGCGCGCTCGCCCCCGGATCAGGCGCCGTCGGATTCGCGCAGGACGCGGAATCCGTAGTCGGCATAGCGGAACGCCGGCGGCAGACTGCTCCTCGCCGACGGAGACGACCAGCGGACCGCGTGCCGCCACGAGCCGCCGCGGCTGGCGCGCCGCCCCGGCCGATCCGCGTCGAGACACCACTCGTGGACGATCGTTCCCATGTCGCAGAGGCCGTATCCGTTGGGCGTCCCGCGCCCCGCTTCCCACGGTCCGGCGAGCGCTCCGGCGGGAATCTCGCCGGCGGGAACCGCGTCGCCCCAGGCCGTGCGGGGCGAGGACAATCCCCCGCAGGCGGCAAACTCCCACTCCGCCGCGCTCGGCAGCCGCCAGCGTCCGCCGGCCGTCTCGGAGAGCCAGGCGCCGAAGCCCATCGCCTCGTTCCACGTCACGCCCACGACGGGCTGGTCCGGCGCGGCGAAGTCCGAGTGGCGGAACCAGGGCGGCGCGCCGGCCCGCTCCGCCGCGACGAAGGCCGCGTACTGGAGGTTCGTCACCGGCGTGCGGCCGAGGTGGAACGGGGCCGCTCCGGCACGCGGGGACGGTATCGCGACGAGCGCCGGGACAGCGGCTGCGAGCGCCCCCGGCCCGGCCATCACTCGGCGTGCAGCGCCGGCAGCCTGGCGGCCTCCAGGGCCCGGTTCGCGGCGGGCAGGTCGCGGCCGAGAAACTCGGCCCAGCGCGCCAGGCCCTGAGCGGCCGCGCGCTGCCGGTCGGCGAAGCCGGCCGCCGCGTCCGGCGTGGGCGCAACGTCGGCGCTCTCGACCGCCGCCTGAAAACGCGAGAGCGAGCCGTTCAGGCGCAGCAGGCTCGTGGGCGGCGCCTGGCTCAGGTCGTAGAACTCCTCCGGCGCGACGTTGGGGCCGGCGGCTTCGTCGAGCGCGTTGCCGAGAGCGGCCATCGCGGCCGCCGTCTCGCCGGAGGTCCTGCCCGCGAGCCCGGAGATCTGCCGGCGCAGGGCCGTGGCCTGGCCGAGGGCGCGCGCCACGGGCACCCGCTCGGCCTCGACGCGCCGCGCGAGGTCGAACTGCTTCACGAGGTCCGCGTCCGTGGCCGGGATGCGGGGGTCCTTCGTCACGACGAGCGGCCGCTCGATCGATCGGCCCCCCGCCGTCAGCCGCACCGTGTACCGGCCGGGCGGCGCCCACGCGCCGGACGACGTGCGGGAGCGCCGCGAGCGCGAGAGCCCCGGCGGCGCCGCGTAGTGCAGGTCCCAGACGAACCGGTGCGCCCCGGCGGTGGCCGCGGGCGGCTCGGGCGACGCGACCCAGTCCTCCGTAACCACGATCTTCTGCAGGTCGGCCTTCTCGACCTCGTCGTCGCTCGCGTAGCGGCGGACGAGATTGCCGCCGCCATCCAGGATCTCGATCACGACCGCCGAGGGGGAGGCCGTCTTCAGGAAATAGTCGAGCGTCGCGCCGCGCGGCGGGTTCTCCGCGAAGGGCTCGTCCTTCGGCTCCGGCGTTCCCTGGAAGGCGGCCGGATGCAGGCGCACCGCGCCCCGCGGCGCGAAGAGCCAGGCGTCCGCCGCGGCGACGCCGGGCTCGAGCTGCCGCAGCGGCGACAGGTCGTCGAGCACCCAGAACGAGCGCCCGTGCGTGCCGATGACGAGGTCGCCGTGGCGCACCGAGATGTCGCGCACGGAGCAGTTGGGCAGGCCGTTCGAGAGCCCCTGCCAGTGGTCGCCGTCGTCGAACGAGACGAAGACTCCCGTCTCGGTGCCCGCGTAGAGCAGGCCGCGGCGCTCCGGGTCCTCGCGCACGACGTTGACGAAGCTGCCCACCGGGATCCCCGCCGCGATCGGCGTCCATGTCCTGCCGCCGTCGCGCGTGCGGTAGATGTACGGCGCCAGGTCGTCGAGGCGGTGCCGGTCGATCGCCGCGTACGCGGTGCCGGCGTCGAAGCGCGACGCCTCGATGATCCCGACCTTGGACCACGGTGTCAGGGCCGGCGGCGTGACGTTTTCCCAGTGGCCGCCGTCGTCCCGGGTCAGCCAGACGAGGCCGTCGTCGGTGCCGCACCAGACGAGGCCGTCCGCGAGCGGCGACGGCGCGATCGCGTAGATGACGGCGCGGCGCGGTCCCTTGACGGCGCTGTCCTCGGCCGTCGCCGGGTCGAGCGTCGAGGGGACGCCCGGGGCCTCGCGGGTCAGGTCCGGGCTGATCCGGTCCCAGTGGCTCCCGCCGTCGGTCGTCCGGAAGAGGAACTGGTTCGCGAAATAGAGCGCGCCCGAGGGACGCGGCGAGAGGACGAGAGGCAGCGTCCACTCGCCGCGATAGTCGCCCGGATAGGCGAGCGTGGGGTCCACGTCCTGCTCCTGGAGCGTGCGCAGGTCGAAGCGGCCGACGCCGCCGCCGTACACGATGTCGGGATGCGCCGGGTCCGGGGCGATGTAGCCGTTCTCCCCGCCGGTCGCGATCGGCTTCCAGTCGCGCAGGGTGATCGTGGCGTAGTCGGTGCGCGAGGGCGTGGCGGCGGCGCCGCTGTCCTGCTGCGCGCCGTAGATCCAGTACGGAAACCGGTCGTCGGTGGCCACGTGGTAGAACTGCGCGGTCGGCTGGTTGTACCAGGAGCTCCACGTCTTCGCCCCGTCCACGCTGACGACCGCGCCCTGGTCGGTGCCGAGGATCATGCGCCGCGGCTCGGCCGGGTCGATCCAGAGCTGGTGGTAGTCGTCGCCCCCCGGCGCTCCCTTCAGCGGCAGGAACGTCCGGCCGCCGTCGGTCGAACGGTAGAGCGCGACGTCGCAGGCGTACACCGTGCCCGCGTCGCGCGGATCCACGGTCACGCCGCCGAAGTACCAGCCGCGCTCCCAGATCCGCCGGTCGGCGCTCGCGCGCGTCCAGGTCGCGCCGCCGTCGGCGGAGGCGTAGAGTCCTCCCTCCTTCGCGTCCACGAGGGCATAGACGCGGCGCGGATCGGACGGCGCGATCGCGACGCCGACGCGCCCGAGACCCGCCGCGGGAAAGCCGCCCGCGACCGGCTTCCACGTGTCGCCGCCGTCGTCCGTGCGCCAGAGGCCGCTGCCCGGCCCGTTCGACGGGGGGTACACGTTCCAGGGCGGCCGCCGCGTCTGCCATAGGGCGGCGAAGATCCGGCGCGGATCGCGCGGGTCCATGGCGAGATCGATCGCCCCGGTGTTCTCGTCGCGGAACAGGACGCGCGACCAGTGTCGCCCGCCGTCGCGCGAGCGGAAGACTCCGCGCTCGGGGTTGGGCCCGTACGCGTGCCCGAGCGCGGCGACGTAGACGAGGTTCGGGTCGCGCGGGTCCACGAGGATGCGCCCGATCTGCCGCGTGTCCTCGAGGCCCACGTGCTCCCACGTCCGGCCGGCGTCGCCGGACCGGTACATGCCGTTGCCATACGAGATGTCCGACCGCATGTCCGCCTCGCCCGATCCGACGTACAGCACGCGCGGATCCGACGGCGCCACGGCGATCGCGCCGATCGAGGCGATCGGCTCGGCGTCGAATACCGGCTCCCACGTGCGCCCCGCGTTCTCGCTGCGCCACACGCCGCCGCCCACCGCGCCGAAGTAGAAGAGGCTCGGCTGCCCCGGCACCCCCGCCACCGCCAGCACGCGGCCGCCACGAAACGGCCCGGCCATCCGCCAGCGCATTCCGGAGAGAAGGCCGGGTTCGAAGGGCTGCGCCCCGAGTCGCAGCGCCGCCGCCATGGCGAAGGCCGCAAGGACCACGTGCCGCACTTTCATCGCGCCGCTCCTCCTCTGTGAGCGGCGGCGATTATACGGGCGTGTGACATCGCGTCCCGCCCGCGGCGCCGCGCGCGCGTGTGACGCGACGACACACCGGAAATTTTCCGGCAAAAAGCCGAAACCCTTCCGGGGTCGGCGCCGTCTCAACCTGTGTCGAAAGAAATGGAAACCGTTTTTCACATGGAGG
Organism: uncultured Acidobacteriota bacterium; assembly: GCA_963710945.1. Taxonomy (GTDB): domain Bacteria; phylum Acidobacteriota; class Thermoanaerobaculia; order UBA5066; family Gp7-AA6; genus DAHUXD01. The sequence continues at coordinate 273,254 of CAVQCH010000003.1, forward strand.
TACACATGAAACGAATTTCGATGGGAGCCCTCGCCGCGACGCTCGCGATCGGAGCCGCGGCGTGCAGCTCGAACGCCTTCGAGCCGATCGCCGTGACGAAGAGTGCTTCGACGGTCGCCTCGTGCGAGAACCTCGGCGACGTGACGGCCGGCAAGGGCGATCTCGCCAGCACCGACGCGACGACGCTCCTGACCCGCGAGGCGCACGCCAAGGGAGGCAACACGCTGCTCATCGCCAGCGACGACGCCGACAAGGGAACGGCTTACCGCTGCTCGATGCCCTCGGTCACCTCGACCGGAAAATCCGGAAACACGGGATCCCGCTAGTCGGGACGGCGGGCCCACAGACCCCGCCCTCCTCCTTCCTCACCGCGGCCTGCCCAGTCGGGAGGCCGCGGATTTTTTTCTCCTTCGCCGGGACGGGCCGCCGCCCGCGGTCACTCGCTGCGCAGCGCCTCGAGCGGATCCACCCGCGAGGCCCGGAACGCGGGAATCGCGCTCGCCGCCGCCGCGATGGCGAAGAGAATCGCGACGACCGCGGCGAAGGTCACGGGGTCCCGGGGCGCCACGCCGTAGAGAAGCCCCTCGAGAACGCGCGTGAGAAAGAGCGCCGCGAGGGCGCCCGCGACGATGCCCGCGCCGGCGTACGCGACGCCGCGGCGCACCACGAGGCCGAGGACGTTCGCGCGCGAGGCGCCGAGCGCCATCCGGATCCCGATCTCCCGGCGGCGCCGGCTCACCAGGTAGGACAGCACGCCGGCGACGCCGACTCCCGCGAGCAGGAGGGCGAGCCCGGCGAAGATCGAGAACAGGGATCCGGTCAGGCGCGGCGTCGCGAGCGAGGCGTCCACGACTTCCGTCATCAGCCGCGCGTTGGCGATCGGCATGCTCGGGTCCAGGCGCCGGACCTCGGCGCGGATGGGCGCGACCAGGCGCATCGGATCCCCGCCCGCGCGAACGACCACGGTCATGGAGCGCGACGCGTCGCCCTCGTGCGCCATCGGGAACTGCGCGTAGGGGACGTAGAACTTCTCCTTGATGGCCGACGTGACGCCGTTGTGGCGCTCGTCCTTCACGATGCCGACCACGGTCATCCACGGGCGCGTCGTCTTCGATCCCAGGCGCAGGCGCCGGCCGATCGGATCCTGTCCGGGCCAGTAGGTCCGGGCGAGCGTCTCGTTGACGAGCGCGACGGGCAGGGCGTCGGCCGTGTCGGAGGCCGCGAGCGTGCGGCCCCGCAGGAGCTTCTCGCCGAGCGCCTCGAACGCGCCGTCGGAGGCGATCTGCCAGTCTCCCTTGGCGTTGTGTCCGGGCGTCTCTTCGTAGCCCTCGAGGTCGAGCCCCCAGTCTCCGATCTCCGCGGCCAGGGGGAGCGACCGGATGATGCCGGCCGCCTGCACGCCCGGCAGCGACCGCACGCGCTCGAGCAGCGCCCGATAGAACGCCACGACGGACTCCGGCTTCGCGTACGTCGCCTCCGGCGGCCGAACCTGGAGCGTGAGGACGTGCTGCGGCTCGAAGCCGAGGTCCACGTGCATCAGCGCGTCGAGGCTGCGCAGCATCAGGCCCGCCCCGAGCAGCAGCACGACGGCCAGGGCCATCTGCACGGCCGCGAGCGCCCCGCGCAGGCCCTGGCGCTCGAGACCGGCCGACGTGTTCGCGGCGCTTTCCTTGAGGGATCCGGCGAGGTTCAGCCGCAGCGCCTGCAGGACCGGCACGAATCCGAAGAGCACGGTGGTCAGGACCGCCAGCGCGGCCGAGAAGAGCAGCATCTTCGGCTCGATCCCGAGCGGCGAAAGCGCGGGCAGCCCCGCCGCCCCGCGGGCCGCGATCACGCGCACGCCGGCCCAGGCCAGGGCGAGCCCCAGGGCGCCCGCCGAGCAGGGCGAGGACGAAGCTCTCGGTCAGCAGCTGCCGCGCCAGGCGCGCCTTGCCCGCGCCCATCGCCGCGCGCACCGAGATTTCGCGCTGCCGTCCTTCCGCGCGCGCGAGCAGCAGGTTCGCGACGTTGACGCAGGCCATCAGGAGAAGGAAGAGGACCGCGCCGAAGACGAGCACGAGCGCCCGCCGCGCGCCGCCGCGTATGTCCTTGTCCACGGGAACCGCGAACGGGGCGAACCGCATCTCCGCCGGATAGACGCCCTGGCGCGTGAGGTTGTCCGCCAGGGCCTTCAGCTCGGCGCTCGCCTGCGCGGCCGTCCTGCCGCGCCGCAGCGTCGCGGCCGCGTAGTAGCCGTGATTTCCGTGCGACAGGTCCTTCGGGTCGAACTGGACCGGGATCCAGACCTGCGAGGGTTCGGCCGCGTTGACGGTGTAGTCGGTCGGCAGCGCGAAGCCGCGCGGCATCACGCCGACGATCCGCCGCGCCACGCCGTCGAGCTCGAGCGTCTCGCCGAGAACGCCCGGCGCGCCGCCGAAGCGGCTCTGCCAGAGGCCGAAGCTCAGGACCGCGACGGGCGGGCCGCCCGGACGATCTTCCTCGTCCGTGAATCCGCGCCCGACGACCGGCCGCGCGCCGAGCGTCTCGAACGTGTTGGCGGTGATCGCGGCCGTCCCGACGCGCACCGCGTCGGCGCCGCCTCCGGTCAGGTTCGCCTCGTCCGACTCCCAGGCCGCCACGCTCTCCAGGCTCGGGACGAGCCGGCGGTAGTCCATGACCTCGCCGTCGGCGACCCACGTCTTGTCGAAGTCCTTCCAGCGGCTCCAGACCATCACGCGGCGCTCGGGCTCGGCGTAGGGCAGCGGCGAGAGGAGGACCGCGCGGATCACCGAGTAGATCGCGGTCGTCGCCCCCATCCCGAGCGCCAGCGTCAGGACCGCCGCCGCGGTGAAGCCCGGCGAGCGCCGCATCCCGCGCAGGGCGTACCGCACGTCCTGAAGAAAGAACTCCATGTCGCCTCCTTCGCCCGGACGCTCGCGGGCGCACCCCGACCGTCATACCCCGTGACGCCCGGGCGGGGGAAAGGTTCTTCCGATCCAGGCGTAATCCCGCCGGGGGGTCCCCGCGTTCTCCCTATGACGGAAGACGGCCCGGCAAATCGGACGCCTTTCCGGAAAGGAGAACAGTCACATGAAACGGTTGTCCGGTTCTCGAACGGCCCTTCTTCTCGGCGTCGGCCTGGCGGCGGCGGCCGCCGCCCGGGCCCAGCAGGCTCCCGCCCCGCAGGGCCCCCCGGGTCCGCACTGGGGCCACGGCATGGCGCTGCGCCACATGGAGAAGTGCCTCTCCACCCTGGGCCTCTCCGCCGCCCAGCAGAAGTCGATCGACGAGAGCCTCGCCGCCGGCAAGGCGACGCTCCGCGCCGACGGCGAGGCCCTCCGCGGGTCGCACCAGAAGATGCAGGCCGACATCGCCGCCGGCGCGGACACGGCGGTCCTCGGGCAGAACGTCCTCGACCAGGACGCGGCCCACAAGAAGATGAAGGCCGACGCCCAGGCGATCCACGACCAGATCCGGGCGCAGCTCTCGGCCGACCAGGTCCAGGCGCTGGACGCCTGCGCGTCCGCGCCGAAGGCGCACCACATGGGACCCGGCGCGGCGGCCCCCGGCACCGACTGAGTCCTCCGACCGCGGCCCGGGTTGCCGACGAGCCCGGGCCGCACCTTTTTTCCGGGCGCGGGGGACGAACGCCCCGAAACGCGCGCCCAACGGCTGAAACCAATCGCGGCGGCGGCCGTAACTCCGCGCCATGAGGGCCTCGCGCCGCGCCGTCTTCTCCCTGCTCCTCGTCTGCCTGGTCGCCACGGTCGGCGCCGCGCCGGACGACCGGCTCGCGGCCGAGATCGAGCGCTGGACGGCGTACGTCCAGGCCAATCCGTCGCAGGACGAGATGTGGGCGGACATCAAGGGCGCGGCGCAGCCGGCTCTCGCGGGCGCGGCGCAGGCGCTGCGCGACGGCCGGCGGCTGCTCGCGATGCAGCGCCTGGCGCAGGCGAGCGCGAACCTCGGAGCCGCCGTCTACCTCGAGGGGCGGCCGCCCGAGGCGCTGCGCGACGCGGCCGGATTCCAGGCGGAGTGGGACCGCATGGGAACGGTGCTGCGCGCCGAGCTCGCGGCGCCGGCGCCCGGGGCTCTCGACGGCGTGACGCCGGCCGCCCTGCGCGCCCTCGGCGAGGCCGCGCTCCTCCAGGTCCGCGGCTACTACGAGACGGGTCTCGAGTACGGGCGCAACACGATGGCGAAGTACGGCCTCTATTACGTCGGCACGGCCGAGGCCGACCGCCAGTTCGCGGCGCTGACCCGCGCGCTGTCCGAGCCGTCGTCGAAGACACCTCCCGCGGTGCGCGCGCTCGGGACCGAGCTCGATCGCCTCGAGGACGAGATGCTCGCGGCTTACCGGCCCCCGGCCGCCATCGATAAGCACGGCGACTTCATCGGCGCGAGCGCCGCCCTGAAGGAGGCGCGTGAGCTCGACGCCGCGGGTCTGCGATACGGCGCTCTCTACAAGTACCTGCAGGCCGCCCTGCGCCTCGACGTCCTGCGCGGGACGCCGGCGTCCGCGACAACGGACGACCTCGCCGCGAGGCTCTCCGCGCTCGGCGCGCGGCTGTCCGCCGGGAATGCGGACAACTCGATCGGCGGGCTCTTTCTCGAGATCGCCGAGGCCGACCTCGCCGCGGCGAAACCGGGCGAGCCTGCCGCCGCCGCCCGGGCGGTGGCATCGGACGTGATCGATCGTTACTTCGCCGCGCTCGCGCCGGCCCGGCCCGCGGCGCCGCGACCCGCGCCCGCGGTCACCGTCACGCTCGTGCGGTGGCCCTACACCTGAAACCTCTCCGATCCGGCAAGTTTGCTGGCACAGAGCGTGGTCCAGGAGTACGGCGGCAGGGCCCGGTTCGTGGCCGAGAACTACGGCGACTCGAAGCTCGCGCAGCGCTTCGGCGTCACCTTCTACCCGGCGATCTTCGTGGACGACATCCTCGTCGCCACGCCGCGGGACTTCTACAACTCCGGACCCCAAGGCGACGGGCCGGTACATCCCGTTCAAGACCGCGGCCAGCCACGACCGCTTCCGCGGCGACCTCGAGCGGATGATCGAGTTCATCCTCGCGGGGCGCAAGGACGACGCGCGCGCCGTGGCGTCGCCGGCGAAGGCCGAGCCGGTCGCGAGCCTTCCGGAGACGGTGATCACCGATCTCGACGGCAAGCCCGTCCCGCGCGCGGCGCTCGCCGGACGCGCCGTGCTCGTCGAGCTCTGGGCGACGTGGTGCCCGCCCTGCCGCGGCTCGCTCGCCTGGCTCGGCGCGCTGCGCCGCCGCTACGGGGACCGCGTCGCCGTCGTCGCGATCGCCGTGCAGTCCGAGGAGCCCGCCGTGCGCAAGCTGACGGGCGAGCTCGGGCTGCCGCTGACGTGGGCCATGGGCAACCCCGGAGCTCGTCCGGTCCTTCGGCGACGTCACATCGGTGCCGACGCTGCTCGTGTTCGACCGCGAGGGCCGCGCCGCCGGGTCGTACTACGGCGCGCCGCCGACGCTGCACGCCGACGTCGAGGCCAGACTCGCCGCGATGCTCGAGTAGAGCGCGCGGCGCCCTTGCCTCACTCCTCGGCCATCGTCCCCTTCGCCTCCTGCCAGGCCCGATCCACCGCCGAGCGGACGAAGAAGTCGTCGAAGGCGGCGCCGCGCGCGAAGTCGTCCCCGGCGAAGCCCCGGCGCTGCAAGGAAAGGTCCACGCGCTCCTGCGTCTCTCCGAGGGTGGCGCCCTTCTTCACTTCCTCCTGGACCTGCCGGCGGACTTCGGCGAGGAGCGCCGAGACTTTCTTCGCGTAGCTCCAGTCGGTCATGACCGGGCCGTGGCCGGGCACGATCGCCTTCGCGTCGATCGCCGCGAGCGCCGCGAGCGTCTCGATCCACGCCGACGGGTGGCAGCCGTATCCGTACGGGATCGGGCTGACGAGCAGGTCTCCCGTCGCCACGACCTTCGCGTCCGGCACGAACACGACGGCGTCCCCCTCGGTGTTCCCCTTGCCGAGGAAGGCCACGCGGACTTCCCGCGCCCCCAGGTAGATCCGCAGCTCGCGGTCGAACGTCAGGTTCGGCGCGACGACGCTCGCCCCGGCGAGCTCCCCCATCTCGAGCTTCAGGTCCCGCGCCTGGCCCGCGAGATACGCCTTGACCTCGTCGGACATCGGCGATCCGTCGCGGCGCTTGCCGCTCGCGACGCGCTCCTCGAGGTACTCAACGTAGCCCTGGTCGGTCTTCACCAGGTCTTTCAGGTACGGGACCTGCTTCTCGACCATCTTGCGGCGCGTGAACGGCGTGGAGACGAAGCTCATGGCCGGGAAGGCATTGCGGAACGCCTCGTCGGCGGCGATGTGGTCCAGATGCCAGTGGGTGTGCACGAGATAGCGCACCGGCTTGTCGGTCTTCGCGCGGATCTCGGCGATCATCTTCCGGGCGAGCGCCGGGAAACGACCGGAGTCCACCACGAGGACGCCGTCGTCGCCGATCACCGCCATGACGTTGCCGCTCGGAATCGGCCCGTTCGTCTCGGGCGAGACGAAGGCGTAGACGCCGGGTCCGACCTCGACGGTCTGGAACATCCGTTCCGGCGGAAGCTCGGCCGGGAGAGGGGCGACCCACGCCGCGAACGCCGCGACGGCGAGAGAGATCCTGCAAAACGCCTTCATTCGTCCTCCGGAGGCGCGGGGCCTCGAGGTTTGAACGAAAGCGTGGCGCGAAAGTTCAGGCGGGGGCTGCCGGGACCAACGGGCCTTCCGAAGGACGGAGGGGCCCTCAGCCGCCCCAGAATCCGACGACCCGGGCGAAGCGCCCGTCCGGCGCGAGGGCGATCGCGTTGACGCCCTTTCCTTTCACGTTGCCGGCGGGGTCGAGGACCTCCCAGCGCACGAGGGCGTTGCCGTGCGAGCGCAGCGGATCGCCCGAGCGCCGCAAGACCATCCCCGGCATGTAGACCTTGGTCGCGGCGATCTGGCCGTCGAGATCGTCGTGGCCGGTCAGAGCGCCGAAGTCGTCATGGAACTCGACGTCGGGCGCGGCGCAGACGGCGAGCAGCTCCCGTCGCTTGCCCGGATCCGTCTCGTTCCACGCCGCGAACCACGCGTCCGCCAGCGCCGCGATCCCCGCGTGTTGCTCGGCGGCGACGACCTTCGAGAACACCGAGAGCTGGTAGCGCCAGCCCTGGACGAAGTGGCCCGAGATCTCGGCGTTCGGGAAGTCCGTGTGGCGCAGCGTCAGACGGGTGCCCCGCGGGGTCTCCGAAAGCGTCACGATCACGGTCGAGCCGCCCGGCGGGATCGGCGCCTTCGGCCCGTCGTTGCCGAACGTGAAGACGACGCGCTCGGGCGGGGCGATCTCGCGGAACACGCCGGACGCCGTCTCGCCGTTGGGATAGCGGATGTGCAACGCGCCGCCCGGCCGCGCGTCCACCGTCGAGCCTTCCCCCCACCAGGCCGCGAACCGGGCCGGGTCGGTGAAGTAGCGGAAGACGGTCTCGCGCGGAGCGCAGATCTCGACCGTGCGCACGACGTCCGGAATGCTCGTCATTGGGGTCTCTCCTCGCTTTCGGCCAGCGACTTCAGGTCGCCGAGCTTGTTCGCCCACATCTTTTCGAGCTGCGTGAACAGGCCGCGCAGAGCCGCGCGGTCGGCCCGGTACAGGCGCCGCCGCCCGTCCGCCCGCACGCGCACGGCGCCCGCCTCGCGCAGGATCTTCAGGTGCTGCGAGACGGCGCCGAACGTGATGCCGCCGAGCTCCCGGTGGATCGCGCCGGCTTCGCGCTCCTGCTTCCAGACGATCCCCAGGATCTCGCGCCGGCGCGGCTCGGCAAGGGCCTGGAAGGCGTCCATGGAGATACTTTAGTATTTACTAAAATGACTGTCAACAACCTCATGCCCTTGCTCGACACGCGACGTTGGCAATCGAGTTCGGGATCCCTCGCTGCGCTCGGGATGACGCAGAAAGTGCGCGGGAACCGCGCCTTTCTGCGTCATTCTCCCGGCATCACCTGGAACTGCTCGATCTTCCCGTCGGGCATGTCGCGCTCCCAGACCGACAGAGACCGGCCCGAGTACTTCACGTCGAACAGCCGGAAGGTCATGCCGCCGCGGTTGCTCCAGCGCGACTGCTTCACCTCGACGGGCGCCCCGAGCGGCGCGAGGCCGGAGGCGAAGTCGGAAAGCGCCGCTTCGCGTGAAGTAGTCTGTTCGCGTTGGCGGTCAGGAGCGCGCGGTCGATCTTCCCGTGCGCGAGCTCCTCGATGATCCGCCGGGCTCGCGCGGCGCCCGCCGTCGCGGAGACCCGGTCCTCGAGCAGCAGCGCCGTGACGCGTTCCTCGATGTTCCCGGACGCGCCGTTCGCGTCCTGGTTGACGAGCACCGTCACCGCCATCCGATCGTCCGGAAACACGACGTTCGCGGCGGTGAACCCGGAGACCTCTCCCCCGTGCCCGAGCGACCGATGCCCGTCGCGGCTGCGCACGTCGAGACCGAGTCCGTAGCCGATCCCGAGTCCGTTCTTCAGGAGCACCTCGGTCTGCATCTGACGGTAGGAGGCGGGCTTCAAAAGCCGCTGGTCGATCATGCCGGCGTTCCAGCGCGCCAGGTCCTCGGCCGTCATCGCGAGCTCGCCCGCCGCGAAGAGCCAGCCCTTGCCCTCCTTCGGCGCCACCCGCTGCGGGCCGAGGCCGTAGCGCATGTAGCCGACCGGATCGCCCTCGCCGAGGGCCTGGCGGTCGATGTCGGCGACGCTCGCCATCCCGAGCGGCGCGAACACGCGCGTGGCGAGAAACTTCAGGAGCGGCATGCCGCTCGCCTTCTCGACGATGACGCCCGCCGCGACGTACCCGGTGTTGCTGTACTGGTACTGCGTGCCCGGCTCGAAATCGAGCGGCTTCTTCGCCCAGCGGTCGAGGATCGATTGCGCCGTCGTCTCGGTGCGCATGAAGGGCGGCACGTAGTCCTGCGGCCAGTAGTCCTGGTAGCCGGACGTGTGCGACAGCAGCTGCCGGATCGTGACTTCGTTCGCCCGCGTCAGGTCCGGCAGGAACCGCGAGACCGGATCGTCGAGCGAGAGCTTCCCGTCCTCGGCGAGCATCAGGATGGCCGTCGCCGTGAACTGCTTGCTGACGGAGCCGATGCTGAATCGCATTCCGGGCTGCGCCGCCGTGCGCGGATCGAGGCGCGCCGCGCCGTAGGCCTTCCGGTAGGCGATCCGGCCGTCCCGGACGACGGCGATCGAAGCGCCCGGAACGCCGGTGGACGTCAGGACGTCGGCGACGGAGCGGTCGATTTCCGCCGCGACGGCCGGGTCGAGCTCCGGCGCGCCCTGCGCCGCAGCGGAGGCCGCGAGGGCCAGGGACAACGCGAGGATCGGGAGAGTCTTGCGGAAAGTTCGGGTCATTCTGTCTCCTCGGATGCGCTTTCGGGCAAATCCCGGCGCGAAGTTCGTCGTATATATCCCCGAAACGAGGCCCGAAGGAGGAATCCTATGTCCGTCGCGTCGAACGGCCGCCGTCTGGCTGCCGTCCTGCTCCTGTCCGCCGCCGCCGTGTCCGCCGAGGTCGTGGACGTGGCCGACAACGGATTCGCCGTCCGGCAGAGCGTGACCGTGCAGGCCGATGCGGCGAAGGCCTGGAGCGCCCTCGTCGACGTCGGAAAGTGGTGGGACCCCGAGCACACCTACTCGGGCGACGCCGCGAACCTCTCGATCGACCCCAAGCCGCAGGGATGCTGGTGCGAGAAGCTCCCGGGCGGAGGCGGCGTGCGCCACATGAGCGTCGTCTTCGCCTCCCCCGGAAAGATGCTGCGCGTCGAGGGCGGTCTCGGTCCCCTGCAGGCGATGGCGATCTCGGGCGTTTTGACCTTCACGTTCACGCCCGCGGAGAAGGGGACGCGGGTCGAGCTCACGTACCTCGTCGGCGGCTACAACCGGGGCGGCTTCAAGGACCTGTCGGGCGGCGTGGACGCCGTCCTGCGCGCCCAGCTCGAGCGCTACCAGCGCGCCGTGGACGCGGGGAAGCCTTGACCCGAATCTACGGCGCCGGAGACTCGTCCCCCGAGGGCCCGTATATGGCGGGCACCTTGCCGCCCATCGGGCGGATGTACGTGGAGAGCTGCCCGCGGTGATGGACCCCGTCGAACAGGATCCAGAAGCAGTGGTCCCGGATCGGACCGGCGAAGACCACCTGGTCGCCGACGAAAAACCGTCCCGGCGACGTCCACTTCGCGTCGTCCATCGCCTCCGCTACCGCGGTCAGCCGCGCGCCATCCCGCTCGAAGGCCTCCGCGATCCCGGCGGCCGTGCCGGGCTCGGGCCGGTCGGCCCAGTGGCCCTCTCCCGTCTCGACGATCTCGACGACCGTCCGGACTTCCTCCGCGAGGCCCCACGCGATGCGGCCGGCGGTGCGCGACGCTTCGTGGGGCTTGTAGTCGAGCCGGCCCTCCGGCAGCGCGCGGAAGACCTTCACGAACACGGGGTACTCCTGCTTCCACCGCTGCACGAAAAACTCGCGGTCGTTCACTCCCCCATCCTACGCCGCGCCCGGACACCTGATAGAAAGGCCAGGATGAAGAAGGCACGTGCCCTCGCCCTCGCCGCGACCGTCTCGCTGACCGCTCTCGCCGCGCCCGCCGCGCTCGGGCAGTTGCCGGCGTCGAACCCCTTCGCGGCGCCGAGCCCGCTCCCCTTCCAGGCGCCGCCCTTCGACCGGATCAAGGCCTCCGACTATGCGCCGGCGATCGAGGAGGGCATGAAGCAGCAGCGCGCCGAGATCGCGGCGATCGCCGGCGACCCCGCGCCTCCCACCTTCGCGAACACGATCGAGGCCATGGAGCGCACGGGCGTGCTCCTGACGCGCGCCTACAAGGTGCTGTCCAACATCGACCTGTCCGACACCACCCCGGAGATCCAGAAAATCAAGGCCGACCTCGCGCCGAAGATCTCCGCCCACCAGGACGCGATCCACCTCGACCCGAAGCTCTACGCGCGCGTCAAGGCGATCTACGGCCAGCGCGCCACACTCGGCCTCGATCCCGAGGCGAAGTACCTCGTCGAGCGCTACAACCTCGCCTTCGTCCGCGCCGGCGCGGACCTCTCCGACGCCGACAAGAAGACGCTCATGGCCCTGAACGAGGAGGAGTCGAAGCTCGAAAACGACTTCGAGGTAAAGCTGCTCGCCGACACCAATGCTTCGGCCGTGGTCGTGGGCGCCCGGAAGGAGCTCTCGGGGATCGCCGACGGCGACCTCGCGGCGGCCGCGGCGGCCGCGAAGGAGCGCAGGCTCGACGGCAAGTGGGTGCTCGCGCTCCAGAACACGACGCAGCAGCCGGTCCTGTCCTCGCTGACGGACCGCCAGCTTCGCGAGCGCGTCCTCGGCGCCTCGGAGAGCCGCGGCAACCACGGCGGCGAGAACGACACGACGGCGATCGTGGCGCGCCTGGCCGAGCTGCGCGCGCAGAAGGCGCGCCTCCTCGGGTTCAAGACGTACGCCGACTACGTCCTCGACGACCAGATGGCGAAGACGCCCCAGAACGCGGACAAGCTCATGACCGATCTCGTCCCCGCCGCGACGGGCAAGGCCCGCGGCGAGGCGGCCCGGATTCAGAAGCAGATCGACGCCTCGAAGGGCGGATTCACGCTCTCCGCCGCCGACTGGGAGCTCTACGCCGAGAAGGTGCGCAAGGCCGAATACGACCTCGACGAATCGGAGGTGCGGCCCTACTTCGAGCTCGAGCGCGTCCTCCAGGACGGCGTTTTCTACGCCGCGAACCGGATGTACGGGATCACGTTCAAGCTTCGCCCCGACATCCCGCCGTACCACCCCGACGTGCGCGTCTGGGAGGTCTTCGACGCCGACGGCAAATCGCTCGCGCTCTACTACGGGGACTACTTCCAGCGCCCCTCCAAGAGCGGCGGCGCCTGGTGCGAGAGCTTCGTGGACCAGAGCCGCCTGATGGGCACGAAGCCCGTCATCACGAACAACCTCAATTTGACAAAGCCCGCTCCCGGCGAACCCGCCCTCATCTCCTTCGGCGACGCCACCGTCCTGTTCCACGAGTTCGGCCACGCCCTTCACGGGATCTTTCAGAACATCACCTACCCGACCCTCGGCTCCACGCCGAACGACTTCGTCGAGTTCCCCTCGCAGTTCAACGAGCACTGGGCGACCGAGCCCACGGTCTTCGCCCACTACGCGAAGCACCACAAGACCGGGGCGCCGATGCCGGACGCCCTCGTCGCGAAGATCAAGAAGGCGAAGACGTTCAACCAGGGGTACATGACGACGGAATACCTCGCCGCGGCGCTGCTCGACATGGCCTGGCACACGCTGCCCCCGGATGCGCCGAAGCAGGATGTGGACGCCTTCGAGAAGGCGGCGCTCGAGCGGTTCCGGGTGAATCTCGCCGAAGTGCCACCGCGCTACCGCACGACCTACTTTTCGCACATCTGGGGCGGGAGCTACGCGGCGGGCTACTACGCATACCTCTGGGCGGAGGTCATCGACGACGACGCGTACTATTGGTTCAAGGAGAACGGCGGGATGACGCGACAGAACGGCCAGCGCTTCCGCGACATGATCCTCTCGCGCGCCGGCAGCCAGGACCTCGCGTCGATGTACCGCGCGTTCCGCGGCCGCGACCCGGAGGTGCAGCCGCTGCTCGAGGAGAGAGGGCTGGCTCCGTCGCCTCCGCTTCGCTAGGGGTCTGCGCGCTGCTGCGCGCACCGGCGTCCGGCTCGCCCGGATGCGGGCTCGACCGGACGCCTGACCCCTCGCGGCGCTTCGGCTCCCGCGGCGCGAACCTCCTCCCTCCCTTCGGTCGGGAGACTATTCGCGCCGCGTGCAAATAGGCGCCTTGCCGCTCTTCGCGGGGTATCCTGTCTTTCGTGGAGGGCCTGGATCTCGACGGACTGCTCGGAAGCTTCTCTCTCGCGACGATCCTCCTTGCGGTTCTCTTCGGCCTCGTCGGCTTCGCCGCCTTCCGCTATGGCAAGAAGAACGGCGAACCCCGCCCCCTCTTCCTCGGCATCGCCCTCATGGCCTACGGCTACTTCGTGACGAACGCCTGGGTCTCCCTGGCCATCGGCTCCATCCTCACTCTCGCCATTTTCTTCCCACGCTAGGAACGTCGCTCCGAGCGCGGCCGACGGGATTCGGCGCACGCCGCGCGACGAGTCTCCGCGAAGTAACCGAGCGGAGGAGCGTCGCGCGGCGGGAGCGAGAGCGGAGCGAGGGGGTCAGGCGCCCGGTCGAGCCCGCATCCGGGCGAGCCGGGCGCCGGTGCGCCCGAAGGGCGCAGACCCCCGAGCGCAGCTCTCGCGACGTTTAGAGCATTCCGACGGCGCGCGACGCCAGGATGGCGATGATCGACAGCGAGATCAGCGACTGCAGCATGCACAGCGCCTTCGCCCAGCGCGAGAGGATGGCCGTGTCGGTGGGCGAGAACGCCGTGCTCGTGTTGAAGGCGAGGAACAGGTAGTCGACGAAGCGCGGCGACCAGTTCTCGGGATGCTCCATCGGAACGCCGTCCATCATCTGGGGGAAGAAAAACGCACCCGCCGTGTGGCGCCCCCGCGCCTCGCGCCGATGCGGGCCGCCCGCGTCGAGCCTCCAGTACCAGATCGCGAAGACGAGGACGTTCGTGACCCAGAGCAGCGAAGCCGAGCGCAGGAGCGACGCCGGCCCTTCGGTCCTGTCGGGCAGCCGCAGGATGAGAAGCGCGAGCGAGCCCGCGAGCGCCAGCGTCACGAGCGTGCTGATGGCGTAGCCAAGCAGGGAGTCGACGCGGTGATTGCCCGCGCGATGCGCGAGCGTCGCCGGCACGAGCATCACGAGGACCACGGCGAGCAACAGCCAGCGCGGGCCGAGGACGAGCGCATGCGGCAGCGAGAGCGTGATGCCCCCGACACCGACGAGCGCGATGAGCACCGGCCAGCGCGCCTCGGGATTGGCGACCGAGCTATTGCTCTTCACGATGCCGCCATTTTCCGAGCGCCGCTACCAGGCGACGCCGTAGTCCTCGCCGTAGTCGCTGGATCCGCCCCACATCGTGCCGTGCTCGCGGTCGAAGTAGATTGCGTTGATGGGGCCCGACGTCTTCGTCTCGATGCGGATCTTGTACCCCATCTTCGCGAGCTCGTCGCGCGTCCACTCCGGCACCGACCGGTGGAGGTCGAGGCGTCCGGGGCGCGACTCGTGGTCCCCGAAGGAGCTGCGCATCTGGTAGCTCGTCGATGTTGGGGGCTTCGGCCGCCTCCTGGACGTTCATGCCGAACTCGACGACGTCGAGGAAGAACTGGAGCAGGTTCTGGTCCTGCGTGTCTCCGCCCTGGACGGCGAACGCGAGGTACGGCTTGCCGTCCTTGAGCGCGAGCGAGGGCGTGAGCGTGACGCGCGGGCGCTTGCCGGGGACGAGGACGTTGAAGGGGTCCTCGGCCGGGTCGAGCACGAAGCTCTGCATCCGCTGGCTCATTCCCATTCCGGTCCGGCCCGCGATGCACGCCGGGTTCCATCCGCCGGACGGGGTCATGGACACGACCCACCCCTCCTCGTCCGCCGCCTCGACCGACGTCGTTCCCGCCAGGAACCCCTCCTCGAACGTGCGGAGCGAAACGTGGCCGGCCGGCGCGGCGGGGCGATCGCTCTTCCACTGTGCGAGATACCCGAGGTAGGGATTCTTCCCGCCCTGGAACGGATACGGATCGCCCGGCTTCGCGTTCGCGTCGTTGCGTGTCCAGTCGATTCCCCTGGCCCGGGACGCGGCGTACTCCTTCGAGAGCAGCCCCGCGCGCGGCTCCTCGGGCGGAAACGACGGGTCGCCGTAGTAGAAGTCGCGGTCCGCGAAGGCGAGGTTCATCACCTGGTAGAGCGCATGGATGTAGCGCGCGCTGTTGAAGCCCATGCCCTTCAGGTCCATCGGCTCGAGGAGATTGAGCGCCTGGAGCATCGCGGGACCCTGCGTCCAGACGTCGAGCTTGTAGACGTCGATCCCCTTGTAGGCGGTGCGCACCGGCTCCTCGAACTTGACCGTCCACCGCGCGATGTCCTCGGCGGTGATGAGCCCGCCCTGCTCCTGCGCGGCCCGCGCGAACTCCTGCCCGATGTCGCCCCGGTAGAAGCGATCGTAGGCCGCCAGGATCGCGTCGCGCCGGCTCTTGCCCGCGGCGAGGGCCTGCTGCTCGGCGTCGACCAGCTTCTGCAGCGTCGCGAGCAGGTCCGGCTGGCGGAACATCTCTCCCGGCGCGGGCGCCTCGCGCGGCTGTCCGGCGTGCGTCAGGAAGAGCTTCGCCGAGTACGGCCACTGCTTGATCTGCCCCTTCTCGCGCTCGATCGCGTCGGCGAGCTCGCCCTCGATCGGGTAGCCCTCGGCCATCTGCATGGCGGGCGCGAGCACGTCCTTGAGCGACAGCTTTCCGTACTCGGCCAGCATCATCATCAGCCCGCCCGGCGTGCCAGGCGTCACGGCAGCCAGCGGCCCGTACTCCGGGGGGTACGCCATGTGGCGGCTCCGGAAGAACTCCGGGGTCGCGCCCGTCGGCGCCACGCCGAGCGCGTTGACGGCGATGACCTTGCCTGTCTTCGGATTGAAGATCAGCGCCTGCGTTTCGCCGCCCCAGGACAGCGTGTCGAACATCGTGGTCGTCGCGGCGAGCATCGCGCACGCGGCGTCCACGGCGTTGCCGCCCTTCTGGAAAGTCATCGCGCCCGCCGTCGCGGCGAGGGGCTTGCCGGTGATCGCGACCCAGTGCCGGCCGTGGAGAACGGGCTTGTTCGTGGCCGCGAAGGCGGCCGCCGCCAGCAGCCCCGCCGCCGCGGTGAGGAGGACTCCGCGGACCGGTCCTCTCTTCATGATCCGGGATGATAATGCGCGCATGGGAAAGAAGGACCCGCGCGTCGCCGCCTACATCGAAAAATCCGCTCCCTTTGCCCGGCCGATTCTCCGGCGCCTGCGCGCGCTCGTGCACCGGGGATGCCCGAAGGTCGTCGAAGACATGAAGTGGGGATTTCCCCATTTCCTCCACGAGGGAATGCTGTGCAGCATGGCGTCCTTCAAGGCGCACTGCGCGTTCGGATTCTGGAACCGGGCGATGGACCTCGGCCGGAAGGCCGAGGCGATGGGCCAGTTCGGACGGATCGCCTCCCTCTCGGACCTCCCGGCGGACTCGGTCCTCGTCGGGTACGTCCGGGAGGCCGCGCGCCTGAACGAAGCCGGCGAGAAGGTCGGCCCCATTCGCAGGGCGAAGAAGCCGCTGCCCGTCCCGTCCGCGCTTTCCGCCGCGCTCCGCCGGAAGGCCGGCGCCGCCGCCCGATTCCGGAAATTTTCTCCGAGCCAGCGGCGCGAGTACTCCGAGTGGATCGCCGAGGCGAAGACGGACGCCACGCGCGACAAGCGCCTCGCGACCGCCGTCGCGTGGATCGCGCAGGGAAAGTCCCGGAACTGGAAGTACGCGAGCAAGGGAAGGACGTGAGCACGGCCCCGTCCCGTACCGGCAACGCCTCGCTCGCGATCCTGACGGGCGGCGCGGTCGCGGGCATCCTCGACATCGTTTTCGCGTTCGTTTCTACGGGATGCACGGGCTCTCGCCCGTCCGGATCCTGCAGTCGGTCGCCTCGGGCCTGCTCGGCCAGAAAGCCTTCGACGGGGGCGGCGCCACGGCCGCTCTCGGCGCCGTCTGCCAGCTCGTGATTCCGACGCTGGCCGCCGGCGTGTACTTCGTGCTCTCCCGCGCCCTGCCCGCGCTGCGGCGCCACGCCGTCGCGAGCGGCCTTCTCTACGGCATCGTCGTCTACGCCGTCATGAACCTCGTCGTGGTCCCGCTCTCGGCCGCGCCGTTCAAGCCGCGCTTCACGCCCGAGCTCGCCGGCCCGGCTCTCGTCGCCCACATGTTCTTCGTGGGCCTGCCGATCGCGCTCGCCAACCGGAAGTTCCTCGGCGCGGTCTGAACCGCGCCGGTCCTACGCCCCCGGATCGTCCGCCGACGGGCCGTAGATGGACGGCACCTTCGCGCCCATCGGCCTCAGGTAGCTCGAGAGCTGGCCGCGATGGTGGATCGCGTCGAACAGGAAGCCGAACAGCATGTCGCCGAGCGGCGCCTCCCACGCGACCTTGCCGTCCATGAAGAACTGCGCGTTCTTCTCCCAGGCGGCGTCGTCGAGCTTGCCGAGGCGCTTCTCGATCGCGCCGGCGTTCTTCTCGAACTCGGCGATCGAGTCCCGGACGTTTGCCGGCGCGGGGCGCAGGACGAAGTCCACCTTCGATTTGTCGATCAGCTCGCAGGCGTCGCCCCATTCGCTCGCGATCAGCCAGACGATGTCGCCGGCGCAGCTGTTCTTCTCGTGCGGGCGGTAGCCGGACTTGTCCGCGGGCACGGCCTGCAGGACGCGAAGGAATCTGGGCTTTTCGGCTTTGAAGGATTCGGCGAACAACTCGCGGGCGGTTTTCATGGCGTTCTCTCCTTTGGGGTTGGAAGCTCGTGACTCATGGGCGCTAGCCCTTCCATACGGGCGTCGGGGGAGGCGGGTTTTACCCAGTCCCCGCAGAGGGGGCGCCAGTCTCCCAGGGGCTCCGGCGGGAAACTCTCCGCGGACGCGGCGGCGAGCCTCGCCGGGTCGCTCAGATCGAAGAGCGTCACGCCGACCGGATTCAGCGGGGCGGCCGACGGCACCGCGATCGCCTCCCGCCGCACGCCGATCGTCTCGAGATAGCGCTCGATGGTTCGCCGGGCCGGCTGAAAGGGCGGAACGCTCGAGGCGAAAAACCAGAGACGAGGCTCGCCCCGAAATCGATCCACGTCGCGGAGGTAGGGGCGCAGGTCGTCCCTCCAGCAGCCGCCCACGACGTAGTCTTCGGGCCGCAGGCCGTACTCGGCCCCGTAGCGCTCCATCGCCCCGTAGGGATTGGGAAACACGTAGACCACGTCCCCGTCCTTCCGGTGGTCGCGCAGGAAGGCGAGGACGGTCTTGTAGTCCTCGACCCGGTAAGGCGGCGGCGTCTCGACGAGCGCCAGCGCGGGGGCCGCAAAGAGCGCCGCCATGACGAGCCCGCCGACGGCCGGATGAAGTCTTGCCGCCGCGCGGCGGGCGCCGTCCGCGGCCTGCGATATCGCGAGGACGAGGGAGGGAAGCAGAAACAGCACCAGGCGCGTGCGGAAGGGGTACAGGTGGGCGACCGCCGCGACGACGGTCACCGCGAACGGGCCGAGCAGCACGAGCGCCCCGAAGCGGTTTCGCCGCCAGAGAAGGGCCATGCCGACGACCGCCAGGGCGCCGTACAGCGCCGGCCAGCGGTACCGGAGCATCATCTCGTCGGAAAAGAGCTGGATCACCCGGTCCCAGAGCCACAGCAGGTCGCTCGCCTGCTTCACCGGCCAGGGGAAGAAGCCGCCGCGGCGCGTCCAGAACTCCAGCATGAACGCCCGGGTCCCGGGGGAGATGTGCCGCAGGCCGATCACGGATGCGGCGAGGGACGCGGCCGCCCAGATGGGCACGGTCGTCCGGATCGCCCGAAGCGTGCTCCGGTCGCGATCGAGGAGCCACGAGAGCACGAGCGCGGCGCCGAGTCCCGCCATCACGAAAACCGTCGCCTGCGAGAACCAGACGAAGACGACGCCGGCAACTCCTGCAAACAGGCACCGGCCCCGGCTCGGCTCGCCGTCGCGAAGGCCAAGCGTGATGAGGCCGAGCGCGAGCGTTGCCGCGAGGTCGCCGCCGTACTGCTTGACCTCCGCCGAAAAGCGGATGAAGGGCGCGCCGATGGCAAACATCCCCATGGCGAACGGAACCGCGTAGCCGTCGAGCAGGCGCCGCGCGAGCCCGAGAAACAACGGCAGCGCCGCCAGCCCGCAGAGCAGCGGGAGGAATCGGAGGGCGAGGTCGCTCGTGCCGAGCACCCGGGTCGTCAGCTTCTCGGCGACGATGAAGCCGACCGGCGCCACCTGGTTGTAGGCGAGCGGTTCGAGCAGCAGCTGCGCCGTCGAACGGTGAACGAGGTTGCGGGCAATCGAGAGCTCGTCGAACCAGAGAGAGGTGTCCGACGCGTACTGGAAGAGCCGGAGCACGGCGCCGACGGCCACCAGGAACCAGAGAAACGGCCGCCGGCAGACATACGGCGGACGGACCTCGGAGCTCTCGGACATGGGAAGGTCCTGGATCATAGTCGACAAGGGCGACTGTCCGGATCCGGACATCCTTTCTCGATTCCGGACGCCAGGGCGCGGCGCTGGCCGTCGGGGAGGCCGTCGGCGCGCGATTTTTCCGCGTGAGGACGGGAACCTGTGGCACCGCCATTGCGTCTCCCGCATCGAGGGAACGCGCATGACCACTCTCTTCCAGGACGTCCGCTACGGCCTCCGGGTGCTCCGCAAGAACCCGGGCTTTTCCGCCGTGACCGTGTGCGTGCTGGCACTCGGCATCGGTGCCAACACGGCGATCTTCAGCGTCGTCAACGCGGTGCTCCTCAAGCCGCTGCCTTTCCGCAACCCCGAGACCCTCGTCACGGTCCCCCACGTCCCGCCGCCGGAGATATTCCCGGGCAGCAAGACCTTTTCCGTTTCCCCCGCCAACTACTTCGACTGGAAGGCGCAGAACGACGTCTTCGAGCACATGGCGATCCTGGCCGGGAACCGGGTGACCGTGACCGGCCTCGGCGAGCCCGAATCCATGCCGTCCGGCGTCGTCTCGGCCGAGTTCTTCTCGGTGCTCGGCGCGCGGCCGCTCGCCGGCCGCCTCTTCGCCGAGGGCGACGACGCGCCCGGGCACCGCGTCGCGGTTCTCTCCGAGGAGCTCTGGAAAACGCGCTACGGCGGCAACCCCGCTGCGATCGGCCGCACGATCGCGATCAACGGACAGAATTACGCCATCGTCGGCATCCTGCCCGTGGGCGCCGGCTACCCGGCCGACGCGCGGCTGTGGACCCCGCTCGCCTTCACGCCGGAACAGCGCGCGATCCGCGGCATCCACGACTTCGAGGTGCTCGCGCGGCTGAAGGCGGGAGTCGGTCTCGAGGCCGCGCGTTCCCAGATGAACGCGATCTCGGCCCGGCTGGCCGCGCAGTATCCCGAGGACGACAAGGGCTGGGGCGCGACGGTGATCCCGCTTCACGAAGCGCTCGTGGGCGAGCTGCGCCCGGCGCTGCTCGTGCTGCTCGGCGCCGTCGGCTTCGTCCTGCTCATCGCGTGCGCCAACGTGGCCAACCTGGTGCTCGCCCGGACGCTCGGCCGGCGCAAGGAAATCGCGGTCCGCGCGGCGCTCGGCGCTACCCGCGGCCGCATCGTCCGGCAGCTCTTCGCCGAGACGCTCCTGCTCGCGCTCGCCGGCGGCGCGCTCGGGCTCGCCGTCGCGGGCCTGAGCGTCCATCTCATCGTGACGCTGCTCGCCGACCAGATGCCGCGCGCCTCGGAGATCCGCGTGGACGGACCCGTGCTCGCCTTCACCCTCGGCGTCTCGATCCTCACCGGGATGCTCGCCGGGATGATCCCGGCCTGGCGCCTGACGCGCGCGGATCCGAACGAGGCCCTGAAGCAAGGCGGCCGCGCCGACGCGGACGCCGGAAGCCCGGCCGTGCGCAACGCCCTCGTCGTCGCCGAGGTGGCGCTCGCGCTCGTCCTGATGGTGGGAGCGGGCCTGCTCGTGCGCAGTCTCGGACGCCTGCGCCGCGTGGACCCGGGTTTCGATCCGAAGAACGTTCTCCAGGCGCTCGTGTCGATCCCGGACGAGAAGTACGTGACCCCGGAGTCGCAGCGCGCCTTCTACGAACAGGTCCTCGACCGCGTCCGGGCCCTGCCGGGCGTCGAGGCCGCCGGCGCGATGAACACGCTTCCGCTCACGCACGGCGGCTCCACGGAGCCGATCGCCATCGAGGGCCGCGCCGCGGCCACGCTCTCCGAGCAGCCCGAGGTCGCGGTGCGCGTGCTCACCCCGGGCACGCTGCCGGCGCTGCGCATCCGGCTGCTGGCCGGGCGCGACTTCACGGCGGCCGACGCGGGCAAGTCCCCGCCGGTGATCCTGGTGAGCGAGGCGTTGGCCAAACGCTTCTGGCCGGGCGAGAGCGCGGTCGGCAAGCGCCTGACGCTGACGTTTTTTCCCGGCGTCGTGCGCGAGGTCGCCGGCGTGGTCGCGGACCTCAAGCTTCGAGGGCTCGACGAGACCGAGCCGATCGCCGCAATCTACCTTCCCCACGCCCAGGCACCCGTGACCTGGATGTCGCTCGTTATCCGGACGAAACAGAGCCCGCGCAGCGTCGCCGCAGCCGTCGAGGCCGCCGTGCACGCCGTGGATCCCGAGCAGCCCGTCGACGACGTCAAGACGATGGAGGAATACCGCAGCGAATCCCTCGCCGGCGCGCGCTTCAGCATGATCCTGCTGACCGTGTTCGCGGCGCTCGCGCTCGTCCTCTCGGCCGTCGGCATCTACAGCGTCCTCGCGTACGCGGTGCGGCGCCGGACGCGCGAGATCGGCATCCGCATGGCGCTCGGCGCGGATTGGAGCGATCTCGTGCGCCTGGTGGTGCTCCAGGGGATGCGCCCCACCCTGCTCGGCCTCGCGATCGGCCTCGGCGGGTCTCTCGCCCTCGGCCGGCTCCTGTCGGGTCTCGTTTTCGGCGTGAAGCCGACCGACCCGCCGACGATCGCCGCCGTCTCCGCCCTTCTCGCCACGGTGGCGCTCGTCGCCTGCGCCCTGCCG
This sequence comes from uncultured Acidobacteriota bacterium, assembly GCA_963710945.1. Taxonomy (GTDB): domain Bacteria; phylum Acidobacteriota; class Thermoanaerobaculia; order UBA5066; family Gp7-AA6; genus DAHUXD01. The sequence continues at coordinate 294,890 of CAVQCH010000003.1, forward strand.
GCCTGGCGGGCCTCGCGCGTGGCGCCGACCCGGGCCCTGCAGGAGGGGTAGGCCCGGCGGGCCGGGACCCTGTAGACAATCTCCACCCATGGATGTAGATTGTCTACATGGTTGACCGAACGCCTTACCGCAACCCGATCGAGCTGCTGCAGGGAACGCTCGACCTGCTCGTCCTCCAGACGCTGACGTGGGGCCCGCAGCACGGCTACGGGATCACGCATGCGATCCGGGCCGGCTCGAACGACGCGCTGCAGGTCGACACCGGGTCGCTCTACCCCGCGCTCCACCGGCTCGAGCGCGAAGGTTCCGTCGCCTCGGAGTGGAAGACTTCCGAGAACAAGCAGCGCGTCAAGGTCTACCGCCTGACCGCCGGCGGCCGCCGCCGGCTCGCCGAGGAGCGCTCGCGCTGGGAGCGGCTGCTCGAGGCGATGGCCGGCGTGCTCGACGCCTCGCGACTGCCGCGGCCGAGCGAGACATGAGGATTTCGCTGCCGCTTCTTCGCCGCCGCCGCCGCGAGCGCGAGCTCGACGACGAGATCGCGGCGCACCTGGCGATGGCGGCCGCCGAGCGCGTGGCCGGCGGCGAGGCGCCCGAGGCGGCGGCCGCGGCGGCGCGGCGCGAGCTCGGCAACGAGGGGCTCGTCAAGGAGACGACGCGCGCGCAGTGGGGCTGGGGCTCCCTCGAGCGATTCTCGCAGGACGTGCGCTATGGCCTGCGCCTGCTGCGCCGCTCCCCCGGCTTCACGGCCGTGGCGGTCGCGACGCTCGCGCTCGGGATCGGCGCCAACACGGCGATCCTCTCGGTCGTCAACGCGATCCTGCTGCTCGCGATCGCGCTCCTCGCGAGCTACCTCCCCGCGCGGCGGGCGGCCCACATCGACCCGATGCGCGCCCTGCGGTCGGAGTAGCCGCCTCCTAGCGGTGGCGCCGTTCGCCGAACCGCCGCTCCATGACGCGGCGGTCGAACGGCAGGTCGGCGGCGCGCGACACGGGCGAGCGCCGCTCCCCCCGCCGGCGGTCGCCGCGGCGGCGCTCCGGCGAGGTCAGCGTGTAGGGCCAGGACTCGGGAGCGGGCGGCGCCGGGGCCGCGGCCAGCGCCGTCGCGGGCGGCGGGTCCGGCGGCCTGACGGCGAACGGGGAAGACTCGGTGTCCTCGCCGATCGCGACCTCCAGGTCCGGCCGCGTCACCGGGTCCGAGACGTCCTGGACGAGCCAGTGCTCGAGCGCGTCGGTCGGAATGTCGCGCGTGGCGTTGATCGCGGCCGTTATCCGGCGGGCGTCGGCCATCGTCCGGCCGCGGACAACGATCGCGCCCTTCGCGTCGCGGATGTACCGGCCGTCCTGCCGCCACGGCTCGGGAGAGTGGTAGGTCTCGATCTCGTCTTCGGGGAAGGGATCGCCTTCGTCCCCGGGAATACGAATTCTCGTGCTCATCGCGGGCGTTGATCCCTGTCCGATTATGGCATGGCGCCGCCGCAACCTTCACGCGCGAACCCGTGTTTGAGTGATGGGAGGTGATGCCATGCCCGGATACAAGGTCCACGCGATCAGCGAAGGACTCGCCGAGAAAGTGAGGGCATCGCGCCGGTCGCCCGGCTACGGGCATCCCGTGCACGCGGAGGTCGCGACCGGGTACGGCCCGTGCAGGCTCTGCCTGCGCGACTTCGAGGTGGGCCGCGACCGGCGTCTGCTCTTTACGCTCGATCCCTTTCACGGGCTCGAGCCGTATCCCCTGCCGGGACCCGTCTTCATTCACGAGACGGAGTGCGACCGCCATCCGGAGCACGGCGGTTTTCCCGAGGACCTCAAGTCGCATGCGCTGACAGTCAGCGCCTACGCGAGCGGCCGCCGGATCCTCGCCGAGGAGCACGTCACGGGCGACGCCATCGAGGACGCGATCGAGCGCCTCCTCGGCCGCTCGGACGCGAGCTATCTCCTAGTCCGCGACACGGAAGCCGGCTGTTACGACCTCCGGATCGAGCGGGCCTGACGCGTCCTCAGGCCGGCCGCGCCTCCAGGAGCGAAAACGGGCTCTTCGTCGGCACGACGCGCGTCATGCGCCAGCCCGCCTGCGTGAACAGGGCCTCGAACTCCCTCGCCGTCCGCTCGCGGCCCCCGGTCACCACGAGCATGTTGAGGTCCATCAGCATCACGAAGTCCGGACGGATCTCCTCCGGGACGAGCATCTCGACGACCAGCAGCCGGCCGCCGGGCTCGAGCGACTCCCGGCAGCGGCGCAGGATCTGCACGCACTCCTGGTCCGTCCAGTCGTGGAGGATGAACTTCAGGACGTGCAGGTCGGCGCCCTTCGGAACCGCCTGGAAAAAGTTGCCCGACTCGAAGCCGCAGCGATGCGCTGCGCCGGCCGCGTGGATGCCGAGCTTCGCCTGCGGCTCGATGTAGGGCAGGTCGAATACCTTGCCCTTCATCTCCGGGTGCTTCCCGAGGATCGCCAGCGCGAGGCTGCCGTTGCCGCCGCCGACGTCCATGATCGTCTTCACGCCCGAAAAGTCGTACGCCTCGAGCACGGCCCCCGCCGCGAAGCGTGAGACGTTCTGCATCGCCTTGCCGAACTGCTCGCCGTCGGCGTGGTTCTTCGCGTAGTAGTCGAACGCCGCCGCGCCGAGAACCGGCAGCGGCCGCGGCAGGCCCGTGCGCACGGCGTCGTCGAGGCGCTCCCACGACTGCCAGTGCACGTGGTCGGACTCGGCGATGAACGCGTCCTTGAACGTCCCGGGCACGTCCGAGCGCAGCCGCTCGCCGACCGCCGTCAACGCCCATCGTCCGCCGTCCCGGCGTTCGAGGACGCCGAGACTGGCGAGGCCGCGCAGGAGCCGGTACATGGCTCCGGCCTGCGAGCCGGTCGCGGACGCGAGCTCGTCCGCCGTCCGAGGGCCTGCGGCCAGATGATCGGGGATCCCCAAGCGCGCGGCGGCCGCGACCGCCTCCATGGCCCACATGCCCGCCAGGAGCCGGATGAGAGATTCGTCGGCCGAGGGCGCGCCCTCTTCGTGTCCCGCGGTCTTCCGTTCCGTCGCCATGGTCCGACCTCCGCCTGTTTTTGGGGGCGGAGGATAGCAAAAGCCGGGGCGCTCCGGCCGGCGTCGCGCTCGCCCCTCCCGGAGGGCCTTGACAACCGCCCCACCAGTGGAATACCTATATGTCGCTATGAAACATATCGGCGCCCTGGACAGGCAGCTCAAGAAGGGGTCGACCGAGCTTCTCGTCCTTTCCCTCGTCGAGCACCGGGCCCGCCACGGCTACGAGATCGGCAAGCTCATCGAGACGCGCTCGCGCGGGGCGCTCAAGTTCAACGTCGCGTCGCTCTATCCCCTCCTCTACCGGCTCGAGGCGCGCGGCCTGATCGAGGGCCGCTGGATCGAGAAGGCCTCGCAGCGGCGGCGGCGTTACTACCGCCTGACGGCCGCGGGCCGGAAGATGCTCCGCATGCAGCAGGGCGCCTGGGCGGCGTTCGTCGAGGCCATGGCGCGCATCACCGAGGCCGAGCATGCCTGAGTGGTCGCGCGAGATCCGCGACCGGTTGAAGGGCCTCGCCGTCGATCCGGCGCGCGAGCAGTCGGTCGTCGACGAGATCGCGCAGCACCTCGACGACCGCTACGCGGATCTCGTCGCCGGCGGCGCCGATCCGGCGGCCGCGCGCGCCGCGGCTCTCGAAGAGCTCGCAGGCCCCGGTCTTGTCGCCGGGCTCGCCGACACCCTCCCCCGCCCCGCGCCTCCCCGCCTTCCGCCGCCCGAGGAAGGCGGCGCATTTCTCTCGGGGCTCGCCCGCGACTTCCGCTACGGCGCCCGGCGTCTCGTCCTGGAGCCCGCCTTCGCCGCCATCGCGATCCTCTCGCTCGCGCTCGGCGTCGGCGCCAACACCGCTATCTTCCAGCTCGTGGACGCGGTGCGCCTGCGGAGCCTGCCGATCGAAAAGCCCGCCGAGCTCGTGAACCTGCGCATCGCGCCGGCCGAGGGAGGACGCACGGGCAGCTTCTCGGGCCACTGGCCGCAGTTGACGACGGCGCTCTGGGACCGCATCCGCTCGGAGCAGAAGGCCTTTTCGAAGCTTGCCGTCTGGAGCGCGGACCGCGTCAACCTGGCCTCGGGCGGCGAGACGCGCTACGCCGAGGCCCTCTGGGTCAGCGGGACGTTTTTCGACACGGTGGGCGTCGGCGCCCTGCGCGGCCGCGTCCTCGGGCCCGCCGACGACACGCCCGGCTGTCCCTCGCCGGCCGTCGTCCTGAGCGAGCGCTTCTGGCGGCGCGAGCTCGGGGGGCGGGAGCTCGCCGCGGGCGACACGATCCAGGTCGAGGGCCGCCGGTTCGAGATCGCCGGCATCACGCCGGCCCGGTTCTTCGGCGTCGAGGTCGGCCGCGCATTCGACATCGCCATGCCCACCTGCGCCGAGGACATCGTCACGGAAACGCCGCGCACGCAGAAGCGCTGGAACTGGTGGCTTTCCGCGGTCGGGCGCCTCGCGCCCGGATGGACCCTCGAAAAGGCCAACTCGCACCTCGCGGCGATCTCTCCGGGAATCTTCGAGGCGACTCTTCCCGAGAATTACGACGCGAGCGACGCCAAGCACTTCCTCGCCTTCAAGCTCATGGCCAGGCCCGCGGCGACGGGCTTCTCCGACCTGCGCGAAGACTACGCCGATCCCCTGTGGCTGCTTCTCGGCATCTCGGCGCTGGTCCTCCTGATCGCGTGCGCGAACATCGCCAACCTCATGGTCGCGCGCGCGAGCACGCGCCAGCGCGAGATCGCCGTGCGTCTCGCTCTCGGCGCGTCGCGACGGCGGCTCATCCGCCAGCTCCTGGCCGAGAGCCTCGTCCTGGCCGCCGCGGGGGCGGCCTGCGGCGCGGTGCTCGCGCGGGTGCTGAGTCGCCTGCTCGTGTCCTTCCTGAGCACCCGGGACACGCAGTGGTTCGTGGCGATGCCTCTCGACCTGCGTCTTCTCGCCTTTACGGCCGGCCTCGCCGCGCTGACCTGCGTGCTCTTCGGCCTCCTCCCCGCCGTCCAGGCGTCCCGGACGGACCCGATCGAGGCGATGAAGTCGGGCGGGCGCGGGATCGCGGGGGTCGGAGCGCGCCTCTCGGTGCGCCGCGCGCTCGTCGTTTCGCAGGTCGCCCTGTCGCTGGTGCTCCTCGTCGGCTCGGTCCTCTTCGTCCGGAGTCTCGGCAACCTGCTCTCGCTGGACGCCGGTTTCTCGCGGGACCACCTCCTGGTGGTCACGACCGACGTCGAGCGCCTGCGCCTGCCGCGCGATCGCCGCATCGAGTTCCGGCGCGGCCTTCTCGAGCGCGTTCGGGCCGTCCCGGGCGTGACGGGCGCCGCGCTCGCACGGATCGTTCCCCTGGCGGGCGACTACTGGAACGAGCACATCAGCATCGAAGGCACGGACGTGAAGCGTCAGACCGCGAACTTCAACTTCGTCGGCCCGGGCTTCTTCCGGACCATGGGCACGACGCTCCTGGCCGGCAGGGATCTGGAAGACGGCGACCGGAGGGGAGCCGAGCCCGTGGCGGTCGTCACGGAGACCTTCGCCCGCAAGTTCCTCGGCGGCGCGAGCCCGATCGGCCGCACCTTTCAGGTCGACAACCAGGGCGGCGACACGATCCGGCGCTTCCGTATCGTCGGCCTCGTGCGCGACACCAAGTACGCCGAGCTCCGCGAAGATTTCACCCCGATCGTCTATCTCTCCCAGGCGCAGGACGAGGAGCCCCGCCCCGGAACCTCGATAATCGTGCGCTCGGACCTCCCCCTGTTCGCCCTCCTGCCTTCCCTGGGTTCGGCGATCGCCGGCGTCAGCCCGGAGATCGACGTCACGTTCCGCCCGTTCGCCGACATCCTGCGCGACGGCCTCGTCCGCGACCGCGTCATGGCGAGCCTCTCCGCTTTCTTCGGGTTCCTGGCCGCGATTCTCGCGATGGTCGGCCTCTACGGCATCGTCTCCTTCATGGTCGTCCGCCGCCGCAACGAGATCGGCGTGCGCATGGCCATCGGCGCGACCCGGCGGGACATCCTCGTGCTCGTGCTGCGCGAGGCGGGGACGCTCCTCGCCATCGGCCTGGCGGCCGGGATCGTTCTCGCGATCGGCGCCGCGCAGTTCGCCCGCTCGCTCCTCTTCGGCCTGCAGCCGACCGATCCGACGACGATCGCCATCGCCGTCGCCGGGCTGGCCGCCGTCGCCGTGGTCGCGAGCCTCGTCCCCGCGCACCGCGCGGCGACCCTCGACCCGGTCGCGGCACTGCGCCAGGACTAGCGCGGGGCTACCGCCTCTACTCGCAGCGCAGCGCGAGGGTCGGCGGAATCCGCATGGCTTTGCGCGCGGGGACGTAGGCCGCCAGCATCGTCACGAGGAGCATCGCCGGCACGACGACGAGATAGACCACGAAGTCGACGCCGCCGGCGTCGAACAGCATCGCGTTCATGAGTCGCTCGAGCCCGATCCCCAGGGCCAGTCCGATCGCCGTTCCGGCGCCGACGAGGACGAGGCCCTTGCCCATCATCAGCCGGACCACGTCCCGGGACGTCGCGCCGATCGCGATGCGAATGCCGATCTCCCGCGTCCGGCGGCTCACGTTGTACGCGACCAGGCCGTAGAGGCCGGCGATCGCCAGGAGCAGGCCCACGGCTCCGATGGAGCCGACCAGCTTCACCGCCACTCCCGGCCCCTCCACGGTCGCGTACCGGTAGAGATCTTCGTAGGTTCTCGTCTCCAGCATCGGCATGTTCGCGTCGAGAGAGCGGACGGCGTCCTTGACGGGACGGACCAGCTCCAGCGGATCGCCGCTCGACTTCAGGAGCAGGAGCATTCGCGGCACGGGATGCTGCGCGAGCGGCCTGTAGAGGAAGTCCTCGGTACCCGCGCCGGGGCCCTCGCGGTAGTGAACCGTGGCCGCGACGCCCACGATTTCGACGGGAGCGCCATTGGCCCCATCCAGGCGAATGCGCTTGCCCACCGGATCGGCGCCTGGCCAGTAGTGCCTCCCGAACTGCTCGTTGACGATGGCGACGAGCGGCGCGCCCGCGGTGTCGGAGGCGAGGAAGCCGCGGCCGCGCAGGATCGGGATCCCCATCGTTTCGAAGTAGCCCTCGTCGACGGTGTCCATCGTCGACGTCAGGCTCTGGCGATCGCGCGGCATCTGAAACGCCTCCGGCACGAACGCCACGCGGTCGAAATCCCCCAGGCCGCGCGGGGGGTTCTGGGTGAATCCCGCGCTGACGACTCCCGGAATCTCGCGCACACGCCCGGCCAGCCGCTCGTAGAAGCTCTCGGTCTGTGCTCCGTCGTACTGCACCAGGCGCGGGTCGAACCGCACCATCAGCAGGTGATCCGTCGTATAGCCGGCGTCCTCGCCGAGGCTGTGCTGAAACCCGCGGACCATCAGGAAAGACGCCGCGAGCAGCATCGTCGACATGGCGATCTGCGCCACCACGAGCGCGTTGCGGCCCCACAGCCGGTGGCGGCCGCCCCCGGGCTCCTCGCCGTCGGTCGCCTTGAGTCCCCTCACCAGGTTCGTGCGCGTGCTCTGCAGTGCCGGCGCGAGGCCGCAGAAGATCGCGCTCAGGAACGACAGCGCGAGGCTGGCCAGAAGCATGCGCCCGTCCATGCGGAACGGGATCTTGACCGGCAGCTCGGCCGGAATGGAGAAGGTTTGCAGGGCCCGGATCCCGAGGTACCCCACGCCGATCCCGCCCAAACCGCCGAGCAGCGCGAGGACCAGGCTCTCGGTCAGCAGAAGCCGGATCAGCCGAAGGCGCCCCGCGCCGATCGCCAGTCGAATGGCGATTTCCCGCGTTCGTGTGCGGGCGCGCGAGAGCAGCAGCCCCGCGGCATTCGTGCATGCAACCAGCAGCACGACGAGCGCGAGGGTAGTGAAGATCACGCCGAACTTCCAGTTCGCGTCGGTATCCTGGGTCCGCATCTGGAACATGGTGCGCACGGCCGCCCCGCGCTCGCGATTCACCCTGGGGTACTCGCGCTCGAAATCGCGCGCGACCACGACGAGCTCGTTCTGCGCCTGCCGCAGCGTGGCGTCGGGCTTCAGGCGCCCCCGCACCGCCAACCCGCGGTCGTCGCGGTCCGTGAAGAAGTCCTTCTGCGGGCTGGTCGAGATCACGCGCGCCATCGCGAGCGGAATGTAGAAATCCGGCCGGTCGAAGATGTACAGCCCCGTGAACGTCTCGGGCGCCACGCCGATCACGGTGAAATCCTTTCCGTTCAGCCGAACGACCCGGCCGACGGTGGAAGGCGCGCCCGCGAACTCGCGCTGCCAGAAGTCCCACGAGAGAACCGTCACGGCGTCGCGGCCGGGCGCCTCGTCCTCCTCCGGCCGGAACCCGCGCCCCACCTGCGGCTCGACACCGAGCGCGCGGAAGTAGTTGCCCGAAACCAGCATGCCGCCGCGGACGAGCGGCGTCGCGTCGCGCTCGGCGCTGAAGCCGACGGTCGCGAGCGGCGCATTCGCGATCACGCCGTCGTAGCTCTTCGTCCGGTCGCGAATGTCGAGGTACTCGCGGTAGGAGAAGGCTTCGAAGCCGCTGTCGCGCGTCGTGCTCACCAGCGTCACCACGTCGCCCGGGTGCGGCACCGGGTACGGCCGGAAGACCAGCGCGTCGAGCATGCTGAGAGGCGTGCACGTCATCCCGATCCCGAGCGCGATCGTGACCACTACCAGCGCCGTCAGGCCGGGCGTGCGGCGCAGGCTCCGCACGGCATAGCGCACGTCGTCGACGAAGTCCGTCAGCCAGTGGACCCGCCGCGCGTCGCGCATCTCTTCCTTCTTCTGGTCGAGCCCGCCCATCGCGCGCAGCGCGCGGTAGCGCGCTTCCTCCGCGGAGAGTCCCTCGGCGATGCCTTCCTGGATCTTGTTCTCCAGGTGGAACTGGAGCTCCTCGTCGAGCTCGCTCTCCACCCGGTTGCGGCGGAAGATGGATCTCAGCCTCAGCCGCGCCGTGAACCACCAGTGTTCGATGCGCATGGCGTCAAGCCTCCGAGAGCTGAACGACGTGCGAGATGGCAGACGACAGTCGCTGCCAGTTCGCCGTCTCCGATTCGAGCTCTCTCCTGCCGAGAGGGGTCAGCGAGTAGAACTTCGCGCGCCGGTTGTTTTCCGTCTGCTTCCACTCGGCCTGGATCCACCCCTCCTGCTCGAGCTTGTGCAGCGCCGGGTAGAGGGATCCTTCGCTGACCTGCAGGACGTCTCCGGAGATCGAGCGCAGGCGAAGGCTGATCGCCCAGCCGTGCAGCGGCTGGAGCGCCAGGATCTTCAGCAGCAGAAGGTCGAGAGTGCCCTGGACGAGGTCGGCGGGTTTGCTCATATCGGTTTCCTAGGGGAGTCTACGGCAGACTCCCCTCGGTAAGCAAGGGGTATCTCTTTCCCCTGCAATCAGGCGATCCGCCTCAGTTCCTGGGGCCTTTCGCATCCCCCCGAAGAGGGCCCGCTGCCCCGCAAGGATCCGCTTTTCCGCCTCGAGGTCCGGGTCGAGCGTCTCGACTCCCCGCTCGTGCGTGCCGCCGAGGAGGATCCCGTCGGCGCGCGGAAACATGTAGAGGTCCCCGTCGAGCACGGAGTAGTCCACCTCCGGCTGGGGCAGGAGGACGGTGAGCTGACCCTTGATGGGAATGAGCTCCGTGTCGCCGAAGAGCTCGCGCGCGCCGAGCCCGGTGCAGTTGACGACGACCGACCCGGCAAGCGGCGCGAGCTCCGACGGCGCCGCGAAGCCACGCACGACGATCCGCCCGCCGGCCAGATGGAAGTCGCGCACGAGCGCGCGCAGGTACGTCGGCGGCGCGATGAAGATCATGTGATCCACGACGACGCGCGGCGCGGCGAAGGGATTCTCGGACGCCGGGAGCGCGCGGCGCGCCGGGTAGAGCTGCGGAAGGCCCCAGTCGGGCAGCGCGCTCTCCGGATCCTCCGACAGGAAGTAGAGGTCCTCCCAGCGCACGCCGTAGTCCTCCCCCACCAGGCCCTGGAACGCGCGATGCGACACGATCTGCGCGCGCTCGAACTGCGCGTCCCACGCCGGCGTCCGGCGCGCGCGCTCGACGATGTAGGCCGGCTGCCACAGCGCGCCGGACATGTCGGACGTCGTGTGCGGCGGAATCTCCCGCGCGTAGATCGTGACGTCGAAGCCGCGGTCCTGCAGCACGCGGGCCGTCGCGAGCCCGACGGCGCCGCAGCCGAGGACGGCCGCCGACCCCGTTCGCCCGCTCTCCCGCACGAGATCGGCCGCGAGCTCGGCCGTGCCCCAGGAAAGCGTCACGCCCGCGCCGCCGTGTCCGTAGTTGTGGACCAGGAGCTTGTCTCCCAGGCTCTCCGCGCGCACGACGAAGCCGGAGGGCCGGAACGGCCGCAGACCGACCTGGCGCCGGATGATCCGGTCGGGAGCGACGTCCACGGGCGCAAGATGCCGGAGCGGGCGTCCGGCGGACGCCGGCGCCGCCGCGGCGCCGGTCTTGAGGCTGCCCGCGCATCGGCTGCCCAGCGCAACGACCGCCGCGGTGCCTCCCATCCGCAGAAGCCGGCGGCGGCTGTAGAGCATCGCTCGATTCTAGGGGATGCGCGGGAGATCGTCCGGCCCGCGTTCAGTTGGGTGGCCGCCACGGCCTGGCAGCTTGCCGCCGCCAGCCCCGCCTAGACAAGAGCTCGGCGCGAGGCGAGCGCGGGAACGCCGCCGGCGATCAGGCCAACGGCGAGAGCGACAAAACCGATCGTGCCGGCCGGTATGCATCCGAGCGACGCGGGCAAGACCAGGGCGGCCAGGGCCGTCGACCAGAACGGCAGGTCCGCGGTTGACCGGCCGCGCAATCCCAGAACGATTCCTGCCGCAGCACCACCGATCCCGCAGATCCAGGGACCGTGTTCGGAAAGGAGATTGCAGAGTCTCGGGTCGGCGACCTGGACCGCTGCGGGGAGCAGGCACGGGAGGATCCCCGCGAGCGCCCCCGCCTGCGCGCCTTCGTCATAGCGCTCGCCTCGCACTCGGCCCGCGACGACGACGAGCGCGAACCCGGCGACACAGGCCGCGGCCCACGGCGCCTGGCCGCAAAGGAAGAAGCCGGGCGTCGCCAGGAGAGCCGCGAAGGCGCCTCGCCGCAGCGCCCCCTGGAGCCTTCCTCGCTCGTAGGCTCGGCGCGCCTCGAGCCTCAACACCGCTTCGGAGAGGTCAGAAACCGCCATGGTCAATCCTCCAGCGACCCCGCAACCGCGCCAGCGCCCGCTCGACGCGCTTTCGGAACGTGGCGCCCGGGAGATCCGGCCGCTCGCCCCGCGCAAATGCGAGCAACGTCGCCGAATCCATGGACGACAGGCGGCCGAGCGCGCGGTCGAGAGCTTCGTTCGCTTCGCGAGCCATCGCCACGGCCTCGGGAGACGGCCTGGCGTCCGCGGGCTCGGGACTCGCGGGATCGCCGTCCTCGCGCCGGCGCCGCGCGCGCGTTCGGATCGTGCGAATCTGCCAGGCCGCGATCCCGAGCGTCCAGGTCAGCGCGTCGCGGCGGGGGTCGAATTCGCTCGCACGGGAGAAGACGCGCAGCAGTGTCTCTTGCGCTGCGTCTTCGGCCTCCCCCGGGGGCAGACAACGTCCGGCAAAGCCGCGCACCAGGGGCCACAACCTCCGGAAGAGGGGATCGAACGCCGCCCGCTCCCCGCGGGCGAGCGCCGTCAGATCCCGCTGCAGCCCGGCGCGCTCGCCCGCTTCCACTCCTGAGCGCGCGAGGTTACTTCGGACAGGTCTTGGCGCAGCAGCAACAGGCCGCGGCGTCCTTCTTGCACTCGGTTTTCGTATTCGCGTTGGAACCCTCCGCCAGGGCGATCCCGATCGAGAGTGCCAGCACCGTTCCCAACGCCATCAACCACTTCTTCATGCCCGATCCTCCGTTTCGACCGAGGCGGTCATCGCCGCGGTCGCTACGGATATAGGCGGCAAGGGCCCCAAGCGTGACCGGTTTCCATTCCGCTCCCGCCGGGAAGGCATTAGCGCCATCCTCAGGGCGTCATCCCGAGCGATAGCGAGCCGACCAGCGACCCGGCCGCCGAAGGCGGATCCTCGGATGTGCGGAACGTCGGACGAAGTCCGGCGTTAACCAAGCCCCCGGCAGTAGGCAACGCCGACTAGTCCTCTCGACCTCCGTCAGTCCCCCTGCCTCCGCGCCGGCACGGCCGCCCCCTTGACGATCAGCCACATGGCGAAAATCAGCTCGAACGCCAGCATCGGGATCCACATGACCTGCGTGAGCAGGCCGCCGGCTATCCCGACGAGCTGCAACGGAAGCAGGACCACGACCAGGATCGACGCGAGCACGCCCAACCACGCCAGCCCGGCGGGCACGATCCGGCCGCGCAGAAGGAGCCAGGCGAAAAGCAGGCTGCCCACGGCGAAGAATGTCGCCGGGAGGTCCGAGCTCCAGCTCGGCAGCTTCATCAGGTAGGCGCCGAGCGCGCTCGCCGCCGCGGGATCCGGCGCGTCGGCGCCGCCGGCCGTCGCGAGCCACAGCTTGCCCAGTCCCCGCTGCAGAAAGACCCCGCCGATCACGCCCTCCGCGACCCGGCAGATCATGGCCAGCAGCGCCAGGTCCGGGTCCACGTCGCGCGTGATCGCGTAAAGCGTCACCGCCAGCACCAGGGCGCAAAAGCAGCTCACGAGCTCGAGCACCAGGGCGATGCGCATGTCCGACGCGTGCCGGGTGAGATTCGCGAGCCGGGCCGCGATCCCCTCCCCGCTCTGCGCCCGGCCCGACAGGGCCATTCCCGTCAGGGCGACCGCGATGTAGGCGAGAAACGTGACGCCGGCGACCCGGGCGTTCGACCTGCGAGTCATGGGCACGCCTCCTTCGGGATAGTGGGAGCCACGAATCCGCTGGCGATCCCGACCTCTAGACGCTTACGAACGTCAGCCGCCGGAAGTTCCGCCTTTTCCTGGACGAGACCAGGCCCCACGAGCGCCGCCGCGGCGGGAAGCGATATGACTCGACGGGCTCAAGGCGACGCCGCCGCCGGATTAGGTCGCCCGCACCGCCTGCCGGCGGAGGTGAAAATGAGCGCAGGCTGGCACGACCGGGTGAATAATCGCGTCCTTCCCTCTCGAAAGGAGGCTTTCGATGAACGCACCGATTCGCTCCCTCGCCGCCGGCCGATTCCTTTCCATCGCCGTCCTTTCTATCGTCGCTCTCGCGCCCGCCTCACGCGGGGCCGAAGCCGACACCGTCACCGGTTCGCTCACCGCCGGCGGGAAGACCTACAAGCTGACGCCATGTCTACGCCCGGCGTCAGCCCAGCCTGTCCGACCAGAGCCAGACCGTCGTCGTCATCCTGATGACCGACAACGAGGTCCCCAAGAGCATCGTCGACGACAAGTTCCGGCTCGAGCTGACCGATCTCGCCCGCGACGGCAAGATTCACGGCGTCTCGGTCTCGCTCGCCCCGGACGGGAAACCGTCGGGCGCCGGGTTCGTCTACGCGAAAGAGGTGGGCGGCGCCATCGTCAATCGCGCCGAGCAGGACAAGTCGCAGGTGAAGGTCGACGGCACGCACGCCGAGGGAAGCCTCTCCGGCAGCGGGACGTTTGGCAGCGACAAGTGGGAGTACACCGCAACCGTCAAGGCGGCGCTGGCGGCGGCGAAGTAGACCGGCGCCAGCCCACCTTTCCCAGGACGAGCCAGGCTTTCCGAGCGGGGGCCCATTCGCCTACTTGCCCCGCCCGGGACGGCGGACGGCCCTCACCTTTTCTTCTGATCGCGCGAGCCTGCGCGGGCAAACCGGTCTAGCGAGGGGCCGCGTCGTCCCACATGTGACGGGAAATCCGCCAGGACCCATCCGGCATCTTCGTCATCACGTTGAGATAGGTGCCCGGGTGGCCGTAGTTTTTCGTCACCCCGTTCTCGACGGCGCTCCACCCGACGTCGTCATGCCCGTGAACGTACGCGATCCGGCAATCTCCCTGGAGCCCCTCGGTCGTGATCTCGAGCCTGGTAATCGTCGTCGGAGAAGCCCCGGCGGGGAACCAGTAACTCCGGATCGCCGCGATCCCGACCACGGCCGAAGCGCCATGCGCGGGCAACAGCACCGCGTCGGGCGCGAACGTCTCGAGAACGCCCTTTTCATCGCCCCGCAGCCACGATGTCCGATACGCCTCGATCACCCCCCGAATCGCCGCGGCATCCTGCGCCGAGAGCGCCGCGCAATCCGGGGACTCGGACGAAGCCGTTGCACAGCCCAGGACGAGCATCGCGACGCTTGCCAGGGATCGGACGCGGGAAGAGACATGTCGGCGCACGGTGAGCCTCCAGTATGGAGATGTCTACGGCGCCCTGGAGGAAAGGTTCGAGGAGGCAAGTCTGCAAATCGAGACTGACCCCGCAAAGTCGTAGACTCCGTGCCGGAGCCTTCGATGACGGTCAACACCAGAGCCACCACCGTCGGGATGTCAGCGGCCTCCCGCTCGGGACGGGGCAAGGCGCTGCTTCTTCCCCAGCAGGTCATCACGAGCCCGGAGACGCGGCTCCGGTATCGCATCGACAGCCTGCTCGGCCAGGGAGGCTTCGGCCAGGCCTACCTCGCGACGCGCATGACGCGCTCCCTCGCCGTCCCCGCCGTCATCGCGATCAAGGCGAGCGAGCACATCGACGGCTGGCTGAAGGAGGCTTACTTCGGCCAGCTTCTCGCGGGGCACGCCCGGGCGATCCGCGTCTTCGACGCTTTTCCCCTGGTCGAAGGCGACGGCCGCGTCACCTACTGCCTCGCACTCGAGTACGCGAAGCACGGCGACCTGCGGGCCTACCTCGACCGCACCGGGAAGGGCTGGCCCGAGAGGACCGCTCGGCGCGAGATCGCGGGGATTCTCGAAGTCCTCGGCAAGCTCCATCGAGGCCAGCTGCTCCACCGCGACCTGACCCCGATGAACGTCTTCGTCTGCGACGGCGTCAGCCTGAAGCTCGGGGACTTCGGCATCGTGAGCCACCAGAGCGACCGCCGCGGCGTCGCCGCGCGCACGTTGAACCCGTGGGGTGTGCCGAGCGACATCCTCTCGGGCGCGGCCCCTAAGTGGCAGTCGCGCGACGACGTCTACCAGGTCGGGCAGCTTCTGGGAATGCTCGTGAAGGGAACGGCGGCGGCCCGGATACGGACCGGCGAGGTGCGGGGCCTGCGCTGCACGGATCACCTGAAGGAGATCGTCTATCGCTGCATCGGCGAGCGCCGGAAACGATACGAGAGCGCCCAGGAGCTGATCGACGCGCTGACCCATCCTCCCGCGGCGCTGAAGGTCGGACGGCTGAAGACGCTCAAGGGAGCGCATCTCGCCTTCACCGGCATCCTGAGCCGCCCCCGCACCGAGGCCGCCCGCGCCGCCCGCCGGGCCGGAGCGAAAGTCCACGGCGCGCCCTCCGCGAAAACGACCGTCGTCGTCCGCGGCCGCCCGAATCCGCTCCAGGCCGCCGGCAGGGACGCGGGACGGAAGCTGCTCGAAATCAAGAGGCTCCGCGAGAAGGGGCATCGGATCACGCTGTTGAACGAGGCGCAGTTCTGGCGGCTGGCGGGCCGAAAAAAGGGCTAACCAGACGGCAGGGCTCGGGCGTGGTGCCTACCTCCGACGCGCGCGCTGCTTTTTCGACACCGACCGCACGATGAGCCGCCCGCGGCCGCTCTTGCCGAACGGCACCCGAGCCTGCCTCACCGCCGCAGCAATCAGCGCCTTGACCTCGGGCCGTTCCAGGACCTTCGCCGAGTCCAGGCGGATGAAGCGATTCTGCTTTCCCCCGCCCAGGAGAATCCCCTTCGGATCTGGCAGCGTCGAGCCGCGATAGAACGACAGCCCCACGCCGCTCGCACCGGCGGCAATCGAAAGGACCGAGTCGGACGGCCGCTCGGTCGCGCTGTAGCCGATCACGAAGAAGTTGTAATTGTCCCAGACGAGCTCGTTGGCGGTCGGCAGACGCCGGCGCACCGTCCGCCGCACGGCCCGGATCAGCGTCCGCATTTTCGGCTCGAACTTCGCGATGAACGCAGCAAGCTGCTTTGCGGGGTCCGGGGCGGCGCTCACGGCTCGATTCTAGCGGCGGTCGGCGCGCCCGTCACGTCGATGAACACGTCGGCGACGAACGGGAGCGCTTGCCGGATCTTCCGGTCGAGATCGTCCATCGCGCGGCCGAGCTCCTCGATGCCGAGCCTCGGCGAGGGACGGGCCTTGGCCAGGACGACCACTTCCTCGGGCCCCGAATACAACGCCTGGAGCACGAAGACTTCCTCGATCGCCGGATCCCCCTCGACGATCGCGCGCAGCCTCTCGAGCTGCGAAGGCGCGATGGACCGGCCGACCAGGAAATCCGCGAACGGACGGGCCAGGGCGAACGCCGTGACGGCGAGCAGGACCCCGATGAGCAGAGACGCGACGGAGTCCGGCCTGTTCGAGCCGGTGATCCTGCTGAGGAGCAGACCACCCGCGGCGAAGACGAGGCCGATCAGCGCGGCGCTGTCCTCGACGAGAACGGCGCGCACCACCGGATCGCTCGCGCGCACGAGGTAGCGCCCCACCGTCAGGTCGTAGTCCTTCGCCTGCCGCCGCGCCTGCTTCATTGCCTGCAGCCATGACGTTCCGTCCGCCGCGAACGCGACCGCGAGAACGATCCACGGCGCCACGCCCGCGGCGACCGCGTGGTAGGGCGCCTCGAGCTCCCGGATCGCAATGCCGATCGACAGGCATCCGCCGAGCAGAAACGAGGCGATCGCCGCCATGAAGGCCCAGAGGAACCGCTCCCGCGCGTGCCCGAACGGATGCGCTTCGTCCGGCGGCTGGCGCGCTCGGTACAGCCCGACCGCGAGGAACACCTCGTTGACGCGAGTCGGCCGCCGAGTGCGCCGCCTCCGCAATCAGGGCGGTCGACCCGGACGCGAGGCCCGCGAGCAGCTTCGCCACGCCGATGACGACGTTGGCGAGCAGCGCAATGACGATCGTGCGCGGGCTCTCGCCTTCCTCGGCCCTCCGGAGAGCGATGGCCGAGCGGCGCGGGGGAATGATCCGAAGGCGCTTCAGCTTTCGGCCCCTAGGACGACGGACTCTCCCGCTTCCAGACCAGGTCCCAGGCCTCGCGCCGCTGCGCGAGCCCGGTGATCTTGCCGGCGGCGTCGCGCAGGAAGATGTAGCGGTAGCGCGGCCGGCCCGGTACGAAGAGGACGTCGGGCGCCTCCACCCGAAGTTCCTCGGGCTTGCGCCCGGTCTGCTGCCCCTCGAGCGCGCCCGCCTCGAGACGGATTTCGTACGCGATCGTCGGAGTGAGCGCGTAGCGCCCGCAATAGTTCTCGAGCGCTGCCGCGGGCAGCGTGATCGCCGGCGGATCGGTGCGCAGCGCCATGACCTGGCTCGAGATCAGCCGCCACCCCTCGGCCGACTTCTTCCAGGTGTCGGTCGCGCGGTACTGACAATGAAGTGCGTGCCCGTGGTCGCTCTCATGCTCGTCCTCGACGTAGGTCGTCGCCGCCACGTCGCCATGGTCTGCCACGGTGAAATCCATCACCGTGATCGAGCCCGAGACCCCTTCCGGCAGGGGCTTCAACTGATCGAGCATCTCCTTCTTCGTCGCGACCGCGCCGCTCTCGTCGACGAACAGGACCTGGGAGTCGAGGTACTTGTCCCACACTGCCACCGACCCCGCTCCGACCGCGTCGGCGAGCTCCTGCGTTTGGCGCTTCAGCACGGCGCGCAGGTCTTCCGCGCGGGCCTGCGCAGCGAGCGCGACGAAGAGGCCCAGAAGGATGGTCCGCGAAAACCAACGATTCGGCATGAGTGGGCCTCGTCGGCTGATCCTACTTCTCACCCCTACGCCGTCTAGTTCCTACGCCGTCATAGCGGTCGATAGCGTCTGTCCCGCAGGTACAGGCCGATTTCAGTAACACCAGTGTCGGAGCGCTCCATCCTCACAACTTGACGCAGACGTTCTTCGCTTCGGTGAAGAAATCGAGCGATTCGAACCCGCCCTCGCGCCCGACGCCGCTTTCCTTCATTCCGCCGAAGGGAACGCGAAGATCCCGCAGCAGCCACGTGTTGACCCACACCGTCCCGCTGTCGATCGCCGCGGCGACCCGATGGGCCTTCTGGAGGTCCCGGGTCCAGACGCTCGCCGAAAGGCCGTAGCGCGTGCCGTTGGCATAGGCGATCGCCTCCTCGGCGGAATCGAAGGGCGTGACGGTGACGACGGGCCCGAAGATCTCCTCCTGCATGACGCGCCCCTGGCAGTCGAGGCCGGCGATCACCGTCGGCTCCAGAAAGTAACCGTCCCGGACGCGCTCCGGGAGATTCTCGGGACGCTTGCCGCCGACGAGAATGGTGCCCCCTTCCTCTCTCGCGAGCTCGACGTAGCCTTCGACTTTGCGACGGTGGGGCTCGCTCACGAGCGCGCCCACGTCGGTCGAAGCGTCCTGCGGATCTCCGATCCGGAGCTTCTTCGTTCCCTCCAGAAAGCGGTCGAGGAACTCGTCGTAGATCGTCTTCTCGACGAACAGACGCGATCCGCAGAGGCAGATCTCCCCCTGGTTGGCGAAGCTCGACTGAATCGACGTGGCGACGGCCTGCTCGAGATCGGCGTCCGCGAACACGATGTTCGGGTTCTTGCCTCCGAGCTCCAGGGACACTTTCTTGAAGAGCGGTCCGGCGCGGGCCATCACGTCCGCGCCCGTCTTCGTTCCCCCGGTGAACGAGATGAGCGGGACGTTCGGATGCGACGTGAGGGCGCGGCCGGCGCTGCCTCCGGGGCCGTGCACGATGTTGACGACGCCGGGCGGAATGCCCGCCTCCAGGGTCAGTGCGGCGAGCCGGTCGGCGGTCAGCGGCGTGAGCTCCGAAGGCTTCGCCACGCAGCAATTCCCCGCGGCGATGGCCGGAGCGATCTTCCAGGTCAGAAGGTACAGCGGCAGGTTCCAGGGCGAGATCAGCCCGGCGACGCCGAGGGGCTGCCGGATGGTGTAGTTGAGCGCCCGATCGTCCGTGATGTGGCAGGGCGTTTCGGCGTGCAGGATCGCCGTCGCAAAGAAACGAAAGTTCAGGATGGCCCGGGGCACGTCCATCCGGCGGGCGAGCGCGATCGGCTTGCCCGAGTCCTCCGATTCGAGCCGCGCCAGCTCGTCGAAGTTCTTCTCGATGAGCTCGGCGACCCGGATCAGGAGCCGGGACCGTTCTTCGGCGGGCGTCCGGCGCCACGACTCGAACGCGCGGGACGCGGCGGCGACCGCGGCATCGACGTCTTCGGGGCCGCTCTCGGCGATTTCGGCGATGACCTGCCCCGTCGCCGGGTTGACGTCCGGAAGGTATCGTCCCGAGCAGGGCGGCCGGAACTCGCCGTCGATGAAATTGAGGATGCGTTTCACCGCCGGGAATCTTATCCCGCGACCGGCAGCGCCGGCGGCGCGGCGGCGTCCTTCGCCCGGGCGCGACCGCACGCGTCGGTTTGAATCGCCCCGGGCATCATGGTACGAAGCACGCTCAGATGGAAAACGAAAAGCCTCGCGGTCCTCTCTACTACGCGGACTACATCCAGCTCGACAAGCTGCTCGGAAGCCAGCAGATGCAGAGCGCCCTCCACGGCCGGCCTGCCCACGACGAGATGCTCTTCATCATCGTTCATCAGGCCTACGAGCTGTGGTTCAAGCAGATCCTGTGGGAGCTCGACGCGGTGCTCGCGACCTTTCGAGGCTCTTCCGTCGCGGAGGAGGAAGTCGGGCAAGCGGTCCTGCGACTGGGGCGCATCGTCGAGATCCAGCGCGTCCTGATTCAACAGGTCGACGTTCTGGAAACCATGACCCCTCTCGACTTCCTCGATTTCCGGGACGAGCTGATCCCGGCCTCGGGCCTTCAGAGCGTTCAATTTCGCCTGGTCGAGAACAAGCTGGGAATGCGGCGGCGGGACCGCCTTCAGCTCAACGACGCTCCCTACACGTCGCGCCTGACCGAAGAAGACGCCGCGCGTGTCGAGGCGGCGGAGAAGGAGCCTTCTCTCTTCGACCTGATCGAGGGCTGGCTCGAGCGAACGCCCTTCCTCCACTTCGGCGACTTCGACTTCTGGCGGGAGTATCGGCGGGCGGTCGACGCCATGCTCGCCGCCGACCGCGCCTCGATCCAGAGCAACCCGACCCTGACGGAAGACGAGAAGGCCACCCAGCTCGCAGGAGTCGAGGCGACGGCCCGCCGGTTCGCGGACGTGTTCGAACAGGGGGTCGAGCGAGCCCCTGCACGTCGCCGCGCCGGGGCGCCACTTTTCCCGGCGCGCGCTCCAGGCGGCGCTCCTCATCAATCTCTATCGGGACGAGCCGATTCTGCACCTGCCCTTCCGGCTGCTGGCGCTCCTGGCGGACATCGAAAGGAATTTCACGACCTGGCGCCAGCGCCACGCCCAGATGGCGATGCGGATGATCGGCACCCGGATCGGCACCGGCGGCACGTCGGGTCACGAGTATCTCGACCGGGCGGCCGAGCGTCACAAGGTCTTCGCGGACCTCTCGGCTCTCTCGAGCTTCTTCATTCCCCGGTCGGCGCTTCCCAGGCTTCCTCCCGACGTGAGAAGCCGGATGGGATTCAAGTTTCCAGTCTCCGCGATGATCTTCAGCTCGACCGAGATCGGCACCGGGAGCGCGACGACGCCCACGGTCGTTCTCGTCGGTCCGGATCGTCTCGAAGTACTCTCCGTAGACCCGGTTGAACGCGGCGAAGTCGCGGTCGATGTCCGTCAGGAAGACCGTCACGTCGACCACCTTCTCGAGCGAGCTGCCGGCGTCCTCGAGAATCGCCTTGACGTTCTCGATGCACGCGCGCGTCTGAGCCTCGATGCCTTCGGGAATCTGCTCGGTCTCCCGATGCCGCGGGCCGATCCCGGAAAGGAAGAGCAGATTCCCGAGCCGGCGCGCGTGCGGATAGGGACCGAGGGGCCGCGGCGCGCGGGAGGAAACGATGGCGCGATTCTTCGGGGCGGAATTCACGCCGCATATACTACCCGCGAGGAACGTCATGGAATCGAAGGCGCTGAATTTCCAGCGGTGGATCGACGAGCACCGGAGCTTTCTGAAGCCGCCGGTGTGCAACAAGAAGGTCTTCGAGGAAGACGACTTCATCGTCATGGTCGTCGGCGGGCCGAACAGCCGCAAGGACTACCACATCGACGAGGGGCCCGAGTTCTTCTATCAGCTCGAAGGCGAGATGGTCCTGAAGACGATCCAGGGCGGGAAGGTCGTGGACGTCCCGATTCGCGCCGGCGAGATCTTTCTCCTTCCGCCGCGCATCCCCCATTCGCCCCAGCGGATGCCGAATTCCGTGGGTCTCGTCATCGAACGCAAGCGGCTCCCGCACGAAAAGGACGGGCTTCAGTGGTATTGCGACAACTGCACGTCCCTGCTGTACGAGGAGTTCTTCACTCTCCACGACGTCGAAAAGGATTTCCCGCCCATCTTCGACCGGTTCTTCGGCGACGAGAAGAACCGCTCCTGCAGGAAGTGCGGCACGGTGATGCCCGCGCCGGTCGCGCTGACTTGCTGAAGATCGACGTCCACACCCACATCCTTCCCGAGAAGCTGCCCGACTTCCGGAAGGTGCCGGGAGGCGAGCGATTCGTTCAGACTCGAGCATCGACGCGCCCGCAGCGGCCGCGCGCGAATGATCGTCAATGGCTCCCTGTTCCGCGAGATCGAAAGCAACAGCTGGAACGTCGAGGCGCGGCTGACCGAGTGCGACGGCGGCGGGCGTCGACGTGCAGGTTCTCTCGACGGTGCCGGTCATGTTCAGCTACTGGGCGGAGCCGGCTCTCGCGCTCGACCTCGCGAGGCGCCTGAACGACCACATCGCCGGGGTCGTGGCCGCGCACCCGGCGCGCTTCGTCGGTCTCGGAACGATCCCGATGCAGAGCCCCGACCTCGCGATTCGGGAGCTCGAGCGCTGCGTGCGGGACCTCGGGCTCTCGGGCGTCGAGATCGGCTCGAACGTCAACGGGGCGAATCTCGACAGCCCGGAGCTCTTTCCGATCTTCGAGGCAGCCGCCTCGCTCGGCGCCGCCGTCTTCGTCCACCCGTGGGAGATGGCCGGCAGGGATCGGATGACGCGTTACTGGCTCCCCTGGCTCGTCGGGATGCCCGCGGAAGTTTCGCTCGCGATCTGCTCGCTCATCTTCGGCGGAGTGCTCGAGAGGCTGCCGGCCCTGCGGATCGCCTTCGCCCACGGCGGCGGCGCTTTTCCGGCGACGATCGGGCGAATCGTCCGCGGCTTCGAAGCGCGGCCCGATCTGTGCGCCGTTTCCAACGACGTCTCGCCGCGCGAATACCTGCGGCGGATCTACGTCGACTCGCTCGTGCACGATCCGCTGATGCTGCGCTACCTCGTGGACCTGATGGGCCCCGATCGGATCGCCCTCGGCAGCGACTATCCCTTCCCGCTCGGCGAGGCTCGCCCGGGAGAGCTGATCGATTCGTGCGGATTCCCGGAGGAGACCCGCGCGCGGCTGCTGCACGGCACGGCGCTCGAGTGGCTCGACCTTCCCTCGGCGCGCTTCGGCGGGAGCCAGATGACCGAGCCGTTCCAGCCCGGACGCGACTTCGCGGTCGCCCTGGATCGAGGCGACCCGCTCGGGCGGTTCCGGGACGAATTCCACATTCCCAGGAGCGACAACGGCGAGGAAGAGATCTACTTCGTCGGCAATTCGCTGGGGCTCCTCCCGAAGAGAACTCCGAAGTACGTCGACGAGGAGCTGGAGAAGTGGAAGCGGCTCGCCGTCAAGGCGCATTTCTCGGGGGAGAACCCGTGGATGCCCTACCACGAGCTCCTCGCCGAGCCGATGGCCCGGCTGGTGGGCGCCTCCCCGAGCGAGGTCGTGACGATGAACTCGCTCACCGTCAACCTTCACCTGATGATGGCGAGCTTCTACCGGCCGACCCGCGAGCGGCATCGGATTCTCCTCGAGGATCATGCGTTCCCCTCGGACGACTATGCGGTCGAGTCCCAGGCGATCGTCCACGGCTTCGACCCGGCCGAAGCGCTCGTGCGGCTGCGGCCCGCCAAGGGAAAGCACTCGATCGATACCGCGGACGTCGCCCGAGGTCCTCGAACGCGACGGCGAGTCGATCGCCCTGGTCCTGCTTCCGGGAGTCCAGTACTACACGGGCCAGGCATTCGAGATCGAGGCGATCACGCGACTCGCGCACGCGAAGGGGTGCGTCGTCGGCTTCGACCTGGCTCACGCGGCGGGAAACCTGGTCCTGCGCCTCCACGAGTGGAACGTGGACTTCGCCGTGTGGTGCACGTACAAGTACCTGAACTCGGGCCCGGGCTCGGTGGGCGGCTGCTTCGTCCACGAGCGGCACGGCATGCAGCGGGATCTGCCCCGTCTGGCCGGCTGGTGGGGCCACGACAAGGAATCGCGCTTCCGGATGGAGCCCGGATTTCGACCGATCCCTGGCGCGGAGGGATGGCAGCTCTCGAACCCTCCGATCCTCTCGCTCGCGGCGATTCGAGCTTCGCTCGACGTCTTCATGGAAGCGGGGGGAATGGAGCCGCTGCGGGAGAAATCGCTCCGCCTCACGGCCTACCTCGAATGGCTGCTTCAGCGGGAAATCGGCGATTCGGTCGAGATCCTCACCCCGGCAGATCCGCGCCAGAGGGGATGCCAGCTCTCGTTGCGCGTGAAGTCGACAGGCTCGGGAAGAACCGTCTTCGAAAAACTCGAAGCCTCCGGCGTCACCTGCGACTGGCGCGAGCCGGACGTGATTCGCGTGGCGCCCGTCCCCCTCTACAACCGGTACGAGGAGGTCCACCGCTTCGTCGAGATTCTTCGGAAGGCGCTGTGAGAATTGGCGCTCACGCCTACGCGGTCTCCCCGAGCACGGCTGCCCGTCTCCTCCCGACGGCGGGCGACGAGGGCTGCTCTTTCTGCGAGCCGCGTCCGGCAGATCCCCGTCGCTCCCGGCGAGCAGAGGGATCGGCGTGCGGGGCGCTCGGCGCTGCCGCGAGTACCGCCTGTGAAAACCCCCCGCGACACCCCCGAGATCACGCTCGTCGGCGCCGGTCTCGCCGGCTCGCTCCTGGCGATCTTTCTGGCCAGGCGCGGGCACCGCGTGACGCTCCTCGAGCGCCGCCTCGATCCCCGGAAGACGGCGGCGTCGCGCAGCGGGGCGCTCCATCAACCTGGCGCTCGCCAATCGCGGCATCTCGGCGCTCGAAGAGGTCGGCGTGATGGAGAGCCTCCGGTCCGCGCTCATTCCGATGGCCGGGAGGATGCTTCACGACGAGGAAGGACGGCTCCGGCTGATTCCCTACGGCAACAAGCCGCATGAGGTCATCTACTCGGTTTCGCGCGCGGGCTTGAACACGCTCCTCCTGGATGCCGCCGAATCGACCGGCAGAGTCTCGATCCGCTTCGGAGCAGACGGTCTGCGGCGTCGATTTCGCGAACCGCCAGGTGCAGGCCGCAAGCGAGCCCTACGACGTCCTCATCGGGACGGATGGAAGCGCCTCGGCGGTTCGCGCCGCGATCCTGGAACGGACCGGCGGACGGCTCGACGAGGAGCCGCTCGGCCACGGGTACAAGGAGCTGTCGATTCCCGCGCAGCGCCGAGGCGGCGGCCAGTTTCGGATGGAGAAGAACGCCCTGCACATCTGGCCGAGGGGCGAATACATGCTGATCGCGCTCCCCAACGTCGACGGCAGTTTCACCGTGACCCTGTTTCTGCCGAATCAGGGAGAAGAGAGCTTCCAGGCCCTGACGACTCCCGAGGCCGTACACGCGCTCTTCGAGCGCCGATTCGCCGACGCGATTCCGCTCATGCCCCGCCTCGTCGAGGACTTCTTCGGAAATCCCACCGGCCATCTGGAGACGATCCGCTGCGCGCCCTGGTCGTTCGAGGACCATGCGCTCGTCCTGGGCGATGCGGCGCACGCGATCGTTCCCTTTCACGGGCAGGGCATGAACGCGGCGTTCGAAGACTGCAGCGCCTTCGATCGATGCCTCGAGGATCCGGATCGCCCGTGGAACGAGGTCTTCGCGGAATTCGAAAAGCGCCGCCGGCCCAATACCGACGCGATCGCCGACATGGCCCTGGAAAACTACGTCGAGATGCGGTCGACCGTCCGGGAGCCGAAGTTTCAGTTGAAGAAGGATCTTTCCTTCCGCCTCGAGGAGAGGCACCCCGGCCGGTTCATCCCCCGCTATTCGATGGTGATGTTCCACACGATTCCCTACGCCGAGGCAAAGCGGCGGGGAGCGATTCAGGAGGAAATCCTCGACGAGCTGACGAGCGCGGGCGGCGAGCCTCGACGAGGTCGACCTCGCGCGCGCCGACCGGCTGATCGCCGAGCGGCTGGGGACCGGGCCGGGAGTCTAGCCGGCGGTGGCCGGCCGAGTGCACTCCGAATGAATCTGGTTCCTGGACATACGGGGCGAGCGGGCGGCGCACATGAAGCTCATTGCTTCCTCCTGTTCTCCGAGGCTATTCGCGCGTTCAGAGGGAAGAAGTTCCAAACGACCGAAACTGTCCAAATGGCCCGATTTTTGCTTTTGTATTCCGACGATCCCTTCGGGCCTGCTGGATGGCCCGAAGCGAATCGCGGAGGAAGGTTTGGCCACCGCTGGCGCCCATCCACGAGGCCCGGTATCAAGCCGCGCCAGTGGCGCTTCCGGAGCCGCCCAGCGTCCTCTCGCTCCTCCGATTCAACTCCTGCGGCACCGAAGGCGGAGCCGGTTCATGGATGCCGCACCCAGGATGTCGAGCACCCCGCTGAGCTGGCCGCAGATCGCCGTCGAGGAGTGTGCGGGCCGCGAGGACATCGAGCTTATCGAACACTGGGCCCTCGCCGATCCCCACCTCGCCGCAATTCTTCGGGCCATGAGAGCGGATCTTGCCGATGGTTCCCCCGCCGGGCGGTTGTACGGCGAATCGCTGGCGAATGCCCTGGCCGTGTACCTCGCGGGTCGTTACGGCGCGCGACGCGCGGCCCCCGGGGAGCCCCAAAGGAGGAATGCCCGGACGCCGACTCCGGAAGGTCCTCGATTACGTCGGCGAGAACCTCACGAGGGACCTGGGAGTGAGGGAGCTCGCCCGTGTCGCTGGAATGAGCCCTCATTACTTCTCGGAGCTCTTCCGAAGAAGCGTAGGCCGCTCTCCCCATCAATACGTTCTGTGGCGAAGAATCGAACGCGCCAAGGAGACTCTTCGAAACCCGAAGCGCTCCGTCCTCGAGGCCGGTCTGTCGGCGGGCTTCGAGAACCCCAGCCATTTCGCGCGTGCGTTTCGTCGAGTCGTGGGCACGACCCCGAGACAGTTCCGGGAGGGCTGAGCTCGTCGGGGGTGGAGGACCGGATGGACAAACCTCGCATCTTTCTCGGCTCGTCGGGCAAGCGCGTGAAGCTGCTTCAGGCGCTGACGCGCGGTCTCGAGGACATCGCCCACGTCGATCCCTGGACGACGTCCTTCAACCCCGGCACGACGACACTCGAGCGCCTCGTCGAGCTCACGCGTGAAGTCGACTTCGCCGCGTTCGTCTTCGCCCAGGACGATTGGACGACCGCGAATACGAATTCCTCGCCCTCTCCCGGCTCCGGTCAGGCTTCCCCGCGGGACAACGTCGTCTTCGAGGCCGGTCTCTTCGGCGGCGTTCTCGGGATGCGCCGAACCTTCATCCTTCACGCCAACGGTTCGAAGCTGCCGACGGACTTCCTCGGCCTGACGTGCATCCGCTACGGCGACGGCGCGCTCGCCGCGGAGGTGCGCGCCGTCAACCAGAAGCTGCGGGAAGCGATCGAGAAAGAAGGACGCCGCGCCCGCATCGAGGGCCTGTGGTGGCAGTTCTCCCTCACCGAGCGCAGCCGGGACGAGCCGTCGGCCGTGAGCCTGCTGCGGATCGCGCGGGACCTCGACGGCGCTCTCGAAATCACCGGCCGCTCGTGGCAGGAAGACGGCAAGCTCTCCGCCAGGTACTGGAGCGAAGCATCGAAGGAGAGGAAGGACCCTTCCGGGATCTTCTACTTCTTCCGGGGAGAACGGCCCATGGACCCGGATGCTCCGGAGATCGAGGGGACCGGGGAGATCCGGTTGGAGAACGCCGATCGCGCCGGCGGGTACTGGAGGACTCGCTCCGACGGGCCGACGAAGGTAAATACGCGGACCGTCGGCGTCTTCCTGCGCGCCGAGCCGGAGGATCTGACAGTCCTCGATGGACGCGACAATCGGCAACGCGTCAAGTTGATCGCGGACCGGTTGAAGCACTGGAAGTCGCTCAAGACGGCCTGAGGGACAACGCCTGCCAACAGCTCTCTCGTCGCGATGCGCGACTCGACAACTCGGCCAGGCTCCGGCCGGCTAACGAATCGGGTCGATCGGCGTCCGCCTGGGCTCCTTGCCGAATCTCTGTCGCGACCGTTCAATCAGCTTCCGAATCTCGACATCGCGATCCCTCGGCGGCGCGGTCGTAACCCATCCCCGGATCAGCCTCTTCGCGGCTGCGGCGACCTCGTCGACGGCACGGTGGAACAGCTCCTCGTTCGCCTTGGACGGCTTGTTCGCGCCGCTGACCTTGCGCACGAACTGAAGGGACGAGGCGCGGATCTCGGCCTCGGTCGACGGCGGAGCGAAATTGGCGAGAGTACGGATGTTCCGGCACATGCCAAGACTCTATCCGTTTCGCGTTTGCCTGGAGCGCGACCGCCTCGGCGCCTGGACCCACCGTCCCGGCCCGGTATTGCAGCCGCCTGCTTCACCCATTTCGATGGAGAGCACCCTGCTTCCCTTCGCCCCTCTCTTGAATAGAATTCCAGGAGAAGGAGAACGCCATGAAGAAAGTCTCGACCTGGAGCCTCGTCGTGCTGTCTTCCGTCCTCGCCGCCTCCGCGTTCGCGCAGTCCCCCGCGCATGTCATCAGCCCGGTCAACGAGGCCAAGTGGGGACCCGCGCCGCCGATGCTTCCCCCGGGAGCACAGCTCGCGGTCCTCTCGGGAAATCCCATGGGCACCGGCGCCTACGCCGTTCGGATCAAGATGCCAGCCAACTACGCCATTCCCGCGCACTCCCATCCGACGGACGAGAACGTCGTCGTCACCGCCGGCTCCCTGACCTTCGGCATGGGCGACAAGCTGTCGAAGACGGCAAAGGGCAACAAAACGCTCCACGTCGGCGGCTACGCGTTGATGCCGACCGGGATGAACCACTACGCGTTCGCGGGCAAGACCGGGGCGGACATCGTTCTCTTCGGGCAGGGACCGGTCGAGTTCAAGTACGTGAACCCGGCCGACGACCCGAGAAACGCGAAGCCGGCGGCGAAGTAGCGGCGCCGGCGAACATCCGGCTAGCGCGGGCGACAGTTTCTGAGTGAACCGAGGTTCGAGACGTCGCTGGTAGAGCTGGATCGGGTTGGCGCAGGTGTCCGAGAGAGACCGCGAACTTCACCGGACCCGCGCCCGGCGGAGCCGGTCGAAGACGTCGGGCCTCAGGATCACCAACAGTCTGATCCCGTTTTGAGGGCGGCCTGGTGGCGCTTGACAGTGTGCGGTCCTCGGGGAATAGGATTTCTCCCGGAGGTTGCTCATGGCTGAAGTACCCAGGAACGTGGTTCTCGTGCACGGTGGCTTTGTCGACGGTTCGGGCTGGGAGGGCGTCTACGGGCTCTTACGGAAGGACGGCTACACGGTCAGCATCGTCCAGAATCCAACGCTCTCGCTGGCCGACGATGTCGCCGTGACCAGGCGCGTCATCGCAGCCCAGAATGGCCCGGTGATTCTCGTCGGCCACTCCTACGGCGGAGCGGTGATCACCGAAGCGGGCAACGATCCGAAGGTTGCCGCGCTCGTCTACATCACCGCCTTCGCGCCGGACAAGGGCGAATCGGTGTCCAGCGCTCATCAAGGACCCTCCGCCAGACGCGCCGGTGCCGCCCATCCTGCCGCCTCAGGACGGGTTCCTCTTCCTCGACAGGGCAAAGTTCCCTGCTTCATTCGCCGGAGACGTGGAGCCCGAGAAGGCCGCATTCATGGCCGACTCGCAGGTCCCGTGGGGCCTCGAAGCCCTCGGCGGCACGATTAGCCAGGCCGGCGTGGAGCTCGAAGCCGAGCTGGTACCTGGTGGTCACAGAAGACAAGATGATCCCGGCCGCGGCACAACGCTTGATGTCGAAGCGCGCCGGCTCTACGGTCGTCGAGGTCGGGGGCAGCCACGCGATTTACGTCTCACAGCCCAAGGCCGTGGCCTCGCTCATCGAGAAGGCCGCTGCGGAAGTATCGCTGAGACGGAAGCCTGAGGCGCCACGGCCCGAGGCGACCGGACGCAGGTCAGCGGATCTGTGAGCCGGCAACCGCGGCGGGGAAGAAGCACACGAGTGCGAGGGGACGGGTTGCAGCGTCCCCTCGCCTTGTGAAATCAGAAAATCAGGTCTGACCCCTTTCGCTCCCGGCTCCTCGTGCGCATGACGCAGATCGCGCCGGCGATCGCGGAGCTCCTCGGCATCCGGCTTGCATCGGAAGCATCAGGAGGGATTGTGCTGCGATGACGAAACCCCAGGCGCCCGGATTCCGTAATCCGGAACGAACGCCATTCAACGCGAGGAGCGCGCGAACATGAAGCCGAAGAACACCATCTGTCTCTGGTACGACAAGGACGCGCTCGAGGCCGCGCGCTTCTACGCCGCGACGTTTCCAGACAGCCAGGTCACGGCCGTCCACAAGGCGCCGAGCGACTACCCGAGCGGCAAGAAGGGCGACGTCCTCACCGTCGAGTTCACGGTCCTCGGCATCCCCTGTCTCGGCTTCAACGGCGGCCCGCAGTTCAAGCACAGCGAGGCGTTCTCCTTCCAGGTCGCGACCGACGATCAGGAAGAGACCGACCGCTACTGGAACGCGATCGTCCGCAACGGCGGCCAGGAAAGCGAATGCGGTTGGTGCAAGGACCGCTGGGGCCTCTCTTGGCAGATCACGCCGCGCGCACTGATCGAGGCGCTCGCAGCCGGCGGCGACGAAGCGAAGCGGGCGTTCGAGGCGATGATGTCGATGCGGAGGATCGACGTCGCTGCGATCGAGGCGGCGCGGCGGGGTTGACTTCGACGGCGAGAGGCGATCGACCGCGGCCCTTCCTCCTTCGTTGATAGCATCCCTCTGTGGCTGACAAGCTCAAGTCCTCCTACGAGCTCGCGATGGAACGGCTCCGGGACGCCGATCCGGACGCCGGCAAGAAGAAGCCTCTGACTGCCGTGCAGAAGGAGAGGATCACCGAGGCCAGGCGGGTCGCCGCCGCGCGGTTGGCGGAGCTCGACATTCATGTCAACGATTCGCGGAAGGAGCTCCGCGATCCGGCCGAGCAGGAGAAAGCCGAAGCGGAATACCAGATCGACAGGCGGCGGGTCAACGCGGACCTCGACCGCGTGATCGCCGAGATCCGGCGGGGGCGCGTGGATCGTTCCTGACCGCGGATTTCCGAAGCTCCTCCCACTCCGATGGCTCGCGTCTTCATCACCGGCTCCTCGGACGGCCTCGGCCTCGCCGCCGCCCGCACTCTCCTGGACGAGGGCCACGAGGTCGTGCTGCACGCGCGCAGCCGGAAGCGTGCGGCCTTCCTTTCCGATCTCGCCCCGCGAGCCAGGGGTGTGGCCATCGGGGACCTCGGCAGGGCGGCAGAGACGCGCTCGCTCGCCGGTCAGGTCAACGCCCTCGGCCGCATGGACGCCGTCATCCACAATGCCGGCATCTACCTCGAGCCCGCGCGGGGAACGACGCCCGAGGGTCACGCGCGGACCCTCGCCGTGAACGTCCTTGCTCCCTACATGCTGACAGCGTGGATCGACCGTCCCGACCGCCTGATCTACTTGAGCAGCGAAATGCACCGGGAAGGCGGCGGATCGCTCGACGACATCGACTGGACCAAACGGAAGTGGAACGCCAGCAAGGCCTACTCCGAGAGCAAGCTCTACCTCACCGCGCTCGCGCTCGCCGTCGCGCGCCGCTGGCCGGACGTGCTGAGCAACGCCGTCGACCCGGGATGGGTCCCGACGAAGATGGGCGGCTCCGGCGCTACCGACGACCTCGAAAGGGGGCACCTGACCCAAACCTGGCTCGCCGTCAGTGAGGATCCCGCGGCGAAAGCCAGCGGCGGGTACTGGCACCATCGAAAGCGGGAGACCCCGGCTGCGGAAGCCCTGGACCCGGGCTTCCAGGAGAAGCTCGTCGCGAAGCTCGAGGAGCTCACCGAGGTTGTGGTCCGTTGAGGCCAATGCAGGAAGTCAGCCCTTCTCCCCTCCGCCCCGCGCTTCTACAGCAGAGTGACCACATCGCCCGCTCGCCGAAGTCGGCAAATGAAGGCGAAACCCCTTTGAGACCGGTCCGCCGCGGAGCGATAGCATCGTCCGCCTCCAGAGGAACCCCATGAGAAGCAGAAAGCACTGGCATTCGAAGAAACAGGCCGCCGCAAAGCGTGGGGCCGGGGCGATTGGAGCCCTGGCCGTGGGCGCCCTGGCGGTCGGATCGCTGGCCGTGGGAGCCCTGGCGATCGGAGCGCTTTCGATCGGCGCCATCGCCATCGGACGGCTCGCGATCCGACGACTCGCCATTCGCGAGTCGCGCCTGGGTTCATTGAGGATCGGGACTCTCGAGGTCGATCGCCTCGAGGTCGGGGAGCTCCTCGTGAGCCGTTCGCTCGAGTTGCCGCCCGGGACGAGCCCGACGCCAGCCTCCCCACCGGCGACGGCACGGGTCGCGGACTCCGGCGACGAAGCGTAAGCCCGACCGAGCTGCGGTAGAGTCCAACACTCATCGAGGAGACAACTTGGTCGGAACGACGATCTCTCACTATCGAATTCTTCGCGAGCTCGGCGCCGGTGGCATGGGCGTGGTCTACGAGGCGGAGGACACGCGCCTGCGGCGCAACGTCGCGCTGAAATTTCTCTCGGCGGCCCTCGCCCAGGACGCGCCGATGCTGGAGCGATTCGAGCGAGAGGCGCGAGCGGCCTCGGCCCTGAACCATCCCGGCATCTGCACCGTGCACGCCATCGAGCAGGACGGCGGGCGCACCTTCATCGTGATGGAGCTCGTCGACGGCGAATCCCTGGCGGCCCGTCTCGCCGGGCGGCCGATGGAGATCGGGCCGCTTCTCGATCTCGGCATCCAGATGGCGGACGCCCTCGAGGCGGCGCACGCGAAGGGAGTCGTCCATCGCGACCTGAAGCCGATGAACATGATGGTGACCTCGCGCGGCCAGGTGAAGATCCTCGATTTCGGCCTGGCGAAGTTCGATCACAACGAGCTCAGCGCGCTGACGGCCACACCCACGGCGCCCCCGCGAGGCGCGGACCTGACCGCCGCGGGAACGGTCTTCGGCACCGTCCAATTCATGTCGCCGGAGCAGGCGCGCGGACTGGCGACCGACGCGCGCACCGACCTCTTCTCGCTCGGAGCGATCCTCTACCAGATGGCCACCGGCGACCGGGCCTTCGAGGGGGACACGCAGGCCGTCGTCTTCGACGCGATCCTGAACCGCGAGCCGCGGCCCCTCGAGGACTCGAACCCGGCGATGCCCGCCTCGCTCGGCCCGATCCTGGAGAAGGCGCTGGAGAAGGACCGGGGCCTCCGCTACCAGACGGCGACGGAGCTGAAGACCGACCTGCTGCGGTTGCGCCGTAAGCTCGAGGGACACCGGTCCGGCCCGGCTTCGGCCGCCGACTCCAAGGCGCCCGCGCCCCGCGCGCAGCGGTCGATCGCCGTCCTCTACTTCGAGAACCTCTCGGGCGTGAAGGAAGACGAGTACCTGCGCGACGGCATCACCGAAGACATCCTGACGGACCTATCGAAGATCAAGGGGCTGAACGTCTTTCCTCGCACGACCGTCCTCGCGTTCCGCGACCAGAAGTCGACGGCCGCGGACATCAGCCGGCAGCTTCGGGCGGACTTCGCGCTCGAGGGCAGCCTGCGGCGCGCCGGAAACCGGCTGCGGATCAACGCCCAGCTCGTCGACGCGGCGACCGGCTTCCCCGTCTGGTCGGAGCGCTATGACCGGGAGATGTCCGACATCTTCGCCGTGCAGGACGAGATCGCGCACAAGATCGCCGAGGCGCTGCGGATCAAGTTGACCCCCCAGGAACAAGCGGAGCTCGCCGCCAAGCCGACGGAGAACCTCCAGGCGTACGACCTCTATCTGCGCGGGCGCAGCTACGCGCGCCGGCGCACGACGCGGGACATGGATTTCGCCCTCCAGATGTTCGACAACGCCGTCACGCTGGATCCGAACTTCGCCCTCGCCTGGGCGGCGATCGCGAATGGCTGCGCCCACGCGCAGTACTGGTCCGGACCCGGCGGGACCTACATGGAACGCGCCCAGTCCGCATCGCTGCGCGCGGTGGCGCTCGCGCCGGACATCCCCGAGGTGCTCGTCTCCCAGGGCTGGATCCTCTATGCCGGCGGCCGGTACGACGACGCCGTCCGCCTGACGCGGGCCGCCATTTCGCGAAAGCGCGACTGTGAAGGGGCTTATTACCTCCTCCTGCGGGCGCTGTTCGCCTCCGGCAAGTACGACGAGCTGGCGTCCCTCGCCGAGCAGGCGATCGAAGCGGCGGGCACCGACTACAACGTCTACATTCCGATCATGAATGCGCTCGGCGCACTGGGCCGGGAGGAGGATCGCCGCGGGGTCCGACTGCGGCTCCTCCAGACCTTCGAAAACCACCTTCGCGAAGTGCCGGAAGACGCGAGGGCCCGGATCCTCTCCGCCGGCATGTACGCGCAGGAGGGGCGCATCGACGACGCCGTCCGCGAGACGACCCTGGCGATGACGCTCCGGCCGAACGAAGCCACGGTCCTCTACAACGCCGCCTGCGTTTTCGCCCAAATCGACCGGCGCGCCGACGCGCTCGAGGCGCTGCGCAAAGCCTGGGAAGCCGGCTACCGGGACGCCGAGTGGACGCGCCGCGATCCCGACCTGGCAAGCCTCCACGACGATCCGGAGTTTCAAAAGCTCTACCCCGCGCCCAAAGAAGAGGGCTAGCAGCCGGAGGGCGGGGCCGCCGGGACTCGCCCGACTCCCTGAAGTCAGCAAATCAAGACTGACCCCTTCAGGTCCGCTTCAGGTCCCAGCTTCAGCCCCGACCCGCCGCCCCCCACCTTTCCCGCGAAGTCCGCAAATCAGGGCTTGCCCTCTTCCCGCTCAGCGGTGATATTTTCGTCAAAGGTCGACGGCTCCCATCCCCGGCGTTACATGCGAGCGAGGTAAGACATGAGCACCCTCGGCGTGGCCCGGTCGCGGCATGGCATTGCAGTCATGGCCGGCGTTCTTCTCCTCTCGATCTCTCCGCTCGCGCGAGCCGCCACATTCGTGGTGACCAAGACGGCGGATACCAATGACGGGGCCTGCGACTCCGATTGCTCGCTTCGCGAGGCGATCATTGCCGCCAACGCGAACGCGGGTGCGGACACAATTACGCTTCCGGCCGGTACTTACACCCTCACCATTCCCGGAACGGGTGAGGACGCCGGCGCCACCGGCGACCTGGACATCGTCGGTGACCTCACGATCAACGGAGCCGGCGCGGCGACCACGATCGTGGACGGCGGAGGGCTGGACCGCGTCTTCCACGTCGTGTCCAGCTTCACCGTGGTCATCAATGGCATCACGATCCGCAACGGCGCCACGGTTGCGGGCGACAACGGCGGCGGGCTCCTCAACGCAGGAGGAATCGTCACCCTCAACAACTGCGTGATCAGCGGGAACACGACGACGAGCGGCGGCAATGGAGCCGGGCTCTACAACGACGACACCATGACCGTGACGAACTGCACGGTCACGGGCAACTCGACTGCCGGCGGCGGCAACGGCGGCGGCATCTACGACAACGGGAACTCCCTGACGATCACGAACAGCACGATCAGCGGGAACTCCGTTCCGGGGGGCGATGGCGCAGGCCTCTACGCCAACGGCAACCTCCAGACGGTCAGCCAGTCCACCTTCAGCGCCAATACCGCCAGCGGCGGCGACGGAGGCGGGATCTACAACAACGGCAACGATCTCGAGATCACCAACTGCACCCTCAGCGGGAACAGCGCGTTCGACGGCGGCGGTCTTTTCCAGAACGGCGTGGCCAACCTCACCACCGCGACGATCGCAAGCAACACGGCGACGAACACGGGCGGCGGCATCGAAAACCTCGGATCCACGCAGATCGGCGGCACGATCGTGGCGAACAACACGGGCGGGAACTGCAACGGGACAGTCTCCGACGGCGGCACGAACCTGCAGTTTCCGGGTACGACCTGCAGCCTATCCATCCCGTCGGCCGATCCGCTGCTCGGCCCTCTCGCGGACAACGGCGGCCCCACTCAGACGATGGCCATTCCGGCCGGCAGCCCGGCCGTCGACGCCAATACGGAGATCTGCCCGCCGACGCCCGCAACCGATCAGCGCGGCGTCGCGCGGCCGCAGGGTCCCGCCTGCGACATAGGAGCGTTCGAACTTCAGGGCGGACCCGGGCCGACCCCGACACCGACCCCGACGCTGACGGCTTCCGTCACCCCCAGCGCCAGCCCCACGCCGACACCAGCCGGGGCGCCGACGCCCACAGCGACACCGGGACCCGGGCCAGTCAACGCGATACCGACGCTCTCCTGGCCGATGTTCGTCCTTCTCGGGTTGCTGCTGATTGCGTCGGCGACCGTCTTCATCAGGCGTCAGTCCTGATTCGCTGATTCACACGGAATAGAGGCGACTCGGGCGGGCGACGGGAGGGGCCGCCTGGCCCGAATTGATAGCCGCCCAGGTCAGCTGGGCTCGCATCACTCCAGCTGAACGAAGACAGAGTACAAACCTGCGGGCGCCTTTCGGCGCCCGCAGTCGGCCTAAAGCGGCCCCACCCCAAACCAGGTTTTAGCTGCAGCCCGACGTCGCCCCGCAGTTCAGGCACTTGTAGCAGGCCGCGCTCCTCACCATGATCGACCCGCACTCGTGGCACGCGGGCGCGTCGGTGGACGTCTCGAACGTCAGCTTGTTCGCCCCCTCGGAGTTCATCCGCGGCGCGACGGTCTGCTGGACGACCGGCATGGGCTCGTTCGACGACGAGTCGCGGGCGATGATGCCGACGGCGAGCTTGTCGTCCGCCGACAGGAACTTCGAACCCAGCCACCGGAACACGTAGTCGACGAGCGACTTCGCGATCGGGACCTCCGGGTTCTTGGTGAAGCCAGCCGGCTCGAAACGCATGTGGGTGAACTTCTTGACGAGCGCTTCGAGAGGCACGCCGTACTGGAGCGTGAGAGAGATCGCCGTGGCGAACGCGTCCATGAGGCCCGAGACGGTCGAGCCTTCCTTCGACATCTTGAGGAAAATCTCGCCAGGCTTGCCATCCTCGTAGAGGCCGACGGTGATGTAGCCCTCGTGGCCGCCGACGTCGAACTTGTGCGTGATCGAGCGGCGCTCGTCGGGGAGCTTGCGGCGGAACGGCGTCGGCACGGGCGCCGTGGCCTTGCCGACGTACTCGAGCGTGCCGCGCGCCGTGGGCGACTTCGAGTCGCTCTTCGAGGCCGCGGTGTTCAGCGGCTGCGTGCGCTTGCAGCCGTCGCGGTAGATCGCGATGGCCTTCAGGCCCTGCTTCCAGCCGTCCATGTAGACGCCGGCGATCTCGTCGGGCGTCGCGTCGGGCGGGAGGTTGACCGTCTTCGAGATCGCGCCGGAGAGGAACGGCTGGACGGCCGACATCATCCGCACGTGGCCCGAGTAGTGGATCGAGCGGGTGCCGTTCAGGGCGCGGAAGGCGCAGTCGAACACCGGCAGGTGCTCGGGCTTGAAGCCCGGCGCGCCCTCGATCGTGCCCTTCTCGTCGATGTAGTCGATGATCCCGAGGACTTCGGACTCGTCGTAGCCCAGGCGCTTCAGCGCCAGGGGCACGGTCTGGTTGACGATCTTGATCGTGCCGCCGCCGACGAGCTTCTTGTACTTCACGAGGGCGAGATCCGGCTCGACGCCCGTCGTGTCGCAATCCATCATGAATCCGATCGTCCCGGTCGGCGCGAGCACCGTGACCTGGCCGTTCTTGTAGCCGTACTCGCGGCCCGAGTCGAGCGCCGCGTCCCACACGGCGACCTGCGCCTTGTAGAGCTCCGCGGGCACGCCCTTGGTCGGCACTTCGGTCGCCGCGTGGCGGTGCATGTCGATGACCTCGAGGAACGCGTCGCGGTTGGGCGCGTAGCCGGCGAAGGTGCCGAGCTCCGAGGCCACCTTGGAGGACTGCAGGTACGCCTCGCCGCACATGAGCGACGTGATCGCGGCCGCGTAGGCGCGCCCCTCGTCCGAGTCGTACGGCACGCCCGCCGCCATGAGCATGGCGCCGAGGTTGGCGTAGCCGAGGCCGAGCGGCCGGAACTTGTAGGAGTTCTCGCCGATCGCCGGCGTCGGATAGGAGCAGTTGTCGACGAGCATCTCCTGCGCCGAGATGACGACGTCGCACGCGTGGCGGAACGTCGTCACGTCGAAGGAGCCGTCCTCGGCGTTGAAGAACTTCATCAGGTTGAGCGAGGCGAGGTTGCAGGCCGAGTCGTCCACGAACATGTACTCGCTGCACGGGTTCGAGGCGTTGATCCGGTGCGTCGCCTTGACCGGGTTCCAGCGGTTGATCGTCGAGTCGTACTGCATGCCCGGATCGCCGCAGATCCACGCGGAGTCCGCGATCTTCGCCATCAGGTCGCGCGCGCGGTACGTCTTGTAGGGTCGTCCCGTCAGGACTTCCTTCGTCTGCCACTCGGCGTCCTTCTCGACCGCGTCCATGAACTCGTCGGTGACGCGGATCGAGTGGTTCGCGTTCTGGTAGAAGATCGACGCGTACGCCTCGCCGTTGAACGAGCCGTCGTAGCCGGCGTCGATGAGCGCCCAGGCCTTCTTCTCTTCGTTCGACTTCGAGGTGATGAACTCCTCGATGTCGGGATGGTCGATGTTCAGGATGACCATCTTGGCGGCGCGGCGCGTCTTGCCGCCCGACTTGATCGCGCCCGCGAAGGAGTCGAAGCCCTTCATGAAGGAGAGGGGGCCCGAGGCCGTGCCGCCCGCCGAGAGGCTCTCGTGCGATCCGCGAATCGACGAGAGGTTCGATCCGGTGCCGGAGCCGTACTTGAAGAGCATGCCCTCGGTCTTCGCGAGCGAGAGGATCGAGTCCATCGAGTCGCCGCACGAGTTGATGAAGCAGGCGGAGCCCTGGGGCTTCGGCTCGATGCCGACGTTGAACCAGACGGGGGAATTGAAGGAGGCGACCTGGTTGACGAGGATCGCGGCGAGCTCGTCGTGGAAGGCGTCGCGGTCGGCGGCGGTCTTGAAGTAGCCGCCCTTTTCACCGTAGCCCGTGATCGTCGCGGCCACGCGCTCGACGAGCTGGCGGACCGACGTCTCGCGCTCCGGCGTGCCGAGGCGCCCGTGGAAGTACTTCTGCACGACGATGTTCGTCGCGGTCTGCGACCACGACTTCGGAACCTCGACGTTCTTCTGCTCGAAAATCGTCTCGCCCTTCTCGGACGTGATCGCCGCCGTGCGCAGCTCCCACTCGATGGCGTCGTACGGCGAGATCGAAGGGTCCGAATAGACCCTCGAAAACGTCATGCCCTGGAGCCCCTTTGGCGCCGTCCGAGGTCGCGCCTGCGCCACCTCTTCGGCCTGCTTCAAGCCCTTCTCCGTCGAACTCATCCCCCGTCCTCCTTCCCCCTCAATCGCGAATGCTCCGCCGCAAATACGTGAAACCCGTCCACCCCGGAAGCGATGCGGAGAAACGGTCAGCGTTGTCTTTCAGCGTAAGACCGAGGGGAATGCCGAGTCAAGAAAAAATACCAGATGTAGTGGTTCGGGCCGCCGGAGCCTCATGGAATGGTGGCACGCCGATTGCTGTTTTAGGGGGTGTGAGACGAAACATCGAGGCGGTGCATCCAATGGACATGAGCGAAACAGCGAAAAACAGCCGTGCTGCGCGGGTTTCCTACAGATCGGTGTTTCCGGTCGACGGGGCCCGCCTGGCGATCGGCAACTTCAACCGTCCCCTGGTGGACGCCGAGTGTCGCAAGTTGAGGGCCGCCTGGGAGCGTTCGAGGCTGCCCGGGGTGGAGGATTTCGAGGTCACGCCGCGGCAGGTTTCCTTCGTGACGCCGCCCGTCGCCGTCGACGCCACCTGGCGCTCGATCGACAACCTGCTCGCAAACGCCTCGTAAAAAGCGACTTCGGCGCGGGTTGCACCTTCCTGCCCGCGCGGACCATAATTCGGCCAGAGGAGATCTTTAATGTCCACTGTCAGCTCCACGCCGACTCCGATCACGACGGGCACCGCCGGACCGCTCCTGTCGCTGACCGAAGCGGCGATTGCCAAGGTCAAGTACTTCGCCGGGACGATGCCGGACTCCGAGGGCAAGCCGCTGCGCATCTTCGTGCAGGGCGGCGGATGCTCGGGTTTCCAGTACGGCTTCACGTTCGACGCCCGCAAGGATGACGACAACGTCATCTCCACCGGAGGCATCGAGGTCGTGGTGGATCCGCAGAGCGCGACGTATCTCAAGGACGCCACCGTGGACTTCGTCGAAGACATGCGCGGCGCGGGCTTCTCGGTGACCAACCCGAACGCCACGGGCGGCGGCTGCGGCTGCGGCAAGTCGTTCAACGCGTAAGCCACGCTGATCCGGAAAAGCAAAGCCCCGCGAAAGCGGGGCTTTTTGTTTGACCGATGAAGGGCGCGGCCAGTCGAGTAGCGGGTTCCCTCGCTGCGCTCGGGATGACAGGGTAATTGCTCGTGCCCTCCCATACGACCCCTTCACCTCCAGCGAGGCCAGAACGAACTCCATCCCGCCGAGGACCTGGCCGCGCACCGGAATGCCGAGGTCGGGGTGGAACCACCAGTCGGACGTTTCGCGCGAGCTCTGGCGAGCGACGTGGGTTGCGCGGAAATTGCCGGCGGGAACCGTGACCGACTCCAGAGCGCCGCCTCGGTAGGTGACGATGCAGGTCGAGCCGAGCGGCGATTCGAACGTCTCGGGCGCGACGTAGCAGACGATGTCCGCGGCGCCGTCGCCGGCCATCGCGGTCGATCCCGTCAGCCCCGCGGCCGCGATCGCCGGTGACGAGAACGCGAACGAGGCCGGCACGACGAGGTCCTGCTTCACGATCCCGGCTTCGCGGCCTCGCAGGCTGCCCGAGAGTGTGTCGCCGTCGACCGAAAAGCGAGCGCGCATCACTCCCTCGCCCTGCTGGCGCGTGATCTCGGCAAAGTCGAGCCGGCCGTCGGCCGTCGCGCTTCGAACACCTCCGTCACGAGCTCGCCCAACTCAATCCGGCTGTGGACGAGCCGCCCGCCCTCCGGCGCGCGAGTAGAGCGTCCACGTCTCGCGCCCTCGCTCGGAGCCGGACGCGTCGCGATAGACAGTACGTCCCGTGCGCGATCTCGGGGCCGCGCTCGTACCGGCCTCGTGGGGCCGGGGCGTCCCGTTCAGGATGGCGAGCACGTCGTCCTCGACCGAGTCGCCCGCCGGAGTCTCCGTGTAGCGGCCGATCTCGCGACCTCCCGGGACCGTCGACGAGGACCGTCGGGACGTTGATGAGGCGCCGCCCCTGGATCACCTCGGCCGGGCGGCGAAAGTCGTCGTCGAGGGCCACGAGCCGCACGGCGAGCCTCGGGTTGTTCGCGGCGTGGAGCGTCTTCAGGAGGTGCGGCACGAATTCCTTGCTGTCGCCGCACCAGGTGCCGAAGACGAGCGTCAGAGTCGCCGGCTTCTCGACCTTCTTCAATGCGGCGACGACCGCCGGGTCCGGCGCGTACGACTCCATCAGGCTCTTCCAGACGGGAACGGTCTCGAACAGCTTCGTCTCGTCGATCTCGCCCGAGAGCCCCTGGTGCCGCGCGACGAGATAGACGTGGCCGACCGGCCAAGAACGTCGTCGTGACGTTCGCGTCCACCTTCTGGAAACGGCCGACCGGCTTCGACACCACGGCGTCGTCGAGCTCCGCCGTGGCCCGATCCGCGCCGAGCCGGAAGGCCCGCCGGGACGGCGTAGAGCGATCCGGTCTCGCGATCGAGGAGAAGGGCACGTCCGGTCCGGCGACACGACGGCCATCCGGTGCGCCGCGCCGTTGACGAACAACTGGGTCGAGCGGTCGAGCTCGCCGTCCACGTAGATGTCGCGCGTCGCGTCCCGCCACGACGGCTCCGCGGCAAAGAGAACGTGGGGACCGAGAAGGGCGGCGAGGGCCGAGGGTGAGGGCGATCCGACCCGCGAAACGCGCGAACGCGAGATGCGGCATGGTCATTCCTCCTCTCGAGCCGCAACGCCGGCTTCGTCCGTCGTAATGCCCGCGCTCGTTCGAAATCGAGTCGAGAGATGATGCCGCCACGATGCGTGTCCGCTCGGGAGGACGATGGATTCTCGCCGGGGATGCGTCGCGGCGTGCCTGCTCGCGGCCGGAAGCCTTCTTCCGCTGCGCGAGTGGCTGGCCGCCTTCGGAAAGTGGCTCACGGGCCTCGGCCCCGCTGGCTACGTTCTCTACGCGGCCGCCTACGTGCGTCGTGACGCTGCTGCTGATGCCGGCCGTTCTCCTGACGATCGGCGCGGGCTTTCTGTTCGGTCTGCTGCCGGGCGTCGCCGTCGTCTCCGTCGGGCTCGACGGCGGGCGCGGCCGCCGCGTTCCTGGTGGCACGGCACCTCGCGCGCGACCGCGTCGCCCGATACGCCGCGCGCAACCCTCGCTCGCGGCCGTCGACCGGGCGGTCGGCCGGAAAAGGGCTGGCGGATCGTCTTTCTGCTGCGTCTGTCTCCCGTCGTGCCCTTCGTGCGTCTCGAACTACTTCTACGGACTCACGGCCATCCGCTTCTGGCCGTACGTGTTCGCGAGCTGGGTCGGGATGCTGCCGCTGACGTTCGTCTACGTGTCTCGCTCGGCGTGGCCGGGCGGCGGGCGGCGCACATGACCGGCCGAGCCGCCGCTCGTCATGGCGTGGGGCGCTCCTGGCGGCGGGCGTTCTCTTCACTCTCGCGGCGACCGTCTACGCGCGCGGATCGTGCGAAGAGCGCTGCGGATCCGAAGGCGGGCCGCCGGAGGCCTCCGGCGGCGGTAGGCGCCTCCGTCTTTCGACGGAAATCTCACCTGGACTTCTGTTTCCGGGGCCCCGAGCACTTGAAATATATTGCCGACACTCGCCATGGCCCAGATTTTCCATCGCAGCACGAACACGATCTCGCGCGTGTCGGTCTTCGGAGCCGTGTTCTTCGTCGGCCTGCTGCGTCTGGCTCTTCGACGCCCTGAACCGCTCGCCTTACACGACGCAGCAGGGCGTGGCGCGCGTGCAGCCGGTCCAGTTCTCGCACCAGCACCACGTCGGGGCCATGGGCATCGACTGCCGCTACTGCCACACGAGCGTCGAGACGCGCCGCCTTCGCCAACGTCCCGCCGACGAAGACCTGCATGAACTGCCACGCGCAGATCTGGAACCAGTCGCCCGAGCTCGAGCCCGTGCGCGAGAGCTGGCGGACCGGGCAGCTCCATCGAGTGGGTCAAGGTCTACGACCTGCCCGACTACGTCTACTTCAACCACTCGATCCACGTCGCCAAGGGAGTCGGCTGCGAGACCTGCCACGGCCGCATCGACAAGATGCCTCTCGTGTCGCAGCACCCGACGCTCCAGATGTCGTGGTGCCTCGACTGCCATCGCGCCCCCGAGAACTTCCTGCGGCCGCGCGACGAGGTCTTCACGATGGGCTACGTCCCGGCGGGGAACCAGGAAGAGATCGGCGCGAAGCTGAAGGCCGAGTACAAGATCCGGCCGGTGTACGAGATGACGGACTGCACGACGTGCCACCGGTGAGCGGGATGCGAGTACGGATGCGGGATGCGCGGATGAGCGAGTCGTGAGCAGCGAGAAAGTCAGCATCGAAGAGGCGCGCACGAGGCTCGGGGCCCTCGAGGGGCGCGAGTACTGGAGGAGCCTCGAGGAGTTGCTCGAGACGGAGGACTTCCGCGAGCACCTGCACCGCGAGTTCCGGGTCCCGATCGACTCGGGCGTGAACCGCCGCGAGCTCCTGACGCTCATGGGCGCGTCGATCGCGCTCGCCGGCCTGACGGGCTGCACGCGCCAGCCGACCGAGAAGATCTACCCGTACGTCAAGGCGCCCGAGGAGCTCGTCCCCGGCGAGCCGCTCTTCTACGCGACCGCGCACGTCCACGGCGGCTACGCGCGGGGCGTGCTGGCCAAGAGCTACGAGGGGCGGCCGATCAAGATCGAGGGCAACGAGCTGCACCCGGCGAGCCTCGGCGGCACGGACGTCTTCGCGCAGGCCTCGATCCTCGGGATGTACGACCCGGACCGGTCGCAGACGCTGACCGAGCGGGGCGAGATCCGCCCGTGGAGCGCGTTTCTCGCGGCGGTCAAGCTCGCGCTCGAGAAAGAGCGGCCGGCGCGCGGCGCGGGGCTGCGCTTCCTGACGACGACGATCACCTCGCCCACGCTCCAGAAGCAGATCGCCGACGTGCTCGCCGCCTTCCCCGAGGCGAAGTGGGCGGCGTGGGAGCCGGCCGGCCGCGACAACGTCGCCGAGGGCGCGCGCCTGGCCTTCGGCGAGATCGTCGAGCCGCGCTACGACTTCGACCAGGCCGACGTGATCGTCTCGTTCGAGGCGGACTTCCTCGCCTCGCGGTCCCGCGATGCCGCGCTCGGTGCGGGACTTCGCCTCGCGGCGGCGCGGCGGAGGGAACGAACCGGCTCTACGTCGTCGAGTCGACGCCGTCGCTGACGGGCGCGAAGGCCGATCACCGCCGCCCGATGTCGCCCGGCCGAGATCGAGGCCTTCGCGGCGTCGCTCGCCGTGGCCGTCGGCGCCGTCGCGGGCGCCGCGCCGACCGACGCCTTCGTCGAGGCCGTCGCCGCGGACCTGAAGGCCCACCGCGGCTCGAGCCTCGTCGTGGCCGGCGAATCGCAGCCGCCCGCCGTCCACGCCCTCGCGCACGCGATCAACGAGGCTCTCGGCAACGTCGGGAAGACCGTCACGTACTCGGATCCGGTCGCGGCCGGGCCCGCCAACCAGGCCGCGTCGCTCGCCGAGCTCGTCGCCGACATGAACGCCGGCAAGGTCTCGACTCTCGTGATCCTGGAGGGCAACCCGGTCTTCACCGCGCCGGCCGATCTCGAATTCGCGAGGGCGATGGAGCAAGGTCGGTCTGCGCATCCACCTCGGCCTCTACGACGACGAGACGTCGCGCCTCTGCCACTGGCACGTGCGCGCAGGCGCATCCGCTCGAGGCCTGGAGCGACGCGCGCGCCTTCGACGGAACGGTGACGATCCTGCAGCCCCTGATCGCGCC
The DNA here is from genome assembly GCA_963710945.1 of uncultured Acidobacteriota bacterium. GTDB lineage: Bacteria > Acidobacteriota > Thermoanaerobaculia > UBA5066 > Gp7-AA6 > DAHUXD01. The sequence goes on from CAVQCH010000003.1 coordinate 339,187, forward strand.
GCTCTTCGGCGGCAAGTCCGCGCACGAGCTGCTCGCCGCGTTCTCCGAGCAGCCCGAGAAGACCGGCCACGACATCGTCAAGGAGCACTGGAACGGCAAGCTTCCGGGCGCCGAGCTCCGACCTCGCCTGGCGCAAGGCCCTCCACGACGGGCTCGTCGAGGGCAGCGCGCTCCCGGCGAAGACCGTCCGCGTGCGCCCCGACTTCTTCAAGTCCGAAGCCCGCAGTCCGCAACCGCGGACCGAGCCTCACCATCCTCTTCCGCCCCGATCCCACCATCTGGGACGGCTCCTACGCCAACAACGGCTGGCTCCAGGAGCTCTCGAAGCCGCTGACCAAGCTGACCTGGGACAACGCGGCGCTCGTCGCGCCGTCGACCGCGCAGAAGCTCGGCGTGACGACCGAGGACGTCGTCGAGCTCACGTTCGGCGGGCGCAAGGTCCCGGCGCCCGTCTGGGTCATGCCGGGCCAGGCCGCGAACTGCGTCACCGTCCACTTCGGCTACGGCCGCACGCGCGGCGGCCGCGTCGGCAACGGCACGGGCTTCGACGCCTACGCCCTGCGGCCGAGCGGCTCTCTCTGGGCCGGCGGCGGGCTCGAGGTCGCGAAGACCCTGAAGCGCGCGACCCTCGCCACCACGCAGCACCAGTACGCCATGGAGGGCCGCGACCCGGTCCGCGCCGTCACCGCCGAGGCGTACCGCAAGGACCCGGACGTCGTGGCGCACCATGGGCGAGGAGCCGCCGGGCCCGAAGGACACGCTCTACCCGACGCTGCCGACCGGAAGCTACGCGTGGGGCCTGTCGATCGATCTGACCTCGTGCGTCGGCTGCAACGCCTGCGTCGTCGCCTGCCAGGCGGAGAACAACATCCCCGTCGTCGGCAAGGACCAGGTCACGCGCGGCCGCGCGATGCAGTGGATCCGCATCGACCGCTACTACAAGGGCGGCCTCGACAACCCGGAGACCGTCCACCAGCCGGTGACCTGCATGCACTGCGAGAACGCGCCGTGCGAGGTCGTCTGCCCCGTCAACGCCACGGTCCACAGCGCCGAAGGCCTGAACCAGATGGTCTACAACCGCTGCGTCGGCACGCGGTACTGCTCGAACAACTGCCCGTACAAGGTGCGGCGGTTCAACTTCTTCCTCTACACCGACTACACGACCGAGCTCCTCAAGCTCGCGCGCAACCCGGACGTCACGGTGCGCAGCCGCGGCGTGATGGAGAAGTGCAGCTACTGCGTCCAGCGCATCAATCGCGCCCGGTACGCGGCCGAGAAGGAGAACCGCCGATCCGCGACGGCGAGATCGTGACGGCCTGCCAGCAGGCCTGCCCCGCGCAGGCGATCGTCTTCGGCAACGTCTCGGACCCGCAGAGCCGCGTGTCGAAGGCGAAGGCCGAGAAGCGCAACTACGGCCTCCTGACCGAGCTCGGCACGCGGCCGCGCACGACGTACCTCGCCTCGCTCTCGAATCCCAACCCGGCGCTGCCGGCCGCCGCGACCCGAGCGAGGACCGACGGCATGACTGACGAACGCCGTCCGCCGCCGAGCAGCCCGCCACGCCCCCGGGCGCGATCCTGCGCCCGGCTACACGTTCGACACGCTCACCGACAAGCTCGCCTCGATCGCGCTCTCGCGCCGCACGCCCGCTCGCCTGGTTCTTCGGCGCCGCCGTCGGGTTCGTCCTGACGATGATGCTGCTCGCCACGATCACGTACCTCGTGTTCAACGGCGTCGGCATCTTCGGCGTCAACGTGCCGGTCGGCTGGGGCTTCGACATCCTGAACTTCGTCTGGTGGATCGGCATCGGCCACGCCGGCACGCTCATCTCGGCGATCCTGCTGCTGCTGCGCCAGCCGTGGCGCAACTCGATCAACCGCTTCGCCGAGGCGATGACGATCTTCGCCGTCTCGTGCGCCGGGCTCTATCCCGCTGCTCCACACGGGCCGCCCGTGGCTCGACTACTGGCTCCTGCCCTACCCGAACACGATGGGGATGTGGCCGAACTTCCGCAGCCCCCTCGATCTGGGACGTCTTCGCGGTCTCGACGTACGCGACGGTGTCGCTGCTCTTCTGGTACGTCGGCATGATCCCGGACCTCGCGACGCTGCGCGACCGCGCGAAGAAGCTCTGGGCGAAGATTCTCTACGGCGCCCTCGCGATGGGCTGGCGCGGCTCGGCGCGGCACTGGCAGCGCTACGAGACGGCCTCGCTGCTGCTCGCCGGCCTCGCGACGCCGCTCGTCGTCTCGGTCCACACGGTCGTGTCCTTCGACTTCGCCGCCGGCATCGTCCCCGGCTGGCACGCCACGATCTTCCCGCCCTACTTCGTCGCCGGCGCGATCTACGCCGGCTTCGCGATGGTGCTGACGCTCGCGATCCCGCTGCGCAAGGTCTACGGCCTCGAGGACTTCATCACGATGAAGCACCTCGACAACATGGCGAAGATCCTGCTCGCGACGAGCCTCATCGTCGCCTACGGCTACATGGTCGAGGCCTTCATGGCCTTCTACAGCGGCAACATCTACGAGCGCTACATGATCTGGAACCGGATGAACGGGCCCGTACCACTACATGTACTGGGCGCTGATCTTCTGCAACGTGATCGCGCCGCAGGCCCTCTGGTTCCGCAAGGTGCGCCGCAACATCCCGGCGCTCTTCTGCATGGCGATGATCGTCAACGTCGGCATGTGGCTCGAGCGCTACGTCATCATCGTCGTCAGCCTCTCGCGCGACTTCCTGCCGTCCTCCTGGGGCATGTACCACGGGACGATGTTCGACTGGTCCATGTTCCTCGGGACGATCGGCCTCTTCATCGCGCTGCTCTTCCTCTTCATCCGCCTGCTGCCGATGATCTCGATCTTCGAGATGCGCGCGATCCTGCCCGAGGCCAAGGTGCGGGAGGCCGAGGAATGAGCGGCGGCAAGCTCTACGGCCTGATGGCGGAGTTCGAGGAGCCGACGGCCCTCGTCGAGGCGACGCGGCGCGCCCGCGAGGCGGGCTTCACGAAGCTCGACGCCTACTCGCCGTACCCGATCGAGGCGCTGACGGAGGCCCTCGACATCCACGACCGCAAGCTGCCGGCCGTCGTCCTCGGCGGCGGGCATCCTCGGCGGCCTCGCCGGTTACGCGCTCTGCTACTGGTGCTCGGTCATCGCGTACCCGCTGAACGTCGGCGGCAAGCCGTTCCACAGCGCGCCGGCCTTCATCGTGCCGACCTTCGAGACGACGATCCTCTTCGCGGCCTTCGCCGCGGTGCTCGGCATGCTCGGCTTGAACGGCCTGCCGATGCCCTACCACCCCGTCTTCAACGCGCCGCGCTTCGCCCTCGCCTCGCGCGACCGCTTCTTCCTCTGCATCGAGGCGAAGGACCCGAAGTTCGACCACGACGACACGTGGGCGTTCCTGACGAAGCTCGGGCCGAGGGTGGTCATGGACGTGGAAGAGTGATGAACCCGCTGGTTCCACGTTCCGAGGTTCCAGGTTCCAAGTGGAGCCGCGTCCTGGAACATGGAACATGGAACCTGGAACTCGCCGCGGCGCCGCCTGGCGGCAGTCGTTGTTGCGGCGCTCGTCCTCGGCGGCGCCGCAGCGTGTCGCCAGGACATGCAGGACCAGCCGAAGTACAAGAACCTGCGCGGCTCGGCGTTCTTCGAGGACAAGCGCTCGGCGCGGCCGGTCGTGGATGACACGGTGGCGCGCGGGTTCCTGTGGGCGGACGAGCGCTTTCTGACCGGCAAGGAGAACGGCCAGCCGATCGCGACGCTCCCGGTGCCGCTGACGCGCGCGCTGCTCGAGCGCGGGCGCGAGCGGTTCGGCATCTTCTGCACGCCCTGCCACGGGATGACCGGCAACGGCCTCGGCATCGTGGTGCAGCGCGGCTACCGCCAGCCTCCGTCCTTCCACATCGACCGCCTGCGCGAGGCGCCGGTCGGCTACTTCTACGACGTCGCGACGCACGGCTTCGGCGCGATGATGGACTACGCGGCGCAGATCCCGGCCGGCGACCGCTGGGCGATCGCGGCCTACATCCGGGCGCTGCAGCTCTCGCAGCGCACGACGATCGCCGACGTCCCGGCCGACGCGCGCCCGGCGCTCGATGCCGCGACGGCGCCGTCGAAACCCGCCCCCTTCCCGATCGACACGGACGACTGGAAGAAGGCCCTTCCGATCGAAAAGGCCTTCGAGAACCCGAAGGAGAAGCACCCGTGAGCTTCGACGCCACGACCGACCGCCGGGTCCCGGAGGACGCCGCCCGCGTGTCGCGGACGGCGCTCGTCGTCGGCGTCGTCCTGCTCGGCGCGGGCGTGGCCGGCGGCCTCGCCAGCCCCGACCAGTTCTTCCGGTCCTACCTGCTGGCGTTCGTCTTCTGGAACGGCCTCGCGATCGGCGCGCTCGCCGTCCTGATGCTCCAGTACCTGACGGGCGGCGCCTGGGGCATCGCGATCCGCCGCGAGCTCGAGGCGGCGACCCGCACGCTGCCGCTCATGGCGCTCGCGTTCCTGCCGGTCGCCTTCGGCATGCACCGCCTCTACGAGTGGACGCACGCCGACGCGGTCGCGCACGACGAGCTGCTGCAGAAGAAGGCCCTGTACCTGAACACGCCCTTCTTCCTGGCGCGGACAGCCGTCGCGTTCGCGGCCTGGATGCTCGTCGCGTTCTTCCTCAACCGCTGGTCCCGCGAGCAGGACACGCACGCCGACCACGGCGCCTACGACCGCAAGCTGCAGCTGCTGTCGGGCGGCGGCCTCGTCGTCTACGCCCTCACGACGACGTTCACGTCGGTCGACTGGGTCATGTCGCTCGAGCCGCACTGGTTCTCGACGATGTACGGCGTGATCTTCATGGTCAGCCAGGCCCTCGGCGCCCTCGCGCTCGCGACACTGGCCGTCGTGCGCCTCTCGGACCGCGCGCCCGTCTCCACGTTTCTCGGCGGCCGCCACCTGCACGACCTCGGCAAGATGATGTTCGCCTTCACGATGATCTGGGCGTACGTCAACTTCTCGCAGTACCTGATCGTCTGGTCCGGCAACCTGCCCGAGGAGATCACCTGGTACCTCGCGCGCTTCCGCGGAGGCTGGGGCTGGGTGGGTCTGGCCGTGCTGCTCTTCCACTTCATGCTCCCGTTCCTGCTGCTCCTCTCGCGCCGGGCCAACCGCAATCCGCGCACGCTGACGCTCGCCGCCGGGCTTCTCGTCTTCATGCGCTTCGTGGACGTCGCCTGGCTCGTCCTGCCGGCGTTCTCGAAGGGGTCCTTCCGGATCCACTGGATGGACCTCGCGCTGCCGGCCGGGCTCGGCGGCCTCTGGATCTCGTACTACGTTCGCAACCTCGTCGACCGGCCGCTCCTGCCGGTCAACGACCCGGGCTTCGAGGAGGCGCTGGCGCATGGACACGAATAAGCCCGCCGCGCACGGCCACGGCGTGGCCGCCGAGCCGGACCACGTTCCGGTCCGCCTCGTGACGGTCTTCGCCATCGTCCTGACCGCCACGGCGATCGTCGCCGCGGTCCTGATGATCGCGCTCTTCAAGGGCCTCGACCGCAGCGCCGAGGCGAAGGACGAGAAGGCGATCGCGGCGGCCGGGCTCGAGCTCAAGGACACGGGAGTGCCGCCCCTGCCGCGCCTGCAGGTCCAGCCCGTGCAGCACTGGAAGGATTTCGCGGCGGCCGAGCGGGAGCGCCTGACGACCTACGGCTGGATGGACCGCTCGACGGGCGCCGTGCACATCCCGATCGACCGCGCGATCGACCTGATCGCCGAGCGCGGCGTGGGCCCGCTGCCGCAGGCGCCGATGGTGGTGCCGGGAGCGGCCACGGCGCCGGGGCCGGCGCCGGCGCCGGCGCCGGCTGGGGTGAAGAAGTGAAGCGGGTCGGGAGCGCCATCGCCGCCCTGCTGATCGCCGCCGGCATCTGCGCCCAGTCCATGGAGCCGCCGCCGTCGAACATCGTGCGGGCCGACCAGAAGCCGGACATCCTGAAGGAAATCGGCATCGACCAGCGCCTCGACGCCCCGCTGCCGCTCGACCTGCCGCTCAAGGACGAGGCCGGACGGACCGTGCGCCTCGGCGACTACTTCGGCCGCCGGCCCGTCATCCTCGCGCTCGTCTATTACAACTGCCCGATGCTGTGCACGCAGGTCCTGAACGGCCTCATCGCGGCGTTGAACGTCATGTCGCTCGACGCCGGCCGCGACTTCGACGTCGTAGCCGTCAGCTTCGACGCCCGCGAGACGCCGGCGATGGCCGCCGCGAAGAAGGACGCGTACCTGTCGCGCTACAAGCGCCCGAACGCCTCGGACGGCTGGCACTTCCTGACGGGCGACGCCGCGTCCATCGCCCGCCTGACGAAGGACGCGGGCTTCCGGTTCAAGTACGACGAGTCCCGCGACCAGTTCGCCCACGCGAGCGCGATCATGGTGGCGACGCCCGAGGGGCGCCTGGCGCGCTACTTCTACGGGATCGAATATCCGCCGCGCGACCTGCGCCTCGGCCTCGTCGAGGCGTCGGCCGGAAAGATCGGGACGCCCGTCGACCAGATCCTCCTCTACTGCTTCCACTACGACCCGACGAACGGAAAGTACGGCGCCGTCGTGATCAACATGATCCGGCTCGGGGGCGTGGCGACGCTCGCCGTCCTCGCCGTCTCGCTCTGGGTCATGTCCCGACGCCGCGCGGCCCGCCTGCTCCACGCGGCCGGAGGGGTCCGATGACGCCCTTCTTCCCCGAGCAGGCCTCGACCTTCGCCAGCCACGTGGACGGGCTGTACCTGTTCCTCATCGCGGTGACGGCGTTCTTCTCGCTGCTGATCGGCGTCCTGGTCGTCGTCTTCGCCATCAAGTACCACCGCAAATCGCCGGACGAAGTGGCCCTCGAGGTGCACGAGTCGGGCCTGCTCGAGATCGTCTGGACGGTGATCCCCTTCGCCCTGACCATGGTCATGTTCTTCTGGGGCGCCAGCGTCTTCTTCCGCATCACGCGGCCGCCCTCGAACGCGATCGAGATCTACGTCACGGCCAAGCAGTGGATGTGGAAGCTGCAGCACACCGACGGCCACCGCGAGATGAACGAGCTGCACGTGCCGGTGGGGCAGCCGGTGCGCCTGACGATGGCGTCCGAGGACGTCATCCACAGCTTCTTCGTGCCGGCCTTCCGCTTCAAGCGCGACGTCGTGCCGGGCCGCTTCTCGACGGCCTGGTTCGAGGCGACGAAGCCCGGCAAGTACCACCTCTTCTGCGCCGAGTACTGCGGGACGCGGCACTCGAACATGATCGGCTGGATCTACGTGATGACGCCGGCCGACTACCAGGCCTGGCTCGCGGGCGGCACGCCGGGCGAGACGCTCGCCTCGGCGGGCGCCAAGCGGTTCGTCGAGCAGGCCTGCAACACCTGCCACGGCGAGCAGAAGGGCGCGCGCGGGCCCTCGCTCATCGGCGTCTTCGGCAAGCCCGCGCGCCTCCAGAACGGCCAGACGGTCCTGGTGGACGAGGCGTACGTCCGCGAGTCGATCGTGAACCCGCAGGCGCGCCTGCTCGAGGGCTACCCGCCGATCATGCCGACCTACCAGGGACTCATCAGCGAGGAGGGACTCCTGCAGCTGACCGCCTACATCAAGTCCCTCTCGCCGGCCGCCGCCCCCGCCGCGGGGCCCGCGGCGGCCGCCACGCCTCCCGCCCCGGAAAGGAAGTCCACGAAGCCATGAGCCAATCCCACGCCGCCGGATCGCACCGCGTCAACTACCTGAACGCCGGGTACGGCGTCCGGTCGTGGCTGCTGACCAGCGACCACAAGCGGATCTCGATCATGTACCTGATCGGCGTGACGATCTTCTTCGCGATCGGGGGACTGGCCGCCGCGCTGATCCGCCTCGAGCTCCTGACGCCGGCCGGCGACGTGTTCCAGGCCGAGACGTACAACAAGATCTTCACGACGCACGGCGTGATGATGGTCTTCTTCTTCATGATCCCGGGCATCCCGGCGGTCCTCGGGAACTTCCTCGTGCCGCTCATGATCGGCGCCAAGGACCTGGCCTTCCCGCGCATCAACCTGCTGTCCTGGTACCTCTACATCGTCGGCGGCCTGATCGCCCTCTGGGCGGTCGTGCACGGCGGCCTCGACACGGGCTGGACCTTCTACACGCCCTACTCGACGGTCTACTCGAACGGCTGGGTCGTGGTGACGGCGGTCGGCATCTTCATCGCCGGGTTCTCGTCGATCCTGACGGGCCTCAATTTCCTCGTCACGATCCACACGATGCGCGCGCCCGGCATGACCTGGACGCGCATGCCGCTCTTCTGCTGGGGCATGTACGCGGCGTCCATCATCCAGATCCTGGGGACGCCGGTCATCGCGATCACGATTCTGCTCGTGGGCGCCGAGCGGCTCTTCCACCTCGGCATCTTCGACCCGGCGCAGGGCGGCGACCCGGTGCTCTTCCAGCACCTCTTCTGGTTCTACTCGCACCCGGCGGTCTACATCATGATCCTGCCGGCCATGGCCGTCATCAGCGAGCTCGTGACGGCCTTCGCGCGCAAGCCGATCTTCGGCTACAAGTTCATCGCCGGATCCTCGATCGCGATCGCGGTGCTCTCGTTCCTGGTGTGGGGGCACCACATGTTCGTCTCGGGGCAGTCGGTGTACGCGGGCCTGGTCTTCTCGATCCTGTCGTTCATGGTGGCCATCCCGTCGGCCATCAAGGTCTTCAACTGGACGACGACCCTCTACAAGGGGTCCATCTCGTACCAGACGCCGATGCTCTACGCGATCGGGTTCATCGGCCTCTTCACGTTCGGCGGGCTGACGGGGCTGATGCTCGCCACCCTCGGCCTCGACATCCACGTGCACGACACGTACTTCATCGTGGCGCACTTCCACTACATCATGGTGGGCGGCACGATCATGGCCTACCTCGGCGGCCTGCATTACTGGTGGCCGAAGATCTCCGGGAAGATGTATCCCGAGTACTGGTCGCGCGTCTCGGCGTGGGTCATCTTCATCGGCTTCAACCTGACCTTCTTCCCGCAGTTCATCGTGGGCTACCTCGGCATGCCGCGCCGGTACCACGCGTACCCCGAGGAGTTCCAGGTCCTGAACGTCATGTCCACGGCCGGGGCGTCGATCCTCGGGATCGGGTACCTGATTCCGCTCGTCTACTTCGTCTGGTCCATGCGCTACGGGAAGGACGCCGCGGACAATCCCTGGGGCGCGACGGGCCTCGAGTGGGAGACGCCCTCGCCGCCGCCGACCGAGAACTTCCCGGAAACGCCCGTCGTCACCGGGAAACCGTACGATTACCTCACCGGCAAGGAGGAGGTCGCCGTTGGCTGACGCCGCGCACGCCGCCGCCCCGGAGCTGCGCCACCACTTCGTGGACATGGAGGCCCAGAAGGAGGCCTCGTCGCTGGGGATGTGGATCTTCCTCGTCACCGAGGTCCTCTTCTTCGGCGGCATGTTCACGGCGTACGTGATCTACCGGGCGACGTACACGCACGCGTTCGAGGGCGCGTCGAACCTTCTCGACCTCAGGCTCGGGGCCTTCAACACCGTCGTCCTCATCCTGTCGTCGCTGACGATGGCGCTCGCCGTCTGGGCCGGCCAGCAGGGCCGCCAGAAGCTGATCGTGCTCTTCCTGCTCCTGACGATGCTGCTCGGGAGCACGTTTCTCGGCGTCAAGGTCGTCGAGTACAGGCAGAAGTTCGTCCACCACGAGGTCCCGGGCCCCCACTTCGTCGTGCCGGAGGACCTCGCCACGGGCAAGCCCCTGCCGCGGCAGAGCGAGATGTTCTTCTCGCTCTACTTCTGCATGACGGGGCTGCACGCGCTCCACATGATCATCGGCATCGGCCTGCTCCTCTGGCTCGTCGCCCGGGCGCGCCGCGGCGACTTCAGCCCGCGCTACAACACGCCGGTGGACATGGTGGGCCTGTACTGGCACTTCGTGGACATCGTCTGGATCTTCCTCTTCCCGCTCCTGTACCTGCTCGGGAGGCACACGCTGTGAGCCGCGGCGGATCGGGCCACGGCCACGGATCCCTCGGGGCGTACTTCGCCGTCTTCACGGCGCTGATGGTCCTGACGGGCCTGACGCTCTGGGCCGCCTACCAGCACCTCGGGATCTGGAACACGCCGCTCGCCCTGGCGATCGCGACCACGAAGGCCGTGATGGTCGCGCTCATCTTCATGCACCTGCGCTCGTCCCCGAAGCTGACGATGATCGTCGTCGCGACGAGCGTCCTCTTTCTCGCGTTCCTGATCCTCGTCACGGCTTCGGACTACCTGACCCGGGCCTGGCTGCCGATCTACGCGCGGTAAAGCCCGCCCGGTAATCGCCCGGCCGGGGCCCCGGAATCCGATCGGCCCCCGGCGTCGTATTCCCCGCGGAGGCGACCATGAAGCTGGCGGTAATTTCGGCATTGACCCTGGGAGCAGGCTGGGCGCTCGCCCTGGGCGGGAAGGGCTCGGACAAGGGATCCGCGGCCGCCCCGGACACGAAGATGCCGGTGCTCGTCGAACTCTTCACCTCGGAAGGCTGCTCGAGCTGTCCCCCGGCGGACGCGGTGCTGGCGCGGCTCGCGGAGTCCCAGCCCGTCCCGGGCGCGGTCGTCATCGCCCTTTCCGAGCACGTGGACTACTGGAACCATCTGGGCTGGAGCGACCCCTATTCCTCGAAGCTCCTGTCCGAGCGCCAGGGCGCCTACGCGGCGTCCTTTCGGAACTCCGGGGTGTACACGCCTCAGGTCGTGGTGGACGGGCGCGCCGAGCTCGTCGGAAGCGACGAGCGCGGCGTCGAGCGCGCGATCGCGAGCGCGTCGCGGGAACCGAAGCTCGAGGTCGCCCTCGCGCGGGGCCATGCAGCCTCCTCTCTCCGCGTCCGGGTGGCGCCGTCCGGGGCGCCGGCAAAGGGCGTCGAGGCGGACGTGCTCCTCGCGATCGTCGAGGACGACCTCCACTCCCAGGTGGGCCGGGGAGAGAACTCGGGGCGGCGCCTGTCCCACACGGCCGTCGTCCGCCGCCTCGACGTCATCGGCCGCGTCGTGGACGGCGGGGCCTTCGACAAGGAGGTTCCCGTCTCGCTCGATCCGGCGTGGAAGCTCGAGAAGCTGAGCGCGGTCGTCTTCGTGCAGGAACGTCCGGCCGGAAAAGTCCTCGGAGCGGCGCGCGGACCGATCTGAGCAGAGCCGGCCTCGACGGCCGATCAGGCTCGCGCGCGGTCCGACGCGGGAGATCGGGAGGGCAGCGGCGCCGCCGCCAGCAGGACGCCCAGCAGGATGAGCGCGCCTCCGGCCAGGATGCGGGAAGAGAAGCTCTCGCCGAGGACGAGGCTTCCGAGCAGGATCGCGATCACGGTGTCCACGACCGGGATGGTGCCGATGACGGCGACCGGGACCCGGCGGATCAGCCAGAAGAGGCCGACGAACGGCAGCGCCGTGCCGATGACGGCGAGGTAGGCGACCGCGCCGGCCGAGGCGGGTGTCCAGCGCGACGGCGTCCCGCGCTCGAACGCCGCGGCCCCCGCGAGCAGCGCCGACGAGCCCACCAGAGTCTGTCCCCAGACGTTGCGAAACGGCGATACGCCCCCGAGGTGCTTCTTGTTGACCACGTTGCTGTAGCCGGAGACGCCGGCCGAAACGAGCACCAGCGCGCCGCCCACGACGAGGGACCCGGTCTCGGCCGTCGCGAGCGAAGTCGCCAGGGCCGGGGCCTGGATCACCCCGACCCCGGCGAGGCCGAGGACCGCGGAGAGGATCGTGCGGCGCGTCAGCGGCTCGTCGGGCAGCATGTAGTGCGCGAAGAGGCCGACGAAGATCGGGAACGTCGCGAAGAAGAGCGCGGCGAGGCCGGACTCGATGCGCCGTTCGGCGAGGAAGATGCAGGCGTAGGAGACGCCGATCTGCAGGAAGCCGCTCCACGCGATCCACCGCAGCTCTCGGGGCCGCGGCGGCTGGCCCGGGGAGAGGAAGGCGAAGGGAGTGAGCAGGATGCACGCCAGGGCCATGCGCACGCCGGCAAACCGCAGCGGCGGCAGGTCCTGGAGGCCGATCTTGATCGTGAGCCAGGTCGAACCCCAGACGGCGCAGAGGCCGACGTACATCGCAAGCCGGCGGCCCGAGAGGGCGGACATGGGGCGCATCGTATACGGGTAAAATCCGGGCTGTGATCGAAGCCACGGTCGACCCGACGCTGCCGAAACCCGTGCTGTACCGGGACCTCGCGGCCTCGCTCCTGGCCCTCTTCGAGGGCGAGACCGACTCCCTGGCGAACCTCGCCAACGCGGCCGCGCTCCTGTCGGGAGCGATGGCCCGCATCAACTGGTGCGGCTTCTACCTCGTGCGGGGGGGCGAGCTCGTGCTCGGGCCCTTCCAGGGAAAGGCCGCCTGCGTGCGCATCGCGATGGGCAAGGGAGTCTGCGGCACGGCGGCCGCGAAGGGCGAGACGCTCGTCGTTCCCGACGTGCACGCTTTCCCGGGCCACATCGCGTGCGACGCGAACTCCCGGTCGGAGATCGTCGTGCCGATCGTCGCCGGCGGACGGCTGCGCGGCGTCCTCGACGTCGACGCCCCCGTCCCCGGCCGCTTCGACGCCGAGGACCGCGCCGGGCTGGAGGCCTTCGTCTCCGCGCTCGCCCCGCGGATCGACTGGGAGCGCCTGTGAGGCGCGCGGCGGGATTCGCGGTCCTGCTGCTTTCGGGCGCCGTCGCCTGCAGCCACGGCAAGCCCGTGGTGAAGCACGTCAATCCGCCGGAGCTGTCGACGCCGACCGGCTACACCCACGTCGTCGAGGTCACCGGGGGCCGCACGGTCTACGTCTCGGGCCAGGTGTCGATCGACCGGACGGGCGTCGTGATCGGCAAGGGCGACCTCAAGGCGCAGACCACGCAGGTGTTCGAGAACCTGAAGGCGGCCCTCGCGGCGTCGGGCGGAACGCTCGACGACGTCGTCAAGATCACGGTCTTCATGACCGATCTCTCCCAGGTCCAGACGGTCCGGCAGATCCGGGACACGTATTTCACGAACGAGCCGCCGGCGAGCAGCGCCGTCGAGGTGATGCGTCTCGTGCGGCCCGAGCTGCTCATCGAGATCGACGCGGTGGCCGTGGTGCCGATCCGCAAGTGAGGAAAGAGGCCATGGCTTGCAGGAAAACGTTCGGTGGCGGAAAGCGCCGTTCAGCGTTTGGGGGTTGGGTGGGGCTCCGCGGACTGAACCTCCTCCAGCCTCCAGCCACTCCAGTTGTCCGGATCGCAGGGCTGGGTGAATCCCTCGCACGGACTGCCGTTCATGCAAGCCAGCACCGCCTCGCAAGCTTGTAGAGGAGTCAATTCCTTCGGGACGGGAGCCGTCCGTCTGCACCACCCGGAGTAGCTTGGATTGCTGTAGGCGCAGTTGACTCGCGGCAGTGAGGCCTTCGCCTCCTCGAGTTTCCAAATCTTCGACACTCCCGGGTTGAAGCAGTACTTCTGGCTGTCCGGGCAATTGCTGCCGTTTATGCAGCGCAGCACTGCGTCGCAGGCCTGTTTCGGCGTCGAATGTCGCGGCACGGGGACTGTGACGTTGCAAATCCCTGCGATGTTGGCGTTGCTGAAAGAGCAGTCAGCTTTCGTCGCCTCGTCGTTCGGCGATGGAGACCCAAGGGCGTGCATTGTGGCGAAGAGCAGCGTCGAAAAAAGGGTAATCCGGAGTCTGTCGTTCATATGTCGCTCCGTCTACGGCCTCTTGGCGATAGTATTCTCGTATGGCTCAGCTGGCGGTTATCTTGCCACCGCCTAACACGCGCGTGCAGCGGACTCGTTCGGCGGCAAGGTGACGCGGCTCGGTCAGACGCTTTGAGCGGCGCTCGACGCGCCGACGGGAACAAAGAGCAGTCCATGGCTTCCAGGAAACAGTTCGGCGGCAAAGTCACGTGGCTCGGCCATGCGGCGTTCCTGATCGAATCCCCGAAGGGCGCCCGGATCGCGATAGACCCGTTCATCGGCGGCAACCCGAAGTTCCCGAAGGGCTTCGACTACGGCAAGCTCGACGCGATCGCGGCCACGCACGGCCACTCCGACCACTTCGGCGCCGACGGCGTGGCGCTCGCGAAGCGGAGCGGCGCGACGGTCGTCTGCATCTTCGAGCTCGCGCTCCACTGCGGGGCGCAGGGCGTCGCCAGAGTCTCCGGCATGAACAAGGGCGGGGGCCAGAAGGTCGCGGGCGTGGAATTCCGGATGGTCCAGGCGGTGCACTCCTCCGGCACGTCGGGAGCGGGCGGCGAGCACAACCCGCCGGCCGACCCCTGCGGCTTCGTGCTGACGTTCGAGGACGGGTTCCGCATCTACCACGGCGGCGATACGAACGTCTTCTCCGACATGGCGCTGATCGCGGAGCTCTACGCGCCGGACCTCGCGCTCCTGCCGATCGGGGACTTCTACACGATGGGGCCTCGCGAGGCCGCGAAAGCCTGCGAGCTGCTCGCCGCGCCCCGCGTCATCCCGATGCACTGGGGAACGTTCCCGGTGCTGACCGGAACACCCGCCGCGCTGCGCGAGGAGATCGGGAAGCGAGGCCTGGCGACGGAGGTCATCGAGCTCGCCCCGGGAGGCTCCTGGCCGACCTAGGCGGTAGTCACCGTTCCAGGTTCCAGGATCCAAGGTTCCAGGACGGCTGGGCTCCATGGAACCTGGAACATGGAACTTGGAACTCGACTCCTACTGCAGCGCGAGCCGTCCCGAGAATCCCTCTTCGTACCCGTGGAAGTGGTCGAGCGCGGGCTCGGGATACTTCCAGCAGTAGTAGCCGCCGCCCGAGTCGAAATCCACCAGCCACAGGCCCTTGATCTCGCAGCCGAGCGACTCTAGCTCGCGCGCCCACTCCTCGACGACCGCGCGCCGCTCCTCCTCCAGGCTCGCGGGCATCTTGCCGAAGCGGATGACGGCCTGCGCCGTGAGCTCCTGGACGCGCGGCAGCAGCCCGCGCGCCTCCTCGAGCGTGAAGGTGCGCCGCGGGACGGACCGCTCCCCTTCGGCGTCCGGCGCGATTGCCGCGGCGACCACGCCGGTGAGCGCCTCGGACAGCTCGGCGGCGGCGAGGGCTTCCTCCTGGCGTCCGCGCCGCTCGAACGAGCGGCGCAGGTTTGCCAGCACCCGCGCGAGGATGGCGCGCGGCGAATCGGGCGCGAGCACGTCGGGGCCGAGGGCGACCGGCGCGCCGAAGATCGCGGCGAGCCGCTCGGAGAGGGCCGCCATGTCGCAGAGCGCGCCCGCGCCGAACGGGTCGAGGTAGAGGCCCTCGGGCAGGTCGGGGCCGCCCACCACGAAGTGCCCGGGCAGGCCCACGCCCGTCAGCCGCAGCCCGGCCAGCCTCCCGACCTCGATGGCGACGATCGAGAGCGTGATCGGCATGCCGCGATGGCTCGCGAGCACGCGCGCGACCGACGAGTTCGACGGGTCGTCGTAGGACTCCTCGTCGCCGCGGAACCCCTCCTCGGCAAAGAGAACGCGGCGCAGCGCCTGCACCCGGCTCTCCGACGCCTGCGCGCGCACGCGGCCCGCAAGCGACGCGACGCGGCGGCGCGCGGCGGCGGCGTCCTCGGCCGGATCCACCAGCTCCGCGATGAGCAGCGCGCCCTCGAAGACGTCGGGCTCGGGCCCGGCGACGAGAGTCTTCCAGCGATCCAGCAGTCCGGCGTCCACGGGCACCCCTACTCCCGGCGCGCGATGGCGACGCCGTCGCGCAGCGGAACGATCGTCGTGCGGAATTCCTGGAGGGCGAAGAGCGTCCGGTTGAAGACGCGGATGCCTTCGGTCGCGGCGTCCCGGACGGCGGGATCGACGACCCTGCCCGACCAGAGCACGTTGTCGGCGAGCAGGTATCCCCCGCGCCGCACGCGCGGCGCCGCGGCCTTCAGCGCCGCTGGATAGCCTTCCTTGTCCACGTCGATGAAGATGACGTCGAAATAGCCGGTCGTCTCCTCGAGCGACGCGACGGCGTCGCCGACCTTGATCGTCACGCGGTCGGCGAGTTCCATGCGATCGAGGTAACCGCGCGCGCGCTCGGCGTTCTTCGGGTCGCCGTCCGTGTAGAAGACCTGGCCGCCCCGGCCGACGGCGCGCGCGAAGTACGCCGTCGAATAGCCGATGGCGCTGCCCATCTCGAACACGCGGTCCGCCCCGATCGAACGCGCCAGGATCTCGAGCAGGGCCGCGACGACCGGGCCGACGATCGGGACGTCGTGTTCCGCGGCGTGGGCCTCCATCTCGGCGAGGACGGGGTCGCGGGCCGGGATCAGGTCGCGCATGTAGCGGTCGAGCTCGGGCGAGACGAGAGGAACCATGGGGGGGATTCTATAGACTCCTATAATCCCGCCACCATGACGCTCGACCGCCTCCTCGCCGACTTCCCCGCCGCGGAATTCGAGAAACTCGTCTCCACCCGCCGCGACCTCCACCAGCATCCCGAGACGGCTTTCGAGGAGCATCGCACCGCGGGGATCGTGGCCGAGCGGCTGCGGGCGATCGGCCTGGCGCCGCGGACGGGCGTCGGCCGGACCGGCGTGACCGCGGATGCCGGAGCGGGGTCGGGGCGGATCCTCTTCCGGGCCGACATGGACGCCCTGCCCCTCGAGGAGGAAAACGACGAGCCTTACGCGTCCCGGACCCCGGGCCGCATGCACGCCTGCGGGCACGACGGGCACGTGGCGATGGGACTGGCGGTCGCCGCCCGCCTCGCCGCCGCGAAGCCGGACAAGGCAATGCGTTTCCTCTTTCAGCCCGCCGAGGAAGGCCAGGGCGGCGCGCAGGCCTGCGCCGGCGACGGCGTGCTCGAAGGTATCGGCAGCGCCTTCGGCCTGCATCTCTGGGCCCCCATGCCCGTCGGCAGGATCGGCGTCAACCGCGGCGCCCTCATGGCCGCCGTGGACCACTTCGAGATCGCCGTCGAGGGCCGCGGCGGGCACGGGGCCGCGCCCCACGAGACCGCCGACCCGATCGTCGCCGCCGCGCGCATCGTCGAGGCCCTCCAGACCGTGGTGTCGCGCGAGATCTCGCCTCTCGACCCCGCCGTCGTCACGATCGGCTCGATCCACGGCGGCACGGCCTTCAACATAATCCCCGGTTCGGTGCACCTGAGCGGCACGGCGCGCTCGTTCACCGAGGCGACGGGCCGCGCGTTGCCCCAGAAGATCGAGCGCATCGTCGCCGGCACGGCCGCGGCCTGCGGCGTGCGCGCCCGGCTCCAGTACACGCGCGTCAACACCGCCACCGTCAACGACGCGCGGATGGCGGACCTCGTGATCGAGGTCGCGGGACGGCTGCTCGGCGAAGAGAACGTCGAAACCGACACGCGGACGCTCGGCGGCGAGGACATGTCGGTCTTCCTCAACGAGGTCCCCGGCTGCTTCTTCTTCGTCGGCTGCGCCCGCGAAGGCCCGCCGCGCCCGCATCATTCGCCGCGCTTCGACATGGACGAGCGGGCGCTCGCCGTCGGCACGATCGTGATGGAGGCGGTCCTGCGGGAAGCCGCGCGCCGGCTCGCCTAGCTAGTAGTACTGGTACGGCGCTCCCGGCCCGTACCATTTCCTGTTGGCGAGGTTGTAGTACGCGCCGATCTGCGTGTACGGAATGCGCAGGAAGCGGAACACCCGCAGCAGCGTGTCGCCCCACCACGTCGTCTCGTTGACGCCGACGGCCCGGAGGATCTCCGGGAAATTCAACCCGACCTCGAGGCCGACTTCCTGGTACCGCGACGGGATCGGAGGCACGTAGCCGTAGCCCTTCGTGAGGTAGGCGAACGAGAAGAGGAAGAAGCGCGCGGCGCCCGGCCGTGCGTTCATGCGCTCGAAGAGCCCGTCGAACTTGAGGTCCGCGGTGTAGACCTCGTGGGAGTAGTCGGCGCCCAGGTACGCCTCGTGGCCGTCGGTGACGGCGGCCGGGATCGTCGTCGGAACCTCCCCCAGCCGAACGCCGACGAGGTCGTCGAGGCGGTTGCGATGGATCAGGGAGCCGGCGAGGGCGCCGAGCGTGTCCGCGGTCAGGTCCTGGGCCGAGAAGCCGTAAGGAGTCAGCCCGTCTCCGATCTCGACGAGAGTGCCCGACACCACCATGGTCGCCAGCGAGAGCCAGAACGCCTGGTCCGGAGTCAGCCGGTTCAGGGTATACGCGTCATAGAGCAGGCCGCCGACGTTGGCGGAGATGACGAAGTGCGACGCCTTGTCGGATCCGCCGGAGTACGTCCAGCTCTGAAAGAAACCCTCGTCGGTGAAGTGAAAGCTGCCGAACCCGTATTTGATCGGTCCCTGGATGCCATCGATGAACCCGCCCAGGAGCGCCGCGCCGGTCCAGATGCTCACCGGCGCCGTGAAGAGCTTCGACGGCGGGGGCGCGTCGGCCGCGGGCCGGACGCACTGGAAGAGCACGCAGCGCCGCGGCGCCGGCGACTCGCCCGCGGCTTCCGGCTCTCGAATCGGGCCCCCGGAAACTCCGCCGCCGAGCCGGAACTCCCCCTCGTCGGCCCAGGTGAGAGGGCGCTCGAGGTCGGCCAGCCGAAATCCCGACAGATCCGCGTCGAAGGAGGACCCGTAGCGAGGCTCCGGGTCCGTCGGAAAGACACCCGGCTCCTGCGCCACGGCGCCCGCCGCGAAGAATCCGCCGAGGATGATGGCGAGGAGCGCCCGCCGGGCAGGGCCGCGCCGGGACACAGGCAGGTTCGGTCGTTCCGTCTCTGACATCCGATGTCGTGCTCTCGGCCCGGCGCATTATCCCCATCGGGCGCGCTTTCGCAAAGTCGGCGGCGCCGCGCCCGGACAATAATCCCGCGTGCCCGCCCTCACCCTGGCCGTCCTGGCCCTGTACCTGGCCGCCGTGCTCGCGATCGGATTCGCGTGGCGGCGCCGGGCCGGAAGAGACGAGGCGTCGTACTTCGTCGCCGACCGTTCGCTGACGACCTTCTGGGGCTTCCTCGGGCTCGCATCGCTGACGACGGGCGGCTCGACGACGATCGCGCTCGCGGCTCTGGTCTACACGCACGGCGTCTCCGGCCTGTGGCTCGATCTCGCCGGGGCGCTCGGGCTGCTCGTCCTCGGCCTCTTCTTCGCGCGGCGAGTCCGGCGCGAGGGAGCCGTCACGCTGCCCGAGATCATCGGCCGCTACTACGGCGCCGCCGCGCGCCGGGTCGCGGCCGCGCTCGTCCTGGTCTCGGAGATCGTCTGGTTCGCCCTCCTGACGGAGGCGACCCAGGTCGTGCTGACGGCCGCGTTCGGCATCTCGCCCACGCGCGCGATCATCCTCTCGACCGCCGTCTTCGTCGCCTACACCTCCCTCGGCGGACAGTACGCCGTCGTGCGCACGGACCTGCTGCAGTACGGTTTGATGGTCGTCGGCATCCCGGGAATCGCGCTCGCCGCGGCGCTGACGGGCGCGCACGGCCTCGGCGGCCTGCCCGCGGCCGCGTGGAGCTTTCCGACCTCTCCCACGTTCCACGCGGGCGACGTCTTCGCCATGCTCGTCCTGATCGGTCTGCCGCACCTGGTGGGCAGCGACGTCTACCTGAAGCTCCTCTCCTGCCGCGACGAGGACACGGCGCGGCGGTCCTCTCTCCTCGCGGCCGGATCCAAGGTGCTCTTCGGCCTTTCCGTCGCGGCGATCGCGCTCGCCGCCCGCAAGGCGCTGCCGCCGATGCCCGCCGCCGAAGCCCTGCCCGCGGCCGTCATCGCGTTCGCTCCGCCGGCCCTGTCGGCCCTGGTGCTCGTGGCCCTGGTGGCGACCATGCAGACCTCGGCCGACATCGTCCTGCTCTCCGCCGCGGCGGTCACGGCCCGCGACCTCGCGCCGCCGCTGCGCCGGGGCCGGCCGCTGCCGCTCTCCGTCTCGCGCGCCCTCGCGCCCCTCTACGGCGCCCTCGGCCTCGCGACGGCGCTGCTGCTGGATCGCGACGTGCTCCGGACCCTCAAGCTCGGCTACTCGATCTTCGCCGCCGGACTGATCCTGCCGACGCTCGCGGCGTTCCTGCCGCCGCGGTTCCGGGTCCCGACCGGCGGCGCGATCGCCGCCATGATCGCCGGAGGCGCGGCCGCGGCGGCCGGCCGGTTCTTTCCGGCCTTTGCCCGCGGAGGCGACCCGGTCCTCGTCGGCACGGCGATCAACGCGGCCCTGCTCGTCCTCGCCTTCGTCGCGGGGCGGCTCCGCGGCGCGCCCGGCGGCGGGGCGGCGTGACGGAGCGCCACGCCTCCGGCGTTCACCCGGAGCTCCTCAAGCAGGTCGGCCCGAGCCTCGGCGTCTCGCCGCCGCGCGGCGCCGTGGCCCCGCGGCGCGAGATGTTCGCCTCGCTCGCGCACCGGGAGTACCGCCGCTACTGGGCGGGCCTCTTCGTCTCGAACGTGGGGACCTGGATGCAATCGGTGGCCCAGGGCTGGCTCGTCCTGCGCCTCTCGAACTCGGCCATGCTCCTCGGCCTCGTCGGCTTCGCCGGCTCGATCCCGACCCTGCTGCTCGCTCCCGTCGCGGGGGTCGCCGCGGACCGCCTCGACCGCCGCAAGCTGCTGCTCGCCACGCAGGCCACCCAGATGGCCTGCGCGTTCACGCTGGCCGCCGCGACCGGGTTCCACTTCGTTTCCGTGGCACTCGTCGCCGCCGTCGCGACCGTCAACGGCGTCGCCAACGCGTTCACGACGCCCTCGCACCAGTCGCTCTTCCTCGACCTCGTGGGCCGCGAGGACCTGACCAACGCGATCGCCCTGAACTCGATGCAGTTCAACCTTTCGCGCGTCGTCGGCCCCATGATCGCGGGGCTGACGATCGGCGTTTTCGGCGAGGCCGCCTGCTTCGCCTTGAACGGCGTCTCGTTCGTCGCGATCCTCGTTCCCCTGGCCATGCTGCCTCCCCTGCCGCGCTCGCGGCGCCGCTCCCGAAGCGCCTGGATCGACCTGCGCAGCGGCCTGCGCTTTGCCGGGCGCCACCCGCTGATCCCGCAGCTGCTGGCGATCGCCGCGGCGATCGCGGTGTTCGGGACCCCGGCGGTCACGATGGCGCCCCTCTTCGCCCGGCGGCTGCTCGACGTCGGCCCCGAGGGCCTCGGCGGAATGCTGACCGCGGTGGGCCTCGGCGCCGTGGCGACGGCGCTCCTGATGGCGTCCCGCGGCGACTTCGGCCGCAAGGGGCTCGGCGTCCTGCTCGCCTCGTCGGGCTTCGTCGTGGCGCTCGTGGGGTTCGCGCTCTCGCGCCGCTACGCCCTGTCGCTCGCGTTTCTCGCTCTGCTCGGCGCCTCGATGACCTCGATGGCGTCGCTCGTCAACACGCTCCTGCAGAAGCACGCGCCCGACCGGATGCGGGGCCGCGTCATCTCCCTCTACGCGGTGGCCTGGCTCGGCCTCGTGCCGATCGGCAACCTGCAGGCCGGGGCGGTGGCGGAGCGCTTCGGGGCGACGGCGGCGCTCCTGGTCGGGGCCGCCGCGATCGCGCTCACCCTGGTCGTCGTGCGGATGGTGCGGCCGCTGCCCGCGGCCGCGGAGTAGCCGGGCCGACCGCCTACTGGCCCTTCATCGGGGCCTCGCCCAGGCACTCGTACGCCGGCTCCTCGGCTGAGCGGATCACGGCGAAATCCCAGAGACTCTTCTCGCCCTCGACGTACCGTAGCGGCTGGTACACGACGACGT
Source organism: uncultured Acidobacteriota bacterium (assembly GCA_963710945.1). Lineage (GTDB taxonomy): Bacteria > Acidobacteriota > Thermoanaerobaculia > UBA5066 > Gp7-AA6 > DAHUXD01. The sequence continues at coordinate 360,801 of CAVQCH010000003.1, forward strand.
GGGCCGGGCAGCCCATCCGCTCGAAGTAGACGACCGCGACGCCCGCCTGCTTGACCCCGAGGCGCACGTTCTGCGCGTCGGCGAAACGCTTCTTGACGACCTCGACCGGGTCGAGCGCCCAGGCCTCGGCCTTCTTCTGCCGGTCCTGGAGGCGCGCGACGTCCCCCGCGAAGGTGGACTGGCGCACGAGGCCCCAGTACGAGAGGTCCAGGTCCGCCCGCTCGCTGAACTCGGGCTCGACGCTCTCCGACAGGACGCGGAACTTGCGCTCGCCGAAGACGTAGTTCGTCACGAGCGTGAAGCTGCGATACCGCGGCGGCAGCTCCTTGTTGATGAAGGTGTCCACGGCGATCCGCCGCGTCACGCCGTCCGGGCCGAGCTCCACGTCCACCCCCGACCGCGGCCCCGTGACCGAGAACGTCGTTTCCAGGCGCCCGCGATCCAGCCGGAACACGTGCGTCTCGGACACGTGCGGCTCCCCGGCGTGGACGAGCTGGAGCGCCACCTGCGGGCGGTCGTCGAAGCGGAAGAGGATGCTCCGGAAGGCGTACAGCTCGTCGCACCGGGCGGGATCGTCGTTCTGCTTGCAGCGCAGCGGCAGGTGCCCGATGAGCAGGAGGTTCCAGTCGGCGCCCCGCCCCTTCTGGAAGACGGCGAAGATCGGGTTCTCGAAGGGCAGCCTCAGGCGCGACACGAAGCCCACGACCGGAATGTCCGGCGGCAGGCCTCGGACCGTCCCGATCCCCTCCACGAGCGCCTCCGCCACGCCGTCGTTGTCGAGATCGACCTCCTCGACTCGCGTGATCTTCGAGAAGCTGACGAACGCGTTCTCGTAGCGCGGGATGCGCCGCTCCGCCACGGCGCCCTTCTTCTGCGACACGGGCACGCGCTCGGGCGGAACCGGGGTGGGCACCGGCGTCGGCACGGCCGTGGGAGTCGCGCGGGGCGCCGGGGCCGCGAAGAGCCCGCACGCCGCCGCCAGCGCGGCCGCGCCGAGGGCCGGCCGGATTCTCGAGTGCTGGATCATCGCGTTATCGAAGAATTTACCAGACTCGGGCGAGCGCCGGCCTGGATTACCCTATCGGCGCCATGCGCGTCTTCGACTGCCACGTCCACGTGCAGCCCTGGGAGCAGATGCGGCCCGACGTCCGGGCCCGCATGACGGCCGGCCGCCGCGACCTCGCGGAGGTCCAGGAAGCGCTGGCCGACCCCGCGGCCCTGCTCGCCCTGATGGACCGCGAGGGCGTCGAGCGCGCCGCGCTCATCAATTACGTCGCGCCGGAGGTCATGGGCTTCGACGCCTCGGCCAACGACTGGATCGCGCGCTACGTGCGCGGCCGCGAGGAGCGGCTCGTTGCGGTCGGCTCCGTCCATCCGCGCCACGCGCGCGACGCCGGAGGCGAGGCGCGGCGGCTCTTCGAGGAGCTCGGCATCCGGGTGCTCAAGATCCATCCCCCCCACCAGCTCTTCCCCGCCAACGCATACCTCGACGGCCTGCCCGGCCTCGGCGAGGTCTACGCGGCGGCCGAGCGGGCCGGCCGGCCGGTCATGATCCACACGGGCACCACGATCTTTCCCGGGGCGCGCAACCGGTTCGCCGATCCGATGGCCGTGGACGACGTCGCCGTGGACTTCCCAGGATTGAAGATCATCCTCGCCCACGCCGGGCGGCCGCTCTACATGGACACGGCCGCCTTCCTCGCGCGCCGTCACCCGAACGTGCACCTCGACCTGTCGGGCATCCCGCCGAAGAAGCTGCTCGAGTACCTGCCGCGCCTCGAGGACCTCGCCGACCGCTGCCTCTGGGGAACGGACTATCCGAGCCCCGGCGTCGCCTCCATGAAGAAGAACGTGGACGACTTCCTGGCGCTGCCGCTGTCGGAGCCGGCGAAGAAGCGGATTCTCTGGGATAACGCCGCGGCGATCATCCGCTAGCCGGATCGCGGCCGTCCATATAATCGCCCCCGTGGCAGGCCGGATTCTCGTCATCGGCGCGGGCACCATGGGCCGCGGCATCGCGGGCCTCTGCGCCCTGCAGGGCTACGACACCTGGGTGTTCGACGCCAATCCGGACGCCCAGCGCGCCGTGCGGGCCTCGATCGAGGCGTCCTGGAGCCGCGCGATCGACAAGGGCCGGCTCGCGACCGGAGCCGCGGACGACGCGCGGCACCGGCTGCGCATCGCCGAGCGGCTGCGCGACGCGGTCGACGTGGATTTCGCCATCGAGGCCGTCCCCGAGGCCCTCGACCTGAAGCGGATGGTCTTTTCCGAGCTCGACGACATGTGTCCGGACCGGACGGTCTTCGCCTCGAACACCTCCTCCCTTTCGATCGCGCGCATCGCCCAGGCCACGGGCCGGCGCGACCGGGTCATCGGCGTCCACTTCTTCAATCCCGTGGCGGTCATGCCGCTCGTCGAGATCGTGCGCGGGAAGGACACCTCGGCCGGCACCGAGGAGAAGGCGCTCGCCCTGGTCCGGTCCCTCGGCAAGGAGGCGATCCGGGTGTTCGACTCGCCCGGCTTTGCGACGTCGCGCCTCGGCGTGGCCCTCGGCCTCGAGGCCATGCGGATGCTCGAGGAGGGCGTGGCCGGCGCCCTCGACATCGACCTCGCGATGGAGCTCGGCTACGGGCACCGGATGGGCCCCCTCAAGACGAGCGACCTCGTAGGCCTCGACGTCCGCCTGGCGATCGCCGAGACGCTCGCGGCAGAGCTGCCATCGGACCGGTTCCAGCCGCCCGAGATCCTGAGGACGCTGGTGGCCGAGGGCAAGACGGGCCGGAAGGCCGGGGAAGGCTTCTTTCGCTGGGAGGGCGAGCGGGCGGTGGGCGAGGGAAAGCGCGCGGCGGCGCTGGCGAGGAAAAGATGATGGTCAACGATCGCAGGGGGCTGAACCTCGGGGTGGCGATGGTCGCCGTGGGGATCTACTTCATTCTCGGCCGGTCGCTGCACTTGCGGGGGCCCGGGCCGATCCTGCTCCTGATCGGATCCGTCCTTCTGGCGTTCTCGGCGATGCGGCAGTTCCGCGGCCCGATCGTTCCGGCAGGCGTCCTGCTCGGCCTCGGGGCCGGCTTCATCCTGCGCGACCCGCTCGAACGCTGGATGCCGCACTGGGCCTCGCTGCTGCTGTGCCTCGGCGGCGGTCTCCTTCTCGCCTCGGGCCTCGACCGGTTCGCCGGGCGCGAGCGCCGGCCGACGCCCCTGGTGCCCGGCATCGTCCTGGTCACGATCGCGCTCGTGACCGCGATCTCGCAGAACCTCACCTTTCCGGACGCCATGTTCGACGCCGTCTGGAGGCTGTGGCCATTCGCGCTCGTGGCGGCGGGAGCGATCCTGGTGCTGCAGGCCATGAGGGCGAAGAAGACCTAGCCCCGACCCCGGGCGGAGGCGCTAGGAGAGGTCGAGGATCTTCGGCACCGGCGGCCGCGCGGCCCCCGGCACCGGAGGCGCGGCGCGGCGTTCCGCCAGCAGGCGCGCGGTGACGAAGAGCGTCAGCAGCGCGGCCCCGATCGCGAGCGAGAAGAAGCCGGTCGACAGCCGGTGGTAGCGGTCGAGCAGCACGCGCGCCGGATCGCCCGCCGGCAGGTTGTCGATGAGCCCCGGCGCTTCCGCCCGTATCTTGTCGATGGGCGGGATCAGCAGCTGCTGGATGACGAGGGTCGCGAAGAACCCGAGGATCGGCAGGCGCGTGAGCAGGGCGCGCGTCGCCTTCGCCGCGCCGCCCGAGGTCAGGATCCAGGCGGTCGCAAAGAGGACGAGGAAGCTCGCCTCGGAGATCCCGCACAGCTTCGACAGGACGGGGCTCTGGAGCGCTCCGGCCATGTCGTGCGTCGGCAGGATCCGGAAGACCGCCGGCGCCACCACCGCCCCGAAGAAGAGCGGCGGGCCCAGGGCGAGGGAAAGGGCGGCCAGATGCACCGCCAGGACGAGGGTCTCGAGACGGGCGTCGAGCTTCACGGTTCGGGAGCGTACTCCGCCGTCACCCTCGGGACGAGCCCGGCGGCGTGGGCCCGGTCGAGCAGGAGCTGGACGGCACGCCGCCCGGCCTCGCCGTAGCCCTGGGTCCAGGAATTGACGTACATGCCGACGAAGCGGTCCGCCTTGTCCCGGTCGAGGCCCCGCGCGTACTTCATGGCGTGATCGAGGGCCGCGCCGCGGTGCGCGAGGCCGTACTCGATCGAGCGCGAGAGCGCCCGCGAGATGCGCCCGATCCGCTCGGGCCCGAGGTCCCGCCGCACGACGTTGCCGCCGAGCGGAAGCGGAAGCCCGGTCTCCTCTTTCCACCACCGCCCGAGGTCCACCACTTCCGTGAGGCCCTCCTCGCGGAACGTGAGCTGCCCCTCGTGGATGAGAAGACCGGCCCGGAACCGGCCGGCGCTCACCGCTTCCTGGATGCGGTCGAACGCCAGGGGAACGGTGGCGACGCCGGGCGCCCACAGCTTCAGCGCGAGCTCGGCGGTCGTTCCCGGTCCCGGCGAGGCGACCGGCACCCGCCCCGCGGCGATCTCGTCCCGCGCGATCGGCTCCTTCGCGACCACGACCGGGCCGTACCCGTCTCCGAAGGACGCGCCGTGCGGCAGGAGCAGGTAACGGTCGGCCAGTCGCGCGTAGGCGTGGAAGGAAACGGCGGTGACGGCGAGCTCGCCGGCCATCGCGCGGCGATTGAGCGACTCGATGTCCGACAGCTCGTGGATGAAGGAGAGCCCCTCGGTGTCGACGCGGCCTTCGGCGAGCGCGTAGAACATGAACGCGTCGTCGGAGTCGGGACTGTGCGCGACGGTGATGGTCTCGGAGGAAGTCACCGGGCGATTCTAGACCCGCGCGAGGTCGGGAATTGCCGCCCGCGACTTGACTTGCGCCCCGGGGGACGCCACAATGAAGTCAAGACGAATGCAAGGAAATTTCTTGTACCCGACCGGAAGAAACTTCTAGAATGAAAACGCCGGATGGGTTGCGGCCCATCCGGCGACGAAACAGAACGTATGACCCATCAATCGTTCGGCAGCGACAGCGTGAGGGTGATACGCCCTTTCACGGGGGCGGAAAAACTAGCACCTCACCCGAAGGCTGTCAATTGGCTGTCGGGAGGGAGGTGACGTAATGGCTACGAAGAAGAAGGCTGCTAAGAAGGCGAAGAAGGCGACCAAGAAGAAGAAGTAAGTCAACGACTTACAGCTTCGAACACGGTTTCTCGGGGGCCTGCGGGCCCCCTTTTTTTGTCCCTTGACAGCGGCACGAAACGGTCTCCCGGGAGCCCCTCCCGGGATCCAGCTATATCTATGTTGATATAGTTTCCGGAATGTCCCTCCCCCACGTCCTCCTCGGTCTCCTGCACGCCGCGCCCCGAACCGGGTACGACCTCGCGCGCGCGATGCGCGAAGACCTCGACCCGTCATGGAGCGCCGGCTTCTCGCAGATCTACCCCGCCCTGGCCCGACTGCGCCGCCGGGGGTGGGTCCTGCTCCGGGTCCTCGGCCCCCGCGGGGGGCCCCGCCGCCACCTCTACCGGGTGACCGCCGCCGGCCGGCGGGAGCTGCGGCGCTGGCTCGGGGAGACCCCGGCGCCGCCCCGCCACAACGACGAGGGGATGGCCCGGGTCGCCCTGCTCGACGCCCTCCCCCTGTCCGACCGCCGCCGGGCGCTGTCGGCGGCGGAGGCGGCGCTCGGCGCGGAGGTGGCGCGGCTGCGCGCGCTGCGGCTGCCCGGCGGATTCCCGAGCCTCGCGCGGCGCGCCGCCATCGACGGGATCGAGGCCGCGCGCCGCCTCTTGAAGAGCGGCGGCGCCGCCCCGGCCGCCGCCCTCGAGCCGCGCCCCGACCGCCGTCCCGCCCGGAAGAAACGCTGAGGCCGCCGCGTGGCGGCCGGAGTAAACACGGCGGCCCGGCGGACGTATGATCCCGATGAGCTCTGATCGAGGGAGGCGCCCATGGGCGACGAACCGGGAAGCGGCTTCACGCGTCGAGATCTCGTCCGCGGGACGCTCGTCGGCGCCATTGCGGCGGGCGTCGGCGCCCGCGCGGAGGCGGCCGGCACGGCGACGATCGGACCCGGCGCGGCGCCGCTCGAGCTGAAGGTCAACGGCGCCGTCCACCGCCTCTCGGTCGAGCCCCGGGTGACGCTCGTGGACGCCCTGCGCGACCGGCTCGGCCTGACGGGCACCAAGTCGGTCTGCGGCCGCGGCGCCTGCGGCGCCTGCACGGTGCTCGTGGACGGCGAGTCGGTCTGCTCCTGCCTGACGCTCGCCCACGAGGTGGCGGGCCGGTCCATCACGACGATCGAAGGCCTCGCCGCGGACGGCCGCCTCACGGCGCTGCAGGAAGCCTTCATCGCCGCCGACGCCATCCAGTGCGGGTTCTGCACCTCCGGAATGATCCTTTCCTGCAAGCTCCTCCTCGACAGGAATCCCAAGCCGACCCGGCAGGCGATCCGCGAGGCGGTCTCCGGCAATCTGTGCCGCTGCGGGACCTACAACCACGTCTTCGACGCCGTCGAGCGCGCCGCCGGTCGAAGACCGCCAGGACGGAGGCGGGGGACGCCTTCCTCCGCCTCCCGCCACCGCCATCCTGCCTCCGCGGCTCGAGGACGATCCCCGCGTGGCCCGCGCCATCCGCGAGGCCATGGAAGAGGAGGGCATGGCATGACCGAGAAGATCCGCGTCGGCTTCGAAGGCGACTTCCAGGTCAAGGAAATCACCGTCGCTCCCGGCGACCCGGCGCCCTGGGACCCCTCCCGGAAGTTTTCGGTCGTCGGCACGCGCGTGCCCCGCCTCGACGGCAAGCCGAAGGCCACCGGCGAGGCCCGGTACTCGATCGACGTTCGCCTGCCCGGAATGCTCTATGGGCGGATCCTGCGCTGCCCCATGGCCGCGGCAACCGTGAAGTCCGTGGACCTGTCCGCCGCGCGCGGGATGCCCGGCGTCCGCGCCGCTCTCGTCCTCGCCGAGCCCGGCGAGAAGGTCCGCTTCGCGGGCCAGGAGATCGCCGCCGTCGCCGCCGCCACGCCCGAGCAGGCCTCGGACGCGCTGGCCGCGATCCGCGTCGTCTACGAGCCGCGGCCCTTCGTCGTCGGCCTCGAAGCGGCGCGCCAGGCGGGAGCCCCGCTCGTCTTCGAGGGAAAGACCGAAACGAAGACGTCGGCCGGCGACGTCGAGTCCGGAAAGAAGAGCCTCCCGCGAAACGGCAACGTGCTCGGCCCCCGGTCGTCGACGAAGGGAGACGTCGCGGCGGGCTTCGGCCGGGCGGACGCGGTGGTCGAGGCCACCTACGTCACCCAGGTGCAGACGCACACCGCCCTCGAGACCCACGGCCTCGTGGCCCAGTGGGACGGCGACGCGCTGACCGTATGGGCCTCGACGCAGGGCGTGTTCGGCGTGCGCGACGACCTGGCGGAAACACTCAAGATTCCCGTCTCGAAAGTCCGGGTCGTCACCGAGTACATGGGGGGCGGCTTCGGCGCGAAGTTCGGCGCGCGCATCGAGGGCCTCACGGCGGCCCGCCTGGCGCGGGAGGCCGGGGCCCCGGTCAAGCTCTTCCTCGACCGCAAGGAGGAGCAGCTGGCGACCGGCAACCGCCCCTCCTCCGTCCAGACCGTCAAGGCGGGCGCCACGAAGGACGGCAAGCTGACCGCTCTCCAGCTGACCGTCTACGGCGACGGCGGGACCAACGGCGGCACCGGAACCTCCGGGCCGATCAAGAACGTCTACGCCTGCGACAACCTCCAGGTGGACGAATACGACGTCTTCACCAACGCCGGCCCCGCGACCGCGATGCGCGCCCCCGGGCACCCCCAGGGCGCGTTCGCGCTCGAAGCCACGATGGACGAGCTCGCGCGCAGGATCGGCATGGACCCCCTCGAGTTCCGCCTGAAGAACGACCCCTCGGCCGTGCGCCGCGAGGAGTTCCGGATCGGCGCCGAGAAGATCGGCTGGAAGACCCGTGACGCGCGGCGCAAGACGCCGGATCCCTGGATCCTTCGCGGCGTGGGCGTGGGCGCGGCCGTCTGGTACAACACCGGCGACACCGGGCCGCGCGCGACCGTCACCATCCACCACGACGGCTCGGCCGAGGTCGAGCACGGCGTCCAGGACCTCGGCACCGGCTCGCGCACCATGGTGGCGATCGTGGCGGCCGAGGAGCTCGGCCTGCCCCTCGAGAGCGTGTCCGTCTCGATCGGAGACACGCGCATGCCCTACGGCCCCGAGTCCGGCGGCTCGACGACGACCCCGTCGAGCGCCCCCACGATCCGCCGGGCGGCCTACCAGGCGAAGAAGCAGCTCGCCGCGGCGGTGGCGAAGGAGTGGAAGGTCCCCGCCGAGTCCGTCTCGGTCGCCGACGGCGTCGTGTCGGCCCCGGGCGACCCGAAGCACCGGCTGACCTGGGCCGAGGCCTGCAAGCTCCTGCCCGGACAGGGAGTCTCCGCGACGGCCGACCGCGCCGACAACCACGAGGACGCCTGGCAGCGTTTCACCACGGGCGCCCAGTTCGCCGAGGTGGAGGTCGACACGGCCACCGGCAAGGTCCGGGTCGAGCGGGTCGTCGCGGTCCACGACTGCGGCGTCGTCGTCAACGCGCTGGCGACCGAGAGCCAGATCCAGGGAGGCGTCATCCAGGGCGTGTCGTACGCCCTCTTCGAGGACCGCGTGCTCGACCGCCAGACCGGGCGGATGGTGAACCCCAACGTCGAGGAGTACAAGATCGCGGGATCCCTCGACGTCCCGGAGATCGACGTGACCATGGTCTCGGTCTGGGACGGCGTCAACAACACGAACTCGGTGGGCATCGGCGAGCCGGCGACCGTGGCGACCGCGGCGGCCATCGCCAACGCGGTCTCGCACGCCGTGGGCGCCCGCGTGCGCCGGCTTCCGATCACGCCGGAGGTCGTCCTCGCCGCCGTGGAAGAGGCCGACGCGGCGGGGAAACGCCGCGCCGGAAGCCCGGGCCGAGGTGACCTCGGTCCGGGATTCCGGAAGGTTCCGAGGCCAGGGAGGCCGGGCATGAAGCCGTTTGCGCTGGTCCACCCGAAGACGCTCGCCGAGGCCGCGCGGCAGGCGGCGCCGGCCGACGCCGAAATCAAGGCGGGTGGCGTCGACCTGCTCGACCGCATGAAGGAAGGCATCGACAGCCCGAAGACCGTCGTTTCCATCATCGAGATTCCCGGGCACGACCGGATCGAGGCCGGGCCGCCCGCGAAGATCGGCGCCCTGGCGACGCTCGCCCGGATCGCCGACGACGCCGGACTCGCCAGGACGTACCCGGCGCTGGCCGCCGCGGCGGCCGGGGCCGCCACGCCGCAGATCCGCCACATGGCGACCCTCGGCGGGAACCTCTGCCAGCGGCCCCGCTGCTGGTACTACCGCCTCGAGGAGTTCGAGTGCCGCAAGAAGGGCGGCAGCGAGTGCTTCGCCCGCGACGGCGAGAACCGCTTCCACGCGATCTTCGACACGGACCTGATGTGCTGCTGCGTCCATCCGTCGGCCACGGGCACGGCCCTGCTCGCCTACGGCGCCGTGCTGGAGGTGGTCGGGCCCGCGGGCCGGCACAGCCTGCCCATCGACAAGTTCTTCTTCCGGCCCGTCGACGACGCCACGCGCGAGAACAACCTGAAGCCCGGCGAGATCGTCGAGTCCGTCTCGCTGCCGGCGCTTTCGGCCGGATCGCGCTCGGTCTACCGCAAGCTCAAGGAGAAGGAGTCCTTCGACTGGCCGCTCGTCGAAGTCGCGGTCAACCTCGCCGTCTCGGGCGGCGTGGTCTCCGGCGCGCGCGTCGTCTTCGGGTCCGTCGCCCCGACTCCCTACCGCTCGAAGGCCGCCGAGGCCGCGCTCGCGGGCGGCCGTCCCTCGGAAGACCTGGCGCGCCGCGCCGCCGAGGCCTCCGTCACGGACGCGAAGCCGCTCGCGCAGAACGCCTACAAGGTCACGCTCGCCCGGGTCGAGCTCGAGCGGGCGCTCCGGCAGGTCTTCGCCTGAAGTGACCGACGACCCGCTCGGGCCCATGCGCCGCTTCGCCCGCCCGCCGGCCGAGGGGCGGCTGGAGGCGGACCCGTTTCTCTGCCGTCACCTGCGCGCGAAGAACTGGCTCGCGCCCGACTCGTTCGGGCAGGGCGACCCGCACCGGTCGCCTTCCACGTCGCAGTACTGGTGCCTTCGCACGCTGCGCGCGAACGGACCCGACGGCGACCTCGCGGTCCCCGAGGAGTGCACCGACGAACGGATCTGCTTCGAGGCGACGGTGAGCAAGGGCGGCGACAGCTGAACCGCGAGGCTACGCCCCGCGGTTCATCCCGAGGAGCGTAGCGACGAGGGATCCCGGACTCGATCGCCCCCATCGCAGTCGAGTACGGCATTCCTCGGGCCTCCCGGCCCTCGGAATGACAGCTATAGGGGATTCGTCCGGACGGTCGGCCGACCGCTAGCGTTTCTTCAGGTCCATCAGGACCTGGCGCGCCACGGCCTTCAGGGTGTCGAAGACGCCCGCGCCGGTCGTGGCCACGGCCTCGAAGGTGGGCTCCCGCTTGATGTTGAGCCGGCGGTATAGCTCGTCGGCCGCCATGGCGGTGGGCAGGTCGCGCTTGTTGAACTGCAGGACGTACGGCATCGTGGCGATGTCGTAGCCCTGGTCCTTCAGGTTCTTGTCGAGGTTGCGGATGGACTCGATGTTCGCTTCCAGGCGCGCCTCCTGCGAGTCCGCGACGAAGACGACGCCGTCCACGCCTTTCAGGATGAGCTTGCGCGACGCGTCGTAGAAGACCTGGCCGGGGACCGTGTACAGGTGGAACCGCGTCTTGAAGCCCTTGACCGTGCCGAGATCGAGGGGCAGGAAGTCGAAGAAGAGCGTGCGGTCGGTCTCGGTGGCGAGCGAGATCAGCTTGCCCTTGGCCGCGGGGTTCGTCCGGTCGTAGATGTACTGCAGGTTGGTCGTCTTGCCGCACAGGCCGGGGCCGTAGTAGACGATCTTGCAGTTGATCTCCCGAGCCGCATAGTTGATGAACGTCATCGGGACACCGTCACCGGAAGGCCGGGCGCGACCAGGACGCTACTCCGAGAAGAGCCGGTCGATGTCTTCGTCCGTGATCTCGGCGAAGGGAGAATCGAAGTCGGCGGTGACCGCCTGCTTCTCCTTCTCCGCCTTGCGCGCGATCTCTTCGAAGATCTTCTCGAGCTCCGCCATGGCCCGCCGCACCCGCAGGCGGACGAGTCCCAGCGACGTCCTCTCGTCGAAGATGACGACGAGGATCACGCGCTGGGCGACGATCGAAATGTGGATGTTGTCCCGCTCGCCCTCGTGAAAGAGGATCGAGAACTCTTTTTCGCCGATCAGCCGCGCGAGGCCGTCGGTGGCGGCCACGTTGCCGGCCGTCAGGGAGGCGAGCGAGGTCGTGTCGAGCGTCGTCAGGTCGCCGACCGCGGCGATCTGCTGGCCGTTCTTGTCGACGAGAAAGACGACGTTCGCGTTCGCGTCCGAGGCCAGCCTCGCGAGCGAATCTTTGATCTTTCGAAACTCGTCGTCGTACAGGACGAGGTCGGGCAGCGTCATGTATTAACTGATTCTCCTGCTATGACTTATTCTAGCAGCTTTCATCCGGCGGCTTCCCTCAGAGCTCCCGCCGGTTCTCGAGCGATCGCGCCATGGTGACTTCGTCGGCGTATTCGATGTCGCCGCCGACCGGCAGTCCGAAGGCGATCCGCGTGATCCGGACGCCCGTCGCTTTCAGCCGGCGGGCGAGGTAGAGCGCAGTCGCCTCCCCCTCGACGTTCGGGTTGGTCGCGATGACGACCTCCTTGACCTCCGGCGTGACCCGGGCTACCAGGCCGGCCGTGTCGATCTCGTCGGGGCCGATCCCCTTCAACGGCGACAGGGCGCCCCAGAGGACGTGATAGCGGCCGCGGAACTCGCGCGTCTTCTCGATCGCCACGAGGTTGCCCGGCTCCTCGACGACGCACAGCAGCGTGGCGTCCCGCTGCGGATCCGCGCAGATGCCGCAGGGATCCTCCTCGGTCAACGTGTTGCAGACCGAGCAGCGGCGCACGGCCGCGCGCGCGTCGCGGATGGCGCCGGCGAGCCGCTGGGCCTCCTCGTCCGAGGAGCGCAGCAGGTGGTAGGCCAGCCGGGCGGCGCTCTTCGCCCCGATCCCGGGCAGGCGCTGGAATTCCGCGGCCAGGCGCTCGAGGCTCTTGGGAGTTCCAGACATCAGGAGTGATTGGTTCCAGGTTCCATGTTCCACGTTCCACGCGCCGCCCGGCCGACGACCCCATGGAACCTGGAACCTGGAACGTGGAACTCCGTCATCGCATCCCCGGGATCATCCCGCCGAGCATGGCGGACGTCTTCTTCTGTACCGCCTCGTCCACGCGGCGGGACGCCTCGCGGCAGGCGGCGAGCACGAGGTCCTGGAGCGTCTCGACGTCTTCCGGGTCGACCGCGGCTTTCTCGATGTGGACGGAGAGGACTTCCTTGGCGCCGGACATCTCGATCTTGACCATGCCGCCGCCCGAGGTCGCCTCGATCCGCATCGCGGCGAGCTCTTCCTGCATCTTCGTCTGCATCGCCTGGGCCTGCTGCATCATTTTCTGGATGTTCATGGGGCCTCTTCAGGAGAAGCGAGATACGGGATGCGGGATGCGGGATGGAAGAAACTCACATCTCGCATCCCGCATCTCGCATCCCGCATCAGTCTTCCTCCTTCACCTCGGTCAGCTCGCCGTGGAAGAGCTCCATCGCCGAGCGCACCATCGGATCCGACGCGGCGCGGGTGCTCGCGCGTTCGCGAGCGATCGTGGCGCGGGGCACCTCGCGGGCGGCCTTGCCGAGATCGCCGTCGGCGGGCGGACCCGTCTTCAGGACGATCCGCATCGGCCGGCCGAACGCGTCGCGCGCGACCTCCGTCAGGAGCTTCTTCGCGCCGTGCTCCTCGAGGGCCTCCTTGGCCGCCGCGCGGTCGATGCCGAACCTCAGGACGAGATCGTCGCCCGCGACCGAGATCGCCTCGGCGAGGCTGACCTGCGCGGCCGTGACGCGGCGGCGCGAGTCGAGCAGGTCGTGGAAGCGCTCGAGCGGATCGCCTCCGGGAGGGACAAACGGCGCCGGCGCCTCCTCGGGCTCGGGCTCGACCGAGACGAGGGAGACGATGCGAGGGCCCGCCCCGCTCGGCCTCGGATCGGGCGACGCGGGCGCGGGCTTCGGCGCGGCCGCCGGAACGGCGCCGATCGCCTGCTCGATCCCGCGCAACCGGGGCAGCTCCGCGAGCTTGAGAACCAGCATCTGCACCGCGAGCGCCGGATCGTCCACGCGGCGAGCGAGCGCGTCCGCCTCGAGGGCGAGCGACACCGCGCGCAGCAGGTTCTCGTAAGGCATCGCCTTCGCCAGGGCCGCGATGCGGTCCCGATCCTCCTCGGGAACGTCCGCCGTCGCTCCGGCCGCGACCATCAGGAGGCGGTGCAACAGCCCCACGAGCTCCTTCAGGACGTGACGGGGATCGGCCCCGGCTTCAGCCAGCCGCCCGAGGCTGACGATGGCGGCTGCGCGATCGCCGCCGGCCACCGCCGAGTACATCCCTTCGAGCATCTCCCGGTCGACGAGGGCGAGGATCTCGGCGCACCGCGCCTCGTCCACCGTGCCGCCGGCCAGCGTCGCCGCCTGGTCGAGGAGGGAGAGCCCGTCGCGCAGGCTCCCTTCCGCGGCCCCTGCCAGCAGGCGCAGCGCCCCGGGCGTGGCCTGGATCTTCTCGGCCTTCGCCACCTTCTGGAGCTGGGCCGCGATCTCCTTGACCGTCAGCGCCCGGAACGCGAACCGCTGGCAGCGCGACACGATCGTCGCGGGGATCTTGTGGAGCTCGGTGGACGCGAGGATGAACCGGGTGTGGGCGGGAGGCTCCTCGAGCGTCTTCAGGAGGGCGTTGAAGGCCTCGTTGGTGAGCATGTGCACTTCGTCGATGATCGCGATGCGGAACCGGTCCCGCTGCGGCGCGTACCGGACCGTCTCGATCAGCTCGCGCGCGTGCTCGATCTTGCGGTTGGAGGCGCCGTCCATCTCGAGGACGTCGAGCGAGTCCCCGCGATCCAGGATCTCCCGGCAGGAGGCGCAGACGCCGCAGGGCTTGACGGTCGGGCCCTTGTCGCAGTTCAGAGCCCGCGCGAGCATGCGGGCCGTCGAGGTTTTGCCGACGCCCCGGGGACCCGTCAGCAGGTACGCGGAGGCGACCCGGCCCTCGGCGATGGCGTTGGAAAGCGTGCGTGCGACGGCCTCCTGGCCAACCAGGTCCTCGAAGACTCGAGGCCGCCACTTTCTCGGGAGCGCAACGTGCATGAATGAAAGGTCCCGGCGGCCGAAGATGAGCTCAGGTTGACCTGCGGCGCCCGGTGGCGCCTCCTGATCGCTGCTTCCTTCCGGACCTGACGAGGTTCGGAGACTTCCGTCGCACAGGGCCCGAACTCATCCTCGGCCGCCGGGATGGGGATTCTATCGCAGGAGGCGGCCCGCCGGAGGCGGGAGGCGCTACTGCCGGCGGCCGGCCACGAGCGTCGCGAAGAGCGCGAGACCGAGGAGGAGGCCCGCGGCGAGGTCGATTCCCGCGAAACCGCCGTCCGGCGGCGCGGGCCAGAGGCCGAAGGCGTTGCCGACGCTGAAGAGAAGCGAGAAGAGCGCGAGCCAGGCGAGGCCGGCCGCGGCCAGCCGGCCCGCGGATCCCGGCCGCTTCACTCCTTCTTGCTGCACCGCGCGCGCACGAAGGTCAGGACCGCCTCGGCGAGGTTCTTCGGGATCTCGCGGGGCTTGAGCATCCGGAGCGTGCGCCCCGTCGCCCGGTAGCTCTTGAGGAACACGACGCAGGGCGGGCAGTGCGACAGGTGCGATTCGAGCTCGAGGCGGTCGCCTTCCGGCATCGACCCATCCTCGTACTCGACGAGGTACTCGAGAATCAGGCGCTTGCAGGTCATCTCGTCGTGCTTCACTGCGCCGCCCTCCGCTCGCGCGCCTCGGGCGCGGCCCCGATCTCGAGAAGGCGCTGCCGCACGTAGAGGCGCGCCCGGTGCAAGCGCGACTTGAGCGCCGGAATCGAGATTTCAAGCGTCTCGGCCACGTCGGCCGGTTTCATCTCTTCGACATCCACCATCCAGATGGCGTCCCGGTACGTGTCGGGCAGCTCGGAGATGAACCCCGCCGCGCGCTCGGCGAGGTCCTTCGCGATGGCCTCGTCCTCGGCGCCGTCGACGAAAGCCGCGAACTCCGGCGACGCGGCGGCGCCGTCGTCCTTGAGGCGAGGCGTGTAGTCGTCGAGGGAGACGGTCGTGCCCGGCTTGCGCCGGCGCGCGCGGGAGTAGGCGGCGTTCAAGGCCACCCGGTAGAACCAGGAGAAGAACTTCTTGGACTCGTCGAAGGTGCCGATCTTGCGGTACAGCGTCAGAAACGCGTCCTGCGTCGCCTCCTCCGCGTCCTCCGCATTGCGAAGGACGCCGTAGGAGAGCGAATAGATCCTGGCGTTGTAGCGCTCGACCATCTCTCGAAAGGCCTGATCTTCGCCCCGCTTGATTCGCCGTACGAGGTCGAGGTCGGAGGCGTTTTGATCTTCTGCCATAGGAATTACGCGGTCGCGGTCATGGTCGGTTCGGCCAAGAAGCCAGTCTATGGCGGAGAGGGGGGATTAGCGCTGCCCTTTGGGCAGCGCTGCCTACGGCCGCGGGTCTGCCTTTGGTGGTCGGCTCGAACCCCCGCTCGGGGTTCGCCCCCCCGGTCTCACGCAACGGTTTTTCAATGGCGGAGAGGGGGGGATTCGAACCCCCGGTACGTTTTGCGTACACACGCTTTCCAAGCGTGCTCCTTAAGCCACTCGGACACCTCTCCGGGGGCGGGGAATCCTACAACACGCACCCGGATCTCGGCGAAGCCGGGGCTAAGGCCTGTCATCCCGAGGAGCGTAGCGACGAGGGATCCCGAACTCGATACGCGACCGTCTCTTGTCGAGTCCGGGATCCCTCGCTTCGCTCGGGATGACAGCTTGAGGATCTGGATGGAGAGCCTGGGCGCTACGACGTCCCAGGCGTGGGTGAGGCCGAGCTTCGCCGCGGTCAGTCACCCCGTAACCCCCGAACCAGGGTTACACTGGAGCCGGGCGCCCGATGACCGAGAAAGCCGAAAAAGCCGACTTCCTTTTTCTCGCCGGGCACCCCTGCCTCGACTTCCTGAACACCCGCCCCGTCGCGAAGGGCCACGCCGTCGAGCTGCTCGGCAGCCTCGAGGACTTCCTGCGCTGGCTGACCCGCGCCGGCCGCATCGACGCCCGCGGATCGGCGGATGCCCTCCGGCGCTGGAACGAGGGACCCGAGGGCGCGCGGATCGCCGAACGCGCGCGCGGCTTTCGGGAAACGCTGCGGCACATGGCCGACGGCCTCGTCCGCGGCCGCGGCGCCTCGACCGAGGGCCTGGCGGCCATCAACTTCATCCTGGCGGAGAACGACGGGAACCTCCGCCTCGAGAAGCACGGCTCCGAGTTCCGCGTCCGCTTTGCCGCGCGGCCGACGAGCTCGATCACGCTGCTCGGGAGCGTCGCGGAGGCGGCCGCCGACATGCTTTCGAACGCGGACCTGCACCTGGTGCGGCGCTGCGGCAACCCGGACTGCGTCCTCTTCTTCTACGACACGACCCGAAATCACCGGCGCCAGTGGTGCGCCATGGGCACCTGCGGCAACCTGATGAAGGTTCGCGCCTTCCGGAAGCGGCACCGGCGCTCGGGATAGCCCGCCTGTGCGCCCCGTCACGCCGGCGGGCTCGTCCGGCGTGGGACAATTTGGCCACACGTCCATGCGTTCGAAAGCACCGGAAACCCCGCCTGCGCGGGATCCCGGGGATCGACGAACGGCCCATTTCGCGGTCGTTTCCGATTCTCTCGAGGACTCCGGCCACTCCGACAGCGACGCGACATCCGTCACCCCGCGACGCCGCAGCACGGACCCGGGCCCCGAGGCCAACATCATCCTCATCGCCCACCCGAAAGGCCTCGGTCTCGGCACTCGCTACCGTTTCCGCCCCGGCTCGACCGTGGTGCTCGGCCGCGCGAAGAACGTGGACGTGAGCCTGCCCGAAATCTCCGCGATCTCGCGCCGCCATGCCTCCCTCACCTATCGCATCGAGTCGGTGATCCTCGAGGACCTCGGCAGCACCAACGGGACCTTCGTCAACGACATCCGCATCGAGCAGCCCGCGGTCTTGAAGAGCGGCGACCGCTTCCAGATCGGCGCCGTCCACTTCAAGTTCCTCCAGGAGCGGGACGTCGAGAACGCGTACTTCCAGGCCATCCACGAGATGATGGTCCGCGACGGCCTCACGCAGATATCCAACAAGCGCAAGTTCGAGGAGGAGGCGGTCCGCGAGGTCGCCCGCGCGCGGCGGTACAACCGGCCGCTGTCGCTGCTCCTCTTCGACGTCGACCATTTCAAGGCCGTCAACGACGAGCGGGGGCACCTCTGCGGCGACTTCGTCCTCAAGGAGGTCGTGCGGCTCGTCTCGGACTTCTTCCGCAAGGAGCAGGTCTTCGCGCGCGTGGGCGGCGACGAGTTCGCCGTGCTGACGCCCGAGGCGCACATCGAGGGCGCCAAGATCCTCGGCGAGAGGCTGCGCAGCCGCGTCGCCAACCACGAGTTCGACTACGCCGGCACGACCTTCCGCGTGACCTGCTCGTTCGGGATTGCGGAGCTCGGGCCCGAGATGAAGTCGCCCGAGGAGCTCTACGAGGCCGCGGACCGCGCCCTCTACGGCGCCAAACGGGCGGGACGCGACAAGGTCGAGGTCTTCGTCCGCCCCGCGGTACGCTCGGTCGGCTAGGCCACCGCGGCGACTGACTATCGCGGGCGTCCGAGGGCCGCCCTACGCCGGGGGCTCCGTCCCTGCCCGCCAGCCGCCGCAGCGTCTCGAAGCTGTAGATCCCGTCGTTGTGGCCGTCGGCCCAGTCGATCTGCAGGGCGTACGCGCCCACGCGCCGGTGCGCGGTCGCCTGGAAGGAGCGCGGCGTCAGCGGCCGCTCCGGCCCGCGGTAGACGTTGCCCATGATGTCCTTCTCGCCCTTGCACATCGCGCAGGGGCACTCGCGGCGCAGCTTCTCGAGCGGAGAAGTAGCTCTCGGTTCCGTCGGCCCACACGATCGCGAGCTCGTTGCCGACGAGCAGGATGTCTTTGGGAACCGCGGTCGCCACGAAGTCGAGACTACTTCAGGCCCGTCGCGACGTAGAGATCCGAAAGCAGGCGGATGTACGTGTAGACGTAGTACTTGCCATCGGGAGTGGGAAGAGGCTGGGTGACCTCGGTAACGCCCGCCGCGTCGGCCGGGATGATCGAGTTCCAGAGCTCGCGCTTCCCGGTCGCGACTTCGAGGCGTTCGACCCTTGCCGGCAGCTCGGACCGGCGAAACAACCAGACGGATTTCCCGTCCGCCGTCCATCCGGTCGGCTCGTCGGCCGTCGTCGCGCCCGGCAGGGGAACGGGCTCGCCGCCCTCGATCGGGTAGAGGTAAAGACGCTGATCGGGGCCTCTGACGACGGCGGTCTTGTCGTCCGGCGAGACGCACCGCACGTATCCCCGGTAGCCCTCGGGGCTGACGGCGCGCGGCTTGCCGTCCAGGGTCCGGGCGTACAGGCGAGGCCCGTGCCCGGGCTCGCTCGCGGTCATGAACAGGCGTTTCCCGTCCGACATCCAGAGAACTCGCTGGACGTCGATCCCCTCCCGCGTCAGCTTCTTCGGCTCCCCGGCTCCCGTGGGGTAGATGACGACCTGCGGCCCGTCCGCCACCCCGACGATGGCGAGCGCGCTCTTGCCGTCGGGCGACAGGGCCGCGCGAAGCCCCCTGCCCGAGCCGCACCGCCGGAGAGCCATCCATCTTTCGGATGTAGACGGAATAGCCTTCTCCTCCGCCCTCGCCCGACTCGGTGAACAGGAGCGTCGTCGCGTCGGGCGAAAGGTCGGTGGCCAGTGACCAGTCGAGCCACGTGAGTTCGCGCTCCTTCGCTTCCCCCGGGCCGCGGCCCAGATTCCCGAGGCGCTCCACGTCCTGGGTGATGAGAACCCGGCCGTCCTTCGCGATGTCGTGGAGCGTCAGGTTTCCGGTCACCCGCGAGAGGGGCCGCAGCCGGCCGGAGAGGTCCACGCCGTAGAGCCCCCGGTTTCCGAGCTTCGAGGCCGTGAACCAGACTTCGCTCCCGTCCGGAAGCCAGGCGAGGCCCTGCATCGTGGCGAAGACGCCGGCGAGCGTCTTCTTTTGCCCGGCCTTGTCGATCGCCACCACGTTGCCGCCGTCGTCGCGCCGCGCCGGATGATCGAGAAACGCGACGAGGTCCCCCTTCGGCGAGACCCGCATGTTCGACATCCAGCCCGCGGTCCGGTAGATGACCTTCCCGATCGGGTATTCGAGCTGCTGCGCTCCTCCGACTTCGCGGACGACGGCGAGCTCCTGGCCATCGGGCGACCAGTCCGCCCACTCGATGTCGTCCAGGACCTCGCGCGGCGCACCGCCGCCGGCCACCGACAGGCGCGCGAGAGTGCCCACCCGCAGGAACGGATCGACCGAGTGCCGCCGCATCGAGAGCGCCATCTCTCCCGAGCCGGAGACGGCCAGGATCTCCGCCCCGACCAGACCGAAGGGACGCGACTCGGGGCTCTCCGGGCGGCTGACGAAGATCTCCATCGGCCGTCCGTCCCAGGCCGCCGAGTACAGGATCGTCTGGCCGTCCGGCGCGAACCGCGCCGAAGCGATCTGCCCGCGCCGGAACGTCAGCTGCTTGAAGACCGGCGGCTCGCGGAACCAGAGCCGCTTGCCGGAGAAGAGCCCGGCGACGCCGGCCGCGAGAGGATCGCCGGCCGCGACGAGCTCGTCCGGAGCCATCGCTTCCGGCGCAGGGGCGGGCTCGGCCGCGTGCTGTCCCGTGACGTCGCCGCGGCCGGCGTCTCGGAGAGATGGTCGCGGACCGCCGCCAGGTCCCGCGCCAGGTCTTTCGTCGTCCCGAACCGGTCCTCCGGGTCCTTCGACAGGCACCGCTCGATCGAGCCAGCGCACCGGCGCCGGGATCCGCGCGTTGAGCTGCGACACGGGCTCGGGCTCTTCCCGGATGATCGCCGTCAGCGTCTCCGCCGTCGTGCCCCGCTCGAACGCGCGCTTGCCCGTCGCCATCTCGTACAGGATCGAGCCGAACGAGAACTGGTCCGATCGGAAGTCGAGCGCCCGGCCGCTCGCCTGCTCG
This sequence comes from uncultured Acidobacteriota bacterium, assembly GCA_963710945.1. Classification (GTDB taxonomy): domain Bacteria; phylum Acidobacteriota; class Thermoanaerobaculia; order UBA5066; family Gp7-AA6; genus DAHUXD01. The sequence goes on from CAVQCH010000003.1 coordinate 381,016, forward strand.
GGCGACATGTAGCCGACGGTGCCCATCACCATGCCGGGGCGCGTCGCCGTCGCCCGCCGCCGTCTGCAGGCCCGACACCTCGTCGGACTCGGGCGTGACGAGCTTGGCGAGGCCGAAGTCGAGGATCTTCGCGTACCCGTGCTTCGAGACCATGACGTTCGGCGGGCTTGAGATCGCGGTGGACGATCCCGGCGGCATGTGCGGCCGCGAGAGCCGTTGGCGATCTGTACGGCCAGGTCGAGGAGCTTCTTCGTCGGTACGGGACCCGAGGCCGTCAGGTCCTTGAGCGTCTGGCCTTCGACGAGCTCCATCGCGATGTAGACGGTGTCGTCCGACGTGCCGATGTCGTAGATCGTCAGGATGTTGGGGTGGGAGAGGCGCCGACGCCGCGCGTGCCTCGCGCTCGAACCGCGAGCCGCCGCTCGGCGTCGGCCGCGAGCTCCGGGGGCAGAACCTTCACCGCGACCTCGCGCTTGAGGCGCTCGTCGCGGGCGCGTAGACCTCGCCCATGCCGCCGGCGCCGATGGGCGCGGCGATCTCGTAGGGGCCGAGACGCGTTCCGGCGGAGAGCGTACACTTCAGCCCTTCGACGACGTAGAGGTCGGATAGCGTGCGCGAGTAGCCGTACACGTATTCCTGGCCGTCAGCGTCGGGATGATCGGCGCGATGTCCACGATTCCCGCACCATCGCCGGGCATGAGTTCCTTCCAGGATTCCTTCTTGCCGGTCGCGACGTCGAGCTTCGAGATCTGGACCGGTATGTCGCGTCGCCGAAAGACGTAGAGGAAGCGCCCGTCGCAGCGTCCATCCGGCCGGGGTTTCCTCGGGCGCCAGGCCGGGGACCGGCTGCGGTTCGCCGCCCTCGAGGGATAGAGATAGCGCTTACGGTCGGGACCGATCACCGCGACGCGCTTGTCGTCCGGAGACACGGTCCTCGGAATGAGTCGATATCCTTCCGGCGTCAGGGCGCGCGGATTGCCGCCCGCCACGTCGATCACGAAGAGCCGGCTTCCGTGGCCCGGTTCGCTCGCGGTGAAGACGATCTTCTTGCCGTCGGGAAGCCAGTCGCCGGAAGATTCGACCTGCGAGGTTGCCGGTCGGAAGGAGCTTCTTCTCCCCGGCGCCCGTCGGATAGAGCCAGAGCTTCGGATGCTCGTCTCGCGGGGTGTTGGCCGTGACCCATCGACCGTCACTCGAGATCGACATGGCGACGCCGTCGCCGAGGCGCACCGGCGGCGATCCGTCCGTTCCGCGGATGAAGCAGGAGTACCCGGGGCCCGACCCTTCACCGGTCTCGGCGAAGAGCAGATTCTTCCCGTCGGCCGAAAGATCGAACGCGGCCGACCAGTCGAGCCAGGAGAGATCGCGCTCCTTCGCCTCCCCGGCCCCGCGGCCGAGAACGCCGATCCGGATGACATCGTGCGAAACGAGGACCCGCCCGTCCCTGGCGATGTCCTGGAGCGTCAGGCTCTCGGTGACCCGCGCGAGGAGGCGCTCGGACGCCCGCGAGCGTCACCGCGTGGATCGCGCGATTGCCGCCGAGTTCGCGTTCCGGTAAACCACACCTCCCGCCGTCCCGCGACCACGCCAGGCCCTGCACCGACGCGAAGACGCCTGCCAGCGTCCGTCTTCTTGCCGGCGCGATCGACGATCACGCACGGAGCCGCCGTCGTCGCGCCGGATCGGGTGATCGAGGAACGCGACGCAGCTCCCGTCCGGCGAAACGCGCGGGATGGCTGATCCATCCGGTCGTCTGGTACAGCACCTTGCCCCGCGGGGTATTCGAGCTGATTGCGCGCGTTCACGTCTCGGACGAGCGCGTAGCTCACGCCGTCGGGGCCCCAGTCCGCCCACTGCACGTCCGTCGAGATCTCGCGCGGCGCGACGCCGCCGGAAACGCTGACCTGGGCGAGCGTGCCGCCGCGGATGAAGGCTTCCTCGATGTGCCGATCGACGTAGACGAGCATCTCTCCGGTCTTCGAGATGGAAGCCACGTCCGAGCCGACGAGGCCGAAGACGCGGGACTCCGGCCGGTCGGTGCGCGTGGCGAAGATCTCGACCGGCCTTCCGTCCCACGCGGCCGCGTAGATGACGGTCTGGCCGTCGGGCGCAAAGCGGGCCGTGTAGAGCTCGCCGCGGCGAAACGTCAGCTGCTGGTAGTTCGGCGGCGGCACGTAGCCGGCCTTCTTGCCGGAGTGATAGCCCGCCATGAGGCCCGCGGCGAGGGCCACGGCCGCCGCGAGAAGCGCCGGCCCGACCCAACGCTTCCGCGCGACCGGCCCGGCCGCGGCGACGGCGGTGGTCGGCGTCGAGATACCCGAGAGCGATTCGAGGTCGAACGCGATGTCGCGCGCCGACTGGAATCGCTCCTCGGGGTTCTTCTCGAGGCAGTGTCGGACGATCCGGTCGAGGCCCGGATGGATCTCCTTGTTCGTTTGCGAGAGGTCCGGCGGCTCCTTCGTCAGGATCGCCGTGATCGTGTCGGCGGCGCGAGTCTCCCCGGAACGCGCGCTGCCCCGACAGCATCTCGTAGACGATCGTCCCGAAGGCGAAGATGTCCGACCGCGCGTCGGCCGCCTTGCCGCGCACCTGCTCGGGCGCCATGTAGCCCATCGTTCCGAGAACGACGCCCGGCTCCGTCCCCGAGATGGTCCGCAGGTCGGTCTGGGAGCCGGGGTCCTTCTCGGCCTTGAGCTTCGCCAGGCCGAAGTCGAGGATCTTGACCCGGCCGTCCTTCGTCAGAAAGACGTTCTCGGGCTTCAGGTCCCGGTGGACGATCCCCTTCTCGTGCGCCGCCGCGAGGCCCTTGGCCACCTGGATCGCGTAGTCGGTCGCCTTGCGGGCGGCGATCGGGCCCGGTCGAGATCCGCGCGCGCAGCGTCTCGCCCTCGAGCAGCTCCGTGACGATGTAGGGGGCGCCGTCGTGCGGAGCCGATGTCGTGGACCGCCGTGATGTTCGGGTGGTTCAGGATCCCGGCCGCCCGCGCCTCCTGCTCGAACCGGTGGAGCCGGTCGGCGTCCTGGCGAGAACGTCGCCGGGCAGCACCTTGATCGCGACCTCGCGGCCCGAGCCGCGGGTCCTTCGCGCGATAGACCTCCCCCATCCCTCCCGCGCCTATGGGCGCAAGGATCTCGTAGGGACCGAGCTTTGTTCCGGCGGAAACTGCCATTCGGTGCGGGGATTCTAAGTCAACCCGTGGCATATCCTTGCTCCACTTTTCGAGAGGTCACCATGAAGCCGATTCGCCTCGCGGCTCTGCTTCCGCTTCTTCTCGCGACCGGTCTCCTCGCCCAGGAGCGAAAGGACGTCACGTCCCGTGGGCCTACAGCGACGAGGGCGAAGCCGCTACGAAGACGCCGCAGGTGGCGTGGACGTCCGGCGGCGATCTGCTGGTGCTGGACGAGACGAAGCCCGCCGCGGAGCGCACGATCGAGCGCGTGAAGGCCGGGACAGGCGAGCGCAAGCCTGCCGTGGATCGCGCGGCGGCCCTGTCGAGCCTCAAGGCACTCGTGGGACCGGTGGACACGCCCGAGGCGCTCGCGTGGCCCGAAGCCTTCGACGCGGCGGGGAGAATCGCCGTCTACGCCGTCGCCGGCGATCTCTTCGTCCTGGATCTCGCGAACTCGCGCTTCGAGCGCCTGACGCGCACGCCCGAGGCCGAGACCATCCCCCGCTTTTCGCCGGACGGCCGCAAGGTCGCCTTCGTCCGGTCGAACGACCTCTACGTTTGCGACCTCGGCGCGAAGACCGAGACGCGCCTCACCTCGGACGGGAGCGCCACGATTCTCAACGGCAACCTCACCTGGCTCTACTGGGAGGAGGTCTTCGACCACGGCGTCGCCGGCTTCTGGTGGTCCGACGACTCCGCCGCGATCGCGTTCCTGCGCACGGACGAGTCCATGGTGGACGTCGTCACGTTCCCGAAGTTCTCTCCCGCCGTCCCGGAGGTCATCAGCCAGCGCTATCCGAAGGCCGGGGACGCCAACCCGCTCGTGCGCGTCGGGATCGTCGAGGTCGGCAGCGGCAGGACGTCCTGGATGGACCAGGCGGCCGCCGGTTACGAGTACGTCCTCGGCGTGAAGTGGCTGCCGGACAGCCGAGCGATCGCCGTCCAGACGACGAACCGCATGCAGACCCGCCTCGACATGTGGCTCGTCGCCCGCGCGGACGGAGCGGCGAAGCTCGTCCTGACCGACACCGACGAGGCCTGGGTCAACCAGAAGGAGCTGCAGTTCCTGGAGGGCGGCAAGAAGTTCGTCGTCTCGTCCGAGCGCGACGGCCACACGCACCTCTACCTCTACACGATCGACGGAAAGCTCGTGAACGCCGTGACCCGCGGCCCCTGGTCCGTGCGGGGCCCGGTGAACTTCTACGGGGCGCCGCTCAACTCGGCGTGGGTGGACGAGAAGGGCGGCTGGGTCTACTTCACCGCGCTCGAGAAGTCCCCCGTCGAGAGGCACCTCTATCGCATCCGCCTCGACGGCTCCGGCATGGAGCGCGTCACGAAGGAAGACGGGACGCACACGGATCACGATGAGCCCGGACCGGCGCGCCTACGCCGACCTCTACTCGAGCCACGACCGGCTGCCGTCGCTGTCGCGTCCACGACGCGGGCGGCGCGCCAGCGCTGCCGTGATCTCGGCCGCGCGAACGGACCTCGTCGCGCCTTTCGGCTTCCAGACGGCCTCGCTCTTCACCGTGCCGGCCGCCGACGGCCTCGCCCTGCCGGCCCGGATCCTGAAGCCCCGCGGCTTCGATCCCGCGAAGAAGTACCCGGCGATCGTCTACATCTACGGCGGCCCGGGCTCGCCGACCGTCAACGACTCCTGGGACTACTCGTTCGCCGGCAACGCATTCTTCGACCAGGTCCTCGTCAACGCCGGCTACGTCGTCTTCTCCGTGGACCCGCGGAGCGCCACCGGCCAGAGCAAGACGCTCGAGAACCTCGTCGTCCGCAAGATGATGTCCGACGTCGAGCTCGACGACATCGTCGCCGGCGTGAAGTGGCTGAAGACGCAGCCGTGGGTGGACGCCGCGCGCGTCGGCGTCTGGGGCTGGAGCGGCGGCGGGACGGACACGCTGCTCGTCATGACGCGCTCGCAGGAGTTCAAGGCCGGGATTTCGATCGCTCCCGTGACCGACTGGCACTTCTACGACACGAAGTTCACCGAGACGTACATGAAGACGCCGGCGGACAACCCGGAGGGATACGCCCACTTCTCCCTCGTGCCGCGCGCGAAGGACCTCCACGGGCGGCTGCTGCTCGTCTTCGGCGAGCTACGACGACAACGTCCACCCGCAGAACGAGTGGAGCTTCGTGGACGAGCTCGTCAAGGCGGACAAGCCCTTCGACCTGATGGTCTACCCCATGCGCAAGCACCCGATCGAGGACCGCCCGGCGCGCATCCACCTCTTCGAGAAGATGCTCGAGTTCTGGAAACTCAACCTTTAGTCGTCGCCTCCGCTCGTCGGCTCGGGCTCTGCACGGCTCGCGGGCGGTCAGTTCCCGACCGGGGGGGCGGGGTTCTCCCGCGGGAGCCGCAGCGATCGCGCAGCGGCGCGAGCGCGAGGGCGAGGAGGCGTCGCGCCGCGGAGCGACGCGCAGCGAGGGGTCAGGCGTCCGGTCGAGCCCGCATCCGGGCGAGCCGGACGCCGTGCGCAGGCGCAGACCCCGAGCGTCGCGATCGCGACGGTCACTTCACCCCTTCGACCAGGTACAGGTCCGACAGCGTGCGGACGTAGTTGTAGACGTACGCGTCGCCGCTCGGCGTCGGTAGGGGAATGACGTTGTTGACACCCGAAGCGTCTGCGGGCATGAGGGATCGCCAGAGCTCCCGGCGGCCCGTCGCGAGCTCCAGCCGGTAGACCTTCGACGGCGTCTCTCCCCGGCGCTGCACGAACAGAAACCGCCCGTCGGCGCTGCGCTGGGACACTCCCTCGTCGGCCTCGAGCCCCGGGATGGTCGACGGCTCGCCGCCGCGTGATCGGGTAGAGGTAGCGCTTGCGATCCGGTCCCCGGACGACCGTCCACTTTCCGTCTGGCGATATCACGCCAATGGTGCTGTATCCCTCGGGGCTCAGCGCGCGCGGCTTTCCTCCCGAGAAGTCCCGCAGATAGAGGCGCGAGCCATGTCCCGCTTCGCTTCCGGTGATCAGGATCTGTTTCCCGTCCGGCGGAAGGAACGTCGCGCCGAATACCGAAACGCCGTCCTTGGGGAAGACCTTCGGCTCGCCGGCCCCCGTCGGGTAGGCCACGAGCTGCGGGTCCGAAGCGGAGTGAACGATCGCGAGGGCCCACTCTCCGTCGGGCGAGAGGTCCTGCGTGTTGCCCTCCCCCAGCCGAACCGCGGGCGAGCCGTCCGTCTTGCGGATGTAGACGGAGTAGCCGGCGCCGCCGCCCTCGCCCGACTCCGAAAAGAGAACGGTCTTGCCGTCGGCGGAAAGGGCCGCCGGCAGCGACCAGTCGAGCCACGTGAGGTCGCGCTCCTTCGTTTCGCCCGGCGCCAGTCCGAGGATCTCCGACCGGATCGCGTCGCGCGTGACGAGCAGGCGGCCGTCCCGCGAGATGTCCTGAAGCGTCAGCGAACCGGGAATCCGGACTCGAGCCCGGGCCTTGCCGGCAAGATCGGTCCGGTAGAGCGCGCGGTTGCCGCCGACCTCCGTCGCCGTGAACCAGATGTCGCCCGTCGGAGACCAGGCCAGACCCTGCGCCGACGCAAAGGGCTCCGAGACGTTCCTCTTCTTGCCCGCGCGGTCCACCACTGCGACCGACCCGCCGTCGTCCCCGGGCGTCGGATGATCGATGAAGGCGACGGTCTCTCCGTCCGGCGACACGCGGGGATGGCTGACCCACGCGCTCGTTTCGTAGAGGACCTTTCCGATGGGGTATTCGATGCGCATGCGGCCCGGCACGACGCGAACGACCGCGAGGCTCTTGCCGTCCGGGGCCCAGTCGGCCCACTCGACCTCTTTCAGGTTCTCCCGCGGCGCCGCGCCCCCGGCGACCGACAGCTGCGCCAGCGTGCCCGTCCGCCGGAAGGCGTCCGAGGTCGTCCGCCCGAGGGATACGAGCATGTCGCCCGCCTTCGAGATCGAGAGGACCTCCGCTCCGGCCAACCCGAAGGCGCGCGACTCCGGGCTCTCGGGCCGGCAAACGAAGATCTCCATGGGCTTGCCGTCCCAGGCCGCCGAATACACGACGGTCTGGTTGTCGGAAGAGAATCTCGCCGAGTAGATCTGGCCGCGGCGGAACGTGAGCTGCCGGAATCGAGGCGGAGGCTGATCGCCGGCCTTCCGAATCGCGACGAAGGCCGCCGCGCCGCAGAGGAGCGCCGTCGCCAGCGCCGCTCCCGCCACCAGGACCCACGATGGCCGCGCTTTCTTTTCGGCGGCGCCCGCCGTCGAGGGCGCGGTCGCGCCGGACAGCCCCGAGAGCTGCTCGAGATCGAAGGCCACGTCGCGGGTCGAATAGAAGCGCTCCTCCGGGTTCTTCTCGAGGCAGTGCCGCACGATCCGCTCGAGCCCCGGCTGCACGCTCTTGTTCGTCGCCGACAGGTCCGGCGGCTCTTCCCGCAGGATCGCCGACATCGTCTCGGCCGCCGAGTCGCGGTGGAACGCCCGCTGGCCCGAGAGCATCTCGTACAGGATCGCGCCGAAGGCGAAGATGTCGGAGCGCTGGTCCGCCGACTTGCCCTTCACCTGCTCGGGCGACATGTAGCCGAGCGTTCCCATGACGACACCGGGCTCGGTCGCCGTGGGCAGGTTGGTCTGCTGTCCGCCGCCGGCCGCCTCGTTCTGGGTCAGCTTCGCGAGGCCGAAGTCGAGGATCTTCACCCGCCCGTCGTTCGTCAGGAACAGGTTCTCGGGCTTGAGATCCCGATGGATGATCCCCTTCTCGTGGGCCGCGGCGAGACCCTTGGCGATCTGCACCGCGTAGTCCGTGGCCTTGCGCACCGGGACCGCTCCCCCCGACAGGCGCGCGCGCAGCGTCTCTCCCTCCAGCAGCTCCGTCACGATGTACGGCGCTCCGTCGTGGGAGCCCAGGTCGTACACCGCCGTGATGTTCGGGTGATTCAACCCGCCGGCCGACTGCGCTTCCTGCTCGAAGCGCCGCAGCCGGTCCGCATCCTGCGAGTACGACGCCGGCAGCACCTTGACCGCGACGTCGCGCTTCAGCCGCTCGTCCCGCGCCCGGTACACCTCCCCCATCCCGCCCGCGCCGATGGGCGCGACGATCTCGTAGGGGCCCAGCCGCGAGCCGGCCGATAGCGTCACTTCATTCCCTCGACGAGCTGCAGGTACGACAGCACGCGCAGGTAGCTGTAGGCGTAGGTCTTCCCGTCGGGCGTGACGACGAAGCGGCTGATGGTGTTGAGGCCGGCGGGATCCGCAGGCGCGAGATCTTTCCAGAGCTCCTTCTTCCCCGAGGCGAGGTCGTATCGGTAGGCGTGGGCCGGAATGCTCAGCGTGCCCTGAACGTAGAGCGTGCGGCCGTCCGGCGAGAACCGGACCGGCCGGTCCCCGGCTGCGAGTCCCGCGAGCGGAGTCGGCTCGCCGCCCTCGAGGGGATAGAGATAGATCCGACGATCCGGGCCGCTGACCACGGCAGACTTGGCGTCCGGCGTGATCGTGCCCCGGAAGAGCGAGTAGCCTTCGGGCGTTATCGCCCGCGGCTTTCCTCCCGCGAGGTCGCGCACGTAAAGGCGCGTTCCGTGGCCGTTCTCCGTCGCCGTGAAGAGAATCCGCTTTCCGTCGGGGAAAAAGTCGGCGTTGAAGGGATCGAGTCCTTCCCGCGACAGAGCCCGGGGCTCGCCGACGCTGGTCGGAAGAAGGACGATCTGGGGCTCCGCCGGGTGCGCAATCGAGATCGCCCACTTGCCGTCCGGAGAAAAGGCTTCCGTGGCGCCCTCGCCGAGGCGGATGGCCGGCGAGCCGTCCATCTTCCGCAGATACGCCGCGTAGCCCGCGCCGCCTCCCTCGCCGGACTCGGTGATCAGGATGTTCTGCCCGTCCGGAGTCATGTCGCTCACGAGCGAATAGTCGAGCCAGGCGAGCTCCCGCTCCTTTTCGTCCCCGGGACCGCGCGCGAGGATCCCGAGACGGGCGCTTTCGTTCGTCATCAGGACCCGGCCGTCTTTCGAGATGTCCCGGATGGTGCTGATGCCCGGAACCCTGCCGACGAGCCGCGTGCTTCCCGAAAGCGTGACGGCGTGGACGGCGCGGTTGAAGCCGCCCTCGGCCGCCGTGTACCAGATCTCGGAGCCGTCCGGCTTCCACGACAGCCCCTGCGCCGTCGCGTACAGCGGAGACAGCGCCTTCTTCTTTCCCGCCCGATCGACGACCGCCACCACGCCGCCGTCGTCCGACGGGTACGGGTGATCGATGAACGCCACGAGATCTCCGTTCGGCGAGACCCGAGGGTTCTGGACCCAGCCGCTCGTTTCGTAGAGCACCTTCCCGATCGGGAACTCGAGGCGGTTCTTGGCGCCGGCGTCGCGAACGATGGCCAGGCTCTGTCCGTCGGGACCCCAGTCGGCCATCTGGACGTCGTCGAGGATGTCGCGCGGCGCGCCGCCCGCGATCGAGATGCGGGCCAGACGTCCCGTACGCGTGAAGGGCGCCGTCGCCCGCCGACTGAGAGAGACCGCCATCTCGCCGGACTTCGAAATCGCCAGGACCTCCGAGTCCGCCAGGCCGAACGGGCGCGACTCCGGGCTTTCCGGGCGATTGATGAAGATCTCGATGGGTTTCCCCTCCCATGCCGCCGAGTAGACGATCGTCTGGCCGTCCGGCGCGAAGAGCGATCCGCCGACCTCGCCGCGGGAGAACGTGATCTGGCGGAACGAGGGCGGGGCGACGTAGGCCGATTTCCTGCCGGCGGAAAAGGCGAAGAAGGCGGCGATCGCGGCCGACACCAGCGCCGTGGCCGCCAGGGCGGCCCAGGGCCGGCGGGCGGGACTCCGACGGAAACGTTCCGGTCGCCGCCCGCGAGGGCGCCGAGAGGCCCGACAGCGCCTCGAGATCGAACGCCAGGTCGCGCGCCGACTCGAAGCGCTCCTCCGGGTTCTTCTCCAGGCAGTGCCGCACGATCCGGTCGAGGCCCGGATGGACGTCCTTGTTCGTCTGGGAGAGATCCGGCGGCTCCTTCGTCAGGATCGCCGTGATCGTGTCGGCCGCCGAGTCGCCGTGGAACGCCTTCTGCCCCGAGAGCATCTCGTACAGGATCGTGCCGAACGCGAAGAGGTCGCTGCGCCGGTCGGCGGGCTTGCCGCGCACCTGCTCGGGCGCCATGTAGCCCATCGTCCCGAGGACGACGCCCGGCTGGGTGCCCCCCGAGACCGTCTGCATGTCGGTCTTGCCGTCCTCGCCCGCCTCCGTCTTGAGCTTGGCCAGTCCGAAGTCGAGGATCTTGACCCGGCCGTCCCTTCGTCAGGAAGAGGTTCTCGGGCTTCAGGTCCCGGTGGACGATCCCCTTCTCGTGCGCTGCCGCGAGGCCCCGCGCGATCTGCACGGCGTAGTCGATCGCCTTGCGCACGGCGCAGCGACCCCGTGAGAAGCCGCGCGCGCAGCGTCTCTCCCTCGAGCAGCTCCGTCACGATGTACGGAGCGCCGTCGTGGCGACCCGATGTCGTAGACCGCCGTGATTTCCGGGTGGTTGAGGACGCCGGCCGCGCGGGCCTCCTGCTCGAACCGCGCAGGCGGTCGGCGTCCTGCGAGAACGACGCCGGCAGCACCTTGATCGCCACGTCGCGGCCGAGCCGCGGGTCCTTCGCCCGGTACACCTCCCCCATCCCTCCCGCGCCGATCGGCGCGAGGATCTCGTACGGCCCGAGTCTGGATCCGGCGGAAAGCGTCATGGGATCGGCGCCGGGATTCTAACCCGCGATGGACTTCCATCCGGAAGGGTTCGGCTCACCCCGAAACCCGCTCCCGCCGGGAGAGGGAGTCTTTCCGCCGCGCAGGAGTTCAAGCTCGCGGCGCAAATAGTCTCCCGACCGAAGGGAGGGAGGAGGTTTGCGCCGCGGGAGCCCGCAGCGATCGCGCAGCAGCGCGACGCGCGAGGGCGACGTTCTATTCGTACCGCAGCGCTTCGATCGGGTCGAGGCGCGAGGCTTTCACGGCCGGGTAGAGGCCGAAGAAGATGCCGACCGAGAGGGACACCACGAGGCCCACGACGATGGACCAGATCGGCGTTTCGGCCGGCAGCGCGTCGAAGGCCTTCTTGATGGCGGCCGGGACCGCCACCCCCACGACGACTCCGATCGCGCCGCCGATCAGCGAGAGGGTCGTGGCCTCCGTCAGGAACTGCAGCACGATGTCGCGGCGGAAGGCGCCGACCGCCTTGCGCACGCCGATCTCGCGCGTGCGCTCGGTGACCGAGACGAGCATGATGTTCATCACGCCCACGCCCCCGATCAGGAGCGACACGAAGGCGATGAAGACCATCGCGAGCGTGATTCCCTTCGTGATCCCCTGGAAGCTCTCGATCATCTTGTCGGGCGTGACGATGCCGAAGTCGTCCGCCTGGTCGAACCGCACGTGGCGCCGCGCCCGCAGCACCTGACGGACCTTGTCGATCAGCAGGGGCACCTGCTCCGGCCGGTAGGGCACGGTGGCGATGCGCAGGGCGTCCCCGTTCGAGCCGCCCACCCGGATCCACGGGAACCGCCGGTCGAAGGTCGTCAGGGGGATCGCGACGAAGGCGTCCTGGGACTCGCCGAACATCTTTCCCTTCTTTTCGAAGACGCCGATGACGGTGTACGTGTCGTGGCCGAGCTGGATGCGCTTGTTGAGCGGGTCCTCGCGCGGGAAGAGTTTCTCGGCGATCTCCGCCCCGAGGACGATGACGTCCGCCGCGTGCTCGACGTCGAGCTCCGTGAGGAAGCGGCCCTGCGACACGAAGCGGCTGGTGGCGACCGCGTACGGCTCCATCACGCCGAAGACGCGGGGGGACTGGACCTCCTGCGTCCGGTGGCGCAGGTGGTAGTCCGTGTTGTCCCAGAGGTATCGCTGCGGCGAGACCGCGCGGGCCTCCGGGATCTGCGCGCGGATCGCGGCCGCATCCTCGAGCGTGAGGTCCTTGCGCCGCAGCTCGGACTCGGGTCTCGGCCCGCCTGGCCCGAAGCGCGGCTCGTACTTCTGGACCATCACGAGCGAGGCACCGAAGCTCTGGAAGTTGCGGACCATGCCGTTGTTGAAGCCCGTCACGATGGAGACCATCGCGATGACCGTCGCGACGCCGACCACGATGCCGAGGACCGTCAGCGAAGCGCGCAGCTTGTGCAGACGCACCGCGAGCAACGCAAACCGAACGTTCTCCCCGAAACCGCGCCGCAAGTGGCTCAACACGGACGAGACTCTATCCCCCGGCCGCGCGCCACGCCTTCGCGATCACCCGCGGAGAGTCCTTCTCTTTTCCGCCTCACTCCGTCATCCGCTCGCGGCGTGACCCGACCACCGAAGGCAGACCCCCGGCAGTAGGGAACGCTGTGCGAAGCACGGCGTTCATAGTCTCCCGACCGGAGGGAGGGAGGAGGTTCACGCCGCGGGAGCGTGAGCGAGCGCAGCGAGCGGAAGCGACGATCTATTCGTACCGCAGGGCTTCGATCGGATCCAGGCGCGAGGCTTTGACGGCCGGGTAGAGGCCGAAGAAGATGCCGACGGAGACCGAGACGAGCAGGCCCACCAGGATCGCCCAGAACGGCGTCTCGGCCGGCAGCGCGGCGAAAGCGGCCTTGATCGCGGCGGGCACGGCCACGCCGACGATCACGCCGATGAATCCGCCGAGCAGCGCCAGGGTCGTGGCCTCCGTCAGGAACTGCAGCACGATGTCGCGGCGGAAGGCCCCGACCGCCTTGCGCACGCCGATCTCGCGCGTGCGCTCGGTGACCGAGACCAGCATGATGTTCATGACGCCGACGCCGCCGATCAGGAGCGAGATGAACGCGATGAAGATCATCGCGCCCGTGATGCCGCGCGTGATCCCCTGGAAGCTCTCGATCATGCGGTCGGGCGTCAGGATGTAGAAGTCGTCCTCGGCGTTGAACTTCACGCCGCGGCGCGCGCGCAGGAGCGCCCGTCCCTTCTCGATGACGGCGTCCACCTGCTCCGGCCCGTAGGGCACCGTCGCGATGTGGATCGTGTCGCCCCGGCTGTTCTTGATCTGCGGGAACTGCCGGTCGAACGCCGAGAAGGGGACGAAGAACCAGTGGTTGCTGGAGCCGCCTCCGAAGTCGCCCTTCTCCTCCATGACGCCGACGACGACGTACTTCCAGCCGTTCAGCTCGACGGTCTTGTTCAGCGGGCTTTCGCGCGGGAAGAGGGCCTTCTGCACGTCCGTGCCGATGACCGCCACGGCGGCCGAGTGCTCGATGTCCGCGTCGGTGATGAAGCGCCCGTGCTCGACGAAGTGGTTGTTCGCCAGGGAGTAGTCCGGGTAGACGCCGGCGACGGTCGGCGCCGTGGACTCCTGGTCGCGGTACTTGACGGTGACCGAGGTGCCGTCGAAGAGATACCGCTCGGGGGACACGGCGCGGATCTCGGGGATCTGGGCCTTCAGCGCCAGCGCGTCCTCGAGCGTCAGGTCCTTGCGGTTGCGCTCGGTGTCGGAGCGGTGGCCCGGGCCGAACCGCATCGAGAACTTCTGGAACTGCACGAGCGTCGCGCCGAAGCTCTGGAAGTTGCGGATCATGTTGTTGTTGAAGCCCGTCACGATCGAGACCATCGCGATCACGGTGGCCACGCCCACGACGATGCCGAGCACCGTCAGGCCCGCGCGCAGCTTGTGGGCGCGCACCGCCATCATCGCGAAACGCACGTTCTCGCCGAAGCCGCGGCGCAGGTGCGAGATCAGGGACGACATGGGCTACTCGTAGCGGAGGGCCTCGACCGGCGGCAGCTTGCTCGCCTGGTTCGACGGGATCCATCCGGCGAGCAGTCCCGTGACGGTCGCCACGGTCACGCCGAGGACCATGAAGGACACGCGCATCTGCGCGGGGAAGACCTGTTTGACGGCGAGCGCGATGAGCGATCCGAGGATCACGCCGATCACGCCGCCGACCGCCGAGAGCAGCGCCGCCTCGAGCAGGAACTGCCGACGGATGTCCTTCTTGCGCGCGCCGAGCGCCCGCCGCACGCCGATCTCCTTGGTCCGCTCGACGACCGAGACGAACATGATGTTGGCGATCACGATGGCGCCGACGACGAGCGAGATGCCCGAGATCAGGATCATCAGCAGGAACATGCCGGCCGAGATGTTCCTCCAGAGCGTCTGGAGCAGCTCCGCCGTGACGAGGCCGAACGGATCGTCCGCGTTGTACCCGGTCTTGCGCAGCGAGCGCAGGATCGTCCGCACCTCGTCGGTCGCGGAGGTGACGCCCTCGACGCCGCCCTTGGGCTTCAGGAAGATGCTGATGTCCTCGGTCGGCGCGATCCGCTTGTGGAATACGGTGAGGGGAATGTAGACGACGTTGTCCTGGCTCTGCCCCATGACGCTGCCCTGCTTGGCCAGCGTGCCGATGACCTTCACCGGGAACCCGTCGATCTTGATGACGCGGCCGATCGGGTCGAGGTTCGGGAAGAGCTCGTCCTGGACGTCCCAGCCGATCACGGCGACGGGCGACCGACTGGTTGTACTCGGCCTCGGTGAAGTAGCGCCCGCTGGCGATGTCGAAGTTCATCGACTCGCCCATGTTGGGCGTGTGTCCCTGGATCTCGGAGGCGGGAAGCTTGCGATCGCCGTACTTGACCGGCCGGTTGCGGTCGCCCCGCGCGCCGATCGACTCGCAGAGGCGGCACTCGCGGCGCACGACCTCCATGTCGGTCAGCGTCAGATCCTTGCGCTTGCGCGCCAGGAGCCACTCCTCGCGGCTCGTGATGATGCCGTACTTGGTGAAGATGACGATGTCCGGATTCAGGCCGATGACCTTGTCCTTGACGTAGCTGTTCAGGCCCGAGATCACCGACACGACGCCGACGACGGTCGCCACGCCGATGATCACGCCGAGCAGCGTCAGGAACGCGCGCAGCTTGTGGCGCGTCAGCGCCGAGCTCGAGACGCGGAAGAGCTCGGAGATGGTCATGCCGGCTTCGGACCCTTCTTGTCGCCGCCTTCCTTCTCGATGAGGACCTTGTCGCCTTCCTTGACCTGCCGCAGGACCTTGAAGGGCCCCGTGACGATCTCGGATCCGGCCTTCGGCCCCTACTTGACCTCGATCATCAGCTCGCCGGCGATCCCGGTCTGGACCTTGTCGAACACGAGCTTGCCGTCCTTGACCTCGTAGACGCCTTCCTCGGTCTCGGGCCGCGAGCCGGCCTTCGGCTTCTTTTCCTTCGACGGCACGTCGCGCACGACGAGCGCCTGGATCGGAATCGCCGTCGCGCCGTCGATGCGGCCCGTCACGATGTCGGCCGTCACCGAGAAGCCGGGGCGGATCGTGTCGGGCGGCTGGTCGAGCCGGATCTTGACCTTGAAGTTGATCGCCTCCGAGTTCGCGACGAGCGCCAGCAGGTCCGGGTCGTTCTTCGGGATCGGCGACGAGCCGACCTCGGTGACGGTCCCCTCGAACTTGCGGTTCGGGATAGGCGTCGATCGAGAGCGTCGCCTTCTGCCCGATCTTGACCTGGGGCACGGACGTCTCGTCGACCATCATCACGGCCTCGACCTCGCCCATGTCCGAGATCGTCATGAGCTGCGTGCCGGCGTTGTTCATCGTGCCGATGACCGTCACTTCGCCTTCCTTGACGGGAAGGGTCGTCACGATGCCCTCGATCGGCGCCGTGACGGTCGTCTTGGAGAGGGAGTCGCGGCTGGCCGCGAGGTCCGCGATCGTCCCGTTCATGCGCTGCTCGGTCGCGGCCAGGGTGGCCTCGGCCGCGTCGAGGGTCGACTTGGCCTTCTGGAAGTCCGCTTCGGCCAGGATCTTCGCCTGGAAGTTCTGCTTCGCCCGCTCGTAGTCGAACTTGGCCTGCGCGGCGTTGGCCTTGGCGGCGTCGAGGTCGTGACGCATCGCCTCGAGGCTCGCCTCGCGTCCCTGCGCCTGGGCGGCCAGCTGCGCGCGGTCGATCTGGAGAAGGAGCTGACCCTTCTGGACGTGGTCGCCTTCCTTGACGGCCAGGTTGACGATCTGGCCCATGACGAGGGCGGACATGTCCACCTTGCGCTTGGCCTGGATCTTCCCGTTGGCGGTGACCTTCGAGACGAGGTCGATCTTCTCGACCTTGGCCGTGGTCACGCGGGGGACGTCCTTGTCCCGGCCGCGGATGAACGCCGAAAGGACCCCGACGACGACGACCGCCGCCACCAGGCCCAGGATGATTTTCGTCCTCTTCGCCATTGCCTCAACCCTCCGGCTGCACGCGGTTTTGCTGCGTATTCTGTTCTACGGAGGGGGGGTCGGAAAGTTCAGTAAACACGGAGACCATTGAAAAGGAAGGGCATTTTCGTTAGCCTCTCGCCCCCTGCGCCCATAGCTCAATTGGATAGAGCGTCTGACTACGGATCAGGAGGTTGGGGGTTCGACTCCCTCTGGGCGCACCACTTAAGACGTGAACCGTGAGCCGTAAACCGTGAGCCGAAACACCCGGCTCCAGTCCCCGGCTACGGCTGACGGCTAGCGGCTTCCGTCCCATGCCCTTCTCTCCCGCCGACGAGCACTTCATGCGCGAGGCGCTCGCCTTCGCCCGGATCGCCTATGCCGAGCAGGAGGTCCCCGTCGGGGCCATCGTCGTCCGGGACGGCCGGATGATCGGCCGGGGCCGCAACCGCCGGGAGCGCCTCGCCGACCCCACCCACCACGCCGAGATCGAGGCCATCCGGGAGGCCGCCGCCGAGTCCGGGACCTGGCGGCTCGAGGGCGCCACGCTCTACGTCACGCTCGAGCCCTGCCCCATGTGCGCCGGAGCGGCCGTGAACGCACGGCTCGCCCGGATCGTCTTCGGCTGCGCGGACCCGAAAGCGGGCTACTGCGGCACCCTCGGGAACATTCCGCAGGACGAGCGCCTGAACCATCGCTGCGCCGTCGAGGGGGGCCTCCTCGGCCCCGAATCCGCGGAGCTGCTCCAGCAGTTCTTCCGGGCGAAGCGGTAAGGCCCGAACACGTTCTGCCCCGGAATCGGCTAGGATGCGCCTCCAACCGCACGGAGAGGTGCTGGAGTGGTTGACCTAGCCGGTCTCGCGCCGACCACCAACGGCAGACCCTCGGCAGTAGGCAGCGTCGCGCGCAGCGCGGCGCTTACCCGGTAGGCCCGAAAGGGACGGCCGGCATCCCAACTGACAATCGCTGACGAATCCGCTAGGATTCGCCGTCCAACCGCCGGAGAGGTGCTGGAGTGGTTGATCAGGCCGGTCTCGAAAACCGGTAGGCCCGAAAGGGTCTCGTGGGTTCAAATCCCACCCTCTCCGCCACTTCTGCCGCCATCTCAGCTAAACCGCCAGCCAAAGAATCCGTAATAATCCGCGAAACCCGATGGACAACGCGATCACGCTGACGGACGTCTCTAAAGCCTTCGGCAAGTTCCGGGCCGTGGACAGCCTGTCGCTCAAGGTCCCGAAGGGGTCGATGTTCGGCCTGCTCGGCCCCAACGGTGCGGGCAAGACCACGACCATCCGGATGATCATGAACATCACCGCGCCCGACTCGGGCGCGATCGAGATCCTCGGCCACCCGATGGACCGGAAGACCCAGAACCGCATCGGCTACCTGCCGGAGGAGCGCGGCCTCTACCGGAAGATGAAGGTGATCGACCACCTCTACTTTCTCGCGGCGATCAAGGAGGTCGGGCGGGAAGAGGCCAAGCGCCGCATCGCCGACTGGCTCGACAAGATGGAGCTGCGCCCCTGGCTCAACAAGAAGGTCGACGAGCTCTCCAAGGGAATGCAGCAGAAGATCCAGTTCATCGCGACGATCGTCCACGACCCCGAGATCCTGATCCTCGACGAGCCGTTCTCGGGCCTCGATCCGATCAACGTGGCCCTGATGAGGGACTACTTCCTCGAGTTCCGCGGCCGGGGCAAGACGATCATCTTCTGCACGCACGTCCTCGAGCAGGCCGAAAAGCTCTGCGACGAGATCACGCTGATGGCACGGTCGCGCAAGATCCTCGAGGGGTCCATCAAGGACCTGAAGCGCCGGTACTCGCAGGACCTCCTGCGCATCGCGATGGACGCCTCGCTCGAGGAGGTCCGGACGCTGCCGGGCGTCACCTCGGCCAAGGCGGTGGACGGCACGTTCGTCGTCGGTCTCGCGCCCGGAACGGACCGCCGCGACTTCCTCCGGCGCACCCTCGAGCGCTTCCGGATCGACGCCTTCTCGCAGAAGGAGCCGGAGCTCGAAGAGATCTACATCGACGCCGTCAAGAGCGCCGGCATCGAAGACCGCACGATCGAATGAGGCGCGCATGAACTGGAAGAAGACCTTCGCCGTCGTCCGCCGCGAGTACATCGAGCGCGTCCGCACCAAGGCGTTCTGGTTTGCGACGCTGCTCATCCCGATCCTGTTCCTCGGCTACGTGGCGATCCAGGTGGCGATCTCCCGGAAGACCGGCGGGCAGCGGCAGCTCGTCGTCGTGGACGCGACGGGAAAGCTCTACGCGCCGCTCGTCGCGGAGCTCGCGGACACCGAGGCCAAGCAGAAGAAGGAGCCCTCCGGGTCCAAGGGGCCCCACTGGCTGCTCGTCGAGCGCCCCGCCGGGGACGACCTGGCGGCCACGAAGGAGACGCTCCGCAAGGAGGTCCTCGACAAGAAGATCAGCGGGTACCTGGTCCTCGAAGGCCCGAAGATCGAGAAGGAACAGGTCGAGTACTACTCGACGACCGTCTCCGACTTCATCGCCCTCAACCAGCTCCAGTCGGCGATCAACCGCATCTGGATGCGCCAGAAGATGGCCGCCCGCGGGCTGCCGGCCGACCTCGCCGCCGAGCTCGAGCATCGCCTCGACCTGAAGGCGTTCAAGATCACCGAGAAGGGCACGGCCGAGGAGAAGGGCGCCGGCATCCTCGCGGCGATCGTGTTCCTGATCCTCATGTACTCGACCTTCTTCATGTACGGCTACCAGGTCATGCGCGGCGTCATCGAGGAGAAGTCGAGCCGGATCGTCGAGATCATCGTCGCCTCCGTGCGCCCGACCGAGCTGATGGTGGGCAAGATCATCGGCATCGGTCTCGTGGGCCTGACGCAGTACTTCGTCTGGTCGCTCGTCGCGATGAACCTGTCGCTGCCGGGAATCGCCGGAATGATCTCGAGCGGCGACCTCGGCGTGCCGCGCATCCCGATCTCGATGCTCGGCTACTTCATCCTGTTCTTCCTGCTCGGCTACTTCCTGTACGCCAGCGTCTACACGATGATCGCGGCACCCTTCAACACGGACCAGGAGGCACAGCAGCTGGCGATGATCCCCATGATGATGATCATCGGCGGCATCGCGGTCTATCCCGCCGTGATGAACAACCCGACGGGCGGCGTGGCGCTCTTCTTTTCGCTCTTCCCCTTCACGGCGTCGCTCATCATGTTCCTGAGAACGGCTCTCTCCGAGCCGCCTGTCTGGCAGATCCTCCTGTCCATCACCCTGATGCTCGGAACGACGGCCGCCCTCGCCTGGTTCGCGGGCCGCATCTACCGCGTCGGCATCCTGATGTACGGCAAGAAGCCCACGATCCCCGAGATCATCCGCTGGGCCCGATACTCCCCCGGCAAGGCCGCCGAGCCGGCCGTCAAACCGGCGTCGTAGCCGCGTCTGCGGCGCGCCGCGTGTCTGCCCGGGCCGCCGGCTCCGGGAAGGTTTCGGCGAAGGAGCTCGCGGGCTTCATCGCCCGGATCGATCCCGCGGTCGCGAAGGGCGGCCTCTTCATCGATCGTGGAAGGCTTTCCGCCGTCCGGCCCACGAAGAAGGCTCCCACACACCGAATAGTGGCCCGTGGTTCCCGCTCGGCGCGCTGCGACCCGCAGCCCGCTACTTCGCTATCACCAGGAAGTGGGCCCGCCGGTTCTCCTGCCAACACTGCTCGCCATCTTCCGTGCAGAAGGGCTTCTCTTTCCCGTAGGAGACCGTCTTGATCCTGGAGCCCGAGATCCCCAGCGAGCTCAGATATTCGTTGGCGGCCCTCGCGCGCTGCTCGCCGAGGGCCAGGTTGTACGCTTCAGTCCCCCTGTCGTCGCAGTGGCCTTCCAGTAGAATCTGGACGGAGGGATACTTCCGGAGCCATTCTGCGTCCCTTGCCAACGCCGTTCGGGCGTCCTCCCGGAGTTCTGCCTTCTGGAAATCGAAGAAGGCGTCCCCCAGGTATCCGCGCCTGTTCAGCGAAGCCAGGTCCTGAGACAGCACCTCTGCATCGAGATCGTGGTCGGCCGTGGCTCTCGCAGGCGGAGCCACGGCAGTCTCGACCGGCCCCGCAACCTTGACTGGCTGAACGACCGCCGCCGTGGTGGGTGGATTCTTCTTGCACGCAACGATGGTGCCGAGGGCAAGAAGAAGGGCCGACGGGAGCACTCTCGACCGTTGAGTCATGAAATCCTCCTCAGGTATAACATCGTACTACGATGTATATACCTCGAAAAGTAACCGGGGCATGATAGATTGCGACCAGGATGAAGAGCGAGGGCGGAAGCCGCCCCTCCACTCGAGGTCTAGCCTGAGAAGAAGGCCGACCCGGAGGAAAGGACAGAAGCGGGGAGGCCTTGATCCCCTCGAAGCGGATTACGGCCGGCTCGCCCGGTTTCGCTATGCACTTCGTCGATTCCTCCATTTCTCGGAAGCACAGGCGCGTGCAGCCGGGATCTCTCCGAACCAGTATCAGTTCATGCTCTTCGTCCGAACCTCTCCAGGGCCTCCGACGATCACCGATCTCGCCGACCGTCTCCAGATCGAACACCAGAGCGCCGTCGGCCTCCTGGACCGGTGCGTGGAGGCAGGCCTCGTGCGACGCCACCGTGACGCCGAGGATCGCCGCCGCGTTCGCGTGACCCTAACTCGACGCGGTGAGGCGCTGCTCGCCCTGCTCGTCGCGGCACATTCTCCCGAGTTCCGGCGGCTATCGACGGCTCTTTCACGGACTCCACCTTCGTGAGGGACGACCCTTCGCCGCCTACTCCGGCCGCGAGCGGGGAAACCCGGTCGGCCGAGCCTCCTCACCTCGCTGACGAGAGCCGCTGGTACGCCGAACACACGGCCCTCCTCATCAGCACGCTGAAGTGGGCTCTTCTGGGTGCTGGTGCGGGTGTCTGCGTGGGACTCGGCACTCGCGCTTTCCTCTGGGCACTCGCCGCTGCAAACGCGTCCGTGAGCCGACTCACGCTGGGCCCTATCCCCTACTACGCGCTCCTTCCTGCGGCCTTGCCTGGTTGCGTCTGGCTCGTCCGCCGTTTCGCGCCGGACGCCAGGGGGCATGGCACCGAGGCCGTCATCGCGGCCGTTCACCAGCGATCGGGGAAAATCGAATGGCGGGTCGCTCCCGTAAAGCTGGCGGCAACGATCTTGACCCTGGCCTTCGGCGGATCCGTTGGGAAGGAAGGCCCTTGCGCGCAAATTGGCGCAGCGATTACGAGCTTCTTCGCGGACCGGCTTCGGTTGAATGACGAAGACCGCCGGAGGCTCGTGATCTGCGGCATAGGAGCGGGATTTGCCGCTGTCTTCGGAACACCGGTCTCGGGAGCCCTCTTCGGAATCGAGGTTCTCTATCTCGGCAGGATCGAGTATCCGGTTCTGTTTCCCTGCCTGATTGCCGGGATCGTGGGACACCTCGTCTGCGGCGTTGGACCACCGGTCGCCGCTCTGCACGAGAGCTTCGGCACGCTGGGTCAGACCACGATTGTGGGCCTTTCGTTGGTGTTCGGGGTCGCGTTCGGCCTCATGGCGCTCCTCCTGATCGAGACGATGAGGGCCGTCGAGAAACTCGTCCAGCGATTCCAGGCGCATCCCTACGTCGTGGCGGCAGCCGGCGGGGTCTTTCTCGCCGCGTTCTACGGCGTCGTGGGCACCACGTACGCGGGCCTGGGAACGGCGACGATTGGAGAGGCGCTGGCCGGCGCGGCGAGGCTCGCGATCCTCGCCTTTCTCTTCAAAATCATTGCCACCGCTGTGACCCTCGAAACCGGCGGCAGCGGCGGAATCGTGACGCCGATCTTCTTCGTCGGGGCCACGGGAGGGGCCGCGCTGGCGCATGCTTTCGGGCTGCCGTCCGGAGCCTTTGCTGCGTTTGGATTCGTCGCGGTCCTGGCCGCCGCCGCCAATACACCCATCGCTGCCGCGGTGATGGGCATGGAGCTGCTGCCGGGACCGGTGGGCGTGTACGCCGCGCTCTGTGCCGCGACAGCCTTCCTCATCGTCGGTCATCGAAGCGTCTACGCCAGCCAGAAGCTGGGATTTTCCAAGTCCGCGGGCCTCGACATTCGCCTCGAGATGGCCATCGGGGACGTTGATCGGGCGGCGATGCGCGTGCGCCCGGGAAGCCTCACGGAGCGGGCTCTACGAGCGGGAGATGCACTACGGGCACGCGCACGCGGCCGTCGAAGAGAGAAGTGAATCGCCGGATGCCCATACCGGCGTCGCGATCACGCCGCCCTGCCAGGGCCTGTCGACCTCTCCGGGCTGACGCCCCGACGCCGAGCCAGTAGTCGGTAGACGGAGCAGGCGCCCGCACCGCCCGCCATGAGCGCTACCAGGCTCGCGATGTATAGGAGATTGATCTCGTAGCCCGGAGGGCCGAACAGGGGGCCATCGGCCCCCAAACCGATCGTGTTGATGGAGCTGAAGCCGTACCGCAGGTGCACCGTAAACATCGCCACGAACATCATCGCGATCAGGGGAGCGCCAACGACGGGGACGAACGCGCCCACAAAGATCGCGGCACCGCCGAACAGCTCCAGCAGCGTACCCGCCCAGGCCGTCACCCCTGGCATTGGAGCTCCGACTGGTCGAGCAATTTGGCGAACCCCGCCGGGCCCCGAGTCATTTTCGCCCACCCATGGACCATGAAGCCGAATCCAACCACCAGCCGAAGCAGCAGCAGCGACCATCGCCTTCCCGGCATGTCGCTCGGTGTTCTGTTCATCGCGCCTCCAGGTTCAATCCTAGCGACCCATGGAGGGGGGACGATCGCCCTCATCTTCCGCTTAGCGGGCGACGCGAGGGTCAGCGGTCCGGGGACCTCGAGAAAGGGGGCCATAGTATGGGCTCCGGTGACGATCCCGAACATCGCGAGCCCGGGATTCAAGG
Organism: uncultured Acidobacteriota bacterium; assembly: GCA_963710945.1. Lineage (GTDB taxonomy): Bacteria > Acidobacteriota > Thermoanaerobaculia > UBA5066 > Gp7-AA6 > DAHUXD01. The sequence continues at coordinate 404,225 of CAVQCH010000003.1, forward strand.
CGGATCCCTACCCTTTCTATGCCCGTCTCCGCGCCGAGTCGCCGGTGTTCCGGGTCGAGTTGCCGACCAGGCAAGCGGCGTGGCTGATCACGCGGTACGACGACGTAGCGGCCCTGTTGAAGGATGAACGCTTTGCAAAGGACAAGACCAAGGCGCTCCCGCCGGAACAAGCGGGCAAACAGCCGTGGGTTCCCAGCCTGTTCAAGCCTCTGGCCCGGAACATGCTCGACGTGGACCCGCCGGATCACACGCGGCTGCGTCAGCTGGTTCACAAAGCCTTCACGCCACGATTGGTCGAACGACTCCGCGAGCGAGTCCAGAGTCTTACGGAGGAGCTGATTGTGGCGGCCGGGCGGCGGGGCCGCATGGATCTGATCGCCGACTACGCCCTGCCGATCCCCTCGACGATCATCGCGGAGATGCTCGGCGTGCCCGCCTCGGACCGCCACCGGTTTCATCGTTGGTCGCGAGTGATCGTAGCGTCCAACCCCTCCGGCTGGAGCATGGTGCGGGCAATTCCAAGCGCGATCGCGTTTCTTCGATACATCCGCAGGCTCGTCGAGTCTCGACGTTCGAGTCCTCGCGACGATCTGGTGACGGCGCTGGTGCAGGCCGAGGAGGAAGGAGCGCGGCTGGACGAAGATGAGCTCGTGTCAATGATTTTTCTTTTGCTGATCGCGGGGCACGAAACGACCGTCAACCTGATCGGGAACGGAATGCTCGCGCTGCTACGGCACCCGGACCAGATGAAACGCCTGCGCGATGAGCCCGGCATGATCAAGGTCGCGGTCGAGGAACTGCTGCGGTTCGACGGCCCTCTGGAGACGGCCACCGAGCGCTACGCCCGGGAAGACGTGGAAGTCGCGGGGACCATCATCCGTCGCGGGGAACTGGTCTACGCCGTGCTCGCCTCCGCCAACAGGGACGAGGGACAGTTCTCCGATCCCGATCGGTTGGATCTTTCTCGCGAACCGAACAAGCATCTCGCCTTCGGCCTCGGAGTCCATTACTGCCTCGGCGCGCCGCTGGCTCGGCTCGAGGGCCAGATTGCGATTGGCGCGTTGGTCAGCCGATTACCGAACATTCGAATGACGCGGCGACCCCTGCGCTGGCGGCGGGGCTTGGTGCTGCGCGGCCTTGATGCCCTGCCTGTGGACCTGTCCGTGCACGGCTCAGTCTGAGACGCAAGTGCCACCTCGCGCCCAACGAGCCAGGTCCGAACACGTTGGAGAATGTCGCTCAGAGACCACCTCGCGCTGCAGTCCCTGATCATGCGGATTCCGGTCCGAGTCTTCGAATCGAAACGCTCGTGGCCCCCGGCGCTCGGGCTACTTCTTCCGTCGCTTCTTTTCGGCGACCCGTTTCCTTGCCGCCAGAGCAAACGCGGCCTGGCGTTCGGCCGGAGATATGAAGGCGAGACCTCGGGCCTCCTCCGGATCCCGCACGACCGGCGCCTCGCCGCGCCGCAAGGCCCTCACACGGGCCCTGGCAGCGGCCGAAGGAGGCGAGCGTTGGGGCGATGGGCGTTTCATGGGTTCATTATCCGTTTGAATTGGTAGCCCATACGGGCCCTAGTTCGAACCCGTGTCGCGCCCGAAAGGGCGCGCTCAAAGGTGCCGCCTTGAGAGGGCTGCGTCCGCAGGACGCGGCGGGTAACTTACAGAGCCGGCAGATCGTGGTAGCCCATCCGGGCGCCAGTTGGAACCAGATCCAAGACTGGCTCACGCAGCTGGGAAGACTGAAGGTTGACCTAGAAAGCCGTGCTCCAGGAGCGCCGTGAACCCCTGCTAGACCTCGCTGCAGGCGTCGAGAAGCTGGTTCGGATCGACGCCAAGTCCGGATCTGGGAGGCGAGCTCGCTTCGCTTCGAGGGCGAGGACCAGGTTCTGCTCCACTTCGAACGCCTGGTGCCTGCGTCTCTAAGGCGCGACTTTGGTGGCGGTGCTTTCTGAGATGGTTACATAACTGCCGTTCGGGTCGAGATATTCATACTTGGCCGCGAACTGAGACGCCGATTTGACGGTGACTGTCGTTCTTCCTTTGAATGCTTGGCCAAACCATTTGTCTTCAAGCATCCACGTCCACGTATTTCCGTCAACCGTTCCAGTGCCGCCACCCACGAGTCCGGCACTGCTCGCGTAAGATGTCGTGTAGAGCTTCGCATGGCTGTCGTAGGCTGTGATTCCGTGGGTCGTCGGGTAATTTTCCCCTTCACCGCGGGACTCGACAAAGAATCCCCCGGGACCCAATGTATATGTTGCGGTGATGACACTCTTACCGGCCGGCATATACGGGTTGGCTTTAATCTCGCTTTCCGTTTTCCAAGTGCCAACGAAGTACTCCAACTTCTTGTGTTCGGGGCCGGGCTTCGGGGGCTCTGGTGGGGCTTGTGCCAGTGAGAGTGCTGTGAATCCGCAGATCAGAATGAGGGCGACCGACGATCGGATGCTCATCTTCTTCTCCTTTGAAAGCGCGTTCATGACAGCTGTCCCGGCCGTGGCGCGTCCTTAAGGAATTGCTAAGATTCGCCGAAATCTGATGGCCACCAGCGGTGAGGTATTTCATTTCGACGAATTCACGCTCGACGTGCGAGAGCGGCGGCTCCTGCGCGGCGCGGAAGTCGTCCGCGTGTCACCGAAGGCCTACGATGTGCTGGTTGCGTTGGTGCAGCAGCGGGGCCACCTGGTCACGAAGGACGAATTGCTGAAGCGCATCTGGCCCGAGTCATTCGTCGAAGAAGGCGGTCTCACGGTTCACATGTCGGCGCTGCGCAAGGCGCTTGGCGAGGACGCCCACCGGCCGATCTATATCGAAACGGTGGCGGGGTCCGGGTACCGCTTCATTGCTGCAGTCAGGTTTGATTCGGAGGACGAGAAGCCATTCGCATCGAGCGCCGTGGCGCGACCCGTCGAACTTTACGAGCTTGTCGGCCGCGGCCGGTCTCACCTGTTGTCTGACTCGTTTTTCGAACTGCCGGCCGCCGTGGACGCCTTTCGTTCCGCGATCGAGATCGATCCGACCTATGCGCCGGCGCACGCCGGACTGGCGCGCGCACGGTGCGTGCTGGCAGCGTCTCACGCGGTGCCGCACCAGGAAGCGTTTGCAGAGGCGAAGGCGTCTGCCTTACGCGCGCTGGCGATGGACAGCGGCTCGGCGGACGCGCAGGTTGCCCTTGGCACGGTCCTTTTTCTCAGCGAGTGGGACTGGACGGCGGCGGAGCGCAGCCTGCAACGTGCGCTCGAAATCAATCCGGATCACACCGAGGCGCTCCTGCAGTATGGGTCGCTCCAGGAAGCGCTCGGGCGGCTCGACGATGGGCTGCGATGCAAGCAACAGGCGCTCGCGCGCGATCCGCGATCGCCCGGCGTTCTGGTACAGATCGCCATCTCGTATTGGCACCAGCGGAAGTACGACGACGCGCTTGTCTGGGCCCAGCGAGCGCTTGACGTCAACCCAAAGCATGCGCAGGCGTGCCAATTCATTAGTTACGTCTATTTGAAGATCGGGGACATCAATCGATTCGCGGCCTGGGCCGTCAGCATGGCTATCGAGTTCGGATTACCCGAAGAGTGGGTGGCGGTAATGAAGCAGGTCACCGCGGACGCGCAGCAGGTGTACGCGACTGCCGGCCTCTCCGGAGTGAACCGATTCTGGGTGGAACAAATCCCGAACCCGCAGCTGGACTTCGACGTCTTGCTGAAGATGCCATTCTTCCGTGCCAGAATTTATGGGGCAGCAGGCCGGCTCGATGAAGCGTTCGACTGCCTTGATCAGGCCATCGCGCAGCGCGACCCGGCACTGGTTCACCTGGCGGTCGCACCGGATTGGGACGGCCTGCGCGATGATCCGCGATTTGACGATCGCCTGAAAAAAATGGGCCTGCCACGCGAGTTCTGACCGCGCTCGGACGCAGCTCGCCGGCAACCCGGCTGGGTGGTAGCCCATACGGGCCTTACATGGAACCAGCTGGCCCAGTTCCTGCGAGATCTGGAGTCGCTTCGGGCCGCTTGATCCCAAGTCTTGCTACGCGTGCGCGGATGGTGACGCCGGAAGCAGGGTCATGGGACCAGGGAGGCGAGTCAAGACGCCCACGTCGAGGGCGCCCCGATCGAGAACGTCGTCGTCGAGTTTTTCACGGCGCGGCCCGGTAGCCCCGGCCTGCATGTGAGCCATGCCGGCCAGGGCTAGCAGCGCCGCGAGGTCAGCCATGAGGACCGACTGCCCACTCGCTGATGGTGTGCCACGAGGGATCCAAGTTAGGACGAATGAGCCAGGCGGCGGACCGGAAGGTCGACGAGTTCATGACCGTCCCACGCTCGCGCCCAGGGCGACGAGAAGCTCGTCCAGTTGCTCGAACGTCTCTCCCATCGCATCCGCCGCCCCGGTGCCGGCGGCGTCGAGAGCTTCCTTCGAGGGATAAAGCTCGTGCATGACCAGCAACGTCTTGCCGCCTTTTTCCGCGAAGGTCACCGTCGTGACGGAACCCTCGTCACTTTCCTCATTGGTCCAGACGAGGCGCGAGTGCGGTGTTACTTCCTTGTACGTGCCGAAGAACGCCGCCTGTGAGTCCCCGTGTGCGAACTCCAAACGGTACTTGCCCCCGACACGAACATCCATTTCGCAGGAAAGCAGGGACATTCCCATCGACTTCGGCACCCACCACTGCCTGAACAGCTCGGGCTTGGTCCACGCCTCGAACACGAGGCGCGCCGGGCCGTTGAAAGTTCGCGTGACGACGAGCTCACGCTCGGACTTCCGTTCCACGGTCGTTCGGTTCTTCATCGGTGTGGCCTCACTCTCTCTGCTTGCGTCCATCGACTTTCTCCTTCCGTTTCAATTCCTCGACAACCCTGTCCAACTCGTCGAAGCGTGCGTCCCAGAGCTGGCGATATCTCTCGATCCAGGCCGTTTCTTCCTCCAATCGGCGCGGGCCGAGCTTGCAGGTCCGCACGCGCCCGAGCTTCTCCGTGGTGACGAGCCCGGCCTCCTCCAAGACGCCGACGTGCTTCTTCATGCCCGTGAGGGTCATTTGGAACTTCTCGGCAAGCGTCGTGATCGAAGCGTCGGAACGTCCGAGCTGCTCTAGAACGCCGCGTCTTGTGGCATCCGAGAGAGCGGCGAAGGAGTCATCGAGCCGAGCCCGCGTATACTGAACCATATGGTGCAGTATAATGCAAAGATTGGGGGCATGCAAGGGGAGGCCGAGCGTGGGCTAGCGCGTCAACGGCCGATCGAACCCGTGTCGCGCCGAAAGGGCGCGCAAAGGAGCCGCCTTGAGAGGGGCGAGTCGCAGGACCGCGGGTAACTTAGACGCAATCGTGGTAGCCCATACGGGAATCGAACCCGTATTTCGGCCTTGAGAGGGCCGCGTCCTAACCGTTAGACGAATGGGCCAAACGGGCCGGGAAAATTAACACAGGGGCCCCATTTCGGCAAACGAGGCCCGCCCGGACCGGCGCGACCGATCGCCCGATTCGTTACCCTTGCGGCACCCCAGGCCCCCAACGGCAGTAGTCTCAGACTGTCGAGGATGGGCAAATGGAGCAGCCTGCACCGAAATCCCGGATCCCCTTTCGGAAGGACATCACCCGCTCCCTGATCGACCACCACGTGCGGACGGCGATCCAGGAGCGGACGATCCGGGGCCGCATCCTGAACATCGGAGGCGGAACCCGCACCTACGAGTCGGACATCGGCGGAATCGACGGCAACCGCCTGTTCGTCACCGACTGGCCCGGAAGCCCGACGCGCAACAACGTCAACGTCTTCTGCGACGCGCACTGGCTCCCGTTCGCCGCCGGCGACTTCGACTCGGTCCTCTGCACCGAGGTGCTGGAGCACCTGCGGGAACCTCGACGGGCGATGAGCGAGATCTACCGCGTCCTCCGGCCCGACGGATCCCTGCTCCTGACGACTCCTTTCCAGTACCAGGCGCACCAGCGGCCCTTCGATTTCTTCCGGTTCACGTATGACGGGCTCGAGCTGCTCGCGAGGGAGGCCGGGTTTGGCGACGTGAGCGTCCTGCGCCGCGGCGAGTCTCTGGCGGCGTCGCTGAATTCCCTCAAGGTGTGGGGCCGGCAGCGCAAGCTTCCGGGGAGCGACCGGATCCTCGATCTCGCCGAGCGGTTGTATGTGAGCTGGTACGGGCGCCGATCGCTCGCCGTGCCGCTTTCCCGCGATCCCATGGCCCTCGGCTACACGGTCATCGCGCACAAGCACGGGGCGCACCCCGGCGAAGAAAGTCGTGTCGTAACTATCAGACAGTAAACGATTTATTGGCAGGATCCGTCGCCGCTCCACGCCGGAAGCGGGCGCTCTCCAGGGTCGTTTGAATCAGAAACATCGCGCGGGCGGGCCGGAATCTCAAATAGAATCCGCCTTCGCCCACCACCGGGCTTTTACTTTCGGTGATTTTGAAGGAGGAAAAATGACAACCAGATCCCGCTTCGTATCGGTGCTCTTCGGGGCCCTCGTGATGCTCGCGTTCGCCAGCATCGCCTCGGCTCAGTACACGGTCGTCACCGTTCTCGGGGACGACACGGTCGTTCTTCGTGGACCCCAGGGAGTCCGCTCCTACCAGGTCCCCGCAGGCACGATGTTCAACGCCGACGGCAACGCGAACACGCCGGTCTCGGGGTTGAAGCCCGGTATGAAGGTGTCCGGTTTCGAGTCCGGCATCGCGCACTGGAAGACGACCGACGTCATGGTCCACGAGGAGTTGAACGCCGAGGTCATGGCCAAGTCGGGCAACTCGATGATCATCAAGGGCGCGAAGGGTACCCAGAAGTACACCTGGACGAACGCCAGCGACATCACCATCGTCAAGGACGGCAAGGTCGTTGACGCCTCCTCCATCAACGTCGGCGATCGCATCACCGGCATGGTCGTCCAGAAGGCGGCACCGGGCATGAAGGCCGCGCCGGCCCCGGACACCTCGGCGGCAGACGCCGCGGCGGCCAAGGCGGCGGCTGACAAGGCGGCGGCTGACCGGGCGGCCAAGGCGGCGGCCGACAAGGCGGCGGCCGACAAGGCAGCGGCCGACAAGGCGGCAGCCAAGGCGGCCGCCAAGGCGGCAGCGGCCGACAAGGCAGCGGCGGACGCGGCGGCCAAGGCGGCGGCCGACAAGGCGGCGGCTGACAAGGCGGCAGCCGATGCGGCCGCGAAGAAGAAGCTCCCGAAGACGGCGAGCGAGGTTCCCCTGGCCGGTCTGGCCGGCCTCCTCTGCGTCGGCGCGGGCCTCGGCCTCACGGCGATTCGCAAGACGCGCGCCGCGAAGTAAGCTTTTCCCGTTATCAGGGTCTGCGCCCGCCGCGAGGCGGGCGCAGCTGTTTTCGGCGTGAACGGGTCTCCGCCGGGGGCCGCCCGCCATCGAAGCCCTGCGCTACTCTTGGGCTCGCATGCCGCGCACCAAGATCGTCTGCACGATCGGCCCCGCGTCCCGCTCGCCGGAGACGCTCGCCCGCCTGGTCGCCGCCGGAATGGACGTGGCGCGGCTGAACTTCTCCCACGGCACTCACGACGAGCACGCCGCCGTGATCGCGGCGCTGCGCCGGATCGCCGAGAGCTCCCGCCGGCCGATCGCGGTTCTCCAGGACCTCTCGGGCATCAAGATCCGTGTCGGCGAGGTGGCCGCCGGAGTGGCGCGGCTGGAGCCCGGGGCCGCCTTCACGCTCACGAGCCGCCCCGTCCCCGGCGACGCGCGCGAGGTCTCCGTGAGCTTTCCGGACCTTCCGGGAAGCGTTCGCGGCGGGGACCGCCTGCTCCTCGCCGACGGCGACATCGAGCTGCTCGCCGAGGACGTCAGCGGAACGGACATCCGCTGCCGCGTCGTCGCGGGCGGGGCCCTGTCATCGCACAAGGGCATCAGCCTGCCCTCCCGCTCGATCGCCGCCCCCGGCCTGACCGGCAAGGACCGGGAGGACCTCGCCTTCGGCATCGCGCAGGGCGTGGATTACGTGGCCCTCTCGTTCGTGCGGTCGGCCGACGACGTCCGGCAGGGCCGCGCCTTCATGGCCGAACGCGGCGCGCGCCTGCCGATCATCGCGAAGATCGAGAAGCACGAGGCGCTCGGCCCGGATCGACGAGATCCTCGAGGAGTCCGACGGGATCATGGTCGCCCGCGGCGACCTGGGCGTCGAAACGCCCCTCGAGCACGTGCCGCTCCTGCAGAAGATGCTCATCGAGAAGGCGAACCGGGCCGGCAAGCCCGTCATCACGGCCACCCAGATGCTCCTTTCGATGGTCGACAGCCCGCGCCCCACGCGCGCCGAAGTCGGCGACGTCGCCAACGCCATCCTCGACGGCACCGACGCCGTCATGCTCTCCGAGGAGACGGCCTCCGGCCGCTACCCCGTCGAGGCGGTCGCGACGATGAAGCGCATCGCCGAGGACACGGAGCAGGCGTTTCCATTCGAGCAGTGGATGCGCCGCTTCGAGGATCGGAGCCTGCAGAGCCTCCCTGAGGCGGTCGCGGGCGCCGCCTGCGAGCTCGCCGAGCACATCGGCGCCTCCCTCATCATCGCGTGGACCGAGTCGGGGGCCACCGCTCGCCTCGTGGCGAAGCACCGCCCCCGCAGCCCGATCCTGGCGCTGTCCTCCGTCCCCGCGACGGCGCGGCGGATGGCGCTCGTGTGGGGCGTCGTCCCGATCGTGGCCCGGGAAGGCGCCGACACCGACGCGCTGCTCGCGGCGGCGCCGGGGCTGGCGGCCGCCGAGGGGCTCGTGAAACCGGGCGACAAGGTCGTCATCACCGCCGGCATCCCGATGGGCGTGGCCGGAAGCACGAACCTCATCAAAGCGGCCGTCGCGCCGTGACGCACGGACCTGCGCCGCGCCGGCGCCGCACCAAGACCCACAATCTCGTTTACGCCATCGCCTTCTTCATTCTGGGCGTGATCGGCGTCCTCATCCCGGTGATGCCCCAGGTCCCCTTCTTCATCATGAGCGCGCTTTTCTTCTCGCTCGTGTTCCCGAAGGTGCGGCGCGCGCTGCGCCGCTGGCGCCACCGCTACCCGAAGCTCGACGCGTCCTACAAGAAGTGGCGTGGGCGGGCGCGCCGCAAGAGGCAGGACGCCATCCGCCGCCATCGAAAGGCCTCCCACTCCTGATCAGCGGCACTGCCCCACTCGCTGGCGGCGTGAGAAGTCTCCCGAGCGAAGCGAGGGAGGAGGCTCACGCCGCGGGAGCCGAAGCGCAGCAAGGGGGTCAGACGTCCGGTCGAGCCCGCATCCGGGCGAGCCGGACGCCGATGCGCGCCGCAGCGCGCAGACCCCCGCGCGAAGCGGAGGCGACGGTTCAGTCCATCTGCCTCCGCAGAACCGTCGGGATGTCGAAGTCGTCTCGCGAGGACGCGTTCGGCCCGAATCCGCCCGAGTCGTCGCCCCGCAGGAACGGCGGTCGCAGCGTCTTCGTCGCGACGCTCAGGGGCTTGGGCTCCTCCTCGATCTCGGCCAGGTCGCGCTCGAGGCGATCGAAGCCCGTCGCGATCACCGTGACCTTGACGCTGCCGGCCATGCGCTCGTCGTGCACGCAGCCGAAGAGGATCTCCGCCTCGGGGTCGGCGGCCTGCTGGATGATCTGCGCGGCTTCCGTGACCTCGAAGAGGGTCAGGTCGGCGCCGCCCGTGATGTTGATGAGGACCCCGCGCGCGCCCTCGATGGACGCGTCCTCGAGAAGGGGCGAGGAAATCGCCGCCTGCGCGGCGTGGATGGCGCGGTTCTCGCCGTCGGCCGTCGCGGTTCCCATGAGAGCGCGGCCCATGTCGGACATGATCTTGCGCACGTCGGCGAAGTCGAGATTGATCTCTCCGGGACAGTTGATGAGGTCGGAGATGCCCTGGATCGCCTGGCGCAGCACGTCGTCGGCGATCTTGAAGGAGTCGTTCAAGGGCGTGTTCCGCTCGACGAAGGCGAGGAGGCGCTGGTTCGGGATCGTGATGAGGGTGTCCACGTGATCGCGCAGCTCGCGCGAGGCCCGCTCGGCCTGGCGCATCCGCTTCTTGCCCTCGAACTCGAACGGCTTGGTCACGACGGCGACGGCGAGCGCCCCCGCCTCGGCGGCGAGCTTGGCGAGGATCGGGCCCGCGCCCGAGCCCGTGCCGCCGCCCAGGCCCATCGCCAGGAAGATCATGTCGGCCCCGGCCACGGCCTGCGCGAGCTTCTCCTGGTCCTCGAGTGCCGCGTTGCGGCCGACGTCGGGGTCCGCCCCCGCGCCGAGGCCCTTGGTCAAACGCGAGCCGATCTGCAGCTTGTTCGGGGCCGCGCACTTGCGCAGCGCCTGGAGGTCCGTGTTGCAGGCGAAGTACTCGACGCCCTTGACGCCCGCGGCGATCATCCGGTTGACCGCGTTCGAGCCGCCGCCGCCCACGCCGATCACGCGGATGGTGGCGGGCGAGGCGTCGCCCCCGTCCAGTTCGATGGAGAGCTTCGGGTTGTCGTCGTCCATGAACTCGATCATGGGTCCTTCCTTCCGTCGCCGTGGCTTTTTCGTCGTCATCAAAAGAAATCCCGAATGAAGCGGGAGACCGAGTTGGCCGCGTGAAAGAACGCCCGCGCGCGCCGCCGCGCCGGCTTGTAGCGGTGACCGTACAACAAAAGGCCGGTCGCTGTCGCCCACTCCGGGCGCGAAACGACGTCCACCAGTCCGCCGACGCCGGAGGGCACGCCCCGGCGCACCGGACCCTCGAAAATCCCCTCGGCGATCTCGACGATCCCCTCGAGCTCCGAGCCGCCGCCCGTGAGCACGATCCCCGAGCGGATCTCCTTGTCGAGGCCGAGGCGCTGGATGTCCTCGTGGATCAGGCCGAGGAGCTCCTCGGCGCGGGGCTGCAGGATGTCCGCGAGCGTCGTGCGGGGGCAGAGCTTCGGCGCCCGGCCTCCGACCATGGGAACCTCGACCATCTCGTCCTCGGAGACCGCCGTGCGCAGCGCGCAGCCGTACTTCTTCTTGAGCCGCTCGGCGTCCGTGATCGGCGCCCGGAGCACCACGGCCAGGTCGTTGGTGAAGTGATCCCCGCCGATCGGGATGACGGCGGTGTGCGCGATGGTGCCCTTCTGGTACACCGCGACCTCGGTCGTTCCGCCGCCGATGTCCACGAGGCAGATGCCGAGCTCCTTCTCGTCGGGCGTGAGCACGGCTTCGGCCGCGGCGAACTGCTCGAGGACGAGCTGGACGACCTCGATGCCGGCCTTGTTCATGCACGTCACGATGTTCTGGGTCACCGCCACGGGCGCGGTGACGACGTGGACGTCGGCTTCGAGCCGGCTCCCGATCATCCCGAGCGGGTCGGCCACGCCGTCCTGGCCGTCCACGGCGAAATCCCGCGGCACGACGTGGACGACCTCGTGGTCCTGGGGGATCTGGACCCCCCGGGCCGCGTCGATGACCCGGGCGACGTCCTCCTTGGTGATCTCCCGGTCCTTTCCGGCCACGGCCACCACGCCCCGGCTGTTGAAGGACCGGACGTGGGAGCCAGAAACCCCCACCCAGGAGCGGCTAATCTGCACGCCGGCCATGATTTCGGCCTCTTCGGCGGCCCGCTTGATGGCCTCGATCGTGGCGTCCACGTTGATGATGTTGCCCTTGCGGGTGCCCCGGTTCGCGGCCGATCCCTTGCCGATCACGTCGAGGGCTCCGCCGGCGTTCTGCTCCCCGATCAGGACGCAGATCTTCGAGGTCCCGATGTCGCAGGCGACGAGGAAGTTCTCGGGTTTAGCCACGGGAGCTCCGGAAGGCGGGAGGCGGGACGCGGGAGGCGGGAGCTGTCGTTCCCGTCCTGCCTCCTGCCTCCTGCATCCTGCCGACTGACATTTAGAGACGATTCCCCGCGCCGTACGCGCCGACGAGAATGATGCGATCGGCAAAACGGAGATCGATGGCCCGCGCCTCCCATCCGCGACTCTCAACAAAACCGCGCGCCTCCAGCAGGGCGCGAATCTTCGCCGGCGCATCCGCCCGAAGCACGCGGACCGGCTTTCGAAAGATCGCATCCATCATACCGAATCCGCCGTCCGGGAGCGAAGCGATTTCCGAGAGCGCGGCCACGTACTCCGGCCGCGCCGCGCGCAGCTCTTCGAGCAGGGCCACGGCCTCGGGAAGCATCCGCCGCTCGCCGCTCAGGATCACGTATTCCGTGCGGTCGCTGCGCGGATCGTAGGGGGCGATCAGGTTCCCGTCGGCGCCGACCCACCAGAAGCGCTCGTCGTCGCGATAGAGCGCCACCGTCCGACGCTCGGTGATCCTCGCCGAGAGGCCGTCGGGAAATCTCTTCGAAAGCGTCACGCGCTCGATCCAGGGGTGCGCGGCCAGGCGGCTCGCCAGCGGCGCGAGGTCGAGGGCGAGGAGGTTCTTCCCGTTCCAGGCGGCGGCCGCGCCGAGAACGTCCTCGGTCCGGACGCGCGTGTTGCCGGAAACTTCGAAGCGACGCAGCGCGAAGCGAGAGCCCGACACGAACCGGAAGAGACCGAACGCGCCCGCGAGCGAGAGAACGCCGATCGCCGCCAGGCGCAGCGTCGGCGGCTTCTTCCGGCGGCGCGGCACGACGGCCCGCCGGCGGAGAAACGGGGCTTCCTTATCCGCGCTGGCCACGCCTCAGGTACTCCTCTCCGAACTTCACGACGTCCCCGGCCCCGAGCGTCAGGAGCAGGTCGCCGGAGCCCAGGGTCTGCTCGAGACAGTCCACAACTCGTTTCTTATCATGGGTATACATCACGCGCGCGTGTCCCGCCTGCCGGGTCGACTCGGCCACGAGCTCGCCCGTGACCCCCGGGATCGGCCGCTCCCGGGAGGGGTACACGTCCATCACGATGTTTACGTCCGCCGCCGCCAGGGCCTTGCCGAAATCGGCGGCGAAATCCCGCGTCCGCGAAAAAAGATGGGGCTGGAAGAGCGCGACCAGCCGCCGCTCCGGATACACCTGCCGCGCGGCCGCGAGCGTCGCCCGGATCTCGGTGGGATGGTGCGCATAATCGTCCACGACGAGGACGCCGTCGCGCTCGCCTTTCAGCTCGAACCGCCGGACGACGCCCGTGAATGACGCGAGGGCGCGCGCGATCGTCTCGAAGGGAATCAGGAGCTCGCGGCCGGCGGCAACCGCGGCCAGCGCGTTCAGGACGTTGTGTTTTCCGGGAAGCCGCAGTCGCACCGACCCGAGCCGCCCCTGTTCCGCGTCCCAGACGTCGAAGGTCGTGGCCGTCGCCTCGAATCGCACGCTGCGGGCGGAGATGCGGGCGTCCGCCGACTCCCCGTAGGTCACGACGCGCTTCTTGACCCGCGGCAGCAGGCTCCGGACGCCGGCGTCGTCCACGCAGGCGACGACGGCTCCGAAGAACGGGACCCGGTTGGCGAAGGTCGCGAACGCGTCGAGGATGTCGGCGAGGTCGCGGTACGTGTCGAGATGATCGGCCTCGACGTTAGTGATCACCGCGACGACCGGCGTGAGTTCGAGAAAAGAGCGGTCGTATTCGTCGGCCTCGGCCACGAGCCAATCGCCCTTGCCCAGACGCGCATTGGTCCCGAGGATGTGCACCTGGCCGCCGACGACGATCGTCGGGTCGAAGCCCGCCTCCGTCAGGACCATGCCCGTCAGCGACGTGGTCGTCGTCTTGCCGTGCGTGCCCGCCACGGCGATGCCCTGCTTGAGGCGCATGATCTCGCCGAGCATCTCGGCCCGGCGGATCACCGGGATCCCGCGGGCGCGGGCCGCCTCGACCTCGGCGTTGGACTCGCCCACCGCCGAGGAGATGACCACGAGGTCGGCGCTCGCCACGTGCGCGGGGTCGTGCCCGAGGGCGATCTTCGCGCCGAGCTTCTCGAGGCGCGCCGTCGTCTCCGACCGGGTCAGGTCGCAGCCCGAGATCTCGAGGGGGGTCGCCAGAAGCAGGATCTCGGCGATGCCGCTCATGCCGACGCCGCCCGCGCCCACGAAGTGAATCCGCCGCAGGCGCAGGAATCTCACCGGGCCGTCTCCGCCTCGAAGAGGAGCTTCGCGAGGTCGCGCGCGGCGTTGGGCCGGGCGAGCTTCTTCGCCTTCTGGCCCATCTCGACCAGGCGCCCGCGGTCCTTCAGGAGCTCCACGACGGTCCCGGCCAGGGACTCGGCCGTGAGGTCCTTCTCGGCGATCACGACGGCCGCGCGGGCCTTCGACATCGCCCGGGCGTTCTCGGCCTGGTGGCCGCCGGCCGCCGCGGCGAACGGGACCAGGATCGAGGGCCGCCCCGCCGCGGCGAGCTCGGCGACGGTCATGGCGCCGGCCCGCGACAGGACGAGGTCCGCCGCGGCCATCTGCTCCCAGAGGCGCGGGAGAAAGGGCTCGAGCTTCCAGTTGGCCGGCATCCGGGTGTAGCGCTGGCGGGTGCCCGTCAGGTCCTTCTCCCCCGTCTGGTGCACGACTTCGAGGCCGGACTTCTCCATGAGCACGGCGGCGCGGGCGACGGCGCGGTTGATGACGCGCGAGCCCTGGCTGCCCCCGAAGACGAGCAGGCGCCGGGTTCCGGCCGCGGCGTCGAGCGGCGGAATCTCGAAGAACTCGCGGCGCACCGGCGTCCCCGTGAGGATCCCGGCCCGGCGCAGGTGCGTATTGGCCGCCGCCAGGCCGACCGCGGTGCGCGTGGCGAAGCGGTTGAGGAAGCGGTTGGACACGCCCGGCATCGCGTTCGACTCGTGGATCAGCGTCGGGATGCCGAGCGAGCGGGCGGCCATCAGGACCGGCACCGTCACGTACCCGCCGACGCCGACGACCGCCCGGGCCCGGTGTTTTTTCAGGAGCGCGCGGGCCTCGAGAAAACCCTTCGGCAGGCGGGCGAGCGCGCCGAGCTGCTTCCCCAGGGTCTTGCCGACGAAGCCCGAGGCGTCGATCAGCTCGAGCGGGAACCCCGCCGAGGCGACGATATTCGACTCGAGCCCCTGCGCCGTGCCGACGAAGAGGATCGCCGCGCTCGGCCTCTGGGAGCGGATCTCGTTGGCCAGCGCGATGCCCGGAATGATGTGGCCGCCCGTGCCGCCGGCGGCGATGACGTAGGTGCCGAGGTCGGTCATGCCACCATCGTAAGGCTCACGCCTCGGTTCTTTCCGGAACTTCGTGCTGCGAGACGTTCAGGATGAGGCCCCCCGCGATCCACGAGGCGATCAGGGAGGAGCCCCCGTACGACACGAACGGCAGCGGGATCCCCTTGGTCGGCACCAGCGCGAGGACGACCGACAGGTTGATCGCCGCCTGCACGACGATCATCGCCGTCGCGCCGGCCGCCAGGAACGCCGCGAAGGCGTCCGGCGCGCGGCGCGCGGCCCGCAGGCCCCGCCACGCCACGATGCCGAAACACACCACCACGCCGAGCGCGCCGACGAAACCGAGTTCCTCGCCCACGATCGCGAAAATGAAGTCCGTGTGCGGGAAAGGCAGGAAGAAGAGCTTCTGGCGGCTTCCGCCGAGGCCGTTGCCGAACCATCCGCCGGCGCCGACCGCGATCAGGGACTGGATGGCCTGGAAGCCGCGGCCGAGCGGGTCCGCCCAGGGGTCCAGAAACGACAGGATGCGCGCGCGCCGATAGTCGGCCGACATCAGCAGCGCCGCCAGCAGCGGCAGCATCGCCAGGGCTCCGAATCCGAACCAGCGCGCCCGGGCGCCGGCCAGCCACAGCAGCACCGCGCACAGCATCACGAAGCAGACGGCGGTCCCGAGGTCCGGCTGCAGGACGACGACCCCGGCCGCCAGGCCCGAGAAGACGACCGCGGGCAGCAGCGCCCGCTCCGGGTCGCCGGCCTTCTCGGATTTCCGCGCGAGCTGATGGGCGAGAAGCACCACCAGCGCCACCTTCAGGAGCTCCGAGGGCTGCAGCATCGTGAGACCGAGGGGGATCCAGCGGCGAGCGCCGTTGATCGGCGGCCGGAAGAGCGCGAAGACCGTCAGCGCGAGCGCCGCGCCGTACGACCCGTAGACGACCCAGGGCCGGGAGAAGAGCCGGTAGTCGGTGCGGTAGACCGCGAAAGCGGCGATGCCGCCGATGACGAGCGCCGCGATCTGCTTGACCAGGTAGCGGTACGGGTTGCCCGACGTCTCGCCCGCCGACACGGCCGAGGCGCTGTAGATCATGACGCAACCGAAGAGCGACAGGGCCACCAGCGTGATGAAGAGGACCTTGTCGGAGGCGAGCTTACGAGCCATGGGTTTCCTCCGCGGCGCGGCGGGCGAGCTCCGCGAAATGGCGCCCTCGCTCCTCGTAGTTGCGGTACTGGTCGAACGAGGCGCAGGCCGGCGACAGCAGGACGGTGTCGCCGCGGCGCGCCAGGCGGGCCGCGCGATCCACGGCGGCCGCCATCGTCCCGCAGCGCTCGAGCGCCGCCGCGCCCGCAAGCGCCGCCTCGATGACGGGCGCCGCTTCGCCGATGGTCAGCACGGCGCGCGTGTTCGTGCGGACGAGATCCGAGAGCGCGGCGAAGTCGCCGTGCTTGTCCCGCCCGCCCAGGATCAGGATCACGCTGCCGGGCGGGTAGCCCTCGAGGGATTTCGCCGTGGCGTCCACGTTGGTCCCCTTCGAGTCGTCGATCCACCGCACGCCGCCGCCCTCGGCCACGAGCTCGGTGCGGTGCGGGAGGCCCTCGAAGCGCGTCAGCGCGTCCACGATCGCCGCCTCGGGGGCGGCCAGGCACTCTGCCGCCGCGAGCGCGGCCAGGCCGTTCTCGAGATTGTGCGCGCCCGCAAGCGCGAGCCGGTCCGCGGCGACGACGGCGTGCCGGGGCCGAGCGACGTCCGCCACGAGCTGCCCCGCCTCGAGCCAGGCCCCCGAGGCCGCGCCGGCGGACCGCCCGCGGCGCGAGAAGAGCACGCGCCGGGCGGCGGTCGCGACGGCGCGCGAGGGCGCGTCGTCCGCGTTCAACACGGCGAAATCCTCCGGCCCCTGCCGCCGGAAGAGGCGGGCCTTCGCCGCCGCGTACTCGGCGAAGCCGGCGTAGCGGTCGAGGTGGTCCGGCGTCACGTTCGTCAGCACGGCGACGTGCGGGCGGAAGAGCTCGATGGCCTCGAGCTGGAAGGAGGAGAGCTCGCAGACGAAGTCGCGCGGCCCCGGATCGCCGAGGAAGCCCGACAACGGCGCGCCGATGTTGCCGGCGAGAGCGACCGGCCGGCCCGCCCGCTTCAGGATCTCGGCGATCCAGGTCGTCGTCGTGGACTTTCCGTTGGTCCCCGTGACTCCGATCCAGCGGTGCCGTCCCGGCGCTTCCGCCTCGGCGATGCGCCAGGCGATCTCGACCTCGGAAAGGACCGGAATGCCGCGGCCGCGCGCCTCCCGCACCGGCGGGGCGTCGAGAGGCACGCCCGGGGAGACGGCGAGCCAGTCGGCGCCGGCGAGAAACGCCGCCGGCGGCCCCCCGAAGAAGAAGCGCACGCCCCGCTTCGCGAGCGAAGCGACGTCCCCGAACTCGCCCTCGGGCCGGTCGTCGCCCACCGAGACCACGACGCCGCGCGCCGCCAGCGCGTCGGTCAGCGCCCGCCCGCTCCTCGCGAAGCCGAGCACCGCGATCCGCGCCGGCAGCACCGTCCCCGTCCGCGGAATCGTGTTCATCGCAACTTCAGCGTCGAGAGCCCGAAGACCGCGAAGAAGATCGCCAGGATCCAGAAGCGGATGATGACGCGCGACTCGGCCCAGCCCGCGAGCTCGAAGTGGTGGTGCAGCGGCGCCATCTTGAAGACCCGGCGCCCGGTGGTCTTGAAGGAGAAGACCTGGATGATGACCGACAGCGCCTCGAGCACGAAGAGGCCGCCGACGATCGCGAGCAACACTTCCTGCTTCGTCATGATGGCCACCGAGGCGATCGCGGCCCCGAGCGGCAGCGCCCCGACGTCGCCCATGAACACGTCGGCGGGGTGGCAGTTGAACCAGAGAAATCCGAGGCAGGCCCCCACCAGCGCGCCGCAGAAGACGGCGAGCTCGCCCGATTGCGGGATGAACGGGATCTGGAGATAGCGGGCGGCGACCGCGTTGCCCGTCACGTAGGCGAGCAGCGCGTACGTTCCGGCCGCGATGCCCACCGCGCCGGTCGCGAGGCCGTCGAGGCCGTCCGTGAGGTTGACGGCGTTCGACGAGCCGACCACCACGAGCGCCACGAAGGGAATGTAGAGGACGCCGAGGTCGAGCAGCAGCTTCTTCAGGAACGGGAAGGTGATCACGGTCGAGAACGCGCCGTGGCCCGCCCACTGCTCGATCGCGAACCCGACGGCGAGCGCCATCAGGAACTGCGGCACGAGCTTTCCCCGCCCCGTCAGCCCGAGGCTGCGCCGGCGCGTGACCTTGACCCAGTCGTCGGCGAATCCCACGGCGCCGACGCCCACGAGGGTCGCCAGGGCGATCCACACGAAGCGGTTGGTGAGGTCCATCCACAGGAGCGTCGCCGAGGCGACGGCCAGCAGGATCAGGACGCCGCCCATCGTCGGCGTGCCGGCCTTCGCGAGGTGGGTCTTCGGTCCCTCTTCCCGGATCGACTGGCCGATCTGCGCGCGCCGCAGGAACCGGATCGTCGCCGGACCGAGCACCAGGGCCACGACGAGCGCGGTCACGGCCGCCATCGCGGTCCGGAACGTGATGTACCGGAACACGTTGAACAGCGGAAACCGGCCGGCCAGCGGGTAGAGAAGCCAGTACAGCATGGTCAGGCTCCGCCGACGAGCGCGGCGACGACGCGATCGAGGCCGATTGCGCGCGACGCCTTGAGAAGGACCGCGTCTCCGGGCGCGAGCAGGCCGGAAAGCAGCGCGGCCGCCTCCTCGGCCGAGGCGACGCGCACGACGGCGCCCGGCGGCAGACCCGCCGCGATGGCGCCCTCGCCGAGGAAGCCGGCGCGCGGCCCGACGCAGACGAGCAGGTCGGCGCGGCCGGCCGCGGCGGCGCCGGTTTCGCGATGCCAGCGCTCCTCGTCGGGGCCGAGCTCGAGCATGTCGCCGAGGACGGCGATGCGCCGCGACGCCGGCAGCGCGGCAAGCGTCTCGAGCGCGGCGCGCATCGAGGACGGGTTGGCGTTGTACGAGTCGTCGAAGACGATGGCGCCGGACGAATGACGCCGGAGCTCGCCACGGTGGGCCGCAGGCTTCAACTCGCCGGCCGCCGCGGCGCATTCGGAGGCGGGAACGCCCACGGCGAAGGCGATCGCGGACGCGGCGAGAAAGTTCGCGACCTGGTGCGGGCCGGCGACGGGAAGGTGAACCGGCGCCTCGCCCTCCGGGGTGGCCAGCCGGAAGCGGCTGCCGTCGGCCTGCGAGACGACGTCCCGCGCGGTCACCTCGGCGCCGGCGCCGCGGCCGAAACGCACGACGCGCCCCCGGTGCCGGGCCGCGATCGCCGCGACCCGCGGATCGTCGGCGTTCGCCACGAAAGTACCCCCGGGCTTCAGCCCTTCGAGGATCTCGGCCTTGCCCTCGGCGATGGCATCCATCGACGCGAAGAACTGCAGGTGCGCGGCCGCGACGAGAAGGATGGCGGCGACGTCGGGCTCGAAGGCGCGGGAGAGTTTCGAGAGGTCTCCCGGCTCGGAGAGCCCCATCTCGCCGACCATCCACTCGGGGTTGCGCGGCAGGTTGACGACCGACATCGGGAAGCCGATCTGGCTGTTCTGGTTGCCGGGCGTCTTCTCGACCGCGAAGCGCCGCGAGAGGATCGCCGCGGCGAAGTCCTTGGTCGTCGTCTTGCCCGCCGAGCCCGTGATGGCAGCCAGACGAAATCCCATCTTGCGCTTGGCGGCGGCGCCGAAGCGGGAGAGCGCGTCGACCGAGTGCGGCACGATCACCGCCGGAAACCCGGCGGGCAGGTCCGACGGACGGCGCTCGCCGAGCAGCGCCCCGGCCCCGCGGGCGGCCGCCTCGCGCGCGTAGTCATGACCGTCCACGCGCGCGCCCCGGGTCGCGACGAAGAGATCGCCCCGGCGCACCTGCCGCGAATCGACGGCCACGCCCGAGAGGGCCGCGGCGCCCTCGGCGGCGACACCGGCGGCCGCGGCCACGTCGGCCAGCGTGAAGTTCACGCGCGCCCCGCGAACTCGGCGGCGACGCGCCGGTCGTCGAACGGAATCTCCTGCGCGCCGAGGATCTGCGTCGTCTCGTGGCCCTTGCCCGCGATGACGACGACGGTGCCGGGATTGGCGAGGTCGATCGCCTGCCGGATGGCCTCGCGCCGGTCGACGAGCTTGAGGTACTTCGTCGCGCCCGACGCGACGAGGCCCGCCTCGACCTCCCGCAGGATGGCCTCGGGGTCCTCGGAACGGGGATTGTCCGAGGTCGCGATGGCGATGTCGGCGAGGCGGCCCGCGATTTCTCCCATGGGCGCGCGCTTGCCGCGATCCCGATCGCCGCCGCACCCGAAGACGAGAAGGATCTTCTTGTCGGTCAACTCCCGCACGGCCTGGAGCAGGCGCTCGAGGGCGTCCGGCGTGTGCGCGTAGTCCACGAGGATCGGGTACGCCTGGCCGGCCTCGACGCGCTCGAGACGTCCGGGCACGTTGGTCACCCCCGCGATCGCGGCGGCGACGTCGGCCGGGGATACGCCCAGGCACAGGGCCGCCGTCGCCGCGCCGGCGAGGTTCGAGAGCTGGAACCGTCCGAGCAGCGGCGACGCGATCGCGACGCGCCCGCCGGGGAACGCCAGGTCGAAGGACACCCCGGACAGATCGCACCGGCTCGACTCGGCGCGGAATTCCGCCGCGCCGCCCGAGGGCGAGAAGCTCGCGAGCGGCGGCGTCACCTCGGCGAGCAGCCGCGCGCCGTAGGGATCGTCCGCGTTGACGACGCCGCAGGCCCCGGGCTTGCGCAGATCGAAGAGCCGCTTCTTCGCCTGGTAGTAGGACTCCATGTCCCCGTGGAAGTCGAGATGGTCCCGCGTCAGGTTCGTGAAGACCACGACGTCGAAGCGGCAGCCCTCCACTCGGTCGAGGGCGAGCGCGTGGGAGGAGACCTCCATGGCCGCGGCCTTCGCGCCGTCGGCGAGCATCTCGGAGAGCAGTTCCTGGATCACGGGCGCCTCGGGGGTCGTCCGGTCGGCCTCGACCTGACGGCGCGGCGTCCGGTAGCCCACGGTGCCGAGAAACCCGGCCTTGCCGTAGCGCCGCGCGAGGATCGCCTCGAGGAGCGTCGCGGTCGACGTCTTGCCGTTGGTTCCCGTGACGCCGGCGAGCACGAGCTTCTCCGCCGGATTTCCGTTCAGGGCCGCCGCGAGCAGGGCGAGCGCCCGGCGCGGCGACGAGACCTCCAGCCAGGGCACCCGCGCGGTCCCGGGAGCCGGCCGGTCGCTGACGACCGCAACCGCGCCGCGGGCGATCGCGTCGGGCACGTGGGCGAGGCCGTCGGCTTTCGCGCCGCGAATCGCCACGAAGATGTCGCCGGGACGTACCGCGCGCGAATCGCTCTCGACCCGCGCGACCTCGACCTGCCCCCAGGCGGGATCGATCTCGGCGCCCGGGAGGGCGGCGGAGAGCTCCATCAGCTTCACGGAGCCGACGGAGGCGGTGCCGTCTCCTCCGCGCGGTGCCCGGCCGCCCGGCCCGGCGCCGCCGCGTTTTCGGCGAGGAAGAGAGTGTGCACGGACCCCGGCCGGATCGGCGATCCCGGCGGGGGGTCCTGGGCGACGACGAATCCGGTGCCCTGCAGGCGGGCGAGGACGCCCATCCGCGCGAACACGGCGAGGGCCTGGCGGGCCGACATGCCGACCGCGCTCGGCGTGCGGTCGTCGCCGTCGGCCGCGACGCCTCCCGTGGCCCGGCGCGAAGCGGGCACGACGCCCTCGACGTAGCGCGGCTGCCGCGGGGCGGCCTCGGCCAGCACCGTCGCGGGCACGCGCTGCTCGCGCGGCGCCACGCGAAGGATCCCGAGGCTCTGGGACATCACCTTGGAGAACAACGGCGCCGCGACGTCGGCCGCGTAGTACACGCGGCCCTGAGGCTCCTCGAGGACGACGACCGCGACGCAGCGCGGTTTCTCCGCCGGCGCAAAGCCCGCGAAGTTCGGAACGTGGCGTCCGGCCATGTAGCCGCCGACGCCCGCCTTCTGCGCCGTTCCGGTCTTGCCCGCGACGGCGAAGCCCGGGATCGCCGCCTTGGTGCCGGTGCCGTGCTCGACGACGCCGACCAGGATGCGCCCGATCGCGCGCGCCGTCTCCTCCGAGACCACCGCGGCGGGTTCCGGCACGGGAACGGGACGGACGGCGCCGCCCGGCTCGACGATTTTCGTGACGAGATGCGGCTGCACGAGGCGGCCCCCGTTGGCGACGACGGCCGTCAGGCGGGCCAGCTGCAGGGCGTTCAACGAGACCTCCTGGCCCATCGAGATCTCGGCGTTCGAGAGGCCCGACCAGCGCGGCAGCGGGCGCAGGATCCCGGGGTTCTCGCCCGGCAGGTCGACGCCCGTCGGCTGGCCCACGCCGAAGGCGCGCGCGCCCTCGTAGAGACGCCGCGGCCCGAGACGCAGGCCGACGCGGATGATTCCGATGTTGGAGGAGTGCTCGAAGATGCCGCCGAGCGTCAGCGCGCCGTAGTGGTGATGATCGGCCTCCTGGATCGTCGTCTTGGCGACGCGGATCGTGCCGTCTCCGGTGTCGATGATCTCGTCGAGCGAGACGAGTCCCGCGTCGAGCGCGAGCGCGCCCGTCACGATCTTGAAGGTCGAGCCGGGCTCGTAGGCGTCGGCGATCGCGCGGTTGCGCCGCGACTCGGCCGGGTACTTCTGGAACTCGTTCGGATCGAAGTCCGGCGCGGACGCCATCGCCAGGACCTCGCCGTTCCAGGGATCGAGGACGACGACGCTGCCCGAGCTCGCGCGGTGCAGCGTCATCGCGGCGGAGAGCTCGGCCTCGGCCGCGAACTGAACGCCCGAGTCGAGCGAGAGGACGAGGGACGCGCCTTCCTCGGCCGGGCGGCTGTTGGCCGTCTCGGCCTCGCCGTAGCGGCTGCGGCGGGCGTCGGTGAGGGCGACGATCTCGCCGGGCCTGCCGCGGATCGAGCGGTCGTAGAGGTGCTCGAGCCCTGCGAGGCCCACCCCGTCGGTCCCGACGAAGCCGAGCACCGCCGAGGCGAGGTGGCCCTTGGGATAGAAGCGCTTCGGCTCGACGACGAAGTGGATCCCGGGCAGCTTCAGGGCGCGGGCCTTCGCCGCCGCCTCGGTGTCGACCTGCCGGCGGATCCAGACGAACCCCTTCTCCGATCCGAGCTTCTCGAGGATCTCGCCGCTCGGCATCCCGAGCAGCGGCGCGAGCGCCTGCGCGGCCGCGCGCGCGTTGGCGACGTCGTCGGGAATCGCGTACACCGACGACGCCTCCATGGAGACGGCCAGTTCCCGGCCCTCGCGGTCGAGGATGGATCCGCGCGAGCCGGCGATCTCGATGCGGCGCTCCTGCTGGCGCTGGGCCCGGGCCCGGTAGCGGGAGCCCTGGGCGATCTGGATCTGCACGAGGCGGCCGACCACGACGGCGGCCCACGCCGCCATGACGAGCGCGAAGAGGCGCGTGCGGCCGCGCCGGACGCCGTTCACCGCTTGCCCGTCCCGGGCGCCTCGACGTACTGCACCTGCCCGGGGTGCGGCGGCCGCAGGCCCTTTCTCTGGGCGAGCGCGGCGACGCGCTCCGGCGAGGAGGCGCGGCCGAGCTCGGCGCGCAGGCGGCGGTTCTCCTCGGTCAGGTCCGTCATCGTCTTCTGCCGCGCCTCGCGCAGGTACCCGACGCGGACGGTCTCGATGTGGAGCGCGGCGTAGCCGAGCAGCGCGCACGCGACCGGCAGCCCCGCGAGCACGAACGTCGCGAGCTCCCGCCCCCGGCGCCGGTCGCGTTCCCGCGTCAGGTGCAGGTTCTCGATGCGCTTGGATTGGGCGTAGGAGGTGCTCATGGGCGCCGGGGTTTCCTTTAGACCGCCGCCCGCTCCGGAGCGGCGTCCTCGATCGCGAGCTTCTCGGCCACGCGCATTCGCGCGCTGCGCGAGCGGGGATTGCGGGCGACCTCGGCGTCGGAGGGCCGCAGGGGACGGCGCGTCAGCACCTCCAGGGCGCGGCGCGCGCCGCACACGCAGGCGGGCAGGCGCGGCGGGCAGAGGCACACGCCGGATTCGCGGCGCATCGCGTCCTTGACGATCCGGTCCTCGAGGGAGTGGTAGGACACGACCGCGAGGCGGCCCCCCACCTTCAGGCGCGCGACGGCCGCGGCGAGAAAGCTCGCCAGCGCCACGAGCTCCTGGTTGACCTCGATCCGGAGAGCCTGGAAGACCCGGGTGGCGGGATCGATCTTTTCCCGACCGCCCTTGTGCTCCGCGACGACCCTCGCGAGCTGCCGTGTGGTCGCTATGGGACCCCGGGCCCGCTCCGCCACGATTCCCCGCGCGATCTTTGCCGCCATTCGTTCCTCCCCAAAATCACGGAAAATCCGTGTCAGTTCCTCGACCGAAGCCGTGGCCACGATGTCGGCCGCACTGCGACCGCTCTTTCCCATTCGCATGTCGAGCGGCCCGTCGCGGCGGAAGGAGAACCCGCGCTCCGCCTGGTCGAGCTGCATCGAGGAGACGCCGAGGTCGGCCAGAATGCCGTCGGGCGCCGGAAAGCCTTCGAGCGTGCGGTCGAGCTCGCCGAAGTCGGCCTGCGCGAATTCGACGCGGCCGACAAAGGGCGCAAGCCGCTCGCGGGCGCCGGCGAGGGCGTCCGGGTCGCGGTCGATCCCGAGCAGTCGGATTTCCGGACCGCGCGCGAGCAGGGCCTCGGCGTGCCCGCCCGCCCCGAGGGTCGCGTCCACGAAGAAGCCGCCGCGCTCCGGCCGCAGCATCGCGACGACCTCGTCGAGAAGGACCGGTACGTGCGGCCGCGTTTCAATTGCTCTCGCTCCTTCGGCTCACGGCTGACGGCTCACGGCTCACGCTCACAAGAGCAGCTTCGACAATTCGTCGTAGTCCTCGGGCCCGAAGTCCTCGGTCGCGAGCTTCTTCGCGAGCGCGGCGTGGTCGGAGACGACGAGGTGGTCGATGTTCCCCGTCACGACGACGTCCGCCGCGAGCCTGGCCGCGTCGCGCAGGATCTGCGGCACGAGCACGCGTCCCTGCCCGTCGAGCGCGGCGTCCTGGCCGTAGTAGTTGACGCGCTCGAGAAACTTGTTCTTCGCGCGATGGATCGCCGGCAGCTCCGCGAGCTTCTCCTCGAGAGCGCGCCAGATCGGGAGCGGATAGAGAAGGAAGTTGCGCCCGTGGAGCGACGTCACGAACAGGTCGCGGCCGAACGCCTCTTCGATCTGTTGACGGAAGAGATTCGGCACCTTCAGCCGGCCCTTCTCGTCGAGACGGGCCGACGCGCTTCCACGAAAGCGATCCATCCTTTATGTCGTCCCGTTTGATCTCCGGGACCACTTTCTCCCACTTTTAGCCAGATTTGGCCACTGGCGGATGTTAGGAGCGCCGTGGTTTATTAGTCAAGAAAAGAAGTTTGCCTAAAAAAATTAGGAGCGCTAAACGGGCGTAAGAGCTCCGCACACTCCCGTGTGCATCAGGAGGTCACGGCCAGATGGCCTCCCTGCCCTCGTGCCAGTCGCGGGTGAGATCGAGCCAGAGCGCAAGGCCCCGGTACTGCCCGAACCGGGAGTAGCGGCGGGCGATCGAGCCGTCGGCGCTCTTCGCCGAGCCCGGGTAGTAGCGACGGTACTGCTTCCGAACCCAGGAGTCGAGTGCCAGGTACTCATGGCGGCCGAGGATGCGCAGGAGGCCTTCGGCGGCATACGGGCCGAAGCCGTGCTCGGCCAGGATCGCCTCGCGAACCTCCTCGGCCGGGGCCTCGCGGCGCTCCCACGCCGTCAGGTCGAGCCGGCCGGAGGCGACCCGGCGGGCGAACCGCGACAGGG
This sequence comes from uncultured Acidobacteriota bacterium, assembly GCA_963710945.1. Taxonomy (GTDB): domain Bacteria; phylum Acidobacteriota; class Thermoanaerobaculia; order UBA5066; family Gp7-AA6; genus DAHUXD01. Next base: position 430,056 of record CAVQCH010000003.1, read on the forward strand.
CGCCCGCGCGATAGCCGCACCGGACCCTGCTTCGCAGGGCGGCCGGCGACAGGCGCGCCACCGCCTCGGGCCCCGGAAACGCCGCGGCGCCGTCTCCGGCCAGGGCGACCAGCCGCTCCACCATTCCCCGCGTCGCCTCCCAGGAGCAGTTGGTCGTCAGCAGCATCTTGACCGCGTCCTCGAAGAGCGTCGGCGCCCGCAGCATCCTTCCACCGCCGCGCGCCAGAGCCCGGCGAAGCCGCGGCTCGTCGGAGAGCGCGGCGTCGAACGCGGAAAGGTCCACGTCGAGGGAGAAGACACGCCGGGCGATCCGGAGGGCCGCCGGGCGATCGCCCGACTCCCCCGCCACCTCGAGCTTCCCGTCGCGGGCGCGGAAGGTCAGCGACGCGGGACCCGGGATCACGGCGCGCAGGACGCCGGCCGGCGCGTCGTAGGAAAACGGCGGCAGGTCGTACCAGCCGTGCGAACGTACGACGGCGTCGAAGGAGAAGTCGGGGGGAATGGGCAGGCGCAGGCGCACGGGCGATTCCGGTTCCGCGTTCTTCGACGCGGGCGGGGCGAGCCCCGCCCCTGCTAGCTCGCCGCCTTCTTTTCGTCCAGCTTGGCGAGCTCCGGCACGTAGATCTTGACGAACGCGTCGCGGCGGAGCTTCTCCATGTACTCGGCCAGGCGCTTTTCGTACAGATCGTCGGAGATCCGCTTGCGCAGGTCGTCCTTGACCTCCGAGAAGGGCCGGAAGCCGGCGGGCTTGCGGTCGGTGACGTGGAACAGGTGGATCGAGTCGGGCAGGATCGCCGGCGGCGGGTACTCCGCGGCGGGTGTCGTGAACACCGCGACGTCGAGGGCCTCGACGAGCTCGCCCTTGGTCACCGTGCCGAGATCGCCGCCCTTGTCCTTCGTGGTGCCCTGCGAGTATTCCTTGGCGAGGTCCGCGAAGGAGCCGCCGGCCTTGATCTTTCCCTGGATCTCCTCGACCGTCGCGATCGCCTGCGGGCGCGCCTCCGCGTCCGAGGGCGAGAACTTGAGAACGATCTCGGCCACGTGCGCCGACTCCGGGATCGCGTAGAACTGTTCCTTCTTGCGCTCGTACTCGAGGCGCAGGGCGTCGTCGGACTGGTCCAGGTGCGACGTGACGTCGCGCCCAATGACCTTCTGCATCGTGATCGTCTCGCGCATCTGCCGCTTCAGGTCGTCGCGCGTCAGTCCGGACTGCGCCAGCGCCGCGTCGAACTCGGCGTCGGTCGTCAGGTTGTACTGCTGCTTGACGCGGGCGACGGCGACATCGACTTCCTCGTCCGTGGCGGCCACCGACATCTCCTGCGCCCGCTCCTCCAGGAGCTTCTCCCGGATGAGATCCTCGAGCACGAGCTTCTGCATCTCGGCCAGATCCGACGGGTGGTTCGGCAGCCGGTTCATCGCCGTGAGCCGGCGGTCGAACTCGGTCTGGGTGATCAGCCGGTCGTTGACGCGAACCACGATCTGCTCGACCAGCTCGCCGGCGGGCAGGAACGCGGCCAGCGCCGCAAAGCCCAGGAAAACGACCAGGGTCTTACGCATGACGGACATTATTAACACCTTTGCCCGGCTCGAATTCCACCCGCCTCCCGCCTCCCGGCATTCTTCGTCTCAGGCCGCCCGCCGCTCGAGGCCCGGCAGGAGGGCGATGAGGCCGTCGACCAGGGCCTCGGCCTCCGGCGCGGGCAGGGTCAGGGCACCGCCCGGAGAAAGGCTGGCGCCGGGCGTGCGCCGCACGACCTCCAGCACCCGCTCGACGTCCACGGGCGCGTTCTCCGCGAAGCGCACGTGGACCTTGCCCGCCTGGCGCGTGATCGCCGTGACGCCGAGCCGCTCGGCCCGGGCCCGCAGCCGGGCGTACTCGATGAGCCGCCGCACGGCGGGCGGGGGCTCCCCGAAGCGGTCGGCGATCTCGCGCCGGACTTCCTCGAGCGCCGCGTCGTCGGGCGCGCGGGCAACCTTCTTGTAGATCATCATCCGCCAGTTCTCGTCGCCGACGTAGTCGTGCGGAATCGCGAGGTCGATGCCGAGAGACAGCGTCACGGTGCGCTCCGGCCGCGGCTCCTCGCCGCGCATCTCCCGGATCGCCTCCTCGAGGAGCGACAGGTACGTTTCGAAGCCCACGGCCGCGATGTGCCCGGACTGCTCGCCCCCGAGCATGTTGCCCGAGCCGCGGATCTCGAGATCCCGCGCGGCGATCCGGAACCCCGCGCCGAGGTCGCAGAACTCGCGGATGGAGGCCAGGCGCTGGCGCGCGACGTCCGAGAGGGAGGCATTCTCCTCGACGAGAAGGTACGCGTACGCCGGCTTGTCGCTGCGGCCGACGCGGCCGCGCAGCTGGTAGAGCTGCGCCAGGCCAAACGTGTCGGCCCGGTCGATGAGGATCGTGTTCGCCGAGGGAATGTCGAGCCCGTTCTCGACGATCGCCGTGGCGAGCAGCACGTCCGCCTCCCGCGCGAAGAACCGCATCATCGCCTTCTCGAGCTCCGCCTCGGGCATCTGGCCGTGGGCCACCGTCACGCGCACGGCCGGAAGCAGCTCCTCGAGGGTCTGCTTGACCCTGCCGATCGACTCGATGCGGTTGTGCACGTAGAAGACCTGCCCCCCGCGGGCGATCTCGGCCTCGATGGCTTCGCGGACGATCTCCGGCCGCGACGGGACGACCTGCGTCTCGATGGCCAGGCGATCGCGCGGCGGCGTCTCGATCACCGAGAGATCGCGCAGGCCCGAAAGGGACAGGTGCAGGGACCGCGGGATCGGCGTCGCCGACATGGAGAGGACGTCGATCGAGGCCTTCCACTCCTTGAGACGCTCCTTCTGCGCGACCCCGAAACGCTGCTCCTCGTCCACGATCAAGAGGCCGAGGTCGCGGAACGCGAGGTCCTTGCCGAGCATCCGGTGCGTCGCGATCAGGATGTCGACCGAGCCCTCCGCGACCTTCGCGACGACGTCCTTCTGCTCGAGGCGGGAGCGGAAGCGCGACAGGAGCTCGATCGTGACGGGAAACGCCGCGAAGCGCCGCCGGAACGTCCGGAAATGCTGGTCGGCGAGGATGGTCGTCGGCGCGAGCACCGCGACCTGCTTGCCGTCGAGCACGGCCTTGAACGCGGCGCGCATCGCCACCTCGGTCTTGCCGTATCCGACGTCGCCGCAGAGCAGCCGGTCCATGGGCTTGGAGGACTGCATGTCGCGCTTGACGTCGGCGATCGCCTGCGCCTGGTCCGGCGTCTCGACGTACTCGAAAGCCTCTTCGAATTCCTTCTGCCACGGCGAGTCCTTCGAAAAGGCGAATCCCTCGGCGAGGCTGCGCCGCGCGTAGAGCTTGAGGAGCTGGTCCGTCATGTCGCGCATGGCCTTGCGCACCGAGGCCTTGCGCCGCGCCCAGCCGGCGCCGCCGAGGCGGTCGAGAGCGGGCTCGACGCCCTCGACCCCCGAATACTTCTGCACGAGATCGAGCCGCTCGACCGGGAGCAGCAGCGTGCGCTCCTCGGCGTAGCCGATCTCCATGAACTCGCGGTGCTCTCCCTCGACCGGGACGCGCTTCAACCCCTTGAAGCGGCCGATCCCGTAGTTCGCGTGGACGACCGCGTCGCCGAGCTTCAGGTCCCGCAGATCCGAGAGGAACGCCTCCGACGGCTTGCGCCTCGCGGCCGACGACCGGCGCTCGTCGCCGAAGATCTCCTCCTCCGAGTAGACCGCCAGGCGTGGCTCGCGCAGCCGGAAGCCGGCCGAGATCTCGGCGGGCACCGCGACGACGACGCCGGCGTGGCGCTCGGAGGAGACGTGGAAGCCGTACTCGAGCGCCAGCCGGCGCAGCTTCTCGACTCCTCCCGTCGGCCGCGCCGCGACCACGACCTCCTCCCCGGACTCGAGCGCCCGCATGAGGTCGGCGGCCGCTTCGGCGGCCCGGCCCGCGTGCCCCGCGATGGCCTCGGCGGGCAACCGCAGGGCGGTGGCGCCCGCCTCCTCGAGGCCGAGGCGGTCGAACCGCAGCCGCACCGCGGCGAGGCGCTCGCGAATCCGCGCCGCCGGGTGCATGAGCTCCTCCGGCGTGAAGGCGTCGCGGTCGGGATCGCGGTCCGCGGCCAGGCGCTCCTCGAAGCCGGCGATTTCGTCCTCGACGGCCGCCGGCTCCACGATGACGACGAGGGCGTCCCGGGCGTGATCGAGCCAGCCCGCCGTCATCGGCACGGCGGCCGGCGCAAAGACGATCCGCTCGGCCTCCGAGGGGGGGCGGCCGATGCGCTCGGTCAGGAACCGCCGCGCCTCCTCGGATTCCTCGGACGCCGCGAAGGGCGGAAGCCATACCTCGTCGAGCTTCGTCGTCGAGCGCTGCGTGTCGGGGTCGAAGAGGCGCAGTGACGCGATCGTGTCGCCCTCGAGCTCGACGCGCACGGCGAAGTCGCGGTCTGGCGGGAAGACGTCGAAGAGCCCCCCGCGCACGGCGAGGTCGCCCGTCTCGATCACGAGGTCGCCGCGGTGGTACCCGAGGCGCGTCAGCCGCTCGACCAGCCGCGAGAGCGAGATCTCGGCGCCGCGGACGAGATGGATGACGAGCTCCTCGAACCGACCGGGGTCCGGCAGGCGCACGAAGAGCGAGCGCGCCGGCAGCACGGCGGCCCCGGGAGAGGAGGCGCCGCCGCGCAGCGCGGTCAGCAGCGAGAACGCGTCGGCGCGGGCTTTCAGGGACGGCGGGATCCGCTGATAGGGAGTCAGCGTGGGCGCCGGGGCGTGGTGGACCTGCTCGAGCCCGGCGGCGCCGAGGTCCTCGACGACGCGCTCGGCCTCCTTCTCGTTGGACACGACGACGGCGAGCGGACGTCCGAGGTCCCGCGACAGCGCCGAGAGCAGGATGGCGGGCAGGGCGCCGACGCCTCCCGAGACGACCAGGCGGTCTTCTCCCCGGCGGACCCGGTCGAGCAGGTCCGCGTACGAAGGAAGGCCGCGGGCGAGATCCGTGAGCAAGCGATTGAAGCCGACGTCGCCGGGGCGGGCGTTCCGGCCCCGTCCCTGCGGAGCGGAGTCTATCGGACGAATTCCGGGGCGTGGAGCTGCCCGAGGAGCCAGTCCATGCACGCCAGGTGCTGGTTGTCGTGGCTGGCCAGGTAGTGGACCAGCGACCGCAGCGTCAGGGGCCCGTACCCGGCAAACGTGCCCCGCCGGTTCCAATGCTCCGGGGCCACGTTTCGAAGCAGCTCCAGCGTGCTCGCGCGCGCGGCGCGAAACCCGGCCAGGGCCCCGCGCGGGTCGGCAGCGTCGTAGTTCCGGCGGGCGGCGAGCGCGTAGCTGTCGAGCGATTCGAGCGAGGGATCGTCCTCGGCAAGCATCCTGCCGATTCGCACGTGGTACCCGAGGACCTCGATGTCCCGGACGTGGCAGACCTGTCCGACGGGCGAGAAGCGCTCGCCGGGGATGCCCTCCCACGACGGCGGCGTCCAGCCGCCCCGCCCTGCCGGCACCAGCCCGAACGCGGCCTCGAGGCGGTCCGGCATCGCCGCCAGTCCGGCCAGCGTCGCGCTCGCAAGCGTCATGCGGACCGCGCGGCGCCTATCGCGCCCGGGAAAGCGGGGATTTTTCGCGCAGACGCCCGACCGCGCCGACCGCCGTCTCGACGGCGTAGTCGACCTCCTCGGCGGTGGTCCACCGTCCCAGGCCGAAGCGGATCGAGGCGTGCGCGAGCTCGGGCGAGACGCCGATCGCCGTGAGCACGTGCGAGGGCGCGAGCGACGCGGACGTGCAGGCCGAGCCCGAGGACACCGCGACGTCCTTCATGCTGACGAGCAGGGCCTCTCCCTCGACACCCGCGAACGAGACGTTCAGGTTGCCGGGCAGCCGCCGCTCCTCGGCGCCGGACGCGAGCGAGCCGTCGTCCGCGATTGCCGGCAGCGGCGCGCCGTTCAACACGACGTCCTCCAGGCGCGACACGAGGCCGTCGTGGAGGCGCCGCCGGAGGAGGCGAAGCCGGCGGCCTTCCTCGGCCATCTCGGCCACGGCGAGCTCCGCCGCCTTGCCGAGACCGACGATGCCGGGGACGTTGAGCGTCCCGGAGCGCATGCCGCGCTCGTGCCCGCCGCCGTAGACGATCGGCGCCAGGCGCACGTGCGGCTGCCGCGCGCGGACGTAGAGCGCGCCGACGCCCTTGGGCCCGTAGATCTTGTGGGCGGAGATGGACGCGAGATCCACGTTCATGGCCTCGACGTCGAACGGGATCTTGCCGAAGCCCTGCACGGCGTCGGTGTGGAAGACGACGTTCCTCTCGCGGCAGATCGCGCCGACGTCCACCACGCGCAGGATCGTGCCGATCTCGTTGTTGGCGAGCATGAGCGAGACGAGCACGGTCTCGTCCGTGATGGCCTCACGCACGCGCTGCGGCGATATCTCGCCCGTCCCCTTCTCGGGCGCGAGGTACGTCACCGAGAAGCCCTCGCGCTCGAGCTGCCGGCAGGGATCGAGCACCGCGCTGTGCTCGGCGGGCGACGTCACGATGTGGCCGCGCTTCTCGCCGAACAGCCGCGCCACGCCGAGGATGGCCAGGTTGTCCGACTCCGTCGCGCCGCTCGTGAAGACGATCTCCCGGGCCGAGCAGCGCATGGCCTGGGCGACCTGGTCCCGGGCCGCGTCCACGGCCGCCTCGGCTTCCCAGCCGAAGACGTGGCTGCGCGAGGCCGGGTTGCCGAAGGTCTTCGTGAAGTAAGGCGCCATCGCCTCGAAAACGCGCGGGTCCACCGGCGTCGTGGCGTTGTAGTCCATGTAGATCGGCAGCTGCATGGGCGGAACTATGTACCGGGCCCCGCGGCTCTGCAAGCCGCGGGCGGAGGCCCCCCGGGGGCGGACTTTCAGACCCGGGCGTCGTCCCGCACGCCGAGCCGCCTCAAGAGCCACATCATCGGGCAGCTTTTCGTGAACATCGGACTGCAGGAGGTTTGCGCCGACGAAGGCCGTGAAGAGGAAGAAGCCCGGGTGGACGAACCAGCCCAGAGCGAGCGAGAGCAGGACGAAGGTCCCCGCGATCCCCCTCAACCATTCGTTGATCGTCATGCGAGATTCCTTTCCGGCTCGGTCGAGGGCGCGCCGGCGGCCGCCTTCTTCTCCTCCGAGCGCTTGAGCAGGTAGTAGAGGACCGGAACGGCCGCCCGCGACAGCAGGGTCGCCGCGACCTCGCCCGCCATCATCGAGACGGCGAGGCCCTGGAAGATGGGATCGAGCAGCATCACGGACGAGCCCACGACCACCGCCGCCGCCGTCAGCAGCATCGGCCGGAAACGCACCTCTCCGGCGTCGAGCACGGCTTCCGAGAGCGCCATGCCCTCCCGCCGGCGCAGCTCGATGAAGTCCACCAGGATGATGGAGTTGCGCACGATGATCCCGGCCCCGGCGATGAAGCCGATCATCGACGTCGCCGTGAAGAAGACGCCGAAGAGACCGTGCGCCGGAAGGATGCCGACGAGCGTCAGCGGAATGGGCGCCATGATGACGAGGGGTACGGTGAAGCTCCGGAACCACCCGACCACCAGGACGTAGATGAGAACGAGAACGGCGGCGAACGCGAGGCCGAGGTCCCGAAAAACCTCGTACGTCACGTGCCACTCGCCGTCCCACTTCAGGCCGTAGCGCGCGGTGTCGAAGGGCGCCGTCGCCGTGCGCGTCGCGATGCGGTAGCCGCCGGGCACGCGGATCTTCGCGATGCCCTTCTCGAGGGCCCCGATCGCGTACACGGGCGCCTCCTTGCGCCCGCCCACGTCGGCGACGACGTAGACGACCGGCTTCAAGTTCTTGTGGTAGATCGACGTCTCTTCCGGCTCCCGCTCGAAGCGGCCGATCTCGGACAGCGGCACGAGCCGGCCGTCCGCCGCCGCCACCGGGAGAGCCGAAAGCGCGACGAGGTCGTGCCGCCGCTCCGAAGAAAGCGTCACGACGAGCGGGATCCGCTCCCGCACGTCCGGCAGCTGGATCTCTCCCACCGCGTCCCGGCCGAGAGCCAGACGCAGCGCCGCGGCCGCGTCGGCTTCGCGGATCCCGGAAAGGCCGGCCTTTTCGCGATCGAGGCGGAAGACCGCCTTGTCGCGCGGGGCTTCGACGTACCAGTCCACGTCGACGACGCCTTCGGTCCGCAGAAAGACGTCGCGCACCTGACGCGCCACCTCGCGGCGCCCCGCGTCGTCGGGTCCGTAGATTTCGGCCACGAGGGTCTCGAGAACCGGCGGGCCCGGGGGCACCTCGGCGATCTTGGCGCGCGCGGCGAAGCGCTCGGCGATCGCGGCGACCAGCGGCCGCGCTTCGCGCGCGATCGCGTGCGACGACCGGCGCCGCTCGGCGCGGGGGGCGAGCGTGACCTGCACGTCGCCCTGGTGAGGCGCCGCCCTCAGGAAATAATGGCGCACGAGCCCGTTGAAGTTGTAGGGCGCGGCCGTCCCCGCGTAGACCTCGGTCCCGGCGACCTCGGGCACCTTCGAGAGCGCCGCCGCCATTTCCGAGAGGGCCCGGTGCGTCGTCTCGAGCGTCGTGCCCTCGGGGAAGTCGACGACGACCTGGAATTCGTTCTTGTTGTCGAAGGGCAGCATCTTCACGATCACGACGCCGAGCGGCACGAGCGCGACGGCGCCCGCGAGCAGGACGCCGATGACCGCGAAGAAGACGGCGCGCGAGCGACCGCCGCCCTCGCTGACGAGGGGCGTCATCGCCTTCCGGTAGAGGACCGCCAGCCGGCCGCGCCGGGATGCGTCGTGCCCGAGCCTTTCCGCGGCGACGCCGCGGAAGAGGCGCCGCGTCGCCCACGGCGAGACGGCGAAGGCGATCAGGAGGGAGAAGAGCATGGCCGCGGAGGCCCCGACGGGAATGGGACGCATGTAGGGCCCCATGAGCCCTCCCACGAAGCCCATGGGCACGATCGCGGCGATGACGGCGAACGTCGCCAGGATCGTGGGGTTGCCCACTTCGTCCGTCGCCTCGATCGCTACGCGGGCGAGCGCCCGCCCGCGCGAGGACGGCAGTCTCAGGTGGCGCACGATGTTCTCGACGACGACGATCGCGTCGTCCACCAGGATGCCGATCGAGAAGATGAGGGCGAAGAGCGTGATCCGGTTGAGCGTGTAGCCGAGGACGTAGAAGACGAAGAGCGTCAGCGCGAGCGTCACCGGAACGGCCAGCAGCACCACGCCGGCCTCGCGACGGCCGAGGGCGAGCGCCATCAGGAGGGCCACCGAGAGTGTGGCGATTCCCATGTGCTTCAGCAGCTCGTTCGACTTCTCCGAGGCGGTCTCGCCGTAGTCGCGCGTCACGCTCGTGCGGATTCCGGCGGCGAGGATGCGGGGTCGAAGTGCGGCGACCTTTCGGTCGATCGCGCGCACGACGGCGATGGCGTTGGCTCCGCGTCGCTTGCTGACGGCCAGGGTGACCGCGGGATACTGCGCGGCGGCCCCGGCCTCGCCGTGCGTGACGTAGTTCGAGGGCTCCTCGGGCCCGTCCACGACGCGGGCCACGTCGGAGAGATGGACCGGCCGGCCTCCGCTCCCGGCGACGACGACGTTCCCGAGCTCGTCGGCGCTTCGCACGAAGCCGCCCGCCTCGACCGCAATTTCGCGATCGCCCGCGACGACGGCCCCGGCGGTCGTCCGGCGGTTCGCGGCGCCGAGCGCGCCGAGGACGGCGCCGAGGGAAAGCCCGCGCGCGGAGAGCCGCACGGGGTCGAGCTCCACCCGAAATTCTCGCCTGAGGCCGCCGATCAGCGCGGTGTCCGAGACCTCCGGGATCGTCTTGATCTCGTTCTCGACCTCGGCCGCGATCTGGCGCAGCGTCGCCGGGTCGCCCGCCGGGCTCCAGAACGCGAGCGCCCAGATCGGCACGTCGTCGATCGAGCGCGCCTTGAGCAACGGCGGCGCGAGGTCCCTCGGCCACTCCCCCGCGAGCGCGTCGAGCTTGGCGCGCGCGCGAACGAGCGCGCGATCGGGATCCTCGCCCACGCGGAAGCGCACGACGACCAGGGCGCTTCCGGGCGAGGAGGTGGAATAGACGTACTCGACGCCGGGGATGGACCACAGGGTCTTCTCCAGCGGCGCGACGACCTGCCGCTCGACCTCGACGGCGCCGCGTCCGGGCAGCGAAGCGAAAACGTCGAGCATCGGGACCTTGATCTGGGGCTCCTCCTCGCGGGGCGTGACGATCACCGCGAGAGCACCCAGGGAGAGCGCGAAGAGGACGAGGAGCGGCGTCAGCTTCGAATCCATGAACGCAGCCGCGAGGCGGCCCGCCACCCCGAGGCGCGGAGGCTCGGGCCCGGCCCGCCCCGTCGAATCGGCCGTCATCCCCCGACCCGCGTTCCCGCTTCGAGATCGGCCGGGGGATCGAGAACCACCCGCTCCCCCGCTTCGAGGCCGGATCGAATCTCCACCCGTCCCTCCGCGCGCGCGCCCGTGCGCACGTAGCGCAGCGAGACGGCGCCACCCGGCCCCGCCACCCAGGCGAGCTCGAGGCCGCCTCGAGCCACGACGGCGCGCTCCGGAACGAGCAGGCGCGATTGCGCCGGACCCGACAGAATCAGGCGCGCAAACGTGCCCACCGGAGGCTGCGCCTCCGGCGGGAGATCCACGCGGATCGTGCGGCGCCGCGTTCCCGTATCCACGGCGCCGCCGATTTCCGCGACGCGCCCGGCAAAGGTCTTTCCGTCGATCTCGACGGCCACCTCGTCTCCCACCGAGAGGCGCGCCGCTTCCTGCTCCCCCGGCGCCGCCTCGACGCGCCGGCCGACCGTCGAGGCCAACCGCACCAGGGGGCGCCCCGGGGAAGCGAGGTCGCCGGGCGACACCAGCTTCTCGACGATCACGGCGTCGAACGGCGCCACGATGACCGCCTGCGCGCGGTCCGTCTGCGCCCGCCTCAGCGAGGCGCGCGCCGCCGCCGCCGCAGCCGACGCCGACGCTTCGTCCTGGCGGGCGCGGTCGAGCTCGAGCGCGGCGGCGGCGCCCCGGCCCTCGAGCCTCTCGTAGCGCGAGAGATTCTTGCGGGCGAGCGCAAGCGAGGAATCGGCCGCGGCGACCGCCGCCCCGGCTCCCTCGACCGCGCCGTCGGCCTCGCGTTGCTCGAGCCGGACGAGGACCTCTCCCGCCCGAACCGTCCGGCCGGGCACGGCGCGCACCTCGACAACGGCCGCGGAAAGGCGGCTCGCGAGCGTCGCCTCCGTGCGTCCCACGACGGCGCCGTCCACCGGGATCGAGGCCGCCGCTTGCTTCGACTCGACCGCGGCCGTCGTCAGCGACCGCGTGGGCGATGCGGCCGGTTTCGGCGCATCCTTCGAGCAGCCGGCGGCGGCGAGGAACGATACCGCCAGGATTCCCAGGATCGGTTTCATCCCTCGTCTCCCTCCGGCGGCAGGCCGAGGGCGAGCCGCAAGCTTGCGTTGGCGACGGCGCCGTCGGCGGCCGCCGCCGCGGCCCCCATCCGCGCGCGCAGCTCCGCGGCGCGCGCCTCGAGCAGGTCGGACAGCCTCGCCACACCTTCGGCATAGCGCGCCTCCTGGATCTCGCGGGCCTGGCGGGCCGCGGCCTCCGCCTCCTGGAAGGCCCTCTGCCGGGCGGCCGCCGCCGCGAGCTCCGCACGGGCCCGCGCGACCTCGCTCTCGACCTTGCGGCGCGTTTCCCGCGCGGCGGCGGCAGCCGATCGCGCGGCGGCCCCGGCCTCGGCGATCCGCGCGTCGATCCCGCCGGAGACGAAGAGAGGAACGCGAACGCCCGCGAAGGCCGTGGCGGAGGTTCCGTAGCGGCCGCCGAGGGTCGGCGCGTGGACCTCGTAGAGGCCCGATACGACGAGCGTCGGCCAGCGCGAAGCGGCCGCCGCGCGCGCCGATTCCTCCGCGGCGGAGGCGAAGAGCGCCGCCGCCGCCACGTCGGCCCGTTCCGCAGGGGCTCCGGCCGGGGCCGCCGGAAGCGGGGGCAGGGCGGCGAGCGGCCGGGCCGCCGCCTCGGTTCCGATCAGGACGCCGAGCGCCGCGCGCGAACCCTCGAGAGCGGCGCCCTGCCCCGCCATCTCCGCACGCACCTCGGCGAGCGCCGCCTGCGCGCGCGCGGGGTCCGCGGCCGTCGTCAGGCCTTCCTCGGCCAGAGCGGCGGCAATCTCGGCATCCCGGGCGGCATCGGTCTCCCTTTGCCGCAGGACTTCGAGCGCCTCTTCGGCCCGCCGCGCCTCGGCGAAGGCGGCAACGGCCTGAAACACGACGGCGTCCCGGGCGCGCCCCGCGGCGAGGTCGGCCGCTCCCGCTGCGTCCCCGGCCGCCCGCGCTCCCGCCCGGGCGGCGCCGAACAGGTCCACCGTCCACGCCGCCGAGAGCGAGCCGCTCCAGTCCTCGGCGAACGGGGGCTGGTTCGGATCGGACGCGAAGAACTCTTCGGCCGAGAACCGCTTCTGCTCGAGGGCCAGCGAAAAGGCCGTCACGGGGTTGTTCGAGGAGAGGAAGCCGGCGTTGGCGAAGACGGCGGGCCAGAGCAGCGAGCGGGCGGACTCCTGTTTCGCCCGCGCGCCCTCGCTTTCCGCCCTCGCCCGCTCGACGGCCGGAGCGCCGGAGGCGGCGAGCGCGGCTGCTTCTCGGAGGGACAGGGGCTCCGAGGACGCGACGGCGGCGAGAATCAGCGCGAGCAGCATCACAACTTGACTATATGACTATATAGCTATATAGTCAAGAGTGATGTTCGCGTCCCGTCGGCGCCCCCCGGGCGCGTGCGATTTCGGCTACTCTCTCCCGGTGCCGCCTCCGTCGCCCCTCTCCGAGCGCGCCCGCGAGCTCGTCGCCGAGCGTTTCCGCGCCCTGGGCGAGCCCATGCGCCTCAGGATTCTCGAGCGGCTGTTCCGCTCTCCCGCGTCCGTCGGGGAAATCCTCGCCTCCGTGGGCGGGACGCAGGCCAACGTGAGCAAGCACCTCGGCGTGCTCCATGCGGGGGGCCTCGTGGGACGTCGCCGGCACGGCCTCAAGACCGTCTACTCCATCGCCGATCCCACCCTCGAAAGGATCTGTGCGATCGTCTGCGATTCGGTCACGCGCGACGCCCACGACGAGGCTCGCGCGGTGTCGCCGGTCACGAAGCCGCGCCGGCGCGCCCTCCGCTGAAGAGCGAACCTGGGGGATCCTACACCCGTCTACAATGGGAGACTCGATGTCGAGTCTTCCCCGTCCCCAATTCGCGGCCTTCGGCTTCTCGTCGCCGCCCCCGAAGGTCCGCCTCGTCCACGCCTTCGACCGGCCCTACGAAAACGTGGTCGCCACGGCGCGGACCTGCTACTCGGCCAAGGGGATCATCACCGAGGACCAGGCCTCCGCGCGGCCCGAGCGGCGCGACGCGATCGCGAAGTCCATCTACGAGGCGGGCCACCACACGACCTTCCAGCACGCCCACTTCCAGTTCGCCCTCGAAAACGTCTCGCGCCAGTTCCTCTGGACCTTCCTCCACTCGCACCCCTTCTACAACTCGGAGCAGGTCTCGCAGCGCTACGTGGAGGTCAGCCGCGGCAATTACGCCGTCCCCGCGATGGGCCCGGCGGAGCGCGACATCTACGAGAAGGCGGCGCGCCGCCAGCAGGAGGCGTACGGAAGGCTCACCGAGCTGCTGACGCCGCTTGCCGGCGAGCGCTACTTCCGGCTTTTCCCGGGGCGCACGCGCGGGGACGGGCGCACGCGGTTTGCCGGCGCGATCAAGAAGCGGGCCCAGGAGATCGCGCGCTACGCGTTGCCGGTCGCGACGTTCTCTTACCTGTACCACACGGTCTCCGGCATCACGCTCTTTCGTTACTGGCGCCTGTGCGAGTCCATGGACGCCCCGGCCGAACAGCGCGAGGTCGTGGGCCAGATGGTGGCCGAGGTGCTGCGGCACGACCCGCTCTACGCGTCCGTGCTCCAGGACCCGCTGCCGCTCGAGGAGACGCCCGAATACGCGGCGTTCCGGTCCCTGCCCCGGGTGCGCGCCGCCGGCCGCGCGTTCCGCGAGGAGTTCGACCGCGAGCTCGGCGGCCGCGTCTCGAAGCTCGTGGACTGGAAGGCGAACAACGAGGAGATCCTGGCCTCCGCCGTGCGCGAGATCCTCGGGGCGCCGCGCGCCGCTCTCTCGGACGACGAGGCGATCCGCATGGTCCTCGACCCGTCTCGCAACCGCTCGCTCGGCGAGACGCTGACGCTGACGACCCACGGCAAGCTTTCCCGCGCGCTCTTCCATCCGGCGTACACGTTCCGCAAGAAGCTCTCGCACACGGCCGACAGCCAGGACCAGCGGCACCGCATGACGCCCGCGTCGCGTCCGGCGCTGCCCGCCTACCTCTCGGAGGAGCCGGACTACGTCGTCCCGATGCTCGTGGCCGAGGTGCCGGAGGCCGACGCCATCTACCGCCGCACGATGGAGGAGACCTGGGAGGCGATCGGCCAGCTCCGCGCGCGCGGCGTCGCCGACGAGTTCGCGGCCTACCTGCTGCCGAACGCCGTCGCGATCCGCTTCACCGAGTCGGCGGACCTGCTGAACCTCCACCACAAGTTCGCGATGCGCCTCTGCTACAACGCGCAGGAGGAGATCTGGCGCGCTTCGCTCGACGAAACCCTCCAGATCCGCGAGGTCAACCCCCGCATCGGCCCGTGGCTGCTGCCGCCGTGCACCCTGCGGCACCACGCGGGCGTGCGCCCCGTCTGTCCCGAGGGCGACCGCTTCTGCGGCGTCGTCGTGTGGAAGCAGGACCAGAGCGAGTACGCCCGAACCCTTTAAAATCATGCTCGTGCCACCACCTCCCCGCCGCCGGCCTCGTTCCCAGGACGAGTCGCACGGCCGGGAGTATGCGGTCCCGGTCGCTCCGGTCGTCCGCGTCAAGGTGACGCTGCTCGAGGTGGTGCCTCCCGTCTGGAGGCGTTTCCAGGTTCCGGCGAACCTCACCCTGCGCCGCCTCCACGCCGTCCTCCAGACGGTGATGGGCTGGAACCCGTCGCCCTCGCATCTCTTCCGCGTCGGGGACGAGCTCTTCGGCATGCCTTCCGGCGACGCCGCGACGGTCAAGGACTCGCGCTGGACGATGCTGCAGCACCTGCTCTCGCGCGGAGCGAAGGCTTTCTCCTACGAGTACCAGCTCGGCGACTTCTGGGCGCACATGGTCCGAATCGAGGGCGTCTCGGAGGGGAACCCCGCCAACCAGATCCCGATCTGCCTGGCCGGCGAGAACCCCTGCCCGCCGGCGGGGTGCGGCGGGCCCGATGGCTACGCCCGCACGGCCGACGCGGACCGGGGCCTCGACTCCTTCGATCTCGCCGCCGTCAACGAAGCCCTCGCGGCCCTGGACGTCTAGGCCACTCGACTAAGGAAGCGCCTTCTTCGCGAGCTCGGCGCCGGGCGAGTTCTCGTCGCGAATCGTCAGCGGGTCGCCAAGAACCCCTTCCCAGCGCGCGACGACGACGGACGCGACGCAGTTGCCCATCACGTTGACGGACGTGCGGGCCATGTCCATGAGCTCGTCCACGGCCAGGATCATCGCGACGCCGGCCTCGCCGGGCAGGCCGAAGGACGCGCAGCCGGCCGCGATGATGACGAGCGAGGCGCGCGGCACTCCCGCCACGCCCTTGGACGTCATGAGGAAGGTCAGCATCATCAAAAGCTCGGTCGACAGCGGCAGGTCCACGTGCGCGGCCTGAGCGATCGTGAGCGCCGCGAGCGAGATGTAGAGGGTCGAGCCGTCCAGGTTGAACGAGTAGCCGGCCGGGATGACGAAACCCGCGACCGACTCGGGCACGCCGAACTCGACCATCTTCTCGAGCGCCCGCGGCAGCGCCGCCTCCGAGGAGGCCGTCGAGAAAGCGAGCAGGAACGGCTCGCGGATCTTCCGGAAGAAGACGCCGACCCGCGCCCGCGCGATCAGGAGCGCCGGCACCAGCACCAGGAGCACGAAGAGCACGAGCGCGCCGTAGAGAGAGGCCACGAGCTTCGCGTACGAGCCGAGGACGGCCAGGCCGTGGTGCGAGACCGAGCCCGCCATGGCCCCGAAGACGCCGAGCGGGGTCAGCGCCATCACGTAATCCGTGAGCTGGAACATGACGGCGACGATCGAGTCCATGATGCCCAGAAACGGCGCGGCCCGGTGCTGGATGTGCGCGGCGGCGATGCCGACGAGCGTCGCGAAAATGACGACCTGGAGGACGTCCTGCTTCGCCATGGCGTCCACGACGTTCGACGGAAAAAGGTGCAGCAGCGTCTCGACCAGGGTCTTCGGCTTGGCGAGCGCTTCGCCGGAGGGCGGCAGCGTCAGTCCCGAGCCCGGCCGCACGACGTGCGCGATCGTGAGCCCGAGGGCCAGCGCCGCCGTCGTGGCGAGCTCGAAGTAGATGAGCGCCTTGACGCCCATGCGACCGACCGCCTTGACGTCGCCGGTCTTGCCGATCCCGACGACGATCGTCGAGAAGATGAGCGGGACGATCAGCATCTTGATGAGGCTGATGAACGCCTTCGACATGAAGCGGAACGTCTCGTAGGCAGCGGGGTGCGTCTCGGCCGGAAACAGGAACCCGCACAGGACGCCGAGGACGAGCGAGTAGAAGATCAGGGCCGTCGAGGAGAGCCAGGCCGGCCGCTTCGCGCGCGTCATCGCGGCCGGAGTTTACCGCGCCCGGGGCCGCCGCCGGTTCGATAGCATGGACACAGTGACGACTCCCGGCGATCGCGACCACGACGGGACGAGCCCGGTCGGCCACGACCGCGAGGACACGGTCGTCACCCCCGCGTCCGCGCCCCGCGTGTTCGCGCCCAGGCCCCCCGTCTTCGCGCCCGAGACGTTGCTCGCCCAGCGCTTCCGCATCGTCCGCTTCATCGCGCGCGGCGGCATGGGCGAGGTGTACGAGGCGGAGGATCGGGTCCTCGGCGAGCGCGTGGCGTTGAAGACGATCCGCTCCGACGTCGCCAACGACCAGCGGTCGATGGAGCGCTTCCTGCGGGAGGTGCACCTGTCGCGCAGCGTCACGCATCCCAACGTCTGCCGCATCTTCGACGTGTTCCACCACGAGAACGTGACGTTCCTGACGATGGAGCTGCTGCCCGGCGAAACCCTGGCGGAGCGCCTGCACCGCTCGGGCCGCATCGTTCCCGCCGAGGCGCTTCCGCTCGTCGAGCAGATGGCGGGCGCGCTCGGCGCGGCGCACGAGGCCGGCGTCATCCACCGCGACTTCAAGAGCGGCAACGTCATGCTCGTTCCCGACGAGCGGCGGCCGGGCGGCATCCGCGTCGTCGTCACCGACTTCGGCCTCGCGCGCAGCAGCCGGCCGGGGAGGCAGTCCGCCGCCCCGCTCACCGAGACGGAGGCGGTGCTCGGCACGCCCGACTACATGGCGCCCGAGCAGATCGAGGGCAAGGACCTCACGCCCGCCGCCGACGTCTACGCGCTCGGCATCGTGATGTACGAGATGGTCACGGGCGAGCCGCCCTTCCAGGGGGACACGCCCCTCTCGGTCGCCCTGAAGAAGCTCAAGGAGGCCGCGCCCTCGCCGCGCTCCGGCGCGCCCGACCTGCCGCCCGTCTGGGACCGCGCGATCCTGCGCTGCCTCGAGCGCAACCCGGGCGACCGCTACGCGACGACGGCCGACCTCGTCCGCGCCCTCCACGGCGAGGAGATCGCCCCCGGACCGGGCGAACGCCGGCGCCGGCGCCGCATCCTGGCCGCCGTCGCCGCCGGCGTCGTGGTCGCCGCCGCGCTCGGCTTTCTCGCCACGCGGCTGCGCGTTCGCGGCGCGAGGTCCCGCGGCGGCGGGGTCCGCGGCGCGCCCGTCCCGGCGCGCGATCGCGGTTCTCGGCTTCAAGAATCTCGCCGGCCGGCCCGACCAGCAATGGGTCTCGACGGCGCTGGCCGAGATGCTCACGACCGAGCTCGCCGCCGGCGAGAGACTGCGCGCGATTCCGAGCGAAGACGTCGCGCGGATGCGCGTGGACCTCGCTCTTCCCGAAACCGACACGCTCGGCCGCGACTCGCTGACGCGCGTCCGCGCGAACCTCGGCGCCGACCTCGTGCTCCTCGGCTCGTACCTCGCGACCGGCGCCGGACTCGGGCGGAGCGCTGCGCCTCGACCTGCGCCTGCAGGACGCCGCGGCCGGCGAAACGGTCGCCGTCGTCTCGGAGAAGGGAACGGAAGCGGATCTCGACGCCGTCGTGACCCGCGCCGGGGCGGCCCTGCGCGAAAAGCTCGGGCTCGGCGCCGTCTCCGCGACCGAGGCCGTGGCGGTGCGGGCGTCGCTGCCCGCGAATCCCGAGGCCGCCCGCCTGTACGCCGAGGGCCTGGCGAAGCTGCGCGTCTTCGAGGACGACGCGGCCCGGCAGCTTCTCGAGAAGGCCGTCGCCGCCGACCCGCGCCACGCTCTGGCCCACTCGGCGCTGGCCGCGGCCTGGTCGGGACTCGGGTACGACGCGAAGGCGGTCGCCGAGGCGAAAGCCGCGTTCGACCTCTCCGGCGATCTCTCGCGCGAGACCCGCCTCTCGGTCGAGGGCCGCTACCGCGCCATGGCCAACCAGTGGGATCGCGCCATCGACATCTACCGCTCGGTCTTCACGTTCTTCCCGGACGACCTCGACTACGGCCTCCAGCTCGTGCGCGCCGAGACGCGGGCCGGACGGCCGAAGGACGCGCTCGCGACGATCGCGTCGCTGCGAACGTCTTTCCCCGCCGCCGACGCGCGGATCGATCTCGCCGAGGCCGAGACGGCGCGGGCGCTCTCGGACTTTCCCCGCGCCGAGAAGGCCGCCCTCCGCGCCGCCGAGCTCGGCGAGAAGCAGGGCGCGCGCCTGCTCGTGGCGAGCGCTCTCCTCCTGCAGGCGAGCGCCCGGCGCAACCTCGGCGACGCCAGGTCGGCCATGGCGAAGTCCGGCGAGTCCCGACGCATCTTCGAAGCCGCCGGAGACCGCGCCGGCGTGGCCGCCGCCGCGAACGACATGGGCAACAGCCTCTACGACCTCGGCGATCTGCCCGGCGCGAAGAAGGCCTACGAGGAGGTGCTCGCGATCTACCGCGGCCTCGGTAACCGGCGGGGCGAGGCCGGCGCTCTCGACAACATCGCCAATGTCGTGGGAGACCAGGGCGACTTCGCCGCCGCGCGCCGCCTGTCCGAACAATCGCTCGCGATCTACCGGGAGATCGACGACAAGGCGGGGGCGGCGCAGACGCTCAACAACATGGGGACCAACGACGTCGTCCAGGGCAACTTCCGGGCCGCTCGCGCGTTCTTCGAGCAGGCTCTTCCCCTCTACCGGGAGACCGGCGACGCGGGAGGCCTGGCCATCTGCCTGAACAACGTCGCCGAGATGGAGGCCGGACAGGGAGATCTTGCCGGGGCCCGCGCGCATTTCGAGGAGGCGCTCACGATCTTCCGGGACTCGAAGCAGGCGAGCAAATCCGTCTACCCGCTCGTCGGGCTCGCCGGAACGCTCATCGACGCCGGC
Source organism: uncultured Acidobacteriota bacterium (assembly GCA_963710945.1). GTDB lineage: Bacteria > Acidobacteriota > Thermoanaerobaculia > UBA5066 > Gp7-AA6 > DAHUXD01. Next base: position 449,496 of record CAVQCH010000003.1, read on the forward strand.
GAGCTCGCGCAGGCGCGGGCGATGCTGGAGGAAGGAGCGCAGATCTGCCGCGACTCCGGCGACCGGCACGAGTCCACGTACGTGCTCACGGGCCTCGCGACGATCGCGCTCGCCGAGGACCGTCTCGCCGACGCCCGCGCCGCCCACGCGCAGGCTCTCGAGATTCGCCTCGCCCTCGGCGAGAAGGGGGGCGCCGAGGCGAGCCGGCTGGGTCTCGCCCGCGTGGCGCTGGCGGAGGGAAAGGCTCCCGAGGCCGAAGCCGCCGCGCGCCCGGCGATCGCGGAGCTGTCGAAACAGTCGCTGCCCGACGACGAAGCGACGGGCCTCGCGCTGCTGTCCCGGGCTCTTCTCGCGCAGGGCCGCAGCGACGATGCCGCGAAAGCCGCCGAGCGCGCCCGGGCGCTCGTCGCCCGGGGACAGAACGACGCCGTGCGCCGCGAATACGAGATCACCGCGGCCCGCGTGCGCGCGGCGCGCGGCGACATGAGCGGGGCGCGAACGATTCTGGGATCAGCGATCGACCGCGCGGCGCAGCGCGGCATGGTCGCGGCCGCGCTCGAGGCGCGCCTCGCCCTCGGTCAGGCCGAGAGGCGGTTTGGCGACGCGGCCGCGGGACGCGAGATGCTCGCGGCGCTCGAGAAGGAAGCCGCCGCGAAGGGCTTCCGCCTCATCGCGCGGGAAGCCGGGCCGGCGAAAGACTGATCCGCGGGCCCTGCGAGCGCCAGATCGTCGCGAGCTGGCCGGCGCGCGCGACGAGGGCCTCCAGGCGCTCGAGCATCTCGAAGACGAGACCGGTGCCATCCACCGTGCGGCAGGTAAACCGGACGGCGCCCGTGGCGCGCTGGAACTCGAACCGCCGGTAGACGGCCGACTCTCCCTGCGCGAGCCGGAATCCCTCGACCCAGTGGTCGTCGAACGTGCCCCGGATGCTCACGGTGTAGAGCGTGTCGGCGGCGGACGGCTCGCCCTTCAGCGTGGAGAGGTCCACCGCGACCTCCGAGGCGTCTTTCTCGTTCCAGCTGTCTGCCATGGGCATCGGTCCCACCTTTCCCGACGAGGAAATAACGCAATTCGGGGGCCATTCCATAAGTGACTGAAATCACAAGCCTTCGATGGCAAGGCGAGCCCGTCCGACTCAGAATCTGTTACCAAAGGTAACGACTCACCCTGTCCCTTTGGACAGGCCCTCCCGCCGCTTCAGTCCCGTCTCTTGATCGAGAGCGTCAAGACGAACTCGGCGACCGGCTCGGATCCGAGTTTCTCGGGAACGGTCGCCACGATGCGCACCGGAAGCTCTTCGCGCTCGCCGCTCTCGACCGCGCGGCGCACCAGATCGCCGATCGCGGCGCCGTCTTCGCAGCAGAAATCCACGTCGGCCTCCGCGCGCTTGAAAAAGCGCGCCTGGACGTCCTTGAAGATGAGAGAAATGCGGCGCCCGCTGGCGTCGATCCGGCGCATGGCCGTCAGCGCTCCGGCCAGGTCCGCCCCCGCGCAGAGAGCTCCGAAATACATGGATCCGAGGTGATTGCGCGAGCGTCGCGACAGCGGAATGCGGACGATCGTGCGGCTCTCTCCGGCTTCGACGACGCGGGGACGCAGGAAGAAGAGAAGAGGGATCTTCGTGAGCGTCCAGAAGCGCAGCCGGGTGGTTTCCGTCACCTTCGAATCCCCCGCGATCAAGGTATCACCGGCCCTTCGCCGACGGACGGTGCCCGGCCACCTGCCCGAATGGCCGGCTGACTTTGGCGGCCTTCGGCGCGACAATAGGGGGTGTTTCCGACAAGGAAAGGATGTAACCCGATGCGCTTCGCCGCGCGGTCTCTGACCGCTTTGATCCTCCTGTGCGCGGCCTCGACAGCCGCTGTTTCCGCCACCGTCCTTTGCGTCAAACAAGTGCCCTCCGGCAGCGGCTGCTGGGCCACCGCGTACACCAACCTGCAGACGGCGCTGGCCGCCGCCGGATCGGGCGACGAGCTCTGGGTCGCCGCGGGCACCTACAAGCCGACCGCCACCGCCGACCGGACCATCAGCTTCGCGATGAAGAACAACGTCGGCATCTACGGCGGCTTCAACGGCACCGAGACGCAGCGCTCGGACCGCGATCCGATTGTCAACGTCACGATTCTCTCGGGCGACATCGGAACGCCGTCGGTCTCGAACGACAACAGCTACCACGTCGTCACCGCGGACGTGGGGGTCACGCTGACCGGGGTCCTCGACGGCTTCACGGTCGCGGCGGGCCAGGCCGACGGCAACCCGGCGAGCAACCAGGACCGCGGCGGCGCTCTGTGGGTCAACGGCGGCAGCCCCAAGATGGTCGGCGTGACGTTCACCACGAATTACGCCGCGTTCCGCGGGGGCGCCGTGCGGGTCGAGAGCGGATCTCCTCAGCTTCTCTACTGCACCCTCACCGGGAACACCGTCGCCTTCGGCGCGGGCGGCGCGGGTCTCTCGACCGGCGCGGGCGCGGTGGACATGGAGGGCTGCATCGTCCGCTCGAATTCGATCTCCGGGGGCTCGTCGACGGGCGGCGGCGGCATCCAGACCGCCGGCAACACCACGCTCATCAACTGCGTGATCGCGCAGAACAGCCCGAACGGCGTCCAGATCACCGGCGACAACAACAAGATCCAGGACTGCACCTTCAGCGCCAACAACGGGTACGGCGCGGCGTTTCTGGTCAGCAACGGCAACACGATCTCCAACTCGCTTTTCTGGGGCGACGCCGTTCCGGAGCTCTTCTTCGACGGCTCGTCGTCGGCGTCGATCAACTACTGCGACGTCCAGGGCGGCTCTCCCTTCGCGGGATCCGGCAACATCGCGGCCGACCCGGTCTTTCTCGCCGCGCCGGGCGACCTGCGCCTCGGCGCCGCCTCGCCCGCCGTGGACGCCGGGAACAACACACTCGTCCCGGGCGGCACCACGCTCGACGTGCGCGGCCTTCCGCGCTTCTTCGACGACCCCGACGTCCAGGACACCGGCGTCGGCAACGTCCCGCCGGGCATCGTGGACATGGGCGCCTACGAGCGCATCCCCATCACGGTCACCGCGCCCGCCAGCCAGTCGGTCTGCGCCGGGGGACCCGTCACGTTCAGCGTCACCGCGACGGGCCAGCCGACGCTGACGTACCAGTGGCGCAAGGGCGGCGTGAACCTCTCCGACGGCGGCACGATCTCGGGCGTCACGACGGACACGCTGACGATCAGCGCGACGGTCGCGGGCGACACGGGCAGCTACGACGTCGTCGTCACGGACGGGTTCGGGCAGTCCCTGACGTCGGCCGCCGCGAGCCTGACCGTCAACGCGCGGCCGACCGCCTCCGCCTCCGGCACGGCGACCGTGTGCGCCGGCACCGCGACGCCGCTGACGGGATCCGGAGGCATCTCCTGCTCGTGGGCGCCCGCCACCGGCCTCTCCGACGCCTCGAGCTGCGCGCCGATGGCCACGCCCTCGATCACCACGGTCTACACGCTCACCGTCATGGCCGCCAACGGCTGTCCCTCGTCGAACGCCGCCTCGGTCACGGTCACGGTCAACCCGGTGCCCGCGCTCCCGGTGATCTCGGCTCCCCTCTCCGTCCCGGTCGGCGCCTCGGGCGCCTCCGCGAGCGTGCCCAACCACGCCGGCGCCACGTGGAACTGGACGCTGTCGGGCGGCGTGATCACCGCAGGACAGACCACGCGCCAGATCGTCTTCGACGCGGCTTCCCCGGGAACGACGATGGTGTGCACCGTGGTCGAGACCAACCAGGGCTGCGCCTCGCCGATGGCGACGAAGAACATCCAGGTGGATTTCCTCGACATCCCGCCCTCGAACACCTTCCACGACTACGTCAACACCGTCGCGCGCAACGGCGTCACGGCCGGATGCGGCGGCGGCAACTACTGCGGCACCTCCCCGGTCACGCGTGCACAGATGGCGGTGTTCCTCCTGAAGGCCAAGCATGGATCGAGCTACGCGCCGCCTTCCTGCGCGGGTCTCTTCTCGGACCTCACGTGCCCGGGCGTAAGCGCGGACTGGGCCGAGCAGCTCTATAGCGAGCAGATCACCGGCGGCTGCAACACCAGCCCGCTCATGTACTGCCCCGGCAACACGGTGCGCCGCGACCAGATGGCCGTCTTCCTGCTCAAGGCGAGCCTCGGCTCGGGATACGTCCCCCCGACCGCCACCGGCACCGTCTTCACCGACGTCCCCGCCAGCGCCTTCGCCGCGGATTGGATCGAGGACCTCTACGCCCGCGGCATCACCGGCGGCTGCCAGACGATGCCCGTATTGAAATACTGCCCCGGAAACGGCAACAACCGCCAGCAGATGGCGGTGTTCATCACGAAGGCGTTCGGGCTGCAGTGATCGTTCCCGGCCCGCTGGCCCGATTCGAGTAAACGCCGAGGTCAACGCTGGCTCACGCCAGCGTTGGCTCGACGTTGCCTACTGCCGCGGGTCTGCCTCTGGGTGTCGGCTCATTACGAAAGCGTTCGGGCTGCAGTAAGCAAGCTCTCGCGGGGCCGCTCCGGCGGCCCCGCGTCTCGTTTTTTCGGTCTTCTCCCGCTCGGCGAATCGGGCATAATCGCCCGACTCGTCGGACAAGGAGAGGAACCATGCGGTCTCGTACAGCGCTCGTTTGCCGTTTCGCGATTCTCGGCGTTCTCGCCGCCGGGGCGGTCTTCGCCGAGGACCCCCAACGCAAGATCGATCCCTGGGTGGCCGAGACCGGCGCGCGGGGCCAGACGGAGTTCCTGGTCATGCTGCGCGAGCAAGCCGACCTGCGGGGCGCGCGCGTTCTCCCGACGAAGTCGGAGAAGAGCGCCTTCGTGCTCGACGCGCTGGCCGCGACGGCCGCCCGCGCCCAGGGACCGCTGCTCGCGTTGCTGGAGTCGCGCGGGATCGAGCATCGGGCCTACTGGATCGCGAACATGGTCTGGGTGCGCGGCGACCTCCGGCTCGCCGAGGAGCTCGCCGCCCGCGACGACGTCTTCCACGTCTACGCCAATCCGGCGGTCCGGCTTCGCGGGCCCGTCGCCTCGAGACCGGATGCGCAAGCGCCGGGCGCCCCCGACGCCGTCGAGTGGGGCGTCGCGAAGGTGCGCGCGCCGGGCGTCTGGGCGCTCGGCTTCACGGGCCAGGGCATCGTCGTTGCGGGGGGCGACACCGGCTACGACTGGACACACGTGGCGATCAAGACCCAGTACCGCGGGTGGAACGGCTCGGTCGCGGACCACAACTACAACTGGCACGACTCCATCCACTCGGGCGGCGGATCCTGCGGAGCGGACGCCCAGGCGCCGTGCGACGACTTCGGCCACGGAACGCACACGATGGGCACGATGGTCGGGGACGACGGCGGATCGAACCAGATCGGCGTGGCGCCCTCGGCGCGCTGGATCGGCTGCCGCAACATGAACGTCGGCGTCGGCACGCCGGAGAGCTACAGCGAGTGCTTCCAGTGGTTCATCGCGCCCACGAACCTGGCGGGCCAGAATCCGGATCCCTCCAAGGCCCCCCACGTCATCAACAACTCCTGGGGCTGCCCGCCGGACGAAGGCTGCACGGACGTCACGATTCTCCAGACCGTGGTCGAAAATACGCGCGCGGCGGGCATCGAGGTCGTCGTCTCCGCCGGCAACGCCGGCAACGGGTGCTCGACCGTGCAGGATCCGCCGGCGATCTACGACGCCTCCTTTTCCGTCGGCGCGACCGACAGCTCGGACAACATCGCGGGCTTCTCGAGCCGCGGCCCCGTCACCGTGGACGGCAGCAATCGCCTGAAGCCCGACATCTCGGCGCCGGGCGTCGGCGTGCGTTCATGCGTTCCGGGCGGAGGCTACGAAGTCCTGAGCGGCACCAGCATGGCCGGCCCGCACGTCGTCGGCGTCGTCGCGCTCGTGCTTTCCGCCAACGCCTCGCTCATCGGCGATCCGGATGCGATCGAGCCCATCCTGACGGGATCGGCGATCCCGCGCACGACGAGCGAGACTTGCGGCGGCGTCCCCGGCGACCAGATCCCCAACAACACGTATGGCTGGGGCCGGGTGGACGCCCTTTCGGCGTTCAACGCGGACCTGGCGATTACGCAATCGGACTCGCCGGACCCGGCGCTCGTGGGTGTCCCGGTCACGTACACGCTGACCGTCACCAACCTCGGCGTCGGCCCGTCCACCGGCGTGGTGGTCTCCGAGGGCCTCACCGTGACCGCCGCCGTCAACTCGGCCACGCCGAGCCAGGGCTCCTGCACCGTCCTGACCTTCGGCGCGAGCTGCAATCTCGGGACGATCGCCAGCGGCGCCTCGGCCACCGTGGCCATCGTCGCCACGCCCGGCGCCGTCGGCACGCTGACGAGCAACGCCGACGTCACGTCGTCGGGACTGGATTCCAATCCGGGCAACGACACGTCGCAGGTGCAGACCACCGTGACGACGTGCCCCTTCCCGACCCCGACGATCACGGCGCCCGTCTCGGTGCCGCCGCAGGCGAGCGGCTTCGCCGCGAGCGCGTCCTCCGGGGCCGGCCACACCGCGACGTGGTCGCTGACCGGCAGCGGCGCGATCACCGGCGGACAGGGCACGGCCGCAATCGCGTTCGACTCCGGGGACCCGGGGACGACGATGCTCTTCGGCGTCGTGGATTCTCTGGGCGCCTGCGAATCGGCGCAAGGCAGCGCGGCGGTCTCGGTCGACTTTCTCGACGTCCCGCCCGCCAACGGCTTCCACGACTTCGTGAACACGGTCGCGCGCAACGGCGTCACCGCCGGCTGCGGCAGCGGCAACTACTGTCCCGGCGACCCGGTCACGCGCGCGCAAATGGCCGTCTTTCTCCTCAAGTCCGCGCTCGGATCGGATCACACGCCGCCGGCGTGCACCGGAACGGTCTTCGACGACGTTCCCTGCACGGGCGGGATTTACGACCCCTGGATCGAGGAGCTCGCCGGCCTCCAGGTCACCACGGGCTGCCAGGCGAACCCGCCGCTCTATTGCCCCGGCGCCACGGTCAACCGCCAGCAGATGGCAGTCTTCCTCCTGAAGATGAAGTACACGGCCGCTTTCGTGCCGCCCGCATGCACGGGAGTCTTCGATGACGTTCCCTGCACGCCGGGCGTCGGCTTTCCGGACTGGATCGAAAAGCTCTACGCCGATGGCGTGACGGGAGGCTGCCAGGCGATGCCGCTTCTGTATTGCCCGACGAACCCGAACACGCGCGGGCAGATGGCGGTGTTCCTCACGAAGACCTTCGGACTGCAGTGATCGTTCCCGGCCCGCTGGCCAGATTCGAGTAAACGCCGAGGTCAACGCTGGCTCTCGCCAGCGTTGGCTCGACGTTGCCTACTGCCGGGGGTCTGCCTCTGGGTGTCGGCTCCTCACGAAGACCTTCGGCTGCCGAGGTCAACGCTGGCTCTCGCCAGCGTTGGCTCGACGTTGCCGACTGCCGGGGGTCTGCCTCTGGGTGTCGGCTCCTCACGAAGACCTTCGGGTTGCCGAGGTCAACGCTGGCTCTCGCCAGCGTTGGCTCGACGTTGCCTACTGCCGGGGGTCTGCCTCTGGGTGTCGGCTCCTCACGAAGACCTTCGGACTGCAGTGATTCGCTCGCGGCCCGCTGGCCCGATTCGACCAGACACCGAGCCGTCGAAGGCCGCGGCAATCGGGATGGAGACCTCCAGCGGGGGTTATGATCCGGTCATGACCCTTTCAAGGAGGACTCCATGCATCCAGACGCCCGCGAGGGGAAGAACCGTGTAGACACCCGCACGCATCGGTTTCTTCTCGCCCTGATCCCGCTCGTCCTTCCCGCCGCCGTCCTGGCCCAGTCGATCTCCGAGTACTCGCCCGGCACCGCGGCGCCGCTCTGCGTCCCCGACGCCCACACGCTCTGCCTGAACGACGCCCGGTTCTCGGTCACCGCCGCATTCCAGCTGACGCCGCTCGGCCCCACCATCCAGGCGACGGCCGTTCCCATGACCGCCGACACCGGTTACTTCTGGTTCTTCGACGACACCAACGTCGAGCTCGTCGCGAAAGTCCTGAACGGCTGCGCGCTGCCCCTTCCCTCGTACTGGTTTTTCGCCGCGGGCCTGACGAACCTGGGGGTGATGATCGAGGTCACGGACCTCCAGGCCCACGTGACGCGCACGTACACGAACCCGATCGGGACGCCCTTCGTCCCGATACAGGACACGGGAGCCTTCGGCACCTGTCCGTAGAGGGGCAAGCGGCCCCTGTGAGCGCCGTCACCGGCGGGAAGGGGCGGCTCGGCTAGCGTTGGGTGGAAATCCCGATGCTGACCGAGCTCGCCCCCTTCCTTCTCGCCTTCGCGCTCGGCGCCCCCGCGGCGCCCATCGCGGTCGCCGTCGATCCGGGAGCCGGCCGCCACGCCATCAGCCCGCTCATCTACGGGGTGAGCTTCGGGGACGCGGCGCAGGCGGCGGCGATGCACTGGCCCGCCCGGCGCTGGGGCGGCAACGGCACGACGCGTTACTCCTGGCAGGACGACATCGCAAACCATGCGAGCGACTGGTTCTTCTACAACATCGAGTCCCAGCCGGATCCGGGCACGCTGCCCGACGGCTCGACGGCGGACATCTTCGTCGACGAAACGCTCGCCGCCGGCGGAGAGCCGATCCTGACCGTCCCGCTGATCGGCTGGACGCCGAAGGACCGGGTCCGCCACTGGGGCTTCTCGGTCTCGAAGTACGGCGCGCAGCAGCAGACCGAGTGCACGCTCACGCGGATATCCGCCGTGGTGCGAGCCCGACGCCGGCAACGGCAACCACATGGACGGCACGCCGATCACGGGCAACGACCCCCACGACACCTCGCGCGAGATCGGACCGGACTTCGTGACCGGCTGGATGCAGCACGTCGCGGGGCGCGTCGGGACCGCGGGCGCCGGGGGCGTGCGCTTCTTCGCCCTCGACAACGAACCCGACCTCTGGAACTCGACGCACCGCGACGTGCACCCGGCGCCGCTGTCCTACGACGAGATCTGGACGCGCACGGTGGACTACGCCGCGGCGATCAAGACGCAGGACCCGAGCGCGCTCGTCATGGGGCCGGTTCCCTGGGGCTGGTGCGCGTACTTCTGGTCGGCCCTCGACGGCTGCGGCGACGGCGGGCCGGATCTCGCGGCGCACGGCGGCGTCCACTACCTCGAGTGGTACCTCCAGCAGGCGCACGCCTGGGAGAACGCGAACGGCGTGCGGCTCCTGGACTACCTCGACATCCACTACTACCCGCAGGCCAATGGCGTCGCGCTCACCGACGACGAGGGCGCGGCGGCGCTGCGGTTGCGCTCGCTCAAGAGCCTCTACGACCCCGCCTATGTCGACGAGTCCTGGATCGGCGCGTGCTGCGGCGCGGCCGTGAACCTCATCCCGCGCATGAAGGGATGGATCGCGGACAACTATCCCGGCACGAAGCTCGCGATCACCGAGTACAACTGGGGCGGCGACACCGGCATCAGCTCCGCCCTGGCGCAGGCCGAGGCCCTGGCGATCTTCGGCCGCGAGGGCGTGGACCTCGCCGCCCGGTGGGTCGCGCCCGCGGCCGGCAGCCGCGTGGAGGACGCCTTCCGGCTCTATCTCGACTACGACGGGCAGGGCGCGGCGGTTGCCGGCGACAGCGTCCAGGCGGTGAGCGGCAACGTGGACGAGCTCGGCGCCTACGCCGTGGCCGGCAACGGCACGCGGCTCTTCTTTCTGCTCTTCAACAAGGCCACCGCCGCGCGCGACGCGGCCGTGTCCCTTCCGCAGGCGCTCCACTGGCGCGCGCGCCTCTGGCGCTTCGACGCAGGCAGCTCCCTCGCCTCGGCGGGAACCGTGCTTCCCGCGGGCGGCGGCTTCACGCTCCCGCTTCCGGCGCGCTCGGCGACGCTCGCGGCGACGCTCGCCGACTTCGACGACGTTCCCCTGTCGCATCCCTTCTACGACTTCGTCATGAAGGCGGAAGACGACGGCGTCTCCGCCGGGTGCGGCGGAGCGGGTTTCTGCCCGGACGCGCCCGTCACGCGCGCGCAGATGGCCGTGTTCCTCCTGAAGGCGAAACTCGGCGAGCACTACGCCCCGCCACCCGCGACCGGCACCATCTTCGGAGACGTGCCGGTGAGCGCCTTCGCCGCGGCGTGGATCGAGGACCTGTCGAACCGCGGGATCACGGGCGGCTGCGGCGGCGGCAAGTACTGCCCCGGCGACGCCGTGACGCGCCGCCAGATGGCGGCTTTCCTGCTGAAGGCCGAGCACGGCTCGGGCTACGTTCCCCCGGCGGCGTCCGGCGTCTTCGGCGACGTCCCCGCCGGCGACTCCTTCGCCCCCTGGATCGAGCAGCTCTACGCCGAGGGCGTGACCGGCGGCTGCCAGGCTTCTCCGCCGCTCTACTGCCCTGGCAACCCCAACACCCGCGGGCAGATGGCGGTGTTTCTCGTCAAGACGTTTTCGCTGCCGTAGACGAGGTTCGGCGATCTATCGGCATTCTAGTTACCGCCGTGCTTCGCACGGCGTTCCCTACCTGTCGGGCGAGGCGTCTATGCCTCTCGGTGGACGGCGTTGACCGTTTCGCGCGCCCGGCGAGATACTTCGCCCTTCGTCGCATGAAAACCCAACAGGTCCGCCCGTCGCGGGAGAGGGCCGTGTCCCGACGCCGATGCGCCGGGCTCGGTGTCGTCCTCGTCCTTCTCTCGGCCGCCGCGACGGCCGCGACCAGCTACAAGCAGCCGGGATTCTCCGAGTCCGTCGTCTTCAGCGGCCTGACGAACCCGACGACCGTGCGGTTCCTTCCGGACGGCCGCGTCGTCGTGGCCGAGAAGAGCGGCCTCATCAAGGTTTTCCCCGACATCGCGACCAACACGTACACGGTCGTCGCCGACCTGCGCACGAACGTCCACAACTTCTGGGACCGGGGCCTGCTCGGCCTCGCCGTCGACCCCAACTTCGCGGCAAACCACTACGTCTACGTCCTCTACACGTTCGACGCGCCGATCGGCGGCATCCCGCCGCGATGGGGCACGCCCGGCGCTACCTCCGACGGCTGTCCGACGCCTCCCGGCGCGACGACCGACGGCTGCGTGCTGTCGGGGCGGCTCTCCCGGCTGACGGCCGACGGTCCAACTGGACCGGAAGCGAGCAGGTGCTCATCAACGACTGGTGCCAGCAGTTCCCCAGCCATTCCCTCGGTGCGTTGAACTTCGGCGCGGACGGCTACCTCTACGTGAGCGCCGGCGACGGCGCGAGCTTCGACAACGACGACTACGGCCAGTTCGGCGGCACGTCCTCGATTCCGCCCAATCCGCCGCCGGTTCCGAGGAATCCGTGCGGCGATCCGCCGGCGGGCGTCGGCGGAGCGATGACGCCCCCGACCGCCGAGGGTGGGGCGCTGCGCAGTCAGAGCATCGCAGCGCGCGCCGGCCGAGCCCCGCGTCCTCAATGGCTCCCTCCTGCGCGTCGACCCCACGACCGGCGCCGGCGTGCCGGGCAACCCGTTCTTCTCGAGCTCCGACGTCAACGCGCAACGGATCGTCGGCTACGGCCTCCGCAACCCCTTCCGGTTCACGATCAAGCCGGGCATCGAACGAGCGTGTGGATATCGGACGTCGGCTGGAACGACTGGGAGGAGATCGACCGCATCCCCGATCGCGACGATCGCGAAGAACTTCGGCTGGCCGTGCTACGAGGGCACCGGACACCAGGGCGCGTACGACGGAGACAATCTCAACATCTGCGAGGCTCTCTACGCGCAGAATCCGCCGACCGTGACGCCTCCGCTGCTGACGTACAACCACGGCGCGCACCCCGTCGCCAACGACGGCTGCCCGGTCGGCAGCTCCTCGATCGCGGGCCTCGCCTTCTACACGGGGGGCAGCAACTATCCCGCGACCTACGACGGCGCCCTCGTCTTCTCGGACTACTCGCGAACCTGCATGTGGGTCATGTTTCCGGGCGCGGGCGGAGACCCGGATCCCGCGACGACCGCCCCGTTCGCCTCGAGCGCGCAGGGTCCCGTGGACGTCCAGCTCGGGCCGGACGGCAACCTCTACTACGTGGACTTCGACGGCGGGCGGATCCTCCGGATCCTCTACGGCCTGCACGCCGTCGCGACGGCCCTGCCCACGAGCGGCGGCGTGCCGCTGACCGTCCAGTTCGACGGCACGGGCTCGCAGCCCGCGCTACCGGGAGACACCCTCTCCTACGCGTGGGACCTCGACGGCGACGGGCAGTTCAACGACTCGACCGACCCCCAGCCCTCCTTCATCTACCAGTCGGGAGGCACCTTCTCGGCCAGGCTCAAGGTGACGGACCAGCGCGGCGGCAGCGACGTCTCGGCGCCGATCACGATCTTCGCCGACGCGGGCGCGCCCACGGCGACGATCCTGACGCCCCTGCCGACGCTGACGTGGAAGGTCGGCGACGTCATCGCGTTCACGGGACAGGCCACCGACGCGCAGGACGGCACGCTGCCGGCGAGCGCGCTCTCGTGGAAGATCATCATCCACCACTGCCCCTCGAACTGCCACACGCACCTGTACCAGACCTTCGACGGCGTGGCCGGCGGATCGTTCCCCGCGCCGGACCACGAGTACCCGGCGTATCTCGAGATCCAGCTCACCGCCACCGACTCGGACGGCCTGACCGGAACGGCGAGCGTCAACCTCAGCCCCCAGACGGTCGCCCTCAATCTCCAGTCGACTCCCTCCGGACTGCAGCTCTCGGTCGGGACGATGACCGCGACCACGCCCTTCACCGACACGGTCATCGTCGGCTCGCAGAACTCACTCGTCGCCTCGCCGACGCAGGGCGCGTACCCGGTGATCTGGCAGTTCGTGAACTGGTCCGACGGGGGCGCGCCCAGCCACACGATCGTTGCGCCGCCGGGGACCACAACCTTCACCGCCACCTACTCGAGCACGGCCGACCTCTCGATCGGGATGACCGCTTCGCCGCCCGACGCCTGCGCGGGCTCTCCGATCACGTACACGATCGACGTCGCCAACGCGGGTCTCTCCCGGGCGGTTTTCGTCAACGTCGTGGACACGCTGCCCGCCGGGGCGACCCTCGTCTCGGCCGGGGGGACGGGGTGGTCGTGCGCGGGCACGGCGCCCGTCCTCTGCTCGCTGCCGACGCTCGACGTCGCTTCCGCGCCGCCGCTGGCGATCGTCGTGACGGCGCCCGCGGGAACGGCGCAGAACGCCGCGAGCGTCGGCTCGACGACGACGGACGGCAACGGCGCCAACAACACGGCGCTCGCCTCGGCAACCGTGAACGCCGCGCCGACGATGCCTTCGATCTCGGCGCCGGGATCGGCGACAGTCGGCGCGACCGGGCTCGCGGCGAGCGTGGCGGACCACGCCGGGTCGACCTACGCCTGGACGCTCTCGGGAGGCGCGATCGCGTCGGGCCAGGGCACCGCGGCCATCACCTTCGACGCGGGAGGCCCCGGCACGACGATGATCCTCGGGGTCGTCGAGTCGAACGCGTCCTGCGAATCTCCCGAGGCCGCCGCGCCGGTCCAGGTCGATTTCCTCGACGTGCCTCCGTCGCACCTCTTCCACGATTTCGTGGACACGATCGCCCGCAACGGCGTCACCGCCGGCTGCGGCGGCGGCGACTATTGCCCGGGCGCGCCCAACACGCGCGCGCAGATGGCCGTTTTCCTCCTGAAGTCGAAGCTCGGCGCGGGCCACGTCCCGCCGCCGGCCTCCGGAACGGTTTTCCCGGACGTGCCGGCGTCGGACCCGTTCGCCGCCTGGATCGAGGAGCTCGCCGGGCTCGGCGTCACGACCGGGTGCGGCAACGGCAACTACTGCCCCGGCGATCCCGTCACGCGGGCGCAGATGGCCGTCTTCCTGCTCAAGACGCTGCTCGGCTCCTCGTACGCCCCGCCGCCGCCGACGGGCACGATCTTCGGCGACGTTCCGGCCAACGCCTTTGCCGCGGCCTGGATCGAGGACCTCTATGGCCGCGACGTGACCGGCGGCTGCCAGGCCTCCCCCCTCCTCTACTGCCCGGGTAACCCCAACACCCGCGGACAGATGGCCGTGTTCCTCACCAGGACGTTTTCGCTGCAGTAGCCCGTTTCTTCCGCCGGCTCGCCAGCCGCTCTACCTGTCCTCGGGGACAGGTTTCTGTTGACCCGAGGGGCAGGCCGCGGCAATACTTTGGCACTCGTTTCACAAAGGTTCCGGGCCGGGGCTTCGCCAGGGGAGGCTCGAGCGTGGCGTTGCATTTTTCCATTCCGAAGAGCATCGCGCGGGCCGCGGCCATGGCCGCGCTCCTCCTGCTGCCCGCCCCGCGCGCGGCGCGCGCCACGAGTTTCAAGCAGGCCGGCTTTTCGGAACAGGTCGTCTTCAGCGGCCTCACCAATCCCACCGTCGTGCGCTTCCTGCCCGACGGCCGCGTCCTGGTCGCCGAGAAGAGCGGCCTCATCAAGATCTTCCCGAACCTGACGACGAACTCGTTCACGGTGGTGGCCGACCTGCGCACCGAGGTCCACAACTTCTGGGACCGCGGTCTGCTCGGAATGGCAGTCGATCCGAACTTCTCGATCAACAACCGCATCTACGTCCTCTACGCGTACGACGCCGCCATCGGCGGGACGCCGCCGCGATGGGGCACGCCCGGCGCCACCTCGGACGGCTGCCCGTCGCCGCCCGGGGCGACGACCGACGGCTGCGTGATCAGCTCTCGCCTGTCGATTCTGACCGCCACCGGTCCGGACTGGACCGCGAGCGAGACGCCGCTGATCAACGACTGGTGCCAGCAGTTCCCGAGCCACTCGAGCGGCGCGCTCGACTTCGGCGCCGACGGATACCTCTACGTCAGCGGCGGCGACGGCGCGAGCTTCAACAACAGCGACTGGGGCCAGTACGGCGGTACGTCCGGCACGCCGCCGCCGACGCCCGCCAATCCCTGCGGCGATCCACCCTTCCCCGTCGGCACGCCGCAGACCAAGCCGACGGCCGAAGGCGGAGCGCTGCGCAGCCAGAGCCCGCGCCGCACGGCCGGGGAGCCGCGCCTCCTGAACGGCTCGATCCTGCGCCTGGATCCGGCCACCGGACTGGCCGCGCCGGGCAATCCGCTCGGAGGCTCCGGCGACCTCAACGAGCAGCGCATCATCGGCTACGGCCTGCGCAACCCGTTCCGGATGATCGTGCGCCCCGGCACCAACGACGTCTGGATCGCCGACGTGGGCTGGAACACCTGGGAGGAGCTCGACAAGATCACGGACATCTCCGCCGTCCGCAACTTCGGCTGGCCCTGCTGGGAGGGCAACGGCGCGCAGTACACGGGGCTGACGATCTGTCCGACCTTCGCCCAGACGGTTCCGCCGTTTCTCACCTACAACCACGGCGCCTCGGTCGTCGCGGGCGACGGCTGCCCGACGGGCAGCTCGTCGGTGGCCGGAATGGCCTTCTACCAGGGCGGGAGCAACTATCCGTCCGGCTATCCCAACGCGCTCTTCTTCTCCGACTACTCGCGCAAGTGCATGTGGGTGATGTTCCCCGACGGCGGCGGCAACCCGAATCCGGCGGCGACGGCCGCCTTCGCCTCGAACGCCGCCGGACCGGTGGACCTGCGGATCGGGCCCGACGGCAACCTCTACTACGTGGACTTCGACGGTGGGCGAATCATGCGCGTCGTGTACGGCCTGGCCGCCGTGGCGACGGCCGCGCCGTTGTCGGGCACCGTGCCGCTGACGGTCAACTTCGACGGCTCGGGATCGGTGCCGGCGCAGGCGGGAGACACTCTGACCTACGCGTGGGACCTCGACGGCGACGGACAGTTCGACGACTCCACCGCTCAGAAGCCGTCTTGGATCTACGCCTCCCCCGGCACCTTCACGGCGCGCCTCCAGGTGACCGACCAGCGCGGCGCCTCCGCCGTCAGCGCGCCAATCACCGTCACGGCCGGCGCCGCGGCGCCCACGGCCTTCATCGACACGCCTTCCTCGTCGCTGACGTGGAAGGTCGGCGACACGATCGCCTTCACCGGCCACGCCACGGATCCGCAGGAGGGGACGCTGCCCCCGAGCGCGCTCTCCTGGCAGGTCATCGTTCATCACTGCCCCTCGAACTGCCACACGCACGTCTACCAGACGTTCTCCGGCGTCGCCGGCGGATCCTTTCCGGCGCCGGACCACGAATACCCGTCGTACCTCGAGATCCAGCTCACCGCCACCGACTCGCAGCTGCTGACCGGCACTGCGAGCGTCAGCATCCAGCCGCAGACGGCGACCCTGAACTTCCTGTCGAGCCCCTCCGGGCTCCTGCTCACGGTCGGCACGTCGGCCCCGCAGGCGACCCCGTTCACGCAGACGGTCATCGTCGGATCGGTCAACTCGGTGCAGGCCACCTCGCCGCAGGGATCCTTCCCCAACGTGTGGGAGTTCTCTTCCTGGTCCGACGGCGGCGCGCAGAACCATAACGTCACGGCCCCGGCCGGATCGTCGAGCTACACCGCGACGTACGCGACACACGCCGATCTTGCGATCGCCGCGACGCCCTCGCCCGAGCCGGTCGGCGCGGGAACGACGCTGACCTACACGCTGAACGTCTCGAACGCCGGCCCGTCGCAGGCGAGCTCCGTGTCCGTGACCGACACGCTTCCCGCCGGGACGACGTTCGTGTCGGCGAGCGGCGCGGGTTGGACCTGTTCGGGCACGGGCCCGGTCACGTGCACGCTGCCCTCGCTCGGCGTGACCGCGGCTTCTCCGATCTCGATCTCGGTCACGACGCCCGCCGAAGCGGGATCCATCGTCAACACGGCCGGCGTCTCGTCGGCGACGAACGATCCGGCTTCTGCCAACAACGGCGCCTCGACGACGTCGACCGTCTTCGCGCGCGCGGACCTCTCGATCGCGCAGTCCGGCGGGCCTGCGGAGATCTGCGCCGGCAAGCCCATCACGTACACGCTGAACGTCGCCAACGGCGGGCCTTCGACGGCTGCGTCGGTGGCCGTTTCGGACACGCTGCCAACGGGCGCGTCTCTCGTCTCCGCGACGGGCCCCGGCTGGAGCTGCAGCGGCACCGCGACGGTGACGTGCACGCGCGCCACGCTCGCCGTCGGAGCGGCGCCGGCGATCACCATCGCCGTCAACGCACCCTCCGCGGCCGGGACCGCCGTCAACGGCGCGTCGGTCTCCGCGGCGACGAACGATCCCTCGTCCGGCAACAACGCGTCGAGCGCCTCGACAACGGTCAATGCGATCCCGGGGGCGCCCTCGGCCGGAAACGGCGGGCCCGTCTGCGCCGGCGGCACGCTTCAGTTGACGGCGGGGACGGTCGCGGGAGCGACCTACAGCTGGACGGGCCCGAACGGGTTCGCCTCGTCGCTGCAGAACCCCGCGATCCCTGGCGCGACGCTCGCCGCCGCCGGCACGTACAGCGTCACCGTCACGGTCGCCAGCTGCGTTTCCCCCGCGGCCACGACGACGGCCGTCGTCCGCGCGTTGCCCACGGCGACCGTGTCCGGCACCGCGCAGGTCTGCGCGGGAAGCGGCACGACAGTCTCCGCGGCGCTGACGGGAACCGCGCCGTGGAGCGTCACCTGGTCGGACGGAGTCACGCAAACCGGAGTCGCCGTCTCTCCCGCGACGCGCTCGGTCAGCCCGGCCGCGACGACGACCTACACGGTGACCGCCGTCTCGGACGCCAACTGCGCGGGCACGGCGTCCGGCAGCGCGATCGTGACGGTCAACCCGAAGCCGACCGCGGTCGCCGGCGGCACGGCGTCGATCTGCGCCGGCGGCGCGACGCCTCTCTCGGGATCGGGCGGCGCGTCGTGTTCGTGGGTACCGGCCGCGGGACTCTCGAGCGCGTCGAGCTGCTCGCCCTCGGCCTCGCCGGCCGCGACGACGACATACACGCTCAGCGTCACCGACGCGAACGGCTGTGTCTCGACGAACGCTCCGACCGTCACCGTCACGGTGAACCCCAGGCCGACCGCCACCGTCTCGGGCTCGGCCGCGATCTGCGCCGGCGGCTCGACGCCCATCCAGGCGGCGCTGACGGGAGCCGGGCCGTGGAGCGTGACCTGGTCCGACGGCCTCGTCCAGCCGGTCGCCGCTTCGCCCGCCACGCGCACGGTCGCGCCCGGCGCCACGACGACGTACACGGTGACGGCCGTCTCCGACACGCACTGCGCCGGGACCTCCTCGGGCAGCGCCGTCGTCACCGTCAACCCGCCGCCGACCGCGGTCGCCGCGGGCACGGCTCTCGTCTGCGCGGGAGCGGCCACGCCGCTGACCGGATCCGGCGGCGTCTCCTGCGCCTGGGCTCCCGCCACGGGGCTCTCCAACCCCAACAGCTGCTCGCCGAGCGCCGCGCCGTCGGCGACGACGACGTACTCGCTCACCGTCACGGACGCTTCCGGCTGCGTCTCGACCAACGCGCCGACCGTCACGGTCACGGTGACCCCGAAGCCGACCGCGACGGTGTCCGGCTCGGCCGCGATCTGCGCGGGGGGCTCGACGCCCGTCCAGGCGGCGCTGACCGGAGCGGGTCCGTGGACGGTGACCTGGTCCGACGGCTTCGTGCAGCCCGCCGCCGCCTCGCCGGCCACGCGCACCGTGAGCCCGGGAGTCACGACGACCTACACGGTCGCCGCCGTATCCGACACGCACTGCGCCGGCACCTCCTCGGGCAGCGCCGTCGTCACCGTCAACCCCACGCCGACCGCCGTCGCGTCGGGCACGGCGGCGATCTGCGCCGGCGGCGCGGCGCCGCTTTCGGGGTCCGGCGGCGCGTCGTGCTCGTGGCTTCCGGCTACGGGACTCTCGAATCCCAACAGCTGCTCGCCCGCCGCCTCGCCCGCCGGCGACGACCACGTACACGCTGACCGTCACCGACGCCGCCGGATGCGTCTCGACCAATGCGCCGGCCGTCACCGTGACCGTCAATGCGATTCCGGCCCCTCCGTCTGCGGGAAACGACGGCCCGGTCTGCGCGGGGGGGACGCTGCACCTGACCGCCTCGAGCGTGGCCGGCGCGACGTACGCCTGGACCGGCCCGAACGGCTTCACGTCGTCCCTGCAGAATCCGTCGATCCCGAACGTGACTCTCGCCGCCGGCGGCACCTACGGCGTAAGCGTGACTGTCGCCGGGTGCGAGTCCTCGGCCGCCACGACCTCCGTCACGGTTCGCCCGCAGCCGACCGCGGTCGTCGCCGGCACGGCCACGATCTGCCAGGGCAGCGCCGCCGAGATCAGCGCGGCGCTGACCGGGACCGGGCCGTGGAGCGTGAGCTGGTCGGACGGCGTGGTCCAGAGCGTCGGCGTCTCGCCGGCGACGCGCTCCGTCAGCCCCGTGGCCACGACGACCTACACGGTGAACGCCGTTCTCGACGCGCATTGCTCGGGAACCGGCACGGGCGGGGCCGTGGTGACGGTGGGTCTTCCGGTCGAGATGCCCGCGATCACGGCGGCGAGTTCGGCGGTCGTCGGCGCCACCGGCCTTTCGGCCAGCGTGGCGGACCACCCGGGCTCGACGTACGCCTGGACGCTTTCGGGCGGCGCGATCGTCTCGGGCCAGGGCTCGCCGGCCGTCACGTTCGACGCCGGAGACCCGGGCACGACGATGGTCCTCCAGGCGACCGAGACCAACACCGCCTGCGTCTCGCCCGCGGCCGTCGCGAAGATCCAGGTGGATTTCCTCGACGTGCCGCCGGCACACATCTTCCACGACTTCGTCAACACGATCGCGCGCAACGGCGTGACGGCTGGCTGCGGCACCGGCATCTACTGCCCGACGGCGCCCAACACCCGCGCGCAGATGGCGGTCTTCCTCCTGAAGTCGAAGTACGGCGCCGCCCACGTCCCGCCGCCCGCGTCGGGCGCGATCTTCCTCGACGTCCCGGCGGCCGACCCCTTCGCGCCGTGGATCGAGGAGCTCGCCTCCCTCGGCGTCACCGGCGGCTGCGGCGGCGGCAACTACTGCCCGGGCGCTCCGGTCACCCGCGCGCAGATGGCGGTGTTCCTGTTGAAGACCCTCTACGACGCGACCTACGTCCCGCCTCCCGCGACCGGGACCATCTTCGGCGACGTTCCCGCCGGCTCCTTCGCCGCGGCCTGGATCGAGGACCTCTTCCAGCGCGGGATCACCGGCGGTTGCCAGGTCTCCCCGCCGCTCTACTGCCCGGGCGACCCCAACACGCGCGGGCAGATGAGCGTGTTTCTCACGAAGACCTTCGGCCTTCAGTGATCGCTCACTGGCTCCTGACCAAGACGTTTCTGCTCCCGTAGAGCGCCCCGGCGATCTGCCGAAATCCCCTTGACAGCCGCCGTGGCGGGAATATAGTTAACCATATGGTTAATCATTCCGGCGGCCTCGACGCGACCTTCGGCGCCCTGGCCGACCCGACGCGCCGGGCGATCCTCGCGCGGCTGGCCGCGGCGCCCGGGTCGTCCGTCGGCGAGCTCGCGCGGCCGTTCGCGATGTCGCCGCCGGCGATCTCGAAGCACCTGGCCGTCCTGGAGAACGCCGGGCTGCTCGCCCGCCGCAGGCAGGGGCGCGTGCACCACTGCCGTGTCCTGGCCGGACCGATGCGCGAGGCCGCCGACTGGATCGCCCGCTACCGGGAATTCTGGGAGGGGCGCCTCGATTCGCTGCAACGCTTCCTGGACAGTTCCGTAGACGAGAAGGAGGAGACGCGATGGAAACGACGGCGGCCGAGAAGCTCAAGATCACGCGCACGTTCCGGGCCTCGCGGCAGAGGGTCTTCCGGGCGTGGACCGAGCCCGAACTGATGATGCGCTGGTTCGTCGAGGGCGACGCGGAGATGACCGCCTGCGAGATCGACCTGCGCGAGGGCGGCACCTATCGGCTCGAGGGCCGCTTCGAGGGCAAGAAGTGGTCGATCTGGGGCTCGTACCTGGAGGTGCGCCCGCCCGAGCGCCTCGTCTACACCTGGACCTGGAAACACGATCCCGGTATGGGCGAGACCGAGGGTGACACGCGCGTGACGGTGGAGTTCCGGGACCGGGGCAACGAGACCGAGCTCGTTCTCACGCACGAGCGCTTCGCCAGCACGGCGGCGCGCGACGAGCACGACCAGGGTTGGAATGCCTGCCTGAACCGTCTGGAAAAAGTCGTCGCCTGACGACGCACGAAGGAGGATGGGATGAATACGATCTCGAGATTCGCACTGGCGTTCGCGATCGCGCTCGGCGCCGCCGCGGCGCCGGCCGACAACCCGCCGGGCGCGGCGTGGGACGAGCTCAAGTCGCTCGTCGGCTCCTGGCAGGGAAGCGCCGACGGCAAGCCGGTCTCGGTGAGTTATGCCATGGTCTCCAACGGAACCGCGCTCATGGAGACGCTCGACGGCGACCACGACGCAACGATGGTCACGATGTACACGCCGGACGGCGCCTCGATCCTGGCCACCCACTACTGCGCGGCCGGCAACCAGCCGCGCATGCGGGCGGTGGCCTCCGGCAAGCCGAAGAGCCTCGACTTCCAGTTCGTGGACGTGTCGAACGCGAAGGGCTCGACGAGCGAGGTGATGCGGCGGCTGGTGATCACGTTCGTCAACGCCGACCACTTCCAGCAGCGGTGGACCTCGCGCGCCGCCGACGGCAAGGAGCACACGAGCGTGTTCGACTACACGCGCCGGGCGCCGTAGGGGCGGCCCTTGGGCCGCCCGCTCTCAAGGGGGTCCAACCCGAACGGGCGGGGCAAGACCTGCCCCAACGGCCCCGATTAGGGGACCAGCCGGGCTCCACCCCTCCGCCCGATACACCTCTTTGCCCTCGAGCAGCGTCCACAGGACCTTCGCCTCGTGGATCTGCGAGGGCGGGATCTCGAAGAGGTTGCGGTCGACGACGATGAGGTCGGCGGCCTTGCCGACCTCGATCGAGCCGGTCTCCTTCTCGCTGAAGTCGAGGTAGGCGCCGCCGATCGTGTAGCCGGCGATCGCCTCCGGCAGCGCGATCTGCTCGTCGGGCAGCCACGCCGGGCCCGGGCCCTTCGAGGGCTCGCGGTGGGTGACCGCCACCTCGATCCCGTCGAGCGGGTTCATGGACGACACGCTCCAGTCGCTGCCGAAGGCGACGACGCCGCCGGCCGCCGCGACGCTCGCGATCGGGTAGATCCAGCGCGAGCGCTCCGGTCCGAGAAACGGCTCGGTCATCTCGGTGATGTACTTGTCGCCGTTCGCCCAGAAGGGCTGGAAGTTCGCGACGACGCCGAGCCGGCGAAATCGCGGAATGTCCGGCGGCTCGATGAGCTCGAGGTGAGCGACGTGATGGCGGGCGTCGCGCCGCCCGTTCGCCTTCTCGGCGGCCTCGAGGGCGTCGAGCGTGTCGCGCACCGCGCGGTCTCCGATCGCGTGCACGTGAATCTGGAACCCTTCCCTGTCGAGCGCCGTGGCGAGGGCCCGGAAGGTCTCCGGCGTGAGATTCGCCTTCCCGCGATCGTCGCCGAACCCGATGTAGGGCTCGAGCACCGCCGCCGTCCGCGTCTCGAGGACGCCGTCGGCGAAGATCTTCACCCCGTCGGCGCGCAGGCGCCTGCCCCGGTACTTGCCCTTCAACGCCGTCACGCGGGCCACGTCGCCGAGGCCCTTGTCCGTGTCGATCCAGATGGACGCGTTCACCCGCGCCGTCAGCGTGCCCGCGGCGTCGGCCGCCGCGTAGGCCTCGAGCTCCCCTTCCGAGGCGCTGGCCTCCTGGAGCGAGGTCAGGCCGAACCCGTTGGCGATGCGCAGGGCCTTGCGCAGCCCCTCCGCGAGCTCCTTCGCGGTGTGCTTCGGGAGCAGCCGCCCGACGAGATCCGCCGCGTCTTCGCGCAGGGCCCCCGAGGGCTCGCCCGTGGCCGGGTCCCGCTCGATCCGGCCGTGCGGCGGGTCCGGAGTCGCCTTCGTCACGCCGGCGAGCGCGAGCGCCTTCGAGTTGACCCAGACCGAGTGCCCGTCGGTCGCCGACAGGTACACCGGCCGATCGGGCACGACGCGGTCGAGGAGCGTCTTCGACGGGTTGCCGCCCGGAAAGAGCGGAAGCTCCCAGCCGCCGCCGCGGATCCACGCCGCCTCCGGATGGGCGGCGGCGTACTGGCGGACCGCTTCGAGGACCTGTTCCGGCGTCGCCAGGCCGTTCACGTCGCACTCGAGCGCCTCGACGCCTCCCGAGATCGGATGCACGTGCGAATCGTGGAACGCCGGAAGCAGCATCCGTCCGCCCAGATCCACGACCTTCGTCTTCGGGCCGACCCAGGCCTTCGCGCCGGCGTCCGTCCCGACGAAGACGATGCGGCCGCCCGAGACGGCCACGGCCTCGGCCCAGCTCCGCGCGCCGTCCACCGTGTACACCGCGCCGCGCGTGAAGACCAGGTCCGCCGGGCCCGGCGCCCCGACGGCCGCGCCGCCGAGAGCGAGAAATCCGAGAGCGACCGCGAGGAAAGACCGGCGCATCGACATCAATCCCCCTTCTTCTTCGGCTGCTGCTTCCCGTAGTCCTCGATCTTCTTCTTGAGCTCGTCGGTGAGCGGGTTCGGGATCGGGATCGAGAGGTTGTACTGGGCGATCTTCCAGCCCGCATTCGTCGCGACCAGGACGCCCGAGCCGCGGCAGGGACCCATGTTCGGCGTGTCGAGAGCCTCGTCGAACCAGGCGACCGTGCGGTCCGGGGCGAACGTGATCCAGCGCGCCGTCGCCTGGAAGCTCCACGCCTTGCCCTTCGCGAAGTACGGGTGCGCCCACTTGCGAAACTCGTCGCGGGTCCAGCGCTCCGTCGGGTCGGTGCCCAGGAAGACCGCGTCCGGCGTGAAGTACGAGAAGTATTTCTCCTCGTCGGCCGCCGCCGCCGCCGCGTGCCAGGAATCGAGGACGCCCGCGATGGCGCCCGACGCGAAGATCCCGTCGCCGGACTGGCCGGCCGCCGCGGCGGCGCGCGCCGCCAGACACAGAATGAGCGCCGCGATTCTCATGGGGAACCTCCCGGCCGGGCCCGGCCGGCCGCAGCATGATACCCGGGTTCCCCGCTAGCCGCGGCAGCCGGCGGCGCGGGCCTTCGCGCGCTCGAACGAGCGGCGCGCGTCCGGCGGCAGGCCGACGCCCGCGGCGATCGGCTCGAAGATCGCCAGCGCCTTCCCGTACAGCGCGCACGCGTCCGCGGCGCCGTCGCCTTCGAGATCGGCCGTCTGGACGTAGAGAACGGCGAGCATCCCCGAGATCCACGCGTTCGACGGCGCGGCGGCGACCACGGACTCGTAGGCGGGCCGGGCACGCCGATACTCCTCGAGGGCCTCCGGACCGCCGCCCGAGCTTCGCGAGCGCCTCCCCGGCGTTGTGGTGGCTCAGCGCGATCCCGAACACCGGGTCGGTGCTCTTCGCGTCGGCCGCCGCGAGCGACTCGAAGACGGCCAGGGCCTTCCGGTAGTCCTCGAGCGCGGCGACCGCGGCTCCCGAGCGCGGCACGCATGTTGCCGATCTGCGTGTACGACCAGGCGACGTCGCGGCGGAAGGTCACGCTGGAGGGGTCCTCCCGGACGAGCTCCTCCTGGATCTCCGCGGCCCGGCCGTACTTTTCGAGCGCCGCCGCGAGGTCGCCCGAGCCCTGGAGAGCGTCGGCCGACAGAAACAGGTTCTGCGCGAGGCTGCGCCGCACGGCCCGATCGGACGGGTCGGCGCTGCGGCGTTTTTCGAGGATCGCCGCCTGCGCCGCGAGCGCGGCGACCGCCTCGTCCTTCTTCCCCGCGGCGGTGGCGTCGAACGCGACGAATTGCCACGCCTGGGACAGGTCCATCTGGCGGGCGACGTCGCCGGGAGCCCGCGCCAGAAGAGCTTGCCGCAGCACGAGCCCCTTCTTCGCCATGCCGAGACCCAGGTCGGGCCTGCCTTCGCTCACGTGCAGGCTCCCGACGATCAGGTACGCCGTCGCCAGCGTCGCCCGCTCCGGGTCGGTCGCCTCCGGCGCCTCGATGCCGGGCTCCAGCAGGGTGATCGCCTTGCCGTAGCTCGCGACGGCGCCGCGCAGGTCGCCGAGGTTGGCCATGAACGGGTTGCCCTGGACGTCGCCGACCCGGCGGTACGCCTCGGCGAGCTCCCGGCGCAGCGCGCGGTCGCCCTCCGACTCCCGGGCGAGGCCGTCGAGGTACTCGAGCGCGCGCGTGACGACGAGCGCCCTCGCCGCCGTCGCGCCGGGCAGGTCCCGGATCGCGTCGTGGAACTCGAAGAGGAAGGAGTTGGCCAGCCGGCGCACGTCGTTGAACCGCCGTTCGGCCCGGGCCTCCGCCCGGCGCGCCCGCCTGCGCCTCGAGAAGCGTCGCCGCGATGCCGCCGAGGAGCGCGACGACCACGACGGCGGCGGCGGCGAGCCCCACGCGGTGCCGCCGCGCGAACTTGCCGGCCCGGTAGGAAAACGTTCCCCGCCGCGCCTGCACGGGCTGTCCCTCGAGATAGCGGCGCACGTCCTCGGAGAGCTGATCGGCGGAGGCGTACCGCAGGTCGGGCTCCTTGCGCATCGCGCGGAGCACGATGGCGTCGAGGTCGGCGCCGAGCCCCGGCGCGCGGGAGCTCGGACGCTCCGGGTCGGTCTCGCAGACGACCCGCACCAGCTCCTCCGGGTCGCCCGTCTCGATCCGGTAGGGTTTCTCGTCCGTGAGCAGCTCGTAGAGCACGACGCCCAGCGAGTAGACGTCGCTCGCCGTCGTGACCGCGCGGCCGCGGATCTGCTCCGGGCTCGCGTACTCGGGCGTGAGCGCCCGCAGCAGCGTCGCCGTCTCCTCCCGCACCGGCGCGCCGGCATCGGCCCCCAGCAGCTTCGCGATTCCGAAGTCGAGCAGCTTCGGCGCGCCCTGCGGCGACACGAGGATGTTGCCGGGCTTCAGGTCGCGGTGGACCACGAGGTGCTGGTGGGCGTACTGCACCGCGGCGCAGATCTCCCGGAAGAGGACGAGCCGGTCCCGGATCGAGAGCTCGTTGCGGCGGCAGAAGTCGAGCAGCGGGACGCCCTCGACGTGCTCCATGACGAAGTAGGGCTCGCCTTCCTCGGTGGTGCCGCCGTCGAGCAGCCGCGCGATCCCGGGGTGGTCGAGCGCGGCCGAGATCTGGCGCTCGTTGCGAAAGCGCTGCAGCGCCTCCGCGCTGGCCATTCCGGAGCGGACGAGCTTGATGGCGACCTTCTTCTGGAACTCGTCGTCGGCGCGGCGGGCGAGATACACCTCGCCCATGCCGCCGCGGCCCAGCTCTTCGAGAAGCTCGTAGGCGCCGATGCGCTCGCCGACGCGCCGTCTCGGCGGACTCTCCTTCCATGGCGGCGGGCGGGGCCCAGCCGGCCGTGGGCGCGTCGAAGAACTCCCAGTCCTCCTCGCTCGCGTCGAGCAGCGACTCGACCTCGCTCGCGCAGGGCCGCGTCCCCCGCGCACGCGGTCGCGACGTATTGCGCGCGCTCGGCGGCGGGCCTTTCGAGCGCCGCGTCGAGGACGGCCTTGGCCCGCTGCCAGTCGTCGGGGGTCACGGCGGCGGCGCGCCGATCTCGCGACGCAGCCAGGCCCGCGCCGTGCGCCACTCGCGCTTGACCGTCGCCGAGGACACACCCACCACCTCCGCGGTCTCCTCGACGCCGAGGCCGCCGAAGAACCGGAGCTCGACGATGCGCGCCTGCCGCGGGTCGAGGGCTTCGAGATCGCCGAGAGCGCGGTCGAGGCCGAGCAGCTCGGGATCGCGGTCAGGGGCGGCGACCTGCTCGGGCTGCGCCAGCCGGTAGACCGGTGCGTCCCGCTTGGCCGCCTGCCGGCGGCGGGCGTGGTCCACGAGAATCCGCCGCATCATCTGCGACGCGATCCCGAAGAAGTGGGAGCGGTTCTGCCAGTCCACGCTCTGGTCCACCAGGCGCAGGTAGGCCTCGTGGACGAGCGCCGTCGGCTGGAGGGTGTGGTCGGCGCGCTCCGCCCGCATGTGGGACGCCGCGAGCCGGCGCAGCTCTCCGTAGACCAGCGGCAGGAGGCGCTCGAGCGCTCCCCGCTCACCGCCCCTCCAGGCCTTGAGGAGGGCGGTGACCTGCCGGTCGGAAGAGTCAGCCATCAGAAGTCCGGGAAGCCTCTTCTTTCCAGCGATTAGATCACACGGCCCCTCCCCGGCGGCCTGCGTGATCCCTTCCGGGGCCGGCTTGCGCGTGTAGCCCGGAGGTCCACCGCCATGAATGCGAAGCTCCTGCGCGCCCTCGTCTGCGTCTTCGCCGCCGCCATCGCCTCCGGCGCCGCCGCCACCACCTTCCCCGTCACGACCACGGCCGACAGCGGCGCCGGGTCGCTGCGCCAGGCGATTCTCGACGCCAACGCGAACGCCGGGCCTGACACGATCACGTTCAACATTCCGGGCACCGGCCCCTTCCTGATCCTGCCGCTGACCCTGCTTCCGCCGCTGACCGGCGGCACGACCCTCGACGGCACGACCCAGCCGGGCTACGCCGGCACGCCGTTGATCGAGCTCTCCACATTCAGCGGCGCGGGTCTCCGTATGACCGGGACCGGCGCGAACACGATCCGCGGCGTGTGCCTCCACGACTTCAACGTCGGGGTCCAGATCGAGTCGAACGACAACCACCTCGAGGGTTGCTTCATCGGCACCGATCCGACGGGAACGGCCGGCCCCGGGAACGGGACGGGAGTCGTCATCACTGCGGGCACCAGTGGAAACGTGATCGGGGGCCCCGCCCCCGGCGCCGGAAACCTGATCAGCGGAAACGCCACGGGCATCCAGTCGACCGGCGGCGGCGCCAACGTCATCCAGGGCAACCTCGTCGGCACGGACGTGACGGGCAACTCCGTCCTCCCCAACGGCGACGGCATCTCCCTGACGGGAACCACGGGCTTCCTCGTCGGCGGATCCAACCCCGGCGAGGGAAACGTCATCTCCGGCAACACCGCCGACGGCATCCACGTCTCGGTGGGGAACGGGTGCACGATCCAGGGAAACAAGATCGGCACGAACTCGGCGGGGACGGAGTCGCTCGCGAATCAGTATGGAATCTTCTCCTCGAACGCCCCCGCGCTGGTGATCGGAGGCGACTTCAACGCGGGCGAGGGAAACCTGATCTCCGGCAACCAGCTCGACGGCATCAACATCGCCGGGAGCGTCGGCACCGTCGTGAAGGGCAACACGATCGGCACGGATCCCGCGGCGACGCAGCCGCTCGGAAACGGCGGTGCGGGCGTCTACCTCGACCAGAACTCGACGGACGCGCTCATCGGCGGCGTCGCCTCCGGCGAGGCCAACGCCATCGCCTGGAATCAGAACGGCGTGTACAACCTCGGCGTCCGCAACGCGATTCGCGCCAATCCGATCTTCTTCAACCAGCTCCTGGGCATCGACAACAACCCGGCCGGCGTCACGATTAACGATCCCCTCGACGCCGATACGGGCGCCAACCAGCTTCAGAACTTCCCGTTCATCTCTTCGGTGGACTACGGCACGACGACGCTGACGGTCCACGGCATTCTCAAGTCGAGCCCGAACACGATCTTCGACCTCGACTTCTACGAGAGCCCGTCCTGCACGCCGCGGCCGCGGGACCTGCTGCAGAGCGCCTACTTTCTCGGCACCCACCAGGTGACGACCGACGGCGCCGGCGACGCGCCGTTCGACATCCTGCTCAACGACAACAACGCCGCGAGCCAGCCGCCCATCTCGGTCACGGCCACGGATCCGAACGGGAACACGTCGGAGTTCTCGCAGAACGTCATCTACGCCTCGTCGCCCCGATCGGGCCCGCCCGCGGGCGGCGTCACGGTGTTCATGACGGGCGTGCATTTCGTGGCGGGCGCCACGGTCACCTTCGGCGGTGTCCCCGGGACGAACGTCATCGTCACCGACGAGACCGACATGAAGGCGGACGCGCCCGCGCTGCCTGCAGCGACGGTCAACGACATCGTCGTCACGAACACCGATGGAACCGCCGGAACCCTGAGGAAGGCCTGGATCGTCGACTTCCTGGACGTCCCGCCCGCGCAGCAGTTCTACGACTTCGTCACGACGCTCGTCTCCAACGCGATCACGGTGGGCGTCGGCGGCGGACTCTACGGCGTGGACCAGTCCACGCTGCGTCAGCAGATGGCCGTGTTCCTGCTCAAGGGCCGCCACGGCCTCTGCTACACGCCGCCCCCCTGTACGGTCGGCTACTTCGCCGACGTCGCCTGCCCGTCGACCTTTGCCAACTGGATCCAGGCCCTCGCCGAGGAAGGCATCACCACCGGCTGCGGCAACGGCAACTTCTGCCCGACCACGCCCGTGCGCCGCGACCAGATGGCGGTCTTCCTGCTCAAGGCCGAGCACGGACCGGCCTATTTGCCGCCGGCCTGCACGCCGCCGGGCTTGTTTCCGGACGTCCCCTGTCCCGGCCAGTTCACCAACTGGATCGAGCAGCTGACGCACGAGGCGATCACCGGCGGCTGCGGCAACGGCCTGTATTGCCCCCTCAACCCGAACACGCGGGGGCAGATGGCGGTGTTCATCACGAAGACGTTCGGGTTGCAGTGATCGCTCCCGGCCCGCTGGCGGGATTCGAGTAAACGCCGAGGTCAACGCTGGCTACGCCAGCGTTGGCTCGACGTTGCCTACTGCCGAGGGTCTGCCTTCGGTGGTCGGCTCGCCTCTGCTTGTGGGGTTGATCACGAAGACGTTCGGGTTGCAGTGATCGATTCGAGTTACCGCCGTCCTGCGCCCGGCGTTACGCCCGCCCCTCGGCCGAGCGGCGCACGCCGCGCAGCAGAGAGCGGCGCAGCAGGCCGGAGAACAGGCCGACGACCGCCCAGTAGAGGCGGAACCAGCGGCGGGCGGCGGTGCCGAAATACTCGATGCGAGTCTCGGTCGAGAGCAGGCACTCGAAGCCGTCGGCGTCGCCGACGAGAAGGTTCCAGGCCGCCTTGACGCAGCCCTCCTCGGCGAACCGAAGGAACGCGTCCCGGTCCGGGATGCGGCGCAGGTCGCCGTCCGGGCGCCAGAACTTTCCGGCGATGCCGAAGACGAGCTCGTTTCCCGAAGCGTCGTCGAGCCGCGTGAAGCCGAAGCGCTCGAGCCGCTCCGGAAACGTCCCGGAGTCCTTTCGAAACGCCCGGCCGCCGTAGCCGCGCGCGGCGAGCAGCAGCTTCGACAGCGGCGAGGCACCGAAGCCCGCGGCGAGGATCGCCTCCCGGACTCGCTCGGGCGATGCGCGGATACGGATGCGGTGGGAGGAGAGGCGCTCGCCCCGGGGAAGGACGCGGTCGAGTCCGGTCGGCGTCAGGAGGCCTCGAGGGCCTGGGGCGGCGCGGGGGCGAGCTCGCCACGCGTCGCCTCGTGCTCCTTCAGGTACGCCTCCGCCTTCATCATGCGCTGCGTGCGCAGCAGGACGCGCGTCAGGTACGGGATCTGCGTCGGCTTGATCTGGCGCATCCACTCGATCCAGCGTCTTCTCGCCGCTCGTGTTCAGGATCGAGCGCCGCCAGGTCTCGGCGTAGAGCTCGAAGAACCGCTTCGCCCCGAGACGCGGCTCCCATAGCACGTGGTGCATGTCGTACTTGAACCAGGGCTGGCCCTCGAGCGCCGGCGCGAGCTTCTGGAAGAGCTCGGTGCCCGGCAGAGGCGTCAGGATCGTGTAGCCCGCGCGCTGGAAACCGTTCGTCGCGACGAAGTCCCACAGCTCCCGGAACTGCTCGTCGCCCCAGTCCGGATCCACGAGGAAGTTGCCGGTCACGCCGTAGCCCATCGAACGCGAGATCCGGGCGGCCTCGATCGAAGCCTCCACGCCGGCGTCCTTCGTGACGCTCGCGAGCGCGGCGTCCGACGCCGCCTCGAGGCCGAAGAAGATGTCGAAGTCCTTCGCGATGGGCCGCCAGGCCTCGAGGAGGTCCGCGTGGCGGCACACCAGGTCCGTGCGCGTCTGCACCAGGAGCCACCGCTTGCGCACGCCGCGGCGGATGAGAGCGGCCGCGAGCTCGCGGCTCCTCTCGGGATGGTTCCAGAAGAGATCGTCGGCGATGAAGACGGCGTCGCCGGCCGCGGCCAGATCGTCCACCACGGCCCCGATCGAGCGCTCCCGGAACGACCGCCCGTAGAGCTGCCACACCGAGCAGAAGTTGCAGCGGAAGGGGCAGCCCCGCGCCGTCTCGACGAGCCACACCGGCTTGAAGAGCAGGCAGTGATAACGGTGGCGGTCGCGCGCGACGAGGTCGCGCGCGGGCATCGGCACGGCGTCGAGGCCCGTCCGGTCCCCGAGGGGCGCGGTCGCGACCCAGCCGTCTCTTCCGTTGACGAGCAACGCCGGAACCGAGGCGAGCGGCCGGCCGGCCTCCAGGGCGTCCGCGACCGCGGGCACGACCTCTTCGCCGTCGTCCACGCAGATCGCGTCGACCTCGGGGGCCTGCAGCGGCCCCGGAAACGCCGCGGCCGCGTGGCCGCCGACGAGGATGAAGGCCCGCGGATCGGCCCGTCGGATCCGCCGCGCCGTCTCGAGGACGCGGTCGTATTCGAGGGCGTGCATGCACGAGATGCCAACCAGGCGCGGCCGGGTCCGGCTCATCCAGCCGCCGACGCTGCCGCCGAAGCGCATGTCCACGATCGCCGGGGCGTGGCCGCGCGCCCGCAGGGCGGACGCCACGTATTCGAGCCCGAGCGGCTCGACGCGGAAAAACGGGCCGAGGCCGAACCGCTCGTTTCCGGGATCGGGCCGGATCAGCAAAACGTTCATGGGGTGCAGCTCGGATTGTAGACTTGGACCCCTGCATGGGAGAAATCGAGGCCGTCAACGGCGTTCCCGCCGGCCCTCCAGCCCGCCGCGGGCGCAAGAAGTGGGTCAGCCACGGCCTTTCGAACCGGATCGTCTACGGCGGCCTCCACTACGGGGCGCGCTGGCTGCCCATGGCGGCCCTGAACACGATCAACCTCGTCGGCAACAGCCTGGCGGTGACCTTCCTGACGCGGACCAAGGAGGGCATGCGCGACAACTTCCGGAATGCGCTCGGCGTGCCGGAGGCGCGCGCCGCGGAGCTCGCGCGCAAGCAGTTCTTCGAGTACGGCCGCCACACGATCGACGTCTGGCGCCTGCGGAGCGAGGCGTTCGTGCCGCGGATCGTGACCTTCGACGAGGACGCCCGCGTCCTCCCCCGGAGCCGCCGCGCCGGCCGCGGGTTCCTGCTCGTGACCGGCCACGTGGGCAACTGGGAGATGGGGGCGGTCACGCTGCGGCAACACGACCTCGTGCCGGCCGTGGTCGGACAGGCCGAGCTCGATCCGAACGTGCAGGAGATGCGCCAGCAGCTGAGGGAACGACTGGGCGTCGAGTCGATCGACATCGGTTCCTCGATGGCGACCGCGTTCAAGGTACGCGCCGCCATCGACCGCGGCCGCGCCGTGGCGCTGCTCGTCGACCGCGCCTACCCGGAGGACCGCGTGATCGTCCCGTTCTTCGGCAAGCCCACGCCGTTTCTGCGCTCCCCGGCGCTGCTCGCCCGCTTCTGCGGCTGCGACATCCTTCCGGGCTTCTTCCTGCGCAACCCCGACGGGTCCTACTTCAACGTCTGGGGCGAGCCGCTCCAGGCCGACACGGCGCTCTCGCCGGACGAGGACGCGGTCAGGCTGATGAGCCGCGTCGCCGCGGACCTCGAGGGCGTGGTGCGCCGGCACCCGACGCAGTGGTTCAACTTCTACCGGTTCTGGGACGTGCTCCGGAGCTAGGGCTCCGACCGCTGGGGGGAGCGCTGCGGCCGCTCCCATTTGCCGTACACGTAATTTCCGCAGCACCGCGCGCAGATGGGGAGCGGCTCCTTCGCGAGCTTGGCGCGGAACCTCTGCGCTTTCTCGCCCGTCCAGATCTCCCGGAAAGACTGCTGTCGCACGTTGCCGATGAAGTAGTCGGGAAAGTCGCCGCAGAAGGTGACCTCGCCGTCGGGCTCGACCTGCGCGAAATACCATGCGACCGGGCAGAGGTTGTGGCCGAACGTCTGGCCGAAGTCGGAGAAATACTCGGGCACCTTTTCCGCCGGGACGTCGGGGACGAAGGACGTCCACGGCCGCCCGCGTGCCGAGTCGAGGAAGCGACGGCGCTTCAGACCCTTCAGCAGCTTCACGAGCTCGGCCATCTGCTGCCCCCGCGTGGCGCCGACCGTGGACCAGTCGAAGTCGAAGCCCTTCCAGGACGTGGCCGCGATGCCGAAGTCCTCGCGCATGACGCGCTCGTACTCGGCTCCCACGCTCTCGGGCACGAACCAGCGCAAGCCCACGTTGATCGTGTCGAGCGGCAGCTCGCGCAGCGCCGCGATGGCCGGCGCGATTGCGTCCATGTTGAGCTCCGTGACGGGAAGGATCGCGATCTGCATCGGGAGGGCGCGCTGGAGCTCCTTCTGCCAGCGGGACACGGCGCGGACTCCCGCGGCGGCCTTCTCGAAGCTGTCCGCTCGCCCGCGGATCCGGTTGTGGACCTCGGGCGGCCCGTCGATCGAGACGGCGATCGAGTCGATCCCGATCTCGACGAGGTCGCGCGCGAGCGCCTCGAGCCGGCCCCCGTTCGTGATGACCGTGCAGGTCAGGCCCCTCGCCTTGACCTCGCGGATCAGCGGCAGGATGTCGGGATAGAGGAACGGCTCGCCGCCGAAGAGGCTGATGATCGGCCGCGACGGCGCGAGCTCGTCGAGCAGCCGCACGTAGTCGGACAGGGCGAGCTGGCGCTTCGCGCCGATGAGCTCCTGGATCCGCGCCCTTTCGAGCGCGCCGTCGGTCGCGTCGGCTCCCGACTGCGACCGGAAGATCCCCGTGTCGCCCCACTGGCCGCACATCTTGCACCGCAGGTTGCAGAGGTTCGTCACGCGCAGCTGCACGAACGTGGGCATCGGGAGGTTGTCGGCGCGCGGATCGGCGAGGTGCCCCATCACGGCCCGGCGGCCGTCGCCCATGCGCCCGAGGTGGCGCCGGGCGAATCCCGCGAGCTGCAACCCGCGGCGAAAGCTCATCTCAGCGGCTGTACGAGTCGATCACCCGCGTGATCGCCTGCCGGCACACGGCGCAGAAGGGCACCTCGTCGCGGGTGAACATGATGCAGTCTTCCTGGGGCCGGTAGTATCCCGTCGGCTCGTAGAGCGCCCCTTCGAACGCCCCGAC
This sequence comes from uncultured Acidobacteriota bacterium, assembly GCA_963710945.1. Classification (GTDB taxonomy): domain Bacteria; phylum Acidobacteriota; class Thermoanaerobaculia; order UBA5066; family Gp7-AA6; genus DAHUXD01. The sequence continues at coordinate 483,532 of CAVQCH010000003.1, forward strand.
CCGGCCCGAGTACTTGTCGCCCGAGAGCAGCTTCGATTCGAAGGCCTGTTCCTCCTTGAAGAGGGCGTCCATCTGCTCCTCGGGCCCGTTCGCCGCGCGGATCTCGCGGCGCCGCTTCTGGAACTCGCGCGAGGTCTTCTCGAACTCCTCCTTCGCCCACGGCGTCGGTACCGGCGTGTCGGCGGAGGCGAGGTCCTTCCACTTGAGGTTCTTCGGGTCGAGCAGCGCGGTGACGTTCGGCTCCCAGGGCTCGACGCGGTCGGTCGGGGCCGGGCCGTACGCCACCGGCGACGTGAAGTACTCGTCGGCGAGCCCGGCGAAGTGATGGCCGAACTCGTGCACGAACACGTAGGGCGACCAGAGGCTGTCGGCCGCAACGGTGCTGTAGAGGCCGAAGATGCCGCCGCCGCCGTAGGTCCGCGTGTTCGTCAGGATTTCGACGAAGTCGTACGGCGCCAGCGAGGCCACGTCGCGAAACGAGCGGTTCTCGAAGGTGAGCACGTAGCGCTCGGACCCGAACGCGTCGTAGGTCGCGCCGATCCGCGACCGGCGGTGCACGCCCGTCGACGGGCGCGAGATCCCGGACTGCTCCGAGGGAGGGCACAGGGCCCAGACGTTGAAGTCGCCGCGCCGCTCCTTGAAGGGCGAGGCGGCGAAGAGAAGCTCGGTCAGCCGGCGCGCGTCCTTCTCGAACTTGCCGCGCTCGGACGCCGTGTAGCCGTCGCCGAGGATGAGGAAGTCCACCTTGTCGCCCGGGTCGCCGGACTTCTGGATCTCGAGGAGAGCCCCGGCGGGCGCCGGCGCCGCCGTGTCGATGAAGATGTCCTTCGGGTCGAGGACCATCGTCCAGACCTCGCGGAACGCGTTCTGCGCGTCGCGCTTCTTGAGGACGATCTGGACCGGACCCGCGGGCGCCGGGAAGCGCAGCGACTCGGAGAAGGTACGCCGCGCGCCCTTCGCCTCGTCGGTCGTCTCCCACTCGCCGTAGACGGACGCGAAGCCGCGGGAGTAAAGGACGCGGTTCGTCTGCCTGTCGATCACCTCGAAGAAGTACTTGCCGAGGTTCGTGTCGTCGAGCGGCCGCCGCGGGTTCCCGGGCCAGGGCAGCGGCTCGAGAACCACCCGGTCGAGGCTGAACACCTCCCCCGCGGCGTTTCCGGTGTGGAAATAGTCCACCCGCATGGTGCGGGGGGCGGCGGCCGTCGCGGCCGCCGCGAGGCCCAACATTAAGCCAAGAAAAGGCCCGATGGGAATTCGGTTCATGAAGCCGTATCCTAGCGCTCCCGAAACGACCTTTGGAGGATTAGTCCATGATTCACGAAACCATCCTCGGCACGATCGGAAACACCCCCGTCGTCAAGATCCACCGCCTGGCGCCGCAGGGCGTGACGATCTACGTCAAGTGCGAGGCCTTCAACCCGCTCTCCTCGGTGAAGGATCGTCTCGCGATCGCCATCATCGAGGACGGCGAGCGGCGCGGCACGCTCAAGCCCGGCCAGACCGTGATCGAGGCGACCTCCGGCAACACCGGCATCGCCCTCGCGATGGTCTGCGCGGTCAAGGGCTACCCCTTCGTCGCGCTGATGTCCGACAGCTTCTCGATCGAGCGGCGCAAGCTGATGCGCATCCTCGGCGCGAAGGTCGTCCTCATCCCCGCCGCCGAGCGCGCGACCGGGATGGTCAAGAAGGCCGAGGAGCTCGCCGCGAAGAACGGCTGGTTTCTCGCGCGGCAGTTCGAGAACCCCGCCAACCCCGAGTACCACCGCAACACGACCGGACCGGAGATCCTCCGCGACTTCGCCGGCAAGCGCCTCGACTACTGGGTCACCGGGTGGGGCACCGGCGGCACGCTCACCGGCGCCGGCGAGATGCTGAAGAAGGCGCGGCCCGACATCAGGATCGTCGCCACCGAGCCCGACGGCGCGGCGCTTCTCTCCGGGCAGGAATGGAAGCCCCACAAGATCCAGGGCTGGACGCCCAACTTCATCCCGGCGGTCCTCGACCGCAAGGTCGTCGACGAGATCGTGCTCGTGTCGGACATGGAGTCGCGCGACGCGGCTCGCGACCTTGCCACGAAGGAAGGCATCTTCTGCGGCATCTCCTCGGGCGGCACGTTCGCCGCGGCGCGCAAGGTCGCCGAGAAGGCGCCGAAGGGCTCGGTCGTCCTGGCGATGCTCCCCGACACCGGCGAGCGCTACCTCTCGACGATCCTCTTCGAGGGGATCAACGAGGGGACGGACGAGGTGCCGGGAGTCTCCTGAGGCCGGGGCCGGAAGCGTCCCGGGCTACTTGAGCCGCTGGACGCCTTTCAACGTGCCGGGCGAACCGTCGTACTGCTCGGCCTTGACGGTGCCGTCGGCGTCCACCGAAAGGGCGGCCTGCGTGTAGATGCGGCCGTCTCCCTTGCCGAAGTCCGGGACGTTGAAGACGATCACGGTGAAGGGGTGGTTGAGCGAGTCGCGCCCTTCCTGGACCTCCTCGTACTTGAGGTTGCGGGCCGTCACGACGAAGAAGCGCGCGCCGTCGCGCGTCTTCTCCGCCACCACGAGGTCGATCGGGTACTCGAACCCGCCGAGGCGGATCCGGCCGCGCTGGGCGCCGCGGATCGCGCCCACGAGCGCCTGCTGCCCGCCTTCCTCGAGGACTTTCTTGAGCGGCTGGGCTTCCTCGTGGCTCATGGGGTTCGAGACGATGACATTGAAGCTCATGCTGCGGGTGCCCTGATTCGTGGTCACGCTCGCGTTTGCCGTGAACTCCCCGCCCTTCGGAATCTCCTGGGCGAAGCCGGCGGCGACGACGAGGGTGAGAGCGAGGGCGCATACAACGGTTCTCATGGGAGATGAGGTTACACCCGCTACGGCAATGAAAACGTCTTGACCAAGAAGGTCGCCATCTGCCCCCGGTTGACCGGGCTCGCCGGACAGTAGAGCGGCGGCGAGACCTGGCAGCCTCCCGTGATCCCCTCGGCGGACAGCTCCTCGATCCAGTCCGCGAACTGTCCGGGACAGGTCACGTCGTCGAAGATCGATGTGCAGGTCGGCGGCACGTATGCCGATCCGTGCTCGGTCTTCAGCAGGAACACCGCCATCTGCTGGCGCGTCACGGGAGCGTTCGGGCAGTAATCGCCGCCGCCGCATCCGGCCGTGATCCCCTCGGTCCCGAGCTGCTCGATCCAGTTGGTGTAGGTGCCCGGGCAGGGGACGTCCGGATAGGTCCCGGGCGGCGTGCAGTCGGGCGGGAGGTACAGGGACCCGTGCTCCGCCTTGAGGAGAAACACCGCCATCTGCGCCCGCGTCACCGCGCTCGAGACGCAGTAACTTCCTCCCCCGCATCCCGCCGTGATCCCGCCCCGGAAGATCTTCTCGACGTCCGCGTGGAAAATGTTCTCCAGCGGCACGTCGGTGAAGTCGGCGAGCCATCCCCCGGGCAGCGTTCCCGCGAGGGTGCTCGGATCGACGACGACCACGTCGTATAGCGCGCCGGCGGGCAGCGCCGGGGAGGCCGCATCCGCCTCGCCGCCGCTCGGTATGGACACCATCGAAGCGGCCGTGGCGCCGAACTTGACCGCTGCCGGCGCCTGGAAGTTCGCGCCGAGGATCACGACCGGCGTGCCCCCGGCCGCGGGGCCCGAGGTCGGGGCCATCGAGCTGACCGTCGGCGGCGGCACCGGTACACAGGCCGAGAACTCGGACGTGTTCCCCCCGGATCGGTCGCGGTCGCCGTGATCCACGGGCCGAGCGCGCCGATCGGCAGCGTGACGTCGATCGCCGCGGCGCCGGCGCCGTCCGTCGCGACGTCGGCGGCGCCGAGAGGACGCTGCCCCTGGCCGTAGCCCGACGGGTCGCACGCGAGCCCGGCGAAGAGCTCGACGCGGAAGGCCGTCGTCGGCAGGCTGTCGAGCGCGCCCTGGATCCGCGTCGACGCGGGCCCGAGCGTCACCGTCGTCAGAACGGGAAAGTTCTGGAGAAGGTTGGCGCCGGGATCCGGATCGCCCGGGTCGTTCGGCGTCACGCCCGCCGGCCCGAGATCGATACCCAGGCTCCCGTTGTACGAGATCGTGTTGCCGAGGATCGCGTTTCCGGTTCCCGACTCGACGAAGACGCCGCGACCGCCGTTGAGCGAGATCACGTTCTTCGTGCCGGCCGCCGTGCCGCCGATCGTGTTGCCGCTCGCGTCGCCCTGGATGTCCACGCCGCTCGCCGCGTTGGGGATCGCGAGCGAGGCCGTGGCGTTGGTGCCGATGAAATTGCCCTGGAATACGTTGCCCGTCGTCGTGGCGTCGAGCAGGAGCACGCCGTTGTCGCCGTTGCCGGAGATGACGTTGCGGTCCGGGCCGGGCCCGCCGATCGTGTTGTTCACGGCGCCGTCGTTGGCCTGGAGCCCCTCGAGGAGGTTCGGCAGCGCAGCCGTGATGGCGGCGTTGACCCCGATCGCGTTGCCCCGCACCACGTTGTTGGCGGCGCCCGTGCGCAGGCGCACGCCGTTGGTCCCGTTTCCCGACACGACGTTGCCGGGTCCGACCGTGTTGCCGTTCGAACCCGAGACGATGATGCCGTTGAGAGCGTTGGCGATCGCACCCGTCCCCGTCGCGTTGGTCCCGACGAAGTTGCCGGCGACCGTGTTACCCGAGGCGCTGCTGATGAGGAGGATTCCCGACTGCAGGTTGCCCGAGACCACGTTGCCGGGGCCGATCGTCGCGCCGGAGACGCCGCCCAGGCCGATGCCCTGGGCGCCGTTGCCGATCGCCGCGGTGCCGGCGGCGTTGGTCCCGACCCAGGCGTTCGTCACGACCGTCCCGGTCGCCGTTCCCGTGACGGATATGCCGTCCGCGACGTTGCCCGAAACGAGCAGGTCGCCCGCGAGATCCGAGCCGACCACGTTGTCCATGCCCGCCGTGACCGACACGCCGTTAACGCCGTTGGGCAGCGCCGCCGTTCCGCCGGCGTTGGTCCCGATGCGGTTGCCGGCGATCGTGTTCGTGTTGGCCGACCCCACCACCCGCACGCCGCTCGAGCCATTGCCGGAGATGACGTTGATGCGGTTGGCCGTGCTGGAGCGGCCGATCAGGTTGTCGGCCGAGTTGGAGACGAGGATGCCGTCGCCGCCGTTGCCGAGGGCGGCCGTCCCCGCGATGTTGGTCCCCACGTAGCAGCCGCGCACCTCGTTGCCGCCGCCCGTCTCGATGAAGATTCCGTTGCCGCCGCCGCTCGGAAAGCCCGGCACGAAGCGGTTGATGACGAGCCCCGTGACCAGGGTGCCGCCCCCGACGATGTGGAGCCCGCTCGCGCCCGTGCCGGCGGCCGCGCCGTTCAACTCGATGATCGGCGTCCCCGAGAACCCCGGCTGCGTCGTCCCGTCGATGACGGCGGGATCGAGGATCGCCGGCAGCGCCGACAGGAGGGCGATCGTCTTCGCGCCGGTGCCGATCTGGAACCGGATCGTGTCGGTTCCGGGATTCGCGTTGGCGGCGTTGATCGCCTCGCGCAGCGTGCAGTTGGCCGCGTTGCACACACCGTCGTCCGTGTCGGCCGTCGAATTGACCGTGAAGGTCGCCGCGCGCGCGAGCGCGGCGGAAAGCACGAGAAGCAGCGCGACGATCCCGCGACGGATGACCACGGCCCGAGTCTAACCCTCAGCGGCCGGGTGCCGCACCTGCCCATCGGGAGGGGTCGAGGTCCGCGGGCAGCCGCTCGACCTGCTCGAGCGTCGCGACGAGAGCGTCCTTGTCGCCCGTCCGAAAAGGGTTCTCGTACTCCCAGACGACCTCTTCGTCCCCGGTGACCTCGAAGGCCCTGCCCTCGTTGGACGAGACGACGAGAGTGTTCCCGTTGGGGAGGCGCTGTACGAAGCCGTTGGTCGCCGAGTAGAAAGTCTGCCCGGGGCGCGTGCCGTAGCGCCAGGCGATCTGCTGTGTGAAAGGGTCCACCTCGAGGACGCGCGACTCGCCGACGCGCATGCTGCCGAAGTTGTCGAACATCAGAAGGCGCCCGTTGCCGATCAGGTGCGGCCGGTGCTGCGCGCGCCACTGGCCCGACAGCGCCCACACGATCTTCTCGGCTACGGGATCGAGGATCGCGACGATGCCGAGAGCGTGGATCGAGACGAGGACGTTGCCCTCGCGAAAGTGCGGAGACCTCGCGGCGAGCGACCCGTCCAGGACCTGGACCGTGTTCGTGTGGAAGATGTCGCCCTCGCTCGCCATCGGAACGAGGTCCGGCGCGTAGTCGGAGCGCTCGAAGCTCTCGAGCAGCGAGATGCTCTTGAGCGTGCGGCCGTCCGGAGTCAGGATCGTGACGAAGTCCTCGAGCACCGGATCGTCCGGGCTGATGCGCGGCAGGATCTTCCGGCGGCGGGTCAGCGCGTAGATGCGGCCGTCGGGGCCGACCGCGGCGTCGTGGTGGGCTCCGTTCTGCAGCGCCCACTTCAGCCGCGACGAGGCGTCGATGCGCATGATCCCGATGTACTGCCAGACGACCAGGAGGTCTCCGTCCGGCAGCAGCAGGGCGCGGCGCCAGAACTTGTCGTAGCCGCGGTTGTCGGGGTCGGTCTCGAGCGTCGGGAAGGCGCGCCGCGCGTCGAGGGCCCACTTGTGGCGCTCGGCGCCCCGCATGTCCATCAGGCGCGCCTCCGGCGCGTGCGCCGACACGACCAGGTTCCAGCCGGGAAAGGCGCGCGCGGCGTCGTACACGATCACGCCCTTCTTGTCGGAGGCCGGGTTGTAGCCGCTCAGGTACGGGATCTGCATCAGCGCGCCGACCGCGTCGCGCTGCGCGAGGCCCGGCGCCGCGCTCGGCGGAGAGTTCCAGCGGCGCGCCACGTGCGGGTCCGCCAGCGCGCGCTGCGCCGCCTTGAGCTGCCGGTACGGAAACCAGTGCTGGCGGTGCGAGAAGAAGCCGTAGACGAGGGCCCCGGCGAGGGCGACGGCGAGCGCCAGGCTGGCGAAAACCTTCTTCAATGGCGAGTCGTTCAGCGGCTGACGACGAGCGGCTCGCCTGCGGCCCGCTCGGTCGCGGAACCGACGGCCGCGTCGAGAGGCGTCATCCCGGACTCGAGCCACGCGTGCTCGCCGTCGAGGATGCTCATCGCCGTGCGGTACTTCGCGACGTCGTCGTTCGAGCGAACGGCGCGCAGATGGTCCGCGATCCGGCGCCGCATCGCGCGGCAGAACGTGTCGGCGAGCTCGACGGCCTTCGGCGCGAGCGCGCCGCCCGCCCGGCGCATCTGCTGTGCCCGGGACAGCGCGGCGGCCATCGCGAACAGGTCCGCCCCGACGTCCACCGTGCGGAAGAGCAGGGCCTGCCGCTTCTCGAGCTTCGGGCCGTGCCGGAGCATGAGGTGGAAGATCGTCCGCGAGAGGCGCCGCGTGGCGCGGTCCGCCCAGCGGACGTGGCGCGCGAGCGGGCCGAATTCCGAGAACCGCGGCCAGCGGCCCCAGCCGAGCCAGCGCGACGGGTACCACCAGGCGTAGTGCGCGGCCATGCGCGGCAGCGCGGCGAGCCGCTTGCCGAGCGGCGCCTTCGGGTCGGCGAAGGCCCCGGCGACGGCGAGGTGCCGGTCCACGGCCTCCCGCGCGATGAAGAGACGCATGATCTCGGAGGATCCCTCGAAGATCAGGTTGATCCGGAAGTCGCGCATCATGCGCTCGACCGGGATCGGCGCTTCGCCGCGCGCGCGCAGCGAATCCGCCGTCTCGTACCCGCGCCCGCCGCGGATCTGCATCGTCCGGTCGACGATCTTCCAGCCTTCTTCCGAGTTCCACATCTTCGCGACGGCCGCTTCGAGGCGGATGTCTCGGTCGCCCATGTCCGCCATCGAGGAGGCGAGGTCGGTGACGGCCTCCATCGCGAACGTCGTCGCGGCCATCTCGGCGAGAAGCTGCGCGATGGCGTCGTGGCGCCCGACCGGCTGGCCCCACTGGACGCGCTCGTTCGCCCACGTGCGGCAGATCTCGAGGGCGCGCTTGCCGAGCACCGCGCAGGAGGCGGGCAGCGTGAGCCGCCCGGTGTTCAGGGTGATGAGCGCGAGCTTCAGCCCCTTGCCCTCGCCCCAGAGCAGGTTTTCCTTCGGCACCTTCACGTTCGTGAAGCGGATGACGCCGTTCTCGATCGCCTTGAGCCCCATGAAGTGGCATCGAATGACGACCTCGACGCCCGGCCACGCCTTCTCGACGATGAAGGCCGAGATCTTCCGGGTGTCCGGGTGGCGGGCCATCACGACGAAGAGGCCCGCGACGGTGCCGTTGGTGCACCAGAGCTTCTCGCCGTCGAGGATGTAGTCGCCCTCGGGCGTCTTCCGGGCCGTGGTCGCGAGGTTCGCCGGATCGGAGCCCACCTGCGCCTCCGTCAGGGCGAACGCGGAGATCTCTCCGCGGGCGAGCCGCGGCAGGTACTTCTTCTTCTGTTCCTTCGTGCCGAAGAGCTTCAGGGGCTGCGGCACGCCGATCGACTGGTGCGCGGAGAGCAGGACGACGAGGTTCCCGTCGCGACTCGTCAGCAGCTTCATCGCCTCGCCGTACTCGCGCTGCGTGAACCCCAGGCCGCCGTACTCCTTCGGGATCTTCATCCCGAAGGCCCCCAGGTCGGCCAGGCCCTGGACGACGCGCGGCGGGATCTTGCCTTCCCGATCGATGGCGTCCGGATCCACTTCCTCGACGAGGAAGCGCTCGAGCTTCGCCATGAACTCGCGGAACTCCGGCCGTTCCGGGGGCGCCTCGGGGAAGGGATGGACGAGGTCGAGCCGGAAGTTGCCGAGGAAGATCTGCTTCAGGAAAGAGGGGGACTTCCACTCGCTCTCGCGCGCCTCCTCGGCGACGCGGCGCGCCTCGTCGGCGCTGACGGGTTTCTTCGGGTCGTCGGCCATGGCGGAACGGCCAGTTTATCGCACCGAATCGCGCCGGCGCGGCTTCGCATAACCTTGGTCCCGCGGTGACGAACAAGTACCTGTCCTACGATTCCGAGCGCGCCCCGAAGGTGCGGGAGATGTTCTCGCGCCTGGCCTGGCGTTACGACCTCGCCAACGACGTCATCAGCTTCGGCCTCCACCGGCGCTGGAAGCGGCAGACCGTCGCCCTCGCGCTCGGCGGCCGCGCCGCGGCGGCCGGGCCGCCCCGCGTTCTGGATCTCTGCTGCGGCAGCGGAGACCTCTGCTTCCTCGCGGAGGACGGGGGCGCCGGGCCGGTCGTCGGCGCCGACTTCACGCTGCCGATGCTCGCCGTCGCGCGGCGGCGGCGCGCCGCGGGCGGCCGTCGCACCCGATTCGTCCAGGCGGACGCGCTGACGCTGCCCTTTGCCGCCGGGACGTTCGACGTCGTCACCATCGGCTACGGGCTGCGCAACATCGCCGACATCGACGCGGCCCTGCGCGAGATGCGCCGCGTGCTCACCCCGGGCGGCCGCGCGGTGGTCCTCGACTTCGGAAGGCCCGCCAACGCGCTCGCCGCGGGCCTCTACCGGGTTTTTCTGCGCGCGACGATGCCGGTCATCGGCCTTCTCTTCCACGGCGACCCCGACACGTACCGCTACATCCCCGAGTCGCTCGAGCGCTACCCGGCGCAGCGCGGCGTCGAGAAGATGATGCTGTCGGCGGGCTTCTCCGGCGCCCGTTACGAAGACCGTTTTTTCGGCACGATGGGCATCAACGTGGGAGAAGTCCGATAGCCCGCCCCTGATATAGACTCCCCCGCCCTATGGCACACCAGTACATCTACACGATGGTCAACCTGCGCAAGGTCGTCCCGCCCCAGCGCGAGATCCTGAAGGGCATCTATCTCTCGTTTCTGCCGGGCGCGAAGATCGGCGTTCTCGGATTGAACGGCGCCGGGAAGTCGACCCTCCTCAAGATCATGGCGGGCGTGGAGAAGGACTTCGCCGGCGAGGCGTTCCCGGCCGACGGCACCCGCGTCGGCTTCCTCCCGCAGGACCCGCGGCTCGACACGACGAAGAACGTCCTCGGCAACGTCGAGGAAGGCGTCGCCAAGACGCGGGGCCTCCTGAAGCGCTTCGAGGAGCTCAACGAAAAGCTCGCCGAGGAGCTCTCCGAGGCCGAGAGCGAGAAGGTCATGGCCGAGTACCAGCGCGTGCAGGACGCGATCGAGGCCGTCAACGCGTGGGAGCTCGACCGGCAGCTCGAGATCGCAATGGACGCCCTGCGCCTGCCGCCGCCCGACGCCGACGTCACGAAGATCTCGGGAGGCGAGAAGCGGCGCGTCGCGCTCTGCAAGATCCTCCTCGAGAAGCCGGACCTCCTGCTCCTCGACGAGCCGACGAACCACCTCGACGCCGAGTCGGTGGCCTGGCTCGAGCGCCACCTGGCCGAGTACCCGGGCACCGTCGTCGCCGTCACGCACGACCGGTACTTCCTCGACAACGTGGCCGGCTGGATCCTCGAGCTCGACCGCGGCGCGGGAATCCCGTGGAAGGGCAACTACTCGAGCTGGCTCGAGCAGAAGGAGCAGCGCCTCGAGCTCGAGGAGAAGGCCGAGACCGCCAAGCGGCGCACGCTCCAGCGCGAGCTCGAGTGGATCAAGATGTCGCCCCGCGCCCGGCACGCCAAGAGCCGCGCGCGCATCGACCGCTACGAGGCCCTCCTCACCGACGCGGGGCCCGAGCAGCGGGGCGAGACGCAGGAGCTCTTCATCCCGACGGGCCCGCGCCTGGGAGACGTGGTCGTCCGCGCCGAGCACGTCCGCAAGGCCTACGGCGACCGGCTGCTCGTCGAGGACCTGTCCTTCGACCTGCCGCGGGGCGGCATCGTCGGCATCATCGGCGCGAACGGCGCCGGCAAGACGACGCTCTTCAAGATGATCGTCGGCCAGGAGAAGCCGGACGCCGGAAAGCTCGTCGTCGGCGACACGGTCGTCCCGTCCTACGTGGACCAGGACCGCGACCGGCCGGACCCCTCGAAGTCCGTGCACGACGAGATCTCGGGGGGCCTCGACAAGATCATCCTCGGCAAGCGCGAGATCCCGTCGCGCGCCTACGTCGCGATGTTCAACTTCAAGGGCGCCGACCAGCAGAAGCGGATCGGGGACCTCTCCGGCGGCGAGATGAACCGCCTGCACCTGGCGCGCACGCTCAAGAAGTGCGGCAACGTGCTGCTGCTCGACGAGCCGACCAACGACCTCGACGTGGACACGCTGCGGGCCCTCGAGGAGGCGCTCGTCAACTTCGGCGGCTGCGCCGTCGTCATCAGCCACGACCGCTGGTTCCTCGACCGCGTCGCGACGCACATCCTCGCGTTCGAGGGCGACAGCCAGACGGTGTGGTTCGAGGGCAACTACCAGGAGTACGAGGCGGACCGCAAGCGGCGACTCGGGCTCGATGCCGATCGAGCCGCACCGCCTCAAGTACAAGAAGCTCGCCGTCGGCTAGCGGCGTCCCACCAGCGCCACGCCCACGCCCACGACGGCGAGGATGCCGAGCGCGTGCACGAGACGGAAGCGGCGGCGGCGCGGGCGGACGCGGTCCATCCAGCCGTCGGCGAGCGACGAGCCCTTCTCGGAAAGCGACTCGAGAAGCTCGGCGCCCTGCTTGCGAATCTCGGCGTACACGTCGGCGCCCTTGTCGGCGATCTGGTCCTTGAGGTCGTCGAGCTCGGGACGGCTCTTCTCGAAGCCCTTCGCGAGGCTTTCCTTGGCCTCCGCGTAGAACCGGTCGGTGTCGAACTTGCCGCCGCGGCGAAGGCTCTCGATGACGAGCGGTAGCGCGACCTTCGTGACGAGCGGCACGACGATCGGGCCGAGGGCATGGGCGGTGGCGCGGGGAAGCGTCTTGCGGGCCATAGGTTCCTCCAGAAGAACCAAGTCTATCTCCTGGCTCCCCCGGGGTTAATATCGCCTCTCCATGGCTTCCCCGGATCCCGAACCTCCCCCCGTCCTGCCGTGGCGCGGCGCCACCGCGCGGCATCGCACCGGCTGGCCCGAGGGCTACTGGCGAAAAGTCGTCTGGCGGGGACTGTGCCTGCGGTGTCCGGTGTGCGGCAAGGGGGCGCTCTTCCAGACGTACTTCCGCATGCACGACACCTGCGCCTGCTGCGGCGTCGGGTTCGCGCGGGAGCACGGCCAGTGGGTCGGCTCGCTCGACATCAACACGTTCGTGGTGGCGTTCGGCCTGATGATCGCCTCGGCGTTCTCGCCGCCGCGTTGGTCCATGCCGGTGACCCTCGGCGTCTGGGGCGCCGCCGCGATCCTGATTCCCCTCGTGACGTTCCGATTCGCCCGCGGCCTCTGGACCGCGATCGTTCACCTGTCGGGCGGCGTGCACTGATGGAAGCCGGCCCGGGAATGGCCACGCCGACGCGCCTGTTACCCCCGGGTCCGAAAATCTCATGACGAAAAGGAAACCCAGGCGGATGACCGACGAGAAACGTACGACGGAGCAGAGGAGCTCCGAACGCAGAACCACGAACGACCGGCGCGCCGACGAGCGCCGCGCCCACGCCCGCTTCTCGCCCGCGAAGGCTTCCCGCGGCGATCGCCGCCAGAACGACCGCCGCGGCGAGCGCTCCTAGCGAGAGCCGGCTTCGACGGGCAGGGACTCGTACGCCGCCGTCAGGCGCGCGGCGATCTCCGGCGCCGATCGGCCTTCGATCTCCTGCCGCTGGAGAAGGAAGAGCAGCTTCCCGCCGGAGAGGATCGCCACCTGCGGCGACGACGGCGGGTTGCCGCCGAAGTAGCTGCGCGCCCGGGCCGTGGCCTCGACGTCCTGGCCCGCGAACACCGTGGTCCGCGCGGGAGGCGCCTTCGGGTGGGACAGCGACATGAGGATGCCGGGGCGGGCGATCCCGGCCGCGCATCCGCAGATCGAGTTGACCACGACGAGAACCGGCCCCTTTTCGGCGGCCGCCGCGTCCACTTCCTCGGGCGTCCGGAGCTCCCGGAACCCCGCTCGCGTCAGCTCCTCGCGCATCGGCGCGGTCAACCTCGGGTCGTATGGCATGTCGGCCTCCCCCGCGGTCCTTATAGCAGCCCCGGGAATCCCGGATATCCTACGCGCCGCACCCGGAGGACCGACCGCATGCCGCTGACACGACGCCGCTGGATGACCGCGACCGGGGCCGCCGCCGCGGCCGCGGCGCTGGCGCCCGGAGCCGGCGCGGCGGCGACCCCGGAAAAGCGTCCGGCCCTCCCGCCGGCGCTGCCGCCCGACGTCTTCCGAGACCGCCAGGCGCGCCTGCGCGCGGCCGGGAAGACGGCCGGCATGGACCTTCTGTTCGTCACGCCCTCGACGAACCTCGCGTACGCCGCCAATCTCGCGATCGGACGCAGCGAGAGGCTGACCGCGCTTCTCCTCTTCGTGGACGGGCCGGCGGTTCTCGTGACGCCCTTCTTCGAGGCCGAGAACCACGGGCGCAACGTCGTGGCGGACGACGTCGTGACGTGGAGGGAAAACGAGGACCCGATCGCCCTCGTCGCCGCGCGCCTCGGGAGCGTGAAGACGGTCGGCATCGAGGGCACGACCGCGTTCGACACCGTCACGCGGCTCACCGCGGCGGCGCCCGTCGCCGCGCGGGACGCGGCCGCGACGTTCGACGCGCTCCGCATGGTCAAGAGCCCGGAGGAGCAGGCCTTCATCCGCGAGGCCGCGCGCCGCACGAACCTCGCCATCGAGGCGACACACCGCCGGCTCGCGGCCGGCCGGACCGAGAGCGAGATCTCGACGATTCTCGAGCAGGAGTTCCAGGCCCTCGGCGTGCACGGCGGCGGGCTCGTCCAGTTCGGCCCGTCGGCGGCGCTGCCCCACGGCGGGCCCGGCGACCGCCGCCTCGCGACCGGCGACGTCGTCCTGATCGACGCGGGCTGCACCATCCGCGGCTACGATTCCGACGTGACGCGCACCGTCGCCTTCGGCGCGCCGTCCGACGCGGTGCGCAAGGTCTACGGGGTCGTGGACGCGGCGCAGCGCGCGGGCATCGGCGCGCTCCAGGCCGGCGCGCCGGCCGAGACCGTCGACCGCGCCGCCCGCAAGGTCGTCGAGGACGCGGGCTACGGGGAGTTCTTCACGCACCGCCTGGGTCACGGCCTCGGCCTCGACGGGCATGAGCCGCCGTACCTCGTCTCGGGAAACGCGGCGCCCCTGGCCACGGGAAACACCGTCACCATCGAGCCCGGAATCTACCTGCCGGGCAAGTTCGGCGTCCGCATCGAGGACGACTACGCCGTGCGCGAGTCGGCGCCCCCCGCCAGCCTCTCGACGCGGCCGGGCGAGCTCCTCGTTCTGAAGCCTTGACCGGAGGACCTTCATGCTTCACCTCGCCCTGACGAGCCTCCTCGTGATGCAGACCGCCTCGGGATCCCCCACCGCGATGCCCACGGGAACCAACCCTCCCGCGTCCGCGGCGGCCCCGGCCACCGGCGAGCCCCCCGCGGACGCCCCTGAATCCCCGGCTGCCCCGGCGCCGGCGTCCCCCACGCCGCCGCCCACGCCGCGGCCTACGCCGCCGCCTGCAAAGCGCCCGACGCCCGCCCCGGCATCGAAGGCGTCGAACGACGTGCTCCTCGTCGTGAACAAGTCGGACAACACCGTCTCGCTCCTCGACGCGGCGACGGGAAGGCCGCGCTCGACGGTCGAGATCGAGGGCGGTCCGCACGAGGTCGAGATGCTCGCCGACGGCAAGAGGGCCGCGGTCGCGAGCTACGGGCGCAAGGACCAGCCCGGGCGCATGGTCTTCCTGATCGACCTCGCGACCGGCAAGGTCGTTTCCCGCATCGACATCGGCGAAGGCTCGCGCCCCCACGGCCTGAAGGCCCTGGCGGACGGCCGGCTCCTGGTCACCGCGGAGGGCACGCGCGAGCTCGTCGTCGTCGACACCGTGGCCGCGACCGTGGCCGCGCGCATCCCGACGGGCCGCGAGGTTTCGCACATGGTGACGGCTTCGCCCGACGGCAAGCGCGCCTACGTGACGTCGCTTTCGGGCAGCGTCACCGTCATCGACATCGCCGGCAAGAAGGTCGTCAAGGACATCCCGACCGGCAAGGGCGCCGAGGGCCTCGACGCCACGCCCGACGGCCGCGAGATCTGGATCGCCAACCGCGACGCGAACACGATCACGATCGTCGACGTCAAGACGCTCGCCCCGGTCTTCACGATCCAGGCTCCCTCGTTCCCGATCCGCGTCCGCATCACGCCCGACGGCCGCCGCGCGGTCGTCGCGTTCACCGGATCCGGCGACGTCGGCGTCTACGATACGGCCACCCGCGCCCAGCTCGGACGCGTCGCCATCGGCCGGGACGCCGTCGCAGGCACCGAGAGCCGGGTCTTCCAGAAGCGCTTCGGCGCGAGCCCCGCCCCGGTCGGCCTCCTGATCTCGCCCGACGCCAAACGCGCCTTCGTCGCCGCGTCGCATGCCGACGTCGTCGCGGTGATCGACCTCGAGGTACTGCGCGTGGTGGACGCCTGGACGTCCGGGAAGGAGCCCGACGGCCTCGCGGGAAAGTTCGGGCCCCCGCAGTCCGAGGAGCCGAAAGCGCGGCCCCGCCCTCGCGCCCCGACCGCCACGACGCGCCGCCCGCCGGGGTAAGCCGCCCGGGCCGGCGACGACCGGCGTTACAGTTGCCGCATCACGAACGAGGCCGCTCCGAGACTCGACTCCGTGGACGTCCTGCGCGGCGCCACGATCGCCGGCATGATCGTCGTCAACGACCCGGGGACCTGGGGCGCCGTGTACCCCCCGCTCCTGCACGCCGAATGGAACGGCTGGACGTACACCGACACCATCTTCCCCTTCTTTCTCTTCGTCGCGGGCGTCTCGCTCGCCCTCTCGCTCGGCCGTCGGCGCGCCGGGGGCGCGACGCCCGGCGCGCTCGGGCGCCACCTCGCCGCGCGCTCCGCCACGATCGTCGCCCTCGGTCTCTCGCTGAACGCCCTCTCCTTCTTCGCCTTCCACAAGGAGCACCTGCGGCTGCCCGGCGTGCTCCAGCGAATCGGCGTCTGCGTCTTCGTCGGCGGCATCGTGTTTCTCCTGGGCGGCGCCCGCGCGGCCGGCGCGGCGGCCGCCGTGCTCCTGCTCGCCTATTGGGCGCTCATGGGACCCGGGCCCCTCGATCCCGAGGGCAACTTCGCCGCCCGCCTGGACCGCGCCGTCTTCGGCGTCCACACCTGGAAGCCCGGATGGGATCCGGAGGGGATTCTCTCGACGCTGCCGGCCATCGCGACGACGCTGCTCGGCGTGCTCGCTGGAGAGCGCCTGCGGCGAACGGGTCCGACTCCGCGCACGGTCGCGGCGCTCTTCGCCGCGGGCGCGGCCGCCGCGGCAGCCGGGCTCGCCTGGGGCCGCGTGTTCCCGATCAACAAGAGCCTCTGGACCTCTTCGTACGCGCTCCTGACCTCGGGGCTCGCGTGCGCCTTCCTCGCCGCGGGCGTCGAGATCGTGGACCGGCGCCGCCTTCGGGCCTGGGCCGCGCCCCTGATCTGGCTCGGCACCAACGCCATCGCGGCCTTCACCTTCTCGACACTGGGCGCGATCGCGCTCATCGCCATCCGCGTCCCGGGCCCCGGGGGGAAGCCGCGCTCGCTCTGGACGGCCATTTATCGCGGCCTCTTCGACCGCTTCGCCGACCCGAGGCTCGGGTCGCTCTGCTTCGCGCTCGCCTACCTCGCCCTCTGGGTCGCCGTCTTCGGGCTGCTCTACCGGAAGCGGATTTTCCTTCGCATCTAGCGGATCGGGCCGGGGACCCGCGCGGCGGATAGAATCCCGGCCATGAAGAAAGCCGGCGAGAAAACTGCCGATCGGGTCATCCGCGACCTCCGGGTCGCGCCGCGGAAAGAAATTCCGCCTGAGCCACTGCGACCCGGCCGACACCGCCGGCCTGTCGCTCGAGGGAAAAGAGGCGAAGGAGCTGCTGCGCCGGGGCGTGGACCTGCTCGCCGACCTGCAGGGCAAGCTCTACGCGCAGGACCGCTGGGGCGTCCTGCTGATCTTCCAGGCGATGGACGCGGCGGGAAAGGACGGCACGATCAAGCACGTCATGTCGGGCGTCAACCCCCAGGGCGTCCAGGTCTCGTCGTTCAAGGCGCCGTCCTCGGAGGAGCTCGACCACGACTTCCTGTGGCGCACGATGAAGTGCGTTCCCGAGCGGGGCCGGATCGGCATCTTCAACCGCTCGTACTACGAGGAGGTCCTCGTCGTGCGCGTCCACCCCGAGTTCCTCGAGAGCCAGAAGCTCCCGCCCGATCTCGTCACGAAGCGGATCTGGGACGAGCGCTACGAGGACATCAACGCCTTCGAGCGCTACCTCTCGAGCAACGGCTACCTGATCCTCAAGTTCTTCCTGAACGTCTCCAAGAAGGAGCAGAAGAAGCGCTTCCTCGAGCGCCTCGACATGCCCGACAAGAACTGGAAGTTCTCGATCAACGACGCGAAGGAGCGCGGCTTCTGGGACGACTACATGACCTCGTACGAGGACCTGATCCGCGCGACGAGCACGGAGTGGGCGCCCTGGCACGTCGTGCCGGCCGACAACAAGTGGTTCACGCGGCTGGCCGTCGCGGCCACGATCATCCGCGCGCTCGAAAAGCTCGATCTCGCATATCCGAAGGTGGACAAGGCGAAGCGCAGGGAGCTCGACGAGGTCCGCAAGGCGCTCAAGTAATCTTCGACGGGCGAGACGCCCGCGCCGGCGCCGATGTTAGGCTCCGGACTTTTCCGAGGAGGTCCCGGTGAAGAACGTCTTGAAATCCGCATTTCTCGGTCTCGCGCTCGCCGCCGGCACGGCCTTTGGGCAGACGCCCGAATGCCCCTGCCCCGTCGAGCCGCCTCCACCGCCGCCGGAATGGTTCGGCAAGGCCGAGCTCGCGTTTCTTTCGACGTCGGGCAACACGGATACGACGTCCATCGGCGGCAACCTCGAAGTGAACTACAACCCGAAGCCCTGGCTCTTCACGCTCAAGGGCGTCCGCCCTCCATGCGGCGACCGACGGCGTCACGACGGCCGAGAACTTCGCCGCCTCCCTGCGCGCGACCCGCAGCCTGACCGAGCGCATCGACGTCTTCGTGGGCGCCGGGTGGCTGCGCAACGAGTTTTCGGGCATCGAGAACATCTACAACTTCGACGGCGGCGCCGGCTACAAGCTCTTCGACGGCCCGAGCCAGTTCCTTCGCGTCGAGGCGGGCGTCGGATACTCGAGCGAGCAGGACATCCTTCTCGGGATCGTCGTGCCGTACCGCAACTACGCCAACGCCCGGGCCGGCCTCGGCTACAAGTGGCAGTTCACGAAGACCGCCGCCTTCACGAACGACTTCACGTTCCTCGTCGACCTCTCCGACACGGCCAACTGGTTCATCACGGACAAGGCCGCCATCACGGTCGCGATCTCGAAGATCTTCGCGCTGCAGGCCTCGTGGACGCTGCTCTTCCGCAACCAGCCCGTGCCCGGTTTCGACAACACCGACACGGCCACCGCGGTCGGCCTGGTCGCGAAGTTCTAGCTTCTCAGCCCGCCGTCCACCGCCCCGGGGCCAGCATGGCGGTCATGCGCTCGGGGTTGCGGATGCTCTCGCTGCGCATCCAGGCGTCGGCCGCCGCGACGAGCGCCCGCCCCTCCTCGCCGCCGACGAGAAGACCGCGGCAGCGGCGGGCCGCGGCGGCGTAGAGCGCCATCTTCGCGGCGTCGAAGCCGGTCTCGGCCTGCTGCCAGGCTTCTCAACGCCCGCTCGCGTTCCTCCGCCGAGAGAAGCGACGCCCGCCCGCAGGAGGGCCGCCAGGGGGTCGCCCCAGGGCGTCTTCTCGCGCCGCATCCGGCGGGCGTCCGCTCCCGCAAGGCGCAGGAGATCTCTTGCGGCTCGCCGACGAGAGGTTCCGGCCGTCCGCCGCTGCCAGGGCGCAGCGCCCGCGCAGGTGAAGCGACTCGATTCGAAAGAACTGCGAGCGCGACGCAGCAGGGACCGCTCCAGGCCCCGCCAGCGCTCGACGACTCCCGCCCAGGCGACCCGCCCGGAGCCCGAATAAAGGTTGATCTCGGCGTCGCCCACCAGGAAAAAGTAGTGCTGGTTGTAGAAGGCCTGTTGCGACCACTGCTCCGTCGTCCGCTGCAGCTCGGCCGCCGCTTTTTCGGGCTCGTCGTTCATCAGGTTGACGATGTAGCCGTAGCGTGTTCCCAGGCTGGTCGCCTCGAACAGATCGCCGCGCTCACCGGCTTCCTTCCGAAGCTTTGGAAGGCGCTGCGACAGCTCTCTCAACCGTCCCATGAAGACGAGGGACCGCAGCGAGTACACGTGCACCATCGCGAGCTCCCAGGCGCACGCCGGTGCACTGTTCGCGCAGGATCTGTTCGCTGAGCTGCGCCGATCTGCCAGGCCGCCTCCCATCGCCCCTCGAGATAGGCCGCGAGCCCCTTGCGCAGGTGGGTCATGCCCGAGCGCGTGAGGATGCCCGGATGCGTTCGGCCAGCTCCATGGCGGCCTTCGACGAGTTTCGCGGTCCTCTCCGCGGCCCCGCACCCCTCGAGATAGGCCGTGTAGCCGACTTCCGGACCCATCGCGCGCGCGACCCGGTAAGGCTCGCCGGCCTCGAGCGCGAGAAGCATGTGGCGCGTCTGGAAGTCGCGACCTCGGATCGTGTCGATGAGCGACAAGCCCCGTCGCAACCGACCAGCATGCGTCGATTCGGATCAGGAGTTCTCGGCCGGAATCTCGGACGCGGCGCGCTGCCGGAACGAGAATCCTCGCAGCGCTAAGCTGGACCGGCGCAGGAGGAACGACAGAAAGGCCCTCCGGGGCGTGGCGGGCAGCTTCATCCCGATCCGATCGAGTACCGTCCGGAGAGCGGCCAGTCCTTCGTCCAGGTGCCCGCTTCGCAGCAACTGCTCGGCCGCGCGCCGCTGCAGCTCGAGAGCTTCGGCGGCGCTCGTCACCCTCGACGCAGCGAGATACGCGCGGGCCGCCTCCGCGCCGCGGCCCGCGTTCGCGAGGGCGTCGCCGAGCTTGATGTGAGGTTCTGCCGATCCGCGGGTCCGTGGTCCCGAGCTCCAGGGCGAGCTTGTAGAGCCGTGCGGCCCGGTCGAATGCGAGGGCCTCCGCCGCCTTCGCCGCCGCGTCGGCCGCGTAGACCGCCGCCCTCTCCTTCGAGCCGCCGCCCTGGTAGTGGATCGCGAGGCTCTCCGGATCCGGGACGCTCGAGCTCTCGAGCGCGAAGGCGAGCCTCTGGTGTGCGGTCTCGCGTTCCTGCGGCGAGAGCCGCGCGACGACGGTCTGCCGGATCCGGTCGTGGTAGATCTCGATCTGATCCTCGGACTCGCCGCCGGCGCCGCGGATCCAGTGCCCGACCCGCAGCACGGCGAGCGCCGGCTGGTCGTCCTCGGCGATGCCCGCCGCCCGGCGCGCCATCGAGCGGTCGATGGGCTGGCCCGCGACCGCGACCGTCTCGAGCAGCCGCCGGGCATCCTCGCGGCAGCCGCGGGCACGGGCCCCGATCACGTCGTCGAGCCGCACGGGCCCGCCCGTGAGGCTCGCTCCCACTCCGAGCGCGGCGCCCTCGCGGACGTGTCGCGCGAGCTCGTCGATGAAGAAGGGGTTCCCCCGCGACTCGCGCGCGATCGAGCGGGCGGAGGCGCCCGCGGGAGTCGGTTGGGCTTCGAGGAGCGCCCCGGCGAGCTCTTCGGCCTCGCTGCTCCGCAAGCTCGCCGACCACGAGCTCGCGGACCTCGAGCTCCGGCGAGCCGGCCGTGCCGCAGCCCGAGAAGCGTCTTCCAGAGCGGATTGTCGGAGTCGCGCCTCGACCCGGAAGCATCCGACGAGCAGCAGCGGGCGGCGGGTCGGGCGGGCGCAGCAGCTCCGAGAGCAGCGCCGCGCTGTCCGCGTCCCCCCACTGCAGGTCGTCGATGAAGAGAACGAGCGGCGCGGTGTCCGCGATCCGGCCGAGGAGCTCCCGGAGCGCGCGAAAGCCCCGGCGGCGCTGCTCGAGCGAGTCCGGGATCGCGACGACCCGCCGCCGCGCGAGCGCCACGGCCTCCACCTGCCGCAGCACCGGGAAGAGGCGCACGAGGGCGAGCAGGTCGCGGGGCAGCAGCGCCTCGGCCTCGGCCTGCGGCAGTCGTCGCAGGTAGTGGGACAGCGCGTCCACGAGGCTGTCGAGGGCCTTGTACGGCACCGTTTCCTGCTCGTACGAGCGCCCCGTCAGAACGACGGCGCCCGCGTCCGGCGCCGGACGCTCGTCCAGGAATCGCCGCACCAGCGCGGTCTTGCCGATGCCGGAGCTGCCGCGAACGAGCACGGCGACCGCGCGGCCTTCCTTCGACGCGAGCGAAGGCGGCGTCGAGCTCCGCGAGCTGTTCCCGCCGGCCCACGAATGGGCGCGGCCCAGGGGCGCCAGCGGCGCGCCCGAGCCGGCGTCGCGAGCGTCCCGCCGACGCCGGCACTCCGTCGAGTTCGCCGGAGGATCTCGTCGGCCGACGGCCGGTCTCGCGGATCCCGGCGCAGGAGCTCCCGACAAAGCGCGTCGAGGTCCTCGGGAGCCTCAGGCCACGATTCGCGAGGGGCCGGCGGCTCGGCGCGCTGCTTTTCGACGAGGACGTCCAGGAACTCGCCGGGAAACGGCCGCGTTCCCGTCAGGGCCTCGTAGAGCATCACGCCGACGCCGTACCAGTCGCTCGCCTCGGTCACCGGCCGGCCGGCCGCCTGCTCCGGCGACATGTATGCCGGCGTGCCGACCAGGTGGACGCTGTGGAGGAACCCCTCGGGCCCGAGATCCGAGACGAGCCCGAAGTCGAGCAGGACGACGCGGCCCTCGCGCGTCACGAGCACGTTGGAAGGCTTGATGTCGCGGTGGAGCTTGCCCGCGCGGTGGAGCGCGCGGAGGCCTTCGACGAGCTGGCGCAGCGCGGCGCGCAGCAGCGCCTCGTCGCAGCGTCGGACGCGGCGAAGCAGGGTCCGGGCTCCTCGATTCCGGACGGAGCGCGTCCGGTCGGCGGCATCGCTCCTCGCCGGCCGGACCCGGCGTCGCGGCACCGGTCAGCGACGACGGTGCGCGAGTGGCCGTCCCCGGCGAATCCATCCGGCGAGGTCGCCCGCCCCGCACGTGCTCGAGGAAGTTGACGCCGTCGACGAGCTCCATCGTGAAGAACCACTGGTCGGCGTCCGAGAGCAGCTCGTAGAGCGTCACCAGGTTCGGATGGGCGATGTCGGCCAGCGAGCGAAATTCCTGCTTGAAACGGTACAGCGCGTCGGATTCCGCGCGGCGAAGTGTCTTCAGGGCGACCGCGCTCGACCGCTTGCGATCCAGTGCGCGATACACGACTCCGAAGCCGCCGGCGCCGAGGCGGCGCTCTATCAGGAACCTTTCGGTCCCCGCGAATTCTTCCGCGCTCTCGATGTTCACGAACCGCACACGCCCCGGGCGAGGCGCCCGCAGGGGGTGCTCCTGGAAGAGAGCCTATACCTTTCGGTAGAGGTCTCCCCCGTCGCGCCGGAACTCGTCGGCCTTCTCGGCCAGGCCCGTCGCGAGGGCCTTCTCCTCGGCCACGCCGAGGCTGGCGGCGTAATCGCGGACGTCCTGGGTGATCTTCATCGAGCAGAAGTGCGGGCCGCACATGGAGCAGAAGTGCGCGAGCTTGGCGCCCTCCGCCGGCAGCGTCTCGTCGTGGAACTCCCGCGCGGTCTCGGGGTCGAGAGCGAGGTGGAACTGGTCCTCCCAGCGGAACTCGAAGCGCGCCTTGGAGAGCGCGTCGTCCCACGCCCGCGCGCCCGGATGCCCCTTGGCGAGGTCGGCGGCGTGGGCCGCGATCTTGTACGCGATGACGCCGTCTTTGACGTCCTTCTTGTTCGGGAGGCCGAGGTGTTCCTTGGGCGTCACGTAACAGAGCATCGCCGTCCCGTACCAGCCGATCATCGCCGCGCCGATGGCGGAGGTGATGTGGTCGTACCCCGGGGCGATGTCGGTGGTCAGCGGCCCGAGCGTGTAGAAGGGCGCCTCGTGGCAGAGCGCGAGCTGCTTTTCCATGTTCTCCTGGATGAGGTGCATCGGCACGTGGCCGGGACCTTCGATCATGACCTGGCAGTCGTGCGCCCAGGCCTTTGTGGTGAGCTCGCCGAGCGTCTCGAGCTCCGCGAACTGCGCCTCGTCGTTGGCGTCGGCCGTCGACCCCGGGCGCAGCCCGTCGCCGAGCGAGAAGGACACGTCGTACGCCTTCATGATTTCGCAGATCTCGTCGAATCGCGTGTAGAGGAAACTCTCCCGGTGGTGCGCGAGGC
The DNA here is from genome assembly GCA_963710945.1 of uncultured Acidobacteriota bacterium. GTDB lineage: Bacteria > Acidobacteriota > Thermoanaerobaculia > UBA5066 > Gp7-AA6 > DAHUXD01. Next base: position 506,713 of record CAVQCH010000003.1, read on the forward strand.
ACCACTTGGCCATGATCGAGCCGCCGCGCGAGACGATCCCGGTGACGCGCTTCGCCGTCAGGGGCACGTAGGCGAGGCGCACGCCCGCATGGATCGTGAAGTAGTCCACGCCCTGCTCCGCCTGCTCGACGAGCGTGTCGCGGAAGATCTCCCAGGTCAGCTCCTCCGCCTTGCCGTCCACCTTCTCGAGCGCCTGGTAGATGGGCACGGTCCCGATGGGAACCGGGGAGTTTCGGAGGATCCACTCGCGCGTCTCGTGGATGTGCCGGCCCGTCGAGAGGTCCATGACCGTGTCGCCGCCCCACCGCGTCGCCCACGTCATCTTCTCGACTTCCTCCTCGATGGAGGAGCCGACGGCAGAGTTGCCGATGTTCGCGTTGATCTTCACCAGGAACTTGCGGCCGATGACCATCGGCTCGGATTCCGGATGGTTGATGTTGGCCGGGATGATGGCGCGGCCGCGCGCGACCTCGCTGCGGACGAGTTCGGCGGGGAGGTTCTCGCGAATGGCGATGAACTCCATCTCGGGCGTGACGACGCCCTTCTTCGCGTAGTGCATCTGGGTCACGTTGCCGCGGCCGCGCAGGACCTCGCGGGAGCGGGCCATGCCCAGCCCCGGCGCGTTCGGACGCACCGGCGCCGATCGGTCGTACTCGCCCCGCGCCAGGATCCAGGCGCGCCGCAGCTCCGGCAGGCCGCGGTCGAGATCTATCCGGGCGGCTGGATCCGTGTAGGGCCCCGAAGTGTCGTAGACGCGCAGCGGCGCGTTCAGCTCCGCCTCGCCGCGCATCCCGCGGGTCGGCTGCAGCGGGATCTCGCGGAACGGGACGCGCATCCCGCCCGGCCCGGAGACGTAGACCTTGCGCGAACCCGGCAGCGGCTCGCGGTTGGCGATCGAATTGGAAGGAAGCGCCTCGCGACGGATGCTCATCCGGACCTCCCTACGGCGGCATTACCCGCATCAGGTTCGCGGGGTCTCCGGGCGACATCGCACCGGACTCTCAGCCGTTTGCACCGCGGCGCAAAGTGGGCTCCCCCGTGTTGCCGAAGCGAGTCTACTCCCAATGGACGCGCGCGGGGACCGGGCGAGCGGACCTTGTTTGTCCCCGCATCTGCGTAAGAATGGCCCCCCGATGGCGACGCAGCCCTTCCTGCCGTTCGACGAGGAGCCCGCGCCGGCGCCGCCGCCCGCCCCGGCGCCCTCGAACGCGCGGCTGATCGAGGAGCTCGCGCGCGTCTGCGCGGCGCACCCGCTCGAGGAGAAGATCCTCGTCGCCCCGTCGCTGCCGATCGGCCACCAGCTGCTCGAGCGGCTCGGCCGCGACGGACATCCATGGATGCACCTGCGCGTCGAAACGATCCGCACGCTCGCCCACGGACTCGTCGGCGCCGACCTCGCCCGCGAGGGCCTGCGATTGCTCTCTCGAGCCCAGGCGCTCGCGCTCGTGGAGCAGGCCTGCGCGGAGGCCCTGACCGCCCGGTCCTACTTCGGTCCCCTCCGCAGTTTGCCCGGCTTTCACCGGGCCGTGCACCGCACCTTCGACGAGCTGCGGGCCGCGGGGATCTCGCCGGGCTCCCTGCCGGCGGCCGCGTTCACCGACGCGCGCAAGCGGCGCGAGCTCGCCGCCATCCTCGCGCGCTACGACGACGCCCTGGCCAGGGGCCGTTTCATCGACGGCGCCGGGGTCCTGCGTCGGGCGGCCGAGAAGGCGCCGCGACCGGTCGCGTCTTCCGACGCGCCGCTCTTTCTCCTTCCGGACGGCTCCGAGCTCGCCGCCATCGAGCGCGCCGTCCTCGAACGCCTCGCCGAAGGGCGGCTGGCGACCCTCGCGGAGGAGCCGCCCTCCGGGTGGACGCGCAACGCACGAGGCGCAACCCTGCTGCGCGCGGTCGGCGAGGAGAACGAGATCCGGGAAGTCTTCCGCCGCGTCCTCGCCGGCGGCATTCCGTTCGACGAGGTCGAGATCCTCCACACGGATGCGGCCACCTATCCCGCGCTCGCCTGGGAGCTCTCGCGGGAGCACGACGTGCCCTGCACTTTCGCGTCGGGCGTCGCGGCGCCATTCACGCGCCCCGGACAGGCGGCCCTGGCCTTCCTGCAGTGGATCGGCGGCGGATTCGAGGCGGACGTACTGCGCGGCGCGCTCGCATCCGGAGCGCTCACGTTCGACCGGCTCCCCCCGGGGGACGACGGGGCGCACAGCGCGCGCGCGGCAGCGCGCGCCTTTCGGGAGGCCCAGATCGGCTGGGGCGCGCGGCGGCATCGCACCGCCCTCGACCGCCTCATCGCCGAGCTCGAAAAGCCCGACGACCGAGGACGCGACGCGGAGGACCTGGACGAGGCGCAGAAGGCCGACCGCGCGGAGCGCCGCGGCCGCCGCCTCGTCGCCGCGCGCCGCGCGCTGGACTTCGCCGCCCTGGCGCTGTCGTTCTCGGAAGAGGCGACGCACGATGCCTGCGACCTGCGCGCCCTCGCGCGCGGGTGCCGCCTCTTCGTCGCCGAGTTCGCGCGGGTCGCGGACGCGATGGACGCGAGCGCGCTCACCGCCCTCGGCAAGCTCCTCGAGGAGCTCGAGGTGCTGCCCCCGACGAAGCTGTCGGCGTCCGAGGGGGCCCGGCGACTGGCCGACGCCGTCGGCGCGCTCTCGATCGACGCCGACCGCCCCCGTCCCGGCCGGGTGCACGTCGCGGCGCTGGCGGCCGGCGGTTTCTCGGGCCGCAAGCACACGTACCTCCTCGGACTCGACGAGGCGCGGCACCCGGGGGCGGACCTCGAGGATCCCGTGCTGCTCGACGCCGAGCGCCGCGGCATCAATCGGGCGCTCGCTCCCCTCGCCCTCCCGCTCTACCGGGACCGGCCGCGGGAGGCCGCACGCGCCCTGCAGTCGTGCGTCGCCCGTCTTCGCGGCGAGCTGACCGCGAGTTACTCGAGCTGGAACCTGCGCAGCCTGGATCAGCAGAGCGAGCAGTTCCCGTCGCCCTTCTTCCTCGATCTGTACCGGGTCCGCGCCGGCGCGCCCGAGGCCGACTACAGCGCGATGCTCGCGGCCCTTCCCGAGACCGCGGGTTTTCTGCCCGGCGTCGACGCCGCGCTCGACGACACGGAGTGGTGGCTCTCGCGCCTCTCCGGGGCCGGGCCGGCGGCCGCGGCCGGCGCCGCCGCCCCCATCGTCCGCGCCTTCTATCCCCACCTGCTCGACGGACATCGCGCGGAGCGCGCGAGGGAGTCCGGGGAGTTCACGATCTACGACGGATGGGTCCGCGTGGGGACGCCCGAGCTCGACCCCCGCGCGAGCGGCGAGCCCCAGTCGGCCTCGCGTCTCGAGACGCTCGCCCAGTGCCCCTTCCGTTACTTCCTGAAGCACGTCCTGCGCATCGAGCCGCCGAAGGAGATCGAGCGCGACACCACCGAGTGGCTCGACGCCATGACCGCGGGCTCCCTGCTGCACGAGGTGTTCCGGCTGTTCTTCGAGCGCATCACCGCGGCCGGAGAAAAACCGGAAGCCGCCCGCCACGCCGTCCTGATCGACGAGATCGCCGGCGCCGAGATCGCCGCCTGGCGCGAAAAGATCCCCCCGGCCAGCGAGCTCGCGTTCGGCCAGCGGCGGGAGGACATCCTCGTGGCCTGCCGCACGCTTCTCGCGATCGAGGAGGAGCACTGCCGCCGGATGACGCCGCGGTATTTCGAGATCCCGTTCGGCCTGCCCCGCGCCGAGGCCCGCGCCGCCATCTCCAGCCGCGAGCCCGTGCCGATCCCGCTCGGGAACGGGGCGTCCTTCCCGCTGCGCGGCTCGATCGACCGCGTCGACGAGGCGCCCGACGGCTCCTTCCACGTCTGGGACTACAAGACCGGCGGCACCTGGCGCCACAAGGAAAAACTCGGCATCCACGGCGGCCGCCAGATCCAGCACGCCCTCTACGCCATGGCGCTCGAAGTCCTGCTCGGCCGCGCCGGGATCGCCGCGCCCGTGGCGCGATCCGGATACTTCTTCCCGGGCCGCAAGGGGGAAGGCCAGCGCATGCCGATGGCCCTCGACGTCGGGCAGACGCGGGACGTCCTCGTCCGGCTCCTCGATCTGCTGAGCCAGGGCCTCTTCCCGCACGCCGCTTCCCGGGACGACTGCCGGTTCTGCGACTACGAGTCCGTCTGCGGCGGCGCCCTGGAGGCCGCGCGCCGCTCGGCGGCCAAGCTCGAGAAGACGACCCTGCCCGCCCTCGCGGCGTTCCGGGACATCCATGAATCATGAATAAGGCCGCGACGACGTCCGCCCCCCCGCTGCCCGACGAGGCGGCGCGCCGGGCCATCCGCGAGGATCTCGGCACGTCCCTTCTCGTCGAGGCCGCCGCCGGCACGGGCAAGACGACCAGCCTCGTCGACCGCATGACCGCTCTCATCCGGACGGGAACGACGACGATCGAGCGCCTCTCCGCCGTCACGTTCACGATCCGGGCGGCGGCGGAACTCTCGGAGCGGTTTCAGACGGCCCTCGAGGCCGCCGCGCGCGCCGCGACCGGCGAAGAGCACGGCCGCCTCGTCGCCGCCCTTTCGCGCCTCGATGCCGCATTCGTCGGAACGATCCACGCGTTCTGCGCGCGCCTGCTCCGGGAGCGGCCCGTCGAAGCCGGCGTGGACCCGGGATTCGCCGAAATGGACGAGCCCGAAAACGCCGCGGCGCGCCTCGAAGGCTGGAGCCGCTACACCGAGCGGCTCTTTACCGGTGAGAGCCCGATCCTTCCCCGCCTCGCGGCCCTCGGCATCCGCCTCGAAGACCTGCGCCAGACGTACGAGACCCTCTCGGACAACGAGGACGTCGAGCCGCAGATCGGGCCCGAAGAGCCGCCGCCGGATTTCACGGCGGAGCGGGGCGCCGTCGCGGCCTTTCTCGCGCGCGCCGGCGCCGAGCTCCCGCCCGAGATGCCGCCGGGCGGCTGGAACGACTTCCAGGAGGCGGTGCGGCGGGCCCTGCGCATCGTCGCGCTCGGCGAGGCGCCGGACGCTCCGGCCTTCGCCCGCATCCTCGACGCCCTCGGCCGGGCGCGGAGCAAGGGCAAGGATGCCGGGAGGCTGCGGATCGAATTCGAAACGCTCTGCCGCGAGACGATCGAGCCCGGCCTGCGCCGCTGGCGCGAGTACCTCCACCCGATTCTCCTCAACGCCATCGCCCCGGCCGCCGTCGAATACGCCGCCTGGAGGCGTCGCCACGGGCGCCTCAATTTCCAGGACCTGCTGCTGCTCGCGCGCGATCTCCTGCGCGACCACCCCCCGGTCCGGCGCGACTTCCAGGACCGATTCCTCCCGATCCTCGTCGACGAGTTTCAGGACACGGACCCGATCCAGGCCGAGATCCTCTTCTACCTGACCGGCGAGGAGACCGAAGAGAAGGACTGGCGCAAGCTCACGCCCCGCGCGGGCCAGCTCTTCGTCGTGGGGGATCCGAAGCAGTCCATCTACCGGTTCCGGCGGGCCGACATCGAAACCTACGGCGCCGTGCGGGAGCGCATCGAGAAGAGCGGCCGCGTCCTGAACCTGTCGGCCAATTTCCGCGCCACCGGCCGGCTCTGCGATTGGGTCAACACGGCCTTCTCGAAGCAGTTCCCCCCGGCGGCGACGCCGGAGCAGGCCGCGTGGGTGCCGCTCGCGGCGCAACGGATCGAAGGCCTTCCCGGCGTCCTTCGCCTCGAGTCGCGGACGCCGACCTCGGGCACGGCGCCGCTCGTCGCGCAGGACGCGACGCGCATCGCGCGCGCGGTCGAAGCCGCGGTGCGCGCCGGGGGCCGCCGGCCCGAGGACTTCCTCGTCCTCTTCCGCACCCGCAGGCACATGTCGGACTACGCCCGCGAGCTCGAGGCGCGCGGGATTCCGTACGAGCTCTCGGGTGGTGGCGCGTTCAAGGACTCCGAAGAGCTCCGGACGCTGCTGCCCCTGCTCCAGGCCCTCTCGGACCCCGACGACCCGGTCCCGTTCGTGTCCGTGCTGCGCGGGCCGCTCTTCGGCGTCGACGACGAGGCGCTCTACCTCTTCTCGCGCGCCGGCGGCCGCTTCTCGTTCCGGGCGGCCCTGCCGGAAGGGGCCGACCCGCGGATCGCGCGGGCCTGCGAATTCCTGCGGGAAGGCGAGGCACTCGCCGGCGCGCTGCCGCCCGCGGCCGCCATCGCGAAGCTGTGCGGCCGCCTGGGCTGGACGGCGTACGGCGCCGCGCGGGAGCTCGGCGACAGTCGCGCCGGAAATCTGCTGAAGGCGATCGCCGCGGCGCGGACCTTCTCCACCGAAGGGCTCGACTTCGCGGCCGTCGTCGCCGAGCTCGACCGGCTCACGAGCGAGGGATACATCGAGGAGATGAGCGCGCGCCCGGGGCGGCGCGGCGCCGTGCGTCTGATGACCGTCCACGGCGCCAAGGGACTCGAGGCCCCGGTGGTGTTCCTGGCCGACCCCCGCCGCGAGTCGCACCGGCCGACGCGCTTCTGGATCGATCGCAGCGGCCCGAAAGCGCGGGGCCACTGGCGTGTCATCCGCGAGACCGAGGGATTCGGCGTCGTCGAGATCGCGCAGCCCCGGGGCTGGGATGAGATGTCCGCCGTCGAGGAGGCGTTCGAGACCGCCGAGAAATCGAGGATCCTCTACGTCGCGGCGACGCGCGCCCGCGAGATGCTGGTCGTCAGCATCTGGAAGCAGGGCAAGAGCGAGAACGCCCAGGGCCCGTGGAGCCCGCTGGCCCCGCACCTCGCGGAGGACCTGCGCGAACCGGCGCCCCCGGCCGCGGCCGACCCGCCGCCGCCGCTTTCGGGTCTGCCGGAAGAGCTTTCCGCCTTCGCGCGCCGCCGGCAGGCGCGCCGGGAAGAGAGCGCGCGGCCCTCCTACGCCGTGGCCTCGGTGACGCGCGTGGCGCACGGCGGTCCCCGCCCCGCGTGGGAGCGCACCGGCCGCGGGATGTCCTGGGGCCGCGTCATGCATCGCCTCCTGGAAGCCCTGATGCGCGACGCGAAGCTCGACGTGCGCGCCTACGCCGCGAACCTGCTGGCCGAGGAGGAGCGCTCCGCCGGCGACCTCGAGGAGCTCGTCCGCGCCGTCGAGGGCGTGCGCGGGTCCGATCTCTGGAAACGGGCCGAGGCCGCGCCGCGCCGCCTCGTGGAAGTCCCCTTCGCCCTCACGGTCGGCCGCGAAGAGCTCGGTTTCACCGACGGCCCGGCCCGCGTGCTCCTGCAGGGGGCCATCGACCTCGTCTTCGAGGAGAAGGGAGCCTGGACACTCGTGGACTACAAGTCCGACACCGTCGGGGACAACCTCGACGAGCTCGTCCGGTTCTACACGCCGCAGATCTCCATCTACCGGCGGTACTGGGAGCAACTGACGGGCCAGCCGACGCGCGCCGGGCTCTTCTTCGTCGGAGCCGGCCGGGAAGTCTGGCCGCCCGCCCCCGGACGCCGCCTGTAAAATCGGCCGCGATGAGGGTGCCCTACGCGCGGTCGCTCCGGCGGTTCTTCTCACCCGGCGGCGGGATGCGCGAGGACTGGGATCTGCGGGCGCGGCGCGACGCGCGCTTCTACATCGACTGCGGCCATGGCGCCACCGAGGAGTCCTTCTGGCGCTCGGGCGAGGAGGATCTGCGGGACCACGTCCTGCGCGACCTCGAGGTGGACCGGTCGGCCTCGGTCCTCGAGATCGGATGCGGCATCGGGCGCCTCCTGCGCCCGCTGTCGGACCGCGTCGCGCGCGCCACCGGCGTGGACATCTCGGGCGAGATGATCCGGCGCGGCCGGGAGGCCCTCGCCGATCGGCCGAACGTCCGGCTCGCGGTGACGGACGGGGACCTCGCCGGCGTGGCCGACGCGTCGCTCGACCTCGTGTATTCGCACATCGTCTTCCAGCACGTTCCCTCGCGAAAGGCCGTGTCGCGGTACTTCTCCGAGGCCGCGCGGGTCCTGAAGGGGGGCGGTGTCTTCCGCTTCCAGGTCGACGGGCGGCCGCCGCGCCCGGTCCGGATCCCGACCACCTGGAACGGCGTGCACTACGAGGCGGGCGCGCTGCGCCGCGAGCTCGACTCGCTGGGGTTCGCCGTCGCCGGCCTCGCCGGCGAAGGGACGCAGTACATGTGGGCGACGGCCGTCCGCCTGCCGGAAGTCGGCCGCGCCGCGACGAGCGCGATCGGCGTGCGCCCGAGGACGTGGAACCCGGAAGCTCTCGATCGCCTGCTCGAGCGCCTCGGTCCCCAGGCGGCGGCCGCGCGCGACCGTCTCCTGGCCGGATCCGTGGGCCTGCGCGAGCTCGTCGAGCCGCTGATCGCGCGGCACCGCGCCGACCCGTCGCGGGAGTTCGTGGCCGCGCTCTACCGCGCCCTTCTCGGGCGCGAGCCGGACGAGGCGGGGCTCGCGTCCTACGCGGCCGGGCTCGATCGCCTCCTGCGCCGCCGGATCCACCGCTCGAACGTGGTCGACTGCCTGCTCGCCTCGGCCGAGTTCGACGCGCGGCACCGCTCGGCGCTTCCGGGCTGAACGGAAACTTCAGGCGAACCGTGAGAGGCTGACGCGAATGGAATCGACCGCCTACGATCTCGTCGTGATCGGCTCCGGCCCCGCCGGCCAGAAGGGGGCGATCGCCGCGGCCAAGCTCGGCAAGAAGGTCGCGGTCATCGACCGCAAGGAGATGGTCGGCGGCGTCTGCCTGCACACGGGCACGATCCCGTCGAAGACGCTGCGCGAGGCGATCCTGTATCTCTCGGGCTTCCGGGAGCGCACGTTCTACGGCCGCGACTACACGGTCTCCAAGGACATCACGGTCGCCGACCTCGCCTTCCGCGTCCAGAAGGTGCTGGCGCGCGAGATCGAGGTCATCCGGGCGCAGCTCAACCGAAACCGCGTCGCGACCCTCTCCGGCACGGCGAAGTTCGTCGACCCCCGCACGATCGAGATCGCGTCGGTCGACGGGACGACCCGCGTTACCGCCGACCACGTCCTGATCGCCTGCGGCACGCGGCCGGCCCACAACCCGACCGTCCCGCTCGACGGGAAGCGCATAATCGACTCGGACCAGCTCCTGAAGGGCGACTCCCTGCCGCGCGACCTCATCGTCGTCGGGGCCGGCGTCATCGGCCTCGAGTATGCCTCGATGGTGACGGCCCTGAACATCAAGGTCACGGTCGTCGAGGCGCGCCCGACGATCCTCGACTTCGTGGATCGCGAAATGATCGACTCCCTGATGTACTTCATGCGCCAGCGCGGCGCCGCCTTCCGCCTGGGCGAGAAGGTCGCCTCCGTGGGTTACGACGACAAGAACCGCGTCGTGGCCAACCTCGAGAGCGGCAAGGAAATCCACGGCGACTCGCTGCTCTACACCGTCGGGCGGCAGACGAACGCGGACCTTCTCGAGCTCGGCGCGGCGGGCCTCGCCGCCGACGACCGCGGGCGGATCGCCGTCAACGAGTTCTACCAGACGAGCGTGCCCCACATCTACGCGGCCGGGGACGTGATCGGCTTCCCCGCGCTCGCGTCGACCTCGATGGAGCAGGGGCGCCTGGCGAGCTGCCACATGTTCGGCACGTACTGCGCAGGCCGCTCCGCGATCCCCTACGGCATCTACACGATTCCGGAGATTTCGATCGTCGGGAAGACGGAGCACGAGCTGACCGAGGCGAAGGTCCCCTACGAGATCGGCGTCTCCAAGTTCGAGGAGCTCGCCAAGGGCCAGATGCTCGGCGTGGACACGGGCCTGTTGAAGCTGCTCTTCGATCGCCGGGACCGGAAGCTGCTCGGCGTCCACATCTTCGGCGAGCGCGCCACCGAGATCATCCACATCGGCCAGGCCGTCCTCGCCTTCGGCGGCACCATCGACTACTTCCGCGACACCGTCTTCAACTACCCCACGATGGCCGAAGCGTACAAAGTGGCCGGCCTCGACGGTCTGAACCGCCTCTAGTCACCGGTCCAGTTACAAACCAGCGGCACGGCCACGAGTCGCTCGCGGCGCGAGTAGTCTCCCGACCGGAGGGAGGGAGGAGGCTCGCGCCGCGGGAGCGAGAGCGAGCGAGGAACGAGCGAGCGGAAGCGACGGAAGCGGAGGCGACGGCTAAAAGGTCCGGTTCAGATACAGATACGCCGAGCTGTTCTTGCTTCCCGACCTCCCATACGCGACGAAGAACGGCCCGAGGAAGGTGTCGGCGACGACGAAAATGCTGCCCGCCGGCTTCAGGCTCGAGAACGTGACCGGAGCCTGGTAGACCCAGGTGTTGCCTCCCTCGGCCGAGACGCCGATCGAGACGTTCTTGATGATGATGCCACCGGTGTCCGAGAGTCGGTAGTAGAGCAGCCCCTTGGCGAGCGCGTAGGTATTTCCTCTCAGCTGCGCGATGGGCCGGCCGGAGAGGCGAAAGAGGCCGCCGAGCTGGAACTCGTCGTAGAAGGGGATCTGCGTGCCGAGACTCGAGCCTCCCTCCACCTCGATGAGGCCGGTCCAGCGTCCGATCGTCTGAACACCCAGGGCGGCCGCCGTGAAGCGATCGTAGGACGTGGTTGCGCCCAGGCCTTCCCGGTTGGCGAGAAAGGTGATGTCCGAGAAATAACCCGAATGGGGCAGGTTGACGTTGTCGAGCTGGTCGACTTCCATCCGGGCCGCCAGCCCCCCCTCGTCCCAGTCGACGTCCGGAAAGGCGGGGTCGCCGACCTTGCGCCGCCCCTGGCCGAAGGCGCGCAGGTAGCCGACCCGCAGCTCTCCCCAGGTCCCGAAGTCGTAGCCGATGTCCATGCCGAGGGCGGAGCGCGAGACCTGGTAGGTGCCGAGGGCGACTTCGTTCTCGTCGTACACCTGGGAATTCCTCTGTTCCCACCCGGCGTAAGGCGAGAGAAAGAGATGGCTGCGGTACGTGAGCGGCTGAAAGAACCGCGTCTTCAGTTCGATCGGTTCCCCGACCGTCACGGTCGTCTTCCACTCGCCGCCGAGGCCATTCAACTCCGTCGCGTCCACGAGCGCCGTCACGCCGAAGCCCGTCGTGAGCTGAAAATCCGTCCCGAGGAAGAGGCCGAGCTTGAGATACGTCGGGCCCCAGGACTTCGGCGTCGGGGTTATCTTCAGGATGCGGCGCTGGCCGTCCTCGACGATGGTGTAGCTGACGATCTCGAAGTACCCCAGGGAATAGATGCGCTTGAGGTCCTGCCCGAGCGTCTTGGTGTCGAGAACACGGCCCCCCTTCGAGTGCACCAGGTACTCGAGCCGTCTGGGGTCGATGCCCGGAACGGGATCGATCACGACCTCGTCGATGTACGGCAGCGGCGGGAGCGTCGCGTCGTGCCGCTGCTTCCACGGGGCGTAGACGCTCTCGGGAACGGACCACTGCTCGAGCTATGGCCTTGTCCTTCTCGGCGGCCTTGTAGCCGAGCGGAATCATCTGCAGGCCCTTCATGAAGTCGGCGGAGGTGTAGCCGTCGAGGTCCGGCGTGATGACGAGGTCGCGAGCTTGGCGGAGGCCATCGTGTTCTGCTGGAGCGGCAGGTCGATGAGGCGTCCGATCATCCCTCCCACGTTCGTGGGCTTGGCCGCGCTTTCGGCGCCCGACGAGCCGACGTTGACCGCGATGACGATGTCGGCGCCCATCGCCAGCACCGTCTGCACCGGGAGGTTCTCCGACTCGCCCCCGTCGATGAGCATGTGGCCGTCGATCTCGACCGGCGTGAAGCCCGCGGGGATCGCCATGCTCGCCCGGATGACCCGCGCGAGATTGCCCTTCGACATCACGTAGGGCTTGCCCGTCTGGATGTCGGTGGCCACCGCGCGGAAGGGAATGCGCAGCTGGCTGAAGTCGGTGACCGAAGAGCACGGCAGCGTCGCGCTCTCGAGCACGAAGCCGAGCTTGCTGCCCGCGATCAGGCCCGGCGGCAGCAGGAGCCCGCCTTTCTTCAGGTTGAGGCCGAACTCGAAGGGGATCAGGTGCTCGAAGTCGTCTTCCTTCTGCCGGAAGGACTGGTCTTTGCGTTCGGGAGCGTCCCGGAAAAGAGTGTCCCAGGGAATCGAACCGATGAGCTTCTCCATCTGGTCGGGCGTGTAGCCGCAGGAGTAGAGGCCGCCGATGATCGAGCCCATGCTCGTGCCCGCCACGTAGTCGATCGGGATGTGCATCTGCTCGAGCGCCCGGATGACGCCGATGTGCGCCGTGCCGCGCGCGCCCCCGCCGCCGAGGGCCAGGCCGATCTTCGGCCGGGGCTTCGGGGTCTCGGGGGTCTGGCCCGACGCCGGGACGGCGGGGGCGAGGAGAGACAGCACGGCCAGGAGAAGTCCACCGGTCCGGCGAAATCGCATGGCCCGCAGACTACCGGAAAGACCCGGGCCCGGGTCGAGATGCATGCCGTTTTCCACCGGATCGGCGAGAATGGAGCCTTGAGCACCTCGCCGGCCGGGGTGAAGGCCCCGGCGAAGGAGCGCCCATGACCGCCGCCCGTCCGGCCTGCCTCGCCGATTCCATCGCCCAGTTCCGCAAGTACAAGACCCTCGCCGAGGGCGCGCTCGCGCAGGTCGCAGATGCGGATTTCTTCCGCGTCCTCGACGCGGAGTCCAACAGCATCGCGCTCGTCCTGAAGCACATCGCGGGGAACATGCGCTCGCGGTGGGCGGATTTCCTCGCGTCCGACGGCGAGAAGCCGGACCGCGACCGCGACGCGGAGTTCGAGCTTTCGCCGGCCGACTCGCGGGCGCGCCTGCTCGAGCGCTGGGAGGAGGGATGGGCCCTCCTCTTCGCCGCGCTCGCGCCGCTCCGCGAAGAAGACCTTTCCCGCGAGGTGAGCATCCGGGGCGAGGCCCACACGGTACAGCAGGCGATCCATCGCCAGCTCACGCACTACGCCTACCACGTCGGGCAGATCGTCCTGCTCGCGCGCCACTTCGCCGGCGGCCGATGGAAGTCGCTCTCGATTCCCCGAGGCAAGTCGAGGGAGTTCGAAGTCGCGAAGAGCGGGGCGCCCTACCGCGTCCCGGGCTCCTGAGCCGGACCGGCCGACGCCCGCAGGAAGGCCAGGACCTTGCGCCGGTCGTACGCGTCGCCGCGCAGCAGCTCGTCCGCGTCGAGCGCCCGCAGCAGTTTGCCGTCGCGATCGAGCACGAAAAAGTAGGGATAGCCCGGGATCTCCGGATAACGCGAGAGGAACGCCTCGTTGCGGTTCTCCGGGCTCACGTTGACGCGCAGGACGACGAAATCGCAGGCGAAGGCGTCGCGGACTTCCGGCTCCGCGCGGACGAAGCGCTCGAACTCGCGGCACCAGCCGCACCAGTTGCCCCCGACCTCCAGCAGGATCCTCTTGTCGTCGGCGCGCGCCTCGGCCTCGGCCGCGACCAGGTCGAGCGCCGGGTCGCGGGACGGATCGAAGATCGGCCTGCCGGCCGGCCCGCCGGCGCGCGCCGCGCCACCGCCCCACAGCAAGGCCGCCACCGCCAGCACCGGGATCGCTGCGCGTCTCACGCCGAAAGTATGCGCGCCGCCCGACGGCGAGGGGGCTCGTCCGCGCGCTCCGGGCGCCCGTCCCTCGATCAGGGGCTTCCGGCAGACGGAGGTCCGGCGCGCAGGCGCTCGTCCGCGATCCGACGCGCCGCGGCTTCGGTCGTGATGCCTTCGGCCTGCGCCATCTCGAAGATGCGCGCCAGCGACCCGCCGATGGCGCGCACTTCCCGATCGGCGCGCTCGGGGGACCAGCCCATCGCCTCGATGCCGGTGACGGCGATGGCGCCGCCGGCGTTCACCACGAAGTCCGGCGCGTAGAGAATCCCGCGCGCCGCGAGCCGGCCGGCGTCCTCGGGCGTGGCGAGCTGGTTGTTGGCCGCGCCGACGACCGCGCGGCAGGCGAGGCGGCCGATCGCCTTCTCGTCGAGCACGCCGCCGAGCGCGCACGGCGCGAAGATGTCGCCGGGAGCGCCGATGACGTCGTCGGGCGCGACGGACGCGTGCCCTCCCGCCGCGGCGCGGCGAAGTGCCGCGGGGTCGACGTCCGACACCGAGATGGCGGCGCCCGCCGCAGCGAGCATCTCGATCAGGCGCCCGCCCACGCTGCCGGCCCCCTGCACGAGGACGCGGCGGCCCGCGACCGACGGCGCGCCGAAGAGGCGGGCGCAAGTCACCTCGATGCACGCGAACACCGAGAGCGACGTCCACGGCCCGGAATCGCCGGGGCCGCCGTGCGCCGGCGTCCGGCCGAAGATGTAGGGCGCGCCGGTCTCCGCGATGACGTCCATGTCCTCGGACGAGGTTCCCACGTCCGGGCCCGTCCAGAACCGGCCTCCGAGCTCCTGGACGAGCAGGCCGTAGCGGCGCAGGAGATCCGGCCGCGCCCTGGGGTCGAGATCGGCCGGGATCGCGATGACTCCCTTGGCGCCGCCCCGCGGGAATCCGGCCGCGGCCCACTTGTAGGTCATCCCTTCGGACAGACGCATCGCGTCCCGCCGCGCGGCGTCCCGGTCCGGGTAGTGCCGCATCCGCGTTCCGCCCGAGGGCGGCCCCAGGCGGGACGAGTGGATGGCCACGAAGATCCGGGCGCCCGTCTCCGCATCGGCGCGCTCGACGAGCGACTCGCCGCCCCAGCCGGTCACGTCCATGGAAGCGCCGCCTTCTTCAGGGCGCCGCGGGGCGGTCCGACCCGATGTGCCGTCGCGCCGCCGCGAGCGCCTCGTCGAGCGTGGCCACGATGTTCTCGCGGCCATATTCGTCCAGCTTGCCGGCCCGGTCGAGCGCGAAGAGCGGCTGCGACTGGATGCCGGCGATCAGGAACCGGATGTTCTGGTGCGCGAACGAGCGGAAGAGATCGTCGAGAACGCGGATGCCCGAGGCGTCCATGGCCGGCACGTTGCGCATCCGAAGGACGAAGACCTTCGGCTTCTTCGCCACGAAGTGCAGGACGTCCTTGATCTTGTCGGCCGCGCCGAAGAAGAAGGGCCCGTTGACCTCGTAGACCTCGACGCCGTCCGGGATGCGCCGCCGCGCCACGCCGTCCGCGTCGCCGGCCATCGTCCCGTCCGGAGCGTCCGCCAGCTCGTCCTTGACCGCGCCCACGTTGGTGACGTCGGCCATCCGCTTGATGAAGAGGAAGGCGGCGAGGACGACCCCGACCTGCACGGCGACGGAGAGATCGATGAGCACGGTCAGCAGGAAGGTGGTCAGGAGCACGGCCACGTCGCTCTTCGGGGTCTTGAAGAGGTGCGCGAAGGAGCGCCATTCGCTCATGTGGTACGACACGACCGTCAGGATGGCCGCCAGCGTCGCCATCGGAATGTAGCGCGCCCACTTGCCGAGAAAGACGAGGACCAGCAGCACCGTCGCCGCGTGCGTCATGCCGGCGACGGGCGTGCGTCCGCCGTTCTTGACGTTGGTGGCCGTGCGCGCGATGGCGCCGGTGGCGGGAATGCCGCCGAAGAGGCCCGACGCGATGTTGGCGATCCCCTGCCCGACGAGCTCGACGTTCGACTTGTGCCGGCTGCCGATCATGCCGTCGGCGACGACCGCCGAGAGCAGGGATTCGATGGCCGCGAGCAGGGCGACGGTCACGGCGGGCGAAAACAGCTCCCGCACGCGCTCGAGCGTGACGACGGGAAGCGTCGGCGCGGGGATCGCCGCGTGGATCTCGCCGAACCGCGAGCCGATCGTCTCGACGGGCAGGCCGAGCGCCGCGACGGCCACGGACGCCGCGAGGATCGCGACGATCGGGCCGGGGATCTTGCGCGACACCTTCGGCCACGCGACGAGAACGAGCAGCGAGCCGAGCGAGACGCCCACGGCGGCGGGCGAGGCCGTCGGGAAGGCCCCGGCGAAGGCTTCCCACTTCGCGAGGAAGGGCGAAGGCAGGGCTCCCATCCTGAGGCCCAGGAGATCCTTGATCTGCGACGTGAAGATGATCACGGCGATGCCGCTCGTGAACCCCGTGACGACGGGATACGGGATGAACTTGATCGCGCCTCCGAACCGCGCGAGGCCCATCGCGACGAGCAGGATTCCCGCGAGCACGGTGCAGATCGTCAGGCCGTCGAGGCCGTACCGGGCCACGATCCCGTACACGATGACGACGAAGGCCCCGGTCGGCCCGCCGATCTGGACGCGGCTCCCGCCGAGAAGGGAGATCAGGAATCCCGCGACCACCGCCGTGACGAGGCCGCGCTCGGGAGGAACGCCCGAGGCGATCGCGAAGGCGAGGGCCAGCGGAATGGCCACGATGCCGACGATGACGCCGGCCTGGAGGTCCGCGGCGAGCTGCGCGCGGGTGTAGCCGCGCAGGATGGTGAAAGTTTTCGGGAGCCAGGCGCCCTGCACGCCGCCATCTTATCGGGCGGCGGACGCCCGCGTCAGTCGCTGTTCAGCCGGATGTCCGTCAGCATGTTGTTGTCGAGCGTGATCTTGACGCGGTCTCCCTCGTGGAAGCGGATCCACTGCTGCTGCGTCACCTGGTAGCGATAGCGCGAGGTGGCCTGGCCTTCCTTCGCTTCGAAGACGAGGTAGTAATTGCCCGGGCCCCGGGAGCCGGCGCCCGACGAGCCCGACCCGTCCGATCCCCGCTCGACGACCATGGCGTCGAGGGTGCGCGTGCCGACCCCCGGATCCTTGGCGCCGCCGCTCGCGCAGGCGGCGGCGAAGAGGGCCATCGTCATCACGGCGGCGAGAATCGGCCTTTTGCTCATGTTCCCCCTTAACCCGGAGGACGGCGTTTCGATTCCGCTCCATTCGCCGCCGGCGCCCGTTTGGCAAAGGGGCCGCGGACTCCCGTACAATCCCGGCGCCATGACGAACACATGCTCCGCGCGCGCCGCCTTGATCGGACTCGGCCCCATCGGCGTCGAAGTCGGCCGGGCCCTGGCCGGACGCCCGAACATCTCGCTGCTCGGCGCCGCCGATCCGGCCCCGGACAAGGCCGGCAAGCCGCTCTCGGATCTGCTCGGCGGCGCCTTCCCGGGCGTCGCGATTCGGCCGAGCGCGGCCGCCCTCTATGCCGAGACGAAAGGGACCCGCGGCAAGGCCGACGTCGTCCTGCTGTGCACCGGGTCCCGCCTGCACGCGGTCCTGCCGCAGATCGAGGAGGCGATCGAGGCGGGTTTCCACGTCGTCTCGACGTGCGAAGAGCTCTCCTACGCGGAGCTGCGCCATCTGCCGATGGCCCGTCAGATCGACCGCAAGGCCCGGGACAAGGGAGTCGCGGTGCTCGGCACCGGGGTCAATCCGGGCCTCGTCATGGACCGGCTCGTCCTCGCGGTCGCGTCGGCCTGCGTGAAGGTCGATTCCGTGCGGGTCATCCGCGTCGTGGACGCGGCCAAGCGGCGGGGCCCCCTGCGGGCCAAGGTCGGCGCCGGGCTGACGCCCGAGGAGTTCCGCGCGGGCGTGGCCTCCAAGAAGCTCGGCCACGTCGGGCTCTCCGAGTCGGCGGCCATCATCGCGCTCGGCCTCGGGCTGCCGATCGACGAGATCACGGAGACCATCAATCCGGTCATCGCGGAGCGGGAAACCGACGGCGTTCCGGCCGGCAACGTCCTCGGCCTTCACCAGATCGCCCTCGTGCAGGCGGGAGACGAGATCAAGGTCTCGCTCGACCTGACGATGGCGGTCGGGGCCGCGTCGCCGGCCGACCGCATCGACGTCGAGGGCGATCCGCCCGTGCACGTGACGGTCGCGGGCGGCTTCCACGGCGACCGATCGACGGTCGGCACCGTCGTCAACGCCGTGCCGTTCGTCGTCCGCGCGACGCCGGGCCTCCACAACGTGGTGACGCTGCCGCTCTTCGGGCTGCAACCGCTGCCGTAAGCCCGTTCCTGGACAAGCGCCCGGGGCGGCCCGGCGATTCCGGTACGCTCGGGGCCGGATGCATTCGCTCGACCACGCGCAGACGATCGAGGCCCCGCTCGAGGAGGTCTTCGCCTTCTTCTCCGACCCGCGCAACCTCGCGCGGATCACGCCGCCGTGGCTCTCCTTCCGCATCCACGGACCGGCGCCGAACCCGATCGCGGAGGGAAGCCGGATCGAATATCGCATCCGCTGGACGGTCTTTCGCCTGCGCTGGGTCACGCGCATCACGCGGTGGCGGCCGCCGGCCGAGTTCGAGGACGTCCAGGAAATGGGGCCCTACCGGACCTGGATCCACACGCACCGGTTCACGCGCCGCGGCGCGGCCGTGCGGATGGAGGACCACGTCGAGTACGCGCTGCCCTTCGGCGTCCTGGGGCGCCTCGTCCACCGGCTGCGCGTCCGCCGCCAGCTCGAAGAGATCTTCGCGTACCGGACGCGCGCAATCGAGCAGATCTTCGGCAAGGGCCCCGCCGCGGCGGCCCGATGAGACGCTCGCTGCCGGCGGGCCTCTTTCTCTTCGGCGCCCTGGTCCTCGTCACGGCCGTCGCCGGCGGCCGATTCACGGCGCGGGGAATCGGCCCCTGGTACGACGGTCTCGCGAAGCCCGCATGGACGCCGCCCGGCGCCGTGATCGGCGCGGTGTGGACGGTTCTCTACGTTCTCATCGCGGTCGCGAGCGCCCTCGTCTGGTCGAAGGCCCCGGTCGGCGCGGGCACGTACGCCGTGGTCCTCGTCGTCAACCTCGCCCTGAACGCGGGCTGGTGCTGGCTCTTCTTCGCCGCGCGCCAGCCCGCGGCGGCCCTCGCGGAGATCGCCGTCCTGGAGCTGACGTGCCTCGCCCTGATCGCGCTGGCGTCGCGCGCTTCGACGACGGCGGCCTGGATGCTCGCGCCCTATGCGGCGTGGGTCCTCTTCGCCGGGTTTCTCAACGGGAGCATCGTGCGGCTGCAGTGACCATCGTCCACTGGTTCCGGCGCGACCTGCGCGTGGCGGACAACACGGCTCTCTGGCACGCCGCGCGGGACGGCGAGCGCGTCGTGCCCGTCTTCATCCTCGACGATCATTACGCGAAGGACCCGGGCGTCGGCCCCGCGCGCTTTCGCTTCCTGCGCGAGAGCCTCGAAGAGCTCGAGCGCGGGCTCGGGCGCCTCGGGGGCCGGCTCGTCGTGCGGCCGGGTCCCGCCGCCCGCGCTCTTCCCGCGCTCCTCGCGGAAACCGGGGCGCAGGCCGTCTACGCCAACGTCGAGATCGGCCCCTACCCCGACTCGCCGGGACCGGGACGCGGCCGCGGCGGTCGCGTCGGCCGGCGGCCGGTTCCGCCTCTTCGAGGACGAGCTTCTCGTCGCCCCCGACGCGATCGCGACGGACGCGGGCGATCCGTACACGGTCTACACGCCCTTCGCGAAGAAGTGGATGGCCGCCGAAAAGCGGGATCCGAAGGCGGCGCCGGCGGCGCTCGCGACCCCGCCGATCGCCGGCGTCGCGCTGGCAACGGTCCGCGCCTGGCGCGATCTCGCCCCCGATCCGGCCTCCCCGAAAGGAGGCGAACTCGAGGCGCGATCGCTCCTCAGCCGGTTCTTTGCCTCCGCCGCCCGGCGCTACGCCAATGACCGGGACAGGCCCGACCGGGAGGGGACGTCGCGCCTCTCGCCCCACCTCCATTTCGGAACCGTCTCGGCGCGGGCGGTGCGCGCCGCCGCCGACGAGGCGTGGCGCGAGGCCCCGGCGCCGGAGCGCGAGAGCCTGCGAAAGTACGTCCTCGAGCTCGCCTGGCGCGAGTTCTATCTGCACGTCCTCTTTCACTTTCCCCGGGTCGCGGGCGAGAGCTTTCGCCGCGAGTTCGACCGCATGGAGTGGAAGTCGGATCCGGCGGGCCTGGACGCCTGGAAAAACGGCGCGACCGGCTTCCCGCTGGTGGACGCCGCCATGCGCCAGCTCCGCACGACGCACTGGATGCACAACCGCGCCCGCATGGTGGCCGCCTCCTTCCTGACCAAGGACTTGCACCTCCATTGGCGCGAGGGCGAGCGCTGGTTCGAGCACGAGCTCGCCGACGCGGATCTGGCCAGCAACAACGGCGGCTGGCAGTGGGCCGCCGGCAGCGGCACGGACGCGGCGCCGTACTTCCGCGTCTTCAATCCGGTGCTCCAGTCTCGAAAGTGCGACCCCGAGGGGCGATACATCCGGCGCTTCGTGCCGGAGCTGTCCCGCGTCCCGGCCGGAAAGATTCACGAGCCCTGGACGATGACCGCGCAGGAGCAGAAGGAGTCGGGCTGCCGCATCGGCGCCGACTACCCCGCGCCGATCCTGGACCACGGCCGGGAGAGGGAAGCCGCGCTCGCCCTGTTCGAGAAGATCCGGAATTAGCCCGCCCGCTCGTCGCCCGGCCGGGGAACTTTCCGCCACAAAAAAGGCGGCCCCGACTTATTTGTGTCGGGGCCGGGAAGGAAGGTATCGCGTGCTGCCCATATCAACGGGCATCCGAAGCGGTTTATTTCAACCGCCAAATGTTTGAAAGAGAAAGATTTAATCGCGCAATATCTCGAAGCCCTCGGGCCCGACCGTCTCGTCCGGGACGAGCTCGAGGCGCACGCCGAGCGCCGTTTCCGCGTCGGCCAGAATCGTCGGGTCGTCTTCGGCCACGAGCTGCGCGACGGCCGGCCGAACCCGCACCCTCACCGTCTCGCCGGCCGTGAAGAGGTGCGGCGGCTGCAGCAGCGCGCGGCGCAGATCGAGGGCCGCCGTGACGTCCGTCTTGACGCGGCCGCTTCCCGAGCACACCGGGCACGAGCGCGTCAGCAGGCGCTCGAGGTTGCCGCGCGACCGCTGCCGGGTGATCTCGACGAGGCCGAACTCCGAGATCTGCAGCAGGCGGGTGCGCGCGCGGTCCCGCGCCAGCTCGGCCTCGAAGCGCTCGAAGACCTCGCGGCGGTGCTCCGGATCCTCCATGTCGATGAAATCCACGACGATGAGGCCGCCGAGATCGCGCAGCCGGATCTGCCGCGCCACCTCCGGCACCGCCTCGAGATTCGCCTGGAACACCGTGTCCTCGAGGCCCTCCTTGCCCACGAAGCGCCCGGTGTTGACGTCGATGGCGACCAGCGCCTCGGTCTGGTGGATCACGACCGAGCCGCCGGAGGAGAGGTTGACGCGGCTCTTGAGCGCGTTCTCGATCTCCGCCTCGATGCCGAACGCCTCGAAGAGCGGCTCCGGCCCGCGGCGCAGCTCGAGCCGCCGCGACAGCGCCGGGGCCACGGCATCGAGGAACTCCTTCAGGCGCGCGTACGCCCCCTCGTCGTCCACGCGGATGGCGTCGCAGTCGTCGCCGGCGAGATCGCGGGCGCTGCGCAGAACGAGGTCGAGCTCCCGCTGCAGCATCGCCGGCGGCGAGGAGCTCTCGCGGCGCCGCCCGATGCGGGCCGCGAGCTCCGTCAGGTAGCGGCGATCGGGCTCGAGCTCGTGGGCCGCCTTGCCGAGGGCCGCCGTGCGGGCGATGAAGCCTCCGCCGAAGCCCTCGAGAATCCCCCGGAGCCGCTCGCGCTCGGCCTCGTCCGCGACGCGCCGCGACACGCCGACCTCCCGGGAGCCCGGAAGGTGCACCAGCGTGCGTCCCGCCAGCGACACCCCCGCGGTGACGCGCGGGCCCTTGCCGCCGAGCGGGTCCTTCGTCACCTGGACGACGATCTCCTGCCCTTCCTTGACGAGATCGTCGATGCGCGCCGTCTCGGCGGCGCCGGGCGCCTCGGCGCCGTCTCCGAAATCGAGCTCCGCGGCGCGCGCGGAGGCGTCCTCGACGTAGAGGAAAGCGTCGCGGTCGAGGCCGATCGAGACGAAGGCCGCCTGCATGCCGGGTAGCACGCGGTGCACCCTCCCGAGATAAACGTTGCCGACCAGGCCCTGCCTCCCTCGCCGCTCGTGGAGGACTTCCACGGCGCGGCCGTCCTCGGTCAACGCGGCGCGCGTCTCGGGAGGGGTCGCGTTGACGAGGAGCTCTTTCCTCACGCGTTGGCGAACCGGCGGTATTCGACGCCCAGGATCAGGCCGATGGCGAGGAACGTCGTCGCGACCGACGAGCCGCCGTAGGAGACGAACGGCAGCGGGATCCCCGTCGTCGGGGCGAGGCCGATCATCATGGACGCGTTGATCACGACGGAGAAGAACATCATGCCCGTCAGGCCGAGGATCAGAAACACTCCTCCCCGGTCGCGCGCCGACAGCGCGAGCTTCAACGCGCGCAGGAAGAGCGCCGCGAACAGGCCGAGCACCAGGATCACCCCGAGGAACCCCCACTCCTCCGCGATGACGGCGAGGATGAAGTCCGTGTGCTGGACCGGGAGAAAGCGGAGCTGGCTCTGCGTGCCGCCGCGGAAGCCCTTGCCCGAGAACCCGCCCGAGCCGACGGCGATCTTCGACTGGCGCACCTGGTATCCGGAGCCGAGCACGTCGCTGTCGGGATTCAGAAAGGTCCCGATCCGCGCCTTCTGGTAGTCCTTGAGCACGAACCAGCCGCCCCCGGCCAGAAGCACGACGATGACGCCGATGGCGACCCAGCCGCGCGCCGGCAGGCCGCCGAAATAGAGCCCCACGAAGACGAGCGGCAGGAAGGTCAGGACGAGCCCGACGTCGGGCTGCAGGAACACGAGAAGCGCCGGAAGCCCGACGATCGCCCCGAGCTTCAGGATCGTCGACGCGTGCGGGCGGGCGTCGTCCTCGTTTTCGAAGAGGTAGGCGACGAGCAGGGCCGTCGCGATCTTGCACAGCTCCGCCGGCTGGAACTGGAAGCGGCCGAAGCGGATCCACGAGCGGACGTTGGCGATCCGCTCGCCGAAGACCAGCAGGTAGAGGAGCGGGACCAGGCTCGCGCAGTAGATCGCGAACGAGAACTTCAGGAGCATCCGGTAGTCGAAGAGGATGGCGGCCGTCATCGCGGCGAGGCCGATGGCGATCCAGATCGCCTGCCGCCCGGCCAGGCCCTCGAAGCGCGTCCCGGTCGTCGCGGACGCGACGAAGAGGACCCCGAGCGCCGCGAGCGCGAGCGAGCACACGAGCACGACGAGGTCGATCCGTCGCCCGCCCGGCAGCGTGCGGCCGATCATGGCGTCTCCCGCCGCGCCGCGCGCGCGACGCCCGGCGCCGGAGCGCCCGGCGGCGCCGCCGGAGACCGGCGCCGCCGGCCCGAAGCGCGCCTCGAAGAGCGCCTTGGCGAGCGGGGCCGCCGCGAGATTGCCGTGGCCGCCGTTCTCGACGAAGACCACGACCACCATCTGCGGATCCTTCACGGGCCCGAAGCCCGCGAACCAGGCGTGGTCCCCGAGCTTCGACCGGTCGGCGCCCGCGCGCACCGTCGCCTCGCGGCCGACGACCTGCGCGGTGCCGGTCTTGCCGCCCATCTCGACCGCATTGACCCGCGAGCCGTAGGCCGTGCCGCCCGCCTCGTTGACCACGGCCCACATGCCGTCTTCGACGACGGCCAGCTTCTCCGGGGAAAGGACGATGCCCTGCTGGAACTCCGCCTTGTAGCGCAGCTGCGCGCCCGAGGAAGGATCCTGCGAGGCGTAGAAGAGGTGCGGCGTGGGCAGGCGGCCGCCCTCGACCAGTCCCGAGAGGGCGCGCGCCACCTGCATCGTCGTCACGAGCAGCGGTCCCTGCCCGATCGCGACCGAGATCGTCTCGCTCGGATACCAGCGCGCGCCCCGCCGGGTTCGCGCCCAGTCCTCGGAGGGCACGAGGCCCGATTTCTCGAACGAGAGATCCACGCCCGTCGGAGCGCCGAAGCCGAAGGAGGTCAGGATCTCGTGGATCCGGTCGACGCCCAGGCGCTGTCCCAGGTTGTAGAAGTAGACGTCGCACGACATCTTGATCGCGTCGCGCATGTTGACCAGGCCGTGGCCGCCCTTCTTGTGGCAGTGAAACTCGCGGCCGTAGAAGGTGGCGTGGCCGGGGCAGAAGATCTTCGCATCGGGGTCGACGAGGCCGCGGGCGAGCGCGCCGTACGCGAGAAACGGCTTGATCACCGAGCCGGGCGAGTACATGTTCTGGATCGCCCGATTCTGGAGCGGACGGTCGGGGTTCTCGAGAAGGCCCGCCCACTCGGCGGACGTCACCCGTCGCGTGAACCAGTTGGGATCGTAGGAAGGCGACGAGACCAGGGCCAGGATCTCGCCGGTCCGGGGATCGAGCGCCACGACCGACCCGACCCGCTCGCGGAAGTAGTCCTCGGCGATGTCCTGGAGCTTGAGGTCGAGCGTCAGGAAGAGGTTCTGCCCGGGGCTCGCCTCGAGGCGGGCCTCCTCGGCGACCTCCCGGCCGTGGGAGTCCACGATCACGCGGCGCTCGCCGCTCGAGCCCGAGAGCAGCCGCTCGTAGGAGCTCTCGATGCCCTTCTGGCCGATCCAGTCGCCGACCCCGTAAAGGTTGCCGGCGCTCTTGATCTGATCGGGCGTGGCCTCGGAGAGGTAGCCGAGCGCGTGCGCCGCGGCGCCCGCGTGCTTGTAGAGCCGCCGCTGGGAAACCGTGATCGCGAACTCGGGATGCTCCGCGGCGCGCGCCTGCACCGCCGCCACCTCGTCGATGCCGAGATTCTCGGCCACCGGAATCGGGACGAACTCCGGATCCCGCCGACCCCGCTCGACGCGCGAGGCCACCTGCTCGCGGTTGAGGCCGAGCAGCCCGACGATGAAGTCGACCGAAGCGTTCAGGTCCCGCGCCTCGCGCCGGTACAGGTGCAGCGTGTAGGCCGGCTCGTTTTCGACGAGCGTGGCTCCGTTGCGGTCGAGAACGTAGCCGCGCGGGGCCGTGACCTTCACGGCGCGGATCCGGTTGTTCTCGGAGAGCGAGAAGTAGTACTCCCCGCGCACGATCTGGATCGTCCAGTACGCGACGGCCAGCAGCGACAACGCGGTTCCCACGGCCACGCGGGCGATCTCGATCCGCCGCGCCAGCGCCTGGCGGTCCTCGCGGATCCTCAGCACGCCGCGCCCCCAGGGCGCGCCGGAACCGGGAGGCGGGAGCCCCCGGCTTCCGACTTCCGGTTTCCGAGGTTTGTTCCCCTCACCGCAGCCTCCGCAGCCGCCGGCGATTCCACCACTCGCGCCACGGGAAATTCCAGGCCGACTCGAGGACGCCGCCGGCCACGCCGGTAGCCGCCGCCCGCCAGAAGGCGTCGCGCGAGAAAATGACGATCGGGGCCTGGGCCAGCAGCGCGAGCAGCAGCCCCACGATCGCTTCGTTGAGGATGGAGGCGACGAACAGCGCCGCGCCGACCGCCAGCGCCCCGCCGAACACGACCCTCACCGAGACCATGGTCAGCGCGTAGCCGATCAGGGCCTTGGCGAATGCATTCAGGCCGAGCAGACCCTGGGGCGGCAGGGCGTCCTCGAGGCCGCCGGCCACCGCGCCCGTCAGCACCGCGCGGACGAAGTCGCCGCCGCGCGCGACCGTGGCCGTGGCGAGCAGGAACCAGTCCACCGGCAGGAAGGACCGGTACGGGGAAGCGCCCACGAAGAACTCGAGGACGGCCGCCGCCGCCAGCAGCAGGGCGATCCGGCCGGCCTTCACCGGGTCGCACTCCGCCCCGTCTCCGCGCCCTCCCGCGTCGCGGGCGACGGGGCGAGCAGCAGCACGTCGGTCAGGCGGGAGAAATCCGCCGCGGGCGTCACCCGGATCTCGAGGAAGAGCTTGCTGCCGCGCGACACCGATTCGACCCGGCCGATGGGGACGCCGCGCGGATAGATCCCGTCGATGCCCGCCGACTCCACGAGGTCGCCGCGGGCGACCGACGACGTGGTCGCGATGTTGTTCAACGTCAGCGCGCCGCGGCCGTCGCCGCGCACCACCCCGAGCTCGCCCGTGCGCGCGATGCGCGCCCCCGCGGCGGCCGACGCGTCGAGCAGCAGCTGCGCCCGCGACACGGTTCGGCCGACCGCCACGACCCGCCCCACGAGGCCCGCCGGCACGGCCAGCGGCGAGTCCGGGGCCACGCCGTCGGCCGATCCGGCGCCGATGAGCGCGCCCTGCGCGCCGGACCGCCTCTCGACCAGCAGGATCGGCACGCTGCCCACGATGCCCGGCAGCGCCGCGCCCAGCCCGAGCAGCCGACGCTCCTCGGCGGCGAGGCCCGTCTCGGCGCGAAGCCGGAAGAGCTCGCGCTCGCGCGCGTCGAGGTCCCGGCGCAGGCGCACGTTCTCCTCGCGGGCGTGGAAGAGCTCGACCGTGGAGCCGACGGCGTTCGAGGCGCCGCGGGACAGGGCCCCGACACCGGCCGCGAGCGGGCCGGATGCGGAGAGGATCCACGACTGCAGCACCGTGCGGTGGCCGCTGCGCGCCGGCGCCTGGGCCGAGAGCGCGAGGACGCAGGTCACCAGCACCGTCGCGAGGACGGCCCCTCCCCGGCGGGGGTTGGCGACGGCGATCTCGGCGTGGGGCTTCTGGGGTCTCACGGGAGGAGAAACGGGCGGGGCGGCGTCATGTAATCGAGATCTTCCTCAGGAGGTCCATGTCCGTGAGCATCGCCCCGGTGCCGAGGGCGACCGAGGCGAGCGGGTCCTCCGCGTAGGAGATCGGAAGACCGGTCTCTTCCGACAGCCGCCGGTCGAGGTTGCGCAGCAGCGAACCGCCTCCCGTGATGATGATGCCCTTGTCCATGATGTCGGCCGACAATTCCGGGGGCGTGCGCTCCAGCGCGACCCGGACGGTCTCGACGATCGCCGCCACCACCTCGGAGAGCGCCTCGCGCACCTCCTCGTCCGACAGGACGAGCGTCTTCGGCACGCCCTCGACGAGGTCGCGGCCCTTGACCTCCATCGTCAGCGGCTCGTCGAGCGGATGCGCCGAGCCGATCTCGATCTTGATCTGCTCGGCGGTGCGCTCGCCGATCAGCAGGTTGTACTTGCGCTTCAGGTACTGGATGAGCGCCTCGTCCATCTCGTTCGAGGCCGTCCGCACCGAACGGCTGTAGACGATGCCGGCGAGCGAGATGACGGCCACGTCCGTCGTGCCGCCGCCGATGTCGACGATCATGTTCCCCGTCGGCTCCGTGATGGGCAGGCCCGAGCCGATCGCCGCGGCCATCGCCTGCTCGATGATGAAGACCTCCGAGGCGCCGGCGCGCAGGGCCGAGTCCTGCACCGCGCGCTTCTCGACCTGCGTGATGCCCGAGGGCACCGAGATGACGATGCGCGGCCGCACGAAGAGCGAGCGGCCGTGCGCCTTCTTGATGAAGTGGTCGAGCATCTTCTCGGTCACCTCGAAGTCGGCGATCACGCCGTCCTTCATGGGCCGGATGGCGACGATGTTGCCCGGCGTGCGGCCGAGCATCTCCTTGGCGTCGGTGCCGACGGCCTCGACCCGGTTGGTCACCGTGTTGACCGCGACGATCGAGGGCTCCCGGACGATGATCCCCTTGCCGCGCGCGAAGACGAGCGTGTTCGCCGTGCCGAGGTCGATCGCCAGGTCGTTGGAGAAGATCGAGAAAACGGATTTCCAGGCCAAACGGAACCTCCTAGGACCGTGAAACGGGAAACGGGAAACGGGAAACGATGGGAGGGTAAGACTTTCGCACGTTTTCCGTTTTCCGTTTTCCGTTTTCCGGCTTCATTACAACGCCTCCACGAACACTCTCACGCGCCGGACCGTCTCGTTGCCCGACGCGTCCACCGCCTTGACCACGAGGACCGTAGCACCATCCCGCTCGACCGTGATCGTCTTCTTGAAGGCGCCGTCCGGCTCCACGTCGGCCGGCTCGGCGTTGACCGTCACGATCGCCCCCGGCTCGGTCTTGCCGTAGACCAGGAAGAGGTTGCCCATCTGCTGCGGGGGGTAGACCGAGAGCTCCGGCGGCGTCGTGTCCCCGCCCCCCGCCTTCACCGGTTCGGTCACCATCTTGAAGCGCCGCACGGCGCTCCAGTCCGACGTCAGCCCGCTCGCCTCGATCGCGGCGACCCGCCAGAAGTAGGACCCCTCCTTGGAGACCTTGACCCGGGCGCTCGTCTGGACCCGGTCGTCGAGGTCCACCTCCGTCGAATCGGGGACGAAGAGGCGCGACCGCGAGATCTGGAGCCGGTAACGCGCGGCGTCCTGGACCTTCGACCACTTCAGCTCCACCTGGTCCCCGGTCTTCAGGTCGTAGATCCTGTTGTCCGCCGGGAGCGCGGGCTGCGGCGATTCGGGCAGGGCGACCTTGGAGGAGAAGGTCCGCGACGAGGCCGCCGCGGCCACCTTTTCGCGGCCCTCGAGGGTGACGGTCTCCTTGCCCGTCGACACGGTCGTGCGGCCGCGGAAGCTCGTCACTTCGGTCTTGTCGCCCGGCACGACGTCGACCGACACGCGCGAATCGCGGTCGATGGCGGCCGTCGCGACGTCCGAGGCCACGGTCGACGACCCGCCCGACGTGTAGACGTTGACGGCGCCGGAGATCATCTTGATCTCGCTGCCGCTCGACTCCGAGGAGACCGGGCGCCGGCACTCGAACAGCGATCCGGGACGGATCGTGTACAGCGTGCCGTCGTAGAACATGATTTCCGCCGACCCCGTGCGGCCGGCCTTCACGAAGTCGCCGTCGAACAGCGGCTCGCGCTGGCGCGCCGGCTCGAACGTCGAACGGCCCGCGCGCTGCAGAGACACGTCTCCCTCGACGAAGATGAACGAGGCGTCGCCCTGCTCTCCCGCGCCCGATCCCCCGAGCGTCCGCCGCGAGTAGGACTGCGACTCGACCGCGAGGCGAAAGGCCTCCTCGTAGCGGGAGCCCGAGAAGGACTCCTTCGCGTCGCGCAGAAAGTCGCGGGCCTGGGCGACGTTGGAGCCCGGACGCGTGGCCCCCACGGAGCGGGTCGCGCGGGCGAGCAGCGTCTCCGCCTGGGAAATTTCGGACTGGGCGCGCTCCTGCGGGGACCGTCGGCCCCGGAAGTAGACGAAGTAACCGGCGCCGCCGGCGATCAGAAGGAGAACAATGACGACCGCCCACTGGCGGATCTTCTGGATCGGAATGATGAACCAGTCGAGATCCGTTCCCGCCGGCTGGCCGGACTTCCGCTTGCGCATAAACTCCCGAAACTGCGGGACTTACCCCTCATGCTTATAGCACACTTGGGGGTCCGAGGCAGGTGACGGCGGTCCCGGGCGGCGCCTACGCGCGGGCGACGGATCCCCTGCCGCCCGGACGGATCCGCCTGCTATAGTCGCGCGTTCTCGAACGTTTTGCCGGAGGGGTTTTCGATGCTCAAGACGATGCGCAACAGCTTCCACCACCTGAAGTGGACGCTGTTCGCCGTGATCGGCGTTTTCATCCTCGGTTTCGTCTTCTTCTCGGGCTCTGGCCCCGACCAGAACAAGGCCGGGCAGATCGTGGCCCAGGTCGGCAACGAGAGGATCACGGCCGTCGAGTTCGATCGCCAGTACCGCGCCCAGGTGGAGCGCTACCGGCAGATGTACCAGGGCAATTTCTCGCCCGAGCTCGAACGCGCGCTCGACCTGCCCCGCAACGTCCTCGACTCGATGATCGAGCGCATGCTGCGGCTCGAGGCCGCCAACCGACTCGACCTGCGCGTCTCGGACGACGAGCTCGCCAGGAGAATCGTCCAGCTCCCCTTCTTCCAGGAGAACGGGCAGTTCATCGGCCGCGAGAAGTACGAAAAGATGCTGCGGTCCAACGGCATCCTCCCCGACCGCTTCGAGGAGGAGCTGCGCGAGGACATGCTCCTCGAGAAGTACGCCGGTCTCGTGAAGGCCTCGGTGGTCGTCCCCGACGCGGACCTCGCCCGCGAGTTCGCGGTGCGCAACGACAAGGCCACGATCGAGTACATCCTGGTGCCCTCCGCGCGGCTCGAGTCGAGCGCGCAGCCCTCGGAGGTCGACCTGCAGCAGTACCTCGACAAGCACAAGGACCGCTACCGCACGCCCGTGCAGCGCAAGGTCAAGTACCTCCTGATCGACCGGGCGCGGGTGCGCTCGAAGGCCGCGCCCACGGACGCCGAAGTGCGGGCGGACTACGACCGCCGCAAGGACTCCTTCAACGTTCCCGAGCAGGTCACCGCCTCCCACATCCTCATCGCGGTCAAGCCCGACGGCGGCGAGAACGCGGACGCGATCGCCCGCGCCAAGGCCGAGAACATCGCGGCGCGAGCCAAGGTGCCCGGCGCCGATTTCGCCAAGCTCGCCAACGACAACACCGACGACCCGAGCGGAAAGACCACGGGCGGGCAGTTGCCGCCGTTCTCGCACGGCCAGATGGTCCCCGAGTTCGAGGCGGCCGCCTTCGCGATGGCGCCCGGCGAGGTCCGGGGCCCTGTCAAGACGCAGTTCGGGTACCACGTGATCAAGCTCGTGTCGAAGACCCCGGCCCGCATGCGCACGCTCGAGGAGGTGCGCCCGTCGGTCGTGGCGGAGCTCTCCGAGAAGCAGGCCTCGGCCGAGGTGGAACGCCTGTCGCGCGAGCTCGCCGAGAAGCTGAAGGGCATGCGCTCGGCCTCGGACGACGACCTGCGCAAGCTCCAGAGCGACGCCGTCACCTACAACACGACGGAGTGGGGCGCCCGCGGCGACGCGGTCGCCGGCATCGGCGCCAACCAGAAGTTCTCGGACGAGGCCTGGTCGACGCCGCTCGGCAAGGTCTCCGCCACGCCGGTCACGACTCCGCGCGGCATCGTCTTCGTCAAGCCCGCCGAGGAGCG
Organism: uncultured Acidobacteriota bacterium; assembly: GCA_963710945.1. GTDB lineage: Bacteria > Acidobacteriota > Thermoanaerobaculia > UBA5066 > Gp7-AA6 > DAHUXD01. Next base: position 537,167 of record CAVQCH010000003.1, read on the forward strand.
CGCGGCCGGGCTGCCGCCCTTCGCCGAGCTCAAGCCCCGGCTCGAATCCGACTGGAAGGTCGAGCGCCGCGAGAAGGACGCCCTCGCCCAGCTCGAGCCGGCGGCCCGGGAGCTCGCCTCGGGCACGACGCTCGCGGCCCTCGCCGGCCGCTACGGCACGGAGGTCAAGACGTCGACCGAGTTCGGCCCCGGCGGCCCGGTCCCCGAGGTGGGCGCCGCGCCCGAGCTCGCGACGGCCGTCTTCAAGACCGCGAAGGGCCAGGCCGGCCCGGCGGTGGCGGTGCCCAACGGGTTCGTCCTCTTCCGCGTGCTCACGCGGACCGAGGGCAACCGCGACACGTTCGAAGCGCAGAAGGAAACGCTGCGCGACTCGATCCGCGCCCGCGAGGCCGACCGGCTGACCCGCGCCTACCTCCAGCAGCAGCGCGCTTCGCGCAAGGTCGAGGTCAACGAGCAGCTCCTCGCCTCGTTCATGCGGGACACCGGAGCCGGGCGTCGCAGCTAGACCGGCTCACGGTTCCCGGTTCACGGCTCGCGACACGGTGAGGCGCCCGACCGCTACAATCGCGCCATGATTGGCCGTCTCACCGGCCGGCTCGCCGCGAAGGCGCCGGACCAGGTGCTCCTCGAGGTCGGAGGCGTGGGCTATCTCGTCCACATCCCCCTCTCGACCTTCTACGAGCTGCCCGACAACGAGAGCCCGGCCTCGCTCTGGATCCACACGCACGTGCGCGAGGACGCGCTCGCGCTGTACGGATTCCTGACGGAACGGGAGCGCTCGCTCTTCCTGCTGCTGCTCGGCGTGACCGGGATCGGGCCGCGCGTCGCGTTGACGGTTCTCTCCGGGATCCCGCCGGCCGAGCTCGTGACGGCCCTGCGCGCCCAGGACGTGCGGCGCCTGGTGGCCGTGCCCGGCGTCGGCAAGAAGACCGCCGAGCGCATGGTGCTCGAGCTCGCCGACAAGGTCGCGGCCCTTCCGGGCGAGGCGCCCGCGAAGGCCCCGGCCGCCGTCGCGGCCGACGACGTGATCTCGGCGCTCGTCAACCTCGGCTACCGGCGGGCCGAGGCCGAACGGGCCGTGGATGCGACGGCGCGGGTCGGCGGATCGGTCGAGTTCGGCGACTTTCTCCGCGAGGCGTTGAAGCGACTGACCGGCGGATGACAAGGTTCGACGTTTCGGCTCCAGGTTCCGGGCCTTCTCTCCTGGAAGATGAAACCTGGAACCTGGAACGGCTAGACTGCCAAGAGCGACATGACCGACTCGAACGCGAAATCCTCACCGGGGCCGCTCTCGACGACGACACGGCCGTCGAGCCCAAGCTGCGGCCGCAGAACCTCGACGAGTACATCGGCCAGACGAAGGTTCGCGAGAATCTCTCGGTGTTCCTGGCCGCCGCGAAGGGGCGCGGCGAGCCTCTCGACCACGTTCTGCTGACGGGGCCCCCGGGCCTCGGCAAGACTACGCTCGCGCACATCGTGGCGCGCGAGATGGGCGCGGGCCTGCGCCTGACGGCCGGGCCGATGATCTCGCGCGCGGGCGACCTCGCGGGGATCCTGACGAACCTCCAGCCGCGGGACGTCCTGTTCGTCGACGAGATCCACCGCCTGTCTCCGACCGTGGAGGAGATCCTCTACCCCGCCATGGAAGACTTCCGCCTCGACGTCCTGATCGGCGAGGGCCCGATGGCGCGCACGATGAAGGTGGACCTGCCGCCCTTCACGCTCGTCGGCGCGACGACGCGGCCGGGCCTGCTCTCCCAGCCGCTGCACGGGCGCTTCGGCATCACGCTGCGGCTCGACTTCTACGACGTCGCCGCGCTCGCCCGCATCGTCGACCGCTCGGCGCGCATTCTCTCGATCCGCATCACGCCGGAGGCCGCGCGGGAGATCGGCTCCCGCAGCCGGGGCACGCCGCGCATCGCCAACCGCCTTCTGCGCCGCCTGCGCGACTTCGCCGAGGTCGCGGGAAAGTCCGAGATCGACCTCGCCACCGCGCGGCAGGCGCTCTCGCGCCTGGAGGTGGACGAGCACGGGTTCGACGAGCTCGACCGGCGCATCCTCTCGACCATCATCGAGAAGTTCGGCGGGGGCCCGGTCGGCGTCGGCGCGATCGCGGCCTCGCTCGGCGAGGACCGCGGCACGCTCGAGGATCTCTACGAGCCGTACCTCCTGCAGGCGGGGTTTCTCCAGCGCACGCCCCGCGGGCGCGTCGCCGCGCCGGCGGCATACCGGCACCTGGGAATCGTGGCGCCGAAGCGGGATGGCGAGCTCTTCTAGCCGGCGGACGACGGTCCCCGGCCGCGCGCCGGACCGTCCGCTGTGAACCGTCGCACCTCGAACCCATGAAACGCGGCATTCTCGTCTACAACCCGACCGCCGGCCAGCGGAACCGCCGGCGGGCGATGAGCGCTCTCATCGACCGGGCGCGCAAACGCGGGCTCGAGCTCGTCAACGCGCCGACGAGCGGCCCCGGCGACGCCACGGAGATCGTCCGGAGCTTCCTGCCGCGCGGCCTCGACGTGGTCGCGGTCTGCGGCGGCGACGGCACCATCTCGGAGGCGGCGTGCGGCCTGGACGGCTCTCGCGTGCCGCTCGCGATCCTGCCGGGAGGAACGTCGAACGTCCTCGCGATCGAGCTCGGCATCCCGGCCGCGCTGTCGCGGGCGGAGGCGCTGCTCCACGAGGGGACGCCGCGCCCCCTGCGCATGGCCCATGCCGACGGCCGCCCGTTTCTGCTCTGGGCCGGCGCCGGGCTCGACGCGCGCGTCATGGGAAACATGAGCCACTCCTGGAAGCGGCGCCTCGGCCGCGCCGGGATCCTCCCGACGGCGCTCGCCCAGTTCCTGCGCTACGAGTTTCCCCGCCTCGAGGTCGAGATCGACGGCGTCGTCCACCCGGCCACCTTCGCCGTGGCCGCGCGGGCGCGTCACTACGCCGGCAAGTGGGTCATCGCTCCCGACGCGCAGATCGACGCCGGGTGTTTCGACGTGCTGCTTTTCCCGCACCGCACGAAGGCCAAGCTGTACGAGCTCTTCCACCGGATGGCCCTCGGCCGGGCCGGCCATCTCACGAACGGCCTCGCGCGGATCGTCCGGGGCCGCGTGGTGACGATCCGGTCGCTCGAGAAGGGCAAGCCGGTCGAGATCCAGGTGGACGGCGACTGCGTCCTGTCGACGCCCATCACCTGCCGGGTCGGGAAGGACACGATCAACGTCCTCGTCCCGAAGCGGCGCTGACGCGCCCGCCCCCTAGCCTCCCGCCTTCCTTCCCGACTGGACCGTCCTCTCGACGTCCGCGACCTCGCGGGGCGCCGCGCACGAGAGACAGTCGTAGCCGTCCTTCGTGACGAGGACCGTGTCCTCGATCCGCACGCCGATGTTCCACCACTTCGGATCCACACCCTTCGTGTCGGCGGGAATGTAGATCCCGGGCTCGATCGTGAAGACCATCCCGGCCTCCAGGGCCCGGGACTTGCCGCCCGGCTCCCCGTAGAGACCGGCGTCGTGGACGTCGAGCCCGACCCAGTGCGACACGCCGTGCAGCGTGAGCCGCCGATGGCCCATGCTCTTCACGAGCGCGGCCGGATCGCCGGTGAGCAGGCCGAGCTTCACGAGCCCTTCCGCCTGCACGAGCGCCGCCTTCTTCTCGATCTCGTCGTGCGGCACGCCCGGCTTGACGAGGGCCATCGCCTGCTTCTGCGCGTCGAGCACGATCTCGTAGATCGCCCGCTGCTCGGGCGAGAAGCGGCCGTTGACGGGATACGTGCGCGTGATGTCCGTGGCGTACATGCCGTACTCGGCGCCGGAGTCGTTCAGGAAGACCTCGCCGTCCTTCATCTGCCGGCGGCTCTGGTCGTAGTGCAGGACGCACGCGTTCGGACCCGAGCCGGCGATCGAGGGGTACGCCATGCGCTGCGCCCCGTTGGCGTAGCAGTAGCCGTCGAGCGCCGCCTGCACCTCGAACTCCCACTTGCCCGGCGCCGCGGCCTGCATCGCGCGGGCGTGGCCCTCGGCCGACATCTGCGCCGCGCGACGGAGGAACTTGAGCTCCTCCTCGTCCTTGATGACGCGCATCTCGTGGATGATGCCGCGGGCGTCCACGATCGTCGCGGGACCGGCGTCCCGGTCGCGCAGGCCCTGGTAGAACTTCTGGAACGTCGCCGCCCACGCGTCGTCGTGGCCGTCCGAGACGTAGAGCTTCTCCGCGCCGAGGAGGTAGCCGCTCCGCTTGTAGGTGGCCCGATCGAATTCGGACAGCTTGTCGTCGAAATCCTTGAGCGCGAAGGCGGCGTCCGCCCCGTACGCCGCCGGGGCCTCGTCCGGACCGACCCGCACGCCGGCCCAGGCTTCGCGGCGCAGATCCCGCGGCCGCAGGAACAGGATGTATCGCTTTCCGTCCGGCGCGTCGGGACGAAGGACCGCCGTCACGTCGTCCTCGTCGATGCCGGTCAGGTAGTAGAAGTCGGAGTCCTGCCGGTAGACGTATTCGACGTCGTTCGTCATCGTGCGCATGGGAGCCGAGCGGAGAATCGCCACGGACTTCGGGGGAAGCTGCGCCATGAACCTCTCGCGCCGGGCCTTGAAGGCGGCGGGATCGGGGGACAGGGGCGGGTAGTCGGCCGCGAGAGCCGGGACCGCCGAGAGGAGCAGCGCCACGAGGAGCGGCCATTTCGGAGCACGGGCGTCGGACTTCGGATTCGAAATCAAGCGAACCTCCACTCTCTACCGTTTCGAGATGAACGACCAGGGCGCGGGCTCGGCCGCGGGCCGGACGCGCTCCGGGCGGATGACGGCGGCGATGCGATCGCGGTGGACCTTGAGCAGCCGGCGCACCGGCGTGCCCGCCGCCGCCTCCTCGAGGATGTCGGCGCCGGATTCGTCCACCTTGGCGAGAAACGCCTCCCACACGGCCTCGCCGACCGGCATGCCGCGGAAGACGACGTTCGGAATCCGCGCGAGCTCGCGCTGCAGGAAGGCGAGCTGCTCCTTCAGGTACTCCTCGTCGCGCAGCCCCTCGTCCTCGTAGGGCGTGTGGGGCTTGGGGATGAAGGCATTCAGGGACGGCACGATTTCGGCGACGCGCCCGAGGCTTCGCCCCTCGTCCACCGCGATCTCGTGGAGCTCCGCGACGAGGCCGACGATGTCGCGTACGTCCGCCTCCGTCTCGGAGGGCAATCCGACCTGCAGGTAGAGCTTCAGGCGGGTGAAGCCCCGCGCGAAGACGAGACGCGCCTTGTCGAGCAGCATCGCGTCCGAGACCTTCTTGTTGATGAAGCGGCGCAGCCGTTCGTTGCCGGCCTCCGGGGCGATCGCCAGGGCCTTCTCGCCCTGGCGCGCGAGGACCTCGAGGATCCGGTCCTCGATCGCGTCGATCTTGATGGAGGAAAGCGCGATGTGGTACCCGAGCCCGGCCAGCCCCTCGAGGATCGTGCCGATCTCCGGGTGGTCGCAGACGGCGGTCGCGATCAGCCCGGTGCGCTGGGTCAGGGGCCGGGCTTCGCGCGCGATCTTCAGGATCGAGGCGGCCGGGTACTGCTTGACGGGTGCCATCGCGTAGGCCGCCCAGCAGAAGCGACACATCTCGGTGCAGCCGCGCGAGATCTCGATGAGCAGCTTGTCGGCGAGCTCGGTGCGCGGCGTCAGGATCGTGGTGTGCGGCACCTCGAAGTCCGGCGCGATCTCCTTGCGCGACATGGGCTGCTGGATCACGACGCGCGCGCTGTCCGCCGCCTCGGCGCGCGGGCCGTGGACCGCGGGCACGAAAAAGCCGGGCATCGCGGCCGCGGCCGCGAGGAACGCGTCGCGGTCGAGGCCGCCCTGGAGCAGCTCCGCGATCCGCGGGACCAGCCGCTCGCCGTCGCCGAGCGCGAACACGTCCACGAAGGGCGAGAGCGCGGCCGGGTTCATCCGCGCGATGTCGCCGCCCACGAGGAGCAGCGGATGGCGCTCGTCGCGCTGCTCCCGCCGGGCCGGGATGCCCGCGGCGCCGAGAGTGCGCAGGATGTTGACGATGTCCATCTCCCACGACAGCGACCACGCGAGCAGGCCGAAGTCCGAGAGCGGCGCCCCCGTCTCGAAGGTCGTCGCGGGCTCCCCTTCCTCGAAGAAGAAGCGCTCGCACGACAGGTCCGGAATCCGGTTGAACAACCGATAGACCCACTGGAACCCGAGGTTCGACATCCCGACCTCGTATGAGTTCGGGAATCCGAGCGCGAGGCGGTAGCCGCCGAAGCGGTTCGGCTCCTCGGTGAAGCGCTCGAGCGCGGCGCGCTCCCTGTTTCTCGGTGTCGCGGGCATGACGGAACCGCCGATTATAGGGGCCGGACGGGCCGCCCCGCCCGGGCCCCGAGGACGAAGTCCCCGACGTTCGTGTCCGTCGGGCCTGTCACGACGAGATCTCCCAGCGCCGAAAAGTAGGCGTGTGTGTCATGACGGCACAGGGCGTCCCCGGCGTCGAGGCCCCGGCGCCTCCCGCGCGAGAGCGTCCGCCCGTCCGCGAAGGCGCCCGCCGCCGTGGAGCTCCCGTCGCGGCCGTCCGAACCCGCCGCGAGAAGCGTGACGCCCTGCCGTCCGTCGAGGCGCACGGCCGCTCCGAGCGCAACCTCCAGGCTCCGGCCTCCGCGCCCGCGCCGGCGCCGGCGCCGGCGCCCCAGCGCGACCACCGTCTCCCCGCCCGCGAGCAGCACCGTACCCGGCCGAAGCGCGAGCGCCTCGCGCGCGAGCCTCGCGCCGGCTGCATGCGCCTCGCCCGACAAACGCTGCCTTTCGCGGACGACGCGAAATCCGAGGCGGCGCGCCTCCCGGACGGCGGCGTCGAGACCATCGCGGTTCGACGCGACCACGCGCACGAGATCCCCCGGTCTTCCCCGCACCGTCGGCCCGGAGCCGACCGCCGCGGCGCGATTGCCCGGCACGTCCGAGAGGACCAGCGTCACCAGGCGCGCCCGCGTGACGCGCCCGAGCCGGCCGCCCTTGACCGAGGACAGCGACGTTCGCAGCCGGTTCAGGGCGAGGATCGATGCGCCCGCTTCGGCCAACCGCCGCACCCGGAGCCGCTTCTCCGCGAGCGTGAGGCCCGCGCGCGGCAGAGCCACGAGCGAGGATGCGCCGCCCGAGACGAGGCAGAGGATCACGTCGTCCTTGCCGAAGCCCTCGAAGAAACGGATCGCCCGGCGCGCCGCGCGCACGCTCGATGCGTCGGGCTCCGGATGCCCGGCGAACACGACGTCCCGTCGCGACAGCCCCTTCGCGGAATGACCCCTCGGGAGGACGATCAGGCGGCGCACGGCTCCCGCCGGGATTGCCGCGCGCGCCATGCCGGCCGCCGCCTTCCCGGCGGCGAAAATCCCGACACGTCCGGCTCCGACGAGCGCCCGGCGCACTTCCGGCCGCGCGAGGGCCCGGCGGACGGCCCCTTCCGGGTCGGCGCCGCGAAGCGCCGCCCCGTACAGGCGGCGCAGGAGGCGTCGCGCATCGTTCACGGGAGAGAGACTAGAATAACCGCTTCACAGAGGAGGGATAGACATGAAGAAGACACTCGCGGTACTGGCCATTCTGGCGCTCGCGGCAGTCGCGGCCGCCCAGGCGGGAAGCTGGACGGGCGTCGTCACGGACACGACCTGCGGAGAGAAAGACGCCAAGGAGGACGGCGCGAAGTGCGCGACGAAGTGCGTCAAGGAGCACGGCGCGCACTGGGCCCTCTGGGACCCCAAGGCCAAACAGCTCTACGAGCTCGTCAACGCCAAGGACGCCGAGGCGATGGCCGGCAAGGCAGTCACCGTCAAGGGCACGCTCAACGCGAGCGACAAGAAGATCGACGTGACTTCCATGGAAGGGGCGAAGTAGCCGGACGCTCGCGCCGGCGCCTTCGCCGGCTGTGTGAGAATAGGACCGTCATCCCGGAGGTTTTCCGGGATGACGGTTTTTCTTCATGAGCGCCAATCCCACCGCCGGAACGATTCCCCGCCCGGACGAGCTCGCGCCCGGCGAGCACTACTGGTCCAAGGCCTCCAAGGACCTGCGCCACCGCCTGAACCGGGCGATCCCTCACGCGCTCCTGAAGGAGCTCCACCACAAGAGCCCGGCTCGCCACTTCGCGATCGCGGCCCGCCAGTTCCTGTTGCTCGCCGCCGCGTCCGCCGTCGCCTGGAGATTTCCGGAGCCCTGGGTCTGGATCCCGGCGGCCCTCGTTTCGGGCTGGACCGTCTTCAACTTCACGGTCCTCCTGCACGAGGCGCTCCACCACGCCGTCTTCAACGGCCCCCATCCGCGTGGGGACCGCTTCCTGTCGCTCTTCTACGCCGTGCCCTCCGGGATCTCCGCGTCCCAGTTCACGCGCTGGCACCTGACGCACCACGCGGAGCTCGGCGACGCCGAGGCCGACCCCAAGCGGCACTACCTGTCGCCGAAGATCGTCCGGCCGTGGTTCAAGCTGCTCTACTTCACGCCGGCGCTCTTCCCGATCTACTTCCGCGCCGCGCGCCGGGAGACCGCGACCTATCCGGAGCCGCTGCGGCGGCGCATCGCGCGCGAGCGCTGGGCGACGATCCTCTTCCACGTCGGCGTGATGGCGGCGATCTTTCTCGCCGGCGGCGCCGCGGTGCTCGGCCGCGTGTATCTCGTGCCGGTGTTTCTGGTCTTCCCGATCGCCTTCGCGCTGAACCGCCTGGGCCAGCACTACGCGATCGATCCGAGCGACCCGGCCAAGTGGGGCTCGATCCTGAAACCCTCGCGCTTCTGGGAGTTCTGGTACCTGTCGTCCGCCTACCACCTCGAGCATCACTATTTCCCGGGCGTCCCCTTCTACAAGCTGCGCCGCCTGCACTTCGCGCTACGGCCCTTCTTCGACGAGATCGGTTGGAAGCCGACGACGTACGGCCGCCTCTTCCGCGCCTGGATCTTCGAGAACAAGACGCCGCACACGGACTGGCATCTCGAAGGCTGAGGGCCCGGGGCGCCTCAACGCCGGACCGGGCATCTACGTATTTCCGGGGAGCGACGACCCGATGGACGAAACCGACGACATCAACCGGCTCATCCGCGAGCTGAACGAGGACGGCCCCGGCGCCGCAGGAGGCGGGAGCCGCGGGAGCCGGCGGCGAGAGCACGGAGGCCGTGCGGCTCGACGCCTGGCTCGTCGAGCTCGTCCGCCGGGCCGGCAGCGACCTCCTGCTCGTGGCCGGCGCCGCGCCCGCCGTCCGCATCGACGGGCGGGTGAGCGCCCTGCCCGAGCCGCCGCTCTCGGGCGAGGAGATCGAGGAAGCCGTGCTCCCGGCGCTCGCGCGCCACGCCCGGGCCCAGTACCGCGAGCACGGGATCTCCGACGCGTCGCACCGCGTGCGCGGCGTCGGGCGGTTCCGGGTCAACCTGCACCGGGAGCGCGGCCGGGCCGCCGCCACCGTCCGCGCGCTGCCGACGCAGCCGCCCCGCCTGGCCGCCCTGGGACTGCCGCCGGGAACGGAGGCGCTGACGCGCCTGCCCCGCGGCCTCGTCCTCGTCGGCGGGCCCACGGGCTCGGGCAAGACGACGACGCTCGCCGCCCTCGTCGAGGAGATCAACCGGCGCGACGCGCGCCACGTCGTGACGATCGAGGATCCCGTCGAATACGAGCATCCCCACCGCGCGAGCCTCGTGGAGCAGATCGAGATCGGCGTGGACGCACCCGACTTTCCGACCGCGCTGCGCGCCGCGATGCGCCAGGCGCCCGACGTGATCGTCATCGGCGAGATGCGCGACCCCGAAACGATGCGGATCGCGCTCGCCGCGGCCGAGACGGGCCACCTCGTCTTCTCGACGGTCCACACGACCGACGTGGCCTCCACGGTCTCGCGCGTGGCGGACTCGTTTCCCGCCGAGCGCCAGAACACGATCCGGCAGGAGCTCTCGATGTCGCTCGCGGCCGTGCTGACGCAGACGCTCCTGCCCCGCAAGGCGGGCGGGCGCGCGGCGGCAGCCGAGCTCCTGTTCGTCAGCTACGGCGCCCGCCAGCACATCCGCAAGAACGCGCTGCAGCACCTCCACCAGGAGATCGCCATCACGCGCAAGCAGGGCTCGATCACTCTGGAGGAGTCGCTGGCGAAGCTCGCGCGCGACGGCGTCGTCGACCTCGAGGAGGCGCGCGCCCGCGCCGCCCACCCGGAGGAGTTCGAAAACTACCTGCGCGGCGCGTAAGCCCGGAACCCGGCTCCGGCGCCCCCCTCACCCCAACCCTCTCCCGGAGGGAGAGGGTGTAAAGCGTGGCGTCACGCCCATCCCTTCCAACCCGCTCGCGGCTCCGGTCCCCCCTCACCCCGGCCCTCTCCCGGAGGGGGTAGAGCGTGGCTCGTCGCGCCCATCCCTTCCAACCCGCTCGCGGCGTGAGAAGTCACCCGAGCGCAGCGAGGGTGGAGGCTCACGCCGCGGGAGCCGAAGCGAGCAGCGGGATCAGGCTCGGCGGTCGAGCGCACCGCGCGAGCCGCCGGCCGGTGCGCGCCCGAAAGGGCGCGCAGATCCCGCCGTCGTCGCGGAGGCGACGGTTAGACCTCCCGCCGGAACAGCACCTTCGTCATCACGCCCGCGACGAGCGTGAACGTCGCGAGGAATACCCAGTCCGAGTACACCGCTTCCGGCGCGGCGCCTCGCAGCAGCAGGTTGCGCAGCGCGCGCAGGCCGTAGGTCAGGGGATCGGCGGCGGAAAGCCGCGCGAGCCACGGCGGATAGGACTCGATCGGGTAGAGCGCGCCGGAGGGAAAGAACAGGAGCACGTTGATGATGCCGAACATCCCGCGCAGGAGGCTCGCGCTGCGGGCGCGCGCGAAGAGCAGGAACCAGAGCGCGGCGATCGACGTCGACGTAAGAAAGACGGTCATCGCGGCCGCCGCCACGCTCGGGCCGCCGGCCATGGGCATCGGCAGGATGAGCATGATCGCGCCGAGGACGAGCCCGCCGGCGAGCGAGGCGACGATCGCCCCGGCCAGCACGTGGCCCGCGACGAGGGTTCCCGTCGTGATCGGCGTGACGAGGTAGCCCTCGTGGTAGCCGTACATCCGATCTTCCAGCACCTGCAGGCCCCCCGAGACCATCGAGCCCATGAAGATCGCCAGGCAGACGACCGCCGGCCCGAGGTACGTCAGGTAGTCGAGATACGGATACGCCTCGAGGCGCACGGACGGCGCGGACGGGGCGACGTCCTTCGGCGCCGCGACCTCCTGCCAGACCTGGCGGAGTGCCGACTCCAGCGCCTCGAACGAGAAGCGGTCGGTGTTGTCGCCGATGTACGACGGCGCCGGCCCCGACGGCGCCAGGCCGAACGGAAGCACCCAGACGCCGCGGTACTTGCCGCGATGCAGTCCGTCGAGCGCCGCCGCCCGGTCGGCCACGAAGCTGGCCACGACGAGCCGTCTCCCGGACTCGAGCGCGAGCACGCCGCGCCGGCACTCGGCCGAATAGGCGTTGCCCGCCTCGTCCACGACGGCCAGCGGCACGCCCTCGAGCTGGCGGTTCATGGCGTTGCCGAGAACCAGCAGGTACACGATCGGGAACACCATCGTCGAGACGACCAGCACGGGCTGGCGCCAGAGCGTCAGGAAGGCGCGCTGGCCGATCGCCAGGATCCCGAGAAACGCGAGCCGCACGCCCCGGGCCGGAGCCCTCTCCTTCCTCACGGGGCCGGCGGCGCCTCCCGCAGCGCCCGTCCCGTGTAGGAAAAGAAGACGTCCTCGAGCGTCGCGAGCGCGATCGTCAGGTGGACGATGTGGTAGCCCTCGTTCTCGAGCAGGCGCGCGACGCGGCGGCCCGTCGCCTCGCCCGGCTTCGCGGCGAACGAGACGCGCGTGGGAGAGGCGAAGCGCACCTCGGTGGCGCCCTCGTCCACGATGCCCTGCCGGTCCTCGGCCGAGATCGCGCGGTCGGTCTCGAGCTCGACGCGCTCGCCCGTCGGCAGCCCGCGCTTCAAGGCGGCGGGCGTGTCCTCGCAGAGGACCTTCCCGCGATCGAGGATCGCCACGCGGTCGCAGAGGTGGTCGGCTTCCTCCATCGCGTGGGTCGTCAGGATGATCGCGAGATCCGGGTCGTGCGCCTTGAGCTCCCCGAACATGTCCCAGATCGCGCGCCGGCTTTGCGGGTCGAGGCCCGTCGTCGGCTCGTCGAGAAAAAGGACGCGCGGCCGGTGCAGCACGCCGCGGGCGATCTCGAGGCGGCGCCGCATGCCGCCCGACAGGTGCCGGGCGATCTGGCCGCGCCGCTCCGTGAGGCCGACCTGCTCGAGGCGGTGGGTGATCCGCTCGCGCAGCGTCCGGCCGGAAAGCCCGTACATCTTTCCCTGGACCGAGAGATTCTCGCCGACCGTCAGGTTCTCGTCGGTCGTCTGCGCCTGCGAGACGGTCCCGATCGCGCGCCGCACCGACGACTTCTCCCGCACGACGTCGAGCCCCTCGATGCGCGCCGTCCCGGAGGTCGGCGGCAGCAGGGTCGTCAGCATGCGGATCAGCGTCGTCTTGCCGGCCCCGTTGGGACCGAGCAGGCCGTAGATCTCGCCGGGATTGACGGAGAACGAAACCGCGTCGTCGGCGACGAAGTCGCCGAAGCGCCGGGTCAGTCGCTCGACCTCGATGGGCCGGGGCGAGCTCACGCTTTCGGAGGCCCGCTGCCCGCTTCGACGACGAAGGTCTGTCCGGAGACGACCGCCCCGTTCAGGGGCTGGAGGCGCACCGAAAAGGTCTGCAGGTCGCGGCTCTGCAGGCCCCAGTTCTTGCGGGTGGCGAACTCCGAGCGCGGTTTGATCGAGACGATCTTCGCCTGGAAGCGGGCGTCGGGGCGCGCCTGCGGCCAGACCGTCACGCTCTTGCCGACGGAAAAGGAAGAGAGGCGCTCCTCCGGAACCTCGACGCGCAGGTAGGGCGCCTCGATCTGGAGAGTCACGATCGCCTGCCCCGGCTCGACCCACTCCCCCTGGCGGTGGTGGCGCGTGAGGACCGTGCCGGCCGCCGGCGAGCTCAGCACGCCTTCCTTCTCGAAGTGGCGGATCTTGTCGAGCCGGACGTGGAGCGTCTGTTCCTCGGCTTCGAGCTGGCCCTTCTCGGCCTCGCGCGCGCGGATGTCGGCCGAGATCGCCTCGCGCTGGTGCTGGAGCGTCTCGAGTCCGGCCGTCGGCGCCACGCCTTCCTTGACGAGACGCCCGATGCGCCGCTCGTCGGAGGCCACCGCGGCGAACTGCGCCCGCAGCTTCTCGATCTCCTCGAGGCGCGTCGCGTCGCGCGCCTTGACCTGCGCGATTTGCCGCTCGATGTCGGTGGCGTCCTCGGACAGGCCCGGCTCCTCGATGCGCGCGACCTCGGCGCCGGCGCCGATCGCCTCGCCCTCCTCGGGAACGCGCGAGGTGAGCCGGCCGCGCCGCGAGAAGGACAGGGCGAGGCTCTGCTCCTCCGCGACCGCCAGCAGGCGCAGGGGCTGGCCGCTGTCGTTCTCCCGCCGCACGAGCTCGCCATAGCCCCAGGCTCCGGCCGCGGCGATCCCCACCGCCAGAATGATCCAGAGGACCCGTTTCACCATCCCCAAGATTAAACCCGAAATGGCCGCCGGCGGGGCCCCTTGCTCGCCACCTCGGGGTCAGGCGTCGCCGAGGGCGCGGTCGAGGGCGTCGAGCGCGTCTTCGGCCCGAGCCTGGAGGACGCAGTCCACGGCCTCGGAAGCGGGCGTGGCCTCCGGGTTGATCTCGGCCGAGAAGGCGCCCCGGGCGCGGGCTTCCGTGATCAGTCCCGCGGCGGGATGGACGAGGGCGGACGTCCCGACGGCGAGGCAGACGTCGCAGTCGAGAGCGGCATCGGCCGCGGCGAGAACGTCGGGGTCGATCGCCTCCCCGAACCAGACGACCGCGGGGCGAAGCAGGCCGCCGCAGTAGGGGCAGCGCGGGGGAAGCTCGGAAAACGAGAGCGTCTCGTCCTTCCACCGGCGCGGCGACGCCGCGCACCGTTGCCAGCACGAAACCTCCCACAGGGACCCGTGGAACCGGATCAGGCTCTCGGTCCCCGCGCGCTCGTGGAGCCCGTCGACGTTCTGGGTGACGAGACGGAAAACCGGGAAGCGCCGGCTCCAGGCCGCCAGGACCTCGTGCGCGCGATTGGGCCGCGCCCGGGCCACGACGGCGCGCCGCCATGCGTACCACTCCCAGACGAGGGTCGGGTCGCGGGAGAAAGCCGCGGGCGTGGCCAGCTCCTCCGGGCGAAAAGCGCGCCACAAGCCGCCCGGCCCGCGAAAAGTCGGAATCCCGCTCGCGGCCGAGACGCCCGCTCCGGTGACGACCGTCAGGCGCGCCGCGCCGCGGAGGCGCTCCGCGAGCGATTCGATTGCATCAACGGGGTCCATCACCCACGATGATAAGTTTCGGGCTCGCCGGGCGGCCCGACCGCCCCGAAGAAGCGGAGACGACGCAACACATGGCCAACGCAGTCCCCATCACCGTCGCCCGGGGCGACGGCATCGGTCCCGAAATCATGGCGGCCACCCTCCACATCCTCCAGGCCGCCGGGGCGCGCCTCGCGATCGAGGAGATCGACATCGGCGAGAAGGTATACCTCGCCGGCAACAGCTCGGGGATCGCCCCGTCGTCCTGGGAGTCGCTGCGGCGCACGAAGGTGTTCCTGAAAGCGCCGATCACCACGCCCCAGGGCGGAGGCTTCAAGAGCCTGAACGTCACGACGCGCAAGACCCTCGGTCTCTACGCCAACGTCCGGCCCTGCGTGTCCTACCACCCGTTCGTCGCGACCAAGCACCCGGTGATGGACCTCGTCATCGTGCGCGAGAACGAGGAGGACCTCTACGCCGGAATCGAGTACCGCCTCACGCCCGACGTCTACCAGTGCCTGAAGCTGATCACGCGCCCGGGCTCCGAGAACATCGTGCGGTACGCCTTCGAGTACGCGCGCCGCCACAGCCGGAGAAAGGTCACCTGCTTCACCAAAGACAACATCATGAAGATGACCGACGGTCTCTTCCACAAGGTCTTCGACGAGATCGGCGCCGAGTACCCCGACATCGCGCAGGAGCACTGGATCGTGGACATCGGCGCGGCCAAGCTCGCGGACTCGCCGGAGGTGTTCGACGTCATCGTGATGCCGAACCTCTACGGCGACATCCTCTCGGACGTCGCGGCCCAGATCGCCGGCTCGGTGGGCCTGGCCGGATCGGCCAACATCGGCGAGGGCTGCGCGATGTTCGAGGCGATCCACGGCTCGGCGCCGCGCCGCGCCGGCCAGAACCTCGCCAACCCGTCCGGCCTGCTTCTCGGCGCCGTGATGATGCTGGTGCACATCGACCAGCCGGACATCGCCGGCCGGGTCCACAACGCGTGGCTCGCCACGCTCGAGGACGGCGTCCACACGTACGACGTCTACAAGGACGGCGTCAGCAAGCAGAAGGTCGGCACCAGGGAATTCGCCGAGGCCGTGGTCGCGCGGATCGGCAAGCTGCCGCAGAAGCTGAAGGCCGTGGGCTACGGACCGCGCCCGGCCTCCGTCGCGCGGGCCGCGGTCGCGCCGCGCCCGATCCCGAAGCAGGAGACCGTGGGCGTCGACGTCTATGTCGGCTGGCGCAATCCCGACAGCGACGCGCTCGCCGCGAGGCTCCAGCCGCTGGCGGGCCCGCGGTTCGAGCTCAAGATGCTGACGTCTCGCGGCATCAAGGTGTGGCCGGGCGGCCAGCCCGAGACGACCCGGGTGGACGAGTGCCGCTGCCGGTTCGTGGGGGCGGGAGGAGCGCTCGTCACGCACGCCGACATCGTGGGCCTGCTCGGGCGCATCGCGGCGGCCGGACTCGAATTCGTGAAGACCGAGAACCTGAGCCACTTCGACGGCCAGCCGGGCTTCTCGCTCGGCCAGGGAGAATAGACGCATGACCGCGGAATCCGCCAAGCCGCTCGTCGGGATCCTCATGGGCTCCAAGTCCGACTGGGAAACCATGCGCCACGTCTCGGAGACGCTCGAGAAGTTCGGCGTTCCGAGCGAGAGCCGCGTCCTCTCGGCCCATCGCACGCCGAAGGAGACCGCCGAGTACGTCACGTCCGCCGCGGGCCGCGGCATCGAGGTGCTCGTCGCCGGAGCGGGCGGCGCCGCGCACCTGGCCGGCGTCGCCGCCGCGCACACGACGCTCCCCGTCCTCGGCGTGCCGATGGAGAGCGCGTCGCTCAAGGGCCTCGACTCGCTGCTCGCGACCGTGCAGATGCCGGGAGGGATCCCGGTCGCGACCTTCGCGATCGGGAAGCCCGGCGCCGTCAACGCGGCCCTCTTCGCCGTCGCGGTGCTGGCCGGGCGCCGGCCGGAGCTCGATCGCAAGCTCTCGGCCTTCCGCGCCGAACAGGCCGCGAAGATCCTGCAGGAGAAGCTGACCTGACAGGCCGGCCGTGCCCGCCGACGTTACGCTCCCGCTGGTCGGCCTCCTCCTCGGCGCGGCCGTCGCGTCGGGCCTGCGCCTCTACGCGACCGTCGCCGTCCTCGGGTTCCTCGGCCGCGAAGGCCTGATCGCCCTGCCTCCGGGCCTCGCGCCCCTGACGCACGCCGGCGTCATCGTGGCCGCGGCGGCGTTGTATCTCGTCGAGTTCCTGGCGGACAAGATCCCGCTCGTGGATTCGATCTGGGACCTGGTCCACACGTTCATCCGGGTTCCCGCGGCGGCCCTGCTCGCGTGGGCGGGTTTCTCGGGCGCGCCCGAAGAGTGGCGCATCGTCGCCGCCCTCGTGTGCGGTGGCGTCGCGCTCTCGGCGCATGGCCTGAAGGCGAGCGCGCGGGCCGCCGTGAATGCCAGCCCCGAGCCGGTGACGAACTGGCTGGCCTCGCTCGCCGAGGACGGCCTGACGGCGTTCCTGCTCTACCTCGCGGTGAAACACCCGCTCGCGGCCGCCCTTTCGGCCGCGGCGGTCGTCGTTCTCGCCATCCTCCTCGCGCGCTGGATGTGGCGCGCCCTGCGCCGCTGGTTCGCGCGCGGGCCGGCCGCCGCGTAGCGCCGCTCCGGCCTCCGGCACGGCTGGTAGAATGGCCGCGTCGCGCCCCCCGGGCGCGAGGAGGCCGCCTCATGGAACTCGAAGAGTATTCGGACGAAGAGCTGCTCGAAGCTGGCCGCGAAGCGGTCAAACGAGAGCAGTGGCCGCGCGCCAAGGAGTTCCTGTCTCTCTACGTCGGCCGCTTCACGGCGCGCGGGGAGCACGTGCCGGCATCGGGCCTCGCCAGTTACGCGCTCTGCCTCGCCCACGGCCGGGAGCTGCGCCGGGGGCTCGAGTTCGCCCGCCAGGCCCAGCACGCGGATCCTCGCAACGCCCACATCTACTGGTGCCTGGCCCAGATCCACCTTCTGGCGAAGTCGCGCAAGGAGGCGATCGACACGGTCGAGCGCGGCCTGCGCGCGGCCCCCGACAACTTTCTGCTGCTGCGGATGCGCAAGAGGCTCGGCGTAAGGCAACCGCCGCCTCTCCCGTTCCTCGACCGCCGCCACGCTCTGAACGTGCGCCTCGGCCGCATCATCCACAAGCTCAAGGGCACCTCCGCCTCGATGCTGCCGGCCTGACCGGCCGCCCGCGCTCGCCCTGTCGCCTCCCGGCGCCCGTCGCCGTTCATCCTGCGTTCATCGCGGATGACTAGGATTGGCCGAGCAAAGGAGGACTCCATGCAGTTCTCGAGACGCGTCGCACCCCGGTTCGTGGCCCTCGTCCTCTCGGCCCTTCTGCTTCCCGCATCCCATGCCTTCGCCGCCAAGAAGGCTCCCAAGGTCGACCTGAACAACGCCACGGCGCAGGAGCTCGAGGCTCTGCCGGGTGTCGGCGATGCCACGGCTCAGAAGATCATCGCCGGGCGCCCGTACACCTCGGTCTCGGACCTGGCGAAGGCCGGCGTCCCCGCGAAGACGATCGAGACGATCTCTCCGCTCGTGAAAGTCGGCAAGCCGAAGAAGGAAGCCGCGGCGAGCGCGAAGACCGAGGCCAAGACGGCCCCGACTCCGAAGCCCGCGACGGCGGAAAAGCCCGCGAAGGCCGAGAAATCGGCGAAGGCGGAAAAGGCTCCCGCCGCAGCGCCTGCCGCCGCGGCCGCGACCGCCGGCCCCGTCGATCTCAACACGGCGTCCGAGAAGGACCTCGAGGCGCTTCCCGGCGTCGGCCCGGCCACCGCGAAGAAGATCGTCGCCGGACGGCCCTACTCGAGCGTCTCGGACCTGTCGAAGGTCGGAGTCTCCGCATCCACGATCTCGAAGATCTCCCCGCTCGTCACGGCCCACGCCCCGGCCGCGGCCAAGGCCGCTCCGCCCGCGGCGCCCGCCGCCGCGGCTCCCGCCTCGGGATCCGCCCCGCGCGGCCAGACCGGCGCTTCGGCCGCGTCGTCCGCTTCCAGCGAGGCGCCGGCCCGCGTCGCGCCGGCCAAGGGCATGGTCTGGGTCAACACCGCCACCAAGGTCTACCACTACGAGGGCGACCGCTGGTACGGCAAGACCAAGGAAGGCCAGTACATGACCGAGCAGGACGCGATCAAGGCCGGCTACCGCGCCTCGAAAGAAGGCGCGCCGAAACAGTAGCCGCCGCTCGTCGGGGCGCGCCGCGACGGCGCGGCCCTTCGTTTTCGCCTACTTCGAGGGCTCGACGGCCGTGACCGGGTGCAGCTCCCAGCGCGTGCCGCGCGGATCCGGCTGTTCGTCGTCCGGCTCCCAGTAGAGCCATCCGGTGACGCGGACCTTCGTTCCGAAGAGCTTGTGCAGCGCGGCGGGCGAAAGCGCCGCCGACTTCTTCTGCCACGCGGGCGTGACCTCGACGATTACCCACTTGCGCGTGTCGGTCTCGCCCCTGGCCGACGCCAGCGTCAGGTGATAGTCGCCGTCGTCCTCGCGCTCGCTCTGCACGACGAATCCCTCGATCGTCGCGCCTTTCGCCTCCGAGAACGCCGACTTGTCGTTCTTTGCGAGCATGGCGTCGAGCGTCGCCGCGGCGTCCATGTCGGCAGCCTTCGGAGCCGTCGCACGCCCCCGCAGCTTCTTCGCCTGCGCGGTCTCCCCCTTGTCGCCTTCCTGCTCCCCCGCGCGCGCCGCCGAGACAAACGCCAGCAGCGCCATGCCGAGCACCACGACCGCGACCGTGCGGAATCTCCTCATGAAGCACCTCCGTTCGGAAGAAGACAGCTGTCTCACTGTACGCTAAGTTCCGGCGCGCGCGGCCGCTGTTAGACTCCGCGAAAAGTGGAGCAGGCCGCGGCGCGGCGTGCCATGATCGGGCAGAAAGTCGGAGAAGATAGAGAACGCAATGTTCAAGCCGCGCCCGGCGCATGCCCGGTAGCACTCCCGGCCCGCTGAGAGCGGCGCTCTCCCGATGGCCCCGCGGCGTCATCCGACGGCGCGGGTGGATCGCTCTTTTCTGGGTCGTCGCGGCCGTCATTCTCGTCCCGGGAGCCAAGAACGTCGAGAACCGGCTCGAGGTCGCCGCACACATGCCGTCGGGCCAGGGCCAGGCGGTGCGCGACGATCTCGCCCGCCGCTTCCGCTCCCCATTCACCGACCGCGTCCTTCTCGTCGTCGAGGGCGTGCCCGGACCTTCGACTCCGGAAGGACGCGAGGCCCTCGAGACGATCGTGCGGGCGGTGCGCGAGGCGCCGGGCGTGGCCGGCACGCTCTCCTCGCTCGACACCCGCGACCCCCTCTTCGCCGGCAAGGATGGCGGCTTTCTCATCGTGGTCGGCCTGCAGGCTCCCCGCGGCCCGGTCGAGAGCCTCCTGCCCGGCCTGCGCCGGGTGACCGCCGGCCTCACGGCAAAGCTGGTCCGCCAGTTCCCGGGCGTGTGGCTCGGCTGGACGGGCGAGGTGCCTCTCAACTTCGACCTGCGCATCGCCAGCGCCGCCGACGCGCGCTACGCCGAGACCCGCGTCCTGCCCGTGACCCTGATACTCCTGCTGCTCGCCTTCGGCGGCGTCGTCGCCGCCATCCTGCCCCTGGGCGTCGGCGTCCTCGCGATCGCGCTGTCGCTCGGCGTGGCCGCGTTTCTCGCCCGGTACTTCACGATCTCGATCCTGATCCAGAGCCTCTCCTCGATGATCGGGCTCGGCCTCGGCATCGACTACGCGCTCCTCACGGTCAGCCGCTTCCGCGAGGCCATGGCAGGAGGCCTGCCGGCGGGGCCCGCGGCCGAGGAGACCGCGCGGCGGGCGGGTTGGACCATCCTTCTGTCCGCCTTTCCGGTTTCGATCGGTTTCGCCGCGCTCCTGACCATCCCTCTCTCGGAGCTGCGCTCGGTGGGGTTCGCGGGACTGCTCGTCACGCTCTTCTCGCTGCTCCTGTCGGTGACCCTGTTGCCCGCGATCCTGTCGGCGCTCGGGCCGCGGATCGACGCCCTGCGCATCCGACGCAAGCGCCCCTCGAGCGAGCGCGGCGGGTCCGAGGCCTGGCGCCGCTGGGGGAAAAAGGTCACGCGCCGTCCGGTGATCGCCCTCGTCGTCGCGACCGCGCCCCTGCTCCTGCTGGCTTTCCAGGGGGCGCGGCTCGGCACCGCGATGCCCCTCGGCGACTGGCTCCCCAAGGGCTCCGAATCGGTGCGCGCCTACCATCGCCTCGGCGCCATGGGCCGCGCCAACGTAATGCACTCGCTGCGGGTCGTTCTCGACTTCCCGCCCGGCGTCAAGCTCGACACACCCGAAGGCTGGGCGGCCGCCCGCAAGCTCTTCGCGCGGCTGCGCCAGGACGAACGCTTCGAGCGCGTCCAGTGCCTGCCGGGCATCCTCGACCGGCCCGACGGCGACCGTTTCCTGCCCTTGCTGCCCCCGGCCGTCCGGCGCACCCTCGAAGCGTCCGACGGGACCGCCACGCTCTTCGAGGCGGTCCCCGCGGCCCGGCTGACGCCCCGCGAGCAGATCAGCCTGGCCCGCGAGCTGCGCACGTGGAACGCGCCGGAGATCACGGGCCTTCCCGGCGCGAGGATGAGCGTCGGCGGCCAGCCCGGCTTCGACGCCGACTACGAGGACACGGTCGCGCGGCATTTCCGCCGCGTCATCCTGCTCGTCGTCGGCTGCACGTTCCTCGCGCTCTTCGCGGGCTTCCGATCGCTGCTCGTGGCGATCAAGGCGGTGATCCTCAACCTGCTGTCGGTGGGCGCCTCCTTCGGCGCGCTCGTGCTCGTCTTCCAGGAGGGCTTCGGCGCGAAGTGGCTCGGCCTCAGCGGCCCGACCGGCAGCGTGTTCCCGATCATTCCCGTGCTCGTCTTCTGTATCGTTTTCGGGCTCTCCATGGATTACGAGGTGATCCTCGTCGCGCGGGTCGCCGAGGCGCGACGCAGCGGCCTCGGCGAATCGGCCGCCATCGCGGAAGGCCTCGCGCGCACGGCGACCGTGATCACGAGCGCCGCCGCCATCATGATCGTCGTGTTCGCGGGCTTCACCCTCGGCGATTTTCTGCCGATCAAGATGCTCGGATTCGCGCTGTCGGTGGCCGTCCTCATCGATGCCATCGCGGTGCGCATGGTGATCGGCCCGGCGCTCCTGCGGCTGGCGGGTCGCTGGAACTGGTGGCCGGGCGGCCTCGACTAGGCGGGCGCCACCACCCGGCAGAAGAAGAGCTCGGTGTTCCGGATGCCGTTTTCCGGAAAGTCGCGCCTGGTGTACGCAACCTCGAAGCCCATGCGCTCGAGCTTGCCGTCGAGATCGATTCCGAACGAGCGGTAGGCCAGCGCGCGGCCATCCTCGGAATTCGCGTCCCCGTGGTATTCGCGCGGGAGCACGTCCACGTCGCGCGAGGGATCCGCGGGATCCACGATCTTCACCCTGTCGATCGTCGCGCGGTCGCGAAAGTGCGGGACCGTGAAGAGATAGATCCCGCCCGGCTTCAGGACCCTGCGGATCTCGCCGTGGGCCGCGGCCTCCAGGCGCACGTGCTCCAGGACGTCGCTCGTGACGACGACGTCGAAGCGGGAGTCCGGAAAAGACAGCCTTTCGAGGTCCTGGTTGGTCGTTCGCGCGCCCAGAGGTTCGCCCCGACCCCGGTCCGGCTTCCAGGTCGAGAGCGAGAGGTCGATCCAGTCGCAGCGGCCGAGCAGCTCCGGGATCGGGTACGCGGAGGCGCCGGTGTCGAACGGAACCTGCGTGTCGTAGACGGCGACGCGGCGCCCGCGCAATCGCCGCGGCAGACCCGCGAGGCTCCGCGTCCGGACGCCGGCGAGGTGGCCGAGCGCGTCGATCAGGCCGCGCGCCAGGGATCGGTACCGGCTCGTCGTGAGGCAATGAACGCAGACGAGCGACTCGCGGTAGAGGGCCGGGTCCGAATAGACGAAGCGCGTCTTCCACCCGCAGACGTTGCAGCGGCCGCCGAGCGACGGCTGCCCCGATCCGTCGAGGCGCGGCGGCGGCGGGAACCCGAGCGCGCGAAGCAGCGGTGACATCCTCATGCGCGAATGCTCCAACCGGAAGCCGCCAAAAAAGAAGACGCCGGGAATCCCCTCCCGGCGCCGCGATCGAAACGTGTTGAGCTCCCGGGCGGCTGCTACTCCGCGGTCACCCGCATGAGGCTGACCGGCTCGCCGTTGTAGTTCTGGATCTCGACCTTGTCCGTCTTCGGGTCGACAAACACCTTCGCGGCCAGAACGATCTTGCCCTCGCCCTCGCCGGTCTTGGGCATGTGGATTTCGACGACCGAGTAGTCGTACTGGTTCGTGTACTGCGCCGTCGCCACCTGGCCGGCGGAGAGCGCCCGGTCCGTGGCAAGGACGATCTTGTGGCTGCCGTCGGGCTGGACGTTGTCGCGCGCGAAGAAGAGGGCGTACCCGAGGCTGCCCGGCATCTGGATGTAGCCGACCTGGGGCCTCTTCATGAGTGCAATCATCGTCGCATTCGGACCTTGCTCCTTGAGCGTATTGAGCAGATCGGCGCGCTCGGCGTCCGTGGTCCAGCGGTCGATCGTGATCTGGACGACGCCCGACATGCCGCCGACCCTCTCGACGGCGAACGCCCGGAGATACAGGAGCGGCTTCGGCTTGCCGGACGCCGCCGTACCGCCCGACGTCGTGCTGCTGCCGCCGCTCGACGAGCATCCCGCCGCGAGGATGGTCAGCAGGGCAACCCCAATCAGGTTCCAAGAATGTCTTTTCACGAGGACTCCTTTCAAAGCTCGAACCGCTCTTCGGTCCAAATGTTGGAAAACACTATCCCTTTTCCGGGGGGGACGGAAGGAAACCCCGGAAAACAGGCCGAAACCGCCCCTGCCCGTCCCTGGCGGAATCTTGGGAACTCCTCGCCCGTTCCGGGGGGAAGTGAAGGCAGGTCGGCGGGGGTGGCGGCTCGCGGCGCTCGTCCTGGGGTTGGCGCTGATGACCTGTCGCGCGGCCCTCGGGGAGCCGGCCGACTCCGACCTGGCCGCCGACGCGAACGCGCCGGCCCTCGCGCCCTGCGCCTTTCCCGACCCGTCGGACGAGACGCCCGCCTCCGAAACGGCGCCGCCGGACTCGGCGCCCGGCATCGGAACGATCGCGCTCCAGGACACGATCCACATCCTCGGAGGCCCCCTGCACTGGACGACGAAGGACTGGCTCATCGCCACCGGCACGCTGGCGGGCGTCGTCGCCGTGGGGTTCGCGTTCGACATCCCCATGCGCAACAAGACGCAGAGCCACCAGACCGATACCCTCGACGAGCTCACGAAGGTCGTCGAGCCCTTCGGCGCCGGGTATTCGTGGGCCGTGATCGGCGCCTATGGCATCGCCGGCTTCGTCTTCCACGACGCGGACTCCCGGAACATCGCGGTCGACAGCGTGATGGCGAGCATTCTCGCCTCCGGCATCATCACGCCGACGCTGAAGTTCGTCATCGGCCGCGCGCGCCCCAACCAGAACGAGGGCAGCACCAGCTTCCACCCCTTCGACACGAGCGATGCGTCGTTTCCCTCGGGGCACGCGACGCAGGCCTTTGCCGTCGCCTCGGTCATCAGCGCGAGCTCGGACAAGGTCTGGGTGAGCGTCGCCGCCTACACGGTCGCCGGCCTCGTCGGGTTCGCGCGGATCTACCACGACGCCCACTGGACGTCGGACGTCACGGCCGGGGCGATCATCGGCACCGTCGTCGGCCGCGGCATCGTCTTCCTCAACCGAAGGCTTCGCGCGGGCGAGGGCAAGGTCAAGGTCGCCGTGGTCCCTCTCGTCGGCGATCGCATGCGCGGCGGCGCGCTCGCCTTCGAGTTCTAGGCCCGGCTCCCCCGCGCCTGGCCGGCGCCCCGCCCATCCGATCCCCCAAAAAAAGGCGTATGCTTCGTCAAAAGTCCGTCTGGCGGCCCCCAAACCGACAGCGAGGAGGTCCCGATGTCCATCCGGCGCCTTTCCGCGACCCTGCTCGGTGTCCTGCTGCCCTTGTTCGCCCAGGCCCAGGAGGAGAGCCACACCCGCGCGGAGGTCATCTCCGGCGCCAACGATGAAATCGTCCAGAGAATAGCCGGCGTCCGGCGCAAGGTGGATGCTCCGACCTCCTGCACCGCACCGAAGGGCACGCTCACCCTCGGCCAGGCCGTCCATCCGCTGCTCGGCGACTCCGGCTCGTGCTACCAGAGCGGTATCTGGGTGGACCTCTGGACGTTCACGGCGCAGGGGAACACGACGATCCGCGCGACCTTCTCCGCCGAGAATCCCAGCCTCGGGGCGTTCCAGGACTTCTCGACCGGAACCATCCTCGCCTCATCGAGCGACACCTGCGGCGGCCTCGTGACTTCGTGCAGCTTCGACTACCGGATCCTCACCGGCGGGCAGTACATCTTCGGTTTCGGCGCCCAGATGGCCGAGAACTACAACCTGACGCTGAGCCTGGTGACCGGAGGCGGAGGCGGCGTCAATCTCTACCCGTACAAGCCGACCGGATGGTCCGACAAGATCGTCGTTTCGACGACGACGGGCGCCAACGTCGACAGCGCCACCCTGCGCTCGACCGACACGCTCTACGTCGACTGGGCCGTACTCAACGGCGGATCGGCCGAGCGGCCGCCCGTCAACCGGTCCGCGAACCTCTACGTGGACGGCGTCTTCAAGCAGTACTGGATGAGCTCGTCGCCCCTGCCCGCCGGGTCCTACAGCTACTACGAGGACTACTCGATCGGCTCGCTCGCCGTCGGGACACACACGCTCAAGATCGTGGCCGACCCGGACAACGAGGTCTCCGAGACGAGCGAGACGGACAACGAGTACACCCGGACGATCACGGTCATCGCCGGAGGCGGCGGCTCGGGCGCCTGCACGCCGAGCACCACCGAGCTCTGCCTGAACTCGGGACGATTCCGGGTTTCCGTCACCTGGGCGACGACGGACGGACGGAGCGGCCAGGGGCAGACGATTCCGCTGACGAGCGACACGGGGCACTTCTGGTTCTTCGAGTCGGCCAACGTCGAGCTGGTGGTCAAGGTCCTCGACGGCCGGCGTGTGAACGGCCACTACTGGGTGTTCTTCGGCGCACTGTCGAACGTGCACTACACGATCACGGTCGTCGACACGCAGACGGGGGCTCGCCGGACGTACGACAACCCCCAGGGGACGCTGGCATCGGTGGCGGACACCGAAGCCTTCTGACGCTCGCGGCCGGCCCGCTCCTCCCGGCCGAGGAATATTATCGGGAGTGCATCGGTACTCTCGACGGGAGGCGGGCATGAAGACGACGGTCCGGTTTCGGCTCAACGGGAAGCCCGCCACGGTCCAGACCGACGGCGAGCGTCTCCTTCTGTGGGCGCTGCGCACCGACCTCGACCTGACGGGCACGAAGTACGGCTGCGGGATCGGCGAGTGCGGCGCCTGCACCGTGCTCGTCGACAGGAAACCCGTCCTGGCCTGCCAGACGCCGGTCAAGCTCGTGGAGGGGACCGAGGTCGTGACGATCGAGGGCCTCGCGCGCGACGGAAAGCTCCACCCGGTCCAGCAGGCGTTCCTCGAGCACGGCGGATTCCAGTGCGGCTACTGCACGCCCGGGATGATCATGAGCGCCTGCGCCCTCCTCGACCGGGAGCCGCGGCCAACGCGCGCGGCGATCGTGAAGGGGATGGACGGCAACCTCTGCCGCTGCGGGGCCCACCAGCGGATCGTCGCGGCCATCGAGGCCGCCGCGGCCGGCGGCGCCGGAAAGGCCACGTCGTGAGCGGCGCGGCGCGCATCGACCGGCGGCGTTTCTTCCAGCTCACGGGCGGCGGGGTCGCGGTCCTCGTCAGCGTGGGCCCTTCGGGGCTCCTCGCGCAGGAGCGGCGGCAGGGTTACCCGGAGGACTTCAACGCCTACCTGCTCATCGGCAAGGACGGGCGCGTGACCGTCTTCTCCGGGAAGATCGAAATGGGTCAGGGCGTGATGACCTCCCAGGCCCAGATGGTGGCCGAAGAGCTCGGCGTGGCCCTGGCCTCGATCGACATGGTCCTCGGCGACACCGATCGCTGCCCGTTCGACCGCGGCACGTTCGGTTCGCTGACGACCCGCATCTTCGGGCCCGCGCTGCGCGCGGCCGCGGCCGAAGCCCGCCTCGTCCTTATTCGCCTGGCGTCGAAGAAGCTCGGCGTGCCGCCGGAGAAGCTCGCCGTCGAGAACGGCGTCGTCTCGGTCGTCGGGAGCCCGTCGCGGCGCGTCACCTACGGCGAGCTCGCCGACGGCAGGAAGATCGCGCGCGTGGTCGACGAGAAGGCCGTCCTGCGGGCTGTCGCGCAGTTCCAGGTGATGGGCAGCTCGCCGAAAAGACTCGACGCCCCCGACAAGGTGACCGGCCACGCGAAGTACGCCGGCGACGTGCGGCCGGCCGGGATGCTCTACGCGCGGATCCTGCGGCCGCCCGCCCATGGGGCGACGCTCGGCAAGCTCGACGTGTCCGCCGCGCGCAAGCGCGACGGGGTCACGCTCGTTCAGCGCGACGACCTCGTGGCCGTCCTGCACCCCGATCCCGAAGCCGCGGCCGAGGCTCTCGCGAGCATCCACGCCGACTGGCAGGTGCCCGAGGCCACCGTGGATACCGAGACGATCTTCGAGCACCTCGTGAAAGCCGGCGGCACCCCGGAGGTCAAGGAAACCCGGGGCGACGTCGCCGCCGGCCGGGCCGTCGCGAGGCGCGTCTTCGAGACGACGTTTCGCAAGGGCTACGTCGCCCACGCACCGATGGAGCCGCACGTCGCCGTGGCCGAGCCGCGCGACGGCAAGCTCACCGTGTGGGCGTCGACCCAGACACCCTTCCCGACGCGGGACCGGATCGCCGAGGCCGTCGGCGTGGAGCCGAAGAACGTCCGTGTCATCACGCCGTTCGTCGGCGGCGGGTTCGGGGGCAAGAGCGCGGACCGGCAGGCTCTCGAAGCGGCGCGCCTGGCGCAGATCGTCGGCAAGCCCGTCCAGGTCGCATGGACGCGCGAGGAGGAATTCTTCTACGACCGCTTCGATCCGGCCGCGGTCGTGGAGATCGCGTCGGCCCTCGACGGCAGCGGGAAGATCTCGCTCTGGGACTGCACGGTTCACGCCGCCGGCGAGCGCGGGGCCATGCCGACCTACGACATCCCGAACCTCCGCCTGCGGTCCTCGGGCCGGATGACGTACGGCGACGGAAAGGGGGCTCCGAGCCTCCATCCGTTCTCCGTCGGCCCGTGGCGCGCTCCCGGCGCGAACATGAACGCCTTCGCGATGGAGTCGCAGATGGACCTCATGGCCGCCGCCGCCGGCGTGGATCCGCTGGAGTTCCGCCTCCGACATCTCACCGACCCGCGAATGCGGCGCGTCCTCCAGGCCGCCGCCGAGGCGTTCGGCTGGAAGAGCGGCGCCGGTCCGACGGGCCAGGGACGCGGCGTCGCCTGCAGCGTGGACGCGGGCTCCTACGACGCCCTCATGGCGGAGGTCCGCGTGGACCCCGCCGACGGATCCGTGCGCGTCGAGCGCGTCGTCTGCGCCCAGGACATGGGAACCGTGGTCAACCCCGAGGGCGCGAAGATGCAGATGGAGGGGTCTATCTCGATGGGCCTCGGCTACACCTTCTCGGAGGAGCTGCGCTTCAAGGGAGGCGACATCCTCGACCGCAACTTCAAGACGTACCGGATCCCGCGCTTTTCCTGGATGCCCCGCATCGAGACGGTGATCGTGAAAAACGACGATCTCGCCCCGCAGGGGGGCGGCGAGCCGGCGATCGTGGCGACGGGGGCCGTCATCGCCAACGCCGTCTTCGACGCGACGGGCGCGCGGATCCTGCGCCTGCCGTTGACGCCCGACCGCGTGCGCGAGTCGGTCGCCGCGGCGAAGGCGAGCCGCAAGACCGGCCGGTAGTCTCCTGGAAACGGCAACGCCGGGAGTCTTCTCCGGCGTTGCTTCCGTGGCTCGGGCGGTCGTTTACATCTGGTGGCCGATCGTCGCCCGCCACAGGGCCTCATTGGCCTGCCAGCGTTCCTTCTCCGAAACCTCGCTGATCTTGACGACGTTGGCCGCCATCCTGTCGAGCTCCGCCTTCACCCTTGCCTGGTCGACACTGGACAATTTGCCCGTCTGACCAAGCGCGACTTGCCACAGGGCGACGTTGGTCTGCCAGCGTTCTTTCTCCTCGGGCTCGGTGATCTTCGCGACGTTGGCCTGCATCACGTCGAAGGAAGCCTGCATCCTGGCGACGTCCGCCTTCTCCAGCATTCCAACGTTGTCGAGCCTCACCTGCCACAGGGCGACGTTGGCCTGCCAGCGCTGCTTCTCCTCGGGCTCGGTGATCTTCGCGACGTTGGCCTGCACCGTGTCGAACGAGGCTTTCTTTTCCGGCTCCGACGCCCGGGATGTACCCTGCGACAGCCCGAGGGCGGACGCGGCAATGACGAGGCCGAGCGAGTAACTCTTGAGTTTCATCAGATCCCCTTTTCCTGGTCAATGAGCCGAATGTCCATGCGTCTTGAGGGCCCGGTCACGCGCGTCTGCCGCGGTACCAATACCCACCCCCACCGAGAAGAAAAATCACGAGAACAACGATCAAGATGGTTTCCATGGGCTGTCCCTTCTGCTGCGAAGTGTCTTATCCGCAGACCGAGCTTGTAGGCTTTACGAGGCCCTTTCCAATCGTTTGTTACGCTCAAGTCGAGACGTGAAACCGGGATCATGCCGCCCCATGGCGGAGGGAGCAGAGTAAGGACTGACTATGCGTGTAGGCCGCGTTCTTTTCGTGAAGCGGGGGCTCCGGCTCGGCGCGGCGATTCTCGCCGCCGCCTCGGCGTCCCTCATCGCCGCCGAGCTGCCCGGACCGGCCGGCAAGGGCGTGACGCTGCTGCCCAACGGTTGGCGGATCGCGCCGGCGGGGCGCCACGTGATGGTCGGGGACCTGCCGCTCGCCATGCTGGTCTCGCCCGACGGGCGCTGGGCCATCGTCACGAACAACGGCTACGCGAAGCCGACGTTGACGATCGTCGACCTGAAGACTCTCTCCGTGCTGGACAAGACCTCGGTCGCCGACGCGTGGCTCGGCCTCGCTTGGCACCCCGACGGCAAGCGCCTCTTCGCCTCGGGCGGCGCCGACGGGACGGTCCGGGAATTCCTGTGGACGCCCGGCCATCTCAAACTCGC
Organism: uncultured Acidobacteriota bacterium; assembly: GCA_963710945.1. GTDB lineage: Bacteria > Acidobacteriota > Thermoanaerobaculia > UBA5066 > Gp7-AA6 > DAHUXD01. Next base: position 566,657 of record CAVQCH010000003.1, read on the forward strand.
GAACACGTTCGCGGTCGGCAAGGCCGTCGAGGAGGGGTTCCTGGGGGGCCTCGCGCTCACTCCGGCCGGCGACCGGCTCTTCGTGGTCGACGTGCTCGGAAAGCGCCTCTCCGCCCTCGACCTGCCCTCGGGCGCCGTGGCGGGGCGTGTGGACCTTCCCGCGGAACCCTACTCCTGCCTCGTCTCGGCTGACGGGGCGACGCTCTACGTGTCGCTGTGGGGCGGGGCGAAGGTCCTTCTCTACGACACGAAGACGCTCGAGCCGCGCGGCGAGGTGCCGGTCGGCGAGCATCCGAACGCCATGGTCCTGTCGGCCGACGGGGCGCGCCTCTTCGTCGCGTGCGCCAACACGAACTCGGTCTGGGTGCTCGATCTCGTCGCGCGCGCGGCCACCGAGCAGATCTCGGTTTCCGTCGTCCCCGATTCGCCGGCGGGAACCACGCCGAACGCTCTCGGCCTCTCGCCGGACGGCCGCACGCTGCTCGTCGCCAATGCCGACAACAACACGGTCGCCGCGGTGGACGTCTCGCGGCCGCGCGCGAGCCGCGTCGCGGGGTTCATCCCGGCCGGCTGGTACCCGACCGTCGTGCGCTTCACCCCGGACGGGCGCCGCATCCTGATCCTCTCGGGGAAGGGACTGACCTCGATGCCGAACCCCCGTGGACCGCAGCCGGGCGCGGAGGGAGACCCTTCTCAGTACGTCGGCGCGATGCTCACGGGAACTCTCTCCATCCTGCCGACACCCGACGGAAGCGCTCTCGAGGCATACACAGAGACCGTCCGCCGCATGGGGCCCCCGTCGCCCTCCTCCCGGCCGGCGCGCCGCCCGGGCCTCGCGTCCGTCCCCGATCCCGCGCCGCGCCGGGGGCGCTTCCCCGCTGCGCCACGTCTTCTACGTCATCCGCGAGAATCGGACCTACGACCAGATCTTCGGCGACGTGCCGAAGGGAAACGGCGATCCGAGCCTCTGCCTCTTCGGGGAGGACGCGACGCCGAACGCGCACGCTCTGGCCAGGGAGTTCGTGCTCCTGGACAACTTCTACGTCAACGCCGAGGTCAGCTACGACGGGCACGCGTACTCGACGGCGGCCTATGCCACGGACTTCGTCGAGAAGGTCTGGCCCATGAACTACGCCGGGCGCGGCGGCAAGTACCTCTCGGAAGGGCGCGGCGAGATGCGCAACCCCTACGGCAACGTCACCGCCCCGGCGGCCGGTTACCTGTGGGACGCCTGCGCGCGGGCCGGCGTCACGTTTCGCAGCTACGGCGAGTTCGGGCACCGCAACGGCAAGACCGGCGAGGACCCCGCGGAGGGGCCGGTGGTCGCCTCGGTTCCCGGCCTCGAGGGCCACATCAGCCCGACATTCGCCTCGTGGAACCTCAAGATCCCGGACAACCAGCGCATCGACGCGTGGCTCGAGGAGTTCCGCCGGTTCGAGGCCGACGGCAACCTGCCCCGGCTTTCCATCTTCCACCTGCCGAACGACCACACCGCCGGAACGCGGGCCGGCTCGCCCACGCCGCGGGCGATGATCGCCGAGAACGACGCTCGCCCTCGGCCGCCTCGTCGAGGCGATCTCGAAGAGCCGCTACTGGAAAGACTCGGTCATCTTCGTTCTCGAGGACGACGCGCAGGACGGTCCGGACCACGTGGACGCCCACCGGTCCGTGGCCCTCGTCATCAGTCCGTACACGCAGCACCGGACCCTCGACTCGACCCTCTACACGACGGCTTCCATGCTCCGGACGATCGAGCTCATCCTGGGCCTGCCGCCGATGAGCCAGTACGACGCGGGGGCGACGCCGATGTCCGCCGCCTTCGACGCGAAGCCCGATCCGACGCCCTACGTCGCGCGCCCGGCCCGCGTGCCCCTCGACGAGCAGAACGACCCGGAGGCCTACGGCTCCGAGGCGTCCGCGGCGATGAACTTCGACGAGCCCGACCGCGCGCCGGATCTCGAGCTCAACGAGATCGTGTGGAAGTCGGTGCGCGGCGCCGCGTCCCCGATGCCGCCCCCCGTCCGCTCGGCCTTCACGTCGTCGGCCGACGACGACGACTGACGCGGAATCCGAAAAAGAAATGGGGCCCGGGATTTCTCCCGGGCCCGCGGAGCGACGTCGAGCGCTCTACTGCAATCCGTCGGGAGAATCCCAGCCGCCGTGCCCGGACTGCAGGATTTCCCACGTCACGTTGTCTCCGTGCTGCTGCGTGTAGAAGACCCTCCAGCCCGCCTGGAAGGGATGCGGTTCCTGCTCCCCGAGGATTCCGTGGATGCGCGGGTTGCCGTCGGAGACGTGGATGCCCGTGATCTCGTTGTCGCCTTCGTTCTGGAAGCCGTTGCCCGGAGCTCCGGCCACGATCGCCGAGTCGATCGTCGCCGAAGTGTCACGGCCGAGAGCGATCAGCCGGAAGGGCTCGTTGCCCGGATCCGAATAGTTCGCCCGCACGTCGAACAGCCAGCCGGAGTCGAAGACGCCGAAGCTGCTGTGGAGGCCGTCGCCCCGATCCTCGACGACGACGACGTGGTTCTTGTCCCAGAACGCCACGTTGTCGAACGCCGTGTGCTCGAGGTCGCCGCGGAAGAAGAGCGACAGCGTGCCCATGCTGGCCGACGGGCCGATCTGCGTCAGCTTGAAGATCGCGCCGAAGCCGCCGTACTGCGATCCGGCCTGCGTTGCGGCATCGGTGTCGCCCGTCGCGTCGAAGAAGAACTCGCGGAACTGGCGGCCCGGCCGGAACTGGCAGTTCTCGGGGCGCTTGAACGGCGTGGCCGACTTCGCCTTGGCGAGCGCGTTGGCGTCGAACGGGGTGTTCCCATCCACGTCCGTGTCGTGGACCGTGATCCAGTTGGTCCGGAACTGATTTCCGTAGGTGTGCAGGTCCTTCTGGTTCTGGGAAAGGATGTCGCCGTCGGGGTCCGCCGCGTTGAACACGATCGGCTGGCACGGGCGTCGTGTTGAGCTTGCAGACCTGCAGCGCCTGGAGCCGCCCGCCCCTGGTCAGGTCGAACTTGTTCTTGGGGACGAATCGGAAGATGAAGCTGTTCGGCTGCCGGGCGTGATTGTTGACGGTCCCCTTGGCGCCGCTGACGTCCTCGGCGATCCAGAGGTTGCCGTCGGAGTCGTTCTGGATGCCTTCGTAGCCGCCCCGCCCGAGCGCCCCCGAGATGTCCTCGACGGTCGGCGGAAAGTCGAGCGTCGACTGCCACACCCCGCCGCTCGAGCCCTTCTCCGCGGTGAAGAGAAGGCGCTGTGCCCACGGATTCCACGTGGAGCCGTCGAACACGGGAAGCGGATTGCCCACCGAGTCCTCGGTGGCGAAGAGCGTCACCCGATGCGCCGCGTCCGCGTCGAGATTCACGCGCGTGACGTAGCCCTGCGCGCCGAGCTCGTGCCCCTGGAAGAGGAAGTGCCGGCCGTAGTCGTAGTCCGGGTCGGGCCCGTCCTGATGGTCGAGAACGAGATAGGTGTTCTTGTCCGGCTCGGTCTTGGAGGCCTCGACGTTGTGCCCGACGGCCTGGACGTCGCCCGGCGCCGGAAGCATCGGGCCGTCGCCGAAGTAGCCGTAGAACCCGATGCCGGCCGAGGGGTTCTCGAGGGGTTGCGCGCCCTGCACGACGGGTGTTTCGACGAGACCCGACGCGAGCGAGTTCGGCGCCGAGTTTCCGGTGACCTTCGGGACCGCGGCGGGCTGCGCCATCGCCGCGGACCCCACGACGAGCGCGGCCACTCCCATTCCGATTCTCCTCATCCACTCGACTCGACCAGTCATGTGTCCTCCCACTTTCTCGCCCGGGGGCGTTCCCGCGCCATTGCGGAGTGGGCAGAGTAAGGACCGACTGTTTCGCGAACGTGAAGAGGAGGTAATCGTTCAGTGAGGGGACGTCGCCGCGGAGACGGCGGCGACGACCGCGTCGTGAATCGGCGTCGCGATCTCCAGGCGGGCGCCGTACCGGGAGACGGCGCCGCTCAGGACGTCGAGCTCGGTCGGGCCGCCGTGCTCGAGGTCGACCAGGAAACTCGGCTTGAGCTCGGGCGCGAGCGCCTGGATGCGCGCCAGCACCTGCTTCTCGTCGTCCGGGCCGAGCATCAGGCCTCGCGCCCGGGCGATCGCCGCGATCTCGCCGACGGCCCTCGCGAGGAGCGACAGGCCGAGCGGTGCCGCGCACACGGCTCCCACCGGCGCCCGCGCGAGCCCGCACGCCGCGGCGATCGGCGCGAGAAACAGGAACTTGCGCCACAGGTCCGCTTCGATGGACGTCGAGACGCGGCTTTCCGCGCCGGCTTCCCGGAAGAGGGCCTCGGCGGCGCGGGCGCGCTCGGAGACACCGCCGTCGCGCTCGCCGACGACGACGGTCCAGAACGTGCTCCAGCGCGAGACGACCCCCGGCGCCGTCTTCTCGACGCTGATGGCCGTCAGGCCGGGAAGGATCCGCTCGGCGGGCACGCCGCGCTCGACCAGCGCGTCGAACGTGTCGACGCCGTTCAGGAGGGGGAGGATCGTGGAGCCTCCTTCGGCGAGCCGTCGGCACACGGGAGCGACGGCGTCAAGCGAGTAGCTCTTGACCGCGAGAAGGGAGAGCTCCGGTGCGCCGAGCGAGGCGGGTTCGTCCGTGGCGGCGACGTGCGCGAACCAGGCCCCTCCCGCCTCCCGGATCTCGAGGCCCCGCGAGCGGATCGCGTCCCGGTGCGCGCCCCGCGCGAAGAGCGCCACGTCGTGGCCCGACGCGGGAAATCCGGGCCCCAAAGTAGCCGCCGATCGCTCCGGAACCGATCACCGCGACCTTCATACTCGCCAATTATTGCCGACGGAGAGCGCGATGCGGCGGTGGCGGGCTCGGTGCTTCGACCGTGATCTAGTCGTCCTCGTGCTGTGGCTCGTCGTCGCCGCCGCCGTGCGCGGGGCAGCCCTGGAACTCCAATACTTTCAGTCCGCTCGGGACGGACTCGGGGATCTGCTTGCAGAGCCTCTCGGGGCGTGCGTCCTGGTCGAGCAACCCGTCGCGCAGGAAGGCGAGCAGGTCCTGGAACTCGCGAGGCGACAGGTTGAGATCGGCGAGCGCGGCAATACGGGGCTCGAGACGGTCGAGGACCGGCTGCATGGGGCCCTTGCGGACCGTCAGGTCGGCATCCAGGCCCGCCGCGACAGCGTCGTAGGAGGGCGCCAGATGAAGCGTATCGAGGTGATAGTGCAGAGCATCCTCGAGCCTCGTGAACGAGCCGTTGTGGAAGAAGGCGGCCTGGAGCGCGATGTTGCGCAGCGGCGACGTGCGGAACTTGTAGCGGTCCGCCGGATCACCGGTCACCTCTTCGCGGCCGAAGTCCTCGTCCGAGGCCGGTCCGGAGAACGCGAAGTTCCCGGGGAAATCGTCGGCGTTCGACGGGTCGCCTCCCGCCTTCAATCCGAAGCCCTTGGGCGCGACCTGCGGGATGCCGGCCACGTAGTTCTCGAAGTCCGTGAACATCTCGTTCGACGCTCCCGCGACGCCGTGACAGCTGAGACATCCCCTGGTGAAAAAAATCATCGCGCCTCGCTGCTGCGATTCCGTCATCGCTTGGCGGTGCCCGCGCGCGAAGCGGTCCAGGGGCGCGTTCGCGAACGTGTTGGACATCTGGAACTCCGCCAGTGCGGCGCCGATCATCGCGAACGTGATCTTGCCGCCGCCGGCTTCCGGGTAGATCCGCTTGAACCGGGAGACGTACTCGGTGTTCGCGTTGAAGCGGTCCAGCACCTTCTGCCGGATCGAGTAGCTCATGTCGAAGGAATCGGTCCCCTCGCCGTTGGGCCCCCAGATCGGCCCGGGCACCGTGTCCGAGACCGCCCCGGAGGAGACTCTGTGCGACGCGTGATACAGGGCGGGATCCACGTTGCCCGGAACTTCGGCCGTGAATCCCGCCATCTCGATCAGCTCGGTGGGCGGAAAGTGACCCTGCACTGTCAACAGCGTCGTCATCTTCTTCGCGTCGAAACACGTGGCGTGGAAGCACGCGCTGCTTGGGTTCCACACCGTATCGCCGCCAATGGAAAAGGGGACGCTGGCGCCCAGCGAGAGGTCGAAGGGATCGGCGGAGCGGGAGACGAAGCGCAGGTTCAGCATCATGCTGGGAGAGAACGGCGTGTTGATGGTGAGGGGCGCGCGGCGCTGATTGCGCGGGCCCGTGCGATCGGGCCCGACGATCCCGTTATTGTCCGTACCGATCGCCATCGACTGGGAATCTCCGAAACCGAAGGCGGGCGAGTGGCAGCCCGCGCAAGCGTTGTCCCGATGCAGGCCCATGATGTTGTCGAAGAAGATGGTCCGCCCGAGATTCGCGAGCTTCGGGTCGAGCCTCCGGCCCAGTCGCGGCTCCAGGCTCTCCTGTACGCGCCCGGTGAAGCCCGCCGCCTTGAGCACGCGGGCCAGCCGATCTTCGAGGCGGTCCGGCTCGTCGGCGTTGGCCGACGAGATGAAGGTGGCTGCGAGCGCGAGCGCCGCCACGAGGATGGATACCCGGTACGGACGGAACGGAGTCTTCATGGGCTTCTCCTTGCTTGTTACGCGCGGGAGTCTAGGACCCTCGCGTCGGGTGAGACGGCCGCCTAATCCAAATCGAAGGAAACACGCCTTCAATCGATACGACTCAGCCTCCCGAGGCGCGCGGATTGCGCCACTTGGGCGATAGTCGCCGATTCTCTCGGCTCAATCCGGCTGACTCTCGACAGCCGGCTGGCCGTCGACTAGGTTCGGAGCGATGAGGGAGAGAATCGAGGGCGCAGGCGATCCCGCACCGAGCTGGCACTCGCGCGCCGTCGAGGACGTGGCTCGGGAGTTGCGGACCGACCTCGAGACGGGCCTCCGGATCGAGGGTCTATCTCCTCCCCTCCTGCCGACGGCCTCGGGACTCCCGGGATCCCGACAGATCTGGCGGATCCTCTGGACGCAGCTCAAGGGCGGGGTCATTCTCGTCCTGCTCGTCTCCAGTGTCGCTTCGCTGCTCCTCGGGCACCTCAGCGACGCCCTGGCCATTCTGGCGTCGGTCCTCTTTTCGGTCGCGTTCGGATTCATCACCGACTGGCGCGCCGAGAGGGCACTCGAGGCCCTGCGCTCTCTTTCGGCGCCGACCGCGCGCGTCGTGCGGGGCGGGCTCGAACGTGAGATCCGCGCCGCCGACGTCCGGGCGGGCGATCTCCTGATCCTCACCGGCGGCCAGATCGTCGCCGCCGACGGACGCCTGGCTGCGGTCCGGGACCTCCAGATCGACGAGTCGCCTCTCACCGGCGAAAGCGTTCCCGTGACGAAGACACCCGAGCCCGTGGCGAGTGACTCGCTCCTGCCCGAGCGCACCAGCATGGCGTACGCCGGAACGACCGTCCTCAACGGCTGGGGCCGGATGGTGGTCACCGCCGCCCCCGGAGCGACGGAACTTTCCCGCATCGGCCAGCTGGTCGCCCGCCAGCAAAGGGAGCCGACGCCGCTCGAGCGAAGGGCCGAACAGCTCGGCCGGCGCCTCGCCGCGGTGGCGATAGGCCTTTCCGGAACCGTGACGTTGCTCGGAATCCTCCGGGGTCGTTCGGCGTGGATGATGCTGGAGACGGGCGGCATTCTCGCCATCGCGGCGATTCCCGAGGGCCTTCCCGCGGTGACCACGGTCGCGCTTGCCGTGGGCGTGCACCGGATGGCGCGGGTGCACAGCCTCGTGCGGCGCCTCGCGTCGGTGGAGACTCTCGGCTGCACGTCGGTCATCTGCACCGACAAGACCGGCACGCTGACCGAGAACGTCATGCGCGCCACCCGCATCTGGCTCGGCGACCGCGAGCTCGAGGTGAGCGGATGGGGATACTCGCCGGAGGGAACCATCCTCGAAAACGGAATCGCCATCGTCGACGGCGGCGATCCCGCGCTTCGGCGTCTGCTCGAGATCGCGGCGATCTGCAACGACGCGCGCCTGGAGTCCCACGACGGCTGGCACATCCACGGCTCGTCCACCGAAGGAGCCCTGCTCGCCCTCGCCCGGAAGGGCGGCGGAGACTCGACCGCGCTTTCGAAGCGCTTCGAACGCCTCCGGGAGATCGCGTTCACGTCGCGCCGCAAGCGCATGGCGGTCGTGGTGCGGGAGACGACCGGCAGCCTCTGGATGTTCGTCAAGGGCTCGCCCGAGGCCCTGCTCGCGCTCAGCTCCCGCGTGCTCGAGTCGGATGGCGAGCGGCCGCTCGGCTCGGAGGAACGAGGGCGCCTTCTGGCGCGCGCCCATGAGCTCGGGGAGCGTGGTCACCGCGTTCTGGCCTTCGCCTTCCGAGCCCTCGACTCCGGCCGGGAGGCGGACGCCGCGGAGAACGACCTGACTTGGGCCGGGCTGGTGGGCCTCGAGGACCCGCCCCGGGCGGGCGTCCGCGACGCGATCGCCCGCCTGCGCGGCGCCGGAATCCGCACCGTCATGATCACCGGCGACCAGAAAGGAACCGCCATGGCCGTGGCGCGGGAGCTCGAGATCGCCGGCCCGAAGGACATCTGCGTCGATTCCGGCGAGCTCGCCGCGCTCGTCCGCGAGCGGCGTTGGGATGACCTGCGCCAGACGGCGGTCTTCGCGCGCGTTTCGCCCGAGGACAAGCTCTCGATCGTCCGCGCGCTCAAGGCGGCGGGCCACGTCGTGGCGATGACGGGCGACGGCATCAACGACGCCCCCGCCTTGAAAGCCGCCGACATCGGCATCGCCATCGGCGGCGGCGCCGCGGACGTGGCCCGCGAGGCCTCCGATCTCGTGGTCACGAGCGGCGACTACGGCACGCTGCCGGCAGCCGTCGCCGAAGGAAGGCGGATCTACGCGAACATCCGGCGATCCGTTCACTTCCTGCTTCTCTGCAGCCTTTCGACGATCGGCGTGATGCTCGCGTCGGTCGTGGCGAACCTTCCGCTGCCGATGAGCCCCCTCCAGGTCCTCTGGCTGAACCTGGTCGTGCACATCTTCCCCGCCATCGCCCTGGCGGTGATACCGGGAGAGGCTGACCTGCTGCGAGGGCCGCCGCGGGATCCTCACGAGCCCCTCTTGACCTGGCGGGCGACGGGCATGATCGGCTTGCGCAGCGCCGTCGTCGCCGCCGCGGTGCTCTGGCTCTTTACCGCCGGGGCCAACAGGGAGGGCGGAACGGGAAGTCAGACTCTGGCGATGGCGACGCTCGCGCTGGTGCTCCTGACACAATCTCTGGCCACGCTCTCCGATCGCAAGCCGTTCTGGATGATGACGAGAAGCCTGACGCCGCCTTTCTGGCTCGCCTTTTCCGGAGGCCTCGCGCTGCAGGCGCTCGCGATCTACTGGAGCCCTCTCGCTTCGCTCCTCCCGACGGCGCGCCTGTCCGCGACGGACTGGCTCCGGGCGCTCGGGATGTCCTTCCTGGCGCTCGGAATCGTCGAGGCCGGAAAGATGCTCACGCCCCGACGGCGACCGGTCGCGCCGCATGGAACGACGCCGGGGTGACGGAGGGCCCCTTCAAGAGAGGCGCGCCCGCAACAGCCGAGCGAACTGCCGAAGCTCCGTCGCGTTGAGGTCCGAGATCGCCCAGAAGCTGATCCCGCCGCGCGTCCAGTAGATGAGGCCGTAGCCCTGGCGGGTTTCGGCCGTCTCCGCGACGTCGCCCGTCGACGCCGACGGCCAGACGAAGAGGTTGATGTAGTGTCCCCCACGCTGATACACGAGCGCGGCGACCTGCCGCCCCGACGCGTAGTCGAGCCGGCCGCCGATGAGGGGGAAGCCCTCGGCGCCGAGATCCGCGAACGGTGGCGAGAAATCGAGCTTGCCCGCGAACCACGGCCTCACCGTGTGCTGATCGGAAGACGGCACGTCGGTCAGGTGCCCGGGCATGAGCGACCGGACGTGCGCCGAGACGACGTCCTGGGCGATGCGCTCCGTCGACGACGGGCGCGACAGCATTGGCGCGACGAGGACCGCGAGGGCGACGACGGCCGCGCCCGCCACGGCGGCGCCGAGCCAGCCGGGAACCGCCAGATGAGACAGCCACGATCGTCGTTCCGGACGCGGCGCGGCCGCTCGGACCTTCTTCGCGAGAGACGCCGGAGCCCGGAAATACAGCTCGTCCGCCTGGAGCGCGGCGCGCAGCGCGAGCCCGGCCTGATGAATCCGCGAGCACGGGTCGCACGCGCGCAGGTGCTCTTCGATCTCCACGGAATGGACGAGATCGACCTCGCCGTCGAGGAAGCCGTCGAGTAGCGGCCGACACTCGTTGCAGGTCACGTCCCTCGCTCCTTCCCGGGATCGGCGGCCAGTTGCCGCTGCAGCCCGGAGCGCGCGCGCGCCAGCCGCGACATCACCGTGCCGATCCGGATCCCGGCGACGTCCGCGATCTCCTTGTAGGACAGCCCTTCGAGCTCGCGGAGGACCAGGACCTCGCGCCACGCCACGGGCAGCGTTTCGAGCGCCTCGCGCAGCCGCCGCCGGTCGGCCTCCACGATCAGCACGTCTTCCGGCGTCGGGCCCGGATCGGCGGCGCCCTCTGCTTCTTCGTCGAGCGGAGCGGCCGCCTCGAGCGGCCGGTGGCGCCGCAACCAGTCGTAGCAGGTGTTGCGCACGATGGCGAGCAGCCACGCGCGTCCGTTGACGCCGTGGAAGCCGCCGAAGAAACGCAGCGCCCGCACAAAAGCCTCCTGCACGACGTCCTCGGCGTCGTGCCCGTTGCGAGTCAGCCAGCGCGCCAGGTTGTACGCCGCGTCGAGGTGCGGCAACACGACCTGCTCGAACGCACTGGACGGCGGCGGCTGGGTGTCCACGCTGATCCCTACGTACCGGCCGCACTGGCAGAGACTGGCGCGGCCTTCCGTTTATTCCCGCGCACGGTACCACGCCCCGCGCGGAATAGAACCGGCCGCGCCGCGGTCGAAACGGTGACAGGAGGAAATCATGAAGAAGCTGATCGATTGGATTTTCAACCCACCGGAGTCCGCACCGCGGTCCACCCTTCTGATCCGGCTCATGGCCGGGGGCGTGTTCTTCTGGGAGGGCATTCTCAAGTTCGTGTATACGAACCAGGGTGTCGGGCGGTTCACGAAGCTCGGCATTCCGTTTCCGGGGCCGACGGCCCACTTCGTGGCGATCCTGGAGATCGTGGGAGGCCTCCTCTTCATCGCCGGTTTCCTGACGCGGGCCATCGCCATCCCGTTCGTCATCGAGATGATCGTGGCGATTCTCTCGACCAAGATCTCGCTGTATCTCGGAACGTCGCCGCTGCCTCTGCCTCCCGCTCCGCCCCAGGTCGGCGCGTGGGCCGTCCTGCACGAGGTCCGCTCGGATTACGCGCAGATCATGAGCGCGATGTTCCTCTTGATCGCCGGCCCCGGTCCGCTCTCCGTCGACGCGGTCATCGCTCGAGGGCGCCGCGCCGCCGCCGGAGCGGGCGTGCCCGCGGCCGGCAGGAGGAGCTCGACCGCCCGGCTGAGCGCGTAACCGCGCGCGCGAACGGGGCGGAGCCGGCGATCAGACGGCGATCTGGCGATCGAGAAGCGCGCGCACGGATGCAAGTGCCGCGCTTCCGTCGCCGTCTGGCGCCTCGTACGCGACGTAGCCGTCCGGCCGGACGAGCGTCACCCCGCGGGAAGGTCCGAGCCAAAGCTCGACGGTGTCGCCCAGAGATCGAGCCAGCTTTTCCGCCGCCTCCTTGACGGACGAGCCCGCGCCGCGATCGATCACGAGCAGGAATCGGCTGCGAATGCCGTTCCCGCCCCGGAGCGAATCCTCGAAGCACCGCCTTCCCGCTCCCTCCACGATCGGGCTTCCCGCATAGGCGATCCCGAGGCCCGAGAGCCGCTCGACGAAAGCATGCTGAAACGGAGGCAGGCGCGACACCACGGGTATCACCGTGTCCCGTAAGGCCTGGGCCCACCTGTTCGCCGTTCCCATGGCCCGGGTCAGGAAGTGCGTGGTCTCGATGACGCGCCGGATCACGGGCCGCCGTTCGGCGTCGTAGCTCTCGAGCAACCGCTCGCCGCCGCGGCCATGCTGGACGAGGTCGAGCTTCCAGACGAGATTCCACGCGTCATGAAGTCCCGTATTCATTCCCTGTCCCCGAAGGGGCTGTGAATATGGGCGGCGTCGCCCGCGACGAACATGCGCCCGACGCGCATGCTCCCCGCCTGCCGGTGGTGGACGCGGAAATAGCTGCCCCAGTGCAGGGCGAGCGCCTCGATTCCCGCCGGCACGCGCTCTTTCAGGATCGCGCGCACGAGGTCGAGCGAGGGGCCATCACCGTCCGCCCGGTCGACCGTCGCCACGAGGCGGCGTCGCGTAGCGCTCATGGGGAAGACGGCCGCCGGTCCGACGGCGTTGGGGCACAGCACCAGCTCATCGGCGGGAACGGCGTCGTTCGTCTGGATGTCGGCCAGCATGAACAGCACGTCGTACTGCGCCCCTTCGAAGGACAAATTCAGCAGGTGCCGCACCGTGCTGTGCGCACCGTCGCAGCCGACGACGAAGGCCGCCGTGAGCTCCCGGCGCTGGCCTTTGTGGTCGAGCGTCACGCTGACGCGCTCCTCGTCCTGGACCGCGGACACGAACGACGTTTCGTATTCGACGACACCCCCGCGCCGCCGCAGTTGCTCCACGAGCAGCCGCTCGGTCACGTCCTGCGGCACCATCGCGATGAACGGATACGGGCTCGTCTCGGGCGCGAACCGGATGCGGGCGAGCGTGCGTCCGTGGGCGATCACCGCGACCGACGTGACGCGGTTCGCGGCTTCGAGAAAGGGCCCCACGATCCCCGCCATGTCGAAGATCTCGAGCGTCCGGGGAAAGATGGCGAGCGCCTTGGAATGGAGCGACTGCGTCGGGCGCGCTTCGACGAGCCGCCATCGGAGACCCCGGCGCGCGCAATCGTTGGCGAGAAACAGCCCGACCGGTCCGGCGCCGACGATCAGTACATCGATGTCCACCGGGACAGCAGGCATGGATTCCTCCCCATCTCGCGCGGCCACTGAAACTTGCAAGATCCGAGCCGGCCCCCGAGGCGAGTCCGCTCGCTCCTGCTAGTTCGCTCTCGCGCGCACCACGGCGCGGAAGGCGCGGCGCCCTTCTTCGTCGGGAACGTTTGCTTCGAGGGTAGCGCCCAGCGCAACCAGGTTCGGCGCTGATTTCGCCGCTCGCTTTACGAGCACTCGAGCGAGGGGACCGATGTGCCGGGCGAGCTCGACCTCGACGAAGTGCAGATCCTCCTCCCGGAACGTCGGCGTGGGCGCGGGCGACGGCGTGGGCGTAGCGGAAGGCGGCTTGGGGGGTCGGGCCGCTTCGTGTGGCGCGGCGGGTACGGGAGCGGCCCGAGGAGGTGACGGAGCCGTCGCCCCGACCGGCTTCCGGGGGCTCTCCTCGGAGCTGACGAAGGTCGCGATCCCGCTCTCGCTCGGCTCGGCCGGCGCCGGAGTCTCTCCGATCTGCAGCTTGTAGAGATCGAGGTCGAGCGTGTGTACGTTCGGATAACGCTCGTCGCGCTCCTTGGCCATCATCTTGCGCAGCACCCGGCAGATCCCCTCGGACAGGCCCGGCACGTACTGTCGCGGGTCGGGAAGGGGATGGGTCAGGTGCATCGACATCACGAGCGCGCCCGACGTGCCCTCGTACGGCGCATGCCCCGTCACCAATTGGAACAGAGTCGCGCCGAGCGAATAGATGTCGGCTCGGCCGTCGATATCCTTCACTCCGCGGATCTGCTCGGGCGAGATGTAATGGGGGGTGCCCACCGCCTGGCCGGTCTGCGTCAGCCCCTTGTCGTCGTCCACGCGCTTGGCGATGCCGAGATCCACGAGCTTCAGCCGATCCTTCTTTGCCGTCAGCATGAGGTTGTCCGGCTTGATGTCCCGATGGACGATTCCTTCGGCGTGGGCGACCGCGAGCGCGGCCACCGCGTGGCGGACCAGGATGATCCCGTCATATTCGGCGAGGCGGGCGTGCCCGAGGAGGGTGCGGAGCGACGGGCCGTCCACGTACTCCATCGCGAGGTAGTAGATGCCCTCCTCGCATCCGAAGTCGTAGATCTGGACGATGTTCGGGTGGTTCAGTCGCGCCGCCGCTCGCGCCTCCTTGAGAAACCGCTGCACGAACGCCTGGTCCGCCGAGAAGATCGGCGCGAGCGTCTTCAGCGCCACGATCCTCTCGAGGGTCACGTTCCGGGCGCGATAAACCCTTCCCATTCCTCCGGCGCCCAGCTCCTCGAGGACCTCGTAGGCGCCGAAGCGCCGGCCCGCCAGGCTCTGTTCCGTCACGGGCGCTCTCCCCGAAGCATCCGCTACTCCTCTTCCAGCATCTCGAGGGCCTTAACGAGGCTGATACGCATTCTGTTGAAAGAGGCCGCCAGCCCGGCGACCTCGTCGCGGCTGCCAAACCGGACCTCCGGCACATCGAGGTTGCCCGTCGAGACCGCGTCTGCCATCCGGGAAAGCCGCCGGATCGGCCGGATGATGGTGAACCACAGCATCGCGTTCAGAAGGAGGAGGAGGAACGCGAACACTCCCACCAGCGAAGCGAGCATCGCGCGGTGCGCCTGCGCGGCGGCTCGCAGGGGCACCGCCATCGGAACGGACACGATCTGCGCCCCGATGATCTCGTTCAGCTTCCAGCCGTAGCCGCCGGCCGTTCCGTACATCTTCACCACGGAAGCGGGCGTCGCGTCGGGCGCCGTGTGGCACGAGAGGCAGCTGACGTCGGTGATCTTGATCGGCCGGGCCAGGTAGAGGGCGCGGCCGAGCGACGCGTCCCGCTCGCCGATGATCTCGGGGAGCTTCCCGTCCGATCGAAACGCGTTGACGACGTCCGCTTCCCAGTCCACCGTACGGTCGCGCGGGTTGGTCGGATTCAGCGTCGCTTCCTTGTAGGAGTATTCGGGATGCGTTTCCCTCAGGGCGTTGAAGATCTCCGTCGCGGAGTACGCCGGAACAGTCTGTGGCAGAAACTCCTCGGCAAGTCGTGCCGCGAGCAACGGTTTGATCTGCTTGCTGGTGTAGCCGCGCGTCGCCATCGCCGTCTGCATCATCAGCCGCGCCTGCTCGACGACCTGCGCCCGCGCGTTCTTCTGGAGGAGGTGTCGGGTGACGAGGTGGGCCGGGACGAGCGCGATTCCGAAACAGAGGATCAGGATGAGGTTGAACTTGACCAGAAGCGACATGGCTTCCTCCGTCTCGGAAGCGGAATTCTATCTTCAGAGGAGACCGGCATCGGGATCGTCTGCCGCCGCGGACCGCGCGGCGTCTCTCTCAGTCTAGCGTTCCAGGATCTTCACGGGGTTAGTAAACTCGCTGGCGAGGAGGCCCTCGAACGTGATGACGGGAATCCCGGCCGGGCTCGTCGCCCTGGCCATCGCGGCCGGCGGCGGCCAAACAACGACGCCGATCCGCAAGGTCGTCGTGATTTTCCAGGAGAACGTCTCGTTCGACCACTACTTCGCGAGCTATCCCGCGGCACGGAATCCGCCCGGGGAGCCGGCTTTCCACGCCGCTCCGGGTACGCCCGCCGTCAACGGGATCTCCGGCTGGCTCGCGACGAATAATCCGAACTCGACCCAGCCCTTCCGGCTCTCCCGCTCCCAGGCGGCGACCTGTGATCAGGACCACGACTACACGCCCGAGCAGCAGGCGATGCACGGCGGGCTGATGGATCGGTTTCCCGAGTTCACTGGTTCCAAGGAGGGCTGCAGCCCGGGCCAGGTCATGGGTTGGTTCGACGGCAACACCGTGACGGCGCTCTGGAACTACGCCCAGCAATTTGCGATGAGCGACAACTTCTTCGACACGACGTTCGGCCCCTCCACGCCCGGTCACCTGAACCTTATCTCCGGGCAGACGCACGGCGTCGACGTCTTCAACGAGCCGCTCCGAAACGACGACGTGGCCCCGGGGACCGGCACGGTGATCGGCGATCCGCAGGGTTATTACGACGACTGCCAGACCCGCCAGACCGTGGGCCTTTCCGGGAAGAACGTCGGCGACCTCCTGAACGCGAAGGGAGTGACCTGGGGCTGGTTCCAGGGCGGTTTCACCCCTTCGTCCCGAGACGCGAACGGCAAAGCGATCTGCGGGTCTTCCCACGCCGGGAGCGACGGCAAGCCGAAGGGCGACTACATTGCGCACCACGAGCCTTTCCAGTACTACGCCTCGACGTCAAATCCGCATCACCTGCCGCCATCCTCGGTCGCGCAGATAGGACATACCGACCGGGCCAACCACCAGTACGATCTCACCGACTTCTGGAGGGCGGCCCACGCCGGCAATCTTCCCGCCGTCAGCTACGTCAAGGCCCCGGGCTACCAGGACGGGCACGCCGGCTACTCGGATCCACTCGCGGAGCAGACTTTCCTGGTGACCACGATCAACGCGCTCCAGCAGCTGCCGGACTGGAAGAGCATGGCGATCTTCATCGCCTGGGACGATTCGGACGGCTGGTACGACCACGTGATGCCTCCGATCGTGAGTCGGTCCAACTCCCCGGCGGATGCGTTGACGGGTCCGAGCATCCCGGGAGCGGCGCCTTCCGGAGACTGCGGCGTTCCGGCGCCGGGGGCGTACCTCGGGCGATGCGGATTCGGCCAGCGCCTGCCGTTTCTCGTGATCTCGCCGTACGCGAAGCGCAACTTCGTGGACCATGCGGTCGCCGACCTCACGTCGATTCTTCGTTTTATCGAGGACAACTGGAGCCTCGGCCGCATCGGCGACCAGTCCTTCGACGCCGGGGCCGGATCTCTCCTCGGCATGTTCGACTTCGCGTCGCGCCCGCCATCGGATCGCCGGCTGGTGCTCGATCCCTCCACCGGGCAACCGCACGCCCCTTCCCGCCGCGGGAAGTCGACGAGATAGCGGCCGGGAGGGTCTAGCCGAGCACGACCGCGATCCGATGCTCGCGGCCGTCGTCGGCCAGGGGAATCTCGCGGCCGCTGACCGGACCGCCGTCGAGAGAAATGCTCGTCACGCCGCGCATCGCGCCGCGAGGGTTCTCGACGGCGAGCCGGTAGCGCGCCGAGTGGTAGCGGAAGTCGATCTCGAACCGGGGCCACGCGCGCGGGATGCAGGGATCTACGTGCAGCACGGTGCCGCGCAGCCGGAACCCCAGGATCCATTCGACGCCGGCGCGGTACATCCACCCGGCCGCGCCCGTGTACCAGGTCCAGCCGCCGCGCCCCGCGTGCGGGGCCTGCGAGTAGACGTCGCCGGCCATCACGTAGGGCTCGACCTTGTAGCGATAGAGGCCCGAGCGCGTGCTCGCGTGGTTGATCGGGTTCAGGATCGCGAAGAGCTCGCCGGCCTTGTCGCCGTCGCCGAGCGCGGCGAAGGCGATCATGGCCCAGACCGCGGCGTGGGTGTACTGGCCCCCGTTTTCGCGCACGCCCGGGGCGTAGCCCTTGATGTAGCCGGGCTCGAGGGCCGTGCGGTCGAAGGGCGGCGTGAAGAGCAGGACGAGCCCGTCGCCTCGCCGGATCAGGTGCTCGTCGACGGCCGACATGGCGCGCCGGCCGCGCTCCGGATCGGCGGCGCCCGAGATCACCCCCCAGGACTGCGCGATCGAGTCGATGCGGCACTCGTCGTTGGTGGCGGACCCCAGGGGCGTTCCGTCGTCGAAGAAGGCGCGCCGATACCAGTCGCCGTCCCACCCGTCGCGCTCGAGCGCGAATTTCAGCGTGTCGGCGTGCTCGCGCCAGGCGTGGGCGCGCGTCGATTCTCCGCGCTCCTCGGCCAGGCCGGCGAACTGGTAGAGGTTCGTCTGGAGAAACCAGCCCAGCCAGACGCTCTCGCCCTGGCCCCCCGCGCCCACCCGGTTCATGCCGTCGTTCCAGTCGCCGGTGCCCATCAGCGGCAATCCGTGCCGGCCGACCGCGAGGCTCCGGTCGAGCGCCCGGGCGCAGTGCTCGAAGAGCGACGCCGTCTCCGAGGACGCGGAAGGCTGGAAATACCGGTCGGTCTCCCCCGGTTCGAGCGGCGGCGCCTCGAGAAACGGGGCCCGCTCGTCGAGCACGCCCCGATCGCCGGTGACCTCGATGTAGTGGTGCGCCGCATACGGCAGCCACAGGAGGTCGTCGGATATCCGCGTCCGCACTCCTTTGCCTCCGGGCTCGTGCCACCAGTGCTGCACGTCGCCTTCCTCGAACTGCCGGGAGGCGGCCCGCAGGAGCTGCTCGCGCGCCAGCTCCCGCCGCGCGACGGAGAGGGACATGACGTCCTGCAGCTGGTCGCGGAACCCCCACGCGCCGCCGGCCTGGTAGAACGCCGCGCGCGCCCGGAGGCGGCACGCGAGCGCCTGGTAGAGAAGCCAGCGGTTGAGCATGAGGTCCATCGAGCGATCCGGCGTCCGGACCTGGAGAGCCGTGAGCGTGTCCTCCCACTCGCGCCGCACGGCGACGAGCGCGCGGTCGAAGTCCTGCGCGCGGTGCCGGGCGACGAGCTGCCGCGCCTCGGCCTCGTCGCGTCCCTGGCCGAGCAGGAAGACGACGTGGCCTCGTTGCCCCGGAGCCAGGCGCAGCCGCGTCTGCAGCGCGGCGCAGGGATCGAGTCCGGCGCCGGCCCGCTGCGAGAGCGTCGCCCCGCGCGCCAGTCCCGCCGGGGCATCGAGCGCGCCGTTGCGCCCCACGAACTCCGTCCGGTCGGCGGTCCACCCGGTCGCCCCCCCGATGTCGGCAAACGCGACGCGGCCGGCGTACTCCTCGTTCCAGGAGTTGCGCGCGAAGATCGCGCCCGTCTCGGGGTCGAGCTCGGTGACGATGAATGGAGCGCCGGCCGACTTTTGCGGGCCGAGCACCCACTCGGCGTACGCGGTGACCGTGAGGGTGCGCGACGAGGGGGACCGGTTTTCGATCGAAAGGCGCGAGATGCGGACGGGGTCCTCTCGCGGCACGAGCATCGTGAGGTCCGTGGCGATCCCCCGGTGCTCGTACTCGAAGCGGCTGTATCCCTGGCCGTGGCGCGCGACGTATGTCCCGTCGCCTCGAATCGGCAGCGCCGTCGGGCACCAGATTTCCCCCGTGTCCTCGTCGCGCAGGAAGAGGGCCTCTCCCGGCGGATCGCTCACGGGATCGTTCGACCAGGGCGTGATCTGGTTCAGGCGGCTGTTGACCGCCCACGTGTAGCCGGAGCCCGACTCCGAGACGAGGCAACCGAAGGACGGGTTGGCGAGCACGTTGATCCAGGGCGCCGGCGTCGATTGCCGTTCGCCCAGAAGCGTAACGTACTCCCCGTGTTCCTCCGAAAAGCCTCCCATCCCGTTGAAGAACTCGAGGGGCATTGCCGGGGGCGCCTGGTCCACGATCGGCCGCGCGGCGACGGGCTGTGCAGCTCTCGCGGCGGGCGCCCGTCGCAGGAGCCGGATGACCTGCTGCGCGAGCGTCCCGTGCCGCGAGAGCAGCACGACGCGAGCCGCCGCGGCGAGCGCGTCGCGCTCCTCCCCCGTCAGCAGCTCCCCGCGCAGGACGAAGATGCGCCCGGTCGAGTTCTCCGAGGCGACGCCGGGCGCGCGGGCGCCGGCCCGGACGAGCGACTCGAGCGCTGCGCCGAGCTCGGGGGAATAGGAAGTCGGCTGTTCGTTCACGATCACGAGATCGACGGCGAGCCCCTTCATCCTCCAGTACTCGTGCGCGCGCAGGAGCTGGCGCACGATGCCCTGATCCTCGACCTGGTCGATGCGCACGAGCACGATCGGGATGTCGCCGGAAATCCCGCGTCCCCAGAGAGCGGAAGGGCCCCGGCGGTTGCGCAGGAGCGTCTCGACCGGGGCCCGGAGAGTCGGATCGGAATACAGGATCCGCGTCGCGAGCCGCTGAAAGAGATGCGCCTCGTCGGTGCTGATCCCCAGGTGGCGCAACTGGACCTGCGCCTGCGTCCAGGCCAGGCTCGAGACGCGATCGAACGTGGCCGGGTCCCGATACTTGGCCGCGAGCGCGACGGCGCTCTCCCGCGATTCGGCGACCACGGTCGACAGGTGCACGCGCGCCGTCGCCCCGGGAGCCAGGCGCAGCCGGCGGCGAAGGCTGAAGACGGGATCGAGCACGGTTCCGACGGTGTTCGACAGGGGCCGCCGTTCGGCGATCGAGATCGGATCCCGGATGGTTCGCCCCCGCCCGAGAAAGCGCGCCCGGTCGGTCTCGTACTGCAGCGTGCCGACCTCGTCTCCCTGCACCGTCATCACCTGGGCGGCCCAGGCCGGCGCCTCGCGGTCGCGCGGACGGCGCCCGGCGACGAGGGCTTCCGTCCCCGGGACGAACTCCGTCTGGACGAAAAGGTTCGAGAAGGCGGGGTGGGCCGCGTCAGCGGCCGGGGAGGTGAGGACGATTTCGGCGTAGGACGTCAGCTCGATCTCGCGCGGGCGCGTTCCGCGATTCGTCAGTGAAATCTGGCGCATCTCGGCATCGTCCTCGGTCGACACGGCGACGCGCAGACTGGTCGTGATCAGGGCGTCGCTGCGATGGATTTCGACGCGGTCCTCCGAATAGACGGCCTCGTAGGAGTCGGGCTCGGCGCCGGCCGGCTGGTATCCGGCCGACCAGGCCTTTCCGGACAGACCGTCGACGAGGAACACGTAGGTTCCCCAGGGATCGCGGGTTGTATCCTCCCGCCACCGCGTGACGTCGAGTCCGCGCCAGCGGCTGTAGCCCGAACCGGCGGCCGTCATCATCACCGAGTACCGGCCGTTGGAAAGCAGGTGCGTGCGCGGGGTCGGGTCGTGCGGTGATCGGAAGCGTCGCAGGACCGGCGGGACGTCGTCGAGGACGTGGAGATCGTTGCGCGTCTCGCCGGCCCCCGGCCGGGCCACCGACACCGTGCGCGGCGTACGTTCCTGGAGGAGCAGCTCGGTTGCCTGCACGGCCGGCTCCGCGCCGAAGCGCCGCCGCATCGTCGCCCCGAGCAGCACGTTGGCGAGCGCCACGATCGTCATTCCCTGGTGGTGGGCCATGTAGGCCTTCACGACTTCGAACCGCTCCCCCTCCGGCAGCCGCGACGCCGTGTAGTCGATCGATTCGTAGAAACCGTAGCGGCCGAGGGCGCCGATCGAGGCGAGCCGCTGAAAATTACGGCTCGCGGCCGCCGGCTCCACCATCGCGGCGAGGGCCGTCGCATAGGGAGCCACGACGAGGTCCTCGGAGAGGCCGCGCTTCAGCCCGAGGCCGCTGACGCCGAAGTTCGAGTACTGGTAGGTGAAGTGGACGTCCCGCGCGTTGTAGGCCGCCTCGGAGATCCCCCACGGCACGCCGCGCTCCTCCCCGTACTGGATCTGCCGCTGCACGGCCAGGCGATCGGAGTGCTCGAGCAGGCTCCCGGGCGGCGCATCGAGCACGAGGTCGGGCATCAGGTACTCGAACATCGAGCCCGACCACGACAGCAGCACCGACCCCTTGCCGACGGGCGTCAGGGGACGCCCGAGATGGAACCAATGCTCGACGGGCGCGTCGCCGCGGGCGATCGCGACGAAGCTGGCCAGGCGCGCCTCCGAGGCGAGCAGGTCGTAGTGCCCGGAATCGAGCGACGCGTCCTGCGGGCGGTATCCGATCGCGAAGAGATCTCGCGGGCGATCGTAGAGGAACGTGAAGTCCATGCCCGCGACGAACTCGGAGGCGGCGACCGCGATCGCCGCAAGGCGGCCCTCGAGCGCCTCCGCCGGCTCCAGCGACTCCCCCGCCGCACGACAGTCGCGCGCGTGGCTCGCAACGCACGCGCTCAGCGAAAGAGCCCACTCGAGCGCCGGACCGGCCCCGGACGGGTCGGCTTCGTGGCCGAGGGCGCGCACGATGTCGACCAGCGTGTCGGCCCGGGCGGTGAGGGCCGCGAGCCGCTCCGCCCACTCGGACGCCGTCGCCGGCACGGGAGCCAGCAGCGCGCTCGCCCCGTTCACGGCCTCCTCGAGCTGCCGCGACGTGACGACCCGGCCGGGGCCGCCCGCCAGCGCGCCAGCCGATCCGCGCAGCAGCTCGAGCGTGTCGGCGATGCCGTCGAACGCACGCCCACCGAGAACGGGCTCGCGGAGGCGCTCGAGACAGGCCTGCTTCAGCGTGATCAGGTGCGCGGCCAGATTCCCGCTGTCGACGGTGGACACGTAGCGTGGCTCCAGCGGCTGGAGATCGTCCGTGCCGTACCAGTTGAAGAGATGCCCGCGAAAGCGCTCGAGGCGCGCGATGGTCGCGAGGGTGGCTTCGAGGCGGTCCGCCATCTCGACGGTTCCGATCCATCCGAAGTCGTTCGCGGCGACCGTCGAGAGCAGGCAGAGGCCGATGTTGGTGGGCGAAGTCCGTCGCGCGATCTCCGGCAGCGGCACCTCCTGGAAGTTGTCGGCCGGCAGGCTCTGAAACTCCGGACCGGCAAACCTTTCGAAATAAGCCCAGGTCTTCCTGGCGATCGCGCGGAACTCCCGCGTCTCCACCGGCGAGAGACGTGCGGACACGGCCTCGCCGGGAGGGAGGCTGATCCAACGCGCGACCAGGGGCGACGCGAGCCAGAGGGCGATGAAGGGCGCCGCGTAGCCCCAGGCACTCGAGCCTGAAGCCCCGACGAGGACGCCCGCGGCCGCCGCCAGAAGGAGCGCGCCCCGCATGCGCCGGTAGAAACCCATCGCTTCCAGGTCGAGAGCCCGGTGCGCCTGCGCCGCCGGCACCCATTCGAGGAGATGGCGACGCGTGACGCCGAGACGCCACAGCGTGCGGACGATCGCATCGGCGCGCAGCCAGGCCGAGTGGGCGAGAAAGACGACCCGCAGAAGGGTTTCCGACAGGCCGATCGCCAGATCGGCGGCCAGTCCTCGAAAAAAACTCCTCTTGGCGACCCCGCGTCTCTTCGGGAACAGGCCCGCGACGAAAGACAGGAGCGTCGGAAGAAAGAGGACGGCGAGCACGTAGGCCGTCCACAGCCCGGCGGCGCCTCCGCCCGCGCACCACGCCGCGACGAGCGTCGCGTAGATCGCGGGCGCCGAGAGGCTGCGCCGGAGGTTGTCGATCATCTTCCAGCGCCCGATCGCCGGAATCGAGCCGGCGGCGCGCGTCGCCGGCGACGCCCCGGCCGGCAGAAACATCCAGGGCAGCAGCTGCCAGTCGCCCCGGACCCACCGGTGTTGTCTCGAGGCGGCCACCCCGTAATGGCCCGGGAATCCCTCGAAGAGCTCCACGTCCGACACGAAGCCGGCCCGGGCGAAGAGTCCTTCGAAGAGGTCGTGGGAGAGCTGCGTGTTGTCCGGCACCCGTTCGTCCAGCGCGCGCTCGAAGGCGTCCACGTCGTAGATGCCCTTGCCGGTGTAGATCCCTTCGCCGAAGAGATCCTGGTACACGTCGGAAACCGCGAAGGCATAGGGGTCGATGCCGCGCGGGCCGGAGAAGACGAGCTGGAAGAGCGTTCCCCAGCCCGTCTCGGGCAAGGTGGGCGTCACGCGGGGCTGGAGGAGAGCGTGCCCTTCGACCACCCGCCCGGCGGCCGGATCGAACGCGGGAAGATTCAGCGGGTGGGCGATGGTCCCGACCAGCCGGCGCGCCGCCTCGCGCGGCAGACGCGTGTCGGCATCGAGCGTGATCACGTAGCGAATCCCGAGAGGCGCCGGAGAAGATCCCGGCTCGGGCGCCAGGAAGGACGTATCGGCAGCCCCGCGGAGGAGACGGTTGAGCTCGCGCAGCTTGCCGCGCTTACGCTCCCAACCCATCCAGACCCCCTCGCGCGCGTTCCAGAGCCGGCGACGGTGAAGTAGCCAGAAGCGGTCGCCGCCCCCGGCCGCGGGCCCGTGTTTCTCGTTGAGCCTCCCGATGGCCGCTCGCGCCAGGTCGAGGAGCGCATCGTCTTCGGAAAGGCTCTCGGTGGCCGCGTCGGGCCAATCCGACAGCAGCGCAAATCGCAGCTGCGGGTCCGCGTTGGCGAGGTAGTGGACCTCCAGCCTCTCGACCACGTCGTCGATCTCCGCCTCGTCGGTCAGCAGCACCGGGATGACGACCAGGGCGCGCAGCTCGGCCGGCACGCCGCCGGCGAGCTCGAGCTTCGGCAGGCGCCGGGGACCCAGCAGCCGCGCCACGAGACGATGGATGAGCGCGACGGCGAGATCGGAGGCGGGCACGAGCCCGAGGAGAGCGAGCAGAAGAAGCGACGACGGCGCAACACCGGCGCGCGCGGAAAGACCCGCGGGCACCGCGAGGACCGCCAGCGACGCGATGGCGACCGCGGCCAGGTACAGGGGCGCCGCGCTCCGAATCCAGTCGCGACGCAGCCACTGCCACACCGGGACGCGAGAGCCGAGGTCTTTCTCGAGCCTCGTCCGCCCTTTCGCGATCAGGTAATAGCCCGGGTCGCGGAAGCGGGGATCCTCTCCGGCCGCGGCGACGCCAGCCAGCCGCACCGCCCGGCGCGCCACCTCGAGCTCGTCGTGCGGGCTTCGCCGCGAGAGCTCTTCGACGGCCTGGCGATATCGGTCCCGCGTCGCGAAGTCCATCTCGGACACGCGGGTGCCTTCGCACAGGGTCTCGTGAACCAGGCTCACGCTTTCGAAGAAGTCGGCCCAGTCGGCGGACGACAGCAGGCGCATGCTCGTGATGACGTTGCGCACCGTCGCGTGATTCGCGATCTGCGCCTGGTGCTCGACGTGAACGAGATCCTCGGCCGACGTCCCCTCGCGGGCCAGGCGCCGGTCGAGCCATTCCAGCGCCGGAGTCACGGCGGGGTCCTGCTCGCGCAGCCTCTGGACGAGCTGGACCGCGAAGGCCTGCGAAAAGCGCGCCTGCTCCAGCATCGGCACCACCGCGGCCGGCTCGGGCCTCGTCAGGCCGCGCACCCCGAGCAGCAAGTCGGCGATCGTGTCGGCCTCCTCGCGGGCGACACCGCGGGCGGCCACGCGTTCGGAGAGGCGGCGCAGGTTCTCCACCAGGACCACCCGGAGAGAAATCGCCAGCGCCCACAGCTCGCCGATCGTGAGGGGCTGCACGCGCTGATAGGCGCGCACGAACGCCCGAAAGACGTCGAGCTCGATCCGACTGTCGGTGTGGGCGACGAACGACCAGGCCAGGCCGTACACGCGCGGAAAGCCTTCGAGCGGGCCGGCGGAGAGCTTGGGCAGCTCGCGATAGAAGCCGGGCGGCAGGTCTTCCTCGATCTCCCGCACCTGCTCCTCGACGATGTGGAAGTTGTTCAGCAGCCATTCGGCGGCCGGGGACACGGCGCGGGTCTGGCGGCTCGCCTCGGCGATCGCCTGGTGCGACCGGAGGAGCACGCGCGCGTTTTCGCGCAGGCGCGGAAGCAGCCGCCGCCCGCGCCGCTTCCCGGGATGAACGGCCTGCTCGGCCGCGAGCTCCCCGCCGAATTGCTCCAGGCGCTCGGCCGAGAACAGCTCGGCGCGGATGGGGCTGGCGGGTGTCATTACGGTCTTCTTACCACGGCAAAAAAAGAGCCGAGCCGCATGGCGGCTCGGCGTGCGAGAGGAAAACGCGGAAGGTCAGGCAGCGGGGGGCGACTTGACCTGGAGGTTGTTGATCACCCGGACGACGCCGGAGACCATGCGGGCCTCGCTCTGCGCATCGGCCTTGACCTCGGCGTTGGGAACTTCACCCGCCAGCGTCACGACGCCGTTCGTCACGTTGATGTCGATGTTCACGATGTTCGAAAAGCGGTCGGCCGTGAGCTTCGCCGAGACCGCGGCGTGAATCGACGTGTCGTCGATCTGGCGACTGGCGGTCTGGGTCGTCGAGCAGCCGGCGAGCAGGAACGCCAGGGTGAGCGAGGCGGCAACCGTCAGGATTCCTCGAGTGCGAAGATTCATGGTTTCCTCTGATCTTTCGGAGCGCTTCGTCGACCCGGCACATCCGGGTCGATCGGAAACGCCAATGAGACGCGATGGCGGCCGCTCAGGCGGCGAGACGGTCCCCTCTCACGAGATGCATCACGATCGCGATGATCGCCAGCACGATCAGGACGTGGATGAGGGACGTCGAAACGTGAAATGCGAACAGACCCAGGGCCCAGAGAACCAGGAGAACGATTCCAATCGTCATCAACACGGGGACCTCCTTTGCGCCTTGGCGCGTTTTTCGTGACTTGAACCTCGCCGGGATCTCGTCTTCGACTCTCAAGACTCGCCCGAGGCCGCCTGGACAGCGGCGAGCAGGGTCGCGATGCCGAAGGAGCTCTCGTGCCGCACGGAGTTGATGAAGAAAGCCGGCGCCGCCGCCACGCCGCTGCGAATGCCGCCGTCCCGGACCTCCCGGACCTTCCCGGAGTGGACGTGGGCGCGCATCTCTCGTCGGAACCGGCACAGGTCCAGGCCCGCATCGGCCGCCCGGCGGTAGAGCCGGGCCTTGTCCGCCGGCGCGTCGCTCTCGAACAGCGAGTCGTGCATTTCCCAGAACTTGCCCTGCGCGGACGCGCACTCGGCGGCCTCGGCCGCCTCTTCGGATTGCGAAAACTGCATGGGCTGGGGAAAGCTCCGGTAGACATAGCGAAGGCGCGGGCCCATTTCTTTCTGGATCTCCTTGACCGCGCGGTACGTCTGCGCGCACGCCGGCGACGCGAAATCGCCGTATGCCACCAGCGTCGTCTTCGCGAGGGGCGAGCCTCGGGCGTGATCCGTCGACGAGACTTTTCGCGCGAGTCGTCGAGTCTGTCGTTTGCTTTTCACCGTGTAACCATCCAGGCCGGCATGCGATCTCATCGGCCCGATTCGTCCGCCGTTGGAAGCGGCCGAGAGCGCATCGCCGGACCATCATCATGTCGGCCGCGGCTCGGCCGGTCCAATCGTTTGTTACGCTCGAGTTGTGACCCGCCAGCGATGGCCGGCGTTTCGTCAAGCGACAGCGACGGCCGCGCGGTGCTCCCGGTAGTGCCGGAAGGTCACCGTCAAAACGGCAACGGCCGGAATCGCGAGGAAGACGCCGGCGACGCCTCCGAGTTCCGCGCCGCAGAGGATGGCGAGGATGACGGCGAGCGGATGCAGGTGAATGCCCCTGCCGACGATCTTCGGATACACGACGTAGTCCTGAACGGCCCGGAGCACGACGAGAAAGCCCACGACCGCCAGGACCTGCCCGAGCGAGTGGAAAGAGGCCAGACCCGCGGCCAGGACGGCGACGAGCAGGGGTCCGGCCAGAGGAACGAATTCGAGCAGTCCGGCAGCGATCCCGAGGACCGCCGCGTAGGGGACGCCGATCGCGTAGAACCCGATCGTGCAGACCACTCCGATGAGCAGACAGGCCGTGACCTGCGCCCGGATGTAAGCCGCCAGCGTCTCGTTGAGCTCGCCCACGAACGCGAGCCCGCGCGACCGGAGGCGCCCGCGCGGCAGAACCTTCAAGGCCACGTCGCATAGAAGCCGCGCGTCTTTCAACAGGAAGAACGCAAGGATCGGAACGAGCATCAGCCAGGGCAGGTGCGTCAGCCACCCCCCGATTCGGGGAATCAGGTCGCCCGTCAGGTACGCCTCGCCGGCGGTGGCGCCCTGCTGGACCACCCGATCGACGGCCTCACGCACCTCTCCCGGCAGCACCCGGATCTGGTAATCCGCCTGCCAGATGTGCCACCTGTCCTGAACCCTCGCGAGGTAGCCCGGAGCCTCCCGGGCGAGCTCGGAGATTTCCCGGTTGACGACCGGAAGAAGCAGGACGACGCAGACTGCCAGAGCTCCGAGGATTGCCAGGAAGACCGCGCCGATCGCCAGGGGAAGCGGAAGAACCAGGCTCCGGCGCCCCACGGAGATCGGACGGCGAAGACCGAGAACGAGCGGAGCGACGAGGTAGGCGAAGAAAACCGCCAGGACCATCAGGAGAAGGACGCTTCCCAGGCGATACAGGGCCCACAGGCCGAGCGCCACGCCGAGGACGACCAGACTTGCCTGAAGAGCCGCTCGGGCGACGGAACGGGGTGCCGTCGCCTCCGCGGCTTCCTCGGAGAGAGCGACCGACCGGAGGCTCTCGGTGCGACCGTTCCTCAGGGTTTCTCTCCCCCTGGCTTTTCGTCAGGCTTCTTGTCGTTCTCGGCGGGCTTCTCTTTTCCTGCGGGCGCGGGCTTTGGCTTCGGAGCCTTTTCCGCCTGTCGATTCGCCTCCGCCGGACGCGGCGGCTGCTGTTGGTGCTGGGGCTTGTCGGCAACCGGCTGGTGCGATTCCATCGGCGGCGGCTCCGGGGCCTTGTGAGCCTTCGCGTTGGGCTTTTGATCGACCGGCGAGTTGGCGTGCTTCTCTACAGGCTCGGGCGAACGGGGTGCCGCCTGGACTCGAGCGGCGGGAGCCGTGTCGACCTGTCGCGCGGGCGCGTTCGCGGCCGGGCTGTTGGGCTCCACGGGTCGCGCCTCATGACTCTTCGGAGCCTTCGCGCTCCCGGACCCGTGATTCGCGGGCGCCTGGGCGGCTTTCTCTTCTCGCGAAGGCTGAGGCGATTGGGCGACGGTCTTGGCCTGTGGTCTGGCCGCCACGGCTGCCTTCACCTCGCGGGGCGGCGCGACGATGGCCACGCGGCCGGTCCCGGCCGAAAACGCTCGGGGCGCCGTTCCGGCGACCTGGATCTGCCGGGTCTCGATCTTGCTCCCGGCGGCGCGCTCGATCGTTGCCATCGGCAACGCCGTGTTCCGCACGATGCCGCCCGAGACCGCAAAGCCGGTGACGGGCCTGGTCTCCCGGAACACCTGCGCGCTCTGCTGCATCGGGACGCGCACCGAGGATACGTTTCTGCCGACGAAGCGGTTGGTGGGCACGAAGACGTACTGCGTCTGGCTCACGACGATCGGACTCCCCGCATAACCGGACGCGCCGAAGACGACCGTGGGCGGCAGGGGCGCCCAGCCGACGTAGTTGTTGCTGTAGCTCCAGGTCACCCATGCCGGCGCCCAGACGGTTCCGGGCACCCACGACCAGCCGTAGCCCTCGATCGAGGCCCACGTCCCGTAGTGGTACGGGTTGCCCCCCCAGGGGTCGCTCGACACCCAGGTCCAGCCATATTCCGTGTAGATCCACTGGCCGTTGCTGTAAGGCTGCCAGTCCGCGGCGACGCGGGCCGGCACCCAGCACTGGCCGTAACTGCAGTCGACCCAGCGGCCGTATGGGGCCAGTTCGTCGTAGAACCCGCCGATCGTGACGTTGACGTCGACCTGAGCCAGCGCCGCTTTCGCGACAAAACCGAGCAGAGCCGCGCTGACGAGGAGCGCCCTCATCGAGAATCTGTTCATGTGCGTTTTCTCCCGAGATTAGAATTGGCGGGCAAACTGCGGAGCCGACCAGGCACCATGATGCGGCGGCGGCTCGAGCAGATCCAATCGTTTGTTACGCTGGTGTTGAGACCTCGGAGCGCTGAAAGGAGAGCGGGGGCATGGAACTCAGGCACCTCCGCTACTTCGTCGCCGTGGCGGAGGACCTCCACTTCGGACGCGCCGCGAACCGGCTCAACACGTCCCAGTCGTCACTCTCCCAGCAGGTTCGAAATCTCGAAACCGAGCTCAAGGTCGACCTGCTCCGGCGCGTCAAGCGGCACGTCGAGCTGACCGCAGCGGGAACGCGATTCCTCAACGAGGCACGCGCAATTCTGGCCGCTGCCCATCGTGCGGCCGGCCTGGCCAGAGAAACGGCGCGGGAAGAGTCCCGCAAGTTCGTCATCGGCATCTCGCCCGAGACGGACTGGGCGTTTCTCGGCAAGGCTCTCCGGCTCTTCCGGGAGCAAGCACCGACGGTCGAAGTGCTCTTTCAAAACCTCACGCCCGAAGCACAGTTAGAGGGGCTCCGCGGCGGCCGTCTCGACATCGGTTTCGTGGGGCTTCCGATCGAAGCGGAGGACATCGTCAGCGAAGTCACCAGCCGCGAGAGGCTCGTGGCCGCGATCTCGGAAGAGCATCCCATGGCACGCCGGGACCGCATCGGGCTGCGGGATCTTTCCGGGGAGGCCTATACGCTCTGGCCCCGGCACCTGTCCCCGGGCCGCTACGACCAGTTGCTCGCGATCTTTCATCGAGCCGGATTCGGTCCGCCGATCGCGATGGAAGGCGGGCTTCCCTCGACCCAGACCGTTCTCGGCATGGTCGCGGCGGGTTTGACCATTGCGCTCGTCGACCCGGCGCTCAAGCAGAGGGCGATGCCGGGGGTCGTCTTCCGCCCGATCGAGGACCGGGGAGTGTCCGTCGAATCCGGAGTGATCTACCGGCGAGACGACCCCTCGCCGCTGCTCGCCTCGTTCCTCCAAGAGGTGCGGCTCACTCCCCGTCGAAAGCTCGAGGCGCCAGAGGCGAGCGCGGTGGCGACCAGGAAGCCCGTCGCATCGAAACCCCGTCGCGTGCTCGCCCGGGCGCGAAAGTCCCGCTGACCGCGTCGGCGCTCGGATCCGGGAGTTCGCAAAAACAAAACGCCGGGAGTTTCCTCCCGGCGCGGTGAATCCTAAATAGGGGAAGGCTTACCTGGGGGCGGGCGTGGGAGCCGTGGTGTCCACGGTGGTCGTCGTCGTGGACGTCGTGGTCTGAGGCGTCCCGGACGGAGCCGGAGCCTCTTGCGTCGTCGTCGTTTCCGTGGTCGTCGATTCAGCCTTCTTCTGACAACCGACGGAAATCCCGATGAGCCCGATCCCGAGCAGAGAGCCGATCAGCAGTTTCTTCATGATGTGGCTCGTCAAACCTTGTGCGGGTACGCCACGATCGTCGTGGCCTTGCTGCCGTCATCCGACTTCGTGAACGTCACCTTGACGCGCTCGCCGACGGACACGGCCTTCTTCAAGGAGCCCATGTCGGTCAGGTCGAAGCTGTAGTCCTTGGACTTGGGCCCCGTCACCTTGATCGATTTGCCGGCCTCGTATTCCTTGACGACGCCGACGACGGTCTCGGTCTTCGTCTTGGCGCTCGCCGTCGGGCTGCTGCTCGTCGTCACCGACTCCGAGTGCATCTTCGGGGCGTCGGCCGCCGTCACCGCGTTGGCCGTGGCTTCCGAGACCGCGACGACGGATTCCTTGCCGTCGGTTCCCTTGGTGTACTTCACCGTGGCCATCTGGCCGACGACGATGGTCCCTTCGACCGTGGCGCTATCGGCGAGATCGAACGAGTAAGACTTGTCCCCGGGGCCGGAGAGCTTGATCTTCTTGCCGGCCTCGTATTCCTTGACCGTTCCCGACACGGACTGCGTCTCGGTCTTCAGCGTCGCTCCCGGCAGGGTCTCCATGGTCGTCTTCGTCTCGACGACCTGCTTCTCCGGCACCTGGGCGACGGCGTGCGATGCGGCCAGCAGGCAAAGACCCGCGGCCGTTCCAATGATTCTCTTCATGATGCTCAACCTTTCGAAGAGCGGACCGAAATTGGCCCGCCTGTCCTGTCGCCGTCGGGGCTCCGACAGCGTCAGCGGCCTGAGATGTCGACGGAAGAATGATCATCGTGTCGCGGGGGTCGGCCGGTCCAATCGTTTGTTCCGTCGAGACCGAGCCGTCGAAACGATGGACGAGCTTCCCGCAGGTGCGGCCTGCACCCCGACTATCGCGGGAGGCGGGAGGCCCCGGGCGGCCGGACCGCCGCCGGAATCGGCCGCGGGTAGGGGCCGACGGATCCCCGGCTCATCGAGGCGAGAAACTTCGCGGCATAACCGGCGAGCCGGGGCCCCAGCGGGTGACGCGGCTGGACCTTGCCCACCTCGGCGCAGTACTCGCACCGGGCGGTTTGGTCCAGCGCCACCGAGGTCTTGTTGGCTCGACCGCAGTTCGGGCAGTTCCACTTTCGAAGAACGGACTTCACAAGGCACCAGTCGCGCGGGCGAGCGACTTCAATCTCGACGCGATGAGGTGGAGCTTCCGGCCATCGGCCAGCCCCCAATCGGTGGACTCGGACCGGTTCGCCGTCGTTCTGCCCTTCAACGCGATGGCGTTCGTCGTCCAGTGCCGAAGGACTCTTCCGGCGCGCGACCGGGCGGAGGGCGCGTCCGCGAGGGCCGCACAGCCCGCGCAGGTCCTGTCGCCAACCTCCAGGGCAACCGTGTCTACGGATTGTCCGCACGTATCGCATTTCGGCTGTCGGAGTTCGGTTCCCATGAGGCACCCACTTTCTTCGCCGAGACCGGCGGCGGGCACTCGATTGTCTTGGGGAATCGGTCCGTCGGAAGGAATCGGAGCACAAAGGCTACCACGGATTCGCAAACGGCCGCGTCGCTCGCGCTCCTGGCGATCGCAGACGGCAGGATGCCGGCGCGGATCTTCGGGCTCTACGGCGCGAGTCGAGCGGGCGCCGGAATGCCGCCGCGCGAGACGAGGATTGCCGGGGCCGCCGCGTCGCGCGGGGTGAGGCGCCCGGCCACCTTTTCGTCGCCACGCAGATCCCCGTACCACTTCCGCGCGCCGAGAAGCCTCAGCGTCGTCGCACCGGGCTGGAGCTCGAGCCCGACGCTCAAGACGCCCGACTCGATCAGAAAGGCGCCGTCCCGGTCTTCCCGGTCGCGGAGGTAGCGCCCCTGGATGTGGAAGGTGCCGCCCCGCGCATCGAGCCGACGAACGCGGGTGAACGAGGGCCCGAGAGACACCGTGCCGGTTCCCGAAAAGCCGTCGAGGTTCACCAGGCCCCGCGTCCAGGCCGGGAGGTCGGCACCCAGGAGCGCGAGCAGGGGACGCGCATCCCGGGTCTCGGCGTCGACGAGCGCGGTCGAGATCGCGCCGATCTTCCCGGAGGGAATCACGAACCGGCCCCACCAGCGGCGCGAGTCGTCCGAGCCCGAGGCGCGGACGTCGAAGAAAGCAACCCGGCTGCCCGAGATGTCCAGCGGGCCCGTCATCAGGTTCCACTCGGGGATGAGGGCGGACACGTCCGCGTCGCCCCGCAGCGCGAGCCTGGCCAGGCGCACCGACCCGTCGTGGACGGCGAGACGGACCTCGCCTTTCGCCTTTCCCTTCACGATCGCGGCCTGAATCGCCGCCTTGCCCGCGCCTCCGTCGAGGCGCGCGCCGGAGGCGGATGGGACGAGGTGCTCGAGCGCGTCGAGGCGCTCGAAGCGGGCGGCGATCGTCACGGCTCCCGATGCCTTCTGCCAGACCTCGCTGCCGTGCACCTTCGGCGGCTCGAACGGCTCGAAGGCTGCCTCGATGCTCCCCGAGACGGAAATGCCGGTGGGCGCCTGGCCGATCCGCACTTCGCCGCTCTCGATGGTGACGCGCGCCGGGCCGATTCCCACGAGCAGACCCGGCCGCAGAAAGAACGCCCCGTCCAGATGCGCCGTCCCCCGGTAGCGGCAGGCGTCGAACCAGATCTCGTCGAAGTGGTCGATGCGAATTCCCCGCACCTCGATGCGCCAGGGGTTACCCTCGGCATCCGGCCCCTGCGCCTCGAGCGAGCGCTGCGGCGGGTCCGCGAAACCGGGGATCGGCGGTAGCACCGAGAGGGTTGAGGCCGTTGCCTCCCCGGCCTCGCGCTTGCGGCGGAGGAAAAAGGACAGCCCGGATCCGCGCAGCCGCTCCGCGCGAAACGTCCTGCTCGCAAGCGCGAACACGGAGTAGTCCACGCGCGCCTCGGCCAACCGGATCATCCACTCGACGTTGTGGTCGCTGCCCCGGATGCGGAGGTTCCGGATCGCGACCCGGCCGGGCCAGAACGACGTCGCCTCGTCGTAATCGAGCGTGAGCGACACGGGATCCGTATTGATCAGCGCGCGCAGGCGGGGACCAGAAAGAAGCCAGCGCGCCGCCGCCGCGTAGACGGCCAGGGACAGAAGCGGCGGGAGAACCAGCAGCAAGAGCAGCCGCCGCGGGCGTCGGCCCCGCGACGAGAGCTTCTCTTTCAGGCGGCGCTCCAGGCGCTTCAGCGCAGGCAGAGCATCGAAGGGCATGGGTGTGACCGGGGCGAGCACCTCACCCTAGTCGACCCCGATCCCCGCGCCGACGAGCTCCACGCTGGTCCGGCACGCCTTTTCGAAGCGCACGGCGACGTCCTCCCAGTTCCAGACGTTCCACACCGCGTCGAAGAACTCCGTCTTGCGGTTCTGGTACTGCAGGTAGAAAGCGTGCTCCCACGCGTCGAGCACCAGCAGCGGCGTACCGGCCTGCGCCAGGTTCGACTGGTGATCGTAGATCTGCGTGACGAGAAGCTTCTTTCCGAGCGGCTCCCACACGAGCGCCGCCCAGCCCGACCCCATGATGCTCGCCGCGACGGCGTTCATCTGCTTCTGGAGCTTCTCGAAGCTCCCGAACTCCTGCGCGATGACGGCGGCCAGCTCGCCCCGCGGCCGCCCGCCCGCCTTCGGCGCCATGTTGCTCCAGAACAGGGAGTGGAGCACGTGGCCCGAAAGGTTGAACGCGAGCGCCCTCTCGAGGGACGCGATGTCGTCGAAGCGGCCCTTCTCCCGGGCCTCGGCGAGACGGTCGAGGGCGGCATTGGCCCCCTTCACGTATCCCGCGTGGTGCTTGTCGTGGTGGAGCTCCATGATCTTGCCGGAAATGTGCGGCTCGAGGGCGCTGTAGTCGTATCGAAGCTCCGGAAGCGTGTAGGTATCCATCGGACGATCTCCCCTGGTTGCGGTCGGCACCGTGCGACGGCACGCTGCCTCGACGATTCATCCTGTTTCAACGATTCAATCGGCCGCTTTCGAGCTCACGCGCCCAGAAGCCCGAGCGACGCAGCTCCATGACGTCCGCTTCGGAAAGGCCGAGCTCGAAAGCGTCGGCGGACCGGACGTACTTCCAGGATTCCGCGCGCGGCAGAAGGGACACCGGCGAGTTCGGCGCCAGCAGGCCGAGCTTGCGCGCACCGCGGAAGCCCGACGACACGTAAACGTTCACCGTCACGAACCCACCTCCGGCCTCACCCTGTTTTGCCAGTTGCATGATCCCTGCCAGCATGTCCGACGGACGGCGACGGCGTCCAATCGTTGTTTGCGTTCGGTTCCAGACGCCACACCGATCAACCCGGGTCGCCGTGGGCGCGGTCGGCCGCCCGCCGATCGGGGTGACATGCCGTCGTCGATCGTTTCGAGCTCTCGACTTCAGCGAAAGCAACGATTGGACGCGCGCGGGCGCCGGCTCGCATGATGCTGCGTGAGGTGTCGGCCGGTCCATCCACGGAACGGCGTTTGCGATGCCTTCGATTTGGACAGGAGGGTTTCATGGGTGCCATCGTTCTCGTCGTGTTGTTTCTCCTGCTTCTCGGCGTGATTCCCGCGTGGCCTCACAGCCGCAGCTGGGGCTATCGGCCCAGCGGAGCGCTGGGTGTCATCCTCGTCGTCGTCCTGGTCCTCGTCCTCGCCGGCCGCCTCTAATCGGGGAAGGTGACTCACGACAACCGCGGGAGGATCTGATTCGGTTGAATCAGGGCGACGGCGACCGCCCGGGTGAAGAATCTGGAGTTGGAACCGAGGAGGTCATCATGCTATTCGAAGGCAACATCACGAAGGCGGCGAAAACCAATACCGATTTCCGGCGTGTCCTGGCGACGGGGCCCCACAGCCAGCTCGTCACCATGAGCATCAAGCCCGCGGAGGACATCGGATCCGAAGTGCATCCCGGGACCGACCAGATGCTGTTCATCGTCTCGGGCCTGGGCAAGGCGACCGTCGGCGCGGAGACCGTCGCGGTGAAGGAGAACGACGTGGTCGTCGTCCCCGCGGGCGCGAGGCACAATCTCGTCAACGTGGGAAACGAAGACCTGAGGCTGTTCACCGTCTATGCGCCGCCCAATCACAAGGACGGCACGGTCCATCACCTGAAAGCGGACGCGCTCGCCGACGAGCACGACCATGAGCCGGTCGCCCATTGAGGCGAACCGCGAAAAGACGGGTCTGATCTCAAGGAGGCTTCCATGCTGTGGACCATCTTCGTCATCCTCCTGGTGCTCTGGTTGTTGGGTCTCATCACGGGCTACACGATGTCGGGATTCGTACATGTCCTTCTCGTCATCGCGGTCGTCGTCCTCGTGATCCAGCTCGTTCAGGGACGACGCGTCATCTGAGCCCCGGATCTGCCCTGTCCCCGCCGGCGCGGGTGGTTCTTACCCGCGCCGGCCTCCCGATCGTTCAGGCCACCGTTCCGAACAGCGCCCCGACGCCCGCGGTCAGCGCCATCGCCAGAGCGCCCCAGAACGTGACCCGGATGGCGCCCTTCAGTACCCCGGCGCCGCCCACGCGCGCAGCGAGCCCGCCGAGAAGCGCGAGGAACAGAAGCGACGTTCCCGAAACGAGAGGGATCAAGCCCGCCGCCGGGGCCACGACGGCGACGAGCAAAGGCATGACGGCTCCGACCGCGAAGCTGCCTGCCGATGCCAGCGCGGCCTGAATCGGGCGCGCGCGAAAGGTCTCGGAAATACCGAGCTCGTCGCGGGCGTGCGCGCCGAGCGCGTCGCGGGCCATCAGCTGGTCGGCGACCTGTTTTGCGAGGGAGGGGTCGAGGCCCCGAGCGACGTAGATCGCCGCCAGCTCCCGGCGCTCACCCTTGTCGTCCGCGGCGAGCTCCGCGCGCTCGAGCTCGAGCTCGGCCAGCTCGGTGTCCGCCTGCGAGTGAACCGACACGTATTCGCCGGCAGCCATCGACATCGCCCCGGCCACCAGGCCGGCGACTCCCGCGACCAGGATGTTGCCGTGGGTCGCGTGCGCGGCGGCGACGCCGAGCACCAGACTGGCCGTCGAAACGATGCCATCGTTGGCGCCCAGCACCGCGGCGCGCAGCCAGCCAATGCGTCCGGTGCGGTGCCGCTCCGCGGGACCCATCTTCGACGCCTGGCTGAACGAGACGGTCCTCACGAGCGGGGCGCCCGTCTATTCCCGAAAGCGCCGTCGGGCGACCGCCAGCGATCTGATGGTCGGTCATCTTGTCGGCGGTTTCGAGGCCGACGATGGCTTTGCCGAGCCCCGCATCGCGGAGGCGCTTTTCCACCTCCTGCTTCGCCTCGCCGGGACCGAGAATCAGAATGGACCGGGCATCCCGCAGGGACGCGACGACCGTGTCGTAGTACTGGTTGAGATGCCCCTCGAAACGTTTGTCTCGGGAATCTTCGGCGTCACCCTCGCCCCCGGAGAAACGGACATGCTTCTCGAGGCCCGACAGAATGCGCGTCAGGTCCTCGGTGTCACCGGCGACGGCCGCGATCACGGCCTGACGGTGATCGATCCACAGGGCGACGTCTCGCTGCATCAGTGTGTCTTGCGCCGGCCGCGACCGGCCTGCGGCAGAGATCATATCCGCCCGGCTGGAGCCCGGGTTCTGAAGCCGCCCGACCGAATCAGGCCCGTCTGCCGCGGTACCAGTATCCGCCGCCACCCAGAAGAAAGAGCACGAGCAAAACGATGACTATGGTTCCCATATCCAGTCCCTTCTCATTCCGAACTCCGCATTCACCCTGTGACTATGCGCGCTTCGACAGATCCACTTCCAATCGTTTGTTCCGCTCGAGTTGAGCCGTGGAACGGCAGGAAGGAAAACCGACGAACCCGCCTGCATGAACCCGTTCACGTTGAGTTCACGAATGGGGGCGTAGCCTTCTGGACTGTCGACGCGATGCATGCCGCATTGCGGCAATCAAGGAGATCGATATGAAGAAGTCACTGATCACCGCATTGGCCCTGGCCCTTCCCCTTGCGGCCTTTGCCCAGCAGTCCAGCGCTCCGGCCCCGAAACCGACCAAGGCCCCGACGACGGAGACCAAGAAGACGGAGTCCACGGAGACCAAGAGCGAGACGTCGTCGACCAAGGGCGGCACGAAGAAGTCGACCAAGAAGCATACGAAGAGCACCAAGTCGACGACCGAGAAGGCTCCTGCGGCCAAGCCGACCCCCAAGTCGTAGTCCGGCGCTCGACCGGAAATTCAAAGCGCGCGGCGCGCCGGTTTTCCGGTGCGCCGTTTTTCTTTTCCAGGTGACGGAAACAGTCGATCGTTGCCTGGTCTGAAATCGAGCGAAAGCAACGATTGGACGACATGCCCGTCGACCGTAGACCATCGGCTCACTACCCGGCTCAAAACCGGGAACTCATCTCCCAAGCCGCGAGTCCCGCACCGGGGGCGTTTAGCGGCCCTTCCTCGCCTTTGCTCGACCGCTGTTCCCACGCTCGCACGACACGACTCGAGCGAAATCAACGATTGGACGCGGCCTGGTCGCGAGCGGCATGATCGACGTCCAACGAAGCAGAGCGATCTCGCTCGTTCAGGGAGGCACTCATGGATGACACGAAGGTGGCCGCAGCGGACCCGGATTCCGCAAATCGCGACCCGATTACGAAGCAACCGGGATCTCATCCGATCGGCACCGGCATGGGATCCGCGGGAGGAGTCGTCGCCGGCGTGGTCGTCGGAGCGGCCGTGGGCGGACCCGTGGGAGCCGTCGTGGGAGGAGCCATCGGCGCCGTCGTCGGCGGTGCGGCGGGCCACGCTGCCGGCGAGGCGGCCAACCCGACGATCGAGCGTGAGTATTGGAGCAGAAACTTCAAGGATCGGCCCTACTACAGGCCCGGCAAGGAGTACTCGGATTACGAGCCCGCCTACCGTCTCGGATGGGAATCGGCGGGACGCCAGGAGTACGAGGGCAAGCAGTTTGACGAGGTCGAGACCGAGCTGCAACGCGATTGGAAAGGCGATCCGGGTGCGGCAGATCCGTGGACCGACGCGCGAGAGGCGACGCGGGACGCCTGGCTCAGGGTTCGCGCCGCCCGCTGAATCCGGACGGTCTTCGAGGGTCCCTCTGCCGACGGATTCTCGCGCATTTTTCCAACGGTGGCATAGCCGAAACCCTCGTATTTGTTGACTTTTCTGCAGGCCCGCGCTAAATTTCGATCCAACCTTTCAACAAACGGAGAGTCCATGCGCCGGTACCGGGCGCTCGCCTGCGGGGTTCTGTGCACGCTCTTGGCGTCCGCCTCCGGCTTCGCCGCGGACTCCGGCACGAAGAAAACGGCCTCGACGATCACCGTCGGCCAATCGTCGAAGAACGACGTCTCGCCGCCGCTGCGGGACATTCCCCCGAAGCTCGGCCTCCAGCCGAGGCATCTGCAGCGCGAGCCGCTCGGCATGCCGGACGGCATCCAGACCCAGGTGGACCCGGTCGTGCAGGGCCGCTTGGCCCCTCAGGCGATGCCGGCGCCGATCCTCGACTTCGACGGCATCCATTTTCCCGGCGTCTCCTGCAACTGTGCACCCCCCGACACCAACGGTGAGGTCGGGGCCACGCAGTACCTGCAGATGGTCAACGAGGGCATCCAGGTCTTCGACAAGACGAGCGGGGCTTCCGTCCTCGGCCCGATCTCGATCGAGACGCTGTGGTCGGGTTTCGGGGGCGTGTGCGAGACGGGAGGGTTTGGCGACCCCGTCGTCCTCTACGACCAGCTCGCCAACCGTTGGGTCGTCTCGCAGTTCGCCGGCACGACCGTCCCGAGGGACGAGTGCGTCGCCGTCTCCACGACGAGCGACGCCACGGGGACGTGGTACCGCTACGACTTTCACCTCAACAACGGCAACTTCTACGATTACCCGAAGCTCGGCGTCTGGCCGGATGCCTACTACCTCTCGATGAACGTCTTCAACACCGGCGGGCACGACGTTCCTCGGCCCGCAGCCGTTCGCGCTCGACCGCGCGTCGATGATCGCCGGCACCCCGGCGACGTTCATCACGCCGGGGCTGCAATCGACGGCGCTCGGGTCCCTGATCTGCGCCGATCTCGACGGCTGGGCTCCGCCGCCCGCCGGCGCGCCGAACCCCTGGCTCAGCACGGTGGGATCGCCCTGGAAGCTCTATCGTTTTCACGTGGACTGGGGCACGCCGGCCAACAGCACCTTCACGCTCGGCGGCAGCCTGACGCCGGCCGGTTACACGACGCTGGCGGCGGGTGTGCCCCAGCTCGGGACGACCGACCTGCTCGACAACCTCGCCGACCGACCCATGTTCCGGCTGGCCTACCGCCGCTTTGCGGACGGCCACGAGGCCCTGGTGGGAAACCGCACCGTCAGCTCCGGGTCAGTCGCGGGCATCCGCTGGTGGGAAATCAACAACGCGACGAGCGGCACACCCGGCTTTACGCAGCAAGGCACCTACCAGCCCGACACGACCTGGCGCTGGATGGGCAGCGCCGCCATGGACGACGCGGGCGACCTCGTCCTCGGATTCAGCGCCTCGAGTGCGAGCATCCATCCCGAGATCCGGTACGCGGGACGCTTGTCCGGCGATCCTGCGGGCACGCTGGCCCAGGGCGAAGCGACCCTGATCGCGGGCGCGGGCAGCCAGACCGGAACGAACGGACGCTGGGGCGACTACAGCGACCTGACGGTGGACCCGGTGGACGATTGCACCTTCTGGTACACGCAGGAGTACTACGCGACCACCGGCAGCTTCAACTGGCGCACGCGCGTCGGCAACTTCAAGTTCCCAGGATGCACGAGCCCCCCGCCTCCAACCTTTACGCCGACGGCGACGCCCACCGGTACAGCAACTCAGACACCGGTGCCGCCAACCTTGACCCCAACCAACACGCCGACCGGCACACCGACGAATACACCGACTCGTACGGCTACTTCGACCAGCACGCCGACGTCGACACCGACCAATACGCCGACTCAGACGCCGGTGCCGCCAACCCTGACCCCAACCAACACGCCGACCGACACGCCCACGAATACGCCGACTCGTACGGCTACTGCGACCAGCACGCCGACATCGACGCCGACCAATACGGCGACTCAGACGCCGGTGCCGCCAACCTTGACCCCAACCAATACGCCGACCGGCACACCGACGAATACACCGACTCGTACGGCTACTGCGACCAGCACGCCGACGTCGACACCGACCAATACGCCGACTCAGACGCCGGTGCCGCCAACCCTGACCCCAACCAACACGCCGACCAACACCCCGACGGATACGCCGACGCACACGCCGACCTGGACGCCGTCGAACACGCCGACATTCACGCCGACGTTCACGCCCACTCACACGCCGACGCTCACGCCGTCGAACACGCCGACGTGGACGCCGAGCAACACTCCCACGTGGACGCCGTCCAATACGCCGACCTTCACGCCGACGTTTACGAATACGCCGACCAACACGGCGACCAACACGCCGACTCCGACGTTCACGAATACGCCCACGCGGACGTTCACGAACACGCCCACGCGAACGCCGACGGCGACGAGCACGTTCACGCCGACGCCGACCGTGACGCCGACGCCGGCCAACCCGAGCCCGCAGCCGATGAACGTGGACGTGCACGGAACGGGCGCGACGTCGAACCTGAACGGCGTCCTCGAGTCCGGCGAGACCGTCGTGGTCGGTCCGCTCTGGAAGAACACGACGGGCGTCTCGCTGACGTTCACCGGCGCGGCTTCGAACATCGGCGGTCCGGCCGGACCGGCCTACGCGATCAACGACGCCGCCGCCAACTACGGGACGGTCGCCCCCGGCAACACGACCGACTGCTACACGGCCACGCCGTCGCACGACTGCTACGTGATGAGCGTCTCGGGATCGCGCCCGGTCGCGCACTGGGACGCCGTGTTCGACGAGACCCTGAGCCAGGGGCTCCTGAAGAGCTGGACGCTGCACGTGGGCGAGAGCTTCACGGACGTGCCCACGGGGCAACAGTTCTACGCCTTCATCGAGAACCTCTTCCACAACGGGATCACGGGCGGCTGCGGCGCGGGCATCTACTGCCCGACCGCCTCGGTGACGCGCGCGCAGATGTCGGTGTTCCTGCTCAAGGCCCAGCACGGCGCGAACTACGTGCCGCCGACGTGCACGCAGATCTTCAACGACGTCACGTGCCCGAGCCAGTACGCCGACTGGATCGAGCAGCTCTACCACGAGGGGGTGACGGCGGGCTGCGGCGGCGGCGACTACTGTCCGAACAGCCCCGTCACCCGCCAGCAGATGGCGGCGTTCCTGCTGCGGGCCAAGTACGGCTCGAGCTACGTGCCGCCGGTCTGCACGTCCGTGTTCACCGACGTCCCGTGCCCGAGCCTCTTCGCCGACTGGATCGTCGAGCTGTACAACGAGGGGATCACGGGCGGCTGCGGCGTCGGAATCTACTGCCCGACCAACCCGAACACGCGCGGCCAGATGGCCGTCTTCCTCGTCAAGACCTTCGGCCTCCTCCTCTACGGACCGTAGCGTGTCGGGGTCAATCGAGTATTCCTGCATTGCCGGTCGAAAAGATTCAGAGATCTCTTCGACGCGCGCTCACAGCTCCGGATTCTGCGCCCTGCCCTGCGCTCGTTGCCGCGCGCGATCACATGGTAGACGCCGCCGGGAACCTCGACACGGAGCGGCCGCGACACCCGCACCTTCAAGAAAACGGCTTCGCCTACCCTAAAGTTGTCACGAGCGGTTGTCGAAGCTGCCCGGAATACATGAAGACGCGATTGATCCCCCCAAGACACCGAGCGACGTAGACCGCTA
Organism: uncultured Acidobacteriota bacterium; assembly: GCA_963710945.1. Taxonomy (GTDB): domain Bacteria; phylum Acidobacteriota; class Thermoanaerobaculia; order UBA5066; family Gp7-AA6; genus DAHUXD01. Next base: position 608,915 of record CAVQCH010000003.1, read on the forward strand.
GCTCCCAGTGCTCACCCTTGTCGTCCGCGGCGAGCCCCGCGCGCTCGAGCTCGAGCTCGGCCTGCTCGGTGTGGGCCCGATCGAGGGTCGCGCCCTTTCCCGTTAAGTCGACGGGCTCGTCGTTCCGGCTGACTCCTAGACCCAGACGACGCCGACGGTTATGGGCGCTCCGCCCCTCGGGGACGGGAAGCGAACCGACGCTTCGTGTTGCGCCCCGCAGGCCGGGCAACGGACCTCGACGATGTTTCCGGCCTCGGCACCGGAAGCAATGGTCGTCGCATTCCGCGCCTGGCAGTCGGGGCAGGTCCAGTTCATCGTCATTTCAGCTCCCCACGGCAAACGAGATCGGCCGGAGACGGGATCCCATCGAGGGCGTTCGTCACGGGCGCGTCACCAGAACCGGTTTCACTTCGGGATGGATGCTCGTGAAGTCAACGATCGAGGTCGGGCTCCGCAGTCGCCGGCGCAGGAGCTTGGTGGCGATGCCGCCCACCGCGATGAGGCCGAGACCGAAGAGAATCCAGCTGCCGATGCCGAGCTTCTTCTGCGGCCCGGCCTCCGTGGCGGGAGGCTCGACGACTGCCGCCCTGGCCGCAGGCGGCGCGGGCACGACGACGCTCTCGGAGGGCACCGCGCTCGCCGCGGCATTGGGAGGAGGCGCGTTCCCGGTCGTATCGATGGCCGCCACGCCCGCCGCGGCTGCGGGCGGCTTGACCGCCTCGATCACGGGCTTCTCGATCACGGGTTTCTCCGCAGGCTTGCCGGCGACCCGGGTCTTCTTCGTGACGCTCCGGGTAGACGTCGTGACCTGCTTCTCTTCCGCGGGGGTGTCCCGCATCGCCGGAGCGGCGGGCTCGGCGGTCGGAGCGCTCTGGTCTGCCGTGAGCGCGGGCTCGACGGCCGGCGCGCTCGGCTCCGCGACCGGGATCGGCGGGAGCTCGGCGATGGGTTTCGCGACCTCGGGGGCCGCCGGGGGCGGCGCCGGATCGGGTTCCTGGGCTCGGGCGACTCCAGCCGCCGAGACGAGAAGAATCGCGGCCATGAGCAGACGACTCGGGGAACGCATGACTTCCTCCTTCGCCGATCGAGGTCGTACGGAGACGCCCGGGCGCGACGCCCCGCATTCTCGTTACGTTTTCGGTCGGGATTCGTCAGAGGAATCTGGCAAACGGCGATCGATGGCGAGAACAGGACGAGCATGTCCGCGTTGCGGCGACATTACCAATCGTTAGTTTCGCTCGATTCGAGACGTCAAACCGCCGGTGCCGGTGGCCGCGCGTCTCACGATCAGTACTGACCGTAGCGCCCCTTCACGGAATCGAGGAGCTTCTGCGAGTCGTACCCGACGCCGTCCTTGAAGACGATCTCGACGTTTTCCACGTCCGCGATCCGCGGCGGACGGATCGCCCTTGACCACCACGAGATCGGCATTCTTCCCGGCGGCGATGGATCCGATCTGGTCCTGCTTTCCGAGGTAGACGGCTCCGTTCAGCGTGGCGATCCGGATGGCCTCCGGCGCCGTGAACCCGGCCTCCACCAGCAGTTCGATCTCGCGCTGGTCGCCGAATCCGGGAACGACTCCCCCGTTGCCGGTGGGGTCCGCGCCGGCCAGCAGCAGTCCTCCGGCGGCGACGAAGGCGCGCTCCAACTCCATGTCGCGCTGGAGGAGCCGGGCGCCGTCGCGCTGCGACGGCTTGCTCGCCGGCCGGTTTCGCGCGTAGAGATACGCCTCGCGGGCTTGCGGCGACATCGCGTCCATGGCCGCCTGCCTCAGGGGTGGGCGGCCGGGCACGCCTCCCTCGAACACCGGGAGCGTCGAGGTGACCGCGACGTGATGCTTCACCAGCGTGTCGATCAGCGCCCTCGACTCCGGGCCGCCGGGATCCATGTGTTCGAGCGTGTAGTCGCCCATGCTGTCGCTGCACTGGTCCGGCTTCTTCTCGGGATCGAGCTGCGTATTCACGAAGAAGCCGTGCTCCAGGTCGTCGATGCCGAGCTCGGCCGCCTCCGGGTACGTCACCGAGCAGAGGTGCCCCGTCACCTTGATGCCGCGCTTGTGCGCCTCGTCGATCGCCGCCTTGAGCTCCGCCCGGGTGATGTTCGTGTACGCCTTGAAAGACGTCACGCCGCGGTCCGCCCAGTACTCGACCATGCGCCGCGCCTCGTCGGCATTGCCGAGCTCGTGCATTTGAACGAAGAAGCTGCCCTGCCCCTCGAGGTACGGTCCGGTGACGTCCATGTGCGGACCGGGCACCTTGCCCTCGTCGATCATGCGCCTCAGGTTCAGGTCCGCGTACGTCTCGACGCTTCCCGTGGTGCGCAGCGTGGTGACGCCCGCGGCCAGGTAGAGGCGCGGCGCGGAGAACGACATCTGCGGCACCAGCGCCGGCGGCTCGAAATTCCACTGGCTGTCCATGTCCGGCCGCGCGATGTAGAAGAGGTGGTCGTGCATGCCGACGATGCCCGGCATCACGGTGTATCCGCGCAGGTCGATGACGGTCGTCCCGTCGGCCGCCGGCACGTCCGCGCCCGCGCCGATCGCCGCGATCCTGCCTCGCTCGATGACCACGTTGCGGTCCTCCGCCGGCGGGCCTCCCGTGCCGTCGATGACGCGCACGTGCTCCAGCACCACTCTCGGCGCATTCACGCGCACGTACTTCTGTACGAGCGGGGAGAGGGAATCGGCCTGCCGGGCGCCGAGACGGGGAGCCAGAGACAGGAAGGCGCCGAGCATCAAGAAGCAGCTTCTGCGCATCGGTTCCCTCGAGGCTTGCGTGACCATCGAGAGCTAGCTCTCCTTGCGAATGAGCTTCCACAGAGCCACCCGGTCCGGCGCGAGAAGCTCCTCGACGCGCGGATGGTTGACGTCGGCGACGATGATCTGGCCGACCTCCGTGTTCACCGAGGAGAAGAGTCCGTGCGATTTCATCTTCGCGGTCTGGTACTGGTTGTCCTCGCTAGGGGTGACGTAGTGGACGGCGTCGCTCTTGTAGCGGTGCACCAGCCAGAGGTGGACGAGCGACATCAGCCGCTTCTTGCGCAGCGACTCCTCGAAAGTGTTCTGATCGCGCACGGAGAGGATGTTGCGGCCGCGGCGGTCCTGGATGGGAGCGAAAATGACGTTGGCGAACTTCTCGTTACCGCCGCCGCCGATGCTCAGCTCGAGCAGCTCCGAGCCGGAACGCTGCGGCAGGAGTTTCACGCCGAGCTTATAGCCGAGCTTGTAGTGCTCTCCCCACATCGCCAGCCACTCCTCGAGCAGCTTCTTGGGCACTTCCGTCTGGATGAGATGCTGGTGCTGGGTCGAGCCCTTGCCCATGGCCTGGGTGGTGGCCGTGCGCCCCGAGGAGGCCAGGAGGGCGGCGTCGACGCGCGGCCCGCCGACGAGCGTCTGCGGCGTCTTGTACGGGGACTCGACGAGGCGGATCTTGCGCTGCAGGCGGGCGAGAGCCAGCATGCCCTCCTGCTTGAGGGCGGTGGCGAACTCCTCGGCGGCCACGCCGTCTATCTGGTGGCCTCCGTAGGTGATGAAGTTGAACACGAAGCCCATCTTGCCGAGCTCCTCGGGAAAGCTCTGCATCTTCTCGTCGCTCATTCCGGTCGAGTCCCAGTTGAAGGACGGCGACAGGTTGTAGGCCAGCAACTTGTCCGGGAACACGGCGTGGATCGCGTTGGCGAACTGGCGGGCGTCGTCGAGGTCTGCCGTCTTGGTTTCCATCCACAGGAGATCGGCGAAGGGCGCCGCGCCGAGCGACTTGGCGATGGCGTAGGGGATGCCGCCGCGGATCTGATAGTAGCCCTCGGGGGTCTTGGCGTGCTCGCAGTCCCAGATGATCTGAACGCCGAGCGACCTCGCCTTCTCCTTGGCCGCCCACAGCGAGGCCGTATCGGAGAAGCGGCGCCACTGCGCGGCGCTCATCTCGAGCGGCTCGCCCTCGCCGGCTCGGAACTCGAGCACCTCGGCCACGGCCTCGCCGTAGGTCTCGAGGCCGGCTTCCTCCTCCCAGGCCTCGAGAAAGCGCGAGGCGACGGGGTCGAACGCGGCGTCGACGGCGAGGCGCTTCTGCTGGTAGCCGGCGGCGTTCTCGGCGGCGAGGGCGGCGAGGCCCTTGCGCTCGAGCCAGCCCTCGGCGGCCCGGAACTCCTCGTCGCACAGCGCGTAGAGCAGATGTCCGTTGAGCTCGCGGACGCCGAGATCGTAGAAGCGCTTCAGGAGAGCCAGATAGCCGGCCTTGTAGGACGGCAGGTTGACGTTGGTGGCACCGAGGATGAACGGCTGGTCGCGCTCGTCGCCGCGGCCGTCGAGCAGCGTCGCCGCCTCGGCGTCCGTGCGGGCGACGATAAGTCCGGGAACCTTCATGACGTCGAGCTGGAAGCGCGCCGCGTTCAAGCGCTTGATCTGCTCGTCTTCCGGCACGAGCACCTTGCCGCCCTGGTGGCCGCACTTCTTGGTGCCCGGCCGCTGGTCCTCGATGTGGTAACCGGGCACGCCGGCTTCCACGAAGCGCCGCACCAGGTTGCGCACGTGGGGGTCGCCGCCATGGCCGGTATCGGCGTCGGCGATGATGAACGGGCGGTAGTCGACGGCCGGCGTCGCGCTGCGCTGCTTTTCGGTCATGCGCGCGCGCAGGTACTGCTGGTTGCGGTCGGCGGTGAGCAGCGCGCGGACCAGCACCGCGGCCTCGTCGGGCACCTGGCTCAGGGGATAACTCGCCAGATCCGGCCCCGGGTCCTCGCTCGTCGAGCCCCGGGCCGAGGTCGCCCAGCCGCCGAGGTAGATGCCCTCGATCCCGAGGCGCTTGATCACCACCGCCTGGCCGGGCGAGTACGGGCCGAATGTCGTGATGCTCTTTCTCTCGGCGAACAACTGCCGCAGGCGGTCGTAGAACGCCGCCGCCGCCTCCCGCGCCACGGTGTAGTCGTGGGCGATGGTGCCGCGCTGCTCGACGACCTGGCGCGCCGTGTAGAGGCGCGTCGTGCCCGCGAACCGCGGACTCTCGAACCACTTCTGGGTTTCGGCGACTTCCTGCTCGAACGGTGTCATGGAGGCGCTCCTGTCATTTCGCGAAATCGAGATTCTCGGTCAGACGCGTGCCGTCTCGCCGGAACGCGTCGAGGTACCTCGCGATGCGTTGGCGGGACGTCTCGAGGTCATGGTTGTTGAGATTGAGGTTCAGCAGGTCGATATACCACGGCGGCTTGACGGGATCGTGAACGTAGGCTTCCACGATGGCGCGGGCGATGGGCAGCGTCGTCCGCTTCGAGTCGTCGTGGACGTCGCGGTTGCCCGCCGAAAGCAGCTTGGCGTACTCCTCGTCGAGCAGGCGTGCGAACAGCGCCGGGGCGAAGGGATCGCCGGCGCGCACACCGGTCTCCCGGTCGTCGTCGGTGAACCGGGCACTCTTGTGCAGCCACTCCCAGAGGATGCTCATCCGGATCTCGCCGGTCGCCATGTCTTCCATCAGGTAGAGCACGTCTTCGTTGCCGAAGAAGTCGGCGGGCTTGAGAGCCGCCGCCTGAAAGCCCCGGCCGAACGCATTGCCGTACTGCAGGGCGACGCTCAGGAGATCGCGCGCGCCTCGGACGGTCCGCGGCGCCGGCTCGAGAAGGGTCAGGCCCGCGGCATCCTCCGCCGTGTACGTAAGACGCGGGAACGGGCGCCCGAGCTGGTTGTCGGCGCCCGCCCTCTCCCACACGGGCCGCATGATCGGAACCATCTTCCAGTGCGCCACCCACTTGCCGCTGGCGCCCTCGCGCTGCTCGCGCTCGCCGCCCGCCACCGCGCGCCGCATGCCGGCGGCGACACCGGCGGCCGAGCCCACCGGGATGTTGGCCTCCATTCCGCCCTGCCAGAGCGCGCAGCGTCCGTCCCGGTCGGGAGTGTTCACCGCCCGGCGCACCCGGTCTTCGTAGCGGCGCATGTAGCCGTAGGTCATGCCGATGGCGTCGATGTTCGGGTTGACGAACGCCGCGTCCCACGCCAGGGCGTCGGCGACGCTGTTGATGTAGTCCCAGCGGCCGGTGTTGAAGCCGACGAAGTGTGTCCCGAGGGCGGCTCGGATCTCCATCAGCTGAAAGCAGGCCTCGATCTGCTCGACGAGCACGTAGGCCTTGATGGTCCCGACCGCCAGCCCGAGGTGCCGCTCGAGCGTGGCGAGCATGTCGTTCCACAGAGCCGCTTCTTCGGCCGTCTGGATCTTCGGGAGGTAGAGGACGATGGACCGACCCTGCGCCTGCAGCCGCTCGCGGTTGTTCACGACATAGAGCACGAGGTCGACGATCGACGCGGAAAAGCCGGTGCCGTCCGGTTCGCGCACGTGACGGTCGTCGAGGTGCAGCCCGCGGGGGCGAAAGAGCCGGGTCGTGAAGTCGAGCTGCCTGCGCCAGTCGTCGAACATCGGCCGGCCGAAGAAGTCCCGCGACCAGGCGTTCATCTCGTCAGCGACTTCCTCCGCGACGCGCAGGAAAATCGGTTCCCCGTCGAAGGCCAGCTTGAGATTTCGCTGGTTGTCGAGTGACATCGCGTCGACCTGTCCCAGGGCGTCCTCGCCGTCGAACATCCACCCGTCGGCGCCGGAGAGCAAGGCGTAGGCGACGTTGCGCAGGCCGTCTTCGGCCGTCGCGCGCGGCCGGGTCGCGGGCCCGGTGCCCTGGATCCACTGGCGCTTGAGGTCGGCCGGGATCTCGCCGCCGGTGAAGCGGCCTTCGCGGGCATCGCTGACGCGCAGCTGCGTGCGCGGGATGAGCGCGTCGGGCTCGCAAAAGGAGATTCGGCGTCCGTGGAGGGCCCGCTCCCGCCGCCGCGCGATGCGCTCGGCCATGATCCGGCGCCTGTCGCGGTTGAGCGGCGCCAGCGCCGCGAGCGCCGTCCGCGCGGCCGGCGTGTAGACGTCGGAATACCCCGCGAGCAGATCGTGGCGGAACTGGACCGTGGTGGACATCGCGGACCCCCGTGCCGGCGAAGATTCTAATCGACCTCCACGGAGCCATGTGACCATCGTCACGGGCATCGTGCTGAATGGTGGCCGCTCACACAACCGACGGAGGGCTCCGCCCCTTCGGCTTGTGGAGGAGCGTAGAATAGTTCGACAGTTCCAAAACGCATCGGGAGGGCGACGTGTCGATAAAACGACTGCGCTGGTGGATGAGTTTGGTCATCTTCGCGGTGTTCGCCTCCGAGCTGCGCGCGCAGACCCCTTGCGCCCCCACATGGATCACCGAATCGGTTTCCCAGGCGATCGTCGGCGGCAACTCATTCGCCTGCCTCGACCCCTTTAGCGGCTTCACGTACGAGACACACTACGCGCGGGCCTTCGACCTGACGGCCTTCGGCATCGCCGGCGCGTTCGCCGTCTGCGAAGTCGAGGTCGCCGTCGAGGTGGCAATCGCCGTCGACGAGAGCCAGCCGCTGACCGTCGCCCTCTATTGGGCCCCGACCGGGACGTTTCCCGGCGGCGCCCTTACGCCGATCGGCACGGCGACCGTGACGATTCCGGACCTGGATCAAGCGTTCGTGACCGTCCCCGTGACCGGCACGGCGCCACCCGGCACGGATCTCGTCGTCGACGTGGCTCCTTCCGACGGCAACGCAACGTCCTCGGCCTTCGCCATCGGATCGAATGCCGCCGGCCAAACGGCGCCCGGCTACCTCACGGCGCCCGCCTGCGGTGTCGCTACGCCGACGGACCTCGCGACCCTCGGATACCCCGACATGCACATCGTCGTGAACGTCCGCGGCGAGGAGTTCATCACCGCCGTAGCTACCGTCCCCCTGCGGGTCGACGAGCACGCGGCCAGTGCCGGGTCCAACCTGAACGGCGTCTTCGAGGCCGGCGAGACGGCCCAGATCGAGACCTCGTGGAGGAACCCGGGGCCGGCGACGCCCTTCTCCCTCACGGGGCTCGCACAGAACTTCACGGGCCCGAGCGGCCCCACGTACACCATTGTCGGCGGGGCGGCCGACTACGGAATGGTCGCTCCGCTCTCGACCAGCAACTGCCACGACGCGACGGGCTCCTGCTTCGAGCTTCAGGTCACGGGTACCCGGCCGCTGCAGCACTGGGATGCGACGTTCGACGAAAGCGGTAGCCTGACGCCGCCCGTCGCAGGCGCGCCGCCGCCGTTTCACACCTGGACGCTGCACGTCGGCGAAAGCTTCCCGGACGTCCCCGTGAGCAACCAGTTCTACCGGTTCATCGAGACCATCTTCCACAAGGGCGTGACCGGGGGCTGTGCCGCCGCGCCCAACTATTGTCCCGGGGACCCGGCCCTGCGCAAGCAGATGGCGGTCTTCGTCCTCAAGGCCAGGGAAGGGGCCGCGTACACGCCTCCGCCCGCCGTCGGCATCTTCAACGACGTGCCTGTCTCGGACCCGTTCGCCCCGTGGATCGAGGAGCTCTTCCACCGGGGGGTCGTCGCCGGCTGCAGCGCCCCCGGAGGTCCCAACTACTGCCCGAACGATCCGGTCTTGCGCCAGCAGATGGCGGTTTTCCTGCTTCGGACCCTTCTCGGCTCGGCGTACACGCCGCCTTCGTGCACGCCGGGTCTCTTCGGAGACGTCACGTGCCCGGGGCTCTTTGCCGACTGGATCGAGGATCTCTTCAATCGCGGGATCGCCGCCGGCTGCGGAGGCAACAACTTCTGCCCGACGAATCCCAACACGCGGGGGCAGATGGCGCCTTTTCTGTCGAAGACCTTCGCCCTGTCGCTCTACGGTCCCTGATCGGCCGCGGTCCGGAGGCGCTTCTGGCCGGTCTCGAGATCGAGCGGCCCAGGCGTGTACCGGTGGCGAGTGTCATCACCCGAAGGGGATGAACTGCCCGAGCATCTCGGGCGTCACCAGAGTGATGCCGTTTTCGGTCACGTGGAAGCGGCGGCGGTCCTCCGCCGCGTCGACCCCGATCTCCGTGCCTTCCTTGATCTCGCAGCCCCGGTCGATCACGGCGCGCTTGAGCACCACGTTGTTTCCGACCCGGACGTTGGGCAGCACCACCGAGTCCTCGACGACGCTCCGGGACTCGATCCGCACGTCGGTAAACAGCAGCGAGCGCCGCACCGTGGCGCCGCTGATGACGCAGCCGCCCGACACCATCGAATCGAGCGCCGTGCCGCGCCGGTCGTCATCGTCGAACACGAATTTCGCGGGTGGCATCTGTTCCTGGTAGGTCCAGATCGGCCAGGTGCTGTCGTACAGGTTGAGCTCCGGCACGACCCTCGTCAGCTCCATGTTGGCTTCCCAGTAGGCGTCGATCGTGCCGACGTCGCGCCAGTAGGGCGTACCGCCCGCGGTCACGCCAATGCAGCTGTCCGCAAGACTGTGCGCGAACACGCGATGGCGCGACAGGACGTGCGGAATGACGTCCTTGCCGAAATCGTGCGATGAACCAGGATCCTCGGCATCGCGGATCAGCTCTTCGTTCAGGAACCCGGCGTTGAACACGTAGATCCCCATGCTTGCCAGAGCCCGCTCCGGCTGGCCGGGAATCGGTCGCGGCTGCGGGGGCTTTTCCTCGAAGCTCACGACGCGCCCGTTCTCATCGACGCCCATGACGCCAAAGGCGCCGGCATCCGCGAGCGGCACCTCCGCGCACCCCACCGTCATGTCCGCGTTGCGCGCCACGTGAAACGCGAGCATCCGGCCATAGTCCATCTTGTAGATGTGGTCGCCGGCGAGCACCAGCACGTACTTCGCCGAATGCCGGTGCAGCACGGACAGGTTCTGGAAGACGGCGTCGGCGGTCCCCCTGTACCAGGCCTCCGTCACCTGCTGCTGCGCCGGCAGCAGTTCGATGAACTCCTCGAAGCGGCCATCGAGGAAGCTCCAGCCGCGCTGGATGTGGCGAATCAGGCTGTTCGCCTTGTACTGCGTGGCCACCCCGATGCGGCGGATGCCGGAGTTCACGCAGTTGGAAAGCGTGAAATCGATGATGCGAAACTTGCCGCCAAACGGCACCGCCGGCTTGCAACGCCAGTCGGTGAGCTGTCTCAGCCGGGTGCCGCGCCCCCCGGCGAGCACCAGCGCCACCGTGGAGTGCGTGAGCTCGCTGACGAAACGAATCGCCTCGGGTTGGACCTTCCCCGGTATGTAATCTCCGCGCCGGCGGTGCTGATCGAGCGTCATGACCCCTCTCGTGCGGACTACAGTAGCAGGCCCGGCGAACCGTCCTCCTGAGGTTCTTGTCGAATTAGCGCTTCGTAAACCCTGCGAATTAACGACTCGTGAGAAGCGCGGCCGACGATGGGCCGCCGGTTACTCTCCCGCCCGCAAAGGAGAACTGAATGCTTTCCGCAAGAAAGGGTCTCGGCCTTCTCGGCCTCTCGATCGCAACGCTCCTGTCGGCCGCGGGCGCCGCCCGCGCCCAGGCTTTGAATTCACCGGATCGGGGCCGCCGCGTCGTCCTCGCCAGGACCGATGTTCGGGACCTCCACCACTTCGACCCTCACCCTGCCCGCCGTCACGTTCCAGCTCGTCTCGGGGGTGGAAGGGACGATCGACGACACGGCCGCGAAAAGCTGCGCCTCCGACGCTCCCTGCACCTGGCTCGCCGGCCTGACTCTCCTGTCGGGCTCCCGGATAACGGAGCTCGAGCTCGAAGCCTGCGACGAGGATTCCGCTTCCAAGGTCGCTTTCGGCCTGCGACGCCACCCCGTCCCGATGCAGAGCGCGGTGCCCATCGTCGTCAACGGAGGCACCGGGATCGCCGACACGCCCGGATGCGCGTTGTTTCCAGTGACGGTGGACCATACCGTCGACAACCAGGCGAACAGCTACGTCGTGGAAGTCTCCGCGGCCCCCGGAAACAACGTCCGCTTCGGCGCGGTTCGCGTGAGCTACCAGCTCCAGGTCAGCCCCGCGCCTGCAACGGCGACCTTCAACGACGTGCCGACCTCCCATCCGTTCTTCCAGTTCATCGAGGCTCTCGCCGCATCGCGTATTACCGCGGGCTGCGGTGATGGAAACTTCTGTCCGGATGCGGCGGTAACGCGCGGGCAGATGGCCGTGTTTCTGGCGACGGCGCTGGGACTGAACTTCCCCAACTAGGGCTGGGCTGGCGGGGGGAGGATCCCAGGGCCTCGTCGGGTGGCGATCCGCGGGTATAGCCTTCCCCCGTGGCCGACCAAACCGGGGCAACTCCGCGACGCGCCGACTTCTGGCCGGACCTTCCGCTGGAGGCCTGGAGCAATACGAGCGCGACGCTGCATCTGTGGATGCAGATCGTCGGAAAGATCCGGCTCGCCCAGAGTCCACCGCTCAACCACTGCTGGAACGTCACGCTGTACGTCACGCCTCGCGGCCTGACGACGTCGCCGATCCCCTACGGTTCCCGGGTTTTCGAGATCTCTTTCGATTTCATCGACCATCGCCTGCTAATCCAGACCGGCGAGGGCAGAGTCTCCGTCGTGCCGCTGCGGCCCCAGTCCGTCGCCTCGTTCTACTCCCGGGTCCGAGCCGAACTCGACTCGCTCGGCCTCCACGTCACGATCAACGCCAGGCCAAACGAAGTGGCCGATCCCATCCCCTTCGACCGGGACGAGCAGCACGCGTCGTACGATCCGGAATACGCCAATCGGTTCTGGCGAATTCTCGTTCAATCCGATCGCGTCTTTCAGCGCTTTCGCGCTCGCTTCATCGGCAAGTGCAGCCCCGTCCACTTCTTCTGGGGCGCGCCCGATCTGGCCGTGACGCGGTTTTCCGGCCGTCCCGCTCCAGAACACCCGGGCGGAGTTCCGAATCTCCCCGACCGCGTCACGAGAGACGCCTACTCGCACGAGGTCAGCAGCGCCGGCTTCTGGTCGGGTGGAGGAGCGGTCCCCTATCCCGTTTTCTACTCGTACGCGTATCCCGAGCCTTCCGGTTTCGCCGAGGCCCGGGTCGAGCCCGATGCGGCGGTGTACAACAAGGACTTTCGGGAATTCATCCTGCCCTATGACACGGTCCGAGGAGCGACGTCGCCCGACGAAACGCTCCTGCGCTTTCTGCAGACGACCTACGAAGCCGCCGCCAACCTGGGCCGTTGGGACCGCCGCGCGCTCGAGCGCCCGCCGGGCCCACCCGGCACCGCCTGACCGACGTGAGCGCAGAAGGGCCGGCTCCGGGGGTACCGGAGAAGGAGATATTTCCGACGTTGACGGCGGCGCAGATCGAGCGGCTCGCGCCCCTCGGACGCGAGCGATCCTTCGAGGCCGGCGAAATCCTGTTCGAGGCGGGCGGCACGAACCGACCGCTCATGGTCGTGCTCGAGGGCGAGATCGAGATCCTTGCCGAGCGGGATACGCCCGTCACGGTCCACCATCCCGGCAACTTTTCCGGCGACGTCGATCTGATCGCCGGGCATCCCGCCGTCGTGCGGGCGCGCGCCCGCCGGGCGGGCCGCGTTCTCGAGGTGCCCGCGGTGCGCGTTCGCAGCCTCGTGCAGACCGACCCCGAGTTGAGCCAGATCCTCCTGCGGGCGTTCATTCTCCGGCGCACCCTGCTCATGACCCGGAACGCGGGAAGCATCGTTCTCATCGGGTCAAGGCACTCGGCGGGCACCCTGACGCTGCAGGAGTTTCTGACGCGCAACAACCAGCCCTACGAGTATCTCGACGCCGACCACGATGCGGGGGTGCAAAGGACGCTCGAGGGGTTCGGCGTGGGCGTGGACGACGTGCCGGTTCTCATCTGCACCGGCAGCCAGGTCCTGAAGAAGCCGACGATCGAAGAGGTCGCGGACCGCCTGGGCATCAGCCGCCTGAGCCGGGATGTCGTGCGCGACGTCGTTGTGATCGGGGCGGGGCCCGCGGGGCTGGCGGCCGCGGTCTACGGGGCGTCGGAGGGCCTGGACGTGCTCGTCCTGGAGGCGACCGCGCCGGGCGGGCAGGCGGGCTCGAGCTCGCGCATCGAGAACTATCTCGGATTCCCCACGGGCGTCTCGGGCCAGGACCTGGCGAGCGGCGCCCTCCTGCAGGCCCAGAAATTCGGCGCGGAGCTCGTCGTGGCCCGGACGGCGGCGGCGCTCCAGTGCGACCGACGGCCGTATCGGATCAGCCTCGGTCCCGGCGTGAGCGTGGCGGCGAGGACGGTCGTGATCGCAACGGGCGTGAAATACAACAAGCCCGAGATTCCGAACCTCGCACGTTTCGAGGGCGTCGGCGTCTACTACGGTGCCACGCCGGTGGAGGCGCTCCTCTGCCGGGGCGAAGACGTCGTCGTGGTCGGGGGAGCGAACTCCGCCGGCCAGGCCGCGATCTTTCTTTCGGAGGAGAGGCGGCGCGTCACGATGCTGATCCGGGGGCCGGGATTGTCCGACACGATGTCGCGTTACCTGATCCGCCGGATCGAGGAGACGTCCAACATCGAGCTCCGAACGCACACGCGAATCGTCGCCCTCGAAGGCACGGACAGCCTGGAGCGTGTGACATGGAGGGACGCCGAGGGGAACGTCACGACCGTTCCCACTCGCCACGTCTTCATGATGACCGGAGCGAACCCGAACACCGGATGGCTGGAGGGCTGTGTCGTGCTCGACGAGAAGGGCTTCGTGAAGGCCGGGCCGGATCTCTCGCCGTCCGATCTCGCGGCATCACGATGGCCCTTGCGCCGCCCGCCCCTTCTCTTCGAGACGAGCCAGCCCGGTGTCTTCGCCGTCGGAGACGTGCGTGCGGGAAGCGTCAAGCGGGTGGCCGCCGCCGTGGGCGAAGGCTCCGTCTGCATCCAGCTCGTTCACAAAGTGCTGGCGGAGTAAGGTAGCGGTTGGTGTCCCCGTCCCACCGGCTTCATCGAGACGGGCGACGGAACGAGAGAAGGAGACGACATGAAAAAGAATCAGGCGGGAGCTTGGACACTCCGGCTGGTTACGTTGGTGGTCGCCATGGCGCTGGCTGGCGGCCTGCGTGCGCCCCTGAGTCGGGGTGAGCAGGCCGACCAATCCCGACAGCTTCCCGTCCTGCCCTCGGACCCGTGGCAGGCCAGCCAGCTCATGACGCCGGAAGACCTCTCGACGTCCCTTTCGAAGGCCACGGCCGACAAGCCGTTGGTGCTGTACACCGGTTTTCCGGTTCTCTACCAGGGTGGTCACATCGCGGGGGCAATACTCGCGGGACCAGCGTCGAAAACGGACGGCCTCCAAAGGCTGAACCAGGAGGTGAAGGGTCTCCCGCGAGACAAGTCCATCGTCCTCTATTGCGGTTGCTGTCCCTGGAAGGATTGTCCCAACGTCCGCCCGGCATTTCGGACCCTGGAAGACCTGGGATTCAAGAACGTCAGGGTCTTGTACCTGCCCAAGAATCTGCTGACCGATTGGATTACGAAGGGATTCCCAACGCAGAAAGCAGACGATGCCAGATGAGGATCGGATCGAATGCCGTCGCTCTGCAATTTGCGCGCGGGAACGCCGGGAAACGCCTATCCGTCAGTCTCATGGCAGTCGTGATGGCAGTACTGACCGCTGTCTCCTGTCGACAGGGAGTGGAAACCCCAGGAGCAGACCAGTCGTCGTTGGTGGGAAAGACGGCACCTGACTTTGCTCTGACCGATTTGTCGGGCAAAACGGTGCGGCTGGCGGATTTCAAAGGCAAGGTCATCCTGCTGGATTTCTGGGCAACCTGGTGCGCGCCATGCCGAGAAGAGATCCCTTATTTCGTCGAGTTGCAGAAGCAATATGCCGAAAAGGGGTTCACCCTCTTGGGTGCCTCGCTGGATGAAGAGGGCGTCGCGGTCGTGAAACCTTTCGCGCAGGAATTCGGCATCAATTATCCGGTCGTGATCGCAACCACGCGGGTCAGCGCAGCCTACGGTGGGCTTCAAGCGCTTCCGACGGCGTTCCTGATCGGTCGGGACGGGAGGATTCTTCAGGCTTTCGTCGGCGATCAAGCCAGGTCCGGCTTCGAGCGGGCCATCCGATTGGCGCTGCGGCGAGACCGCACGGCGCCGTAGCAGGGATCATGAACGAGCCCGTCATGCCAACCGAGGATACGGGGCGGCCCTCAGGGCAGTCGCGTCCGGGTTGTCCGTGCAGGGGGTGGAGAACCCGGCCCCGCGGGACGACCTGGAGTTGTCGCTATCAGGCGCACCGAGAGATCGCGGATACAGGAATACACGATCGACCCCAAGCCCCCATCGGATAGATTCCGCTGGAGGATGGCGCCGCCCCCTTCCGACATCGCGCTTCGCCTGGGTCGCCAAAGCGACGCCGCCGCGCTCGCCCGGCTCTCGAACGAGCTCGGCTTCCCGCTCGACGAGGAAGCCGCCAGGACGCGCTTGCAGGAGGCCCTGGGCGGACCCGACCATGCGCTGCTCGTCGCCGAGTCCGGGGGCCGCGTCGTCGGATTGATGGAGCTCAAGCGCGTCCGCCTCTTCACCGCCCGCCGTCGGGTCGAAGTCGTCGCTCTCGTCGTCGACCAGGACGAGCAGGGACGGGGCATCGGGACACGCCTTCTCGAGGAGGCCGAGCGATGGGCGGAGGATCTGCGCTGCGGGAAGATTCGGGTCCGGTCGAGAGCGATGCGCGGCCGAGCACACTCGCTGTATCGAAGCTCGGGCTACGAAGAGATCGCGACCGAATTGCTCTTCGAGAAGCAGCTCGGCCCGACGAGACCGAAGTCCGCGCCGTTTTCTCCCGGTTCGACCGTGTCGAAAGCCGCTTCCGTCCCGGCCGCTCGCCCCTGGGCTCCGCTGTCGGTCGTGAGAGTCGCCGTCGCGGCCCTACTCATCGTCCACGCAGGCTCCCGCGTGGCCATGGGTGGAGTTCCGGCCCTCGGCGCGGTCCTCTCCACGAATCACGTGCCCTTCGGCCCCGTGCTTGCGTGGGCCATCACGGCCGTTGAGATCGCCGGAGGTGCGGCGCTCGCCGCCGGGAGGTTCGCGCGATCCCTGAGCCTCTGGTTCGCCGTCGAGCTCCTCGCCGGCATCGCGCTCGTTCCCGGAGCCGAGGAGGGAATGGTCGCGGAAGGCGGGCAAAATCCGGAGTATTCGGTCCTGCTCGTCGCGTGCCTGTTCGCTCTGGCGTGGGGATCGCCGGGCCGCGTTCCGGCCGCGCGCTGAAATCGTTCGCCCCACCAATAAGGTAGACGGATAGGGGAACAAAGGGCGCCGGGGCGCGTAACTCTCGGACAGGGGACCGGACCGTCCCGGGGTCGGCGAGGAGGACGCATGGGGAGCTTCTGGCAGGATGTCCGATACGGGCTGCGGGTCCTCGTGCGAAACCCGGGCTTCACGGCCGTCGCGGTGCTCACGCTGGCGCTCGGGATCGGCGCGAACACGGCGCTCTTCTCGGTGGTCAGCGGCGTGCTGCTCCATCCGCTGCCCTTTCCGGCGCCGGATCAGCTCCACTCCGTGTACACGCGCACGGAACAGTTCTCGAAGGGCTCGGTCAGCTACCCGAACTTCCTCGACTGGCGGCGAGGCAGCGGCGCGTTCTCGGCACTCGGCGCCTACCGCTCGGACGACTTCAACCTCACCGGGTCGGGCGAGGCGGAGCGGCTGCGTGCCTGTATGGTCTCCTCCGAGTTCTTCCCCCTGCTCGGGGTAAGGCCGACGGCCGGCCGGACGTTCCTGCCGGACGAAGATCGGGCGGGCGCCGGTCCCGTCGTGGTCCTCGCCGACGGCCTCTGGAAGCGCAAGTTCGGAGGGGCGGCGGACGTCGCCGGAAAGACCATCACCCTCAACGGAAAGGCTTACACGGTCGTCGGCGTCGCGCCGGGCCGCCTGACGGTGTCCGACGACGCGGACGTCTACGTCCCGATCGGGCAGTGGACGGACGAGACGTTTCTGGACCGGCGAACCAGCATGGGCATGCGCGTGGTCGGCCGCCTGAAGCCGGGAGTGACCCCGGCGCAGGCCCAGGCGGACATGGACCGGATTGCGAGGGACCTCGAGAAGACGTACCCCGAGGCAGACAAGGGGACGGGGATCAACGTCGTGCCCCTCAAGAAGGACGTCGTCGGAAACGTCGAGGGGATCCTCCTCGTGCTCCTCGGGGCAGTGAGCTTCGTGCTCCTGATCGCCTGCGCCAACGTCGCGAACCTGCTGCTCGCGCGGGCGACCGGGCGCAGCCGCGAGTTTGCCGTCCGCGCCGCGCTCGGCGCGAACGCCGGGCGGATCGTCCGGCAACTCCTGACCGAGAGCGTTCTTCTCGCGATCGCGGGCGGGATTTTGGGAACCGTTCTCGCGAAGTGGGGCACGCGGGCGATCCTGGCGGCCCTGCCGGACGCGCTTCCGCGGTCCGAGGAGATCGGCCTCGACGGTCGCGTCCTGCTGTTCACGCTGGGAATCTCGGTGCTTACCGGGGTCCTGTTCGGTCTGGCGCCGGCCCTGCGTCTGCTCCGGCCCGACTTGCAGGAGACGCTGAAGGCCGGGGGCCGGGGCTCGAGCGGCGCGCGGCAGCGCACGCAGAGCGTATTTGTGGCCGCGGAGATCGGAATGGCCCTCGTCCTGCTGATCGGGGCCGGGCTGATGATCCGCAGCCTGCGGGCGCTGTGGGCCGTGGATCCCGGTTTCGATCCGCGCAATGCCGTCTCGTTCAACATCTCCCTGACGCCCGGCCAGGACCGGACCGCGGCGCAGCTGCGCGCGAAGTATCGGGAGGCGGTGCGCGCGTTCGAGGGCGTGCACGGCGTGTCGAGTGTGTCGGTCCTCGGAGGGTCGCTGCCGATGAGCGGCGACTCCGAGGTGCCGTTCTGGCGGGACGACCGGCCCCGGCCGGCGAACCAGAGCGACATGCCGCAGTCGCTCTTCTACCTGGTGACCCCGGGCTACCTGCCGGCGATGCGGATCCCGCTGCGCAGCGGCCGGTTCCTCACGGACCGGGACGACGAGCGCGCCCCGGCCGTGGCCGTCATCGACGAGGCCTTCGCGCGCAGACACTTTCCGGGAGAGAACCCCGTCGGGAAGCGGATCCACCTGGCGCTGCTCGACATCGACGCGGAAATCGTCGGCGTCGCCGGCCACGTCGAGCACTGGGGGCTCGGCAACGCGGAGCACCAGAACCTCCAGGCCGAGATCTATCTCCCGATGTTCCAGCTGCCGGACAAGTTCTGGAGCCTGATCGCCAACGGGGCCGGCTTCGTGGCAAGGACAGCCGGCTCCCCGCTCGACGCGGCGTCCGGGATCCGCCAGGCGGCCTCGCGGTTCGACGCGAGCGCCGCGATTTACGAAATGCGCCCGATGGAGGAGGTCGTCGCGCATTCGATTGCGCGGCAGAGGATGGCGATGATCCTCCTGAGCATCCTTTCGGCGCTGGCGCTCGCGCTGTCCGCGATCGGGGTCTACGGAGTGATCGCGTATCTCGCGGCGCAGCGGACGCGCGAGATCGGCGTGCGGATGGCCCTCGGGGCGACGCGGGGAGACGTGCTGCACCTCGTCCTTGGCCAGGGAATGCGGATCGCGCTCGCCGGCATCGGCGCGGGGATCGTCGCGGCGCTCTGGCTGACTCGGCTGCTGGCGAAGATGATCTACGGGGTGGGCGCGACGGACCCGGTCACGTTCGGGGGCGTCGCCCTGCTGCTGACGGCCGTGGCGCTGCTCGCCTGCTACGTCCCGGCGCGGCGGGCCATGCGCGTCGATCCGATGTCGGCTCTGCGCTGCGACTGAGGCGACGCTTCAGGACTCACCTCTGGGGAGGTGGCGCGGCGTCTCTGATTCGCTCCACCGAAGAGAAGAGGGGTCACGCCTCGCGACGATCCCCTTGATTTGATTGGTTCCGTGGGAGGGATTTACCGCCGGGCTTCGCCCGGCGTTGCGCTCCGCCGCGGCCTGCGGCCGCCATCGGAGCGCCGAACCTCTCCCCGCGGCTTCGCCGCGCGCCGGGTTCAAATCCCTCCCCGTTTGGCAATCTGGAAATAACAACGCCGGGAGTCTCCTCCCGGCGATCAAGAACTTGATTGCGGGGGAGGGATTTGAACCCTCGACCTTGGGGTTATGAGAACTCCTCGAAAGTCGCCTCAATCGGGAAAGAAACGACAAGACGCGACTCGACCGGGCGTTCGAGTCGTCAGCATTCGCTTCCTGTAGCCGCCAGATCGCCCGACTTTCGCCCCACCAGAGCCGCGCACCTCATGGCTTTACCTCGTCAGAACACAAATATGACTCCCCGATCACGTCGCCCTCCTTGTTCGCAGCCACGATGTAGCCGAGGTTCCCACCCGCTCGTACCACGTCCTCCTGAAAATGAGACACGCTCTGGTAGACGGCGAGGCTCTCCAGGAACTTGCATCCTTTGACGGCCTCCGGGTTGTTTGTGACCCGCGTCCTGGAGGCATTCCCCTTTACCGGCGCGGTGGCATCGATCTTCGCTTCGGACTGCTCCCTCGTGACGACTGCGGGTCCAGCTTCCGCTGGCGTTGGCGCAGCCCTCGCCTCGACGGGGACCGATGATTCCGCCTCAGGTCTGGCCTCGACGGGAGTCGGTATCGGCGCCTTCGCTTGTTGCTCGTTCTGGGGGGTCATCCGGCAGGAATAGAGCTCATAGCCGCCCGAGTCTCCGAAAACGACCCACGAGATACCTTCCTTCGGTATCACGAGAGAGGCCGCCTGAGCCTCTGGTGTGCGGTGAAGCCCATCCGGTCTCAAATTCATGACGAAGCTACAACCCTTTACCGCATCGGGGTCCGATGTCGTTCGAATGCTCCTCTCCAACTTCTGTTGCTCTTCGGCTCTCTGTTTCGCTGAAACGCAGCCGAAGATCGACGCCGAGACTAAGAGGACGGAAATGACGAATCGTTTCATGGGTTCGGTCCCTCGCCTGGCCGCGAGCGAGTTCGTTTCCGGTTCATTTGATCCCGCATGACCCTTTTACCTCATGAGCGGTCGGCGAAGGCGACCCGGGCTCCCTGTCCCGCTCGTGCAGCGGCTCGTGTCCCCTTCGCACTACCAGAGAATCGAATGGCGCACGGCACCCAACGCGGCGAGCCCACGGAGCATCAGAAGGACCCCGACGGCTGCGATCAGCAGCCCTGCCCAACGCCAGCCACGGACGCGGCGCAGCAACGCCGGCGACAACGACGAGAGCGCGAAAATCGCGGGGACCGTGCCGAGACCGAAGACGAGCATGACTCCAGCGCCGGCGCCGGCGGATCCGGCCACTGCTGCCCTGGCGGCCGCACCGTAGACGAGCGCGCAGGGGAAGGCGCCCTGCAGCGCCCCGAGCAGGATCGGCGACAGGAATCGAGGTGTCCGGAACGCAACCCGGGCTCCCTCTCGAATCATGACGTCGACGCCCAGCCGGCTGAAGATGGCCGCCGGGTCCCGGATCCAGCCGACGAGCGAAACACCGAAGAGGATCGCCACGGCGCCCGCGACCAGGGCGACGACGCCGCCCAACCGCGCGCGCGCACCCGCCGCCATGGCGATCTGGCCGAACGCCCCAACGAACGCACCGATCGCGACATAGGTCGCAACGCGCCCCATGTTGAAGAGAAGCCGCGCTCCCACGCCCGGCGTGCCTCCGGCCGGGGTCGGAGCGAGCCGGGCGGCGCAAAGCGCCACGTAGGGACCGCACATCCCGACGCAGTGGGCGCTGCCGAGAAGGGATGCGAAGAAGAGCAGAATCAGGTCGCCCGACGCCGGGAGCGGATGATGATGCAAACCGGGTTAACGTTCGTCCGTGGGCGCCGGGGATGCGGATGCCGTGTCCGAGGCCTCGCTTCCGGAGCCTTCCGGCTCTTCCCCGAGCAAAGGCCAGACCTGGTACTTGATGTCCTCGACGTCGCGAAACTGCCCGGTCCGAATGGCCCAGAGGAAGATGCACCATGCCGCGAAAGAGACGAGAAGGGCGATGAAGAACTGGTAGAAGGTGATATCCATCATAGGGATCGGCCCTCCGCGGTCAGATGCCTTCCTGGACTGCCGTCAAGCCCGGCGCACCCAGATGGTAGACGACTCCCATGATCCGATACAGCACCGCGAATGCACAGGCCGTCGCGACCGGCTGCACGACGATCGCCGAGAGAAACCGCATGAAGAGTCGGTCCCGCAAGGGCCCCTCCGGGAGGTCGCCATATCCGGCCGTAAACCGCACCAGAAGCCACGCGAGTCCGAAATTCAGAAGTCCGTAGGCGAGCCAGAAGGCAGCGCCGGCCACTCTTCCTCCCCTCTCGATGGGGACTCCGAGAACCAGAGCGACCCAGGCACCCACCCAGGCGAGCAGGAGGATCCCGTACGCGGCCACCGCCCTGTTCAGCCGGTCCGCGGTCTCGCGTGCCGCGCCGGGGCGGCGGGCCCGAAACAACCGCTGCACGAGCCAGACCAGAGGCACGAGAAGAGCCGGCACCGCGTACGCCGTGAAGATCAGCTCCACGAGGCGAAAGAAACGGTCCGCCATCAGGCCTCCTCTTACCTGGCGACCCGGAAGCCGGCGGTCGAAGGTGCCACCGGGACCGCCGGGCTCTGGGCCAGCGAGAGCGCGAAGTAGACGAGGGCCCAGCGGCGATGATCCGCGAAGGCCGCCCGATCCGCCTCGCTCATCTTGCCAAGCTCGGCTGCCGTCGGAAGTTTCGCGATGTATTCGCCGATCTCTTGGACATCCGCGTCGGAGAAGACCGACTTCCCGTTGTATTCCTGCTGCCATGGCTTGAGGTCCGGAAAGGCCTCCTTCGGGTAGAGGATGGTGTCGTAGAAGGACGGCATCGGCGTGCCGTTCAAGCCCGTGTTGAATGTCCGATACACGTCGGCCGGCGAGTCGCCGAACTTGAAGTTTCCGGTCGTAAAGTCGAAGGGCCGGATCGGAACTTCGTAATCGTCGACCAGGGCGTTGGCCGAGGGCCCGTCACCCTTGCCGCCCATCCCGTGACAGGTCCAGCACTGGAGGACCCGGTACACGAGCTTGCCCTCGCGGACGAGCTCGGCCGGTGCGGCCTGCGGGACCGGGAAGGGCGGATACGGGATGTCGATCGGCGGCGGCACCTCTTCCTTCTGGAACCGGTCGGAGAAGGTCTTCACGTAGTCCACCAGGTCCCAGCGGTCCTGCTCCGACAGCGTGTGACCGTCGGCGGCGTTTCCCCAGGCCGGCATGATCTGACCCTTCCGAATCCCCCGCGTGATCGTACGGTAGAGGTCCTCGTCCCGCGGCAGCGCCCCCGACGGAGTCGTACGGCTCTTGAAGGCTCCCAGCGTGAAGTTGCGGGGCTGCGGGTCGAGGAAGTGGTACGCGTCGTTGAAGTTGTTGGACACCTTGTCGTCCTTGGTGAGACGCCCGTTGCCGAACTTGCCGTGGCAGCCGGCGCACTTCCTCTCGAAGACCTCTTTGCCGCGAGCCAGCCGCAACGCGAGCGCCTCGGTCGGAGCGGGCCGGTGGTTCGTCGGCCAGGGTTCCCAGACGCGCCAGTCGCCGATCGCCGTGCCGATCTTCTGAAGGTAGGCCTCGACCGCCTGCATCTCGCCGGTCGGCACCGGGCCGTAGTCGTGCATGTCGACGACGCCGTCGCCCACGCTCCCGTCCGCGTTGACCGGCCAGACGTCGAGCTCCTTCCACTCCGGCGGCAGTTCGTCCGGCGTCACGACCCCGTCGCCGTTCTTGTCGAGCTCGCTCTTGGTCACGCGTCCATCGTGATTCGTGTCGTACCTGGCAAGAAAGGCGGCGACCTTTCGATTGCGCTCCCCGTCGTCCGCGAAGAGCCACGTGAAGGACGGCATCATGGAGTCCGGCTCGGTCGCGCGCGGATTCCAGTGGTGCGCGTAGTGCCATTCGTTGGAGCGGCGATTGCCCTCGCGCGACAGCTCCGGCCCGATACGCCGGGTTCCGAACATCTGTGGCAGGTCGTCGCTGATCTCGCCGGCCTGCGTGACGGGACCCCACTTGTCCGTATCGCGGTTGACCGGCCGAATGTACTGCGAGTGACAGTACCAGCAGCCTTCCCGGATGTAGATCTTCCGCCCCTCCGCCTCGAGCTCGTCTCGCTTGGGCGTGGACACGGTCTTTCCGAAGATCGTCTTCAACGTTGTGGGCCGGGTGACGTCCTTTTCCAGCAGCGGCAGGATTCCCTGGCTCGTCATCGCGAGCGCATAGAAGCCCACCGCGGCAATCAGAATGATCGGTTCGATCCGTTTCATCGCGTCCCCCGATCACCCGCTGGCTTCACGTCCACTGCGGCTCGGGCGCCACCGTTGCGGAGCTCGGCGCCTCGATGCGTCTGTCCGTGCACGACGGTCATGTAGAAGTTCCACATCCCGAGCAGCGCGCCGATGTCCATCGTGACGCCCGCGAGCGTCCGCACGAACCAGTACGGCTTCATCGCCACCATCGAATCCACGAAGTCGGCACCCACGTCGAGCATCGTCCCCTGCATCAGACCCTGAAGCGTCAGGACCGACGCCATCAGCGAGAACCCCGCGACGGTCAGCCAGTAATGCCACTGAGCGAGCGTCTTCGAATAGAGCTCGTGGCCCGAGACCCTCGGAATCACGTAGTACATGCCCGCGGTCACCCACAAAATGAAGGTCCCGAAGACCGTCAGGTGCGAGTGCGCGATCACGAAGTCCGTGAAGTGGGTCAGTCGCTGCATTCCGCGAAGCGCCTCCGTCGACCCCTGGAAGCAGCCGATCAGGTAGTAGAGCGCCCCGATGATCAGGAACTTCGCGGTGTACGACTCCTGGAAACGCTTCCAGTTCCCGACGAAGGTCCCGTAGAAGTTCTGGAGGACGGTCCAGACGGGAATGATCAGCATCATCGACGCCACGATGGCGATCGTCTGCGTCCAGTACGGGATGGGGCTGTAGATGTAGTGATGGGTCCCGACGAAGGGGTAGAAGAAGGCCAGCGACCAGAAGCCGACGAGCGACAGCTTGTGGCTGTAGAGCGGGCGCTTGGCAGCAAGCGGGAGAAAGTAGTAGATGACCGCCAGGCCCGCCGGCGTGATCCAGAGGCCCACCACGTAGTGGATGTACAGGCCATGCATCGCAGCGTTGTTCACTCCCGGCATCGAATACGGCAGGATGAAATGGCCGAACGCGTAGTTGAAAACGGTCCAGATGTAGGCCGCCGTCAGGTACCACAGCGTCACGTAGATGCGCGGCTCCTTGCGCCGCACGACCGTCACGACGACCTGGATCGTGATCATGATGAGGGCGATCTCGATGATGACGTTGGCCCACAGGGGAAACTCGCCGGCCTCGATCCCGAGATTCTGGCCGAGCGGCAGCGACACGAGCGCGCCCGTCAGCCCGAGGTTCCAGATCCACACGAGCGCGCGGCTCCAGTTCTCCTTGTACATGCGCACGCCGCAGAGACGCGGAACCATGTAGTACGTCAGGCCGACGATCGCGCTCGAGAAGGCGCCGAAGACCACGCCCATCACGTGCACGGGGCGCAGCCGCCCCCACGTCAGCCAGGAGATGTTGCCGAGAAAATCGTAGTAGTTGAACTTGATCGAGAGGATGACTCCGATCGTCGGCGCGAAGACGAGCCAGAAGGCGGCCGACAGCAGAAAGCGCAGGACGACCTCGCGGTCGACGAGGTCGTCCCGATCCACGGAAGCTGCGGCCGAGCTCATCGCTTCACCCCTTGTCGGTCCAGAACCGAATCAGGTAGTAGACCATCCAGATCAACATGGCGACGTACACGAACCCGAGCCACTTCGGGATCTTCCCGTGCCGCTCGTCGATCCCCGAGAACTCGTAGTGGCTGATCTCGCCCGGGTCCTCTTTCCTGTGTTCGTCCTGCACTTCGCCTCCGTCCGGCCGTTCCGGTTACTTTGCCGCGACCCCGTAGTTCTTCGGATAGAGAGGGGAAAGGCTCTGGATGTAGTGCACCAGGTCCCAGGCGTCCGCCTCCGGAATCGAGTCGGAGAAGGAGGGCATCGGCGTACCGTTCAAGCCCGTCATGAAAACGCGATAGATGTCCTGCCCCTTGTCGCCGCACTTGATGTGTCCCCCCGTCAGGTCGTAGGGAACGATCGGAAAGCCCCAGTCGTCTTTGAGGTCGTGCGCGGAGGGACCGTCACCGAGCGCGTCCTGACCGTGGCACTGGGCACAGTTGGATTTTTCGTAAACGGCGCGTCCGCGCTTGACGGATGCCTCGTTATAGGCAGGCTCGGGGGGAATCACGATTGGCGGCTGGGGTTTCTCGGTCTTCCACCGGGCCGAGAAGGTCTTGATGTAGGCGATGACGTCGCGGCGGCTCACCTCGCCGATCGGATACCAGGGCGGCATGAAGGTGCCGTAGATCCCGTCCCGGATCGTCTTGTCGAGGTCGGAGTCGAGCGGAAGAGAGCCCGAGGGCGTCGACCGCCACTTGAACGTCCCCTGGCGGTAGTCGCGCGGCTTGGTCGTGATCCATTCGGCGAATTCCCCAGCACCGTTGCCGAGATCGCCGTGGCAGGAGACGCAGAACCGCGTGTAGACGACCTTGCCCTTGACCGGGTCGCCAGGCGGCAGATCCTGCGCTCCGGCCGCCGCGGCCAGGGCGAGGAGGGGGAGAACCAATGAGGCGACGTAGATCTTCTTCATGGCGCCCTCCCTTTCAGTAGGCGAAGTCGATGCCAAGCAGATATTGATTCGTCCGCGTGTTCAGCCCGTCGACGCCAGCCCCGATCGTCTGCAGGCTCGAGTACTCGGCGTGCAGCGCGTACTCGGAGCGATTGCTGAATTGGAACGTGTGGCGATACCCGACCGTGATGGCGTTGACGTCGTTGAGGTTCTGCGGATTGGTCTCGACGCCCTGCTGGGAGTTCTTGCAGAGGTCGTACCGCGCGAAGATGAGGTTCTTCAGTGTGAACGTCCAGCCGAACTCGGCGTAGCCTCCGTTGAAGGTCCCGTTTCGGGTCGCGTCCTCGATCAGGGCCTTGTTGTCTTCACCGTGCGCGAAGGCCAGGACTCAAATGGAACGGCGTCGCACGCGGGCCGAACCAGAGCTGGCCTTCTCCACCGATCTTGGTCGAGGGCTCGAGGTTGCCTCCCGTCCCGGGTATCGGATCGCCGCCGCTCGTGAAGTAGGTCGTCGGCCACGTCGTGTAGGAGCCGAAGACGCCGAGTTTGAAGGCCGAGACCACGCTCCCCTCGAAAATCCACTCGTGGGTGGCATGAAGATAGACGCCGGGGGTACTCCAGAAGTTCTCGCTCCCGGGTGAGTTCTGGACGTTGAAGACCGAAACGGCGACACGATTCACGCTCCCCCGATCGTGGCCCATGTACTCCACGCCCCACTGGTTTTCTCCCATGTCGTAGGTGGAAGCCGAGCCCGAGGCATGAAAGCTGTAGATCTGGTACCCGGTATCCGTGAGGTTCCAGGGCCGGTGAGCCGAGAGCGGCAGATCGACCTCGTGGCGGCCCAGCTTGAAGTTCGCCCACGACGAGCCGAAGAGGTTGTCGAACCGGACCCAGGCCGACTCCAGGACCACCTGTCCGTCCGGCGCGAACCCGGTCGGAACGACGAGGAAAGATACGTTCTGGAAGAGGACTCCACCCATCAGGAGGTCCATGCCGACCTGGCCGACGCCGCCAGACCCGAGATTCTTTGTTCCCTGGTCGGTCGCCTGATTGGTGACCTTCGTGTAGGAATACTGCGGCGTGATGCGGACCGACACCGGCCAGTAGCCCGGGGTCTCGAAGATCGTGTCGTCCTTGCCGGTCAGCATCTGGTAGCCGTTGTCCCGGAAGGCCCGGCCGAAGTCGTTCAGCTTGGGCCATGACTCGTGGCAGGCCGTGCAGCGCAGGCCGTACTTTCGTGCGAACGCAGGAAAGGCTCGGGCCGGCGCCGGCGCCAGAAGCATTGCCGCGACCAGAGCAGCCCACACTGTGATGGCGACCTTGGCTCTCCAAGTCATCGTGAGACCTCCTCTTCGGCCCGGCAGGGCCGCGCCTCTCGTTACTTCTTGGGTGTGAAGCTGAAATCGACCGACGTCGGCTTTCCTGCGGTCACCGCAGCCGGGGCGTCCTTCTGCCCCAACACTTCGTGCCAGGCCACCACCGTGTAGGTTCCGGCCGGAACGTCCTTAATTTCGAAGTGCCCACTGGCATCCGTGGTCGCGTAGTACGGATTGTCGAATTCCCAGATCCACGCGCGCATCCACTCGTGCGCGTCGCACTTGACTTTAATGAGCTCCGGTGTCGCGGGCAGAGGCTTCGTCACCGAAAAGCCCTTGAACGGAAGCGCGATGTTGTAGATCGTGGCGTTCGTGTCGTTGTTCTGGGGGTGCGTGTTATGAAGGATCGGATCATCGGATGCGATCTTGATCTGCTGACCGACGCTCGAGCCCTGGACGCGTGGATCGAACATGCAGTGCGAGTTCGTGAGCGTGATGGTTCCGGTGGGATTGGCCTTGCCTTTCTGGATTCCCTTCAGAAACACCTCGACGTTCTTGAGGCCTCCATCCTTGCCAACCTCGTAGAGCGGGTTGTCGATCGAGGCGCCGCAGTAGTCCTGGTTCTTCGTCGTCTTGATCGGAGGCACCGCCGGCGCGGCGCCGGCGAGCTTGACGACTCCCTGGATCGTGCCCCCATCGGTCACCGTGATGACCTCGTACCCCGAAAGCCTCGCGGAAATGCCGAGCGAGAGGACACCGAGTATCAGAGCGGGAGAGAGCACCTTTCGCACTGAGCCTCCTTCTGTTTTGAGGGTGAACGGGACTCGGACCTGAGCTAAACGCCGGGACCGATGGGAAACGCGAGAAGCGAGAGCGCGCGGCGAGATCAGCGGTTGCGCCTGCCGGAGATCCCCGCCCGAGCCCACCGAATCGTGTCCGTCTCCAACGCGAATCAGCAAAGTTATGCCATCGTAGGAACGGACCAACGCGAGGTCTAATACCCCTTTCGTTTCTCGGTGAGACCAATTCCGTATCAAGGCCAGGGTAAACGGCCGATAAACGCGGAAAACCGCCCATATAACGGTTCCGGGGAGCCGTCTCAGATCTTCAGATAAGCTTAAGGATAAGGTTCGAGGACCGCCTATGGAACTGCGACATTTACGCTACTTCGTTGCGGTCGCCGATGAGCTTCATTTCGGGCGAGCCGCGGAGAAACTTCACATCTCGCAGCCCCCTCTGTCTCAGCAGATTCAAGACCTCGAACGCGAGCTCGGCGTGGATCTCTTTCACCGGACACGACATTTCGTCGCGCTGACCGAGGCGGGCCAGGCCTTTCTCGAGAAAACGCGTCGGATCCTCCAGGAGACCGACTTCGCGGTCGCGACGGCCCGCAAGGCGGGACGCGGAGATGTCGGGCGCCTTTCGATCGGATCCGGCCACGCCTCCGCGGCCAGCGTGCTCGGGAGGATCCTCAAGGCCTTCCTCTCTCGCTACTCGAACGTGGCGATCGACCTCCAGATTCTTCACTCCCGCGATCAGATCGACGGACTCCTGAACCGGAGGATCGAAGTCGCCTTCCCGATTCTTCCCGTTTCCCACCGAGACATCGTCGCCGAGGCCATCGCAGCAGAAGTGATGGTTGCGGCGCTGCCGGCCGCCCACCCTCTGGCACGCACGAGACGAGTCGAGCTCGCCGAGCTCCGTTCGGATCCCTTTGTCCGCGTTTCGCCCGACGCCGGGGCGGCGTTTCACGACCTCGTTTTGCGGGCGTGCGCCGAGGCAGGTTTTGCGCCCTCCGTCTCGCACGAAGCCGGCCACGTCCTGACCGTCCTGGCTCAAGTGGGAGCCGGGCTCGGCGTGGCCGTCCTGCCGGGCTCGCTCGCAACAGTCCAGCCGAAGGAGTCGTGTTCCGCCCGCTGATGCACGCGCCGTCGTTCCAGATCGGTGTTGCTTATCGCCGGCACGAGATGTCGGATTCGCTGCTCGCCTTTCTCCAGGTCGTCCGAGAGGTGTCGCGGCGAAAGCCGGCCCGCCCTCTGCGCGCCTCCGTGGGCGCGTGACTCATCACCTATCAGGAGGCTGTTGATGAAGACTCCCCTGCTCGCCCGCGCGATCCTCTGGGGCTTCCTCTTTCTGTTCGCGTTCGCCGCGGCCTACCTGCTCCTCGATTCGCTCGGGGTCTGGCAGAAGCTCCCCTCCGGCTTGACCCACGGGGTGGAGGTCCTGTCGGGGCTGATCCTCTTCGGGACCCTCGTCGGTCACCTCGTCCTCGCCAGCGGCCGGCTGCCCTCGGAGACGGTCGGCCGACGCTAGCCGATTCGGGGCCCTCGCGGCTGCAGTCGTAGCGAATTGCCCACGACGAAAAGGCTCGAGAGGACCATGGCGGCGGCGGCCACCACGGGCCGAAGCAACCCGAAAGCCGCCATCAGGATGCCGATGGCGTTGTAGCCGAACGCCCACACGAGGTTCTGCCGCACGATGCGCATGGTCCGCCGCGCGAGGACGACCAGCTCCGGGACCTCGTGGAGATTCTCGCGGAGGATGACAGCGTCTGCCGTCTGCTTCGCCAGGCCCGACGCTGCACCGAACGCGATGCCTGCCGTCGCGGCCGCGAGGGCCGGGGCGTCGTTGATGCCGTCGCCGACCATCAAGACCCCTCCCGCGTCGGCGCGCCAGGTCTTCAGAGCCTCGAGCTTGGCCTGCGGATCGAGGTCTCCGCGGGCCTGATCGATGGCCGCCTCCTGCGCCGCACCGGCAACGGCGGCCGCCCGATCCCCGGACAGGAGCGCGACCTCGATTCCGAGCGATTTCAAGCTCTCGATCGCGCTGCGCGCCTCCGGCCGCACGGGATCCTCGAGCCGAAACTCGGCGACGAGCCGGCCGTCGACCGCGACGCCCACGGCGCTGCTCCCTCCGCTCCCATCGGACCGCTCCAGGCCCGAAATCCCTTCGCGGGCGAGCAGGGAACGGCTTCCGAGCATCACGCGTCGCGGGCCCACCCGCCCGACCGCTCCTCCGCCTGCGACCACATGAATCTCCTGCGCCTCGGGAAAGGCGATGCGCCTGCCTCGGGCGCAGGACACGATCGCTCGCGCAAACGGATGATCGACGGCCGCTTCGACCGCCGCCGAGAGGCTCAGCACGTCCTCTTCCGACATCCCCGACGCGGGATCCACCCACATGTCGCGCACGGCGGCCCGCCCGCGGGTGATCGTTCCCGTCTTGTCGAAGGCGGCCAGCCGGACGCCGTCCAGGGCCTCGAGAATCGCGCTGCTGCGAAGCAAAGTCCCCCGCGCGGCCGCCCGCGTCATCGCGATCGTGGTGGCCATGGGTGTCGCAATTCCGAGCGCGCAGGGACAGGCGACGACGAGCACGGACAGCGCCGCGAGGCCTCCCCTGGGCCAGTCGCCGCCGCCGACGCCCCACGCGAAAGCGCTCGCGACGGCGATCACCGCCACGGCCGGAACGAAGCGCGCCACGAAGCGGTCGGCTGCAATCTCCACCGGGGCCCGGCGGCCTAGCGCCTCCCGGGTCCAGCGGTCCACCCGGCTCGCGAGGGTCTCCGACTCCCCCGCCGCCTCCACCACCAGCGCGCCGTCGACGGCGACCGACCCTGCGAAGACCATGTCGCCCGGCTCGACCAATCGCGGCGCCGACTCGCCCGTGAGAGCCGGCTCCGACACGTCGGAGGCGCCCTCGATCACCCGGCCGTCGACCGGGATCTCCTCCCCCGCGCGCACGCGCACGCGCTCGCCGCGGCGAACCTCGCCAGGAGCCGCCTCCCGTTCGCCCGAAAGGTCGACCACGCGGGCCAGCGGCCGCGCGGTCTCGACGGCCGGGGCGAGGGTTGCCGTCGCTCGCTCCCGGGCACGAGCATCCAGATACTGCCCGAGCACGACGAAGACGAGCACCATCGTGCCGGAGTCGTAGTAGAGATGACGTCCCCCGCGCACGGTCTCCACGGCCGAAGCTCCGATCGCCGCGAGCGCACCCAGGGCGATGAGTGTTTCGAGCACGATGTGGCCGCCGCGTGCCGCCCGATAGGCCGCCCGGAGCATGGGAACCCCGAGCAGCAGATAGACAGCCGCCGCCAGAGCCAGCATGAGCCAGGAAGCAGTCCGGAGCACGTCACCCCCAAGGGAATCGAGTGACCCGAAATAGAGAAGGCTCTGAAACATCATGATGTTGCCCGAGAGCAGCGCGGCCAGGCCGAGCATGGCGAGAAACCAGCCCGCCCGCCCGGCATCCCCGGTCGCGCCAACCAGACGAAAAACCGTGAGGCACCCGTAGCAGCAGAAGGCGAGAGTCCGGCCCCCGACATCCTCCCGGTACGCCCGCACGGGGAGCGGCAGGCGACAATGCACGCACAGATCCGCGGGAGATTCGCACACGGGACCCATCGGTCGGGGGGCCGCCCTCATGGGGTGACCGATGGCCCGCCCGCTCCGATGCGCGCGGGGTCTCGCGAGGGCCGAGGCGTGTATCGGATGCGAGTCATGGAGCTGCGGTGAGATTACAACGCGCCGTCCGCTCCGCCATGGCGGCCAGCGGCGACCGCAGCCATGCGGGCATAATCGCGGGATGAAAGAGCTTCGGGAACGCGAGGCCGTCTGGCAGGAACTGCATGCTCGGCCCTATGTGCGTTTTTCGGGCCCGGCCCACGTGCTTCGGATTTCCTTTCTCCTCCGAGAGGGAGAGAGCGCCGATCCTCGACCTCTTCGCGAGCTGGCACAGCTCGGTCTCGCGCCGACCTACGAGACGGAGCGCCACGCCATCTTCGCGGCGACGGTCGCGGGGGCGGGCCGCCTCGTCGTGTCCTGGGAGCATCACTCCGAATTCGTGGCGTATACGTTTTTTCTCTACGACCTCGAGGCTCCCTTCAGCCCCTTCGGTTTCGACCTGCTGCAACTGCTGCCGGAGGGCTGGATGGCGCGCTTCACGTCCCCGCCGTTCGTGGCCACGCGGCTTGCGATCGGGCCGACTCCGGAGATGCCCGACACTCTGGAGGCGCTCATGGCGCTCTTCGGAGGCCACACCGTCAACGGGAGCCGGGTCATGGGGGGACGGGCCGAGGCGTGGACCTGCTATCGCGCTCACGAGGACGGGTTCGGAAGGATCGCGATCGTCACTCGCGACGTCTCGGCGCAGGAGCTGGGCCGGACCGTAGAGCGGCTTCTCGCGATCGAAGACGCTTACCATCTGACTCTCCTCCCGCTGCCGATCGCGCGGGACGCGAAGCCCGAGCTTTCCGCGGCCGAGCGTCGGATGGTTCACGAAGTGGACGCGCTCCGCCGGGCCCAGTCGATCGAGCAGAAACGAACCGTTCTCGATGCCCTCCTCGAGCTTGCCGCCGAGGTCGAGCATCTCCGCGCGCGGGTCTCCAACCGCTTCGCCGCATCGTCGGCTTACTTCTCGCTTCTGGAGAGCCGATTCGCGGATCTCCGAGAGGACAAGATCGAGCACGTCCTGAGCCTGAGCCGATTCGTCATGCGGCGCGTTCGTCCGGCGGCCGAGACCTATCGAGGCCTCCTGGTACGCCTGGCCAACCTGTCCGAGCGCATCGCCCGCGCCGCCGACCTGCTGCGGACGGGCATCGAGCTCCACGTCGAGGAACAGAACGCGCGCCTGCTCGAGAGCGTCGATCGTCGCGCGAAGCTGCAGCTGAGGCTCCAGCAGGCGGTCGAGGGGCTTTCGGTCGTCGTGATCACGTATTACGCGCTCGCGCTGATCGAGCACGCACTCCGGGGAATTCGCAGCCGCGGGTTCGACTTCGACCTGGACGCCACACTCGCGCTCGCGCTGCCGTTCCTGCTCGTCGCGGTGTGGGCGGTCGTCCGCATCGCGCGGAGAAAGTTCCGCGACGAACCGTGAGGCACCTGCCGGCGGCTCCTACCCCCCGGGGCGGCGGTCGATGGCGCAGATGCCGTAGTCCTCGCAGATCTGCCGCATGGCGGCGGCGGCGGTGTTGAAAGCGAGGATGATGGATCCGCCCCGCCTTCCCGCCGTCAGATCGCCAGCGAGAAAGAGCCCGGGCACACTTGTCGCGTAGGACTCCGTCAGCTTCGGCTGCGGGCCGTCGAAGGCGATGCCCGCGGATTTGAGGAAGTTCTCCGGTGTCGTACCGCCGAGGGCGTAGACGATCCGATCGACCTCGAGAGGATGAAGGTCCGGTTCGTGGAAGTGAATCCGAGCCCTGCCCCCTGCGCCCTCGAGTCGGGCCACATTGGAGGGCAGAAGGATCCGCAACCTTTCCCGCCGCTCGAGCTCGAGCACGCTCTCTCGATTGATGGGATTGGGCCGCGTCAGTTCCTGACCACGGTAGGAAAGCGTGACGCGATTGCCTTCCTGAACCAGAAACTGACAGTACTCCGTCGCCGTATCTCCCCCGCCGACGACGAGGACGTCTTTGCTCCGGATTTCCTCGCTGGTCACGTCGAAGAGGACATGGCCCTTGACGTGAGGCGGGATCGGGTGCGACGGCTTGTTGGGGCGGCCGAGAATTCCGATGGCGATCACGACGACGCGAGCCCGCCAGACTCTCGTGTTCGTCTCGACCCGCAGAGGCCCGTCAGACTCCGCCCCGATCCGGTGAACCTCTTCCCGGTAGCGCACGCGGGCCCCCGAATCCCGGATGGCGCGGTCGAGGTAACTCAATGTTTCCTCGCGCGTCAGGTCGGGGATGCAGAGCACTCCCTCGCACCTCGCCTCGATTCCCTTGTAGTTGGCGAGCACAGGCTTGGCCGCCGGGTAGTACTTCCGAATGATCCAGGAGTGCTCCGGAGCCTTTTCGAGAACGAGGACCCGCTCGGGGAGAACACCCGCAGCTTTCGCCTCCGCGGCGAGGGCAATGCCCGCCGGCCCCCCACCCACAATGATGAGATCGAGCTCCGGTACTTCGGCGGTCATTGGCGACACTTCATTTGGTCCGAAATGGCATTTTTCCATCATGAACGCCGGGCGTTGTCTCCCGGCTCAAAGTGACCTATGAGAGCTCCACAAAAGACGCCTCAAGTAGACAAGAAGCGTCAAACGCGACTCGATCAGGCATTCGAGTTGTCAGCTTTCGCTTCCTGTACCTGCCAGATCGCTCCACCTTCGCCCCACCATCGGGTGGACAGATCGACTAACTCGCGCCAGCGATGAGCTTCTGGAAGCTCGGGTTGTTGCGCAACGGTTCGAAGTTGGGGTCGATCCGAAGCCAGCCGGGAGACCAGAGGCCGGGGAGCTTCTGGAGCCGTTCCAGCGAGTCGATCGCCTTTTCGTACTCACCCACGGCAATGTAGATTCGAACGAGATTCGACAGAAGGACTACCCCTTCCCACGCATCTCGACTGACCGGCATCAGGATAGTGGCGAGCTCTCCCTCTCGAACCGCGGCCGGCTTCTCTCCGAGATAGGCCAGCGTCAGGCCCAGCGCCGCATGGAGTCGGACGTTGTCGGGCTGGCTCTCGAGTTGCTCTTCGAAGCCTTTCCTCGAGGCCTCCGCAAATGAGCGCGTTCTCGCAACGTCGCCATTGAGCGCGCTCGCCCCGGCCATGGACAGGCCCCACTGCCCCCGTTCGCCACCGAACGCGCGCGGCGACAAGCCAAGCAGCAGGTCACGCTGCTCCCTGTCGAGAACCCAGGTCATGTCCCATTCTTCCGGTTCGGCTGCAATGAAGGCGACGAGCGTCGCGGCCTCAATCTCCGGGGGCGCCTTCTTCAACACGCCTCTGGCTGCCGCGAGATTGCCCTGCGCCAGCAGAATGTTCATCTTGTCCTGAATGAGCTGGAGGTTGAGCGGCGAAATCGCCATCGCGTGCTCGATAGCCTCGAGGGCCTGAGGGTACCGCCCTGTAATCATGAGCGCCTCACCCAAACCTGAGTTCAGGCGAGGGTCGAACGTTCGTGCCTGGCGGTAGTGTTCGATCGCATCGTCCATGCGACCCAGGCAGACCTCCAGATTGGCCGTCTGATTCAGAAGCGCGGCGTCCGTCGGCCAGCGACGCCGGCCCTCCGCGCAGATATCGAGGGACCGCTGGAGATCGTGGCGAAGCACCTGCTCCATGGTGGCGCGCGCAAAGTAGGCATCCGGCCGACCCGGGGCCAGCTTTTCTGCCCTGTCCGCCGCTTGCTCGGCCCGCTCGAACATTGCAGAAGGCGATACGCCCTTGTCGTAGAGAAGAGCTGAATTGCAGGCAATTGCAGCCCAGGCCTCATGAAAGTCGGGGTCCAGAGCTACGGCACGTTCGTAGAGGTCCAGGCAGCGCTTCAGTCCTCCGGTCTCGTTGATCGTCACGTTCTGGCAAGTTTCCTGGGCGCGCACGAAGGCGTCGTAGGCCGCGAGGTTGACGGTCGGCTTCTCCTTCAGGCGCTCTTCGTCTCGGGCTGCCAGTACCAGGCCGAGGGCCTGGGCGGTTTGGGACGCGATCCCCGATTGCACCCGAAAGACATCGGTCAGAGGGGCCTCGAACGGCTGCTGCCATTTCACGGCGGCCGTCCCGGAATCCGCGATCTCGAGAAGCGCGGGAGTGACCTCGACGATACTTTCTCCTGCAGGCCCTTTTCGCGAGCGAACCGTCCCCGTCAGCAAGTACTTCACATCCAACTCACGGGCAATCTGGCTCGGCACCTTCGTCGCCTTCTTATAGAGCGTCGAGCTGCCGCCGGCGATCACCTGAATGCCCGGGAGAGTCGCGAGCTTTCCGCGGACCGCATTGGAAACGCCGTCGGCGAAGTAACCATCCTCTTGGGCGCCGAGGCTCTGGAAAGGCAGGACGGCGAGTCGCCGGACCCCCTCGCTCGTGCTCCCGTGGGTATGCCGGACAGAGAACACCCCCACGACGACGAAGGCTCCGATCAGAGATGCCGCCGCAAGCGCCCTGCCGGCCCTCCTCGGCGGACTCGAGGCGGCGGATGCGGTCGCATCGGTCGCCCTGGAGAGCGCATGCACGACATCCCTGGCCGACGCGAACCGTCGGTCCCGGTCCTTTTCGAGGCAACATCGGACCATCCGATCCAGGGCTTCGGGGATGTGGTGCCCGGACCTCCCGAGTTCTCGGGGCTCTTCCTCCAGGATCGCGGAAATCGTCTCGGCCGGCGTATCGCGCCGAAACGCTCGTCGTCCGCTCAACATCTCGTAGAGGATCGCGCCGAACGAAAAGATGTCCGAACGGGCGTCGACGGGAGCTCCGCTCGCCTGCTCCGGCGACATGTAGCCCACGGTTCCCATCACCCGGCCGGCCCCGGTGAGTCCGAAGGCGGCAGGAACACCCGCCTCCACTTCCCGAGCGGCGTCGTCGACGTGCTTCGACAGCCCGAAATCGAGGATCTTCACGTGCTCGTCCGCGGTGACGAAAACGTTCTCGGGCTTCAGGTCCCGGTGCACGATGCCCCTCTCATGCGCCGCTGAGAGGCCGCGGGCGATCTGCAGGGCGCAGCTCAAAACCTGCTCTTGCGTGAGGGGGCCTCGCTCGAGCCTCGAGCGCATCGTCTCGCCCTCGAGAAGCTCAGTGACTGCGAAGGCCATGCCGTCCTGCGTGCCGAAGTCGAAGATCGACAGGATGTTCGGATGCGAGATCTCGGCGACGATCTTGGCTTCCCGCTCGAAACGCGCCCGCGCGGCCGGGTCGGCGGCCACATCCTCCGGGAGAACCTTCATGGCGACGTCGCGGTCGAGCTTCAGATCCCGTGCCCGGTAGACTTCACCCATTCCACCGGCTCCGATGGGCGCGAGAATCTCGTAGGATCCGAGACGCCTGCCCGCTTCCAGAGCGCGGGGCGCAAGACTCGGTTCCTCCACGAGTTTCGGGAGGACACCAGCCACGGGCGACTCCAGAAAGCCCGTCGAGGCCCTCTCCAAGGATCGGATCAGCGACTCGACCTCCTTCCTCAGCGCCGGATCGTCCCGGCAGGCTTCCTCCAGGAAGGCCTGCCACGACTCCGGCTCGCTCTCCGTCGCCGCCGTAAAGATCTCCTGCACCCTCCTCCAGCGATCCGGGGTCATCGTGACGCGTCCTCCAGCTCTCGATGGAGATATGCCTTCGCCAGGAGCCATTTGCGGTGCACGGTTTTCGGAGAGACGCCCATCACCTCCGCCGTCTCTTCCTCGGTCAGGCCGCCGAAGAACCGAAGCTCCACGATCCGACCCTGCACCTCATCGAGTGCCGTCAGCCTCTCCAGCGATTCATCCAGAACGAGCAACTCGACCGGCCGCGGCTGTGCCAGCACTCCGGTGTCGAGCAGATGCCGCGCCCCCTTGCCGCCGCGTTTCCTCGACTCCCTGCTGCGGGCGTGGTCCACGAGGACTCGTCTCATCGACCGGGCGGCCACGGCAAAAAAATGCGCCCGATTCTGCCAGGCGACGGCCGGACCGCCCGTCAACCTCAGGTACGCTTCGTTGACGACAGCTGTCGGCTGAAGCGTGTGCCCGGGCCGCTCTCTCCGCATGCAGCGTTCGGCGATTCGATGCAGCTCCCCGTAGACGAGCGGGATCAGGTCTTCGAGAGCCTTCCCGTCCCCTTGCCGCCAGGCGTGCAACAGCCGGGTCACCTCGCCCGGCGAGGCCGGCGTCACCGCGCCTCTGTCTACGGCTTCGACCATGCTGACGGAGTCGGCCCGACTTGCAGTCGCGAACATCGCGAACTGTCCAATTTTCCCCGTCATTCTCGCTCTTAGGAAGTAGGAAGTGGGAACGCCCGAAGATGGCGCTCCAATCCATTCCCTTGGCGACGGTTTGCAAGGCGATGTCGGAGCGAGACTTAACCCATTGAGAAGACACTGCTTGTGAGGCAGCGCTCAAAGAGGAGGAGCCATGGGCTCAAAGAGAGCGAATTCCATTCTGGTCGGGCTAGTCGTGTTCGTCGGTCTCATCGGCGCGAGCGGAACCGCCACTGCCACCTTCCCCGGCCGGAACGGTCGCATCTCATTTGGCGAAGCCGGGAACATCTTCACGATGAATCCCGACGGGAGCGATGTCCGGCAGATCACCTCGTTCGGTCCCGACTCCGTGGCCTGTTGCCAGGCTTGGTCGCCCGACGGCCTTCGATTGGTGTTCGTGGTCTATCCGCCCGACTTCTCCTCGGTTCAACTCTGGATCACGAATGCGGACGGAACCAACCAGCATCTGCTGCTGGATGATCCCGCTTACTTCGACACGCTACCGAGCTTCTCGCCCGACGGGACCCACGTGATCTTCTCGCACTGCATCCCGGCGACCTTTCAGTGCGGGATCTTCCGAGTCCGTGCCGACGGAACCGACCTGACCGAGATCCTCGGATTCGACCCCGACGCCGACGTCAGCGATTTCGATCCGGTGTACTCGCCCGACGGCGCGACCATCGCGTTCACGGGCCTGACGAGAGGCGGCCTGGCCGACGTGGTGTACCTGATGAACCCGGACGCGTCCAGCATCCGCAGTCTCACGCCCCCGATTCTCGGCGCCGTGAAGCCCGACTGGTCTCCCAATGGAGCGGAAATCGTCTTCTCGACCGAGTTTCAATACTCGGACTCTCCACCCTGTCTCCCGAACCCCGCCCTCTGGCTGATCGATACCGACGACGGAGGCACGATACTCAACTGACGGGGTCGGTTCGGTACCTCGACTTTGCTCCGTCCTGGTCACCACAGGGAAATGCCATCGCTTTCGAAAGGGACACGCCGGCAGGGCAGGCGTCGATCTTCGTGATAAATGTGAGCCAGGGCGAAGGGGCTCTGACGCTGATCCACGAAGGATTCTCGCCGAAGCGCCTCGGATCGCCCGCTCCGGGTCCGGCATCCAGACGAAACCGGGCTCGATGGCGCCAGCTCAAAGCGATCCAGGACGGCGGCGCCGGCCCAAGTTGGGGTCCGG
Organism: uncultured Acidobacteriota bacterium; assembly: GCA_963710945.1. Classification (GTDB taxonomy): domain Bacteria; phylum Acidobacteriota; class Thermoanaerobaculia; order UBA5066; family Gp7-AA6; genus DAHUXD01. Next base: position 647,457 of record CAVQCH010000003.1, read on the forward strand.
CGAGCTGACGAAGGGTGAACCCGTTAGCAGTGTCTGATTGCAATACAAACGAAGGAGGCACCATGCGCCCCTCGAGCATCTCCAGATCGACTCTCAGCGCTGCGATGCTGGCCGCCGTTCTGTTGCTGGCGGCAGGCCGCGTCAGCGCCAACGACTCGGCGGAGAGCGGCCGGATCGCCATCGTGGGAAATCAGAGCGGCAGCTTTCAGCTCTACACGATGAACCCGGACGGCACCCACATGGTCCAGATCACGAGTCTCGACTCGACCACCTTCGAAAGCTGGCTGCCCGATTTTTCACCGAGCGGGCGCCAGCTCACATTCAGCTACGGCGTCATCGACTCATTGGGAAACGGCTCGGTGGAGATCTACAAGATCAACGTCGATGGGACAGCGCTGACGCAGCTGACATACGACGGCATGTTCGACTGGGCACCGCGCTGGTCGCCGGACGGAACGCACATCCTGTTTCTTCGGACCGCGGCGGACGGGAGCACCGGGCTCAGCACGATACGAGCCGACGGCTCACACGAGCGGGGCATCACGAACAGCTGCCCCGGACCCGTTCAGTCCGGCTACACGGAAGACGGCAGCCACATCCTGTTCGACTCGCCTCAGGGCGGCTTCGTGTCCGCCATCTGGATCATGAACGCCGACGGTACGCACCAGGTGCGTCTGACGCAGCCGCCGCTCATGGCCGGCGCGCCGACGGCCCCTTCCCACGGCCACGTCGTCTTCGTCAACCATGTCAATAACCCGCTTCCGAACGCCCTCTTCAAGATGAACCTCGACGGCACCAACATCGTCCAACTGACGCAGCCCGCCGGCGACTCGCACGACGTGTCCCCGAACCTCTCGCCCGACGGAAGCCACATCGTGTTCGCGAGCGACCGCATGAGCTCGGACGGGAGCCTGGACGTCTTCACGATGAAGATCGACGGCTCGGACATTAAGCGAATCGCGACGGGCATCACCGTCGGCGGTTGCCCGGATCACGGCTGCGTCACTCCAGCGTGGGGACGAAAGCCGTGAGGACACCTGCCCTGAATCGGCGGACCCAAGCTGGCCCTTGGAGAACGTGAAATGCGCGAACTCACTCGGGTTGACGCTGCTGGAAGATGGGCTGTGCTCACCCTCGTCGCTGCGGCGACCATAGGGGCGACCGGCGTACGCCACGCTGCTCATTTGACGCAGACGAGCGGGGGAAACCAAGCGCCCGCGGCGATGCTTGCGGCGTCGACCGACTGTTCGACGGACACGGCATTGTGCTTGGGCGAGGGTCGGTTCCTGGTCGAGGCGACATGGACGAAGCCGGATGGTGAGTCCGGCCCGGCCCACGCCGTGTCGCTCACGGCAGACTCCGGCTACTTCTGGTTCCTCGATCCCAATAACGTCGAGGTCACGGTTAAAGCTCTGAACGGCTGCGGCGTAAACGGCCGCTACTGGATCTTCTCCGCCGGCCTGACCAACCTCGCCGTTGCGATAACCGTTGCCGATATGGCGACAAACCTGAGCAAGACTTATTCCAGTCCCCAGGGAATGCCCTTCCAGACCGTCGCAGACACAACGACCTTCGCGGCATGCCTGGCGGGCGCGGAGTCGGTCATCGGCAATCCTGAGGAACCTGCCGCGAACGTCCGCTGTCGCACCGAAAGAGACCACGACGAGGGCACTAATCGACTCGAACGCGGGTTGCGTCCCAAGCGACACGGTCCTCTGCTTGAGCGGGAGGTTCCAAGTTGAGGCAACCTGGCAGACAACTTCAGGGAGTAACGGAGTCGGCCACGCAACGAACCTAACGTCCGAGTCTGGATACTTCTGGTTCTTCGATCCCTCCAACGTCGAGCTTGTCGTCAAAGCCCTGGATGCCTGCGGACTCGGTAGGGGCCAATGGTTCTTTGCGGCCGGGATGACTACGGTCGGCGTACAACTGAAGGTAACGGACATCTTCACCGGTGAAGTGAACACCTACGGGAACACGCCCGGCGGTGAGACTCCTGGCGTCGCCTTTGCCTGCATCCTCGACACGGCGGCGTTCGCATTCTGTCCGACACCGACTCCCACCTTTGCTCCGACTGAAACTCCAACACCAATTCCCACGCCGACGCTCCGCCCAACGCCAAGGTACACGGCCACGCCCAGGCTGACACTGACTCCAACCTTGACACCTGGGCCTCAGACTTTGCTCGCAGAAGTGTTGTGCTATCCCGGCGGATGCCTCCAGGGCACTTTCGCTCAATGCGTGGTTGCCCCAAATTCAATCAATATTCACGTTGGAGACACGATTACCTGGAGCTGGGTCAGCGGCCTGCACTCAACCACCTCGGACACCGGCGAGTGGGATTCGGGACAGCATCAGGGACCGTTCACCTTCTCTCACACATTCACACAAACTGGAACCTTCGGCTACTCTTGCAGCGTTGGCCACCCGGTTTCGTGGGAGCGCCGTGTGCCTCCTCCTCCGCGCTGCATCCACTATGACTCTCATGAACCTGGCGTTGTGATGCGTCGTTCCCTAAGGCCACGGAAGCATCGCAGGTGAGTCCCATGCGCAAGGATCTCGTAGGGCGAGACGGGTTCCCGGAGACGCTGTCCGTTCTGCGCAAAAGGCGTTTGTTGACACTTCGACCCTCTCGCCTTCAGGAGTCACCTCGATGGGAGTCGTTCAGCTATGAATCGCCCCACCTGCGGCCTGACGGCCGGCGTTTGCGCCCCGTCCCCGCGGCTTCGCCGCGTTCGGGGCGACGAACCTCCGCGTCGTTTCGCGCCGCGCTCGGAAGTTCAAGTCCTTCCCAGATTTTCGCACTCGAGAAACAAAACGGCCGGGGTCTCCCCCGGCCGGTCACTCACTTGGTTGCGGGGGAGGGATTTGAACCCTCGACCTTTGGGTTATGAGGGGCCGCCAATCGTCTACTGAAAGCGGAAAGAGCCGACAACAAGCGACTTCCGAGAGTTCTCATTTCGGCTGGAGTCGCCCCCTGTCGGCTGGTTTCCGCCCGACTTTCGCGCGACCTCGTCGCGAACGTTGGCAGCTTCCGGCCGCCACGGCCTCGCCATACTCGCACAAACGGTCAGTCTTCGCAGATCCTTCCACTGCTCGCGCGCCCCTAAAACGCTTCCTCGGGGCCGACCCACACCTTCGGACGTTGACACCTAGAGTGACGTCTAATGACCCTGCACCCTCACCCACCGACATGTCTGTTTCGACCAACGACGCAGGCCGCGACGGCTATGGCCCCTCCACAACCACCTGAGAGTAGCCAGCCCACGGACTCCATTGGACCCGGCACCAACGCTGGCTTCAATTTCGGCGCAACCAATTCGATCCAGCCATACATGGCAACCGCTTCCAGGGCGCCCAGTAGTGCGCCGGATACCGCGTGGCAACGCATTGCCCCTGTACCGACCCAAGAATACCCTGCTGCCATCGAGATGAATGCGCCGGCACCGAGTAGACAAACCCGTGGCAACAAATACAGCGCGTACAAGGTCCCGATCTCTCCGCTTCGTTCACCAAGCGAACCCGAGAGGGACACACAGATCGCCCAAACAAGAAACGGAGCGAAAGCCACCACCATGAGTGACACCGAGCCGATCACGGCGGCGGACTGCCATTGGCTCGGCCGGGGAGTGCCCCGATTCATCTAGAAGCTGCCCGGGCACGGTTGCCCCCAGCCGGGCGCATCAGACCAAACACGCATGTCAACAAAAATCCGACACTTGGCCGACAAACACTTTGCGAAAGTATTGCTATTTCGTCCACTAAGGATTCCGAGCGGCGCTCGAACATAGCTATACCGCTCGATCGGATATCGCCTTGTGCCATCCGTTAAGCACTGATCCAGTTTCTCACAGGGGTCAGGACGCCATGGGGTACACGTGCCACCCGTATCAGACCGATCGTTGAATCGCGGGACACCCTTTCGGTCTTGAATGTGCAGGCCAAACACCGTCCGCTTACCGCCCGCGTTTGACTCGACATAGCAGTGGTTGTAACCGCTCAGAAGCCGAGAGTCGAGCGGCCTACAGCAGACCCGGACGTCGAGGCCCTCAGGGTCTATGAGAATCACCGGGTTCTCATTTACATAGGCAAATAGATTAATCCCACCCTCGAGCGCGATCGGATCCGCTTGGCTGTACCTCCCCCAACCGTAGCGATACCAGCGAAACACGTTGTAAAATCGCTCCGTTGCACCATTGGCGCCCAGATTCAGCTGCTCCGCCTCCTGCCCAGGTAGCCGCAATGGTTGGTGCTGATCGGCCGTCCGTAGCGCCCACACCTTGCCGTACGGCTCGTACTCCGCCTGCCAGTACATCGTCCCAGTCGAGTCGGTCTGAATGATCGGCGTACCAAGATGATCGGTGAAGGTCCAATGCGTGGTCGTTCCGTTGTCGACCTGGGCGACCGGAATGCCGGCGAACCAGATGTACTCATAGGTGACGATGGGCAGGTGCGTCAGCGGGCCACTTTCGAGCTCCGTCTCGGCCAACAAATTCATTTCCGGCGTGTAGATAAAGTATCTCTGGCCGCTCGGCGCAGCAGTCTTCGGACGTAACTCCGCGGCGTTCAACGTCTCTGGAACCACGGACTCGGCGTCATCGGCGCTCGCTGAGTCGCGCCACTCCACTCTTCCCAGCGGCCAAAACGTATCGGGATTGAGGGAGGCCAGGTGGAACGATGCCGGCTCCGGGGCAGCCTTCGTCTGGTCGCCGTCGAGATCGAGGGATGCCCGTACGTCGGAATCTCTGAGCAGTCGCAGCTCCGCGGTCTGAGGTACCAGTTGAAAAGTCGTCGTAACGGCCGGCCCGCTTGCCTGGGCCGTGACCGTCACCGTCTCCGGAGCGTCCACGGGACTGAGGCAGGAGACGTAGAAGTTCGCCGCGGTGGAAAGATTCGCGAACTGAGGCGGACCCGTCGACGCATGCGAGCCGGAGGCGCTCAAATTCAGACCGCCGAAGTTGAAAGCGGCATCGGCTGGCGCACTCAACGAAACGGTTCCTAGCGTCACGTTCGGACAGCTGATCGATGGTGGGGATACGCTCAACCCGCTTCCCGCAACGACCGTCGCAGCGGGTAGAAGTGTGAATTGGATATTGCAGCAGCCGAAGTCGAACGGACTGATCGTTACGGTCTGCGGTGACGTCACAGCCTGGGTAGGCAGATTCAATGTCCAGTAGGTGTACAGACCCGGAATGTTGATGACGTAGAGACCAGTTTGAACACCACCCCCACCGCCTGTCACCCAGAACCATTCGCTCCCCCACGTCGAAATGGGCGAGACTCGATTGGCGGTAATGACCACGTCATCGCCACCGACAAACGACGCAGCATCGACGGACACATCCTGTCCGTAGGGACCTCCCGGGTTGACCACGAGGTTGAACGTCTTCGTCACCGTCCCGAGGGTGGCGGAGATCGTTACGGTCGTCGATTGCGTCACGCTCTTCGTCGTGACCAGGAACGACCCCCACTGGTTAGACGCGGGGACGGTCACCGTCGACGGCACGGTCGCCACATTGGTATTGGAGGATGTGAGGGACACGGCAATGGGCCGGTCGGCCGTCCCTCCAGTCAGAGTCACCATTCCGTTTGCGTAGCCGGGACCGAACGCCGCGAGGCCCCAGAGTCGAAGGTCGAGGAGACGGGGTTCGAGTTTGAGAGTCGCCGTCGCGGTGCTTCCGGTCACGGACGCGGCAATCGTGGTCCCGTAAGGGGTGTAACCAGGCACGTTCCCCAGGACGGTCACGGGGAAGGTTCCCGTCAGTGAGGATGCATTGACGGTCGTCGTGGAGGGCATGGACATCAATGCTGTGTTCGGGTTCGCCAGCGAGACCGTGGTCGTTGCCTGCGGCGCCACATTCATCGTGACCGTGGCCGTCACGGTCTGGCCGGCGCTCGCGTAGACGGGATTCAGCGTCACCGAAGAAACCGCCAGCGGGACGACGTTGATCGTGACGGGAGTCGAGGTCACCGAGCACCCCGCGGTATCGGTTGCGACCGCCGTAATGGAATACGTGCCCGCGGGAACGTTCGTCCAGCTGAAGGCGTAGGGGCTCGGTCCACTCGACTCGCCGATGGAAGTCGTTCCGCCGTAGAAGTACTGCACCTTCGCAATACCGAGGCCTGCCGTCGCGGTCGCGGCGAGCGAAACGGTCCCTCCTGCCGGGAAGCCGGAGCCCGCAGAGGGGCTCGTCAGCGCGACGCTGATGCCGTTCGCAGGCAACAGTCTCGTCGACGGAACGACCTCCTTCGAGCGGCTGAGGCTCTGCCACAAGAGGTGCGCATCCGCGTTGCTTCCGCCGTCGAAGAACTCCAGCTTGATGTCGTATTGGCCGCCTTCGACAAGAGCGATTTGTCCGCTCCATTCCGTGGGAACCTGCTGTACCCACTTATCGATGAGCAACTGGTTGTTTACCCATAGTCTTACTCCGTCGTCGGTAAGGGTGTAAAACGTATAGGTCTCACTGAACTGAGGTTGGACTTTCCCCGACCACCGTACCGAAAACGTGTCGTCAGGGTTCGCCGGTGGCGGCGAGAAGGGATATCCCGTGGCCCAGTTGAAGTCCACTCTCGGATCCACGCGACAGAACTGGGGGCTGGTCAAGTCCGTGTTCGCGTAATAGTTGCCCAACAGCCCGACACCGCTGAGCGGAGCCACCGAGAATCGGGCGTCCGCGAAGAAGCTGTCCAATGACGTGGTGCTGGGGAACTGACCCGAGGTGCCGTTGACACCGTTGTTCGTCGTCAGGGGGCCATGGACGATCGCCGGGCTGAGTCCATTGGTCGTCTTCGCGTACACTGACCCGGCGCTGTAGGAGACCCGGTACACGGTTCCCGCCGTAATCGGGACCGAGACCGGAAGGTCTGCCTCCTGCCAGCCACTGGAAGTCTCGCTTGAGATGGTCACTATCGCGAGCGCCGGAGCCAGCGGATCGGTCCCCCAGAGCCGCATCGTGTGGCTGGTGGCGGTATCGCTCTTGTAGAACCTTAGCGCCGTGATGTACCCGGATTGAGACGAATGGAAACTGGTGCCCCGCTCGGAAGCGCCGGTGCCTGTTGAGGAGGGAGTCTGATTCGTGTAGATCGTCGACGACCCGTCGTTGAGGATCTGGAGCGTGGCGGTCTTCGAGATCCCGCTCGGATAGGTGCCGGTAATGATCGCGGTGGTCGGGGGAGCTGAGCTGCTGGTAGAGACCGTGAATACGTGCGAAACAGACTGGCCAGCATCGACGGTTACGCTCGACGCACTCAGCGTCGCGTAGGCGGAACTGCTGCTCAGGCTGACGGTCGCGATCGAGGACACCGGCGCGGTCAGCGTGACGTAACCCGAGGAGCTGCCTCCCGCGTTCAACCCTGCCGGCGAGAGGGTAATCGATGCAATGACTGGGGGTGTCACGGTCAGGTTCTGCGTGTAGTTGCTCGCCCCATAAGTCGCCTTGATCTGCGACGAGCCAGCCGTCACGCCGGTCGCCAGGAACGTGCCCGAGGTCGCACCACCGGGCACCGTGGTCGACGTAGGCACCGTCGCGATCGACGCGACGGTGCTGCTGAGAGAGACGTTAGCGCCTGCAGGCGGCGTCTGCCCATTGAAGGTCAGAGTGCCCGTCGAGGCGGTCCCCGCCGGAATACTGGTGGGATTCAACGACATGCCGTTCAACGAGGCCGGGGTTACCGTCAGCGTACTCGCCCTGGAACCCGACGAAGTGGACGCCGTAATGGACGAGGTCGTCGTCGCGGCGACCCCAAGGGTCGTGACGGCAAACGTCGTCGATGTCCTCCCGTAGGGGACGACGATCGACGCCGGCACCGTGGCTGCGTTCGTGTTCGCGCTCGTGAGAGTGACCGTGGTGGCCTGAGACGGTGCATTCAACGTCACGGTTCCCACCGAATTGTTGCCACCGACGACGCTCGTCGGCGACAACGTCAGACCGGTCACTGCGATCGACGGAGTCACCGTCAACGTCGCCGTCTTCGTCGTCCCCGCGAAAGACGCCGTGATCGTGACCGTCTTCACGGAGCTCACGGGCAAGGTGGTCACCGTGAAGCCGACCGCCGAGAAGTCCGCCGCAACCGTCACGGTGGACGGCACGGTCGCCGCCGAGGTGTCGGAAGACGTGAGAGACACCGACGCGCCGCCGACGGGAGCCTTGACCGAGAGCGCCACCGTGCCGCTCGCCGACGTGCCAGCCACGACGCTCGAGGGCGACACGGTCAGCGAGAGAAGCGGGATCCCGCTGCCCATGTTGACGATGCGCCTCAGGCCGCGGCCGTCGTACACGTACGAGTTTCCATCGCCGTCGACGAGAAGGTTTCGCGCGGAGTACACGAACGCCGACGTGCCAACCGCGGTTTCATTGCCGCCAGCGTCATAGCTCACGCTGCGCGTCGAGGCCTCCCGGACCGACGCGAGCTTCGGCGTCGTGCCGACATAGCTGAACTGCGCGGCTCGGGACGCACCCCCCAGGGTGAGAGTCTTCATGTTCCCCATGGCATCGTACGTATAGGACCCCATGCCCCAGAGCGACGTGCCCGAATTCGCGGTGGTGAGCCGGTTGAGATCGTCGTAGCCGAAGTCGCGGTTGTAGTTCGCAGAGAGGGCGTCATGAAGCTGGAGCACGTTTCCACCGCCGTCGAACTGGTACGTGTGATCCGCGAGAGACGTCGCCCCCTTCAAGAGCTTCAATTCCTGAGGCTGATACCGCTGGTCGAACGTCGCAGAACGGCTCGTGCCATTGCCATAGGTGACGTCCTTCAACGGGCCGAATGGCAGGTAGGTCGCCGACGACACGTAGACGGTCGACGAGCTTCGAGCGCTCGCCGGCCGGTCCGCGAAGTCGAAGGCATACGTCACGGCGTTGCCGGACGGATACGTGATCGTTCGGCGATTCCCATTTGGATCGTAGCCGTAGGAGGTGGAGTACGCCGACGACGGAAGCTCGCCGGGAAGGTCAGATTCTCGAGCTTGAGCATCCCCCGCCTCTCGTAGCTGTACTGGGTCGTGCCAGCCGAGTCCGCCATCGTCGTCAGACGGCCGAAACCGTATTTCGAGGTACCCGGCTGGTCGTAGGTCCATGCGGTCGTCTCAGTCGTCTTACCCGCCAACTGCGAGGTCATCGTCAAAGGACGCAGCACGCCGTCGTAGGTCCGCGTCGTTAGCGCGCCGTTCCCGTCCGTGAGATTCAGAAGGTCGCCGGCCGGATCGTAACCGTAGGTGCTTCGACCCGACACAGGACTGTTCTGAACCTCCATTTGCCGGAAGTCGTTGTATTGATACGTAGTCACGTTGGCGTTCGGATCCGTGACTCTCGTCAGATTGTCCTGATCGTCGTAGGCATAGGCAGTGACGACATCGGCTCCGGGCACAATCGTCTGCTTCTGCGTCGTCCCCGTCAGACGATTGAGACCGTCGTACGCATAGATTGTGTTTGGGCTCGGGTGCCTTTCATCCTGGACCGATTGCACATTGCCTCGAGAGTCGTACGCATAGGTGACGGTCGTCCCGCCCGCGTGCGTGATTGTGTGTAGACGGTTGTTTGAGTCGAAGGAATGAGCTCGGTCCGCTGCGTCGTCCACGATGCGCAGGAGCTTGCGGGCGTTCCGCAGCTCTTGCGCCTGTTGGTCGATCTGTCCCCCAATGAGATTCAGCGTGAGATGGAGGCGCTCCTGCTGGAGGCTCGCTGAATCCACCCGAATCGTGTCGGTGAGACGATTCGTGCCGTCCTCGTAGACGTAGTGAGCCTTGTTGGCCCGAGGCATCAACACATCGGTGAGACGGTCACGTGTGTCGAAGGTGTAGGTAGTTGTGTAGTCAGTCGCCTCGGACGAATCGCCCGTGACGTGCAACGACGTCATTGTCGTGATCCGGCCTCGGGAATCGGTCGTGGTATCCGTTTCCACCCCATTGGGGTCAACGCTCTTTCTGGCTGTTCCAAACAAGTCGTAGTTGTCGTACGTCGTGGTCAGCGAGGAAGACGTCGTCGGGTGGGCCGTCGTGGACATGAGTCGGCCGCCGTTATTCGTGGCCGCGTCGGCGTAATAGGCCGTGTCGGTCGCTTGCCCGGCGTTAGGGCCCGTGAAACGCACGGCTCGGTGCTTTCCGTCGAAGAACGTGTCCGTGACGTGTTCGCTGATCACGCCGTTCGTGAGGCGGCCAGTCTCCGTCACCTCGAGACACCCTTCGGCGGCCTGGCCGAGACAGGAGCCTGACGTCGACCACTCGTACATCGTTGTTCGGCAGCACGCACCCGTTACAACCGAGGGCTCCGACACAGAGGTGAGAAACCGAGGCCAAGGCGCCGCGAAGCCAGCCGGGATTCCTTGAGCGTAGGTGTACGTTGTCGCCCGTTCCTCGGGTCGGCCAACCGCTTCCACCTTCGAAAGAACCAGCGCGTTGGGGTCATAGGCGTAGTCGGTCTCGACCTGCTCAGTTCCCGTGCCAACGAGTTTCTGGAGAGGCTGATTGTTGAAGTGATCGTACGTGTAGCTGGTCTGGTCAGCAGAGCCCGCACACGTTGCGCACGTCCCTTGAATTACCGTCGGGAGCCAACGGCCCATCTCATACGCCATGGTGAAAGTGGCGACCTGACTCGTCGTGCTGTCGATCGAGTGCGTGACCTGGCGCTGACCTGGATTGGGGTAGTCGTACTGGATCGTGACGTTGCTCTTTCCTCCCTGAGCGGACCCGCTGATGCCACGGTCGAGAATGTCGTAGGTATGTTGGTCTAGGATCATCGATGCGTCATCGTTCATCGTCGAGAGCAACCAGGTTGCCCGGCGGGGTCGAATGGTCCGCAAGGTAGGTGAAGGATCGCCACGGCGTGCTACCGGTATGCAGCGCATCGAAGACACCCGTAAGCAGCCCACCGCTCAGGGCAAGCTTCCAGACAGGTCCACCGGGAAGCGTGATCGTCACCTGACTCGAGGTGTACGAGAGGCTTATCTGTCGCCCTTCACTGTCGGCTATAGCAGTGAGGCTCCCGCCGCTGTAAGTCCCTACGATCTGGTTGCCCCAGCGATCCTGCGTGCGCTTCCAATGTCCCGACGTCAGATCGAATGCGGTGAGCG
>CAVQCH010000004.1:0-115747 GCA_963710945.1 uncultured Acidobacteriota bacterium
GAAGCTTATCCCCCACTGTCTGGGCTCCCGCACTGTGATCGACGGTATTCGGAGTTTGGTTGGAGGGGGTAGCCGGGTAGGCCCCCATCCCCATCCAGTAGCTCTACCCCGTCGTAAGTGATGCGAGGCTACCCCTAAAGCTATTTCGGAGAGAACGAGATATCTCCCAGTTTGATTAGACTTTTACTCCTCCCCACAGCTCATGCCAGTAACTTTTCAACGTTCACGGCTTCGGGCCTCCACGGCGTGTTACCGCCGCTTCACCCTGGCCATGGGTAGATCACCCGGTTTCGCGTCTAATGCCCAGCGACTGAATCGCCCTATTCAGACTCGCTTTCGCTCCGGCTCCGCACGTTGCTTCGCCTTGCCGCAGACATTAACTCGCCGGCTCATTATGCAAAAGGCACGCGGTACCACCGTCTTGCGGACATGGTGGCTCCACTGCTTGTAGTGTGACGGTTTCAGGTACTATTTCACTCCCCTCATAGGGGTTCTTTTCATCTTTCCCTCGCGCGTACTGGTTCACTATCGGTCGCAGAGAGTATTTAGCCTTGGGTGATGGTCCACCGCGGATTCCACAAGGTTTCACGTGCCCCGTGGTACTCGGGAACGGAATCGGAAGGACCTTCGTCTTTCGCCTACGGGGCTGTCACCCTCTGTGGCGGCACTTTCCAGTGACGCTTCGCTAACGGGTTCTTGGTGACTTCTGGCTAGCGCTACCGGCCCACAACCCCACCGAGACGAAGTCCTCGAGGTTTGGGCTATTCCGCTTTCGCTCGCCGCTACTGACGGAATCGCGTTTGCTTTCTTTTCCTCCGGGTACTGAGATGTTTCAGTTCCCCGGGTTCGCTTCTCCCTGCCTATGAATTCAGCAGGGGATCTCTGGACTTGCCTCCAGAGGGGTTTCCCCATTCGGAAATCCCCGGATCAAAGCCTGTTTGACGGCTCCCCGAGGCTTATCGCAGCTTGCCACGTCCTTCATCGCTTCTCTGCGCCAAGGCATCCACCCTCACGCCCTTAGTAGCTTGACCATAAAATACCTAAGACGCGAATCGTTTTCTATTACCCGACTCTCTTGTCAAAGATCGTGATCACCGCGGATCAAAAAGCCCCTCTCTGATGGAGGAGCTGTCTCATCCGCGCTGCACGGACCCCGAAAGTCATCACGGAAATTGGTGGAGCTGACCGGAATCGAACCGGCGACCTACGGCTTGCAAAGCCGCCGCTCTCCCAGCTGAGCTACAGCCCCACGTGAGGGTGGTTCGTTTCTGAAGATGGTGGGCCTAGGTAGATTCGAACTACCGACCTCACGCTTATCAGGCGTGTGCTCTAAACCAACTGAGCTATAGGCCCAGCGCTGGGGTTGCGGGGACCGCCAGGTCCCTGCCCAAGTGGTTGCAGCTTGTGATGACTTCAAAGAACACGACCCGGAGGTCCACAGACCCCAGGACGGGTACCTTCAAAACTGAGTAGAGGCGAGCTGACGTATCGACCATCGAGTGTCTCGAGCTCTCTTCCGGAGAAGAAGGAGCCGAGAGAGGCTCTAGAAAGGAGGTGATCCAGCCACAGGTTCTCCTACAGCTACCTTGTTACGACTTCACCCCAATTACCGACCATACCTTAGGCGGCTTCGTCCCTTGCGGGTTAGAACACCGACTTCTGGTACAGCCGACTTTCGTGATGTGACGGGCGGTGTGTACAAGGCCCGGGAACGTATTCACCGCGGCGTGCTGATCCGCGATTACTAGCGATTCCAGCTTCATGGGGTCGAGTTGCAGACCCCAATCCGAACTGAGACCGGTTTTTTGCGATTTGCTCGAACTTGCGTTTTCGCGACGCTTTGTACCGGCCATTGTAGCACGTGTGTAGCCCTGGACATAAAGGCCATGAGGACTTGACGTCATCCCCACCTTCCTCCGGTTTATCACCGGCAGTCCCACTAGAGTGCCCGGCCGAACCGTTGGCAACTAGCAGCAGGGGTTGCGCTCGTTGCGGGACTTAACCCAACATCTCACGACACGAGCTGACGACAGCCATGCAGCACCTAACCAATTGTCCCTTGCGGGAAAGGGAGATTTCGCCCCCGGTCAACTGATCTTCAAACCCAGGTAAGGTTCTTCGCGTTGCTTCGAATTGAACCACATGCTCCACCGCTTGTGCGGGCCCCCGTCAATTCCTTTGAGTTTCAGCCTTGCGACCGTACTCCCCAGGCGGGGCACTTAATGCGTTAGCTTCGGCACCGCAGGGGTCGATACCCGCGACACCAAGTGCCCATCGTTTACGGCGTGGACTACCGGGGTATCTAATCCCGTTTGCTACCCACGCTTTCGCGCCTCAGCGTCAGTACCGGTCCAGGGGGCCGCCTTCGCCACCGGTGTTCCTCCCAATATCTACGCATTTCACCGCTACACTGGGAATTCCACCCCCCTCTCCCGGACTCGAGCCTTGCAGTTTCTTCCGCACGTCCTCAGTTAAGCCGAGGGATTTCACGGAAGACACGCATGGCCGCCTACGCGCCCTTTACGCCCAATAATTCCGAATAACGCTAGCCCCCTCTGTATTACCGCGGCTGCTGGCACAGAGTTAGCCGGGGCTTCCTTTGCTGGTACAGTCAACGTCCGCGGGTATGAGCCGCGAACGATTTCTTCCCAGCCGACAGGAGTTTACAACCCAAGGGCCTTCATCCTCCACGCGGCGTTGCTGCGTCAGGCTTTCGCCCATTGCGCAAGATTCCCCACTGCTGCCTCCCGTAGGAGTCCGGACCGTGTCTCAGTTCCGGTGTGACCGATCGCCCTCTCAGGCCGGTTACCGATCGAAGCCTTGGTGAGCCGTTACCTCACCAACTAGCTAATCGGGCGCGGGCCCATCCGGTAGCGCGAGATCTTGCGACCCCGCTTTGATCGTCAGGACTTTCGTCCCGAAGATGTCATGCGGTATTAGCTCGAATTTCTCCGAGGTATTCCCCACTTCCGGGCAGGTTACCCACGTGTTACTCACCCGTCCGCCGCTCGACTCTGGGAGTTGCCCCCCAGGCCTCGCTCGACTTGCATGTGTTAAGCACGCCGCCAGCGTTCATTCTGAGCCAGGATCAAACTCTCCACTTAAAAGCGTTCTCACGGCGTTGCCGCCGATCGATAAAGAGTTCGTCCTGATTTTTTTCCTCGGTCTCGGGGAACCGTGAGGCTCCCGTACCCGAGGTTGGAAACCAAAACTCTGCTTTTTACAAAAAAGCAGGAAAAATGACGTCTGGCACGCTCTACTCAGTTTTCAAGGAACCGCGTCCCGGACCTCTTTCGACGCCCCGGAACCGCGCCGTACTCCCGGCGCGAAACCAAAAGAACATCCGCCTTGCGACGGACCTTCCAGTCTAGCGAATCTCGCTTGGCTCCGTCAATGAAAAGCGGCTCGAGACTCCGCCTTCGGGGCGGACGGCTCTCGCCGGACGGAGACCATTGGAAAGAACCAACCCTTGCGGGGAACGGGAATATAGGGCCGCCCCAACTCCCTGTCAAGCGATTTCGGGAAATTCGGGAAAGACCAATGAAATCGGGGCTTCCTCGATGGTCCGATGCACAGAGAACGGTGCAAGCCGCTAGCGGCCGGAGAGCCCCGCGAGGACCTTCGCGATCGCCTCCGGATACGCCCGGTGCTCCTCGGCGAGGATCCGCGCCGAAAGGGTGTCCTCGGTGTCCCCCGCCAGGATCGGGACGCGCCGCTGGAGCACGATCGGGCCCGTGTCGGTCCCCTCGTCGACGAAGTGGACGGTACAGCCCGCCTCGGTCTCGCCGGCCACGAGCGCCCGGCGTTGGACGTGGAGGCCCGGGTAGGCCGGCAGGAGGGCCGGATGGATGTTCAGGATCCGGCCGCGCCACCGGGCGACGAACTCGGGCGAAAGAAGCCGCATGTAACCGGCCAGGCAGACCAGGTCCGGCCGCGCCTGTGCGAGCCTTCGGAGGATTTCGTCCTCGTGCTCCCTCTTTCCGGGGTACTTCGCCCGGTCCACGGCCGCGGCGGGAAGGCCCCGCTCCCGGGCGAGCGCGAGGCCGCGCGCCTCCGGGACGTCCGAGAGTACGGCCACGATCTCGGCGTGCGGAATGCCGCCCCTGTCGACGGCGTCGGCGATGGAGACGAAGTTCGAGCCCCGGCCGGAGAGAAGGATGGCGAGACGGGATTTCGGATTTCGGATTTCGGATTTCGGATTTACCGGAGGCCGGGCGGTCATCGCGAGGGAGCGGGCTCGACCACGACTTTCCGGCTGCCGCCGCCCTTGACGTTGCCGATCGCGAACCAGCGCTGGCCGGCGTCCTTCCAGATCTGGGACACGCGCGCCATGTCCGCGGGCGCGACGAAGACGACCATACCGATGCCCATGTTGAAGACGCGGTGCATCTCCTCGAACGAGACGCCGCCCTCGCGCTCGATGACCTCGAAGACCGGCAGGACCGGCCACGCGCCGGACTTGACGACCACGTCGAGCCCGTCGGGGAGCACGCGCGGGATGTTGTCGTAGAAGCCGCCGCCCGTCAGGTGGGCCATGCCGTGCACGAGGTCCGCCTCGAGCAGCGGTTCCATCGCCTTTCCGTACGACAGGTGCGGCGCGAGCAGCGCGTCTGCGATCGCCCGCCCATCCAGCTCCGGCAGCGCGTCCTGCGGTTTCTTGCCCATCGTTTCGAAAAAGACTTTTCGCGCCAGCGTGTAACCGTTGGTCTGGAGCCCCACCGACGGGAGGCCCAGGGCCAGGTCGCCGGCCGCAATGCGGGAGCCGTCGAGGATCCTGGAGCGCTCGACCACGCCCACGATCGTCCCCGCGACGTCGTACTCCCCCGTCGCGTAGAAGCCCGGCATCTCCGCCGTCTCGCCGCCGAGAAGTGCCGTCTGGTTTTCGCGGCAGGCCCGCGAGATGCCGACGATCACATCTTCGATCACGCGCGGCTCGACCCTTCCGGTCGCGATGTAGTCGAGGAAGAAGAGCGGCCGAGCCCCCTGCACGAGAATGT
Source organism: uncultured Acidobacteriota bacterium (assembly GCA_963710945.1). Lineage (GTDB taxonomy): Bacteria > Acidobacteriota > Thermoanaerobaculia > UBA5066 > Gp7-AA6 > DAHUXD01. The sequence continues at coordinate 4,998 of CAVQCH010000004.1, forward strand.
CGTTGACGCAGTGGTTGACGAGATCCGCGCCGCAGGTGTCGTGGCGGCCCATCTCGATGGCGACCTTGAGCTTGGTTCCGACGCCGTCGGTCGAGGCCACGAGGACCGGCTCGCGGTACTTCGAGAAGTCCGGCAGGAAGAGCCCGCCGAACCCGCCGACGTCGCCGAGCACCCCCGGCGTGAAGGTGGAGCGGATCGCGGCCTTGGCGCGGGCGAGCGCGGCGGCCTTGGCGTCGATGTCGACGCCGGCTTCGGCGTAGCGGGAGGTGGTCAAGGGCGGGGATTATAGCGGTGCGGCCGTTGCGTGTGCGCCGGCATCGCGCCGTCTCACCGGGCGCGGTAGCCGACGGCCTCCACGGATTCGATGCGGCCCGGGAACGGGACCCGGGACGCCTCGTCGTAGGTCCGCGCGAGATCCGCCTCGAGCTTCCCGACCTGCCCGTCGTATAAAGCGAGCAGCCCGCCGGCCGGCCGATCCCGGACGAGCGTGAATCGGGATCGTCCCGTCTGCCGCAGGGCGCTCACGATCTCGGCCGAGGTCCGGTCCGCCGCCGCGGGGTCGGTCCAGAGCCGCGCGTACGCCCCGGGATCGAAGAGAACGGGATGATCCCAGTGGGCGAAGCCGCGCACGGCCTCGTCCCGGCCGCAGTAGTACCAGACGGTCGGGGCGAGATAGTCGGGCGCGACCACCACGAGCTCGCCCGGGCCCGACGGCCGCGACTGGCAGAGGCTGCGAATGCCCGACTTCGGATGATTGCCCCCGGCGGCGCGGGCGGCGTAGAGGTCGGCGCGGGCCGAGAAGGACACCGCGACGAGGGCGGCGCCGCCGAGGACCGCCGCCACCCGGAGAAACCGCCCGGACGCCCAGCCGGCCGCGAGCACCTGGCCGACGACGGCGGAAAACACGACGGCCGACAGAGTCGCCGGAATGATCAGGTAACGGGCGTGACGCGAGAACGACCCGAGCACCAGCCAGACCGCCGCTCCCGCGACCGCGGGCACGACGAGAAATGCGCCCTCGCGGCGCAAGCCGGCCGCGATCCGCGGCGCCGTCCACGCGGCGACGGCAAGAAGCGCTGCCGCGCCCGCGAAGACGAGGGGCTCTTCGAACGCCCGGGGAATCGGAAGGACGCCGCCCGAGCGGCCGAGCAGCGACTCGAAGTTCTGCGACAGCGACAGCGGCGGCTCCCAGGGCAGGCCCGCCCGGAACTGCCGCCAGGTCGTCGGAAGCCACAAGAGGAAAGCGGCGCCGCCGAGCGCCGCGCAGATCGTGAGACTCCGGCCGAAGGCAAGCGCCGGTCTTCGCCGCCAGTCGAGGACGCCCCAGGCGAAGAGGACCCCGACGACGACGCCTCCCGCGACGTGGGAGTAGGCGAGCAGGGCGAGCGTCAGCGCCAATAGAGCCCGCGAACCGGCGCCGGCGCGCGGGTTTCTTCGGATCCGGAAGGCGAGCAGCAGGCTCGCGACGCAAAGGAAAGAGGAAAGCGAGTACGGGCGCGCCTCCGTCGACATCTCGATCAGGAGCGGGTTGTTGACGAGAAGCGCGGCGGCGACCGCGGCCGCGACCGCGCCGCCGATCTCGAAGGCCAGCAGCGTCGCGCCCGCGAGGTTCAGCAGTCCCAGGGCGAGGGCAAACCGCTTGACTGCGGTTTCTTCCGAACCCGCCAGACGCGTATAGGCGGCCAGCGCCATGTTGAAGAGCGGAGGGTTGTAATCGGACACCCGATTCCGGCGAAGCAGCTCGGAGAGGGTGGGAGCCTGCGCGGCGTAGACCGAGATGGCCTCGTCGCGCCACAGGCCCTCGCGGCACATCGGCTCCCGCGTCCAGAGCGCGAAGCCGGCGAGCGCCAGCAACCAGGCCGCGAGGGCGAGGCGAAACCGCCGCGGAGTCGCGTCGCCCGTCACGACGGGGTGTCGAGCCGTCGAAGCGCGTGCCGGGTCTCGTCGTAGAGAAACGGCGCGCGCTCCGGCGACGATTCGAGCAGGCGCGCGTTCTCGGGTCCGAGATCGCGGACGATCCACACGCGCGCATCCGCCAGACCGGGTCCGTTGACGACCAGGTTCTTGTGGGGATCGTGCGCGGGGCCGTAACGCACGAAGACCACCACGGGCCCCGCCGGGAGGGTCTCGAGGGCCGCCGCGAAGCGCCGATACTCGCGCACGGCGTTCTCGTGCGTCTCCTTGCCCTGGACGATGCCGGGCACGGCCGCGGCCGCCAGCGTCGCCGCGATGAGCCAGGGACCGGCGGCGTGAAGCGCCCGGCGCCCGTACCGCGCGGCCAGCAGACTCCAGCAGCGCCAGAGGCCGAGACCCGTCAGGTACGCGAGCACGCCGAAGCTCTCGTAGTAGTAGATCGTCCAGGTCGGCCAGTGCGCGTAAGAAAGATAGAGAAGGAAGAGGAGAAGGACGCTCGCGATCGCGACGCGCGCCTCCCGCGGCGCGACGAAGGCTCCGACGAGTGCGAAGACGGCGATCAGCACCGCGTGCCCCCACACGTCCCGTGCGACCTCCCGGAGCCGATCGGCCAGGATCCGCGGAAGATTCGCGGGCGTGTGGCGGGCGTGGATCACGCGGAACTGGTTGACGAACGAGCCGCGGGCGTCCGGGGGCAGCTCCCACCGCGCCGCGCCGTCGTGCAGCCCGAAGCCGGGCCGGTCCCACGGAAGCACCTCGCGCGTGTAGAGAGCGATCGGCGAGAGACGCGCGTCCCCGGTCGTCTCGAGGCTCCACAGCGGCCAGAGGGCGAGCGCCGCGGCGCCGGCGAGCGTCGCCGCCGCAAAGGGAATCCAGGCCTTGCGCCGGATGGCGAGGGAGAGCGCGCCAATACCCGCGGGCAGCGCGAAGGCGATCGCCGTCAGGGGCCGCGTGATCGCTCCGCCGCCGACCGCGAGCCCGAACACCAGGAGCCAGGCCGCGCGCCGGGTCCGGTCCCAGTTCCACAGGGCCCACCAGCCGAGCAGCCACAGGAAGCCCGTCGTCAGCTCCGAAAAGTAGGAGCTGCGCACGTAGAGGCCGCCCGGAGCGGCGAGCCAGACGATCGAGGTCAGGACCGCCACGACGCCGCCCGAGGCCCGGCGCGCGAGCGCGAAGAGAAGCGCCGCCGACGCGAAGTCGCAGAACAACGGCCACGCCGCGGGGACGCGGGCGGCAAAGCCCGGCGCGAGGGCGAGGGAGTGCCCGGGCGGGTACTTCGCCGCGCGGACCGGGTGCGAGAGCACGTGCATCTCGTCGAAGAAGAGCTCCGCCGGCGGCTTCGGGTCTATCCATCGGCCGCGCGCGAAGAGACCGGCCTGGAGCCGGTAGGCGTTCTCGTCCTGGACCATCGCGAGCGGGTCGACCGAGAATCCCCAGACCCACCAGGAGAGCGCGGCGGCGACGAGTCCCGCCAGGATCGGGGCGGCGCGCGACCGTTCGAGCCACCCGCTCGCCGGCGCCACCGGCGCGTCCGGGGCGATCACGCGACCCCCAGCCGCGCCAGGAAGTGCAGCGAATCCTCGACGAGCCACCGCAACGGCCGCGGGTAGAGGCCCAGCTTTTCGTTCCAGAACTGCTCTTCGAGGCCGAGCTCGCGGAAGGCCGCGCGCCAGCGGGCCCGCTCCCAGTAGGCGTTGGCGAGGTGGACGCCGTGGCGCGCGTTGCCGACGACGTCCATCACGGTCAGCCGCGCCCGGCCGAGCCAGGGGTCGCAGAGGTGGTCCTTCAGGACGACGACCCCGCGGCACACGCGCCCCGCCTCGCGCAGGACGCGGACCGGGTCATCCGTGTGGTGCAGAACGTCCACGATCATCACGGCGTCGAAGGCCCGGTCGCCATAGGGAAGCGTCGTTCCGTCGAAGGCATCGACGGGGATGTGCGTCTTCGGCCGGACGAGGACGTCCGCCCCGCGAATCGAGAGCCCGGGGCGCAGCGCGAGCACGCCCGCGCCGATCTGGCCGTCGCCGCAGCCGAGGTCGAGGACGCTTCCCGTCTCGGGCACGTGCGGCGCGATGCGCTCGGCCAGAACGCGGACCCGGCGCGGAAACACGAGGCCCTCGTGCAGGCGGCCGACGAGGCTCACCGGCGGCGCAGTCCCAGGATGGAGAGGAAGAAGCTCGAGAGGATCGTCTGGAACCCCAGGGTCGAAAGCGTCACGCCGGGAATCACCCGGCGCATGGTGTGGACGTAGTCGAGCGGCCCGAATCCCGCGCGGCGCCACTCCTCGACGGCGAGGCCGAGCAGGACGAGGCCCGCGAGCATCGCGAGCCCGCCCGCGGCCAGGCCCTTCTCGAGGTCGATGCGCCGGAAGAGGCGCTCCATGCGCTGGTCCGACGGCAGCAGGCCCTCGCTGATGGCGAAGACCTTCGTGAAGACGGCAAAGAGGACCGACTGGTAGCCCGCGATGATCGCGAGACTGGCGAAGAGCAGCGTGTGGACGTCCAGCGTCACGCCGCGGATGACGGTGCGCGGCATCGCCACCGCGTACCCGAGAAGGCCCGCCGCGATGAGGAGAAAGCCCGGAACCAGGAAGAGCCAGCGCGGGGAAAAGACGAGGAAGAAGCGCAGGTGCCTCCAGCCGTCGCGAAACGTCCGCAGGTGCGGCGCATGGACGCGCCGCCCGTCCGGAGACAGCGTGACCGGGACCTCCGCGATCCTCGCGCCCTCGAGGGTCGCCTTGATGATCATCTCGGAGGCGAACTCCATGCCCGTGCAGCGCTGGCCGAGGCGCTCCGGCAGCGAGCGGACGAACCCGCGCATGCCGCAATGGATGTCGTGGATCGGGACGCCGAACCACCGGCGCGCGAGCCACGAGAACAGCGGGTTGCCGATGAAGCGATGGAGCCACGGCATCGCCCCCGGCAGGACGCGGCCTCCGCCCGACGGCAGCCGGCAGCCCTGGACGAGGTCGAACCCCTCCCGGAGCTTCTTCACGAACCGGGGCGCCTCGCGAAAGTCGTAGCTCGCGTCGGCGTCGCCCATGACGACGTACCTGCCCCGCGCGGCGGCGATCCCGCCGAGCAGCGCGTTGCCGTAGCCGCGCGCGTCGACCGTCACGACGCGCGCGCCGAGCCGCTCGGCGATCTCGCGCGAGGCGTCGGTGCTCCCGTTGTCCGCGACGACGACCTCTCCGACGATCCCGGCCTCGGCGAGCGCGCGCTGCGCCTGCTCGATGCAGCCCCCGAGCGTGTCGGCCTCGTCGAGGCACGGCATGACGATCGAGAGCTCCAGGGCGGACTCCGTCCCGGCCATCGGCGCTACCTCGGGAGCCATGCCGCCATTATCGGGGACCGCCGCGCGCGCGCGCGCCGGCCCGCCCCTGGAAACGCCGGCCGATCGCCCAGAAGTACCAGCGAAGGTAGTGCGGCAGCCAGGAGAAGAGACGAAAGCGGCTCTGCCCCCTGGCCCGGTCCGTCCAGGTCGCCGGGACCTCCTCCACCCTCCCGCCGCCGAAGTGGGCCTTGACCGTGAGCTCCATGGCGAGGGCGAAGCCGGCCGGGCTCTCGATGCGCGTCCGCTCCAGGAAGCTCCGGCTGTACGCCTTGAAGCTGTTCGTCGGGTCGTGCGTCGGCAGACCGGAAAGGTGATGGAGCGTCACGCCGGCCGCGCGGCTCATCCGCGACTTCAGCCACGGGCCGCCGAGCTGGCGCCCGCCCGGCATGTACCGGCTGGCGCAGACGACGTCGGCCCCGGCCTCGACGCGGCAAACCATCTCTTCGAGTCGGGAGAAGTCGTCGGACACGTCGGCCATGGAAACGACGACCACCGGGGCGGCGGCCGCGCGCATGCCTGCCTCGATCGCGTAGCGCACGCCCGGTCCGAGCGTGTTGAGCACCGGCCGCAGCGAGGACGGCTTCTCGGCGTCCGGCAGCCGGTCGAGCGCCGGCAGCGTGTCGTCCGCCTCGAAGTCGTGGCAGATGAGCAGCTCGTACCCCGGGGGCGCCTGCGCCAGCGCGCGGCAGAACGCCGCGATGTTCCCGCCCTCGTTGTAGACGGGAACGACGAGCGAGTAGCGCGGGCCGGCCGTCATGGCCTGCGCCCCGAGGTCAGGACGAAGGTCCCGAACCATCGGCCGAGCCCGATCTTCTCGAAGACCGCGTCGGCGGCGTTGTAGACGGAGAGGAAGGCGTTGACGACCCGCGGCGCGACCTCCCGATAGGGAATGCCCGACTGGCAGCGCTGCCTCACGTCGGCGAAGCCCGCGGCCTCGAAAGCGCGGCGCAGCCGGGAAGGCAGCAGCGGCGCCTCGTTCGGACTGACGCCCTCCGAGAGGTAGAAGGGGCTCTTCGGCCAGCGCAGCAGGGCCATGGCCGGATGCAGCAGGTTCGGGTCGAACGCGAAGACGATGCCGCCGGGAACCAGCACCCGCCGCGCCTCTTCGAGCGCCGGCGAGAAGTCCGGGATGTGGTGCAGGACGCTGCTGAAACCCACGGCCTCGAACGAGCCGTCCGCGAAGGGCAGCCGCAGCGCGTCCGCCTGCATCCAGGAAACCTTCGGCGCCTTGCGGCGCGCGAGCGACACCGCGGAGAGAGACAGGTCCATCCCGACGTAGGCTTTCGCCCGGTCCGCGTACACCTGGCGCGACTGACCGGTGCCGCAGCCGATGTCGAGAAGGCGCGACGGCCGCCCGGAGCCGGCCATCTCGGAAAACCGGGACGCGATCGTGCGCCACCCGCGCGGCGCGAAGGGGTCGAACTCGCCCTTTTCCCCCACCAGGCGGTCGAAGTACCGGGCCTCGACCTCCGAAACGCTCCCCGGCGTCCCGCCGGTCAGATGCGCCCCTCCGCGATCTCTCGCCGGATCCACGGCACGACTTCGTCGAGCATCGCGTCGAGGCCGGTCGTCGCCTCGAACCCGAGCACCCGGCGGGCCTTGGCGGTGTCGGGAATCCGCCGCGCCACGTCGTGCGGATAGGGAGGATCGCTCTCGAAGCGAAAGGGTTTCGCCGCGGGTCCCGCGCCGTGGACCTTCTCCCAGACGAGCCGGGCGAGCTCGAGCACGGTCGTCGCCGTCGGAGTCGAGAGGTTGAAGTCTTCGCCGAGGGCGGCGGGATGGAAGATCGCGTCGGCGATGCCGTGGGCGAGATCGCCGCCGTAGGTGTAGCAGCGGACCTGGTCTCCGGAGCCCAGGATGCGCAGCGGATCCTGCCCTTTCAGGACCTTCTGGACGAGATCCGGGACGACGTGGCTCATGGCCAGCCGGACGTTGCCGCTCGGGATCTCCTTGCCGCCGAGGGCGCGGCTCTCGCCGACGCCCACGCAGTTGAACGGCCGGCAGATCGTGTACGGAAGCCCGTACTGCTCGCGGGCGCCGCGCGCGAAATACTCGCAGGCGAGCTTCTGGAAGCCGTAGGTGCTGGACGGCGGCGGGCAATCGCGCAGGTGCTCTTCGGGCGTCGGGAAGACCGTGGCGTTTTCGAAGACCATGCTGCTCGAGAGCACGGTGATCTTGACCAGGCGCCCGCGGCCGAACGCCGCGATCGCCGCGTCGAAGCTCGCCGCGATGATCCGCTCGTTCTCGGCCAGCAGGTCGTAGGCGTACTCGTGGAAGTACGAGATGCCGCCGATCCGCGCGGCGCCCGCCACGAAGTGGTCGCAATCCGCGGCGAGCTCGCGTGAGCAGCGCCGCGTCCCGGGCGTCGCCCTCGACGAAGGTGTAGCCCGGGTGGCGCTGGTAGCTCTTCTCCACCGGGCCGTACTTCGAGTAGTTGTCGACGCCGACGACCTCGTGCCCCCGCTCGAGAAGCTCCTGGACGAGGTACCCGGCGATGAATCCGGCCGAGCCCGTGACGAGGATCTTCAACGGCGGGCGCTCTCGATCCAGTTCCAGACGTCGAAGACGGCCTTGCCCTCCGGGATCCGGAGGTCCCGGTACGCGCGGTGCGGCGTCGCGAGAAACAGAACGTCGGCCTCCCGGATCACCTGCTCGACCGGGACGAGCGAGCGGATCGGACACGTACGGATCGGTGCAGAGGACCTTGCGCGTCTCGAGCGTCAGCAGGTTGCGCAGCTTGTAGCTCAGGGAATCGCGGGCGTCGTCGCTCTCCGCCTTGAACGCCATGCCGAGGACGCCGGCGACCTTGCCGGAGAGATCCATGTCGCGGCGCGCGAACTCCACGAGCCGGGCCGGCAGGCCCTCGTTGACCAGCATGGCGGAGTGCCCGAGCGGAAACGAGTTCTGGCTGAACGCCGCGAGCTGCATCGTGTCCTTGACCAGGCAGGGTCCCGCCGCCAGGCCCGGCCCCGGCATGCCGGCCATGCGCGGATAGTTGTGGCGGCAGCCGTGGAGGATTCGCTCGAAGTCGAGGCCGTGCTCCGTGGCGATCATGTAGAACTGGTTCACGGTCGCGAACTGGATGTAACGGGCCAGGCGTTCGTCATCAGCTTGCAGAGCTCGGCCTCCATCGGCGTCATCTCGACGAATTCGCTGGACGAAGCGCCCGAAGAGGCCTCGCACGGCTTCGACGACGTCTCGGGTCGAAGGCGCTCATGATCTGCGGCAGCTGGCGGAACTCGCGCAGGCTGTGGCCCTGGGCGACGCGCTCGGGGCAGAACGCCACCGGGATCTCGAGCCCCCGCTCCTCGAGGCCCTTCTGCACGTGCTCGCTGATGCCCGGAAAGACCGTGCTGCGCAGGATGAGGATCTGGCCGTCGCGCAGGTGCGCGGCGCATGCCTCGATCGCGCGGTCGATGGCGGCGAAGCTCGGCGTCAGGTGCTCGTCGACCGGCGTGCCGATGACGAGCACGAGAAAGCGGCACTCGCTCATCCGCTCCGGCGTCTGGCTGACGTCGAGCATGCCCGCCGCGAGGACCTTTTCGAGGAGCTCCTGCGCTCCCTCCTCCGCGAACGGCATGGTCCCCCGGCGGATCGTCTCGACCGTCCTCCCGTTCGTGTCGTACACGACGGTGCGCAGGCCCGATTCGGCGAACGTCAGCGCGAGCGGCAGGCCGACGTGCCCGCCGCCGCCGATGACGCAGACGTCGCGCGCAAACGCGGTCATGCCGGGATGCGGCCGGAATACCGAAGCGGACGGAGGTTTCGCCCGAGGCCGCAGCGATGCTTCACTGGGTCAACATCTTAGCGCGGACGGGCGCTTCGCGCTCACCGGCGGAACCCGACGAGGAAGCGCGGCGTCTGGCGCCTCGGAGCGCCCGCGGCCCGGAACGGCTCGAGCCGGTAGTTCTCCTCGATCCACTCGCGGATGCTCCGCCCGTAGTCCTCGCCGAACAGGCCGCGGTCGTACTCGCTCACCGGCCGCCGCCAGAGCACGATCGCCGCGGGGCGCGCGCGCGCGAGCTCCGCGAGAACCGCCGGCTCGTTCGCCGCCGACAGATAGCCCGGCAGGTAGAGCTGGTGCCGGATCGGGTTGGAGCGCCCGGCGAGGAAGTTCAGGACTTCGCCTTCGGGAAAGACGACGAGGCCGTCGCCCTCTCGCGTGCCCTCGCGCACGGACCGCGCCAGCCCTTCGATTTCGCGCGCCGTCTCGGCGCTCGCCGAGAGCATGCCGGAGGTCCCCGGCACGGGCACCGCCTCGATCGACGCGTAGTACCAGGCCCGGCCCGCGAACGCGGCGACGACGAGAACCGCGATCGTCCAGCGAAACGCGGCGCCGAGCCGCTCGCGCGCGCCGGCGGCGCCCCCGGCCGCGACCGCGACGTGGAGCAGTCCCGCCGCGCAGACGAAGGCGAAGAGAAGCGGCGGGCCCACGTACGCGGAGTCGCCGATGTGAAAGAGACGGCGATACGAGAGAAGCGCGCCCATCAGGCCGCAGGCCGCGAGGGCGGCGGCCGGCGACCCGCGCCGCCGCCGGAGCCCGACGCCGGCGCCCGCGGCGCACACGAGAGGCGCCGCGCTGAAGAGGACCGCGCCGCCGGCGCCGCCGAGAACCGCCGTGAGGGCGAGAAGCGCCAGGGCGACCGCCAGAGCCGCGGGAAGCGCGCGGGATCGCCGTGCCGGCCGCGCGAACCACGCCACGAGCAGGAAGAGGCCGGTCCACATGGCCGCGGAGTAGACGAGCTCGAGCGCCCCGCTCTTCCAGTCGCGCACGCCCGAGAACGCCACGAGAAAGTGGCGCGTTTCGGGCGGAAGCCCGGTGAGGAGCACGTGGCCGTCGCCCAGCACTGCAGCGGCCCCCGCCCTCCAGACGAAGTATCCGAGGCCGGCCGCGAACGTCGCCGCGCCGCCCGCCCCGACGAGGAGCGCGTCCCGGACGCCGGCGGCGCGCCGGCGAGGACGCCAGAGCGACGCCAGCATCGCTCCCGCGGCGGCGGCCAGCCCCCACTCGGTACGGCAGAGGCCCGCGAGCCCGGCACACGCCCCGGCGGCGAGCATCCACGGCGCGCGCCGGCGCCAGCCGCCGGAAGACGCGAGGGCAACGGCCGCGAGAGCGAACCCGGCCGCGTGCCAGATGCGGTATCCCATCCCGAGCAGCGCTCCCCCGGCGTTCGGCATGAATACGAGGGCGGGAATCGCGAGAGCCGTCCACAGGAAGGCGTCCCGGCGTCCCGCGACGCGCCGGATCACCGCGTGGAAAGCCGCGAGCACGCCCGCCGCCGCGACGGCGCCGGCGATCACGAGTGGCCGCAAAGCCGGAGCCGAAGGCCGCGAGAAACGCCGCCTGGAAGTACGGCGTGAAGGGGCCGAACCAGTAGACGACGTCGCGATAGAGGAGCGCGCCCCGCGAGAGAGAGTCCGGCACGATCCACTCGCGCCCCGAGTCGATGAGCGCGTCGGACCACCGGCCGCGGGACACGACGAAGAGAACGCCGGTCGCCGCGGCGACCAGGAGGGCGCCGAGCGCGGCGCGGCGCCTCACGTCACGACCGCCGGCTTGTCGAACCAGCGGCTTCGAGGATCGGGAGCTCGGGCCGGAAGACGAGCAGCGCGTCAGCGGCCATCCAGCCGGACTCCGTGCTTGTAGACCTGCGCGATCCGCCGTACGTTCTTCACGTCGAGGAGCGGGTCCGCCGTGAGCACCACGAAGTCGGCCTGCTTGCCGGCCTCGAGGGTCCCGGCGTTGCCGTCGATCGCGAGCGAGCGCGCCGCGGTCTGCGTGGCGGACCGGATCGCCTCGACGGGCGGGAATGCCGGCCTTGACGAAGAGGTCGAGCTCGACGGAGACGGCGAGCCCGGGGAAGGCCCACATGTCCGTCCCGAGGGCGACGGGAACTCCCTCTCCGTGGAGCCGGCGCAGGTTTTCGCGCAGGGCCGGCAGCCGGCTCTTCACGTTCGCGAAATTCGGATACCTCTCCCGGTAGCCGGCCGAGTACCCGGCCGAACGGAGGCGCGCGACCGTCTCCTTCGGGAGACCGGCCGCCGCCAGCGGATCCGAGAGCACCCCGTCCACGAACCCGCGCGCGTCGGCCAGGAACTCGAAGACGTCCATCGTCGGGATGTAGTAGATCGGGCGGCGTCTTCATCTTTCCGACGATCTCCGCGGGAATCGGCTCGAGGACCCCGTGCGCCAGCGCCGTCGCCCGGGACGCGATCGCCGCCTCGGCGTCGGCCAGTCCGGGGGCGTGGACGGACGCGCGAAGGCTCTGTCGGCGCGCCTCCTCGAGGATCGCCCGCGCGATCGCCGGGTCGACCTTCGGCAGGGCCGGCAGCGGCGCGCGGCACCAGGCCATGTCGTCGAGCATGAGCTTGATTTCCTGGGCGCCGAGCGCCCTCGCCTTGCGGACCGCCGCGCGGGCCTCCTCGGGCGTCGCGGGAAAGCGATCGAGGTTGGCGTCGGGAGGCTCTCCCCGGCCCCACCAGCCGCCCTTCGTGGTGAAGATGGGACCGCTCGGGAAGACGTCCGGCATGCCCGACCCCGGCCGCACCGCGCGCGCGCCGAGCGCCCGAGCCGCGGCGACATCCTCGGCCATCAGGCGCACGGACGTGACGCCCCAGCGCAGCATCTGCCGCAGGTCCTCGTCGGACTCCGCGTGGACGTGCGCGTCCACGAACCCCGGCACGATCCACTTGCCGGCGAGCGAAACCGATTGTGCGTCCAGGGCGACGGCGTCGAGGGCCTCGGGCGTGGCGGTTCCGGCGTAGACGACGCGCCCGTCCGTGACGACCAGGAGCGCGTCGGGTATGGCCGGCGCGCCCGTCCCGTCGACGAGCGTGGCGCCCCGGAACGCGACCGTGGTGGCAAACAGGATGGCGGCCTTCACTGCTCGGACGTCGAAGCGCAGACGGCGGCGAGCCTACTTCGCGTCGAGCGCGTGCTCCTTTTCGCGCTCTTCTTCTTCGACCTCGACCGGGTAGATCCCCGTGAAGCAGGCCGTGCAGGTGGCCTGCTGGGGCCGCCCGAAGGCCTCGAGCATCCCCTCGACCGAGAGGTAGCCGAGGCTGTCCGCGTCGATGAACTTGCGGATCTCCTCGACGGACTGGTTCGCCGCGATGAGCTCGCCCCGGGTCGGCGTGTCGATGCCGTAGTGGCAGGTGTTCATCGTCGGCGGCGACGAGACGCGCACGTGGACCTCGGTCGCGCCGGCCTCGCGGATCATCTTCACGATCTTGCGGGAGGTCGTCCCGCGCACGATCGAGTCGTCCACGAGCACGACCCGCTTGCCCTCGACGACCTCGCGGACGGGATTGAGCTTGACCTTCACGCCGAAGTGGCGAATCGCCTGCTTGGGCTCGATGAACGTGCGCCCCACGTAGTGGTTGCGGACGAGGCCGAGCGCGAACGGGATGCCCGACTCCTCGGCGAAGCCGAGGGCGGCGTACATCCCCGAGTCGGGGACCGGGACCACGACGTCGGCCTGCGCGGGATGCTCGCGCGCGAGCTTGCGGCCGAACCCCTGGCGCGACGACGCGACGCTGCGTCCGAAGACCTTCGAGTCCGGCCGCGCGAAGTACACGTGCTCGAAGACGCAGGGCGTCGAGATCGGGAAGGCGAAGCGGTGCGACGTGAACCCCTCGCGCGAGAGGTGCACGATCTCGCCGGGCTCGACGTCGCGCTCGTAGCGGGCCCCGATGAGGTCGAAGGCGCAGGTCTCGGAAGCGACGACCGGGGAGCCCTCCCGGATGCCGAGCGACAGGGGGCGGATCCCGTTCGGGTCGCGGGCCGCGAAGATCCCTTCGCGGGACAGGATGACCAGCGAATACGCCCCCCGCACCTCCAGCAGCGCCTCGGCGATCGCGCCGGCGAGCGTGGCGGCCTGGGAGTGGGCGATCAGGTGGACGATGACCTCGGAGTCCGAGGTCGTGGTGAAGAGCGCGCCCTTGGCCTCGAGGACCGCCCGGATCTCCCGGGCATTGACCAGATTGCCGTTGTGCGCGAGGCCGAGCGGGCCCCGCCCCGTGGCGAAAACGATGGGCTGGGCGTTGGCCAGCAGCGAGGCGCCGGCCGTCGAGTACCGCACGTGACCGATGGCCGTGCGGCCCGGCAGGCGCGACAGGCGCGCCTCGCCGAAGACGTCGGCGACGTAGCCCATCTCGCGCTCGACGTGGATCTCGCCCCCCGTCGAGCGAGGCGATCCCGGCCGACTCCTGGCCCCGGTGCTGCAGGGCGTAGAGGCCGAGGTAGGCGAGATTGGCGGCATCCTCCGAGTCGCAGACGCCAAAGACGCCGCACTCGTCGGAGAAGCCGCTCCGGTAGCCCATTGGAAGACAATCTTAACACTCGAGTCACGCGACTTAATCCCGACCGCCCGTCCCGTAATCCGGGCGGGCGGCGGCTCGTCAAATCGACGTGATGGTCACGCGAAGAGTCCGACTCGCCGCTTTGTTCGGGGCCGCCGTCGCGGGAGCCGTCGTCGCGGCGCCGACGGACCCGGCGGCGACCGGCGAGCTCACGCCGCGGCAGCAGGCCGAGCACGTCCTGAATCGCCTCGCCTTCGGACCCCGCCCGCACGACGTGGACCGCGTCCTTGCCGTCGGCGTGGACGCGTGGATCGAGCGGCAGCTCCATCCCGCGCGGATCCCGGACGCCGCCGTCGAGGCGGAGCTCGCGAAGCTGCCCACGCTCCGGATGCCCAACGCCGAGCTCATGGCGCGCTTCGATGCGCCGGTGCGCGAGGCGAAGAAGAAGCTCAAGGCCGAAAAAGCGGCCGCCGGCGGCGACGGCACCGCGCCGGGAGCCGACGATCTCGCCCGGCTCGGCGAGCTCGTGCCGCCCGAAAGCCGGCCCAGGCGCATCCGCGAGGACCTGACCGCGGCGCGGATCCTCCGCGCGTCGGACTCGGAGCGGCAGTTGAACGAGGTCCTCGTCGACTTCTGGATGAACCACTTCAACGTCTACGCCAACAAGGGCGAGGACCGGATCTTCATCGGCTCCTTCGAGCGCGACACGATCCGGCCGCGCATCTGGGGAAAGTTCGAGGACCTGCTGCTCGCGACCGCGCAGTCGCCAGCCATGCTCTTCTACCTCGACAACGCGCGATCGGTGGCCGACGAGGAGCATCGGCCGTCCGTGCCGGGCCGGAACGGGGCGTTCGTGCGCGCTGCTTCGGTGAAGGCTCCCCGGGGGCTCAACGAGAACTACGCCCGCGAGCTCATGGAGCTGCACACCCTCGGCGTGGACGGCGGCTACACGCAGAGGGACGTCACCGAGCTCGCCCGCGTGCTGACGGGGTGGTCCATCGGCCTGCCGCGCGGCGCGGAGGAGCCGGGCATGCGGCGAGCCGCCCGCCGGATGTACGCGCAGGACGGGGAACCGGGCGGCTTCGTCTTTCGCGCCCGGATGCACGACGTCGGCGAGAAGACGGTCCTCGGCCGCCGTTTCCCCGCCGGTGGCGGGATCGAGGAGGGCGAAGCGGCGATCCGGATGCTCGCGCGGCAGCCCGCGACGGCGCGCCACATCGCCTTCGCGCTCTGCCAGCGCCTGGTGGCCGACGAGCCGCCGGCGTCTCTCGTCGAGCGGGTCACGCAGCGCTTTCTCGCGACGGGCGGCGACCTGACCGAGACCGTCCGCGCCGTCGTCGTGAGCGCCGAGTTCTTCGACCCGCGGTACTACCGGGCGAAGGTCAAGTCGCCGTTCGAATACGCGGTATCCGCGGTCCGCGCGACCGGGGGCACGACCGACGGCCGCGCGATCGCCCGGGCCATCGGCGAGATGGGCGAGCCGCTCTATCTCTGCCAGCCGCCGACGGGCTACGCCGACACGGCTGGGGCCTGGGTCAACACGGGCACTCTCATCGCGCGCCTCAACTTCGCCCTCGCGCTCACCGGGGGCCGCATCCCCGGCACGGCGGCCGACCCGGTCGTCCTGGCCGCCAACCCGAACGCGTCGGCCGACATCGGCGGCCCGGAGTTCCAGAAGCAATGAACGCCCCGGCCTCGTTCGACCGGCGTCTCTTTCTCAAGTCCTCCGGGCTCGCGCTCGTGGCCGGAGGCCTCCTCCCCAACGTCTTCGTCCGGATGGCCGAGGCGGGCACGCCCGGAAAACGCGTCCTCGTCGCGATCTTCCAGCGCGGCGCCGTGGACGGCCTGAACGTGCTCGTGCCGTTCGGGGAGCGCACTTACTACGACGCGCGGCCGACGATCGCCGTTCCCCGCCCCGGCTCGGGCCCGAAGTCGGCGCTCGACCTCGACGGGTTCTTCGGCCTGCACCCCTCGCTTGCGCCGCTTCTCCCGCTCTTCCGCGACCGCTCCGCCGCCTTCGTCCACGCGGTCGGGAGCCCCGACGCCACCCGTTCGCACTTCGACGCCCAGGACTTCATGGAGTCGGGAACGCCCGGCCTGAAGTCCACGTCGGACGGTTTCCTCTGCCGCGCCCTGGCGGAGCGAAAGCCGGACAAGCCGTCGCCCCTGCGCGCGGTGGCGATGTCGCCCGGAATGCCGCGCATCCTCTCCGGGTCGGCGGGAGCCGTCGCCATGACGAGCCTTGCCGACTTCGGCATTCGCGACGGCGCCGCGAGCGACGGCGCCGCCCGCACGCTCGAATCCCTCTACGGAGAGAGCGCCGGGCCGCTCCACGCCACGGCGCAGGAATCGTTCGACGCGGTGCGAATCCTGCGCGCCGCCGACCCGGGGCGGACCGGGCCGGACAACGGCGCCGACTACCCGCGCGGCTCCTTCGGCCAGTCGCTCAAGCAGATCGCGCAGCTCATCAAGGCGGACGTGGGCCTCGAGATCGCGTTCACCGACGTCGGCGGCTGGGACACGCACGCCGGCGAAGAGGGCCTGCTCTCGAATCGGCTGCGCGAGTTCGGCCTCGCGATCGCGGCGTTCGCGAGGGACCTCGGGTCGCGGATGGACGACGTCACGCTCGTGACCATGTCCGAGTTCGGCCGGACGGTGAAGGAGAACGGCAACCGGGGCACCGACCACGGGCACGCCAACGTGATGCTGCTCCTGGGCGGCGGCGTGCGCGGCGGCAAGGTCTACGGCCGCTGGCCGGGTCTCGACGCCTCGCACCTCTACGAGAACCGGGACCTCGCGGTGACCACCGACTTCCGCGACGTCTTCGCCGAGGCGCTCGCGCAGCGCATGGGCGTGGCGGACCTCGCTCCCGTCTTTCCCGGCTACCCGTGCGCGCCCGAAAAGCGGCCGGGCATCATCGCCTGACCCCGAGCGGCCGTTGCAGATCTCCGACTTCCCGGAACCGCCGACGGCCGCGTCAGCGCGGCGGCAGGTCGATCAGAACGACGTTCGAGTTCTCCCGGATGCGGTCGAAGAGGATCCGCTTCCCGTCCGGCGACACGTCGAACGACTTGATCTGGAATCCGGGCCGCAGGTTCGTCAGGGCGCGCATGCGGCCCGTCGGGAAATCGACTAGCCAGAAGTCCTGCCGCCGGAAGAGGCCCTGCATGACGACCAGCGACTTGCCGTCGGGCAGAAACCGGTAGCGATCGCCGTAGGTGCGGATCCACAGCTCCGGAAGCGGGACGGGCTGCCCCTCCGGCGTGACGGCCTTGAGCTGACACACGAGGCCCCGACGCCCTTCGCTGTAGACGATCAGCTCGCCCGTCGGGCGACCAGACCGGGTTGTGCACCACGCCCTCCACCAGGCGCACGGGCGGGCCGCCGTCGACGGGCACCTTGTAGAGAGGCTTGGCGGTTCCTTCCTCGGCCGTGACGGCGACCCACTTTCCGTCCGCCGACCAGGAGGGCGAATCCGGAGCGTCGAGCGACGGAGCGAGCTCGCTCACGCCCGGTCCCGTCCGCCGCCACGACGCGCAGCCGCGAGTGGCCCTGCTTGCCGGATCGGGAAACAGATCCTCCCCGAGTCGGGAGAGATCGCGGCGGCCGAGGCCAGCGCTCCCTCGGAGGCCTTCCAGAGCTCCGTCGCCGCGCCGTCCTTCCACTTCCAGAGCCCGTCGGCTCCTCCCTTGGAGGAGAGAAAGAGGAGGAAGTCCTTCCCGAATCGCGGCGCTGCGGCCCGCGTCGTGGGAAGGACGAACGGGGCCGCCGCCGTCTCGTCGGCGATCCCGGCGGTGATCGGAACGCTCCACAGGCCCTGCGTCGGATTGGCCACCGTCGCGGCGAGACGGCGCCCGTCCGCGCTGCCCGACACCGAGATGTATTCCTCGAGCCCGAAGCTCAGGCGGCGCGAGTCCCGCCGCTCGACGTCGGAGCCGTAGAGATGCGAGCCATCCTCGTCGACCATCGTGTAGATCAGCGTGCGCGGATCGAGAAACACGGGATACGCGATCCGGGCGTGATGCTCGGTGATTCGCTCGGGTTTCCCGCCGCTCGACGGCACGCGCCAGATGTCCATGTCTCCGATCGTCGGAATGCCGCGGACGAAATACACGAAGCGTCCGTCGGGCGACCACGTCGGGAAGTGGCAGTGAAAGCCGGGCTTGTCCACGAAGATCTGCCGGCTGTTCGCCCCGTTGCGGTCCGCGACGAAGATCGGGTCGCCCTCGCCCGCGGTGTGGTACGCCAGCCGCGACCCGTCGGACGACCAGACCGCGGTGACCGCGTTCGCGAGGAGCGGCCGCGCCGCGCCGCCGAGAGTCGGCACGATCCAGAGCCCGCTCGGCGACACGCCGCCGCCGGGCAGGGCCTTGCCCGTGACCCGCAGCCAGACCTCGGACGCGTCGGGGGAAAAGCCCACGCTGCGCGTCTCCTCGTGGAGCAGCTCCGGAAACTGGCCCTTCGTCAGGTTCAGGGCCTGGCCGCTGCCGACCTGGGTGATCCAGGCGTCGAAGGGCGGCCCGTCGCGATCCGCGAGAAACGCGACGAACTTGCCGTCCGGCGAGATCGCCGCGTCGAGCTCCGATCCCTCCCAGTCCGTCAGCCGGGAAAAGCGCGCGCCGACCAGCGGATTCGCGTCGGACGCGCCGGAGCGCCGCCCTCGCCAGACCGTCAGCCCCGCGGCGAGAAGCAGCGCGGCCGCGACCAGCGCCGGTACCCACGCGCCCCGCCGGGCCCGGCTTGGGCAGGTCGACGGCCGCCAGAACGCCGCTCGTCGCCTCCGAGAGGTGATCGCGCACCGTCGCGAGCTCGCGCCCCAGGTCTTCCGTCGAGGCGTAGCGGTTGCGCGGGCTCCTTGGCGATGCACCGCTCCACGATCCAGCGCACGGGAGCCGGGATCTTCGCGTTCACCGCTGCGATCGGCTCGGGCTCTTCCTGGATGATCGCGGCGAGCGTCTGGGGCGCGGATGGCCGGGCAAAGGCGCGACGCCCGGTCGCCATCTCGTAGAGGATCGAGCCGAGCGCGAACTGGTCCGACCGGAAGTCCAGCTCCCTTCCGAGCGCCTGCTCGGGCGACATGTATCCGACGGTCCCCATCACGATCCCGGGCTCCGTCGCTCCCGAGACCGTCGGCGCCTGCGTCTGCTGACCGCCGCTCCCGTCCGGCTGCGTCAGCTTCGCCAGCCCGAAATCCAGGATCTTGACGTGGCCGTCTTCCGTCACCATCACGTTCTCGGGCTTGAGGTCCCGGTGCACGATGCCGGCCGCGTGCGCCTTTGCCAGGCCCTCGGCGATCTGCGCGCCGATCTGCAGAACGCGCCGCACCGGCATCGCGCCGTTCGCGAGCGCCGCCCGCAGCGGCTCCCCGCTCGACGAGCTCCATCGCGATGTAGGACTCGCCGCCGTCCGCGCCGATGTCGTGGATCGTGACGATGTTCGGATGATTGAGCGACGAGGCCGAGCGCGCTTCCCGCTCGAAGCGCTTCAGGCGCTCCGGGTCGGAGGCGAGCGCGGACGGGAGCACCTTGACCGCCACCTCGCGCCCGAGCCGCGTGTCGCGCGCCCGGTACACCTCGCCCATTCCCCCCGCGCCGAGGGGCGACAGGATCTCGTAGGGGCCGAGCCGCGTGCCCGCTTCAAGAGGCATGGATCAGCCGGAAATCTTACAGCGGGATCGCGAATCCGCCGGGCAGTGCCTCAGGCTCCCCGGCTTCGACGCGACCGGGTCCCGGCGGTCCTGCCGAGAAGATACGCGGACGTGACGAGGGCGGCGGCGACGAGCCCGATCCCGACCGAGAGCCAGGACCGCGACCGCCGCGGGCCGGCGGAGAGCAGGAGCGGCGCCCCTTCGGCGCCGCTGTCGATCTGGGAGTAGTGGTCGCGGACGCTCTGGAGATCGCGCGCGAGGTCGCGGGTCGAGGCGTAGCGTTCCTCGGGAAGCTTCGCCAGGCAGCGTTCGACGATCCACAGCAGCGGCACCGGCGCGCGGGGACAGAGTGGCCGGCAGCGGGTCGGCTTCCTCGCGAATGACCGCGACGAGAGTCTCGGCGCGCGTCGGCCCCTGGAACGCCCGCCGTCCCGAAAGCATCTCGTAGACGAGCGCGCCGAACGAGAACTGGTCGGAGCGAAAGTCCACGCGGTAACCGCTCGCCTGCTCCGGCGACATGTAGCCGGCCGTTCCCACGACGGCGCCGTCGCGGGTTTCGTCGGTGATCGTCAGGCCGTGCCGGCTCGATCCGCTGCCGGCGGGCGGCCGCTCGACCTTCGCCAGTCCGAAGTCGAGGATCTTGGCGAACCCGTCGCGCGTCACCATCACGTTCTCGGGCTTCAGGTCGCGGTGAACGACACCTGCCTCGTGCGCCTGCGCGAGCGCGTCGGCGAGTTGCGCCGCCAGGTTCAGCGCCTTCCGCACCGGGAGCGCCCCTCCATGCAGCAGGTCGCGCAGCGTGCGTCCCTCGACGAGCTCCATGACGATGAAGGGAGTGCGGGAGTCGCGGCCGACTTCGTGAATCGTGACGATGTTCGGGTGATTCAGCGCGGAGGCCGAGCGCGCTTCCGTCTCGAAGCGGGACAACCTCTGAGCATCGGGTGAGAGATCCCCCGAAAGCGCCTTGACCGCGACGTCTCGACCGAGCCGCGTGTCCCGGGCGCGGTAGACCTCACCCATGCCGCCGGCCCCGAGACGGGACAGGATCTCGTACTGCCCGAGCCGGGTGCCGGCGGAAATCTGCATGGGACTCTCGAGAAAGCGTGAGGCCATGCCGAGGATACGGGCGCGCCTCGCACGGAGTTTCTCGTGCGGTGACGGAGCACTCGATCGGAAGGATGGAGGCGCGGTCCGGGCGGACGGCCCCGGGATCCGGACCTTAGGGCAGCACGGTCTCGGTCGATCCCGTCGCCGGGAAGCGGCGAAACGTCAATGCCGCCGGACCGACGCGGATCTCGTCGCCGTCGGCCAGCGGCCGGGACGAGACGATCCGGGCGCCGTTCAAACGCGTGCCGTTCTTGCTCCCCAGGTCCTCGAGCACCGCGCCCCCGTCGTGGACGACGATGCGTGCGTGGTGCCGCGACACGGTGGCATCGTCGATCGAAACCGCGGCCCCCGCATCCCGGCCCAGGAGGTTCTCGCCGTCGCCGAGCGCGACCTCGCGATAGGCCCCACACGAGGCGAAATACGGCGTCTTCGTCCGCGACGGCGGCGCTTCCGTCCGAGAAAGCGTAGCCATATCCGTGCACGGTCCGCAGGAAGCGCGGCTCGCGCGCGTCTTCGCCGATCTCGCGGCGGATCTCCGCGACGAGGCCCGCGAGGTTCGCCTCGGTCACGAAGCTGTCGGGCCAGAGCGCCGCGAGAAGCTCGTCCTTGGAGAGGGCGCGCGGCCGGCGCGCGACGAGAAGGGCGAGGAGCTCGAACGCGCGCGGCGACAGGTGGACGCCGGCGGCGCCGCGCCGGACCTCGCGGCGCGGCGCGTCAAAAATGCACTCTCCGAATCGGATGAGCATTCCTGGCCCTCACGAAAATGCCAAGAAATTCAAATCGAACTCTCAAGACCCCCCTGCGCTCCCGGCGCGATCGTCACGGATAGCGGCGGAAGCGCCCCGCGAATTCCCGGCGATGCGCTTTCCGACGCGGGAGGGGCACCGTGGACGCGCCGCCCGGGAGAACCGCCGCAAGGCTTCGGTGGCTCCTCGCGCTGGCCGGCCTGGCGCTGCCCGCCCTCGCCGCCGCGGAATCCTCGGCTCCCCTGCCGCCCGCGGCCATCGGAGCGCTGTCGATCCCGTTCTTCATGGACCGCCAGCTCGGCGACGGCCTGCGCGAAACGCTGGTGGAGGCTGCCCGGCGGCTCTCGGACAGCCGCTGCCAGGACGTCCTCGCCGACTTCTCGGACGAGGCCGGCCGCCCGCTGACGGCAAACCTCCACGACCTCGGCCAGAGCATGCCCGGGTACCTCGGCCTCGTGCTCTTCTACGACGGCAGCACCACCGGGCCCTGCGCCGACGACCGCGTGCTCGCGTGGACTTCTCCCGGCGGCCGCGCGGTGCGCGTCTGCCCGCGCCAGTTCGCCTACTGGCAGCGCGTCAACCCCGGCTACGCGGCCGCCATCGTGATTCACGAGACGCTCCACACCCTCGGCCTCGGCGAGAGCCCGCCGGCGCCGGCCGCGATCACCGCGAAGGTGATCGAGCGCTGCGGGCGGTAGAAGCGACGAACGGCGCTACGGCTCGGGCGAACGCCTCCGGCTGCTCGCGCTGGGGCAGGTGGCCGGCGTCCGGAAGGACAACGAGCCGCGAACCCGCGATGCGCCCCTGAAGCCGCGCGGCTTCGGCCACGGGGAGAAGGTGATCCTCGCGGCCCCAGAGGATCAGGGTCGGCACTCGGACGCGACCCTCGAGGCCCTTGTAGCGCCGTGGATCGGACCGAAGTGCGGCCAGAGCGGCGCGGCGCGTCCCGGGAATCGTCAGCGGAAACCAGCCGTCATCGATCGCGTGCTCGGTGACGCGCTCGGGACGCGCGAAGAGCCGATGCCGAAGGCCGTACGCCACGATCGGCCGGTTCGCGAGCGCCAGCGCGAGCTCGCCGATTCCCCGCGCGCGGATGAGGGGAAGGGGCCACGGAATCGGCGTCTCGGGCGTCGCGGGCGCGGCGAGCACCAAAGCCTCGACGCGCGCCGGGTGGTCTGCCGCGACGATCATCGCCGCGGCCCCGCCGAGCGAGTTGCCCACGAGCACCGCGCGCTCGATGCCGCGCGCGTCGAGAAAGTCCACGAGGCCGCGCGCCTGTGCGCCCACGGTGTAGTCGCCCGGCCACGGCCGATCCGAGAGGCCAAACCCCGGAAGGTCCACCGCGATCGCGGGCCGCCCGGCGGATGCCGGTCCGAGGACTTCCTGCCAGGTCGCCGACGAGGCGAGCAGGCCGTGGACGTAGACGACGGGATCGTCTTTCCCCTCGACCTCGCGCGAGCGCCAGCGGACGCCGCGGACGAGCGTGTCCCGCTGCCCGGGCCCGGGAGGGGGGATCGTGCCGCGGCGCGTCATCGCGCCGGATTATGGGCGAAGTCACTTCGGTGGCGGCCTCACGGATGTCTCCTTGACAATGAAAGTGACCGACACCCGGACCGGGGTCTCGAAGCTTGACAGGCCGCGAGTGCGGCGAGAAACTGTCGGTCGAGCTCCCGGAGGCGAAATGAGATCCGTGCGGGCGCCCTGCGCGGTCCTGGCGGCGACGCTGCTCGTGGCGACCAGCGCGGTGGGCCAGGTGCCGCCGGCGACGGGAAACTTCTACGGCGTCGCCGTCGACAGTGAGGATCGATCGGTGGGCGGTGTTCGGGTGACGCTCAGTGGGCCAGGCGCCGCGCAAACCGTGTATACGGACGCACAGGGCGACTTCCACTTCATTGAACGTCTCGCCGGGGAGCTACTCGCTCGCGCTGGAGCGGACCGGGTTCGAAACGTCCCATCGCGACGTCATCGTGGCAGTCGGGAGGAACACGGTTCTCCGGGTCTCGATGGCGGTCGCCGGAGCAATGGACTGGCGAATCCCCACAAAGCGCGCAAGTCGCTCTGAAGACTTCGCCCCCTCCGAGCGCACATGTTTGGGAAGAAGCGGGGACGCACCCCGATGGAGGTAGCAATGAAGAGCCGCCACTTCTCGATTCGACAGATCCTCCTGGCAATCGCCCTCGCGATCCCTGCGCACCCGGCTAGGGCCCAGAACGCTCCGGAATGCCACCCGGACGCACTCTGCCTCGCGGACGGCCGACTTGAGATCACCGTCGAATGGCAGTCCTCGACCGGCGCTGGCTCGGGACACCCCGTCGCTCTGACGGAGAGCGCCGGCTACTTCTGGTTCTTCGACCAGGCGAACGTCGAGGTGCTCGTCAAGGTCGTCGACGCCTGCGCAGACTACGGGCAAGAGTGGGTGTTCGCGGGCGGCCTGACCGACCTCGGCGTGACCATGAAGGTCAAAAATACGCACTCCGGAATCTACAAGACTTACATCAATCCGAAGGGCACGCCCTTCCTGCCGATCCAGGACACAGCCACGAGCTTGATCGTTGGCTGCCCGCCGCCGCAGCCGTCCGGAACCGGCCCGACCGATGGAGGAAGCGAATGAACAATTACGTCAGGCTGACGATCGCCCTTGCGAGCCTCCGTCTGACGGGGCCGCTTGCGGCCCAGACGATCACGGAGTTTCCTGTCCCCGCACCTTACGGTACCGGCGCCTGGGATATCGCAGCCGGCCCGGACGACAACCTGTGGTTTACCTCTCAGAACGCCGGCAAGATCGGCCGAATCACCACGACCGGCGTCGTCACCGAGTTTCCTATTCCCGCAGGTGATCACAACTCCTACCGGATAGCCGCCGGCCGGGATGGGAACTTATGGTTCACCGAATCGTTTGCCAACAACATCGGCCGGATCACGACGGAAGGCGCCGTGACGGAGTTTCCGATTCCGTCGGCCGGCAGCGGCCCGCAAGACATAACAGCCGGCCCGGACGGCAACATGTGGTTCACGGAACTATCGGCCGACAAGATCGGCCGGATCACGACCACCGGCGTCATCACCGAGTTTCCGACCCCGACGGCCCACAGCCACCCGCAAGACATTACGGCCGGCCCGGACGGCAACCTGTGGTTCACCGAGTGGAATGCCGAGAAGATAGGCCGAATCACGACCACGGGTGCCATCGCGGAATTTCCCACTCCGCCGGGCACAATTGGCTCCTACGGTATAGCGGCCGGGCCGGACGGCAACCTCTGGTTCACCGCACTGAATATTGGCAAGGTGGGCCGAATCACCACGGCCGGCGTCGTCACCATTTTTCCGAATCCGACCGCCCTCAGCACCATCAGTGCTGCCGGATTCATGGCGGCCGGCCCGGACGGCAATCTCTGGTTCACGGAAGACGGCTACATCGGCCGGATCACGACCGACGGCGTCGTCACGGAATTCCCGATGCCGACGGCCGGCCGCAACCCGGTCGGTATAGCGGCCGGCCCGGACGGCAACCTCTGGTTTGCCGAAGGTGATGCTGTCGGCCGAATTACGACGGACGGCCCCTGCGCGTCGGACTCGACGACGCTGTGCCTGAGTGGCAGCCGATTCGGCGTCACGGCGGACTGGCAGGTCCCGTCAAAGGGGACGAGCGGCCATGGGACGGCAGTCCGGCTGACAGGTGACGCGGGCTACTTCTCCTTCTTCGACACCTCGAACGTCGAGGCTGTGGTCAAGATCCTGAACGGCTGTAAGGAGGCCGACGGGAGCTACTGGGTGTTCGCCGCGGGCCTGACCAACGTCGCCGTGACGCTGACCGTCACCGACGAGCAGGCTCACCAGTCGAGGATCTACACGAACCCTGACGGAACTGCCTTCCAGCCGATTCAGGACACGTCGGCGTTTGCAACCTGTCCGTGACGACCTGGCGAAACACCAGGCTCCATGCCACGAAGCCCAACCGGAGCGTCCGGACCCGGCTCGGAAACGTGAAACGTCTCGCTCGATGTCGCGCAGTGGGACGCCTTCCACGACTCTGTCGAGAAGATCTTTCGCCACGGCATCACCGCCGGCATCGGCGGCGGCAACTACGGCCGCGACGACGCGGTCACCCGGGACCAGATGGCGATCTTCCTGCTGAAAGCGGAGCATGGCTCGAGCTACACGCCGCCGGCCTGCGTTCCCCCGGGCTTCTTCGGCGATGTCCCCTGCCCGGGCGGCTTCGTCGTGGACTGGATCGAGCAGCTCTCGATCGAGGGCATCACGGCAGGCTGCGGCGCAGGCAACTATTGCCCCAACCAACCCGTGACTCGCGCCCAGATGGCGGTCTTCCTGCTCAGGGTGGAGCATGGCTCGGGCTATACGCCACCGGCGTGCCACGGGATCTTTCGGGACGTGCCGTGTCCGGGCGTTTCGCCGTTGACTGGATCGAGCAGGTCGCCAGCGAGGGCATCACGGCCGGATGCGGCGGGAGCAACTACTGCCCCGACAATCCCAACACACGCGCCCCGATGGCCGTCTTCCTCGTTGTGACTCTTGGTCTGTAGCGCGGGCGTCGCGACCACGGTCCGGAGCCGCAAGGCCAGCCGCGATCCAGGACACGTCGGGGTTTGCGACATGCCCCGGGCAATTCGAACCGAATGACTTTGATCAACGGCGGGAACAGTTACAACCGCGGGAGCACGCCATCGGTAGGGCCGCGCCGCCGAGTCGGTAAGATGGTCCCGTGCCGACCTGGAAAGTCACGCTCGAGTACGACGGGACGCGCTATCGCGGCTGGCAGTCGCAGAAGAACACCGATCGGACGGTGCAGGGCATGCTCGTGCGGGCCGCGCACGAGCTGCTCGGCGCGGACGCGACGACCGGCGGCGCGGGGCGGACGGACGCGGGCGTGCACGCCCTCGCGCAGGTCGCGCACCTGAAGGCGCAGAAGGCGATGCCCGAAGGCGAGATCGCGTGGGGCCTGAACGAGCGCCTTCCCGCCGACATCCACGTCCTCTCGGTCGAGAAGGCTCCCCCGCGCTTCCACGCGCGGCACGACGCGAAGAGCCGGACGTACCTCTACCGGATCTCCCGCCGCCGCACGGCGTTCGAGAAGCCCTTCGTCTGGTGGGTGAAGGACCGCCTCGACCTCGCCGCGATGCGCCGCGCCGCGAAGCTCTTCGAAGGCCGCCACGACTTCGCCTCCTTCTGCGAGAACCCCGAGGGGCAGGAATCGACTCTCGTCGTGGTCGAGAAGAGCGAGGTCGCGGACGCGGGCGACGAGATCCACTTCCGGATCACGGCCTCGCACTTCCTCTGGAAGATGGTCCGGCGGCTCGCGGGCACGCTCGTCGAGGTCGGACGCGGCAAGCTCGACGCGGCCGGCGTCGAAAAGCTGCTGCGCGAGAAATCGATCGCGCCCGCGAAGTGGACGGCGCCGCCCTCGGGGCTGTTCCTGGAGACCGTCCGCTACTGAGGGCTCAGTTTCCGGACGAAGCCGCCGCCGGATGGACGGCGAGCTCGAGCGCGGAGAGCGCGTTCGGCTCGCGCTGCAGCACCGCCGTACCGTAGCCGGGCCGCGTCAGGAACACGAAGTCGAGCTCGTTGAAACGGACGCTCGCCGGAAAGCGGTCGCGGTCGTAGTGCCAGGTTTCTCGCGTCCCCTGGATCCTCTCGGCCGTCATCGCATCGCGGGACGTGGACTGCGGGGCGACGCGGCCGTTGACCTCCGTGACGAGATCGCGGCCGGGCGCCGACCGGCTGGTCTGGATCGGGTCGTCCTCGCTCTTGATCGGCCGCTGCCCGGCCGAGTTCGGCGGGCCCATCAGGACGAAGACCATCCCCCGGTCGGTCTCGCTTCCCCTCCTCTCGCCGTCGGCGAACGCCTTGTCGGCGAATTGCAGGCGCCGTTCGACCTCGGCGCGATATTCGTTCTCGGAGGTTTCCGGCGTCGGATCGCGCTTCTGCCAGAAGAGCACGACGAATTCCGACCGGGCGACGGGGTCGGAAATCCGCTTCCACTCCTGCTTCTCGGCGTCCGTCATCAGAAAGCGCACGGCGCCGTCGGCCCACCTCTCGTCGACGGCGACCGGGGCTTCCGGCGCCGTCGCCCGGAAGCGCGCGTATGCCTGGCCGAGCCCCGATTCCTCGGTTCCTTTGGAACGGGGAGCAGGCTCCCCGGCAGCGCGCGGCTCTTCGCGCGCGGCGTTGAAGGCCTCCACGACCGATTTCGGGTACATCGAGGGGTCGAGGCGCGCCGGGTTCGCGGACGCGAGATAGATCTGAAACTCTTTCTTTGCCTCGGCGGTTCGCCCGAGGGCGGCGAGATCGGCGCCGCGATAGAAGGCGATCGCGGGCACGAGCTTCTCGCTGAACCGCCGGGAGCCCGGAGGCGTCGCTCGCCTTCTCGAGGCGCGCGAGCGTCGCGAGGGATTCCTCGTAGGCGCCGCCGCGAAACTGAGCCTTCGCCTTGACGAAGAGCTCGGTGAGGTCGGAGGGCGGCGCGTCCTGCGCGACGGCCGGCGCGGCCAGGCACGCCAGCAGCGCCAGAAGAGGAAAGCGCGAAGCGAGACGAGAGCGAACCACGGCTCGGCTCCTGCCGGAATGCTACCGCGGCTCCCGTCTACAATCCACGCCATGCCGTCCGCGCCGGACACCTGGGATCCCGAACGGTACGCGCACTTTTCGGACGAGCGCGCCCGCCCCTTCTTCGATCTCCTCGCGCTCGTCACTCCGATTCCAGGCGGCCGGGCCGTGGATCTGGGGTGCGGAACGGGTGAGCTGGCGGCCGAGCTCCACCGGCGGACCGGCGCCGCGGAGACCCTCGGCATCGACTCGTCGGAGGCGATGCTCGCGAAGGCCGCGGCGCACGCGGGCGGCGGCCTGCGGTTCGAACGCGGCGACATCGCCGCCTTCTCGCCGTCCGGGCCGCTCGATCTCGTGTTCTCGAACGCCGCCCTCCACTGGGTGCCGGACCATCCGGCCCTCCTCGCGCGGCTGACCCGGGCCGTCAAGCCGGGAGGCCAGCTCGCCTTCCAGGTGCCCGACAACTTCGGCCATCCGTCGCACGTCGCCGCGGAGGAGACCGCGGCGGAGAGCCCTTCGCGCGCGCTCTCGGCGGCCGCGCGCATCCGCGAAACGTGCTCGCGCCCGAGGCCTACGCCGCGATCCTCGACCGTCTCGGCTACGCGGAGCAGACGGTCCGGCTCCAGGTCTACGGCCACCACCTCGACTCCCGCGAAGGCGTCGTGACGTGGGTGGAAGGATCGCTGCTATCGGAGTATCGCCGCGGGCTCCCCGCCGACCTCTACCCGCGCTTCCTCCAGCGCTACCGCGAACGGCTTTTCGGGATGCTTCCGGACGAGCGCCCGTTCTTTTTCACCTTCCGCCGCATCCTCGCCCGCGCGAAGCAGCCGACCTGAGCGTACCGGCCGACCGCGTCGCGGGCGCGGTAGGCCTCCCCCGCCCGCCCGCGCCCGATTCGACGCCAACGAGGGAACGGCCTAGGCCCGGCTTTTGACGCCGGTCTCGGTCGAGTCGGAGACGGGAAAGATCCGTATTCTCAACATGACGGAGCCGATTCGGATCTCGTCCTCGTCGGAGAGAGGCGCCGGCAGCTCGATCTTCTTCTCTCCCAGAAACGTCCCGTTCTTGCTGCCCAGATCCTCCAGAGTGGCCCCCCCGGCCGAGATCACGATGCGTGCATGCCGGCGCGAGACGCTCGAGTGGTCGAGGTGGACGCTGGCCCCGGGATCGCGCCCGATGATCGACTCGCCCGGCTCGAGAGGAATCCGGCGCCGGCCCTTGAGGAGCCAGTAGACGCACTTTGGCCTGGACGCGTCCGACGGGCGTTCGCGCACCTCTTCGGCCTCCCCAGAAAAGGCGTAGCCAAAGCGGTGCAGGGTCCTCACGAACCGGGGCTCGCGCGCGTCGTCGCCGATCGCGTGTCGTATCTCGGCGAGCAGGTTCGTCAGCGTCCCGTCGGACACGAATGTTCCGGGCCAGAGCTTCGCGTGGATCTCCTCCTTCGAAACGGCCTTCGGTCGGTTCTGCAGCAGGAGCTCCAGGACCTGGAACGCCTTGGGCTGGAGGTGTACTTCCCTGCCACCGGTGTACAGTTGTCGTGTACCGGAATCGAGCACGCAGCCCCCGAACGCTACTCGCACGTTCGCTCCCAGCAAGAAGCCGGAACTTCCTTGGACTTTTCCGACGACTTGGAGTCCTCCATCGCGAGATGGTGATTATTGCGCAGGTCATTGCAGCGTGGACGGCCAAGCCCCCCGAAAGGAGGCGTGTCATGAGGAAACGCTTGATTCGGTTGTCTCGAAAGGTCCTCGTGGGTTGGAGGCGCAGCCGTGCCGTCGTTCTCCTCGCGTTCATGACCGGCGCCTTCCTTTGCCGCTCGAACGGCGTCGCCGAGGGCACCCGGCAGGTGATGAGCCTCGACCTCTCGAGCGGCGCCTGCTCCTCCACAGCGACCACTCTTTGCCTGAACGACAACCGCTTCTCCGTGGCCGTGTCCTGGCGGGTGCCGGGTCAGGGCCGCAGCGGATACTGGCATGTCCGTGCCCCTGAGCGGCAACACGGGATTGTTCTGGTTCTTCGACGCCTCCAACATCGAGCTCGTGGTGAAGGTCCTGGATGGCACAGGGGTGAATGGAAGTTACTGGGTGTTCTACGCCGGACTCTCGAATCTCGAATACACGATCAGGGTCACCGATCTCGAGACCGGTCGCGTCAGGACGTACGACAACCCGAGCGGTTCGTTCGCCTCGTTCGCCGACACGTCCGCATTCTCGGACACCCTCGGCGCCATCGCGGCACCGGCCGAAGGCAACAAAAAGGCCCTCGAGACGCGATCGACTCAGGAGCTCTACGCGCTGTTCGAGTCCCTCACGGAGACGACGCGGGTCCACCCAAGAACGGCGGCCCCGTGCGAGGCAGGGGGCGGGGCGATGTGCCTGGCCGGGTCGCGCTTCCAGGTGACCGTCGATTGGGACGTTCCGAGCCAGGGCCGGTCCGGTCAGGGCATCGGTGTCCCGATCTCGACCGACACGGGGTATTTCTGGTTCCTCGACGACACCAACGTCGAGCTGGCCGTCAAGGTCCTGGACGCCCGGGCGATTGACGGTCACTTCTGGGTCTTCGTCGCCGCGCTCTCGGACCTGGACTACACGTTGCGAGTGACCGACACTCAGACTGGCATGACGAAGGCCTGGGACAATCCGGAAGGACAGCTCGAGAGCTGGGCGGATACCGGGGACTTCTCTGATTCCAGCACACCCATTACGGATCCTACGGACCTGAGCGGCAGGTGGACGGGCAGAATCGCCTTTTACGACGCCGCGGAGGGGGGCACCGGGACATCCTGTGAAACCGGCGCGTCCATCACGGTGGACCTCGTGGAGTCCGACGGAAATCTGACGGGACAGTTCGACGCCGGCTGCAGCGGCACCCTCGTGCTCACCGGCGTGGTCCGTGATTCGAACATATTCGGCTCTCTCGACGGCCCCGGCGGCCAGGACTACGGCAGGGTTCAGGGAACGTTCTCTTCCCACCGCATCCGCTTTCACACGACCTTGCTCGGATGGGACGACGGCGACGACGCGCGCCCGGATGGCGATGCGGACGATTACTACACCTCGAGCAGGGTGGACCTGACCCGCTAGCAGGTGGCAAGGTCCTGAGATCCGGTCCTGCTATAGGACGTCGGCAGACTCGAGGGCGTGCGCGAAGGCGGTCCGCCAGAGGTCGGTCAGGCGCAGCCAGCGGCTCGTCCACGAGCTGCCGGCCGCGGGCCTCGATACGGAGGCGATCGCCGCCGACCCAGCCGGCGGCCGAGAACGGCACGCCCTTCTCCCTTGCGGCGGCTCGAACCTCGGCCTCCCGGTCGGGCGTGAACGAGACGAGCGCTCGGCCCGTCGACTCGCCGAAGAGCAGCGCGCTCGCGCGCGCGGCCCCGTCGAGCACGATAGAGGCGCCGAGGCCGCCCTGCATGGCGCATTCGGCGGCGGCCACGGCGAGGCCGCCGTCCGACACGTCGTGCGCGGAGGAGACGAGACCGCGCTCGGCGAGCGTCGCGAGCAGGTCCACGAGGCGCTTCTCGGCGTCGAGGTCGACCTCCGGGCAGGGGCCCTCGTCGCGGCCGCGGATCGTGCGCAGGAACTCGGAGGCGCCGAGCTCGTCGCGCGTCTCTCCGAGCAGCGCGACGAGGTCTCCGGAATTCCGGAACGCGACGCGCACGTGCTTCTCGACGTCCTCCATGAGGCCGACCATGCCGACCGTCGGTGTGGGCGGGATCGCGCGGCCGTCGGTCTCGTTGTAGAGAGAAACGTTGCCCGAGACGACGGGCACGCCGAGCGCGCGGCAGGCGTCGGCGATGCCGCGGACGGCGGCCTCGAACTGCGCCATGACCTCGGGCTTCTCGGGATTTCCGAAGTTCAGGCAATCCGTGATCGCAAGCGGCCGCGCCCCGGTGGCCGCGACCGAGCGCGCCGCCTCGGCCACCGCGATCGCGCCGCCGCGGTACGGGTCGAACGAGCAGAAGAAGGGGTTGACGTCGCTCTTCATGGCGATCCCCTTCTTCGTTCCCTTGACGCGGATCACGGCCGCGTCGCCGCCCGGGCGCTGCACCGTATTCGTCTGAACCATGTGGTCGTACTGCGTCCAGATCCAGGACTTCTCGGCGACGTTGGGCGAGGCGAGCAGGCGCCGGAGCGTCTCGCCGTAGTCGGCGGGCTCGGGCTCGCTCTGCCAGAGGAACGGCCCCGCCGGCGGCGGCGCCGCGGCGCGCGGCCGATCGTACATGGGGGCGCGGTCGGACAGCGGCGCCGCGGGCAGGTCCGCGACGATCTTCCCCTCGAAGAAGAGGACGACGCGCCCCGAGTCCGTGACGCGCCCGATCTCGACCGCGTCGAGCTCCCATTTGTGGAAGATCGCGAGCACCTCGGCCAGGCGATCCCGCCGCGCGACGAGGAGCATGCGCTCCTGCGACTCCGACAGCATGATCTCGTACGGGGTCATGCCCGTCTCGCGGACGGGCACCTTCGAGAGGTCGAGCTCGACGCCGCTGCCGGCCCGGCCGGCCATTTCGAACGAGGACGACGTCAGGCCCGCCGCGCCCATGTCCTGGATGCCGATCACCGCGTCCGTCTGGAAGAGCTCGAGGCAGGCTTCCATCAGGAGCTTTTCCGTGAAGGGATCGCCCACCTGGACGGTCGGCCGCTTCTGCTTGGCCTCGTCGGCCGCGAACTCCTCGGAGGCCATCGTCGCGCCGTGGATGCCGTCGCGCCCCGTCTTCGATCCGACGTAGACGACCGGGTTGCCGGCGCCCTCGGCGCGCCCGAGGAAGATGCGGTCGTTCCGGACGATCCCGAGGTTCATGACGTTGACGAGGATGTTGCCGTCGTAGCCCTTGTGAAACGTGGTCTCGCCGCCGAGCGTCGGGATGCCGATGCAGTTGCCGTAGCCGGCGATGCCGCGCACGACGCCGTCCACGAGGTGCTTCATGCGCGGCGCGTCGAGGCGCCCGAAGCGCAGCGAGTTGAGCGACGCCATCGGCCGCGCGCCCATGGTGAAGACGTCGCGCAGGATGCCGCCCACGCCCGTCGCCGCGCCCTGGTAGGGCTCGATGAACGACGGGTGGTTGTGCGACTCCATCTTGAAGGCGACCGCGAGGCCGTCGCCGATGTCCACGACGCCGGCGTTCTCGCCGGGCCCCTGGATGACGCGCGGGCCCGTCGTCGGAAACTTCTTCAGGTGGACGCGCGAGGACTTGTACGAGCAGTGCTCGCTCCACATCGCCGAGAAGATGCCGAGCTCGACGAGGTTCGGCTCGCGGCCCGAGGATTTCGAGGATCCGCGCGTACTCCTCATCCGAGAGGTTGTGCTCCGCGACGAGTTCACGACTTATGGACGGCATGGAGGCCGCAGCATACTGAAACTCGCGGGCCTCTCGCACCCCGCCCGGGCCCGATTACTGCGCGAGGCCGGTCAACTGCCAGAGCTCGGAAAGCGTCGAACGGTTGACACTGTAGGCCCAAAAGCGTCCGTCCCGCGTCACCAG
This sequence comes from uncultured Acidobacteriota bacterium, assembly GCA_963710945.1. Classification (GTDB taxonomy): domain Bacteria; phylum Acidobacteriota; class Thermoanaerobaculia; order UBA5066; family Gp7-AA6; genus DAHUXD01. The sequence goes on from CAVQCH010000004.1 coordinate 38,086, forward strand.
AACCGGGCCGACATAGTACGAGCCGGCCGCGTCCGGAGGAGCGAGAGTTTTCCAGAGCTCCTTCCGCCCTGTCGCCAGGTCGAATCGCTCGATGCGCACAGGGATGCCGTCGCGGGAAACCAACAGGGATCGTCCATCCTCGCTCCAGGCCAGAAGGTGGTCTCCCCGAACCAATCCCTCGACGGCCCGCGATGGGCCGCCATCGACCCGGTAGAGCCTCAGTCCGCCCGCCGTGTCGTTCAGGGCAATCTCCTTTCCGTCGGGAGACACGACCCAGTCGTCGGGCGTGCCAGTGTCCGAGATGGCGCGCGGGGCCTTGCTCGTCTCGTCGGTGATGTACAGACGTTTCTGCCCGTCCTTCCCGGTCGCCGTGAACAGGATCGATTTGCCGTCCGGCACGAATCCGAAGTCCTGGAGCACGAGCTCGCCGATCGAGATTTTCTTGCCCGGGCCCGGCCCCGTCGGAGTCAATCGTGAGCTCGTGCTCCGATTCGGAGGCGCTCAGAACCCACTTGCCGTCCGGCGAGAGGGAGGATTTCTCGTTGCGAACCTGAGGAAGGAGCCGAACAGCCGGAGAGCCGTCCGTGCGACGAAGATAAACCTCGGTTTCGTCGTGGAAAAGGACCGTCCCGCCATCCTCCGAGATGTCATCGAGCCAGGAACTGGTGAGCCACCCGAGGTTCTTCTCGGCGGGCTCCGTCGAGGATCCGAACATCAGGTCAACGGTGAACTTCGACTGGGACGATCAGCAGTCGCCCGTCCGCCAACGAGTCCTGGGGCAGGAAATCGCCCGTTCCCCGGTAAAGAGTCCTGACCTGGCCGCTCAGGTCGACGACGTCGATGTCGGAGGTGTGCCCCTTGACGGTGTCCAGGGACATTGGAGGACGAACAGCACCTCCCGATCGCCGCGCCGCCAGAGACACCCGGCGAGCTGCTCGGGGGGTCTGCGCACGAACCAGCGTCGTCGCCTTTCCCGCCGCGTCCACGATTCGGAGGTCGTGTTCGTCGGGCGCAAAAGCCTGCGTGGACGGCGGGGACTCGATGAAAGCGATCTGCTTGCCGCTGCCCGAGACGCGTATCGAATAGTCGAGGCGGCCCTTCGTCTTGTACAGAATCCGTCCGATCGGGTACTCGATCCTCGTCTCGCGGTTCTCACGTAGCGCCACGGCAAGCTGCGTCCCGTCGGGGCTCCAGTCCGCCGCGACGACGTTCTCGAGGAGTTCCCGACGGCCCCGCCCGCAAGAGGCATGACGGCGAGGGTGCCGCTTCCGCCAGAATTTCTCTTGAGCAGAACCGCCAACTCTCCCTTGGAAGAGACGGCGAGGACGTCGGCGTTCTTGACGCCGAAGGGCCGCGACTCCGTGCCGTCGAGGCGCGAGGTGAAGATCTCCCGGGGAGCCCCCTCCCAGGTGGCGCCGTAGATGATGGATGCGCCGTCGGGCGTGTAGCGGGTACGCAGTACCCTTCCCCGCCGGAACGTCAGCTGCCGGAAGGTCGGCGGTTGATATCGGACGCTCCGGCGAGCCACGATGACTGCAGCCAGTATGCCGGCGACCGCGATCGGCCACGGCAGCAAGCACGCGGCCCGACAGGCGAAGCTTGCGCGCGGCCGGCGGCTCGATGCCGGGACTCGAAATGCCCGAGGCGCGGTCGCGCAGCGCCGCCAGATCGCGCGCCAGGTCCGTGGTCGAGGCGTATCGCTGCTCGGGATCCTTCGAGAGGCACCGCTCGACGATCCAGACGAGCTGGGCGGGCGTCCTGGGAGCCACTGTGGCCAGCGCCTCCGGCTCCGATTCGATGATCGCGGAGAGCGTCTGCGCGGGAGTCGAGCGCTCGAAGGCGCGTCCGCCGATGACCATCTCGTACAGGATCGAGCCGAAGGAGAACTGATCGGACCGGAAGTCCGCCGGTTCCCCGCTGGCCTGCTCGGGCGACATGTACCCGACGGTGCCGAGGATCGTCCCCGCCTCGGTCCCCCGCGATACCGTGGGATGTGTCCGTTCCGCGCGAGGCCTCGAAGCCCGTGCGCACGAGTTTGGCCAGGCCGAAGTCGAGAATCTTGACGAATCCGTCCCGGGTGACCATCAGGTTCTCGGGCTTCAAGTCCCGGTGCACGATCCCGGCGGCATGAGCCCTGGCCAATCCGTCGGCCATTTGCGCCGCCAGCACAAGCAGCTTCTTGATCGGAATGGGGCCGGCCGCGACGAGCTCTCTCAGGGTCTTTCCCTCGACGAGCTCCATCGCGATGAACGAGGTCCCGTCCGCCTGGCCGATCTCGTAGATCGTGACGATGTTGGGATGGTTCAGGGCCGAGGCCGTGCGTGCTTCCTTCTCGAAGCGCGCGAGACGCTCGGCGTCGCCCGCGAGCGCTGCCGGAAGCACCTTGATCGCGACGTCCCTCGAGAGCTTCGTGTCTCGCGCCCGGTACACCTCGCCCATGCCGCCGGCGCCGAGCGGTCGGACGATCTCGTAGGAGGAGAGCCGCGTCCCGGCTGACAGAGTCACTTGGAGGAATGCTCCTTCACGGTCGAACGAGTCGAACCCGTGCGCTTGAGCACGCGCAGGGTCAGTGTCGCGGGGCCGATCCGAACGACATCGCGATCCCGCAGAGGCACGGAGGCTCGGATCCTCTGGTCGCCGACGTACGTTCCGTTCTTGCTGCCGAGATCCTCGATCGAGGCGCCCTCTTCGCCGATCGACATCCGCGCGTGCCGCCGCGAAACAGATTCGTCGTCGATCCAGACCACCGCCTCGCGATCCCGGCCGATGAGGTTGTCCCCCGGTTCGAGAGCGATCTCGCGCCGGCCCCAGACCAGGCGGTATACGACGGAAGACGAGTCGGGCTCGAACCCGCGGTCGCGTTGGGGCGAGACCGGCGCGTTGAACGCGTACCCGAACCGCGCGACGGTCCGAATCACGCGGGGCTGGCGCGCCGCGTCCCCGAGCACCGAGCGCAGCTCGACGACGAGGTTGCCGAGGTTCGCCTCGGACACGTGCGTCTCCGGCCAGAGGCGCGCGTGGATGTCGGACTTCGACACGGCTTTCGGGCGGCGCTCGATCAGCAGCTCGAGCAGGGCGAACGCCTTCGGCGAGATCGCCACGCGCTGGCCCGCCCGGAGGACCTCGCGCGTGTCCGAATCGAAGATGTGGTCGCCGAAACTCAGTCTCATGGGTCACCCGTAGCAACCGGTGCCCGACCGCCGAGAGAATCGTGTCGCTGAAGCGATCTTAGCGCAGCGGCATCCACCCGGTGGCTGTGCTGGCACGGTTTCGGTTTCCTGATGAATCGCTGACGTAAAGGTTTTGCTGATGGAACGCTGATCGAAAACCGGTTTGCCCGTCGACGGGCGCGAGGCGTACACGGAGACATGACGCTTCGAAGGGAGAAGTTGTGAAAGCCATCCGCTACCCGCTGCCCGTCTCGATCGCCCTCGTTCTCATTGCCGCTCTGGCCTCCGTCGCGCCCGCTCAGGAGAGTGTGTGGACTTCCCATGGCCCCGACGTCGGAGCCGTGAACGACCTCGCCATCGCCGACTCGGTCGCCTACGCGGCGACGCCGAACGGAGTTTTCCGCTCGACCGACGGCGGCGGGAACTGGCAGGCGACGAGCCTGACCGGCCAGCTGGTCTTCCAGATCGCGGCTCGCCCGGGGAGCGCCACCGTGGTGGCGCTGCTCAACGGCGTCTGGCCAGCGCCCAATCTCTACATTTCGCTGGACGCGGGACAGACCTGGACGAGTGTCCCGGACCAGAACTCCGTGGCGGTCGTCGCCATCGACCCCGCGCACCCGTCGAACGTCTACGCCGGCTCGAACGACGGCTCGATCTGGAGGTCGACGGACGCCGGTGCCAGCTGGCAGCACATCTCGACGCTCCCCGGCAACACCCCGGTCTCGGCTCTCACGCTCGACTCCCGTGCGATGTGCGTACTCGCCGGCGGCGACTTCTACAGGAGCGTGGACGGAGGAATCAGCTGGACATCCCTGCAGACGCCCCTGGGGCTTCCCGGTTCGATCGCGGCAGGCTCGAGCGCCGGCGTCGTTTACGCCTCCGTTTCCGGAGCGGTTTGCCGGAGTGCCGATTCGGCGACGACCTGGACCTGCTCGAACAATTTCGCGCCTTCCCCCATTGCCAGGATCCTCGAAGTGCCGGGCGGCCCCGCGGGTCCCGGTGTGCTGGCTTCCTCGGCCGGCGGTCTGTACCTCAGCCGCGACGGCGGGGCGACCTGGACGCGCGTGACGGGCGATCTCGGCTCCGCCTATTCTCCCGCGCTCGCCTCGGACACCATGGGATCGCTGGTGCTCGCCGGAACGGATACGCAGATCTTCCGAAGCCGGGACCGCGGCGACAGCTGGACGGCCTCCAGCTCAGGATTGAAGGCGGTCAAGATCGACGCGCTCGCCCTCGACCCGAACGACCCCGTTACGGTCTGGGCCGGTGGTGTCGGCAACTACGGGTCGGGCCCCGGCCTCTTCCAGTCTCCCAACGCCGGCCTGTCGTGGTCCCCGGCGGGCGGCCCTCAGGGACCTGAAGGCATCAATGCCCTCGCGATCGATCGCGAGCATCCGCAAACGATCTACGCCGGCTCGAACGCGGTCTTCCGAACCGACGACGGCGGCCAGACCTGGACGCATTCCACTTCCGACCCGAACTCGGGGCTGAGCGTCCTGGCGCTCGATCCTGCCTTTCCTCAGCGCGTCTGGGCGGCCAGCGGGTCGGGACTGCGTCGGAGCGACGACGGCGCCCGGACCTGGGCTTCCGCGACGATCGCCCAGTCGATCTACAGCCTTCTCTTCGACGGCCGTCACCCGGAAACGATCTATGCCGGCTCCCATTCGGGACACCGACTACAGCTACCCCACCTACCCCGAGGTGTACGGCGGCTCGATCTGGGTCAGCCACGACCACGGAGCAACCTTCACGAAGGGCGCTTACCAGTTTTCCGACCCTGTCATCTCCATCGCGCGGGACCCGTTTCTGGACCGGGTCCTGTACGCCGGTACCGCCTTCACAGGTGTCTTCCGCAGCGAAGACGCCGGTGCGACATGGGAGGTGGCGAGCGAAGGTCTGTTCAACCGCGGCGCAGCAGCGGGTCTGATCAACGCCGGCCCGGTCTCTTCGCTCGTCGCCGATCCGGCTCGTCCTGGATATGTGTACGCCGCCACGGCTTACGGCGTGTTTCGATCGACCGACGGAGCGCGAACCTGGCAATCCTTTTCGAATGGGCTGTCGCCGCTGGCGACCGACACGCTCGTCATCTCTCCCGACGGCGCGAAGCTGCATGCCGGCACAAACGGCGGCGGCGTCTTCGAACGGGATCTTGCCGCCGACCTGAAGCTCCCTTGCGTCCCGAGCTCGACGCGGCTTTGTCTGATCGGCGCGCGCTACGCCGTCGATCTCTACGCGTTCCCGGGGGCCGGCGGAGGCCCGGGAGCCGCGCGGGCCCTGGGCGATCGGTCCGGGTCCTTCGCCTTGCCTCGCGTCACCGGAAGCTCCGAGCTGCCGGAGGTCGTCGTGAAGATGCTCCCCGAGGGAAGCCTCGGAGGACCCAGGGAAGGCGCGCCCGTCTTCTACGCGAGCCTGACGACGGTTCCTTACTCGCTCATCGTCACCGACACGACCCGTGGGACGAGCAAGATCTACTCGAGCCGTTCCGACGCGCCCCTGTGCGGGGCGGCGGATCTCGCGTTCGGAGGGTCGGCGGCGGCGGGAAGGCGTGCGGCCGCGGGCTCGTCCGAGAGCGAGGCGAGGCGTCGCTTCTCGGCGGGAGTTTCTCCGTCTCTCTCGAGGCGCGTTGGCCCCTCTCCGGAGCCGTCACGAGTACGTTCGCCATCGCCTCCGGCGATTCCTACGCGTTCTTCAGCCTGCCCGAAGTGAGCGGAGATCCCGCAGTTTCCGGAGGTCGTCGTTAAGATGATCGACGCGCGCGCGGTCAACGGCGAGTTCTGGTTCTTTTACACGGGCCTGACGAGCCTCGACTACACGCTCACGGTGACGGATTCCGTAGCGGGCGAGTCCAGACCTACGAAAGCGCGACACCCTTCTGCGGTGGCGCCGACACACGGGCTTTCGCAAACTCGGTCGGGAGTTGACAACGATCAGGCCGCTCGCTCGCGGCACGTGCGCCGCGGGTATTTCGTCCGTTCAGAGAGAATCGAAGCGTCATCGGGCGTCGAGAGCGCGGCGACAGCCGACTCGAACATCTTGATCCCCTGCGGCGTTGCCGAGCAGCGACTCGGAGCAGCGGTCCGGGTGCGGCATGAGGCCGACGACGTTGCCCTCGCGGTTGCAGATGCCGGCGATGCCGCGCGCGGCGCCGTTGGGATTGGCGGCGTCGGTGACCCGGCCGTCCTTCTCGCAGTACCGGAAGACGACGCGGCCCTCCCGCTCGAGCTCGTCGAGGACTTCCAGCGGCGCCGTGTAGTTGCCTTCCATGTGCCCGATCGGCATCGTGACGACGCTCCCCTTCGCGTAGAGCGACGTGAAGGGCGTCGAGTCGTTCTCGACCTTCATGTGGACGTCGCGGCAGACATAGCGCAGGCCCCGGTTGATCTGCATCGCCCCGGGAAGCAATCCCGCCTCGAGGAGGACCTGGAATCCGTTGCAGATCCCGAGGACCGCGCCGCCCTTTTTTGCGAACTCCGCCACGCTCTCCATGACGGGCGAGAAGCGCGCGAGCGCTCCCGCCCGCAGGTAGTCGCCGTAGGCGAAGCCGCCCGGCAGGATCACCGCGTCGGCGCCCTTCAGGTCCCGGTCGTGGTGCCAGATGTACTCGGCCTCGCAGCCGAGCAGGTCCTTCGCGACATGGTGGCAGTCCTCGTCGCAGTTCGAGCCCGGGAAGACGACGATCCCGAACCTCATGGCACGACCCTCACGTCGAACCCCTCGATCACGGTGTTCGCCAGCAGCTCCTCGGCCATCTTCCGCGCGTCGGCCTCGACGGTCTTCGCGTCCGCGCCCGCGACGTCGATGAAGAACACCCTTCCGGCGCGCACGTCGCGCACGCCGCCGTGCCCGAGGCGTCCGAGCGCCGCGGCGATCGCCTTGCCCTGCGGGTCGAGCACGCCCTCTTCGGGATAGACCCGGACTTCCACCTTCATGCGTCGAATGCCTCCAGCCCTTTGATCTGATCCGCGATCTCGAAGGGAACGTTCCAACCGGAGCGCTCGACGAGGCGCGCGAGCATCGCGCGCACGATCTCCGGCGTGTTGTTGGTGCGGGACAGGTGCGTCGCGACGATGCGCCGGAGCTTCGGCCCGACCGCGCGGAACATGGCACCGGCCGACTGGGCGTTCGAGAGGTGGCCGAGGCCTCCCGAGATCCGCTTCTTGAGCGGCCACGTGTACGGACCGTCGCGCAGCATGTCCTCGTCGTGGTTCATCTCGACCATGAGCGTCGTGGCGTCGCGCAGGAAATCCACGAAGGCGTTCTCGGCCCGACCGAGGTCCGAGGCGATGACGAGCCGCGCGCCGTCCGATTCGAAGGAGTAGGCGACGGACTCGGCCGCGTCGTGCGGCGTCGCGAAGGCGCGAAAGCCGAGGTCCCCCACCCGGCCGTCGCGCGCCGGGACCACGCGGACGAAGGGGGTGAAGAGGTCGCCCTCGAGGCCGATCGCGGAGGCCGTCCCGACCGTGGCGTACACCGGGCAGTCCCAGCGCCGGGCGAAGACCGCCGCGCCGCTCGAGTGGTCGTTGTGCTCGTGGGTGAGGAAGAGGGCGGCGATCGTCTCGGCCGGGATGCCCCGGGACGCCATGCGCCTCTCGATTTCCTTCGCGGAGAGGCCGGCGTCCACCAGCACCCGGGTCCCGCCGGACTCGACGACACACGCGTTGCCGCCGGAGCCGGATGCGAGAACCGTGACACGCACCGACTTAGCTTAACAAATCCGCGTCACTCTCGTCCCGTGGAACCGAAACCGCCGGTGTGCCGCAATGTCGCGGGCAGCTCGTCCACCGTCTCCAAACGGGCCCGCGCGACGGGGGCGATGACGAGCTGGGCGATCCGCTCGCCGCGCTCGATCGTGACGCTCTCGGCGCCGAGGTTGGCGAGAATCACGCGGATCTCGCCGCGGTAGTCGCTGTCGATCGTGCCGGGGCCGTTCAGCAGCGAGAGCCCGTGGCGGATGGCCAGGCCGCTGCGCATCCGCACCTGGCCCTCGTAGCCCTCCGGAATCGCCACGGCGATGCCCGTCGGTACGAGCGCCCGGCCGCCGGGGGCGAGCGTGATCGGCTCCCCGACGGCCGCGCGCAGGTCGCAGCCGGCCGCGCCCGCCGTCGCGTAGGACGGCAGCTCGAGCCCCTCGCCGTGGGGCAGGACGGTGACGGGCAGGAGGATTTCGGGCATCAGGGGGCTATGCAATCACAAGTGAACGGCTGGCCGGCCCGCAAGTGCATAAAGAGCCCGGGCCCGGCTCCTGAGGGAATCCCTCGCTACGCTCGGGATGACATGTTCGGGAGGTACGGGCGCAAAGTTTCGGCGACCAGGATCTTCGTCACGCCGCGCTCGCTTTCGGCCTCGATCCGAACGACCGAGTCCGGAGAGACCGCGTCCACGGGAAACGTGAAGCTCCAGTCGCGTCGCAAACCGACCTCTCCCCGACCCGGCGAAACTTCCGCGACGCGGCCGCCGAGGACGAGCCGCACGTCCGGCGGTCGCTCGTCGCGGTCGCCGACCGCCCATCCCCGCGCCGTGGCAAAGCCTTCTCCGACCGTCCCGTGCTCGAGGGCGCCCCAGGGAACCCGTGGCAGCCGCAGATTGGGCGCGGCCGGAAACGGCGCCCGGGCGAGCGCATAGAGGTCCTGGTGGCCGCACAGGCCGAACGGAAACGCGAGCAGCCGCGCGCCGGCGCCCGCGACGCGGTCGGCCGCGCCGTGAACGAACGCCTCGCTGACGTGCGACGTCCCGTAGTCGGCCCCGTCGAGTCGCGTCGTTTCGCTGACGGGCCGGAAGACGATCCCCTGGGACCGGTCCGCTTCCCGATCGGTCAGGAGCTTCATCCCGTGAACGCTGAAGACGAGGACACCGCCCGGCGCCACGAGGCCGAAGAGCCGGTCGAGCCACGCCATGAAGCGCGGCTCCGGCAGGTGGCTGAAAAACGAGGAGGCGAAGACCGCGTCGAACGGCCCTTCGACCGCCAGCGACTGCGGCTCGGTCCCGGACACGACGCCGCGGACGCCGAAGACCTCCCGCTGGAAAGCCACCGCCCCGGGGTCGATCTCGGCAACGGTCAAGCGCTGGGCCGGCAGGACCCGCACGAGGTGGCGGGTCGTGCGGCCGTAGCCGCTCGCGAAGTCGAGGACCGATCGCGCCGCGGAGAGGTCTCCGAACCGCCACGCGCCGACGCCCGAGAAAGCGTCGCAGATCTGGCGGCCCGCCGCGAGGTAGAGCATCGCGGCCGCCTCGCGCGACCGGTGCGGCGTCTCGAGCTCGAACCGGTACATCTCGTCCGCCGGATGGATGCGCAGATCGAGCGCGGGACCCGGCCCCGCGAGGCCGCGCGCGAAAGCGGCGACCTCTTCCGAGATGCCGGGATCGAATGGCGCGTCCGCGGAAGTCACGGGACTACAGCGCCGCGGCGAGGTCCGTCGCGGTCAGGGCGAACCGGCCGACGTTGCCCACGACCGCCACCGAGAGCGCCCGGCCGTCGAGCACGCGGCCCGCCTCGGCGTCGATCTCGTCCGCCGTGACGGCGTTCACCTTCGCGATCAGCTCGTCCGGCGTCTCGATCCTTCCGAAGATCAGCTCCTGCCGCGCCGCCGCGGACATGCGCGAGACGGTGGACTCGAGGGAGAGCACCATGTTTCCCGTCAGGTTCTCCTTGGCGCGGGCGAGCTCGCGCGGCCGCACACCGCCGCGCTTGAGCTTCGCGAGCTCGGCGAGCGTGACGTCCACGACGCGCGGCAGGTTCTTCGGCGCGCAGGCCGCCGAGATCGTCTCGTAGCCCCCCGCGCGGTAGGAGCTCAGCGCCGAGCCGATCGTGTAGACGAGCCCTCTCTTCTCTCGGACCTGCTGGAAGAGCCGCGAGGACATGCCGCCGCCGAGGATCACGTCGAAGAGGGCGCCGGCGAAGCGCCGGTGGCTCGACTGCGAGCTCGCCTCCATCCCGATGCAGAGGTGCGCCTGCTCGAGGCCCGGGCGCGGGCGCAGCTCGACGTGGCGGTGCGCGCGCGGCCGCCGCGAAGCTCCCGCCGCTCCCGGCGACCGTCGCGCCTTCCGGCGCGGGCGGCGGAAGAGCCGCTCGACCGCCGCGAGGACCGCGGCCGGGCGCACGTGGCCCGCGACCGCCACGACGAGGTTCGACGGCACGTACCGCGAGCCGTAGTACCGGTACAGGTCGTCCTTCGTGATCGCGCGCACGGTCCCGGCCGTGCCGAGGATGGGCGCGCCGAGCGGGTGGCTCCTCCAGAAGGACCGGACGAACGTCTCGTGCGCGAGGTCTTCGGGGTTGTCGTTCGCCTCGCCGATCTCCTCGAGGATCACGCCCCGCTCGATCTCCACGTCGGCCGCGCCGAAGGCGGGAGCGAGGACGACGTCGCCGAGCAGGTCGAGCGCCTCGTCGAACCGCGCGTCGAGCGTGCGGCAGTAGTAGCCCGTGTATTCCTTCGTCGTGAAGGCGTCCACGTCGCCGCCGAGCCGGTCGATCTCGACGGCGATCTCGGCGTTCGTGCGCCGCCGGGTCCTCTTGAAGAGGAGGTGCTCGAGGAAGTGCGAGAGCCCCTGCCGCCGGGCCGGTTCGCCGGCCGAGCCGGCCCGCACGAAGAAGCCGAGGGAAAACGAGCGCACGTCCGCCATCGGGTCCACGAGGACCGTGACGCCGCTGTCGAGGATGGTTCGGACGACCAAGACCGGCAAATCTACCGGAAGGCGCCGGGAGACGGCGTCCTGTGGGGCCCGAGGAGAATCTGCGGATCGAAGGCCAGCGGCTGGTCGTTGTCCGCGTCCCCGGCGATGAAACGCCACTCGTCGGTGAAATCGCGGTCGCGCCAGGGCTTGATCGCCTTGCGCCGGACCTTCGTGCGCACGCCGACGATGGGGCCGACGGGCTTGCCGGTTTGCGGTCCCAGGGTCGAGGACGGAGTGGGCGCCGGGGTTGGCACACGCCCGGACCCCCCGCCGAGGAAGGGCGGCGGCGTGGGCTCGCCAAAACCGGACGTCGGAGTTTTCTCGCCGGGCCGGGGCGTGGTCTTCAGTCCTCCGGGACCCGTCCCGCCGCCGGGAGGCGGCGCCTGCCCCATCGGCTGCGCCTCGGCGGTGCCCTGGATGATGAGCTGCCAGTCGTCGCAGGTGCACATCGGGTCCAGGAAGAGCTGGCGGATCGTGCGGGGCCGGTTCTTCGACATCTCCTTCAGCTCGTTCGGGAAGCGCCCGAACCGCTTCTGGAACGCCAGGATCGCCCGGGCGTATTGCTTGCCGCGGAAGATCAGCTCGGTCTCGCGCTCGCGCTCGATGATCGTCGCCACCGTCGGCCCGACGGCCGCGAGAAGGATCACGATGATGGCGATCCCGACGACGACGCCGACCAGCGTGAAGCCCGAGATCGGGAAACGGGAAACGGGAAACGGGAAGCGCTCCGAAGAGATCGTGCCCTCGTTTTCCGTCTTCCGTTTTCCGTTTCACGCCCCGGGCTACCACTCGCTGTACAGCGTCCCGTCGAGCGCCTTCTCCTTCGAGTTGCTGTGGATGTCGATGATGCCGGGAGTCGCCTCGACGTTGGGGTCGTCGGGCTCGGAGGGCTCCTCTTCCATGGTCACGACCCAGTCGGCGGCCTTGGTCATCGGGTCGATCGGAAGCTTGCGCATATAGCCGTCCTTGATCAGGACCTGGAGGTCGACCGGGTAGTTGCCCTTGTCCCCCTTGTACTGGTCGATGACGCTGCGGAACGTGAAGAGGTCGGCCCGCAGCGTCGCCTCGCGGGCGCGCTTGGGGGAATCCCGCAGGGCGGGCACGGCGATCGCGGCGAGGATGCCGATGATCGTCATGACGACGAGCAGCTCGAGCAGGGTGAAGCCCGATTCGCGAGGCGCACGTCTCGTCATCACCAGTCCTTGTAGAGCGTGCCGTCCAGCGACTTCGCTTCCGACAGCGAGTACACGTCGAAGACGTTCTGCCCGCCCCAGGCGAAGGAGTCGGGCTCGTCCTGGTAGGAGCGCAGGCCCCACTCGGCCTTGCTCGTCATCGGGTCGATGGGGACGCGCCGCAGGAACCGCTTCTTCTTGGCGACCTGGCCGACCAGGCTGACGCCCTTGACGAGCGTCTCGAGATCGGGCGGATAGCCTTCGCCGCCGACCTCGAGCGGGATGAGCCCGGAGTCGGACGTCTGCTTGTACTTGTCGATCGCGTCGCGCAGGAGGCGCAGCTCGTAGCGCAGCTCGATCTCCTTCTGGCGGCGCAGCGAGTAGCGGGCGATCGGCACGGCCATCCCCGCGAGGATCGCGATCATCACCGCGACGATGGCCATCTCGACCATCGTGTAGCCGGCCTCGCCGCGGCGGCGATGCAGGGCGGGAGTGGATTCCGTCACCGGACGTCCACGACCGCTTGCGCGAAGGTCACCGAGGCGCCGGCAAGCTCCGTGGACTCGATCGTGAGCGCGGTGCGCCCCGGAGCCTGTCCGCGCAGCGTGATCTCCGCGACGGCCCGCGTGCCGGTCAGGTCGCCTGCGTCGGGGAACCCGATGACGGCGTAATTGCCCTCGATCCGGGCCTCGGCCACGCCCGACCCGCTGCCGATGATGGGGCGCACGACGACCGGGGCCGCGACGGCGGGGTCGAACTTGACCGCGATCGTGCCGCCCGGGAGGCCGGCCGGCGAGGTCGCGCGCACGACGATGGTCTGCTGGGCGCCGGGAGCGAGCGCGACGTAGGCGGGATCGAAGTCGAAGAGGATCGGCGTCGGGGCGTCCGTGGAGATTGCGGCGGGCGCGGCCGCGTCCACGGCCTCGGATTTCGTCGCCACCGCGGCCGCCGGGGTCGACGACGGCGCGCTCAACGCTCCCTGCGGCGGTACCTGCTGCTGCGGCTGTGGCGCGCCGGGCGGGTTCGTCGGCGCCGGGGCCGGCTTGAAGATGTCCGTCGGCCCGCTGCCGGGTGCGAGGTTGACGCCCGGGTTCCCCACTTGCGGCGGCGGCGCGGTCCGCGGCGCCTGCTGCGGCGGGGGCGTTCTGCCTCCCGCGGCCGCGGGGTCGAAGGGACCGGAATCCCGGGTCGGGTTCTCGACGCGCGGGCCGCCCTGATAGGAGATGTTGGCGTCCGTGCCCACGAAGTACGGCGTGACGTCGTCCTCGGTGACGTCGGGGATCCGGATGATGTGCGGCGTCAGCGTGAGAACCAGGTCCGTCACGTGGTTCTCGTTGGTGTGGTGCGTGAACAGCAGGCCGATGATCGGGATGTCCCCGATGAACGGGATCGTGTTCTTGGTATTGGCCTTGTCCGTGCGGTAGAGCCCGGCGAGGAAGTTCGTCTCGCCGTCTTTCAGGCGGATGTTGGAGGAGATCGTGCGCGTCCCGAACTGCGGCTGCGTCGTCCCGGGAGCGTTGCCTTCCTGGTTGGAGACCTCGACCATCAGCTTGAGCGTGACTTCCTTGTTGTGGTGCACGCGCGGCTCGACCTCGATCTTGATGCCGACGTCCTGGTACTGGTAGGACGTGATCGGGACGACGTTCGAGCCGTTGACGTTCGACGAGTTGAAGCTCGTGACCGGAACCGGCACCTTGCTGCCGATCAGGAGCTGCGCCTTCTGGCCCTCCGAGATCCGGAGCTGAGGCTTGGCGAGCAGCTCGGCATTGGTGTTGTCCTTGATGAAGCTCAGCTTGGCCGAGGGGATGTTGAAGCCGATCGAATCGATGGTGACCTGCTGCAGCTGGCTCCAGGAAAATTGGCCCTGGCCGAGCGTGCCGCCGATGTTCGTCTTGCCTCCCGGCGCCGGGATGGACGCCGTGATGAAGCGCGGCGTGAGCTCGAGGCCGAGGTCCTGGAGGTCGTTCGTGTTGATCTGGAGAAGCTCCACGTCCACGACGACCTCGGAGACCTGCTTGTCGTTCTGGAGGACGATCCGCTCGGCGACGGCGACCTTGTCCGCCGTGTCGCGCAGCGTGACCGAGTTCTCGGCCTTGTTGACGGAGATGCGGGTCGTCTGCAGCAGCGCCCGCAGGGCGTTGGCGACCTCCGTCACGTCGGCGTTCGAGAGGAAGAACGTCCGGATGACGAGGTCCTCGTAGGTCTTGCGGTTCTGCGGCGTGTCCGCGGCGATCAGGATCGTGCGCTCGTCGATGACCTTGTAGAAGTGGTTCTCCTGCCGGATGAGCGTCTCGAGCGCCTTCTGGAACTCGATCGAGGTGAGGACGATCGAGACGTTGTCGTCCTTCAACTGGGGATCGAAGATGACGTTGATGCCGGCGGCGTCGGCGAGCGCCCGGTAGATCTGCTTGATCGGCTTGGCCGTCGGGAAGTTCAGGTTGATCGGCTTGTCGCTCGCGGGCTCGAGGATCACCGCGACGGCCCGGGCGCCCCGCGTCTTCTTCTTCAGCTTCTCGATGCTGGTCTCGGCGTTCTTCTCGGCGTCCAGCTTGGCCTTGGCCTCCTGCGCCTTGCGCAGCTCCGTGGCCGCGTAGTCGTTCGTCGGATCCAGAAGCGTCGCCTGCTCGAGCTCGACCACCGCCAGGTCCGGGCGGCCCGAGGCGGCGTACATCTTTCCCTTCTCGAAGTGGAACTGCGACGCGCGCAACCGCGCCCGCGCGAGAGAGGCCTTGTAGCCGGAGTTGCCCGGATCGAGCTCGAGGGCCTTGCGGTAGTTGACGACCGCGAGGTCGTAGTGGCCGAGGCCCTCCTCTTCCTTCGCCTTCTGGAAGGACTGTGTGCCGGCGCACCCCACGGCGGCCAGCACGATTGCCGCCGCGATCCACTTCTTGAAGTGTTGCATCAGACGCGTCCCCTTCGCATTTCCGTTGTCGCCCGGCTCACGGCGTGATTCCCAGCCGCCGCGTCTCCGTCTCCGGGAATCCCACGAAGCCGACGTCGATCGATTCATATCCGACCTTCTTGACGATGAATTTCCCGAGAAGCGTGTCGCCCGAGCGGACGTTCAGGATCTGGTCTCCCTGCTGGACGACCGCGATGGGGTGCTCCTTCGGGCCGAAGGTGCCGAGGAACTTGAAGCCGATCGCCGGCGGCGCCGGCGTGGGCGTGGGCGACGGCGGCGGCAGCGGTCCGTAGAAGCGGACGTCGCCGGGCACCGGAGGCATGGGCGTGGCCGTCGGCACCGGCTTGCGGGTCGGCTCGCGCAGGTCGAAGAGGTCGCGCCCGGGATCCGCGCTCGCCTTCGCAGGCGCGGGGGCGAAGTCCTTCGGCTCGAGCACCGGCACGTCGTCCGGATTGATCTCCTTTTCCTTCGCCGCGGCACGGCGCCCACCGCGCGCGGGAGCGGCGTCCTCCCCCGCAAAATCGCCGGCGGCCTTGTTGGGCGAGCCAGCCGACGCGGTGCGGACGGGCGCGGGCGCTCCGCCGCCGGGTCCCCACCGCACGACGGCGAGCAGCAGCACGACCGCGAGCCCGGCGAGCAGCAGCGCCTGGCGGCGCGAGCCGAGCTTGGCGCCGATCCCCATCAGCCGGCCCTCCGCGCCGGGACGGCGCCCTTCGGCCGGGGCGCGGCTTCCCCGCCCGGACGGGTGGGAGCGACGGCCTCTTCGTCCGCGAAGTACGTGACGAGCTCCATTCCCACCTGGACGGATCCCACCTGCTCGGAGTCGCGGGAGATCGCTACGCCGCGCACGGCGAGCCAGGACTTGCTCGACTCGAAGGCGTGCAGCAGACGCTTGAACCGCGGATAGTCGCATCGCACCGAGAAGGCGATCCGCATCTGGGAAAGAGGCAGCTTCGCCTCCGGTGTGGTCGAGTACGAGATCTGCGGCGCCGCGACGCCGGTTTCCTTCAGGATCGAGTGCAGGTCGGCGACGACCGGGGCGAGCGTCGTGCGCTCGGTGCCGATGCGGCGCCCGTAGAACTCCTCCATCGCGGCCGAGACGCCGCCGAGGCGATCGCGCTGCCCCGAGACCCGCGCGGCTTCCGCTTCGGCGGCGGCGACCGTGCGGGAAAGCTCGTCTCGCCGCGCCTGGAGGGCGGCGCGGCGGGACTCGGTGTTCGAGCGGTACGTCACGAAAACGACGAGGTTGCCCACGGCGAAGAGCACGGCCGCCGCGACGAGCGGCAGCCGGCGGCGCCAGAGAGAGAGCTGCGCCTTCACGGCCGGGCCTTCTTTTCGGTCTTCGTCGGAGCCGGAGGCGGCGCGCCCGGGGGCGCGTACGTCGCCGTCACCTGGAACTGGAAGGGATCCGTGTTGCCGCCCTCGGAGACCGCCTCGGTCTGGAGCTGCACGGAACCGAAGACCGGATCGTGGGCGAGCGCCGCGATCGTGGGGACGACCGCGTCGCGGTTCTTCGCCACGAGCTGCAGCGAGAGCAGGATGGATCCGTCCTTTTCGAACTGGGGCTGCAGCCGGGAGATGCCGATCTCGGAGGGCAGCGTGCGCTCGAGCCGGGCGAGCAGCGTGGTCCACGAGAAGCGCCTCTCGGCCGCGATCCGCGACAGCTCGCGGCTCTCGTCGGCCATCGCCGACAGGCGGTACGACGACAGCGCGGCCTTCGCGGCGCGGGCCTTCTCCTCCGCCGCGCGCTGCCGGCCCTCGAGGGCCGCGATCTCGGCGCGCACGTCGGCCACGGCGCGGCGGTCGCGGGTGATCATCCGGACGTTGAAGAAGAGGAGCACCGCGCCCGCGAAGAACAGCAGGGCCGCCGCCGCCACGGCCGGGCGGTCGTCCTGGAAGGGGCGCTTGGCGAAGTTCCAGGTGGCGCTCATGACTTTCCGTACACCACGGCGAATCCCGCGAGGAGCTCCGGCCTCGCGGCGACGCGCTCGTCGAACCCCGGGTCGGCCCCGAAGAGACCGCCCGTCACCACGGCCGGCGTCACGGGAAACGCGGACGCGCGTCCGGCTTCCGCCACGGCGTCGTCGCCGTGCACGAACACGGCCTTCAGACCCGGTCCCTTCAGGCGCTCGGCGTAGTACGACAGCGACAGGCGTGCTTCGCGGTCCTGGTCTTCCTCGTCGCCGGGCGGGCGCTGGCGGAAGAAGATCGGTTCGTCGCCCCGCGCGATGAAGAACGCGAGCGCGCCGCCCGAACGGTGCAGCAGGGCGTAGTCTCCCCCGGCCCGCTCGGCGAGCGCGGGCGCGAGGCCCTCGAAGAGCGCGAGCGAGGCCGGCGCGAGGTATCCGACCCGGACGCCGAGCTCCTCGAAAGAGCGCTCGATCGCCTCGATGGCGGCCCGCGGGGTGGCCGCCACGAGAACCCGCTTCTCCTCGGACAGCACCGGCATGGGCTCGTACACGATCGCGAGGTCGCCGGTGCCGCCGGGAATGAGCTTCTTCAGCTTCCACGAGATCATCTCGGCCCCGGCCGCGCGGTCCGACGGGAGCGACTCGAGCTCGACGGGCAGGATCCGCGCCCAGGAGTCGGGATAGATGACGGAGGCGCGCGCCAGGTGCCCTTCCGAGAGGGCGCGCGCGGCCTTGACGGCCTCGGCGACGGCCTCGCGCGTGAGGAGGGGCACGCCCGCCGACGGCCCGGCGAGCGAGCCCGAGGGATAGCGGAAGTGCCGCGTCTCGGCGAAACCGGCCGGCGCCTCGGCGCGCACGCGCGCGTAGGTCACCCCCTCGTCGAGGAGGCAGAACACGTGCGGCGGCACGACGGGTGCGAGAAACGGGATCTTCATGCCGCGGCGGCCTCAGTCGACAAAGGTCACCTTGTTGATTTCCTTCAGCGTCGTGAGGCCCTCGAAGACCTTCGCGAGCGCGGCGTCGCGCAGGAAGATCATCCCCTCCTCGCGGGCCGCCTTCTTGATGTCGGCCGCGGGCCGGCGCTCGAGGATGAGGCCGCGGATCTTGTCCGACAGGTCGAGCAGCTCGGCGATCGCCATCCGGCCGTGGAAGCCGGTGCCGTCGCACTCGAGGCAGCCCTTGCCCTCGTAAAACGTCCTCGTCCGCCCGTCGTCCGGGTCGAGCCCCGCTTCGCGCAGGGCCTCCGGGCTGATCGTCACCGGAGCCTTGCAGTGCGGGCAGATCTTCCGCACGAGCCGCTGGGCCAGGATGCAGTTCAGGGCGGAGACGAAGTTGTAGAGCTCGACCTTCATGTTGAGGAAGCGGCCGAGCACGTCCACGACGTTGTTGGCGTGGACCGTCGTGAACACGAGGTGTCCGGTCAGCGCCGACTGGACGGCGATCTGGGCCGTCTCCTCGTCGCGGATCTCACCGACCATGATCTTGTCGGGGTCGTGGCGCAGGATCGAGCGCAGGCCGCGCGCGAAGGTCAGGCCCTTCTTCTCGTTCACCGGGATCTGGGTGATGCCGCGCAGCTGGTACTCGACGGGGTCCTCGATGGTGACGATCTTGTCCTCGACCGACTGGATCTCCGACAGGCAGGCGTAGAGCGTCGTGGTCTTGCCCGACCCCGTGGGCCCGGTGACCAGCACCATGCCGTACGGCTCGCGGATGAACTTGCGCAGCTTCTTCTTGGTCTCGGCGTCGAAGCCGACGACCTCCAGGTTCAGGCTCTTGAACTCGGCGTTGGCCGACTCCTTGTCCAGGATGCGGATGACCGAGTCCTCGCCGTGCACGGTCGGCATGATCGAGACGCGGAAGTCGATCGTGCGGCCGCGCACGCGCAGCTTGAACCGGCCGTCCTGCGGCACGCGCTTCTCGGCGATGTCGAGCTCCGACATGACCTTGATGCGCGAAATGATCGTGCCGTGATGGCGCTTGTCGATCGGGTCCATCGCCTGGTAGAGCACGCCGTCGATGCGGTACTTGATGATGACGACGTGCTCCTGCGTCTCGATGTGGATGTCCGAGGCGCGGCGCTGGATCGCGTTGAACACGATCGAGTCGACGAGCTTGATGATGGGCGAGGCGTCCTGCGTGATCCGGTCGATCGTGAGGGTTTCCTCGCCCTCGTCGTCCTCCTGGACGAGCTGCATCCGGAAGTCCTCGGTGGCCTCGTCGAGGACGCGCTGCGAGGACTCGCTCTTCTGGAGGATGTCGCCGATGGCGGCGCGGCTGCCGACCTTGACCTTGACCGGCAGGCCCACGAGCAGCTCGAGCTCGTCCAGCCGCACGACGTCGGCCGGGTCCGCGCAGATGATCGTCATGGCCTTCTCGGTCTTGCTCTCGGGCACGAACGAGTAGCGCAGCATCCACTCGACCGGCACCGACCGGAAGAGGTCGGCGTCGATGCGGAACGTCGCCAGGTCCACGAAGGGCAGGCCCAGCCGCTCCGAGAGCGCCAGGGCGTGCGCCTCTTCGTCGGCGCGCGAGGAAAAGCGCGCCACGTCGGGGAGAGACTTGCCGTTTGCCACCACTTGCTTTGCCATTTCGCCTACACCTTCACGACTTGATCGCCGACATGAGCCGGAACATGGGCAGGTAGACCGAGAGCAGGATCGTCACGATGACGCCGCCCATGATCACGAGGATCGCGGGCTCGACGAAGGAGATCACGCGCGCCAGCAGCAGGTCGATCTCCTCGTCGTAGAACTCGGACACGGAGGACAGCATCTCCTCGAGCGCTCCCGAGGATTCGCCGACCTTGATCATCTCGATCGTGAGGTCGGTGAAGATGTTGGTCTCCTCGAGAGTCTTCCAGAGCTCGCGGCCCTCGCGCACCTTGGGCACGACTTCCTTGACGCGGCGCGACACCGAGGAGTTGCCCACCGCGTCGGCCGAGTTCTCGAGGGCCGGCACGAGCGGCGTGCCGCCGCCGAGCAGCGTCGCGAGGCTGCGGGTGAACTGCGTGATCGCGAACCGCCGGAAGATGCCGCCCACGACCGGCAGCTTCAGGATGATCCCGTCGAACCACTCGCGGCCGGCCGTCGTCCGGATCCACCGGTGGGCGAGAAAGCCCCCGCCGCCGAGGATGCCGACGATGATCAGGATGTTGTTCTTCAGGAACGTCGCGGCGCCGAGCACGACCACGGTCAAGAGCGGCAGGTCGGCGTTGAAGTCGGAGAAGAACTCCGTGAACCGCGGGATGACGTAAGTCATCAGGATCGTGATGAGGCCGGCCGACAGCAGCACGAGGATCGCCGGATACACGAGCGTCGAGACGACCTTGCGCGAGAGGGCGATGACGGTCTTCTGGTACTTGAGGTAGCGGCGCAGGACGGCCTCGATCTCGCCCGATTTCTCGCCCGCCTTCAGCGACGTCCAGTACAGCCGCGGGAAGAGGTCCCCCTCCTCGGCGAAAGCCTCGGAGATGGACATGCCCGAGTTGACGCGCTCGCGGACGTCCGTCAGGACGCGCCGCAGCGTGGGGTTCTTCTGCCGCTCGAGGAGGATCTCGAAGGAGCGCACGACCGGCAGGCCCGCCTTCAGCAGGGCGATCAGCTCCTGGTTGAAGATGAGGAACTCGCCCATCTTCACGCGCCCCCGGCCCCTGGCGCGGTTGCCGCCGAACGAGAAGCCTTTGCGGCGCACCTCGAAGACGTGGCCGCCCCGACGCTCGATCTCCAGGCGCGCGGCGCCGCCGTCGAGCGCCATCACCGACTGCTCGCCGACCGAGCCGTCGGGCCAGCCGGCCTTGACGCGGAACTCGGTCATGGCCGCTTCTCCGCCGCCTTCGCGCCGGCGGCGCCCTTGTCGGCTCCCGCGCGCGGCACTTCTTCCGCCAGGAGGATCAGGATGAGCGCGCTCTTCGAGGCCTCATCCCGCGAGGCCCCGAGGACCAGGGTCTGCGAAAGCGTGACGGGCACCGAAGTGCGGTAGAGCGTCCGCATGACGCCCCCCCTCCCGACGGCTGCCCCGACCCGCGCACGAGCTTCGACAGCGTGAAGGACGACAGCAGGAGCTCGCTGCCGCTGCTCGAGGAACGGATCAGGAACGAGAGCAAGTACTCCGAGCCCAGCAAATAGCGCACCGAGCCGCCCTCGACGCCATGCAGGACCGCGGAGTCGATGAGCGCGTAGTCGTTGAACTGGAAGAGAGACTTCAGCTTCGCGCCAAGACCGCCGATCTCGCCCGCGATCGAACCAGCGGGAACGTCGGCGCGCGCCCGGACGAGCTTGACCGCGAAGGAATAAGCCAGCGGCGGCACGTCGAAGGCCGCCAGCACCTTACCGACTTCGGCGAGGTTCTCGGGGCGGTCGGTCACGGTCATCGCATTCAGCTTCTGGGTCAGCGTGATCGAGGCGGACTCGGACAGACGCGGCCGGACGAGCAGCGCCGCCTCCTCGACCCGCTTGTACCGGAGGATGAAAACGCGCACGGAAGCGTCGTCCGCGGCCCGGAGATCCCGGACGCAGAGCAGGCTCACGGCGAGTACGAGCAGGAGCTTTCTCATCGGAATGGCAATCCCCGGCCCCGACGGGGCCCGGCCCGGGCGGCGACGCCGGCCACGGCTAGATATCGAGCCCCCGATCCACGATCCAGACGACGCGCGGCTCGCCCTGACCCGCCCCCGGATTCAGGTCGTACACGGTCGCCTCCGAGGACGGCGCCGCGGCTTCCGCGGGCGCGGCCGCCGGGGCGAGCTCTCCGATCAAGGCCGCCGGAGCGGCCGGGATCGGCGTGATCCGCGCGGCCACGGCCGGCGCGGGGCGCGAGGTCCACTCGGGACCGGACAGGACGAGAAGGCCCACCACCGCCGCCGCAGCCACCCCCGCGAAGCGCCGGCGGGAACCCGCGCCGATCCGGCGCTCGGTCTCGATCAGGCTCACCCCCGTGCGCACGGCCGACAGGATCGCGGCCGCCTCTTCGGGAGCGACGGCCTCGGTCGGGGTCGGGAGGGCGAAGATCAGGGAAGCGTCGCGCGACGCCGCGGCCTCGCGGCACGCGTCGCAGGCCGCGAGGTGCTCGCGCAGCATCCGGCGCTGCGGCGCCGGCAGCGCGTCGCCGAGGTACTCCTCGAAGCTCTCGCGCACGATCGGGCAGAGCGCGCTCACGAGAGCGTCCTCCCCCGCAGGAACTCCGGGTAGAGCCGCGCAATCTCGCGGCGCAGGATGCGGCGGGCGTTGAAGAGGTGGTTGCGCACGGTGGACTCGCCGCAGCCCAGGATCTCGGCGATGTCCCGGGTGTCGCAGTCCTCCATCTCGCGCAGGACGAAGGCGGCCTTCTGCTTGGTCGAGAGCTTGTCCGAGACGATCTCGAAGAGCCGGGACAGCTCGCGGTCCTCGGCTGTGCGCGTGGCGCCGGCGGCCGTGGACTCCTCGCGCTCGCGCACGAGGTGAAGCGTCGCGCCGTGGGCCTTCTCGCGGCTGCGCGCCGAGCGCAGGAAGTCGATCGAGAGGTTCGTCGCGATCCGGTAGAGCCAGGTGTTGAGCGAGAAGCGCTCGTCGTACCGGTGGATTTCCTTCCAGACGCGGAGAAACACCATCTGGGCGACGTCCCGGGCGTCCTCGGCGTTGCCGACGATGCGCCGGGAGAGCGAGACCACGGCCGGGGTCTTGCGCGAAACCAGCGTCTCGAAGGCGAGCATGTCGCCCCCCCGGGCCCGGATGGCCAGGTCGCGGTCGGGGAGCTCGAGAACCCCCTGCCGTTCGAGTCGTTCGCTGTAGACGAGTTCCATGGTGCCCGAGAGGTCTCCTCCTGCGGGTTATACGGATCTGGCCCCTGCACCGTTGAGGCTTTCGGCCGCAACCTAAGCCATTGAATCTTAAATCTTTGGGCGCCTTCGAGCAAGCAAAGGGGCCTCCGGTCGGAGATAATCGCCGCGCTTTGCTCCTCTACCGCGCCCTGTTTGCCGCGGGGCTCATCGCCTACGCCCCTTACGCCCTGCTGCGATCGGTGGCCGGGAGGCGCCGTCTCGGGGACGTCCGCGGCCGCCTCGGGCGCGGCTCGTACCCGGACCTCGCGGGCGGAATCTGGCTTCATGCGGTCTCGGTGGGCGAGATCGGAGTCGCCCGCAACCTCATCGCGGCGCTGTCGCGGGCGCAGCCGGCCTGCCGGATCGGCGTCTCGGTGACGACGGCCGCCGGGCGCGAGCTCGCGCTGCGCGCGCTGCCGCGGGAAACGTCCCCGTTCGCCTTCCCCTTCGACCTCCAGGGCCCCATCGAGCGGGCGCTCGCGGCCACGCGGCCCGGCCTCATCCTTCTGACGGAGACCGAGATCTGGCCGCTCTTCCTGGATCGCGCGGCGCGCCGCGGCATCCCCGTCGCCCTCGTCAACGGGCGGCTATCGGAGCGCTCGTTCCGAAGGTACTGCCTCGTGCGCGGTTTTCTCGCCGGCGTTCTCGAAAGGATCTCTCTCTTCGCGATGCAGTCGGAGGAAGACGCGCGCCGCGCCCGCGAGCTCGGCGCGCCGGCCGGGCGCGTGCGCGTGACGGGCAACATCAAGTACGACCTGCCGGCGGCCCCGCCGTTTCCGGACGCCGCGCGCCTGCGCGCGGCCGCTGCCGGACGCCCGATCCTGGTGGCCGGTTCGACGTCGGACGACGAGGAGCCGATGGTGCTCGACGCCTGCGTGCGGCTCGATCCGCGGCCGCTGCTCGTTCTCGCGCCCCGCCGCCCCGAGCGGTTCGACACGGTCGCACACCTTTGCGAATCCCGCGGCCTGAGAGTCCTCCGCCGCTCGCATCCCGGATCCGGCATCGCGGATCCCGCCCCGGCCTCCGACGTCTACCTGCTCGACTCCATCGGCGAGCTCGCCTCGATCTACGGCGAGGCGGCGCTCGCGTTCGTCGGCGGCAGCCTGGTCGCGCGCGGCGGCCAGAACCCCATCGAGGCGTGGGCTGCCGGCGTGCCCGTGCTCGCCGGACCGCACATGGAAAACTTCCGCGACGTCGCCGCGGCCGGCGAGGAGCGCGGCATCCTCGAGCGCGCCGCCGACGTCCCCGCGCTCTCCGGCGCGATCGCCGCGGCCCTCGCGGCGCCCGCCAGGACGCGCGCTCGCGGCGAGGGGGCCGGGCGCTTCGTGGCCGAAAGCCGCGGGGCGGCCGATCGCACGGCCGAGGCGGTGCTGGCGCTCCTGCCGGCCGGGGCCGCGCGGGCGGGGGCGCGGTGATCTCTCCCCTTTCCGCCCTCTACGAGAAGGCGGTCTCTCTGCGCGCGGGCCTCTACGCGTCCGGCCGCTTCGCGTCGCGGCCGCTTCCCCGCCCCTCGATCTCCGTCGGCAATCTGACTTTCGGCGGCACGGGCAAGACGCCCTTCGTCGAGTTTCTCGCGCGGCGGCTCCGGTTCGAGGGCTGGCGCCCGGCGATCCTTTCCCGCGGATACGGCCGCGAGTCGCGGGGCGTCGTCGTCGTCGGCGCCGGAGACGGCGCTCTCGTGACTCCCGAGCAGGGCGGCGACGAGCCCGTGGCCATGGCCCGCGCGTTGTCCGGCGTCCTCGTCGTCGTCGGCGAGCGCCGCGCCGACGCGGCCCGCCGCGCCGCCGATCTCGGGGCCGACTTGCTCATCCTCGACGACGGGTTCCAGCATCTCGCCGTGCGGCGCGACGTGAACCTCCTGCTGCTCGATGCGCGGGATCCCTTCGGCGGCGGCCGGCTGCCGCCCTCGGGCCGGCTGCGCGAGCCGATCGCGGCCGCCCGCCGCGCCGACGCCTTCGTCTTCACGCGCGTGGACCGCGCCGCGCCGCACCCCGCCGTCATCGAGGCGCTCGGGCGGATCCACCCGGACGCGCCGGTGTTCCACGCGCGGATCCGCCCCGCCGACCTGCGCGACGAGAGCGGGTCCCCGATCGGGACCGAGGCCCTGTCGGAGCGCCGCCACGTCGCCGTCTGCGGCGTGGCCAATCCGGCGGAATTCGCGGCCACGCTCGCCGAGATGGGGCTCGCGCCCGAGGAGCGCCTCGTCTTTCGCGACCACCAGAGGTACGGCCCGAGGCAAATCGCCCGGATCCGCGAGACCGCGGAGCGCGCGGGCGCGAGCTTCGTCGTCACGACGGAGAAGGACGCCGTCAAGCTCGCGGGCAGGCTGCCGATTCCCGTCGTCACGGTCCGCCTCTCCGTGGAGGTGGCGGAGTCCGGCTTCTTCGCGTTTCTCGCCGCGCGCCTGCCCCCGGGAGGGCCGGGGAGGCGGTGAGCCGGAATCGAGGGGCGGCGCGCGATTTTCTCGAGCTCGCGATGTTCCGGGCGGGCGCGGGTCTGCTCGCGCTCCTGCCGGAGGCGTCGGCGGCGCGGCTCGGGGGGGCGCTCGTGCGCCTCTATCTCCGGTTCGCCGGCTCCCGCCGCCGGATCCTCCGCGACAACCTGCGGGCCGCGTTTCCCGAGAAGGACGCGGCGGAGATCGACCGGCTCGCGCGCGCCTCCGCGGACGCGCTCGGCCGGGCGTTCGTGGAGTTTCTCGGAATCTCCGCGATGCCGGCCGAGGGCCTCCAGTCCCGCGTCCGCGTCGTCGGCGAGGAGCACCTGCGCGACGCCCTCGCCCGGGAGCGGGGCGTCCTCTTTCTCTCGGCCCACTTCGGGGGCTGGGAGCTCGGCGCGCTGCGCGCGAGCTTTCTCGGCGTGCCGGTCTCCGTGGTGGTGCGGCCGCTCGACAACACGCGGCTCGAGGCCGAGCTTGCGCGGCGCCGCACGCAGTTCGGCAATCGCCTCACGCCCAAGCAGGATGCCGCGCGGGACATCCTGCGCGCTCTCGCGCGGCGCGAGATCGTGATCATCCTCATCGACCAGAACGTGCTGCCGGCCGAGGGCGTCTTCGTACCGTTCTTCGGAAGGCTGGCGGCGACGACTCCCTCGCTCGCGCTCTTCCAGCTCAAGACCGGCGCCGCCGTGCTGCCCGTGTTCGTGTGGCCGGAAGGCGACGGCCGGTATCGCGCCGAGTTCGAAAAGCCGATCTTCGCCGAGGAGTTCGCGTCGTTCGATCGGATCGAGGCCGTGCGGCGCGCGACCGCGCGGTACATGGAGGTCACCGAGGCGGCCGTGCGCCGGATGCCCGAAGCGTGGCTCTGGCTGCACAACCGCTGGCGGACGCGGCCCCGGGACGCGAACCCGTGAATCGCCTGATCGTCGCGCCGAACTGGATCGGCGACGCGGTGATGTCCCTGCCGCTCGTCCGCGCCCTGAAGCGCGCGCGGCCGGGCGATCGCATCGGCGTGCTCGCCCGGCGCGGCCCGGCGGCGATCTATCGCGCGGACGGCGCCGTCGACGCGGTCGTCCCGCACGGCGCGTTCGTCGCCGACGCGCTGGCCGTCCGGGCCGGCCGGTTCGACGAGGCGTGGCTCCTGCCGAACTCCTTTCGCGCGGCCCTGATCGCGTTCGCCGCCGGCGTGCCCGAGCGCGTCGGCTACGCGACGGAGGGGCGCGGATTCCTCCTGACCCGCGCGCTGCCGCCGCCGCCCGGGACCGGCCACCAGCTGCGCGACTACGACGCGCTCCTCGAGGCGCGCGGCATCGCGCCGGACGCCGGCGCGCCGCGGCTCGATCTGCCCGATGCCGCCCGCCACCGCGCCGCCGCGGCGCTCGCCGCCGCAGGGATCGACGGCGACGCGCCCCTGGCCGTGCTCGCGCCCGGAAGCGCCTTCGCGACCACCAAGCGCTGGCCGGCCGAGCGCTACGCCGCGCTCGTGGACGCGTTGTCGCAGCGCGGATTCGCCTGCGCGGTTCTCGTCGGTCCCGGGGAGACCGAGCTCGGCGCGCGCGTCGCGGAGGGATCCCGCCGGCGGCCGGCCGTCGTCGGCGCCGACCTCGACCCGGTCGAGCTCGCGGCGGTGATCGCCCGGGCGCGCGTCGCGATCACGAACGACTCGGGCCCCATGCATCTGGCTGGCGCCGTCGGCACGCCCGTCGTCGCGTTCTTCGGGGCCACCGATCCCGGGCGCACCGGGCCGGCCGGCTCGCCCTCGCGCGTGCTCGATCGCTACGTCTTCTGCTCGCCGTGCTTCAAGACGGATTGCCCCTTCGGGCACGAGTGCATGCGGGAGATTTCGGTGGAGGCTGCCTTGAACGCCGCGATGGAGCTGACGGGGGGCGGAACCTAGGCGCCGGCGCGACGATTGCGGGATCCCTCGCTACGCTCGGGATGAAATGACGCGGCCTGCGGCCGCGTCATTTCAATTCGGTGTTCCAGTACGCCACGTCCACGAAGTTGCGCCACGCGGGGTGAAGGCGGCTCGAGCCGAACTGGCCCACGGGATGCCACCGCGGCTTGCGCGGCGGCGTGATCAGCCTCATCGCGGCCTCGTGCGGCGTGCGGTTGCCCTTGGCCACGTTGCACGACAGGCACGCGCAGACGACGTTCTCCCAGGAGGAACTTCCCCCGCGCGACAGCGGGATGACGTGGTCGAGCGACAGGTCCGCCGAGGGGAACTTGTGCCCGCAGTACTGGCAGCGATTGCCGTCGCGCAGGTAGATGTTGTGGCGGGAGAACTTCACGTCCTGGCGCGGCAGGCGGTCGAAATCCTTGAGCGCGACGACCCGGGGCACCCGGATCGCCATGGATGGCGTGAGGACGACCTCGTCCTGCGGCTGCACGGGGATGTCGCACCAGTTCTCGAACTCGTAGGTCGTGTAATCCGGCAGGACCGCCTTGACGTGGCCCTTGTAGAACAGAGAAAAAGCCTTCCTCACGGACGTCACCTGGACGGCCTGGAAGACCCGATTCAGCACGAGGACCTGAGAGTCGAGCATGGGTCGTTATCCGGGGCGCTCATTATAATCCGCGGCCGTGCCCTTCCCCGTCTCCCGACAGCGCCTGATCGACCTCGTCGACCGCTTCGCCGGCCGCCGCCTGGTCGTCGCCGGGGACTTCGTGCTCGACCGTTTCGTCTTCGGCCACCCGAAGCGGGTCAGCCGCGAGGCCCCCGTGCTGATCCTGAGCTTCTGGAAGGAAGAGAACCTCCCGGGGGGCGCCGGCAACACCGCGGCCAACGTGCGCGCCCTCGGCGGCGTCCCGCTTCCGGTCGGCGCGGTCGGAACCGATCCGGCGGGCCAGGCCCTGCGCGACGCGTTCCGCGCGCGGGGCATCGCAACCGACGGGCTGGCCGAGGCGGCGGGATATCGCACGCCGACCAAGACGCGCATCCTCGCCGGCGCCGCCCATTCGATCAAGCAGCAGATCGTCCGCTACGACGTCGAGGACGTGCTCTCGCCGGAGGCCGTGCGCGCCGCCGGCCTCGCGTCGCGCCTTGCCGCCGCCGCCGCGGGAGCCGACGGCGCGATCCTCTCCGACTACGGCTACGGCGCGATCTCGCCCGGGGCCGTGCCCGCGTTGCGCGCGACGCTGCCCGAGGGCGCGCGTATCTCGGTGGACTCGCGCCACCGCCTTCCGGAGTACTCGGGCGTGGACGCCGCGACTCCCAACGAGGAGGAGCTCGAGGAGTGCGCGGGACGAGCGCTCGACGATTCGGAAAGCGCCTTCGATGCCGCGGCCGAGGCGTTGCGCGGCCGCATCGGGTGCCCGTGCCTGCTCGTCACGCGCGGCTCGCGGGGCATCGCGCTCTTCGGCCCGGACGGAAAGCCGCAGCGGATCCCCGTGCACGGCACCGACCAGGTCGCCGACGTCACCGGCGCCGGGGACACCGTCCTCGCGACCTTTGCGCTCGCCCTCGCGGCCGGCGCCTCGCCGCTCGAGGCCGCCCTGCTCGCCAACTTCGCGGGCGGCGTCGTCGTCATGAAGATGGGCACCGCCGTCGCGACGCCGCGGGAGCTTCAGGCCGCCGTCGAATCGGATCGCGCCCTCCTGTCGTGACGCGCGCGAAGATCCTCTCCGGCGCCGAGCTCGTCGAGGCGGCCGCGGGCGCGCGCGCCGCCGGCAAGAAGATCGTCCTCGCCAACGGCGCCTTCGATCTGCTGCACGTCGGGCACGTCCGTTACCTCGAGGCCGCCCGCCGCGAGGGCGACTGGCTGGCAGCCGCGGTCAATTCGGACCGCTCGGTCGCGCGCGCGAAGGGCCCCGGGCGGCCGATCCTCCCCGAGTCCGAGCGCGCCGAGATCGTGGCGGCGCTCGCGTGCGTCGACGCGGTCGCCGTGTTCGAGGAGGACTCCCCGGCCGCGCTGATCGCCGCGATCCGCCCCGACGTCCACGCCAAGGGCACCGACTACACAGCCGCGTCCGTACCCGAGCGGGAAACGGTCGCCGCTTACGGCGGACGCACCGTGATCGTGGGCGACTCGAAGGACCATGCGACCTCCGACCTGATCGAACGGATCCGCGGCGGGTGACGCGCGAGGATCGATGCGCCTGCTGATCGTCCGCCTCTCCGCGATGGGGGACGTGATCCACGCGCTGCCCCTGGCCGCGAACGCGCGCGCCGCCGGCGCGACCGTCGGATGGGTGGTCGAGCGGCCGTTCGCGGGATTGCTCGACGGCAACCCGCACTGCGCCGAGGTCCTGGTCGCGGACACGAAGGCGTGGCGCCGGCATCCGTTCGCTCCCGGCACGCTGCGCGGCATCGCGAACCTGGGACGGCGGATGCGCGCGTTCTCGCCCGACGTCACGGTGGACGCGCAGGGACTCTGGAAGTCCGCGGTGATCGCGCGCGCCGCCGGCGCCCCGGTCGCCGGCTTCGCCGCGGGCGCGCGCCGCGAGCCGTCGTCGGCCGCGCTCTGCGCCATCGCCGTGACGCCGGGGCCCGAAGCGCGCCACGTCGTGGATCGCAATCTCGCCCTGCTGCCCGCGGTCGGGATCGCCGTCGCGGTCTCGGCGCCCGACGCGCGATACCTCCTCGCCCGGCCGAGCCCCGAGGCCGAGCGCTTCGCCGCGTCGCGGCCGCGCCCCTTCGCCGTCCTGCACCCGGGCGCCGGGCGCGAAGACAAGTGCTGGGGCGAGGAGCGATTCGCGCGCCTGGCTTCGGCGCTTCGCGAGCGCGGCGTGGATGCGGTCGTCTCGTGGGGTCCCGGCGACGAGGCGCGCGCGGCGCGACTCGAGGCGCTCGCTCCCGCCGCGACGCGGGCGCCGCGGCTCGACCTGGCGGGCCTGGCGCGCCTGGCGGACGCGTCGCGCCTCTTCGTCGCGGGCGACACCGGGCCGCTCCACCTCGCCGACGCCGTCGGCGCGCGCACGCTCGCCCTCTTCGGGCCCACCGACCCCGAGCGCAACGGCCCCTACCGGAAAAGCGGCGCCGTCGTGGCGAACATGCGCGGCGTCTCGGACGAAGATGTGATCCAGCGCGCATTCCGCGCGCTCGAAGCCGGCCGCCCTTTGACACCCGGGCCGTAAACCCCTACCATCCTTCACTTACATGGCAGTCAAACTGGGGGACCTCCTCCTCAAGCAGAAGCTGATCACGCAGGACCAGCTGGAAACGGCGCTCAAGCTCCAGCGCGAGGAGGGCGGAAAGATCGGCGAGGCGCTCGTGCGCGTGGGCGCGGTGTCGGAGAGCGACATCACCGAGACGCTCTCCCAGCAGTTCGGCGTTCCCTCCATCGACCTCGCGCACTTCGAGATCGACCCGGCCATCATCAAGGTCGTCCCCGGCGAGGTGGCCCGCAAGTACGGTGTGCTCCCGGTGAACAAAACCGGCGCGACCCTCACGATCGCGATGGGCGACCCGACCAACGTGTTCGCCATGGACGACATCAAGTTCATGACCGGGTACAACGTCGAG
Source organism: uncultured Acidobacteriota bacterium (assembly GCA_963710945.1). Lineage (GTDB taxonomy): Bacteria > Acidobacteriota > Thermoanaerobaculia > UBA5066 > Gp7-AA6 > DAHUXD01. Next base: position 68,603 of record CAVQCH010000004.1, read on the forward strand.
CCGGTCGTGGCCTCCGAGATCGCGCTGCGCAAGGCGATCGACAAGCACTACGGGACGCCGCGGTCGGTGGTCCTGAAGGAGCGCGCCAAGGGCGGCGGCGGCCCGACGCTCGGCTCCGACTCGAGCCTCGACGACGTGATGGCCTCTTCGGCGCTGACCATGGACGACATGGCGAGCGTCGGCCTCGGCGAGCTCAACATGGACGAGATCACCGGCATCGACACCGGCGCCGACGTGGACGTCGTGCGCGGCGAAGAGGGCCAGGAGATCGACCTCACGGACCTGACGAAGTCGAGCGAGTCCGCGCCGATCATCAAGGTCTCCAACCTGATCCTCATCGAGGCGCTCAAGGCCGGCGCCTCGGACATCCACGTCGAGCCCTACGAGAAGGAATTCCGGGTCCGTTTCCGCGTGGACGGCATCCTCCACAACATCATGGCCCTGCCGATGCGGACCCGCGATCCCCTCATCTCGCGCCTGAAGATCATGGCCAAGCTCGACATCTCGGAAAAACGCCTGCCGCAGGACGGCCGGATCAAGATCCGCCTGCGCGTCGAGGAGCGCTCGCGCGACCTCGACCTGCGCGTCTCGAGCGTCCCGACGCACTTCGGCGAGAAGGTCGTCATGCGGCTTCTCGACAAGTCGAAGCTGCAGCTCGACATGACGCAGCTCGGCTTCGACCAGGAGCCGCTGCGCCGCTTCAAGGACGCCATCGACCGGCCGTACGGCATCGTCCTCGTGACGGGCCCGACGGGCTCGGGCAAGACGAACACGCTCTACTCGGCGATCGCGGCGCTGAACGACCCGACCGTCAACATCATGACGGCCGAGGACCCGATCGAGTTCAACCTCGCCGGCATCAACCAGGTGCAGATGAAGGAGCAGATCGGCCTGACCTTCGCCTCGGCGCTGCGCTCCTTCCTGCGGCAGGACCCCGACATCATCCTCGTCGGCGAGATCCGCGACTTCGAGACGGCCGAGATCGCGGTCAAGGCCGCGCTGACGGGCCACCTCGTGCTCTCGACCCTCCACACCAACGACGCGCCGTCCACGATCAACCGGCTCATGAACATGGGCATCGAGCCCTTCCTCGTCGCGACGTCGGTCAACTGCATCTGCGCGCAGCGCCTCGTGCGCCGCATCTGCACCCACTGCACCGAGGAGGTCGAGACGCCCGCGCCGATGCTCATGCAGGTCGGCTTCGCGCCGGACGAGGTCAAGTCGCTGCGCCTGAAGCGCGGCCGCGGCTGCGAGCGGTGCAACAACACGGGCTACAAGGGCCGCGTGGGCCTCTTCGAGGTCCTGGCCTTCACCGACGAGATCCGCGACATGATCCTCTCGGGCGCCTCCTCGATCGAGTTGAAGCGCAAGGCCATCGAAGAGGGCATGGTCAGCCTCCGGATGTCGGGGCTGCAGAAGATCAAGGAAGGCGCCACCACACTCGAAGAAGTGCTCCGGGAAACTGTCCTTTAGGCCAGCGGGGGACGAGTTCCAGGTTCCACGCTCCAGATTCCAGGGAGCTTCCCAAGCCGTTCTTTTCTTGGAACTTGGAACCTGGAACGTGGAACTCGGGACAGGAACTCGCCTCTAACCCCTGTCCTGCCTTTATTTCCGTCAAGGATGGGCGTAAACTCTTTCGACACAACAATCGGGGGACCACTGTATGGCGAGTGAGACCACGCTCCACGGCCTGCTGAAGCAAATGGTCGAGATGGGGGGCTCGGACCTCCATCTGACGACCCAGTCTCCGCCGATGGTGCGTCTGGACGGCAAGCTCATTCCCCTTCCCTATCCGCCCCTGACGGTTCCCGAGACCAAGCAGCTCGCCTACTCGGTCCTGACCGACGCCCAGAAGCACCGCTTCGAGGAGAGCCTCGAGCTCGACCTCTCCTTCGGCGTCAAGGGCATGGCCCGCTTCCGCGCCAACAACTTCATGCAGCGCGGCGCCGTCGCCGGCGTCTACCGGCAGATCCCGTACGAGATCCTGGGCTTCAAGGAGCTCGGGCTGCCGCCCGTCGTCGAGCTTCTCTGCGACAAGCCGCGCGGGCTGATCCTCGTGTGCGGCCCGACCGGCTCGGGCAAGACGACGACCCAGGCCGCGATGATCGACAAGATCAACCGCGAGAAGCAGCTCCACATCGTGACGATCGAGGACCCGATCGAGTTCCTGCACCAGCACAAGAAGTGCCTCGTCAACCAGCGCGAGCTGCACGCCGACACGCACTCCTTCTCGAACGCCCTGCGCGCGGTCCTGCGCGAAGACCCCGACGTCGTCCTCGTCGGCGAGATGCGCGACCTCGAGACGATCGAGGCCGCGCTGCGCATCGCCGAGACGGGCCACCTGACGATGGCGACCCTGCACACGAACTCCGCGACGACGTCGATCAACCGCATCATCGACGTGTTCCCGGCGCACCAGCAGAGCCAGATCCGCACCCAGCTCTCGTTCGTGCTCGAAGGCATCATGTGTCAGACGCTGATCGAGCGGTCGAGCGGGAAGGGGCGCGTCATGGCCCTCGAGGTCCTCATCCCGAACGCCGCCGTCCGCAACCTCATCCGCGAGGACAAGATCCACCAGATCTACTCGACGATGCAGTCGGGCCAGTCCAAGTTCGGGATGCAGACCTTCAACCAGTCGCTCGCCACGCTGTACCTGAAGAAACAGATCACGCTCGAGGCGGCGCTCTCGCGCTCGTCGATGCCCGACGAGCTGCAGGAGCTCATCAACCGGGGCGTCGGCGTCAACGTGCCGACCACCGCCGCCACGGCCGGCAAGAGGTAGAACGTCATGCCGAACTACGTCTGGAAGGGAAGAAACCGCACGGGCCTCGTCCAGGAGGGCGTGCTCGCCGCCGACACCAAGGAAGTCGCGCTGGCGACCCTGCGGCGCCAGAACATCGTCGTCACCGGCATCCGGGAGCGGGGCAAGGAAGTCTCGCTCACCAAGATGGGATTCCGGGTCCCGCCCAAGATCCTCGCCGTCTTCACGCGCCAGTTCTCCGTCATGATCGACGCCGGCCTGCCGCTGGTCCAGTGCCTCGAGATCCTCGCCAACCAGCAGGAGCACAAGAACTTCGCGAAGATCCTCCTGCAGGTGCGCCAGGACGTCGAGGCGGGATCGACGCTGGCCGACGCGATGCGGCGCCACCCCAAGGCGTTCGACGACCTCTACGTCAACATGGTGGCCGCCGGCGAGGCGGGCGGTATTCTCGACACGATCCTCCAGCGCCTCTCGACCTACATCGAGAAGGCGGTCAAGCTGCGGTCGCAGGTCCGCGCCGCGCTGATCTACCCGATCGCGGTCATCACGATCGCCGCCATCGTCGTGGCGGTCATCCTGCTGAAGGTCATCCCGACCTTCGCGGCCCTGTTCACGAGCCTCGGGGCCGAGCTGCCCTTCCCGACCCGCGTGGTCATCGCGGCGTCGAACTTCCTGGCGCGCTACTTCATCTTCTTCGTCATCGGGATCGGCGTCTTCATCTTCTTCTTCCGGCGCTACTACAGGACCTACCGCGGCCGCCGCGTCGTCGACGGCGCGATGCTCAAGGCGCCGATCATCGGCCTCATTCTGCGCAAGATCGCGGTGGCCCGCTTCTGCCGCACGCTCGCGACGCTGACGTCCTCGGGCGTGCCGATCCTCGAGAGCCTCGACATCACGGCCCGCACCGCCGGCAACGCGATCGTCGAGGACGCGATCACCGAGACGCGCAAGAGCGTCGAGAACGGCAAGACCCTCGTCGAGCCCCTGCGGGACTCGGAGGTCTTTCCGAACATGGTCGTGCAGATGATCGGCGTCGGCGAGCAGACCGGTGCCCTCGACTCGATGCTCAACAAGATCGCCGAGTTCTACGAGGACGAGGTGGACATCGCCGTGGCCGGTCTCGTCAAGCTGCTCGAGCCGGTCATGATCTTCATCCTCGGCGTCATCATCGGCGGCATCGTCATCGCCATGTACCTGCCGATGTTCACGCTGATCAACAAGATCGGATAAGCGCGGCTGGCGCCGCGCCGTAAACCGTGAGCCGTGAGCCGGTAGCCGGAGGGAAGACTTCTCCCGGCTTACGGTTTACGGCTTACGGCTTACGGCCCTGAATATGGACGACTCCCCCCTCCGGCGCTCGCTCTTCTGGCTGACGGCGGCCCGGCTCGCCGTCCTCTTCCTGATCCTGCTCTCGACCATCCTGGTGCAGGCCGGGTCGGGGGCGGAGCTCGAGATCTCGTATCTCTACGGCCTGTGCGCCGCGGCCGTCGTCCTCTCGGGGTTCCACTGGACCGCGGGCCGGCTGCTGCCGCCGCGCGCCGAGGCGTACATCCAGATGCTCGGCGACCTCGGCCTCGTCTGCGTGCTGGTCTACTCCTCGGGGGGCCCGAGCTCGGTCTTCACGTTCCTCTACCTCGTCGTCATCGGCGCCGCGGCGTTCCTGCTGTTCCGCACCGGCGCCCTGGTCATCGCCTCGGTCGCCGCCCTGCTGCACGGCCTCATGGTCGAGCTGACGGCTTACGAGGTGCTGCCCCGGCCGGGCCTGGCCGCGGCCCCGCGCTGGGGGGTCGAGCGGATCGGGTACAACCTGGCGATCACGGTCGTCGGCTTCTACGGCGTCGCCTTCATGGTGTCCTACCTCTCCGAGAAGCTGCGCGGCGCCCGCGAAGAGCTCGAGCGCCGCCAGAAGGCCCTCTCCCGCATCCAGTCGCTGTACGCCAACGTCATCGCGTCCATGTCCTCGGGCCTCGTCACGGCCGACTCGAACGAACGGGTGACGTTCCTGAACCAGGCCGGCGGCGACATCCTCGGCATCGCGCCAGCCAAGGCCACCGGAAAGCTCCTTGCCGAGATCGGGCTCATCCTGCCGAGCGACTGGAGCACCATCCGCCAGCGCACGCGCGGGCGCGAAGCGTTCCGGGCGGAGATCGACATCGAGCGCGGGGCCTCGCGCCGGGTGCTCGGCTATTCGGTCCGTTCCCTCAAGGACCCGGACGGCGAAGAAGGCTCGCTCATCGTGTTCCAGGACCTGACCGAGGTGAAGAAGCTCGAGCGCCAGGCCCGATTCAACGAGCAGCTCGCGGCCGTCGGCGAGCTCGCCGCCGGCATCGCCCACGAGATCCGCAACCCCCTCGCCTCGATCTCGGGCTCGGTCCAGGTGCTCTCGCACGAGCTGTCCGTCGGCTCGGCCGAGCGCCGGCTGATGGAGATCATCGTCTCCGAGTCCAACCGGCTCTCCAAGATCCTCGAGGAGTTCCTGCGGTTCGTGCGGCCGCAGGAGCGGCGGGTCGCGGTCTTCGACGTCGCGGGCAACATCCAGGAGGTCCTCGATCTCTTCCGGCTGTCCGACGAAGTCTCCGACGTCCACCGGATCGTGGCCGACGTCGCGCCGGCCGCCTCGCTCCTGTCGGGCGACCGCGACCAGATCCGGCAGATCATCTACAACGTCGCCAAGAACGCGGTGCGCGCGATGCCGGAGGGGGGCACGCTCACCGTGCAGGGCCGCGAGGACGCGGCCTGGTATAGCATCAAATTCCGCGACACCGGCCGCGGGATGAGCGTGGAAGAGCTGGCCCGCGTCTTCACGCCCTTCTCCACGGCCTTCGACGGCGGCACCGGCCTCGGAATGGCCATCGTCCGGCGCATCGTCGAAGACCACGGGGGCGCGATCGACGTGGAATCGAGACCGGGCGAGGGAACGACCGTGACCATACTTCTGCCGCGCGAATCGACGGGTCGGCCATCGCAGGAGCGCATCGCCGCGAGCCCGGAGGCCGTCCAGTGAGCGGGCCGCGCCTCCTGATCGTGGACGACGAAAAGTCCCTGCGGGACATGCTCGGGCTGCTGTTCCACAAGCAGGGCTTCGAGGTGATGACGGCGGCGAACTATACCGAGGGCGTCGCCGCCGCGGTCCGCTCGAGCCCGGACGTCATCCTCTGCGACATCAAGATGCCCGACGGCAACGGGCTCGACCTGCTGCAGCGGGTCCGCGACGAGAACCTCCCCACGCCCGTCATCATGATCACGGCGCACACCTCGACCGAGGACGCCGTCGAGGCCATGAAGCGCGGCGCGGTCGACTACATCTCGAAACCCTTCAACAACGACGAGCTCGTCCTCGTCGTCCGGCGCGCCCTCGGCGAGAAGCTCCTCCAGGACGAGAACCTCTACCTGCGCCAGGAGCTCGCGGCCAAGTACACCTTCGCCAACATCATCGGCAAGGGCAGCCGCATGCAGGAGATCTTCCGCACGATCGAGCGCATCGGCAAGGTCTCCTCGACGGTCCTCCTCACCGGCGAGAGCGGCACGGGCAAGGAGGTCATGGCCCGCGCCATCCACTTCTCCTCGATCCGCAAGGACCGCAAGTTCGTGTCCGTCAACTGCGGGGCGCTGCCGGAAACCCTGCTCGAGTCCGAGCTCTTCGGCCACGAGCGGGGCGCCTTCACCGGCGCGGTCCGCGAGAAGCGCGGCCTCTTCCAGGAAGCCGACAACGGCACGCTCTTCCTCGACGAGATCTCCGAGACGTCCCTCACGATGCAGGTCAAGCTGCTGCGGGCGATCCAGGAGAAGGTCATCCGGCGCGTGGGCGGCAACGACGAGATCTCCGTGGACACCCGCATCGTGGCCGCGACCAACAAGGACCTGACGGACCTCGTCGCGGAGGGCAAGTTCCGGGAGGACCTCTTCTACCGGATCAACGTCATCCCCATCGCGCTGCCGCCGCTGCGGTCCCGCACGGAAGACATCGCGCCGCTGACGACGCACTTCATCACCGCCATCTGCAAGGAGCAGAAGATCCCGGAGAAGAAGATCTCGATAGAGGCCATGCGCCTGCTCGAGGCCTACCCCTGGCCGGGCAACGTGCGGGAGCTCGAGAACACGCTCGAGCGCACCGTGGCCCTGGAGCCCGGGCCCGTCATCAACGCGTCGAGCCTGCCCGAGGCGATCGTCCTCGGTGTGCGGACGCGCGTTCCCGATTTCGAGAGCCTTCCCGAGGAGGGCATCAACCTCGAGGCGTACCTCGAGACGGTCGGCAAGCGCCTCATGCGCGAGGCCCTCGACCGCTGCGGCGGCGTGCAGACGAAGGCCGCGGAGCTGCTCCACATGTCCTTCCGCTCGTTCCGGTACTACGCCAAGAAGTACAGCCTCGTGCACCGCGACGAGATGTACGAGGGCGAGGAGGACGGCCCGGCCGAGGCGAAGGTCAACCCGGCGTGAGGCGCCGACTCCGGGCCTGCGCCGCGCTGTCGGCGACGCTGGCCTCCGCCTGCGGCGCGGCGAGCGGCCCCGCGTCCCCGGCCCCGGCCCCGACGCCCTCCCCGGCCACCGCGACGGCGGGCCCGCGCATCGAGATGCCCTCGGGCGCGGTGTACCGGCTCGAGCTCGCGCGCACGCCCGAGGAGCAGGCGCAGGGCCTGATGTTCCGGGAGAGCCTGCCCGCGAACACCGGGATGCTCTTTCTTTTCGAAGAGCAGGCCGCCCACCACTTCTGGATGAAGAACACCATGATCCCGCTCGACATGATCTGGATGGACGCGTCGGGCAAGGTCGTGTACGTCTCGGCCGACACGCCCCCCTGCAAGGCCGACCCCTGCCCCACCTACGGCCCGGACGGGCCGGCCCGCCAGGTCCTCGAGATCGCGGGCGGCATGGCGGCGAAGGAGCGCGTCACGGTCGGCTCGCCGCTGAAGATCCTCGAAGTCCCGAAGTGACGCCGGCGTCTTCCCGGCGCAGCCAGAACTCGACCCCCCCGCGGCTGTAGAACGGCCGGAACCTCTCGGCGAGATAGGCCGCGACCATCGGCGCCCGGCGGGAATTCGGCACCCCGTCGATCTCGGCGACACGCGGCCCGTAGCCCGCGTTCATGAGCGCCGCGCGCACGCGCGGATTCGCCTCGATCGCGGCGATGACCTCGCGCTGCGCGCTCTCCGTCTCGTAGAAACCGGGCTCGTAGTAGCGGATCGGGCAGTCCCGATCGAAGAAGTAGTAGAGACCCGGGGCGTGCCCGAAGTCGAACCACGTCTCGTCCGGCCCCAGGCGCGCCTCGCGCAGAAACTCGGCGGTCGACGCCATGAGCTTTTCGTCCCACGGCTCGAACAGGCCGCCACGCGACCGTGGCGGGTCGTCGCGCATCGCGAGGCTGGACGGTATCGCCGCCCCGGCCAATACCCACGCCACCGAGGACGTCAGCGAGAGGGGGCTCCGGGTCCAGAGGAGCAGGGCCGGCACGACCGCGACCGCGGCCGTCCGCAGGCTCAGCCACGGGCGCCATCCGCGCGCCCACCGCGCCACGAGGAGCATCCCGATGGGCACGACCATGAACGCATAGCCCACGTGCCGCCGCTCGAGGACCGAGAGCATTGCGACGAAGGCAAACGCGCACACCGGCAGAAAGGCCCGGACCCGCGGGCCCACGCGGGGCGCCTGCGGCAGATAGGCCCCCAGGAGCACGAGGCTGAGCGCCGTGAAGGCGTACAGCATGGCGGTTTCGTCCGCGAAGGGCGCCAGCCACCGCGCGCCGCCCGCCGGGAGGGTAAGCGGCGGAAATCCGAGCGCATAGACAGGCAGTAGCGAAGGCACGTCGACGAACGTCGTCCGCAGAAATCCTCCGAGGATGCCGAACGCCCGGAAGCACAGCGCGATCACGGCGCACGACGCTCCCGCGCCGAGCGCGATCCAGCGCAGGTGGTCGAGCCGCCGGCCCCTCGCCGCCCAGAGCGCGACGGCGCCGGCGCACGCGGAATAGAACGTGAACTCGACGGCGATGGTCAGGCCCGCCGGAACGGCCGCGCCAAAGGCCAGCCACGCGCCGTTGCGCTTCGACCGGGAGGCGTAGAGCGCCAGGGCGAGCAGCCACAGCGCCACGATGGCCCGGGGATTCTGGTACTGGGGGAAGGCGAAGAACGAGAAGAGCAGCCCTCCCAGCGCGAAGGCCGGGCTCCCCGTGGCGGCGTACCCGACCGCGTAGAAGCCCGGCCAGAACAGGGCGCCGGTCACCTTCTCGCCGCGTTTCAACCCGGCGACGTCGTCGCCGAAGACGCGCAGCTGGACGACCGCGAGCAGGCCGTCGCTCCACAGGCCGTGCCCGGGCACGATGTCGCGGTAGGGCAGCTCTCCGCGGAGATACTCCGAGGCCGGCAGCAGCGAATGGCCGTCCTCGAAGACGCTCACGACCCGGGGAGCGCGCATCACCGCCGCCGCGGTCATCGCCGTCACGCTGCCGGGCAGCAGCACCGCGAGCGTCAGCGCGCGCATCCACCGCGCCACTTGCGGGCGACGGCTCGCCGCGGCGCGGGCGAAGACGGGAAGGGCGAGGCCGGCGGCCGCCCCGGCGAGCGCGCGCATCCCGGTCGTGGTTCCGAGGAAGCCCAGCAGGAGAATCGGCGACGCGGCCCCGAGGTAAGCAGCGCCCTCGGCGGCGCTCCCCTTTCCCAGGGCGACGGCCAGCAGGAGAGAGAGGCCGGCGGCGGCAGCGAGCAGGCCGGGGGGCCAGACGCCGAGCGGCACGAGCGATCCCGCGATCACGGTCCAGACGGCAATCGCGTGCGCGACGACGGCCGGCCCGACGAGGGCGGGGACAGCCGCCCTCGGGCGGGCGACGCGGGAAGCAGTCACGTCCGCGCGGGCGCCGGGCCTTCGGCCGCGCCACGCGATCCGCGCGGCGGCGCCGCCCATGAGGCTGCCGCCGAGCAGGATCGCCAGGCGAAGGACGTCCCGTTTCGGATCGAATCCGTTTTCCAGCGCGAAGCCGGGCAGCTGCCCAGCCGCGGGCGCGACGTGCAGGCCCGAGGCGACTGCGTACCCGATCACCAGTCCGGCGCAGGCTCCGATCGCCGGAACGAGGCCCCCGTCTCTCCGTCGCGGCGCGCTCAAGTCCTGGAGTCTATGGCGCCGAAGGGACTCTCGTCGCCGGGCGGGCGATCAGGGCTCGAAGAGAAAGAGCCCGTCCCCCATCGTCCCGACGTAGACCCTTCCTCCCGCGACCTGCGCGGCGGAAGCCAGCGTCAGTGAGGGCCGCGGGCTCGTGAACGCGCGCCGGCTGCGGCCTTCCTGCCAGAGCAGCGTGCCGCCGACGTCCTGGAGGTTCGAGTAGCCGCCGGAGTTCTTGTCGACGGCGGCCTTCACGAAGATGCCGCCGCCGAGGGCGGCCTTCTTGCGCGTGGACCAGGCCCGGCCGTCCCAGTAGGACAGCACGTCGCCCGAGCGGATCTCGACGAGCGGATCGCCGTTCGCGTCGGCGAGCAGCTGCGCGGCGCCGGCTGGCCGCAGCCCCCCCGGCACGGGCGCGAAAGCCGTTCCATCGTCGGTCGCGAACACTCCCTCCGTCGTCACGAGGACGGGGCTCTCGAACGGCGCGCCGTAGAGGATGATCGGCGAGCCTTCCGGCGGCCGCGCGGGGGCCTGCCAGTGGACGCCCCCGTCGCGCGAGACCCGGATGCCCGAGGAGCTCGCGACGAGCAGGACGGTGCGGCCGTCCTTGCCGCGCAGGGCCGCGAGCGAGGCCGAGGCCGGCAGCGGATCGCGCGAGACGCGCCGCACGTCCCGGCCGCGCGCCTCCCAGACGCCGCTCTCCTCGCCGGCAAAAGCGCGGAAGAAGAAGACGCGCCCCGGGTCGTTGGGATCGGTCACGAGCTCGGCCACGCGGCTCTCCGGAAGGCCGCGCGAGCCGGACTCGAGGGTCCGCCCGCCGTCGTCCGAGTAGAAGACGCCCTCGCCCTCGGTCCCGACGTAGAGCCTGCCGGAGCGCCGGTCGATCTCGAGCGCCGTCACGACCAGCGACTCGCGCGAGATGCGCGTCCACGTCGCGCCGCCGTCGTCCGAGCGATGCAGGCCGCCGACCGTGGCCGCGTACACGACGCCGGGCCGGGTGGGATCGCGCCGCACGGCGTGGGAGCGGCGATTGGTGAAGCCCGTCGTGAAGCGGGTCCAGCGGTTTCCGCCGTCGTGCGAGCGGTAGACCCAGCCGCAGGTCGAGACCCAGATGTCCTTCGTGTCGGCCGCGTCGAAGTCCCAGGCGTAGACCGTCGCGTCGAGGACCATCCCCTCGGCGATCCGGCCCCAGCTCGCGCCGCCGTCGCGCGTGCGGAAGGCCTGGCGCCAGGTTCCCGCGTACAACACCTGCCGGTCGGCCGGATCGAACGCGAGCGACTCCACCTGCCAGAGGCCGTCCACGCCCTCGCCCGTGCGCACCCACGTCTTCCCCCCGTCGGCCGAAAGGCGCACGCCGTCGTCGCCGCCGACCGCGAGCAGGCGAGGCATCCCGGGAGCGAGCGCGAGCGCGCGTGTCGTCACGATCCGATTCGACCGCAGCAGCACGGTCCAGCTCGCGCCGCGGTCGTCGCTGCGCGCGACGAGGCCGCCTCCGATCTCGCCCGCGAGCGAGGCCCAGAGGCGCCCCGGAACGGCCGGATCGGCGGCGAGGCCGGTGACGTAGTGCCCCGGGAAGGCGGGCCCCGAGCGCAGCGGCTCCCACGTCGCGCCGCCATCGCGCGATTCGTAGAAGTTGCCGCGCGACGTCCCGCAATAGAGGATGCCGGGCTCGAAGGGATCGAGGGCGAAGGCGCGCACCTCCGCGCCCCACACGGGAAGGCGCCACCACGACGCAGCGCTTGCGGCACCTGCGGCAAGAAACAGGGCCAGCGCGGCGAGGGCCGGCGCGATCCGCCGTCGGATGTGCGAACTCACCTGCGTATTGTACGGGCTTCCGCCGGGCACTGGCCGTCCTCGGTCGGCTACACTGTCCCCATGGCCAAGATTCGCGTCGCCGTCTTCCCCGCCGCGGGCCTCGGCACCCGCTTCCTGCCGGCCACCAAGGCGCAGCCCAAGGAGATGCTGCCCCTGGTGGACCGTCCGCTCATCCAGTACGTCGTCGAGGAGGCGCGGGACGCCGGGATCGAGCGCATCGTCATCGTCACCGGACGCGGCAAGAACGCGATCGAGGACCACTTCGACACGTCCTTCGAGCTCGAGCGCATGCTGGAGGAGAAGGGCAAGAACGGCCTGCTCGACGAGATCCGCGAGGTCTCGGAGCTCATCCCGGTCTCCTACGTGCGCCAGAAGCAGGCGCTCGGCCTCGGCCACGCGGTGCTGCAGGCGAAGGACCTCGTCGGCGACCAGCCGTTCGCGGTGATGCTCGGCGACGACATCGTGGACGCCGACGAGCCCTGCATCGGGCAGATGATGCGGCTCTACGAGCGGCGCGGCAACCCGGTGATCGCCCTCCAGGAAGTGCCGCGCGCCGAGACGCGCCAGTACGGCATCGTCGCGGGCGAGAAGATCGAGGACCGCGTCGTCCGCATCTCGGACATGGTCGAGAAGCCCGCTCCCGAGAAAGCCCCCTCGAACCTCGCCATCATCGGCCGGTACCTGCTTCCGCCCGAGATCTTCCAGATCCTCGAGGAGACGCGCTCGGACGTCGGCGGCGAGATCCAGCTGACGAGCGCGCTCAAGACGCTGCTCTCGCGCCGGCCGATCGACGGGTACCTCTTCGAAGGCCGCCGCTACGACGCCGGCGACAAGCTCGGCTTCCTGAAGGCCACGGTCGAGTTCGCGCTGAAGAGGAAGGATCTCGGCGGCCCGTTCCGGGAGTACCTGAAGGGGCTGAAGCTGTAACGTCAGCCGCACGATCCGGCGACTGCGGGCCCCGGGGTCAGACCTGCCATCGTGGACTCCGAGGGGTCCGGGCGCGAGGGGTCACGATGGCACGTCAGTCCCCGCCTTTTCTTCTTCTGTCCGCCTTCTTCTCGACCTTCTCGGACTTGCCGGCGCTCTCGGACTTCTCCGCCTTCGGCGCCGCTTTCTCCGACTTTTCGGCCGCCCCGGCGATGTCGGCCTTCTCGCCCTCGGACTTCTTGCCGCTCGCCTCGCTGCTGCCCCGCGCGTAGTCCGTGATGTAGAAGCCGCTGCCCTTGAACTGGATGGCGGGCGCGGACATGAGCTTCTTCAACTTCTTCTCGCCGCAGTGCGGGCACACCCGGAGGGGCTTCTCGTTCATCCCCTGGATGACTTCGGTCTTCTTTCCGCAGGCGCCGCACCTGTATTCGTAAATCGGCATGGGCGGATCGTAGCAGGGCTCCGACCATAGAATCATCCCGTGACGACGGTGGACGAGGCGATCGCGATCATCCGGGACGCCTGCGCGGCCGGGCTGACCGAAAAGGCGCCGCTCGCGGAGTCGACGGGCCGCGTTCTCGCCCGCGACGTGCGCGCCGACGTGGACTGGCCCCCCTTCGACACGTCGGCGATGGACGGCTACGCCGTGCGCGTGGCCGACGCGGCCGCGGGCGCCGTGCTCACGGAGCGCCCGGGCCTCGTGGCCGCCGGCGACGTGCCGCCGCCCGAGCTCGAGCCCGGGGAAGCGGTCCGCGTCATGACGGGCGCCCCCATTCCGACGGGCACCGAGGCGATCGTTCCGGTCGAGAACGCGCGCCGGGAGGCCGGAACCGTCGCGGCGCTGACGGCGCCCCGCCCCGGCGAGCACCTGCGCCGTCGCGGCGAGAGCATCGCGGCCGGCGCCCTGCTCCTGTCCCGCGGCCGGCGCCTGCGCCCGGCCGACGTCGCGCTCGCCGCGTTCGCCGGCGCCGAGCCCGTCGAGGTCCATGTTCGCCCGCGCGTCACGATCGCGGTGACGGGCAGCGAGCTCGTTCCCGCATCGGAGCTTCCGGGCCCCGGACAGCTGCGCGACTCCAACGGCCCGATGCTCGCGGCTCTGTGCCGGACGCGGGGCGCCGCGGCGGCCACCCGGCCGGCGGTGGCGGACGAGGACGGCGCCGTCCGCCGCCTCTTCGCCGAGGCCGGGCGCCACGAGGACGTCCTGATCACGAGCGGCGGCGTCTCGGCCGGCGACCTCGATCTGCTCCCCGCCGAAGCGGCGCGGGCCGGCTTCGAGATCCTCTTTCACGGCGTGGCGATGAGGCCCGGAAAGCCGATCGCCTTCGGCAGCCGCGGCAAAACGCTCTGGTTCGGCCTGCCCGGCAACCCCGTCTCGACCTCCGTGGCCTTCCAGATCTTCGTCCGCACGGCGCTCGACGCGCTCGAGGGCATGGCGGATCCGGGAGCTCCCGTCGTCTTTGCCCGTCTCTCGCGCGAAGTCGCCCTGCGCGGCCGGCGCGAGACCTTCCTCGACGCGGTGATGACGAACGAGGCCGGCGAGAACCGCGTCGCGCCGCTCGAGAGCCGCGGCAGCCACGACCTGGCCGCCCACGCTCGCGCCAACGCCCTCATCCGCGTCCCCGCCGACGCCGGGTCCCTGCCGGCGGGGACGCTCGTCGCCTGCCTCGTCCTCGAGGGCGGGCCGTGAAACGGCGGCCGCGCGGCAAGGCCGAATCCCACGAGGTGCGCCACCATCGGGCGCACGCGCGCGACGGCACTTCGATCGCATACACCCTCTGGCGGCGCCCGGCGCGCGAGCTGCTCGTGCTGGCGCCCGGCTTCTGGAGGGTGCGCCTCGGCCGCGAGAATCTCTTCCTCGCCAACCACTTCGTCCGCCGCGGGTACGACGTGGCGGCCCTCGACTTCCGGGGCCACGGCGACAGCGAGGGCGGCTACTCCTTCGGCACGGCCGAGCACCAGGACTTCGTGGCCGTCATCGAGGAGCTCGTCGGGGAGGGCCGGATGTACGAGCGGTTTTCCGCGATCGGCCTCTCGATGGGCGGCGCGATCGCGGCCCACGCGCTCGCCGGGCGGCCGGACCTGCCCTGCCGCGCGCTGGCGATGATCTCCTCGCCCGCCGACCTCGGGTCCCTGCGGCCCAAGCCCTGGAAGCTCGGGGCCCTCCGGCAGGTGCGCCTGCGCCACGCGGTGCGGGTCCCGCGCCTGGCCGCGCGAGACATCCGCGCGCGCCGGCCCCGCGCCGACGAGGCCGTCGGCTCGCTGGCGATGCCGAAGCTGATCGTCACCTCCGAGGACGACTGGCTCGTGGACCCGTCGCACGGGCGCGCGCTCGCGCTCGGCTTCGGCCGAGCCCGTCGAGCACGTGCACTTCGACCTGCCCGGCTCGCTCCATGCCGACGGGCTCGTCGAGGCCGTCCCCATCAAGCTGCTGCGCCTGCTCGACCGCTGGCTCGCGCAGAACGCGCCGGCGTAGCCGGGGTCTGTCGCGAAACGAGTTCGGGATCCCTCGGGCCTGCGGGCCCTCGGGATGACTCGGCGCTTCCGCGCCGAATCACATGCTCTTCGCGCCCTCGGGGGTGAAGATCCTGTCGTCGATCTTCGCCGGCTGGATGTCGAGGTACTCGAGGCGCGTGACGGACTGGGCGTTCGGGCCGAGCAGGTCGTGGATCTCCATCTCGGACACGACCGTCCTGTCCCGGACCTTCCGGAACTTCGTGAACTGGACCTCCCGCGCCTCCTTGCCGGACGGCAGGAAGAACAGGAGCTTGCGCGGCAGCCGCTCCCCTTCCGCGTCGAGCCACAGCGTCACGCGCGGGTACGCGGTTCTCGAAGAGACCGCCTTCAAATCGAGCACGCGGCACGTGTGGTCGCCCACCTTCTCGGTTCCCGGCCGCAGCGTCGCCGTGAAGTCCTCGGCCAGCCGTATCCGCGCGACGTCGCCGAACGAAGCGCCGCCCATGAGCCTCTGGTTCGGCGTGATCGGGACCGGGTTCTCCGCGCCCGGCACGAGGAGCCACATCCGGTCGCCGACCGTCAGCGCCTTGCGCCCGTCGTTCTTGCCGCCGCGAAAGACGATCAGCGCGTGGTCGCGCCCCTTGATGTAGATGTCGAAGTCCGCCGTGCCGGCGATCTTGTCCCCATCGATCTGAGTCGCCCGCGCCGCGATCTTGGCCTCGCTGAAGGCGTTGCGCGCGTCGTCGACCGCCTGCAGCCAGCCCTGGACCTCGGTGGCCGAGGGCTCGGCCGCGAGCGCGACGGCGAGGAGCGCGGCCCTAAACATGCGTCAGCGCCTCCACGATCGAGATCCGCGAGGCCCGCCGCGCCGGGAAATACGACGCGATCGTGAGCGTGAGAATCATGGCCACGAGCCCGGCGGCGTAGGCGAGCGGATAGAGCTTGACGTTGATCGGCATGCCGTGCGTGGCTCCCGGCGGCGGTGGAAGGACGATCCCGGAGGCATTCAGCATCGCCCGGATGATCAATGCGAGGACCATGCCGGCCACGCAGCCGGCGACCGCGATGACGACGCCCTCGGCGAGGATCATGCCCCGGATGCCCGAGGGCCGGGTGCCGAGGGCGCGCAGGGTGCCGATCTCGCGCGTTCGCTCGGTGACCGCCATGGTCATCACGATCGCCGCCGAGAGGATGACGATCACGACGAGCACCGCCCCGACGAAACCGAAGATGCCGATGTAGAGCAGCTTCACCTGCTCGTAGAACGTGGCGAGCTCGCGCCACTTGCGCACGACGATCGGATAGCCGGCGGCCGTGAAGGACTTCAGGAGGCGGTCGGCGGCCTTGTCCTCGTCGGCGCCCTTCTTCAGGAAGACCACGAGCTTCGAGATCGTCTCGGGGCTCTGCACGAGACGCGCGACGAGGCCGACGCCGGCGGCGAGGTACCGGTCGTTCAACTCCTTGATCCGGACGTCGGCGAGTCCCGCGACCACGCCGTCGACGGCGTTCAGGGACCCGTCGGGCGTCGTGGCCATGAGCGTGACGCGGTCGCCGGGCTTCACGTTCAGCGCCGCCGCGAGTCCCGTCCCGAGCACGAGACCGTCGCCGCCGTCGCCCGACAGGTACTTGCCGCGACGTGATCAGCTCCGCCGCGAGCGTCGCCGCGGCTTCCGGCCCCGGATCCACGCCGACGCCGAGAAACGGGATCGACCTCGGCCCGGTCGTCGCCAGGCCCACGAAGTCGATGCGCGGCAGCACGGCGGCGACGGCCGGATCGGCGGCGGCGATCGCGCGGGCGCGCCTGGCGTCCGTCAGGCCGTACTCGAGGGTCGCCTCCTCGGCCTTTCCCACCGCGCGCTTGTCCACGACCTGCAGGTCGCCGACGCTGTGGATCGTCCCCTCCTTCAGCCCCTCGAACGACTGCGCGATGAAGCCGCCGGCGAGCGCGAAGGCCGCAAAGCCGAACGTCACGACGGCGATCATGAGGAAGCTGCGCCGCTTCTGCCGGACGAGGTTGCGCCAGGCCAGGGCGAAGGCGCTCATTGGACCCTGTCCGATTCGACCGCCCCGTCGTGGAGCGTGACGACGCGGTGCGCCCGGGAAACGACCAGGGCGTCGTGCGTGGCGAAGAGGAAGGCAACGCCGCGCGACTCGTTGATCTTCCGCATGAGATCCAGGATGTCCTCGGCCGTGCGGCTGTCGAGGTTCGCCGTGGGCTCGTCGGCGAAGACGACCGACGGCCCGTTGGCGAGGGCGCGCGCGATCGCGACGCGCTGGCGCTGGCCGCCCGACAGGAGATCCGGGCGGACGCCGAACTTCTCGGCGAGGCCGACCGAGGCGAGCAGCTCCCGCGCCCGGGTGCGGCGCGCCGCCGCGGGCGTGCCCGCGAGCGCCATCGGGTAGCCGACGTTCTCCTCGGCCGAGAGCACCGGGATCAGGTTGAAGGTCTGGAAGACGAAGCCGAAGCGGTCGCGCCGCAGGTCGGAGCGCTCGTCCTCCGACAGCATCTGGCCATCCTTGCCGCCGACACGGACGGTGCCGGCGTCGGGCCGGTCGAGAAGGCCGAGGAGATTCAGCAGCGTCGTCTTGCCCGAGCCGCTCGGGCCCTTGAGGGCGACGAACTCCCCCGGCGCGATCGCGAGCGAGATGTCCCGCACCGCCGGCACCTCGGAGGCGCCCATGCGGTAGGCGCGCGTCAGGCCCGTGGCCTCGATGATCGGCGGCGCCGCGGCGGCATTCACGCGCCGGAGTTTAGCTTGGCCGGCCTGCCGGCCGGCACCGGATTCAGGGCCCGAAGGCCGCCGTGTCCGATCCCCCGCACTCGCTTCCCGCCGCTTTCGAGTACGTCCGCATCTGCCCGGTCGCGTCGTCGGTCACGGTCAGCGTGTACTCGAGATCCGTCAGGCCGCCGTAGAAGAACCAGTACTCGCCGTTGATGGGCCGGCCGTCGAGCATCTTGACGAAGACCTCGGGGTTGCCCGGGTTGCCCGTGATCGCCGGGATACTGAAGTAGCCGAAGATGTTGCTCACCGGGATTGCGAGGCCCGCGCCCGTCCGGCCGGTGCGCTGGTCGGTCGCGGCCAAAGTGACGCTGAAGCTTCGGCCCGGGTCGAGAGACAAAACCGCCGGGTCCGTCGCGAACTGGTAGTCGAAGACGCCCGATGAGGTCCCGGCATGAAGGTGCGTGCCGCCCGCGTCGATCGCGAGCGTGTAGACCGTGAGATCGGTCAAACCGGCGTTCATCGACTGCCAGCTCGCGCCGCCGTCCGAGCTCGCAAAAACGCCCGCCGTGGTCGCGGCATAGACGCGATTCGGGTGAACGGGGTCGATGCGGAGATCGTTGATGATCTGACTGGAAGGGGTGACGTATGCGTGCGTGAACGTGCCGCCTCCGTCTACGCTCTTGAACACGCCTTCCAGACTATTGGTGACCACGCTCGGGTCGCCCCCGGCGTAAACGATTGACGGGTTCGTCGGATCGACGGCAAGCGCCTGGATCTGGCCGAGCGAGCTCGTGAGGTAAACCCAGGTCGCGCCCGAGTCGAAGGTCTTGAAGAGAGCTTGAGGCGTTCCGGGAAAGCCCGGCACCGGTGTCGTAGCCAGATAGAGCATCCCGGACGTGCTCGGAGCCGCAACGACGCGGGTGATCGTCGACGACGTAAGGCCCAGCCCGAGATCGATTGCGGTCCAGGTGACGCCGCCGTCCGTGCTCCGGAAGAACCCGCCGTGGGGCGTTCCGAAGGCCGGAGGAACGTAGTTGGCGACGAGATACAGGGTCGTCGCGGCGAAGGGGTCGACCACGAGATCGAACGACGTCCAGGAACCCGGCCCGTAAAACGAATTCCAGGTGGCGCCTCCGTCCCGGCTCGCGTACACGGTTTCATGGCTCTGCGCCTGGCCGAAAAAGTCGCCCGCAAGGTAAACGGTCGCGGGAGGCGCCGTCGCCAGAGGCCGGGGATTCGAAACGAACGCCCCGGTCAGGTCCGTCCACGTCGCGCCATTGTCGGTGCTCTTGAACGGCCCGGACTGAGCGATCCCGGTCTCGGTGCCTGCGTAGAGAGTGCCGGAGTCCGCGGATCGGCGATGACGTACCGACCTCCGGATCCGCTCGTCGTCCAGACGTTGACGCCGGCGAAGGCTGCGGCAGTTACGGCGATCTCCATGGTGGCGAGGATCAATCGGCGCAGTACGGCTGAAACTGCTCGGAAGGAGATCATCTTCTGACTATACGTTCGAGCCCGGCCGGGCGCTTGATCTGAAGTGTCCCCCGCGCGGGACGGTCGATCCGCTGGCGCGCCCCTTGCAGGTTCCGAGTACAGGCCGCAATGGCGCGGCCCCCAGGTCAAGGAGGTTGGAATGAAAAAGCTTGCTGCGCTGTCGGTTGCCGCGTTTCTCGCGCTATCGGTGGTCGCGCTCGCAGGCGGCTCCGACGATCGCGCGAACGATCGCACCATCACCGGAACCGTCTCCCAGATCG
Organism: uncultured Acidobacteriota bacterium; assembly: GCA_963710945.1. GTDB lineage: Bacteria > Acidobacteriota > Thermoanaerobaculia > UBA5066 > Gp7-AA6 > DAHUXD01. The sequence goes on from CAVQCH010000004.1 coordinate 88,126, forward strand.
ACGCCGCTGCGAAGACGATGACGGTCAAGGACAGCGGCGGGAACGAGGTCACCGTCTCCTGGAACGAATCGACCAAGCTGGACAGCGGTATCCCGCAGACGGGAGCCATGGTCACGGTGAAGGTCGACTCGAGCGACACCGGCTCAAGGCCCGTCGCCAAGTCCATCTCGATCCAGCCGAAGAAGCCCTACTAGACGGCAGCGCACCCCTGGCCCGGCGGAGCCCACACCGGCTCCCCGGGCTTTTTTGTGTCCAGGCCTCCGAAATCTCCAGTCGTCCCACCGGCATGGCGATTGCACCCTTCAGGGTGCGGCCGGGACAGGATCCGGGCCGTGTCGAACGTACGGAGAGGCTGCATCGCAGTCTTTCCTCAACACAGGAGAGTCCGTCATGCACCAGAAGTGTGTCCGCCTCCGATCCCTGGCGATCGCCCTCGTCCTCCTTGCCGCCGCGGCCGTCTCGCGCGGCCAGGGCGCTCCCGGCTTCCACATCGGCGTTTCCGGCGGCGCCGTGTTCCCGACGGGGAACCAAGCCGACGTGTTCGACACGGGCTGGAACGCGACGCTGCTCTTTCCGATCAACTTCGGCGACTCGCCCTTCGGGATCCGGTTCGACGGCTCGTACGGCGAGCTCGGCACGAAGAACACGCTCGTCGGGTTCGTCGGTAACGGGACGTCGCGCATCATCGACGGCACGTTCGACTTCGTGATCGGGCCGCACATCGGGTCGGTCCAGCCCTACGCCATCGGCGGCGTCGGCGCCTACGATCTCCGGTTCCAGGGACAGGAGGTCGACGCGAGCAACATCTTCTCCGACTCGACGACGCGCTTCGGATGGAACGTCGGCGCTGGCATCGCGTTTCGCGTCGGCGCGTCCAACACCCAGATCTTCGTCGAGGGCCGCTACACGAGCATCTCGCTCAACGGAAACCGCTTCACCGACAGCGTCCACACCGGAGGCACGCGATTCACGATCATCCCCGTCAACGTGGGCGTCATCTTCTGACCAGGGCAGGATTCACCATGAACCGCGAACATCCCGGCCAGTAGCTCTCGGCCGCTCTTATGGCTGGCCCGCTCGCCCCCTGCGTCACCGCGCCGCCGCCCTCCGATTGAGGCGGAGCCGATCCTTCCGCTCAGTTCGGGCCATACGGCGGCTCGAACTCCGCGGCGAGCTGGCGCACCGCGTCCCAGTCCACGTGCTCCGCACCGACGACTCGCGCGAGCGCACCCGCCAGGGCCCAGGCCACGTTTTCTTCGAGGGCGTCGGAGGACTCGAGCAGGACGTCGCGCACGAGGTCGCAGACCATCTCGCATCGGGCGCATCCCTCGTCGGAGCCGTCCTCGCAGAAGCGGCACGTGAGCTCGACTTCGATCTCACCCTGGAACTCCAGAACGGCGTTCATACGGCGGGTCCGCTCAGAGACGACCGGTCAGGAGAAGCACGATCACGACGATCAGCACGACGCCGACGATTCCGCTCGGACCGTAGCCCCAGTCGCGGCTGTAGCCCCAGCGCGGAACCGACCCGAAAAGCAGCAGAAGAACGACGATCAACAGCAGCAGTCCCACGGCGCACCTCCTCGCGGCTTCAACTTCGGTTGAGCCATGCTGAAAGTTTGCAAGCGCCGTGCCGCGGTCGGCGCTCCGCGGCGGAAATTCCCTCAATCGGCGCAACGCATTCGCGCGTGTGGCATGGAACCTGCTCCTCTGCATTGGTGAAGTGAACGCGGCACAAAGCCGCACGAACTACCAAGGAGGTTCATCGTGCGATTCGCAAACCGAACCCTGATCGCCGTCGCCGTTTTCGCGGCGGCCGTTTTTGCGAGAGGACAGGAACCGCCATCTCAGGACGTTTCGCCGACTCCGGCGGCGTCTCCGGCCGTCGAGGCGGCTCCGGTCGCTCCGAACGTGGAAAGCGCTGCGGCGCCCGAAGCGACGCCCATTCCGGCGGAGCCCGCCGTCGCTCCGCCGCCGGCCGCGCCGGTCGCCGTGAGCCCGCAGTCCGAATCGCCCGCGGCCGCGTTCGTCGCCCCGGCGCCCGCCGCCGCTTCTCCCGCCCGCGCGCCGCGCGCCGCGAAGTCGCGCGAGGCCGCGAAAGATCGCAGGGCCCCGCAGAATGGCGGCGAGGCCGCGACCGCGCCGGCCGCGACCGCCGCCGTCGCGCAATCGACTGCCGAAACGCTGCCGACGCCGGCCGTCTCCGGAGCCACGTCCCCGGCGGCCGACGCCGCCGTTGCTCCTGTCCCGGTGGCCGAGCAGCGGCCGGTGGTCCCGCCGGCTGCTGAAGAAGAATCCGCTCCGGCCGAACATCGGACCGGATCCACCTGGCTGCTCATCGGCGGCCTCGCCCTCGGCGCCATCGGCGTGGCTGCCATGCTCTCGCGCCGGCGCCGCGACGACAGCCTCTCGATCATGGAGCACACGGGCCCGATCCCGACGCGACGCGATTCCGCGTTGCCCCACCGGTCGTGACGCCATGAAGACGCGCATCCGACCGGTCGCGGGTCTTGCCTCGGCGCTTGTGCTGGCCGCGCTCTGCCGCCCCGCCTCGGCCCAGCCGGGCGACGACGGGAGCGACATCCGGCAGACCGTGGCGCGAGTGTCCTTCGTGCAGGGCGAGGTGTCCTACGCGCGGGGCGACGACCCCGACAACTGGCAGGGGGCCGATCCCAATCTGCCCGTGACGGTGGGCGACCGCCTGTACACGGGAAGCGGCAGCGTGGAGATGCAGCTCCCGGAAGGCGCCGCGGTCCGACTCGGAACCGGCACCGACCTCGTGGCGCTGAACCTGACGGACGACGTCCAGCAGTTCGCGGTCAAGGCCGGTGTGTCGTCGTTCTCCATTCCGCGCCTCGATCGCGACGTGACTTTCGAGGTCGACACGCCGAATGCCGCCGTGACTTTCGAGGAGGCCGGCCGGTACCGGATCGACGTCGACGAGCAGGGACAGACCCGCGTCTCGGTGGCGAGCGGTTCGGCGACGATCGCCGCCGGCGGCGGCCAGCTCGCGCTCAGTCGTGGCGAAGCCGTTGTCATCGAGGGCCTCGATTCGCCCCGATACGAAGTGATCTCCGCGCCCGGACCCGATCGCTGGGACCTCTGGGTGGATGCCCGCGAAGAGCGCCTGGGCCGCGCGCGATCGGCGCAATGGGTCAGCGCGGACGTCGTGGGCGCGGAGGAGCTCGATGAGTACGGCCGCTGGGAGACGCTGCCGGAATACGGAAGGGTGTGGACGCCGCAGGCGGTCGAGGCCGACTGGGCGCCATACCGCGTGGGCCACTGGTACTGGCAGGACCCCTGGGGCTGGACGTGGATTTCGACGGAGCCATGGGGTTGGGCGCCCTACCACTACGGGCGATGGGTCTTCGCGTCGGCCCGCTGGTACTGGGTTCCCGTCGCGCCGACGGTGCGCCGCGTGCGGTACGCGCCGGCCCTGGTCGCCTTCGTCGGCGCCGACGGCGTTGCCGAGCCGACGGCCAGCATCGGCGTCGGCTTCGGGGTCGTCGGCTGGTTCCCCCTCGCGCCGCGCGACCCGCTGGTTCCGTGGTGGGGGACTCGCACGGTGAACGTCACGAACGTCGAGGTGACGAACGTGACCTACGTCAATCGCACGCAGGTGACGGTCGTGAATCGCAGCGCGTTCGTTTCGGGCGCGCCGGTCTCGACCGCCGTCATCCGCGAACGCGCGACCGTACGGCGGGCCGTCGAGGCCCCCGTGGTCGCCGGTCCCGTCCCGATCGCGCCGACGAACGCGTCCACGCGCGCCTCGACGCGGCGCGAAGCGCCCGCAAACCGGCCGCCCGCGGCCGTCTCCTCCCGCTCCGTCGTCACCCGGGCGGCTCCCCCGCCGGCCCCGCCGCGCTTCGAGCAGAAGCTCGAGACGATTCGCGAGAATCACGGCGCGCCCGTGGCGCCCGCGGTCTCCACGCGGCTGGCTTCGGCCAGCGGCATGCGCTCGGTCGTCCCGATGCGCCCGGCGGTTTCCGACACGGGCAACGTGCGCCTCGCTCCCCGCAGCGACACCGCCCGGGATGCGAAGAAGGTGGAGCCCGTGCAGGCGCCGAAGGCCTCGTCGGTTCCTCCGCCGGCGGCCGGCCAGCCGGCGACGGCGCGACCGGCTCCGGCTCAGGCGCCGCCCCCCTCGAGCAACGAATCGAGACGGCCCGGCGTCGAAGCGGCTCCCGCGCCGCAGAACTTGCGCGCGCGCCGGCCCGACGACACGCCCCCCTCCCAGGACGAGAGGAAGGATCTGGAGCGACAGCAGCGCCCCGAACAGCCCTCCGACCCGAGGCTGCGCGAGAAATCGCCGGAGCCGCCGGCGCCCGCGCGCGAAGTGGCGGCGCCCGCACCGGAAGATTCGCGGCCGGCGGCAAGACCGCGGCCGGACAGCGGCCGCTCGCCGGCCGGGACGCCGATGCCCCTCGAGCCGCGCGTCACGCCCGGCCGCCCGGCGCAACCCGTCCACGAAGAGGCGGCGCGGCGTCCGACGCCCCACGCCGTCCCGCAATCGCAGAGAATGAACCGGCCAGCTCCCGCCGCGACGCCGCGTCCGGAGCCGAACGAGAAGAACGACCGACAGAAGAAGGAGCAGAAGCCGCGCAATGCGCCGTCACCCCGACCGACTCCGGCGCCCGAGTCCCCCTAGGGTCGGAGCGCGCCTCAGAAAAGCAGCCGCGATCTCGCTCCTCGGCGCGCTCCTCGCGAGCGGCGCCGTCCGAGCTGCTCCGGACCTCTCCGTAACGGTCCTCGGCGACCCGGGCGACGTCCGGGTGTCGGCCGTGCGGGAGGCGGTGACCTTCTGGAACGCGAGGCTGGCGGAAAACGGCTCCTGCGTGCGGCTCGGCCCCGTCCGGCTCGGCGAGGAGACCGTGCCCGAGTCTCTCCTGTGGGACTTGAGCGACGGCGTTCTCGGGCGGCGGCAGATGCGCGGCGTCGCGCGACTCACCGAGCAGATCCCGGGCCAGGTCGTGGTGGTGCTCTCGCAGAGCGATCTCATGTCCTTCGGCGTGCCCTGGGAGCCCTATCGCAAGGGGCTCGTCGTCCTGCGCCGCGCCGACGTCGCGCCGCTCTCGCTTCCCAACGTGGCGCGCAACACCGCGGCGCACGAGCTCGGACACGTTCTCGGCCTCGAGCACAACGCGGACTCGGGAACGCTCATGTGCGGCCGGCCGGCGCCCTGCCGGCCCGATGCCTTCGCCTCCGCGACGGCGCGCTTCTTCCCGCTCACGCCGGACGAGAGGGAGCGTCTCGGCGCGCTCTGCCCGAAGGCGGAGGGCGCCGACTCCTCGGTCGGCCCCATCGGCGATTGACCCGCACGCCCGGGAGAAGCCCATGGCCCGCCGCGCCGCGCCGCTGAGCCAATACCGGAGCAAGAGGCGATTCGGCGTGACGTCCGAGCCGAAGGGCCGCGCGCCGCGCCGGCGCCGGCGTTCGCTCGCCTTCGTCGTCCAGAAACATCGCGCCACGGCGCTTCACTACGATTTCCGCCTCGAGTGGAAAGGGGTCATGAAGTCCTGGGCGATCCCCCGAGGCCCGTCGCTCGATCCCGCCGCCAAAAGGCTCGCGATGCCGACCGAAGACCATCCCATCGAGTACAACGCCTTCGAAGGCGTGATTCCGGAGGGGGAATACGGCGGCGGCACCGTCATGATCTGGGACCGGGGCACCTGGACTCCGGAGGTTCCGGACGTGGACGCGGCGCTCGCCGCGGGCGACCTGACGTTCCGGCTCGACGGCCAGAAGCTCCAGGGCTCCTGGGCGCTGGTCCGCATGGGTCGGCGCGCTTCGGAGGAGAAGAAGAACGCCCTGGCTTCTGATCCGCCACCGGGACGCGTCGGCGTCCCGGCGCGACATCGCGCTCGAGCAGCCGCGATCGGTCGTCTCGGGGCGGCTGCTCGTCGAGATCGCCCGCGACGAGGGCGGAAGCACGGAGCGAGCGGCCGACGGAGACCCGCCCGCCCTGCTGCGGACGCTCCTCGAAAAGCCCGAGCTCATCAAGCCGCCGAAACGATCGCGTAAGCGCTCGGTCTGGCACTCCCACAGAACGTGACGGCCCGCCCCGGCCGCGGATCACCGCCCGTCGCAGACGCCGACCGCTCTACCCGACAAGCGTCTCGCTCAGCGTCCGCAGATCCTCGGCATGCTCCTCTTCTTTCGCGAGGATCTCTTCCATGAGGCGGCGCGTCGTCGGGTCGCGCGTGCCGAGATACCGGACGATCTCGGAGTACGACTCGATGGCGACGCGCTCGGCGACGAGGTCCTCGCGGATCATGTCGAGCAGGGTCGTCCCTTCGACGTACTCCGAGTGGCTCCGCGTCTTCAGCCCCTCGGGATTGAAGTCCGGCTCGCCGCCGAGCTGCGTGATCCGCTGGGCGATCATGTCGGCGTGTTGCTGCTCCTCGCCCGCGTGCTCGAGGAACTCGGTCGCCACGGCCTGCGCGTGAATCCCCGACGCCATGTAGTAGTGCCGCTTGTAGCGCAGGACGCAGACGATCTCGGTGGCGAGGGCCTCGTTGAGCAGCCGCACGACGGTTTCCACGTCCGCGCCGTAGTTCTCCGTCACGGCGCCGTTCTCGATGTGCCGGCGCGCCCGGTCCCGCAGCTCCCGGATGTCCGACAGAAACGGCGCGCCGGCGTCGGGCGCAGCTTCCAGTGTCCTTTCCTTCATACACACCTCCCTGGCGGATCGAGCTTGCAAGAGCCGGGCCCACGTCGACAGTTCGCGCGCTGTTTCGGCACGGTTCGTGAATCAGCCCCGGGTGGAGTCGATTTCTCCACATTTACCAAGGAGGTTTCACATGGCAGATCGCGACCGGGACAACAAGTCGGGACAGGGCGCGGCGGGAAAGTCTTCTTCCCCGAACCCGCAGGGCGGCCACTCCGGATCCGAAGCTCCGGGACGCAGCGGGCAGAGCGCCCCCGGCGGCCGCGGCAATGCGGATCGTCCACGCGACGAGCGGGGTCAGCTCACGGAAGGCAGCCGGGGCTCCGGCTCCCGCCGCCCGAAAGGCGACGGCAGCGATTCCGACGAAGAGTCCGATCGGGACGAGAGTAGCTAGTCCTCATTCTTTCTCCTTCGGGCCGGCGGCGACTCGAGCCGCCGGCCCTCTTTCGAGGGCGGCGCGACGCGCCGTACACAGGAGCGATCATGGCCCCGAAGAGAGCGGGAAAATCCAGGTACGGACCCCGGGCTCAAGAGAAGGTCGAGCGCGCGATGCACGAACGCAAGCGCGGCCAGCTCAAGTCCGGCCGGTCCGGCAAGACCGTCACGAGCCGCAAGCAGGCCATCGCCATCGGCTTGTCGGAGGCCCGCCGGGCGGGCGCGAAGGTCCCGAAGAAGCGGGCGTCGTAACGCCGCGACACGTCACGCGGACCCGAGGCCCGGAGAGACGCCGGCCATGCGCGGCGTCAGGCGCCCGCCGGACGGGGCGAGGCGGCGGCCCGCCGGGCCGCGCGCCAGTGGCGAAACGCGACCGTGCACACGGCGAGCACGGGCACGGCGAGAAAGATCCCGGCAAGCCCGGCGATCTCGCCGCCACAGAGGATCGCGAGGATGACGGCCATCGGATGAAGGGGCATCTCCCTGCCGACGAGCTTCGGGTAGATGACGTAGTCCTGCAGGACCCGGACGACGATCAGGAAGAGGGCGACGGCCAGGGCACCGGACGACGAATCGAACGCCGTCAGCGTCGTCGCGACGGTGGCGATCACCAGGGGGCCCACGAGCGGAACGCACTCGAGCAGTCCGGCCACGACGGCGAGCAGCAGGCCGTACGGCACGCCGAGGAGCAGGAATCCGGCCGCGCAGATCAGCGCCATCACGAGGGCCGCGAAGAGCTGCGCGCGGATGTAGCCGGCGAGGGTTCGATTCACGTCCTCGAAGAAGACGTCGCCCCGCCACCGCAGTCGCCGCCTCGGAAACAACCCCAGGACCGACTGCCGGAACCGGTCGGCGTCCCGCAGGAGGAAGAACGCGAGGATGGGCACGAGGACGAGCCAGGGAAGGTGGAGGATCCAGTTCCCGACCATGGGAAGCAGCTGAGTCCGGAGATAGCGCCCCGTGCCGGCGACTGCGTCGTTCACGAGGCCGTCGATGGCGCTCCGCATCTCACGCGGCAGCAGGCGGTTCTGTCCCTTCTGCCAGTCCTGCCATCCCTTCTCGACGCGGCCGACGTAAGCGGGAAGCTCCCCGCGAAACTCCGCGAGCTCCGAGTTCACCACCGGAAGCAGGAGCGCCACAAATCCCGCGGCCGTCCCGAAGATCAGGAGGTAGGCCGCCCCGATCGCGAGCGGCGGAGGCAGGGCGAAGATGCGCCCCCGGCGCTCCCGCGGCCGGCCGAAGAACGCCACGACGGGAGCGACCAAATAGGCGAATAGAACGGAGAGCACGAGCAGCAGGAACACGCCCTGGACGCGGTGCAGGATCCAGAGCAGGGCCCCAATCGCGCATGCCGCCAGGACTATCTGCAGGCTGGTGCGAAGCGCCGCGCCGCTCCGGTCCGGAATCGGACGGGAGCCGGGGCCCGGAATCCGGGGCACGGCGTCCGCGCTTGTTGCCATCTGGCAACCGGGGTTGCAGGTTCCATGCCTCTTTCCGCTCGCGCGGCCACCCGCGCCGAGAGGTCGAGCGGACTGTCGTTACATCAGATCTTCGCGAGACTGTTTCGCCCGCGCCGCGCCGATGGCGGTCTTCACGTCCTTCTCCTCTTCGGGCGGCGGAATGGCCGCGGGCAAGCCGAGCGAAGCGATCCAGAGCTCCCGGCACCAGCCCGTCGCGTGGTGCAGGTGCTCGTCCTCCTCGTGCCCGACCTCGTTGCCGGCCGCTTCCAGGATCTCGGCCTGCCTGTCCGAGGACTCGCGCGCGACCTGCCCGATCAACTCCCAGTTCAGATGATCCTTGGTTTCGGCGAGGACGACGCACTCCGCGGCGACGACCTCGGCCGCGTCCGGATTGCCCGCCTCCCGCGCCAGGCGCATCGCCTTGACGAGTGAATCGCCGATGTGCCGCACGATCTGGCGTCCGGGCGTCTCCTCATCGGGCTCGAAGCCGAGGCTTTCGATCACGCCGAGAACGATCTTGACGTGGTTCTGCGTCTGGCCGAGATACTCCTCCCACTCCCCCCGCAGGTCGTCATTGACCGCGCAGGCGATCGCGTTCTCGTAGATCCGAACGCCGCCGAGCTCGGTTTCGAGCGCCTGCAGAAGCAGCTCTCTGACCTGTTCCTTCCTCAATTTCGACCCTCCTGTGTTTTTTCCGCCGCAGCGACGGATTGTCGGAAAAATCCCTGCATCGCGCGTGCCACCGCGATCGAGACGATCCGCGTCGCGCACGCCGCTCCAGGCGGGAGGGGACTACCGCCCCCGAAGGGGCGGGTCCGACGAGGCGGGTCCGAGTTGGCGAGACGGTTCGAGTCTTCCACAGAACCTTGCTCCCTTGCCAAGCAAGCGGTATGCCACGACGAGCAGGATTCTCGAGTTGCAGCTCCGCCAGCCGCCGACTGGCACCTGCATTGCACTCTCGATTCCCGGAGGCGATCCATGCGAAGCAAAGCGGCAATCGGAAGGCATCCCATCCATCCGATGCTCGTCCCGATCCCCATCGGCGCGTTCTTCCTGGCCCTGCTCGGCGACTTCCTGCACATGGCCGCGCCCGGAGACCGCTTCTGGTTCGACTTCTCCTACACCTGCATCGGGATCGGCATCTTCTTCTCCCTGCTCGCGGCCGTGGCGGGTTCGGTCGACTACGTCGGGGTCAACATGAGCGCCAGGGCGTTCCGCACCGCGACGAAGCACCTTCTCCTGAACCTCTCGGTGGTGGTTCTCTACGTGATCAGCTTCTTCGCCCGGCGCGTCGAAACCGCCTCCTCGGGCGGCCGCTGGATGCTCGCGCTCGGCACGGGCCTCGTCGGCTTCGGTCTGCTCGGCATCTCGGGATGGCTGGGGGGCAAGCTCGCGTACGAGTACCACGTCGGCGTGGATGAAGGCATCGAGGCCCCGGCGTCTCCCCCCCGGCGCGTGAGCGCGGCGTCGTAGGGCCGCCGTGACCGCACCGCCCGGCAGCCGTGTGGGCGCCGCCCTCGAAGCAGCGTCCGTCCGCGTCAGCGAGTGGGTCGGCAGTTCCGCGGCCTTCGCCGTCGCCGTGGCGATCGTCCTCGTCTGGGGCTTGAGCGGCCCGCTCTTCCACTACTCCGACACGTGGCAGCTCGTCATCAACACCGGGACCACGATCGTGACGTTTCTCATGGTCTTCCTCATCCAGCGCGCCCAGAACAAGGAAGCGAAGGCGGTGCACCTGAAGCTCAACGAGCTCGTGGCCGCGATCGAAGGCGCGAGCAGCCGGCTGATCGACGCCGAGCAGCTTTCCGAGAAGGAGATCCAGGTGCTCGCCGGGCACTACGCCGACATCTCGAAGCGGGCGGCCCGCGCCGGCCGGTTTCGCGACGCGCATTCGATCGAGGAGACGAGCGAGAACCCCGAGCCCCATCGCGAGCCGAAGGGCGGGAGCTGACCATGGCAAAGGACTTGCTCTTTCGAGACACGGGCTTCATGCCCCTTCTTTCTTTCCCGGTGCCGCGAGTTCCGGAGCATTCCGGCGGCGATAGCGGCACCGACTTTTTCGACGCTTCGCCTTCACCCGTCCGTGAAGTCGTGCTCGTCGTCGCGCTGACCCAGCGCGGCCGTGTCCTGCTGACCCAGGAACGTCGCCCGCCTCTCGGCGACGACGTGATCGGGCTTCCGGCCGGCATCGTGGGCGGGGGACGCGGCGCGCAGGGCGACACCGGAGATCGCGACGTTCTTCCTGGCTCCCGGTCTTCGGGCCGTGGCCGGCCTGGTCGCGAGGCGCCGCTCCCGCGGAAAGGTCTACGCGATCCCGGCGGCAACGGTCTGCTCGTGGCTCAAGGAGCGATCGGCCTCGGGCCGGCTCGTCGACTCGAGAGTCTGGGCCGGTCTCTATCTCGCCGGGGACCTCGTGCCGCGTTGGCGCCTGCCCGGCTGACGGCGCAGCGTTGGCACGCGCCGTGCTCAGACAGAAGGCGGGCCGCGCAAGTCGGCCGGCCGAGTAGCCGTTCCACCCCCTTTCCCACCGAGCCGGGGCGCACCCCCGGCTCGCTTTTTGTTCTCGCCGCAGGAAAAAGCCCCGCGGGCTTTCACCGCGGGGCCGCCGCCGGTCGGCACGCGCCGAATCAGGCGGTGAGCTTTCTCGCCGCGGCCAGTCCGAGCAGCAGGAACACCACGAAGAGGATGCCGAAAAGGATCGCGAACACCTTCGCGATCGCGAAGGACGCTCCGGCCACGCCGGTGAAGCCGAGAAGCGCGGCGACGAGGCCGATCAAGAGGAACGCCAGCGCCAACTTCAACATCGAGTATCACCTCCTCTCGGCTTCTTCCGGAGCAAGAGCGATGCCCGCAGGCGCCGAGCATCCAGCTCGTGCAATGACGTCCCGAAACAAGACGGGGAAAGAGAAAGACCGGGCGGCGCCTCGAGCCGGCCGCCCGGTCGGTCTGACTCCCGCCCCCGGGGCCTAGGGGGTTTTCGGCGTCGGGGTCACCTCGACCGTGTTGGTCGTGGTCGTCGTCGAAGTCGACGCCTCGGGGGTGCCGGACGCGTTCGGCGCCTCCCGCGTTGTCGACGTCTCGGTCGTCGTCGTGGCTTCCTTCTTCTGGCAGCCGAGCGAGAGGGCGCCCGCGGCCAGGATCAGGAAACCGCCCAGAGTGAGCATCCTTTTCATGGTTGTCCTCCTCAAAAAAGGCGGCCTCCCGGGCCGCACCCACAGGTGTGCAACAACCGTGCCCCTCGTGCCCCCCTGCTTTGGCGTCGGTCGAAGCCACGTAATCGCGGAAGCGATGGCAGATGTATTGCTTAGTAAGGAGTCGGAGGTGCTGTCATGAACTGCGCGCACAAGAGTTGCCGGTGCCAGGAGACGGTCGTCGAGGAGGGCGGGAAGCATTTCTGCAGCGAGCGCTGCGCCGAGGCCGAGACGCAGGGAGAAGCAGTCACGGGCTGCCCCTGCGGTCATCCGGACTGCGCCGCGATCTGAGCGGGCGATGCGACCGATCTGGAACGGCCACATCAGCTTCGGGCTGATTTCGATCCCGGTATCCATACACTCCGCGGTCGAAGCGTCGGAGCGCGTCTCGTTCCGTCTCCTGCACCGCAAGGACCACGCGCCGATCCACTACAAGAAGTTCTGCAGCAAGGAAGACGTGGAGGTGCCGAACGACGAGATCGTGCGCGGTTACGAGATTGAAGACGACGAATTCACGACCGTCGAGAAGGAAGAGCTGGACCGCGTCGAAGCCGATGCGAGCCCTGGCAAGGGAGAGATGGAGGTGCTCCAGTTCGTGGACTTCGCCTCGCTCAACCCCCTGTCGTTCGACAACCCCTATTACGCGGCGCCCCGGAAGGGCGGCGAGAAGGCCTACGGCGTGCTTCGGGACGCCCTCCTCGACGTCCACCGCGTGGGGATCGTGCGCTTCCAGCTGCGCAGCCGGCCGATTCTGGGAGCGCTCATTCCCGGCCCGCGCGCGCTCGCGATCGAGTCGCTGCGACCCGCCGAGGAGCTCCGCGCGCCCGACGGGCTTTCGATTCCGGCCGCGGCGAAAAAGTCCGGCGAGGTCAAGATGGCGCGTCTGCTGATCGACCAGATGTCGGCGGAGGGATGGGACCCGGCGGACCAGCCGAACACCTACCGAAAGTCTCTCGAAAAGCTTCTGGCCTCCCGCCGGCGGTTCCACCTCGAGGAAGCCGGCGGCCGGCCGAAGGAAGAGAACGTCGTCGACCTGATGGAGGCCCTGCGCCGGAGCGTCGGGCAGGCCCGGGGCCGGCCCCGCAAGGCCGCCGCGCGGCGACAGGCGGGAGCAGCGTGACGGATCCGATCCCGTTCCCCGTGGAGCCGATGTTCGCGACGCTCATCCTGCCCGGGGCGCCGTGATGGAAGCCGTCCGGTCCGCCCGGGATCCGCGCGTTTCCCATCCGGACAAGGTCCTCTGGCCCGAAGAGGGGTACACGAAGCTCGACGTCCTGCGCTTCTACGACAGGGCCTTCCCGAAGCTCGAGCCGTACCTCCGGGACCGGCTCCTCAGCCTCGAACGGTGCCCCGAGGGCATCCGCGGCGACTGCTTCTTCCAGAAGGAGAAGCCGGCGGGAATGCCGGAGGGTACGCCGACCCGGCGCATCCTCCACGCGAAGGGCTTCACGAATTACGTCGTCGGCGGGAGGAAGGAGACGCAGCTGGCGCTCGTCAACCTCGGCTGCATCGCGGTCCACGTCTGGGGCAGCCGCGCCTCGGCCCCGAGAAAGCCTGACTGGGTTTGCTTCGACCTCGATCCTTCCTCGGGGCGCTTCGCCGACGCGGTCTCCGCGGCGCACGTCGTCAAGGAGGCGCTCGACGCGCTGAAGCTCGTCTCCTTTCCCAAGACGTCGGGCGGGAAGGGACTCCACGTCTTCATCCCGATCCGCCCGGGCCCCGACGCCGACGCCGTCCTGGGATTTGCGCAGAGCCTCGGCCAGCGGCTCTCCGCGGCATACCCGAAGCAGCTGACGATGGAGTCGCGCATCCGCGAGCGGCGGGGCCGCACCTACCTCGACCCGTTTCGCAACGCCTTCGGCCAGACGGTCGTCGCTCCGTATTCTCTGCGCAACCGTCCGGGCGCCCCGGTGTCCACTCCCCTGCGCTGGGCGGAAGTCGAGGCCGGCCTCGATCCGTCGGCCTTCAATCTCTCGACGTTCTTCCGGCTCCGGCGACGGGATCCGTGGAGCGGTTTCTTCGACGCGCGGCAGCCCATCGAGCAGGCTTTCGCCGCGGTCGAGCGCCTCTGAACCGGCGGCGCCGAAAGAGCGGACGAAGTTTGGCCCCGGCGAACCGGGGCCGAGAGCTTTGCGGGGGGGTCAGACGGCGCGGCGTCCTTGAACCAGGTTGATGATGAGAACGACCACCGCGAGCACGAGAAGGATGTGGACGAACCCGGACATCGTGTAGCCGGAGACGAGACCGAGGGCCCAGAGGACCAGGAGGATTACGAATATCGTCCAGAGCATCAGCGTCTTCCTTTCCGGGGCGAGCATGGCGGCCCCGCGGATCAGAAGAGCGAAAGTCGTGCCAGAAGAGCGGGGTATCAGCCCTTACGAGAGGCGCCCGACTTCTTCTCGCGGGACGCTCGGCGGCGCGTCCCGCAGGCGCGGCGGCCGCGACGGGCGCGGCCGGTTGCGGCAGCAAGCCCTCGACGGTCTGCCGCTCGATCGTGTCGCCCTCGGTCATCACGTAGGCCCGGTGGACCACGTTGCGCAGCTCGCGCACGTTGCCGGGCCAGTCCCAGCGCTGGAGAAGCTCGAGCGCGGCCGGTTCCCAGCCCGTGACCCCCGCCTCCTCCTGCTCCTCGATCTGCTTGCGGAAGTGCTCGGCCAGCAGCGGAATGTCTTCTCGCCGCTCGCCGAGCGTCGGCAGGACGATCGGCAGCACGTTGAGCCGGTAGTACAGATCCTCGCGCAGCTTTCCCTCCTGGATCGCCTGTGCGGGGTCCCGGTTCGTGGCGGACACGAGGCGGACGTCCACGCGGATGTCCTGCGAGCCTCCCACCCGGCGCACGGTCTTCGCCTCGAGCACGCGAAGCAGCTTGACCTGGAGCTCCGACCCCATCTCCGTGATTTCGTCGAGAAAGAGGGTGCCGCCGTTGGCCTCCTCGAAGTATCCGACGCGGCGCTTGTCCGCCCCGGTGAAGGAGCCCCGCTCGTGGCCGAACAGCTCGCTCTCGATGAGGGTCGGGGAAATGGCGCCGCAGTTGAAGGCTACGAAGGGCGTCGCCGACCGGCGCGACAGCCGGTGGATCGTCTTCGCGACCACTTCCTTGCCCGTGCCGCTGGCACCCGTGATGAGGACGGGCGCGTTCGAGCGCGCGACGCGGCGCAGCACATCGAACACCTTCTTCATCGGCTCCGAGAGCCCGATCAGGTCGCCGAGACGTCCGGTCTCGAGGAGCTCCTCGCGCAGCGAGTCGACTTCGGACTCGAGTCGCCGCCGGGCGGTGAGGCGCTGGAACACGACCTCGAGCTGCGCGGCGCGGAGGGGTTTGAGCAGATAGTCGGAGACGCCGGCGCGAAGGGCCTCGACGGCGCTGTCGAGCGAGGCCTGGCCCGTGATCACGATTCCGTCCCGCTCCGGATCCGACTCGCGAGCGAGGCGAAACACCTCGATGCCGTCGCCGTCCGGGAGGTGGACGTCCACGATCAGCACCTCGGGCTTGAAGTCCTCGATCGCGCGCGCCGCCTCGCCGGCGGTGCCCACGGCCTTCGTCTGGCCGCCGAGCTCCCGGATCGCAACGTCGAGGCCCTTCCGGGTCGCGACGTCGTCCTCGACGATGAGCACTTTCAATGTCTTCTCCCTGATGTCGCGCGTCGATGCCGGACCGAGCGCCGCCCTTTTACCACGATCCCCGACGGGCTCCGCGGGGCAGGTTCACCGGGGCGGATCCTCGCCGCGCGCGAGCAGGACGTCCCGGCTTCTCTCGAAGAGGCCAAAGGCCTTCTCGAGCTCCCGGCGCGCGACGCCCAGGGCTTCGGTGGGGTCTTCGCCGCGGGATGCCAGTCGGTAGGCCCGTTCGAGATGCAGGCTCAGGGCCGACAGCGGAGTGGCCAGGTCGTGGAAGAAACGCTCGAGCGCGCCCCGGGCATCGGTCACCGTCCCAGGGCTCGTTTCGGCAGGCATTCTTCATGCATAAGCAAGGTCCCGACCCGATCTTATGTCAAATGCGACCGACCTCCCGCCCATGACGCGAGCCGCCGAGGCCTCGCCGAAGAGCAGCTCGCTCCGCACGCGAATGCGGCTCTACGCGCTGCTGGGCCTGCTCGTCGTGGGCGGCTGGCTGTACTACACGATCAACCAGGTCCTCAGCCTCTACGACGCGACGGTTCAGATTTCCCGCTACACGAACCTCCGCGAGCGCACGACGGACGCCATGGCCGGCCTCACCGAGGCAGCGGAGAGCCTGGACCGCTACGTGCGCAATGGGGAGGGCTACGACCTGTCGCGGCACTACTTCGGGCCGGACGGGGCTCACGGCCGCCCTCGGGGCAATCCACCGGGTTCCCCTGACCGAGGGAAGCCTGGCGACCCTGCGCAACGCCGAGGCCGCCGCCGAGGTCTACGGTCAGGCGGCCGACAGGGCCATCGCGCTGCGCGCGAAAGCGCCGCCGGGCGAATACGCCGCCGTGCGCGACAACCAGGCGGGTCCGGCTTCGGCGAAGCTGCGGGAGAGCCTCGATGCCCTGGAGCTGATCTTCGGGCGCAATCAAGCCTTCGCCGAACAACGGCTCCAGAGCGATCGGGACGCGGCGACGACCGCCCTGGCGGTGCTCGCCGCCTCATCCTAGCCGGCCTTTTCTGGCTCCTCGCGGACGTCAACCGCCGCATCCTGACGCCGTGCGCCGCGGCGTCCCGCGCCCTGAGCGACCTGGCTCGCGGCGCGCCGCCCGCTCGACTGGCCGACTCCTCCCGCGACGAGATCGGCGACCTCGGCCTCCACTTCAACGAGGCCGCGCGCCTGTATGCCGAGCGCGCGCAGGCGCTCGAGGCGCGCGACATCGAGGGCTCGGTCAACGCGGTGCTGGCGGCCGCGGCGACGATCAACGACCTCGAAGGATTCGGGTCGAAGCTGCTCGAGAAGATTCTCGACGTGACCGGCGCCTCGAGCGCCGTCATCTACGTCGCGGAGGAGGACGACGGTTTCCGGCCGGCGGCGGCCGTGGGCGGCTCCGCGGGCCCGGACGAATCCGCCGCCCGCGACGAGGCGCGACGGGCCGCGCGCGAGGGCCGGCCGGTCCTCGTCTCCGTGGATGCCCGGACGCCGACCGTGGACCTCTATGACGGACGGATCCTCCCGCGGGAAAGCATCCACCTGCCCCTGATGTATTTCGGCCGGCCCGTGGGCGTCCTGGCCCTGGGCGCGGTGCGGCCCTTCACGGAGCGCTCGCGCAACACCCTGACCGCGATCGCCCCGAGTCTGGCCGTGGCCCTGGCCAACGCCTCCGCCAACGAGCGTCTGGCGGCCCAGTCGCGCCGGCTCGCCGAGCAGAACGAGCTGCTCGAGCAGCAGCGCAGCCGCATCGCGCGCACGGCCCAGGAGCTCCAGCGCGCCTCGGCGCTGAAGGACCGCTTCCTCGCGGCCGTTTCGCACGAGCTGCGCACCCCGATGACGGTGATCCTCGGGTTCACCGGAACGCTCCTGCGCGGCACGCAGGGCGAGCTCAATCCGCCGCAGCGGGAGAGCCTCGAGCGCGTGCAGCGCAATGCCCGCCTCCTTCTCGGCCTCATCAACGACGTCCTCGACATCTCGAAGATCGAGGCGGGGAAAGCCGAGCTGCGACGCGAGGTGGTGTCGGTCCCGACCCTGCTGCGGCAGGTCGAGACGGATTTCGAGGAGACGGCCCGCCGCAAGGGCCTGACGCTGACGACGCGCGCGGCCGCCGATCTCGCCACGGTCATCAGCGATCCTGCCAAGCTGACGCAGATCCTGGCCAACCTCGTCAGCAACGCGCTGAAGTTCACGGAATCGGGAAACGTCGAGGTGCGGGCAGAGGCGCGCGGCCGCCGCCGGTGGGCTCTCGTCGTGACGGACTCCGGGATCGGCATCCCCGAGGACGAGCAGGAGGCGATCTTCGAGGAGTTTCGGCAGGGCGAGTCCACCGCTCACCAGGCGCGGGGCGGCACGGGCCTCGGACTGGCGATCGTGAGGAAGCTCGCCACGCTGCTCGGCGGCACGGTCGGCGTCCAGAGCGAGCCCGGAAGGGGATCGACCTTCACGGTGACGCTGCCCTGCGAGCTGCCCGGCGGCGAGCCGGAGGCGGCTCCCCGACCGATTACCGCCGCCGCCGGGCGGTCGCGGCGCGCCCTCGTGGTCGACGACGACGAGAGCACGCGGCAGCTGGTCCGCCTCGAGCTCGAGCCGCACGGCTTCGCGGTGATCGAAGCCTCCGACGGGGCTCGCGCCGTCGAGCTGGCGCGCCGCGAACGTCCCGACGTGATGGTTCTCGACGTCCTCATGCCGCGCCTCGACGGCTGGACGGTCCTGAAGGCGCTCAAGGAGCACGCCGATACGCGGGACATTCCGGTGATCATTCATTCCGTCGTCGACAATCGCGCGAGGGGGGTCGCGCTCGGAGCGTTCGACTGCCTCGTCAAGCCCGTGCAGCCGGGCCGGCTCTTCGAGGTCCTCTCCCGCGCCGGCGTGCTCGGGTTCCCGGGCTACGTGCTGATCGTCGACGACGATCCGGACATCCGCCAGCTGCTCGAGCGGGAGCTCTCGGCGTCGGGCTTTCGCGCGGTCGCCGTCGACGGCGGCGAGGCGGCCCTCGCCCGGATCGCTTCCGAGCGCCCCGCGGCCGTCCTGCTCGATCTCCTGATGGCGGAGCCGGACGGCTTCGAGGTCCTGTGCCGGATTCGCGAGGACCCCGGCCTGAAGGACGTCCCCGTCGTGATCATGACGGCCAAGGACCTGACCCCCTCGGACTACGAGAGGATCAACGGCTCGGCACAGCGCATTCTCAAGAAGGGCGGCGACACCGTGCGTCTCGTTCGCGACACGCTCGGCACCGTCGTCCAGGAAAGGACGCTCGCTGGCTAGAATCCTCGTCGCGGAGGACTCTCCCGACATCCGCGCCTTGATCCAGATGCTGCTGCGGGCGGACGGGCACGAGGTCTACACGGCTTCCGACGGCCGCGAGGCGGTAGGCGCCGCGCGCGAGCTGCGGCCGGACCTGGTCCTGATGGACCTCTCGCTGCCCATCGTGTCGGGATGGGAGGCCACGCGACAGATCCGGTCCGACGCGGCAACCGCTGCCATCCCGGTCCTGGCCGTCACCGCCCACGCGATGCAGGGCGATCGCGAACGGGCCCTCGCGGCCGGCTGCGACGGCTTCATTCCCAAGCCGATCAACGAGGAGACCTTCGCGTCGCGGGTCGCCTCCTACCTGGGCATTCGCCCTTCCCCGGCCGCGCCGGCGGCCCGCACCGACCTGCCGGGGGGAGGGCCCGGCCGAATCCTGGTGGTCGACGACCAGGAGGACGTCGTTCGGCTGCTCCAGCAGGATCTCGAGGCGGACGGCCACGAGGTCGTGACCGCCCTGAACGCCCCGCAGGCCCTCGCGACGTGCCAGCGGGACGACCACTTCGACCTGTGCGTGATCGACGTGATGCTCGGCGGCGAGACCGGCTATTCGCTGACCCAGACGCTCTCGCGGGAGTCCGCCGAGTTCGTGCCCGTTCTCCTGCTGACCGCCGGCACGATCGACCGCGAGAAGGGCTACGCCGTCGGCGCCGACGACTTCATCGGCAAGCCGATCGAATCCGTCGAGCTGCGGGCGCGAGCCCGGTCGCTGATCCGCGTCGGACGCCTGGTCCGCGAGCAGCGCCGCCTGGGACGCGAACGGTCCGAGGCGTATCGCAAGCTGTCCGAGCTCGACCGCATGCGGTCGGATTTCCTTTCCACGGTCTCCCACGAGCTGCGCACTCCCCTCAACACGATCGTCCTGCTGGCGCACCAGCTCGACCGCGAGGACGGCAGCGAGGAGGAGAAGGCGCGGCGCCCCCGCAACGTGCGGGTGCTGCGAGAGGCCGCCGAGGCCCTGCGCCGCATGATCGACAACATCCTCGACCTCGCCAAGCTCGAGGCCGGCCAGCGCGACCTGCACCCGCAGGCCGTGTCGGTGGCCGAGCTGCTGCGCGAGAACGCGAGCCTGATCGAGCCGCAGGCGCGCGCCAGGGGGCTCGAGCTGGTCGTGGAAGCCCACCCCGATCTGCCCGAGACCTCCGTCTTCGATCGCGAAAAGCTCTCCCGCGTTCTCGTCAACCTCCTGTCGAACGCCGTGAAGTACACGACGCAGGGCCGGATTACGCTGCGGGCCGAACCCTGGCAGGGGTCGACGGTCTTCGAGGTCGCCGACACCGGGTGCGGGATCCCGTCGGACCTCATCGGCGCGGCGTTCGAGCCCTTCCGGCAGATCCGGCCGCGGACCGGAGATGCGCCGCGCGGCACGGGCCTCGGCCTGACCATCTCGAAACAACTCGTGGAGGTCATGGGCGGCGATCTCATCCTCGAAAGCCGGGAAGGCGATGGGACACGGGTCCACTTCACCCTCCCCGACCTTCCGCTGACCGACGACGGGCCGCGGACGGCCGACATCACGGCGCCGGCCCCTTCCAGCCGACGAGCCCGGCGCGCTCGTTCTCGTCGTCGAAGACGACCCCGCCTCGCGCTACGGGCTCGCCTCGGTCCTCCGCTCGGAGGGCTACCGCGTCATCGAGGCGGCCGACCTCCAGGAGGCGAAAAAGGTGCTCGACGAGCAGTCTCCCCGGGTGATCGTGCTCGACATCACGCTGCCGGACGGCGATGGCGCCGTGTGGCTGCGCGAGCGGCTCGGCGCGCGATTCCGGCCTCGCGCCCGTCGTCGCCCTGACCGGCGTGACGGCCGACGCCGACACGCGGCGCATCGAAGCCGCGGGCGTCCGAAAGGTGCTGACGAAGCCCGTCAACGTCGCGCGCCTCCTCTGCGGCTCTTCGCGAGCTCCTCGCCGAGCCCAACTGAGGAGCGAAAAAAAGACCCCCGGCCGAAGCCGGGGGTTCCAGGGATACGGCGGGATCGAAGTGCTCGCGTTACGACTTGTCGCTGGCCGGCTCGACGGTCGTGACCTTCCGTCCGTCGCTGGACTTCGAGTAGGTGACCTTCACCCGCTCGCCCACCGAAACCGTGCCCTTCATCGCGACCTGTTCGTCCAGGTCGAAGGCGTAGTCCTTGTTCTTGGGGCCCGTGATCTTGATCGTCTTGCCGGCCTCGTACTCCTTGACCGTGCCGACCACGATCTCCTTCGTCGCCTTCGTGTTCGGCCCCGGGCCGGTGTGCTTCACGGTCGTCTCCGAATGCATCTTCGCGGAGCCCGGAGCGCCGGCCGCCATCTGCGCGACCGGGCTGGCCTCGGAGATCACGGCCACGTGCTCGGTGCCGTCGTTCATCTTGTGGTACGTCACCTTCGCCGTCTGGCCGACGACGACCGCGCCAACGACCTTCGCGTTGGCGTCGAGGTCGAAGGAATACGACTTGTCGCCCGGGCCCGAGATCTTGATCTTCTTGCCGGGCTCGTAGTCCGTGACCGTGCCGGTCACCGTCTCCGCCTTCGTCTTGACCGTCGGGCCGGGGCCCGTCTGCTTCGTCGCTGTCTCGCTGTGGGATTTTTCCGGGACCTGAGCGGCGGCGGGCAATCCGGCGATGCAGAAAAGGGCGATTGCCGCGCCTGTCAGTTTCTTCATGATTCAACCTCCAAGTGCAGCCCTGAATTGGACCGCTGCCCCCTTCTGTTTCAAGAACCGTGCCGGAACGCGCGAAGCGGCTTTCCGGGAAGGAGTTCGGCGGAGCAACTCCGGCGCCCCGAGCGCCTCCTCCAGGAACGCGACGGTTCGGGCGACGACGCCGGGATCCCGCAGGATCCGGTGATGCCCGAGCCCCCGGGTCACCACGAGGCGCGCGCACGGCCACGACTGGGCAATCGCCTTCCCGTCCCGGATCGGCACGCGCGCGTCCCGCTCGTCGTGGAATACCAGCATCGGCACGGCGGCTCCCTTTCCCGCCAGCCGCAGGTCGGGCAGGCGCACGCCGTAGCGCGCCTGCAGCCGCTCCGTCATGCGGGCCGTCGCGGCCGCCGAAAGGCCGAGATATCGCGCGAAGCGGATCGCGTACCTCTCCGGGTCTTCCGGCGGCGACAGGAGAACGACGGCGCGGGCCTCGAGGCCCTGCCGCAGCGCGAGCGCGCAGGCGGCCGCGCCCATGGAGTGCCCGACGAGCGCGACGGGGTTCGTGACGCGGGAAACGAGCTCGATCGCCTCGATGAAATCCGGAAGCGACGAGAGGCTGCCCCGCGACAATCCATGGCCCGGCGCGTCGAAGGAGACGACGCCGAACCCTGCCTGGACGAGCGGCCCGACGAAGTGCCTGAGGCGCGCCGCGTGGCCGCCCCACCCGTGGGCGAGCAGCACGCGCGGGCCCCGGCCCCACTGCCAAACGGCGACGTCGCCGTGCCGGCCCGCCACGCGCACGAGGTGGCCGCGCGAGAGCAGCTCGTCCTCGGTGCGCGTCCGCGCGGATCGGGGCGGCCGCAGAAACGCGAGCGCCGCACAGTGGCCGCAGGCGTCCTCCGAGACGCGTCCGAGCGCCACGAGAATCGCCCGCACGACCCGCAGGAGGCGGAGGGTGTCCCGCCTCCGGCCCCGGCGCCACACCGCAGGAGAGATGATTCTGGCCGTCACGCCGTCGAGACCTTGCCAGTTTCGGGCCAGGACGGGATGGCACGCGCTCCACGACGACGTTCTGGCACGCCGGTTGCGAGTCCTATCGTTGCGGACACGATCGGGAGGGGACCGCGAGCCCGGTTTTTACCGTTTCCCGGAGCAAGTCGCGCCTGAAGGAGAACGGTGTCAGGGCGTGACGGCGAGTCCCCTCCCGCGCGCCGCCGTGCCGCCGCCGGTTTGCCGAGGCGATCGCCGGTGAGACAGAATCCGCGTACTTTGGCCTCCACGACCGACGCATCGCACCCCGGCTTCCGGCGCACCCTCCTCGGCGCGGCTCTCGTCGTCCTCGGCGTCTCGATCTTCGCGTGGGTCGTATGGAGCAATACGCGCAGCCTTCTCGACCAGACGGCGCGCGTCGAGCACACCCGCGAGGTGATCGGCGAAATCGAAGCCACGTTTTCGACTCTCAAGGATGCCGAGACGGACCAGCGGGGATACCTGCTGACCGGCGACGAGTCGTATCTCCGGCCCTACGAGGCGGCCCTGCCGGCGATGCAGGCGCATCTCGACCGACTGCAGGCTCTGACCGCCGACAATCCGGCTCAACAGAAACGCCTGGTGGAGTTCGAGGGCCAGGTCCGGGCGAAGCTCGCGGAGCTGGCGGACGCGATCCGCCTCCGTTCGAGCGGCAACCCGGCGGCCCGGCGCACCGTCGGCGCGGGATCCGGCCAGGCTCTGATGAGCCAGATCCGCCGGACCGTCGACGACCTCCGGGCCGAGGAGAACCGGCTCCTCGCGGTGCGGTCCCGGCGCACCGCGCAGGCGGCCAATCGGGTGACGGCGGCCGCGATCATCGGCGGAGCGTCGTTTCTCGCCCTCTTCACGGTGTTTCTGTCCGTCGTCCGCGCGGACCTGCTCGGCCGGGCGCGCGCCCAGGCCGCGGCGCTGGAGATTCAGGAACGGCTGACGACGACGCTGCGCAGCATCGGCGACGCCGTTCTCGCCACCGACGTGGCCGGCCGCGTCACGTTCCTGAATCCCGTCGCCGAGAGCATCACGGGCTGGACGGCCACCGAAGCCGTGGGCCGGACGGTCGAGGAGGTTTTCCGCATCGTCAACGAGAGCACCCGCGCCCCCGGGGAGAACCCGGTGCGGCGGGTGATCCGGGAGGGAGTCATCGTCGGTCTCGCGAACCACACGCTGCTGATCTCGCGCGGAGGCCACGAGTTTCCGATCGCCGACAGCGGCGCCCCGATCCGGGGCCGCCGGGGCGAGATCGTCGGCGTCGTCCTCGTCTTCCGCGACGTCAGCGAGCAGCGCCGCGCCGAGCAGATGACGCGACGGCTGGCCGCGATCGTCGCCTCCGCGGACTATGCCATCGTCGCCGAGACCGTGGACAACGTCATCACGCACTGGAACCCCGGGGCCGAGGCCATCTTCGGCTACACGGCCTCCGAGATGATCGGCCGCCGCATGAGCGTGCTGGCCCCGCCCGAAAGCCCCGACCCGTCTCCCGCATTGACGGCGGAATTGCGAGCGGGGCGGCGGGTGGCCGAGTTCGATGCCCGGCGAGTCGCGAAGGATGGCCGATGGCTCGACGTCGTCATTACTCTCTCCCCGATCCTCGACGAGGAGGGATCGCTCATCGGCGTTTCCCGCCTCATCCGCGACGTGACGGAGCGGCGCCGCCACACGCGCGAGCTGCACGAGGCACAACTGCGGGCCGAGGAGGCGAACTCGGCCAAGGATCGCTTCCTCGCCACGCTCTCCCACGAGCTGCGGACTCCCCTGACCCCGGTCATGGCGTCGGTCCACCGGCTCGAGAGGCGCGCGGATCTCGGACCCGGCATGGCGGAGTCGCTCGCGATGATCCGGCGCAACGTCGAGCTCGAGGCGCGCCTGATCGACGACCTGCTCGACCTGACCCGCATCTCGCGGGGAAAGATCAAGCTCGAGCGCGCCCCCCTCGATCTGCACCTCGTTCTCCGGGGCGTCGTCCAGAGCTCGCGCAGCGAGTTCTTCAACAAGGGGCTCCAGCTCACGAGCGAGCTCTCCGCCGAGCAGCGCTACTGCAGCGGCGACAGCGCGCGCCTCCAGCAGGTTTTCTGGAACCTGCTGAAGAACTCGGCGAAGTTCACCCCCGCCGGCGGCCAGGTCGTGGTGCGCTCGGAGAACCCGGAGCCCGGACGCATCCGCGTCACGGTCACCGACTCGGGGCGCGGCATCTCGCCGGACTTGCTGCCTCGCATCTTCGAAGCGTTCGAACAGGGAGAGGTCACCGCCGTCCGCCGCGCCGGCGGGCTCGGCCTCGGCCTGGCGATCGCACGGAGCCTCGTCGAGCTGCACGGCGGATCGATTGCCGCCGAGAGCGAGGGCGAGGGGCGGGGCGCGACCTTCTCGGTCGAGCTCGCGACGACCGCCGAGCGCCCCGAGCAGCCGTTGCTGCCGACGGCGGGCACGGCGCAGTACGCCGCCCGGCACCGCACCTCGGTCCTCATCGTCGAGGA
Source organism: uncultured Acidobacteriota bacterium (assembly GCA_963710945.1). Taxonomy (GTDB): domain Bacteria; phylum Acidobacteriota; class Thermoanaerobaculia; order UBA5066; family Gp7-AA6; genus DAHUXD01. The sequence continues at coordinate 112,904 of CAVQCH010000004.1, forward strand.
CGACGTGGACACGGGCGAGGCCCTGCAGCAACTCCTGGCGGAGTCGGGCTTCGACGTGCGCGCGGCGGACAGCGTCGCCGCGGCGACGCGCCTCTTTCGCGAACGGCCGGCCGGGGTTCTCGTCACGGACGTCGGGCTTCCGGACGGAAGCGGCCTCGAGCTGCTCGGCGCGCTGAAGGCCTTCAACCCGGAACTGCGCGCGATCGTCCTCAGCGGCTACGGCATGGAAGAGGACCTGGAGCGCAGCCGAGCCCTCGGCTTCACGGAGCACTTCGTGAAGCCCCTCAATCTGACGCGGCTGATCGCGGCGCTCGACGCCCTCTCTCCGAACCACTGACCGCGCCGGCCGGCATCCCGGCGCCGGACGCTTTCAGCGAGCGAAGATGCCGGGCGTCGAGGCCGGCGTGACCCGTTCGAGGTCCGACGGCCCCGGCGTGAGGGGGCGCGACGGCGAGGTCTTCGTCGTGTCGGGCCGCGGCGTCAGGTCCCCTTCGCCCGGCGGGGTCCTCCGCGGCGCGCCGGGTGTCGGCGTCGTCGCGGGCGCCACCGTCGGCACTTTCGCCGGCATCCGGGGAGTGGGACTCTGGAGCGGCTCCTGGGCCACGATGATCGCCGCGGCCCCGACCACGATTGCCTCCAGGACGAGTTTGGCCTTCGACTTCATGGGGAGCTTCCTTTTCCGATGCTCATCGGCCGCGACGCGTCAGTTCCGATGCGGGTCTTCTTCCTCGCCGCCCCTCTCGGCAGGGCGCGCGCGGGGATCGCCATCCGCCTGCGCCTCGGCGCGCGGCCGGCCCGCCGGGCGAAACGTCCAGGCGGGAATGGGGAGACGATCCCACTGGTCGGGAACGATTCCGGGGGCAAGCGCGTCGCCGTCCCGATGCGTCGTCGTCCGGGGGGCATGGTCTCGATCGGCGCTCATGGCGAAATCTCCTGTCGGCAAGGCGTGTCCGTTCAGTCCTGGGGCAGGACGCTGCGCGCGCGCGCGACGGCAGCCAGCATGCGGGACGAGTCCCGGCCCTCGCCGCCCCTGCGAACGCGGTCGACGCTGAACTCGCCCCCTCCCCATGCCGCCACCAGGAGGAGCCCGAAGCAGTACACCACCGCGAGCTCGCCGCCGTTCTCGATCGGCCAGAACCCTCTCGGAGCGTGGGCCGTGAAATACGCGACGGCCATCTCGCCGGACGCGATGAAGGCCGCGACCCGCGTGAACAGGCCGATCGCGACGAGCGATCCCGCGGCGAACTCGATCACGCCGGCCACCAGCATGGTCGCGTCTCCCCGCGCGCCGGGACCGCCGAACGCGCCAAAGAGCTTCTGCGCGCCATGACAGCCGTACAGGAGCCCGACGACCAGGCGCATCAGCGCGTAGGTCAGGGCCCGAAAGCCGGACGCGCTCATTTCTTCACCCCGGCGCCGATCTCCTCGGCCCGCGCGCCGGCGGCCGCCGCGCCCCGCGCGTATCCTCGCTGGAACGCCTGCGACAGGGCGACGTCGCCGAAGATCTGCCGGAGAACGGGCAGCGCCTGCGCGTAGTCCTGACCGTCGACCTCGGGACGCAGAGCTGCCAGGAAGCCCTTCCCGTAGACCGTCTCCGGCTGCGGCACGTCGGTCGCCGCCGGCTTCGCGTCCGGCTTGGCGGCTTCCCGCAATCCGATCCACCACTGGCGGCGAGCGGCGTCGAGACTCTCCGCCCCGGCGGCCTCGAACACACGGCGCACCTCGTCGGCTTCCTTCTCGTTCTCGACCATCGCGAAGAGGACGCCGCGACCCGCGGCCAGCGCGTTCTCGTAGAGGTAGATCTCGTCGCGCGGCAGGCCCGTCCGCGTCTCGTGCTCGAGCGTGGCCCCGGCTGCCGCTCCGCCGGCCGCGCCGAGCGACGCCGAGGAGCGCGGCCGCCGCCAGGCCTACGGCGGTCACGGGCCCGATTCCCGGTATCGAGAAGGGCGGTCGCGGCGCCCAGGCCGAAGCCCGCCGAGGCTCCCGTCGCCCCTCCCACGACGCCGCCGACCGCCTGTCCCGACGCCAGGCGACTCGGCCTCGTCCGTCGGCACGACGGACTCGATAGTCCCGCGCGCCCGGCAGGAGCAACTCGATGCGGCCTTCGAGGAACTTCAGGGACTCCCGTGCCGCCCGCTCGGCCGCCGCGCGATCCGGGAAGATGCCGACGACAGGATCCATCACGTCCTCCGGCACCGGGCGCTGCAAGGTTCGCGCCACCCGGCAGGGCGGCACGATTCCTGCTGCTTTTGACCGACGGGAGGACCTTACCGATGGAGACCTACACGCTGCCCGGCCTTCAGTACGACTACGGCGCGCTCGAGCCGCACATCTCGGGAAAGATCATGGAGCTCCACCACGACAAGCACCATGCGGCTTACGTGAAGGGGGCCAACGCCGCGCTCGAGCAGATCGGGGAGGCCCGCCACAAGGAGGACTTCACGCGCCTGGCGTCGCTCGAGAGATCGCTCGCCTTCAACCTCTCGGGCCACGTCCTGCACTCGGTCTTCTGGCAGAACCTCGGACCGAAGGCCGGCGGCCGTCCGACCGGGAACCTGGCCGACGCGATCCAGGAGAACTTCGACAGCTTCGAGAAGTTCCAGAGGCAGATGAAGGAGGTCGCGTCGTCCATCATGGGGTCCGGCTGGGCGGCGCTCATCTGGGAACCGGTCGGCCGCCGCCTGCTGACCACGCAGATCTACGACCATCAGTCCAACCTGAGCCAGGCCGGAATCCCGCTGATGGTGCTCGATGCATGGGAGCACGCCTTCTACCTCCAGTATCAGAACCGCAAGACCGAGTTCTTCGACGCCGTCTGGAATGTGTGGAACTGGAAGGACGTCG
>CAVQCH010000005.1:0-232991 GCA_963710945.1 uncultured Acidobacteriota bacterium
CAGCCTCCTGGTGCTGGCGACGCTGCGCCTGGAGCGGTCGACGAGCCCGGTCGCCTGGCTGGGTTACGGCGCGTTGTGGGGGGTGGCCGCGCTCACGAACCCGGCCGTCCTCTCCACATCGCCCTTTCTCGGCGCATGGGTGTGGCTCCGGCATTGGCGGCGCGGAGAGAATTGCACGGCAGTGGCGGCTGCCGCGTCTCTGGTTTTCCTGTGTGTGACAGGACCCTGGATCTGGCGCTGCAGCCGAACCTACGGGCGTTTCGTCGCTTTCCGGGGCAGCGTCGGTCTGGAGTTTCTCGTCGGCAACAGCGAAGACACGAGTCATGCTTCCAATTTCAACGTGATCCCCGGAAACAACGCCGCGGAAATGGAGAAGGTAAAGAGGCTTGGCGAGCCGGCGTACATGGCTGATAAGCAGCGCGAGGCCCGGGAGGTCGTTGCGCGCCGGCCGCTTCGCTTCGCGGGCTTGACTATCCGGCGAGCTCTCTACACCTGGACCAACCTGTGGGCCTTCCCTCCCCGTTGGAGCCTGGACGAGGACGGACTGCCGAACGCTCTCCTCTACAGCCTCGTCTCGCTGCTTGCCTTTGCAGGACTCTATCGGGCGATCCGGGACCATCGGGATGGCGTGATTCCTCTCGTGATCCCGTTGGTCTTCTTTCCCCTCGTTTATTACTTTACCCATCCCGAAGTTCGCTATCGTCATCCGATCGACCCCGTGGTCGTCGTCTTCATGGCCTCGGCGACGACCGCCTTAGCCGGACGGACATCGGTGTGTTGACCCCGGCGAGTTCGCAGGGCGCGGTCCAGTGCTGAGACTCCAGCGAGCTGCTCGAACCACCCGGGCTCGAAGATAGGAAGCCGTCTGCCTTCGAGGTTGATTCGACTCATGCTGCTGGTTCTCACGGTCTGCTCAGCCGGATGCGTCTCAATGAGCGGCAACACGCTTCCAGGAGCAGTGCGAAGACAACTGGTGGCATTGTGTCTATTTGCCGAAGCGGCTCGTCATTCTGGAGAGTTGCGTCACCGTGCGCGGCATCGTCGTCGACGCGCGCTACGTTCTCGATGGGGATGCGATTCTGTACCTGAGACTCGACCCCGAGTACGCACATTTCTCGGATCAGAAGAATTATGAGCAGTTCGGCAAAGACATACTGGAGCTCGAGATCGTTTGCAGGCACCCGGTTTTTCGATTCCTGGTGTTTCGTTGCTGGACGTGCGGCAACAAGATGCTTGTACCGCGTGTCGGCGACCATATTGAAGCGGACGGCATTTATGTCCAGGACACTCGTCATATGCACATGGAACTCCACCCCGTGACAAGAATCACGATGCTGCGCAGCGCGAAAGTGGGCGAAGCGCACGACGCCGACGAAGCCGATCCGCAGGCGCGGGTTCACCTGCTCGAAGGCCTCCGCGACGCGGGCGTCGGATCGGAAGGAGGAGGTGCTCGTGTGAAGAACGGCGAGCTCGTCTTCGAGGGCGGGCGGGAGCACGTCGGCGAGATTGAGGCCGCGGGCCGGGCGTCGACGAGGCGGCTTCCCGGAACGGGGGCCGCCGGCAGCGCCAGCCGCGCGGGATTCCAGAAGGAACAGATCTCGCGTCCTGGCCTCGTAGCGCCGCGAACCGGCGCCTCCGTCAAAGCCCCTCGTCGGACGGCGGGCTCAGAAAGAGCGTCTTCATGAAACGCGCCGCGGGCAGCGGAGTCGGGGTGTCTTCATCGGTTAACCACCTTCGCCCCTTTCGAAGAGCTCCGCGACGAAATGCGAGTCGCCCTATGGCGAAACCGAATGCAGCGTACCATTTTGAAAATGAACGGACGATAAACGGGACTACGACTGCCGCCGCGGGACCGCGAGGCGTCGCTATAATTTGGACGGAATGCGGATCCTGGTGGTCGAAGACGATCCGCCGATGGCGAGCGTGCTGTCCCGAACTCTGCGCGAATCCGGCTACGCCGTCGACATCGTCGGCGACGGCAACGATGCGGTCGCGCAGGGCTCGCTCGGCAACTACGATCTGATGATCCTCGACATCCTCCTGCCGGGGATCGATGGTTTCGAGGTGTCCCGCGCGATCCGATCGGCGAAGGCGGCCACGCCCATCCTGATGTTGTCGGCGCGCTGGAAATCGCCGACCGGGTCCGCGGGCTGGAGGACGGCGCGGACGACTACCTGCCCAAGCCCTTTGCCGTCGAAGAGTTGCGGGCGCGGGTCGGCGCTCTGCTGCGCCGGCGGTCGCTGCCCCCTCAGATCACGCTGACCCTCGGAGATATCCGCCTCGACCGCGGGAAGCGCTCGGTCGAGGTCCGCGGAGGCACGGTCGAGCTCACCGGGAAGGAGTATTCGCTGCTCGAATACCTTCTGCTCAACCGCGGGCGCATCGTCACTCGAAGCGAGATCGCCATGCACGTCTGGGACGAGCGCTTCGACCCCTTCTCGAACCTGATCGAAGTCTATGTCGGACGCCTGCGTCAGAAGATCGACGCTCCGCTCAAGGCGGGCGAGGCGTCCTTTCTGACGACGCGCCGTGGAGAAGGCTATTTCGTCGGCCAGGAGCCCGACTGATCCGACTGCCCATCCGCTGGATGGTTGACGCTGTCCGGGCACCTCAGCGGTGCCACGAGGAGAGCCAGATTCTCCGTGTTCTCTCCGTGTCTTACCGTCAGCCGCGGGCAGTCCAGAGCAGGCGGCGCCGAGTCAACTCCTTGAGCGATCTACTCTGAGCTGTCGGCAGCCCCCGTCGGCTCCTCCCCGTCTTGCCCTCCGGAGCTAGAGGTCGCGCATTCGAATCGCGCCGGGCACCCTTGCTGAGGCAAGGGACGCAGTCTGGGGGGTCCCCGCTTTCCTGCCCAATCGCCTCTCCGGGGTCGACGACATTCGCTGCCTCGACGACCGCGAGAAGCTCAAGGCGACCGGCGCGATCGTGCGTGACAGGTATCCCGGCAGGCGCCGCCTTACGGAAACTTCACGCGGTAAGATCAATCCCTATCAAGAGCCGCCCGATCACGTTGTCGCGCAAGACAGTCGCCGCCCCACGCGACCACGGGAGTTTCCGGTCGGCGGTCGGGATGGCTCTCCGGATCGGCGTCGCACTCGTCCTGGTGTCCGCCTGCACGGGCAATCCAACGCCTCCCGCAGCCACGGGATCCGCCGGGGCGGCCGATCGGAAGCTCGCATCCAGCGATCAACGGATGCGGACCTTCGCGCTCAACAACTACAAGCGCGAACTGGACGGTCAGTGGCAGGGAATTCGTCTCGCGTCCGACGGGAACGTGTACTTCGCGAGCTCGTCGCACTCGGCGCATCACGGCGCTTCGTTTTTCAAGTACGACACCGCGAGCGGGCAGGTCACCGAGCTCGTCCACGAGATCACGGACATCTGCGGCGAGGATGCCCGGACCAATCCCCAGGGCAAGATCCACAGCGACATCGTCGAGGCGAACGGCTGGCTCTACATGGCGACGCATTTCGCGGCCGAAAAGCGCGGCGTCTACGAGACCTGGACCGGGTCGCACGCGCTCGGCTTCGAGCTTGCGACCGGCCGCTGGCGTGACTACGGCGTCATCCTTCCCGGTTACACCTGCTACTCGGCCGTCGGCGTCGATCCCGCGCGCCACTACCTCTACGTCTTCCTCACCGGGCAGACCGCCGGCCAGGCCGCCTGCATGTATCGCATCGATACCGTGACAGGAGAGAAGACCAACCTCGGGCAGGTCAGCGCCCCGAGCCGCGGCGGCTGGGATTTCCACGTCCTTCTGGACCTTCGTCGACCAGCGCGGCGATGTCTGGTTCTCCACTCAAGAATCAGGACGGGGACCTGCAGCAGATCCACGGCGACACCGGCGTCATCGAGGTGCACTCCAAGGCGTTGCCGGCGCTGGTTCGGTGGGACTCCAACGAGCTCGAGACCAATCCGGCTCTCCAGGCGAACCGCTCCATCGAGTGGATGCAGCCGCTCGATGACGATCGCGCCCTGCTCACGATGTCGGAGCACGGCGGCATGCTCTACGAGTTCAACTCGACGCGGCCCATGGCGTCCGCGTTCAAGCCGATCAAACACATCGGCTTCAACTACCTGGGCGGCCTCGCCATCGGCGGGAATCGCGTGTTTTATTACCAGCGAGCGAATCGGGCATTCGGGAACCAGGAATTCCAAGATTTTCACCTGCTGAGCGTCTCGCTCGATGATGCGACCGGCAATGCGATCACCGACCACGGCCTGATCGTGGATCAGGACGGCCGCAAACCGTGGCGGCTGCCCGGAATGATGGCCGATGGGCAAGGTCACGTCTATGCGATCGGCGACTGGTGGACCATTGCCGGCGACCTCGGCACGTTGCGGTACGAGCGGGAATCGTGGCAACGAGACCTACAAACAACTGCCACGCGGCGAGTTCTTTGCCGTGGCCAACGTCAGTATCCCGGCGCCTCCGCAACCGCCCGGGTCTGCGCCGACGAAGCCAGCCCCTTAGTCCTGGCCGGGAGTTCGACCCCTGCGACCGCTGTGTCCTCAGGCGGCGACAAAACTCACGTTGATCTTTGCTGACCCACCGGACGGGCGGCGCCTCCCCGACCGAGAGCTCTCGTCGCACTCTGGCGGAAGCCGTTCTCCGGCAGCCGCTCTTGTCCGACTCGCCGTCCGCCGCCTTCGCCTCCCCGGCAGGTTCGTCCGCCGCAGGTCCCCCCGCGCCGAAGTGCTTCGGACTGATATGCTTACCTATCGGCAATGCCTTCCGAAGAAAGGCGCGAGCACCGCGCCAGAAATGCCACTCGCGTCGTCCTCTTCCTCGCCGGAGTCGGCCTCGCTCTCGTCCTGGTGTGGAAAACCGGCTGGCCGGCGGTAAAACTAAATCTAGCCTCAATCGGTTGGGTGTTCTTCGGGCTGACCGCCCTTTACCTGCTGGCCGAGATTGCGTTCGTTCTCGGATGGCGCGCCGTGATGGATCCCCGGCCGCCGCTGACGAGCCTGCCGGATTTACTCCGCATTTATCTTGCCGGGAACACGGCGAACTATCTCGCCCCCGGCAGCGTCGCGGGTGAGCCGATCCGCGCCAACATGTTGCGCGACCGGATGGAGACTTCCGGCGCCATCGCCTCGGTGGCGATCTTCAAACACGCCCACCTTCTCTCCCAGTCCGCGTTCGTGGCGGCGGGCCTCGCGGTCGCGGTCGTCTATTTCGATCTCAGCGCCGCCGTTCGCTGGACGGCGCTCGCCGGCCTGGTCGTCCTGTGCGGTTTGCTCGTCCTGATGACGTGGGCGCTCCAGAAGGGAAGCTTCGCGCCCATCGTGTCGACCCTGTCCCGATTCAAGCCGCTCGCGCACCGGCTGGCCCGCTACCGTGAAGGGGCGGGGGCGCTCGACGAGAGGATCCGGCGCTTCTACGTGCATCGGCGGCCGCACTTCTTCGCCGCCTCCGGGTGGTGCCTGCTCGGCTGGTGCGGCGGACTTCTCGAAACCTACATCGTGCTCCGAATCCTGGCTCCCGGCCAGGGGTGGCCGACCGCGTGCGCCGCCGAGTCTCTCGCGATGCTCCTCAACAACATGTTCCTCTTCGTCCCGGGCCGCGCCGGCACCGCGGAGGGCGTTCGCGCGGGCGTCTTCGTGCTCCTCGGAATGTCGGCAACCACGGGCGTCGCCTACGGGCTCGTACGCCGCGGGCGCGAGCTCTTCTGGGTCCTGCTGGGACTCGCGTTCCTCTGGCGGCGGCCGGCGAGCAGAGAGACGGGCGATGAGATCGGCCCGGGCGCGAAGCTCGCCGCCTCCGAGCAGGCCCGATGACGGGCCCAGTCGCGACGAAGCCGGCGGGCGCCCGGGTTCTCCTTTTCGACTTCGGGGGCACGCTCGACGCGGAGGGCGTGCCCTGGAAGGACCGTTGGTTCCGGATTGCCCGCGAGGAAGGCCTCGATGCGACCCAGGCGCAGTTCGACCCCGCGTTCTACGGAGCGACGGACGCGCTCGAAGGCACGATCCCCGCGGAAGCCGGCCTTCGCGACACGATCGATCGGATCGCGGGCGGGCTGGCCGCGCGGCTGCGGCGGGAGGACGGCCTCCTGCGGAGGATCGGCGACCGGTTTGCCGCCGAGTCGATGCAACAGCTCGCCCAAAGCGCCGCGCTCCTGTCTCGCCTGCGTGATCGCTATCGCATCGGCATCGTGTCCAACTTCTACGGAAACCTCCAGGCCGTCCTGGACGAAGCCGGCCTGACTCCCTCGATCGGAGCGGCGGTCGACTCGACGATCGCCGGCGTCAAGAAGCCGGACCCGAAGATTTTCCTGGCAGCGCTCGACGCGCTCCGGGCGTCGCCCGCCGAAGCGGTTTTCGTGGGCGACTCGCTGAGGCGCGACATGGCCGGCGCGCGGGACCTGGGAATGCGGCACGTCTGGCTCCGCCCCGAGAGCGCGGGCCGGAAGACCCTGTTGCGCGGGAGACCTCGTCATCGCGCGGCTGGCGCAGCTCGAGGGCCTCGGCCTGTGAGCCGCCGCGTCGCGCCGGCCGCGAGCTGCTGGGGAATCTTCCGGGAGGTCGAGCACTCGCCGGGCCGGGAAGCCGACGACGCCGGCATCCTCGAGGCGACGGGCCGCCGGCTCGAGAACGCCCGCCCGGGATTCGCCGTCGAGTACCGCGCGCCATCGTCCCTCACCGGCCGCGAGCGCGAGTTGCCCGCCCTGGCATTCTCGATGTGCGAGGGCCCGGCGGCGCTCGACCGCCTGCGCCGATGGGAAGGCCGCGGCGTCTGCATCGTCAACAGTCCGCGCTCGGTGGCCAACACGCATCGCGAGGCGACGATCGCGCTGCTCGAGGGCCGCCGGGTGCCGATGCCCGAGAGCCGGCTCTTCGATTGCGCCCTCCCGCTCCCCCGCGGAAGAGAGCAGGACCGGCTCTTCTCCGCCTGCTGGGTCAAACAGGCGACCGAGCACAAGACGCGCGAGGGGGACGTGGTCTTCGCCACGGATCCGGCCGCGGTCAGAAACGCGCTCGACCGACTCTCGGGCCGCGGACTGCCGCGCGCCGTCGTCCAGGCTCACGTGGAGGGCGACCTCGTCAAGTTCTACGGCGTCGCCGGCGACGGGACGGATCGCGGCGCAGCGCCTTCCGCGCGCTGGTTCCGGTGGTTCTACCCGAAGGAACACCCCGTCTCCGGCCACCCCTTCGATGCCGCGGCCCTCGAGGACGTCGCGCGCCGCGCCGCGCACGCGCTCGAGCTCGACGTCTGGGGCGGCGACGCGATCGTCACCCCCGCCGCGGAGATCTTCGTGATCGACGTGAACGCTTGGCCGAGCTTCGCGCTCTTCCGGGAGGAAGCGGCCGATCACATCGCCGCGCATCTGTCGACGAGGCTGCGGCGGCTCGCGAGCGTGGCCGTATGACCCCGCGGGAAAACACGGGTGGGACCCTGGTCCTGGCCGGTCCCGGGACTGTCCCCGGGGGCTCCGCCTCCGCCGAAACTCTTCTGCTGGGAATGCCCCTGGTGCGGCGCGCGGCGCTCGCCGCCGCGCGCGCGGGGTTCGATCGGGTGTACGTCCTGGCCGACGACGACGAACAGGCAGCGGCCGGCGCTCTGGAGGGAACCGTCGCTTCCGTCGTCTCTCGCGACGCCGCCCTCCTGACCCTGCCGCCGGGTCGGATCGTGCTGCTGCCCGACCGCGTCGTCGCGACCCCGCAGTGGCTTCGCCGCCTCCGGCAGGAACCCGTCGAGCCCGGCCGGCTCCACCGCCTCGGGACCGGGGCCATCATCGAGACGAACGAGCCGGCGTCGCTCGTGCCGGGGCGCGCGGGGCCGCGCCGCCTGTCCGCCGCGCTTTCCGAATGGGAAGCGTTGCTGCCTCCCGGTCCGGCCATTGCCGGCGTTGCCCCGCCCTTCGAGGTGACGTCGGACGCGGACATCGCCGCCGGGGAGACGCTGCTCCTGAACAGCCTCGTCAAGCCGGAGGACGGGATCGTCACGAAGCACATCAGCCGGCACATTTCTCTCGCCGTGACGAGGCGACTCGCGCCAACGCGCATCACCCCCAACGCCGTGACTTTCGTCATCGCGGCTCTCGGCCTGGCAGCGGCGTGGTCCTTCGCATCCCCGGCGCCGGGCCGACAGGTCGCGGGAGGCCTGCTCTTTCTGCTGCACTCGATCCTGGACGGCTGCGACGGCGAGCTCGCGCGCCTGAAGTTCCGGGAATCGCGCCTGGGCGGCACGCTCGACTTCTGGGGAGACAACGTCGTGCACGTTGCGGTCTTTTCCGCTTTCGCGCTCGCCTGGAGCTCCGCGAGCGGTGAATCCTGGCCGCTCGCTCTCGGCGCCCTGGCCGTTTCCGGAACCGTCCTGTCCGCCGGTTTCGTCTATGTCTACGCGCAGCGGCCGCGGGCCGGCGGCGAATCGCTTCTGGCGCGGGCTTCGGCGTCGAGACAGTCGCGGATGGCGCGGATTCTCACCGCCGTTTCCGGCCGCGACTTCATCTATCTCGTGATGGTTCTCGCTCTCTTCGGGAAGGCCTACTGGTTCCTGGCGTCGGCGGCGGTGGGAACGCCCGGCTTTTTCGTGGCCATGCTCGTGGCCGCGCTCGGCGGTCGCGGAGAACGGGGCGCGGTCGGGACCGTGCCCGCCTCCGGCTAGCTCTCGCCGCTCAGTAGTAGTGGTACGGCGCGCCCGGGCCGTACCACTTGTGGTTGAAGAGGTTGTAGTAGACCCCGACCTGCGTGAACGGGACGCGGAAGAAGTTGAAGATGGCGAGCAGGCCCGCCCCCCACCACGTGGACTCCTTGACTCCCACCGCCTTCAGGATCTCGGGGATGTTCAGTCCGAGCTCGAAGCCGATCTCCTGGTAGCGCGACGGAAGGGGCGGAGCGTAGCCGAATCCCTTCGTGAAGAAGGTGAACGACGTCAGGAAGAACCGCGCGATGCCGGGATTCCCGTGCATTCGCGTGATCAGGCCGCCGAGCTTCAGGTCCGCGAGGTAGATCTCGTCCGAGTAGCTCCGGCCGAGCGTCGCCTCGCTCGAGCCGACCGCCCACGCCGGAATGTCGGTGTCCGCCATGCCCAGGCGCAGCCCGAGGAGATCCTGGAGGTGATTGCGCTGGATCAAGGCTCCGGCCGTCGACCCGAGCGCGTCCGCCGTGAGGTCCTGGAAGGAGAAACCGTAGACGGAGGCCCCGTCGAGAAGCTCCACCGCCAGCCCGCCCATGAACGTCGTGGCCAGAGCGAGCGTGAAGGATTCGTCCGGCGAATGCCCCTGGTAGCGGGTGTAGACGTCGTAGAGCGCCCGCGCGGCGCCGCTCGAGATCACGAAGTGCGAGGCCTTGTCCGCTCCGCCCGCGTACGTGTCCCGGCTGAAGAATCCTTCGTTCGTGGTGTGAAAGTCCACCCATCCGTACTGCAGCGGCGCGCCGAGCCCCTGGGCCGCGCTGCCGAGCACCACCGCGGCAGACACGATGATCGTTCCCGTCGTGAAGAGCTTCTTGGGCGGCTCGGGAGGTTTCGCCTCGGCCGCTGACGGTTCCTGTTCGTCCAGCTGGAAACCGAGATCCGCCCCGCCCCGACTATTCCAGGGATACGAGCTCTCGAAGGCGACGATGCCCGGGGCGCCTTCGCCCGCGGAATCGAGCGGGGCGAATGCGCCGGACGAGGATGGCGGCGCCGGGAAGAGGCGGAATCCCTCGGCTCGCGCGCCGCCGCCGTGGCGCCAAGCGCCGCCGCGAGCAGGATGATCGTTTTGAGCCGCATGTGCGAGGGGGCGGCCTTGCCCCGATTCCTGCTTGAAATCATGCGGCTGTCGGGCGGACGCCGCATTATCTCCGAATCGAGAGCCGTCACAACGCCCGACGTCTCTCCGATCCGGAAATGGCGGAACGTCTACACCCAGACGACACCCACGGTCATCGGCGCGCCGGCCTGCGTCAGCGCGAAGAAAACCGAGGCTTCGTGCTCGCTCTGGCACGACCAGCAGAAGACGTCCACGACCCTGCCGGGCTCGACGTCGGCCGGAATCATCGAGGCATTGCGGGCCTGGCAGTCGGGGCAAGTCCAGCTCATTTCGGGGTTTCGGTTCATGGCGGGCCCTCCACCGCGAACGAGTAACAACCGCCGATGGAGCGGCCGTGAAGCTGGTTCCACGGGCAGGTAAATTCACGGTCGGACGGAAACGGGCGCCTCGGGCCCGACCCGTACTATGATTGCGCTCCCCGGGGTTCCTGCGCCGGCTCGAGCGGGGCCCTTTCTTCCCGTTTCGGACTGCTGTAAAAAGGTGAAAGACTAAGCTCATGATTGCGTCCACGATCGAACCTTCCGGGGACTTTTTCCGCCCCGGCACACCCATCCCGCACGGCGGGCGGGCCCGGCAGATCCTCCAGGAGCACCCGGAGGTCCGCAAGTTCATCGGCCGGAACCCCGTCACCTTCTGGATCACCCTCGGCATCGTCATCTTCCAGGTCGCCGCGGCCTGGCTGCTGCGCGGAAGCCCGTGGTGGCTCATCGTGGCGGCGGGCGTGCTGGTCGGCGCCTTCGCCAACCATGCCCTCTGGGTGATCATCCACGAGTGCACGCACAACCTCGTCTTCAAGTCGCCCACGGCCAACAACCTGACGGGGATGCTGGCCAACTTCCCGATCGTCGTGCCGGGAAGCTCGGTGTTCTTCCAGCGCTACCACATGAAGCACCACGCCTACCTCGGCGTCTACGAGCACGACGCGGACGTGCCGAACAAGTGGGAAGCGAAACTCGTGGGCAACTCCACGATCCGCAAGGCGATCTGGCTGTTTCTCTTTCCCATCGTTCAGCTGACGCGGCCGCCGCGCCTGAAGGAGATGCGGCCGATCGACAAGTGGGTCGTCGTCAACTTCACCGTCCAGATTGCCTTCGACGTCGCCATCTTCATGTTCTTCGGCCCGAAGGCGCTGGCGTACCTCTTCGTCTCCTTCTTCTTCAGCGTCGGCGGCCACCCTCTCGGCGCCCGCTGGATCCAGGAGCACTACGTGATGTTCCCCGGGCAGGAGACCAACAGCTACTACGGCTGGCTGAACCGGTTCCAGTTGAACATCGGGTATCACAACGAGCACCACGACTTCCCGTCCGTTCCCTGGAACCGCCTCCCCGCGGTCAAGAAGACGGCGCCCGAGGCCTACGACACGCTCCGGAATCACCCTTCCTGGGCGAAGCTTCTCTGGTGGTTCATCACGGACCCGAAGGTGTCGCTCTACACGCGCAACGTGCGCGCCGACCGCGGCGACTTCCGCCTCGCCGAGGAGAACGCGGCCTCGGCCAAGGAGCTCGGGGTCCCGGAGTACCGGCTCTAACCCGGGCGCTCCGGCGCGGGCGGGCGCCGAGGGCGATATCCCGGCCCGCCCGGCGGCGCCGGGCCGTTCCGTGAAAGGGTTGGAGCCCATGCACTCCCCCGCAATCGCCTCCGCCGAACCGGGCCTCGGTTTCGCGGTCTCGGACCTGCCGGAGCCTCACCGCAGCCGCACGCGGCAGATCCTCAAGGACCATCCCGAGGTCCGGCAGCTCATCGGCAAGACGCCGGCAACTTTCTGGGTGATCGCCGCCCTGGTGGTGCTGCAGGTCGGCCTGGCGGTGCTGCTGCGATCGAGTCCCTGGTGGCTCATCGCGGCGACCGCCGCGCTCGTCGGCGCTTTCGCCAACCACGCCCTCTTCGTGCTCGTTCACGAGTGCACGCACAACCTGGTCTTTCGCAAGCCCGCGGCGAACACGCTCGCCGGCATCCTGGCCAACCTGCCACAAATCTTCCCGACGTCCGTATTCTTCCAGCGTTATCACCTCAAGCACCACGCCTTCCAGGGCGTCTACGAGCTCGACGCGGACCTGCCGAACGTCTGGGAAGCACGCCTGGTAGGAACCTCCCCGTGGCGCAAGACAATCTGGCTTGCGCTCTTTCCGATCATGCAGGGACTGCGCCCGCCGCGCCTGAAGGAGATCCGGCCGATCGATCGCTGGGCCGTCCTCAATCTCGCGACCCAGTTCGGCTTCGATGCGGCCGTCTTCGCGCTGCTCGGCCCGCGCGCGTTTCTATACCTGCTGGCTTCGTTCTTCTTCAGCGTGGGCCTGCACCCCCTCGGCGCCCGCTGGGTCCAGGAGCACTACATGTTCTTCCCGGCCCAGGAGACCAACAGCTACTACGGCTCTCTCAACCGGCTGGCGCTGAACGTCGGGTACCACAACGAGCATCACGACTTCCCGTCCGTGCCGTGGAACCGCCTGCCCCGGCTGCGGCGCACGGCACCCGAGGCCTACGCCGCCCTCGGAAGCCACTCCTCCTGGACGCGCCTCCTGTGGCGCTTCATCTTCGATCGCCGGGTGTCGCTCTTCTCGCGGCAGGTCCGCCAGGATCGAGGCGGCGTGCGCTTCGACGGCGACGTCACGCCCGACGCCGACGCCAGCCGGCCAGCCTAGGCGTCTAGGATCCCGGCCCCGCGGCGCACGGCGGCTCGGTGCCGAGAATCGTTCGCGCGAGCTCGCCCCGCAACGCAAGCAGTTTGACGCGCTCCTCGAGCGCGTCGAGGTTGGCGCGGGCGGCCTCCTCGTCCGCGTCGGCCAGAGCGATCCGTCTCTCGTCCACGTGTCCGGCTTCGGCGCGTCCCTCACGCGACAGCAGCTCCACCGTCTGGAGGTCCTGCTCCGCGATGCCCTGGGCGCGGCGCGACAGGCTGCGCTCCGCCTCGGCCCGGGCCACCGACGTCTCCGCCCGCCGTACGGCCAGCTCGAGGTCCGATTCGCGCGCCTGCTTCTCGGCCTCGGCGCGCGCGACGCTCGCCTTTGCCATGGCCTCGGTGTCATCGAGGCGCCCGCCGGTCCAGACCGGCACCGCGATCGAGATGCCGACGCTGAAGTTGTTCTCGTTGAAGCTGTTGTAGTACTTCGAATAGTACGAGGGCAGGCGCTGGTACTGCGCCGCGGCCTCGACGATCGGCCACCGCTTGGAGGCCAGACGCGCCGAGAGTCCGAGCAACTCGATCTGTCGGTCGAGGGCCTTCAGCTGCGGATCCGCGGTGCGCGCGGCGGCGAGGTTCTCGGAAGCCGCGAGGTCGCCCAGAGCCGGCGTCGGCGTCGGCCGCAAGCCGCAGCGGGGCGCTGGCGGGCAGACCGATCAGGCGCTTCAACTCGAGGGCGTCGAGGTCCCGGTCCGACTCGGCGTTCAGGAGCTTCTGCTTGGCGCGGGCCGCCTCGAGCTTCGCCCTTTCCACGTCGAGCTCCGTCCGCCGGCCCTCGTCGAAGAGCCTTACGGCCCGGTCGAGCTCCGCCTCGGCAGCCGAGAGCCGGCCGCGGGCGGCGTCGGCGCGCCTTTCGTCGGTCCAGCACCGGAAGTACGACGCGGCGGCCTTGCGAACGGTCTCGGCGCAGCTGCTTTCGAGGTTTCCCTCGAGGTCCGCGGCCTTTGCCTGCGCCTGCAGGGCGTCGTTCTTCTTCCACGGGTTGTAGAGCGTCTGCCGCACCTCGATCGCTGCGTACGCCGGAACGCTGCCCGCGACCGACACGGGAAGGCCCGAGGAGTAGCCGGGCGTGGTCGAAATCCAGACCGAAGGATGAAGGGCGTCGGCCGCGACTCGCGCGGACGCGCCTCCCTCCTCGGTCGCAGCCCGGGAAGCCGCCAGCTGCGGCGCCCGCTCGAGGGCGAGCTCGGCCGCGCGGCGCAGGGTCAGCGTCTCGGCCGGCGGTCCGCCGGTCTGGGCCCGGGCGAAGCCGGCCGCGAGCAGGCAGGCTGCCGCGGCGCCGAGCCGAACGAACAGGACGGTGGCGAAGGGGATCCGGCGATCATTCATGATGCAGCGCCTCCGAAGGGTTCAGACTCGAGGCGCGGTATGCCGGCACGGCGCCGAACACCACCGCGACCCCGCAGGAAAAGAGAAACGCGATTGCGGCCGACCAGAGCGAGACGTGGATGTCCACGCCGCGCACGAAGAGGCGGGCCAGGTAGGGAAGGCCCAGTCCGACGGCGACGCCGATCGTCGCTCCCGCCACGCCGAGCGACAGGGCCTCGAAGAGGAACTGCCCGAGGATGTCCCGGCGCCGGGCGCCGACCGACATGCGCACGCCGATCTCCCGGGTGCGCTGCTCGACCGAGGCGAGCAGGATGTTCATGATCCCGACGCCCCCCACGACGACCGACACGGCCGCCGCGAGGATGAAGACCACGATGAGAGCGACCGAGATCGCGCGCGCCAGCCGCACGACCGACGTCATGCTCTCGACCTCGTAGATCGAGCCCGGACCGGTGGCGCTCGCGCAGGATCTCGCCCACCGTCTGCACCGCGACCGGCAGCTCCGAGAACTCCCGCGCCTCGGCGAAGAGGGTCTTCACCTGGCGCGTCGGCGTGAAGTACCACGCCACCGTGAGCGGGATCAGGATCGTCTCGGGCACCACCTCGCCGCGGCCGAGCGTGTCCACGGGCTCGTCGAACTCGCCGACGACGTGGAAGGTCGTGCCGAGCGTGCGGACCGTCTTGTCCGGCGAATCGTCGTTGGCGAAGAGCTGGTCGTACAGGTCCCGGTTGACCACGCAGACCCGCGCGCGCTCCTGCAGATCGTCCTCGTCGAAGAAGCGCCCCCGCAGGATGCGCATGTTCTTGCGGACCTGCCCGTAGTTGGCCGGCACGCCGAGGACGGTGAGCGTCTTCAACTGCGACTGCACCGTGATGCTGCCCCGCAGCGTCAGGATCGCCGTGACGCCCGAGAAGAGTTCGGCGCGCATCGCGATCGCCTTCACGTCGCCCTCGGTGATGAAATCGTCGGAGATCCGGGAGACGCCGGAGGTCACGGTCCCGCGGTAGTTCGCCCACACCAGGTGCGAGCCGACGCCCTCGATCTGGCGCAGCACGTAGGCACGCCCGGTCAGGCCGAGCGACACGACCAGGATGATCGAGGCCGTTCCCACGACGAGCCCGGCCAGCGTGAGCGATGTCTGGACCGGATGCTTGCGGAACCGGTCCACGGCCATGCCGAAGACTTCGCGGTTGAACATGGGTCTGCGGGCCGCGTTTCAGGCCTTCGTGCCGGCGGCGCGCACGCGAAGGCCGTCGGAGAGCGTCGTCGCGCCGGGAAGGATGACGGCATCCGCCTCGGAGAGGCCGCCGACGACCTCGACCTCGGTCAGGCCGACGAGCCCGATGGTCACCTCGCGCCGGCGCGCGCGGCCGGACTCGAGCACGTAGACGTACCGCTTCTCGCCGTCCCGGATGAGGCTGGCGCGGGGCGCGAGAAGCGCTCCCTTCTTCTCGCCCGTCACGATCTGGACGTCCACGGCCGCGTTGGACGGCAGCTGCGCCTTCGGGTCGGCGACTTCGCCCTGCACCTCGCCGACCTCGCGGCCCCCGACCTCGCGCAGGCCCGGGTCCACGAAGGTCACAAGGCCCTCCCAGCGCTGCCCCGGCAGGCCGTCGAAGGTCACGACGAGCTTCTGCCCGGCGGCCGTTTGCGGCAGGTCGGGCTGGTCTACGCGCGCCCGCAGCCGGCGGTGCGCCGGGTCGATCACGTTGGCCACGACCGCGCCGGCCGCCACCGCCTCTCCCGCGCGCCGCGGGAGCCCGTAGACGAGGCCGTCGGCCGGGGCGCGCACCGTCAGCGCGGCGGCCTGGCGTTCGAGCTCGGCGGCGAGCTGCCGGGAGATCTCGATACGGGCGGGCGCGCCCGGAGTCGCCCCGTCGAGCCCGGCGAGCCGGGTGCGGGCCGCGCGCACGCGGTCGCGCGCGTCGGAGAGAGCGGCTTCGTCCTGGTCGTAGGTCATCCGCGTGATCGCGCCCGCGGCGAGAAGGCGCGCGTCCGCTTCGAACACCCGGGCCGCCTGCTTCTCCCGCCGCTCGAGGTCGGACAGATCGGCTTGCGCCGCGGCGCGCTCGGATTCGAGCCGGAGGACTTCGGAGCGCGCGTCGAGGGCCTTGCGGGACAGCTCGGGGTTCTCCAGCCGCAGCAGAGACGCCCCCGTCCGGACGCGGTCGCCGTTCTTGACGAAGATTTCGGCCACCGTCGCGACTTCGGCCGCCCGCAGCTCCCCGCCCGGGGGCGGCTCGAGCGTCCCGTCGCATTGGACCGGCACGATCAGGTCGCCCCGGCGGGCGGCGGCCGTTCGCACGGCGGTCCCCCCGGGGCGCGACACCGCGGCCACGATCCCGACGAGCACGACGAGCGCGAGCAGGCCGAGAATCCACCGGCCGGCCGGGCCGATTCCCTTCCTCTCTTCTCCGTCCCCGGGGCTCATCCGCCCATTCTACCGGGGCAGGATCCTGGGGTCAGACCTTGAATCTGTCCTCGCCCGCGACAACAAGTAGAAAGGGAGCGGCCCCGGACGGGGGAGGGCACGCCCAACGGAGGCAGGCACAGCCTGGCTCGACCGCTCCGCCTCGAGTATCCGGGCGCCGTCTGGCACATCACGAGCCGGGGCAACGAGAAGAAGCCGATCTTCTTCGACGACTCCGACAGGGAGGCTCTACTGCCCCTCCTGCGGCGCTCGGTGCACCGATTCGGCTGGCGCATCCACGCCTTCGTCCTCATGACGAACCACTATCACCTCCTGCTGGAAACGCCGGAACCAACCCTCTCCAGGGGAATGCGCGAGCTGAACGGCATCTACACGCAGCGTTTCAACCGGACGCACGACCGCGTCGGGCATCTCTTTCAAGGCCGATTCAAGGGAATCCTGGTCGAGAAGGAGTCGCATCTGCTCGAACTGACTCGATACGTCACCCTCAATCCCGTTCGCGCCGGAATTGTCACCCGCCCAGAGGACTGGCCGTGGAGCAGCTACCGAGGGACCGCGGGGCTCCAGACGCCACCGGACTGGCTTGAAGTTGAATGGACCCTCAACCAGTTCGCGCCCGACCATGACGAGGCGCGTCGTCAATACCGCGAGTTCGTCGCAGCGGGAGTCCGGCGACCGGGGCACCCCTGGCGACAACTCAGAGGCCAGATCTACCTGGGTGGAGAGCTATTCGTTCGCCGAATGCAGAAACAAATCGATGGCCACCGTCTCACCGACGATGTCCCCAAGCGGCAACTACGAATTTCGCGGCCCGGCCTCCGGTGGATCGTCGCAGCAGTCACCGCGCAGGTGAACCGGCGAGATCTGAATGGGCTCCACACGAGGGCCATGATCGCTCTACTCGCACGCGATGACGCCGGCGAGCGACTCGCCGCGATCGGGCAGGCCCTCTCGATTCAATCATCGATGGCATCCAAGCTCGCCCGCCGTGGTGCAGCGCTCATGAAGGAGAGTACCGAGTTTAGCAACCGCGTGAACGAGATCCGCCGTCTATGGGCCGCGTCGAGTCATCAGGACAGATTCAAGGTCTGACCCCGCGGGGCGGGATATGCCGGGGGGACGGCACGGCGGGCCGGCAGCAGGCGGGTCGGCGAGCCTGCGCCGTGGCCACGATGGCGGCGGCCTTCTGCCGGGCGACGGCCCCGTCGGGGCCGGTCACCGTCAGGCGCACGTCGTAGGTCCCGGGGAAGCGGTACTGGTGGGACGGATCCCGACCGTCGCTGACCGCGCCGTCGCCGAACTCCCAGTGCCAGGCGGAGGCCCCCGGCACGTCGGACGCGTCGTGGAACGCGACCGTCAGGGGCGAGAGCCCGGTCGCGACGCTCGTCGTGAAATCCGCCACGCCGACGTAGCGGATCCGGAAGACCGTGGCCCCGGCCTCGATGGGCGAGGCCGCGCCGAAGTCCTTGTACAGATCGGCGAAGTAGAGGCCGTCGGGCCCGGCCGCCAGCGCCGTCGCCGTGCCGCGGCCCGCCCCGACGTACTCGACGAGAGGGACCGGCCCGCTGACGAGCGTTCCCGCCGCGTCGAGCACGAACTCGCTGATGCGCTTTCCGTTGGCCTGAGGTCCCGGGGCGTACGTCGGGCCGGACTCGGTCACGTAGGCGTGGTCGAGGCGATCGACGGGAAACCCGCTTCCCCCGAACGCGGACGACTGGACGAACGCGATGTTGACCGGTGCCACCGCCACCGGCCACAGGTATACGGCGAAGTTGTGCATGCTCGCGTCCGACCCGTCCCACAGGTAGTTCCGGCCCGCCACGACCTGCGCGAGGCGATCCATGCTCGGCCCGTTCTCGACCTCCCAGTGCGTGCCGTCCGACGTGCGCCACGCTCCCCCGAACGGGTTGCGGAATCCGAGCGCGTAGATCAGGTCCGTGGCCGTCATGCCGTCGGCGGCGTCGTAGAACGGATTGTCCGGCGGCGCCGTGCCGTCGAAGTTGACGCGGAGGATCTTGCCGCGCGCGGACGTCATGTCGAGCGCCGGCGACGTCAGCAGGCCGTCGCCGACGTGCACGTACAGCTTGCCGTCCGGGCCGATCGACAGGTTCGAGATCTGGTGCGAGGCGCCCACGGGCTCGTTCGGGAAGTCGAGGATCGTCGTCTGGTCCGGCCCGGTGCGGCCCCCGTCCCGGCTGTGCAGGCGCACGACGCGCGGGAAGTGGAAGTTCGTCTCCGTCCCGACGGCCTCGACCATGCTCGCGAAGACGTCGCCCGAGACCGGCTCGACGACGAGCCCCGTCAGGCCTTTCTCGCCCGACCCGGGAAAGCTGCCGGTCGGGTCGAAGTTGAGAAGCCCGGTGGCGTAGTCCGACACCGCGCCCCCGCGGGTGACGACCTTGATGGAGCCGTACAGCTCCGACACGTAGAAGAGGATGTCGTCGGCGCCGGGTCCCGGGTTCGGGACGAACGCGACGTTGACGGGCAGCTGGAATCCGGTCGCCACGCGCTCGATCCGGAACCCCGGCTGCTTCACCGCCCAGGGGATCGGCGATGCCGTCAGCGCGGTGGTCCAGTCGGGAGCCGGGGGAGCGCCTCCCTCGGGGACGGGCGCCGCGCTCGCGGCAAAGGTCTCTCCGGCCTCGGAGACCCAGAAGGCGGTGGCCTGCCCGGCGGCGAGCGCGATGGGAGGCAGGAAGATCGTCCGGTCGGTGCCGCTGCCGTCGGTGAAGGAGACCTGCGAGGCCGGCAGATCGAGAGCTCGCCGAGCCCGACCGGCAGAGGACCCGCACGGCCCCGTGCGCGGACAGGCCCGCGGGATTCGAAACGTCGTTCGACGTTCCGTCGCGCCCCGAGAACGCGAGCAGTGTTCCGGCCCCCGGGACCTCGAGCACGAGGCTCGGCGGGCTCGCGGCGGGCGGGAGGATCACGTCCTGGAGCGCCGCGTCCTGCCAGCGCGGGGCCGGCACGACCGAGACGTCCGAGAGAACGAGCGGATCGATCGCGGTTCCCTGCGCCGTCTGGAAGATGCGCTCGGCCCAGCCGCTCCAGTCCTGGCCGGGAGGCCCCGCGTCGCCCTGGAAGCGCACCCGCAGCACGTAGTCGCCGTCGGCGTCGAGCTGGTGATGGCCCGCGAGGGCGTTGACGAAAGTGCCGTCGCCGAGGTGAATGTGGACGGCGAGCGCTCCCGTGACGCAGGGCGCCGTCCAGACCGCGGCGCGCGAAGCGTAGGCGACGATCTCCCAGTCGCTGCAGACGTGGCTCTCGCCGGGCGCGCCGACGAAGGGGCCTGCCACCATGTGCACGTCGTAGGGGCTGATCACCGCGCCGTCGACGGCGGGCTCCGTGATGACGGGAGATCGCCGGCGTGGCCCCGGCCGCGAGCGCGGCGCCGAGCGCGCCGATCGCGAGAAGGGCGGCGCGCGCCCTCCTCACCGAGGCGCCCCGCTGCCCCGCAGAACACGCCCGGGCCGGGCGCCCGTCGCCTTGCCGCCGGACCAGACCGCCTCGCCGTTGACGACGACGAGCTCGATCCCCTCCGACAGGCGGCGCGGGTCCTCGAAGGTCGAGCGGTCGATCACGGTCTCGGGATTGAAGAGCACGAGATCGGCTTTCATGCCCGGCGCGATCCGGCCGCGGTCGGCGAGGCTCATGCGCGAGGCCGGCAGCGAGGTCATCTTGCGGACGGCTTCTTCGAGCGTGAAGAGATGCCTCTCGCGCACGAACCGGCCGAGCACGCGCGGAAAGGTGCCGGCGCCGCGCGGATGGTCGTTGTTGATGCCGCCGTCGGAGGCCACCATGACCCAGGGCTGCACGTAGAAGACCTCGACGTCCTCGGTCTTCATGGAGTGGCCGATGATGTCCGCGCCGCCGTCCTTGACGATCTTCGAGAAGAGCTCGGTCGTCGAGATGCCCTCGGCGCGGGCGATCTCCTCGAGGTTGCGGCCGGCGTAGCCCGGATGCGCCTTGCACGCCGTGACGGTGACCCGAGACGCGCCGCCGACGTCGGCGAGGGCCTTGCCCGACGCTCTTCGGGTCGAAGTACTGCTTGTCCGGCACGAGGACCTCGATGTTCGAGTGCCACGCCTCGTAGGGATAACAGTCCGCCGTGACGTCCTGTCCCTTCGCGCGCGCGGCGTCGATGCGGGCGACGGCCTTCTTCGACTGTCCCCACACGCCGACCGTGGCGAGCTTTATGTGCGAGATGTCGAGCGGCAGGTTCCCTCGGGCCGAGATCGCGATCGCCTCGTCGATCGCCTCGAAGCTCTTGTCCGCCTCGTCCCGGCTGTGCGTCATGTAGAAGCCGCCGAGCACGCCGGCCGCCTTTCCGAGCGCGATCAGCTCTTCGGTCGAGGCGTAGCTGCCGACGTCGTACTCGAGGCCGGAGGAAAGGCCGCTGGCGCCCTCCTTCATTCCCTGCGTGACGAGGGCGGCCATCTTCGCGATTTCCTCGTCCGTGGCCTTGCGCCGGAAGTCCTTGCCCATCACGAGGCTGCGGACCGTCTCGTGGCCGACCATCGTCATCACGTTGACGGCCGCCGGCGCCTTTTCCCGCTCGGCGAGATAGCCGGCGATCGGCCAGGGCGAGTCGCCGTCCGGCCCGAGGACGAGCGTCGTGATGCCCTGCGAGACCTGGGTCTCGGCCAGGGGATCGGTCGCAAGACCCTCGCTCGAATGATTGTGGACGTCGATGAACCCGGGCGCGAGAACGAGCCCGTCGCCCTTGACGACGCGTTCCCCGTCGCGCGGCGCGAGCCGCCCGACCTCGGCGATGCGATCCCCCTCCACGCGCACGTCGGCGGAAGCCAGCGGCGCGCCCGTTCCGTCGGCCACCCGGGCGCCGCGGATCACGAAGGAGGCGGTATTCGGGGCGTCCGGCGCGGCGGCGAGAAGCAGGACGGCGGCAAGGGGGCCGAAAGCTCGAAAAAACTTCATGCCCGCATTCTGTCATCGGGACGCCGCGTCCCGGAAGCGGGGATTGGGCGCCTACAGGCCCTGTCGCGTCATGTCGGCGAGGACGCCGCGCACCTCGGCGATGTCCTTGCCGTACTGCTTCGGGGGCGCCGTGGCGACGAAGCGCTCGAGGGCGGTGCGGGCTTTCTTCCAGTCGTGCAGCTGCCCTGCCACGCGGCCGACGTTGTAGAGCGCGTCGTACTGTTCCGCGTTGATCTCGAGGCAGTGCTCCCAGGCGTCGATCGCCTTTTTCGGGTCATTCAGGCGCATCCAGGCGACGCCGAGCGCGTTCCAGGCGCGAGCGTGTCGTTTGCCCAGGCGCAGCGCCTGCTCGAGACTCTGCCGCGCCTCTTCCACCCGGTCGAGCTTCAGGAGCGAAATGCCCGTGTTCTGGTAGGCGACGGCGTTGGACGGATCGATCTCGAGGACCCTCGCAAAGACCGGGAGGGCCTCTGCCGGCCGCCCGCTGTCGGCCAGTGCCACGCCGAGAGCATTCAAGGTTTCCGGCTCATCGCTCTCCCGGTGCGGAAGGAGAACTTTCAGCGCGTCCTCGGGATGTCCCGTCTCGGAAAGAATCATGGCTCGCTGTCGGTCGAGACTCTCGCCACCGGCGCCGGCGTCGTCGGCCTGCTCCAGGGCGCGGCGCACGGCGTTGAGATCGCCCAGGCACCTGAGAACCATGGCCAGGTGCATGTAGCCGACCTTCATCTTCGGGTTCTCGGCGACGACCTGGCGCGCGATCGGGACTGCCTTTTCGCACTTGCCGCTCTCGCGCAGCTCCATGATCTCGTGAAGTTTCTGATCCACTCCGATGAGCGTCTTCGGATCGTCGGCCGGGCCGTAAGACGTCTTTTTTTCGGCGGAACCGCTGAGGTAACCCAGATTCCTGAGCTTCGCGGCCTCGTCCGAGCCCACGGTGCCTCGTTCGAGGGTCGGAGCGGGCAGCTCGATCAAGCGCTTGTGCAGCCGGCGCAGCGCGTCGGGGCCCTCAGGGACCAGGTTCTTCTGCTCCCCGGCATCCGTGGGCAGGTTGTAGAGCTCCGGGATGGGCAGATCGATGTACTTGTCGCCGTGAGAAGCGATGCCGCGCAGAGGAGCCCAGCCGCGATTGAACGCAGCCGAAAGGGCTTCGAAATAGCTCCCCTCCGGCGCCTCCGTGCGCCCGTCGATCAGGAGGGACTGGCCCGTCAGTTCCGCGGGCTTCGCCGCGCCGATCGCGTCGAGGATCGAGGGCACGATGTCGATGTGGCGCGCCCACACGTCGTCGCGCCCCGGGACGACCAGACCGGGGGACCAGAGGAACATAGGGATGTGCAGCGTCGCCTCGTAGCAGAACAATCCATGCGTGAGCTCACCGTGGTCGCCGCGAGCCTCGCCGTGATCACCCGTCATGACGAGCAGAGGCGGCGGCTGCATCTCCCGGATCGCCGCGAGAAGCGGCGCGAGCGAAGCGTCGGCGTAGGCGACCTCTCCGAGATAGAAGTCGTCGGCAAAACGCCGTTTGTAATCTTCCGGGGGCTCGTAAGGCGCATGCGGATCGTAGAGGTGAACCCACAGAAACCGAGGCTTGCCGGCCTGACCCCGGTACCACTCGACGGCCGCCTTGACGACGTCCTCGGCGTGAGCCTGTTGAATGTCGAACTCGAATTGCTCGTCGAGATGCCGGTAGAGTTCGTCGTACACGTCGAAGTCGTGACCGAGCCCGTACCGCGAATCGAGCACATAGGCGCCGACGAAAGCGCCCGTCGCGTAGCCCTGCGCCTTCAGCCGTGTGGCGAGGGTCGGGATCTTCGGCGAGAGGCGAAAGCCGGCGTTCTCGCGAACGCCGTGTTGGTAGGGCAACATTCCGGTCAGGATATTGGTGTGAGACGCCAGCGTGATCACGTTGTGGGAGTGCGCCTGGGTGAATACCCGGCCTTCCGCGGCGAACCGGTCGAGGTTGGGGGTGGTTCCGCGGGTGTTGCCGTCGAAGCCGACGGCGTCCGCGCGCAGCGTGTCGATCGTGATGAGAATGACGTCCCGGGCAGCCCGCCGGGCCGGCTCGAGGACGTGCGGGCGCCCGGCGTCTCCCGGTGGCAGGAAGCGGCAACGAGGGCCAGCAGCGCCAGGGCGGCCGATAGAAGGGTCTTCCTCAGAAAGGGTTTCACGCCCGCGAGAAAACGAAAGGGCCCGCCCGGAATTCCCGGACGGGCCCCAAAAAGAGCGCCGTCAGCCCTAGAAGTTCACCTGGATGCCGAGCCTCAGAATCCGGGGGCTCTGCACCTCGGTGATCTGGTTGAAATACGGGTTCGGCGAGAATTTTCCGGTCGAGGCACGATAGTCGCCGGTCCGCTCGAAGCGCGACAGGATGGTGTTGGCGTTGGCCACGTTAAAGAGCTCCGCCGCCGGGATGATGGTCACGCCGCCGAGCTGGAAGGTCTTCGCCAATCGAAAGTCGAGCTCGTAGACGTTGGCGTAACGATACGCATCCACCTGGTCGATTTGAATCGAGTACCTGTGGCTGACATCCGCGGCGTCGGTCGCTCGAACCCGTACGTAATAGGGATTGGGGAAGCCCTGGCGCCCGAAGAAGTTGACGCCGAAATCGAGGCCCCACGGCCCCTGGTAGAGCGCGTTCATGTTGAACTGCCAGTTCGAGTTGATGAAGAGCTGCTCGGCCTTCGTCGCGTTGGAGTAGCCCGTTGCGATGCACGACGTCTGAGGCACGGATCCGCAGTTCGAGCCGCCCCAGTAGTTGTTGGGATCCGAAATCGACTGTGCGGTCAGGTAATTCTTGAAAGAGTTCCAGCCAAAGTTTCCTCGAAACATCCAATGATTCGACAATCGTTTGACGAACGAGACGTCGATGCCGTAGTACTTCTGGGTCGCTCCGGGGCGATCGTAGATCAGGGTACCGGCCGGCTCTTCGGCGAGCGTCAGACTGTAGAAGGGGACGTCGAAGGGTAGCGTAAAGCCGTTGGTGGCCGTGGCGACGCAGGGCCCGACGTTGCCCTGGGCGTCGGTGCACTGCGTTCGGCCGGCAAGCTGCCAGGTGCTCCGATCCGAGCCCGTGTATGTGTTCGCGATGAGATTGTTTGTATTGCGATAGCTGAAGGTCGCGGAAACGGCGAACGTGTCGGTGAATTGCTGGTCGACGCCAACCGTCACCTCGTTGGTCTTCGGAATTTTGAGATTCGGCTGAATGACGTTGGGGATGTTCGGCAGGGTGGCCGGATCGATGCCGTTGTAGAAGCCGGTGGAGCCGTAGTCGAAGTTGATCTCGTTGCGCTGGACGATGTGATCTCCGTTGGTGTCGGTCCAGTAGTAGTAGTAACCGTTCGAGATCGGCACCCCGCTTGCGTAGTAGCCGATGAAGCCGAGCTGGTCCGCGAACTGCGCGTAGGAGGCCCGCACCAGCGTGTTCTTCTTTTCGCCGATGGCGTAGGTCGCCGACACGCGCGGCTGCCAGTTCGTCAGATCGAACTGCCAGTCCGACGCGCCGTGGTACTGGACCGTCGGAAGGAGGTCCGGAACCATGGTGTTGCCGAAGGCCGTGCCGGGCAGATTCTTGGCCTGCTGCTGGTCGTAACGGAGCCCGAGCTGGACCGTCAGGTTGCCCGTCGTGATCGTGTCGGCGAGCGTTCCGCTCCAGAACACGTTCTTGAAGACCGGCCGAACGCCACGGGAGAGCAGGACGCTGTTGTACGAAGGCGAGTCGATGTACTCGTAGCCCTGGTTCTGGTCGCCCGGGCAGCCCCGTGGCGGAATCGGCGATTTGCTGGCGATAGTTGAAGCTGAACTTCAGCTCGTGGTTCAACTTCCCGGTGTTGAAGAACTTGGAAACCTGGACGTTGGCCTGCTTCTGCGGATCCTTGGCGTAGTAATAGTTCCAGTTGTTCTGCCAGCTGTTGTCGTAGAAGCGGATGTCCTTCGCCGCACCCTCGGCGCCACAGGCAACGTTGAAGCTCACGGGCACGCAATCCAGGGAACCCGTACCATTTTGGGCGTAGTCCGGCTGCTGATAGTTCGCGAAGATCGACGCGAAGAGGTCCGAGGAGAAGATGTTCGAGTCCTCGACCTTGTAGAAGTTCGTCGGGATGATGAGCTGGGTCCGGGTGGGATTCGGGCGGTCGGGCGCCGCGCCGCGGCCGTTCTGCGTGCGGTCGCTCCGCTGATAGTAGAGCTGTGCCGAGTTGGCATTGGAGATCTGCCAGTTCAGCTTGGCGCTCCAGGGCTCGAGGTTGACCGTCTCCGGATAGGTGAACGATCCGAGCGATGAGTCGAAGGTGGCGGGGTTCGTCGAGATCGTCTGGTAGGAGCCGGCGAACCAGAGCCACACCTTGTCCTTGACGATGGGTCCTCCGACGTCGCCGCCGTACTCCCGAATCAAGCGCGTGTTGTTCGTCGGAACTCCCTCGTCGATCGCCTCCTGCGGCGTGTTCGTCGACTGCCAGTTGTGGGAGGCATACATGTAGCGCGCCGAGCCCTTGATCTCGTTGGTCCCGCGCTTGGTGACGACGTTGATCGTCACCCCGGAGTTCTGTTGCTCGACGAGCGAGCCGCCGGTCGAGACCTCGACGTCCTGGAACGTGGAGAAGTCGAAGAAGGTGTTCGTACCGCCGTTCTGGCGCTGGAACGGGTTGCCGTACGTATTGTCCGTGATCGTGGCACCGTCCACCTGGTAGACGACGTTGCCGGAGCCCTTGGTGATGAAGTCGGGGCCCCCGGCAATGCCGCTCTGATTGCCGGCGACGTTGACGGTGTCGATCTGGACTCCCGGCACCTGCTGGATCAGCGACCAGACGTCGCGAGCCGTCGGGATCTCGGTCAGCTCGTCCTTCGAGAAATTCTGGCCGGTCTCGACCTTCCGCGTGTCGATCAGGGGGGTCGCGCTCGTCACGGTCACCGCTTCCTGCACCGTGGACAGCTTCAGCTGCACGTCCACCTGCGTGTTCTTGCCGACAGAGACGGTCACGTTCTCCCGCGTGACAGTCGTGAATCCCGGCATCGTCACGGTCACCGCGTACTTGCCGGGAGGCACTTTCAGGAACCGGAAGAGGCCGTGCGAGTCCACGCTGGTCGTGACAGGCGCGGACGGTCCGATGAGCGTAGCCGTACCTCCGGGGATCACTTCTCCCTGTTCGTCGATTACGTTTCCGTAAACGTTGCCTGTGTTGGATTGGGCAACGAGCGACGCCGCGAGGAGCAGCGCCCCGGTGACTGTAAGAAGGACTCCGCGAAACGCCCTCGGCATTGCGACCTCCTCCAAATGATGAAGACCGGTTCGAAACTTCTTGAAGTTATGCTATCGCGGTTTCGGCGCGTCAAGTCCATTCCAATCACGGGAAAGACCGCATGCGCGCGATTCGAAAGCGCGGAGGCGGGATTCGTAATTCTGAAACGCGTGACTTGGAGTCACAGGGGAGCGAAGTCGTGAAGGCAGCGGACCAGACTCATCGAAATCGTCTTGGCGCGGTCGCCGGCGCCATCGCCATCGTCGCGGTCGCGGTCGCCTGCGCCACCGCTACGCCCGGGCCCGCCGCCGCTCCACCGGCGGCCGCGCCGCGCGGATTCCTGCTCATCGTCGGCGGCGGACCGATCCCCGACGCGATCCTCGAGAGATTCGTGGCCCTGGCCGGCGGCCGCGGCCGCGCGCGCATCGTGATCTTTCCGATGGCTTCCGAGTACCCCGACGCCGGCCTCGAGCTCGCCGGCGACTTCCGCAAGCTCGGGGCCGAGGCCGACCGGATCGTCCTCTCCCGCGAACAGGCGGACGCCGAGGAGTCCGCGAAGCGGCTCGACGGCGTGACGGGGATCTGGTTCGGCGGCGGAGACCAGGCGAAGCTGACGGCCGCTCTGGCGGGCACCCGGGTCGAGGCCGCCATCCACGAGCGGTACCGGGACGGCGCGGTCGTCGGCGGCACCTCCGCCGGCGCCGCGGTGATGTCCACGCCGATGATCACCGGAGACGAACGCCGGCCAGGCGGCGACCGGCCTCCCGCGAAGGACTCGAGCGACGCCTTCATGACGATCGCGCGCGACGACGTCGTCACGATCGACGGCTTCGGGCTATTGCCAGGGGTGATCGTCGACCAGCACCACGTGCGTCGGCGCCGCAACAACCGCCTTCTCTCGGTCGTTCTCGAGCATCCGGACCTCGTCGGCATCGGCATCGACGAGTCCACGGCGCTCGAAGTGGGGCCGGCGGGGCCCTGGCGGGTGCTCGGCGCGAGCGCCGCCGTCGTCTATGACGCGCGGGGGGCCCGGATCACGCCTCCCACGGCCGCGACCCTGGGCGCGACGGGCGTGAAGCTGTCGGTCCTGCCGGCGGGAAGCACGTACGATCTGGCGACGGGAGCGGTGGCGCTGCCGTAGGCGGGGTCGGACCTGCCAGAACGGGATCCCGGCGAAACAGTACGGGATCCCTCGCTGCGCTCGGGATGACAACAAGAGCGACCTCGCCGGTCGCTCTTGTTGTCAGTCGGCGATGGAGAGGATCCGCGGCGCCGCCGCCACGCCCCGGCGGCGTTCGGCGCGCCGGCGATCGCCCCGGCGCCGGTCTCCCATGCGCCGATCGTGGAGGAAGAAGTCCGCCGGGTCCACCGCGGCATTCGGGAGCGGATGGATCCGGATCGTGACCTCGCTCGTCTCCTCCGGGCGCGGCACCAGGATTTCGCGGATGAAGCCGGCCTCGAGCGCCGCCGTGGGGATGCCGAGAACGTCGTTGACGGCCGCCACGATGCGCCGCGCATCGGCTTCGAAGATGGTCTTCGCCAGCGTCCACCCGGCGGCGTTGACGATCGCGCGCCCGTCGTGCTTCCAGGGCTCCGGCTGATGCTGCTCCCTGCCCCGTCCCGCCATCGATCCCCTCCTCGAACCGCGACTCCGCCGTTGCGAGCAGAGCGCCGGTTCGAGGAATGTTAGCAAGAAACCGCGATCGGGCGTTAGCACTTCGCGGATCGCCGGACGCGTCGCGGTAATCTCGTCGCGTGCCGGCGGCGCCGCGCCGCCGCGGAGGGAGATGAGGTCGTCGTGAAGGATCCCGGCAACCGCCGACGCGCGCCGCGCCGGCTTTCGCGGCGCACGCGCCCCTTCCAGGAGTCTGTCATCCGCGAGATGACGCGCCTCGGCGCGGAGGTGGGCGGCGTGAACCTTGCACAGGGCCTTCCGGACTTCGAACCGCCGCCGCAGCTGGCCGAGGCCCTCGTCCGCGCCCTCGCGGCGCCCGAGAATCACCAGTACAGCTACACCTGGGGCTCGCCGGGCCTGCGCGCGGCCGTCGCCGCCAAGTCGGCTCGCTTCAACGCGATCGCGGCGGACCCCGACACCGAGGTCACGATCACCTGCGGCGTCTCCGAGGGCGTCGCCGCGGCGGTCCTCGCCCTGACGGAGCCGGGCGACGAGGTCCTCGTCCTGGAGCCCTGGTACGAGAACTACGTGCCCGCCTGCGCTCTGGCGGGCGTCGTGCCGCGGTTCGTCCCACTTTCCGGGCCCGATTTTCGTCTCGACGCCGCCCGCCTGTCGCGGGCGATCACGCGGCGCACCCGCCTGATCCTCGTCAACACGCCGGGCAACCCGTCCGGGCGCGTCTTCTCGCGCGAGGAGCTCTCCGAGATCGCGCGTTTGTGCGCCCGACACGGGATCGTCGCCGTCACCGACGAGATCTACGAGCACATGTGGTACGACGGACACCGGCACGTGAGCCTCGGGTCCCTGCCCGGCATGGAAGACCGCACCGTGACGCTTTCGGGCCTCGGAAAGACCTACGCCGTGACCGGCTGGCGCGTGGGCTGGGCGGTCGCGGCGCCCGGGCTGACCGCCCTCGTGCGCAAGGTGCACGACTACCTCACGATCTGCGCGCCGACCCCGTTCCAGGAGGCCGGGCGGGCCGCGCTCGCGCTGCCCGACACTTACTACGAGGAAATGCGCGCGACGTACGCCTCCCGGCGCGCGATCCTGCTCGATGCGCTCGAGCGCGCCGGCCTCGCCTTCACGCCTCCCGAGGGCGCCTACTACGTGATGGTGGACGCCGCCGGACTCGACTGGAAGGACGACTGGAAGTTCGTGGACTTTCTCGCCCGGAAGGTGGGCGTCATCGCGGTTCCGGGTTCGAGCTTCTACCGCCGCGGGGGAAAGACGCGCGCGCGCCTGAACTTCGCGAAGAAGGAGGCGACGCTGCGCGAGGCCGCCCGGAGGCTGACGGGGACGAGCCTCCGGGCGCCGCGCCGGTAGGGTGGCAGGCCGCTAGGGCAAACTGAAGTTCTTCACCAGGAACACCGCCATCTGCCCGCGCGTGTTCGGGTTCGTCGGACAGTAGAGAGGCGGCATCGCCTGGCAGCCGCCCGTCACGCCATCGGCGAAGAGCTTCTCGATCCAGTCGGGAAATCCGACGCCCGGCGTGCACGGGACGTCGTCGAAGACGCCCGTGCAGTCGGGCGGATCGTAGGCGGACCCGTTCTTCATCTTCAGGAGGAAGACCGCCATCTGCTGCCGGTTGACCGTGGCGCCTGGACAGTAGAGCGGAGGCGACACCTGGCAGCCGGTGGTCACCTGCAGTCCCGCGAGCTCCTCGATCCACGGGTCGTAAATCCCGCCCGTGCAGGGCACGTCGTCGAACACGGTCCCCGTGCAGGCCGGCGGCACGTGATTCGACCCGAGCGCCGACTTCAGGAGAAAGACAGCCATCTGCGCGCGCGTCACCGCGTCGTTGCGGCAGTAGTTTCCCGAGCCGCACCCGGCCGTGACGCCGTTGCGGACGAGCTTTTCCACGTAGTCGTGGAACTGGTCGCCCGCGGGCACGTCCAGGAAGTCGGCAAACCAGCCCTTCGCCAGCGTCGCCATCTGGGGATCCGGGTTGTTCACCGTTACGACCACATCGTTGAGCGTCCCGGGTCCCAGCACCGGCGTCGTCAGCTGGATCGTCGCGGCGTCCTGGACGACGACGCCGGTGGCCGACATGGCCCCGATCGTCACCGTCGCGCCGTCCACGAAGTTCGTCCCGGTGACGGTGGCGGCGGTTCCCGAGCCGGCCGGTCCCGACGTCGGAGAGATTGCGCCAACCGTCGGCGCCGGTCCCGGATCGACCACGACGACGTCACCCTGCATCAGGGAGCCGTGAACCGAGCAGTGGTAGTGGTAGGTGCCCGCCGTCGCGAACGTCGCGGAGTGGCTGAACGAGAACGGGGTCGCATGGGCTCCCGAGTCCCACTTCCCGTCGGCCGTGCATACCGTCGTGCAGGGACCGGACGTCGTGGAGTGAATGCCCGACGCCCATGTCCATTGCACCGTGTCGCCGACGGCGATCGTCGTGGTGCTCGTCCCGCTGACCTCGTCGACGAAGGTATGGCTCAGGCTCGGGCCAACGGAGACGTTTCTGGTCAAGGCGGCCGCGGCGAAGGCCGGAAAGCACAGCGCGACAAACAGGACGAGCGGAAACAGGCGGCGACATCCGTGGGGCATGGGACCTCCTTGGCGAAGTCCCGGTAGATTACGGGAGTCCGGCGCGGGCGCCCCGCCCTAATGTTTCCTTAAGCCTCAGGGGCAGCTGGCCAGGGCCTGGGTGTCCTGCACGGGGGCGTACGCCGTGCCGAGCGGGTTCGTGTAGGTCTGCGACGCGCCCCCGCGCGTGTCGACCACCGTGAGCGTGACCTCGACGTTGGTCAGGCCGGCCGAGAAGACCCAGTAGTGGTTCGTCAGGCCGCAGCCGTTCAAGACCTTGACCACGAGCTCGATGTTGGTCGCGTCGAAGAACCAGAAGTAACCGGAGTCCGTGGTCAGCCCGGTGCCGTGGCCGAGGCCCGTGCGGCCGTCCGCCGTGCGGTAGGCGGCCGTGACCTGGAAGCGCCCGTCCTGAAGACAGAGGGTGCTCGAGCCGGACTGGCACGCGTTCTGCCCGGGCGCGACCGTGATCTGTTTCGTGATCGCGTTCGTGCCGTTGGCGTTGCCCGCCGAAAGCGTGACCGTGTAGGTGCGCGGCTGCAGGAACGTGTGGGTCGGGTTCTGCGTCGTCGCCCCGATCGTGCCCGGGTCCGGGTCGCCGAAGTCCCAGTTCCATCCGGTGGGCGAGCCCGTGGACTTGTCGGTGAACGCCACCGGCACGCCGACCGTGGGCGAGGCGGAGGCGGTGAAATTCGCGACCGGCAGCGCGCCGCCGGCGGCGGTCCCGTAGTAGTAGACGATCGCCTGCGCGTCGTCGGTCTGGGGCGCCTCGGGTTTTGCCGCCGGGATCACCGAGTGCATGACGGCGTTCGCCCACTGGCTCGACGTCGTCGTGCTGTGGAGGCTCTCGACGGGCTTGTGCGCGTCCGACCCGTCGTCGTCGGGGTGGCCGAGGCCGAGCGTGTGCCCGATCTCGTGCATCACCGCGGTCTTGAAGGTCCGGGCGGAGTATCCGAAGGAACAGACAACCTTGCGCATCGAGACGGTCGCGGACTGCATTCCGTAGTAGTTGCCGTCACCCTTGAAGGTGCGCGGCCCGGTCGCCACGTCCGGTCCCGCCAGGCCGATCACGCCGCCCGAGCAGTCGGCCGGCGTCGTCCAGGTCTTGGTCGCAGGCGGCGGCTCGAAGCTCTCCGTGGCGTCCAGGTTGACGGTGACGTTGCCGCTCGGGGACGGGCCGTCGATGTGCACGTCGGCATCCGCCACGCCGTGCCATCCGTCGATCGCGTTCTGCACGTCGCAGAGGGAATCCGTGCCGCACCCGGCGCTGTCGTCGCTGCTCAGGCCCGTCTGCGTGCCGACGACCTTGATCGTGTTCGCCGGGTCGCCCGAGCTCCAGAACCAGCGGAAGAGGCAGGGATCTCCGCCGCAGTCGCCGGGCTCGCGGCCGCCGATGTTGACCCACTTCTGCCGCACGGAGCCCGCCTCGCGCGCCGGCGCCGCCCACGTGACTTCCGGAGGCGCCGCGCCGCGACCGACGGCGCGCAGGAAGGCGAGAAAGGAGTCGGCGTCGCGGGCCGGGGGCGCGTCGGAATCCGCCGCCGCCCTCTTCGAGACGGCGAGGTCGTCGGCGAGGCCGAAAGGACCGGGCGCACGGCGAATCGTCGCCCGGCGTCGTCGGCGACGAGGTCGAACTTCGAGAGGCCGAACTCCGTCAGGCGATACTCGTCCGGCCGGCCCGCGACGCTCGCCGAGCATCAGGACGACTTCTCCTCCGGCCGAGAAGGCGGGCGTGCCGGGAATCCGCCACGCGCGATCCTCCACGCGGCCGCCCGGAAGCTTGAGCGTGATCGTCTCGTCGGGCGATCCCTTCAACGCTTCGATCCGGCGAAGCGTCACGACGGTGTACGGCACCGATCGCCCGTCGACGTCCTCGACGCTCGCGTGGGTCTCGACGACGCTCGCCCGCATGATGACCGGCGCCCGCTGCGCGAGGTCCGTGTCGGACATCGGCAGGTACGTGGCGGCCGACAGGGCCAGCGCGGAAAGCAGGCCGGAAAGAACGAGCAGGGCGGGACGGAGAGGGGTTTTTTTTCATGACGGCTTCGAGGATAACCCCGCGCCGCCCCGGAGATTCCCCTTACCGAAGCCCCTCCACGAGGTACAGCTCCGAAAGCACGCTCTCGCCGCTGCGGAGATAACAGTTCCCGTCCGGCGTCATCCGCACCAGAACGCCGTTCCCGGCGTCCGGAGGCATCTCCTTGTGCACCTGCATCCGCCCGGTGGCGAGGTCGAGCCGCCAGACCTTCATCGGCCGCTCCCCCCGGCGCATGACGTAGAGAGACGAGCCGTCGGCGCTCCATTGAATCGGGACATCCTCCGGCGACAGCCCGGAGAGGGCGCGGGGCTCGCCGGCGCCATCGATCGGGGCGATCGCGCGCTTTCCTCCGGCGGCAACGACCACCTGCCTCCCGTCCGGCGATACCGGGTTCGTGTAAGGCAGCAGCCGGAATCCCGGCGGGCTGATGGCGCGGGGTCTTCCACCCCCGACGTCCTGGACGTAAATGCGTAGCCGCTCCTTCCCGGTGGCCGCCGAGAAAACGATGGCCTTGCCGTCGGGCAGCCATCCGCCCCAGAGGAAATCCTCGAACCCTCCGGCTTCGAGAACCCTTGCCTGGCCGGCTCCCGTGGGAAGCAGAACGAGCCCCTGGGGCTTGCTGTGGCTGAGCCCGAGCACCCATTTGCCGTCAGGCGAAATCGCCAGCCCTTCGCCTTCGCCGAGCCGCACCGCCGCGGAGCCATCCGTTCCCCGCAAGTAGATCGATGCCGTCGCTCCCGCGCCCTCCCCGTCTTCGGTGATCAGAACGGTTTTCCCGTCCGGCGAGATGTCTGCCGGCCAGGAAGCGTCCAGCCACGACAGGTCGATCTCCCTGGTCTGCCCGCCGCAAAGCCCGAACAGGCTCCGCGCGATCGTGTGGTGCGCCAGCAGGACTCGTCCGTCGCGCGCCACGTCATAAAGCTCGAGACCGCCGGGAACTCGCATGATCAGCCGATCCTTCCCGGCTCGGTCGACGGCCCACAGCGCGGAGGGCTCCGTCTGCTTCCGGGCGCCCGTGACGAAGATTTCCCGGCCGTCGGGCATCCAGGCCGGCACGCCGTCCAGCCTGGCCCAGCCGGACGAGAGCCTTTTCGCCTTTCCGCTCCGATCGACGATCGAGAGATCGGAAAACTCCGGTCCGTTCTCGAAGAACGCGAGCGAGTCTCCCGCCGGAGAAAAGCGTGGGCGCCCTGCCTTCCAACGGGGGTCGTCGGCAACGAGAGTTTTTCCCACCGGAAATTCCAGCCGGCTCGTGCCCTGACCCAGTCGAACGACGGCGATATCCTTGCCGTCCGGCGCCCAGTCCGCGCCGGCGAACTCGACGTTCTCGACGAGCTGGCGCGGAACCCCTCCGGTCAGCGGCGCGACCGTAAGCGTCGCGCCAAGCGGGCTGGCCAGGTCGCCCTGGAGAAGCGCGAGCTCCCCCGTCCGGGAGATCGAAAGCATGTCGGTGGAGCCTTTGAAATCGAACTTCTGAGATTCCGGGCTCTCGGGCCGCGTGAGGTAGAGACTCGATTGCCTCCCTTCGCCTTCCCACGACGCGCTGTACACGATCGCCCGCCCGTCGGGAGTGAATCGAGCGTTTCCGAGCGTCCCCCGGCGAAAGGTCAAGCGCTGGAATGTCGGCGCGGACAGCTTGCCGGAAAGCGCTCTCGTCAGAGCCCATCCGGCGGCCAGGCCGGCGACGGCCAGTGCGAGTCCGACGATCCACGGCCGGATTCGCCGGCGCGGGGCGGTGAGGGCGGGGGCCGACAACGACTCCACGCCGCCCGAAACTTCGGAGAGATGGTCGCGCAGGCTCGCGAGATCCCGCGCGAGATCGCGCGTGGAGGCGTAGCGCTCTTCCCGGTCCTTGGCGAGGCAACGCTCGAGGATCCAGCGCACGGGAACCGGCAGCTCCGGGCGCAGCTTTCCCACGGGCTCGGGCTCGTCCCGGATGATCGCGGACATCGTCTCGGCGGGGGTCTTCTTCTGGAAGGCCTTCGCCCCGGTCGCCATCTCGTAGAGCATCGAGCCGAACGAGAACTGGTCGGAGCGAAAGTCCAGCGGCTCGCCCGAGGCCTGCTCGGGAGACATGTAGCCGACAGTGCCCATGACGGTACCCGGATGGGTCTCCGGCTGCGCGAGCGTCGGCATCGCCGATACCTCGCCCGACTCGGGCTCCACGAGCTTGGCCAGGCCGAAGTCGAGGATCTTGACGAACCCATCCTTCGAGACCATGACGTTCTCGGGCTTCAGGTCCCGGTGGACGATCCCGGCGCCGTGCGCCTTGGCGAGCCCGTCGGCGATCTGGGGCGCGATGCCGAGGATCCGGCGCACCGGCATCGGACCCGATACCGTGAGCTCGCGCAGGGTCTTGCCGTCCACGAGCTCCATGGCGATGAAGGCCGTCTCGCCCTCGCGCCCGACCTCGTAGATCGTGACGATGTTGGGATGGTTCAGCGCCGACGCCGCGCGCGCCTCCTGCTCGAAACGCGACAGGCGGTCCCGGTCCGCGGCGAGCGCCTCCGGCAGCACCTTCAAGGCCACCTCGCGGGAAAGGCGCGGGTCGCGCCCGCGATACACCTCGCCCATACCTCCGGCTCCCAGGGGACCGAGCACCTCGTACGCCCCGAGCCGGGCGCCGGCGGGGATGGTCATGAGTGCGTCACCGGGATTCTATGTGCGAAACTCCGCACCCCATGGAGTCGTCGCAGGTTTCCGTCCATTCGCCGCGGCTCTCGCCCGGCTTCCTCGGCATCATCGCCTTCAAGCTCGCCAAGGCGGCGGCGTTCCTGCTGCTCGGCGCGGTGGCGCTGCGCATAGCGCGGCTGCCGCATCACTCCGATGCCATGGAGATCGCGCGGTTCCTGGGCGTCTCGGAGACGAAGCTCGTCGTGCAGCACCTGTCGCTCGTCCTCGCCGCCCTCACGAGCCGGCAGGTCCAGGCCATCGGCGCGGCCTCGATCCTCGTCGGCCTCGTGTTCGGCGCGGAGGGGACCCTGCTGGCGATGCGGATCCCGTGGGCGCCCTACTTCACCATCGTGCTCACGGCGCTCGGCATACCGCCGGAAGTGATCGAAATCGCCCGCCGCCCGGGCAGCGGACGGCGATACCTGCTTCTCGCCATCAACGTGGCCATCCTCGTCTACCTCTGGAAGAGGCGCAACGAGTTCAGGACCCCGTCGGCGGGCTGACGTCCGGAAAACGCTTCGCGAGCCAGGCTTCGACTTCCTCGGGGTGATAGCCGAACGGGTCCGGGCTTGCCCTTGTAGACGATCGTCCCGGTCTCGTCGAGGATGTAGAAGCGCTCGGGCCAGCCGGCGTAGGCCTTGTTGGCCGGATTCTCGATCGGGTCCACGACGAGCGGGATGTCGTAGTGGAAGCGTTTGACGAAGTCGTTGGCGATTCGAACCCGGTCGGCGAGCGTCGTCGGCTGCGGGTAGCAAACTCCCTCCGTCACGTTCGAGTCCATCTGCCACTCGTCGAGGGGATGCGCTTCCTTGATGTAGAGCGTCAGGAATTGCGCGCGGTCGCCGTATTTCTTCCGGATCGCGTTGACGCGCTCGACCGAGCGGCGGAACGGAGGTCAGGTGAAGCTGCCGAAAATCAGGACGGTGGGCTTGCCGCCGATCTTGTCGGAAAGCTTGACGGGCGTCGTGCCGTCGAGCGCGAGCAGCGAGACCTCCGGGGCGCGGTCGCCGACCTTGAGGGTTCCCTCCTGGCGCTGGTCGTAGCGCAGCATCCCGATCAGGTTTCGCGGCCCGCCGATCATGTACGTCACCGCGCCGATCGCCAGGATGGCGAGGATCCCGATCCCGAGAAGGA
Organism: uncultured Acidobacteriota bacterium; assembly: GCA_963710945.1. Classification (GTDB taxonomy): domain Bacteria; phylum Acidobacteriota; class Thermoanaerobaculia; order UBA5066; family Gp7-AA6; genus DAHUXD01. The sequence continues at coordinate 36,412 of CAVQCH010000005.1, forward strand.
GCTTCTTCCAGAGCTTCATCGCGGCAAGTCTAGCGCGCCTTGACCGGCAGGCGCGCCTTCGGCACCTTGACGAGAACCGTGTAGAGCGGATCCACCATCTCGGTCACGGGGGCGACGGCGTTCTGGGAAACGAACTGGTAGGCATCGAGCAGGTCCATGCCCGTCTTCTCCATGACCCATTCGACCATGTCCTTGAAGGCGATGCGGGCCGCATCCTCGAGCGGCCGCGCGGCGCCGAGCGACATCATCCACTCCGCGTTCTCGATGCGCGGCCACGGCGTGTCGCGGTGTTTGATGAGGTCGACGACGAGCTCCACGTTCATGGCGCCCTCGACCGCGGTGCCGATGATCTCGCCGTCGCCCATCGCGTAGTGGCCGTCGCCGAACGAGAAGAGCCCTCCCGGAACGCGCACACCCAGGTAGACGGTGTTGCCCGCGCGCACTTCCGGGCAGTCCATGTTGCCCCCGAAGTTGTCCGGCACGATGGTCGAGCGCGCTTCGCCGTTGGGAGGCGAGACGCCGAGGCAGCCGAGGAAGGGCGCCAGGGGGACCTCCCACGACAACTTCCCGTCGGTCGAGTGCGTGCGGGCCACGCCCTTGACCCGGTCGACGTCGTAGAACCAGACGCGTTCGGTGAGATCCGGCTGCACCATGGCGGTGCGGTCGGTCCCGTTGAGCGCGCCGAAGCCCGGGAAGAGAGAGGAGATTCCATGATCCCGCGCGGGCTCAAGCTTCTCGATCCGGATCGCCAGCGTGTCCCCCGGCTCGGCTCCGTCCACGTAGAAGGGCCCCGTCTGCGGATTGTCGTGGCCGATCGGCGCGACCTTCGACGGAAGCTGGTCGGGTCGCGTGACGGCGCCGTCGTAGCAGTCCTCCGACCAGCTGATGATCCGGGTCCCCGGCGCGACGTGGCGGGCGGGCGCGGCGCCCCCGAACGTGTACTTGAGCTCCTCGTGCTTCGGGACGTAGCGCAGAACCGGCGGGTCGTCGGCGCCGAGCGCCGTTGCGGCGATCGCCGCGACGAGGATGATGGTTCCCGGGGTCTTTCGCATCGCCTTCTCCTCCCCCGGTTGCGAGCCCGCGACTCGCGGTCTTCCCGCCCGGGTGCGGGACTGCTAGTCTAGCCGCCATCCCACGGGAACAGGAGAACGCATGCCGAAGCAAGTCCGCACCGCCCTGCTCGCCGCCGCCGCCCTGCTCACCGCCCTCTCACCGCTGGCGGCGGCCGAGAATCCCCACCAGGAGACCGTCGCCCGGATCATGGAGCGGCAGGCGGAGGCGGCGCCCGTCTCCGGCCCGCGGTTCGTCCAGCCGCGTCGCGCGGTCCGCCGCCGGGGCCCGGCGACCTCCGTCGCGAAGGCGCCGGCCGGCACGGCATCGCCCTCCGCCCGTCCGGCGGCCGGCGAGCCCCAGACGCTCGGGGTCAACTTTCTGGGCGCCAGCCTCGCGGACACGAACACGTTTCCGCCGGACACGATGGGCGCCGTCGGACCGACGCAGTTTCTCGTCGCCGTCAACGGCCGGGTGCGCAGCTTTTCCAAGGCCACCGGGCTCGCCGACGGCGGGCTCAACGCCGACCTCGACACGTTCTTCGCGTCCGTCCGCAACGCGCAGCCCACGAACAGCCCGCGCGTCCGCTACGACCGGCTCTCGGGCCGCTGGTTCCTGACCGCGATCAGCGCCGGCGCCTCCTTTTCCAACAATCGCATCCTGATCGCCATGTCGAGCAGCGGATCGATCTCGGGCGGAACGGTCTGGACGTTTTACTTCTTCGAGCACGACCTCGACGCCCCGACGGGCGACACCAACCTCTATTTCGACGACAACACGCTCGGCATGGACTCCAATGCGCTGCTGATCGGCGGGAACCTCTTCGACTCGGTCGGCGCCTTCCAGGGGACCAGCGTCCATGCCGTGCGCAAGAGCGCGCTCATCTCGGGCATCGGCGGCGATCTCGCCGGCTCGGCCGGCGTCGTCGCCTACCGCAACCTGACGGGCACGCCGGGCGGGGCGGGCCCCTACACGCCGCAGGGAGTAGACAGCCTTTCGGCGGCCTCCTCGACCGCGTCCTGGATCATCGGCGTCAACAACGTGCTGCCCGTGACGAGCAGTCTCGTGCTGCTCAAGCTGACGTACAGCGCGCCGGGTGCGTGGCCCCCGACCGGGATCTCGGGCAACATGCTCCTCGCCGTCCCGACGACCGCGCTGCCCCTGACCGTGCCGCACCAGGGCAACATCGGTGGCACGGACGGCGAGCTCGACGCGGTGGACGACCGCCTCTTCGACGCCAAGCTGCGCGGCGGGCACGTCTGGACCGCCCACAACATCGCCGTGGACGCGACGGGCGCCGGTTCGGATACGGGCGACCGCGACGGCGCGCGCTGGTACGAGATCGACGTCTCCGGGGGCTCCCCCGCCCTCGTGCAGTCCGGTACCCTCTACGACCCGGCGGCCTCGAACCCGCGCTTCTACTGGATACCCTCCATCATGGTCAGCGGCCAGGGGCATGCCGCCATCGGCGCGAGCGCGGCGGGAGCGACCGAGTTCGTCAACGCCGTCACGGCCGGCCGCTTCGCGAGCGACCCGGCCGGGACGCTGCAGAGCCCGCTCCTCTTCACCGCGAGCGCCACGGCCTACAACCCGGCGGTCGACCCCGGGCCGGCACGCCGCTGGGGCGACTACTCGTACACGAGCCTCGATCCGAACGACGACATGACGATGTGGACGATCCAGGAGTATTGCAACGCGACCGACTCCTACGGCGTCCGCGCCGTGCAGCTGATCGCGCCGGCGCCGGCGACTCCCGCGAGCGCGGATCCGCCCACGATCGCCTCGGGCCAGGCCTCGGTCTCGGTCGTCGTCACCGGCGACTCGGCCGCCGGCTCGGGTTTCTTCGACCCGGGCGCCGGCTATCCCAACCGCCTCGCGGCCACGGTCCCGGGCGGCGTCGCCGTCAACGGCGTCACGGTCACGAGCCCGACGTCGGTCACGCTCGACCTGAACACCGTCGGGGCGCCCTTCGGCTCGCGCACGGTCACGATCACGAACCCGGACGGCCAGTCGCGCACGAGCACCGCGGCGATCCTGACGCTCGACGCGGGCGGCCCCGGGCCGACCGTCGCGGCCATCTCGCCCGCCTCGGGCGACGCCGCGGCCGGCACTGGCGGTGCAGATCACCGGAACCGACTTCGTCGCCGGCGCGGGCGTGACGATCGGCGGCATCGCCGCGACCGGCGTGAACGTGACGGGCTCGACCGGCGCGGACGCGACGACGCCGGCGCTCTCGCCGGGCACGTTGAACGACGTCGTGCTGACGAACCCCGACACTCAGAGCGGAACCCTCTACGCGGGATGGTTCGCCGACTTCCTCGACGTACCCCAGGCCGACATGTTTCACTCCGACGTCGAAAAGATCTTCCGCGACGGCATCACGGCCGGATGCACGGGGGGCAACTATTGCCGCAACGACGCGGTCACCCGGGCCCAGATGGCGGTTTTTCTGTTGAAGTCGAAATTCGGGGCGTCTCACGTCCCGCCGGCGTGCGGGAACGTGTTCGACGACGTCACGTGTCCCTCGCTTTTCGCCGACTGGATCGAGGAGCTGTACACGCTCGGGATCACCGGCGGATGCAACGCTTCGCCGCTCCTCTACTGCCCCGGCAACCCGGTCACGCGGGCGCAGATGGCGGTGTTTCTCCTGAAGGCCTCGCTCGGCTCGAGCTACTCGCCGCCCAATTGCACCGGCCTCGTCTTCACCGACGTGCCCTGTGCGGGCGGCGCGTTCGATCCGTGGATCGAGGACCTCTTCGGGCGCGACATCACCGGGGGATGCGGCGGCGGACTGTACTGTCCGGGCGACCCGAACACGCGCGGGCAGATGGCGGTGTTCCTGGTCAAGACCTTCTCGCTTCCGTAGCAGCCTGGCGCCAGCCGTTCATCGCGGGCCAGGACGAGCGGCCAGTTACCGCCGGCCTCCGGCCGGCGTTGCCTACTGACGCGGGTCTGCCTTTGGTGGTCGGCTCCTGGTGAAGACTTTTTCCCTTCCCTGAGAGGAAGGCCGAGCCGTCAGTAACCCTTCAGGAGCGACGTCTCCGGCCGGCGGTACTGCTTCTCGGAGCCGTCGCGGCTGCGGATGAGGAGGAGGCCGTTCTCGATGCGGAAGGGATACTGCCCGGGCGGCTGGTCCTGCATCTGCACGGTCAGCGCGTCGCCCGCGACGGAGTAGCGCCCCCGCAGGACGACAACGGGCAGCCGGTTGAACATCTTGTCGCGCGTGAACTCGCGGTAGGACGGCAGGAGGTCGAGGTAGATGTAGCACCACTGCCCGACGATCGGGGATGACGCGCGGGGCGCGTCGCCGATGCGCTCGGACCACGAGTCCCCCGTCCCGTCCGACGCCCTCTCGAGGAACCGGTCGCGGCCTTCGAACTCCACCTGTGTGTCGATCTCCGACGTCTTTCCCGTGTTCGGGTCTTTCCAGACGGTCCGCAGCCAGTCGCCCTCGATCGTGTAGTCGGCGTCCACCATCGAAGCCGAGATCTGGCTGACACGGCCGTCCGGATGGAACTCGAGAATGTTGCCGATACCTCCCTCGGTGCGCGCGACCGACTCCCATTGACCGAGGAGCGCCGCGCTCGCCGCGGCGGGCGCGGGCGTGGCCTGCGGAACGAGGCCGAAAAGCAGCGCGAGGGCGAAGAGCGGCATCGAGGCTGGTCCTTTCACCCGACCGGTTCACGGGCGGCGCGACGATACCCCTAGTCGCCATGGAATGTCATCGCGGCGGCCCCGCGCGTGACGCGGGATGTAGCGTGACCGGGATCACCGCCGCCAAACCTCTGGCCGACCTACTCTTGCGAGCGGCCTCCCGGTGGCCCTTTCCTTGCGAAGCATGCTGGTAGACGGGAGAGCTGTCGGCAAACGGGAGGCAACATGACGACCCGGAATCGGACCCTCGCACGAACGCTCCTCATCGGGCTCGCGGCCCTGGCCGCCGCCATCTCGGCGGCCGCGGCGACGATCCCGAGCCCGGTGCGGTCGGTCGAAAGCCGGGCCTCGGTCGCGGCAAAGCGAGCGGCCCTCGGTCAGGAATCCCTCGACCTGGATCTCGCCGCTCTTTCCACGTTGCACAAGGTCGAAGGCCGCGTCGAAGTCGAAGGCTTTCCGATCGCTCTCGGGTCCACCGCGAAGCTCCTTCTCCATCGCTTCGAGGTGGCTTCCGCGGATGCCCGCATCACGGTGGAAACTCCTCGAGGCCCCTCCGTTCTGCCCATGCCGGCGGTGACTCACTTTTCGGGGACGCTCGACGGCGAGCCCGAGTCCCGCGTCTACATGGGGGTGCAGGCGGATCGGATTCGTCGCGTACATCGAATCGAACGCCGGCACGGCCTTCGTCGGCCCGGACGAATCGGGCGAGAACACGGTGCTGCGGATGAGCGACTCGGTGCTCAACGCCGGGTATGCCGCGAACGGATTCGCCTGCGAGGAGGAGAACCTGCCGCCGACACCCCCGCCCGCGCTCGACTCGGGGACGGATGTCCGGGGGCGGACGGCCCTCGCCCCCGACACCGCCTCGAAGCAGGCGGCCGTGAGGGTAGACACGGACCAGGAGCTTCTCGCCAAGTTCTCCGGCAACGTCAATGCCATGGCCGCCTACATCCTGTCGCTGTTCGGGCAGGCCAACGTCGCGTACGAGCGCGACCTCGGAATGCATCTGACCCTCGTCGAAGTGCACGCCTGGACGGTGGCCGACCCCTACGTCGGCCCCTCCACGGTCGATCAGCTCACCCAGCTCGGCACGTGGTGGCAGGCCAACCGGCCCACCTCCTCGTATCCGCGCTGGACCGTGCACCTGCTTTCCGGAGTCGGCCCTTCCGGCGGAGTGGCCTGGCTCGACGTCAACTGCGGCTGGACCTCGAGCTACGGCTACGGCGTGACTCAGGTCAACGGATCCTACTCCTCGGGAAATCCGTGGGACTACTTCGCGATGGCCCACGAGATCGGGCACAACGCCGGGTCTCCCCACACACACTGCATGGGGCCGCCGACGTACCCGGACTGGACCGACGAGTGCTACGGATCGGAGAGCGGCTGCTACAGCGGCTCGCCGCAGAGTCCCGGCCCCGGAAACGGGACGATCATGAGCTATTGCCATCTGCTCGGCTGGTCCAATGTCTCGCTGAAGTTTCATCCCCGCTGCATCAACGACCAGATGATGCCGCTGATCAACGGCAACACCGCCTGCATGACGACGAGCGGCGCCTTTGCCGACGTGCCGCCCTCCAACCTGTTTTTCGACTACGTCGAAACCGTCGCCCGCCGGGGCGTGACGTCGGGCTGCGGCAACGGCAACTATTGCCCGGACGACGCCGTGTCGCGCCAGCAGATGGCGGTCTTTCTGCTCAAGAGCGAGCATGGCTCGGCGTACGTTCCGCCCGTCTGCACGGGTCTCTTTCCGGACGTGCCGTGCCCCAGCCAGTACGCGAATTGGATCGAACGGTTGTCCATCGAGGGAATCACGACGGGATGCGGCAGTGGCAACTACTGCCCGGCGGACCCCGTCACGCGCCAGCAGATGGCGGTGTTCCTGCTGAAGACCGAGCACGGTTCGGCCTACAGCCCGCCGGCCTGCTCGACGAATCCGTTCCCGGACGTCACCTGCCCGAGCCAGTACGCGAACTGGATCAAGCAGCTCGTGGCCGAGGGGATCACGGGCGGATGCGCCGGCGGCAACTACTGCCCTCTCGGCTCGGTCACGCGCGCCCAGATGGCCGCTTTTCTGACGAGGACCTTCGGGCTTCTGACGACGCTCAACTGACCCGCACCCTCCCCGCTTCGGCCCGCCGCGGCGTTGTACCCTAGCCGGCGCAATGCGCGTCCTAATTCTCGAAGACGACGAGCGGCTCCGGTCGCTCGTCGTGCGGACGCTGACGCGGGCCGGGCTCGCCTGCGACGAGGCTCCCCGGATCGCGGAGGCCGAGGAGCTTCTCGGTCTGCACGAGTACGACCTCGTCGTCCTCGACCGGCGGCTTCCGGACGGCGACGGCCTGGACGTCTGCCGCCGCGCCCGCGCGCGCGGTTTCCGCCACTCGATCCTCATGCTGACGGCGATGGACCAGCCCGAGGACGAAGTCGAGGGCCTCTCGGAGGGCGCCGACGACTACCTCGGCAAGCCCTTCGACCTCGAGATCCTGACCGCCCGCGCCCGGGCGCTGTTGCGGCGCAACGAGGTGCGCGCCCCGAAGGAGCTCGCGTGCGGAGACCTGCGGCTCGATCCCGGACGCCGCGCGGCCTGGCGCGGCGAGGACGCGCTGACCCTGACGCCGCGCGAGTTCACGATCCTCGAGCTCCTGATGCGCGTCCCGGGCGGTGTCGTGTCGCGCGAGGAAATCCTGGAGCAGGCCTGGGGCGAGCGCGAGGAGCCGATGTCGAACACGATCGACGTGCTCGTCGGCCGCCTGCGCCGCAAGGTCGACCGCCCCCGGCAGCCGTCCCGCATCGAAACAGTGCGGGGAATGGGCTACCGGCTGCGATGAGAGGTCTCTCGCTCGACCGCGCGCGCACGCGCATCGCCCTGGCCGGCGCGCTGCTCACGGCGGTATTCCTCGCCGCGCTCGCGCTCGGCGCCCGCACGCTCATCCGCCGCCTCGCCTTCGAGGAGATCGACGGCGAGCTCGACACGCTCTCGATCGCCATCGGCTCGGACTACGAGCTCGTGGGCCTCCCCGAGGAGGAGCGCCAGGCCCTGAAGGCGGGCCTCGAGGCCAACATGTTCGAGTTTCGCCTGGCCAATCACTCGGCGATCCTCTTCAACGGCGACGTGCCGGTCGCGTTGACGGGCGACCTGCTGCGCACGCACGAGAAGGTCGCGCTCGCGAGCTATGCCGGCCGGCCCGAGGTCCCGTACACCGCGGTCGAGCCCTACAGCGGCCAGAACCGCACTTGCCGCTTCCTCGTCACTCCCCTCCGCGGCAAGGCCCATGGCGCGACGCTCGTCGTGTTCCGGTGGATCGGACCGACGCTGCGCTCGCTCGCGCGCGTGGACAAGGCGCTCGCCGGGATGGTCCTCCTTGGCTTTCTGGGAACCGCCGCGATCCTGGCGCTGGCCGTGCACCGGGCGATACGCCCGGTCGAGCAGGTGACAAGACTGGCCGAGGAAGCCGAGGCCTCCGACCTGTCGCGCCGCGTCGAGATCCCCACGGGGGGCGAGGAATTCCGCCGGCTCGCCGCGGTCATCAACTCGCTCTTCGACCGCCTGGAGCGCGCCTTCCGCGCGCAGCGGCGCCTCGTGGCCGACGCCGCGCACGAGCTGAAGACGCCCACGGCCGTCCTCGTCGGCGAGGCGCAGGACGCGCTGCGGCCCGAGGCGACCGACGAGGAGCGGCGCCGCTCGCTCCAGACGATCGCCGACGCCTCCCGCGGTCTCGCCCGCGAGGTGGACGGGCTGCTCCAGCTCGCCCGCGGAGACGCGGCGCCCCCGCGGCGCATCGAGAGCCTCGATCTCTTCGAGATCGCCGAGGAGGCGGTCGCGGCCGCCGCCGCTCTCGGGGCGCGGCGCGGCGTCGTCTGCGCGCTGTCCCGCAGCGGCGAGACGCGCCTCTCGGGCGAGCGCGCGGGTCTGGCCCGCCTGCTGTCGAACCTCGTCTCGAATGCCGTCGTTTACACGAGCCCCGACTCCATGGTCGAGGTGCGCGTGGCCGGCGCGCCGGGCGAGGTCTACGTGGACGTCGCCGATCGCGGGCCCGGCGTCGCCCGGGAGGACCGGGAGCGCATCTTCGAGCGCTTCGTGCGCCTCGACGAGACGCGCGAGCGCAACCCGCAGGGCTCGGGCCTCGGCCTCGCGATCGTCGAGCAGGTCGTCTCCGCCCACGGCGGGAAGGTCGAGGTGAGGGAGCACGAAGGCGGCGGCGCCGTGTTTCGCGTGACGCTGCCGGCCGGTAAGGAGCCATCCCCTCTGTCAGCAGTCATCCCGAGCGCGGCGAGGGATCCCGAACTCGACGAGGGACCTCGCGCGGGAATCGAGCGCTACGGGATCCGGCTCGTCGGCTTCGCTCCTCGGGATGACCGGCGACCGGCGCAGTCCGGCAGCGACGCCGACGGTCAGTGCAGGTATCCGAGCGCTCGCAGCTCCTTGACGACGTCGCTCTGCTCGCCGAGGCCGTAGTGTCCCATGACCTGCTTCATCCAGGTCTCGTACGAAGGCGGCTTCTCGGCGCCGGGCTGCGCGATCCAGGCTCCGGGCCCCCCGAGATGGCGCATCAGCAGGTGGTAGAGGCGGCGCACCCCGTCGGCGTCGGAGGAAGCGAGGTTCGACTTCTCGGCCGGATCCCTGCCGACGTCGAACAGCATCCGCTCCTGCGGCGTGACCAGGATGAACTTGCGGTCGCCCTCGATGACGCTGCCGACCCAGAACGTCCACGCGCCCTCGCAGAAGGCCGTCCGGGGGCCGGGCGAGGCCGGCTCGGTCCCGGCCAGCGCGCCCTTCAGGCTCCGGCCGCTCCAGCCGCGCGGCCGCTCGACGCCGACCATGTCGAGGAGGGTCGGCGCGATGTCCACGTTCTGCACGAGATCCTCGACCGCTCGGCCGGGCCGCGCCATTCCCGGCGCGGCGATCACGAGGGGAACGCGCACGACGCCGTCGTAATACGTCTGCCCGTGGCTGATCACGCCGTGCTCGTCGAATTCCTCGCCGTGGTCGGCGTTGAAGACCACGATCGTGTTCTTCGACAGCCCCGTCCGCTCGAGATACGCGAAGAGCGGCGCCAGATCCGCGTCCGCCCAGTGGATCCCCTCGTCGTACATCGCCATCGCGTTGGCGATGTCGTCGGCCGAGGGATGGACCGTGCCGGCGCGAACCCCCTCGATCGTGTCGAGATCGAAGGCGAAGGCGCTCGAGAACTTCCCGTAGAGATCCTTGCGCTCGTGCGCGCGCAGGAAGGGATAGTGCGTGTCGGTCGCGTACACGAAGGCGAAGAAGCGCCCCTCCCGGTTCTTCTCGATCCAGTCGAGGACGTGCGGCATCTTCTGCGCGAGCGACTCCTGCTCGTGACGGAAGAGGGTCCAGCCCTGGTCGAACCCGAAAGGCTTCGAGACCCAGCTCTGGACGAAGGCGGCCGTCCTGTACCCGGCGCCCGCGAGCGCTTCGGAGAGGAGCGCGTCCTGCGGCGAGGGGCCCGGGGCGTTGGCGAGGACCTTGGAGGCGTCCTTCTCGTCCCGGTGCTCCTGCACCGCGAGCTCGGACACGTAGCGCGAGGTCAGCATCGAGGCGTAGGAGGGCAGCGTGTACGGGGCCTGCGCGATCGCGCGCGAGAACCGCGCGCCGCGCGCGGCGAGGGCGTCGAGGTTCGGCGTCGTCGCGCGCGCGTAGCCGTTGAACGAACAATGGTCGGCGCGCACCGAGTCGAACGAGATCCAGATCACGTTCATGCCCCGCCAGGCGTCGGCCGGGTCCTTCCGGCAGCCGCACGCGGCCGCCGCGAGAAGCAGCGCCGCGATCCGGAGGCGCCTCACGCCCGCCTCGCCAGGGCCATCCAGAACGCGGGCCCGTAGTCGAGAAGAAACGCCCGGCGCTCTTCTTCGGTGGCGCGCGGCGCCGCGGCCACGCGGTCGAGGTACGCCGCGACGCGCTCGCCGACGAGCGCCTGGAGCGGCGGCGGCACGGTCGCGAGGCCTTCCGCGACGCCGGCACGGAGCTCCTCGCACTGCGCGAGGACGCTCTCGACGCTCACGCCGGCGAAGGTCTCGGGCATCACCTCGAAGGAAAGGCCGCGCGCCGCGAAGAGCCGGCGATATTCCCCGACGCCGAGGTAGTTGTACGTGTCGTAGCGGCCTCCGGGCGAGAGCAGCGCGAGGTACCGGCTCGCCTCGGCGAAATCGAGCAGCGCCACGCCGAAGAGCTGATGGTGGCCGTCCCGGCGCACGTAGGGCGGCCAGGCGCCGTTCGGGATCTCGAGGTAGGCCACGCCTCCGGGCGCCAGCCACAGGCCCAGGTTGTCGAGAAAGTCGTCGAGCTCCCGCACGTGCTCGAGCACGTCGTTGGCGATGACGAGGTCGAAGCGGCCCGCGAAGCCCGGATGCGCCCGCGCCGCGTCGCCCTGGACGATCTCGCCGTCGAGCCCGCGCTCGCGCAGGTTCGTGGCCGCGAGTCGCACGTAGCGCGCGTCGAGCTCGATGCCGGTGACCCGCGCCCCGCGCTCCGCGAAGGCCACCAGGAAGCCCCCGTAGGCGCATCCGACGTCGAGGACCCGCGCCCGCCGCGCGAAGAGGCCGCGCGGGCGCATCGGGATGAGGGGCGCCAGCCGCGCGGCGGCGCTGCGGCCGCGCTCGTTGGCGGTCGCGGCGTACTCGAAGTGGAGCGGCAGGACCGGGTGGTCCCGCAGGTGCGCGAAGTGCCTCGCCAGCGCCTCGTGGAAGGCGCCGCCGCCGGGCTCGCGAAAGCGCGCGAAACGTTCGGCCACCTGCTGCCAGGCGGCCGTCGCGTCGAGGTTCGGCGGGGACGATTCCATCCGGTCCCAGAGCATAATCCGGGTCCATGCAGCGCTCCGTCCTCGTCACCGGCTACTACGGCTTCGGCAACACCGGGGACGAGGCGATCCTCGCGGCGCTCGTCGCGGGGATTCGCGGGCGAATTCCGTCGGCCCGCATCACCGTCCTTTCCGGCGATCCCGGCCAGACGGAGCAGCGCCATCGCGTCGACGCCGCGCCCTGGCGCGACCCGCTCTCGATCGCCGAAGAGGTGCGCCGGTGCGATCTCGTCGTCATCGGCGGCGGCGGCCTGTTCCAGGACTACAACGGCGTCGAGCCCGCGACGCTCCTGACGCCGCGCCACGGCGGCATCACCTTTTACGCCGGTCCGGCCATCCTCGCGGCCCTCGCCGGCAAGCCCGTCGCGCTCCACGGCCTCGGCTTCGGGCCGCTCGCCTCCCCCGAGGCGCGCCGGATCGCCCGGATCGTGGCCTCCTCGGCCGCGCGCGTCTCCGTGCGCGACGCCGCCTCGCGCGACCTGCTCGTCTCGCTCGGCCTGCCCGCCGAGTCGGTCACCGTCTCGGCGGACCCGGCCTTTCTCGTCACGCCGGGAGGCGTCCGGCCCGAGGACGTGCTCATCGGCATGGGAATCGAGCCGCGCGGACCGCTCGTCGGCGTGGCGCTGCGGCCCTGGTCCCGGGCCGAAGCGGGATGGGAGGACGAGGTCGCCGCCGCGCTCGATCTCTTCGTCGAGCGCACGGGCGGGTCGATTCTCTTCGTGCCGTTCGAGAAGAGCCCATGGACCGACGACGACGACTTCGCTCTCGCCTCGCGCCTGCGCCGGCGGCTCGAGAACGCGGATCGGGCGGCCGTCGTCTCGGGCCTCCTCGCCCCCGCCGACACCGCCGCGCTCATGGGCGGGTGCGACCTCGTGCTCGCGATGCGCCTGCACGCCGCGATCTTCGCCGTCGCGGGCGGCGTGCCCACGGTGGCCCTGACGTACGACCCGAAGGTGGACGCCCTCATGGCCCGCTCCGGCCTTTCCGCGTACGTCGTACCGCTGGAGGGCCTCGCCGGCAGCGCGCTCGCCGCGAAGATGGAGGCTGCCCGGGATGCAGGCGGCCCTCGCCGCAAAACGGGCCTGTCGGCCGCGGCCGGGCAGCAGCGCCTGGCGCGCGAGGATCTGGCGGCGCTCGCCGCGCTGCTCGACGACCCGCCGGCCGCGGCCCCGCTCTCGGCGGACATGCTCTCGCTCGTCGACGAAAGCCTCCGGGCGAACCTCCAGCGGACGCACGAGCTCTCCGCCGAGGTGGACGTCCTGCGGTCGGACCGCATCGCCCAGAAGCTGCGCCTGGAGGACGTCGAGGCGCGCCTGTCCGCCGCCGAATCCATCGAGGCCGCCCTGCGCGCTTCCCATGCGGACCTGCTCGCGCGCTTCGACGCCGCGGTCGCGGCCCATCTCGGGGAGGCGCGGCTGCTCGAAACCCGCCGCGTCGAGGCGCGCGAGGAGCTCTACCGGATCCAGACCTCCCGCTTCTGGAAGACCGTCAACCTGTACTGGCGCGCCCGGCGCGTGGTCGCGCGGGTCTCGCGCCCGGCCCGGCAGAAGGTCAGGTCGCTGCTGGGGGCGCCTCCCGCCGACTGGGTCGGACCCGATCCGGCCAGTGCGGCGGCCGCCGCGGCGCCGTCACCCGACGTCGAAAATCGGTGCGACGTCGTCCTGCTCGCCTCCGCAACGGAACCCCTGGAGGGCGCGCGCCGCCTCGGGGCCGCCGGCCATCGGGTTTTCACCGTGGAGCCGGTCTCGCGGCGCGAGGGCCCTCCCTACGAGGCACGCGAGACGTCGCCCGGCGTTTACGCCGTGTCGCTGCGCGGGCGCGAGGGGGACACCGACGCGATCTTCGCGTCCCTCGACCAGATGCGCCGCGACCTGTCGCTCGGCGCCACGCTTCTCGTCTCGAAGGACGCCGCCGCGAAGCCGCTCGCGGGCCGTCTCGAGCGGGAGCGCGGCTGGCCGCTCGTTTCGGAGCTCCCCGAGGCGGCCGCCGTCGCCGCGGCCTTCCCGAAGCTCTCCGTCGTCGTCGTCACCTGGAACGGACGCGACTTCAACCGCCTCTGCCTCGAGAGCCTCGCGGCGCGCACGGAGTGGCCGAATCTCGAGATCCTCGTCGTGGACAACGGCTCGACCGACGGCACGCCGGAGCTCGTCGCCGAGATGGCGGCGCGCGACGGCCGGATCCGGCCGATCTTCCACGCCGACAACCGGGGGTTCGCCGCCGCGTGCAACGCGGGACTCGCGGCCGCCTCCGGCGACTTCCTCGTCGTCCTGAACAACGACACCGTGGTCACGCGCGGCTGGGCGACCGCGCTCGTGCGGCACCTCGCCCGGGACCCGAAGCTCGGCCTCGTGGGCCCCGTGACCAACGCCATCGCCAACACCGCGAAGGTGGACGTCGGGTACACGGACGTCGCGGATATGCCGGCCTGGGCCCGCGGCTGGGTGCGCTCCCACGACGGCGAGGCCTTCGAGATCCCGATGCTCGCGCTCTTCTGCGCCGCCCTGCCGCGGCGCGTGTACGTGGAGGTCGGACCCCTCGACGAGCGCTTCGGCATCGGGCTCTTCGAGGACGACGACTACAACCGGCGCGTCCGCGAGAGGGGCTACGGGGTGCGCTGCGCGCGCGACGCTTACGTCCACCACTGGCAGATGGCGTCGTTCCGCAAGATGTCGAAGGAGAAGTACTTCGCGCTCTACGCGGAGAACAAGCAGAAATACGACGAGAAGTGGAACACGGCGGCTCGGAGCGAGGCCCCCGCTTCCGCTCCCGCGCCGCCGGCGACGCGGCGGTTCGCCACCCTCGAAGAGCACCGCGCGCAGCTCTCGCGCGTGATCGAGCGCGTCCGCGCGAGCAAGGGCGCGGTCGTATTCCTGCCCTCCGTCGGCTGGGGAATCCACCTCTTTCAGCGGCCCCACCACCTCGCGCGCGTCTTCGCGCGCCTCGGGTACGTGGCTATCTTCGACAGCAGCAACGCCGCCGATCGGGTGGACGGCTTCCGGGAGATCGAGCCGAACCTCTTTCTCTTCAGCGGCTCGCCCGATCTCCTCCACGAGATCCCGAGACCGCTTCTCTGGAGCTTCCCGTACAACTACCACCTGGCCGACGGCTACCCCCGCCCGGCGCGCACCGTCTACGACTGGATCGACGACCTCGACGTCTTCCCGCAGGACCGGGCGCTGCTCGAGAAGAACCACGCCCGGGGCCTCGCCGAGGCGACGGTCGTCGCGAGCGTGGCCCGCAAGCTCCACGACGTCGCCCGCGCCGCGCGCGCCGACGCCCTCTACCTGCCGAACGGCGTCGAGTACGAGCGCTTCGCGGCGCCGGCCGCGCCCCCGCGGGATGACGAGCTGCTGTCCTTTCTCACGCCCGGAACGCCGGTGGCCGGCTACTACGGCGCGCTCGCGGAGTGGTTCGACTACCCGTTGCTCGACGCGGTCGCCGCCGCGAAGCCGGACTGGCGGTTCGTCCTCATCGGCCCCCAGTACGACGAGAGCCTTCCGGGCCAGCCCCTGCTCGCCCGCGAGAACGTCCGGTGGCTCGGGCCGCGCGACTACGTCACGCTGCCCGGATATCTCTCGCTCTTCGACGTGGCGACGATCCCCTTCCGGATCAACGCCATCACGCTGGCCACGTCGCCGCTCAAGCTCTACGAATATTTCGCCGGCGCCAAGGCCGTCGTCACGACACCGATGCCGGAGTGCCAGGCTTTCCCGGAGGTCCGCATCGCCGCGACGGCCGAAGAATTCGCCCGGGCCCTCGACGAGGCGCGCGAGCGAGGCCGCGACCCGGACTTTCGGGCCCACCTGCGGGCCCTCGGCCGCGAGAATTCCTGGTCCGCCCGCGTGATGACCGTGCTGCGCGCCCTGGACGGGCGCTAGCAGAAGTCAGCGCGTCGTCGGGGTCGAGGTCGGAGCGGCCGGCGTCGCGCTCGCGACGGCGGGGGGCTCGACCCGGATCGAGGTCGCGACCTTCTTCCCGTCGTGCTCGAGGTACCGGACCGAAACGCGGTCGCCGGTCTTCAGGCCTTCCCCGTTGACCTTCGTGGCGGCGGTGCGCGTGAGCGAGGTCTCGTGCCCGGCCGAGGTCTTCACGACGAACGTTTTCGCGGCGGCGTCCACCCGCGTCACGGTTCCGGTGACGGCGTAGCCGTGGTTCTTGGGTTTTTCGGGTGTCGCGGCGGCCGCCGCGGCCGCGAAGCCGGCGATCAGGAGGATGGCCGGGAGGATCTTTCGCATAGCCCCCCGAGGCTACCTGCCGCCGCGTGAACGCAGCGTGAACGGAGGGGGTAGAGTTACCGCCATGAAAAGTCTGCTCTTCGTCCTGCCGGCGGCCCTCTGCCTGCTCGCCATCGCCCCCCCGGAGCCTCCCTACGATCTTCTCATCACCGGCGGGCGCGTGGTCGACGGGACCAACGCGCCCTGGTTCGCGGCGGACGTGGGCGTGCGGGAAGGCCGCATCGTCGCGATCGGCTCGCTCGCCGGGCATGCGGCTCGCCGGACGGTCGACGCGAAGGGTTTCTACGTCACGCCCGGGTTCATCGACCTCCTCGGCCAGTCCGAGTACAACGTCCTCGTCGACAAGCGGGCCGCCTCGAAGATCACGCAGGGCATCACGACGGAGGTGACCGGAGAAGGCTCCTCGATCGCGCCCCTGAACGCCGCGATGCTCGCCGAGGGCAAGGACGTCTACCAGCGCTACGGCTTCACGCCCGACTTCACGACGCTCGACGGCTACTTCAAGACCTTCGAGCGGCGCGGCAGCGCGATCAACCTCGCGACCTTCGTCGGCGCGGGGGGCGTGCGCGACCTCGTCATCGGCAAGGCGGACCGCCGCGCCACGCCCGAAGAGTTGAAGCGCATGTGCGACGTCGTGGACCAGGCGATGCGCGAGGGCGCCATCGGCGTCTCCTCCTCGCTCCAGTACGTGCCCGACATGTACAACTCGACCGACGAGCTCGTGGCGATGGCAAAGGTCGCCGCCCGCTACGGCGGCGCCTACTTCACCCACCAGCGCTCGGAGGCCAACGCCATCGACGCCTCGCTCGACGAGGTCTTCCGGATCGCGAAGGAAGCGGCGATCCGGACGCAGATCTGGCACTTGAAGACGGCCTACAAGCGCAACTGGGGGCGCATGCCCGCGATCCTCGCCCGCATCCAGGCGGCGCGCGACCAGGGCCTCGACGTGGCGGGCAACCAGTACCCCTACACGGCGGGCTCGAACGGCCTCGACGCCTGCCTGCCGCCCTGGATCCGCGAGGGCGGCCGCGACGCGCTTCTGAAGCGTCTGGCCGATCCCGCCGAGCGCGAGAAGGCCAAGAAGGACATGCTCGAGGACAGCGACGCCTGGAGCAATCAGTACCTGGGCGCCGGCGGACCCGACCGCGTCCTGGTCGCCTCGGTCGTGAATACCTCGCTCAAGAAATACGAAGGCAAGTCGATCGCCCAGATCGCCGACGACGAGAAGAAAGACCCGCGCGATGCCCTGATCGACCTCGTCGTCGCCGACCGCGCCAACACGGCCTGCATCATCTTCATGATGGACGAGACCGACGTCCAGACGGCCCTGAAGAGCCCGCTCGTCGCCTTCTGCACGGACTCGGGCGCCGGGGCGACCGACGGCATCTTCTCGGAGGAGAAGTCCCACCCGCGCGGATGGGCCTCGACCGCGCGCATCCTCGGCAAGTACGTCCGCGACGAGAAGGTCCTGCGTCTGGAAGAGGCCGTCCGCAAGATGACCTCCTTCCCCGCCGAAGCCGCCGGCCTCTCCGACCGGGGTCTCGTCAAAGTCGGCTTCGCCGCGGACCTCGTCGTCGTCGACATGGCGAAGGTCCAGGACCTCGCGACGTACGAGGAACCCCGCCGCTACAGCGCCGGCTTCCCCTACGTCGCCGTCAACGGCGTCCTCGTGGTGGACGACGGCAAGATCACCGCCGCCGCCCCGGGCAAGGCGCTGCGGGGACCTGGCTACGTGAGCCGGTAGCCGTAAGCCGTTAGCCGGAGCGCCCGGGAATCGTCACTTAACGAGGAGAACCGGGCAGCGCGCGAGGATCCCGATCTTGTAGCTGATCGTCCCCCAGCTTTCGCCCGGATGCCTGCGCGGCAGACGGTGAGAGCCCATCACGATCAGGTCGCTCCGGTCCTCGGCGGCAAAGCGCAGGATCTCGTTGACGCGGTTGCCGTAGAGCACCTCGGCATGCGCCGGGACCGGCCGGCCGCCGCCAGCAGCGGGCCCATCTTTTCGCGGGCGTCTTTCTCGAGCCGGCGATAGAAGGCCGTCAGCGCCTTCTCGTCGCCCGCGTCCACGCGCTCGATGACGTGCAGGAGCGTCACGGCCCCGTTTCGGGTCTGGGCGATGCCGGCGGCGACGCGGACGGCGCGCCCGTTCTTCTTCGCAAAATCCACGGGAACGAGAATTCTTCGGAACATGGCGACCTCCGCCCTTCCACGTTACGGCGGGGGCTGGCGACGAGCCTGATGCGAACGCACCACGGCGTTCCCGGCAAGGCTCCGAGTCCCGGCTACAGGCAGCCGTAAACATCGAGAACCCGCCGGGTCGGGGCGTCCGCTCGCGGCGCGAATAGTCTCCCGACCGAAGGGAGGGAGGAGGTTCGCGCCGCGGGAGCGAGAGCGAGCGCAGCGAGCGGAAGCGACGGCAGAGCGCGCATCCGCGCGAGCCGCAAGCCGGTGCGAAGCCGCAGGCCGCAGACCCCTCGCCAAGCGAAGGCGACGGCAGGCGACGGCTACTCGCCCAGAGCCTTGAGCCGATGCCGCGGCATGTCGAGGCCGAAGGACCTAACGGCGTGCTTCTGGATGTGGTCCATCGCCTCTTCGACCGAATCGGTCACGAGCAGAAGGTCGAGGTCCGTATTCGAGATCGTCCCCGCCGCCACCATCTTCGCGAGCAGGCCCATCAGGGGCCGGTAGTACTCGGAGCTCATCAGCACGACGGGGAAGTTCTGGATCTTCGCCGTCTGGATGAGCGTGAGCGCCTCGAAGAGCTCGTCCATCGTCCCGAGCCCCCCGGGCATGACCACGAAGGCGTAGGAGTACTTGACGAGCATGACCTTGCGTACGAAGAAGTGCTCGAAGGCGACCGAGCGGTCGAGGTAAGGATTGAGCTTCTGTTCCTCGGGCAGGACGATGTTGCAGCCGACCGTGAAGCCGCCCGCCTCCTTCGCGCCGCGGCTGGCGGCCTCCATGACGCCCGGGCCTCCGCCCGTCATCACCGTAAAGCCGAGCCGCGCGAGGCCGGCGCCGACTTTCTCGGTCAGCCCGTAGTAAGGATGGTCCTGCTTGAACCGCGCGGAGCCGAAGACCGTCACGCACGGTCCCACGAAGTGCAGCGTCTGGAATCCCCGGATGAACTCGCGCATGATCTCGAGGACGGAGATGAACTCCTTCCATCGGGAGCGCGGACCGGAGAGAAAGAGCCTCTCGTTGCTGCCGTTGGCCTCAGCGCCCGCCGCCGGCGGGGCGGAATCGTCGTCCCGGGAGTCCTTCATCCGCCTCGTATTCTCTCAGAGGGTCGCCGCGAGGCCGCGGATCTGAAGCACCGTGCGATTTGCGCTCGCGGCGGGAGAAGTCTCCCGACCGAAGGGAGGGAGGAGGCTCCCGCCGCGGGAGCCGGAGCGACGTGAGGGATCAGGCCGGCGGTCGAGCGTCGGCCGCGAGCCGCCGGCCGGTGCGCGCCCTCCGGGGCGCGCAGAGCCCTCACTTCGCGGAGGCGACGTTCAGTTCGGCCGTCGGGCGACCGCGAGACGGGCCTGGGCGAGCTCGAGGCGGGTGCGGATGGCGTCGAGCGTGTCCACGCCGGCCGACTTCATCTCTTCCTCGGCCTTCGCCCGCTCGCGCTCGGCCGAGGCCGCGTCGATCTCGGCGGCGCCCTCGGCCGAGTCCGCGAGGACCGAGACCCGGTCCGCCGAGACCTCGGCAAATCCGGCCGAAACGGCGTACGCCGTCGAGCTGCCCCCGCGGCGCACGGTCAGGACGCCGGTCGCCAGGAGCGTGATCAGGGGCGCGTGGCCGGGGAGGATCCCGACGTAGCCGAGGGCTCCGGGCAGCTCGACTTCGTCGGCTTCGGTCTCGACGACCTTGCGTTCGGGGGTCACGACGGAGAGGTGCAGGGCCATCGCGCGCTTACGCCGCCTTCGCGAGCTGGGCGGCCTTCTCGCGCGCCTCTTCGATCGTGCCGACCATGTAGAAGGCCTGCTCGGGCATGTCGTCGCACTTGCCGTCCACGATGTCGCGGAAGCCCTTGATCGTGTCGGCGATCTTGACGTAGCGGCCCTCGAGGCCCGTGAACTGCTGGGCGACGAAGAACGGCTGCGACAGGAAGCGCTGCACCTTGCGGGCGCGCGCGACCGTGAGCTTGTCCTCTTCCGAGAGCTCGTCGATGCCGAGGATCGCGATGATGTCCTGGAGGTCCTTGTACTTCTGGAGCACCGCCTGCACGTCGCGGGCGCACTTGTAGTGCTCCTCGCCGACGACGCGCGGCGACAGGATCGTCGAGGTGGAGGCCAGCGGATCCACGGCCGGGTAGATGCCCATCTCCGAGATCGCGCGGGAGAGAACCGTGGTCGCGTCGAGGTGCGCGAAGGCGGCCGCCGGCGCGGGGTCCGTCAGGTCGTCGGCCGGCACGTAGATCGCCTGGACCGACGTGATCGAGCCCTTCTTGGTCGACGTGATGCGCTCCTGCAGCTCGCCCATCTCCGTGGCGAGGTTCGGCTGGTAGCCGACGGCCGACGGCATGCGGCCGAGCAGGGCCGACACCTCGGATCCGGCCTGCGTGAACCGGAAGATGTTGTCGATGAAGAGAAGGACGTCCTTGCCCTCGGTGTCGCGGAAGTACTCGGCGACGGTCAGGCCCGTCAGTCCCACGCGCAGGCGCGCGCCGGGGGGCTCGGTCATCTGGCCGTAGATCAGCGAACACTTCGACTTCGACGGGTCGCCCGGCGTGATGACGCCCGACTCCGTCATCTCGTGGTAGAGGTCGTTGCCCTCGCGGGTGCGCTCGCCCACGCCCGAGAAGACCGAGAAGCCGCCGTGGTGCATGGCGACGTTGTTGATGAGCTCCTGGATCATGACGGTCTTGCCGACGCCGGCGCCGCCGAAGAGGCCCGTCTTGCCGCCCTTCGTGTACGGCTCGAGCAGGTCGATGACCTTGATGCCCGTCTCGAACATCTCGACCGAGGTCGCCTGCTCGTCGTAGGCGGGCGGCTCGCGGTGGATCGGCCAGCGCTCCTTGGCCTTCACGGGGCCGAGGCCGTCCACGGGGTCGCCGATGACGTTCAGGATGCGGCCGAGCGTTTCGCGGCCCACGGGCACCGATATCGGCGCGCCGAGGTCCACGGCCTTCATGCCGCGCACCATGCCGTCGGTCGGCTTCATCGAGACGCAGCGGACGACGCTCTCGCCGAGCTGCTGCGCCACCTCCGCGATGACGTCGATCGGCTCGCCGGTCTCCTTGCCGTCGTCCACGATGTGGACGGCGTTGTAAATCGCCGGGAGCTTGCCCGGAGGAAACTCGATGTCGAGGACCGGTCCGATGATCGCGACGACCTTGCCGCTGTTCTGGTCTGCCATGGTCTGCCCCTTTTCGCCTATTCCAGCGCCGCTGCGCCCGATACGATTTCGATCAGTTCCTTGGTGATGCGCGCCTGACGGGCGCGGTTGTACGTCAGCGTGAGCTTGTCGATCATCTCGCCCGCGTTCTTGGTGGCCGCGCCCATCGCGGTCATGCGGGCGCCTTCCTCGGCCGCCGCCGATTCCGCGAGCGCCCGGTAGACCGTGAACTCGAGGTAGCGCGGCAGAAGCGATGCCAGGATCGTCTTCGCGTCGGGCTCGAAGATGTACTCGAAACCGGCGCTCTCCGGCACCGGCGCCGCGGCCGCCGGCTCGGGCGACAACGGCAGGAGCTTCGCGGTGTGGACCACCTGCGAGAGGACCGAGCGGAACTCGTTGACGACGACGTAGGCCGCGTCGATCCGCTCGGCGAGAAACGCCTCGGCGAGCGACGCCGCAATCTCCCGGGCGTTTTCGTACTTGAGGCTGCCGAAGATGCCGGAGTAGGTCTTCTCGGTCAGCGGGTACTTGCGCCGCTTCCAGAAATCGACGGCCTTCTTGCCGACCGGAAGGATCCGGACTTCCGTCCACTCGGGGTGCGAAGCGATGAGGTGCATCGTCGCGCGGTGGACGTTGGTGTTGAAGGCGCCGCAGAGCCCGCGGTCGCCAGCGGCGACGACGATGACGACCTTCTTCTCCTCGCGCACCACCAGGAGCGGGTGCTTCACCTCGCCGGCGTGCGCCGTGACCGAGGAGAGGACGTTGCCGAGGAGCTTCGCGTACGGGCGCGCGCCGACGACGCGGTCCTGCGCGCGGCGCAGCTTCGCCGCCGCGACCATCTTCATGGCCTTGGTGATCTGCTGCGTGCTCTTGACCGAGCGCAGCCGGCGGCGGATGTCGATTAACGAAGCCATTGATCAGCGAGCCGCACGCGGCCTACGCGGCGACGGCCGCGGCGTTGTCCTTGACGTAGATGTTCTTGAACTCCTGGATCGCCTTGCCGAGGGATTCCTCGGTCGCCTTCTCGAGCTTGCCCGTGGCCACGATCGCCGAGAGGATCTCCTTGTACCGGCTCTTCAGGTGCTCGACCAGGCCCTTCTCGAAATCGCGGATCGACTCGACCTTGATCGTGTCCATGTACCCCTTGGTGGCCGCGTAGATCGACGCGACCTGCAGCTCGACGTCCATGGGCGCGAACTGGGCCTGCTTCAGCAGCTCGACCATGCGCTGCCCGCGCGCGAGCTGGGCCTGCGACGCCTTGTCGAGGTCCGAGCCGAACTGCGCAAAAGCGGCGAGGTTGCGGTACTGGGCGAGGTCGAGGCGCAGCGTCCCGGCCACCTGCTTCATGGCCTTGATCTGGGCGTTGCCGCCGACGCGCGAAACCGAGATGCCGACGTTGACGGCCGGCCGAACGCCCGAGTAGAAGAGGTCGTTCTCGAGATAGATCTGGCCGTCGGTGATCGAGATGACGTTGGTCGGGATGTAGGCCGAGACGTCGCCGGCCTGGGTCTCGATGATCGGCAGCGCGGTCAGCGAGCCGCCGCCCTCCTTCTCCGAGAGCTTGGCGGCGCGCTCGAGAAGGCGCGAGTGCAGGTAGAAGACGTCGCCCGGGTACGCCTCGCGCCCCGGCGGCCGCCGCAGGAGCAGCGAGATCTCGCGGTACGCGGCGGCGTGCTTCGAGAGGTCGTCGTAGATCACGAGCGCGTGCTGCTTGTTGTAGAGGAACCACTCGCCCATCGCGCAGCCGGCGTAGGGCGCGATGTACAGCAGCGGGGCCGGATCCGACGCCGTCGCCGACACGATGATCGTGTGGCCGAGCGCCCCGTTCTCCTCGAGGGTCTTGGCCACCTGCGCGACGGTCGACTTCTTCTGGCCGATGACGACGTAAATGCAGATGACGCCCTTGCCCTTCTGGTTGATGATCGTGTCGAGGGCGATGGCGGTCTTGCCGGTCTGTCGGTCGCCGATGATGAGCTCGCGCTGCCCGCGTCCGATCGGGATCATGGCGTCGATCGCCTTCAGGCCCGTCTGCACGGGCTCCTTGACTCCCTGGCGGTCGATGACGCCCGGGGCAATGCGCTCGACCGGGTAGGACTCGGTCGACTTGATCGGGCCCTTGTCGTCGATCGGGCCGCCCGAGGGCGTCCACGACGCGGCCGACCAGCCCCGGTCCCACGGGCACCTGGATGATGCGGCGGGTGCGGCGGACTTCCTGCCCTTCCTTGACGAGCTGCGACTCGCCGAGCAGCACGACGCCGACCTGGTCCTGCTCGAGGTTCAGGGCGAGGCCGAAGATGTCGTGCCCGAAGTCGACGAGCTCGCCGGCCATGACCTTGTCGAGGCCGTAAATGCGCGCGATGCCGTCGCCGACGGAGAGCACCGTGCCGACCTCGGCCACGTCGATGGCCTTCTCGTAGCCCGCCAGCTGCTGCTTGAGGATTGCCGTGATCTCGTCCGCTTTGATCTCCATCTCAGGCTCCCGTTCTGTCGTTTACTTGCGTCTGGAACTGACGGACGGCGGCGGCCACCGATCCGTCGAACACGCGGGACCCCGCCCGGGCGATGAATCCCCCGAGCAGCTTGGCGTCGATCTCGATCTGCGTCTTCACGTTCATGCCGGTGCGCGCGGCAATGGCGTCTTCCACGGTCTTGCGCTCGGCGTCGGTCAGCGGCGCCGGAACCGTCACGTGCACCCGCAGGACGTTCTGCTTCGTGTCGTACAGGTCGCGCAGGGCCTTGAACACCTCCGCCGCCTGGAGGAGCCGGTGGTTGTGCAGCATGACCTGCAGGAAGCGCGCGCCGTAATCGTCGAGCCCGGCCTTGCCGGCGAGGGCGGCGACCGTCTTGCTCTTGGCTTCCCGCGGCACGTTCGGCGCCAGCAGAAACGAGCGCAGCGCCGGGTTTGCCGCGAACGCGCTTGCCATGTTCTGGCCGGCCGCGAGGAAGGCCGGGATGTCGTATCCGGCCGGGGCGGCTTCCAGGAACGCGCGGGCGTACGGGTGCGTGAAGGAGCTCATCGGGCACCCTCGAGCTTCGCGACGCTGTCGGCGAGCAGCCGCTCGCGGTCCGCGGGCGTGATCTCGCGGGCGAGCGTCTCGGTGGCCGCGGCCGCCGTCAGGTCCGCCGCGGCGCGGCGCAGCTCGGCCTTGGCGGCCAGGATGCGGCGCTCGATCTCCTCGCCGGCGTCCTTGCCGACCCGTTCGGCTTCCTCGCGGGCGCGCGCGGCGAGCGCCTCGCGGGCCGCTTCCCCGTCGGCGCGGCCCTGCTTGCGGATCTCCGCGATCTCGCGCTCGACTCTGGCGGTGCGCTCGTTCAACTCCGAGGCCAGCCGCTGCACGTGCGCGCGCTGCTTCTCGGCCTCGATACGCCGCGCCTCGATGGCTTCCTGGCGCTTGCGGAAGGCGTCGGCCAGGGGCTTTGCGAGCAGGTAGTAGAGGACGCCCAGGAAGAGGGCGAGGTTCAGGGTCTGCCAGATCCAGACCGGCAGCCCCAGGAATTTCTCCGCATGCTCGCCCTCCTCGGACAGAAGAAGGGCGGCCGGGAACGCGGCCGGCAGGAGCCAGAGCGGGCTCACGCGGCCAGCTTCCGCCCGAGGATCTTTTCGGCGAGCTCCCGCGCCAGGGCGCGGGCACGTTCCGGCAGTTGCTGGGACGAGGCCGAGACCTGCGCCTCGATCTCGCGGCTTCCCTTCTCGAGGGCCGCGGCGGAGGCCGCATGCGCCTCGGCGAGCTTCTGATTCAGCAGTGCCAGGCCCTCGGACCGCAGGTCTTCGCGCGTCTTCAGCGCCTCGCGCCGCGCCAGGGCGAGATGCTCCTCGCCGCGCGCGACGGCCTGCTCGAGCGTCCGCATGCTGTCGGCATAGGCGCGCTCGGCATCGGCCTCGGCCTTTTCGCGCGCCTCGAGGATCCCGAGGACCGGGACAAAAAGGTACTTCTTCAGGATCCAGTAGCAGATCCCGAAGGCAAGAAAAACATAGAGACTGCTGACGTTGGGCGCTTCGATCATGGAGAGCCTTCCGGAGAAACGAAACCGCGGATGAATAGCACAGGAGGGTGGGAAACGGGAAACGGAAAACGGCGGACGCGAAGCGAATTCGGCGCGAGCGCTCGACCGATTCCGTGCTCCCGGTTTCCGGCCTCCAGTTCTGCGGCTATAAACTGCCTGTTTACAATCAGTTACGGGCCGGCGCCGGCATCTCGACGAGCTTCGCCGAGGGTTCCGACTCCATGCTGCACGAACCCTGAAAAAACGCGCCCTCTTCGATCTTCAGGACCGGAGTGTGAATGTCCGCGGTGACGCGCGCGCGCGGATGGATCTCGACGCGTTCGCTCGCGTGGACGGTTCCCTTCAACGCGCCGTTGATCGAGAGGCGCTCGACGCGAATCTCCGCGTCCACTTCGGCCGAGTCGCCCAGGATCAGCTCGCCGCCCGACGGGATCTTCCCATCGAACTTCCCGTCGATGCGGAAGGTCTCCTCGAATGCGAGCTCGCCCTTAAGATGGCTTCCCTTGTCGAGAAAACCGTTGAGCGCCGCGCCTTCGGTTCGTGACTTCATGACGCCTCCTGGTCGAGAGTGAGTTCCAGGTTCCAGGTTCCAGGTTCTAGATCCTTACTTGCCCGCCAATCGTTCGTACAGGCCGATCAGCTCTTCTTCCGACCCGAATCCGATCTCGATTTTCCCACCTCGGCGACGGCGGGTGATGCGGACCTTCGTCTGCAGGTGGCGCGAGAGCTTTTCCTCCGCGTCGCGCGTAAAGGGATCGCGGCGGCGTTCCTTCACGACGCGGTCGCCGGCGGCCAGCTTCGCGACCCGCTTCTCCGTCTGGCGCACGGACAGGGCGCGCCGGACGATCTCCTCGGCCAGCGTCTCCTGATCGTCTGTCGAAGCGAGGGCGACGAGAGCCTTCGCGTGGCCCGCAGAGAGCGCGCCCGAACGTATCTTTTCGCGGACCGTCTCTGGTAACTTCAAGATACGTAAAGAGTTAGCTACAGTAGCGCGGTCCTTGCCGACTCTTTCGGCGATCTTCTCCTGCGTGAGCGAAAACTCCTCGCGAAGGCGGGCGTAGGCGTGCGCGGCCTCGAGGACGTTCAGATCCTCGCGCTGCAGGTTCTCCACTAGCGCGGCTTCGAGCAGGTCCCTGTCCGAGCTCTTTTCCCGCACCGTGATCGGCACCCGCTCGAGGCCCGCCAGCGCCGCGGCTCTCCACCGGCGCTCCCCGGCGACGATCTCGAACTTGTCGCCGCGGGCCACCACCACGATCGGTTGCACGATCCCCTGCTCGCGAATCGAGCGCGCCAGGTCCTCCAAAGCGGATTCCGAGAAGTCCCGGCGGGGCTGGAATCGCGAGGGTGTCAGGCGGCCGATCTCTGCATCCCGGGGTGTTCCACGTGGAACGTCGTCTTTTCCGGGCAGGAGGGCCGACAGGCCCCGGCCCAGCGCCGGCTTCTTGAGGTTCATTTGGCCCTCCGTCTCTTCAGGAATTCGCGGCCGAGGGCCAGGTACGCCTCGGCGCCCTTCGACTTGATGTCGTACGCGAGCACCGGCTTGCCGAAGGACGGCGCCTCTCCCAGGCGGACGTTTCTAGGAATGACCGTCCCGAACACCCGGTCTCCGAAATGCTGCCGGATGTCGTCGACGACCTGGCGGGCGAGATTGGTCCTTTCGTCGAACATCGTCAGGACGATGCCTTCCATCGAAAGCAGGGGGTTGAACGAGTCGCGAACCCGCTCGATGGTCTCGAGAAGCTCCGTCAGGCCCTCGAGGGCGAAGTACTCCGTCTGGATGGGGACGAGGACCGAGTCGGCCGCCGTTAGTGCGTTGACCGTCAAAAGCGACAACGAAGGAGGGCAGTCGATCAGCACGAAGTCATAGCTGCCGCGGATCGCGCCGAGGGCAAAACGCAGCCTGGTCTCCCGATCGGGATGATTGACCAGCTCGACCTCGGCGCCCACCAGGTCCCGGCCCGAAGGCACGAGCCAGAGGTTCGGAAAGGCCGTCTCCCGAACCGTCGGCGCTGCGTCGCCCGAGAGAAGGGCGCTGTAGATCGTTCCCGTCTCCTCGCGCTTCGAGAACCCGAGCCCCGATGTCGCGTTGGCCTGAGGGTCGAGGTCTATGAGCAGGACGCGCTGGTCGTAGGCTGCCATCGCCGCCGCCAGGTTTATCGCGGTCGTGGTTTTACCGACGCCGCCCTTCTGATTGGCGACAGCAATGATTCGAGCCATGGGGGCGCATTATGTTCCACGTGGAACACCGCGCGGGCCGCGGGTTCTGAAACCGCTCCCGCTGAGCTCAGGGCCGCTTGCGGAACGAGGCTATCTTCCGGCGATCCGATCCCGGTATCTCGAGCGTGCCCTCGAGGGTAAACCCTGAGAGCTCCTTCTCCAGACCGCGCTGGTCCGTGGTCCAGGCGAGCAGCAGGCCATTCGGGGCCAGGAACGCCGAATCCCCCAGCCAGCTCGACAATCCGCCCACGGCCCGCGTCGTCGCCACGTCGAAGGTCTGCCCGCCGACTTTCTCGATTCGCCGCTCGGAAACGGCTACGTTTGGCAGGGGAATGTGCCTCGCGACGTGCCTCAGGAATGCCGCGCGTTTGGCCCGCGGCTCGACGAGCGTGATCGCGACATCCGGGCGCTCGATCGCGATTGGCACGCCCGGGAAGCCTGCTCCGGACCCAATGTCTACAACCCGTGCTCCATGAATAATTAGCTTCGCGCCAAGCATGGACTCCAGCGCGTGGACCACGAGCTCCTGCGCCGAGAGGATACCGGTGAGGTTGGTTTTCCGCCGCCAGCGATCGAGCTCGGCCAGGAAGGTCGAAACGCCTCGCCGGCTTTCGCTGCCGGCCGTCAGGCCGAAAGGGGAGGCAGCGGCCTGAAGGAGCTCCTCGAAACGCTCAGGTCCGGACAGTTCCCCCAGAGCCCCGGTCGCGGCCGACATGGACCGAGATTATCGCGACCGCTGCGGGCGTCACGCCCGGTATGCGCCCCGCTTCTCCTACCGTCCTGGGCTTTCGGCGGGAGCACTGTTCGATCGCTTCGTGGGAGAGTCCGGGGATGCCCGCGTAGGCGAAGTCCTCGGGGATTCGGCGTGCCTCGAACGGCCGCAGCATGTCGACACGCTCGCGCTCGCGGCGGATGTACCCCTCGTAGCGGACGCGCGAGAGGAGAACAGAGAACTCCTCGCGATCGAGGCCATCGAAGAGCTCGGAGTCGAGCATACGCAGGGCGTTTGCATCTAAGTCCTGTCTTTGCAATAGTTTAAATGCAGTGGTTGGCGCGTCGAGCTCGATTCCGAGGCGCTCGCGGAATTGGGCCCGGGTGGGCGCGCTCGGCGTGTAGGAGCGCTCGCGCAGCGCCGCCTCGGCCTTCTGGAGCCGATTCTCGCTTTGCCTGGCCGCGGAATAGTCCGCCTCGCCGATGAGGCCCAGCCGCCGTCCGTGGGGCAGCAGCCGGGGCAGCACCGTGTCGACACCGAGAAGCAGGCGGTACTCCGCGCGCGACGTGAAGAGGCGGTACGGCTCCTCGAGGCCCTTCTTCGTCAGGTCGTCCACCATGACGGCGGCGTACGCCTCGGAGCGCTCGAGCACGAAGGGCTCCTCGCCCGAGACCGCGAGGGCCGCGTTGACGCCCGCGAGAAGTCCCTGGGCCGCGGCCTCCTCGTATCCGGAGGTGCCGTTGATCTGGCCCGCGAGAAAGAGTCCGGGCACGGTCAGCGTCTCGAGCGAAAGACGCAGCTGGTCGGGAAAGACGAAATCGTACTCGACGGCGTAGCCGGGCCGGATCATCCGCGCCCGCGCGAGCGCGGGAATCGCGGCGAGAACCGCGCGCTGCACGTCTTCGGGAAGCGACGTCGAAAGACCGTTGACGTAGATCTCCTCCGACTCCCAGCCGTCGGGCTCGAGAAAGAGCGTGTGGCGGTCCTTTTCGGCAAAGCGCACCACCTTGTCCTCGACCGAGGGGCAGTAGCGCGGGCCGACGCCGTGGATCTGGCCCGAGTACATCGGACTGCGATGGAGGTTGTCGCGGATGAGCGCGTGCACGCGCTCGTTGGTCGCCGTCAGCCAGCAGCGCGCCTGGCGCTCGGGCAGCCGCGCCGTCCGGAACGAGAACGGGACCGGCGGATCGTCGCCCTCCTGCGGCGCGCAGGCGGCGTAGTCGATCGAGTCGCGATGCAGGCGCGGCGGCGTGCCCGTCTTGAAGCGGCCGAGACGCAGCCCGAGGCGCGCGAGCGCCGCGGAGAGCCCTTTTGCCGCGGCCTCCCCGACACGCCCGCCCTCTGTCCTTCTCTCGCCCGTGTGCATCAGGCCGTTCAGGAACGTGCCGGCGGTGACGACGACGGCCTTCGCCTCGATCGTTTCGCCGGCGGCGGTCGAGGCGCCCGCGACGCGGCCGCCGCGCTCGACGAGATCTTCGGCCATCCCCTCGAGCAGCACGAGATTCGCCGTCCGCGAGAGACGCTCCCGCGCCAGGCGCGCGTACATCGCGCGGTCGCACTGCGCGCGCGGACCCCAGACGGCCGGGCCCCGCGACCGGTTGAGGATGCGGAACTGGATCCCCGCTGCGTCGGCGAGCTCGCCCATGACGCCCCCGAGCGCGTCGATCTCGCGCACGAGCTGGCCCTTGGCGAGGCCGCCGATGGCCGGATTGCAGGACATGCGTCCGATGGCCGGCAGCGATCCCGTCAGCAGCGCGGTACGCCTTCCCATGCGCGCGGCGGCGTGCGCGGCCTCGATGCCCGCGTGTCCGCCTCCGATGATGAGGACGTCGAACTTCATGGTCGCGTGCCGCAGAGTTTATCGTCGGGGAGCCGGCGCCGGGCGCCCCGGCTACTTCCCGATGCAGAACGTCGCGAAGAGCTTCGCGAGCACGTCGTCCGCGGTGGTCTCCCCCACCAGGTCGGCCAGCGCGTCGAGGGCCGCGTCGCAGTGCGTGGCAGCGTACTCGGGGGAGTCTCCCCGGTCGAGCGCGTCGATCGCGGCCGCTGCCGCGGACCGCGCGCGCAGGACGAGGTCGCGCTGGCGCAGCGAGCCGAGGATCTCGGAAGTGGTCTCGGTGGAAACGCCCGCGGCGATGGCGTCCGCGAGCGCGGCGGCGAGCCGCTCGCCGGCGTCGGGCGCGAGGCCGCAGACGAGGACCGCCTCCGCGGGCAACGCCGGCCGGCCGGCGACGAGGCGATCGGCCTTGTTCGCCGCGACGACCCGCGGGCGGCCGGACGTCCGTTCGAGCTCAATCGCGTCCTCGGCGTTCGGGCCGTCCGAGGCGTCGAACACGTAGAGAACGGCGTCGGCCCGCTCGCCTTCCTCGCGCGCGCGGCGCACGCCGATCGACTCGACGGGATCGCCCGTCTGGCGCAGCCCCGCCGTATCCACGAGCGTGACCGGGATGCCCGCGACGTCGATCGTCCCCTCGAGCGCGTCGCGCGTCGTGCCCGGTATCTCGGTGACGATGGCCCGTTCCGTCCCGAGCAGCGCGTTGAAGAGCGTCGACTTGCCGGCGTTCGGCCGCCCGAGAATCGCCACGCGGCAGCCGTGCGACAGGAGCCTTCCCGTTTCGGCCGTGGACGCCAGCCGATCGAGCGCTTCCCGGGCGGCGGCCAGATGCCCCCCGACGCGAGGATCGAGGGCCTCGCCCACGTCCTCGGAGAAATCGATCGCCGCGGCCAGGCCGGCCGCCGCCGAGACGAGATCCTCGCGCACGCGGCCGATCCGTTCGGATACCGCGCCGGCCAGGCGTCCGGCCGAGACGCGTGCCGCGGCGGGCGTGCGCGCCTCGATCAGATCCCGGACGGCCTCTGCCCGCACGAGGTCGATCTTGCCCGACCGAAACGCGCGCTCGGTGAACTCCCCCGGCCGGGCCGGGCGCGCGCCCGCCTCCATCGCCGCGGCGAGCAGGCGCTCGACGGCGATCGGGCTGCCGTGGATCGAGATTTCGACGACGTCCTCCCCCGTCGCCGATCCGGGCGCCGGAAAAAACGTCGCGAGGCCGGTGTCGATCGGCCGCGCGGACGAGTCGACGAATGGAACGAGCTGCGGCCGCCGCGGCGGCGGCGCCGGCATTCCGGGCGAAAGCCGCCCGAGGACCTGCGCGGCGGCGGATCCCGAGAGGCGCACGAGCGCGATCGCCGAACGCCCCGCGGGGGTCGCCAGGGCGACGATCGTGTCGAGGAAAGACCCGTGGGCGCGCATCACGGCGCGCCTCTACCGACCCTTGAGGCGAACCTCCACGCGTTTCAGGAACCCGTCTCCCTCGCTCTCGGTCTCGAGCTCCGGGTCCTCGGAGAGCGCGAGATGGACGAGGCGGCGCTCCCACGGCGCGAGCGGGGGCAGAAGCTGCGGCCGGCGCGTGCGCCGGACCTCCTCGGCGGAAGTCTGGGCGAGCTCTTCGAGCGCTTCCTTGCGGTGCGCGCGGAATCCCTCGGCGTCGAGCCGCGGGTGCACCGGCTGGCCCACGCGCTTGGAGGCGATTCTCCCGACCAGGACCTCGAGGCCCGTCAGGCCCTCGCCCTTGTTCGCGAGAAGGGGCTCGACGTCGTCGCCGAAGAGCTCGAAGAGCATCTCTTCGCCCGCCGCCTCGCGGCGCCGCGTTTCGACGAGCAGCCCGGCGGCCGAAAGAAGCTCGGTCAGCGTGGCCTCGACGGCCGCGACGGCATCGGCATCCGTAGCGCCGGCCGGCGCCGGCTCGCGCGCGGGCGCCGAGGCAGCCGGAGCGGGCGCCGGGGCGGGGGCCGCGCCGAAGGCGGCCACGGCCTCCTCGGCCTCGTGCCGGATGCGCGCGTCCCTGGCCGCGCCCGCCGGCTCCTCCACTTCGATCTCCACGACGCGGCCGCCCCAGAAGGCCTTCTCGTCGCGGATGACGGTGTACTTCAGCTCCGCGGCGGGCCGGTCGAGCGCCCGGGCGGCGCCGGCGACGGCGTCTTCGAGTGTCTTGGCTTCGTATCGCATGCCTATTGCTTCGACTTCAGGCGCGCGCCTGCTTGAGCGCTTTGGCGCCCTTGCCCGGCGGCGTCGAGTCGTCCTCCTTCACGATTCGGTTCATCACGAGCTGCTGCACGATGGTCAGCAGGTTCGAAAACAGCCAGTACAGCACCAGGCCCGAGGGCATGTCCTTCAGGAAGAAGCCCCACAGCACCGGCATGAACATGAAGACCTTTTTCTGCGCCGGGTCCATCGTCGACGGCGTCATCGCCTGCTGGACGTACATCGAGATGATCATCAGGATGACGAGGACGTACGTCGTGTCGATGGCCGAAAGGTCCTTGATCCACAGGAAGAACGGCGCGTGGCGCAGCTCGATCGAGCGCGACAGCACGTTGTAGAAGGCGACGAGGATCGGCAGCTGCAGGAGGATCGGCAGGCACCCGCTCATCGGGTTGTAGCCCTCCGCCTGGTAGAGCTTCATCAGCTCCTCGTTCATCTTCTGCCGCTGCGCGGCGTCGGATTTCGCCTTCTTGTACTTGTCCCGGATCGCGTTCATCTTCGGCGAGAGCTTCTGCATCTTCTTCATCGAGACGTAGCTCTTGGCCGTCAGGGGAAAGAGCAGCAGGCGGATGAGAAACGTCACGACGAGGATCGCCAGGCCCCAGTTGCCGACGAACCCCTGCGTCTTCTTCAGCAGCCACAGGAGCGGCCGCGCGAGGACGCCGTACCAGCCGAAGTCCACGGTCCGTTCGAGGCCGAGGTTGTAGCTCTCGAGGATCGCGACGTCCTTGGGCCCGAAGTACGCCGAGGCCTCGAACGTGCCGTTGCCCGCGATGCCGGTCGCGATCTCCGCGAAGGGCTTGCCCTCGGGCCGCGGCACGGAGAAGGTGAAGGGGCGCGCCGACGTCGGCGCTCGCGGGACGAGGACCTCGAGGAAATAGTTGTCCTCGAGGCCGGCAAAGCCGCGGGCCGGGATGCTCCATGCGTTCTTGTCCGAGGCCTTCTCGGCGCTGACCGTCTTCATGCCGTCGGCCGTCGCCGCCACCGCCGTGGCGGCCATCACGTAGCGCGACCCGCGCTCCGAGTCGGTGGGGTTGCGCAGGCCCGGCCCGACGAGCACGCTGTACGCGGGGCCCGTGACCGCGACGCGCAGGTCGAAGAGATATCCCTTGCCGAGGCGGATCTCCTTGACCACCGAGAGCGCCGCGTCGGTGTAGCGCAGGCGCACGACCTGGTCGGACTCGCGCTCGACGACGAAGAGCGCCTCGCCGACCTTCTTCGTCGCCGCGGCGTCCGCGCCGAAGTCGAGGCCGAGGGGTCTGGGCAGCTCCGGCGGCAGGGCGCGGACGAGCTCGAGCGGTTTCTTCTGCTCGTCGAAGTGTCCTTTGAGCACCAGCGACGTCAGCACGGCGCCGCGGTTGGAGAACGTGGCTTTGAGGACGTCGTTCTCGACCACCGCCGACGTCTCCGCGGCGGCGCTCTCGGGCGCGGGCAGCGCGGACGCGGCCGCCGCGGGCGCGCCGGGACTCGGCGCCGACGCTGCCGTCGCCGTTGCGGCAGGCGCAATGGTGGCCGCGGCTGCCGGTGTCGGCGCGACGGACGGCGGCGTCCGCACGGGCTTCGGGCCCAGACGCTCCCAGGCGAGGAGGATCACGAGCGAGAGGCCGGCGGCGAGAAGGAGGCGCTTTTCCATCGGCTCAGGGCACCGGATCCAGTCCGCCCTTGTGGAACGGATGGCAGCGCGAGAGCCGCCGCAGCGCCAGGCCCGCGCCCCGCGCGAGGCCGTGCCGGACGATCGCCTCGCGGGCGTACGCCGAGCACGTCGGCTCGAAGCGGCAGGCCCGAGGCAGGATCGGCGACAGGAAGCGCTTGTAGAGGTCGAGGAGGAAGACGGCGCCGCGCGCGCCCGCGTTCATCGGCGCGGCAGCCGCGACATCGCCCGGGTGACCCCCGAGGCGTAGTCCGCCGAGAGCTCTTCGAAGGAGGCCTGCGCCGCGGAGGGCCGCGCGTTGACGACGACCGACAGCGCGGCGCCGCCGAAGATCGTGCGGGTGCGCCGGAAGATCTCCCGCAGGCGACGCCGTACCCGGTTGCGCGTCACGGCCGATCCGACCCGACGGGAGACCGAGATCCCGAGACGCGGTCGCACGGCGCCGGGAGCTCCCGACAGGAGAAAGACCTGGATGTGTCTTCCGGAAACGCGCACCCCGGCGGCGTAGCACTCTTCGAATTCCCTACGTTTTCGGAGGCGGTCGTCCCGGGAGAACGTCTCCGTGACGGCCGGGCCCAAAGTTCAGACCGTGAGTCTTTTGCGCCCTTTGCGGCGGCGGGCCGAGATGACGGCGCGACCCGAGCGCGTGCGCATCCGGACGAGGAAGCCGTGAGTGCGCCGCCGGCGCCGGTTGTTGGGCTGGTAAGTGCGCTTCATAAAAGAGGGGGAATCCTAGGTTCGGAGGGACCAGAAGTCAAGGAACTCCTTGAAGCGCGATGCGGGATGCGGGGCGCGGGATCCAGGCGAGCGCGGATCTCCAAATCCCGCATCCCGAATCTCGTATCTCGCATCGCGCGATAGAAGGCATATACTCCCGCCCCCCGGGTACCCGACGGCGTTCCACAGCTGTGGAAAACCTGCGGAAAACCGGCCTCGACAATGACCGAGATCTGGCCGTCCATCCTCAAGCAGATCGAGGGGAAGCTCGATCCGAAGGAGCTGAAGACCTGGTTCGGGCCCACCCGCCAGCTGTCTTTCGACGCCTCGGCCGGCGCGGGTGTCCTGACGATCTCGGTTCCGTCGCGGGTCTTCGCCGACTGGATCGAGTCGCGCCACGGCGAGCTTCTCGCCCGGAGCGCTTCGGGCGCGGGCTTTCCGCAGATCGAGATCCGGTTCGACGTGGCCGGAGGGGAGCAACCGCCGGGGCCGGCCCCGAGCGCGGCGCCGGGATCCGCGAGCGGGCCGCACGCCATCGCCGCCAATCCCCGCTTCTCGTTCGAGAATTTCGTCGTCGGCTCCTCCAATCAGTTCGCGCACGCCGCGGCGCGCGCCGTCGCCGAGTCCCCTTCCCGCTCGTACAACCCGCTCTTCCTGTACGGCGGCGTCGGACTCGGCAAGACGCACCTGATGCACGCCATCGCCCAGGAAGTGCTCCGCCGCAATCCCGACGCGCGCGTTCTCTACCTCTCGGCCGAGCGTTTTCTGAACGACCTCATCAACGCCCTTCGCTTCGAGCGCATGCACGAGTTCAAGCGCCGCTACCGCGAGCTCGACGTGCTCCTGATGGACGACGTGCAGTTCATCGCCGGCAAGGACTCGACCCAGGAGGAGTTCTTCCACACGTTCAACGCGCTTCACGACGCGCAGAAGCAGATCGTCGTCACCTCCGACGCGCTGCCGAAGGAGATCCCGACGCTCGAGGAGCGCCTGCGCTCCCGGTTCGAATGGGGCCTCATCGCCGACATCCAGCCGCCGGACCTCGAGATGAAGGTCGCGATCATCCGCAAGAAGGCCGCCGCCGAGAGGGCCGAGGTCCCCAACGACGTGGCGATGTTCATCGCCGGGACGGTCAAGTCGAACGTCCGGGAGCTCGAAGGCCGCTTGAACCGCGTCATCGCGTTCTCGTCCCTGACGGGCAAGCCCCTCACGGTCGAACTGGCCCGGGAGACCCTGCGCGACATCGTCGGCAACGAGGGCGAACGGGCGGTCCCCTCCGAGATCCTGAAGACGGTGGCCTCCCACTACGGCCTGCGCGTCTCCGACATGAAGGCCAAGTCGAACGCCAAACCCGTGGCCTTCCCGCGCCAGGTAGCCATGTACCTCTGCCGCAAGCTCACGCCGCTCTCGTACCCCGAGATCGGCCGCCTCTTCAACGACAAGCACCACTCGACGGTCATGCATTCGGTCGAGAAGATCGAGCGGATGCTCGAGGACGACGCGGATTTCCGCAGGGTCGTCGACGGGTTCCTGCAGCCGTACCGTTGACGTCCGCGCGGTTCGCCCAACTTTTCCTCCGCGCCCTTTTCCGCACCGGCCCCGAGCCTTCTCGCGACGCGTGCGACTGTGGACAACTCCGGGCGCGATCCACAGACGGGGTATCTATTTTGACCCCGTTTTTATTGGCTTTTTTCAATGCACGCTCTTCTTGATCGTCCCTACGAATACGGCTAAATGTGATAGACTTTTTTTCCTGTTCGGAGGTAGTAACTCCCCATGGAATTGACGGTCAAGCGCGGGGATTTCCTGAATGAGCTCACGCTCATGCAGGGAGTCGTGGAGAGAAAAAACACGATTCCCATCCTCTCGAACATCCTCCTCAAGGCCGCCGACGGACACCTCGGCTTCACCTCGACGGATCTCGACCTGACGCTCCTCTCCCAGGCGGACGCGAAGGTCACGCGGCCGGGCAGCGTCACGGTTCCGGCCCGGAAGCTCTTCGACCTCATCCGCAACCTTCCCGAGGCCGACGTCGCTCTGAAGCTCATGGAAAACCACTACCTGGGGGTGACCTGCCAGAGGTCGAGCTTCCGGCTCGTGGCCCAGCCGGCGGAGGACTTTCCGACGGTGCCGAAGGTCGAGGCGAAGAAGGGGGTTTCGTTCCCCTTGGATTTATGGAAACGACTGACCCGTAAGGTTTTATACGCAGTTTCGGCCGAGGAGACCCGCTTCCAGCTGATGGGCGCCCTCCTCAAGGACAAGGGCAAGGAATTCGAGCTCGTGGCTACCGACGGTCACCGCCTGGCGCTCATCGACTTTCCCAAGGAGGACGCCAAGGCGACGCTGCCGAACGTCCTGATCCCGAAGAAGGCGCTCGCGGAGATCCTGAAGATGGACGGGGGCGCCGACGCGCGGATCGAGATCAAGCATTCCGAGAACCATCTGCTCTTCACCGTCGGGAACCGGCAGCTGATCGCGCGGCTTCTCGACGTCAACTTCCCCGACTACGAGAAGATCCTCTCGAAGACGAACGACCGCGTCGCGACGGCCCCCGCCGCGGCTTGCCAGGCGGCGATCCGCCGCGTTTCCCTCTTTTCCTCCGAGCGCTCGCGCGGCGTGAAGCTGTCCTTCGAGAAGGGCATGCTCACGGTCGCCTCGGCCAGCCAGGAGCTCGGCGAGGGCACGGAGACGCTCGACGTCGCGTTCGAGGGCGAGCCCCTGTCGATCGGCTTGAACGCGCAATACCTCCTCGATTTTTTCGAGGAGGTCGAGACCCCGAACGTTCGGCTCGAGTTGAAGGACGAGAACACGCAGTGCCTGTGTCAGCCGGAGGGCGGCATCGAAGGCGCGTCGCGCTACATGTACGTCGTCATGCCGATGCGCCTCTGACGTTGGGCGAAGGGACCGCTTGCAGCTTTTCGAACTCACCAGCCACGGCTTCCGCAATCTCTCCTCCGACCCGGTTTCCCTCGGTACCGGCGTCACGCTCGTCGTGGGAGAGAACGCGCAGGGCAAGACGAACCTGCTCGAAGCGGCGGCGCTTCTCTGCGGGCAGCGCTCGTTTCGCGGGGCCATTTCCGCCGACATGGCGCGCGAGGGCGAGCGCTTCGGGATCGAGGGGACCGTCGACGGCCGCCTCGGCGCGGAGAAAATCGCCGTGACCTGGTCGCGGCCGGAAGGGCGCGCCTTCTCGCGGGCCGGCAAGCCCGCGGGATTCCGCGAGATCTCGGAGCTCGCGCCGGCGGTCTTTCTCGCGCCCGAGCACCGGGACCTCGTCGCCGGCTCCCCCGCGGCCCGGCGGCGTTTCCTCGACCGGCTCGTCGTCGGCATGAAACCGGCGGCCGGGGACGACCTGGCGCGCTACGCCACGGCCCTGCGCGAGAGAAACGCGCTGCTCGCGCGGTCGAGAGCGGCCGGGCCGGCGGCGGCCCCCGGCGAGCTCGCCGCCTGGACCGAGGAGCTCGCCGCGGCGGGAGCGGCTGTGCGCCGGCACCGGATCGCGGCCCTCGCCGAGTGGGAACTGGATTTCCGCGAGCTCGCCCGCGATGCGGGCGCAGACTACGGCTCGATCGAGGTCGCGTACTCGGGAGGCTCGGCCTCGCCCGAGGCGCTGCGGCAGGCCCTCGAGCGGGTCGCCGCGCTCGAGCGGCGGCGAGGCTACTCGCTGGCGGGGCCGCACCGCGACGATCTCGTCTTCACCCGGCGCGGCCGCGCGCTCTCGGCCGAGGCGTCGTCGGGCGAGATCGCCCGCGCGGTCGCCCTCGCCAAGCTCGCCGAGTGGCGGGCCGTCGCGCGGATCGCCGCGGAGGCGCCGCTCTTCGGCGCGGATGACTTCGACGCCAACCTCTCGGAGGCGTCGGCCGAGCAATTCTTCGAGGCGCTGCCCCGCGGGGCCGCGGTCGTCCTGACGACCGCGACGGCGCCGGCGCGATGGGCCGGGCGGGCCTCGGCCGTCTACGAGGTGCGCGCCGGCCGGGTCTCGCGAATCGGGTCGCCGCCGGCGCTCTATGCCGTGGGCGGCGGACAGGGAATGCGATGAGTACGGCCTACACCACCGATTCGATCAAGCTGCTGAAGGGCCTCGAGGCCGTCCGCAAGCGCCCCGGCATGTACATCGGGGACACGGACGACCTCTCGGGCCTGCACCACATGGTCTTCGAGCTCGTGGACAACGCGATCGACGAGGCCCAGGTCGGCCACGCCGACTTCTGCGGCGTCACGATCCACGCCGACAACTCCGTCACGGTCGAGGACAACGGCCGCGGCATCCCGGTCGGGATGCACAAGGAGCACAAGCGCGAGACGCTCGAGATCATCATGACGGACCTGCACTCGGGCGGGAAGTTCGACGACAACTCGTACAAGGTCTCCGGCGGCCTTCACGGCGTGGGCGTCTCGGTCGTCAACGCGCTCTCCAAGCGTCTCGATGTCGAGGTCCTGCGCGAGGGTAAGGTCTGGCAGCAGGCCTACGAAAGAGGCCGTCCCGTCGCCCCGATCAAGGCCGTCGGCACGTCGAAGAAAACGGGCACCAAGGTCACCTTCTGGCCCGACCCGGAGATCTTCTCGGTCACGGAGTTCCACTTCGACAGCCTCTCGCAGCGCCTGCGCGAGCTGTCGTTCCTGAACCCGGGCGTCAAGATCTCGATCCACGACGAGCGCACCGACAAGAAGCACGATTTCGCCTACGAGGGCGGCATCCGGTCCTTCGTCGAGCACCTGAACAAGGCGAAGCAGCCGATCCACGACAAGGTCATCTTCTTCCAGGACGTCAAGAACGGCACCGGCGACCCCAAGCGCGACGCCGACAAGGAACGCGTCGAGGTCGCCCTCCAGTGGAACGAGGGCTACGCCGAGACGCTCTTCTCCTTCACGAACACGATCAACAACCGCGACGGCGGCACGCACGTCGAGGGTTACAAGACCGCGCTGACGCGCGCGATCCAGAGGTACGCCGAGCAGAACGGGCTGACGAAGGCCCTGAAGGAAACGACGCTCTCGGGCGACGACTGCCGCGAGGGGCTGACGGCCGTCATCTCGGTCAAGGTTCGCGACCCGAAGTTCTCGTCCCAGACCAAGGACAAGCTCGTCTCCTCCGAGGTCAAGACGTGGGTCCAGCAGGTCGTCTACGAGAAGCTCGGCTCGTACCTCGAGGAGAACCCGCGCGTCGGGCGCAAGATCGTCGAGAAGATCGTCGAGTCCGCCCGGGCGCGCGAGGCCGCCCGCAAGGCGCGCGAGCTCGTGCGGCGCAAGGGCGCCCTCGACTCCGGCGCCCTGCCGGGCAAGCTCGCCGACTGCCAGGAGAAGGACCCCGCGTTCTCCGAGATCTTCATCGTCGAGGGCGACTCGGCCGGCGGCTCGGCCAAGATGGGCCGGGACCGGCGCTCGCAGGCGATCCTGCCGCTGCGCGGCAAGATCCTGAACGTCGAGAAGGCCCGCCTGGACAAGATGCTCGCCTCCGCCGAGATCCGGACGCTGATCACGGCCCTGGGCGCCGGCATCTCGACGGACTTCGACGCCGAGAAGATCCGGTACCACAAGATCATCATCATGACCGACGCCGACGTGGACGGCTCGCACATCCGCACGCTTCTGCTGACGTTCTTCTTCCGCCACATGGCCGCGATCATCGAGAAGGGTTTCCTCTACATCGCGCAGCCGCCGCTCTACAAGGTGGCCGAGGGCAAGAAGGAGACGTACCTGAAGGACGAGAAGGAGATGTCGAAGTTCCTCCTCGGCCGCCTCGGGGAAGACCGCTCGCTGACGTCGGAGATGTCGGGGACGACGGTCTCCGGCACCAGGCTCGCGAACCTCCTCGAGAAGATGGAAGAGTACCGGACCCACGTCGCCAAGCTCGGCCATCGCGGGATCCCGGAAGGCCTCCTGCGCGCCCTGATCGACCGCGGGATGACGGCCAAGGCCGACTTCGCCGAGAAGAAGAAGCTCGAGGATCTCGCCAGAGCCGTGCGCGCCTTCGGCGTGGACAAGGCCGAGGTCGTCGCCGACGAGGAGCATTCGGGCTGGGCGCTCGAGATCTCCCGCCGGGTCAACGGCGTGCCGAAGAACGCGCGCATCGACGCGGACTTCGTCGCCGCCTTCGAGTACCGCCGCATCCGGGAGACGGCCAAGGCGATCGGCGGATTTCTCGACGGCCCCTACATCGTCACGCGCAGCGCCGAGACCGAGAAGCACGAGACGCTGCCGGCCGTCGTGGACGCGATCTACGAGTCGGCCAAGAAGGGCCTTTTGATCAACCGGTACAAGGGCCTCGGCGAGATGAACCCCGAGCAGCTCTGGGACACGACCATGAACCCGGAAACGCGCCGGCTCCTCCAGGTCGCCGTCGAGGATGCCGTCGAAGCCAACGAGGTCTTCTCGATCCTGATGGGCGATGCCGTCGAGCCGCGGCGCGAGTTCATCGAGCAGAACGCGCTTGAACGTGCGAAATCTGGATATTTAGAGTCGAGGCAAGTTCGGAATTCGGATTCCCGGCAAATCCGAGGTCCGACAACCCGACAATCCGACATCGACGCATGACCACCAACCTCCTGACTCCCGACGAACGGGTCCCCGTCACGATCGAGGACGAGGTCCGCCGCTCGTACCTCGACTACGCCATGTCCGTCATCATCGGGCGGGCGCTGCCGGACGTCCGCGACGGCTTGAAGCCCGTTCACCGCCGCTGCCTCTACGGCATGTGGGAGCAGGGCAACCTGCACAACAAGCCGTACCGCAAGTCCGCGCGCATCGTCGGTGACGTCCTCGGCAAGTACCACCCGCACGGGGAAAGCGCCGTCTACGACTCGGTCGTGCGCATGGCGCAGGACTTCTCGCTGCGCTACCCGCTCGTCGACGGCCAGGGCAACTTTGGCTCGGTCGACGGCGACAACGCCGCGGCCATGCGCTACACCGAGGTGCGCCTGACGCGGCTGTCGGCGGAGCTGCTCGGCGAGGACATCGACAAGGAGACGGTGGACTGGACGCCGAACTACGACGGCTCGCTCGTCGAGCCGATGGTGCTGCCGGCCAAGTTCCCGAACCTGCTCGTCAACGGCTCGACCGGCATCGCGGTCGGCATGGCCACCAACATCCCGCCGCACAACCTCTCCGAGGTCATCGACGCGACGATCGAGCTCATCAAGCACCCCGACGCGACGCTCGGGGCCCTGATGCGCAAGCTTCCGGGCCCCGACTTCCCCACCGGCGCCTTCATCCACGGCGCCCAGGGGATCCGGGACGCCTACAAGACCGGGCGCGGCACCGTCCAGGTGCGGGCCCGCGCGGTCATCGAGAAGGCGGCCCGCGGCGACAAGGAATCCATCGTCGTCACCGAGATCCCGTACCAGGTCAACAAGGCGAAGCTGATCGAGCGGATCGCCGAGCTCGTCAACGAGAAGAAGATCGACGGCGTCGCCGACCTGCGCGACGAATCCAACCGCGAGGGCATGCGGATCGTCGTCGAGCTGAAGCGCGGGGAGAACGCCCAGGTCGTCCTCAACAAGCTCTACGCGCTGACCCCGATGCAGTCGTCGTTCGGGATCATCTTCCTCGCGATCGTCGAGAACCAGCCGCGGGTCCTGCCGCTCCACGACCTGCTGCGCCACTTCGTGGACCACCGCAAGACGGTCGTCATCCGGCGCACGCAGTTCGACCTGAAGAAGGCCGAGGAACGGGCCCACCTGCTGCGGGGCCTCGCCCTGGCGCTCGCGAACCTCGACCTCGTGATCAAGATCATCCGCTCCTCGAAAGACCCCAGGGAGGCCAAGGAGCGCCTGACGGCCGAGGTCTCCATGACCCGCGCCGCCCTCGAGAAGTTCATCGGGGCGGCTCTCGGGGACGGCGCCGACAAGGGCAAGGGCTCCCAGGTCCTGAAGCTCGACGACATCCAGGCCCAGGCGATCCTGGACATGCGCCTGCACCGCCTGACGGGGCTCGAGCGCGAGAAGATCGTGGCCGAGTTCAAGGAAGTCCTCGCCCTGATCGCGCGGCTGCGCGAGATCCTGGGCTCCGAGGCGCTCGTCCTCGAGATCATCGTGGACGAGCTCCAGGCGATCAAGAAGCAGTTCGGCGACGAGCGGCGCACGGAGATCGTGGCCGAGGCCTCGGACATCGACATCGAGGACCTGATCGTCGAGGAGGACATGGTCATCACCGTGTCCCGCGGCGGCTACATCAAGCGCTCTCCCCTGTCGCTCTACCGCGCCCAGCGCCGCGGCGGCAAGGGCCGCATCGGCGCCACGACGAAGGAAGAGGATCTCGTCGAGCACCTGTTCGTCGCCTCGACGCACGCCTACGTGCTCGCCTTCACGTCGCGCGGCCGCATGCACTGGATCAAGGTCTACGACCTGCCGCAGCTCGGACCCGCCACGCGCGGCAAGGCCATCGTGAACCTGCTCACGCTCGGCCCGAACGAGCGGATCGTCGCCATGGCCGCCACGAAGGATTTCCCCGAGGACCGCTACCTGGTCTTCGCGACCCGCAACGGCCTCGTCAAGAAGACGGCGCTTTCGGCCTACTCGAACGTGCGCCAGGGCGGGATCATCGCGATCAACCTCGAGGAGGGCGATTCGCTGCTCTCGGTCCGGATCACGGCCGGCGAGGACCAGATCTTCATCGGCACGCGCCAGGGCATGGGCATCCGCTTCTCCGAAAAGGACGTCCGCCCGATGGGCCGGGACACCACCGGCGTCATCGGCGTCTCGCTCAAGAAGGACAACGACGAGGTCGTCGAGATGGACGTCGTCGACGAGAAGGCGCACCTGCTTTCCGTGACCGAGCTCGGCTACGGAAAGCGCTCCGAGGTCACCGAGTACCGGTTCCAGGGCCGCGGCGGCTCGGGCGTGATCAACGTCAAGGTGACCGAGAAAAACGGCGCCGTCGTCGGCATCAAGTCCGTAACCGACGTGGACCAGTTGCTGCTCATCACCGAGCGCGGCCAGCTCATCCGGATGAAGGTCAAGGACATCCGGGAGACCGGGCGCGCCGCTCAGGGCGTGCGCGTCATCCAGCTCGAGGAGGGCGACCGCGTAGTCGGCATCGCCAAGCTCGCCGAGCCCGACGAGGCCGAGGACGAGGCCCAGGCCGCGTTGCCCGTGGCGCCCGAGGAGAGGGCCGCCCCCGCGCGGGGCCCGAAGTCGGGGGGCAAGTCGAAGAGCGCCGAATCGAATTTCCTGGCCGACGACGACGAGGAGGACGACGAGCAGTAGCCGCTCCGTCCGCCAACCCTCCCCCATCCCGTAACCCGTAACCCGCCTCCCGCATCCCGTATCTCCCCTCCCGCCGGATATAGAATCCGCCCCTCATGCGATTTTTCCTGGACAGCGCGAGCGTGGACGAGGCCCGGCGGATCCGGGATCTGGGGCTTCTCGACGGTGTCTGGCTCTCCCTGGCGAGCGCGGAGGCCTCGGGCGTCGACTACCGCAAGGCCGTCCGCGAGCTTGCCTCGCTGACGGACGGGCCGGTGCTCGTCGAGACCGGATCCGACGATCCGAAGGGGATGTACAAGGAAGGGCGCGAGCTCGCCAAGCTCGGCAAGGACATCATCGTGCGCCTGCCGCTCAAACCCGAGGGCATGCGCGTGGCGCGGCTCTTCGCCCAGGACCAGATCGCCACCTGCGCTGCCGGCTGCTACTCGGCCGCGCAGGCCCTCATCGCGGGCAAGGCCAACGTGGGCTACGTCGCTCCGGCCGTGGGCTCGATCGACGACTCGGGCACGATCGGCATGGACCTGGTCGAGCAGATCATCCGGGTTTACGACAACTACGGATTCCAGACCCAGATCCTGGTGGCGGAGGCGCGCAATCCGATCCACGTGCTCGACGCGGCTCTGATGGGCGCCGACGTCGCGGCGATGCCCGCCGCCGTCCTCGAGCAGCTGATCCGACATCCGTTCTCCGATGACTTGCGGGCGGGAAGGCCGTCGTGAAGGTTTCGGCCGACAGGATCCTCTACCTCTCCCGGGTGGTCCTGAAGTCCCTCAAGGACAACCGCAACCTCGAGCAGAAAGCGGACGACGAGACGGCTCGCCGGGCCGTCGTCCGCGAGCTGACCGACAGCTACGCCGAGCTCGACGGGTTCGAGGAGAAGGTGCGGGCCGCGCTGGCCAAGAGGAAGAATCTTTCGGAGACCGAGCGCGAGTTCCAGTTCTCCAGGGCGATGGAAGACGAGCTCCGCAAGCACGGGGCATAAAAAATTCTACCGTAGATTACTGACAACTCGCTGACAATACATATATTTATTACAGCTAATATGTAGCGATATTGCCGGGGCTTGGCAGACAGCAGATGGCTCCGGTACAATTGGCTTGATGGCCGGCCAATTGGATTTTGCGCAGATCAGCCTGAATCGAGCGGCAGATTTGCCCCTCTCCGACCAGGTCTACGAGGCGATCGAAC
The DNA here is from genome assembly GCA_963710945.1 of uncultured Acidobacteriota bacterium. Taxonomy (GTDB): domain Bacteria; phylum Acidobacteriota; class Thermoanaerobaculia; order UBA5066; family Gp7-AA6; genus DAHUXD01. Next base: position 81,226 of record CAVQCH010000005.1, read on the forward strand.
GCTGGATTGCCGGCGGCATGCTCTCGGAAAACTCCCGGCTTCCCACCACGCGCGAGCTCGCCTCCGTTCTCGGAATCAATCGTGGCACCGTCCAGGCCGCGTACAGGCGCCTGCAGGAGAACGGCCTCGTTGCCGGCCGCGTGGGCAGCGGCACGGTGGTCCGGGGCCGCGCCAGCGCCGCACAGTTCCGCCTCGACGACCTCATCTCGCGCCGGGCCGGCGATCTGCCGGAAGAGACGGCCCGGCCCGTGGCGGCGCCGCTCGTGGCCGATTTCTCGCGCCTGGCTCCCGACGAGCGTTTCTTTCCCCTCGAGGAGTTCACCCGCACGCTCTCGTACACGTGGAGCCGCCGCCGGGACCTCTGGCAGTACGCGGCCCCGCTCGGCCTCGAGGAGCTGCGCGGCGAAATCTCCCGGCGCCTCGCGGAAATCGGCGTCCTCCGGTCGGCCGAGGAGATCCTGGTCGTCAGCGGCGCGCAGCAGGGGCTCGATCTTCTCTTCCGGACGTTCACCGATCCCGAGGACACGATCGCGGCCGAGTCGCCGACGTATTCGGGCGCGCTCACGCTGGCGCGCCTGGCCGGCGTCGCGGTCCTGCCGCTTCCCATGGACGCGGAGGGGCCCGATCCGCGCCCGCTCCTCAGCCGGCGCACGAAGCTCGTCTACGTCATGCCGGAACGCCAGAACCCCACAGGCATCACGACGACGAACGAAAGGCGCGAGGCGTTGCTCGAGGCGGCCCTGTCGTCCGGGGCGCTCGTCATCGAGGACGGCTACGAGGAGCCCGAGCCCGGCCGCGTCCCGCTGGCCGCGCGAAACGTCGAGCGGACGGTCTGGCTCGGAACGCTCTCGAAGGACCTCGTGCCGGGCTTCCGGATCGGCTGGATCGCCGCGGCGCGGCCGGTCATCGAGCAGCTCGCCCGGATCAAGAAGGCGGCGGACTTCCAGACTCCCGTGCCGCTGCAGGCAGCGGTGGCCGCGTTCCTGCGCGCGGGCGCGGACCGCAAGGCCCGGGCAAGCCGCGCCGAGGAAGTGGCGCTGCGCGCCGCGGCGGCGTCGGCGGCCCTGCGCGAGCATCTGCCGGGCGTGTCGTGGTGGGGAGGCGAGGGCTCCAACCCGCTCTTCTGGCTCCACCTTCCGGAGGGAGTTTCGGGTCGCCGCGTGGCCGAGGCCGCCGCCGACCGGGGAGTCGCGGTCGCGCCCGGGTCGGATTTCGATCCGAAAGGGGAGGACCGGGCGAACGTCCGGCTCTCCGTCTCGCGCGTCGAGCGGCGCGACATCGAGAGGGGAATCGCCCGCGTGGGCGAAGCGGTGAGGGAAGTGCAGTCGAGGTCCGGCGCGGTCATGGCCGCGCCGGTGGTGTAGGTGAGAGCGGTTCCAAGTTCCATGTTCCAGGTTCCATGTGGCATTGGCTTCCTTGAACGTGGAACCTGGAACCTGGAACTCAATCCAGAGAGGAAGGACGTTCAATGAGCAGCGCAGAATCTTTCCGGTTGAAAGTCGGGCTCGCCGAAATGCTGAAGGGCGGCGTCATCATGGACGTCGTCAACGCCGACCAGGCTCGGATCGCGGAGGCCGCGGGCGCGGCCGCCGTCATGGCGCTCGAGCGCGTCCCGGCCGACATCCGCCGCGACGGGGGAGTCGCGCGGATGTCCCCGGTAGGGAAGATCCGCGAGATCCAGGAAGCGGTCTCGATTCCGGTCATGGCCAAGTGCCGGATCGGGCACCTCGCCGAGGCGCGCGTTCTCGAGGCCCTGAAGGTGGACTTCATCGACGAGTCGGAAGTCCTCACGCCGGCGGACGAGGAAAACCACGTCTACAAGCACGACTTCGCCGTGCCCTTCGTGTGCGGCTGCCGCAACCTCGGCGAGGCGCTGCGTCGGATCGGCGAAGGCGCCGCCATGATCCGGACGAAGGGGGAGGCGGGCACGGGCGACATCGTCCACGCCGTCAAGCACCTGCGCGAGGTGCATCGCGAGATCAAGATGCTCACGCAGCTCTCGAAGGACGAGCTGATGGCCGCGGCCAAGCGCCTGCAGGCCCCCTTCGAGCTCGTCGTCGAGGTGGCCGAGAAGGGCCGGCTCCCGGTGCCGAACTTCGCCGCCGGCGGCATCGCGACGCCCTCGGACGCCGCCCTCTGCATGCAGCTCGGGGCCGAGGCGGTCTTCGTCGGCTCGGGGATCTTCAAGTCGGACGATCCGGAGAGCCGCGCCCGCGCGATCGTCAAGGCCACGACCCACTGGCGCGACGCCCAGGCGCTGCTGGCCGCGGAGGAGGAGCTCGGCTCCGGCATGAAGGGTATCGAGGCCGCGAGCCTGCCGGAAGAGGCGCGCCTCCAGACCCGCGGATGGTGATGAACGCCGGCCGGCAGGAATCCGCCGGCGGCGTGGCCGTCCTCGCGCTGCAGGGCGACTTCGAGGCGCACCGCAAGGCTCTTTCGGAGATCGGCATCGCGAGCTTCGAGGCCCGGAGGCCCGGGGATCTGGCCGGTGCCGAGGGCCTCGTGATCCCGGGCGGAGAGTCCACGACGCTCTGGAAGTTCTTCGAGGCCGAGCCCTGGGAGGCGGCCTTCCGGCAGTTCGCGGCCACGGGCCGGCCGATCCTCGGCACCTGCGCGGGAGCGATCGTGCTCGCGCGCGAGGTCGTGAACCCGCCGCAGCCGGGTCTCGCGCTCATCGACATCACGATCGAGCGAAACGCCTACGGGCGCCAGGTCGACTCGTTCATCGCCGAGGTCGAGTGCCCGTCGCTCGGGGCGCCGCTGCCGGCGGTCTTCATCCGCGCGCCGCGGATCCGGAGGACCGGGCCGGGCGTCGAGGTCCTCGCCCGGCGCGACGGCGAGCCCGTCCTCGTGCGGCAGGGCAACGTCGCGGCCGCGACCTTTCACCCGGAGCTCTCTGCCGATCGGCGGCTGCACCGGCTGCTTTTCGAGCCCGGCCAGCGGGCAAGGAGGAGCGCTTGAGCTTCGTCTCGACGGAAGTCCGCGACGAGGTCGCGGTTCTGACCCTGAACCGGCCGAAGGCGAACGCCTTTTCGCCCGAAGTCGTCTCCGAGCTCTCCGAGGCGCTGGCCGCCCAGGAGAAGGCGCGCGCCGTCGTTCTCGCCTCGGGCCTGCCCGGCATGTTTTCGGCGGGCTGGGATCTGCCGCTGCTCGTGGATCGCGACCGCGAGGAGATGGAGGCGTTCATCGGCGCGTACTGCGACCTCGTGCGGCAGTTGTTCGTGTTCGGGCCCCCGCTCGTCGCGGCGATGGCGGGCCATGCGATCGCCGGCGGCCTGATCGCGGCGATGGGCGCCGACGAGCGGATCGCGGCCGAGGGCAAGGGAAAGTTCGGCCTCTCGGAGGTCATCCTCGGGGTCTCGGTGCCGGCGTGCCTCATGGAGCCTTTTCGCCACGTGGTCGGCGCGCGGCACATGGAGCGCCTGGCCGCGACCGGGGAAAACGTCGGGGTCGAGCGCGCGCTCGCGATCGGCCTCGTGGACGAAGTCGTCCCCGCCGCCGAGCTGCTCGACCGGGCGGTGGCGCGCGCCCGCTTTCTCGCCGGCCTCGCGGGCGGCGCCTACGCCGCCATCAAGCGGCGCTCCAGAGCGGCGGCGGTGGCGCGCTTCGACCAGGCGCGCGACCACGACCCCTTCCTCGACTTCTGGTTCAGCGAGGACGCCCGCTTCCGGCTGAACGACATGGTGGCGAGGCTCTCGGGCCGGTCCGCCGGCTGAGCGCGGGCGTGGTCGGGGCCGACGAGATCCTCGAGGCGCTCGACCTGTCGCGGGCCGAGCCGGGCGTCGGGTTTCTGGAGGCGCTCTTCGTGCGCTTCAACGCCCGGGTGCCGTTCGAGAACGCGTCCAAGATCGTCCGAAACGCCGAGATCGCGGACGCCTTCGCGAAGCCCCGGACTCCCGACGTCTTCTGGACGGAGCACCTCGAGTCGGGCGCCGGGGGGACATGCTTCGCGCGCGTCGCGGCTTTCCAGGCCCTGCTGACGGAGCTCGGCTTCCGCAGCCGGCGCGTGCTCGGCCGCGTGGAGCGAGACGACGACCACGCGGCCCTCCTGGTCGAGACGGCGGCGGGGGAGTCCATCGTGGACGTCGGGTTCCCGCTGCCCGCGATCGTGCCGGCCCGCGGGGGCGCCGCGGCGACGTCGCAGGGAGAGCTCGAGATCGGAAAGACACCGCGGGGCTTTCGCGTCGTGTTCCGCGAGGGCGTGCCGGAGACGCCGCGGCAGCTGGAGATCTTCGAGGCCGCCGTCCCCGACGAGCGCTACGCGGCCCTCTGGCGCGAGACTTTTCGGCCGGACGCTCGCTTCCTGCGCGACGTCACGCTGCGCCGCGACCTCGGCAACCGCGTGCTCTCGTACGCCGCCGGGGAGGTGCGCGTGGACGACCTTCACTCGCGCCTGCGCGTGCCGCTGGCGACCTCCGCCCGAGACGACCCTGTCGGAGCTCTTCGGTGTCGACGGCGAGCTTCTCGCCCGGGCCTTTGCCGCCGCCGGCGGCGCCGTCGCGCCCGCGAGCCCGGATGCGACGCTGACGGCCTATCTCGAGACCGACGCGCCGGCGGACCGGGCCTTCTCCGCGATCGCGACGCGCGGCGGCTACCGGCGCCTGGTCGGCGGCGTGGCCGACGTCGTCTCCGAGGCCGACATCCCGGGCGGGTTCCGCCTCGAGCTGGCCGCGCCCTCGGCCGGCGGCGCGGGCCCGTCGCTTACCGAGGACGTCGCGCCCGACGCGGCGGCGCGCCGGGTCGGCGTCGTGAGGCGCCAGGGGGACGCCGCCTCGGCCTCGGCCTATGCCGTGCTCGAGAAGGCGGGAAGGACCTACCTCGTGCGCGAAGCCGCGCTGACGGGCCGGAGGGACGACCTCTTGCGCAACGACTCGCTGCGCGGTCGTCTTGCCGGCGCGCTCGCGGTCGACCTGCTCGCCTGGACCCGGATGCTCTGACGGCTCAGAACCGGAAGCTTCTCTCCGAGTCGAGCAGCCTCAACCGGGGCTCGCGCAACGACGCCACCTCGCGCCGGATGCGGGAGGCCGAGGGCGGCTTCATGTGGTACAGGTAGACGGGCACGTCCGGCGGCGCCTTGGCGAGCTCGCCGGGGAGCAGTCGCGGCGTCAGGTGGCAGGACGCCCGCGCCACCGCCTCCTGCGCGTCGGAAAACGAGACTTCGAGAAAGATCGCCTTGAGATCCCGCGCGCGCCGCGCGTGCGCCCAGATCCGCTCGGTCGGCATCGTGTCGCCGGAGAACAGGACGGAGCGCCCGGGCTTCGAGACGAAGTATCCGTAGGCGGGAACCAGGTGATCGACGGGAAGGGGCACGAGCGTCATCGCGCCCGCCCGGAAGGGACGCTCCGGCGCCACCGCCCGGTAGACGAGCGTGGGCCGCCGGCGCGAGGGCAGGCGCGAGAAGTCCGGCCACGCCTCGTCGTTGAAGACGTTGCGTCGCAGCACCGCGAGCACCGACGGGGGAGCGATGACCGCGAGCGGCTCGCGCCGGCCGTAGAGGTTCTCGACGAGAAACGGCAGCGACGCGACGTGGTCGAGGTGGGCGTGCGTCAGCACGACACGGCGGATACGCCGTTGCGCTGCCAGAGGCAGAGACTCGGTCAACGATCCTGCGTCGAGGGCGGTTTCGCCGTCGAGGAGGAAGGTCGTCATGCGGTAGCCCGGCGCCGAGCCGCCGTAGGGCCCGAGCGCGCGGACGGCGAGCGATTTGCGGGCGGACACGCGCCCGATTGTACGGGATCGCCCGGCCGCGGGACGGGCTAGAAGTCCGGCCCGATGTAGAAGAGCAGCTTGTAGTTGCCGCAGCTCGTATCCAGACCGGTTGCGGCGCATTGGGCGGGGCTCAGGGTGTGCTTGATGTTCCACTGGCGCGCGAAGTCGAAGTGGAGCGGCAGCCCGAGGAAGTTCAGCTCGAGGCCGAAGCCGTAGTCGGCCAGGCCGCCGGTCGACCCGTGGCAGCCCGGGACTTCCACGCCGCGGGTGCCGCAGAGCTCGTAGTCCGACCAGAACTGGAACGGCTGGTTCTTCAACGCCGCGCCGCCGATGTCCACGAAGGCCTTGCCGCGGATGTCGCGGAAGCCGAGGATCGGCGTTGCGATGAAGTCGATGAGCGGGAAACGGAACTCGACGTTCAGGAACGCGGCGGTGTTTCCGATGATGCCGTAGATCGGCAGCGCCCGGAGAGTGTCGAGGCCGCCGAAGGACAGGGCATCGGGCAGGTTGCCGGCGGCGCGGAATCCGTACAGGCGGGCCGCGATGAGCGAGCGCTTCGTGATCTTCCAGTAGTGGACCAGGTCGAGCGTCGTGTCGAAAGTCAACGTCGGGCCGCTCGAGCCCACCGGCTTCGTCCCGCCGGTGAAGGGGGCATAGCTGAGGCCGAGCGAAACCTTGCGTCCCGAGATCGGGCCGAACTGCTCGTAGATGGCGGTGTCGCCGACGAGCTTGGCGCCGAAGATCGGAAAGTTGTTCTGCGTCGGAATGGGGACGGCCGCGCCCTTTCCGTCGAAGGCCGTCGGATCCCAAACGGGGTAGCCGTCGTACTGGCGCGACAGGAAGCCGGCGTTTCCTTCGAGGCGGTAGTAGCGGTTGAGCGGGTAGGCGCCGAAGAGGTTCCCGCCGATGTACTTGTAGGCGCTCCGGCCCCGCTCGACCTGACCCTGCGTGTTGATGAAGGTGTAGTAGTACTGATTGTAGAAACCCTGGATTCCCTTCTGCAGCCGCTGGGACAGATCCACGTAGGCCGCCTCGTAGTTCACGAAGCTGGAGACGGACTGGATGGCCAGGGCGAGCTTGCGGTCGCCGAGGTTGTCGCCGAAGACGATGTACGTGTTCGAGAAGAAGGTCTGGTCCGTCCCGTAGCCGACGTTGACGCCGGCGTCCTCGATGGTGAGCTTGTGGCCCGGCCTCTTCTCGATCTTCTCCGGGTCGATCGCGACCTCGATGGGCGGCTGATACGGCGGGATCGTCGTCGGTCCGGCCGGCGAGGGGGCCGGGTTCAACTCGGCGAGCTTGTGGAACGGCTTCTTCGCGTCGGTCACGTACAGCAGGAAGCGGCGCTTGAAGTAGGCCGAAAACACCAGGCGCTCGCTGCCGTCGCGGCCCACGAGGACGGTCGGCGAGAAGCAGCCGCCGACCACGTTGGTGTAGGCGCTGGTTTCGCCGTTCTCGAGATTGATCGCGTAGATGTTGTAGATGCCGTTGACCCGGTCCGACGCGTAGAAGAGCGTCTTGCCGTCGGGGGACACCGAAGCGTCCTCGTCGTTCCAGTCGCCGTACGTGATCTGCTCGCGGGATCCGGGCACGCCCGGCTTGATGCGGAAGATCTTCGCCTTGCGGCCCTGCACGGAGGAGAAATAGAGCCACTGGCCGTCGGGCGAGTAGGCCGGCGCGAAGTCGTAGGCGTCGTCGTTGGTCACGTTGACGATCGCCTTGGTGTCGAGGTTGTACGCGAAGATGTCGGAGCGCCCGTTCTGGATCGCGCGGAAGACCACGGTGCGGCCATCCGGGGAGAACGCCGGGTTCAGCTGCTGGTCCAGGTTCGGCATCGGGATGAGCCCGCCGAGCTCGCCGTCGAGGGCGTTGAGCAGCAGCAGCTCGCGGCCGCGCTCGCGGCGCACGAACACCGCGATCGTGTTGCCGTCGGGCGAGACGGCCAGGTCCACGCCCCCGATCGGCCCGGTGGTCAGCCACTGGGCGACGATGTACTCGTAGTCGGTCTTGTAGCCCTTGGTCAGGTTCTTGAAGAGCTTGCGGTCGCGGGCGGACACGACGACCACGTTGGCGTCCTCGTCCACCGTCGAGATGGCCGCGCCGAGGTCGCCGGAGGGGAAGGCGCGCACCGACATCTCGATCGAGCTGTCCTCGTCGGAGATCCGCACGCGGTCGCCGAAGTCGATCGGCTCGCCCGTCTCGGTCAGCATCTTGATGTAGCGCTGGCGCAGGTAGCGCCGGAACTTGATGTCGAACTCCTCGGCGGAGACGCCGAAGGTGCGCTTCAGGACCTTGTCGATGTTGGGCCCGAGCTGGCCCCGGTACTCGAACACGAAGTCGCGCACGCCGTCGGGCCCCCACTCGGACTTCATGAAGTCGAAGACGGCGTGGCCGAAGCGGTAGGCGAAGAACCCGTAGATCTGGCGCTCGGCGATCTCGGGCACCTGGTCGTTCAGCACGGAGTCGCGCAGGACCATCTCGTCCTTGCTGTCCTCGTCGTTGCCGAAGTAGGAGGCCATGCCCTCGGTCAGCCACTGCGGCGCGCCGGAGGTGTAGGCGCGGATGAAGTTGCCGCCGAAGAAGATCTCGAACTGGAAGACGTGGGTCAGCTCGTGCGCGATGAGCTTGGAGAGCTTCTCGTCGGGCAGGTCGACGGGAAGCACCATGCGGTTGCGGGTGGGCAGGGCGAAGGCGCCGATGCCCTCCGGGATGAACTGGCTCAGGGTGTTGGTCTGCTCGAACTCCGAGTGGGTCGAGTAGTAGATGAGGTTGATGGGTTTCGGGATCTGGTAGTTCAGGGCGCGGGAGATGTCGTCGTACGCGCTCTCGGCGTAGGAGGCGACTTTCTGGAGGGACACCGCGTCGCGGTCGTAGAAGTAGATCGCGAAATGCGTCGAGTGGTAGATCTTCCACTGGAACGAGTCGTAGACGATCTTGTTCTGGCCGAAGTACTCGTAGTAGGGGGAGATGATCTGGCCGGACGCCGCGGGGGCGGAAACCAGGGCGACGGCGGCCAGAGCAGCGGCGAGAAGGGCTTTCTTCATCGTGGCTCGGACAGCCGCTCAATCGGTGAAGATGTACCGCTCGGCCTCGCGGTCGCGCGGGACGAACGTGTTCAGGATCTGGTTCTCCAGCGAGAAGAGGTTCTCGAAGAGCCCCTGCAATTCGTCGCGGTTGCGGCTGCCCGTCTGGCGGAAGTCCTTGAACTCGTCCTGCAGGAGCTTTTCGCCCGTGCGGCCCTCGAGCACGAGAAAGACGATGTCGAAGACGAACCCCGTCTGCTCGACGTAGACCTGCCGGTAGTACGTGCGCCCGTCGATCGGGGACTGGTACTCCTCGGTCTTGTATCCCGAGCGGTCCTCGACCTTGAACTCGAGGCTTCCCGAGACGATGAGCTCGGCCGAAGTCTGCGCCCCGACGGCGGCCCAGAATTCCTGCGCCCGGGAAAGGTCCGCCAGGTTCTGGGTCGGCAGCTTCACGTCGGGCGGCGTCTCGATGACTTCGAACTTCGTCTTCTTCTCGAGCTGCTTCTTCAGGAAGCGGTGGAACTCGGCCTGCACGTCGACGTTCTGGAGGCGCTTGTCCTTGGCCTTCTCCGGGTCCGCGACCAGGATGAAGGGCGCGAGCGCGATCCGCTCGTTGCCGCGCAGCGGGAGCTTCGGCCGCAGCGGCAGGCGCAGCTTGACCTGGTCCACGCCCGCCAGGGCGGGGGAGGCCGCGAGGACCAGCGCGAGCAGTCCGGCGGCCGCGGCGCGCAGACGCGTGCTAAGGCGCACCGGCGGCCTTTCCGGTCGTCTTCGTGTACGCCGTGTAGAACTCGGCGAAGCGCGCGTAGTTGCGGCGGATGTAGTTGTTGTTCGGGTCGATCTCGAGCGCCTTCTTGTACTCGGCCAGCGCTTGCGCGAAATCGCCGCTCGCCTCGAGCGACACCGCGAGGTTGTTGTGCGCGCGGGCGTTGTTGGGGTCCTTCTGTGACGGCCTGCTCGTAGCGGAAGGCCGCTTCGCGCCAGAGTCCCTTCTTCGCGACGGCGGTGCCGAAGGCGATCTGCGTCGAGGCCTTCTCCGGATGGGAGTAGGAAGTGCAGGCTCCCGCGACAACTAGTAAGGAGAGAACGACGGTGCGATCTAGCTTCAAGCGGCTCCTTCGTCGCGCGTCTCGCGGCAGGGTCGGTATTATAGGTTTCCTGTCCCCCGGGAACCGGGGAATTGTCGATCCGCTTTTTTGATGAGGAATCCGTTAAAGCGGTGAACCGGACCGGCCCTTCGCGCTGTGCCGCCCTCTCCTGGGCGCGCGGGCGGGAGCTGACGCCCCAGCGCCTCTGGCCCGTCCTGCGCGCGCGCGGCGGGGTCGAGGCGCTGCTGGCCTCGTCGGAGGACGAGCTGTCCTCTCTGTTGGGCTCTCCGGCGCTCGCGCGAGCGGTGCTTCGCGCTCCGGAGGACGCCGAGGCGCAGCGCTGGGCCGCCTCCTTCGAGCGTTCGGGGCTTCGCCTCGTGACGGCCTTCGACGAGGAGTACCCCGACGCGCTCGGCGAGATCGCCGACCCGCCCTTCGTCCTCTTCGCCCTCGGCCGCCTCGAGCGCCTGCGCCTGCCGGCCGTGGCGATCGTCGGCTCGCGCGACGCCTCCCGCTACGGAATGGACGTGGCCTGGCGCCTGGCGCAGGAGCTCTCGGGCGCCGGGGTCGCGGTCGTATCCGGATTCGCCCGCGGGGTGGACGCCGCCGCCCACGAGGCGGCCCTCGACGGCCCGGGCGGGACGATCGCCGTGCTCGGGTGCGGGCTGGACGTGGACTATCCCCGCGAGCACCGCCGGCTCAAGGAGCGCCTGGCCGCGGACCACCTGCTTCTCTCGGAGTACCCGCCGGGCACCGAGCCCCGTCCCCAGAACTTCCCGATAAGAAACCGAATCATCGCCGGTCTTTCGGCGGGCGTCGTCGTCGTCGAGGCCTCGCGCCGCTCGGGGTCTCTGATCACCGCGCGCCTGGCCAACGACTTCGGCCGCGACGTCTTTGCCGTTCCCGGCTCGGTCTTCTCGCCGACGTCGGCCGGGGCGCACGAGCTCCTGCGCGACGGCGCGATCCTCTGCCGCGGCGCCGAGGACGTGCTCGCCGAGCTCTTCCCGTCGGTCGGCACGCCGCGCCCGGCGGCCGCCGGTCCGGCGATCCCGGCGGCGGAGCTGTCGGTCGAGGCGCGCCGCATCTTCGAGGCGCTGTGCCGCGAGGAGTCGCTCTCGGCCGAGGAGCTCGCGCAGGCCCTCGACCTGCCGGCCGCCGCCGTGCTCGCCAGCCTCTTCGAGCTCGAAGGAGCGGGCGTGGCGCTACCGGTCGAAGGAGGGAGGTACGGGGTGGCGCGGAGGTGAGGGGACGGGATGCGGTGCGGGATACGCGATGCGGGATACGCGATGCGGGATGCGGGATGCGGGATACGGTTTGCAGGAGACGGGAAGCAAAGGCTTTAGCCTGCATCACGCGTCCCGAGACTCGCATCCCTGGAATAGGCTCTTGTTGCGACCTTCTGCAACAGGCCGGTTTGCTCTTTCTTCCTTGATGTGAGACCGTCCGTCGCCCTAAATGGCTAAGTCCATCGTCATCGTCGAGTCGCCCGCCAAGGCGAAGACCCTCGAGAAGTTCCTCGGCAAGGACTTCAAGGTCCTCGCCTCCTACGGCCACGTCCGCGACCTGCCCCGCAAGGGCCTCGGCGTGGACCGCGAGCACAACTACAAGCCGACCTACGAGCTGCTCGTCGGCAAAGAGAAGACGATCAACGAGCTCAAGAAGGCCGCCAAGTCCGCCGACAACGTTTACCTCGCGGCCGACCCGGATCGCGAGGGCGAGGCGATCTCCTGGCACCTGCAGGAAGCCTTGAAGCCCGGCGCCGGCAAGACGGTCTTCAAGCGCGTCCGCTTCAACGAGATCACCAAGAAGGCGGTCCTCGCGGCCATGGAGGACGCGGGGGAGATCGACGCGCGGCGCGTGGACGCGCAGCAGGCGCGGCGCATCATCGACCGGCTCGTCGGCTACGAGGTCTCGGATCTCTTGTGGAAGAAAGTCTGGCGGGGCCTTTCCGCCGGACGCGTCCAGACGGTCGCGCTGCGGATCATCTGCGAGCGCGAGGACGAGATCGAGGCCTTCGTTCCCGTCGAGTACTGGACGCTCGACGCCGCCCTCGAGGGCAAGACGCCCCCGGGCTTCACCGCGCGGCTGTCGTCCTTCGACGGAGAGAAGCTCAAGTTCGACGGATCCGACCCGAGGCTCGCGGACGAGGCCGCCGCGGCGCGCGTGCGCGACGACGTGGCCGGCGCGACCTGGAAAGTCGCTTCGGTCGAATCCTCCGAGAGGCGCAAGAACCCGGCGCCCCCGTTCATCACGTCGCAGCTCCAGCAGGCCGCGGCGCGGCGCCTCGGGTTCGCGGTGCGGCGGACCATGCAGATCGCCCAGCGGCTCTACGAGGGCCGCGAGATCCCGGGGCGCGGTACGGTCGGCCTCATCACGTACATGCGCACCGACTCGACCCGCGTGTCGCAGGAGGCGCTGACCTCGGTCCGCGAGCACATCGGCGCGCAATTCGGAAAGGATTCGCTGCCGGAGTCGCCGCGCTTCTTCAAGAGCCGCCGGGACACGCAGGATGCGCACGAAGCGATCCGCCCGACGTACCTCGACCTGCCTCCCGAAGAGGTCGCCAAACACCTCGCTCCCGACGAGGCGAAGCTCTACCGCCTCATCTGGCAGCGGTTCGTCGCGTCGCAGATGTCCCCGGCCGTCTACGACACGACGTCGGCCGAGATCACCGCCGGCCGCGCCGTATACCGCGCCTCGGGCTCGACGCTGAAGTTCCCGGGCTACCTGGCCGCCTACGGGATCTCCGACGAGGACGAGGAGGAGACGGACAAGGATTCGCCGAAGCTGCCGCCGCTGACGCAGGGCGAGACGCTCAAGCTCGTCGCCGTCACGCCCGAGAAGAAGGAGACGCAGCCGCCGCCGCGCTTCAACGAGGCGTCGCTCGTGAAGTTCCTCGAGGAAAACGGGATCGGGCGCCCCTCGACGTACGCCGAAATCCTGCGCAAGATCGAGGAGCGCCGCTACGTCCACCGCAAGGACCGCCGCTTCATCCCGACCGCGCTCGGGCGCACGGTGATCGAGCTGCTGATCCCGTACTTCGACGACTTCTTCGAGACCTCCTACACGGCCCGCATGGAGGAGGCGCTCGACGAGGTCGAGGAGGGCAAGCTCTCCTGGACGAAGGCGCTCTCCGAGTTCGACAAGACGTTTACCCGCGACAGGAACCGCGCCCTCGAAGGCATGGTCTCGGGCAAGGCCGGGATTCCTCTGGCGCAGGCGAAGAAGCTCGAGCTCTCGGTCGTGCCCGCGATCGACGAGAAGTGCCCGCAGTGCGGCAAGAAGCTCAAGCTGCGGATGGGAAAGAACGGCCTCTTCGTGGCCTGCAGCGGGTATCCGAGCTGCACCTACACGCTGAACATCCCCGATCCCGAGGAAGACGTCGTCGACGTTTCGGACATCGAGAACACGACGTGCGACGAATGCGGCTCGCCGATGAAGCTGCGCCAGAGCCGCACGGGCTCGACCTTCCTCGGCTGCACCGCGTACCCGAAGTGCCGAAACGTCGTCAACGTCGCGGTGGCCGGAGGCAAGGCCGAGGCGCGGCCCGACGAGCCGACGGGCGAGACCTGCCCGCGCTGCGGCAACGGTCTCGTGCGGCGCCACGGCCGCTTCGGCGCGTACGTCTCCTGCTCGAACTATCCGGCGTGCAAGTACAAGCCCCCCAAGCCGATCAAGGACACGGGCGTGCGCTGTCCCAAGGACGGCGGCATCATCGCGGAGCGGCGGGGAAGATTCCGGCCGTTCTACGGCTGCGTCAACTACCCGAACTGCGACTTCTCGCTCTCGGTGCGGCCGATCCCGGAGAAGTGCCCCCAGTGCGGCAACCCGTACCTGCTCTTCCGCGAGAGAAAATCGGGCAACGTCTTCGCGTGCGACAAGGCCGGGTGCGGGTTCGAGAAGCCGGCGGGGGAGCTGCCGCCGATCGTCGAGATCGTTCCCGAAGCGCCGCCCGACGTCCCCGGCCCCGTGATCGCCGCCGCGGCCGCCAGGAAGCCCCGCGCCCGCCGCGCCGCCAAGGCGTAGGGCGCGCGGTCGCGAGCGACCGGCGCGTGAAGGCGCCCTGGGAGAAATTCTCGCTTCCCTCCGGCGCCGCGGCCTACGCCTCGGGCGGCTCGGCCGAGTTCGTGCGGACCATGCGGGAAGTCTTCGGCCCTCTCGTCGAGCGCGTGGACGCCTTTCCGGCCGGTCGCCACGCGTGGCTGATGACCGAGATCCCGCCGGAGGGCTCGCTGTCGGCCTTCTTCCGGGGCCTCGAGCCGCTTCTCGAGCCCGCGGGATCGCTCTGGGTGGTCTTCCCGAAGAAGCCGTTCATGGAGGAGCTCGAATTCCCGTACCTCTGGCTGGACGTGCAGAAGGCCGGCCTCGCGGCCGGGCTCGTGGACAACAAGATCGCGGCCTTCTCGCCGCGCCTGACCTCGATCCGCTTCGTCATCCCGGTGGCCCGCCGCCTGAAGGCCGCGACGGGCCGGCCCTGAGCCCTTACAATCGGCCGCTCGAATGAGCGAAACCACCGTCACGATCGTCGGCGCGGGCCTGGCCGGCTCCGAGTGCGCCTGGCAGCTCGCCCGGCGCGGTCACCGCGTCCGGCTCGTCGAGATGCGCCCGGCGGTCGGCACCTCCGCCCACCAGACGGACCGCTGCGCCGAGCTCGTGTGCTCGAACTCGTTCCGCTCCGACAACCCGCGCAACGCCATCGGGCTGCTCAAGCGCGAGATGGAGGCGCTCGACTCGCTCGTCGTCCGCTCGGCGCGCGCCGCGGCGGTTCCCGCCGGCGACGCCCTGGCGATGGACCGGACCGTCTTCGCGGACCTCGTGACCGAGGCCATCGCCTCGCGCCCCGAGATCACGCTCGTGCGCGAAGAGGCGCGGCGGATTCCGGCCGAAGGCTTCGTCGTGCTGGCGACCGGGCCCCTGACCTCGCCGGCGCTCGATCGGGAGATCGGGGCCCTGCTCGGCACCGAGGACCTCTACTTCTACGACTCCATGGCGCCGATCGTCGAGGCGTCGTCGCTCGACTTCTCGAAGATGTACGCGCTCTCGCGCTACGGCAAGGGGGACGGGGCGGACTACTGGAACTGCCCCCTCTCGCGCGACGAGTACGAGCGCTTTCTCGACGCCCTGCTCGCGGGCGAGACCGTCCCGATCAAGGACTTCGAGAAGGGCGTCTACTTCGAGGGGTGCCTGCCGATCGAGGTCATGGCCGAGCGCGGGCGCGAGACGCTGCGGCACGGCCCGATGAAACCGATGGGCCTTCCGGACCCGCGCACCGGCCGCAACCCGTGGGCCGTCGTCCAGCTGCGGCAGGACGACCTGGCGAAGGAGCACTACAACCTCGTCGGCTTCCAGACGAAGCTCAAGATAGCCGAGCAGCAGCGGGTCTTCCGGATGATTCCCGGCCTCGAGAACGCCGCCTTCGCGCGCTACGGCATGCTCCACCGGAACACCTACATCCATGCGCCCGCGCACCTCGACCGCTTCTGGCGGATGCGCCGCGAGCCCCGCATCTTCTTCGCCGGACAGATCACCGGCGTCGAGGGCTACGTCGAGAGCGCGGCGACGGGACTGTCCGTGGGCCTGACGCTCGCGCAGATCCTCGAGGGCCGCGAGCCCGTGCCGGTGCCGTACACGACGGCGATCGGATCGCTCGCGCGGCACTGCTCCGAGCGGCCGCCGTCGGAGAAGTTCGAGCCGATGAACGTGACCTTCGGCCTGATCGAGGATTCGTCGCACTCGCCGGTGCGCGACAAGCAGGTCCGACGGCAGCAGATGGTGGACCGCGCGCTCGCGGCGATCGGGGAGTGGAAGAAGGAGATAGAGTCCGGCGTCGCCGTGTCGTAGGGGCGGCCCTTGCGGCCGCCCGCGGGCGGGGACAAGCCCCGCCCC
The DNA here is from genome assembly GCA_963710945.1 of uncultured Acidobacteriota bacterium. Taxonomy (GTDB): domain Bacteria; phylum Acidobacteriota; class Thermoanaerobaculia; order UBA5066; family Gp7-AA6; genus DAHUXD01. The sequence goes on from CAVQCH010000005.1 coordinate 96,932, forward strand.
TACGGCCCGGATTTTGTACGAGGGGAATTCCATGCTGACGTGGGGAGACATCGAAGCCGCGAAAAAGCGCCTCGCGGGAGTCGCGCACCGCACGCCCGTCCTCACCTCGCGGCAGTTCGACGAGGCGGCGGGCGCGACGGTCTTCTTCAAGGCCGAGAACCTCCAGCGCGGCGGCGCCTTCAAGTTCCGCGGCGCGTACAACAAGATCAAGGCCGAGACGGAGCGGCAGAAAGTCGGCGCCGTCGTCGCGTTCTCCTCCGGCAACCACGCGCAGGCCGTGGCGCTCGTCTCGCGGCTGCTCGGGATCCGGGCGACGGTCGTCATGCCGACCGACGCGCCGCAGTCGAAGATCGACGCGACGCGCGCGTACGGCGCCGAGGTCGTGCTGTACGACCGCGCCACGCAGAGCCGCGACGATCTGGCCGAGGAGATCTGCCGCGAGCGCGGCGCCGTGCTCGTGCCGCCCTTCGACGACGAGCTCGTCATGGCGGGCCAGGCCACCGGCGCGGTGGAGCTGCTCGAAGACGTGCCGGATCTCGACGCCATCGTCGTCTGCGTGTCGGGCGGCGGGCTGATCGGCGGCTGGGCGACGGCGGCGCGGCACCTCCGTCCCGGCATCACCGTGTACGGCGCCGAGCCCGCCTCGGCCGACGATACGAAGCGCTCGCTCGCGGCCGGCCATCGCGTCGAGGTCCCCGAGAACCCCACGATCGCCGACGGCCTGCGGGTGACCTCGCCCGGCAAGCTCACGTTCCCGATCGTCCAGCAGGCGGTCAAGGACATCCTGCTCGTCTCCGACGACGAGATGATCGAGACCCTCACGTGGATGCTCGAGCGGATGAAGGTCCTCGTCGAGCCCTCGGGAGCCGCCGCGGCGGCCGCCGTGCGGCACCGGAAGGCGGACTTCTCGGGCCAGCGCGTGGGCGTCGTGCTCTCCGGCGGCAACGTGGATCTCGCGAAACTCGCCGGATACATCGGGTCCCGGCGGCCCCTTTGAGGTTCCTAAAGTTCGACAGGCGGGCGCCCGGCTCGGCTAAAAAGCTCCTCGTGAGCGCGAGCCTGGCCGCTTCCTTCCTGTTTCCCGCCGCGTCCGGGTGCCGGCCGCGCGAGCGGGCCGCCGCCGGCTCGACCCGGCCCGAGCCGAACATGGCCATCGCGGTCGGCGACGCCGTCCCCGATTTCGCGCTGACCGACCAGACGGGCCAGACCGTGCGGATGTCGTCCTTCCGCGGCGCGCCCGTCGCCCTGACCTTCGCCTATACGCGGTGCCCGGACGCGACGGCCTGTCCGATGACGATGGCGAAATTCGCGAAGCTGAACGCGGCGCTCGCCGGGAAGAACCTCGGGACGCTTCTCGTCGTCACGGTGGATCCCGAGAACGACACGCCCGCGGTGCTCGCCGACTTTGCCAAACGGATCGGCGCCGACCCGGCGCGCTGGAAGTTCCTGACCGGCGACCCGCGCGCGGTCGCCCGGGTGGCCGAGAAATTCGGCGTTCTCTACTACCCCGAGCGCGGGCAGATCATGCACCAGCAGGCCGTCGCCGTCGTCGACCCCGAGGGGCGGCTGGCGACGATCACCTACGGTTCGGACTGGGAGCCCGAACAGATAGTCCAGGACCTGGAGAAAGCGAGGAAAGGATGAAGCGGACCCGCATTCTGGCCGGCCTCGTCTTCGGCGCGATCGGAGGACTCGGCGTGGCGCTCTTTGCCGCGGAGAGACAGCCCTCCGAGCTGTACATGAAGTACTGCGCCAAGTGCCACGGGGAGGACGGCAAGGCGGACACGGCCAAGGGAAAGCAGCTCATGGCCCGCAAATTCGCCGACACCGAATGGCAGTCGGGCGAATCGAACGCCGATCTGATCAAGTCCGTCACCGAGGGCAAGGAGGACATGCCGCCCTTCGGCAAGAAGCTGACCGCGGAGCAGATCGAGAGCCTCGTGAAGAACGACGTGCGGAGCTTCGCGAAGAAGGACTAGACCCCCTTTCGCAGCCGGGCGAGCACCGCGGCGGCGTCGTTCTCGACGAGCGGCAGCCGGGGACGCTCCGCGGCAACGTCGCTCCACTCGCGCGCTTCGTAATCGGCCACGATCCGGTCGAAGTCCTCGGCCAGGCGGCGCGAGGACGGATCCAGGCGGGTGACGACGCCGAGCCCGGTCGGGTACGCCGGGATCACGAAGACGTCGAGGTCGGGGCGATGCCGCGCCAGGATCGGGACGATCTTCCAGACGTCGCCGGTCCAGAAGCCGGTGGCGCGCGCGCGGCTCGAGGTCGCGCGATCGAGCGGCAGGCAATCGTGGAACAGCACGACCGAGTCGCGCGCGGCGAAGCGCTCGACGTGCATGAAGTCGCGCAGGGCCTGCTCGAAGAGGTGCAGCCCGTCCACGAAGGCAAGAGCGATGGTCCCGCCGAGCCGGGCCGCCACGTCGGGCGCCGCGAAGAAGGCGTCGCTCGTCTCGGCGTGGATCCGCGTCGTGGCGGCGAAGCGCCGTACCGCCGCCCCCGCCGGGTCCACGCCGATGGCGAGCGTCGGCGGCCGGGCCAGCGAAAGCGTCCGGCCCGCGTCCACGCCGATCTCGACGTAGATCGCCGGCACAAGCGTCTCGTGGAACCTCGCGAGCCAGGCGAGGTAGTCGTCGCCCGGCAGGGTCGCCCGCGCCAGGCAGACGTGGGCCGCGAGGCAATCCGCGTCGAGCGCGAGCGCGCGCCGGCACGCGGCGATCGCCTCGGCCGCGCGCCCCTCGGCGAGCAGCGCCTGCGCCGCCGCGGCCTCTTGTGCTGCCGACATGGTCTGCCCTCGTCCGGGCCGTAGGGGAGGGGCTTGCCCCGCCCGCGGGCGGCCGCAAGGGCCGCCCCTACGGCACGCCCTAGTAGACGGGCTCCGCCAGCGAGACGCCGAAGATGCCCGAGTACATCTTCGGGAAGAAGTGCGTGGACTTCTGCGGCAGCCGGTCGCCCGCCGAGACGACGGCTTCGACGTCGGAGACCGTGGTCGGTCGCATGAGGACCGCCGCCTGCGCCTCCTTCTTCTCGACCGCCGCGATGGCCGAGGCGGCGTCGGATGTGAACGAGACGTGCTCGCCGCGGGCGATCGCCGCGGGGTCGATCCCGAGCAGCCTGCCGAAGAGGGCGACCTCGAGGGCCGCCACGTCGAGGCCCTTCCAGGCCGCCGAGCGGCCCTCCGGCCAGGGGAGGGGCGCCGCGTCGGCGCGCAGCGTCAGCAGCACCGGGCGCGCGGGCGGGGCGTGGAGCACGAAGGCGGGGCGGATGCGCGAGTGGATCTCGAGAGCCTCGAGCGCCTCGTTCGGCGAGCCGTATTCGACGACGTCGAAGTAGTCCTTTGCCGCGGCGAAGAGCCGCGGGAGGCTCCCGTCGGGCAGGCCCGAAAGCAGGCGATGGATCGGCCGGACGACGAGGCCCGGCGAGGCCATGTCCACGATCGCGCAGAGCTTGTAGCGCGCGCCCGGCAGCTTCTCGGCCGCGGGGTCCTTCGAGAACGCGAGCGCGGTCTCGTAGCGGTGGTGCCCGTCGGCGATGACGGCCTCCGCGTTCTTGACGAGGCCCTGCAGCTCGACGTGCGCGGCGTAGTCGGAGATCCGGAAGGCGTCGTGACGCACGCCGTCCGGGTCGGTCGCCGAAAGTTGCGCCACGCGGCGCGTGGAGAGCGCGGCCGACAGGGGCGCGCGCGTCATCAGGAAGACGAGCTCGAGGTCGGCCTTCGTCGCGGAGAGAAGCGCCAGCCGATCCTCCTTGGGCTTGGACAGCGTGCGCTCGTGCGGGCGGATGACGCCCTGTTCGTACTCCGCGAGGCGGACGAGGCCGACGAGGGCGTCGCGGACGAACGTCTGGCCGCCCTCCGAAAAGGTCTGGCGGTAGATCCAGAGCGCGGGCCGGCGCTCCATCTCGAGGGTGCCGTCGGCGAGCCAGTCGCCGAGCGTCTTCGCGGCGCCGGCGTACGGGTCCTCGCCGTCCTTCCGGCGGCACGTGATGCGGACGATGTTCTCGGGCGCCGACGCGTAGAGGCGCTCCTGGCCGAGCGGCGAGATCTGGTCGTAGGGAGGCGCGAAGACGGCCGAGAGGCCGCGCGCCTTCAGGACGCGCGGCGAGAAGCGAATCGAGCGAAACGGTCGCAGTTCCATGGGCGGGGATTCTATGGCGGTCCGGGATGGCCCGGGCGTCGTCCCGACCCGACCGCGCTACACTGGAGTCCGCGTGATCTCGCTCTCCCGCGCCATCGACGGCTTCGAGCGGTACGTGGCCGACGAGCGGCGCTTCTCCCCGGCGACGGTGCTCGCCTATCGCACGGACCTCGACCGGTTCGCCGACTTCTGGGAGCGGGAGTTCGCGCACGAGGGCGCCGGCAAGACCGCCCTGACGAAAGTCGACACGCTGGCGGTGCGCTCGTATCTCGCCGCGCTGCACCGGGCGCGCCTGGCCAATCGCTCGCTCGCTCGGCACCTTTCGACCCTGCGCTCCTTCTTTCGCTGGGCGTGCCGCGAGGGCCACCTCGAGAAGAACCCGGCCAAAGGCCTGCCGTCCCCGCGCGTCCCGAAGACCCTGCCTCGCGCGATGACCCTTCCGGACACCGAGAGGCTGCTCTCGGCCGACGACGGCGAAGTCTTCGTGCCCGAGCGGGAGCGGGCGCTCTTCGAGCTTCTCTACGCCACGGGCCTGCGCGTCTCGGAAGCGGCCGGGCTCGACTGCGAGGACGTGGATCTCTCGGCGCGCCTCCTGCGCGTGACGGGAAAGGGCAATCGCGAGCGGATCGTGCCCTTCGGCCAGACGGCGGCCGAGGCGCTCCGCGAGTACCTGCCTTCGCGCGCCGCCCTGCGGCATCGCGCCGCCGAGGAGGATGCCGGGGCCGGGGAGCCGCTCTTCGTCAACGCGCGCGGCGGACGGCTCACGCCGCGCTCGATGGCGCGCCTGCTGAAGAGGCGCCTGCGCGCCGCGGGACTTCCGGCGGAAATTTCGCCGCACGCCCTGCGGCACACGTTCGCCACGCATCTGCTGCAGGCGGGCGCGGACCTGCGCGCGATCCAGGAGCTTCTCGGCCACGCGTCGCTCTCGACGACGCAAAAGTACACGCATCTCGACGCGGCGAGGCTGCGCGAGGTGTACCGCAATGCGCATCCGAAGGCCTGAAATGTCGGAATTCGGAATTCGGATGTCGGATTTGAGGACGCAATGACTCTCCACCAAATCCGAAATCCGAAATCCGAAATCCGAAATTGGATTCTGACCGCCGCCGTGCTTGCCGTCGCCATTCCTGCCCTTTGCCAGAATCCCGTCCCTCCCGTCCTATCCGAGATCGACCGGACGATCCGCGACGGGTTCTTCGACCCCAAGTTGAAGGGCGTGGACTGGAAGGGCGCCGTGGCGGAGACCGCGGCGGCGCTCGCGCGCACCGAGGTTCCGGCCGAGCAGAACGCCGCGTACGACCGCCTGCTCGCGACGCTTTCCGATTCCCACACGTTCCGCGTGCCGGCCGGACGGCTACCCGAGCGCAACTGGGGGACGAGCGGGCTGCGCATCGGGTCTGACGGCGACGGATACGCGGTCAAGGGCGTGATTCCGGGAAGCGCCGCCGACCGCGCGGGCTTGAGGACGGGCGACCGGGTCCTCGAGGTGGACGGCCGCGCGTACGGCCGCGAGCGAGTCAACTTTCGCGATCTCTTCTTCGTCTTCGAGGGCGCGCCGGGCACGTACTCCGAGGTGACCTGGCGGCGGGGCGACGGGGCACCGCGAAAAGACCGGCTCCTGCGCTCGGCGGAGGAGTCGGGCGACGCGCTCGTCTGGAAGAGCGCGCGGGTGATCCGCCGGGGCGGCAAGGCGTACGGCTACGCGCACCTCTGGGGCATGAGCGCGGAGACGGCGCTCGCGATCGTGGACATGCTGCTCGACCGCAGCGAGACGGGCCGCGCCCGCCGCGAGCTCGCGGGCTGGGGCGACATCGAAGGCTTTCTGCTCGACGTCCGGGCCAACAGCGGCGGATACGACCCCAACATCCTCTCGACGTTCCTCCAGGGCCAGTGGAGCGCGGGCGACTACTACGCGATCTCGCGCGACGGAAAGCGCCTGGTCCCGCCCGTCTACGACCGGCTTCCCGTGGCCATGCTCGTCAACTCGGGCACGGCCTCGGCCGGCGAGGCGCTGGCGCTGAAGTTCCGCGCGCACCGGATCGGGCCCATCGTCGGCGAGACGACCGCCGGCATGGCCAGCGGCGGCGCCGCGGCGCAGCGGCTCCCGGACGGCTCGATGCTCTGGTACTCCGCGCGCGCGATCGAGGGCCTCGACGGCCGGAGCTACGAGGGGCAGGGCGTGGCGCCGGACGTCACGGTGGCGGATCGCCCGCCCGCGGCCGAGGGACAGGAAGACGCGGTCGTCGAGGCCGCGGTCAGGGCGCTGGCGAGCCCGCCTGCTGCCCCTGCGGTATCCTCCCGCTGATGGAAAAGTGGCACTCCACCACCGTCCTTTGCGTGCGCCACGGCGGTAAGGTCGCCATGGTCTCGGACGGCCAGGTGACGCTCGGCACGACCGTCATGAAGCAGACCGCGGCGAAGATCCGGCGGCTGAAGGGCGGGGACGTTCTCGCCGGGTTTGCCGGATCGTCGGCCGACGCCTTCGCCCTCTTCCAGCGCTTCGAGATGAAGCTCGAGGAGCATCGCGGCAACCTCGAGCGCTCCGCGATCGAGCTCGCCAAGGACTGGCGCACCGACAAGATGCTGCGCCAGCTCGAGGCGCTGCTCATCGTGGCGGACAAGACCACCTCGCTCCTGATTTCCGGCACCGGCGACCTCATCTCGCCCGAGGAGGGCGTCCTCGCGATCGGCTCGGGAGGGTCCTACGCCCTCGCCGCGGCGCGCGCGCTCCTCAAGCACCGCGCCGACATGACCGCCGCCGAGATCGCGCGCGAGGCGCTGCTCGTCGCGTCGCAGATCGACATCTACACGAACGACCACATCACGCTCGAAGAGGTCTGACCTTGGTTTTCATGATGCCCGGCGAGACGCGAAGCCCAGGCCCCGGCCGCGACCGCGCGCACGCCGCGTGAAATCGTCGCCGAGCTCGACAAGTACGTCATCGGCCAGAAGCGGGCAAAGAAAGCCGTCGCGATCGCGCTGCGCAACCGGTGGCGGCGTCAGCGGCTCTCGCCCGAGATGTCCCGCGAGATTCTGCCGAAGAACATCCTGATGATCGGGCCGACGGGCGTCGGGAAGACCGAGATCGCCCGGCGCCTGGCGCGCCTGGCCGACGCCCCGTTCCTCAAGGTCGAGGCGTCGAAGTTCACCGAGGTCGGCTACGTCGGGCGCGACGTCGAGTCCATCGTCCGGGACCTGACCGAGGTGGCCGTCCAGATGGTGCGCGAGGAGAAGACGCTCGAGATCCGCGACCGCGCCGCGAGCCGCACGGAGCAGCGCCTGCTCGACCTGCTGCTGCCGGCGCTGCCCGACACGGAGGCCGAGGAGACGCGGGCGAAGCTGCGCCAGCTCCTGCGCGACGGGAAGCTCGAGGACCGGCTCGTCGAGGTCGAGGTCGCCGACAAGACGTTCCCCTCCTTCGAGATCGTCACGAACCAGGGCGTCGAGGAGATGGACATCAACGTCAAGGAGATGCTCCCCGGTCTCTTCGGCGGCAAGAAGAAGCGCCGCAAGACGACGGTCGGCGAGGCGCGCCAGATCCTCCAGGCCGAGGAAGAGGGGCGCCTTCTCGACCCCGGGCAGGTCGCGCGGGAAGCCGTCGAGCGCGCGCAGTCCTCCGGCATCGTCTTTCTCGACGAGATCGACAAGGTCGCCGGCCGCGAAGCCGGCGGGCGCGGACCGGACGTCTCGCGCGAGGGCGTGCAGCGCGACCTGCTGCCGATCGTCGAGGGCACGTCGGTGAACACGAAGTACGGTTTCGTCAAGACGGACCACGTCCTCTTCATCGCGGCCGGCGCGTTTCACGTCTCGAAACCATCGGACCTGATCCCGGAGCTGCAGGGCCGCTTTCCGATCCGCGTCGAGCTCGACTCGCTGACCGAGGCGGACTTCGTGCGGATCCTGACGGAGCCGGAGAACGCCCTGCTCAAGCAGTACCGGGCGCTCATGGGCGCCGAGGGCGTGGACCTCTCGTTCTCCGAGGACGCGATCGGCGAGGTCGCGCGCGACGCCGAGCGCGTCAACCGCGCGCTCGAGAACATCGGCGCCCGGCGCCTCCACACGATCCTCGAGCGCCTGCTCGAGGACATCTCCTTCGCGGGGCCCGAGAACGCGGGCAAGTCGATCCGGATCGAGCTCCCCGACGTGCAGAGCGCGCTCGCGGATCTCGTCAAGGACGAGGACCTGTCGCGATACGTCCTGTGAGCCGGGATGCGGAATCCGGGATGCGGGATCCGGGATCCGGGATCCGGGATGCGGGATGCGGGATGCGGGATGCGGGCCGCGTCCTGGCCATCCTGGCCTGCACGAGCCTTCTGGGGACCCTGGCCTGCGGCAAGAAGGGCGATCCGCAGCCGCCGCTGCCGCGCGGGCCCAACGCCGTGTCCGACCTCGCCGTCGAGCAGGAAGGCGACGACGCCGTCCTGACGTTTGCCTTCCCGGACCGGCTCCTGACCGGCGCGCCGCTGACGGACCTGTCCGCGATCGAGGTGTATCGCGTGGTGCGGCCGTCTCCGGCGCTGACGTCGCCGCGGCGCTCGAGCGCGCCGGCCGCCGGCGCGACCACGGGCACGGGGGTCGTGAACCTGCCGGGCGCCGGCGAGCGCCGCGAAGCGACCAACGTGCGGCTGGCCGAGGAGGCCTTCTACCAGGCCGCGCAGAAGATCGCGACGCTGCCGCTCGCGGAGCTCGCCGAGCGCACGCGCGGCGCGACGGTCGTGTACCGCGACCCGTTGTCGCCCCTCTTCGCGAGCGAGAAGAAGCCGGAGCCCCTCGCGTACGCCGTCATCTCGGTGCGGCGCGGCGGGGAGCGCAGCCCGCTCTCGAACATCGCGACCCTCGATCCCGACGTCGCGCCCGAAGCGCCCGTCCTGCTGGCCCCGATCGTCGAGGAGCGGGGCGTTTGTCTCGAGTGGCTCCCGCCCGAGACCGACGTTCTCGGGCGCCCCGTGTCCGTCGGCGGCTACGTCGTGTATCGCCGGATCCTTCCGCAGGAGGAGTACGAGGCCCCGTTGAACGGAAAGCCGACGGCGGGCCTGTCCTACTTCGACGCGGCCCCGTACGGAGTTCCACTCGTCTACACGGTGCGGGCGGTCCTCGCGAAGAATCCCAAGGTCGAGGGCCTCCCGGCCGAGGAGATCGCGCTGGTGCACCGCGACGTCTACCCGCCCGCCGCGCCGTCGCGCCTCGACGCGCTTTCGGAAGGGAACCGCGTGCGCCTCGTGTGGGCGCCAGTAGACGCGGCGGACCTGGCGGGTTACCTGGTCTATCGCACGGACGGGCCCGGCGAGCCGGCGCTGCTGACGAAAGATCCGCTCGCGGACCCCTTCTACACCGACGAGGCGGTCGGCCAGGGCAAGCGGTACCGGTACACCGTGCGCGCGGTCGACCGCGCGGGCAACCAGAGCCCGCCGTCTCCGGAGGCGGTCGCGGAACCGTTCTGACGCGGGCCGTCCACCACGGTTCCTCGGCCCGGAAAACGGTCCACGGTGCGCCCGGGACCTATCCGTCAGCCCTTCGATTAGAATCCCCCTCCCATGTCCCTGCCCACGCATTTCGTGAAGATGGCCGGCGGCGGCAACGACTTCCTCGTCTTCGAGGCGGACGGTCGCGCCCTGACCGACGCCGATCGCGCGCGGCTGGCGCTGGCCTGCCGGCGCGGGCTCTCCGTGGGCGCCGACGGCGCGCTCTTTCTCTCGCCGGGCGAGAGGGGACGCGTGCGCGTCGACTACTTCAACGCCGACGGCGGGCCGGCGACTTTCTGCGCCAACGGCACGCGCTGCGCCGCGCGCTTCGCCATGCGCCACGGCCTGGCCGCGGCGGACCCGGTGATGCTCGACACGGGCTGGGGGCCGATCGAGGCGCGCGTGGACGGGGAGCGGGTGACGCTCTCCCTGCCCGCCGTCCCGGCGCCGCAGGACCCCATCCCTATCTCGGGCCGCGGGCTGCCGCCGACGGCGATTCCCATGAAGGTGGGCGTGCCGCACCTCGTCGTCTTCGTGCGCGGGGACCTCGGGAAGTTCGCGATCGACCGGTTCGGCCCGCCCCTGCGCCGCCACCCGGCGCTTCCCGAAGGCGCCAACGTCAACTTCGTCCGGGCCGCCGGCGAGAACCGGATCGAGGTGCGCTCCTGGGAGCGCGGCGTCGAGGGCGAGACGCTTTCCTGCGGATCGGGCGTGGTCGCCTCGGCGATCGCCGCGGGGCGCCAGGGCATGGCCGTCTCGCCGGTCACGTGCGGCACGAAGAGCGGCGTGGATCTGATCGTCGAGTTCCGCGAGGAGGGCGAGGTGATCGCCGGCGTCCGCCTGACGGGCGACGCCCGCGAGATCTACACCGGCGAGCTTCTCGAGGAGGCGTGGAAAGAGTGACGCGGACGATCGCCTTCGGCTCGCCCGAAGCGCCGCCGCCCCCGTCGAAGATCGTCGCCGTCGGCAAGAACTACCGCGAGCACGCCGCGGAGTTCGGCGGCGTGGCGCCCGAGGACGAGCCGCTCCTCTTTCTCAAGGCCCCGACCTCGCTCGTGACGGACGGCGGCGACATCGTGATGCCGCCCGAATCGCAGCGCGTGGACTACGAGGGTGAGCTCGCACTCGTGATCGGCTGGAAGATCAAGCGCTGGCCCCAGGAGCGCTGGATGGACGCGCTCGCGGGCGTCTGCTGCGCCAACGACGTCACGGCGCGCGACCTCCAGAAGAAAGACAAGCAGTTCGCCCGCTCGAAGTCCTTCGACACCTTCTGCCCGGTCGGCCCCGCCATCGTCGCCGGGTTCGACCCGTCCGGCTCGACGATCCAGACGCGCGTCAACGGCGCCGTGCGGCAGTCCGCGCCGATCTCCGACATGGTCTTCTCGCCGGCCTTTCTCGTCGCCTACGTGTCGCGGATGATGACGCTCCTGCCGGGCGACATCATCCTGACGGGCACGCCGGCCGGTGTGGGCCCGCTCTCGTCGGGCGACGTCGTTGAGGTCGAGATCGCGGGCGTCGGCGTCCTGCGCAACCGGGTGACGAGTGAATCGGGCGGCCAGCCCTAACACCTCGGGTTTGAGGGCCGCGATCGCGGTCCTGTCCCTGCTCGTCCTCGGCGCATCGCTGGCGAAGTCCTTCGAGCCCTCCGCGACCGCTTCGCGCTGGCGCCGGCTGGTGGGCGCCCTCGGCGGCGACGTCCGGCCGCAGGGCGAGGCGGCCGGATTCTGGTTCGATCCCGACTTCGCGGACTTCCTGGCCGAGGTGAAGCGGCGCACGCCGCCGAACGCCACCGTTGCCGTCATCGTGCCCTACCGGCCGGACATGTATCGGTACCAGGCGTACTACCAGCTCGCGCCCCGCCGGGTGGTGGAAGATCGCTGGAAGGACGAGGCCGCCTTCATCGCCACGTATAGAACCGATGCGGCACGCGGGCCGGGCGGCACGGCGATCGTCAACGGCCAGCTCTGGACCCGATGAGCCTCGGCGCCGCGTTCGCGCGCGTTCTTCTCGGGCTCCTTGCGGCATTCGGGGCGGGCATCGCGGTGAGCCGGCCGTTCACGGGCGGCCTGACGCGGCGGGAAAAGGCGGGATGGGGCCTGGCCGCCGGGCTCCTCGTGCAGGCGCTCTGCCTGCTCGTCCTCTTCGCGATCCGCGCCGCTCCCGGAGCCCCGCATCTTCTCGGCCTCGAGGCGGCCGTCGCGATTGCCGCCCTGCTTCTCGGCCGCGGGCGGGCAGGCGACGGCACGCCCGGGACCTCGCCGGCGGTGCCGCCCCGGATGCGAGCTCTCGTCATGTGCCTCGCCGTCCTTGCCGGAGCCGCGTGGCTCGTCTTTCTCGTCGGCGCGGCCGCGGACGCCATGTGGGCAACCGACTTCGTGGCTTTCTGGGGCTACAAGGGCAAGGTCGTCTTTCTCTCGGCGGACGTGCCCCGGCGGCTCTTCCAGGATCCCGCCCTGTACTTCGCGCACCGCGAGTATCCGTTGCTCGTCTCCCTGTCGCTCGCCGCGCTCGCATTCGTCGCCGGCGAGTGGAACGACCAGGCGCTGGCGCTGCTCTATCCGGCCTGCGCCCTCGCCACGCTGCTCGCGCTCTCCGGATTTCTCGAGCGGCGCGTGTCGAGGCTCTCGGGAGCCGTCGCGGCCGCGCTCGCCTCGCTGTGTTTCTTCCTCTACCGGCCCGCGAACGCGGGCACCGCGGAGGTGCCGTTCGCGCTGGGCCTCGTCCTCGTCTCGTGCGCGGCCGGGGATTTTCTGCGCGGGGACACGGGCAGGGCCGCCATCTCCCGGCTCGCGGTGGCGGCGACCTACTGCGCCTGCCTCAAGCAGGAGGGGACCCTGTTCGTCTTCCTGCTCGCGGCCGCGCTCTGGTGGTCCTCGCGCCGCGGACCGGCGCGGGCACGGGGGCTCGCCACGGCGGCCCTCGTCGTCCCTCCGAGCCTCCATTGGGCCCTGCTCTACCTGCTGCGGGGAGCCCAGTCCCGGCGCGACTTCGACATGACCCTTTTCGAGCCGCGGCGGTGGATGGAGCTGCCGCCCCTCTTCACGCTCGTCGTGGGCCGAATGCTCGGAACCGAGGCGCGAGAGGTGGCCCCGGCCCTGGCGGCGATCGCCGCATATCTCCTCGTCACGCGCCGGGGGATTCTGGACCGGCTCCTGCCGGTCTTCGCCCTCCAGCTCGTCTGCTACGCGGTCGCCTTCTCCGTTTCGTCTTTCGACCCGATGTACGCCATCAACGGCGCGTTCCGCCGCATCGTGGTGACGCTCTTCCCGGCCATCGCCCTCGTGCTGGCCGCGCGAGTCGGCGGCGAAGCCGGGCGAGTACGCTCCCGGGTGGGACCACCAGTCGAGTGAGCCCGCGGCGATCCCGGTAGCCGGTCACAGGCCGTCGAGAAGCGTCTCGGGCAGGCCCCCGAAGGCCCCGGACGACATCAGGAGCAGGACGTCTCCCGGCCGCGCCTCGCGGCGGAGGATCGCGGGGATCTCCTCGATCGTTCCCGGCGCGAAGGCGGGCTTGCCCGCGGCGGCGAAGCGGCGGACGAGGGCGTCGCGGTCGAGCTGGTTCCCGGGGCCGAGACGCCTGGGCGTGGAAGATCGGCGCGAGCACGAGCGCGTCTGCGCCGGCGAAGGCCTCGGCGTACTCTTCTTCGAACATCTTGCGCCCCGCCGTGTTCGAGCGCGGCTCGAAGAGCGCCCAGAGCCGCCGCCCCGGGAAGCGCGCGCGCGCGGCCTCGATCGTTCCGGCGACGGCCGTCGGGTGGTGGGCGAAGTCGTCGACGACGAGGATGCCGTTCTTCTCGCCCTTGATCTCCATGCGGCGGCGCACGCCGGCAAAGCGCGGCAGCGAGCCGGCCGATCTCGCCGGCCGAGAGGCCGAGGCCGCGCGACGAGGGCGATCGCGCCGAGGGCGTTGCGCACGTTGTGGCGGCCGAGCATCGGCGAGGAAAGGCGGGCAATCGGCATCCCGGCCTCGAGAAGCGTGAACTCCGTGCCCTCGGGGTGAAAGGCGACGTCGCGCGCCGAGAAGTCGGCGCGGGCGTCCTCGAGGGATACGCGCACGACGCCGGCCGCGGCCTCGGAGGCGAGCGCCGCCACGCGCGGGTCGTCCGCGTTCAGGACGACCATTCCTTCCGGCGGCACGAGCCGCACGACCTGGCGGAACGCCTCGATCACCGACTCGAGGTCGGGGTAGAGGTCCGCGTGGTCGTACTCGATGTTGCCGACGAAGAGGTGGCGGGGCTCGTAGTGGAGGAACTTCGCGCCGCGGTCGAAGAACGCGGCGTTGTACTCGTCGCCCTCGAGGACGAAGTGCGGGCCCTTCCCGCGCCGGTATCCGCGGCCGAGATTCTTCATCTCGCCGCCGACGAGAAACCCCGGATCGCGGCCCGAGTCGAGCAGGAGCCAGGCCGTCAGCGCGGACGTCGTGGTCTTGCCGTGTGTGCCGGTGATCACAATGGAGGTCTTGCCGGGCAGCAGGATCCGGCGCACGGTCTGCGGCAGGGAGAGGACGGGCAGGCCGCGCCGGGCGGCCTCGGCGGCCTCGACGTTGTCCCGCAGGGCGGCGTTGCCGACGACGACGGCGTCGCAGTCGGCGGGCACGTGCTCGGCCGCGAACCCGGAGGCGACCGGGATGCCGAGCTTCTCGAGCAGCGTGGACATGGGAGGGTAGAGAGCCTGCTCGCTGCCCGTCACCCGGTGACCCTCCTCGAGCAGGAGGGCCGCCAGGGGCACCATGGCCGTCCCGCCGATGGGCACGAGGTGAAAGCGCTGGTTTTGGCTCATCTTTCCGCCCGGAGTTTGGTCTAATGGAGGCGTTTTCGGAAATATCCCCCGATTTTCGAGGGTTTAGCCGCTGTGATTCGTATAAGGAGGAAACTGAAGATGCGCCATGTCCTGAATGTAGGCCGGCTGACCGCGGTCGCGCTGCTGGCTTCCGGGGTCGCCCTGGCCCAGAAGCCCGCCGAGTCCAAACCGGCGGCATCGGCCCCGCCGACGGCCAAGGCCCAGGCCGCGGGCAAGGCGGTTCCCGCGCCCAAGATCGAGATCACCCAGGAGACCAAGGACATGGGGACGGTCCCCAAGGGCCAGGTCATCGAGACCGACTTCCTCATCCGCAACAGCGGCGGATCGGACCTCGTGATCACCGACGCGCGCCCCTCCTGCGGCTGCACCGTTTCCTCTTTCGACAAGCTCATCAAACCCGGCGCCGAGGGCAAGGTCCACACGAGCGTCGACACCAAGAGCTTCTCCGGGCCGATCTCGAAGTCGGTCCTCGTCGTCTCGAACGATCCCGACCGCCCGCAGATGAACCTCTTCGTCAAGGCGATCGTGAAGCCCTTCGTGGACGTCGCCCCGCAGGCGTACGTCCGCTTCTCCGTCGTCAAGGGTGACGCGGCCTCGCAGGAAGTGATCCTTCTCTCCGAGGAGAAGGGCTTCAAGCCCACCGTGGCCGAGACCGCGCAGCCCTACGTCAAGGCGGAGATCACGCCCGCCGGCGACAAGGACAAGGTCGCGGGCCGCTCGGGCGAGCAGTTCAAGCTCGCCGTCAACGTGACGGCCGACGCGCCCGAGGGTCTGCTGAACGCGCCGATCCGGATCAACACGGGCGTCTCGCAGCAGCCGATGCTCGAGGTTCCGGTGTCCGGCATCGTGCGGCCGCGCGTTTCGGTGACGCCGATCACGGTCAACTTCGGCAACTTCACGCCGGGCAAGGACCCGATCACGCGCAACATCGTCGTGACCAACAACAAGCCGGGCACGCCGATCAAGGTCACCAAGGCCGAGGTCAACGTCCCGGGCTTCGTCACCGACGTCGTCCCCACCCAGGAGGGCGTGTCGTACACGGTCGTGGTCAAGGCCAACGACAAGGTCAAGAAGGGCGCCGTCGACGGCAAGGTCACGCTCTACACCTCCGACAAGGAGAAGGGCGTCATCGAGATCCCGCTCAAGGGCGAGGCGCTGTAAGCCGCACCTTTCGAAACGCTTCGATCCAACGCCCCGGGCAACCGGGGCGTTTTCGTTTTGTGACGCCGCGGCGCCTGTCGGGACCCGGACGCCGTCTGTCAGCCTGACGCCCTCGTCATCCCGTGCCCGTCAAACCGAGCGCCGTGCGCTCGTCAGCCGGTGCCGTGGGCCTGTCATCCCGAGCGCCTCACGCCTGTCATCCCGAGCGCCTTACGCCTGTCATCCCGAGCGAAGCGAGGGATCCCGTACTCGACGAGCCGTGGTCGCGTGTCGAGTCCGGGATCCCTCGTCGCTGCGCTCCTCGGGATGACGGCACCTGGACCAGGGATTCCGTACCGGTCCGACCGGGATGAACGCTCGATGTCCTGGCAGCCGCCTTGCTACCCCTTTCCACGTGCCCTGGTTGGCGGACAGGCGTATCCTGTTCGACGCAAGTGACCGGAGGTCAACACCCGAAAATGGATTCCCGCCCCCGTCCGCCGCTCGCGGTTCTTGCGGTCCTGACGATCGTGTACCTCGTCGCGGGCAAGGTCGGGTTGAGCCTCGCCTTCGTCAACGCGAGCGCGAGTCCGGTGTGGCCCGCCACCGGGATCGCGCTGGCGGCCATGCTGATTCTCGGCTACCGCGCCTGGCCCGCGATCCTGCTCGGCGCTTTTTTGGTGAACGTGACGACCGCGGGGTCCGTGGCCACCTCTTTCGGCATCGCCGTCGGCAATACCGCCGAGGCCCTGGTGGGCGCGTTTCTCGTCCAGCGTTTCGCGGGGGGCCGCAACGCTTTCGACCGGGCGCGCAACATCTTCAAGTTCACGCTTCTCGCCGCTTTCGGCAGCACGATGGTCAGCGCGACCATCGGCGTCGGCACGCTCTTCCTCGGCGGGCTCGCGGCGCGCGAGCAGCTCGGTCCCATCTGGCTGACGTGGTGGCTCGGCGACGCGGCCGGGGATCTCGTCGTGGCTCCCGCCCTTCTCCTCTGGAGCTCGACCCGGGCCGGCCCCTGGAAGAAGGAGCGCGGGCTCGAGGCCGGGCTGCTCCTGGCGTCCCTGCTGCTCGTCGCGGGGCTCGTCTTCCGCGGCCTGATTCCGGGCGAGACGAAGAGCTACCCGCTCGAGTTCCTTTGCATCCCGCTGCTCGTGTGGCCCGCGTTCCGCTTCGGCCGCCGCGAGGCGGCGACGGCGAGCGTCGTCATCGGGGCCATCGCGATCTGGGGAACCCTCGACGGCCTCGGCCCCTTCACGCGATCGTCGGCCAACGAGTCGCTGCTCCTGTTGCAGGCCTACCTCGGCGTCGTGACGATCACGACGACCGCCCTTGCCGCCGTCGTGGCCGAGCGCCGGCGCGTGCAGGAATCGCTCGCGCTGCTCGAATCGGCCGTGGACAACACGATCGAGGGCATCGTCATCCTGACGCCGGACAACGGCAAGGGAATGCCCCGCATCTCGTTCGTCAACGAGGGATTCGGCCGCATCACGGGGCTGGCCGATCGGGACGTGCTCGGCGAGACGCTCGCGGTGCTGCCGGTCGTCGAGAGCGACCTCGGCTCGATCGCCTCCCTGCGCCGCTCCCTCTACGCCGGCGAGCGCTTTTACCGGGACGGGATGCGCGCGCGGCGGCCGGACGGCTCGGAGTGCGTGTTCGAGCTCGAGCTCATGCCGGTTCCCGAAGGCGCGCCGCGCCCCACGCACTGGGTCGGGATCCTCCGCGACGTGACCGAGCGGGCGGCTCACGTCGAAGCGCTCGAACAACAGGCGCTCTACGACTTCCTGACGGGCCTTCCCAACCGCATGCTCCTGCGCGACCGGCTGGAGCAGGCGATCCGCCACTCGGGCCGGGAAAACTCGCCGCTCGCGCTCTTCGTGATGGACGTGGACCGGTTCAAGGACATCAACGACACCTTCGGCCACCAGTTCGGGGACCTGCTGCTGAGGGAATTCGGGCAGCGCCTGCGCGGCGTGCTCCGGACCGCCGACACGATCGCCCGGCTCGGGGGCGACGAGTTCGCCGTCCTGCTGCCGACGGCGGGCGACGCGGCGGGAGCGGCGCTCATGGCCGAGAAGATCCTCGCGGCCCTCGAGAAGCCGTTCCGGATCGAGGGCCAGAGCCTCGACGTCTCGGCCTCGATCGGGATCGCGCTCTGCCCGCAGGACGGCGACGACTGGACGACGCTCCTGCGCTGCGCGGACGTCGCGATGTACGCGGCCAAGCAGTCGAGCGAGGGCTACGTCGTCTACTCGGCGAGCCGCGACACGTACGGCGAGAGCGGGTTCACGCTGATGCGCGAGCTGCGCGACGGGATCGAGGGGCGGCAGCTCAATCTGCAGTACCAGCCGCAGGTCCGCGTCCAGGACGGCCGTCCCCGGGCGGCCGAGGCGCTCGTCCGCTGGCAGCATCCCCGCCGCGGGCTGCTGCTGCCCGGTCAGTTCCTCCCGGCGGCCGAACGGACCGGAGCGATCAAGCCCGTCTGCGAGTGGGCCCTCGAGACGGCGCTCGGGCACTGCCGCGACTGGCGCGACGCCGGGCGGTCGCTGCCGGTCGCCGTCAACGTTTCGGGGAGGAACCTTCGGGATCCGCTGCTGCTCGAGAAGATCTCGCATCTGCTCGGCAACGCGAAGCTGGACCCTGCCTGCCTCAAGCTGGAGATCACGGAGGGCAGCGTTCTCGGCGACCCGCACGGGGCGATCTCGGCGATGGCCCGGATCCAGGCGGCCGGCGTCCGCCTCTCGATCGACGACTTCGGCTCGGGAGAGTCCTTTCTCTCGTCCCTGAAGCGCCTGCCCGTCGACGAGATCAAGATCGCGGGGGCCTTCGTGAAGCAGATGGCGACCGACGTGCGGGACGCGGCGATCGTCCGGTGCGCGATCGACCTCGGCCACAGCCTCGGGCGGCAGGTCGTGGCGCAGGACGTCGAGGACGCCGCGACGTGGGAGATGCTGGCCGCCTACGGGTGCGACTACGCGCAGGGGCCCTACGTCAGCCCGCCGCTGCTCCCGGCCGAGCTCGCGCGCTGGCTCGGGCAGCCCCAGGGCTGAGCCGGACTCGGGCTCGGGACCGCCTCAGACCCGGGTGATCTTCTTCAGGATGTCGCCGTCCCAGGCGTATTTCAGGCGCTTGCGTCCGCGCGCGGCGTTCTTCTGGAGCGCGTTGCCGTAGATGAGCGGGAGCGCGACGGACGTCTCGACGAAGGCCATCTCGTGCGTCGCCTTCTTCGAGACCTTGCCCCAGGAGGTCGCCTCGGAGAGCGTCGAGCCGCCGAGGCCGCCCCAGTGCGGCGCGTCGGTGGTGATCTGCAGCGCGTACTTGTGGCCGCCCGTGTCGAGACCGAAGATGTACGACATCACGATCGAATCGTTGATGAAGTTCTTCGGCACGCCGCCCGAGACGTAGACGGCCGCGGTGGCCGGGCTCTTCACGACGATCTGCGTGAGCTCGTAGTTGTCGCGGATCGAGCTGATCTCGAAGGGCTTCTTTCCGGCGGTGCGGAAGCGATGGTAGTGCTCCGTCAGGCCGATGCCGATGGACGAGTCGTTCAGGGCCGGGACGAAGAGCGGGACGCCGTGGCGCGCGCAGGCGCCGAGGATCGACCCCTTGTCGTGCTTGCAGCCCTGCGCGAGCAGCGCGAGGAAGCCGCGCGAGGACAGGCTCTTGCCGCCGAGGGCGTCGGCGAAGCGCGAGACGGCGAGGTCCGTCTCCCAGTACTTCTCCTCGTCGATGAACGTGTCGTAGAGCCGGTCGATGTAGAGGTCGCGCAGCTCCTTGTCGTCCGCCTCGGGGGTCCCGTGGTAGTGGCGGCCGCCCCGCACCTGGTAGTAGTCCTGCGAGATGATCGCGCCCGTCGAGACGACGACGTCCACCATCTTCTGCTCGATGAGATCCACGATCACCTGCCGCATGCCGGCGGCGATGAGGGAGCCCGCCAGGCCGAGGAAGATGGTCGGCCGCTGCCGGTCGCGGAGCATCCCCTCGAAGACCCCGGCGGCCTTGCCGAGGGCGCGCGCCTGGAAGGACGCGTCGCGGTAGGCGTCGATCAGCTGCGAGACGGTGGTCTTCTTGCCGATCCTTACGGGCGTCGTCGCGCGGCCGAGGAGCGCCCTCTTCCTCTTGCGGTCGACGCCGACCGCCGCGGCGTGGACGTACTCGTCGGCGTTCTTCGCGGGGCCTTTTCCTTTCGATCCCATCGGCGCGGTCCTCCGGAGAGAATCCGGTACGCCGCCATCGCGGCCGCGTAGCCGGAGTCGATGTTGACCGCCGTCACGCCGTTGGCGCACGAGTTGACGGCGGAGAGAAGCGAGGCCAGGCCGGAGAAGGCGGCGCCGTAGCCGCGCGAGGTCGGCACGGCGATGATCGGCCGGCCGACGAGGCCGCCGAGGACCGAGAAGAGGGAGCCCTCCATCCCCGCCACGGCGATGATGGCGTCGGCGCGCTCGATCTCCTCGAGCCGCGACAGCAGGCGCAGCAGGCCCGCGACCCCCACGTCGGGGACGAGGATCGACGAGACGCCCAGGTACTCGAGCGCGCGCCGCGCCTCCTCGGCGATCGCGGTGTCGGCCGTGCCGGCCGTGACGACGGCGACGCTGGCCTCCACGCGCGGCATCGGCTTTCCGACCGAGAGGTGGAGCGTTCCCGAGCGCGGATCGTAGTCCGCGCGGCCGGGCAGCGGGGCGAGCGCCACCTCCTCCCACATTTCCGGGGCGAGGCGCGTGACGAGCACGTCGTGGGCCCGCGAGAGCTGGCGGCAGATCTCGACGATCTGCGCCGCGGTCTTGCCCTCCGCGAGCACGACTTCGGGAAACCCCACGCGCCGCTTGCGGTCGAGGTCGAGCGTGTAGTCGGGTCCGCGCATGGGCGGCATTCTATGCGCAGGTTGCAACGGCTTCCTCGAAGGCGTTATCGTCCCTCTCCTTCGACGCTCTTTGCATCGTCAGGCCAGCCCGGACTTGCTCAGGTCAATCTCTGCAAGTGCGGGCTATGGGAAGCGGGTGAAAATCCCGCGCGGCCCCCGCCACTGTCACCGGGGACGCCTCGGGCAAGCATCCACTGGAAGCGAGAGATCGGGTAACCGGTTGCGCTTCCGGGAAGGAGCCCGAAGGCGGAGGATCCGGAAGCCAGGAGACCTGCCGGACGAAACGCTTCTCGGACGGGGACACACGAGAGAGGACGCGTTTCCGATTTCCGGACCGCGGGACACCTCTCGAACCTCCCGAGATTCGTCGGATCGAACGGGAGGTTCGAATGACGACCGCGGTTCTGCTGGTGTTCCTCGGCGCCCTGTCCCGGCTGATTCCCCATCCCCCGAACTTCGTCGCCCTCGGCGCTCTGGCCCTGTACGCCGGCGCGCGCCTGCCCAAACTCCGGGCAGTCGCCGTGCCGCTCGCCGCCCTGGCGCTGTCGGATCTCGTTCTCGACGCCGGCACGGGGCGCGCGGCCTTCTCCGGGATGCGCCTGGCCGTCTACGGGACTTTCGGCCTGATAGTCCTCGCCGGCCGGCTCGCGCGGGAGCGCTCGGGGGCGGCCCGCCTCGCCGCGCTCTCGGTCGGCGCCTCGATTCTCTTTTTCCTGACCTCCAACTTCGCGGAGTGGCTCGGTGACCCGGTCTACCCGAAGACGCCCGCCGGCCTCGCCCTGTGCTACGCCGCCGCCGTGCCCTTCTTCTGGAACACGCTCTTCGCCGACCTTCTCGGCACCGCCGTCCTCTTCGGCCTCGGCGCGCTCTCGGGCCGCGCGCGGGCCCGGGAGTGGGTCCGGGGCGCGGCCGCCGTGGTGGCGGCGTTCGCCCTCGCCCCGGCGGGGCTGTTCGGGCAGCAGGTGCCGCCCGCCTCCGAGAGCGTGGTCGTGACCGCCACGGCGACGCCGGAAGAGGAGAAGGAGCTCGGCGTCGCGACGACCGTGATCACGCGCGAGGACATCGACAAGAGCGGGCGCGTCACGGTCCTCGAGCTCCTGCGCGCGGTGCCCGCCCTCGACGTCGTGCAGTCGGGCAGCGAGGGCGCCGTGGCCTCGATCTTCCTGCGCGGCACGAACTCGACGCAGACGCTCGTTCTCGTGGACGGGGCGCGCGTCAACTCGGCGTTCTTTCCGGGCTACGACTTCTCGGGGCTGACGACGGAAAATGTCGAGCGCATCGAGATCGCGCGCGGACCGTTCTCCGCGCTCTACGGCTCGGAGGCGATCGGCGGCGTGATCCAGATCTTCACCCGGCCGCCGCAGCAGGGCTTCTCGGGAAGCGTCACGGCCGAGGGCGGCAACGCGGACACGGCGACCGCTTCGGCTTTCGTCTCGGGGGGCGCCGGCCCGTTCTCGGCGGCGGCGAGCTACCGCTACGCCAACACGAACGGCGACGTCCCGAACTCGAACTGGCGCGAGAACAACGGCTCGGCCCGCGTGGACTGGCAGCCGAACGCCGACGCGCGCGTCGGGATCGAGGGTTCGGTCCTCTCGGGCAAGGTCGGAAATCCGGGGCCCGTGGGCGCGCTCAACCCGGAGGCGAACGGGGTCTTCCTCGAGGAGCGCATCGCCCTGCCCGCGAGCTTCACGCTGTCGCCGACGAACCACCTGAACGGCTTCGTCGCCTCGGTGTGGTCCAAGCCCGAGTACAACGACCCGCTCGGCGGCTACTCCTCGCAGACGAACGCGCGCACGCTCCAGGCGCAGGTGTCGGATTCGGCGACGCTCGGGATCCACACGGTGACGGCGATCGCCATGTGGAACCGCTCGAGCGTCACGAACACGGACACGTTCGGCACGTCGCTCGACGGGCAGTCGACCACGATCTGGGGCATCGGCGCGCAGGACGCCGTGACGCTCGGCCAGTTCTCGATCGCCGGGGGCGTGCGCTATGACGGCAACTCGCAGTTCGGCAGCGCCGTGAGCCCGCGCGGCTCGATCGCGTGGCTGTCGAAGGACCAGCGCTGGAAGATCCGCGCGGCGGGGGGAAGCGCCTTCCGGGCGCCCACGGTCGGCGAGCTCTATTTTCCGTTCTACGGCAATCCCGATCTGAAGCCCGAGCGCTCGGTCTCGTGGGAGGTCGGCGGCGAGGCGTACCTCGGCAAGGGCGGCCGGGTCGAGGTGACTTATTTCTGGAACGACCTGAAGGACCTGATCGTCTACGACTTCGCGAGCGCGAAGACCGAGAACATCGGCAGCGCGCGCACGCAGGGAGTGGAATTCGGCTACCGGCAGCAGATCCTGGCACCCCTTGCGATCGCCGCGACGTACACGTACCTCGACGCGGTGGACCGGTCGGACGACACGCGGCTGCTGCGCCGGCCGCGCAACCTCGCCTCGCTCACGCTGCTCTGGCAGCCCGTGGCGCCCCTGTCGATCGAGGTGCGCGGCGTCTACGTCGGAGACCGCCCGGACTCGGATCCGGTGACGTCGGCGCCGCTGACGGACCCGGCCTACTTCCGCCTCGACCTCTTCGCGAGCTGGAACCTCGGCCAGGTCTCGCCGTACCTGCGGATCAACAACCTGACCGACGCGAGTTACGATGAGGCCGCAGGCTATCCGGCCGCGGGCATCCGGGCGATGGGGGGCGTGGGAGTGAAGTTCTAGCCAAATGCCGCGCATCACGAAGGTCTACACGCGCACGGGCGACGACGGATCGACCGGGCTCGGCGGCGGACAGCGCGTCGGCAAGGACACGCTCCGCATCGAGGCGTACGGCACGGTCGACGAGCTCAACAGCGTGATCGGCGTCGCGATGGCCTCGGGCTTGAACGACGCGATCGCCGGGCCGCTCGCCGCGATCCAGAACGAGCTCTTTCACCTCGGCTCCGACCTCTGCATCCTCGAAGAGGACAAGGCGAAGATGCCGGTGCCCCGCATCGAGGAGCGCCACGTGGCTCGCCCTGGAGAAGCTGATGGATGCGCTCTCGGAAGAGCTGCCGCCGCTCGAAAACTTCATCCTCCCGGGCGGCACGGCGGGAGCCGCGCATCTCCACGTGGCGCGGACCGTCTGTCGCCGGGCGGAGCGGCTCGTCGTTGCCCTGTCCCGCCAGGAGGCGGTCGGGGCCTGGACGATTCGGTACCTGAACCGGCTTTCCGACGCGCTCTTCGTCATGGCGCGCCACGAGAACAAGCGGCGCGGCGCGCCCGACGTTCTCTGGAACAGCCGTTCTTAAGAAAGCCTGAGCCGGCGCCGACGGGAGGTTACAATCGGGCCGATGCGTCGCCGGGCGTCGATCCTGTTGCTGTCCGTGCTCACCGCGATGGCGGGCCTGCGTCTCTCGGCCGCCGCGGTCGACGCCGAGGCGATGCGCTGCGCGATCGCCTGCGGCCATTCGGGCGAAGTGGAGAAGGGCGCGGCCTGCTGCCCGATGGGGCACGGCGCGGACGACGGCCCGGCCTTCAAGACGTGTCCGGGCGGCGAGGGATCCGTGCTCGTCCCGTTCTCTCCGGGGCAGACCATCCTGACGGCCTCGGCCGGCCGGCTCGATGCCTCGCCCGAATCCAGCCCTCTCGAGCTCCTTCCGGGCTCCGAGCCCCGGTCCGCATTCGCGCGCGCCCCCGAAAAAGTGCCTCTCCCTCGCGGCTGACGATCCCCGGCTTTCGTCCGCTTCGAGAAAGGAGAACGCATCTTGAACTGGCATTCGTCTCGGGCGCGCCGCATCGGCGCCGCGCTCTTGATCCTGTTTCTTTCGTTCGCGCTGCCGCGGCCGGCCGCGGCCTGCTCGATGTGCCGCTGCAGCGATCCCGTCTTCAGCGCCCTCGGTCAGGGTCTCTACACGCATTCGGGCTTCAAGCTGGCAGTCGATTGGAGCCGTCAGGACCAGAGTCAGGGTGCAAGGCGAGGACTTCGAGGCCCAGGTCCGCAACTCGATTACTGCGACGCTGTCCTACTCCTGGCAGGAGCGCTTGACGTTCGTCGCGCAGGTCCCTTATGTGTTCGTCCACCAGGATGCGGCCGATGGGACCGAGGTGCTGAACGGCCTCGGCGATCCGGCCTTTTACGTGTATGGGCGTCTCTGGTCGTCGAATTTCGACCAGGGGCTGGGTCGGCGGGCATGGCTTTCAGCCGTGTTCGCCGTGAAGACCCCCTGGGGCCAGAACGACGCGACCGAGGACGGCGAGCGCGTCGACGAGCACGCGCAGCCGGGCACGGGCGCGACCAATCTCTCGGGGGGCCTGTCGTTCCTGTACCTCTTCGATGCGGAATCGTCGATCTACACATCGGCTGCCTATACGGGCACGGGTCGCAACAAGTACGGCTACAAGTACGGCAACAACGTCCAGGTGAACGTCGTCTACGACCGCAAGCTGGCCGACTGGCTGGACGGTCTCTTCGAGGTGAACTTTCTCGACGCTAAGAAGGACCAGCAGGACGCTGCCGGGCTCGAGGACCCGAACACGGGCGGCCAGACTTTGTACCTCACGCCGCGCGTTGCCGTTCACGTGACGCACGGTCTCGTGCTGCGGGCGGCGGCGCAATTCCCAGTGTGGAAAAACCTGAACGGAATCCAGACCGTGGACCCGACTTACACGGCGGGCCTGACGTACGTGTTCTAGATCGTGAACCGTGAACCGTGAACCGATTATCACTCCTCGGTTTCCATTGAGCCGTTGCCGTTCGTGGCGCGGCGCTTGGGGTGGAAAGCGTAGCCGAGGACGAAGAGGAGTCCGAGACCGGCGTGGATCCAGCCGGTCCAGCGCACCGCCCCGGGCGCGACGAAGACCTGGATGAGGTAGCCCGTCAGGGCGAGCGGGGCGAAGATCCAGAGCACTGCGACTCCCGTGCGGCGGCCGCTCTGCTCGCCGCGTTTGAGGCGCGCGAGGACGTGACGGCGCAGCAGGAGGCCGACACCCATGATCGCGAAAGGCGCGACGAGGACGTGGGCCTTGAGCATCCACGGCTGCCACGGGCTGCCGACGCGGGAGTCCGGGTCGGCGCTCGGGACGAAGTACTTGAAGACGCCGTAGGCGAGGCCCGTCAGCGAGACGGCGGCCAGCGCCGCATGGTTCCACCACGCTTCCCAGCGCTTCACCTGGCCCGCTCCGGGTGCAGGACGCGGTCGAGCGCGAGGACGCGCCGCGCGGCGTCGGTCGTGGCGTGGGCCGTCAGCGTGGCCCCGGTGACCGGGCGGATCGCGCGCTTCAGCGAGAGCTCGCTGTCGAGGGGTTTGCCCTGGAACTGCTCGTACCAGTGGGCGCGGGGCATGTACTCCTCGGGCTCGGAGAAGGCGAGCACCTCGATGCGCGCGATCGCGCCCGCCGGATCGACCTCGACCATGATCGTCTCGGGCATGGTGCGCACGACGTGCGTGTCGAAGTACGCGGTCCCGACGGCGTGGCCGTCCCTCGTCCCGACGTAGTAGCTCACGATCGCGCCGGGCAGCTCCTCCTCGCCCGAGAGCCTCTGCGCCTCCTTCTGCTGCGCCGCCGTCAGGTAGGCGATCTTGTGCTCGACGGCAGCGCCCGGAAACGCGAGCTTCAACGCCTCTTCCTGCGTCAGGAAGACTTTCGCGTCGAGGGCCGCCGCGGCCAGGGTGACCGCGGCGGCGGCGAGGAGTCGGCGCATGGTCAGAAAACGTACCCCAGGGAGGCATTGAACACGTTGGTCCCGGTCTTCGCGGCGTTGTGGCGCTGCTGCCAGTCGGCCTTCAGGATGAGCTGCGGAATCGGCTGGTAGGCGAGGCCGACCGTGAGCTCCTGGACATCGTTCTCGGGATTGCGCTCGTAGCCGTCGGGAACCGCGGCCTGCGTGTCGTACTGCTCGTAGCGCACGAAGGGAATCAGGTTCATGCGCGTCGAGGCGCAGAGAGACAGGACATCGAATCCGCCCTGCACGTACCAGCCCTCCTGGCGGCTGCCCACGGACTCGTCCCCCTCGAAGTCGTTCAACTGGTTGA
The DNA here is from genome assembly GCA_963710945.1 of uncultured Acidobacteriota bacterium. Classification (GTDB taxonomy): domain Bacteria; phylum Acidobacteriota; class Thermoanaerobaculia; order UBA5066; family Gp7-AA6; genus DAHUXD01. Next base: position 123,331 of record CAVQCH010000005.1, read on the forward strand.
TCAGCTCCGCCTGGCTGACGCTCGTGTGCGCGTAGAGGCCGCGCAGCCAGAGGCCGCGCCAGCGCCAGTCGACGTGCGCGTCGAAGACGGTCGTGAGGGCGGAGATCTTCACGCCCGACGGAGTGTACTGGCCCTGGCCCGCGTCGCCCGTGAAAACGGACACGCCCGCGAGCAATCCCGGGACGGCCGTGAAGTCGGCGCGGCCGGCGAAGGCCCAGCTCTTCGCCAGCGCCTCCGAGCCCTCCTGGCGCCCCTCGCGGATGCCCTCGTCCGCGCTGTATCCGGCGGCGTTCAGGCCGTTGACCCCATACGCCTGGTAGGAAATCGGGCCCAGCGTTCCGTATGCGCCGGCGCCGAGCTCGCGCCACGTCGACGGGATGATGAGGTCTTCGACGTCCGGCCGCCGGGCGCCGAGAAACGCCGTCGGTTCGTGGAGCTGGTTGATCAGACCCGAAGGGATGAGGACGAGCCCCGATCGGGCGTTGAAGGCGGGCGAGTGCATGTAGTCGATGTAGGCGAACTCGACCTCGGCCTCGCCGCCCTTGTCGGAGGCGACGACGGCGTTCTCGTACTCGATTTCGGTGTTGAGCACGAAGTGGTTGTCGAACTTGTAGCCGAGGTACATGACGGCGCGCAGAAGCGTGATGACGTCGTCGCCCGAGGTCGGGTTGCCGCTCTGGTCCTTCGAGGCGAAGTTGTTGTACAGCACCTCGCCGTAGCCGCCGATCGAGACGCCCTTCTTGATGCCGTAAACCTTGGCGGCCGCCGGGCCGATGCCGAATCGCTCGGTGGACTTCTCTCCCGAGGGCGCGCCGGCCTCGAGAGCGGCGGGCGCCGCCTCGCCCATCTTCATGTTCTGGATCTCCTGGGCGAGGATGTCGATGCGGCGCGAGAGCTCGTCGAGCTTCGCGCTGGTCTCCGCGGACGTCGAGGACGTCTTCAGCTTCTCGAGCTCGGCGCGCGTGTCGGCGAGCAGGCGCTCGAGCTGCTTGATCCGCTCTTCGGGCGAGAGGGTCGCCGGGGAAGGGGTCGGCGCCGGCGCCGGAGAGCCGGCCTGGGCCTGCGCGACCGCGGCCGCGCCGAGAGCGAGAGACAGAACGCACAGGAAACGGGAGACGCCACGCATGAAAGGTGTCCTCCTAAGGCTGTTGTGGTGTCAGGCCGCGCACCGCATTCGGGTCGGCCGAAAGAAGGTAGCTGGAAAACCCGGGGCTCGAGACGGCGTCGAGGGCGCCGCCGCGCTCGACGAGAAAGAGAACCTCGTTCGCGACGCCCTCGCCGCGCAGCTTCGCCGAGAGGGCGAGTCCCCTTTCGGGGCCGAGCACGAAGAAGGCCGTGGAGAGGATGTCGGCGACGAGGCCCGAAGACGCGACCACGGTGACCGAGCCGAAGTCGGTTGCGGGCTCTCCGGTCTTCGGGTCGAGGATGTGCCCGATGCGGCGACCGCCGACGTCGCGGCCGCGCTCGGAGTTTCCCGAGGTCGAGGCCGACACGTCCGAGAGGCCGAGCTCGGCGACGGCGCGGCCGCGTTCGCGCGGATGCGCCACGGGAACGCGCCAGGGCCGCTCCTCCGAGTCGGTTCCCACGGCGAGGACCTGGCCGCCGAGATCGAGCACGGCGCTCTGCACGCCGGCCTTCCTGAGAACGCCGGCCCGCGAGATCGAGGGCATAGCCCTTTCCCCAGGCGCCCTCGTCGATGCCGGCGTCCGCCGACGAGCCGCGTCACCGTGCTCGCTGCCGCGTCGAGGCGGAAATGGTCCGCGCCCGAGGCCTTCCGCGCCGCCTCGAGCGCCGCGGACGTCGGGATGCGCCCCTTGCCGCGGAGGTCCCACGCGCGCAGGAGCGGAGCGATCGTCGGATCGAAGGCGCCGTCGGTCCGCGGGATCCAGGCGAAGTCGAGAGCGAGGACCTCGGTCAGCTCGCGCGAGACCGGCACCGGCTTGCCCGGCGCGCCGTCGTTGACCCGCCAGAGCTCGCCGCCCGCTTTCCACGTCGTCAGGAGGGCCTCGACGCGGCGGATCTCCGCGATCGCCGACTCCGAAGCGTCGAGGGCGGCCTCGCGGTACTTCATCCGCACGACGACGTCGAGCGTCGTTCCCATCGTCTCGACGCGCCGCTCGACCGTGGCGAGAGTCGGCTCGTAGGAGAGCGCCGTAGCGGCGGCCCCGAGAATTGCCAGGACGCCGGCTGCCATGGCCGGGGCGCCCGAGGCTCCGATCCGCCGCACCCATCCGCGCTGCTGCACGCCGCCTCCAGTCCAGATTGAGATTCAGTCTCAATCGCAACGATAGGCGAGCCGCGCGGACGCCGTCAAGACGAAAAATGAGGCGGGGGAGGGAGCCGTCGCGAGCGCCGCGTAAGTGTCTCTGCTCGCAAGCCCTTATCCGCTCTCGCCGAGCCTGCGCGGGACCCTCGGGGATAATGCCCGGATGCGGAGATCCTCGTCTCGCCACGCCCGGATCCCGGTCGTTTTCGCGCTGCTGTCCGCGCTCGTGCCGCTCGCCGCCGCCGGCTCCTCGCGCCCGTCGCGCAAGAGCCCGCACGTCGAGATCTCCGGCGAGGCGCGCGTCGCGACGGCGCCGCGCGAGACGGTCCACGAGAACGGCAGGAAGTTCCTGGAGTTCGAGATCACGCTCGTGAAGGCGGCGCCCACCGCCGAACAGCCTTCCGGTGCCGACACGCATCTGGTTCTCGATACGAAGGGCCGCGTGCGCGTCGTGCACGACCTTTCCTGCGGCGGGGCGACGCTCGTTCTCGCCGAGGGCGACCGCATCGAGATCCAGGGCGAGTACGTGCACGTGCCGAAGGGCGGCGATCTCATCCACTTCACGCATCCGGCCGACGGCAGCTGCGGCCACGGTTCGAAGCATCCGGGTGGCTACATCCGCAAGCTGCCGCCCCCCGCCGCCGCCAGGCCCGCGCCCACGCCGCTCAAACCGTCCGCCCTCATTCCCGATCAGCCGTACACCGGGCCGCCGCCGCCGAGGTCGCAGAGGCCCTATTCCGCGATCGTCGCGGCGAAGGAGAAGGGGGCCACGAACGCGGAGCTCCTCGCGAAAGTCGAGCGCGAGGGCGTGGCCTACTCGCTGACGACGCCCGAGATCCAGCAGCTTCGGGCGGCGGGCGTGTCGCCGGACGTGATCGAGGCCATGCTGCGCGCGGGGCGCGCGATGACGCCGGGCCCGACGGCCGCTCCTACGCCGCGTTGATGCGGGCGGCGGCCAGCGTCCGCGCCGCGCGCCGCCGCTTCCACCAGAGCATGCCGAGCCAGGCGGTCGGGATCACGGCGAGGGCGTAAGCGAGCAGCTTTCCGATCTTCCCGTCCGGGCCCAGGATCTCGGTGGCGTCGTGGATCGCCTGGGACGACGGGAAGAGGCGGGCCTCGGCGAGCTCGTGCACGCCGTAGAGGACGAGCTGCACGAGGAAGATCGCGAGGAAGACGGCCGAGACGTTCAGGATCGATTTCAGATCCACGTCCTTTCCGATCCGGGTCCAGAGAAACGCGATCGCCGCCGCGGCCACGAGCCCGAGCCCGAGGCCGAGAACGACGACGGCCGACTTCATCTGGAAAAACGCCGTCGCGATCAGAAGCGCCGTCTCCATCCCTTCGCGCGTGATCATGAGGAGCGCGAAGGCGAAGACGCCCCAGAAGGCGCGCGAGGCGCTGACCCCCGCCGCCTTCGACTCGATCCGCGTCTCGATGTCCTTCTTCAGGTGCTTCGACACGCGCTTCATGTAGACGAGCAGGCTGCCGACCAGGGCGGCCGCGACGAGCGCCAGGACCCCTTCCCAGAGAGGCTGGTTGACGGCCTTCGAGAAGAGAAATCCGGCCGCGGAGCAGGTCAGGACGGACACGCCGATCGCGGCATAGACGGCGCGGGCGAGGGCGGGCCGGCCCGTCCGCTTGAGGTACGCCAGCGTCAGGGCGACGATGAGGAAGGCCTCGATGCCTTCGCGGAGCGCGATGGTGAATCCCTGCCACATTGCCCGGCCCTCTCTTCTGCCGGGCTTGACTTCCGCCCGGGACCGTGAAGAATACCGCGATTGAGACACAGTCGCAATCCCATGAACCGCCGAGAGCTCCAGATATTTCGCAAGTACCTCGAAAGGCGCGGCTTGAAGCTCACGTCCGAGCGGCAGGCCCTCTTCGACGAGGTCTTCAGCAAGCACGAGCACGTCGAGGCCGACGAGCTCCTGGTGCGGCTGCGCGCCAAGCACAAGAAGATCTCGCGGGCGACGATCTATCGGACGCTCGAGCTGCTCGTCGAGGCGGGCGTCGTCGGGAAGCTCCGGATCGGCGAGGCCGGCTACCGCTACGAGAGGCTCCACGCCGGCGACCACCACGACCACCTCATCTGCGACCAGTGCGGGCGCGTGATCGAGTTCTTCGAGCCGCGCATCGAGGCGCTGCAGGACGAGGTCGCCGAGCGCCATGGCTTCGTGCTGCTGTCGCACAACCACCAGATGCGCGGGATCTGCAAGCGCTGCCGGCCGCGGTCGAAATCCGGAGGCGCCTCGAAGGGAGCGGCCGGGCAGTCCGGCCCGGTGATCCCTATTTCGTCCAGGCCACGCGGATGAACCGCCGGCCGAGGCGCAGCACGGTGGCGCCCCCGGGGACGGCGAGATTCTCCTCCGGGTCCCGCGTCTCGCGCGGCTCGGTGGCACCCTCGGCGTAGATCTTCAGCGCGCCCTCGGCGATCTTGCGGCGCGCCTCGCGCATCGAAGCGGCCAGCCCGAGCGCCACGATCGTCTTCGCGGCGCCGCCGGCCTCGGCCGCGGCGAGTTCGCGCGTCTCGATCTCGTCGGGCACCTCGCCCCGCGAGAACGCCCGGCGGAAATCCTCCTCGGCCTTCGCCGCCGCGTCGGCGCCGTGGAAATCCTCGACGATCCGCCGGCCCAGAAGCGCCTTGGCGTCGCGGGGATTCTCGGCGCCGCTCTCGACGCGCGCCTTGCGCGCCGCGATCTCGGCCACCGGCTCGTCGGTCAGGAGCTCGAACCAGTTCCAGAGAAGCGCGTCCGGAATGGACATCACCTTGCCGAACATGTCCCCGGGCGGATCGAGCACGCCGATCGAGTTGCCGAGCGACTTCGACATCTTCTCGACGCCGTCGGTGCCGACCAGAAGCGGCAGCGTCATGACGACCTGCGGCTCGAGGCCCTCGGCCCGCATCAGGTCGCGGCCGACGAGCAGGTTGAAGAGCTGATCGGTGCCCCCGAGCTCGACGTCGGCCTTCAGCGCCACGGAGTCGTAGCCCTGGGCGAGCGGGTAGAGCAGCTCGTGGAGCGAGATCGGCTGCTGGGCCTTCCAGCGCTTCTGGAAGTCGTCGCGCTCGAGGATGCGGGCGACCGTGATCTTCCCGGCCAGGCGCACGAATCCCGCCGCGCCGAGCGCGTTCAACCAGCGGCTGTTGAACTCGATGACGGTCTTGTCGGCGTCGAGGATCTTGAAGGCCTGCTTCGTGTAGGTCTTCGCGTTGACGTCGATCTCGGCGGGGGTCAGCTGCGGGCGGGTCGCCTTCTTGCCCGACGGGTCGCCGATCATCCCGGTGAAGTCGCCGATCACGAAGACCACCCGGTGACCCGCGTCCTGGAAGTGCCGCATCTTGCGCAGGACCACGGTATGGCCGAGGTGGATGTCCGGCGCCGAGGGGTCGAACCCCACCTTCACGGTCAGCGGGCCGCGGGCGAGCTTGCGGGCGAGGTCGGCCTCGTCGATCAGGTCGACCGAACCGCGGCGCAGGCGCTCGAGCGGCGAAGGCGGGGAAGTCACGGTGGGCGGGGATTATACGTGCGGGGCGTCAACCGCGGGCTCGTGCGCGCGTCCAATGGAAATGGCCCGACGTGTCTCCGCGTTCGCCGCCCTCGCCCTGGTCGCCGCGGCCGTCCGGTGCAGCGACGCGAACACGATGACGGGACCCTCGGCGACCGCGACGGCGACCCCGGCGCCCGCACGGACGCCCACGGCGGGAATCAGTCCGACCCCCGCGCCGACGGTCACGCCCGGGGCGGCGACGACGATCGTCGTGAGCGTGCGCGCCTGGGACTTTTCGCCGGGAGGGCCGATCTCTGCGCCCCTCACGCTCCAGGTCGGCGTCGCCTACACCCTGATCTTCCGCGACGTGGACGCGCCGGGCACCGTCAACCCGCGCCATGGGTTTTCCGGCGTGAGCGAGCTCGGCCTGCCTTCGACCGACGACATCTCGCCCGGGCACGATTTCGTCGTCCCGGCGTTCACTCCCCAGGCCTACCAGCGGGGCGCCTACCCGTTCGTCTGCACGCAGTCGAGCTGCGGCGGCGATCCCGAGCAGCACGCGGGGATGATCGGGACCCTGTTGATCCAGTAGCCCCCGCGGCTCGATACAATGGCGCCGTGAGCGAGACGAAAGAAGCCCCCGACTCCGCCGCCCCGGCGGCCCCCGCCGAGAGCGAAGACGACCGCCGCGCCGCCGCGGCCGCGATCAACCGCAAGCGCGCGCTCGACGACTGGGAAGAAAAGAAGAAGCGCTGGCGCTCGATGGGCGTCCCCAAGGGCCTGCCCGCGAAGAAGTGAGCCTCGTCGCCTGCCGCCGCTGCCCGCGGCTGGTGGCGTGGCGGGAAGAGGCGGCGCGAAAGCCGCCGCGGCGCTTTGCGGGCGAGAAGTACTGGTCGAAGCCCGTCCCGGCCTTCGGCGACCCTTCGGGCCGGATCCTGATCGTGGGACTCGCGCCCGCCGCGCACGGCGCCAACCGCACCGGGCGGATGTTCACGGGAGACGAGTCCGGCAACTTCCTCTTCGAGGCGCTCCACGCCGTGGGTCTCGCAAACCAGCCGTCATCCGTCGCGCGCGGCGACGGCCTCGCGCTCGCGGGGCGCCCTTCTCTCGGCGGCGTGCCGGTGCGCGCCGCCGGACAACCGGCCGTTGCCGGCTGAGCTCGACAACTGCCGCGGGTATCTGCAGGCGGAATTCGAGCGGCTCCGGAAGCCGCGGGTTCTCGTCGCGCTCGGGGCGCTCGGGTTCGACGCCTGCCTGCGCGTGCTCGCGGCGTCGGGTGCCGCCATCCCGAAGCCGAAGCCGCCGTTTCGCGCACGGGGCGCGATTCCGGTTCGGGGAGGACGTGCTGCTCGCGACGTATCACCCGAGCCAGCAGAACACGTTCACGGGAGTGCTGACGCAGCGCATGCTGCGCGACGTGCTGCGGCGGGCGGTGAAGGCGGCGAAGCGGTACCGGGTGTCGTAGGGGCGGCCCTCGGGCCGCCCGCAAGAGTCACGATGTTTCAGAAGCGGGCGGGGCAAGCCCCGCCCCTACGGCCCGATTGCCGGCCGGTCAGCTCTTCTTGAACAGCGCGTCGAAGGCGGCGCGGGCGTCGTCGGGGGTCGCCTCGGTACCGCGGCTGCCGGTCAGGTCGAAGGTCTTCGCCGGCGAATAGAAGGTGCAGGAGTTGCCGGCCTTCTTCGAGACGATCCTCTCGGGGATGGGCTTGGCGCACTCGAATCGGGCCGACGTGTCGAAGAACGTGCACTGGCTGCAGGCGTGCAGCGCCTCGCCGCACTTGCTGCACAGCGCGCCGGCGGTGATCGAATCGATATCGCGCACCCGCTCCCCGCAGTGCTTGCAGCGGAACACGACGGCCCTGTCCTGATCGGCGCCCCGTCCGCGCGGCCCTTCCTTCGGCGGCGGGCGCGGGCCCCTCGGACGCGGCCCGGAATCCGAGCCGGACCCGGAGTCCTGGTAGCCGCGGTGGCGGTACTTTCGATCGTCGCTCACGTCGCCCGATTGTAGTCCCCGGGGGGATAATCGAGGCTGGCCATGGACGAAGGACCCGATCGGGCTCTCGACCTCTGGCGCGAGGGCACGGCGCGCCTGCTCGCCGGCGAGCTCGACGAGGCGATCGCGCTCTTCACGCGCTCGCTCCAGGCGCGGCCGACCGCCGAGGCCTACACGTTCCGGGGCTGGGCCTACTCCTTCGCCGGACGGCTCGACGACGCGATCGTCGAGTGCCACAAGGCGATCGCGACCGACCCCGAGTTCGGCAATCCCTACAACGACATCGGCTGCTACCTGGTGGAGCAGGGGAGCCCGGACGAGGCGATCGTCTGGTTCGAGCAGGCGAAGAGGGCGTCCCGCTACGAGCCGCGGCACTTCCCGTACCTGAACCTCGGCCGCCTGCACGCCGCCCGCGGGGAGGTGGCCGAGGCGATCGCCGAGTTCGAGGGCGCGCTCGTCGAGAGTCCGAACGACCCGATCGCCCTGCGGTTCCTCGAAGCCCTCCGCCTCCAGGTCAACTGAGCGGCGTCCCGGAATCCCGAACGGGCCCCGCGCGTTCTCCCCGAGGCGGATAGAATCCAGCCTTTCGGAGGTAGGAGAACCATGGACCAGCTTCAAGCAACTCCTCAATCGGCCTTCACGGCCGCCGGCGCCGCCTCGGGCGAGCGCGTCACGGCCTTTCTGCGGAAGGTCTACGGGTGGATGTGCGTCGGCCTCGCGATCACGGCCACGGTCGCGGTCGGGGTGGCCGGCTCGCCCTCGCTCGTGCAGGCGATCTTCGGCAACAAGATCCTCTTCTTCGGCCTGATGATCGCGGAGCTCGGGCTCGTCTTCTTCCTGTCGGCCCGCGTGAACAAGCTCTCGGCGGGCACGGCGGCGGGGCTCTTCCTGCTCTACTCGGCGCTGAACGGCGCGACGCTCGCCTTCATCTTCCTCGCCTACACGGGCACCTCGATCGCCACGACCTTCGTCGTGACGGCGGGCATGTTCGGGGCGCTCGCGCTCTACGGCACGACGACGAAGAGAAGCCTCGCCGGCGTGGGCCAGTTCGTCTTCATGGGCCTGATCGGCGTCATCCTGGCGTCCGTCGTCGGGATGTTCTGGAAGTCCGAGGGCCTGCAGTTCGTGATCTCGATCGTCGGCGTGATCGTGTTCACCGGCCTGACGGCCTGGGATGCGCAGCGGCTGAAGGTCATGGCGGCGACGGTGCCCGAGGCGAGCTACGGCTCCTATTCGGTCGTCGGAGCGCTCGCGCTCTACCTCGACTTCATCAACCTGTTCCTGTTCCTGCTGCGGTTCTTCGGCGGTCGGCGCGACTGACGATCGGACGGCGGTCGGCGGACCGCAGACGCGAAAGGGCGGGGATTTCCCCGCCCTTTCCGTTTGAACGGTCCGGGCCGATCAGCCGCCGCCCACGAGCGGCAGGCGCCCCACGGCGCCCGAATCGGCGGCGGCGACGGGAACCTTTTCGTCCTCCTCGACCTTGACCGCCTCGCCGGGGTTCAGGAAGAGGTTCGCCTCGAGACCGTACTGCCGGTTGTACAGGTCGGAATAGCGGCCGCCGCGGGCGAGCAGGTCCTCGTGCCGGCCGCGCTCGACGATCCGGCCGTCCTCGACGACGAGGATGGCGTCGGCGCGGCGGATGGTCGAGAGCCGGTGGGCGATGACGAAGGTCGTGCGGCCCTTCATGAGCTCGGCCAGGCCTTCCTGGATGAGCGCCTCGCTCTCGCTGTCGAGCGACGAGGTCGCCTCGTCGAGGATCAGGATCCGCGGGTCGGCGAGGATCGCCCGGGCGATCGCCACGCGCTGGCGCTGGCCGCCGGAGAGCTTGACGCCCCGCTCGCCGACGATCGTGTCGTACTTGTCGGGCAGCTTGTCCACGAACTCGTCGCAGTTGGCGATCGCGGCCGCCCGCAGGACCGCCTCCCGCGGCGCGTCCGGCCTCGAATAGGCGATGTTCTCGAAGACCGTGCCGTCGAAGAGGAAGTTGTCCTGGAAGACGACGCCGATCTGGGAGCGGTAGTCGGACAGGCGCACTTTCGAGAGATCCCGGCCGTCCACGAAGATCGAGCCCTCGGTCGGCCGGTAGAAGGCGGCGACGAGGCCGATGATCGTGCTCTTGCCGGCGCCGGACGGGCCGACGAGCGCGGTGGCCGTTCCCGGGGAGGCCTGGAAATCGATGCCCCGCAGGACCGGAACGCCCTTCTCGTACTCGAAGGAAACCTCGCGAAACTCGACGCTTCCCTCCAGCCGCTCGAGGGGTTCGCGGCTGCGGTCGCCTTCGTCCTCGGCGAGCTCGTTCTTGAGCTCCCGGATCCGCTCGAGGCCCGCGAAGGCCTCGGTGACCTGGCTGCCGATCGAGACGATCTGGATCACCGGTCCGACCAGAAGTCCCAGGTACAGCGTGAACGAAACGAACGAGCCGATCGTCATCCGGTGGGCCTCGATCTCGTGGGCGCCCACCCACATGATCGCGACGCCGACGACGCCGAGAAGGAGCGTCGAAAAGGCCGAAACGGCCGAGAAGCCGCTCATCGTCTTCGCGACGTTGCGGAAGAGCCGGTGCGCCCCGCGCGAGAAAACCAGCGCCTCGCGCCGCTCGGCGCGGTAGGCCTTGACGACGCGGATTCCCGAGAAAGACTCGGTCAGGCGGCCCGAGACCTCGGCGTTGATCTTCGAGCGCTCGCGGAAGAGGGGCCGCAGGCGCTTGAAGGCGAAGAGCAGCACCAGTCCGAAGAGCGAGAGCACGCCGAGGGCGATCAGCGTGAGCTTCGCGCTGAAGTAGAAGAGGATCCCGAGGGCGAGGACCGCCGTCACCAGGCCGCCGGCGAGCTCCACGAGGCCGGTCCCGACGAGGTTGCGGATGCCCTCCGCGTCCGTCATGACCCGGGAGAGCAGGACGCCCGTCTTCGTCTGGTCGAAGAAAGCGATCTGGAGACGGCCGACGTGGCGCTGGACGCTGCGGCGCATCTCGGTGATCGAGTGCTGGGCGGCCTTGCCGAGGACCTGGGAGAGGGCGAAACCGGTGATGGCCTGGATGATGGTTGCCGTCCCCGCCGCGATCACGATCCAGACGAGCAGGTGGCGCTGGCCCTTGCCGATGACGTCGTCGAGCAGGACCTTGGTCGTCCCCGGAAGCACGAGGCCGGCCAGGCGGCTGACGAGCAGCAGGCCGAGGCCGAGGGCCAGGCGCCCCTTGCGGGCGTGGACGAGCTCCGCGGCGTCCCGGAGGATGACCGAGAGGGGCAGGGATTTCTTCTTCTTCGACTCGTCGTCCGGGCGGGGCTTGCCGGCACGGCGGCCCTCCGCCCGGGCGTTGCGGGAAGAGAAGCCTCCGCCCATGAGACCGATCTTTGCCATCGTCAGTCCTTGGTCCCGGGGGAGGGAAGGGGAAGGGGCACCCGGGGATTGTATCGGCGGCACCGGGTCCGCGCGGAAGGTCTGTCCACTCAATCAGAAGTACGCGGCGGACCGGCCAAAAGGGTCAAGTTAACCTCCATTGACAAATAATACTGTCTAGACAAGACTATTCGTCATAGAGATATGGCGGCAGGCGAGTCGGAAATCCCCCTGGAGACTATCGCGAATGCGAAGCGCGCGAGTGCGTCTGCTGCATCCGCTTCGGCTCAGGCTGCTGTCGATGTCCCGGGAGCCGACCTCGTCGAGCGATCTCGCGCGGCGGCTCGGCCTGCCGCGTCAGCGCGTGAACTACCACGTGCGGGCGCTCGAGCGGGCCGGGTTTCTGCGCCCGGCCGGCCGGGCGCGCAAGCGCAACATGGTCGAGCAGCGATACGTGGCGTCGGCCCGGGCGTACGCGCTTTCGCCCGCGGTTCTCGGCCCGGTGGCCGCCGACTGGCGCGAGATCGGGGACACCGCATCTGCCGACTACCTTCTGGCCCTGGCCGACCAGGTACGGGCCGACGTGGAGACGGCCGCCGGGGAAGCGCGTGCCGACGGCAAGCCCATCGCCACCCTGTCGCTGAAGTCCCAGTTCCGGTTCGAGTCTCCCGCCCAGCGGACCGAGTTCGCCAATGCCGTCCGGGAGGCGGTCGTCGACGTCATCGCCCGGCACTCTTCCCCCAACCGCCTCGAGAGCGGGCGCCCCGGCCGCGGCCGCCCGTTCCGGCTGGTGCTCGCGTGTTACCCGATGCCGGAGAGGCCGGAGTCCCCGGAGACCCCGAGAGGAGGCGGCTCGTGATCGGACAGGTCGTATCGCTCGCCGGGGCCCTGATGATCCTGGCGGCCTTCGCCGCGCAGCAGGCGGGGAAGTGGAAGGGCGAGGACGTGCCCTACCTCGCGCTCAACCTCGCCGGTTCGCTGATCCTGACCTGGTCGGCCGTCAAAGCCGGCAGCCTCGGTCTGATCGTGCTCGAGGGCTCCTGGGCCCTCATCAGCCTCGTGTCACTGGGGAAGGGGATGATGCGCCGTCCAGGTTAGTTAGCCCCCCTCACCCTGCCCTCTCCCCCGACGGGGGAGAGGGGAATTTCGTATCCCCTCTCCCGTCGGGACCCGGCCACCGAAGGCAGACCCTCAGCAGTAGGGAACGCCGTGCATCGCACGGCGGTATCGGGCTAGGGTGAGGGACGGCCCCTCTTCTCCCCAAGGATGAGCAGCCGCGGCGATCCGAGGGCGAACGAATCTTCGGTCGGAGACCCGAAGTACGAACGAAGCTCGAAACCGGCGGACTCGAGCAATCCGATGACCTGGCTGAGCGTGTAGACCCGCTGCGACGCGAGCTTCGTCTCGGTCCGGCCGCCGCGCGAGATGCGGAATCGGTTCTCGATGCGCCCCGACAGCGCGTCGTAGCGCGTGTCCTCCTCGAACCGGAAGCCGCCGATCTCCGCGTCCTGGTGGGCTTCGATCTGCCGCGGCAGGATGGATTCCGCCGTCTGGCCGTAGTCGATCGCAAGGCGCCCGCCCGGCCGCAGCGTCCGGCTCACGGCGCCGAGAAAAGCCTCGTTGCCGCCGTCGTCGAGGTAGCCGAAGCTGTTTCCGAAGCAGAAGGCGGCGTCGAATTCGGCCTTCCACGGCAGGTCGCGCATCTCCGCCTGCCGGAAGTCCGCGGCGGTTCCGGCCGCGGCCGCGGCGCTGCCGGCGGCGGCGCAGGAACTCCTCGGAGATGTCCACGCCCGTCATCGTGCAGCCGCGCGCGGCGAGCGGGATGGTCAGCCGTCCCGCGCCGCAGGGCACGTCGAGGACGCGGGCGCCCGCAGAGAGACCGAGGTGTTTCCAGAGAAACTCGACGTCCCGGGCGGTCGCCTCCTCGGGTATGGCGGCCCGCCAGAAATCGACGGCCAGGCCCGAAAAGAAGCTCTCCCACCAGTTGGCGGGGGCGTTCACGGGGTCAGACCTTGAATCTGTCGGCGGACGGCGAAACAGGACAAAGTCAAGGTCTGACCCCGTAGATGGCCCGGTCCACGATCTCCATGCAGCGCAGAGGGGTTCTCGATGTCCTGGAAGCCGACCTTGCGGTAAAGGGGGTGCGCGTCCGCGCGTGAAGAGCGTCCAGCGCCGCAGGCCCTGGAGCTCCGGGTGCGCCTTGATCGTCTGCATGAGCCACAGGGCGAGCCCCCGGCCCCGGTGCGAGTCGAGGACGAAGACGTCGGCGACGTACCCGAAGGTCGCGCGATCCGTGATGACGCGCGCAAAGCCGACCAGGTTCCCTCCCTCGTAAAGGCCGAACGGCATCGAGTTCTCGATCGACCGGTCCACCACCTCCCGGGGAATGTCCGGCGCCCAGTAGGAAGTGGCGAGGAACCGGTGGATCGTCTCTCGGTCGAGGCGCGCAGGATCGGTCGAAATGACGAATCCGTCGCGCTCCCATTGCATGGCGGCCACGGTGTTTATCCTATGCTCGGGCTCGAGCCCGATGCACGGCACCGTCTCGCTCCCGACCTGGGTCGCCGTCCTGGTGATGATCCTGGCGGCGTGGGCGGCCCTCGACCGCCTGCTGCTGCCCGGGGCGCGCTGGATCGTGCGCCGGCGCGTCAACCGCGTGCTCGAGGAGCTCAACACGCGCCTGAAGATCCGGATCCAGCCGTTCAAGCTGACGCGGCGCGAGGTGCTGATCGACCGGCTGCTCTTCGACCCGCAGGTCCAGCAGGCGGCGGAGGCGTACGCGCGCGAGAGCGACATGCCCCGGGAGGTCGCGATGCGCACGGTCGAGCGTTATGCCCGCGAGATCGTGCCGGCCTTCAATGCCTACGCATACTTCCGCCTCGGGTACTGGGTCGCGCGAAACCTCGCCCGGTCGCTCTACCGCGTGCGCCTCGGCTACTCCGACGAGGAGGGCCTTGCGGCGATCGGGCCGCACGCAACCGTCGTCTTTCTCATCAACCACCGCTCGAACATGGACTACGTCCTCGTCTCTTACCTCGCCGCCGAAAAGGCCGCGCTCTCGTACGCCGTCGGGGAGTGGGCGCGGATCTGGCCGCTGCAGACGCTCGTGCGCTCGATGGGGGCGTACTTCGTGCGGCGCAACTCGCGCGACCCGCTCTACCGGAAGGTCCTCGAGCGGTACGTGGCGATGGCGACGGCGGCGGGAGTCACGCAGGCGGTCTTCCCGGAGGGCGGGCTCTCCCGCGACGGCCGGCTGCGCCCGCCGAAGCTCGGGATCCTCGACTACATGCTGCGCTCCTTCGAGCCCGGCGGCGAGAGGGACATCGTCTTCGTGCCCGTCGGCATCAACTACGACCGGACCTTCGAGGACCGCACGCTGCTCGCCGAGCGCGCCGCGGGCGACGCCGATCGGTCCCGCGGCGGAGGCGCGTTCGGAAACACGGCGCGGTTTCTGCTGCGCAACGCCTGGCTCCGCGCCCGCAACAAGTGGCACCGTTTCGGATACGCCTGCGTGAACTTCGGCTCGCCCGTGTCGCTCCGGGAATACGTCGGCCGCCGCGGCCTGGACTTCCGCGTCCTCCCGAAGGAGGAGCGCTCCGGCCGCCTCGAGGAGCTCGCGCGCGAGCTGATGGAGGCGGTCGCCCGCGTCATCCCGGCGGTGCCGGTCCCCCTCGTCGCGACGCTCTTCGTCCGCGAGCCGGGCCGCTCGTGGAGCGAGCTCGAGCTCAAGGGGGCCGCGCTCGCGCTGATCGAGCGGCTGGAATCCCGCGGGGCGCACGTCTACGTCCCGCGGGGCGACCAGGACTACGCCATTTCGGTCGGTCTGCGGATGCTGACGCTCCGACGCCTGGTGGACGACGCCGACGGGCTCTACCGGGCGCGTCCCGAGGAGCTGCCGCTTCTCCAGTACTACGCCAACTCGATCGCGCATCTCTTCTGACGTCCGTGATATTTCTCTGCCCAACGTTCCACGCGGGGAATTGGAGGTCGCCATGGCTTCTCGCCTGAGTCGCAGGGCCCTCATTCGCTACGGCGCGCTGGGAGGAGCGGCGGCGGTCGCCGGGCCGCTCTCGGCCCGGACCGCGGCGGCCGCGGTTCCCGCGTCGCCGCCGGCCTTCGAGCTCGACGAGGTCACCGTCGCGGACCTCCAGAAACGGATGTCGTCCGGGGCCGCGACGTCCCGCGCGATCGCCGAGCTGTACCTGGCGCGGATCGAAGCGCTCGACAGGAAGGGCCCGGAGCTGCGCGCGGTGCTCGAGATCAATCCCGACGCCCTCGCGATCGCCGGCGCTCTCGACGCCGAGCGAAAGGCCGGCAAGGTGCGCGGCCCGCTCCACGGCGTCCCGGTGCTCATCAAGGACAACATCGGCACCGCCGACCGCATGAACACGACCGCCGGGTCGCTCGCCCTCGTGGGCGCGATCCCGGCCTCGGACGCCTTCATCGTGAA
The DNA here is from genome assembly GCA_963710945.1 of uncultured Acidobacteriota bacterium. Lineage (GTDB taxonomy): Bacteria > Acidobacteriota > Thermoanaerobaculia > UBA5066 > Gp7-AA6 > DAHUXD01. The sequence goes on from CAVQCH010000005.1 coordinate 138,865, forward strand.
GCGCCTGCGCGACGCCGGCGCGGTTATCCTCGGCAAGACGAACCTCTCGGAGTGGGCGAACTTCCGCTCGTCGCACTCCTCGAGCGGCTGGAGCGGGCGCGGCGGCCAGTGCCGCAACCCGTATGCCCTCGACCGCAACCCGTCCGGATCGAGCTCGGGCTCGGGCGCCGGCGATTTCGGCGCAACCTCTGCGCGATCGCGGTCGGCTCCGAGACCGACGGCTCGATCGTGTCCCCGTCCAACAACTGCGGCCTCGTGGGAGTGAAGCCGACGCTCGGCCTCGTCTCGCGCACCGGCATCATCCCGATCGCGCACAGCCAGGACACGGCCGGCCCGATGTGCCGCACCGTCGGCGACGCCGCGATCCTGCTGACGGCCCTGGCCGGCTTCGACGCGGCCGACCCGGCGACGAAGGGCCTCTCGGGCAAGGCCCCCGTCGACTACACGGCCTATCTCGACCCGAAGGGGCTCGCGGGCATGCGCATCGGCGTGCCGCGCAAGAAGCTCTTCGGCCAGAGCCCGGCGGCCGACGCGCTCGTCGAGGCCGCGATCGCGGACATGAAGAAGATGGGCGCGGTGATCGTCGATCCGGCCGACATCGCGACCGTGGGGGAGACCGACGACAGCGAGTTCGAGGTCCTGCTCTACGAGTTCAAGGCGGACCTGACCGCCTACCTCGCGGGCCTCGGCAGCCGGACGCCCTACAAGTCGCTCAAGGACCTCATCCGCTTCAACGAGGAGAACCGGGCGCGCGAGATGCCGTACTTCGGCCAGGAGATCTTCGAGAAGGCGGAGGCGAAGGGCCCGCTGACCGAGCAGGCGTATCTCGACGCCCTCGAGAAGGACCTGCGCCTCTCGCGGGCGGAAGGCATCGACAAGACGATGGACGAGTTCCACCTCGACGCGCTCGTCGCGCCGACGAGCGGCCCGGCGACCCTGATCGACCTCGTCAACGGCGACTACGGGCCGGGCGGCAGCTCGTCCCTGCCCGCGATCGCCGGGTATCCCGACATCTCCCTTCCGTGCGGATACCGTTTCGGGCTGCCGGTCGGCATGTCGATCTTCGGGAGGGCGTGGAGCGAGCCGACACTCCTGAAGATCGCGTTCGCCTACGAGCAGGCCACGAAGCATCGGCGCGCGCCGAAGTTTCTGCCGACGGCCGACCTCGCGCCGCGGAGCTGACCGTGCGGGGCAAGGCGCCGGCCCTGTGCCTGGCGATCCTCCTCGCCGCGGCGGCGGCCCTGCGCGCGGCGCCCGCGGCGTCCGGCCTCGCGGCCGCGGTCCACGACTACGAGAAGCCTCGAGGTCGGGACCTCGTCCGTTTCCGTCGCGAACCTGCGCCTGAAGTCCGAGCACCTCGAGTGCGTGCTGGTCTCCGGCCGCGCCGCGCCGGTGCGGGCGGGAGGCGAGGTCGTCGGCATCTTCTTCGAGGGCGACGGCACGATGGAGTACACCTCGGTCGACCCGATCGAGGCTCCGAGTGTTCTTTTCAACGCGAAGAAAGGATCGCATCTGGACCCGGTTCGGACGGACAAGGGGGTCGTGCTGCGCGACAGGTTCAAGCAGCTCCTCTGGCTCGCGGCAGGCGTGCCGCTTCCGGAGCTCGGCGCCGGCGCCGCCGGTCCGCCGCTGTCCGGGGTCCTCCGAGCCCAACGCGAGGAGTCCCGGCGGCTCCACGCAGGTTCCCCTCTCTCATGCCTTCGCCGCGCGACAGCTCGACGGCTCTTCGACGCCCCTCGTCTGGGCGGAGATGGACGCCGGCGCGGACGCCTTCGTCTACGTGATGGATCGCGGCGACAACGCGTTCGAGGCGCTCGACGTCGTCGTCAAGGCCGAGTCGCACGATCCGCTCTTCAAGGATGTGCTGTACCGCGAGACGATCTCCGACCAGCCGCTCGGCCGGGACCGTCGCGACCCGCCGCAGCCGCGCTACCTGCTGACGGACGTGGACGTGGACCTCCACGCCTCCGATGGGAAGGAGGCAAGGCTCTCGGCCGTCGAAACCTTCGTTCCCATCGGGCGGTCCCGGCGCGTTCTGCGCCTCCATCTCAACAACACCCTGTACACGGGCTACGGCATCGGCCTTGCCGAGCGCGGACAGCACGTGACCCGGGTGACCGACGAGTCGGGCCGCTCGCTCGCCTTCTGGCACGACTACGGCGAGATTCTCGTCGAACTCGCCGAGCCGGCGCCGCCCGACAGGCCCGTCAAGGTGCGCTTCGAGATCGAAGGCGATTTCCTGATCCACCCGGGGGGCGACAGCTACTGGGAGCTCGGCACGCGCGAGTGGTTTCCGCAGCCGCTGATCGGGGAGCAGTACTACACGTTTCATGCGATGGTGCGCGTCAAGAAACCCTTCGTTCCGTTCGCGCCGGGGGTCACGCTCCGCCGGGCCGTCGAGGGAGATGACAATCTGCTCGAGACGCGGGTGGACAAGCCGATCCAGTTCGCCGTGATCATGGCGGGCGCCTACACGTTCCAGGAAGAAGTCCGCGACGGCGTGACGATCCGCGTCGCGACGTACGCGTTGAAGAACACCCGCGCGATGAAGCAGCTCACGGACCTCGCGGCGACCATCATCGGCTTCTACAAGGAGTTCCTGGGTCCCTTCCCGTTCTCCGAGTTCAACATCATCGAGATCAACGACTACGGCTTCGGCCAGGCGCCGCCGGGGCTCATGTTCATCACTAAGGAGGCGTTCAGTCCCCTCGTCGAAACCCTCGAGGAGGACTCCCAGCTCTATTCGAAGGGGATCAACGAGCGCTTCGCCCACGAGATCGCGCACCAGTACTGGGCCCACGTGGTGAAGATGCCGAGCTACGAGGAGCAGTGGCTTACGGAGTCATTCGCGGAATATACGGCGGGGCTCTTCATCAAGACCGCCAAGAGCGAGGCCGAGTACAAGTCGCTCTACAAGCACTGGAGGGCGCGCGCCAGCGCCGCCACCGACGTCGCGCCGATCCCGCTCGCCAACCGCATTTACATCACGGACGAGCCGGCCAAGCGCTTCTACTACCGGACGGGGCTCCTGTACAACAAGGGGCCGCTTCTTCTCGCGGCGCTCCATCGCGAGCTCGGCGACGAGGCCTTCCTGACGTTCCTGAAGTCGTACCAGAAGTCCTTCCGCTGGAAGTTCGGCTCGACGAAGACCGTCGCGGGCCTGCTCCAGTTCATGACGAAGAAGGACTACGGGCCGTTCTTCGAGAAGTACTACTGGGGAACGGAGATGCCGAAGGACTGAGGATGGCCCGGGGTCGCTACTCGGGGAACGACTCGGGCTGGTCGACGGCGCGGCGATAGAGGCCGTCGTCGATGTTGCGGCCCGTCACGAGGACGATCGTCGGGCCCGTGACGTCCGCGATCTGCGGCAGGGCTGCGAGAGCGGAGGCCGCGGCGCCCTCGACGCGGATGCCTGCTTTCGCATACGAGCCGATGGCGTACGCCATCTCCCGCTCGGTGACGACCAGCATCCGGTCCACGACGGCGTTGACCTCGGCGACGGCCTCGGGGATCGCGACGCGGACGGCGAGGCCGTCGGCGAAGGTGGCCATACGATCACTCTCGACCGGGCACCCCGCGTCGAAAGAGAGGGCCATGACGGGAGCTTCCTTCGCGGCGACGCCGATGACGAGCGTTCCGGGCGAGCGGCGCTTGAGCGTCCGTCCGATTCCGGCGATGAGCGCGCCGTTGCCGACGGGGACGACGACCGCGTCGGGAACGTCGGGCGTCTGGGCGAGGATCTCGTCCGCGATCGCGCCGTATCCCTCGAACTGCGTCGGCTCCTTGCCGTCCTCGAAGAAGGGGACCTGCGCTTCGGCGGCGAAGCGCTTGCCCTCGTCCTTGGCGAAGTCGAGATCCGTTCCCGCCAGGCGGATCTCCGCGCCGAGCCCGTCGATCATCGCGAGCTTGGCGAGCGAGGCGCCGGCCGGCGCGTAGACCATCGCGCGCAACCCGGAGCGCTGGCACGCCCAGGCGACCGCGGCGCCGTGATTGCCGGTCGAAGCGGTGACGACGGCCGCGGCGCCCCGCGCCTTGTATGCCTCGATCGTCGGAAGGGCGCCGCGCCACTTGAACGCACCGAGCTCGTGTACGTCCTCGCGCTTCAACGACAGCGCAAGCCCGTCGTACAGCCCCCCGGGCGCCCGTTCGAGCGGAGAGGGCAGGTCCACTTCGAAAAGGCTACCGCAGGCGCCGGCGGGGAGGGTAGTGGGAAACGACCCGTCCGGTCATTTCGGCGCTCAAGCCCGGGGCCGCCACGGCACGAAGGCCGACGTCGTGCGCTGGTATTCGCGGTAAGCGTCGCCGCGGGACTTGAGTGCCTGCGCCTCGGTCGCCGGGATCCCGGTGACGCGCAGCAGGAAGTAGAGCATCACCGCGGGGCAGGCGAGCGCGAGCCATCCATGCGGGGACGCCAGAGCGAAGACGGCATACGCGATCCAGACCAGCCATTCGAAGAAATAGTTCGGGTGGCGCGAATAGCGCCAGAGGCCCTCGCGGCAGGTCTTTCCGCCGTTGGCCGGGTCCGACTTGAAGCGCTCGAGCGCCCGGTCGGCGGAAGTTTCGCCGGCGATCGCGACGATCCAGATCGCGGCGCCGATCCACTCGAGCGGCGCGATCCGGCCCGCGGGATTGACCGCGGCGAGCAGGAACGGGGTCGCGAGAAAGAGATCGAGCGCTCCCTGAAAGAGAAAGAAGAACAGGAACTTCACGTCGATGTTGCCGCCCCATTGGGTGCGCAGCGCCTGGTAGCGGCCGTCCTCGGGCTTCCCGTGCGAGCGCCGGTGGATGTGGGCGGCCAGGCGCAGGCCGGCGATGCCGCCCATGAGCGAGACGAGCAGGCGCCGCGCCGGCAGGCCCGTGCCGAGCCAGCCGTACAGGATCGCGAGGAAGGCGAGGTTCGCGGACCACGCGACGTCGACGACGCCGGCGTTGCGCGTCTTCCATTGCGCGGCCCAGGCGACGAGCATGACGGCCACGACGAGCCCGGCGCCCCAGCCCGCGAGGCGGAGAAATTCAGGCCACATCGTCGATCTCCGGGCGGCGGCTCGCGGAGATCCGGCGCGCGAGCGCCCGGAAGATCGGCCGCGTTCCGAAATAGATCCCGGCGACGAAGAGCGGCGAGACGAGAAGCCACGCGACGAAGGCGTGGAGGCCGGTGCCGCCGAGCTTCGAGATCGCGTCCAGGGGATCGGCCCTCGCCATTGCGACGAGCTCACCAAGCGACCGTGTCTCGGGCGGAGAGCGGAAGATCTTCTCGCCGAGGCGGATGAACGGGAAGATCAGGAGAAGCTGCAGGGCATACGAGGACCAGTTGACCGCCTGGATGACCGGCTGGTTGAGGCGAAGCGCCCAGGCGGCGAAGAAGCACAGGATCGTCGTCGTGCCGACGATGGGATTGACCGCGATCGTCAGGCCGACGGCGACGGTCAGCGCGATCCTCTCGGGCGAAAGACCCTGCGTGAGCTGCTCGACGATCGGGTCGCCGATCTTCGCCTTGAGGCGCGTATGCAGGCTCACGCGGAGCTCTCCGGGGTCAGGTCTGCGGATTGCGGATGCCCGTCCGAAGTGGAACTTGCAGACCTGACCCCGGCCTTCGCGAGGAGAAGCTGGATGTCGCCGATGTAGCGCTCCGCGAACCCGCCCTGGCAGTAACCCAGGTAGTAGTCCCACAGGCGGATGAAGCTGTCGGGAAAGCCGAGGGCGCGGACGCGGTCGCGGTTGTCGAGGAAACGCCGGCGCCAGGCGGCGAGCGTCGAGACGTAGTGGTGGCCGATCTCCTCGGCGCCCTCGACGCGCAGACGCGTCGCGCGGGCGAGCGACTTCCGGATCTCGGCGACGGAGGCGAGCTCGCTGCCCGGAAAGATGTGGCGCTGGATGAAGTCGGGCTGCCGGCGGTAGCGGGCAAATCGCGCCTCGTTGATCGTGATCGTCTGGAGCAGCATCGTGCCGCCCGGCACGAGCAGGCGGTCGACCGCGCCGAAGTAGTCGTCGTAGTAGGCGAGGCCCACGGCCTCGAACATCTCGATCGAGACGGCCTTGTCGAAGCGGCCGGTGAGCTTGCGGTAGTCCTCGAAGAGCAGCGTGACGCGGTCCCCGAGGCCCTCGCGCGCGATGCGCTCGCGCACGTGATCGTGCTGCGAGCGGCTGATCGTCGTCGTCGTGACGCGGCAGCCGTAGCGGGCCGCGGCGTGGAGCGCGAAGGCGCCCCACCCCGTGCCGATCTCGAGGAGATGATCGCCGGGTGAGAGCGCGAGCTTGTCGGCGATTTGATCGAACTTCGCGGCCTGCGCGTCGGCGAGCGACATCCCCGGCCGGTCGAAGATCGCGCACGAATAGGTCAGCGTGGGGTCGAGGAAGAGGGAGTAGAAGTCGGTGCCGAGGTCGTAGTGGAAGCGGATGTTCGCGCGGCTGTGCGCGACGGTGTTGCGCCGCCGGAAGTGGCGGATCCTCTCCGCCCAGCGATCGAATGTCGCCGGCAGGCGGCCGCCGGCGTCGAAAACCGCCATGTTGCGCGCCGCCAGGCGCGTCACCGCCGGAAGGTCCGGAGAGCTCCAGAGCCCTTCGGCGTACGTCTCGCCGAAGGCGATGTCCCCGCCGAAGACGAAGCGCGGAAAAACCGCGGCGTCGCGGATCTCGACGACGGCGTGCAGGTCGGATGCGGGATCTCCGAAACGCCGGACGTCGCCCTCGGGAAGGCGGACCTCCAGGTGTCCGTCGCGGATGTGTTCGAGGTTTCGGAAGAGCAGCGCGCGGGAGATGGCCTTCATGGCGCCTCCTTTCGCTCGAGCCTCCTCGGGTGCGTGAAGACGGGAATGCCTCCGCGCCACAGCCACAGCGCCTGCCCCGGTTTAGCCCGGCTCGGGGGAGGGCATTCGCAGGGACTCGGCGGCGGCGACGAGCCGCTCCAGGATCTCGGCCAGATGCCCTCGCGCCTTTTCGATCTCGGCGTGGATCTCGTCGAGCCGGCGTCCGGCGCGGGCGCCGGCGGCCGCGGCCTCCTCGTGCAGGCGGTCGAGCTGCGCGGCCGCGCGCAGGCGGGCGGCCTCGAGCTCGGCGAGGGCGTCGTGAGCGGTCAGGCGCGCCGAGTCGCGGACCTCGGTCCAGCGCCGCGTCAGGCTCTGCACCTGCTCGTGCAGGCGCACGGACGTGAAGGCGCGGCCGGTGCGCCGGGCTTCGTTCGCCGCCTCGCGCCAGCGCTCGGGCGGGCGATGAAGGCCGCGCACGAGGCCGAGCCGCTCGCCGAGCCACAGAAGGTAGTAGCTCGCGTCCACCTCCCACCAGCGGAATCCCTGGGCCGCCGATCCCGGCGCCCAGTGGTGGTTGTTGTGCCAGCCCTCGCCCATCGTCACGAGCGCGAAGAGGAAGCTGTTGCGGGAGTCGTCGGTCGTCGCGAAGACGCGGCGGCCGAAGAGGTGCATGACGCTGTTGATGGAGAACGTGCCGTGCCACAGGAGCACGGTCGACAGGAAATACCCGTAGAAGAGGCCGACGGGGCCGAATGCGACGTAGAGCCCGACCCCGTAGAGAAGCGTCGCGACGTACTCGTTGCGGTCGAGCCAGACGAGCTCGGGGTACTTCGCGAGGTCCGGCACCCGCGAAGGATCCGACACCGCGTGATCCTCGGCCAGGATCCAGCCCATGTGGCTCCACCAGAAGCCCCTCTGGACGGGGCTGTGGATGTCCTCGGGCCGGTCGGAGTACTTGTGGTGATGGCGATGGTTGCCGGCCCACCACAGCACGCCGCGCTGCGCCGCCGTCTGGCCGAGAAGGGCGAGCAGGAACTGCGGCACGCGCGACAGGCGGTAGGTGCGGTGACTGAAGTAGCGGTGGAAGCCCGCAGTGATCGCGAACATCCGGAGGTAGTAGGAGGCGATGCAGAGGGCGACGCCCTTCCAGGAGAAGCCGATCACGAGGACCCCGAGCGCGGCGGCGTGGACGAGCACGAAGCCGACGACGGCCGAGGGCCGCAGGGCGTGGACGCGGGGGGCGGCGGTGATTTCGGGTGTCATGGCCTTACTGTAACTCTCGAGGCCGGGCAGGAGGACGCCGGGGCGGGGCCGGAAAGCGGGAAAGTCCTGTACCGGTTGGAGATGAAAAGGGGGCGCCTGCGGCGCCCCCTCGAAGCAAACGGGCCGGCGTGGCGCCGGCGTCACTTCGTCTCGGCCGTCTTCCGTTGACCGTTTCGAGCGAGATCGTCACGGCGACGTCGTCGGAGAGCATGAAGCTGCCGTTGTCGAGAGCCTTGTTCCAGTTGATCCCGTAGTCCTTGCGGTTCAGGGTCGTCGCGAGCTCGAAGCCGGCGCGATCGCCGCGCGGGTCCTTCGCCATGCCGGTGTAGGTCACGGGCAGGGTGATGGACTTCGTGACGCCGTGCATCGTGAAGTCGCCGGTGACGTCGTACTTGTCCTTGCCGGCCGCCACGATCTTCGTGCTCTTGAACGTGATCTCGGGAAACTTCGCCGTGTCGAAGAAGTCGGGCGAGTTCAGGTGCTTGTTGCGGCCGTCGTTGTTGGTGTTTATGGAGGCGGCCTTGATCGTTAAGACGACCGAGGAGGCCTCGGGGTTGGCGGGGTCGACCTGGATCGTGCCTTCGAAATCCGTGAACTCGCCGCGCACCTTCGACACGAAGTGACGGACCTGGAAGCTCACGTCCGAGTGGGTCTTGTCGATGGCGTAGGTGTCGGCCGCGAAGAGCGGCGCGGCCGCGAGCGCGGCGGCGAAGAGAGCGGCGATGCGGAGCCTGCGGAACATGGGAAATCTCCTTTCGAGACGGTTGAAGGGTGCGGAAGTCTCAGGCCTTGCGGCGGGATCGTTTCGAAGGGGCGAGGCCGGCGCGAACGGCATCGAGAAGGCGGATCAGGGTCTCGACCTCGGCGTCGGCGAGCGCGCCGAGCGCAAAGTCGGCGCGCGCGACGGGGGCGTCCATGCGGGCGAGCAGGCGCGCCCCGGCCGGGGCGAGGATGCAGAAGACCTGGCGCCGGTCGGTCGTGCAGCGCTTGCGGGCGACGAGGCCCTTCTTCTCGAGCCGGTCGATCAGGCGCGTGATGCCCGGGGCGTGCTCGATCATGCGCCCGGCGATCTCGAGCGTGGGGAGGCCGTTCCTGCCGGCGCCGCGCAGGATGCGGAGCACGTTGTACTGCTGGTCCGTGACGCCGAAGGGCTCGAGCACGCGCGAGAGGTGGAGGCGCAGGACGTCGACCGTCTTCAAGAGGCCCAGGGCGGCCTCCTGGCGGGGCGACTGGAAGGGACGGCCCTGCTGGATCTCGCGGGCGAGAGAGCTCTGGCGTGCCATGGAGCCGGTACACTACCAGTCAATAGTTGCTTAGTCAAGTATCTGCAGGAGGCCGGCCCGCCGTGCGTTTCCGAGGGTGTTACTGGACGCAGCCGCGGGCGGCGACGGTGATCGACCCTTCGACGCGACCGCCGCGGACGGCCACCAGGCGGTCGTGCAGGTTCGAGACGACGCAGGCGTGGTTGGGAACGATCCGGACCCGCTCGCCGATGCGGAAGGACTCTCCGGGCGCGACGGCGATGACGCCGTGCTCCTCCGAGACGCGGGCCACGCGGCTCTGGCGGCCGGCCACGATGCCGTTGCCGTCGGCCTCGGGACGCATCGGGTCGGTCGAGAGGGTCTTCGAGCCGGCATCCACGACGGCGCGGTCCGCCGCGGGGACGCTCACGACGGTCGCGAGCACCGTCATGGCGCAGTCCTCGGGGCGGGCCGTGCCGAGAGCGACCTGCGAGCGGTCGTTGTAGACGTAGGTTCCGGGCCGGCACTCGGTGACGCCCGGGACGGTCATCGCCGAGCGGACCGTGGGCGTCGAGCCGAGCGAGACTTCTCCGACCGGCAAACCGGCGGCGCGCACCGCGTCGGCCGCTTCGGCGACGATGCGGCCTTCCTCGCCGCCCGTGCGGGCGAGGCTCTCGGCCGAATGGTCGTGGTAGCCCTGGCCCGCGTGCGTGAAGAGGCCGGCGAACTCGATGCCCGGGAGGTCCGCGATCCGCCGCGCCGTCTCGACGGCGGCCGACGGGAGCACGCCGACGCGATGGAAGCCGCAGTCGATCTTCAGCAGCACGGCAAGCCGCCGCCCGGCCGCGTGGAAGACGGCGCCCAGGCTCGCCGCGCCCTCGACGCTGTCGGCGCCCACCGAGAGCCGGATCCGGTCCGCGAGGACGAGCAAGCGCCGCGCCTTGTCCTGTCCGAAGACCGGGTAGCCGATGAAGATGTCCTCGAAACCGTGCGCCGCGAAGACCTCCGCCTCGGACGTCTTTGCCAGCGTGAGGCCGCTCGCCCCTGCCGCGAGCTGCATCCGCCCCACCTCGGGCGACTTGTGCGTCTTCGCGTGCGGCCGCAGCTTCACGCCGGCCCGCCGCGCCCGCGCCTGCATGTCCGCGACGTTGCGCTCGAGGACGTCGAGGTCGACGAGCACGGCCGGGGTGGGGAGCTCCTCGATCGCCGTCCGGTCCATGTCGGGGTCTTATAGCACCGGGCGGCGGACCGCCGCTGCGATACAGTTTCGGCTCCGTTCACAGGAGGATGGGCATGCGTTTCTCGGGAATCTCCGTTGCGGTACTGCTGGCCGCGGCGTCGGTATCGGGGCAGACCGCCGAAGAGCTGATCGCGAAGAACATCGCGGCGCGCGGCGGGCTCGAAAAGATCAAGGCCGTCCAGACCATGCGGCTGACGGGGACGATGAAGGTCGGGGACCAGAAGCTCCCGTCGGTGCTCGAGCTGAAGCGTCCCGGCAAGAGCCGCTGGGAGTTCGTGTTCGACGGCGAGACCGCGATCCAGGCCTTCGACGGGAAGGCCGGCTGGATGGTGATGCCGTTCGCCGGCAAGATCGAGCCCGAGGCCATGTCCGAGGGCGACCGCAGGGACGCCGAGCAGCAGGCGGACCTCGACGGCCCCCTGGTCGACTACAAGGCCAAGGGAAGCAAGATCGAGCTCGTCGGCCACGACGCGGAGCGCCCCAGGGACTGGAAGCTGAAGGTGACGCTCAAGACGGGCGAGGTCCGGTACATCTACCTCGACCCGACGACGTACCTCCAGTCGATGACGGTCATGACCAAGAACATCGATGGCAACGAGATCGAAGTGATGTCGGTCATCGGCGACTACAAGGAGGTCGGCGGGCTCGTGCTGCCGCACTCCTTCACGGCCTCGACGAAGGACGGGCGCGAGACGCAGGCGCTCGTGATCGAGCGCATCGAGCTCGACGTGCCCATCGACGATTCGCGCTTCCAGATGCCGCCGCCGAAGACGCCTCGCCCGATGCCGGCGCCGACGCCGGCCGTGGGATAAGGGGCGGGCGTGAACCGCAGGCGGATCGCCGCTCTCGCCGTCGCGCTCGCGGCCGCCGTGACGCGGCCGGCCGCGGCACAGGCGAAGCTCAAGGTCTACGTCTCCGCCGACATGGAGGGGATCGCGGGCGTGGTCACGGGCGACCAGCTCGGACCCCCCGGCTTCGAGTACGAGCGCTTCCGCGGATTCATGACGAACGAGGTCCTTGCCGCGATCGAGGGCGCGCGGGCGGCCGGGGCGACGGAGTTCCTGGTCTCCGACTCGCACGGCAACGGCGAGAACCTCCTCATCGAGCGCTTCCCGAAGGACGTGCAGATCGTCCGCTCCTGGCCGCGCCCGCTCGCGATGATGCAGGGCATCGACGCGAGCTTCGACGCCGTCCTGTTCGTCGGGTATCACGCCTCGACGACCAATCCGGAGGGCGTGCGCGCGCACACGATGTCCTCGGCCACGCTCGCCGACGTGCGCCTGAACGGCGTCTCGGTGACCGAGGGCGCCTTGAATGCCGCGATCGGCGGGCACTTCCATGTCCCCGTCGCCCTGATCACCGGCGACGACGCAGCCGTCAAGGAAGTGCAGGCCGCCCTCGGCCCGATCGAGGGCGCGGTCGTGAAATGGAACACCGGCTTCCACTCGGCGCGGACGCTCACGCCCGAGGCCGCCTGCGACCTGGTTCGGGAGAAGGCGAAGAAGGCGATCGGGCGCCTGCGCGAGATGAAGCCCTACACGGTCGCCTCGCCCGTGACGCTCGACCTGCGTTTCAAGAACTACCGGCCCGCGGAAGTCCTGGCGTACCTCCCGATCGTCGAGCGGACGGACGCGCATTCGATCCGGTTCCGGGGCAAGGACATGACCGAGGTGATCCGGTTTCTCGAGTTCGTCACCAACTACGAGCCGGGCCTGTCGCCGTAGAAGGGCGGGGCGCCGCCGGGGAGGTCTCCATGCGGTTCGAGACGCGCGCGGTCCACGCGGGGGAAAGCCGGACGCGGCCACGGGCGCGGTGGCGCCGCCGATCCATCTCTCGACGACGTTCGAGCACGGACCGGCGGCCGAGGCGCCGCACGGGCACATCTACATCCGCGAATCGAACCCCACGCAATCGCGCCTGGAAGAGGCGCTCGCGTCCGTCGAGGGGGGCGAGAAGGCGCTCGTCTTCGCGTCGGGCCTGGCAGCCGCGGCCGCTTACCTGCAGGCCATGCCGGCCGGGGCGCACGTCCTGTATCCCGACGACGTCTACTACGGCGTCCGGGCCATGGCCCGGGAATTTCTGCCGCGGTGGGGGATGGAGGCGACGCCCGTCGACATGACCGACCTCGCGAAGGTGAAGGCCGCCGTCCGGCCGTCGACGCGGCTGATCTGGGCGGAGACGCCCTCGAACCCGCTGATGCAGATCGCGGACATCGCGGCGCTCGCCGAAATCGCCCACGGCGCGGGCGCGCTCCTGGCGGTGGATGGCACGTTCGGCACGCCGGCCCTCCAGCGGCCGCTCGAGCTCGGCGCCGATGCCGTCCACCACTCGACGACGAAGTACCTGGGCGGTCACAGCGACGTGCAGGGAGGGGCGCTCGTCTTCCGGAAGGCGGGGAAGCTCTCCGAGGACGTCGAGCACATCCGCAAGATCCTGGGCGGCGTCGCCTCGCCCTTCAACTCGTGGCTCGTCCTTCGCGGCCTGCGCTCGCTCGCATGCCGCGTCGAGCGACAGTCCTCGAACGCGATGGCGATCGCCCGGTTCCTCGAGTCCCATCCGGCCGTCGAGGTCGTGCACTACCCGGGCCTCGACTCTCATCCAGGGCATGCCATCGCGGCCCGGCAGATGTCGGCCTTCGGCGGGATGCTTTCCTTCCGGACGCGGGGCGGCCGGGACGCGGCGCTGCGGACGGCGTCGCGCCTGAAGGTGTTCGTCAACGCCACGAGCCTCGGCGGCACCGAGAGCCTGATCGAGCATCGGGCCTCGAGCGAGGGGCCGGGCTCGCTCACGCCCCAGAACCTGCTGCGCGTGTCGGTCGGCCTCGAGCACGTCGACGACCTGATCGAGGACCTCGCGCAGGCGCTCGGGTAGGCCGGGGGAAGCGCCATGGTGGACAAGACGATCGCGGTCATCGGCGCCGGCAACATGGGCACCGCTCTGTTGCGCGGCATCCTCGCGTCGGGGTGGGGCCACAAGCGGCGGCTCGTCGCCTCGCATCCGAAGGCGGCCAAGGCGGCCGCGATCCGCAAGGAGCTCGGCATTCGGGTCTTCCCGTCGAACCGGGAGGCGGCGGCTGCGGCCGACATCCTGATCCTCGGGGTCAAACCGCAGATACTGGATCCCGTGCTCGCCGAGATCCGGCCGGCCGTTTCGGCGGGAAAGCTCGTCGTCTCGATCGCGGCCGGGTTTCCGACCGCGCGCATCGAGGCGGCGCTCGGGGAGAAGGTCGCCGTCGTGCGCGCCATGCCCAACGTGGCGGCCGTCGTGCGGCTGTCGGCCACGGTGCTCTGCGCGGGCCGGCGCGCGGGCCGCAAGGAGCTCGCGCAGGCGCGGAAGATATTCGAGTCGATCGGGCTCGTCGTCGAGCTTCCCGAGTACCAGCTCGACGCCGTGACGGGCCTCTCCGGCAGCGGCCCGATGTACGTCTTTCAGATCATCGAGGGGCTCTCGGACGCCGGCGTGCGCGTGGGGCTCTCGCGCGACGTGTCGACGGCGCTGACGGTCCAGACCGTGCTCGGCGCGGCCAAGATGGCCGAGGTCCTGAAAGTCCACCCGGGCATCCTCAAGGACCAGGTGACGTCGCCCGGCGGGACCGCCATCGCGGCGCTCCACAGCCTCGAGCGCAATCGCCTGCGCGCGATTTTGATGGACGCCGTCGAGGCGGCGACGGCGCGCTCGAAGGAGCTCGGGGAAAAGCCGCGGTAAGGCTCGGGCCGTTCGGCGACAGGAGAGTGCCCCGGACGCCATCCTTGAGGTGTCATCCCGAGGGCCGGCGCCGAGGGATCCCGTACTCGGCAGCGCCCCGCCCCGAGGCCCTGAAAAGCACGGGATCCCTCGCTGCGCTCGGGACGACATCCGGATGTCCCGGGGCAACGCTTACCGCGTCGCGCCCGGCGTCTTCTTCAGGTACTCCGGCGGAATCGAGCCCGGAGTCGGCACGGCGGCCGGGGCCGCGGCGGCGGGCGCGTTCGGGAGGTACTGCGGCGGGATCGGGTTGCTCTCGCGCTCCGTGTCCCAGACGACCGAGGCGATCCACCAGCGATGGCCGTCGTTGACGAGCTGGATGCTGTTGATGCCGCGCACGAAGGGCTTCTCGTCGGACGGAGCGCGGCGCGACTCGTAGGTCGAGAAGACCTGGCAGACGTTGCCGAAGCAGTCGGTCCGCCGCGCCGCCTCGCGCTCGTAGAAGGACGTGGGGTCGCCCTTGGCCTTCGAGGCCGCCACGCTCTTCTTGACGCGCTCCTCGAAGCCGTCCACGTCGAGCACGGTGAACATGTCCGCCTGCGGCGCCTTCGGCGGGATGAGCATGCCGACCTGCAGGAAGATCGCGCGCATGCGCTCCCAGTTGGGCTCGGCGTCCGGTCCGTGGCTGACGGAGGCGTAGAGCGCGGCGACGATCGCGTCCACGGACACGCCGTCGGGCGAGGCCGCCGGCGCCGGCCGGGACTGGGGCTTGCCCGCGGTCTGCGCCGGGAGCGGGGCGGCGAGCGTGCCGAGCAGGACGAGGCAGGCGAGGGCGAGGGTCTTCTTCATCGGTCGTCTCCTGTCGAGGAAGGGTCTCGTTTCAACAACTCCGTCGGAATCGGATTATCCGCCCGCTCTCCGTCCCAGACGAGGGCGGCGATCCACCAGCGCTTGCCGTCGTCGACGAGCTGGATGGAGTGGACGCCGCGGGCAAAGGGCGCCGTGTCGTCCGGGGCGTACACCGTCTCGTAGGTCGAGAAGACCTGGCAGACGTGGCCGAAGCAGTGCTCGCGGCGCGCGATCTCGCGCTCGGTGAAGCCGAGCCGCTCGCCCTTTTCCTTGCGGCCCGCGATGTACCGGCGGATGCGCTCGACGAAGGCATCCGCGTCGAGGACGGCGAACGCCTCGGCGTCCGGCCGTTTGGGCGGGACGACGATGGCCCCGGGCAGAAACAGCGCCCGAAGGCGATCCCATCCCGGCTCGTACTCGGGGCCGTGGCTGACCGACGCGTACAGGGCGGTCACGATCGCGTCCACCGAGGAGGCGTCCGGCCGGACGGCGGGCTCCGCGGGCGCCGGCCCCGGCGTCGTCACGGGAGAGGCGGCCAGACCGCTGTGGGCGACCGTCGCGACGAGCGCCTGGGCGGCCTGGTTGACGGCCGGCGTGGCCGGACCGCACGCCGTCGCCGCGAGAAGCGCCCCGGCGGCGAGGCCCCGGACGAGCCGCGCGTCCAGGCTCACGGCCGCCGGCGGCGCGCGAGCCAGGCGTCGAGGGAGAAGCCGTCCGCGTCGCGGGGCATCGCCAGCACGAAGAGAAGCAGCGCCAGGCGCGGAATCACGTGCGTGTGGAACTCGTAGAGCGGCTCCTTGAGCAGGTGCCCGAACGTGACGACGACGAGAACGGCGCCGAGGGCGACGAGCGCGGCGTTCACGCGCCAGCCGGCGAGAAGCAGCGCGCCCGCGACGAGCTCGACGACCGGGATGGTCAGCCCCGTGAGCCAGAGCGACCAGCCGGGCAGGAAGGTGTCGGCGTAGGGGTCCACGAACCACTTGTGCGCGTGTCCGACCGGCGTCAGGGTGAACACCTTGTAGACGCCCGCCATGAAGAAGATGAGGCCGAGCACCCAGCGGGCGAAGAGGATCGCCCAGCTGCGCCTCGCCGATTCGGTCATTTGCATCCGGTCTTCTCCTCGCTCCCGGCGCCGACTCCGGTAGACTTCGCGGCAATTGCGGCGGTCCCGGACTCCGGAACGATACGCTCTTTCTCGCCGCGGGAGGACGGATGGACGCGCCCGAATCGAAGTCGCTTCCCGAGAATGCGTACCGACCGCTCGCGCCCGGCGAGGTTTACCAGCCCGTCATCGCCGCCTCGGCGAACCTGCCGGAGACGACGAGCCGCTCGGTCGTGTGGGGGCTCTTTCTCTGCGCGATCTTCACGGCCGCGTCGGCGTACTCGGGGCTCAAGGTCGGGCAGGTCATGGAGGCGGCGATCCCGATCTCGATCCTCGCGATCGGCCTCGCGCGCGTCTACGCGCGACGCTCGACTCTCCTCGAAAACGTGATCATCACGGGCATCGGCGGCGTGTCGGGCGCGGTCGTGGCCGGGGCGATCTTCACGCTCCCCGCCCTCTACATCCTGAAGCTCGATCCGCATCCCTGGCAGACGATCTTCATCTGCCTGGCCGGCGGTTGCCTCGGGGTGCTGTTCCTCATCCCGCTGCGCCGGTATTTCGTGCGCGACATGCACGGGCAGTTTCCGTACCCGGAGGCGACGGCGATCACGGAAGTCCTCGTCACGGGCGAGAAGGGCGGATCGCAGGCGAAGCTCCTCCTCGAAGCGACCGGGATCGCGGCGGTTTACGACTTCTTCGTGACGACCTTCGAGGTCTGGAAGGAGACGCTGGACTTCCGGTTCGTTCCGGCCGTCAACACGCTCGCCGAAAAGGCGCGCATGGTGCTGCGCTTCGACGCGATCGCCTTCATCCTCGGCCTCGGCTACGTGATGGGCCTGCGCTCCTCGATGCTCCTGTGCGCCGGGGGCGCGCTCTCGAACCTGGTCCTCGTGCCGCTCATCTGGTTCATCGGCCAGCACTTCCCGGACGTGGCCGTCTATCCCGCGACCGTTCCGATCGCGAAGATGACGGGGACGGAGATCTTCCGGGGCTACGTGCGCTTCATGGGCGTGGGCGCGATCGCCACGGCCGGCATCTTCGGCATCATCAAGTCGCTGAAGATCGTGGCCGGCTCCTTCTCCATCGCGGCGAAGGCCTTCCATCGCGGCGAAGGCGAGGGCCTCGAGCGGACCGATCGGGACATGGCCATCGGGAAGATCCTCGTCGGCGTCGTCGTGTCGGCGCTGGCCGTCGCGGTCTTTCTCGGCAACCTGGACGGCCGGGCCGTCATCGTCCTGATCGGCCTCGGCCTGACTCTGGTGTTCTCGTTCTTTTTCACGTCGGTCGCCGCGAACGCCATCGCGACGACCGCCCGCAACCCGGTGTCCGGCATGACGATGCTGACGATCATCATCTCTTCGACCGTGCTCCTCGAGTTCGGCGTGTCGGGGCGCACGGGGATGTTCTTCGTGATGGCGATCGCCGGCATGGTGTGCACCGCGCTCTCGGTCTCCGGCCAGACGATCACCGATCTGAAGGCGGGATACTGGCTGGGCTCGACTCCCGCCGCCCAGGAGCGCGCCAAGTTCTACGGCGTGATCGTGTCCGCGATCGTCGTCGGGCTCGTGATCGTGGCGCTCGCGCAGACGTTCCAGTTCGGCGAGGCCGCCCCGGGGGACACGCGCCAGGTGCTCGCCTCGCCGCAGGCCTCGATCATGAAGGCCCTCGTCGAGGGCTTCATGAGCCGGCAGCCCGTCGCGTACGTGCTCTTCGGCGCGGGCGCGATGATCGCCGTCGTCATGGAAATGCTGCGGATCCCGGCGCTGACGTTCGCGCTCGGCATGTACCTTCCGCTCGAGCTCAACAGCCCGGCGCTCGTCGGCGGCGCGATCTCGCACTTCGTCGCAAAGCGGTCGGAGGAGCGGGGCGGGGAAGCCGGGCGCACGATGCGCGAGCGGGCGGTCATCATCGCCTCGGGCCTCATGGCGGGCGGCGCGCTCGGGGGCGTGTTCGGCGCGGCCCTGCGCCTCTTCGGCTGGTACCGGGAGGACCTGATCAAGCTGCCCTTCTACGACAACGATCCCGTGTCGCAGCTCGTGAGCTCGGCCGGGTTCATCGCGCTGTGCCTCTATCTCTGGTTCGGGGCCATGAAGAAGGAGACAGCCGGCCTGAGCGACCCGCTCGACGCGCCGGTCGCGACGGCGTTGATCGGCATCGACGCTCTCTGGGGCGGCGACGTCATGAGCGCGTCCGGCACCGCGCGCGCGGTCGTCGACTCGTGGTTCTCGGACGCGCCGATGCCCGGGGCGTACACGCATCCGGCGGCGGCGAAGCTGCGCGCCTCGGGCGGCGTGACCGCGAAGGAGCCGGACCGCGCGGCGATCGACGCGTACCTCGCGGACGTCGACGTGAAGGGCGCGATCGACACGGTGTGGCACGACGGCCACAAGCTGCCGGGGCTGCGCGGGAAGTTCTTCGACGGCCTCGGCCTGTGCCTTTCGACGATGTGGG
This sequence comes from uncultured Acidobacteriota bacterium, assembly GCA_963710945.1. GTDB lineage: Bacteria > Acidobacteriota > Thermoanaerobaculia > UBA5066 > Gp7-AA6 > DAHUXD01. The sequence continues at coordinate 157,441 of CAVQCH010000005.1, forward strand.
ACCTCTCCATGGAGATCCTGGGCCGCGGGCCCGCGGTGCCGTACGAGCGGTGCGTCGTCGCGGCGACCGGCATGGAACCCGAGCCGTCGCGCCCCGGAGAGAAGCGCCGGCGCCTCCGGGAGCTGCTCGCCAGGGCCGGCCATCCGTCGACGACGGACGAGGAGCTGCTGTCCGCCGTCGACGCCTGGCGGCGCGACCGGCTGGTTCCGCCGAAGACCATTGCGACGCTCGCCAATGCCTTCATCGCGCGCTTCGACGCCGGCACGACCAGGCACCTCGCCCCGCACCTGCCGGCGGACCTGCGCGACGTCCCGCGCTCGAACATGACGTTCGTGCCCGTGAAGGACGCCTTCTTCTCGGGCTTCATGAATTACATCGGCCGCGCCCGCAACGCCGACGGCTCGCCGCAGTACGAGGCGACCTACGAGATCAACGCCTCGCTGCAGATCTCCGTGCCGGAATTCGAGCAGCTCGTCGCCCACGAGGTCGTGCCCGGCCACGTCACCAACGGGGCCCTCATGCAGGGCCTGTACGTGCGCGGCCGCGTCGGCTTCGAGGCCACGATCCTCGCGATGAACACGCGCTGGGGAACCCTCGCCGAGGGCATCGGCAACAACGCGGTGCTGATGGCCATGGGCCTGACGGAAGTCGAGCAGGTCCCCGACGAGGATCTCCAGGTCGGACTGTGGCTCGCGCACCTGCAGGACGACGCCAAGAACCAGGCGTCGTACCTGACGTGGGGCGAAGGCGCGCCCCAGGCCTACGTCGCCGCGGCCGTCCGGCGCGACTGCCTGGTCTCGGAGGAGCGCGCCGGCAAGTTCGCCGGGGCGTGGGGACGGCATCCGCTCTTCGGCCGGATGAATCTCCCCGCCTACCGCGCCGGCACCGAGGTCGTCGCCGAACTGCGCCGGCGGCATCCGCCCGGGAAGGTGCTGCCGGCGCTCTACGGCTGCGCCGGCCTGGTGGACGTCGTGACCGTGCGGCAGGCGCTCGAGACTTCCGCATGACGACGCGCCGCACGTTTCTCGCGACGGCCGGGCTCGCGGCCGGCGGCTCGCTCCTCGCCCTGCCCGAGACGAAACCGGCGGCCCCGGCGTCGGCCGCGGCGATGATCCGGCCTCGGGCGCTGAAGCCCGGCGACACGGTCGGCCTCATCACGCCGTCCTCCTACGTGTTCGACCTCTGGCGGATCGAGGACGTCGCGCCGCGCCTCGCGGCTCTCGGCCTGAAGACGAAGCTCGGCGCGAACGTCCGCGCGCGGCGCGGGTACCTCGCGGGCACGGAGGAGCAGCGTCTGTCGGACCTGCACGCGATGTTCGCCGATCCGGAGGTCGCCGCGGTCTTCTGCCTGGGCGGCGGCTACGGCACCGAGCGTCTGCTCGACCGGATCGACTACGGCCTGATCCGCCGCAATCCCAAGGTCTTCGTGGGCTACTCGGACATCACGGCGCTGCATCTGGCGTTCGGAAAGCTCGCGCGTCTCGTGACGTTCCACGGGCCCGTCGCGATGTCGGCGCTGCCGGCGTGGACGCTCGAGGGATTCCGCAAGGCCCTGTTCGTCCCGGAGCCGATCGGTCCCGTCGCCAATCCGCCCGAGAGCGACGCCCTGGCGCCGGAGTTTCCGCGCCACACGGTTTCGCCGGGCCGCGCGCGGGGGCGCACCGTCGGGCGGCAACCTCACGCTCGTCTCGACGACTATGGGCACGCCCTACGAGATCGATACGGCGGGGCGGATCCTGCTTCTCGAGGACGTCGGCGAGGCGCCGTACCGGATCGACCGCATGCTGGTGCAGCTCGCGCTGGCGGGCAAGCTCGCCGCGGCGGCCGGGATCGTCTTCGGAACCTGCACGGACTGCGCGCCGTCGAACTCGAGCTACGAGATCAACCTCTCGATGTCGGAGCTGCTCGACGATCTGCTCGGCGGCCTCGGCAAGCCGGTGATGGCCGGCCTCGTCTTCGGGCACACGCGAGAGAAGGCGACGATCCCGCTCGGCGTCGAGGCGGAGCTCGACTCGACGGCGAAGACGTTCACGCTGCTCGAAGCGGCGACGACGGCGTAAGATCCCGCCCCTAGGGCCCCTTCCCTGAAGCACGAGCCGAGTCGACACGATCCAGCCCCCGGTCGTCCCACGACACGGGATCCTCGCGCGGCTCGAGATGCGTGAAGACGTGCGCGCCGGGAAGCTTGCCGCGCACGGCCGCCTCGATGGACTCGGACACGTCGTGGCCGTGCTGGATCGTCCAGGTGCCGGGCATCAGCACGTGCATCGAGACGAAGCGGCGGGTGCCGGCGATCCGCGAGCGGATCGCGTGGAAGAGGATGCCCTCTTCCTGGAAGGGGATGAGCGCCGCCGTGAGTTCCTTGCGCTCGTCCTCGGGAAGCGCCGTGTCGAGCAGCGCGAGCCCGGTCTCGCGCACGAGCTTCCAGCCGGTCCAGACGATGTTGACCGCCACGGCGAACGCGATCAGGGGATCGAGGCGCAACCAGCCCGTCATCGCGACGAGGGCGATGCCGGCAATGACGCCGACCGAGGTCCACACGTCCGTCAGCAGGTGGTGGGCGTCGGCGCGCAGCGTGATCGAGCGCAGGCGGCGCCCGGCGCGCAGCAGCGCGACGGCGACCGCACCGTTGATGGCCGAGGCGGCGACCGAGACGGCGATTCCGGTCCAGGCGTCGGTGATCGGCGCCGGCGTCTGCCATCGCTCCCACGCGGCGATCGCGATTCCCACGGCCGCGGCCAGGATGAGGAAGCCCTCCGCGCCGCTGGCGAAGTACTCGGCCTTGGAGTAGCCGAAGTCGTGCGTCGGGTCGGGAGGCTTTGCCGCAACCGTGAGCGCCCACAGGGCGATGAGCGCGGCCGCGAGGTTGACGACGGACTCGGCCGCGTCGGAGAGAAAGCCCACCGAGCCGGTCAGCTTCCAGGCGACCGCCTTGAGCGCGATCGTGACGATCGCGGCCGCGATCGAGAGGCCGGCGTAGAAGCGCGCGGAGCGCGGGGCGGCGTCCGTCACCGGCCGGTTTCCCGGTCGAGCGCCTCGAGCGCCGCCGCGTAGATCGCCTCGGCCTCGGCGCGGCTGTTGCCGATCGCCGTCAACCCCACCTTGCCGTACTGCGAGATCGCGCCGATCATGTGAAAGAGGGCGCCGGTCTCCGTGCCGTGGTTGTAGTGGAGCCGGTTCATCGTCGTGATGTCGATCAGGTCCTCGGGGCACAGGCCCCGGTACGCGGCGGACTTCAGGTTGTCCGTCGACCGGTAGAACTTCGGATGGCCGCTCGGCGAGAGAAATCCGCCCGACTCGGGGTCGAGCGTTCCGCCGGTCAGGAATTGCAGGGCGAGGAAGGGGTGCGTCGTGCCGCCCATGCGGAGGTTGATCTCGAGGGCGAAGACCTCGGGCGCGCCCACGCGCGGCATGCCGACGAAGAAGTCGACGCCGAAGCGGCTGACGACGCCCTTCTTCGCGAGCACGTCGCCGACCCGACGCGCCGCGGCCTGGATCTGCCGGCGATAGGGCTCTTCCGCGGGGAACCGACAGCCGAGATAGACCTGGCTCGTGGGGCCGCCGAGGATCTGGTCGTGCGTCGAGAGCAGGACGACCTCGCCCTGCGGGTCGTTGCGCAGCTGCACGGAGGGAGCGGCGCTCTCGGGGTATTCGAGGAATTCCTCGACGATGCCGCCCATCCCCGTGAACTTCTTCAGGAATCGCTCGGGAGTCTCCTCCGGAACGGCGCAGGAGAGCGCGGAGAGGCCGTCCTCGAGCGCCGCGCGGCCTTCCCCGTCGGGATATTGGAAGATCGCGTTGCCCTCGCCCGAAAAGCTCTCGTCGAGCTTGACCACGGCGCGGCGAATCTTCGGCCGTTTGCCGCGCAGCTCCGTCAAGGCCCCGATGAGGTCGTCGCGCGAACGCAGGTCTTCCGCGCCCTCGGGCATCGGGACGCCCGCCTCCCGGAAGACCTTGCGGCTGCCGGATTTCGAACCGAGCGCCGAGAGCGCTGGATCGACGCCGTTCAGGGGGATGCCGAGGAGCACGGAGAGCCTTCGTTCGAGCGGCGTCGAGTTGAAGACGGTCATGAAGGCGCGCGACGGGTCGGGCACGCCGTACCGGATCCGCTGGATGAGCCGCGGCCGTTCGAGGATCTTTTCGGTCAGAGACCGCGGGGAGGCGTCGTACGCGCACAGCAGCGTCAACCGCGCGCGGGCGTGGCTGGCCGGGATTCCGGCGAGGAGCTGAAAGTAATACTCGAGGATCAGCGGATGGACGGGCTGCGACGTGACGTAGACCATCCGAGACTGCGGGTTGCGCAGGCGGATGAGCAGGAACAGCAGGCGCTCCTCGTAGAAGCTCGCCGCTTCGAGCTTGGAGAGCTCCGCCTGGTTGAGAGTGATCGAGGGAATGACGACCGACGTGTAAGGCTCCTCCTCGCGCGCCGAGAGGGCGTCCCAGAGGGCGTCGAGGCGAGGCTTCAGCCGCTCGAATTCCGCGATCTCGTCTTCGAGCGAGAGGTCGCGCGCAAAGGGGGGCTTGGGGATCACGCCGAGATCTTAGTGCGACGGACGGGGAGGCGGTGATGCGATCGACTCATCATAGACTCCGCCCGTGCCCCGCGAGCGCCGCCACGACCGGTCGGACCTGAAGCAGATCGCCCGGCAGGCGATGCTCGACAAGGGCCTCGAGCCCGAGTTTCCCCGGGACGCCCTGACGGAGCTCGCCGTCATCCACGGGCCAGCGCCGGTCGCGGCCGCGGACGTGCGCGACCTCCGCGGCCTGCTCTGGGCCTCGATCGACAACGACGATTCCCGGGATCTCGACCAGCTGACGGTCGCCGAACGCCTCGGGGACGGCGGCGTCAAGGTCTTCGTCGCCGTGGCCGACGTGGACGCGCTCGTCGCGAAGGGCTCCGCGATCGACGCCCACGCTCGCACGAACACGACGTCGGTCTATACGGCCGCCGAGATCTATCCGATGCTCCCCGAGAAACTCTCGACGGACATGACCTCCTTGAACGAAGGGCAGGACCGCCTCGCGGTCGTCGTCGAGATGACCTTCGAGAAAGACGGCGCGCTTCGCGGATCCGACGTCTACCGCGCGGCCGTCCACAACAAGGCCAAGCTCGCGTACGACAGCGTGTCCGTGGGGCTGGAGGGCGGCGCGTTCCCGGAAAAGGCGGAATCGGTCGCCGGCGTAGCCGAGCAGCTCGAGATGCAGGATGCGGTGGCGCAGACCCTGCGCAGCCGGCGCCACGAGCAGGGCGCGCTGGACCTCGAAACGATCGAGCCTCGCGCCGTGTTCGACGACGACACGATCGTCGGCCTCGCGGTGCAGGAGAAGAACCGCGCGCGGCAGCTCATCGAAGACTTCATGATCGCGGCCAACGGCGTCACGGCGCGATTCCTCGCGGCGAAGAAGTTCGCGGCGCTGCGGCGCGTGGTGCGTTCTCCCGAGCGGTGGCAGAAGATCGTGGCCGTCGCGGCCGCAGCTCGGCGAACGCCTGCCGCCCGAGCCGGATGCCCGGGCGCTCGAGGCGTTTCTCCTGAAACGGATGAAGGCCGACCCGCTGCGGTTCCCCGACCTGTCGCTCGTGATCGTGAAGCTCATGGGAGCCGGCGAGTACGTCGTCGAGCGGCCCGGAGAGACGCCCATCGGACACTTCGGCCTGGCCGTGCGCGACTACACGCACTCGACTGCGCCCAATCGCCGCTACCCGGACCTGATTACGCAGCGCCTCCTCAAGGCCGCGATGGCCGGGGAGCCGACGCCCTACCCGACGGGGGAGCTCGGCGTTCTCGCGGCCCACTGCACCGAGCAGGAGGACGATGCCAACAAGGTCGAACGCCAGGTTCGCAAGTCCGCGGCGGCGCTGCTGCTCGAGCAGCGCATCGGCCAGCGCTTCGACGCGGTCGTCACGGGAGCCTCGGAGAAGGGAACCTGGGTCCGCATTTTCGATCCGCCCGCCGAGGGCAAGCTGGTCCACGGTTTCGACGCCCTCGAGGTCGGCGACAGGCTGCGCGTCAAACTCATCTCGACCGACGTCGAGCGGGGGTTCATCGACTTCGTGAAGATCGGCTAGAGGGCGCCGCGGAGGCTGGGCGCCGGCGTTTGCGACGTGCCCGTGAGGTGCTGTATGAGCTCGCCGATGAAGCGACTCTCGCTGTTCGTCGTCCTTCCGGTGTTCATCGAGATGGTCCTGGTCGAGGCCGTCCGAGGCCAGGACGTCTCTGCGCGTCCGGCTGCGGCAAATGTCGATGCGGGCATCTTCGCCGGCAAGGCGGAGGGGGAGCCGGCGGAGTTCCTCGTCGTTCTCCGGGAGCGAGCCGACCTGTCGGCGGCGGCGGGACTCCGGGACCGCGTGGCACGCCGGACCTACGTCTACGAGACGTTGCACGCGCATGCGGACACGACCCAGGCTCGGGTGCGGGAGCGCCTGCGCGCGGCCGGCGTCCGTTTCCGCAGCCACTATCTCGTCAACATGATCGAGGTCGAAGGCGACCAGGCGTTGGCGAACGACCTCGCGGCGCGCTTCGACATCCGTGCGATCGAACGAAACCCCCTTGTATCTCTGAAACGACGGGACTCCACGCAGAAAGCCGAGCGCTCGATAGCGGACGGGATCGAACCCAACATCCAGAAGATCCGGGCCCCGGAGCTATGGGCTCGGGGATTCACGGGCCAGGGCATCGTGATCGGCATCGCCGACACCGGATTCCAGTGGGACCACCCGGCACTGAAGAATCAGTACCGCGGCTGGGACGGATCCGCCGTTTCGCACGATTACAACTGGCATGACGCAATACACGACGCGACCTTGGGGAACTCCTGCGGCTCGGACAATCCCGCTCCCTGCGACGATTATGGACACGGCACGGGAGTCGCGGGCCTGGCCGTCGGCGGCGACGGGGCGGGCAACCGGATCGGCGTGGCGCCCGGGGCGCGCCTGATCGGCTGCCGCAACATGGACCATGGAGCCGGCACTCCGGCGCGGTACACCGAGTGCTTCGAGTGGTTTCTCGCGCCGACGGACATGCACGGAGAAAATCCTCGTCCGGAACTCGGGGCCGACGTGATCAACAACTCCTGGCTGTGTACGGTGAGCGAGGGTTGCACCGATCCGACGATCCTCAGAGACGTGGTCGAGAACGTGCGAGCTGCCGGCGTCGTCGTGGTAGCTGCGGCGGGCAATAAAGGTGTCGCCTGCGGGAACATCGATGAAGCACCCGCGATATTCGACGCGTCCTTCACCATCGGCGCCACGGACAACAACGATCAGATGACCGATTTCTCCAGCCTCGGCCCGGTGATCGTCGACGGCTCCTACCGCCTCAAGCCCGACCTGAGCGCGCCGGGATCGTTGCTTCGGACGGCGGCGGATCATGGGATTTACCAGCCGGGTTTCAGCGGTACGTCCGCCGCGACGCCGCACGTGTCGGGCGGCATTGCGCTTCTGTGGTCGGCCGTCCCAGCACTCGCCGGGGATGTCGATGCAACCGAGAACGCTCTCGAGGCCGGTGCGGTCCCTTTGACCTCTTCGCTCCCCTACAACCCGGAAGAGGTCGACCGCTTCTGCGGAGGTCATAACGGTCTCGTCGTGCCGAACCTGATCTTCGGTTGGGGACGGCTCGACGTCGAGCGGGCGTTCGAGATGATCACCGCGACGCCGCAGGAGCCGAGCCCGTGCGTCACAGATTCGGCGATCGTGTGCCTGGATGGCGGTCGGCTCTCGGAGTTCCCGCTCTCGTCCTGGAGCGGCGGTCCCGGAGACATTACGGCGGGGCCGGACGGAAACCTCTGGTTCGCCTCGTCACGCGTCGGGAAGATCGGCCGAATCACGACGTCCGGTCTCGTTACGGAGTTCCCGGTCCCCAACGACGGCTGGCCCGGGAGCATTGCGGCCGGCCCGGACGGAAACCTCTGGTTCACCGAACCCTCGCTCGGAAGGATCGGGCGAATCACTACGTCCGGCCTCGTTACGGAGTTTCCGCTTTCCGACAGCTGGCCCGGGAGCATTGCGGCCGGGCCGGACGGCAACCTGTGGTTTACGGCGATCGACAGGGCAACCGAGTACGGCCGGATCGGTCGGATCACGACGGCCGGCGACATCACGATTTTCATGATCCCGATCGACAGCCATCCCGCAGGCATTGCCGCGGGGCCGGATGGCAACCTCTGGTTCACCGATTCGGCGGACAGCGTGAGGCGGATGACGACGGAGGGTGGTCTCACGGGCACCTTTCCTCTTTACGCCGCCGATACTGCTGCGGGGCCGAATGACATCGTGGTGGGCCCGGACGGAAATCTGTGGTTCACGGAAAGCCGGAGCAACGCAATCGGGCGGATCACGACGTCCGGAGTCGTCACGACGTTCCCGATCCCCAGCGGCAGCAGCCCCTGGGGCATCGCGGCCGGCCCGGACGGCAACCTCTGGTTTACGCAGAGTACGCACGACCGGGTCGGGCGCATCACGACGTCCGGCCTCATCACCGAGGTCTACGTTCCGGCGGCCGGCAGTCCGTACTATCCGGCGAACATCACTGCCGGGCCGGACGGCAACCTCTGGTTCACCGAGTGGTCGGGCGATCGCCTCGGCCGAATCCGACCGAGGCCCACGAGCGCTTGCGTCACGGACGCGACCACACTGTGTCTGGAGCACGACCGGTTCCAGGTGCGGGCGGAGTGGCAGGTTCCGTTTCAGGGCACGAGTGGCCACGGGAAAGCGATGCCGCTGATGGGCAACACCGGGGCGCTCTGGTTCTTCGACCCGGAAAGCATCGAGGTGGTCGTCAAGGTCCTGGACGGCTGTTCCGTCAACGGACGTTTCTGGGTCTTTGCCGGCGGACTGACCAACGTTGGTGTCACGGTCACGGTCACCGACACACAGACGGGTGAGCCAAAGACCTACACGAATCCGCCCGGCACCGCGTTCGCGCCCATCCAGGACACGGTGGCGTTCTCGACGTGCCCCTGACACGCAAGGGGAGCTGAGGTAGATTCCACTCCTCTTGGAAAGCCGTTTGGTAACGGGAGGGTGGAATGAGGAAACGGGTATCCGGGCCCGCGACTGCGGTGCTCGCGCTCTCGATGTTCGGGTTGCCGCTCGGCGCTTTGGTGGCCATGGCCGCTGAGACGCCAAAGAAGGCGGCCGCCGGGGCGCCGACCGCCGACGAGGCGAAGAAGTTCACCGACGAGGCGGAGCAGACGCTCCTCAAGCTGTGGATCGAACAGTCCCGCGCTGACTGGATCAAGTCCACCTACATCACCGAGGACACCGAGGTCCTCTCCGCACACGCGGCCGACAAGTCCATCACGGCCGGTGTCCGGTACGCCAAGCAGGCGACTCGCTTCGACAAGCTGAAGCTCCCCGAGGAGACGGCGCGCAAGCTGAAGCTCCTGAAGCTCGGCCTCACGCTGCCCGCGCCGTCGGACCCGGCGGAGTCGGCGGAGCTGACCCGCATCGCCTCGGCGATGGAGGGGGCGTACGGCAAGGGCAAGTACTGCCCGACCAAGGATCACTGCCTGGATCTCGAGGACATCACGAAGATCATGGCGACCTCGCGCGACGCGAAGGAGCTGCTCGACGTGTGGGCCGGATGGCACGCGATCGGCGGCCCCATCAAGAAGGATTTCGTGCGCTACGTGGAGCTCGCCAACAAAGGCGCCCGGGAGCTCGGCTTTCACGACATGGGCGCGATGTGGCGCTCGAAGTACGACATGACGCCGGAGGCGTTCGCCGCCGAGCTCGACCGGCTCTGGGACCAGGTCCGGCCGCTCTACGTTTCGCTCCACGCCTACGTGCGCTGGAAGCTGCGCGAGAAGTACGGCGACGTCGTGCCTGCCTCGGGCCCGATCCCCGCCCACCTTCTCGGAAACATGTGGGCGCAGACCTGGGACAACGTCTATCCGCTCGTGGCCCCGAAGGACGCCGATCCCGGCTACGACCTGACGCAGATCCTGAAGACGAGGAAGACGGACGCCCTCGGGATGGTGCGGTACGGCGAAGGCTTCTTCTCCTCGCTCGGCTTCGATCCGCTTCCGAAGACCTTCTGGGAGCGCTCGATGTTCACCAAGCCGAGGGACCGCGAGGTCGTCTGCCACGCGAGCGCCTGGGACATCGACTTCGTGGACGACCTGCGGATCAAGATGTGCATCGACATCACGGCCGAGGACTTCACGACGATCCACCACGAGCTCGGCCACAACTACTACCAGCGCGCCTACGACAAGCAGCCGCCGCTCTTCCGCGACAGCGCCAACGACGGATTCCACGAGGCCGTCGGCGACACGATCGCGCTGTCGGTGACGCCCGAATACCTCGTCAAGCTCGGCCTGCTCGACAAGGCGCCCGACACGTCCAAGGACATCGGCCTCCTGCTCGGCAAGGCGCTCGAGAAGGTCGCCTTCCTGCCGTTCGGCCTCCTCATCGACCAGTGGCGCTGGAAGGTGTTCTCGGGCGAGATCACGCCGGCCGAGTACAACAAGGCCTGGTGGGAGCTGCGCCGGAAGTACCAGGGCGTCGCGCCGCCGGTCGCGCGGGACGAGAGCGACTTCGACCCCGCGGCGAAGTACCACGTCGCCGCCAACGTGCCGTACACGCGGTACTTCCTGGCCGACATCCTGCAGTTCCAGTTCCACCGCTCGCTCGCGAAGACCGCGGGCTGCACGGGGCCGCTCAACCGCTGCTCGATCTACGACGACAAGCAGGCGGGCAAGAAGCTGAACGACATGCTCGCGATGGGCTGCTCGCAGGCCCTGGCCCGACGCCCTCGAGGCGATCACCGGCCAGCGCCAGATGGACGCCACCGCGATCCGCGACTACTTCGCGCCGCTCCAGACGTGGCTGGACGAGCAGAACAAGGGCAAGCCGGTCGGCTGGTAGCGGCGAAGAGACCCCCTCTCCCGCCGGGAGAGGGGAAGAGTGGGCGCCCAAATCGGCCGAAGCAGCGAACAGTGAACAACGTCTTGAGAACCGACACCTAGTACCGAAGCCTCAGCAGGGTCGCGCTCCCGTCGGCTTTCGGCACGACGACGAAGAGGTTGTCGTACTCCGCGGGCGCGATCGCGACGGTCTCGGCGCACCCGAGGGCCTTCAACAGATCCGGGATCGTGTTGGAGTGGCCGACGACCAGGACCACGTCGTCGGCGTGCGCCTGGCGAAGGCTCGCGACGAAGGGCCGCGCATCCACGGGGCCTGCCATGCCGCCGCCGGTGTCGTACGTCGTGATCTTGATGCCGAGCGCCTCCGCCAGGGGCTTCCCGGTGTCGCGCGCGCGCTCGGTGCTCGTCGCGTAGACCGCCGCGACCCCGGAGCTGCGCAGCATCTTCGCGAGCAGCGCCGCGCGGGCGTGGCCGGCGTCCGTCAGCCGCTCGTCGGTGTCCGAGATCTTCTCGGCGTGACGCACGACGAAGACCGCCTTCTGGGCGTGCGCGGTGTCGGGAAGCGCGAGCAGACCGGCGGCGAGGAGCAGTAAGGCCCGCAGGAGGTTTCGCATTCCCGGAGACGATACCGGAGGGTCGATCGCGGAGTAGATTGAGGAGAACGAAACGGCGCCCCCCGGCGTCCAAGGCAGCGAGAAGACGGTTCCGGAATCGCAATCCGGAGGGCGGCAAGACGAACGTCGAGGTCCGTATCTCGTTGACGGAAAAGGAGCTTGCCCTGGCGGGGATCGAAAACCGGACCGTGGACTCGGAGCTTCTCGAGGGCTTGAGGGCCGGATCCCTGCGCGCCTTCGAGGAACTCTACGAAACCCACGGGGGACGGATGAAGTCGGTCGCCATGAACTTGCTGGGAAACGCCGCCGACGCCGAGGACGCGGTCCAGGAAGCGTTTCTCAAGGTGTACCGCGCGGCGGCGAGCTTCCGCGGAAGCTCGAGCCTCGCGACGTGGACGTACCGGATCCTCGTGAACACCTGCTACGACCTGATGCGGCGCGGACGGCGCCGACCGGAGAGCCCGCTGCCGGCGGAGATCGGCCTCGCGGCTCCGGGTACGGACCATCCGCTGCGCCTGGCTCTCGAGGTCGCGCTGCGGCGGCTCGAGCCGCGCGAGCGCACGGCGTTTCTGCTTTGCGAGGTCGAGGGCTTCTCGCACCGCGAGGCGGGCGAGATTCTGGGCGTCAAGGAGAACACCTCCCGCACGCTGCTCTTCCGGGCCAAGCGCCGGCTCCAGCGCGAGCTCGGCTCGAGCGGGGCGCTCAGCGCCGGAGGCGCCGCGTGAAGGCCGGTTGCCGCGATCTCGAGAAGGCCCTGGCCGGCGGCGACGAAAAGCTCTCGGCGGCCTTCGCCGAGCACGCGGCGTCCTGCGCCGGCTGCGGCGCCGAGCTCGCCGCGTGGCGGCGGATCTCCGCCGCGGCGCCGGCCCTCCGGAAGTCCTGGGACTCGCCCGGGCTCTGGCCGCGAATCCACCAGGCGCTCGCCCAGGAATCGCAGCGCCCGCAGGCGTCGCCGTCGGCGCCGCCGGGCGCCCGCTGGCGCTGGGTCCCGGCCGCGGCGATCATCGCGCTCTTCGCGATCGCGACGGCGGGGCTCTGGGTCTTCCGCAACAGCGGCGGGCGCGACCCCCTCTCGGCGAAGTGGCAGACGACGAAGGACCCGCTCCTGACGGAGCAGGCCGTGGACGAGGTGGAGACGGCGGAAAAGGCCTACCTCGCCTCGATCGAGAAGCTCTCGCGCGTGGCCGAGCCGCGGCTGGCGGGCGCCACGTCTCCGGTCCTCGTCAACTACCGCGAGAAGCTGGACGTCCTCGACTCCGCCATCGCGGAGCTCAAGTCTTCCATCGAACAGAACCGCTTCAACACGCACCTGCGCCGGGAGCTGCTCGCCGTCTACCAGGAGAAGCAGCGCACCCTGCAAAACCTGATGAAAGAGGTCAAGTCATGATCCGTCCGACGCTGCGCGCCGCCGTGGCCCTGCTCTTCGCCCTCGCCGCCGTCCTGCCGGCGGGGCTCGCGGGGGAGTCGCGGGACCCGCGCTCCAACTACGACCGGGAGTTCTCGCGCACGCTGCCCGTCAAGGCGGGGCAGCGCCTCGAGATCGACCACAGCCAGGGCTCGGTGCACATCGCGACCCACGCCCAGGCCGAGGTCGAGCGTTCGCGCCCGGATCAGCGTGTCGTCGTCGGACGCCGCCGGGGCGCAGAAGTTCGGCGAGGGGATCGTCGTCTCGGTCGAAGACGCCGCGTCGGCGATCTCCGTCCGGACGAAGTATCCCGACAAGACCTGGTCCTTCCCGACGGGAGGCCACATCTCGTACTCGGTCGACTACGACATCACGATGCCCGAGACGATGCCGCTGTCGGTGCGGTCCAGGTTCGGCAACGTCGAGGTCGCCAATCTCAAGGCCAACGCCGTCATCGTCAACGCGAACGGTCAGGTGTCCTTCCGCGACGGGCGCGGCGCCCAGAGGATCGAGAATTCCTTCGGTTCGGTCGAGCTGACGCGCAACGTCGGCACGGTGGACATCACGGGCTCCAACGGCGCCGTTCAGACGAGCGAGATCGAGGGGACCCTGTCGATCAAGAACCGATTCGGCGTGGTCCAGGTCCGGAACACGAAGGGGGCCGTCACGATCAACTCGTCCAACGGCGCCATCCTGGTCGAGGACACCTCGGGCGCGGCCAGCGTGACGGGCTCCTTCGGGCGCATCGACGTGCGGACCGTCGGCGGCAATCTCGAGGTCCGCAACTCGAATGGCGAGGTGACCGCGGCCAAGGTCGGCGGCACCGTCCGCGTGCGCAACTCCTTCGGCGCCGTGCAGGTGTCCGACGCGGCCGGCCCGGTGGAAGTCGAGAACGGAAACGGCGCGATCCGCGTGCAGGACGCGAGGGGCCCGGCGGTGCTGAAGACGAGCTTCGGCGACGTCGAGGCGACGGGAATCCCCGGCGACGCGACGGCCGTGGCCGACAACGGTGCCGTGATCCTGACCAACATCGGCGGCGCCGTGGACGCGCGCGGATCGTTCGGCAAGATCACCGTCCGTCAGGGGAAGAAGGGCGTGAAGGTCGTCGGCAACAACAGCGCCGTGTCGCTCTCGGACATCGGGGGCACGGCCTCCGTGCACACGACGTTCGGGCTCGTGGAGGCGTCGCAGATCGACGGCGACCTGACTGTCGACGATTCGAACGGCGCCGTCCGCGCCTCCGCGGTCAAGGGCGGGGCCAGCGTGACGACGTCCTTCGGCGGCGTGTCGCTCGACCGCATCGGCGGCCGGGTGGACGTGGACAACCAGAACGGCTCGGTCGAGGTGAAGATCCCCGCCGGCAGGTGCTTCGCCGGTGTCGCTCAAGAGCTCCTTCGCCCCGATCCGCGTGTACCTGCCGGAGGGCGCAGGTTACGACGTCACTGCCCACACCTCGTTCGGCAAGGTCTCGAGCCAGCTGCCGCTGACCGTCACCGGATCCGTGTCGGCCGATTCGCTCTCGGGAAAGATCGGCGACGCGAAATGCCCGCTGACGCTCGAGAACTCGAATGGCAGCATCGACCTGCTGAAGGGGAAGTAGCCGCCCGCGGGCGGGGCGAGCCCCGCCGCTACGAATCCGGTCCGCAGTAAATCGCTAGCAGCTGCTTCCGGCCGTCAGGAAGCCGAGCGTGTCGGGCGAGAAGTTCGCGATCAGCGGGAACACCAGCGGCAGATCGGCCGCCGAGACGCCGAACCAGCGGGCGAGCGTGGCGCCGTACTGTTCGACCGACGTCGTCGGAATCCACCGGCCGCGGTCGTCCGACGAGATGTCGTCCACGCCGCCGATCACGAGATCCGGGAAGATCTGCCCGTTGCCGCCAGGCGTTGCCGTAGAAGTTGCCTCCCGCGACGGCGTCGCCCATGACGAAGTGGTGGCTTCCCCAGCCGTGGTCGCTGCCGACCGAGCCGTTGTCGCCGGAGGGCTCGAGCGTGCGGCCGAAGTCCGAGAGCGTGAACGTGACGACGCGGTCGGGGATGCCGAGCTCGATCGTCGCAGCGTAGAAGGCCGCCATCGCCTGCGACAGCTCGCCGAGGCGCCCGGCCTGGTCGACGGACTGGTCCTGGTGCGTGTCGTAGCCGCCGGTCTCGACGTAGAAGATCTGGCGATTGAGCGAGAGCTGCGGCGACGTCAGGTTCAGCTTCATGACCTTGGCGACCTGTTGGAGCTGGTCGCCGAGATCGGTGGCCGGAAAGACCGTGGCGAGCGTCGGGTCCACGGACAGGGCGGAGCTGATTTCCACGGCCTGCTGCGTGGTGTCGTTGGTCGCGGCAATGAGGGCCGCCGCGTAGTCGATCTGGCGCGCGGCGTCCATCGAGTTCCTCCGCGCGTCGTCGTCCGGCGAACCGTTGAAGCCGTTCAAGCACCAGGACCTGGTCGAGGGCGCCCGTGTCGATCGCGAGCGGCCGCTGTCCGGCGCCGACGCAGAATGTGGAGGCGCCGGAAATCGTCGTGATCGTCGGAAAGCCGCGAGCCGCCGTTGCAGTTGATCGTGACGTCGGCGGATCGCCCGCCCCATCCCGTCGAGATGCGCTGGTCGGCCCGGCCCGTCTGCCAGCAGTCGATCTGGTCCGAGTGCGAGAAGAGCGAGTAGGGGGTGGGCTTCGAGTCGATGTTCGCCTGCGTCACCGGGACGACGAGCGGACCGACGTTCGAGATGACGCCGACCTTGTTCTGGTTGTAGAGGCTGGCGAGCTCGGCGAGGCTCGGGTGAAAGCCGAAGGCGCGGCCGCCGAGGCTGGGCGGGGCGTTGACCGCCACGAGGCCGCCCGGCTGACCCACGTTCGGGATCTGGAGACCGGAGCCGGCGGGCCGTGCGGCGGCGTACTGCCCGTAGTACGAGTCCGTCGGAACGATCATGTTGTTCGAGTCGTTGCCGCCGTCGAGGAAGATGCAGACCATCGCGCGGTAGTCGGTGGGCGCCGACGGCCGCGCGTACAGGTTCATCAGGCCGAGCTTCTTCAGGCTCGTCTGGGCCGCGGCCATGGACAGCCCGGCGCAGGTCGTGCGGATGAGGAAATCTCTACGGGACTGTTTCATGGCTCTTACCTCTGTACCTGGTAAATCGAGGAGACGCCGACGAGATAGAGCGCCTGGTACGCGCGGCGCAACGGATCGGCCGGGTCGACGGCGTTGACCGCGCCGACGATCGAGACGTGCAGCGCGTCGGGCATCGTGCCGTGGAGCATCAGGCGGTTCAGGCGATCCACGAGGTTGTCGGGATTGCCCGCGAGAATCGTCAGCTCCGAGAAGTCGAGCGACGTGCCGAGCGGCGTGTCGGAGTTCGGATCGGCCGCGAGGCCTCCCCAGAACGTCATCTGGTTGAGCCAGTTCGCGCGCTTCAGGGAGGTCTGCGAGTTCATGATGCCGAACTCGGGCCCGAGGACCCCGGCCGAGGCGGGCGGCGCCGCGTAGAACTGCGGGTAGTAGCTGAAGACCGTGGGCGGCTTCCAGACCTTCTGGCCGAGCTCGCGCGCGAAGGGTTCGATGTTGCCGTCGCTCTGCGTCGAGCGGTCGGCCGACATGGCATGGAAAGAGCGCAGCAGGTTGTTGAGGTAGAGGACCGGCTCTTTCAGGTGCCCGAAGATCGGGTCCGTCGGCGCGGTGCGGGCCTCGGGGTCGAGCAGGATCGCCTTGACGACCGTCCAGAGGTTGCCGCGGACGCCGGCGCCGTTGTCGTTGAAGAATCCCGCCACGCGCTCGACGTAGGCCGGCGAGGGATTCGAGGTCACGAGGCTGTGGATGAGCTCGCGCGCCAGGTACGGGCCGACGTTCGGGTGATTGAAGATGGCGTCGATCGTCTGGTTGAGGTCCATGGCGCCGGTCTGTCCGGCCGGAAGGACCACCGGTCCGCCCGGGAAGCCCGAGAAGAGCGTCTTCGCGTCCGTGTCGTGGAGATCCGGGTCGTACGACATCGGATTGACCCAGTCGTCGCAGGTGTCGCCCCCGTTGGGCGCGGGGCAGGGGACCTGGTCGATGTACCAACCGGTGTAGACGCGTTTGAACTCGTCGATCACCGACTGGTCGTAGGTGGGCAGCGGTTTGCCGAGCCCGTCGTTCTGCGTCGAGCCGTCCTGGTTCAGGAGCTCGGTCCCGATCGCGAAGAGCTGCATGATCTCGCGGGCGTAGTTCTCGTTCGGGTCGTACTTCGTGGACGTGTCCATGTTCAGGTAGTCGCCCATCGCCGGGTTGAGCGTGACCTGGTACAGGATGTCCCGGTAGTTGCCGAAGGCGTTCAAGTCGAGCACCCGCAGGTACGGCGCGATCTGGAACGGATAGGGCAGCGTTTCCTCCGAGACGACGACGATCTTGTGCAGCGCCCACGCCACGCGCTGGCGCAGCTGGTCCGGGGCGTAGAGCGCGTTCAGAAAGAAACGGTTCTGGATCCGGTACGACGAGTAGTTGTCCCGGTAGCACACGTCGTCGCACGAGGTGGGCGCGTCGCCCGGCCACAGCGGGAACACCGAGTTCGGATAGCTCGTCGCGGGAAGCGCGTTCTGGGCCGCGAGCCAGGGCAGGTATCCCTGCGCCGAGCAGCGCGCCGACGTCGGCGTCGCTCGGCCCCCAGGTCGCCTGCTCGAGGAAGCGGATCGCCTCGGCGCGGTGGAAGGTCTTCGTCATGAAGACGGCCATCTGTCCCCGCGTGACGGAGTTGGCGGGGCAGTAGGACGTGCCGCCGCAGCCGACGGTGACCGAGAGGCGGGCGAGCTCCTCGATCCACGGCGCGAGCGGCATCGAGATTGGCACGTCGCCGAAAATGCCCTGGGCCGGCGGCGGCGCGTACGTCGTGCCGTGGTAGACCTTGAGGAGAAAGGCGGCCATCTGGCCGCGGGTGACCGCGTTGTTCGGGCAGTAGCGCAAAGGGTTGGTGGCGCAGCCACCCGTGATCCCCTCGGCGTAGAGCTCTTCGATCCAGTCGGCCGCGAAATCGGCCGCGCCGACGTCGGAGAAGATCGTCCCGCTCGCCGGCGGCGGCACGTAGGCCGCGCCGTGGCCCGCGCGCAGCAGGAAGACCGCCATCTGGGCCCGGGTGATCGAGGTGCTCGGGCAGTAGTTGCCGCCGCCGCACCCCGAGGTGATGCCGTCGCGCACTATCGTCTCGACGGACGTGTGGAAGGGGCTCGCCTGCGCCACGTCGGCGAAGTCGGTGAACCAGGCACGGGGAAGCGTGCTCGACGGGCCGCCGGAATTCGACACGACGACGTCGTAGACGGCCCCGGCCCCGCGGGCGGGCATCGTGGCGGCGATGCGGGTCGAGCTCGTGACGCTGGCCGAGGCGGCGGCGCCGCCCACGGTGACCGTCGCGCCGGCGAGGAACTGGTTGCCGACGACGGAGACCGCGGTCCCGCCGCCCGCCGGTCCCGAGGCGGGACTGACGTACGCGGCCTGAAACGTGGTCCCGGCCCGGGCGCCGGCGGCGGCCGTCATGCAGACCAGGGCGATGGCTGCGCTTTTCTTGTGAAACATGAACACCTCGGCTGTCGCTGGTAGTGCGAAAAGCTTAGGCGTTCGCGCAGCCGGGCGCGACTGGCCGAGAGGTCTATGAAAAGGACAGGGCGTCCGGCCCGGGCTACCAGCGGTTGAAGGCGGGATGTCCTTCCTTGACGGCGACGAAGGTCCGGGGGTCAGACCTTGATTTTGTCCTGCTGGATGAGCAGGTGGATCGCGCGAGTCGCGGCTTTGGGGGCGAAGGACAAATTCAAGGTCTGACCCCATCCGGCCTCCATCCGGCCCGGGCTACCAGCGGTCGAAGGCGGGATGGCCTTCCTTGACGGCGACGAAGGTGCCGCGACAGGTGGCCGTGACCTTGCCCTTCGCCGAAAGGGTCGCCTCGACGACCGCGCGATCGTCGGTCGACTCGACGACCCGCGCCTCGAGCCGGACCGGCGCGTCCATGGGCGTCGGCCGCTTCAGGGTGACGTGGAAGTCGGCCGTCACGGTGCAGGGCGGCGCCGCCGCGCCCGCCCGCGTCATCAGGTGGTGCGCGGCGGTCCAGTTGCTGTGGCAGTCGAGCAGGGCGCCGCTGATGCCGCCGTTCAGCATGCCCTCGAAGGCGAGGTGGTGCGGCTGCGGCTTCCACTCCGCCACCACGGCGTCGCCGTCGACGAAGCTCTTGATGCGGAGGCCCTTGTCGTTGGCCGGACCGCAGCCGAAGCAGCGATTGTTGGGGGCGTATGTATCCTGGAGGCTCTTCATTTGCGGGCCGTGCCGGACTCTCTCACAGGGCTAATTCGCCGGCAAAGGGGCCTTTTCGCCACCCGCCTGATACGAACGAATCTGCCGCCCCGGGCCGCAATCCGCGATAACTGGAACCCATGGAAGTCCTCGAACGGGCCGCGTCGATCCCCCTGGGCGCCGAGCGCTGGGCCTGGTGGGACTGGTGGCTCGACCGCAAAGAGCGTTGGGTCCGCGACGCGGAGCCGCAGCTCGAGGAAGGCGTCTTCCGGGCGATCGCGGCCGGGACAGGCCTGCCGCCGATCTACCAGCGCTCGAACTTCGCCTTCCGGAGCGTGCGCGACGGCGCGGACCGGTTCCTGGGCATGACGAAGGGCGGCGAGCGCCCGTACGCCCGGATCTATACGCGCCTCGGCAACCCGACGACCGAGTACCTCGAGCGCGTTCTTTTCCAGCTCGAGGCGCACCACGTCGTCGAAAAGGCGCTGGCCGCCGACGAAACGGAGGCGACGATCGGCTCGCTCATCTTCTCGTCGGGGATGGGCGCGCTCTCGACGCTCTTCCTGTCGCTGCTGCGCTCGGGCGACGCCGTCATCGCGGGCAACGTCTACGGCTGCACCGACAGCCTGCTGCGGGGAATGTCCAAGTTCGGCGTCGAGGCCGTCTTCTGCGACACGTCCGACATGGGCTCCGTCGCGCGGGCCCTCGAGCGCCACCCGAACGCGGCCGTCGTCTTTCTCGAGTCGCCCGAGAACCCGACCCTGCGCGTGGCGGACATCGAGGGCATCTCGCGCCTGACCCAGGAGCGCGGGATCCCGCTCGTCGTGGACAACACCTTCTGCTCGCCCTTCCTGCAGCAGCCGTTCCGCCTCGGCGCGGACTTCGTGGTCCATTCGCTGACCAAGTACGTCAACGGACACTCGACATCGGTCGCCGGAGCGGTCCTCGGGCCGTTCCGATTCATGAAGACGGATTTCTTCCCCTGGTACAAGGACATGGGGGCGACGCCGTCCCCGTTCGACTCGTGGCTGAACGGGATGGCGATCCAGAGCCTCGCGATTCGCCAGAAGGAACAGTGCGTCAGCGCCGAGCGGATCGCCGGCTTCCTGCGGGGACACCCGGCCATCGCCCACGTGGTGTACCCGGGGTTCGCCGATTTTCCGCAGGCCGCGATGGTCCGGCGGCAGATGCGCAACGGGGGCGCCCTGGTCAGCTTCGACCTGAAGGGGGGCCAGCCGGCGGGGGAGAAGCTCATGAACTACTTCGCCCGCCGGGACACCCCCATGGAGCTCGCCGTCAGCCTCGGCTCGGCCATCTCCTACATCCAGCACCCCGCCTCGATGACCCACGCGGCGGTCCCGGAAGCGGACCGGCTCGCCCGGGGCATCACGGCGGGGCTCATCCGCCTGTCCGTGGGCCTCGAGGGAGCGGACGTCCTCATGGAACACCTCGACCGGGGTCTCGGGCTTTCGTGACGGACAGCCGATCCCGTCCGCCCCGGTTCGGGAGAGAATAGGCACCGGAGGTTTCATCATGGGCACCATGGAAGCGACGAAGACGGAATCGCCGGCGACGAACTCCTCCGAGAAGCGCGACGCGCTCTCCGTCGTCGACCATCGCACGGGAAAGAGCTACGAGCTCCCCATCGTCCACGGGACGATCCGCGCGATGGACCTGCGGCAGATCAAGAGCGCTCCGGAGGACTTCGGCCTGATGTCCTACGACCCGGCGTTCCTGAACACCGCGGCCTGCACCAGCCGGATCACCTACATCGACGGCGACAAGGGGATCCTCCGCTACCGCGGCTACCCGATCGAGGTGCTGGCGGAGAAGTGCACGTACCTCGAGGTCGCCTACCTGCTGCTCTACGGCGAGCTCCCGAGCCGCACGCAGTACGCGAAGTGGATCCACGACATCACGTACCACACGATGATCCACGAGAGCCTGAAGAAGCTCATGGACGCGTTCAATCACGACGCGCACCCGATGGGAATGCTCATCGCGACGGTGGCGGCGATGTCGACGTTCTACCCCGGGGCGCGCGACGTCCACGACGCGCCGGGGCGCACCCGGCAGGTCCATCGCCTGATCGCGAAGATGCCGACGATCGCGGCCTTCGCCTACAAGCACAGCATGGGGATGCCGTTCGTCTATCCCTCCAACGAGCTCGAGTACGGCGAGAACTTCCTCACGATGCTCTTCAAGACGCCGGCCGAGAACTACAAGCCGAACCCGACGCTGGCGCGCGCCCTCGACGTGCTCTTCATCCTCCACGCCGACCACGAGCAGAACTGCGGCACCGCGGTGATGCGCGGCATCGGTTCGGCGCACACCGACCCGTACTCCGCCGTCGCCGGGGCGGCCTCGGCGCTCTATGGCCCGCTGCACGGCGGCGCCAACGAGGAAGTCCTGAAGATGCTGCAGGAGATCGGCTCCGTCTCGCGCGTGCCGGCCTTCATCAAGGAAGTCAAGGAAGGCAAGGGCGAGAAGCGCCTGATGGGCTTCGGCCACCGCGTCTACAAGAACTTCGACCCCCGGGCGAAGATCATCAAGCGGATGGCCGAGGAGGTCTTCGAGGTCACGGGCCGCAACCCGCTGCTCGACATCGCGCTCGAGCTGGAGCGCATCGCGCTGCAGGACGAGTACTTCGTCAAGCGCAAGCTCTATCCGAACGTCGACTTCTACTCGGGGCTCATCTACGAGGCGATCGGCATCCCGACGGACGCGTTCACGGTCCTCTTCGCCATTCCGCGCACGTCCGGCTGGCTCGCGCAGTGGCAGGAGCTCCTCGAGGACCCGGAGGAGAAGATCGCGCGGCCGCGCCAGGTGTACCTCGGCGAGGGCGAGCGCCCCTTCGTGCCGATGGAGAAGCGCTGACGCCGGTCTTCCTTCCCCTGGTGCTCGCGGCGGCGTTTCGCATCCCGGTGCCCGGCGGCACGATCGCCCTGTCGGTCGACGGGCATCCCGCCGCGATCTCCGAAAAGGCGCTCTCCGAGTGGGTCGGCGAGTCGGGGCGCGCGGTGGCCGCCTACTACGGGCGATTTCCGGTCGCGGCCGTGGAGCTGACGATCCGCACGCGGGCGGCGGCGGCGAGATCTCGGGAGGCCGGACGCGGGCCACGCGGTCGGGAGCGGTCGTCGACATCGCCGTCGGCGAGCAGACGAAGCCGGCCGACCTCGCCGCCAACTGGGTGATGGTCCACGAGATGGTCCATCTCGCGTTCCCCGAGACGGGGCGGGAGTGGATCGACGAAGGCATCGCCACCTACGTCGAGCCGCTCGCCCGCGCCCGCGCGGGGCTCATCGCCGGCGACGAGATCTGGCGCTGGCTCCTGTGGGGCCTGCCGAAAGGGCTCGAGGGCATCGGCCCCGGCGGGCTCGACGGCAGCGCGAGCTGGGGCGCGTCGTACTGGGGAGGGGCGCTCTTCTGCTTCCTGGCCGACGTCCGGATCCGCGAGCGGACCGGCAACCGCAAGTCACTGGACGACGCGCTGCGCGGGATCCTCGAGGCGGGCGGGAACATCGCGGCCGCGTGGCCGATCGACAAGGCGTTCGCCGCCGGAGACCGGGCGACCGGCGTTCCCGTGCTCGCCGAGCTCTACGCCGAGATGGGATCGCGGCGCGCGGCGGTGAACCTGCCGGATGTCTTCAAGAAGCTCGGCGTCGCCGCCGAGGGCCGCGGGATCGTCTACGACGACGCCGCGCCGCTCGCCGCGGTGCGCCGCGGCATCACGACGGGAAAGTAACCGTTCACCCGACCGGAAGGTCGAGCTGCTCGTCGTCGGCCGGGGCGGCTTGCGCGTCCGGAGTCGGCCAGCCCGTGGACCGAGACGCCGAGCAGGCGAACGGGCTTCCTGCCCGCTTCGGTCTTCTCGAGCAGGGCCACCGCGCGAGCAGCGATCGCGTCGGCCGAGCGGGTGGGCGGTGCCTCGGTCCGGCTGCGGGTGATCGTCCGGAAATCGGCGTAGCGCAGCTTGAGGACCACCGTCCGCGCGTAGAGGCCCTTGCGTTCGAGGACGGCCGCCGTGCGGCGCGCGAGGTCCTCGACCTCGCCGCGGATCGAGGCGAGGTCCTCGAGGTCCTTCGCGTAGGTTTCCTCGCACCCGATGGACTTGCGCTCCTGGTTGGGGTTGACGCGCCGCTCGTCGTTTCCGAACGCGAGCTCGCGCAGGCCTTCGCTCCAGCTTCCGACGGCCGCGCGCAGCACGTCGGCCGGCGCCGTGCGCACGTCCACGAGCCGCGTGATCCCGGCCGCGCGCAGCTTGCCGGCGGTCACGGGGCCCACGCCCCACAGGGCGTCCACGGGAAGCGTCTGCAGGAAGCGCTCCACGCGCTCGGGCGAGATCACGGTCAGGCCGTCGGGCTTCTTCCACCCGGAGGCGATCTTCGCGAGGAACTTGTTCGGCGCCACGCCGGCCGACGCGGTCAGCGAGGTCCTTTCCCGGACTTCCGCCTTCAGCCGCCGCGCCACCGCGACGCCGAGCGGCTCGCCCCACGCGTTCTCGGTGACGTCGAGGTACGCCTCGTCGAGCGACAGCGGCTCGACGAGCGGCGTCACGGCGCGGAATATCCCCATGACCTCGGCCGAGACGGCGGCGTACTTCTTGAAGTCCGGCCGGAGGATGACGAGCTCCGGGCAGAGCCGCACGGCCCGCGCCATCGGAATGGCGGAACGCACGCCGAACGCCCGCGCCTCGTAGCTCGCGGCCGCGACGACGCCGCGGCTCTCGGGGCGCCCGCCCACGGCCACGGGCCTGCCCTTCAGCGACGGATCGTCGCGCTGCTCGACGGACGCGTAGAACGCGTCCATGTCGACGTGGAGGATCTTGCGGAGCGCCACGCCCCCCTCACCCCTGCCTCGCCCCCGCGCGGGGGAGAGGGGGACGCGTTACGTTCCCGCGCCCTCGTAATAGTCGAGCCCCGAGTGATCCAGGACTTCTTCCCCGACGAGAATCCGCAGCGTGTTCGCGAGCTTCAGGTGCTGGACGAAGAGGTCGTGCTCCGGGCGCAGGTCCGGCCGCGACATGGGCGACTTGAAGTAGAAGGACAGCCACTCCTGGATGCCCGAGAGGCCCGCGCGCCTGGCGAGGTCGAGGAAGAGCAGCAGGTCGAGGACGACCGGCGCCGCCAGGATCGAGTCGCGGCACAGGAAGTCGATCTTGATCTGCATCGGCTGGCCGAGCCACCCGACGATGTCGATGTTGTCCCAGCCCTCTTTCGCGTCGCCGCGGGGCGGGTAGTACTCGATGCGCACCTTGTGGAAGTAGTCGCCGTAGAGCTCGGGGTAGAGCTCGGGCTGGAGGATCGCGTCGAGGACGGAGGCCTTGCTGACCTCCTTGGACCGGAACGAGCCCGGATCGTCGAGCACCTCGCCGTCGCGATTGCCGAGGATGTTGGTCGAGAACCAGCCCTGGAGCCCGAGCATGCGCGCCTTGAGGCCCGGCGCGATGATCGTCTTCATCAGCGTCTGGCCGGTCTTGAAGTCCTTGCCGGCGATCGGCACGCCCTTCGCGCGGGCCATGTCCATGAGCGCCGGGACGTCGACGGAGAGATTCGGGGCGCCGTTGGCGTAGGGCGTCCCGCTCGCGATCGCGGCGTACGCATAGATCATCGAGGGCGGGATGTCCGGGGAGTTCTCCTTCAGCCCCTTCTCGAAGGAGGCGAGCGTCTCGTGCACCGGCTTCTGCTGGGCGTAGACCTCGGTCGAGCCGCACCAGACCATCACGGCGCGTCTGGCGCCGCTCGACTTGCGGAAGCCCTCGATGTCCTTCACGAGCTCCTCGGCCAGATGCATCTTCGTCGGCGCCTTCTTGACGTTGGGGCCGTCGAGGTTCTTGACCCAGGACTGCTCGAAGACGGCGGACATCGGCCGCACCGCCTCGAGCTCGGCGCGCACCGGGGCGAGCATCTCCTTCGTCAGGACGCCGGCGTTGACCGCCGCCTCGTACGCGTCGTCGGTGAAGATGTCCCAGCCGCCGAAGGCGAGGTCGCCGAGGCCGGCCAGGGGCACGAGGTCCTTGATGAACATGTGGCGCGGCTGCGTGCGCTTGCCCAGGCGCAGCTTCTGCATCTGCGTCACGGAGCCGTACGGCTGGGCGAGGCCCTTGCGGATCAGGTGGGTCCCCGCGATGAGCGTCGTCGAGACGGCGCCGAGGCCGGGCAACAGCACGGCGAGGCGGCCGTCGGCCGGCGCGATCTTCCTGGCGAGCTCCGGATAGAACGAGGTGCGATCGGTCATGCTGCGCTCCTTGCGACGCGGCGGTCGTTCCACGCGACGACCACGAGCGCGAGGAAGAAAGCCGGCACGGCGAAGGCCGCCAGGACGATGAACCAGTCGGCCTTGCCGAAGGCGGACATTATCAGAACGAGATAGATGAAGTCCCGGCGGGACGCGGCGTCGGCGGCCCGGGAAAGCATGGTCTCGGCCTGGACGGCGACGGACGTGTAGAGCGGCCCGTCCTTTCGCCCGGTCATCGTCCGCAGGTGGGTGACGAGGGCCGAGGCGATCGTGCCGACGACAGCCGAAACGCCGCAGAAGAGCGGCCAGGCGGCCGCGGTCGACTGCGCGAGCCCGACGGCCATCGCCGCGAAGACCGCCACGTGGACGACGTTGTCGCCCCAGAAGTCGAGGATCCCGCCCGAGCGCGACTCCTGCAGCTTCAGCCGCGCGAGCTCGCCGTCGCAGCCGTCGAGGATCGAGTGGAGCAGGAAGAGGAGGCCCCCGACGACCTGGGTGCCGGGCCGCGGCGACAGGAAGAAGGGCGCTCCGGCCAGGCCGATCGCGACCGCGACGAACGTCATGTGGTTCGGCGTGACGCGCGTCGACGCGAGGCGGCGGCTGACGGCGAGCGAGATGCGGCGGTCGAAGTGTCGCGCCATGAAGCCGTCGGTGTCCTTGACGAGGCCCCGGAGGAGAAACTCCTCGGCGCGGCCCCGATCCGACTCCGAGGCGAGCGCCACGCCGACGGCGGCGGCGCCGGCCCGGAGCTCCTTGAGCTCCCGGACGTTGACGACGACGTTCCAGGGCAGGAGCCGGGCGCCCGGCGGCGCCGCGTCGGCCAACGCGGCATCCGTTCCGTCGAGCGCCTCCCGAACGGCCGGCGTGGGCGCGACGACGACGGGCTCGAATCCCGCGCGCCGCGCGGCGAGGACGGTTCTCCGGATCATGGGAAGTCCGAGCACGACCGTCTCGGGCGGGATGCCGGGGCCGGCCGGAGCGACGAGCGCGAGAATGGGGGCGCCGCTCATCGGGGCGCGCGAGGGCCCGTGGCGCGCTCGGCCGAGAGCGGCTCGCCGCCCCGCCGGCCGGATTCCTGCGCGAGGGCGACGAGGTTGGCGCAGAGGGCGGCCTCGGCGAGGTTGTGCCCGCGGGCCCGCGGGCTGCCGATCTCGCCGATGAATTCCGCGATGACGCCGCCGAACCAGTCCGCGTGGTGCGATCCTTCGGTCAGCGACGGGAACGTCCACTCCTCGATGGTGCGCGTCCCGTCGACGTCGAGCAGCGCGAGCCGGCCGCCGTCGAGGCGCAACCTGCCCTTCGTTCCGGTCAGCGCGATGCGGTTGGCGCGCTCGTCGGCGGCCCACGTCAGGAAGACTTCGGCCGAGGCCGACGGGTGGAAAAGCTGCAGCTCGGCCGTGTCCTCGGCGGGCCACTCGTGGTGCCGGCGGGTCGAAAGGCGGGCGGCGACCGTGCGAGGCGTCGTCGGCATCCACGACTGCAGAACGTAGAGGGCGTGCCAGCCGTGGTCCACGAGTATCCCGCCGCCGGACTGGGTCGGGTCCACGCGCCAGTTTCCCGAATCGCCGACGCCGGCCGCCGGGCGGTCGCGCAGCGTTTCCCAGCGGCAGTGGCGGATCTCGCCGAGCCGTCCCGAGCGGACGAGGTCCGTGATCCGCTCGATCACCGGCGCGTGCTTCCAGTTGTGAACGGTGAAGAGGGTGCGCTCCACCTCCGCGGCGAGCGAGGGCAATCCCCGCAGCTCCTCCGGCGAAAGGACCAGGGGTTTTTCGCACAGGACGTGGAGCGAGCGTTCGAGGGCCATCCGGCAGAGCGCGGCGTGGGATGCCGGCGGCGTGCAGATGTCCACGAAATCGAGCTTCTCGGAGGCGAAGAGCTCCTCGGCCGAGCCGTACCACCGCGCCTCCGGGAACAAGGAAGCGAAAGCCTCGAGCCGGTCGGCCCGCGCGTCGGCGGCGGCGACGATCGCGACGTCGCTCCGCAGGCCCCATGCCGGCAGGTGGCCGTTCACGGCCACGTTTCCGGCGCCGAGCAACGCGCCCCTCAGCACGGGCGCTCGGTCGTCACAGCTTCCATTCCTTCGCGACGGCACCGAGGGCTTCGTCGAAGAGGTCGAGGCCCTCGAGGGCGGTTTCCGCGGAGATGTTGAGAGGGGGATTCAGGCGGATGACCGGGGTGTAGGACATGGCGAGAAGGCCGCGGCGCAGGCACTCCTGGAAGAGGGCCTTCGTGAAGTCCTTCGAGACGAGCTCCTTCGTGCGCCGGTCCTTGACGAGCTCGATCCCGAGCAGCAGCCCCTTGCCGCGCACGTCGCCGATGATGCGGTGCTTCTCCCGCATCGCCTGCAGCCGCGCGAGCATCGCCGCGCCCACCTTCTCGGAGTTCTCGACGAGGTTCTCGGACACGATGATCTCGAGGGCCGCGAGGCCCGCCGCCGAGGCGAGCGGGTTGCCTCCGTACGACGAGGAGCTGCCCGACGGGTTGGCGAAGGGCCTCGCCTTCGTGAGTTCGTCGGTCGAGACGACGGCCGCGAGCGGAAACCCGCCGCCGATGCCCTTGCCGCAGGTCATCACGTCGGGCACGACGCCGTCGTGGTCCACGCCCCAGAATTTTCCGGTGCGCCCGAAGCCCGTGATCATCTCGTCGGCGATGAAGAGGGCGCCGTGGTCCTTCGCGATCGCGCGGACGGCCGGGAGAAAGCCCGGCGGCGGGATCACGTTGCCGGCCGTTCCCTGCATCGGCTCGACGATGATCGCCGCGATGTCGCCGCCCGACTGGTTCTTGATGACGTCGCGCGTCTTCTCGGCGCAGGCGATGCCGCAGTCGGGATACGTCAGGTTCAGCGGGCAACGGTAGCAGTAGGCGTAGGGCGCCGAGTACGTGCCGGGCACGAAGGGGCCGAGGCCGTCCTTGAAGTCGCCCCAGAGCAGCGGCAGCACGCCGCCCGTCTTGCCGTGAAAGGCGCCGGAGTAGCCGACGAACTCGTGCTTCTTCGTGACGGACTTGGCCAGGCGAAACGCCGCCTCGACCGCCTCCGCGCCGCCCGAGAAGAGCTGGACGCGCGACAGGCCCGATGGCGTCCTGCTCGCGAGAAGCTTCAGGAACTTCGCGCGGACCTCCGTCGTGAAGCTGCCGAAGGTGAGCTTGCCGGCCTGTTCCTGGAGGGCCTTCACGTAGTGGGGGTGACAGTGGCCGACGCTGCCGACGGCGATTCCGGCGATGAAGTCGATGTAGGCGTTGCCGTCCTCGTCGAAAATCCGGCTGCCCTCGCCGCGGACCATCGCCAGGCCCGAGTAGAGGGCGAAGGACTGAAGGCCCGGCGCCATGTGCTCGGCCTCGAGGGCCGTGATCCGCCGGGAGCGCTCGCCCACCTCGGCGCGCGTCTTGTTCGCGGTCATTGTTTCACCCCGATCCCGGAAAAACGGGCCGCCAGCAGCGCGGCGATACGGGAAGCGGCGACGCTCCGGAAGAGCGCGAAACTCGGCCAGGCATTCAGGTCGATGACCGAGATCCCGCCGCCCTCGGAAACGATGGCGTCGCCGCCGTAGATCTCGAGACCGAGAGCCGCCGCCGCGCGCGTGGTCGCGGCCGCGAGCGCGTCCGGGTCGAAGGCGTGGTTCGAGAGCGTCTGGTCCCGGTGGTAGAACCACTGAAACCACGACGGCCGCTGCTCGCCGTCGCCAATGCCCGCCACGCCGTAGAACTTGATGAGGTCGCCGGGCACGTGATCCTGCACGACGGCCCGCGCGATGCCGCGGGCCCGGAGGCGCGCGAGGTTCGCCGCGAGCGCCGCCGCGTCGCCGGCAAACGAGACGTCGCCCGCTTCGGTCGCGTGCACGTCGCCGCGCTTCAACCAGCAGGGGCCCGGAAACGCCGCGCCGCCCGGTCGCGTCTCGACGAGGGTGCTCCTGGGATGCGGCACGCCCCTCTCGGCGAAGAGCGCGATCGTGCTCGCCCGGTCGGTGTTGCGGATGCCGGCGGCGCGGTTGACGATGCGCGTGCCGCGGCGCTCCCACGCGGCCAGCTTCTCGACGACCGGAATCCTCTCGCACATGACGAAGAGGTAGGGCGGGACCGCGTCGAAGTCATCGGCCTCGGGAAGCTCGTCGGGCGACTTGAGGGCGACCGGAAGGCCGAGCGTCTCGAGCTCGGCGCCGACCGCGCGGAGGATCTCCGCGTCGTCGGTCTCCCGGCCGGGAGAGTGGGCGAGCTCGCGGTAGACGCCCCAGGCGAGCGCGGTCGGCCGGCTCATCGGCCGCCCCCGGCGGCGGCCATCTCTTCGGCCTCGGCGAGGTCCTCCGCGCGGTCGACGTCCACGACCTTCGGAATCTCCACGGACTCGATGGGCTCGCCGGACTTCGCGAGCCAGGCGAGAAAGTCGCGCAGGCGGCCGAGCGAAGGCGGGATGCCGAGCCGGCGGACCTTCTCCGGGAACACGTAGATGCCGGCCGTCACGGCGTCTCCCGAGGCGCCGCCGACGACGGTCACGCGGCCCGAGCGGGTCGTCGTGACCCAGAGCGGCTTCTCGTCGTTCACGTGGCGGGTCACGCCGAGCACGGTCGTGTGCGAGGGCAGCTCCTCGGCCCGCCGGGCGAAGCGGACGAATTCCTTCCGGGGGCAGTAGGCGTCCACCGTCGAGACGAGAAGGCGGCCCGGCGGAGCCACCTCGAGGATCTCGCGAAAACTCTCGAGGGAGGAGCGCGTCGTCTTCACGATAACCCGCGAGACGAGCTTTCCGAAATTCTCGCGGACGAATGCCTCGCAGTCCTTTTCGGCTTCATTGAAGATGACCGCCGCCGCGGTCACGCCGGCGGCCTCGAAGTTGCCGAGGACGTGCGCGATGAGCGGGACGCCGCCCACCGCGATCAGGGGCTTCGGGATGCCGAGTTGCTTGAGCCGCGAGCCTTCGCCCGCGGCGATGACGGCGCCCGAGGCGATCGCGCTCATCGGGCCGCCTGCCGCGGCAGGTCCGGCGCGGGCAGGGCCATGGAGCCGGCGCCGAGCACGTGGCGGCGCAGGAGCACGACGAAGCCGGGGACGAGCCAGAGAAGCTCTCGTCCGCGGCGCACGAGCGCGTACGCCCCGCCCTGGGCCGCCGAGAGGCCGACGAGCGCGTAGACGCCGATCCGGACACCCTCGGCGCTGCCGACGCGGCCCGGGATGAAGAGAAGGATGTTGTTCAGGACCATGGCGAGCGACTCGATGGCGATCGCCGTCGCCCAGCCGTGGGTCGGAGACAGCAGGCGCAGGACGAGGAATGTCTCGAGCAGGCCGCCGCACCAGCCCAGCAGGCACCATGCGATCGCCGCGCCGAAGTGCCCGCTCTTCTCGCGGTAGAACTCGCCGATCGTGGCGTCCAGCCGCGACGCCGCCTCCTGCAGCCGTCCCGTGCGCTTCGCGAGGAAGCGGAACCGGCCGAGCCAGGCGATCGCCGGGCCGAAGGCGCCCCGCCGCAAACCCCAGGTCATCCAGAACACGAGCCCGCCGAGGCCGAGCAGGCTCGCCAGCGCCGCCGCGCGCGCGATGCCGGGAAGGGGGAACGAGTACAGCGCGAACCCGACGCCGGCCATGAGGAAGATCCACTGCGCGAGCACGTCGGCGTGCCGGTGCACGGCAACCGTGGCCAGCGCGCGCGAGAATCCCAGCTCGCCCTTCAGGAGCTGCGCCTTGACGGGCTCGCCGCCGACGCTCGTGAAGTAGTTGATGGAGTCCCCGCCGAGGTACGCGGCGAAGAGCGCGCCGAAGGACATGGGGCGCGGCGCCGGCCCCGTCAGGACCCACCAGCCGAGCGCGAAGGCGAGCTGGGCGAGCGAGTAGAGAAGGACGAGGGCCGCGAACCAGCCGCCGATGAGCGCGAGGTTGGCCGCCACCGACTTCCACCCGACCATCGCGAGGATGGCGCCGAGCAGGACCAGTCCCGCGACGAACAGGGCGATCCGCCCCGCGCGCGCGCGCCGCCGATGGGGCTCGTGTGCTTCGCTAAGGGTCGCGGCGGGCGCGCCCGGGGGAATCATGTGGCGCTCCGAAAGAAACTAAGAAACCCTGACGGGCAGGAGGGCCTTCAGCTCCTGGGGCAGCGGGAAGGAGACGTCCTCCTTGACCGTTTCGAACTCTTCTACGACGCTCGCGCCGAGGCGCTCGCGCGCGAACGCGACCACTTCCTGGACGAGGATTTCCGGCGCCGACGCGCTCGCCGTGAGGCCGAGGACTTTCACTCCCTGGAGCCACTCGGGCTGGATCTCCCGTGCGCGCTCGATCAGGTGCGAGGAGACGCCGTTGGCCCGGGCGACCTCGCACATGCGCAGCGAGTTCGAGCTGTTCGGGGCCCCGAGCACCAGGAGCATGTCCACGTGCGGGGCCATCGCCTTGACGGCGTCCTGCCGGTTCTGCGTCGCGTAGCAGATGTCCTGTTTGGTCGGCGCCTTCAGGTTCGGGAACCGGCGCTTCAGGACCGCCAGGATGTCGCGCGTGTCGTCGATCGAGAGCGTGGTCTGCGTCAGGTACGCCACGCGGTCGGGATCCGGAACGGTGACCTTCTCGGCGTCCTCGAGCGTCTCCACCAGGCGGATGGCCTCGGGCGCCTCGCCGAGGGTGCCGACGGTCTCGTCGTGGTCGTGGTGGCCGACCAGGATGATCGTGTAGCCCTGGCGGGCGTAGTGGACGGCCTCGAGGTGGACCTTGGTCACGAGCGGGCACGTCGCGTCGATCGTGCGCAGGTTCTTCTTCTCCGCCATGGTGCGGACCTCGGGCGCGATTCCGTGTGCCGAGAAGATGAGCGCCGCGTCGTCCGGGACCTCGTCCACTTCTTCGACGAAGCGGGCGCCCTTCTCGCGCAGCTCGTCCACGACGTAGCGGTTGTGGATGATTTCCTTGCGCACGTAGACGGGGCCGTCCACGACCTCGAGCGCCTTCTCGACGACGTCGATCGCCCGCACGACGCCCGCGCAGAATCCCCGGAGGCCGGCGACGAGGAGCTTCTCGACCCGGATTCCCGAAAAGTCTCGTTCGCTCACCAGGTCACCGTCTCGGCGAACTTCTTTTCCTTCCGCGCGCCGTCCGGGCCCGGCGCCCTCGGGGCCGAGCGAGCGAGGTCCGGGTAGACCGCGAGGACCTTCTCGACGACGCCTTCGACGTCGAGCTTGAGGTTGTGGCGCTGCTGGAGCTGCGGGCTGTGCTCGATGAACTGGTCGGCGATGGCGTGGACGCGGAGGTGGTCCGTCGGCAGTCCCGCGTCGTGGAAGGCCTCGAGGACGCCCGAGCCGAAACCGCCGATCTCGAGGTGCTCCTCGAGCGTCAGGATGCGCGGCGTCGCCGCGACGATGCGGGTCAGGAGGTCGAGATCGAGAGGCTTGGCGAAGCGCGCGTTGGCCACGCCGCAGGAAATGCCGCGCTTTTCGAGCTCCTCGGCCGCCTGGAGCCCCACGGCGACCATCGAGCCGTAGGCGAAGAGCGTCAGGTCGCGGCCCTCGCGGACGAGCTCGCCCTTGCCGGACGGCACGGTCTTGAGATTGGCGTCGAGCTCGACGCCGAGCGCGAGGCCGCGCGGGTAGCGGACCGCCCAGGGCCGGCCCGAGTTGATCGCGGTCGCCAGGATGTGCTGCAGCTCGTTCTCGTCTTTCGGCGCGGCGACCGTCATGTTCGGAATCACGCGCGTGTAGGAGATGTCGAAGACCCCCTGGTGGGTCTTGCCGTCGTCGCCGACGAGGCCGGCGCGGTCGATGCAGATGGTCACGCCGAAGTTCTGGAGGGCGACGTCGTGGATGAGCTGGTCGAAGGCCCGCTGCAGGAAGGTCGAGTAGATCGAGACGACGGGCTTCCAGCCGGCCTTGGCCATGCCGCCGGCCATGATCACCGCGTGCTCCTCGGCGATGCCGACGTCGTAGACGCGGTCCGGAAACACCTTCTTGACCTCGACGAGGCCCGTGCCCTCGAGCATGGCGGCCGAGATCGCGACGATCTTCGGGTCCTTCTGCATCATCGCGATCAGGGTCTTCGCGAAGACCTGCGAGTAGGTCAGGCGCACGCCCGCGCCGCCGGCGCCCGTGGGCGTCCCGGGCTGATGGAACTTGGACGGGTTCTGCTCGGCCTGCTGGAAGCCGCGGCCCTTGTGGGTCAGGGCGTGGATGACGACGGGAGTGCCGTCCTTCGAGACGTCGCGGGCCCGGGCCAGGGCTTCCTCGAGCTCCCGGTAGTCGTGCCCGTTGACCGGGCCGACGTAGTGGAAGCCGAGCTCGTCCCAGATCAGGTTCGGGAAGAAGAGACCCTCGACCGAGCTCTTGACCTTGCGCGCGAGCTCCCAGGCCTTGTCGCCCTTGGGCAGGCGCTTGAAGAAGCTGTGCCCCGCCTCGATGAACTTCTGGTAGGTCGGGTGCAGCTCGAAGCGGTTGCGCCAGTGGGCCAGCCAGCCGACGTTCTCGGAGATGGACCAGCCGTTGTCGTTGAAGATGACGATCAGGCGCTTGGGCTTGACGTGGACGATGTTGTTCAGGGCCTCGTAGCTCGGGCCGGAGGTCATCGAGCCGTCGCCGACGATGACGACCGTGTACGGGTCGTTTGGCTCGTTCTGGGTGGCGATGGACATCCCGAGCCCGTAGGAGAGGCCGGTCCCGGCGTGGCCGGCGGCCAGGGTGTCGTGGACGCTCTCGCTCGGCTCGGCGAAGCCGGAAAGGCCGCCCGGGGTCCGGATCGTCGGGAAGGCGTCCCGGCGGCCGGTCACGAGCTTGTGGGTGTAGCACTGGTTGGAGGTGTCCCACACCAGGTGGTCCTTGGGGCTGTCGAAGGCGCGATGTAAAGCCAGCGTCAACTCGACCACGCCGAGGTTGGAAGCCAGGTGTCCGCCCGTCTTCGTGATCGTCTGGATGATGATGTCGCGGCAGTCCTGCGCAACCTCGGCTAACTGCTCGTGGTTGAGGGCTTTGAGGTCCGCAGGACCTTCGATTCGGCTCAGGATGGGCATGCTTTTCCTAACTCCCGTTCGCGAGGAACGCGCATGATACTCTACAACCTTATATGTCAAATGCGTTTATCCTCGGTTCGGAGGAGCACAAGAAGCTGTTCTGCCGGACCTTCATCGACACCCACGACCCCTTCAAACCGACCGAAATCCGGTGGCCGGACCTCGACGCCGAGGGCCTCCAGCGCCTGAAGGACATGCCGGTCTGGAACGAGGCCACCCGGACCGAGGCTGCCACCGCGGTCAGGGTCCAGTCGCTCGGCGACACGGAAAAGGACCCCCTTCTGGCCGAGGCGATCTCCCTCCAGGGCTACGAGGAGGGCCGCCACGCCGAGGTCCTGATGCTGCTGACCAGGCATTACGGGATCCCGGTCGCACCGTTTCCGCCCGCCGAGGTGCCGAAGGACCCGACCCGGGCCTTCCTGCGGACCGGTTACGGCGAATGCCTCGACTCCTTCTTCGCGTTCGGCCTCTTCCGGCTCGGAGAGCGCGCACAGCTCTTTCCGAAGGCCCTGATCGACATTTTCGAGCTGATCATGCAGGAGGAAGCCCGCCACATCCTCTTCATCGTCAACTGGGCGGCCTACCTGCGGGCCCGGCGCCCGCTGGCGCTGCGCCCCGCCTTCGACCTCTGGCGCGGCTGGAACATCACGGCCCAGGCCTTCGACCGGTTGAAGGGCGCGCTGGCGATGGCCGGCGGCGACGGCAAGAAGGACGGGAAGAAGAAAGGCGAGGTCGCCGCCGACGGTCGCGACGCCACCCAGGTCGGGTTCACGCTCAAATCCCACAGCGTCTTCGGCGACTTCTCCCTCCGGGCGTTTCTCGAGACGTGCCTCGAGGAGAACGACAAGCGCCTGGCGCCCTACGACGAGCGGCTGCTGCGCCCCATGCTCGTGCCGTCGGTCGTGAAGACTTTCGTGAAGGTGCTGCCGAGAAAGAAGGCGTCGGGCAAACCGGCGCCGGACGCGAAGGCGGCCTGAGGAGCTTCTCCTCGTGCCGTAGGGGCGGGGCTTGCCCCCGCCCGCATCTGCAACAGCGTGACTCATGCTGGCGGCCACAAGGGCCGCCCCTACGACTCCGGGCTAAACGGCCGGATCGTTTCGGTCGAGCGCCCGCTTCAGCTTCTGCACGATCAGGAAGACCTCCGGCCGGCTGACCTTGGACCCCGGGCCGCTCTTCTCGACGCGCTCGAGGGCCGCCCACGCCAGGCGCACCGGGAAGCGCCGTGAACTCGACGAGGCCGCGCGGCGCGCCCGCCTTCTGCAGCGCCAGGATGTATTCGCCCGCGACGCCGAGGTCCCGGCGGGCGAGGGCGAAGACTTCGGAGATCCGGGACCTCCTCCGGCAGGTAGCGGCGCCCCTCGCGGGCGTCGCCCTCCGAGTCCTTGAGGATGTTGACCAGCTGCAGCGCCTCGCCGAAGGTCGCCGCGCGCTCGCGCATGGTGGCCGCCACGCCCGCCAGCGCCGGCCGATCGAGCAGGAAGAGCTCGGTCAGCATCTCGCCGACGATGCCGGCGACGATGTAGCAGTAGTCCTGGAGCTCCGGGATCGAATGCAGCGTCAGCGAGCCCTCGCGCGTGCGCGCGACGATCGAGGCCATGCCCTCGGCGGAGCGGATCACGTGCTTGCGGATGGGCGCGACCGCCCCCGGCGAGAGGGCGAAGAAGGCGTCGAGCACGAAGGGAACCTCGGACGATCAGCTCGCGGTAGCCGGCGTGCGCGGCGACGCCGTCCGCCACCCAGCCGCTGCGAGAGGCGCTCGGCCTCGGGCCGGGAGTAGCTCGTCAGCAGCGCGTTGAAGTCGCCGATCGCGGCGATGCGCTTCTCCGGCGGCCAGTGCGCCGCGTCCTCGAACGTGTCGGCGATCCGGAAGAGCAGGTACGCGATCATGACCTCGCGGCGCGTCGGCTCGGGCAGGACCGGGATCGACAGCGCGAACGTGCGGCTGGTTTTCTCGAGCAGGTCGGCGAGGTCGGCCATCAGGCTCCCTCGGCGAGGAACTGCACGACGAAATTCGCGAGAAGGGCCGAGCACTCCGCCACGCGCCTTCGCATGCGGAGAAGCCCCGGGATCGAGCCCGGATGAGCGAGTGCGCGAAACGCCACTGCGGACCGGCGGATGCCGCCCTGTTCGTCCATGCACCGCGAAAGATATCCGGGCAGCTCCTCGTCCGCCGCGTCGCTGACCGCGCGGAGGATCACGAAGGGAATGCCGGCCGCCGCGGCCGCGCGCGCCCAGGCCGCCGACTCCATGTCCACGGCCGCGGTAGAGGAGCCGACCCGCGCGGCCAGGGCCGCCTTTTCGGCCGCCGCGACGACCGGATGATCGACCGAGAGAAGGGCGCCCCGTCGGGCACCCGGCCGGACCGCCGCCCGATCGGTCAGAGCGGCGTCGGGCGGGGGCGTCTGGCCGGCGGCGTCGAGGACGCGCTCTGCCACGACGAGATCGCCGATGGAAAGGTCCGGCGTCAGGCCGCCGGCCACGCCGGCGCCGACGACGAGCGCGGGCTTGTGGCGCGCGCAGAGCTCGGCCGCGGCGCGCGCGGCGTTGCGCGGGCCGTCGCCCGTGGAAGCGGCGACGACGCCCGCGGGCAGCCGCCGACCGGCGAAGGCCGCGAGCTCTTCCCGGATCGCCGTCAGCACGAGCGCGCGGGCGGGACTATCGGCGGACATAGCCTCGCTCGCGAAACCACTCGACGGCGCGGGAAAGCGGCTCTTCGACCGGCGTCTGCGGCAGCCCGAGCTCGCGCACCGCCTTGCCGGCGTCGAAGAACATCCGGTGCGTGGACATCCGCACGCTCTCGAGCGAGACGCGGGGAGCGCGGCCGGTCACGCGCGAGACCGCGGTGTCGACCGCCGCGACCGAGAGCGGGATCCAGTGCGGCAGCCGCACCGCCGGCGCCGGAAGGCCGGTGCGGCGCGACAGCACGTCGAGGATCTCCTTGAGCGTCATGTTGCGGTTGCCGAGGATGTACTGCTCGCCGCTCTTTCCCTTTTCCGCCGCGAGAAGGTGCCCCGCCGCGACGTCGCGAACGTCCACGAGGTTCAACCCCGTGTCCACGTAGGCCGGCATCCGGCGGTTCAGGAAGTCGACGATCAGCTGCCCGGTCGGCGTCGGCTTGATGTCGCGCTCGCCGATCGGCGTCGAAGGATTGACGATGACCACCGGGAGGCCCCGGGCGGCCCACGACCTCGGCCACCCGCTCGGCGTCGTACTTGGACTTCTTGTAGTGGCCGACGATCCGCTCGCGCCGGACCGGGGTCGTCTCGTCGGCCGGCGAGCCGTCGGCCAGCAGGCCGAGCGCCGCGACCGAGCTCGTGTACACGACCCGGGCGACGCCGGCGGCGGCCGCCGCGGCCAGGACGTTCTCCGTGCCGCCGGCGTTCGCGCGGTAGAGCTCCTGCGGGTCCTTCGTCCAGAGCCGGTAGTCCGCGGCGACGTGGTAGAGCGTCGTGGACGCCGGCGAGCGCGCGCGAAAGCGAGGCCGGGTCGGTCAGGTCCCCGGCGACGATCTCGACCGGCAGGCCCTCGAGGTTGTCGCGCCGGCTTTCGGACCGCGCGAGGCAGCGGACGGAGCGGCCCCCGCGACCAGGGCGCGGACGACGTGGGAGCCGACGAAGCCGGTCCCGCCGGTGACGAGATCCATGGAGCTCAGTCTGTCATCCCGAGCGAAGCGAGGGATCCCGGAATCGTCCGCCACCCCGTCGATCACGGGATCCCTCGGCCTTCGGCCTCGGGATGGCGGCTACGCGAGCGCTTGCGCGCTCGCTACGCCGCCAGGTTCCAGGCGATCATCCGGACCATGTCGCCCGGGTTCTTCGGGAGCTCCTGGACGACCGAGCGCCTCGAAGCCCGAATGCATCGCGCAGTTGCGGCACAGGGGATCCTGCCGCGACTCCCAGTACTCCCAGTCGGTGCCGTTCCAGAACTCGTCGTACGTCTGCGACCAGGTCTTGCCGATCAGGTAGCAGGGTCCCTTCCAGCCGTTGGGCGTGTAGGTCACGGTCGACCAGGGCGAGCACTTGTAGTCGCGCAGGCCGGCGGCGAACTCGAGGAACATCGGCGTCGAGGTCAGCTTGTACTTCCTGGAGATGTCGAGGACCTTGCGGAACTTCTTCTGCATGTCGGAGCGCGACAGGAAGATGTCGCTGTCGACCGACTCGTACTGGTAGCCGGGCGACACGAGCATGCCCTCGCACGCCGAGGTCGGTCAGGAGCTTGCACAGATCCTCGACCTCCTGCATCGAGGTCTCCTTGAAGATCGTGGTGTTGGCCATCATGTGGTGGCCGAGCTTCACGCCTTCCTTGATCATCGCGATGGCCTTGTCGAACACGCCTTCGCGGGCGCAGACGTAATCGTGGGTGTCCTTCATCCCGTCGAGGTGCACGTTGATCGTCAGCCGCTTGTGCGGCGGGATGATGCCGTACAGGTTCTCGTCGAGGAGCAGGCCGTTCGTGCACAGGATGATCTGGCGCTTCCTCTTGATGATCTCGTCCACGAGCTGCGGCAGCTCCGGGTAGATCGTCGGCTCGCCGCCGCAGATCGACACCGTCGGGGCCTGCGTGATGTCGACGGCCTCGATGCACTTCTCGAGCGAGAGCCGGTCCTTGAGCTTGCCGGTGTGCCGCTCGATGGCGCAGCCGAGGCACGCGAGGTTGCACGTGTAGAGGGGCTCGAGCATCAGGACGAACGGGTACCGCTTGTGGCCGCGGATGGCGTTCTTCACCTGGTGCTGGATGTTGTCCGTCATCATGTGGACCGGGAATCGCATCAGTTCACTCCGTGGTCCGCGCGGCGCGCGGCTGGTCGCCAGATCGGCCCGTGCCGATCGGGCCGGTTCCCGCCTCCCGCGCGTACAGCGAGAGCGCCCAGAGCGGGAAGTATGTCGCATAGAGATGGTAGCGGAGATAGAAGACCTTCGGGAAGCCCGTCGCGGTCCAGTGGTCGTCGCTTCCAGGAGCCGTCGTATTGCTGATTCGAAAGGAGATACTCCACTCCGCGGCGCACCGCTTCGGAGTCCCGGTCGCCGGTGGCGAAGAGGCCCATGAGGGCCCAGGCCGTCTGCGAAGGGGTCGACGGGCCGATGCCCTTGGTCGTCGGATCGTCGTAGGAGTGGGGAAGCTCGCCCCAGCCGCCGTCGGCGTTCTGGTGCGAACGGATCCAGTCGGCGGTCTGCTGGAAGCGCGGCTGGCGCATGTCCTCGCCGGCGTGCAGCAGTCCGCGCAGCGCGAGGAAGGAGCCGTAGAGGTAGTTGCAGCCCCACCGGCCGTACCAGGTCCCGTCCGGATGCTGCTTCTCGTCGATGAAGGCGGCGGCCCGGCGCACGGCCGGATGGCCGGCCGGGATGCCGATACAGTGGAACGCCTCGAGCGCGCGGCCGGTGATGTCCTCGCAGCTCGGGTCGATCATCGCGTTGTGGTCGGCGAAGGGGATGTAGGTCAGGACCTCGTTGTCGCAGTCCTTGTCGAACGCGCCCCAGCCGCCGTCGCGGTTCTGCATGGCGAGCATCCACGCCCCGCCGCGCGCGACGGCGCCCTGGCGGGCCAGGTCCTCGGACTCGCCCGGGAAGCGCACGCGGGAGAGGGCCGTCAGCACCTCGGCGGTGTCGTCGGTGTCGGGGTACCACTCGTTGGCGTACTCGAAGTACCAGCCGCCCGGCTCGGCCGCGGGGCAGGCCTTCTTCCAGTCGCCGACTTCCTTGACCTCGCGGTCGAGCAGCCACCGGGCCGCCTTGAGCAGCACCGGGTCGTCGGCCGGCACACCCGACGTCCGAGAGCGCCTCGATGACGAGGGCGGTGTCCCAGATCGGCGAGAAGCAGGGCTGGACGTGGAGCGTCTCGTCGTCCTCGAGCTCGAGCCGCTCGAGCTCCCGGATCTGGGCGACGAGGCGCGGGTCGTCCATCGCGTAGCCGAGGCAGCGGAAGGCGATGATCGTGTTGATGATGGGCGGGAAGATGGCGCCGAGGCCCTCGGACTGCTGCAGGCGCGCGTGGATCCACTCCTCGCAGGCGGCCAGGGCCTTGGCCCGCAGGGGAGTGAACTTGGCGGCCTCGAGGCGCTTCAACCACGCGTCGATCCGGGTGAAGAACGCGCGCCAGTAGCGCTCGCGGCGGTTGCGCTCGACGTGGACTTCCGTCCGCGGCACGTGCAGCTCCGGGATCGCCGCGAAGTCCGGCACCGGGCAGAAGGGCTTGGAGGCCCAGATGACCGACAGCGGCACGACGATGCCCCGCGACCACGAGGACATCTTGTAGATGTTGAAGATCCGGAAGTTGTCGGGCAGCAGCATGATCTCGGGCGGTACGGCCGGCGTGTCGTCCCACGAGCACTGCCCGAAGATCGCGAGATAAATCCGTGTGAAGGAGTTGCAGGCCTCGATGCCGCCGTGCGCCAGGATCGTCTCGCGCGCGCGGACCATGTGGGGCGCCTGCGGGTCGTCGCCCATGAGCTTCAGGACGAAGTACGCCTTGACCGAGGAGCTGACCTCCGCCGGCCCGCCCTGGTAGATGGCCCAGCCGCCGCCCGGCAGCTGCTTGCGGCGCAGGTGCTCGGCGGCCTTCCGGACGCGCTCCTCGCCGGTGCGGCCGAGGAAGTGCATGGTCAGGACGTATTCGGACTCCAGGATGGTGTCGCCTTCGAGCTCGCCGACCCAGTGCCCGTCCTCCGCCTGGGTGGCGAGGAGGTAGCGCTTGGCCGATTCGATGGCGTTTTCGACGGAGGTTCGTGATTTGTCGCCCCGGGCACTGTCAGGCCCGGAGCCCGAATCATTTCGGACTGACATACTCTTCGACCCTCGATGTCCTGATTATTTGGTTCGGGCGGGAACCCCACCACCAGTGCCGAAAACGGCCCTGTTCCGCCCAGCCCTATGAGTCTATACCATTAGCCCTGCCGTCCCAAAACCCGGAGGGGCCCATGAAACGCTCGACAATCCTCGTTCTGGCCGCATTTTTCGCCGCCGCCCTCGGGTATTCGATGTCGTATTACGCCCTGGAGGTGCGGGGCGGTTCCCGGATTCTTGCCCTGGACCAGCCGGTCCGGAAGGGCCGCGTCCTCGTTTTTCACCGCTATCCCGACGGGGTCTACATGAGCCTGTCCGCCTCGGAGGTGGAAAAGGTCGTGACCATGGACGAGCCGCCGCCCCGGGAGGCCGGCGCTCTGGCGCCCGGGCAGGAGGTCTTCATCGGGGGCACCCGAACCGGCCCGAACTTCGAGGCGCCCCCGGCGGCCGTCGCCGCCGAGCCCCCGCCGGCGTACCAGGACTACGGCTACGGGTATTACGGGTCGTACTGGGGCGGGGGCTACGTTCCCCCGCGGCCTCCCGTGCCGCACCCGCTCGTCCCGCCCTCGCGCATCGGGCCCAACGGGTACCCGATCCTCGCCCCGCCGGGAGCGGCCGGCTCCGCGCCGCTGCCGATCGGGCCGAACGGATATCCGATTCTCGCGCCGCTGCCGCCCGTGCCGGCGCCGCGGATGCGATGAAGACGTTCGTCATCTCGACCGCCCTCGAGGCGGCCGCGGTGCTGGTCTGCGCGGTCTCGGGAATGATCACCGCCGCGCGCAAGCGCATGGACATCGTCGGGACCTACAGCCTCGCGATCGTGACGGCGTTCGGCGGCGGCACGCTGCGCGATCTCCTGATCGACCGCCGGCCGTTCTTCTGGGTCAGCCACGACCAGTACCTGTTGATCATCGTCGCGTTGTGCGTGGCGTTCGTCTACAGCCGGGCGTTCTACGCGCGCGCCAGCCGGTGGCACCGCCAGGGCGTCGTCGTGGACGCGATGGGTCTCGCGCTCTTCACCCTGACGGGAGTCGGGTTCGCGGTGGACCGGGGCCTGCCGCTCTTCGTCTCCTCGCTCATCGGCGTCATCACGGGGACGTTCGGCGGCGTTCTGCGCGACGTCGCCGCCATGGAAGTCCCGGTGATCTTCCGGCCCGGGGAGCTGTACGCGGTGTCGTCCTTCGCCGGCGCGTGGGTCTACATCGGCGCCCACTACGTCGGGATGTCGCCCTTCGCCGCCGGCATGGTCGCGTCGCTCACGGTCGTCGGCCTGCGCCTGGCCTCCCACGCCTTCGGCGTCCGCGTCCCGGACCCGCTGTGGCTGCGCGAGGAGCGGGAAGAGAGACGGAAGGCGTAATGCCGCCCCCTCTCCCGACGGGAGAGGGCCGGGGTGAGGGGCGCGCCCTCGCTACGCTGTCATCCCGAGGAGCGAAGCGACGAGGGATCCCGGGTTCGACTCGGAAATCGGCTCGTCTAGTACGGATCCCCCACTGCGCTCGGATGACATCGAAAGGCGCTCGAGAGTTCTACGGCCGGATCAGCGCCTTCACGACCACCAGGCGCTCCATGTCTTCGAGCGCTTCCTGCGCCCGCGCGAGCGGGTACTCGCGCGTGACGAGGTCCCGCCAGCGGAACCTGTCCTTGTGCCGGGCCATCATCCCGATGGCGCGATGGAGATGGGAGAACTCGTATCCCCAGCATCCGAGGATCGTCGCGTGCTTGCGGTTGACGTGGCGATGGGGGTTCAGGGTGAC
The DNA here is from genome assembly GCA_963710945.1 of uncultured Acidobacteriota bacterium. GTDB lineage: Bacteria > Acidobacteriota > Thermoanaerobaculia > UBA5066 > Gp7-AA6 > DAHUXD01. The sequence goes on from CAVQCH010000005.1 coordinate 200,284, forward strand.
GTCGCCGCCGTCCGTGTACTGGCCGACGACGACGTAGCGCCCGGCGTCGCGCAGCATCTCGAGGCCCTCCGGGACCGCGGCGGGATTGCCGGAGGCCTCGATGACGACGTCGGCGCCGCGGCCGGACGTGCGCTCGCGGACCCAGCGGACGCGCTCCCGCGAATCGGTGACCGCCGAAACGTCGAGCGTGTCCTCGGCGCCGAGCCGCCGGGCGGCTTCGAGCCGCGCCGCCGGGGCCCCGACCACCAGGACCCGCGCCGCGCCGGAAAGACCGGCGAAGATCGCCGCGTTCAGGCCGACCGGGCCGCTTCCCTGGACCACGACGGTGTCGCCCATCGCCACGCCCGCGCGCTCGACCGCGTGGAAGCCGGTCGGCAGCCCGCAGCCGCCGCCGAGGAAGTCCTCGGCGTCGAGGCCGTCGGGCAGCGGCACGAGCTTCACGCCCGGCAAGATCTCGATTCTCTCGGCCCAGCCCCCGAGGAGCCCCTCGCTCGCCGGCGCCGTGATCCCGTAGACGCGGCGATGCGGGCAGCGCGTCGCGGCCCTCGCGACGAGGCAGTGCCAGCACGCGCCGCACGTTCCGTAGACGTCGTAGAAAGTGACGAGCGCCCCGACCGGGATCGCGCGGCCCTCGACGTCCTCGAGCGGCCCGTTCGTCTCGAGCACGCGCCCGACGTTCACGTGGCCGGGGATGATGGGGTACGGAACGCCGGAAAGGCGCCCGTGATGCAGGTGGACGTCGGTGCCGCACACCTCGCTCGCCACCGTCTCGAGCACCGCGCCGCCCTGGCGCGGGCGCGGCGCGGGCAGACGCCGCATCTCGAGCGGCCGGCCGGGCGCCGTCATCAAGACGGCTTCGACGGTGTCGCTCATCCTCGCGCCGCCATCATGGACGTGCAGACGCGAGTGCCCCTACTGCCCCGGCGGCGGAATGACGCGGGGGTACCGCTCCAGCATCCCCTCTTCCTTCATCGCCTTCTCGATCGCGTCGATGTCCCACGGCGCGTCGTTCGAAACCACCTCGGCGCCCTTGTCGGTGATGAAGATCATGTCCTCGAGCCGGACGTAGATCTTCTCCTCCGGCACCGTGAGCGCGGGCTCGATGGTGAACACCATGCCGGGCTTGAGCGGTCCCCCGTGCGGGCCGTCGTCATGGGTGGCCATGCCGACCCAGTGGCCGAGGTACGGGTACTCGCTTTCGGCGCTCTTCTTGTATTTCGCCACGAAATCCTCGGCCGCCTTGCGGTGCGCCGGCTTCGAGAACTTCGCGGCGGCGAGGATCGGGTCCATCGCGGCGCCGGCCTCCTGGATGACCTGCGCGCCGGTCTTTCCCGGCGCGATCGCCTTGAGGATCTCCCGGTAGCACGCGAGGTAAAAGCCGTAGAGCTCTCTCTGCCATTGCGAGAACTTCCCGTTGACCGGGAACATGCGCGTGACGTCGGCCTCGTAGTAGCCATAGTCGGGCGCGTAGTCCATCAGCAGGAAGTCGCCGTCCTCCATCTTGCGCTTGCCGGCGTTGTAGTGGGGCCACCACGCGTTGCGCCCGCTCGCGATGAGCGAGAAGTACGCGTCGCCCTGGGCGCCGTTTCGCCAGAAGACGAACTTGCCGACGGCGTCGAGCTCGTGCTCGTACTGCCCAGGCCGCGTCGAACGCATGCCCTCGAGGATCGCCAGGCCCGCGAGCTTCGTGGCGTTGCGCAGCATCGCGAGCTCGCGCGGGCTCTTGATGAGGCGCAGGTCGTCGAGCGTGGGCGAGAGGTCCCGCACCTCGAAAACGGGGAAGCGCTCGTGCACGAGCTCGACGAAGCGGCCCTCCCGCGAAGGCAGGCCGTCGAACGGGTCCGAGCCGACCTCCGCGATGCTGCGCAGCGCGAGGTCCCGGCTCATCGAGGCGCCCTCGGCGGGCGCGAGCGTCGTGAAGAGGATGCGCAGCCCACGCCGGTGGTACCGGTTCAGCATCTGCTCGGCGAGCAGGTCCGTGCCGTACACCGCGTCCACGCCCGAGAGCTTCTTGACCTCGTCGCCGTCCTCGGCCGAGAGCATCCGGCCCTCGCCCTTCTCGCGGCCCTCGTCCCGGTGTGGCAGAAAGAGCGTCGCCTTGCGCGCCTGGCCGTCGAGCAGCAGGTACGCGCGCGGCACCTCGATGCCGCACAGGTAGTAGAAGTCGTTCGACTGCCGAAAGCGCGTGTAGCCCGTCGGGCTCGGCGCTCCCTGGATCACGGCGAAAGCCTTGTCGCCGATCGCGTCGTAGACCTTCGCGCGCCGTGCGGCGAATTCCTCGGGCGGGAAGTCGGTGGTGAAGGGGCCGAAGCCCTCCTGGGCGAGACCGAGTGCCGAAGCGAGCAGCAGCGCGAGTCCGAGGATGGAGCGGCGAGGCAACATCGAAGTCCTCCTAATCGTCGAGTCCAGTTCCGGAGAACGCCGGCCGGCCGGCGAGCGCGATGCGGAAGCCGTAGACCGCGAGCGCAGCGATAAACAGCAGGACGAAGAGGGATGTCCCCGCGTACCAGGCCGAGGAGTCGATCGTCAGCGGGAACTGCAGGGAGTGGCCGAAGTAGTTGGCGAAGACCAGGGCGAGCAGGCCGAAGCGCAGGAAGACGAAGATCTCGGCGGCGGCCATGACGAGGCCGAAAGCCCCCGAAATCAGGCCCCCCGAGAGAAACGCGGGCACCGCCCAGAGCAGCACGTATGCGGCGGCGGCGAGCCACTCCTTGCGGAGAACCGTGCGCAGAAGGAAGAAGACCATCGCGGTGGCGAGCGCGAAGAACATAGCCACCGCGGGGTTGCAGAGGTGGCCCGCGACCGCCCGCGGGCCAATCAGGGTCGTGTCCCACTGGAAGGGCGGGATCGGCGGCGTCGCCTCGATGACGCGGCGCACGAGCGTCAGGACCTCCGAGGCCACGACCGCGAAAACGCCGAGCAGCGCGCCTGCGAGGAGCACGCGCCCGACGAGCGGGTCGGAAAAACGGCCCGAGAGCAGCCGCGTCCAGGCGATCAGCGAGTCCGGCCAGCGGCGTCGGATGAGCGGCTCGAGCGCGACGTAGAACAGCCAGCACACGCCGGCGAGAAAGAGGGCGACCATCGCGCCGAAAAGGAGCAGGGCGAGCTCCGACTCGCCCGCGACGTGGCTCGTGATGAACGCCCAGGTGAGCATCGAGCAGACGAACGTGAAGGCGGCCAGGCGCATCGCTCCCCGGCGATCGCTGCGGCCCAGGCGCAGGTTGCGTCGGGCGATCAGCGCGCTGCCGACGACCAGTATGCCGAGAAACACGAGCGGGAAGTCCCGGCGTGCCCCCGCGAGCTCGGCCGGAGGCGTCGTTCGGGGCGGACGGCTCCACGGTCCGGCGAGCTCGAAGAAGACGAGGCGTCCGCGAGCGGCCGCCGCTTCGACTCGCAGCGGCCGATCGGCTCGTTCGGGTTTGGTCTCGACCCAGGCCATACGGGTGTCCGCGAACGAGGGAGGAAGCCACTGCGGCTCGGACGGCGAGAAGGCCGCGGCGTCGAGCCCGGCTTCGGCGAGAAGGATCGACCAATCGAGCGTGGCGGGCGACGCCTCGCGCCCGGAAGACGGGACCGCCTCGAAACGGATCAGGCGGCCCAACGGGTCGAGCTCGACGCCGACCATTCCGCTCGTCGTGAGCGGCGGATCGCTCTCGGTCACTATGACCCCGGCGGCGTCCTCGCCGCGGAAGCGTTCGGGGGCAAGCGGGCCGGGGCTTTGGCGGTACCAGAAGAAGATCGCGGCCGGACGCCCGTCTTCCATGTCCTTCCAGCGATCCTTCGACTTGTCGTGCTCCTCGACCCAGCTCCGGTACTCGCCGTTTCCGGAAAAGCCCCACGCGGTGCCGAGCGGCTTCTCCGTGTAGCCGAGCTTCCGAATGATCTCCTTCGATCGTTCGGCGAGGACTTCGGGCGGCTTCTCGAGCGACACGTGCCCATGGCGGAAAGCGCGGGGCGAGAGCCAGGCGGCGAGCGTCATGCCCGCGAGGATCAGCACGAGGCAAGCCCACGCGGCCGCGGGCTTCATGCCTTCGTCGCTGCCGGCGGCGGCGACCATCTCGGGCGAGGGTGTCTCGCCGGCGGCGATGGCGGCGGCGAGCGGATCGCCTCCGGGCAGCGCGGCGGCGACGGCCGCGACCGAGCGCGGCCGCGCCTTCGGGTCCTTCTCGAGGCAGCGCAGGATGACGCGCTCGACGACCGGATCGAAGCCCGGCGTCACCGTCGAGGGCGACGTGGGCTGCTCTTCGGCGTGCTTGCGCCGCCACTCGGCGAGCGTCGCCGCTTCGAACGCCTTGCGCCCGGTGAAGAGCTCGTAGAGGACGAGGCCGAGCGCATAGATGTCGCTCTGGACCGAGGCGCCCTTGCCCGCGAGCTGCTCGGGCGCCATGTAGGCCGGCGTGCCCGAGACTTCCAGTCCGCCCTTGTCGTCGTCGACGCCGACCGCCAGGCCGAAGTCGGTGATCTTCGCGCGGCCACGGCCGTCGATCATGACGTTGCCGGGCTTCAGGTCCCGGTGCAGCACGCCCTTGTCGTGCGCCGCGCCGAGCCCGGCGCACATCTCGCGCGCGATCTCGATCGCCTTGTCCGGAGGCAGTCGCCCGATGCGCCGCAGCAGCGACGCTAGGTCCTCGCCGTCCACGTACTCCATCGAGAGGAAGTGCCGGCCCTCGATCTCGCCGACGTCGTAGACGCGGCAGACGTTGGGATGCGAGACGCCGCGCGCGTGGCGCACCTCGGCGTAGAAGCGCTCGATCCACGCCTTCTCCGAGGCGAGCTTCTCGGGCAGGAACTTCAGCGCGACCGGCTGGCCGAGCTTCAGGTCGTCGGCGCGATAGACCTCGCCCATGCCGCCGCGGCCGACGAGGCCGATGATCCGGTAACGCTCGCCGAGGATCGTTCCGGGCGAGAAACCGCCGCCGTCGAGCGACGGTGAGGACGCGATGCGGCCGACCGGACTGTCCGACTGCGCCTCGCCGCTGCCGCCGCCTCCGCCACCGACGGCGTCGCCAGACCCGTCGGCAACTGCGACACCGAGCCGACGAGCGCGCCACAGGCGGGGCAGAAGCGACTCGCTTCCGGCACCTCGGCCGAGCAGGTTGGGCAGCGCATAGGGTTAGCCACCGGAACTGGGCGAATCCTACTTGAGCGGGGGGACCGCCCGGCTCACCAGGACAGGATGATCTGGGCCTGGACCACCGTGAACGGTCCCGGGTCGGGATTGAAGGCGGGGTTCCAGACGAGCTGGAGATCGGGCTGCAGCCGAAGCATCGGGGCGACCTGCAGCGTGTAGAAGGCCTCGGCGACGTACTCGTCGTGATGGTAGACGGTCTTCGAGGTCGCCGAGGGCTGGCTCCAGACGAATCCGATACCGGCGTAGTCGTTCGTCAGCCGCGGGACCAGGCCGACGTGCGCGAGCGGGCCCTCCATGACGAAACCCGTTCCGACCTGTGTCTCGGCTCCCGCCGAGACCTGCGAGCCGCCGACACCGAAACGGCCGAACCATCCGAAGGGCGACTTCTTCCCGAGCTGCTGCTCGAAATTGAAACTGACGCCACCCTGCGTCGGACCGCCCGCTTCGGCGAGGAAGGGCTGGACTCGATAGACGCCCGGGCCGAGGCCGAGGAAATCGTGCGGCACGAAGCCGATCTCCGAGACGACGGACCAGTCCTGCCAGCTGAAGTTCGTCCACGGCGTCTGGCCCGCCTTCGCGTTGCCGGCGGTCGCGCCCGTGATCACGTAGAGCTCCGGCCCCGGCTGCCACTGCAGGTTGACGCCGAAGTTGAAGCCCGGCAGCGGCAGGACCATGCTGTTGATGAGGGCGGAGTTCAGGAACTGGCCGCGCCCCGTATTCGCGTAAGTATTCACGTCGATGTAGTTGCCCTGGTTGACGACGCCGCCGAGCGCGACGAAAGAGCCTCGCGCGAAGGACTGCTGCCAGGCGAGCTCCGGAATTCTGAACCCGTTGCGGCTGGAGGTCGTGCCCTGCGGATCCGTCAGCATGCCGATGTTTGCGCGGGCGCTCTGGTTCTTGCCGGCGCCGCCGAGGCCTTCCTTGGCGTTGACCTGGGCGCTCAGCCAGCCAGCCGTGCCGCCCGCCGGATCGACGTACGCGGCCCACTTCGCGTAGAGCTTGAGCGTGTAATAGCCCATGTTCGGCGAGCCCGAAGGCGTCTCCGGCACTCCCGTGTACGTGAAGGTCTGGTCGACCGTGTACCGCAGGCCCCGCGCGCCCAGCCAGTACTTGGCGCCCTGCGCCCACGGCTCCATCGGCACGACGTCGACGAGGGGCCCCGGGCGGATCGCGGTGTTGCCGAGCTCGTCCTGGGCCGCGAGGTAGGGCTCGAGCGCCGGGGGAACGGCGGGAAAGAGCGTGAAGGCCTGCTCGCGCCCCGCGTTCATGCGCTGGAGCAGTGCGGGCGGAAGTCGCCGGCCCGCCGCGGGCTTCGGGACCTGGCGCTCGATGCCGACGCCGGGGGGCGGAAGGAGTTGGGCCGGGATGTTCTCCGGCGCCACGCCGACGGCGTGGCCGAAGCTGTCGACGAGAATCACGTCGCCGGGCCGGGGAGGCACGTGCTCTTCCTGCGCGTGGGCGGAAACGGCGACGAGCAGCAGGAACGCCCCGAATGCCGACAGTCGAAGCCGGGCGATGTTGGTTCCTTTCGTCGAACGGTGGTTCGACGAATTCTAAGACAGCCGCGAGCCGGCGCCTAGGAAGGCAGCTCGCAGCAGTCGGTCGGGTCGGTGCGCATCCCGTCGCAGAGGACCTCCGACTCCTCGGCGTGGATGCAGTAGGCGGCCGCCCCGTCCGGATGGACGACGACGCCGTTGCGCCCGCAGACGGGGCAGCGGGCGACCGTGCCCTCGAAGTTGTTCCGCGATCCGAGCGGCAGCAGCGTGAAGTCGTCGAGCGTGATCATCGTGCCTCCTCGCGCCTCAGCTCTCGTCGGGGCGCCAGCTCTGGAGAATCCGCATGTAGTTGGACCTTTCGAGCGCGGCCGGGTTGCCGCCGCGCCCGTAGCTCATGCTGCCCTGCATCTGGCGCAGCGACTCGTAACCGTGCTCCTCGAGCCACCGCGCAAGGTCGGCGCGCAGCCGCGCGAGCGTCGCCGGCCCGCGGCGCAGCAGCACCGACACGAGCTGGACGGCGTGCGCTCCGGCCATCACGGACTTGACGACGTCGAGCGCGTTGTGGACGCCGCCGGTGACGGCGAGCGAGCCCTGGATCTGCCCGGAGAGCACCGCGAGCCAGCGCAGCCGCAGCAGCAGCTCATTGGGGCTCGAGAGGTTCAGGCGCGGCTCGATCTCGAGGTTCTCGGCGTCGATGTCCGGCTGGTAGAAGCGATTGAAGATGACGAGGCCGTTGGCGCCGGCGCGGTCGAGCCTCCGGGCCAGGTGCGACAGCGACGAGTAGAAGGGCGAGAGCTTGACGGCGATCGGGATCGCCACGGCTTCGCGCACGGCCGCGACGACGGCGACCGTGCGATCCTCGACGTCCTCTCCCGACTCGAGCGGATCCGTCGCGAGCTCGTAGATGTTGATTTCGAGAGCGTCGGCGCCGGCCTGCTCGATCAGGCGCGCGTACTCGATCCAGCTCTCGGGGGTCGTGCCGTTCAACGACGCGATGACCGGGACCGTGACCGCCGCCTTGATCTTCTGGACCTGCTCCAGGTAGTCGTGCGTGCCGAGGGCGAACACCTCGGGCTCGGGCAGGTACGACGACGCCTCGGCGTGGGAGTCGCTCGGCCCGGAATGCGCGCGATAGCTGGCGATCTCGTCGCCCACGATCTGTTCCTCGAAGAGCGAGCGCAGCACGATCGCCGCGGCGCCCGCGTCCTCGAGGCGGCGCACGGAGTCGAGGTCGTCGGCCAGCGGCGAGGACCCGGGCATCAGCGGATGCGGCAGCGTGAAGCCGAGATACGTGGTCGAGAGGTCCATGGTCACTTCGCCCCGCCGGCGGGCGCCGTTTCGGCCGGGACCGTCGTTTCGGGCGCGGCGGCCGGGGCGCCGGCTCCGGCGAGCTTCCAGTCCGAGAGGTGCTTGTAGAGAAGCAGGCGCCGCTCGGCCTCGCGTCCGGCGCGCGCGGCGAGCTCCTTGTAGCGGGCGGGGTCGGCGGCCTCCAGCATCCGGAAGCGGCTCTCGTTGTTGCGGTAGGCCTCGACCGACTTCTTCGGCGCGGCCGAGTCGAGAACGAGCGGCGCCTCGCCCGCCGCGATGCGGCGCGGATCGAAGCGATAGAGCGGCCACACGCCCGACTCCACCGCGAGCTTCTGCTGCTCGGCGCCGTAGGCCATGTCGTAGCCGTGAGCGATGCAGTGGCTGTACGCGATGACGAGCGACGGGCCGGGATAGGCCTCGGCCTCCTGGATGGCCTTGACGGTCTGGAAATCCTTCGCGCCGAACGCGATCCGCGCGACGTAGACGTGGCCGTAGCTCATCGCCATCAGGCCGAGGTCCTTCTTGCCGGTCTCCTTGCCGCCGACGGCGAACTTGGCGGCGGCGCCGAGCGGCGTGGCCTTGGACTGCTGGCCGCCGGTGTTCGAGTAGACCTCCGTGTCGAGGACGAGCACGTTGACGTCGTAGGGGAGCGAGAGAACGTGGTCGAGGCCGCCGAAACCGATGTCGTACGCCCACCCGTCGCCGCCCACGATCCACACGGTCTTCTTGACGAGGTCGTCGGCGAGATCGGCGAGGACGCGCGCGGCGGGCGTCTGGAGGGGAGAGAGCTCCCGGCGCAGCCGCGCGACCCGCTCGCGCTGCGCGGCGATACCGGCGTCGGTCGACTGGTCGGCCTCGAGGATTTCCCGCGCGAGCCCGGCCGACAGCAGCGGGCCCACGACCCCGAGGAGCTGCCGGGCATGGGAGGCGCGGCTGTCGAGCGCCAGGCGCATGCCGAGGCCGAACTCCGCGTTGTCCTCGAAGAGGGAGTTCGACCAGGCCGGCCCGCGGCCGTTGCGATCCACGGTGTAGGGCGTCGTGGGGAGGTTGCCGCCGTAGATCGAGCTGCAGCCCGTGGCGTTGGCGACGAGCGTCCGGTCGCCGAAGAGCTGGGTGAGGAGCTTGACGTACGGCGTCTCGCCGCAGCCCGCGCACGCGCCCGAGTACTCGAAGAGGGGAGTCGCGAACTGCGAGCCCTTCACGTCCATGACGCGGATGCGCGAGCGGTCGGGCTCGGGCAGGTCGAGGAAGAAGGCGTAGTTGTCGCGCTCCTTCTCGCGCAGCGGCCGCTGCGGCGCCATGTCGATCGCCTTGTGCTTCGGGTTCGACTTGTCCTTGGCCGGGCAGAACATCACGCAGAGCGAGCAGCCGGTGCAGTCCTCGGGCGCGACCTGGATCGTGTAACGCCAGCCCTCGAAGTCGGCGCCGCGGAAGCGGTCGGACTTGAACGTCTCCGGGGCGCCCTGGCGAGCTTCGCCGGCTCGAATACCTTCGCGCGGATGGCGGCGTGCGGACAGACGAGCGCGCACTTGTTGCACTGGATGCAGACGGCCGGATCCCAGACGGGGATCTCGGTGGCGATGTTGCGCTTCTCCCACTGCGCCGTGGCGGTCGGCCAGGTCCCGTCGACGGGGAAGGCAGAGACGGGGAGGCGGTCGCCGTGGCCGGCGAGCATCAGGGCCGTCACCTTCTGCACGAAGTCCGGCGCCGCGCCCGGGACGATCGGCGGGCGGCGGCGGGTGGTCGTCGCGGCCCGCAGGGACCTTCACTTCGGCGAGCCCGCCGAGGGCCGCGTCCACCGCCGCGAAGTTGCGCTTGAGGATCTCGGGGCCCTTCTTCGCGTAGGTGTCGGAGATCGCCTGCTTGATCCGCTCCGTGGCGAGCTCGGGCGCGAGCGTCTTCGTGATCGCGAAGAAGCAGGTCTGCATGATCGTGTTGATGCGCCCCTTCAACCCCGCCTCGCGGGCGATGCGGAACGCGTCCACGACGAAGAAGCGCAGCTTCCGGGCGACGATCTCCTCCTGCATCTCGAGCGGGAGCTCGTCCCAGACGGCGTCGGGCCCGTAGGGCGAGTTCAGCAGGAACGCCGCGCCCGGGGCCGCCGTCTCGAGGACGTCGTAGCGGTGGACGAACTCGAACTGGTGGCAGGCGACGAAGTCGGCCTTCCGGACGAGGTACGCCGAGCGGATGGGGCGCGGCCCGAAGCGCAGGTGAGAAATCGTGACGGCGCCGGCCTTCTTCGAGTCGTACACGAAGTAGCCCTGCGCGTACCCGGACGGTCTCCTCGCCCAGGATCTTGATCGAGTTCTTGTTGGCGCCGACCGTGCCGTCCGAGCCGAGGCCGTAGAACACGGAGCGCGAGACGTCCGGGGGTTCGATGTCGAGCTCGCCGTCGAAGGGCAGGGACGTGTGCGTCACGTCGTCCACGATGCCGACCGTGAAGTGGTTGCGCGGCTTCTCCTTCGCGAGCTCGCCGAAGACGCCCGCGATCATGGCCGGCGTGAACTCCTTCGAGGAGAGCCCGTAGCGCCCGCCCACGATCCGCGGCGCGGCCGCTCCGTCGCGGGCCTCGGCGAACGCCGTGACGACGTCCTGGTAGAGCGGCTCGCCGACGGCGCCCGGCTCCTTGGTGCGGTCGAGGACGGCGATCGCGCGGACGGTCCGCGGCAGCGCGGCGACGAAGCGCGCGACGTCGAAGGGGCGGAAGAGCCGGACCTTGAGGACGCCGACCTTCTCGCCGCGCGACAGGAGCCACTCGACCGTCTCGTGGGCGGTCTCGGCGCCCGAGCCCATCAGGACGACGACGCGGTCGGCCTCGGGGTGGCCGACGTAGTCGAATGCCGAGTAGCGGCGGCCGGTGATTCCGGCAAAGCGCTCCATCGCCGCCGCGACGATGTCGGGGCAGGCGAGATAGAAGGGGTTCGCCGCTTCGCGCGCCTGGAAGAACGCGTCCGGATTCTGGGCCGTGCCCCGCAGCACCGGCCGGTCCGGCGTGAGGGCGCGTCGGCGGTGCGCCGCGACCCCCGCGTCGTCGAGCAGGGCGAGCAGGTCGGCGTCGGAGAGCGTCTCGATCTTGGCGACCTCGTGGGACGTCCGGAATCCGTCGAAGAAGTGCAGGAACGGGATGCGCGAGGCGAGAGTGGCCATCTGCGCGATCGCGGCGAAGTCCTGCGCTTCCTGGACGGATCCCGCGGCGAGCATCGCGAAGCCGGTGCCGCGGCAGGCCATCACGTCGGAGTGGTCGCCGAAGATCGAGAGGGCGTGCGTGGCCAGCGTGCGCGCCGCGACGTGCATCGTGAAGGGCGTCAGCTCGCCCGCGATCTTGTACATGTTGGGGATCATGAGGAGCAGGCCCTGCGACGCGGTGAACGTCGTCGCGAGCGCCCCGGCCTGGAGGGCGCCGTGCACCGCGCCCGCCGCGCCGCCCTCGGACTGCATCTCGACGACGTCCGGGACCTTGCCCCAGACGTTCGCGCGCCCCTTCGCCGACCACGCGTCGGCCCACTCGCCCATCGGCGAGGACGGCGTGATCGGATAGATCGCGATGACCTCGTTGGTCCGGTGCGCGACCGAGGCGACCGCCTCGTTGGCGTCGAGAGTGGCGACCCGCTCGTTGGAGGCCATGGCACCCCCAACGTAGCGATCGGAGCCCGGTCCGGGGTGATGCAATTGAATCAATAGCCGGGCAATTGTCGAATTTGAACGTCTGTGACTACCCGCACGCGGCGTGCGTAGTCTCCCGACCGAAGGGAGGGAGGAGGCGCGCGCCGCGGGAGCGTAGCGCGGAGCGAGGGATCAGGCGGGCGGTCGAGGCCGCATCCGGCCGAGCCGCCCGCCGGTGCGCCCGGAGGGCGCAGAGCCCGAGCGAGGCGCGAAGCGACGGCTAGGGGATCCTGTAGCGCGCCAGGACCACGGTCACGTTGTCCTTGCCGCCCTCCTCGAGGGCGACCTCGACGAGGTGGCGGCAGGCTTCCGCCGAGGTGCGGGCGCGCCCGAGGATCTTCGCGATCGACTCGTCCGGGACCATCTCGGTCAGCCCGTCCGAGCAGAGGAGGAGCTGGTCGCCGTTCTCGAGGCGGGAGCGCTTGAGCTCGACCTGGACGAACGCGCCGCGCGTCGCCAGCGCGCTCGTCAGCACGTGGCGGGACGGGTGCCGGGCGACCTCCTCCTGGGTGATGGCCCCCGCGTCGGCGAGCGACTGCGCCATCGTCTGGTCGCGGGTCAGGCGCTCGAGGCGGCCGCTTCGCCGCAGGACGTAGGCGCGCGAGTCGCCGACGTGCGCGGTCAGCAGCTCCGGCCCGAGGGTGCACGCCACCGTCATCGTCGTGGCCATGCCGCGCAGGCCCGGGTCGGCGTCGGCGCGCGCGACGAGCAGCTCGCGGATCTTCTGGAAACGGCGCTCCATGCGCTGGAGCACTTCCTCGGCGAAGTGGTCGTCGAGGCGCATGATCCAGTCGGGCGTCTCGAGGACGAGGTCCACGAGGGCCTGGATGGCCGTGCGGCTGGCGACCTCGCCGCCGGCGGCGCCGCCGACGCCGTCGGCCACGAGCATGCCGTAGGCGGTCTCGGCGTAGCGTTCCGGGATCTCGCCCGCGGGCAGGTTGGTGGCCAGCGTGCGCATGCCCCGGTCGAAGCGCGTGGCGATGAAGTGGTCCTCGTTGTTCTTGCGCACCTTGCCCGGGTGCGAGAGCGCCGCGAGATCCACCTCGACGAGCGCGGACGCGCCCGCGGGCTGTTGCTGATCGGCCTGCCGGCGCCGCGGAAGCTCGGCCGTGTCGTCGTGATCGTTTCCCATGGGGCTACCTCCGGGTCTACTTCGCCGCGACCGCCAGCGCCTTCTCCGTCGCCGCGAGCAGGGCCTTCGCGCCGACGGGCGCGCCGGTGGCCTGCTTCATCCAGATGTCCGGCGCGACGTTGCCGATTTTCGCCATGCGCTCGAACTCGCTGCCGAGGTTGCGGGACTTCTCCACCTGCTGCTCGATCTGGAACGCGATGAGGTGCCCGATCGGGTAGTCGGGCAGGTAGAGGAAAGAGTCGATCATGTGGGAGTAGATGCCGAGGGTGAGCACGACGTCCTTCTTCTTGAAGACCGGCGCGTAGTACTTGTTCCAGAGGTCCCGGCAGAGCTGGAGCGTGGCGGCCTTGAGCTCCGCGGGCGTGGCGTCCGGGTGGTCGTACATCCAGTGCCAGACGCCGATGTCCACGAGCGCGACGCCGGCGATCTCGTAGGTCATCCAGAAGTCGTTGAGCGTCTTCAAGGCCTCGCTCTTCGGGTCGGGCTTGGCGAGGCCGAGCAACTCGAGGTCGTGCGCCTGGAACACGAAGGCGAGGGCCTCGGTGAAGGCGGTATTCGGGACCCCCTGGAGCAGCGTCGAGTCCACGTCGTTCAGCGAGAACGTCTGCTCGACGTTGTGGCCCATCTCGTGGATGGCGATGTTGAAGCCCTTGTAGTTCATCCCGTCCTTCTCGACCCGCGTGCGCAGGTGCGCCTTGTCGGCGCGGCGCTGCGCCCCGAGGGCGTGGCCCGATCCGCGCGCCGGGTCCACGACGATGTGGTCGGCGAGGTACTGGGCCTTCTCCTTCGAGAAGCCGAGCTGGAAGAGAAGATTCGGGATGTCCTCCTGGTACGACTTCGCGGTGGGGTAGCGCTTGCGGACCATCGCGTCGAGCTGCTCCTCCGTGTAGGCGCCGCGCGGGCGGAAGCCGTTGTACCAGACGTCGAACGGCTCGAGCGGGCGGCCCAGGCGCTGCTCGATGACGGCGGCGACGCGGGGCACGAGCGGCGAGGAGAGCACCGCCTCGAGCATGGCGCGGACCTGGGCCTCGGGGATCTGGCGGTTCTCGTCGAAGCGCCGCGCGATGAGCGTCGGCGCGAGCGGCGAGTACGGATCCGCCTTGCGCGCGGCCCGGAAGGTCGAAAGCAGCGTGGCGTAGCGCGTGTCCGGCTCCGGCGCGTTGGCGACCTTCATGTCGGGCGGCGTGGCGGAGTCCGAGTCCTTCACCTTCGAGAGGGCGACGGCGTTGGTGGCCGGGTCCCAGTCCACGTGCGGGTTGTCGACGACGAGGGCCGGGATCGTCTGCGTGACGATGCGGTCCATCACGATCGCGATCTGGCGCTGCTTCGGCAGGCCCGCCTTCGGGTCGTCGGCGTAGTCGGCCTTGATCTCGTCGCGCAGGTTCCAGTGCGAGAGCAGCCGCTGCTTCGCCGGAAACAGCCGCTGGCCCTTCGCGTCCACGAGGTGGTGCGTCCAGATGTTGTACCGCGCGATGTAACGGGCGGCGTCGGACTGGGCTTCCGAGATCGCGAGGTTGACGTCGGCCGGGATCCGCTTGCCGAAGCGCTCGGCGAGGCGCGCCTCGGCCCACTGGCGCCGCGACCACGCCTCGCCCTCGGTGAGGCGCTGCTCGAGCGTGGTCAGCGGGAAGTTCAACAGCACGTCGAAGGCGAGCCGGTTGGCGAAGAGGTCGTCGTTGACGTGGGCCGACGGGTCGTAGCCGGCCAGGATCTCGTCGAACGGGTAGATCTCGCCGAGGTCGAGGTCGGACTGCTTGCGGAAGTCGCGCGCGATCTCGTTCATGTGCCCGTCGAGCGACTCGAGCGCGAACTCCATGCGCGAGAAGAGGGCGTTGCGCGCCTCGGAGTCCGAGGCGACTCCCGCCCGCACGACCGCGGCGAAGGCCGCCTCGTCGCCGTCTTCCTTGCGCCAGAACTGCGCGGCCTGCCGGACGCCGCGCTCGATGCGGGACTTCTCCGACTCGCCGTACTTCCCGGCGAGCTCGGCCGTGAGCTTGTCGATCGATGCTTGCGTCACGATGGCGGACCCCCCCTGCGGCGCCGCGGCCGCGAGGCCGAAGAGCGCGCCGACGATCACGAGGACGGGCACGGCGGCCCGGCCGATTGACTTCGACATGAAACCTCCTGAGGCGCGAAGTCTACCGGGGTCGCGCAACTTTTCCGCCGGAACTTCGAATAAGTAGGGACCGATCCATGCGTCGAAAGGGAGTCCGAATGCGTCCAACCAGGCTGTTTCTCGCGGTTTTTCCTGTCGTCGTCCTTTCCCTGGCGCCCCCCGTCCCGGCCGCCGCCGTCCCCGGCCCGCCGCCCGAACCCCCGAAGCTGCGCCTTCCCGGCACGGCCGAGCCGACGGGATACGCGGTCGAGCTCGCGCTCGACCCGGGGCAGGACACCTTCCGCGGGAAGGTCGACGTCGACGTGCGCTTGAAGGAGAAGACCCGCCTGCTCTGGCTGAACGGGTCCGATCTCGTCGTCGGAAAGGCCTCGGCCTCGTCGGCAGACCGCTCGGTCGGCGTCCGGCCGGTGCCCGGCGGCGGCGACTTCGTCGGGTTCGCCTTCGACCGCGATGTCGGGCCCGGGACGCTGAAGCTGCACGTCGAGTACACGGGCAAGCTCGACACGACCTCGACGCAGGGCCTCTTCCGGCAGAAGGACGGCGAGGACTGGTACGTCTTCAGCCAGCTCGAGAACACCGACGCCCGGCGCGCGTTCCCGTGCTTCGACGAGCCCTCCTACAAGGTGCCCTGGCAGCTCACGGTGCGGATCCCGAAGGGCACGACGGCCGTCTCGAACACGCCGATCGCGTCGGAGTCGGACGGGGCCGACGGCTCCCGCGTCGTGCGTTTCCGCAAGACCGATCCGCTGCCGAGCTATCTCGTCGCGGTCGCCGTGGGCCCCTTCGACTATCTCGACGCGGGCGTGGCCGGCTCGAAGAAGACGCCGATCCGCATCGTCACGCCGCGCGGCAAGGCCTCGCAGGGCCGGTACGCCGCGCAGACGACCGGGCCGATGCTCGAGCTGCTCGAGGCCTACTTCGGCATTCCGTACCCGTACGCGAAGCTCGACCAGCTCGCGATCCCGCAGACCGTGACGTTCGGCGCGATGGAGAACGCCGGCCTGATCACCTGGAGCGAGCGGATCCTGATCGCCCCCTCCACCGAGGAGACCGTTGGGTTCTTCCGCACGCAGGCCTCCATCAACGCGCACGAGATGGCGCACCAGTGGTTCGGCGACCTCGTGACGCTCGCGTGGTGGGACGACGTGTGGCTGAACGAGTCCTTCGCCACCTGGATGGCGGACCGCATCCTGATCGAGTGGAAGCCGGAGTGGGGCACGGACGTGGAGCGCGTGGTGTCCCGGTCGAACGTGATGTTCGAGGACACGCTCGTGTCGGCGCGCAAGATCCGGCAGGAGATCGTCTCGAACGACGACATCGTCAACGCCTTCGACCAGATCTCGTACCAGAAGGGCGCGGCGGTCCTCACCATGTTCGAATCCTGGGTGGGCGCGGCGAAGTTCCAGGCCGGCGTGCACGCCTACCTCGAGGCGCACCGCTTCGGCAACGCCACGGTGCGCGACTTCCTGCAGGCCCTCGAGGGCGCGAGTCGACCCGGCGTCGCCGCCGCTTTCTCCACCTTTCTCGACCAGCCGGGCGTTCCCGTCGTGGACGTCGCGCTCGACTGCGCGGGCGGCCCGGCGAAGGCCGCGCTCGCGCAGAAGCGCCTGCTCCCGCTCGGCTCGAAGGGCGCGGGCGCCGAGCTCTGGCAGATCCCGGTCTGCTCGCGGGCGGGCGGGGCCGACGGCCAGGACGCCCGCGGAATGCACGTTGTTCACGCAAACGACGGGCGCGGTGCCGGCGCCGGGCGGCGCCTGCCCGGCCTGGCTCTTCGCCAACGACGGCGAGCTCGGCTACTACCGCGCGAACTATCGCGGCGATCTCCTGCCGAAGCTTCTCGACGTCGCCGACACGCGGCTGTCGCTCGCCGAGCGCGTGGGCCTGATCCGCGACGTGGACGCCCTCGCGGAGGCCGGGGCGCTCCCGATGTCCGACGCTCTCGCGCTCGTGCCCCGCTTTTCGGGGAGCGACTCGCGGCAGGTCGTGCAGGCGACGTTGAGGATCGCGAGCGACATCGACGAGCACCTGGTGGCCGCCGACCGGCAGGCCAACTACGCGCGGTTCGTGTCGAAGATGTACGGCGCCCGGGCGCGCTCCCTCGGCTTTGCCGCGAAGCCGGACGACGATGACGACGTGAGGATCCTGCGCGGGGACCTCGTGCCGTTCGTGGCTTCGAAGGGCGACGAGCCGGCGCTGCAGGCCGAGGCCCGGCGACTCGCCCTGCGGTGGCTCGACGACCGTTCGGCGGTCGGCCCGGAGATGGCGGGGCAGGTTCTCGGGATCGCCGCCCGGCGGGGCGACCGGGCGCTCTTCGACGGTACGTGGCCGCCGCGAAGACGGCGCCCGTCCGCCGCGACCGCACGCGGCTCTACGGGGCCCTCGGGGAATTCCCGGACGCGGCGCTGCTGCAGGAGGCGTTCGCGCTCTCGCTCGACCCCGCGCTCGACTTTCGCGAGACGGACGTCGCGATGTTCCGCGCGCTCGACTCCGAGCTCGGCCGCGCGACGCTGTGGGATTTCGTGAAGAAGAACTACGACGCGGTCGTCGCGCGGATGCCGCGCGAGACCACCGGCCAGATCGCCTACGTGGCCTCGGGCTTCTGCGACGCCGAACGCGCGAAGGACGCGAAGGCGTTTTTCGAGAGCCGCATCGACAAGCTGCCGGGCGGCCCGCGCAACCTCGCCCAGGTCCTCGAGACGATCGAGCTCTGCACGGCCGCCCGCGCCGCGCAGGAGCCGGGGGTGGGGGAGTTCCTGAAAGGGTATTGAGGCGCGGAAGACGGGCTGCGATGGCCTCGGTCGTTTAGCTGTCATCCCGAGGAGCGGAGCGACGAGGGATCCCGGGCTCGACACGCTGCCGGCTCGTTGGGACGGGATCCCTCGCTGCGCTCGGGATGACAGCGCTCGTCGGCGACGAGCGCAGAGTCAGACCTTCGCCGCCCCCACCTTCACGAGAGACTTCAGCAGCTCGTCCACCTGAGGCTGGGCCTTCTGCATGGTCGCGGCCGGGCCGACGCACTTGAAGAAGACGAGGCCCTCGGGCGCCTCGACGATCGCGCCGGCGAGCTTCCAGCCGGGCTTCTTGCCTCCGGACTGCATCATCGGGCCCCCCGGCGAGAGGTACGTTCCCGAGACCTCGACGAGGTGGACCTTCAGGCCGTTGATCGTCTTGTCCGACTTCTTCGGGGCGCTCGCGCCCTCGAACTGCCCGACCCAGCGCTGGATGTTGTCGTCGACGCCGCCGCCCTGGCCCTGGCCGAAATAGAAGACGCCGCAGCCGCCGGCCTCGGCGCCGGGCGCGGCCGGTATCGTGTAGCTCGCGACGCGCATGGGCTGCGGGGCGCTGGCCTGCCACCCCGCGGGGACGGTCCAGCGGACCCCGCCGACGGAGCCTTCGATCGAGGCAACCAGGGAGATCGACAGCAGAAGATTGTGAATTCTCATGCCGCGAGGATAACCCGACCGCGCCCGGCGCGCATCCCGGAGTTAGAATCCGCGCCTGATGAAGGAGGCATTCATGAAGCGCATGTCGACCGCCCTGGGCGTCGCCGCCATTCTCGGCGCCGCGTTCGCTCTCGCCGCGCCGCCGGAAGCCCCGAAGCCCGGTCCCGACACCAAGAAGCTCGAGGTGTTCGCGGGCAAGTGGAAGGGCGAATCCACCATCAAGCCGGGTCCCTGGGGCCCCGGCGGGAAGATGACGAGCGAGGAAGAGTGCACCTGGTACGAGGGCGGTTTCCAGCTCGTCTGCCGCGGGGAAGGCAACGGCGCGATGGGCAAGATCAAGTCGGAAGCCGTGCTCGGCTGGAGCGCCGAGGAGAAGGTCTACAAGTACCAGGGCTTCGACAGCAACGGCATGATGGGGTCGGCCACCGGCACGCTCTCGGGGAACACGTGGAGCTGGTCGGGCGAGGACAAGATGGGCGGCAAGATGATCAAGTCGCACTACACCGTCGTCGTGACGCCGCCGAACGCCCAGAGCTTCAAGTGGGAGACCTCCGAGGACGGCAAGACCTGGACGACCATGGCCGAGGGAAAGTCCACGAAGAAGTGATACCGGGATCCCGCGCGCTCGGGCAGGGGCGGCCCCTCGGCCGCCCTTTCCGTCCTGGCCGCGCTTTCGCGTTTCTCGAGTCCATTCCGCAAAGGAGTCACCGATGAGGTTTTCGACCATCGCCGCGATCGGGTTGTGCCTGGCGTCCGCGGCGGCGATCGCGCAGGACCAGAAGCCGGACACGCCCCCGCCCCCGCCCGAGGTCGAGAAGCTCGGCTACTTCATCGGGCCGTGGGCCTCGGCCGGCCAGATGAAGGAAGGGCCGCTCGGCCCGGGCGGCGCGACGAAGGGCCGCGAGATGTGCCGCTGGATGCCCGGCCGGTTCTTCGTCGGGTGCCTGATGGAAAACCGCGGCCCCATGGGCGTGATCCAGACGCAGAACATGATGGGCTGGGACGCCGAGAAGAAGGTCTACACGTCGTGGAGCTTCAACAGCAACGGCACCGTCGAGACCGCGACCGGCAAGGTCGAGAACGGCACGTGGACGTGGTCGAGCGAGGTGAAGCTCGCCGGCAAGAAGCTCAAGTCCCGCTACGTCGTCAAGGACACCACGCCCGAGGGCTACAACTACCGCTGGGAGACGTCGCCGAACGGAAAGACCTGGACGCCTCTCCTGGAAGGACAGGCCACGAAATCGACCGCCAAGCGCGACGTCGCAAAACCCCCCGGCCTCCCGGCCAAGCCGCCGACGAATCAGCCGCCGGGCGCCGAGAATCCGTCCTCCGACAAGTCCCCAACCGCCCAACCAACGCCCGAGAAACCCTAGACGCTCCTACGGCTCTCTGGTTCCCTTTTCACGGCCGTCGTCCAATCGCTCGCGGCGCGAATAGTCTCCCGACCGAAGGGAGGGAGGAGGTTCGCGCCGCGGGAGCCGAAGCGCCGCGAGGATCAGGCGTCCGGTCGAGCCCGCATCCGGGCGAGCCGGACGCCGGTGCGCCCGAACGGGCGCAGATCCCTCGCGAAGCGGAGGCGACGGCTTACCGCATCGCCTCCATCGGGGACAGGCGCGACGCGCGGACGGCGGGGTAGAGGCCGAAGGTCACCGCGAGCACCAGCGCCGTGACCCAGGCAATCAAGAGCCCCATCGGGTTGACGACGAGGCCGTAAGGGAAGTTTGCAGAGAGGGCCTTGCACACGGCCGTCCCGACGAAGGTTCCGAGCGTCGCTCCGACGGCCGCGAGCACGCACGCCTCGAGGAGAAACTGGACCAGGATCTCGGTGTCCGACGCGCCCATGGCCTTGCGCAGGCCGATCTCGTAGCGGCGGTCGGAGAACGAAATCAGCATCACCGAGAGAACGCCGACGCCGCCCACGAGCAGCACGGTCGCGGCGAGGCTCGTGAGCACGACCTTCCAGCCGAAGATCTGGTCGAGGAAGTTCGCCCACGCGCGGGCCGACTCCGCTTCGAGGTCCACGATCTTCACGTCCTCGATCCCGTGATGCGCCTGCTTGGCGCGGCCGATCATCAGGGCCGAGACCTCGGCCGTGTCGCGCTTCTTCGCGAGCTTGACCGCCATGTTCGCGAGCTTGTGATCCGGATCGATCCGGTCCACGTACGTCTGCAGGGGGATCGAGATTCCGTTGGCGTCGTACCAGAGCTCCTCGGTGAAAATCTGGCTCGGGGCCTGGACGCCGACGATGCGGAAGCGCACGCCCTCGACCGTGATGTCGCGGCCGACGGGATCCGCGCCGCCGAAGAGCTTGGATCCGAGGGTGGCGCCGATGACGGCGACGGTCGAGCGGCGGAGCTCGTCGTTGTCGGTCAGCCCGCGCCCCATCGCGATCGGCCGGTTCATCCACTTCGCGTAGTCCGGCCAGACGCCGTTGACCCAGCACCGCTCGGTGCCGCCGGCGACCTTCACCGCCGACTCCTTGGTCGCGCGCGGAAGGAACGCGAGGATTCTGGGATCGGGAGAGGTCAGGCGGGGGAGGTCCTCCCACCGCAGTCCCGGGCTCATGGCGAATCGCTTCTGCTCCTCGGTCGTGGCCGGCGAATCGGGTGCGAGCATGACGGTCCCGTCCCAGCTCATGCCCGAGAAACCCATCGCGATCTTGTCCATGACGCCGTCCATGACCGAGCTCATGACGACGAGCGCGAAAACACCGAGCATGAGAAGGGTCAGCGTCAGGGTCGAGCGCAGCTTGTGAGCCCACAGCTCGACGAGACCGCCCTTGATGATCTCCCAGCCGAGGGCGAGCTTCGCGCCGAAGGAGAGCCGGCGCGGCGGGCGGGCCGGCGCGGCGGTGGCGGCGGGCAGCGCAATCGCCTGCTCACTCATAGCGCAGCGCCTCCATGGGCGAGAGGCGCGAGGCCTTCCACGCCGGGAAGAGGGCGAACGCGAAACCGAAGATCGCGGCGAGCATGTACGCCATCACGAAGCTCTTCGGATCGATGTGAAGCGGGATACCGAGCGACGTCGTGATGATCTTCGAGAAGCCGATCCCGATCACCAGGCCAGCGAGCGAGCCGACGCCCGTCAGGAGCAGCGCCTCGGTCATGAATTCCTTGAAGATCTCGCGCCCGGGCGCGCCGATGGCCATCTTGACGCCGACCTCCCGGATCCGCTCCTTCAGCGTCGCCATCTGGATGTTGACGTTGACGATCCCGCCGCCGATCATCGACAGGAATCCCGACAGCAGGAAGATGATGTCGTAGATGTTCCCCTGCGACTGCTGCTTGCGGTAGCGGGCGCCGACGTCGTCGAGGCGGAAATCCTCCTGCTGGCGATGGTTCGCCTTCAGCAGTGAGCTGAGGCCCTTGCTGAACGTCGACATCGCGTCGATCGACCGGATGCGGAAGGTCATGCGGTCGACGCGGTGGTACTGGTCGCCTTCGAAGCGCCGGGCCACGAGGGTGTTGGGAATGGCGATGATCCGGTTCCGCCAGCGAAACCAGTTGCGGTTGGACTTACGGAACCGGAACACACGCTCCTTCAGGATGCCGACGACCTCCACCGGCGTGTCGCCGACGCGAATCGTCCGGCCGAGCGCGTCTCCGTTGGGGAAGAAGACCGCGACGGCCTCCGTCCCGAGGACGGCCACCGGCGCGGCCATGTCGATGTCGTGGGCGCTGAACGCGCGACCCTGGTCGACCTCGTAGCCCTCGAGCGCCAGGAAGTCGCCCCCGATGCCGCGGATGTCGCGCTCCTGGTCAGCGTAGGGCGACCGCACCCGCGCGCGGGCGTCCCGGCGCAGCGAGATACCGCTGACCGCGGACGAGTCGAGCTCCTCGCCCTCGTCGGCATCGGCGGAGCGCAGCCCGAGGTTCGCCATCTGCAGCGCGGTCGGTGCGCCCTCCTTGACGACGGCCGACTGGCGGACGTTCAGCTTGTCGAGGCCGCCCATGCGCACGTAGAGCTCCATCGAGCGCTTGCGCATGCTGTCGGAGATGGACATGCCGCCGAGCACCGCCGAAACTCCGAGGATCACGCCGAGCGACTGGAGGATCGACCGCGTGAGGTTCTCCCGCATCTCCACCCAGGAGTTACGGACGCGTTCGCGGAAGGCTCCGTTGAACATGAGGAGGGCGGAGCTAGGCCGCTTCCTCGATCTTGATCAGCCCGTCCATGATCTCGACCTGCCTCTGCGCCATGGCGGCGATCGAGAGGTCGTGGGTGACGATGATGATCGTGTTGCCCTGGCGGTGCAGGTCGGCGAAGAGCTCGAGGACCTCGTGGCCGGTCTTCTGGTCGAGGGCGCCCGTGGGCTCGTCGGCGAGCAGGAGGGCGGGCCGGTTGGCGAGGGCGCGGGCAATGGCGACGCGCTGCCGCTGCCCGCCCGAGAGCGCGGCCGGCAGCACCTTCGCCTTCTCGGGAATGCCGACGCGCTCGAGCATCTCCATCCCGCGCTGTCGTCGCTCCTTCCGCCCGACACCCGCGTAGAGCATCGGAAGTTCCACGTTGCGCACGACCGAGGCCTTGGGAAGCAGGTTGTACTGCTGGAACACGAAGCCGATCTTGTCGTTGCGGATCTGCGCCAGCTCCCGGCCCGAGAGCCCTTCGACCCGCTCGCCGTCGAGCGCGTAGGTCCCGGCGGTGGGCTGGTCGAGGCAGCCGAGGATCGCCATGAGCGTCGACTTGCCGGAGCCCGAGGGCCCGATCAGGGCGACGAACTCGCCGCGTTCGACCGTCAGGTCGATCCCGCGCAGCGCGTGGACCGCGGCGCCGTTGGAGCCGAAGACCTTGGTCAGGGAGGCGGTGTGGATGATGGGTGGCATGGCGTCTCCGTGTTTCCTGGTTCTTTCAGCCTGTCATCCCGAGGAGCGCAGCGACGAGGGATCCCGGACTTGTACGCGGCGCTTCGAGTTCGGGATCCCTCGCTTCGCTCGGGATGACATGCATCCTGTCGCGCCGCGACGGATGCATGTCAGTTGTCCTCGTCGTCCTTCTCGACGCGCTTCTTCGTCGGATCCTCGAGCGACACCTGCTCGCCGGACTTCACGCCCGAGATGATCTCGACGCGCTCGAGCGTGGCGATTCCGGCCTGGACCGGGACCACGTCGAAATAGTCCTTCCAGTGGTCCGAGAGCCAGATGAACTTGTTGCGGCCCGACAGGCCGTCCTTGGCCGTGGCGAGCTGCTTCGGCGTGAGGTTGCTCTTGAGCCGGTAGGCGACCGTCTGGCCGTCGCGCTTCTGCAGCGCCTCGAGCGGGATGGAGGTCGCCTTGTCGCGCTTGTCGCCGAGGATCTCGACGTTGGCGCTCATGCCGGTCCGGAACGCCTCGCCGAGCTCGTCGAGCGTGACCTCGACCTTGAAGACCTTGATCTTCTCGACGAGCTCCGCCGACGGCGCAACGAAGGTGACCTTACCGGTGAAGACCTTCTGCGGGTACGCGTCGAGCGAGACGCGCACGGGCCGGCCCACGGAGACCTTGGCGATGTCCACCTCGTTCAGGTTGACGCGGATGATCAGCGACTTCAGGTCGGCCACCGTGAAGAGCACGGTGCCGGCGTTGAAGGACGAGACGCCCGAGGTCACGGTCTCGCCGAGCTCGACGCCCTTCTTGATGACGACGCCGCTCATGGGCGCGGTCACGCGCGCGTTCTGCGACGACGCGTTGCCGGAGATCGGGATGCCGCGGTCTTCGACGATCTGGTAGCGCATCTGCGAGGCGCGCAGGGTCTCGGCGGCCTGGTTGCGCTTGATCTCCGAGGCGCGATAGGGATCGCGGCCGATGAGGCCTTGCTCGAAGAGCGTCTTTTGCATCGCGAACTCGCGCTCGGCGTCCTGGAGCTTGAGCTCCATCTCCTTGACGCTCGCCTGCACGTCCGAGAGCGACTGTGCCTGGTTGACGTCCGGTTCGATCTCGGCGAGGACGTCGCCCTTCTTCACGACGGCGCCTTCGCGCACGGCGAGCGAGAGGACGCGGCCGGAGACCGCGGACTTGACGTCCACCTTGGTCACCGGGTCCACGACGCCTACCTCGCGCACCGAGACCTGGAGGTCTTCGGCCTGGACCTTGCCCAGCCGGAAAGGCGTGGTCTCGGCCTTCGGGTCCGCCTTGTCGCGGCTCTTGGCCTTCATGTACGCCACGCCGGCCAGGGCCAGGGCGACCACCAGAATTCCGATCCACTTCTTCTTTTTCACGAGAAAACCCCCTAATCCGACGAAAACTCGGGCCACGTCCTCTTTATACGCATGCCCGGAGGGGAATGTTCGACGACGGGCGGCCCAAAGGGCCGCCCCTACGGCCCCCAAGGACGATCGAGGCCCCCTGGTCGTAGGGGCGGGGCTCGCCCCGCCCGTCTCCTCGGGAACTCCGTGGGAAGGCCTTGCGTAACGTTTGTCGAGGGAACGCACCATGCTTTCGATTCGATCCCTGGGCAAGCGCTATCCGGGCGGCACGGTGGGGCTGGCGGATTTCTCGCTCGAGGTGGGCGAGGGCGTCCTCGGGCTGCTCGGCCCGAACGGCGCGGGCAAGACGACGCTCATGTCCATCCTCGCGACCGTCACGAAGCCGACCGCGGGCGCCTTCTTCTGGGAAGGCCGCGACGCGGGCAAGGATCCGCTGCCGCTGCGCCGCACGCTCGGCTACCTGCCGCAGGACTTCGGCGTCTACGAGCGGCTCACGGCGCGCGAGTTCCTGCGCTACCTCGGCCGGCTGAAAGGCCTCTCGGGCGCGGACCTCGACCGGCGCGTGAAGGAGCTGCTCGAGCTCACGAACCTCCACGGCGCAGCGGACCGGCGCCTGGGAGGCTACTCGGGCGGCATGCGCCAGCGCGTCGGTATCGCGCAGGCGCTTCTCGGCGACCCGAAGCTCGTCATCGTGGACGAGCCGACCGTCGGCCTCGACCCGGAGGAGCGCGTGCGCTTCCGCAATCTCCTCTCGGAGATCGCGCAGGGGCGCGTCGTCATCCTCTCGACGCACATCGTCTCGGACGTCGAGGCGGTCGCCTCCGAGATCGCCGTCATGCGGCAGGGGCGCCTGGTCGCGCACGCCACGCCCGAGTCGCTGCTCTCGAAGGCGTCCGGCCGCGTCTTCACGGCGGTCGTCTCCTCCGAGCGCCTCGCCGAAACGCAGAAGGCGGTCCACGTCTCCAACCTCATCCGCCGCGCCGACGGCGTGCACGTGCGCTACGTGCGCCAACGGCAGCGGCGCCACGCTGCCGGGCTCGCGCCCGGTCGAGCCCGATCTCGAGGACGCGTACCTCCTCACGAACCTCGAGGCGGCGTGAGCGCGGCCACGCTGCCCCTGACGGCGCAGATCGGCGCCGAGCTGAAGATGCGGCTGCGGTCGCTCGCGACGCCGATCGCCGTCGTCGCCTTCTTCGCCGGGGCGTTCTTCTGGATACCGGACCCGGCCGGCAAGGCCGTCTCCATCACCTGGGACCTCGCCGACGGCCGCGTCCAGGCGCCGGTCTACAGCGCGGCCTACGTCGGGTTCGCGCTGGCGATCCTCTCCGGGATCTTCCTCGCGATGGGCGGCTTCTATCTCGTCGCCGGCTCCGTGCGGCGCGACCGCGAGCGCGGCCTCGGCGCGATCCTGGCGGCCACGCCGCTCTCGAAGACCGCGTACCTCGGCGGCAAGTGGGCGGCGCACTTCGCGTATCTCCTCGTCCTCGACGCGCTCGCCCTCGCGGCGGGGCTCGTGGCTTTCCTGCGCTATGGCGTCGGGAAGTTCGATCCCGTGGCGTTCGCCGGGCCGTACCTGCTCCTGACGGTTCCCTCGATCGCGGTCATCGCCGCGATCGCGGTGCTCTTCGACGTGACCCCGGGGCTGCGGGGCCGCGGCGGGCTCGTCCTCTGGTTCTTCGTCTTCCTCTTCGGGCTCGTGAAGCTGCCGCTCGACCTGTCCGGGCTCGACGACGAGGGGGCGCCTTTCAAGGCGACGATGATGCGGCCGGTCTACGACCCGTCGGGTCTGGCCACGGGGCAGTGGCTCATCCGGCAGACGGTGCCGGAGGCGATCAAGGGAGTCTCGACCGGCCACATCACGCGCGACAAGCCGATCGAGCGCGTGCCGTGGCCGGGGATCCGCGTCACGGCGGATCTCGTCGCCATGCGCGCGTTGAACCTCGCGCTCGCCGTCTTGCCGTTCGCGCTTGCGGTGCTGATCTTCGACCGGTTCGATCCGGCGCGCGGCCGGCGCCGCCTCCGCAAGCCCGGGT
This sequence comes from uncultured Acidobacteriota bacterium, assembly GCA_963710945.1. Lineage (GTDB taxonomy): Bacteria > Acidobacteriota > Thermoanaerobaculia > UBA5066 > Gp7-AA6 > DAHUXD01. The sequence goes on from CAVQCH010000005.1 coordinate 226,787, forward strand.
TCGTGGATCGCATCGGGGAGCGGCTGCGCCGCCGCCGCTTCGCGGCGGTCCCCGACGCCGACGGATTCTCCGCCGCGGCCGTGCGCCTGACGCCGGTCGCGCCGAACCCGACGACGAAGGGCGCGATCTTCGCCGAGGCTCGCCTCGTGTGGGAGAGCGCCTCGTGGATCAAGTGGCCTATGGCGGCCTCCGCGATGCTCGCCGCGCTCCTGCCGGGCAACTTCGCGCAGGGCGCCTTCCTCGTGCTGCTCGTGCCCGTCATCTCCGAGGTCGCGGCGCGCGAGAAACAGGCCGGGACGCGCTCGCTCGTCTTCTCGCAGCCGGCCGTGCCCGCCTCGCCGGTTCTCTGGAAGACGGCCGCGGTGTCGCTCGTCGTCCTGATGCTCGGCGGGCCGCTCGCCTTCAAGTGCTTCCTCGTTTCCCCCATCCGGGGTCTCGCGTGCCTGGCGGGCCTGGCGGCGGTGGCGGGCGCTTCGGTCGGCTTCGGGTCGCTTTCCTCCGGGGGAAAGCTCTTCTCGGGCCTGTACCTCGTCGTCTGGTACATGGGGCTCTCCGGCGTCCCGGGCGCCGATTTCACGACCGCCCTGTCGAAGGCGCCGGTCCCGGCCTACAGCTTCCTGTACCTGGGTCTCGCCGCCGTGATCGTGGGCGCGGCCGTGACGCGGGAGCGGCTGGCCGAGGGGTAGGGCCGGGACCGCGGCATTCGTCGGGTGTCGCTGACGAGTTCGGGATCCCTCGCTGCGCTCGGGACGACTTTGCGCTCCTCTCGGGAGCGCAAAGTCGCATAATCCCCCACCGTGACGAGCGGCGGCGGCAGGTCCGGGTCCGGCGCGGACACCAGCCGGTTCACCGTACGGCGCCTGCGGTCCGCCTTCTTTCTCTGGCGCACGTCGATCCGCTCGACGGACATGCTCATTGCGGCCGTCTTCGCCGCGCTCTCGCTCGGCCTCGGCGCCTACGTCTTCGCCCGCTCGCGCGCCACGACGCACCTCGCCTTCGCGCAGCGCGCCGAGAAGTTCCAGGCGAAGGTCAACGAGAGGCTGACCTCGGCGCTCGAGAACCTCTACACGCTGCGCAGCTTCGTCGAGGCGTCCGACGAGGTGACGCGCTCGCAGTTCCGCCTGCTCGCATACCCGATGCTCGCGCGCAACCGCGAGGTCTACGCCTTCGAGTGGCTGCCGATCGTCCACGAGTCCGAGCGCAAGGTGTACGAGGCGAGGCGCGCGCGGCGCACCTGACCGGGCTACCACTTCTGGGAGCGCAACGTGGATGGCACGCAGTCCCCGGTCGGCCGCCGCACCTTCTACGTGCCGATCCACTACATGGAGCCGCCGAGCGCCGTCGCCCTCGGCTTCGACATCGCCTCGGATCCGATCCGGCGCGACACCGCCGGGCCGCTCGCGCGACACAGGCGACATCGCGGCGTCGCCGCCGTTCGGCCTCGTCGAGGACGAGGGCCACCGCGGCGGGCCGCCGGTCGTCGCCGCGTACGCGCCGGTGTACCTGGACGGCGACCCGGGCTCGCTCGATGCGCGCATGAGGAAGATCCGCGGCTACACGATCGCCGTGTTTCGCGTCTCGCCGCTCGTGGACAAGGCGGCGTCCGAGGTGGACGCCGCGGGCCTCGGCCTGCGGTTGCGCGACATGGACGTCCTCGCCGAAGGCGGCGCCGCTCGCCGAGAGGCCGCCGAACGTGGACGAGGCGACGCGCCGGGCGGGTTTTTCGCTTCCCGTTCGTCCTTCCCTTCGCGGACCGTCACTGGTCGCTCGAGGTCTTTGCGCTGCCCGGCGCCTTCCTCCCGCCCCAGCGCGGCGCGATCGAGGCCGCCCTGCTCGGCCTGCTCGCCACGCTCATCGGGCTCGTGACTCCTGACGTCGCTGCGCACGATCGCGCGGCTGCGGCGCCAGGCCGAGAAGGTCGGGCCGTACCGCCTGATCGCGCGGCTCGGCAAGGGCGCGATGGGCGTCGTGTGGGAGGCGCGCCACGCGCTGCTGCGCCGCCCGACGGCGGTCAAGCTGCTCGCGCCCGGCGTCGAGGGAGAGCGCGCGATCGCGCGCTTCGAGCGCGAGGTGCAGCTGACCGCGGGCCTGACGCACCCGAGCACGATCGCGATCTACGACTACGGGCGCGCCTCGAACGGCGTCTTCTACTACGCGATGGAGCTCCTGCACGGCATCAACCTCGGCCAGCTCGTCGAGCTTCGGCGGGCCGATCCCGCCGGGCGCGCGTCGTGCACCTGCTGCGCCAGGCGTGCGGCGCGCTGACCGAGGCGCACGCGGCGGGCCTCATCCATCGCGACATCAAGCCGCAGAACCTGATGCTCTGCATGTACGGCGGAATCCCGGACTTCCTCAAGGTCCTCGACTTCGGTCTCGTGAAGGAGGTCGGCGACGTCGAGGACGGGTCCGAGAGCGAGCCCGGCGGCCAGCGACGCCGCGCTGTCGCAGGACGGTTCGCTGCTCGGCACGCCGCTCTACATGGCTCCCGAGGGCATGAGCGATCCGACGAAGGTCGATGCGCGAACCGACATCTTCGCGATCGGCGCGGTCGGCTACTTTCTGCTGACGGGCGACGTCGCCGTTTCCGGGCCGCACGGCCCTCGAGGTCTTCAAGCTCGAGCGGCAGGGGCCGCCGCCGCCCCTGTGCGAGAAGGCCCCGGTGCCAGTGCCGCCCGCCCTCGAGCAGGCGCTGCGCCGCTGCCTGTCGGTCGCGCAGGCGGATCGGCCGGCCTCGGCCGAGGAGCTGGACGCGATCCTCGAGGCCTGCGCCGTGCAGCCGGCGTGGACCGCGGCCGACGCCCGGGCCTGGTGGCGCGAGCGGGGGTCCGCGGCCCTCGCCATGGCCGCCTCCGAGCACGAGGAGCACGAGTCGCGCGGCCAGTTCCTGATGCTGTCATCGGACTACTCCGGAAGGGGTTAACGACCCGCTTATAGAATAGGCCGCACCAGAACGAGGTGCCGCCATGTTGAGCTTGGAAGCCGCCTTCGATCGCATCGGCACGGCCTTTCGCGAGATGGGGTACAGGGCCAGTGGTGTGACTGCGCCGGATGCGTCGGGAAACCGGCAGGCCGAGTACACGCTGCCGAACATGTCGGTGCGCGTCAGCTCCTACGGCCGCGCGCGGCTGCTGACGATCCAGGTCAAGGTGGACGGCGAGTGGGTGGACTTCGTCAAGCGCGGCGTCGGCGCCGAGGGACTCGAGGAGTCGGCGGTCGAGGCGCTCGTGCACAAGGTGCGGGACGAGGTGGACGAGACGTCAACCGATTCCTAACCGTCGCCTCCGCTCCGCGCGGGGGTCTGCGCCCGGAGGGCGCACCGGCGTCCGGCTCGCCCGGATGCGGGCTCGACCGGACGCCTGACCCCCTCGCTGCGCTTCGGCTCCCGCGGCGCGAACCTCCTCCCTCCCTTCGGTCGGGAGACTATTCGCGCCGCGAGCGTAGAGCCGCTGGGCGGCTGGGACACTTCCTTAGTCCTGTCATCCCGAACGCAGCGAGGGATCCCGGACTAAGCGACGGCCGAGGGTCGAGTCGGGCGTCATACGATCCGGCCATGGCCGAGCCGAAGCCGGGACGGGCGCAGGAGGAGATTCGCGGCGCGCTGATCTCGGCGGGAGTGGGCGTCGGGATCGTCTACCTCGCGACGATGCAGCAGCCGGGCCGCTTTCAATGGCGCGGCGCGGCCTACGGCGCGCTCATGGGATCGCTCGGCTACGTCTTCTGCGCCGGCGGCGTCTGGGTGTTCCGCGGCTGGCTCTCCCGCGCGCGGTGGCCGCGTCTGTCGCACGCCGGCATCTTCTTCGTCGGCGGGATGACCTCGTGGATGCTCGCCAACACGATCGCGAGCGGCATGGGCCTCGTGAAGTTCCAGCTTTCCGCCGCGGGGCTCGCTCCGTATCTGCCGGTCGTCGGCGCGATCACGCTCCTCATCGGCCTGCTGTTCCACACGTACGGCCTCCTGCAGGACCGCCTGCGCGCGTCGGTCGAGCGCCTCAAGGAGGCGGAGTTCGCCGAGAAGGAGCTCGAGATCGCGCGCTCGATCCAGCAGCGCATCCTGCCGCCGCCCGAGCTCTCGGGCGACGGCTTCGCGATCGCCGCGCGCAACCTCGCCGCCCGATTCGTGGCCGGCGACTTCTACGACTTCTTCCGCCTGCCCGACGGCGCGATCGGCGTCGTGGTCGCCGACGTCGCGGGCAAGGGCGTGGGCGCGAGCCTCATCATGGCGACCGTCAAGGCGGCGATGCCGTTTCTCGCGGCCGAGCGCTCGGTCGCCGAAACGCTTGCCGAGGCCAACCGCCGCGTGACGCCGCGCCTCGAGGCGCGCGAATTCGTCGCCCTCGCGTACCTGCGCTACGAGCCCGCGACCGGGGCCTTCCGCCTCGGCAACGCCGGGCTGCCGGATCCGTACCTTCTCGCGCCCGGACGCGCGCCGCGGGCGCTGTCGGCGCCGGGCCCGCGATTCCCGCTCGGCGTGCGCCCGGAAGTCGCCTACGAGGAGATGAGCGGTGTGCTTGCGGCCGGAGAGAAGCTCGTGCTCTTGACCGACGGGCTTCCGGAAGCGCCGGACGGCCAGGGCGACCCGCTCGGCTACGAGCGCTTCGAGGCCCTGCTCGCGCAGGCGGCCGACCCCGACGCGCTCTTTGCCGCCGTGCGCGCGGCGGCGCGGCCGGGCCTCGACGACGACTGGACGGCGCTCTTTCTCGAGCGGCGGCCGGCGTGAATCGCACGCTCCTGGCCGAGGCGCTCGCTCGCCACGGCGCTTCCGATCCCGGCGAGGCGGAGTCGCTCGCCTGGATGCGGCGCTTTCTGGCCGCGCCCGCGGATCCCTTCGCGCGGTCGAACCCGGAGGGACACTTCACCGGCAGCGCCGTCGTCGCGCGCCCGGACGGTTCGGCGTTTCTTCTCGTCCTGCACCGCAAGCTCGGGCGCTGGCTGCAGCCCGGCGGCCACACGGAGGACGCGGACGACTCCGTTTTCGACACGGCGCTGCGCGAGGCGCGCGAGGAGACGGGCATCCCGGATTTCGAGACGCCGCTCGGGCGCGAGATTCTCGACGTGGACGTGCACCCGATCCCGGCGCGCCGCGACGAGCCCGCGCACTTTCACTTCGACGTGCGCTATCTCTTCGCGACGGCGCGCGCGCACGACCCCGCCGCCTCCGAGGATCCGGAGCGCCCCATGCGATGGGTCGCGTTCGCGCAAGCGCTCGCCGCCGGCGCGGACGCCTCGCTCGCGCGCGCCCTGGACAAGGCGCACGCGCGGCTCCATCGCAGCCTACAATCGGGAGCGGGGGAGCCATGAGGAAGACCTACGCGACCAGAGACATCGCCGTCAGCTACGACGCACGCACCTGCATCCACGCCGCGCGCTGCGTCGCGGGCGCGCCGGGAGTCTTCGACCAGGCCGCGCGCCCGTGGATCCAGCCGGCCAACGCGCCTGCGGAAAAGATCGCCGAGGTCGTGGCGCGCTGCCCGACGGGAGCGCTGCGCTACGAGAGGCTCGACGGCGGTCCCGCCGAACCGGTCCCCTCGCAGACCGCGGTCGCGTTCGAGAAGGACGGCCCGATCTACGTCCACGGGCCCATGCCGCTCCTCGACGGCGCCGGCAACCGCTACGAGGACGCCGGCACGCGCTACGCGCTATGCCGGTGCGGCGGGTCGGGCAACAAGCCCTTCTGCGACGGCACGCACCGGACGATGGGCTTCGAGGGCTAGGAGAGTCGGCGGCGTGTCGAGCTTGGGATCTCTCGTCGCTGCGCTCCTCGGGATGACATCTATAAGGGGCGCGAATCCTTACGCCTGTCATCCCGAGCGCAGCGAGGGATCCCGGCCTAAATGAGCCGGTGACAGCCAGAGCGCTCCTCGGGATGACATCTATATAGGGATGACGCCGGCCTCGCCCCTCATCGCGAGCCGAGGAGCAGGTACACCAGACCGACGCCGATGACGAAGATGCCGGTGCCGCGGTTGATCTTGGTGAGCTTGCCGTAGTCGAAGTGGTGGCGCAGGGCGTGCGCGCCGGCGCAGAGGATCGCCCACCACAGCATCGAGCCGAGCAGCACGCCTCCGACGAGCTCGGCCGTCAGGATCGGCCGGCCGCGCACGGCGCCGATGCCCATCGTCGTGAAGACGGCGGCGAAGGCGACGAAGGTCATCGGGTTCGTCAGCGTCAGCAGAAACGTCGAAAGAAAGTCTCCCGAGCAATCCGT
>CAVQCH010000006.1:0-300183 GCA_963710945.1 uncultured Acidobacteriota bacterium
GCACCCTCCCAGGCGAGGCAGACCGTCACCATCTCCCGCGGGCCGATGCCGGTCGGCGTCGAGTGCTCGTCGAGGACGACGTCGCCTCCGTCGCCGAAGACCGCCAGCGACGACGATTGCACCCACACCCGCGGCGGCGTCCGAGCAGCGCTCGATCGCCTCGCCGACCACGTCGCACCGGCTGGACTCGAGACGAGATGAGCTCGTCGATGTTGCGCTTGGTGCCGCGCACATCGACGCGCCGGCCGGTGAGGTGGACGATCGCATCGGCCCCATCGAGCTCGCTCTGCCCACGGCCCGATCGATGTCGGCGTCCCACGCGACGGTGCGTGTGCCCTCGACGCGCTGGCACCGTCACCACGGCTGAGGATCACGACCTCGTCGCCGCGTTCGACGAGCCGCGAGGCAAGCGCCCGCCCGAGGAAGCCCGATCCACCGGGAATGACGATCCGGCTCATGACCGGCTCCTGCCGTCGGCGTGCGGGGCGTGCGCCGGACGAGGGATGTCGACACCGAGCCGGCGGGCCTCGGCGCGGACGAACGACTCGGCCGCGTCCTGCAACGAGTGTCGAAGCGACATGGTCGTCACCTCCGCGGCGAGTGGCGCCAGCTTCTCGAGCGTCTCCAACAGCGGCGGGATCTGATCGGCGGGCATGCCTCGCTTCACGAACGGCTTCCACATGCGGCGACGGAACAGCTCGGTGAATCGTCGGGCGATCTCGTCGGTCTGCGTCCGCAGCTGCTCGTACTCGTCGAGGATCTCGTCGGCCGGCACGCCCAGCGCGGCCAGCTCACTGCCGATCTTCAGGAACGACGGGCTCTGCACGATCACCCGACGTCCCATCCGGCGGAGAAGCTCGACCAGCCCGAGCTCGATCACCCGCTGCACGACAGCGGGCGTGAACTCGACCGATGGAAGGTGACCGGCGAGCTCGGCCAGCGACATCGTCTGGTCGCCTCGGCCGACCAGATCGACGCCTGCTGACCCAAGCCGAGCACCGACCGGAGGCTGTCTCCCGTCTCCATGCCGTCGAACAGCTCTTTGATGCCGGCGAGCGAGAAGCCCGCGTTCCTGGAGCTGGGCGATCGCCTGAAGCCGTTCGAGGTGTCGCTCGTCGTAGTAGCCGACTCGACCCCGCTTGGTCGGCGGCGGCGACGAGGCCCTTGTTCTGGTAGAGCCGAACGGTCGACACGACGAGGCCGGCCCGCCGCGCCAACTCGTCGATCGTCAGCTCGTTCGAGCGTCGGTGCTGCCTCGACCGCGCAGACGTACGCACGGTCGTCGACTTCTTCGCTAACGAATTACCTTGCTAGTATTCACTAGCACAGTGTACACTCACCACCTGATCTTGTCCAGCAGAACTCATCACGTGTCTGACGAGTCCGATCCGCCAGCGACCGAGGCGCACGACCGTCGCTTCTCGACTGCGCAGATCCGGCTCGCCGGCTTCATCGTCGTGCTCGCCGCGGTCAACGTCGCCTATCGCCTCGTGTACGCATCGGGCGCCTCGCAGACCGCCGCGCTCTACGTCGGAGTCCCGACTCTGCTCGCCGTCGGCCTGCGCGCTCTTCCCGAGGAGCAAGAGCGCGACCGGCATGATCCTCAAGGGCTCGACGCTCGCCGTGCTGATCGCTTGCGTCGTGCTCCCGGAAGGCCTGCTTGTGCCTGCTGTTCGTGCTGCCCCTCATCGGTCTCATCGGGGTGATCGTCGGCGGCGCGATCGACGCTGCTCGGCGACGCAATCGACGCCAGGGACCGACGCTGCATGATGGTCGGACTTGCCGCTGATGCTCCTCAGCTTCGAAGGCGTGATCGGCTCGCCGTTCGACGCGCACGACGCTGTCGAGTCGTCGGTCGTGGTCGAGGCGAGCACTCCAGAAGTCGTCGCCGCTCTCGCGGCCACTCCCGACGTTCGCCGCAGAGATGCCGACGTTCCTGACATCGGGTTCAACCGACCGGTGTCGGCGACGGGGTCGGGAGTTGCGCGTCGGCGACGAGCGGAGCCATCGAGTTCACCGGAGGCAAGCCACGACGACCATCCGCTGCGGGTGTTCGGACTGACCGGCGAGCGCAGCGTCGATCATCACTCGCACATGCATCTCACCGTCGTCGAGTCGACCGAAGGCCGACTCGTGTTCGCAGTCGACCACGACACCACGATGCTCGCTCGCTGGGTCGACCTCGAACGAGCGATCGTGACATGGGAGCCCATCGACGACCACCACACGAGGGTCACGTGGCGCCTCGAATATCGACGGCTGCTCTATCCAACGCTGTACTTTGCGCCGCTCCAACGTTTCGGGATGAGTGAGGCAGCCGACTACCTGCTCGAACTCGATCGTCGTGGCACAGGGTCGCATGAGACCGTCGACGTCGGAGCTGATCGTTCGGGCCACAGCGCTGTATCTGCCGCTCATGATGGCGGTTGCGCTCGTGATTCACCGGCGCCCTGACTCGCCGCGCGGTTGCCGGTGCTCTGGCCGCTGTTGCGTGGAATCTGTTCACGCTGCTGGCGCTGAACACGCTCGCCCAGCACTTCCGCTGGTGGACGTTCTCCACGCACACCGGCGCTCGTGGCCGGCACCCCGGTCGATCTCTGGCTCGGCTGGGCGCTGCTGTGGGGAGCCGTCCCACCCCTTCTCGGTCAGCTCGGCGGTGTGGTCGTGGTGGGCGTCGCGCTGTCGCCGTGGATCTGGTCGTGATGCCGCTGGCCTCGCCCGTGGTGTCTCTCCGATCGACGTGGCTGATCGGCGAGGCGGTGTGCGTTGCGGCATGCCTCGCACCGGGACTGCTGCTGGGGCACTGGACGGCTGCCGACGCACACGTTCGCCGACGGGCGACGCTGCAGGCCGTTGCGTTCGGCGGGCTGCTCCTCTTCGTTCTGCCGACACTGATCTTCACGCTCACCGGCGAGGACTGGACAACGCTGTTGCATCGATCCCGCTGGCAGATCCTGCTCGCGGCCTTCATCGCGACACCGGTCGGCGCGATGGCGCTGCAAGCCGTTCGAGAGTTCGCCGTCTCGGGCCATGGAACCCCGGTGCCGCTCGATCCACCGCGTCGGTTGGTGACCACCGGACCGTACGCTTATGCCGCCAATCCGATGCAGCTCGGTGGCACGTTGATCCTCGCCGAGTGGGGCGTCGTCGTCGGCAGCCTCGCCGTCGTCGCAGCAGCGGTCATGGGGCGCTGTTCTCCGCCGGGCTCGCTGCATGGAGCGAAGACGTCGAGCTGTCGCGCCGGTTCGGGACGGAATGGACTCGATACCGATCGGAGGTGCGGCTGTGGGTGCCGCGGTGGCGGCCATGCACCGATGGATTGGCGACGGTGCATGTCGGCACGACGTGTGAGCCATGCAGCGACGTCGGCCGCTTCCTCGCCCGCCGCCACCCACACGGACTCGTCATCGCTGCAGCGGAGGATTCTCCGGTCGAGTTGACGCGGATCACGTACCGAGCGCGGAGGTGTCGACGCCGAGAGCTGGACTCGCCGCTCTGGGTCGCAGCGTCGAGCACATCAACCTGGCGTGGGCCGTTGGTAGTTGGATCGTTCGGCTGCCGTCGTCCGGCCCATCCTCCAACTGGTGGCAGACGCCGTCGGTGCCGGCCCGCGCCACCTCACACGACACCTCGATCAGCCGCTGCCGGACACAACGACACCCGGAGATCTCGGTGCCGTAACGGGGCACACTCCCGCGTAACGACACCCAGAACCCGCCGAGGCATCGACACCCGCACTTCTCGGTGTCGCAACGGGGCACACCCCCACGTAATCGCACCGAGAACGACGAGCGGCGCCGACCGCAACCGGATCGGATCCGCGCGCGAGCCGCTCGGTGGCCCGGGCCCAGCGGCCGTCGGCTTTGGCGGCTTCCACTTCGGCGAGACCCGGGGCACGCATTCGGCCGGCGGCGAGGAGCGCCGTGCCCCCACCTTGTCCACGTAGATCGCCGACCAGTTGCTGCGTGGGCGCCGCGGTGTGTAGCGCTGCAGGAAGTACGTCTCGTCGAGCGCCTTGCGGTGGCCGGAGATCCAGCCCCAGCACAGACCGAGGTCGACAGCCTCGTCGTTGGTCACCGACTCGACGCCGGTGTTGGCCTTGGCGATCTTCAGCCACACGCCCGTGACGGATCGACCGTTCGCCGCGAGCCACTCGTTCCAATCCGATGCGCCAGCGCAGGTGATGACCTCGAGCTCGTCAGCCATGCCGCACGACGTTCAACCGCGCCGACATCGGCGACAGGCGCCACGGGGTCAGCCCACAGTGCGGGCTCGCGCTGTTGACCCAGTTCGGCTGGATGAGGTAGTCGTGGGTGCCGAGCTTCATGTTCGCCGTCGCCGCCGCCGGCGGTGTAGGTCGTGCCGTACTGTCCACGCGCATCGTCGGCGTTCTCCTCACCACTCGCCGTACGCCAGCCGTTGATCGTCGGGTCGGTGACCGCTTCGTCCAGCTCGTGGGCGATGACGCTGACCATGGCGTCGGCGCCGGGATCACCGTTGGGTGAACCGGCAGTCTGGGCGGCGCACGCTGCTCAGGTTCGGCCCGGTCGGGGTCGCCGACGAAGGAGTACTTGATGTTGGCGCCGCCGATGGTGGCGACGTGTGCCAGCCGCAGTAGTCCGTGAGGAAGCCGCTCTTGCTCACGTCGGCGCTGGTGAGCACGAGGTAGACGGCGTTCGTGTCGCTCGGCAGCCGCCCGCCGGTGATCGCGCTGGACGACGATCGTCTGGATCTGGTGTCGCTGAGGTTCGTCTTGCCTTGCTGAGTGGTCGTCGGTGTGGAGCCGGCGAACGTGAGTCGCCGTTCTTCACGGCACCGACGCTGTCGAGGTAGGTGGTGTTGACGTTGTAGTACGGCGAGCCGCCGACGTCTTCAGGAAGTCGGTGATGATCGAGGTGCTTCGTGGTGGCCGGCCAGTTGCCGTACCAGATGACGTGAAGACGTCGACATGCCCCGACATGACCGCTCCGCCGTGGAACGTGATCGGCTCGGCGGCGGCCGCCCACCCGCGGGCGATGGCACGCCCGTGCGCCGGCATCGTGTGGATCGGCAATCGCGGCCGGGCCAACGTGGGGGTCGGGAGGGCCAGTGCCGCAATGGCAAGGCCGACGACAGAAACGAGTAAACGGCGCCGGTGACGCATGAGGACTCCTCGGGATCGGTGACTGCGTGGGGACGAACGATCGTCCGATGGGGCCGGAGCCGAGACCCGTTGGCGACGGGCACGACGAACGACTCGACGACCAGATGCGATCGCACCCGCGGTGTGTCGTGATACCTAACCCAGGCTCGCCACCGAGCATCAGCCAATCGCAGGGAAGCTCAGTCGATGAGGGCGTCGGAGCGGATCGTGCGGCGTTCGGCGGCTTCGTGCTCGGGCAGCACTCGACCGAACAACTGGCGCGTTCGCTCCAGTCGACCGATCACGCCCGGCTCTTGCGTGTAGGCGAAGATCGCCGCGTGGCGGGGAACCGACCGGCCGCCACACGGGTGACCCGGTGCAGCGAGTACCGGCCGCGGAAGATCTGCATGTCGCCGGCGCGCAGTTGCAGCGTGTGCACGCCGTCGCGCGAACCTTCCAGGACGCGCTGGATCCCGTCGAAGTTCTCGTCGTCTGCCGTGCGGATCAGCGGCACGTACTCGAACAGGCCGCCGTCGTCGGCTTCGTCGACCAGCAGTGTGACGGCGAAGTCGTTCGTGTCGAAGTGCCACGTGAACTGCTGGCCGGGGTCGAGGATGTTGGCGGTGAGCCCGGCGAGACGGGTCGGCGTAGCAGTGCAGCTCGGCGACCTCGAGGCAGTCGGCGATGAAGCGGGCCAATCGAGTGCTGCGGAACAGCGCGTCGGTGGCGCACGGCGCTGCCACGAGTCGCCCGGGATGAAGCCGCTCGATGCGCTCGATGAAGGTGTTCACGGGATGCTGCGACCGGATAGTCAGGATTCGGCGTGACGTGGAAGTACGGGTTGATGTCCTGCGTCGAGAAGTGAGTGGTCGACTTGCGCGCCACGATCTCGTCGCTCAGCAGGCTCACCGCCGCCGGCACGCAACGAGTTGCGGCACGACGGCGCATCCGTCGGCACGCAGTCCGGCGCGGGCGGATCCGCGACCGCGCGCGCGGTACCCGACGAAGCTCGGGTCGTGCAGCGGATAGCGCTGTCGAGGTCGACGAGGCCTGCCAGCGTTCCTTCCGCTCATTGCTCCCACGGTGGTGTCCACTCGCCGTCGAGTCGCATCGAGAGTTGTGGCGTCGTCCTCGATCCGCTTGACGACGTGCAGTTCGGCGGCTGCCGCGCCGTACCGATCGGCAGCGACAGCAAATGCGCCCCGCGCGGCGTCGGTCATGGCAGCGAGGCGGCACGTTGTCCGCCAGTTCGCCGATCAACCCGAGGTCCTTCAGGCAGAGGTCGAGCGAGAACGACGGGTCGTAGTGCCCGGCGAAGATCGACGGGGCGTCGTGGCGGACGACGAAGCTGTCGCCGACGCTGGCCTTGATCGCCTCCCAGAGTGTTCCGAGTTCCACCCCGTTGGCGATGCCCACGGCAAACCCTTCGCCCAACGCCGCGGCCGCGATGAACCACAGCTGATTGGTGACGAGCTTGACCACGTTGCCCGTGCCGAGGGGGCCGCAGTGGATGACCAGGCCGAGATGTTCGAGGATCGGTGTCACCCGCGCGACAGGTTCGTTCGCACCACCGACGAACAGGGTCAAGCGGCCGTTGCGCGCGCCGTCCACTGCTCCCGTGACCGGGGCGTCGATCACGCTGACGCCCGCCGGAGCGCCCGCAGCGAACTCGGCGACGAGCTCCTTGCGATTCGTGGTGAGGTCGACCCACACCGACCCGGCTCGCAGCGCGGCCAGCGTGCTCCCCCTGCCGGCCTCGCATCACGGCATCGACGTGGTCCGGGCGCGGCAGCGACGTGAGCAGCACATCAGCGGCGGAGGCGCATTCAGCCGCAGAGTGCGCGGCCGTGGCACCCACGGCGACGGCTCGCTGCAGTGCCGCTGCATCGATGTCGAACGCGGTCACCGAGTAGCCGGCCTCGACGAGACGCCGGCACATCGGCCCGCCCATGTTGCCGAGACCGACGAAGCCGATCGTCCCCTGGAACGTGGCGACGTCAGGCACAGTGAAGGCGGAGGGTCGGCGCGATCGTCATGACGTGCACACGATGGTCGACGTAAGCGTCCGCGTCAACCCGTTGCCGCTGCGGTTGCGGCCCAGGTGAACGACAAGGGGACCTGATGCAACGTGTCGCCGACGCATCGGACGAGGTGATCGGCTCGATCAGAGACATCGATACAGATGCGCTCTGAGCAGGGGCGATCCGGCGCGATCGTCTGCGAACATGGTGAGGTGACCGCGACTCCCCACGACGCACCGTGTGCCACTGGTGGCGTCGTTGATGGCGTTCAGCGCCGGAGTCGTCTGGGCACTGGGTGCCGTCACGGTGAAGCTGGCCAAGCACACCGATGCGTTCCAGTACCTGATCTGGCGATCGGTCGGGGTGATCGTGGTCATGGAGATCGTGACGCGCGCGTGGGCAGGGCCCCCTGCTGCCCCGCGGGTACAACCAGGGCCGGATGATGCTGATCGGTTGCGTCGGCTTGTTCGTCGCATCGCTGGCGTACGTCTACGCGGTGAAGACCACGACGCCGGCGAACGCCGCGTTCCTGGCCTCGCTCACCCCGATCTTCGCCGTCCTGCTGGCACGGCTCGTGCTCGGCGAACGCTTGTCACGTGTCACGTCCTGGCGCAGTGGCACTGGCTCTCGTCGGGCTCGTTCGTCATCGTCGCCGGCGACATCAGCGGCGGCAACATGGTCGGCAACGCCGCGGCGATGACGTCGTCGCTCGGGTTCGCCGTCTACACGATCTGCGTTCGATCCGAACCGAACCACGACTGGTCGCCGATCCTGCCGGGGTATGCGTTCCTGATGATCATCGTCTGCTCCATCGACGCTGGCGCATGGCAAGAGCGTGCTGCCACCGCTAGCAAGACCTGACTCGTCGAAGAGGTCTACATAACAACGTATTGCTCAGTTCCCCGTCTCGCTGTTGACGATCGAGGCGCCCGCATGGGCGGGCGCCCGGGTCTTCGTCGACGGCAAGTACAAGGGCATCCTGCCCGACGCCGCGCGCCAGAACCTGCCGGGCGGCACCCACAGCATCACGCTCTCCCGGGAGGGCATGAATCCGGTCACCGAGAAAGTGAGCGTCACCGACGCCGAGCCCCGCAGCTGGTCGCCGCCCGCGCCGTCCCCCGCGGCCCCGGGGGCCACCCCGTGAGGCGGCCCCTTGCCGCCGCGCTTCTCCTGATCGCCGCCTTCGCCGCGGCCGCCTTCGCCCAGGACACGGCCAAACTCGAGTCGGAGGCCAAGAAGGCCTTCGATTCCGGCCGGTTCAAGGAAGCGGGAGAAAAGTACGCCCGCGCGGCGGACACGGCGGGCATCGCCGTCGACCACAAGGCCGACCTGCACCTGCAGAGCGCCTGGTCCTACTACATCGGGGGCAGCTCGAAGAGCGCCCGCGAGCAGCTGCGGTCGGCCCTGACCGCGCGCCCGGACCTCCAGGTGATTCCCGATTTCTACAGCCCCGACTTCGCCAACCTCGCCGCCGTGGTGCGGGCCGACATCGCGGGCGCCAACGTCCCCGCCATCGACCTCGACGAGCTCAAGCGCTCCGCTCGCGCCAAGCTCGCCGACGGAAAAGCCGAGGACGCCCTCTTCGACCTCAAGCGCGCGGGCAACACGAACGACCCCGAGGTCTACCGGCTGATCGCCGAGGCCGACGACCGGCTGGGCCGCACGGCCGACGCCGACGCGGCGCGCCGGCGCGCGGCCGAGATCGAGAAGGGACTCGTCAGCTCGGTGCCGATCGGCGTGCCGGCCGACGCTGGTGTCCCGGCCTCCACGGCGATGACGATCGGGGCGCCGGCCGTGGGCCCCTTGCTCGAATCGGCGGAGAAGCAACTGGCCGCCGGCGACTACCACGCCGCCTCTTCCTTCGCCCGCCAGGCCTCCGAAGCCGACCCCAAGAACGCCGACGCGCACCGGATCCTCGGCGACGCCGCCCTGGCGCTCGGGCAGAACGCCGACGCCGAGCGCGAGTTCACGGCGGCCATCGTGCTCGAGTCCGCCAACGCCCGGTCCGAGCTCGGGCTCGGCGTCGTCGCCGAGCGCCAGAAGAAATGGAATACCGCGGCGAGCCACTACCGGCGAGCCCTCGAGCTCAACCCGAAGAGCGTCGCCGCGGCCCGCGGGCTCGGGCGCTCCATGAGCGAGCTCGGCGACAAGAGCGCGGCCCGGATCGCTTTCGGGCGGGCGATCGAGATCGATCCGGCCTCGGCCGACGCGCGCAACGACTTCGGCGTCTTTCTTTTCCGCGCCGACGAGCTCGACCGCGCCGTCGAAGAGCTCATGGAGGCCGTCCGCCTCGAACCGGCCTCGGCGCTCTTCCACGAGAACCTCGGCCGCGCCTTCCGCAAGAAGCGCATGTGGAAGGAGGCGGACCGGGAGCTGACCGAGGCCGCCCGCCTCGCCCCCAACGAGACGCCCGTCTGGACGGCCCTCGGATCCGTGCGGGCCGAAGAGAAAAGGCTCGGCGAAGCGGCCACGGCCTACTCGACCGCGCTCTCGCTCGACCCCCTCGACGAGGAGGCGGCCGCCGGGCTCGCCTCGGCCCTGGCCGAAGAAGGCAAGCTCACGGACGCCGAGACGGCGCTCGTGCATGCGATCGAGAGCAACGCCAAGTCGCCCGTGCTCTGGAACAACCTCGGCGTCGTCCGGGTCGAGCGTGGCACGTACGCCGCCGGGATCGAGGCCTTCGACAAGGCGCTCGCGCTCGACGGCGCCTTCGAGGCGGCCCGGACCAATCGGGCGCGCGCCGGCGAGCTGGCCGCTCTCGAGAGGGCGGCGTCCTAGAACCGCGGCCTTGACCCCAGCCGAACACCGGGCGGAGATCGAGGCCTGGCGGCGGCGGCGGATCGAACGCCTCACCGCCGACGACGGCTGGCTTTCCCTGGCCGCGCTCCAGTGGCTCGCCGAAGGCGAGAACGCGGTCGAGGGCGGCGTCATCGAGATCCGAAACGGCGCGGCGACCTTCGTCCCGACGCCCGGCCAGGCGGTGGCCGCCGACGGGCGCCCCCGCAGCGGTCCCTTCCCCCTGCGAGCGGACTCCGCCGACGAGCCCACGAGGGTCTCGGCCGGCTCGCGCCGCCTCGAGCTGCTCGAGCGCGGCGGCCGGTTCGCCTTGCGCGTGCGCGAGACCGGCGGCTCCGCCCGCGGGGAGTTCCGCGGCATCGAGAACTTCCCCGTCGACCCGGCATGGCGCTTCGACGCGCGCTTCGAGCCCTACGATCCGCCCAAACAGATCCCGATGACGAGCGTCGTCGGGACGGTCGAGCGGGAGCGTTCGCCCGGAGCGGTCGCCTTCGAGATCGGCGGCGCCACCCATCGCCTCGACCCCATCTTCGAGCGGGGCGAGTCGGACTACTGGATCGTCTTCGGCGATCGCACCAACGGCGTCGACACATACGGCGGGGGCAGGTTCGTGTACGTCGCGCCTCCGGTCGGCGGGCGGACGGTGCTCGACTTCAACAAGGCCTACAACCCGCCCTGCGTCTTCACGCCGTACTCGACCTGCCCCCTGCCGCCGCCGCAGAACCGCCTGCCCTTCCGGGTGGAGGCGGGCGAGAAGACCTACCGCTGACGCGGCCTCACGTCAGGGCGTCCAGCAGCTCCTGCATCATCCGCGCGGTCGCTCCCCAGATGACGTGCGTTCCATAGTGGTAGAAGAGCGTCGGCTCCTCCCGTCCCGGCAGGACGCGACGCTCCAGCGCCTTCGGGTCGAGCAGCGCCGCGACCGGGACGTCGAGCACCTCGGCGATCTCAGCCTCGGCCGGCCGCAGCACGTGCGGGTACGGGATCGCCCCGACGAATGGCTCGACGAAGAAATCCGTCACGGTCGTCAGCGGCGAGAGGGCGCCGAGAAAGCGCACGTCGCTCGCCGGAATGCCCAGCTCCTCCTCGGTCTCCCGCAGGGCGGTCCCGAGAGGCGTTTCGTCGGCTTCCTCTTCCACGCCGCCGGGAAACGAGATCTGCCCGCGGTGGTGCTCGACCGTCTCCGTCCGCCGCGTCAGGACGATCCGGAGAGCTCCGTCGCGAACGAAGAGCGGCAGCAGGACCGCCGCGCGCCGCTGCCCCTCGGCCGGCTCGCCCGGGATCCGCTCGCGCGCCTCCAGTCGTTCGGCCACCTCGTCCATCCAGGACCGGGCCGGGCGCGGATCAGGGGACACGCGCCGGGCTCCCGTCGGCCGCCCACTTGAGGTACGCCTCGACGAAGGGCGTGAGCCCGCCGTCGAGGACCCGGTCCGTGTCGCCGCTCTCCTGCCCCGTGCGGTGGTCCTTGACCATCCGGTACGGGTGCAGCACGTACGACCGGATCTGGCTGCCCCACTCGATCGACTTCTTCTCCCCGACGCGCTTTTCTTCGTCGGCGCGCCGCTCGTCGAGCGCGCGCTGATACAGGCGTGCCCGCAGGACGCGCATCGCCATCTCGCGATTGCGGCCCTGGCTGCGCTCGTTCTGGCAGGTCACGACGATGTTGGTCGGCAGGTGGGTGATGCGCACGGCCGAGTCCGTGACGTTGACGTGCTGCCCGCCCGCCCCGCTCGAGCGGTACGTGTCCACGCGCAGGTCCTTGTCCGCGATCTCGATCTCGATGTTCTCGTCGATCTCGGGCGCGACGTAGACCGAGGCGAAGGACGTGTGCCGCCGCTGCGCCGAGTCGAACGGCGAGATGCGGACCAGGCGGTGCACCCCCATCTCGCCCTTGAGGTACCCGTAGGCGTGGTCGCCCACGACGTGCAGGGTCGCGCTCTTCAAGCCCGCCTCCTCGCCGTCCTGGCGCTCGATGAGCTCCGCCTTCCAGCCCCGGCCCTCCGCGAAGCGCATGTACATGCGCAGCAGCATCTCGGCCCAGTCCTGGGACTCCGTTCCGCCGGCGCCGGCGTGGATCGAGAACCAGGCGTTGTTGGCGTCTTCCGGCGCGCTCATCTTCACGGCGAGCTCGAGCGTGTCCGCGAAGCCGGTCGCCCCGGCCAGCGCCTCGCGCGCGTCGCCGTCGGCCGGCTCGCCCTCGCGCAGGAGCTCGTCGAACGTGTCGAGCTCCCCCTTCCACTCGTCGAGGCGGCCGGCCGTCTCGATCTTGCGCTCGAAGGCGCGCGTCTGGCGGAGGACTTCCTGGGCCTCCTCGGGCCGCGTCCAGAAGTCGGAAGCCGAAGCCTTTTCCCTCAGACCGTCGAGCGCGCTCCGCGCGGCGTCGAGATCAAAGATAGCCCCGGAGCGCCGTGAGGCGCGCCGAGGCGGCGGTGAGCGCGGAAATGAGGTCGTCGCGTTCGGTCATGCTGTCGCCGTGGACCGGGAGCCGCGCGCCGCGAGGCGGGCGCGCCCCCAGCGGGCGAGGCCGAAGAGTAGCACGGCGCCGGCGAGGGCGTCCGCCGCCGGCGGGAGGCGGTATCCCCAGCGGCTCCAGGCGGTGCGCTCCGTCTCCAGGCGCACCGTGCCGCGCATGAGGACCCGCTCGTTCGGCCGCGACTCGGAAAGAATGCGGCCCCGATCGTCCACGATCCCCGAGATGCCGGTGATGGCGGCCCGCAGCAGGTATCGGCCGTTCTCGGCCGAGCGCAGCACGGCGCCCGCGAAGTGCTGCTCCTGCGCTCCCGCCCGGCCGTACCAGGAGTCGTTCGAGATGGTGGCGAGCAGGTTCGCGCCGTCGGCGACCTCGCGCCGCGCGAGCGACGGGTAGATGGTCTCGTAGCAGATCGCCGTGCCGATCGCGAGGGCCCCGGAGCGCAGCACCGTCGGGACCTCCGCGGCGGCGAACGCTCCGATCTCCGTCGAGATCTGCCGCACGAAGAAGAAGACGCGCGGCAGCGGGACGTACTCCCCGAACGGGACGAGGTGGACCTTCCGGTACGGCGGCCCCGCGAGGCCCTGCGCGCCGAGCAGGCGCGCGACGTTGTAGTAGCGGTCGCCGTCGATCTCCTCCACGTCGTTGAAGAGGATCGTCGATCCGCCGTGGGCGATCGACGCGAGGTCCTGCCGCAGCGTCGGGCTCCGGTCCCAGTAGACGGGAAAGGCGGACTCCGGGATCAGGATGAGCGCGGGCTGCTCGGCTGCCGCCTCCCGCGCCTGCGCGAGGACCGCGAGGTACGCCGCGGCCGCGCTCTCGGGAGTGGCCCGCATCTCCTCCGTCAGGTTCGGCTGCAGCAGGGCCACGGCGATCTCCGGCTGCTCCCGCCGGTCGGCCCCGAGTCGCGATGCGCCGAAGACGCCCGCCGCCATGACGAGAAGCGCCGCGGCGGCCGCCGCCCGGCGGCTCCCGCCGACGGCCGCGGCGAGCAGCGCCGGCACCGCCATCACGAGCGCTCCGACGCCGTAGACACCCCAGATCGAGGCGGTCTGCAGCCAGATCGGGTGGCGGTAGAGGGCGTGGCCGGCCAGGTTCCAGGGAAACCCGCCGTAGACGACCTCGCGCACGTGCTCGGTCGCCGCCCAGAGAAGGGGAACGACGGCCAGGCGCCAGCCGGATCCCGGCCGGGCCGCCGCGACCGCGCCCCACGCGACGATGGCGGGCCACTCCGCCAGGATCAGCGCCAGGATCACGAGGCACACGACGCCCATCGGGGCGCTCTGCCCGCCGTAGTGGGTGACGACGTAGAAGATCCACGGGATCGACGCGCACCAGTACGCCAGTCCGAAGAGGACGCCGGACCAGAGCGCCCGGGCAGCGGCTCTCTTCCCGCCGCAGGGCGACGAGCCACGGCACCGGCGCGAGCGGCAGCAGCAGGACCCACTCGACCGGGGGAAACGCCAGCGCGAAGAGCAGGCCCGACACGACGCCGGAAAGCGGCGTGCGCCAGCGGGCGGTCACGCGCGGCCGGCGGCGAGCAGGGCCTCTTCGGCCCGGTACGAGGAGCGCACGAAGGGGCCCGAGAACACGTGGCGAAACCCGAGCTCCTCCCCGAACTCGCGGTGCCGCTCGAACGTCTCCGGTCGGCACGTATTCGACGACCGGCAGGTTTTCGCGCGACGGCTGCAGGTACTGGCCGATCGTGACGATGTCCACCGCGGCCCCGCGCAGCTTCTCGAGCAGCGCGCGCACTTCGTCGTCGCGCTCGCCGAGGCCGAGCATGAGCCCCGATTTCGTGGTCAGGGAAGGGTCCAGGATCTTCGCCGCGGAGAGCAGTCCGAGCGACCGGTCCAGGCGCGCCCCGCGGCGGACCTGCGCGTAGAGACGGGGCACCGTCTCGACGTTGTGGTTGAAGACGTCCGGCCGGGCCTCGACGACGACCCGCAGCGAGTCGAACCGTCCGAGAAAGTCGGGAGTCAGGACCTCGATGCCCGGGGCGGGCGCGAGCGACCGCAGCGCCGCGATCGTGGCGGCGAAATGCGCCGCGCCGCCGTCGGCGAGGTCGTCGCGATCGACCGACGTGAGGACCACGAAATGGAGCCCCATGGCCGCCGCCGCCTCCCGGACGCGCGCCGGCTCGAGCGGGTCCACGGCGAGCGGCTTGCCGTTGGCGATGTCGCAGAAGCCGCACGCCCGCGTGCAGACGTTGCCGAGCAGGAGGAAGGTGGCCGTCCCGCGCTCGAAACACTCGCCCCGGTTCGGGCACCGTGCCTCCTCGCAGACGGTGTGGAGCCCGTGCGAACGCATGACGCTCTTGACCGCGTGCAGGTCGGCCAGGCGCAGCTTGCGTTGCCGGATCCACTCCGGGGCCCGCGGGGTCGGCAGCGTGCTCACTTGCCTTCCGGCACGATCCAGGGATCCCGGATCTTTTCGGCCTTCGCCAGCTTCGACACCGTCCGCGCCGCCTCGTCGTCCGTGCGGTACGGTCCGACGCGGACCCGGTAGACCTTCCCCTTCGGGCCGGACGCCGCGACGATCACGGCGTGAAAGCCGTGCTTCGAAAGCCGTGCCGAGAGGGCGTTCGCCTCGTCGTGGGACTGGAGGGAGGCGGCCTGAACCCAGATCTTTCCCGAAGCCGGCGCGGGAGGCCGCACTGCCGGCCCGGGCGCTTTGGCCTTCGTCGCCGGAGGCGCCGCCTTCGCCCCCGTCGCCGCGGCGGGAGCGCCGGCATCTTCGGCCACGCCGTCCTCGAACGTCTGCACGGTGGCGGGCGCCGTGGGCTCCGGTCCGGGCCCGGGCGTCACGGCGTTCGAAGACAGCTCGGTGCGCGAGGGAGAGGAGGAAGTCGGCGCCGGAACGCCGGTCTCGACGGGGGGAACCGCTTCCGCCACCGTCGCCGCCGCGGTCCGGCCTCCGTCGGCCGTCTCCGCGCCCTCTGCCGGCGACTGCGCCGCGGGCGCCGGCGCGGTTCCGCGCCCGGACAACCCCGTCATGAGCCCGAAGAAGAACGCTCCTCCGAGCGCGAGCAGGAGCCCGGCGAAGAGCCCGACCGCCTGCCGGGCGGTCAGCGAGATCTGGTAGTGAGTGCGGGGCTCTTCCACGGGGGGAGTGTAACGTGCGCCACCGCGGCTGTCAGCCCCGCGCGCGTCACGCTCCCCGCCGCCCATCTTCCGGGCGAGGAACGTCGAGATCAGGTCGATGGGCAGCGGAAAGACGATCGTCGAGTTCTTCTCGTTCGCGATCTCCGTCAGCGTCTGGAGGTAGCGCAGCTGAAGCGTCGCCGGCTGGCGGCCGATGATCTCGGCCGCCTGCGACAGCTGCGCGGATGCCTCGAGCTCGCCCTCGGCGTGGATGATCTTGGCGCGCTTCTCGCGCTCCGCCTCGGCCTGCTGGCCATCGCGCGCTGCATCTCGGGCGGCAGGTCGACCTGCTTGACCTCGACGAGCGACGACCTTGATGCCCCACGGCTCGGTGTGCTCGTCGATGATCTTCTGGAGCTCGAGTTGAGCTTCTCGCGCTCCGACGAGCAGCTCGTCGAGCTCCGCCTGGCCGAGCACGCTGCGCAGCGTCGTCTGCGCGAGCTGCGAGGTCGCGTAGAGATAGTTCTCGACCTCGACGATCGCCTTCGCGGATCGATGACGCGGAAGTAGACGCACCGCGTTGACCTTCACCGACACGTTGTCGCGCGTGATGATGTCCTGCGGCGGGACGTCGTGGACCACGGTCCGCAGCGACATCCGGACCATCCGCTCGAACGGCCAGAAGATCAGCACCAGCCCGGGCCCCTTCGGACGCTTGCCCAGCGCGCCCGAGCCAGAAGGTGACGGCGCGCTCGTACTCGTTGAGGACGTTGATCCACTTGAAGAGGAAGAGAAGGCCGACGAAGAGCGCCACGAAGAGCCCGGGTACCGACAGGATCTGACTCATGGGTTCCTCCGTTCGACATGAAGCGTGCGGCCGACGATGCGGCGGATGCGAACCGTTTCGCCCGGCGCGAGATCGGCCGGCCCGGCGGCGTCCCAGTACTCCCCGAACACCTGCACGCGTCCGGAGCCCTCGCGGGGCCCGAAGGCCTCGACGACCCGCGCCGTCTCGCCGATCATGGCGTCCAGGCCCGTGCGCGCCGGGGCCCGGCGCAGCTGCGCGGTCTTCCACGCGAGCAGGCCGACGATGAGCAGCGTCAGCGCCAGACCGGGGACGACGATCGAGAGGTCCACCCGGTATCCGGCGTCGGATCCGCGCCCCGAGAAGAGCAGGAGCGAGCCGGCGACGAGCGCGACCGCGCCGCCGACGGCGAGCAGGCCGTGGCTGACCACCTTGATCTCGGCGACGAAGAGGACGATGGCGAAGAGGATCAGCCCGAGCCCCGCGAGGTTGACCGGCAGCACGGAGAAGGCGTACAGCGCGAGCAGCAGCGAAATGCCCCCGACGACGCCCGGAAGGATCGCCCCGGGGGTCGACAGCTCGAAGTAGAGGCCGACGAGGCCGAGCAGGAAGAGCACGTACGCCACGTTGGGGTGGGACACGATCCCGAGCACTCTCTCCATCTCCCCCATCGGCCGCGCCTCGATGCGCGCGCCGTGCAGGGCGAGGGTCGTCTGCGCGCCGCCCACCCGGGCGACGCGCCGGCCGTCGAGCTGCGCCACGAGATCGGGCACGTCGCGCGCGACGATCTCGACGAGACCGTCCGCTTTCGCCTCGGCCTCCGTGTACGAGAGGCTCTTCGCGACCGCCGCCTCGGCCTTCTCGGCGTTGCGCCCGCGCTGAGCCGCCAGGGTCCGGATGAAGGCGCGCGCGTCCTGCTCGGCCTTCTCGTTCATGTTCTTCGGGAGGTCCTGGCCTTCGCCGCCCACCGGGTGCGCCGCTCCCGTGTTTGTTCCCGGCGCCATCGCCGCGACGTCGCCGGAGAGAAGGAGGAAGAAGCCCGCCGACGCCGCCTGGGCGCCGGAGGGCGCGACGTACGTCGCCACGGGAACCTTCGACACGAGGATCGCCGAGCTCATCTCGCGCGTCGACGCGAGCAAACCTCCCGGCGTCGAGAGCGTGAGCACGACGAGGGCGGCGCCGTCGCGCTCGGCCTCGGCGAGGACCTTGCGGAGATATCCGGCCGACGCGGGATGGATGGGCGTGTCGATCCGGGCTTCGACGACGAGCGGCGCGCGTTCCGCGCCGAGGACGGCCGCGGCCGAAACCAATGCCGCCGCAAGCAGCGACCGCACGTTCATGGAGGGCCGGAGTCTATCCGCATCGCGCTTCGCCCGGGCGCGCCGTCCTGTTATAAAGGCGCGTGCGAATCCGCCCGACCGAAGCCATCCACTTCGCCGCCATCGGCGTCCTGACGCTCCTGACGCTGGCGCTCCACGCGCGGCTCGAGAACCCGGCGGCGATGTTCCTCGGCTATGCCGCGCTGGCCGCCGGTCTCGTCGTCATCGTCGCGCTCGCCCGGCGCATCGACCTCTTCCCGGCCCCGCTCGTCTTCTTCCTGGATTTCTACCCCGCCATCTTCCTTCCGGTGCTCTTCAACACCCTCCAGCCCCTCATCCTCGCGCTGCGGGGCGGCTCCCGGGACGACCTGCTGATCGGCGCCGACCGCGCGATGTTCGGCGTGGACGTCACGGTGTGGATGCAGCGCCTCGTGCACCCCTGGCTGAGCGATCTCCTGTACGGCTTCTACTCGACGTACTACTTCATCGCCCTGACGCTCGGGCTCATCCTCTGGCTCAAGAACCGCGCCACCGCGCGCCGCTTCGTTTTCACGCTCATGGTCGTCTACTACGTGTCGTGGGCCGGATACTTCATCATCCCCGCCCTCGGACCCCGCTTCGCGCAGGCCTCCGAGTACACCATCTCGATCACCACGACCCCCATCTCGCGGACGATCAACGACACGATCAACCGCCTCGAGAAGACCAAGAACGACGTGTTCCCCTCGGGCCACACGATGATCTCCGTGTCCGTCCTGCTGGTGGCGTGGAAGCGGTCCCGGCGGACGTTCTGGATCCTGCTGCCGATCGCCACGGGCCTGATCCTCTCGACGGTCTACTGCCGGTACCACTACGTCATCGACGTGATCGCGGGGACCGTGCTCGCCTTCATCACCGTTCCGATCGGCGACGGGATCTACGACCGGCTCGTCGACACGGGAGCCCGACGGCGGGCCTGACGGGTTACAGGTCCTTTTCGTAGATCCGGTAGGTCTTGTAGAGCTTCCCGCCCCAGAGCTTGACGGCGCCGATGACGAGCTCGTTGTCCTCGAGGAGCCACGACACCTCGGCGCCGGTGTAGCCCTTCGAGAGCAGGAACCGCAGCGAGTCCGCCATCATGATGGACTGGATCCCCCGCAGGCGGTACGGCCGCTTGATCCCGAGAGTCAGCACCCGCACCGTCTTGATCTTGCCCCGCGCGAGCAGAAACTTCAGCCAGCCGAACGGCAGCAGGCGCCCGCGCGTGGGCGCGATGGCGACGTTGTAGTCCGGCAGCATCAGCATGAACGCGATCGGCTCGAGCGTGCCGTCGGGCTTCTTCGCCTCGGCGAGCCACAGCAGCTCCGAGACCAGCAGGGGCTTCATGCGCTTGGCCATGAAGTCCATCTCCTCGGGCGTCATGGGAACGAAGCCCCAGTTCTTCTCCCAGGCCTCGTTGTAGACCTCGCGGATCTTGACGAGGTCGCGCTCGAGGCTCCGCCGGGAGACGTTGCGCACGACGATGTCGGTCTCGCGCTTGCGCAGCCGATCGGCGACGCGGGAAAGCCGCTCGAGAGGCTTCTCCTCGAGCGGAAACCAGTACGCCAGCAGATCCTTGGCCTTGCGCAGGCCGTATCCCTCGAGCAGGCGCGCGTAGTACGCCGGGTTGTAGGTCATCATCATGACGGGCGGGGACCCGAATCCGTCCACCAGGAGCCCGGCCTCGTCGTTCAGCGTCGGGTTCGTCGGGCCGCGCAGCACCGTCATCTTGCGCTCCCGCCCCCAGAGGGCCACGGCATCGAGCAGCGCCGCGGCGACCGCCGGATCGTCGTCGGCCTCGAAGAAGCCGAAGAACACGACCTTTTCGCCGTGGAAGGAATTGTGGTTCCGGTCGAGGATCGCGGCGACCCTTCCGGCGTCGCGCCCGTCGCGCCGCGCGAGGAAGAGCTGCATCTCGCCGTGCCGGAAGAACGGGTTCTCGTCCTCCATCACCTTGGCGACGTCGTCGCGCAGCGGGGCGACCCAGTTCGGATCCGCCGCGTAGATGCGATCGGCCACGTCGAAAAACCGGGCCAGATCCGCCTTGCTCCGGCCGATCCGCTCGATGCCCACCCCGGGCGCCGTCCCGCTCACCGCCACCGCCGTCTCGCCGACCGAATCGTCAGACCCCGACGGACTTGACGAGGCCGACCTCGCGGCCGACCTTCTCGATCGCGTCGAGAGCCCGGGAGAGATGCTCGCGGGTGTGCGTCGCCATGAGCGACGTGCGGATGAGCGCGCGGCCCGGAGGCGTGGCCGGCGAGAGGACGCAGTTGACGAAGATGCCCTCTTCCTGCAGCCGGTGGACCATGCGCAGGGCCGTCAGGTCCTCGCCGACGACGACCGGCACGACGGGGCTCTTCGAGTCGCCCGTATCGAGACCGAGCGAGCGCAGGCCGTCGCCGAAGAAGCGCGTGTTCTCCCAGAGCTTCTGCCGGCGCTCGGGCTCGCGGTCCATGATCTCGACGGTCGCGAGGGCCGCCGCGGCGGACGCCGGCGGCGGTGCGGCCGAGAAGATGAGGGTCCGCGCCCGGTGCTTGATGTAGTCCACGACGGTCGCGTTGCCGGCGATGAACCCGCCGACGGAGGCCATGGACTTGGAGAACGTGCCCATGATCAGGTCTACCTCGTGCTCGAGGCCGAAGTGCTCGGCCGTGCCGCGGCCGGTCCTGCCGAGCACGCCGATCCCGTGCGCGTCGTCCACCATGACGCCGGCCGCGAACTCGCGCGCGACCGACACGATCTCGGGAAGGGGCGCGATGTCGCCCTCCATCGAGAAGACGCCGTCCACGACGACCAGCCGGCCGCGGGCTTCGCCGTCCACCCGCATCTGGCGGCGCAGGTCCGCCGGGTCGTTGTGCCGGAACCGCTTGACGTCGCCGAACGACAGGCGCGCGCCGTCGATGATGCAGGCGTGGTCCTGCTTGTCGAGGTAGACCGTGTCACCTTTGCCCACGAGGCAGGAGATCGCGCCGAGGTTGACCTGGAAGCCGGTCGAAAAGGTGACCGCCGCCTCCTGTCGCATGAACTCCGCGAGGCGCTCTTCGAGGCGCACGTGCAGATCGAGGGTGCCGTTCAGGAACCGGCTGCCGGCGCATCCCGATCCGTATTTCCGGATCGCTTCGATGGCGGCTTCCTTCACGCGGGGGTCGTTGGTCAGGCCGAGGTAGTTGTTCGAGCCGAGCATCACCAGGCGCCGGCCGCCGATCGTCACCTCGGGGTCCTGGGCGGACTCGATCACCCGGAAGAACGAGTAGTAGCCCGTCTGACGGACGCGGGCCGCCTCTTCGTAGCGGTAGCATTTTTCGAAGAACGGAGCGGTTCCGACCGCCTCCGCCCTCGTCGCCCGGGCGAGTTTGCTCATCTTTCCCCCCACCTCAACCCAGTGTCTCGGATTGCCGGCCAGCCCGGGGATAGTAGCAAATTTTACAACGCGCTGCCCGGGAGCCAGCCGGCCGCCAGATACCACCGCCAGGTGGCCGCCAGGCCCTCGGCGAGGGGTACGGGCACCGGCAGGTCCAGGGCCCTGCGGATCGGACCGGCGTCGCAGAGCCAGTCGCCCGCCAGCAGCTCCCGGGCCTTGTCCGCATTGAAGGGCCGTGAGCGGCCCGTCAGGCCCTCCCGGGCGGTCTCCATGAGCCCTAGAAGCCTCACCGCGGCGTCGGGCACCGGGATCAGCCGGGCCCGCCTTTTCGGGAGACCGGCGATGATCCGGGCGAGCCCGCCGACCGTGACGGGCTCCGGGTCGCATAGAAATCCGGTCCGGGCCGACAGCTCGGGCCGGGCGGCCGCTCGAGCGACCGCCAGGGCCGCCTGTTCCGCTCCGAGAATCTGGATCCGCGTCCGGCCCGCCGGAACCGGGACCCATCCCAACGCCGCCATCCGGAAGTAGTCGAACAGGCCGCGGTCCCCCGGGCCGTAGATCACGCCGGGGCGCAGCACGAGCCAGGAGCCCTTCCACAGACGGGCGACGGCCTCCTCGGCCTCGCGCTTGGATGTGCCGTACCAGGAGATCGGGCGCGCCCGGTCGGCGTCGGAGACGGGCCGCCCATCCCGTGCCGGCCCCGCCGCGGCCAGGCTCGACACCAGAACGAAGCGCGCCGCGGGGCAGGCCTCGGCCCCGGCGGCCAGCAGCCGCTCCGTGCCCCGGACGTTGACCTCCCGGTAGTCGTCGAGGGAGCGCGCCTTCGTCAGCCCGGCCACGTGCACGATCGCGTCCACCCCCGCGAGCGCGGCGGCCGGAATGCCGCCGGACGACAGACTTCCCGCGACCGTCTCGAACTCGATCCCGGCGAGCAGGCCCTCGCCCGCGCGCGGTGGAGTACGCGCGAGCAGGCGCAGATTCCAGCCCTGCGCCGCGAGCGCCCGGGCCACGTGCCCGCCAACGAATCCCGTCCCGCCCGTGAGCAGCGCAATCGGCATCGCGTTCGGGATTGTATTGACTGGGGGGAAGCCGCGGAGAGAGTATTCCGCGACCTTGAGCGAAACTCGTCGCGCACGCTGGGCTGGACGGGCGGCCGCCGCCGGCCTCTGTGTCTCCCTGGGCGCGCCGGCGCTCGAGGCGGCCGCCCCCGTCTCTCCTCCGGTCGTGGAGTACACGATCGCGGTCTCGCTCGACCCGGCCGAAAAGATTCTCGTCGGCACCGAGCGCCTCGTGTGGCGCAACCCCTCGGCCGACCCCGTCTCCGAGCTGCGCTTTCACCTGTACCTGAACGCCTTCAAGAACGACCGCACGACGTTCATGCGCGAATCCGGCGGGCAGCTTCGGGGCGACGAGGCCGGGAAGAAGCCGCAGGACTGGGGCTGGATCGACGTCTCCTCGATGAAGACCGCCGCGGGCGCCGAGCTGCGCGCCGGCGCCCGCTTCATCCAGCCCGACGGCAACGACCCCGACGACCAGACCGTCCTGCTCGTGCCGCTCTCCTCCCCCGTGCCCGGCCACGGCGAGATCGCGCTCGACATCGCGTTCCGCGCCAAGCTGCCGAAGATTTTCGCGCGCACC
This sequence comes from uncultured Acidobacteriota bacterium, assembly GCA_963710945.1. Taxonomy (GTDB): domain Bacteria; phylum Acidobacteriota; class Thermoanaerobaculia; order UBA5066; family Gp7-AA6; genus DAHUXD01. The sequence continues at coordinate 22,637 of CAVQCH010000006.1, forward strand.
GGCTTCGTCCGCGACTACTTCCTGGTGGGCCAGTGGTACCCGAAGATCGGCGTCTACGAGACGGCCGGCATGCGGGGACGCCGGGCCGGCGGCTGGAACTGCCACGCCTTTCACGCCAACTCCGAGTTCTACGCCGACTACGGCAACTTCGACGTCTCCTTCACGGTCCCCTCGAAGTTCGTCGTGGGCGCCACCGGCAAGCGCGTCTCCGAAACGAAGAACGGCGCGACCACGACCTACCGCTACGTGCAGAAGAACGTCCACGATTTCGCCTGGACGGCGGACCCCCGCTTTCTCGTGACCGAGTTCACGTTCGACCCCGCCCGGGACGTTCCCGCCGGCTGGGCCGCGAAGGCGGCCCGCGAGCTCGGCATGACGGAGGCCGCGATCGCCCTCAAGCCGATCTCCTGCCGGCTGCTGCTCCAACCCGGCTCGCGCGTGCGCGAGCGCTACATCCGCTCGATCATCGAGGGAATCTCGTTCTACGGCCTCTGGTACGGCGCGTACCCGTACGAGACGCTCACCGTGGTGGACCCGCCGGACGACGGCGAGGGCTCGGGCGGCATGGAGTATCCGACGTTCATCACGGGCGGATTCGGCAATGACTTCAGCCGCTGGCCCCTGAACCGCGTCCGCGCCGTCGAGCTCGTCACGATCCACGAGTACGGCCACCAGTACTGGTACGGCATGGTCGGCTCCAACGAGTTCGAGGAATCCTGGCTGGACGAAGGGCTCAACACCGACTCCGAGAACCGCGCGATGGGCCTGGCGTACGGGCCGCGCGACACGATTCAGCTCCCGGGCGGCATCGGCACCGACGCGATCTCCCTCGCCCACGGCGAGTACGCCCACCTGGCCAACCTCGACCCCATCCAGCGCTGCGCCTGGTGCTACGCCTCCAACGCGTCCTACGGAATCAACTCGTATCCCAAGGTCGGCCTCTTCATGGCGCAGCTCCAGAACGACCTCGGCACCGAGACCTTCACGCGCGCCCAGCGCGCGTATTTCGAGCAGTGGTCCTTTCGCCACCCGAACACGAACGACTTCTTCGACACGTTCGAACGCGTCTCGGGACGGGACCTCTCGACCTACCGGCGCAACGTGATCGACGGGCGCTCGCTGCTCGACTGGCAGGTGGTCTCGGCCCGGAGCCAGAAGGCCGAAGGCGACTACGGCGTCTTCGAGCGGGACGGCAAGAAGGTGACGTACGACGACGGCGCGATCGTCCCCCCGGGGGAGAAGAAGGCGAAGCATCCGAAGGACGACGACGACAAGAAGGCCTATAGCACGGTGGTCCTCTTCGGGAACACCGGCCAGTGGGAGCACGGCGCGAAGGCGCGCCTGGTCTTCACCGACGGCACCGTCGTCGAACGCGACCTGCCGGCCAACGCGAGCTGGGTCCGGTACCGGATCCGCTACAAGTACCGCCTGGCCTACGCCGTGGCGGATCCCGAACGCCGCAACGTCTGGGACTGGAACCACCTGAACGACTCGAAGGTGCTGCGCACCGGGAAGGGCGCCGCCAAGACGCTCGGATCGCGGGCGGCGGTCAAGTACTCGGGATGGGCGGCCTACCTGGTGGGGGCGTGGACGCAGCTGCTGTGGGCGCTCGCATGACGGGGAAGAAGGGTCCCATCGCCGCCGGGTTCGCGTCCCTGTCGCACGGCAAGCTCATCCTCCTGCTCGCGCTGGTGACGGCCGCGCTCGGCGTGACGGGGGCGGCGCCGCTCTTCCCGATCTTCGCACCAGACGATGGGTGGCACGCTCGCCGGCGACCATTTCATCCGCAACCATCCGACGTTCGCTCCGACCGACTTTTTCGACCTCATGCGCGAAAAGGACGCGGCCTTCGCCGCGACGCACCGCACGGCGCTGAACGCGGGGCTCGTCGGCCTCGTCCTCCAGATGTTCCTCGCCGGCGGCATCGTCGTCGTGCTCGGCCGCGGCCCCTTCGGGTTCGGCCAGCTCTTCGAGCCGGCGCGGCGCAACTTCTGGCACAACGTCAAGTGCCTCCTTCTCTTTGCCCTGGCGGCGGGACTTTCTCTCGGCGCCTGGCTCGGGGGCGGATTCGCCGCCCGGAAGCATCTCCTCGAGAACGCGCCGCCCGACGCGGCGGTCCGCCGCGCCACCTTCTGGATCCTGGCCCTCGGCGCGATCCTGATCTTCGCGGCGCTGTCGCTGCTGTACGACTTCGCGCGCGCAGCCCGGCGCTACTCCCCGGCGATCGGCGCCTGGCGCGCCTACGGCTTCGCCCGACGCGCCCTGTCCGGATCCTGGCTCCGGGCCCTCGGCCTCTGGACGTTCTGGCTCGCCCTCGGCGGCGCCGCCGTCCTCGGCCTCTTCGCGGTGACGTGGGAGATGCCGGCCGTGTCCCCGCCCGCGATTGCGCTGCTCTTCGTGCTCCAGTTCGGCGTGCTGTGGCTGCGGTCGGCCGCCCGCGTCGCGGCCTGGGGGTCGTACATCGGCTTTCTCGAGCCCCGCGCGCGCCCCGCCCTGTCGGCGGCCGCGAAGATCCGCGTCACCGTCGCGCCGGTCTCGCCGCCCTCTCCCGCCGCGTTCTAGCTGCGGGCCCAGGCCGCGAAGCGGCGCACGCCCTCGCGCACCCGCTCGATGTCCGTGGCGAAGGAGAACCGCACGCAGGCGTCGTCGCCGAAGGCGTCGCCCGGGACCGCCGCCACGTGCGCCTCCGAAAGAAGGCGGTCGCAGAAGGCCGCGGAGCCGGCGATTCGCTTTCGCGGGTAGAGCGCGGACACGTCGGCGAACGCGTAGAAGGCGCCCTCCGGGCTCGGGCACCGCACCCCCTCGACGGCGCCCAGCCCTTCGACCATCGTCCTCCGCCGCTCGTCGTAGTGCGCCAGCATCGAAGCGACCGCGTCGGACGTGGCCGTGACGTCCGTCAGGGCCTCGAGGGCCGCGGCCTGCGAGATGGACGACGCGTTGGACGTGGTGTGGCTCTGGTACGAGCCGATCGCCGTGATCAGGGCGGGCGGGCCCAGAGCCCAGCCCAGGCGCCAGCCCGTCATGGCCCACGTCTTCGAGGCCGCGCCCGTGACGACGATGCGCTCGTACCGGGAGCGCATCGCCGCCGCCGAGGCATGCCGCCGGCCGTCGTAGAGAAAGCGGTCGTAGGTTTCGTCATAGACGAGCCAGGCGTCGCGCGAGGCGCACCAGTCCACGATCCGCGAGAGCTCGGCGGCGTCCACGACGGCGCCCGTGGGGTTGTTGGGCGAGTTCAGGATCACGCCGCGCACGGGACCGGAGAGGCCCGCTTCGAGCGCCGCCGCCGTCGGCCGCCACCCCGCCGAAAGCTCGGTGCGGACGTACACCGGCCGGGCGCCGGAGAGCCGCACCATTTCGGGAAACGACACCCAGTACGGCGAGAAGAGCGCCACGGCGTCGCCGTCGTCGAAGATCGCTTCGCAGACGTTGAAGACGGCCTGCTTGGCGCCGGCCGTCACGATGACGTTTTCCCTCCCGGCGGCCGCCCCCTGCTCGCGCACGTACTTGGCGGCGATGGCGTCGCGCAGCGCGGCCTCGCCCGCCACGTCGGTGTACTTGGTCCGCCCCGCCTCGATGGCGCGGACGCCGGCGCGCCCGACGAAGTCCGGCGTCGCGAAGTCGGGCTCCCCGATCGAGAAATCCACGACGTCCACGCCCGACGCGGCCAGCGCCTTGGCCCTCTTTCCCGCGGCCGTCGTCGACGACGGCGTCAGGGCCGAGATTCTCTTCGAAAGCCTCAAGTCGGTCATCGCCGCCCCTTCCACGCCCGCCCGAATGCCGCAAACGCCTTTATCCGCTTCCTGCCGAACGCGACCAGCCCGAGCTCGACGACGATCCAGGCGGCGTACACCCATACCATGTCGTGGCGCAGCGACGGCACCACGAACTGGATGAGCCACAGGGCGAAGAGCCCGACCGCTTCGTAGGCCTCGAAGCTCATGGACGCCAGGAAGATCCACCCGAGGAACGCCTGCAGGATGGTCAGCAGGATCTCCAGGCGCTGGAACTCGTCGAACGGCAGGGCCGACGTGTCGCCGTGGCTCACGCAGTAGATCACCGCGAGCAGCCCGGACAGGACGCCCCACTGGTTGATGTTGGACGACACCATGTTCATCAGGGCGACCGGCGCCCGCGTGATGCGCCGCGCCCACGCGAACGCCGAGGTCTTCTCGGGAAACTCCGACACGAAGGGCGCGACCCACTGGATGAAGACGAACTGCGAGATCCCCAGGCTCGCCGCGAGGCCCATCATGGATGCCAGGAACGGCTCGGCCACGACGAAGATGACGGCGCCGCCGGCGACGAAGAGTCCCAGGACGGCGGCCCAGCGCTTCCATCCGGAGAAGGACAACGCCCAGCGCGACACGGCCGGCACCTCCTCCTCCTCCTCGATCATCTCCTCGCGCGGCGGCATCCGGAGCAGCACGGCGAGGTACACGACGTAGGTCGTCACGAGGAACGCCGAGTCCACCAGCGACAGGTTCCCCTTGAGCCAGACGATCACGAAATACGCGAGAGGCGGCAGCAGCCCCAGCACCTCGATCGCGTGGTCGTCGGGAAGCGCGATCGCCCCGAGCGGGCGGCGGCGCCTGCGGCGCGAGGAGTACGCCGCGACGGCGTAGATCATGGGCCAGCCGAAGCCCGTCAGGAGCCGCAGGCTCCCCGTGAAGTTGGCGATCGCCAGGTGGACCATGTCGGGGTTCTTGCCGGCCTTCCACGCGATCACGGCCTCCACCGCGAACTCGGGCATCGTCTGGATGAGCGCGAGCAGGGCGAGCGCGAGGCCCTGCGACATCAGGAACTCGGCGGCCTCCGCCCCCCAGGCCACGACGAACGCGGCGGCGATCATGGCCGGGAAAGTCCAGAACGCCGAGGCGGGCGAGCCGGTCGCGACGTGCTCCAGGGCGGCGCCGAGAGCGGCCTTCCCGCGGAGCGTTTTCATCGCGCGCGGTTATAGCATGGAGCGCGTGCCCGCGATCGAGTCGCCCGCGAACCCGCTGATCCGCGAGATCGCCCGCGGCCTCGAGGCGCGCACGCACCTGCTGCTCGAGGGTGAGAAGACGATCCTCGACGCGGTCGCGGCCGGCGTCGCGCTCGATCACCTGCTCCACGACGCGAGCATCAAGCCCGGACGTCTCGCGGCGCTGACGTCGGCGCATCCGCGGCTGGTGTCGCGCGCCGTGCTCGAGCGCCTCGCCGACTCGCGCACGCCCCAGCACCTGCTCGCGGTCGCGCGGCGGCGCGACGTGCCGGTCGACGAGATCCTCGGCCGCCCGGGCCCGGTCGTGTTCGTCTTCGGCATCCAGGACCCCGGCAACCTCGGCGCGATCGTGCGCGTGGCGGAGGCGGCCGGAGCCGCCGGCGTGCTCGGCGCGCCCGGCAGCGCCGACTTCTTCCACCCGCGCGCCGTGCGCGCGAGCGCCGGCAGCGTGCTGCGCGTGCCGGTCTCGGGACGCGTGTCCTTCGAGCCGTTCGCCGCGGACGCGAGGGCGGCGGGACGGCCGATCTGCGGGGCGGTTGCCGCGGGCGGCGAGGACGTCTTCGCGGCGGCACTCGATCCCCGCGCGGTCCTCGTGGTGGGCGCCGAAGGCGGCGGCCTGCCCGCCGGGGCTTACCGGTACCTGGACCGCCGTCTCACGATCCCGATGCGGGCCCCCGTGGATTCTTTGAACGCGGCGGTTGCCACCGCGCTCCTGCTTTATTCGCCCTCGCTGCGGACGGCGCCGGCGCCCGCCTGACCCCGCCGCGCGCCGCGCGCGGCACGACGCCCTTCTTCTGGCGGTTTCCGATCCCCTTCATTCGGAGAAAACCTCGGCCCCGAAGGCCCAGAGCCGCGCCTCCGGCTGGCGCCACGCGTCGGCCGGCAATCCCGCCTTGCGCGCCACCTCGGCGAGAAACCGCTCGGCGTCGAATCCCCACTCCTCGGCCACCTGGGGCAGCAGCAGCCCTCGCCGGCCGCGCGCTTCGAGGATGAGACCGTCCCGGCCGATCTCGACGTCCGCGGGGCCCTCGATGGGACGGGGAGCCGAGAGGACCGAGATCTCGATCGAGCAGGACGCAAGCTCCCGTTCCTCGAGCGGTGCGAAACGCGGGTCTTCGAACGCCGCCCGCAGGGCGTATTCCGACACGCAGCGCGTGAGGTCTCCGGTCGGCGAAAGCGTCCCGATGCAGCCCCGAAGCTCCCCGCCCTTGCGCAGCGTGACGAAGAGGCCGCGCGGCTCGCCGAACGTTTCGGCCCGGTCCGAGGCGAGGCGGGGCGGCGCGCTGCCCCGGAAGTGCGCCTCCAGGGTCCCGCGCGCCAGGGCGAGCAGGTCCGCGCGGGCCGTTTCCGAGAGAGCCGGCGCCGTCATGGCGCGGCCTCTTCCGCCGCGGGCCGGACGACGCTCCGGCGGGGAACCCCGCGCAGAAAATCCTCGATGACCTCCCCGAGGGACTCGAGACTTCCTTCCAGGAAATGCCCCGCGCCGGGAACCACGACGATCCTGCCGGAATCCCCGACGAAGCGCGCGAGCTCCTCGGGAGGGCCGTACGCATCGCGCTCGCCCACGACGTAGAGGGCGGGCACGCCGGGACGCGGGAGCAGGCGTCCGGACTCGGTCGCCAGCGGCAGACCGACGGCGACGAAGGCTTCCACGCGCGGATCGCCGGCGGCCGCCTTCAGCCCCACGGCCGATCCGAAGGAGAATCCTCCCGCCACGAGCGGCAGCCCCTCCGAGCGCTCGGCCTCGTCCAGGGCCGCGCGAAAGTCCTCCACCTCGCCGCGGCCCGCGTCGTAACGCCCCTCCGAGATGCCGACGCCCCGGAAATTGAAGCGCAGCGTGGCGTAGCCCGAGCGCGTCAGCGCCTGGACCGCGCGGTACACGACCTTGTTGTGCATGGTGCCGCCATGCTGCGGATGGGGGTGGCCGAAGACCGCCGCGCCCCGTCGGGGTCCCGCGGGCGCGGGCTCCTTCCAGAGCCCCTCGAGGGCCCCGGCGGGCCCGCGGAAGACGACCGAGCGCAGCCTGCCTGTCACCTGTTGCCCTCCGGTTGGCGAATCGCCGTTCTCATCGTATCCTTCCCGCCGTCTCCCAGGCACCCTCCGCGCGAGGGCCCGATCGCACGACAACAAGGAGAGCGCCATGAAGAGAATCATCCACGTCGTCGGCACCGGAACGATCGGCGAGCCGCTGATCGGCCTGTTCACCGACTTCGGCAAGCACCTCGGCATCGACGAGGTCACTTTCCACAAGCGCACGCCCATGACGACCGAGCGCGCCAAGGTCAACCACCTGATCGAGCGCGGCGCGAAGCTCGCGGTGGACAGCGACAAGGTCGCCGACTTCGAGGCTCTCGGGCACAAGGTCTCCGGCGAGGCCGGCGCGGCCCTCGAGCGCGCCACGGTCGTCATCGACTGCACGCCCGCCGGCAACGAGAACAAGAAGGTGTACGAGAAGATCACGGGCCCGAAGGGCTTCCTCGCCCAGGGCAGCGAGTTCGGGTTCGGGAAGATGTACGCGATGGGCATCAACGACGAGGCCCTCGTGCCCGGCAAGGACCGGTTCCTCCAGATCGTCTCCTGCAACACCCACAACATTTCGTGCCTGATCAAGACCCTCGGCAGCGACGACTCGGGCGCGCGGATCCTGACGAAGGGCCGCTTCGTGTGCATGCGCCGCGCCAACGACGTCTCGCAGGACGCGGGTTTCGCCCCGGCGCCGTCGGCGGGCAAGCACGACGACCCGGAGTTCGGGACGCATCACGCGCGCGACGCGTCGGCGCTGCTCTCGACGATCGGCTGGCAGCCGCCCATCTTCTCGTCGGCGATGAAGCTCAACACCCAGTACATGCACTCGCTCTGGTTCGACCTCGAGGTGTCGCGTCCCACGACGAGGGAGCAGGTCCTCGCGCGGCTCCACGCGAACCGCCGGATCGCGGTCACCGAGCGCCGCTCGGCCAACCAGATCTTCTCCTTCGGACGGGACCACGGCTACTACGGCCGGATCCTGTCGCAGGCCGTCATCTCGGCGCCCACCGTGGCCGTCAAGGGCGGCAACGAGATCATCGGCTTCTGCTTCACGCCCCAGGACGGCAACTCGCTCGCCTCCTCCATCAACGCCGCGCTGTGGTTGATGGATCCGGATCCGAAGCAGCTCGCCGAGCGCATGTCCGTGCTGGACCGGTTCTTCTTCCGGGAGATCTAGCAGGCTGCGGAAAAATGGATGCGTGCGTCGTGTCCGGGGCTTTCGGCCGCAGGCGTTCGCTTCGCGAACGGCGGCCGAGAGTCTCCGCTACCGGAGCCCTTAACGGTAGCTGCTGCGCTCAAGCCGGGAACCACTCTTCGCTCCCGTGGGCGCGTCGAGCGCCCCTCAAACCACCGCGTCATCGCTCCTCGACGATGCTCTCGCATCGCCGTCGTCGCGCTTCCTTTCATCTGACCCCACGGCGCTCGGTTCTCGACCACCGAAGGCAGACCCCCGGCAGCGAGAACGCCGCGTACTCGCGGCGGTTACACCCGCCATCCCACACCCTTTTTCAGCAACCTGCTAGAAGCCGGCCCTGTGTCTTCGGCTACTGACTCCTGACGTCCGCCCCGGTACACTAGGGTCATGGCCTGGGTCACCTGCCCGCACTGCGGGTTCACGCAGATCCCGTCGGCCAAGTGCCTCAAGTGCCACAAGACGCTGGAGCGGTCGCCGTCGGGCGACCGGCCTCCGACCGACGCCCCCGCCGCCCCGGCGGGGCCTTCGTATGCCGCCCTGCTCAAGTCCGTCCCGCGTTCGTACCTGATGCTCGGGGGCGCCCTGGCGCTTCTGGTGATCATCGCCGTGCTCTTCTGGGGCCGCAGCCCGTCCGGCACCATGGACGCCGCCGCCCCCGAAGCCGTGGCGACGCCGGAGCCCTGGTCGCTCGACCTCACGGGCCGATGGGAAGCGCGCCAGCCGACCACGATCGGGGATCCGCCGGGACGCCCGGCCCTGCGCGAGGTGTTCCTCGAGACCGACCGCTCCGGGGCCATCGTGGCCGCCGGCGTCGTGCTCACCGATCCCGGCCACGGGGGCGCGGGCGCGGGATATCTCACCGTGCCGGACGGCGGCCGGCGGGTGCGCGAGATCGCCGCCGCCCTGTCGCGCTCCCCCCGCGGCGCGCCGGTCTCGCTCGACTTCATCCCGTTCGCCCCCTGGGTCCCCCGGCGCGACCGGACCTGGCGCGCGGTCGAGGGCCAGAAGGCCGCCGCCGATCAGACGAGCTACCTCCTGCTCGAGGCGCTCGATCCGGACTTCCTGATCCAGGCGGGCGTCAACGCGAGCGGATTCCTGTCCTACGTCTTCCTCTCGCCCGAGTACGCCGCGGGCCGCGGCACGGACGCCCTCTCGAAGGCCATCCACCCGGGCCCCGACAGCTCGCTGCGGGGATTCCACAATCTCGTGTGGGACCTGTCGGGAGCGGCCGACTTCGTGACCCTGCAGGTCCGGGCCACGATCGGCCAGCCGGCCGGAACGCCGGACCGGCTCGTCCTCAAGCGCCCCTAGCAGGCACCGCTACGCCGAGACGACGTATCCCCCGCTCTTCGCGTCCTTCTTCATCGTCAGCAGGCCGGCCCGCTCCGCGTCCTGGAGCAGCTCCGAGAACGACTTGTAACCGTAGTAGGACTCGTTGAAGTACGGCTGTTTGCGCTGCATGGTCTGCTTGACCATCGAACCCCAGATGACGTCGTAGTTCTCGCGCCGCAGGGCCTGGACCGAGTCCACGACGAGCCGGAAGACTTCCTGCTTCTTCTTCGGCAGGTTGTCGATCGACGGCATCGCGTGGGTCTCGCGCACCAGGTCCTCGTAGAAGATGAACTCGTCGCAGTTGGAGATCAGCAGATTCGACGTGGAGTTCTTGACCCCGACCCCGATGACGCTCTTGTCGTTCTCCTTGAGCTTCGAGACGAGGGGCGAGAAGTCGGAGTCCCCCGAGCAGATCACGAAGGTCGTGATGTGCCCCTTGGAGGCCACGAGGTCCATCGCGTCCACGACCATCCGGATGTCGGCCGAATTCTTCGCGGAGTAGTTGCGCTGCGGGATGTCGATCAGCTCGATGGCGGCCTCGTGGAACTCGCGCTTGTACTCGGAGTAGCGCGTCCAGTCGGCGTACGCCTTCTTGAACACGATCCTCCCCTTCTCGATCAGCCGCTGGAGCACGAGGTGGATGTCGAACTTCTTGTACTGGGCGTCGCGCACGCCGAGCGCGATGTTCTCGAAATCGATGAACAGCGAGAGCCGCTGGTCCACGGTCACGCGGGCGGGCGGCGGGGTCGAGGAGACGCTCATCGGCGCGCTCATCGACGGGGTCGGCGCGGGCGCGGCCGGCGCCGCGGCCGCCTCGTCGGCGGGTGCGGGTGCGCCCGCGAATGCCTTGTGTCGCCGCGCGCCGCCGCGGCGGCGCCTCGTCTTTCTCTCCGGCTCGGCAGCTTCGGCCGCCGGGAACGGAACGGTGTCGTCCATCATGGTTTTCCTTCTCTTTCCGGCGCGTAGTCGAACGCGGAGGTCGTGAGCACGAAGGACGCCAGCACCCGGGCCACTTCCCGGCCGGCGTCATCCACGATCTCGACCTCTCCCACGTTGACCCGCTTCCCTTTCTTGATGATTCGTGCGCGGGCGCGGACTTCGGTCCGGGCCCGGCGCAGGAAGTGGATCGTCAGATCCGTCGTTGCAAATCCCATCTTTCCGTCGAAGTTGGTGGCCAGGGCGAACGCCACGGCCGAGTCCGCGAGCGCCGCCAGCACGCCGCCGTGGATCGTCCCCGAGCCGTTCGTGATGCTCTCCCGGTAAGGCAGGCGCAGAACGCAGTGGTCGAGCGACAGCTCCTCCAACCGGGGCGAAAGCCACCCCAGGGCGGGAGAGTCGGCGAGGCGTTTCTGGAGGCGCTGCAGGAGGTCGGGGGCGATCCCCGCCCGGTCCTGCCTGGCCGGTTGCAGGCTCACGAAGTTCCCATTGTATGCGATCCCGGAGGGCCGCGCCGGCGGGGCCCGCGGGGCTACTCGGGCGGCTCGCCGCCCTCCTCGCGGGTGTAGTACGGAAGCTCTTCGGCCCGCCGCGTCGAGTTGTCGAGGTGCTTCGGAACCTCGATCAGGGTCCGCGTCACGTTCGGGTCGCACACCTCGTTCTCGCACTCGTAGGTGTACACGTTCTTGTCTCCCGCCTTGCGAAACTTGACGATCGTCTGGTAGCCGTCGCAGTTCCCGCACTTGACCGACATCACGAAGATGTCGATCACGTGGAGCTCCGGCCGGTCCTCGGGTTCCGTCACGCCGCGCAATGATACGCTGCCCCGCATTCGGGAGGTGGAAATGCGGACACGCTTCCTCGCCGGAACGGCCCTCCTCCTGCTCGTGGCGGCCGCGGCGCGAGCCCAGGACGGGCGCTTCGAAAAGACGATACCGTTTCCCCGCCACGGCGACGCCGTTCTCGACTTCACCTTTCAGAAGTGCACGGTCCGCGCCGTGCAGGTCCGAAACTACCCGGACGCCGACGACATCGAGAAGGCCCGGACGAAGGACCACGACGACCACTCGTGGCTCTGGTGGGAGTTCCGCGTGGACAACCGCGGCACCCGCGACTGCAAGGTCCGCGTGTGGGTCGAGGTCCTCGACAAGGCCGGCAAGGTCGTCAAGGACGGCGACCACGGCGGCACCGTGGACGCCGGGCAGATCGACGACGCGATCCGCGTCTCGACGCGGATGCGGACGCTCGACGCGGCGGACTCGCCGAAGGTGCGGGTGCGTGCCGAGATCGTTCCGAAGTAAGCCCCGGCCGTGACGGGGACCCGCGGCATGCCGCCGGACGCGCTCGCCGGCTATGCGCGCGCCCGCGCCGGGCTCGCGCACCGGTTCCGCTCCGCGGGCGTCCTCGCCGTCGAAGGCGCCGACCGGGCCGCTTTTCTCCAGGGGCAGCTCACGCAGGACGTCCGGGGCCTCGGACCCGGCGAGGCCCGTCCCGCCGCCGGCCTGACGCCGAAAGGAAAGCTCCTCTATTTCGGCTGGCTCGCCGCGCAGGGCGACCGGCTCCTCTTGCTCGTGCCCCGCGACGTGCGTTCCGCGGTCGCCTCTCACCTCGGCAAATACGCCGTGTTCCAGAAAGTCGCGGTCGCGGACGTGTCGGATGGCTTCGTTCTCCTCGGGCTGTACGGCCCCGACGCGGCCGGTTTTCCGACTCCCGAACGGGCTCTGCGCCTTCCGGAACACGGCGAATTCGCCGCCGGGATTCTCGCCCCCGCCGAGGGCCGGGAAGAGCTCGACCGCCTGCTGTCGGAAGCCGGATCCGCCGCCGTCTCCGGCGAGGCCGCCGAGATCCTCCGCGTCGAGTCCGGGCGCCCGCGCTTCGGCACGGACGCGGACGGCACGAACCTTCCCGACGAGGTAGGGCTCGCGCCGGCCATCTCGACGACCAAGGGCTGCTACGTCGGCCAGGAGATCGTGGCTCGCCAGCGCACGTACGGACGCGTCAATCGCCGCCTCGTCGGACTTTCGATTCCCGGGCGGCCCCGTGCCGCCGGGCACGGCCTTCCACGGCGCGGAAAAGCCCGATCTCGAGCTCGGCCGGGTCACGAGCTCCGTGGTCTCCCCCCGCTTCGGCGCCATCGGCCTCGGTTTCGCTTTTCGCGACGTCCCCGAAGGGGCGACGCTGACGGCGCCCGGCGCCCCGGAGCGGCCCGTCCTCGTCGCGTCCCTGCCCTTCGCGTGACGCCCCGCGCCGAGCCCGGCCGCTGGGAGATCCACGCCGCGCTGGCCGGAGCGCAGGTGGGGTTCGCGCTCTTTCCCATCCTCGGAAAGATCGCGCTCTCGTCCATCCCGCCGTTTCTCTTCGCCGCCTTCCGGGTGACGGCCGCCGCCGTGCTGCTCGACGTGATCCGGCGCCTCCACGACCCGGAGAAGATCCGCGCGGCCGACCGTCCCCGTATCTTCCTCTACGGCCTGCTCGGCGTCTCGTTCAACCAGGTCCTCTTCATCTTCGGCCTCTTCCTGACGACCGCGATCAACACGACGATCCTCACGGCCACCATCCCGGTCTTCACCCTCGGCGCCGCGGTCGTCCTCGGCCGCGAGCGGCTCACCCGGCGCGCGACGGCCGGGATCCTCCTCGCCGGAGCCGGCGCCCTGGCCCTTCTGAACGCCCAGCGCTTCGACTGGGGCAGCGCCTCGCTGCGCGGCGACCTGCTCCTGCTCGCCAACTGCAGCTCCTACTCGCTGTACCTCGTCCTCTCGCGTCCGGTGCTCGCCCACTACCGCGTCGTGACGTTCACCGCGGCAGTCTTCCGCTACGGGGCGATCCTGATCGTCCTCGTCGCGCTGCCGGACCTTCTCCGCTTCGACGCGGCCCGCGTGACGCCGGCCGCCTGGGCGTGTCTCGGCAGCGTGATCCTGTTCTGCACGGTCTTTCCGTATCTCCTCAACTCCTGGGCGCTCGCCCGGACCCACGCCTCGCGCGTCGCGTTCTACGTGTTCCTGCAGCCGCTGATTTCGACGGTGCTCGCCGTCGCGGTCCTCGGCGAGGCCCTGACGCCGAAGACGATCGTCGCGGGCCTGTTGATCTTCGCCGGCCTCGCCGCGACGCTCGTCGCCGGCCGCCTGCCGGCTCGCCCCCTGCCGTGAGCGCCGGCGGTGTCCGCCCGCGCGTGGCGGTGATCATCCCGGTCTTCAACGAGAGGCTGTCGCTGCCGCTCGTGGTCCGGGCGATTCCGTCCGGCATCGCCGACGAGATCGTGGTAGTCGACAACGCTTCGACCGACGGCACGGACGGGGTCGCGCGGGACCTCCCGGTCCGGCTCGTGCGCGAGGAGCGCCGGGGCTACGGCAGCGCGTGCCTGGCGGGCGTCCGCGCGCTCGAGGAGAAGCCGCCGGACGTCCTCGTCTTTCTCGACGGGGACTTTTCGGACCACCCCGAAGAAATGCCCGACCTGCTCGCGGCGATCGCCGCCGGCGCGGACCTCGCGATCGGGGCGCGCGTGGCCGGCAGGCGCGAGCCCGGGGCTCTTCTGCCGCAGGCCCGCTTCGGCAACGCCCTCGCCTGCGCCCTGATCCGCGCGATCTTCGGCCACCGGTACACGGATCTCGGCCCGTTCCGTGCGATCCGGTGGGAGGCCTACCGGCGGCTCGGCATGGAGGACGTCGACTTCGGCTGGACGTGCGAGATGCAGGTCAAGGCCCTTCGCGAAGGCCTCTCCGTCGTCGAGGTCCCGGTCTCGTACCGCCGGCGCGTCGGCGTGTCGAAGATCAGCGGGACGATCGCCGGGACCGTGCGGGCGGGCCACAAGATCCTGTGGACCATCGCCCGCTACGGCCGGCGGCGCTGAGGCGGCGTCAGTCCTTCGCGAAAGCCGCGCGGTAGACGAGGCCCGCCACGGCGGCTCCCAGGATGGGTGCGACCCAGAAGAGCCAGAGCTGGCCAACGGCCCACCCGCCGACGAAGAGCGCCGGTCCCGTGCTCCGCGCGGGATTCACCGACGTGTTGGTCACCGGGATGCTGATGAGGTGGATGAGGGTCAGGGCGAAGCCGATCGGGATCGGGGCGAAACCGGCCGCGGCGCGCTTGTCCGTGGCGCCCAGAATCACCAGCAGGAACATGAAGGTCATCACGACTTCGCAGATGAAGGCCGCGGACAACCCGTAGCCGCCGGGCGAATGCTCGCCGTAGCCATTGGAGGCGAATCCCCCGGCGAGGTCGAAGCCGGCCTTCCCGCTCGCGATGAGATACAGGACGCCCGCGCCGGCCACGCCTCCGAGCACCTGCGCGACGACGTAGGGAACGAGCTCGGAGGCCGGAAATCGCTTTCCCGCCACGAGTCCGACCGTCACCGCGGGGTTGATGTGGCACCCCGAGATGGGGCCGATGGCAAAGGCCATGGTCAGGAGAGTCAGGCCGAAGGCGAGCGCGACTCCGGCGAAACCGATCCCCAGACCCGGAAACGCCGCCGCGAGCACCGCGCTGCCGCACCCGCCCAGGACCAGCCAGAACGTGCCCAGAAACTCCGCAAAAGCCCTTTTGCCGAGAGGCATTCGACCCTCCTGTCGTTCGGTACGTGAAGAGTTGGAGGAGTCTTATCGCGTCCGGGGAGCGCCCGCAAGGTTCGTCCGCAAGATTTCGGCAGACTCCCGCTCAGGGGGTCGAGGCGCGAAACCGCTCGAGCCCTTCGATGACGGCCGCCGCGCCGCGAACCGGCTTGCCCGAGGCGTCGGTGAACACGTGCCGCGTGGCGCCCTCGGCCAGCAGGTCCTGCGCGGGGTTCAGGACCTCGTAACGGAACGTGCAGCCGCGGCTCCCGAGCTCTCCCATCCGCGTCACGATGCGGATCGGGTCGTCGTAGCTCGAGCGCCGCCGGAAGGCGCACTCGACGCGCGTGACCGGGATGAAGAGCCCCGAGCGCTCCATCTCGGCGTACGGGAGGCCGGCCGCGCGGCACCACTCGGTCCGTCCGATCTCGAACCAGACGAGATAGTGGGAGTGATACACGATGCCCATCTGGTCCGTCTCCGAGTACCGGACGCGCAGATCCGTCGCGACCGCCCGCAGCGTCAAAACCGGTCGGCCAGCCGCTGGCGGACGATGTTGGGCACGAGTCCGGTGACATCACCGCCGAGGCGCGCGAGCTCCTTCACGAGCCGGCTCGACACGTACGAGTATTCCTCTTTGGCCATGAGGAACACGGTTTCCACGGAGGGCGCCAGGCGGCGGTTCATCAGCGCCATCTGGAGCTCGTACTCGTAGTCGGACACGGCGCGCAGGCCCCGGACGATGATCGTCGCCCCGGAGCGCATGGCGAACTCCACCAGCAGGCCGGAGAACGAGGCCACGGCGATCGAGGAGTCTCCGCCGACGATCCCGCGGATCATGCCGATCCGGTCTTCGACCGAGAACAGCGGCGTCTTCTGGTCCTGCTCGAGGATCGCGACGATGACGCGGTCCGCCAGCCGCCGGGCGCGCGCCAGGATGTCGAGGTGCCCGTTCGTCAGGGGATCAAAGGACCCGGGATAGACGGCGATGCGCTCCGTCATGCGTTCCTCCCGCCTTCGGTCGCCACCGTGCGGAGCCCTTCGGCCAGCAGATTATAGGCGGACACGGTCAGGAAGAGCGCGAGCCCCGGAAAGAGCGCGATCCACCATGCCTCCTCGATCCAGTTGGGGGCCGAGGACAGGATGCCTCCCCAGGACACCGCCGGCGCGGGCAACCCGACGCCCAGAAACGAAAGCGACGCCTCGGCGAGGATCGCCCAGCCCACGCCGAAGGCCGCGGACACGATGAGCGGGGGCAGGGCGTTCGGCAGCAGGTGGCGGGCGAGGATGCGGGGCGTGGAGGCCCCGGCGGTCCGGGCCGCACGCGTGTAGTCGAGCTCGCGCATCTTCAGGATCTCGGCCCGCGCATAGCGCGCGTCGCCCGCCCACGTGGTCAGCCCGATCGCCGCGATCACCGTGACCGGCGACGGCGGCAGGAACGCCGCGAGCGCGAGCAGCAGGAACAGCACCGGAAAACAGAGCATCACCTCGATCAGCCGGGAGAGGGCGAGATCCACGGCCCCCCCGAAGTACCCTGCCGTGGCGCCGACGGCGAACCCGACGACGAGGGACACGGCCGCGGCGACCAGTCCGATCGCCAGCGAGATCGGCGTGGCCGCGACGACCCGGGCCAGCAGATCCCGTCCGAGGTCGTCGGTCCCGAACGGGTGCGCGAGCGAAGGCGCCTGCAACCGCTCCCCCAGGTGGATCGCGCGGGAGCGTTCGGCGAAGAAGGGCGAGCAGGCCGCGAGCAGCCAGAGCAGGACGACGACCACGAGGGCCGCGCGGCCGCTCGCAGGGAGGCTCCGCCAGCCGCGACGCCGCCCCGGCCGCGGGCCGCCCGGTGCCGGACCGGCGTTCACCCGGCCGCCCCGTCGCGCACGCGCGGATCCGCCGCCGCGACCGCGATGTCCGAGAGCAGCGTGGCCGCGAGCGTCGCGACCGCGGACAGCAGCGACAGCGCGAGAATCACCGGATAGTCGCGCGCGAGAATCGAGTCGAAGTAGAGCCGGCCGAGCCCCGGCCACGCGAAGATCTTTTCGACGATCACGCTGCCCGAGAGCAGCGCCGGGAGCAGCAGGCCGAAGAGCGTGATCACCGGGAGGAGAGCATTGCGGAACGCGTGGCCCCAGAGCGCCCGGCGCGGCGACGCCCCCCGGGCCCGGGCGGCGAGGACGTAGTCGCTGCGGCGCGCCTCGGCCACGCCGGAGCGGACGAGACGCGCCACGAAGGCGAGCGTCCCGTAGGTCAGGCAGGTCACGGGCAGGGCGAGGTGCGCGAGGGAGTCGGCCAGGCCGGCCAGCCCGGCGGGCGCCGTGTCGGACGCGGTGCCGTAGAGCGGCAGCCACCGGAGCTTGACGGAGAAGAGCGTCTGAAGCAGGAGCGCCGCCCAGAACGTCGGCAGCGAGTACAGCGCGAAGAGCGCGACACCCGATGCCCGGTCGAACGCTCCCTCCGGATTGCCCCCCGCGACGACCCCGAGGGGAATGGCGAACGCCAGGGCGAACAGGAGGGCCAGCCCGTTGAGGGCGAGGGTGTGCGGCAGGGCCTCCCGGATCCGCTCCGCGACCGGCCGGTGGTCGACGAAGGACTCGCCGAGGTCGAGGCGGGCGACCCGACCGATCCAGAGCGCGAACTGTTCCGGCAGCGGCCGATCCAGGCCGTAGAGCCGGCGCATCTCCTCGGCCGCGCGTCCGCTGACGCGGCGCACGGAGTCCGCCCCCCCCGCGCCCGGTCCGCCCGGCGCCAGGCGCAGCAGCAGGAACACGACGACCGCGATGCCGAAGAGCGTCGGCACCGCCAGCAGCAGACGCCGCAGGACGTAGGCCGTCACGGCGCCGGCGCCGGTTCGGGTCCCGCCCACCAGGCCGAGCGGGCCCGGCCAGATTCCGGAAAGGCCGAGAGGCGACGTGGCGAGCCCCCGCACGCGACGCCGGAACGCGTACTTCTGCGAGGCGTTGACCACGAAGATCGCGGGCGCGTCGTCCCGCAGCATCCGGTGCAGGCGATGCAGGAGGGCGGCGCGGCGGCCGGCGTCGGCCTCCCGGCGCGTCTCCTCCATGAGCCGGTCGGCGTCCGCGCTCGCGTAACAGCCGTCGTTCAATCCCTTCGGCGCGCACTGGGACGAGTGCCAGTAGTAGTAAGGGTCGGGGTTCGGGTCCGCGGCCGACCAGGCCAGCGACGCCGCCTCGAACTCCCCGGCGTCGATCCTCTCGACGAATGCCGCCCACTCCATGGCGCGCACGCGCGCGGCGACGCCCACCATCGCGAGCTCGGCGGCGAGCATTTCGTCGATCTGGCGCCCGATCTCGGAGCCCGCCGACACCAGGAGATCGAACTCGAAACGGCGCCCCTCGCGCTCCCGGACTCCCCCGGGCCCCGGCGCCTTCCAGCCCGCTTCGTCCAGCAGCCGGGCGGCAGCCGCCGGGTCGAACGGGAGCGGCGGCACGGCCGCGTCGTAGGCCGGCGAGTCCGGCGCCCAGGGTCCCGAGATGATCCGGGCGGAGCCGCGGTACAGGCCGCCGACGATCGCGGCCCGGTCGAGCAGCATGGTCATGGCGCGGCGCACGCGCGCGTCGGCGAACAGGGGCGACTTGTTGTTGAGCGCGACGTAGTTGTAGTCGAGGTTGTAGAACTCGACCAGCCGGCAGCACGAAGCGAAGGCGGGATCGCGGCCGGCGCGCTCCTTCAGGCCCGCGTCCACCTGGTCCTCGTCGAGGCCGCCCTCGAGCAGGAGCCGATAAGCGGTCGTGTTGTCCGGAACGATGCGGAAGACGACGCGGTCGAAGTGGCCGCGGGGGCCCGCGTACTTCTCGTTGCGCTCGAGCTCGATCGACTCCTGCGCCTTCCAGGACACGACCCGGTACGGCCCGTCCGAAAGGGGCGCGCGATTATCCTTCGCCTTCAGGAAATTCTGACCGGCAAAGCGGTGCTCGGGGAGCAGGGGCATCACGAAGGCCATGGACCGGAAGGCGTACGGCTTCCGGAACCGGACACGGAACGTGGCCGCGTCGAGCGCCTCGAGCGACTCCATCTCCTCGAACACGGGCTTGAACACCGGAGACGGGATCTTCGGGTCGGAGACCTTGCGAATCGTGAAGACGGCGTCGCGCGACGTCACCGGGTGTCCGTCCTCCCAGACGGCGTTCGGGTTCAGGGACACGGTGTACGCGAGGCCGTCGGGCGAAACGTCGAGGCGCGAGGCGAGCCCCGGAACGAGGGCGAGCCGCGCGTCGAAGTCGAACAGGTTTCGCTGGACGTACTGGAGCACCTGGGCCTCGGGCGCGCTCGACTGCAGGACCGCGTTGAGGGTCGTGGGCTCCCCCGTCAGGCGCCGCTGCAGGACGCCCCCGTCCACCGGCGTCCCCTCGTGCGATTCGTCGAGGAACCCGAGCACCTGCCGGGCGGTCGGAGCGGGCCGCGGGGCGGGTGTCGGCGGCGGCGCGGCCTCCTGCCTCGCCCGGCAGGCGGCGCCGACGAGGCACAGCCCCCATACCGCCGCCCGGAAGGCCCGCTTCATGCAGTCCGAATTATGTCCCGAACCCGGAACCGGGAACCTGGAACTTGGAACCGGGAGTGGCATCCCGGCTTCAATCCGCCTACGGCGCGACGAACGACGCCACGCCGACGTTGCGGGCGGCGTCGGTCACGCGCACCAGGAGGTACGCGCCGCGCGCCTCGGGCGCGAGCCGGATCGCATAGAACTCCTTCGGCGAGTCGGAGAGGCCGTCCTTCGGCTCGATCCGAACCCACTTCTTCGCGTCCAGACTGTACTCGGCCTCGAGAATCGGCGACGCGGCGTCCACGGCCTCGAACTCGAAGATCCCGGCCGACCGCGACAGCTCGCGCACGGCGGGAGGCGTGTTGTCGATCCGCACCGGGGCCGACTCGCGCGACGCGATCCGCGCATCTCCCGGGTTCGACTCCGCGTCGGAAGCCGTGATGCGGAAGACGTAGTCCCCGTCCGGGAGCGAGCTCGCATCGAACGAGTAGAAGGTCTCGCGGACGTCCTTGCGCAACGGCACCCAATTGGCGTTTCCGACGCGCCGGAATTCGATCTCGTAGACGAGCGCGTCGCCGTCCGGGTCCGAGGCCTTCCACTGCAGCGTGCGATAGCCCTTGCGATAGAGCTTGCGGGGAGATCCCTCCGAGCGCGACTCTTCGAGCCCCGTGAAGATGCCCTTCTCGTCCGGGGCCGAGCTCTCGAAGACGTTCGAGCTTCCCGAGCCCGAGCGCGCCAGGACCTCGGCGGGCTCCAGCGCCGCGAAGCTCTCCACGACGGGGCGGGCGTTGCGGTTGCGGTAGGCGGCTTCGACGCGGCGCACGCGCGGAGAGGCCGACCCCGCGGAGGTCAGGCGCGCCTTCCACTGCAGGTAGCGCCCGTCGGGGGCCTTCACGTCCGTGGGCACCGCCGCCGTCCAGGCCGACCAGGGGCTCCAGGTCGAGTCGGGAGTCGACGACTCGCCGGAGCGAAACGCAAACTCGACCTTCGCGCCCCCGGGCGCGTCGCCTTCCCAGCGAAACGCCCCGAAACGGCTGGTGCGGCCCGTGTCCTTGACCGGAGAGATGTACTCCCCGGTTCCCGGACCGGCTCCCGGCCGGTAGACGGCGCTCGCCGCGTTCACGCCTACGGTCCCGGCGGCCAGCGCGGTCACCTGCTTCTCGTCGAACGTCCGGGACAGCGACCACGAGTCGGGTCCGAGAGCGTATAGTTTCCCCTTCGGACCGGTCCCCGCCAGTATTCCGCCGCCCGTCGGGTCCTGCGCGAGATCGAAGACGATCTCGTCCGTGCTCGTCCAGACCGCGCGGGGCAGCTCGTCGCCGTCGAAGAGCACGACCTCGGACGAATAGCCGCCGCGGGCCGAGCCGCGCGAGGTCGCCAGGCGGGGCGTCGACACGGAGACGGACACTTCGGCCCTGGTCTTGTCGTCCTCGTCGCCGGGGCTGGCCGGCTTCGACGCCTTCGGCTGGGGCAGGGCCGCAGGAAGACTGATGGGCTCGCCACCCGAACCGCCGGAGTCGGAGGCCGCCCCGACGGCCGCCCACACGCGGCCGGAGCGATCCGCGGCGATGGCCGTGACCTCGGGCTTGGACGAGTCGTACACGGTCGCGGCGTGGCCCGCGCGGTCGAAGCGCAGCACGAGCCCCGATCCCGACGTTCCCGCCCAGAGCCGGCCGGACGAGTCCACGAAGAGAGCGCGCACGTGCGCATCGTTCGTCGCGTGGTAGAGCTCTCCCTTGCCGGCGGCCGTCACGCGGTGGATCTCGCCCGGGATCCCGGTCCCGACGTAGAGCGCCGCCCCGTCGAACGCGAGGGCCCACACGTACTGGGCCTTGGTGTCGTAGTACGGGGCCGCCTTGCCGCCCGAGATGCGGTAGACGCGCCCTCCCGGCGAGGCGCCCGCGTAGAGCGCGCCGTCGGCCCCGATCGCCAGGGCCGTGACCGTCTGCTCGTCGAGCTTCGCCTCGGTCTCGACGGCGCCCGCGGCCGTGATCCGCAGCACCTTTCCCGAATCGCCGGTCGCGACGAAGACCTCGCCCG
The DNA here is from genome assembly GCA_963710945.1 of uncultured Acidobacteriota bacterium. Lineage (GTDB taxonomy): Bacteria > Acidobacteriota > Thermoanaerobaculia > UBA5066 > Gp7-AA6 > DAHUXD01. The sequence goes on from CAVQCH010000006.1 coordinate 44,191, forward strand.
AGCGGCCGGCCGCGGCCGCGAAGATCACCGGCTCGGTGACGCCTTCGACCCGGGCGAGCGGGGATCCGACGAACAGCGTGCCGTCGGAGGCGACGGAGACCCCCCGCGCCTCTCCCGCCGAGAACTCCGGGGCGGTGTCGCACACCCAGATCTTCACCGCCGCCGCGCGGAGAACCGCCGGGGCGAGACCGAGGACGACGGCGATCGCCGCGATTCCGGGGAGGCCGCGCCTCACCAATTCCTCGGCAACACTTCCAGGATCAGGCGCGCCGAGCCCGCGACCGGCACCGGCTGCTCGACGGACTCCGCCTGCAGCCTCAGGTATCCGAGGTCGGGCGTGCCGTCGCCCGGGGCGCCGTCGTGGAGAAGGGCCGCGCGGCTCGGCGGCAGAGCCGCCATCGCCTCGCCCTGCACCAGCGCGCCGGGCGCCGTGCGGTACGTCAGCAGGTTGAGCGTGTTCGGGGGCCGCACCCGCGAGAGGAAATCGAGGACCTGCTCGAGGGAGTGCGGATCGGGCGGAAAGAGCGAGAGATCGTACGCGGTCGCCGCGCTCCCGTCGCCGACGAACACCGTCATCGGGCCCGGGGGCGCGTCGGCCGGAATCTTCGCGTTCATGACGACGCGGCGCGGGCCGCCGCGGAAGTCTTCGACGTCCACCCAGATCGGCACCGTGTCGCCGGGCCGCACTCGCTCCTTCTGCGCCTCGACGTGCACGACCCGCGCGCTCTGGAGACGGTCGGAGTGCGCGATGTCGACCTCGACGCCGCGGATGGACAGGTCGCGGAATTCGTTCGCCATGAGGTAGTTCGTCAGGAGGGCCAGCGAAGCGACCGCGTCGTCCTTGGCCGTGAGCCCCGAAAAAACGGAATCCCAGCGCACGGTGCGATCCGAAGTCTGGATCGCCGACTTCCAGACGATGGTGCGCTCGCCCGCCCGCTTCTCGAGCGTCGTCAGGACGTTGTCGATGGCGACCGCGAGGAGGATGGGCGTGAGCATCGAGTTGTGCACGACCTCGAAGCGGAAGGTCTGCGCGGGCAGCTCGTCCGAGCTCATCCGGATCGTCACGGGGACCATCTTGGGAGCGCCGCCGAAGCTGCCGAGAATTCCTGTCGAGCGGTCCTGGGAGACCGAGCCAAGCACCGGGCCGGTCGTCGCGAATTTGAAGGAGCGGTAGAGCGAGGGCAGGACGGTCAGGACGTCCGCGCTCGCCATCGGCATGTCCACCGGACCCATCGACAGGAAGGGATGCCCGAACGCGAGCACCGAGCTGCCCTCCACCCACGTCACGGTCCCGGTGGCCGACAGGATCATGTCGCCGGAGAGCAGCACCGCCGCCACGGCCGAGCCGGGCGCGAGGGGTTCGTTCTCGCGCGGCGCGGAATCCGAAGCCGCCCCCGACGGCGCCACCACCCAGCCAGCCGCCGCGGCGAGATCGCCGAAGAGCCGGCCCGGCGCGAGCGTCCCCGAGAGCGAAACCGGCAGCGGCAGCGCCGCGAGCCCGGCGGAGGACGGCTCGGCCTTGAACGGCGCCAGCAGCGACGCGAAGGGGCGCGTGAAATCCCGGTCCCGGAAGGCCGGCACGAACGTGGACGCGCGCGTCGCCGATCCCCCGATCGGGACCGGCGGCCCGGCCGGGGCCTTGCGGATGTCGAGCATGCTCTGGATCGGCGTGATGCCGCAGATCGGGTCGCGCGAGAACGGCCAGCCGTACGCCAGGGCGCCGATGAGCCGGTCGTTGACGTACACCGGACTGCCGCTCATGCCGGCGATGATCCCGGTCCGGTCGAGCAGGCCGCCGAGGACGCGCGCGAGGATCAGGTCCTGCTTCGGGGCGTAGCTCTTCAGGAGCCCGACGATCTCGACCTCGAAGCGCTGGATGCCCTTGCCGTCGCCGAGATCGGAGAGGCCGTAGCCCTTCATGCCAGGCGCGAGCTCCGAGGCGGGCATGGTGCCGACCGGGTCCGCCGCGGCGCGCTGCGCCCCCGCGACGAGCGCCGAGGCGATCGCCAACGCGCGCAGGATTCTTCTCACGAGAGGCACAACGCCTCGGCTTTGGCGCTCCATTCCCTTTGACCCTCTTCGGAGCCTATGTTACGGTCGAAACCGATGATGGCGACCGTCTTTCAGCCCGTTACCACCGAAAACCTCCCCGGCCAGACCTCCATCCTCTCTTTCTTCTCGGAAACCGGGCCCGCCGGCAAGGTGGTCCTGGGCATCCTGCTGCTCTTCTCGTTCGTCTCCTGGGTGATCATTTTCGCCAAGTTCATCCGCCTGCGGCGGGTCTCCCGGCAGTCGGAGAAATTCGTGTCCTTCTTCCGCAAATCCAAGCGGTTCTCCGAGGTGAATACCTTCGCCGGGGAGCTGGCCGACACCCCCCTGACCACGCTCTTCAAGGCCGGCTACGCCGAGCTCGACGCCCAGGTGAAGGCCATCCGCGCCGACGACTCGCCGACGACCGCCAGCGGCGCCCAGGGGGGAAAGCTCCTGATCAAGAACATTTCCGGCATCGAGAGGGCCCTCGAGCGCGCCATCGGCGTCGAGATGTCCCGCCTGACCCGCTTCATGACGTTCCTCGCGACCACCGCGTCGGCCTGCCCCTTCATCGGCCTCTTCGGCACGGTCTGGGGCATCATGCAGTCGTTCCGCGCGATCGGCCAGACGGGCTCCACGTCCATCGCGGCGGTGGCGCCCGGCATCTCCGAGGCGCTCGTCAACACGGCGGCCGGCCTGGCGGCGGCGATTCCGGCGATGATCTTCTACAACTACTTCATGGGAAAGGTGCGCGAGCAGCGCGCCGGAATGGAAGACTTCTCGCTCGAGTTCATCAATCTGGCGGAACGAAACTTCACCTAGAGGTGTCCGTGACTTTGATGACGGTGCGCCCTGAGTCCTGCCGACTGCCGACTGTCCACTACCGGGCGCTCTGATGGCCTTCCAGCGACAGTCCGGCGATCCCTTCGATCACCTGGCGGACATCAACGTCACGCCGCTCGTCGACGTCATGCTCGTGCTGCTGATCATCTTCATGGTCACGGCGCCGATGCTCCACCAGGGCATCTCGGTCGCCCTGCCGAAGACGGCGACCACCAACCTGCGCGCGACGATGGAGGACCCGATCGTCCTCTCGATCTCCCGCGACGGTCTCTACTACATCAACGAGACGCCGGTCGCCCGGGGCCTCCTGCGGGACCGCCTGCGGGCGATCCTGCGCGTGCGCAAGGAAAAATCCGTGCTCCTCAAGGCCGACCGCGGGCTGTCGTACGGGACCGTCATCGAGACGCTCGACCTGCTCAACCGGATGGGGATCGAGAGCCTCGGCATGATCACCGAAACCACGGGGTCGACCCGCAAGTGAGGCTCGATCCCTAGCGCGGGCGGCCCATGGACGCCGTAGGCAACATCCTCGCGCAGCGCCGGGACGACGAGACGCCCTGGGGCCCCGCCACCATCCTCGCCTTCGTGCTGCACGCCGCGGTCCTCGTCGGGCTGCTCGCCTCGACCCTCTCCCGCCCGATGCGCTACGCCGCGCCGAGAGCCGTCGCGGTCCGGCTCCTGCCGGCGGGATCCCTGCGCGCGCCCGCTCCGGTCCAGGCCCCGGCTCCGGCGCCTCCCCCTTCGGCGCCCAAGCCGAAGATCGAGAAGCCGGTCGTCGAGGAGGCGCCCCGGCCGTCGAAGAACGCGCTCCTGCTTCCGGCCAAGGAAGACAAGAAGAAGAAACCCACGCCGCCGCCCGTGTCGCGGCCCGGGGCCGCCGCGACGCCGGCCGTGAGCCTCCCCTCCGCCGGCGAGGAGACCACCGGCGCCGCGGGCGCGGGCCCGGCCGGCCCCGGGGCCTCCGCCGGAATCGGAAGCCTCAAGCTCGACCAGGCGGACTTCAAGTACCCGGTCTACATCGAGCGGCTCGTCCTCATCATCAGCACGAACTGGTTCAAGCCCGCGCAGTCGGTCCAGACGAACCCGGTCGTGCACTTCCAGATCGAACGCGACGGGACGATCACCGACCCGCGGGTGGTCGTCCAGAGCGGCCTGCCCTTCGTGGACCGGGCCGCCCTGCGCGCGGTGATGGCCTCGTCGCCGCTTCCGCCGCTGCCCGCGGAGTACGGCGGCCCGCACCTCGGCATCCAGGTGGTTTTCGAGTGAAGATCGAAAGGAGCTCCATGTCCCGACGCTTCGCGTGCGCCGCGATCCTTGCCGCGCTGACGGCCCGCCGCGTCGCGGCCCAGGCCCCCGCGCCCACGCCCGCTCCCGCCGACGACATCCAGATCGTCATCAAGGGAGGCGGCGAGCGGCGGCTGGCCGTCGCGGTCCCGTCCCTCTACGCCCCAGGGTCCGCGGCCCTGCAGGACAAGGTCGTGGAGCCCTTCACGGCGACCCTGCGGTCCGACCTCGAATACGCCGGCGCCTTTTCGGTGACCGAACCCGCGCACTATCCCTCGGGCTTCCGAGACCCGACGACTCCCGAGGCCGCCGACCGCTGGCTCGGCACGGGCGCCGAGGTCCTCGTGGACACGCGCGGCGAGGTAGCCGGCGACCGCGTCTCCGTCGAGGCGCGCGTCTGGGATCTCAAGTCCCGCAAGCTCATCATGGGCCGGCGCTACTCGGGAGGCGCGACGTACGTCGACCGGATCGCTCATACCCTCGCCAACGACCTCGTCAAGTACTTCACGGGAAAGCCCGGCGTCTTCCTGTCCACGATCCTGTTCGTGTCGGAGCAGGGCGGAAACAAGGAAATCTCGGCGATGGACTTCGACGGCCGCAACCCGCGCCAGCTCACGTCCCACAAGTCCATCGCCATCAGCCCCACCGCCGCGGCCGGCAAGGTTGTGTACACGTCGTACGTCCGGCTCTTCCCGCAGCTCTGGACCATGGGGCTCGACGGGAGCGACAAGAAGGAGATCTCCACCGGCGTCGAGTTGAACGCGTCGCCATCCCTCTCGCCCGACGGAACGCAGATCGCCTTCGCCGGGTCGGCGAAGGGCAACGCCGACATCTACACGGTCGGCGTCGGCGGCGGCGGCCTCCACCGCCTCACCACGAGCCGCGCGCTCGAAGCCTCTCCGGCGTGGTCGCCCACGGGCCGGCAGCTGCTCTACACGTCCGACCTCGCCGGAACGCCCCAGATCTACGTGATGGACGCCGAGGGAACCGGCTCGCGGCGGGTGTCGCTCGCGGGAAACTGGAACGACGAGGGCGCCTGGTCGCCGGACGGCTCGAAGATCGCGTTCGCGTGCCGCAACGAGGGCGACTTCAACATCTGCGTCATGGACTTCGCGACCGGCCAGACGATCCAGGTCACGTCGGACGGATCCAACGGCCACCCGAGCTGGTCGCCCGACGGCCAGAAGATCGCGTATTCCGCGCGGCGCAACGGCTCGACCCAGATCTACACGGTGGACGCCACCGGGCAAAACCGCCGGCAGCTCACGCAAGGAGCAAATCACCTTCAACCGTTCTGGGTTCCCTAGCGAGAGCGGCGTCGCGGTTCGTACTGGGGTTTTCGCAAACTCTTTGCTATATTGACTTTCGGAACCGTCGCCCCGCTTTTTCGGACCCGTCCGGACGGTCCAAGGAGTATTCGAATGAAGAGACAGTCCTCGACGTTCACGGTGATCGCCCTGCTCGGCCTGGCCGTCCTGCCGTTTGCGACCGCCTGCAAGAAGAAGGCGCCGACGACGACGCCGGAGGCCCGGCCTCCCGTGACCGCCGCCAAGCCGACCGAGACGACGGTGCCGCCGCCGCCGCCGCCCGCGCCGCCAGAAAGACGTCGAGGTCACCGAAGTCCTGGCCATGGACATCGACGTCCTCAACAAGAAGGGCTACCTCTCCGATGCGTTCTTCGACTTCGACCAGGCCGACCTGCGGGAGGACGCCCGCTCGGTCCTCGCCGCCGACGCCCAGTGGCTGAAGAAGCATTCGACCGTCCAGGTCCTCATCGAGGGCCACTGCGACGAGCGCGGCACCGCGGCGTACAACCTCGCCCTCGGCGACCGCCGCGCCAACGCCGCCAAGGAGTACCTGATTTCCCTCGGCATCGACGGCTCGCGCCTGCGCACCGTGTCCTACGGCAAGGAGCGCCCCTTCTGCACCGAGTCCAACGAGAGCTGCTGGCAGAAGAACCGCCGCGCGCACCTCGTCATCACGGCCAAGTAGCCTTGGCGGGTCTTCACGCGCCCGGCGCTCTGCCGGAATCTCGATGGCGGCCCTCCTCGCGGGGGCCGCCTGCGTTTCCTCCAGCGACATCGACGCCCTCCACCGGCAGATGAACGACATCCAGAAGCAGATCCAGGCGCTGGAGCGCAAGTCCTCGAGCAAGGAAGAAGTCGAGAAGCTCAACCAGAACGTCGCGACGCAGACGCAGCAGCTGCTCAAGTCGAACGCCGACACGGCCGTGAAGCTCGGCGAGCTGACGACGAAGATGGAGCAGCTCGAGGCCAAGCTCGAGGACACCAACCGGCGCCTGTCGCAGCTGTCCCAGCAGATCGCCGAGACGCAGGGCGACCTGCTTCGGCTGCGCAACGCCCCGCCGGCGGCGCCGCCCCGGCGCCGGAGCCCGCGCGCCGGCCGCGCCCGCCGGCGCCGCGCCGCCCACTCCGCGGCCGCCGGCCCCTCCCGGCCGAGCTCTACGACACGGCTTACGCCGACTACACAAGGGCCGCTATGCCCTCGCCGTCCAGGGCTTCGAGGACTACCTGTCGAACTACCCGTCCACCGACCTCTCCGACAACGCGCAGTACTGGATCGGCGAGTCGCACTACGCGCAGAAGAAGTACCCGGAGGCGATCGCCGACTTCGAGAAGCTCCTGAAGCAGTGGCCGGCGAGCGACAAGGCCGCGGCCGCGCTCCTGAAGAAGGGCTACGCGATGCTGGAGCTCGGCCAGAAGGCCGAGGCCGTCGTCCAGCTCCAGTACGTCATCCACGAGTTCCCCCGAGGCTCGCCTGGCAGAGGCGAAGCGAAACCCTCGGGTGCGACGGCGCCGAGGGTTCCGGGCCGAAATGCGGTATTGTCTCCAACCTCGAGGTCTGACCTTCGACGGTCGACCAGTTCAAACGAGGAGAAAGCAGCAGCCTCATGGCCAACATCAAGTCCGCCGAGAAGCGCAATCGTCAGGCCACCAAGAAGCGCGCCCGCAACAAGACCCGCGTCTCGCGCCTGCGCACCGCCGTGAAGAAGTACGGGCAGCTCGACTCGAAGAAGAAGCCGGAGTCGCTGCCGTCGACCCACTCCGAGATCGACCGCGCGCTCGCCAAGGGCGTGATCCACCGCAACGCCGCCGCCCGCTACAAGTCGCCGCCTCGCCAAGAAAGCCGCTACAAAGAAGCCGAGCGCCCCCTCACCCCGACCCTCTCCCCCCACGGGTGGAGAGGGCTCTCGGCGACGCCGTTCCAAAGCTCGCCGCGCGACGAGTCTCCGCGAAGTAACCGAGCGGAGGAGCTCGCGCGGCGGGAGCCGCAGCGCGGCGAGGGGTCAGGCGTCCGGTCGAGCCCGATCCGGCGAGCCGGACGCCGGTGCGCCCCGAAGGGGCGCAGACCCCTCGCCAAGCGGAGGCACGTCAGAAGCCCTCCAGCATGCTCGTCACCAGGCTCTGCGCGAAGCGGTCCGCGACGCGGTCGATCGCGTTGTTCTCCAGGTCGGCGTAGGACGCCGCGGTCGCCGAGAACTGGTAGTTGTCGCGGAACGTGAAGGCCGGGTTCTCCCAGATCGCCTTCTCGTCGGGCAGCGCCTTCAGCGCGACGCGGGCGGTCGACGCGCACCTGGTAGTCCGTCGCCCGGCCCTGGGAATCGAAGGCCACCGGGTAGAGGTCGAAGGCGAGCATCGTCCCGGTCAGCACGGCGTTGGCGCCGTCGTCGCCGTCTGCACCTTGAAGCGGCCCGCGCGAGGCGAGCTCGCGCGCGATCGCCTCGGAGAATCGCTGTTCGAGCTGCGACGCGCGGCGTGCGGTTCTCGAGCGTCGTGAACTGGATCGACGCTGATGTTCTCCGGCAGCGACGATCCCTTCCCGACGAGCGCGTAGCCGCAGCCGGGCAAAGACAGCACGGCGAGGAGGATCGGCCGGCAGTACCGCCGTCCGTTCCCGCCGCCCGCCGCCGCGGCTCTCAACGGACGACCAGGTTCAGGAGCCGGTCCGGCACGAAGACCGTGCGCGTGATCTCTTTGCCGTCCACCCAGGGGCGGATCGCTCGTCCGCGCGCGAGCAGGGCGATCGCCTCCGACTCCGAGGCGCCGCGCGCCAGGGCGAGCTTGCCCCGCACCTTGCCGTTGACCTGGACGACGAGGGTGACGTCGAGCGACGTCGCGAGGGCGGCGTCGTACGCGGGCCAGCGCGACTCGACCACGAATCCCTCGTGCCCGAACCGCTGCCACCACTCCTCGGTCAGGTGCGGGGCAATCGGATGGAGCAGCTGGAACAGCGTCGTCACGGCATCGCGCACGGCGGCCCGCCGTCTCCGCTCCCCCCTCGAGGGCATCCGCGATGCCCTTCTGATACTCCATCAGGGCGGCGATCGCGGTGTGGAAGTGGAAGTGGCCGGCGTCCTCGGTGACGCGCTCGACGGTCCGATGCCGCAGGCGCCGCAGCGGCGTGTCGGCGGGCCCCTCCGGGCCGTCGCCGCCGAGCGCGGCCACGCGGCCGCACAGCTCGTGGACGCGGCCGAGGAACCGGTACGCGCCCGCCACGCCCTCCTCGGACCACTCCGATTCCTTCTCCGGCGGGCCGATGAAGAGCGTGTACAGCCGCACGGTGTCGGCGCCGAAGCGCGTGATGAGCTCGTCCGGCGAGACCGTGTTGCCGCGCGACTTGGACATCTTCTCGATCTTCCCGGTCGCCGGCGTTCAGGCGCGTGATCATCCCCTGGTTGAAGAGCCGCTCGAACGGCTCCTCGAGGTGCACCAGGCCCATGTCCTTGAGGACGCGGCAGATGAAACGGGCGTAGAGCAGGTGCAGGATCGCGTGCTCGATGCCGCCGATGTACTGGTCCACGGGCAGCCACCGCTTCACGCGCTCGGTGTCCACCATCTTCTCCGCGTCCTGCGGGGTTCAGGAACCGCAAGTAGTACCAGGAGGAGTCGACGAACGTGTCCATCGTGTCGGTCTCGCGCCGCGCGGCGCCGCCGCACTTCGGGCACACGGCGTGGACGAAGGCCTCGGATTTCTCGAGGGGGTTGCCCTCGACGCCCCGGAATTCCACGTCCTCGGGCAGCAACACCGGCAGGTCCGCGTCGGGCACGGGCACGACGCCGCAGGCCGGGCAGTGGATGGCCGGGATCGGCGTCCCCCAGTAGCGCTGGCGCGAGATCAGCCAGTCCCGCAGCCGGTAGCCGACCTTGCCCCGCCCCAGTCCCCGCTCCTCCAGCCACCGGATGGCCACCCGCACGGCCTCGGCGCCGTTGGGCGTGCCGTCCCAGGCGCCGGAGCGGCAGAGATAGCCCTCGTCGCGCGGCTCGGTCATCGTCGCGGGGTCGACCTCCCCCGCCTCCGTCCGGTAGACCGGCCGGATCGGCAGGCCGTACTTGCGCGCGAACTCGAAGTCCCGCTGGTCGTGCGCCGGAACCCCCATGATCGCGCCGGTGCCGTACTCGGGCAGCACGAAGTTCGCCAGCCAGACCGGGATTTTCTCGCCGGTGGCCGGGTGGACCGCGAAGGCTCCGGTCGCGAGCCCTTCCTTGTCGCCTCCCTCGGATTCGCGGTCGAGCCGGGACTCGAGACGCACGCGCTCGACGAAAGCTTCGATCGCGGCCTTCGCGGGCGAGCGATTCGGCCAGGCGCGCGACCGCGGCGTGCTCCGGCGCCAGCGCCAGGAAGGTCGCGCCGTACAGCGTGTCGGGGCGCGTCGTGAATACGGTGACGGGCTCGGCCAGCCCCTCGACGGCGAACGGGATCTCCGCGCCCTCGGAGCGCCCGATCCAGTTTCGCTGCATCGTCTTGACGCGGTCGGACCAGTGCGGCAGGCGGTCGAGGCCCGTCGAGCAGGCGCTCGGCGTAGTCCGTGACGCGGAAGAACCACTGCGTCAGGTCGCGGATCGCGACGGCGTCCCCGGAACGCTCGCAGCGGCCGTCCACGACCTGCTCGTTGGCGAGCACGGTCCGGCAGCCGGGGCACCAGTTGACCGGGGCCGTCTTGCGGTACGCGAGCCCCTTCTCCCACATCCGCAGGAACAGCCACTGGTTCCATCGGTAGTACGCCGGATCGCAGGAGGCGAGCTCCTTGGACCAGTCGTAGAGGCACCCGAGAGCGTAGAGCTGCTCCTTCATCCGCGCGATGTTGCCGAGGGTGTACTCCCGGGGCGGGACGCCGCTCTGGATCGCGGCGTTCTCCGCCGGGAGGCCGAACGCGTCCCAGCCCATCGGGTTCAGGGCCTTGCGGCCGGCCATCCTCTCGCGCCGGTAGAGAGCGTCCCCGAGGATGTAGTTGCGGCCGTGCCCGACGTGCAGGCGGCTGCCCGAGGGGTACGGGTACATGTTGAGCATGTAGAACTCGTTGCCCGGCACGGACGTGTCCACGCGGGCCACGCCCGCCTCGGACCAGCGGCGCTGCCACTTCGCTTCGATGTCGCCCGGGGCGTACTTCTCGGCCATCGGACGAGGAATATAGCCGAAGAGGTCGGCGGGACGGGGCGTCGGGCTAGGGGCTGCCGAGGGGGCGCACCCGCAGCGTGGCGTCCGGCAGACGCACGACCGGGTAGTCGAGGCGACCCGACGTCTCGCGCTCCGTCAGCGTCAGATTGCGGGGGCGCTCGAGCGCCCGCCGGCCGAAGGCGATGTAGCGCGCGTCCACGCCGTTGATCGACGAGGACGGGTCGGAGAACACGAAGCCGCGATCCGGGTAGTACACCTCGATCCAGCGATGGTAGACGCCGCCGATGCGCGAGTCGTACCCGTCCGCGCCAGGCTTCACGCGGAGGATTCCCTGCACCGTGCGCGCCGAGATGCCGACCCGGCGCAGCAGGTCCACGGCGAGCTCCGCGAACCCCACGCAGTGCGCGCGCCGGGACGCGAACACCGACGCGGGATCCTGCCGCCGCTCCCGATCGGAGTCGTAGCGCACGGAGGAGGCGATGCCGGCAAGCACCCGCTCGACGGCGACGGCCTGCGTCGGGGCGTCGCCGGCGAGGGTCCGCGCCCAGGCGTCCCGCTCCGGAGCCGCCGGAAGCGAGGCGTCCGCCGGCGCGCCCGTCGGGAAAGGCGCCCGGCTCTCGAGGGGGCCCGCGCTGACCCGCACCGAAAGCTCGAGGACGCCCGCCTCGGCCGGAGTGACGGCCAGCGAGTAGCCGTCGTTGTCGTACTGGTCGAAGAGCCCCGCGGCGGATCCCGACGCGCGGTAGACCGCGAGCTCGTCGCCGCCCGCGGCCGCCGCAAGGACGAGGAGCGCTCCCGCGAGAGCCGCCGCCCCGATGCGCCTCACGGCCCGGCGGCCTCGCCCCGCCGCCCCTTCAGCACGCCATCGAGGATCCCGTTGATGAACTGCGAGGACTTCGGCGTCGAGAAGCGCTTGGCGATCTCGAGCGCCTCGTCGATCACCACCGGCCGCGGCGTCTCCGGCTCGTGCAGCAGCTCGAAGAGCGCCAGGCGCAGTATGTTGCGGTCCACGACGGGCATGCGCGCCAGCCGCCAGTGGTCGGCCTGGCGCGAGATGATGGCGTCGAGATCGTCGCGGTGCGACAGCGTCCCGGACACGAGGCGCCGCGTGAAGTCCTGGATTCCCTCCGGGGCCTTCTGCAGGTCGTCGGACCTCTCGAACATCTCGCCGGGCGCGGTACCCGACACATCGTGCTCGTAGAGCATCTGGAGGGCCAGCTCCCGCGCCTTGCGCCGCGCTCCCACCGTCAGCCCTTCTTGAGGTGGCGGCGCAGGTTCGCCATCTCGATGGCCGCCTCCGCGGCCTCGACGCCCTTGTCCGTCCGGCTGCGGGCCTGCTCCATCGTGTCGCATGTGAGAACGCCGAAGCCGACGGGCACCGGGCCCTCGACCGAGAGCGCCGCCAGCGCCGCGGCCACCGAGTGGCCGAGCACCTCGTGGTGAGTCGTCTCGCCGCGCACGATCGCGGCGAGCGCGATGACGGCGTGGCAGCGCCCCGCCTCGATCATCGCCTTGGCGCCGGCGGGGACCTCGAAGGCGCCCGGAACGCGGGCCACGGCCACGTCGGCGGCCCGGGCGCCGCGCCGGCGGAGCGTGTCGAGGCAGGAGGCGAGCATGGCGTCGGTGATCGTCGGGTTCCACCGCGCGCAGACGACGCCGAAACGCAGGCCCTCGGCGTCGAGGCTGCCCTCGTACTGCCTCGGCGAAAAAGACACCGCGACGCGGCGCGGCACGCGCATGCTCAAGGATCTGTCCTCGTTGAAGACGCCGATTGTACCCCGGCGGGCCTCCCTACGCGAAGAGCCGGTCGAGCTCGGGCGCCTCCTCGTAGTTGCGGCGGTAGCGCTCGAGAAACTGCGCGGGCGTGTATCGGGGAGGCTGCGGCCCCTGGTGCTCGAGGCAGAAAACGGCGGCAATGCTGCCGATCCGGCCGGCGACCGGCCACGGCGCGCCGATTCGCAGCCCGCGCAGCAGCCCGGCCCGGTAGGAGTCGCCCACGCCGGTCGGATCGAGGGCTTCCCCCTCGACCTTCGCCGCCGGGATGTGGTGGACGAGGCGGCCTCCCTCCCCGAGGGGCGCGTGAATCGTCGAGCCGTCCGGTCCGTGGGTGACGATCAGGACGGGGACGCGCTGCTCGATCTCTTCGCGCGTCAGACCCGTCTTGTGCGTCAGGATCCCGAACTCGTAGTCGTTGACGATCAGGATCGCCGCGCCCCGGAACCCCTCCTGCATCTCCTCGCCCGAGAGACGGGTGACCTGCTGGCTCGGGTCGTAGAGAAACGGTATGGACCATTGGCGGCAGTCGCGCGCATAGGCGGCCATGGCCGGGGGATCGTTGGGCGAGATGACGACGAAGGCGATCGTGGACGGGTCGAGGCTCGCCAGGGAAAGCTCGCGGGCGCGCGCCATCGCCCCCGTGTAGAACGAGGCGAGCTGGTTCTGGTCCTGGTCGGTCGAGACGAAGAACGACGCCGTGAAGAGGTCCGTCTCGAGGCGCAGGCCCGCGACATCCACCCCCTCTGCGGCCAGGCGGTCGCGGTACTCCGCCGCGTCCTTGCCCGCCGTGGCGAGCAGCGCCGGGCGCTCGCCGAGAAGAGCCAGGCCGTACGCGATGTTCGGGGCGCAGCCGCCGGGCACCCGCCGCATCTCGTCCACGAGGAACGAGACCGACAGCCGGGACATCCGGTCCGGGATGAGGTGCTCGGTGAACTTCCCGGGAAACGTCATCAGGTAATCGAACGCCACGGATCCCGTGACGACGATCCTCCCGTCCTTCCTCACAGGTACCTCCCGGCAATGGGCCGCAACCGCTCCCGCGCCTCCGCGGAGATCGCCTTGCGGTCCGTGATGATCCCGAATCGCATCGCGTCGCGGCAGCCGCACCCGCGGTCCGGCGCGACGAGCGACACCGCCGCGGCCAGGGCTCGCCGCGCCGCCGCGGCATTCTCTCCGAGAATCGCGATGATCGCCTCGACCGACACGTCCTCGGTCGCTTCCCGCCAGCAGTCGTAGTCTGTCACGAGGGCCAGGGTCGCGTAGCAGATCTCGGCCTCGCGCGCCAGGCGCGCTTCCGTCAGGTTCGTCATCCCGATGACGTCCGCGCCCCAGCTGCGGTAGAGGCGGGATTCCGCGCGGGTCGAGAACTGCGGCCCCTCCATGCAGACGTAGGTGCCGCCCTCGCGGACCGTCAGCCCGCCGCGCCGGCCGCCCTCGGCGAGGTTGCCGGCGAGCGACGGGCACACGGGGTCCGCCAGCCCCGCGTGCGCCACGATGCCGCCGCCGAAGAACGTGTCCGCGCGGTGCCGCGTCCGATCGATGAACTGGTCGGGCACGACCGCGTGGCGGGGGGCGAGCTCCTCGCGCAGGCTCCCGCAGGCCGACGCGGACAGGAGCGCGTCGCAGCCGAGCATCTTGAAGCCGCAGACGTTGGCGCGGTAGTTGATCTCGCTCGGCGAAATCCGGTGGCCGCGCCCGTGCCGCGACAGGAACGCGACGGGCACGCCCCCGAGCGTTCCCGTGAAAAACGAGTCCGAAGGGCGCCCCCAGGGCGTGTCGAGCGCCTGCTCGCGGAGGTCTTCGATCGCCGCGAGGTCGTAGACGCCGCTGCCGCCCACGAGCCCGACCCGTCCCGTCCCGGTCACGGCGCGAGCTCCGTTTCTCGCCGGTGCGTCTCGACCGCCCCGAGGACCTGCTCCGCGAGGGCCAGCGCGTCGCGCCCCACCTCGCCCGACACCGCGGTGTCGCGGCGGTCCCGCACGGCCGCCGCGAAATCGGCGAGCTCCCGCTCGAGGGGATCGCCCGTGCCGACCGGAAGCGGCTCCCGCACGATCTCCACTCGCCCCTCCCTCCGTTCCAGGCGATGCACCTCGACCGACCGCGCCTGCGTGTCGATCGAGCACGCGAGCGACGGGGCGAAGACCCGCAGCTTTCGGAGCGGCTCGTCCGACACCCGGGAGGCCGTCAGGTTGGCGACGCAGCCTCCCTCGAAGGCGATCCGGGCGCTCGCGATGTCGATGCGGGGCGAGAGGATGGGCACGCCCGCCGCGCGCACTTCCCGGACCGGCCGCCGCACCAGGGCCTGGACGATCTGCAGGTCGTGGATCATGAGATCGAGGACGACGTCCACGTCGAGGCTGCGCGCGGTGAACACGCCGAGCCGGTGGCCTTCGATGAACAGGGGCGCCGTCACCCGGGACAGGACCGCCTCGACGGCCGGGTTGAAGCGCTCGACGTGTCCGACGCCGAGGATCCGGCCCCGGGAGCGCGCCAGAGCGACGAGGGCATCCGCCTCGGCGACCGAGCTCGCGATGGGCTTCTCGACCAGGACGTCGCGCCCGGCCTCGAGGAAGAACCGCGCCAGTACCGCGTGCGTGCTCGTCGGCGTCGCGATCACGACGGCGTCCGCGGCCGCGGCCACGGCGCCCGGATCGGCGAGGACCGCGCAGCCGCCGCTCCTTCGCCAGCTCCTCGGCGCGCCCCGCGTGGTGGTCGTGGATGCCGGCCAGGACCGATGCCGGGCGCCGACGCCGCCACGCGGGCATGGTGCCGCCCGAGGTGGCCCACGCCCACGACCGCGATCCGGACCGGAGCGGGGGCCGTCATCGCGGACGGCGACTCACTTGATGAAGCCCCGTTCGCTCGTGCGGATGAACGCGACGAGCTCCTCCACGTCCGGCTGCCCGGGCAATTCCGCGGCGATGCGCTCGAGGGCCTGGCTGGTGTTGAGCTTCGACTTGACGAGGATCCGGTAGGCCTTCTGGAGAGCCTCGACCCGCTCCTCGGAGAAGCCGCTGCGCTTCAAGCCGATCGTGTTCAATCCGTACGTCTTGGCATCGATGCCGTCGGTGCGGCAGAACGGCAGGACGTCCTGGCGGCAGGCGGTGTACGGCGCCGAGAAAAGCGTGCGCGCCGACACGGCAGAACTGGTGGATGGCGTTGAAGGCGCCGAGCTTCGCGTTGCTGCCGACCTCGACGTGGCCGGCGAGGACCGCGTAGTTGGCCATGACGACGCGCGACCCGATCCGGCAGTCGTGCGCCACGTGGCGTGTAGGCCATGAAGTAGTTCTCGTCGCCGATCACGGTCTCGCCGCCGCCCGGTCGCGGTCCCTCGCTGCACCGTCGTAGAACTCGCGGAAGACGTTGCCGCGCGCCGACGACCAGGCGCGTGGGCTCGCCGCGGTACTTCAGGTCCTGCGGCTCGAACCCGAGAGCGGCGTGCGGGAAGATCCGGTTGTCCTCGCCGAGACGGGCCGGCCCCTGGACGGTCGCGTGGTCGCCGACCGAGGTCCTCGCGCCGAGGCGATACCTCCTCGCCGATGACGGCGTAGGCTCCGATCGAGACGCCCGTCGCCCGAGCATCGGCGTCGGGCGACACGACGGCCGACGGGTGGATCAGCAGCTCTCATGGCCGGTCCACCAGCACGGAGAGCAGCTCGGCCTCGGCGCAGAGCTTGCCGTCGACGGAGCGCCGTCGCCCGGCACTTGCACACGCGCATCTTGAGCGACACGATCTCGGCCTCGATCCGGAGCTGGTCGCCCGGGACGACGGGCCGGCGGAAGCGGCAGCGGTCGATGCCCGAGAGATACAGCAGCTTCTTTTCGCGGTCGGGCGTCACGCCGAGCAGCCCCACGCCGGCGACCTGCGCCATCGCCTCGAGCACCAGCACGCCGGGCATCACGGGGTTGCCGGGGAAGTGCCCCTGGAAGAACTCCTCGTTGAAGGTCACGTTCTTGATGCCGACCACCCGCTTGCCCGGCTCGAGCTCGAGGATCCGGTCCACGAGCAGGAACGGATAGCGGTGCGGCAGCGTGTTCAGGATCTCCGCGATCCCGAGCTCCACGGTCACCTCCCCTTCTGCATCTTCGCCACGGCCTCCTCGAGGGCGGCCAGCCTGTCGAGCGCGATCCCGAGCCTGCCGAGGAGCGCCGCGCGCTTCAAGAACTCGCGGTGCGGCAGCGCCGGCATCCCGGACACGACCGCACCGGCCGCCACGCGGCCCTGGCGCGCGATTCCCGCCTGCCCGGTGAGGATAGCGCCGTCTCCGATCACCGCGTGATCGGAAATGCCGACCTGGCCCGCCAGGGTGACCGCCCGGCCGATCCGGGACGACCCGCCGATTCCCGCCTGGCCGCACAGAATCGAATGCTCCCCGATGTGCACGTTGTGGCCCACCTGGACCAGGTTGTCGATCTTCGTCCCGCGGCCGATCACGGTCGCGCCCAGCGTGGCGCGGTCGATCGCCGCGTTCGCGCCGATTTCGACGTCGTCTTCGACGACGACGATCCCGACCTGCGGGATCTTCCGGTGGCCCTTGCCGTCCCAGACGTAGCCGAATCCGTCGGAGCCCACGACCGCGCCGGCCTGCAGGATGCACCGGTCGCCCACGCGGCACCCCGGGAGGACCGCGGCGCCGGGGCCGATGACGCAGTCGGCGCCGATCACCGCGTCCTCGCCGACGAAGGCGCCGGGGCGCAGGCGCGTCCGGGCCCCGACCCGGGCCCGGGCGCCGACCGCCGCGCCGGCCTCGACCGCGGCACCGCGGCCGATCCGGGCGGTTCGATGCACGAACGCCCCGCGCGCCGTTCCCGGCCGGGCGGGTTCCGCGGGGCGGAAGACCTCGAGCCACAACGCGAGGGCCAGCGCCGGCGAGCCCACGACGACACAGGGCTTGCCGCCCGAGAGGTCCTCCGACGGAACGATCAGGGCGCCGGCCCCGCTCTCGGCCGCTTCGCGTGCCCGGCGTTCATCCACGACCCAGGAGAGGTCGCGGGGCCCGGCGGTGTCGAGCGGGGCGACGCCGGTCAGCCGCGGTCCGGCACCGCCCGGCTTGCGGCCGCCGACCGCGTCGGCCACCTGCGCGAGCGAGAAGCCGCCCTCCGCGGCCCCGGAGCGCCGCGGCCTGCTTGTGCCCCTCTTCGGGACTCGCGAGCGGGCCACGCGGCGTCTCGAGCTCGCCGTCCGGCCTTAGGGCTTCTTCGTCGGTACCGGAGCCGGAGCGGCCTTGGCCGCGGGCGGCGCCGCCTTCGTCGCGTTCGGAGCGGCCGCCGGTTTGGCCGGGGGCACGGCGACGGTGGTGTTGAACACCTTCAGGACGTCGTCCGTGATGTCCACCGAGTCGTCCGCGTAGACGAGCCCGGACTGGAACTTGTTGAAGACCAGCGTGTAGCCCTTCTCCTTGCCGACCTGGTTGATCACCGGAAACACGCGCCGCTCGAGCTCGGAGAGCTCCTTCTTCTGCGCGGCCTCGAGGTCCCGGTTGGCGTCGTCCTGGAAGCGCTTGAACGCGATCGCCTTCTCCTGGTAGCTCTTCTGGAGCGCGTCGCGCTTGTCCTCGGCCAGCGCCGAGCCCTGGTCGGCCAGCTTCTGCTCCATGTCCCGGAGCTCCTTGGAGAGCTTGTCCGCTTCTTCCTTCTTCTGGTCGTTCAGCTTCTTGACCCGGCTGAACGCCTCTTTGCCGAGCGCGGACTCCTGGACGAGCCGCTCGACGTTGATCACGCCCAGCTTCAGCGCCGCCGGAGGGGCCGGTGCGGGGGCCGGGGCCGAGGTTCCCTGGGCACGGGCGACGACCGCGATCAGGGCGGAAGCCACCGTCATGGAAAAGCGTTTCATTCAAACTCCTTCTTCACGAAAGCGCGGAAGTGTAGCAAAAATCGCGACCGACACAACAGGGGCCGTTTGCGGGACATTCCGGGCGTCCGGGAGGCCTCTGCGACGCCTCGGCGACTGTGCGGAGCCAAAACGCCCCGGTCGCCGACGTCCCTCTCCTGTCAGCGCGTCGAGCGCTGATCAGAACGCCCGCGGCTCAAAACGTCCTCCCGATCGAGAACGTGAACCCGGACTTCTTTTCGGCCAGGTAGCTCACCGGGAAGCCGAACTGGTCGAGCGGCTGGATGGGGTGCAGGTTGATCGCGTAGATGAACCGCAGCGGCGCCTGGAAGATCGGCAGGAAGATCCGCAGCTCCATCCCGAAGGCGCTGCGGAGGTTCGTCAGGTCGAAGGACTGGGTGTCGTAGTAGTTGTTGCCGAAGTCCACGAACGCGAGCAGGCTCGCCGGCCCGACGGTCAGGAAATTGTATTCGACGTTGATGACGAAGAACTTGTTTCCCCCGAGGATCCGGCCCTCGTCGTCGGTGAAGACGACGTTGGTCTTCGGGTGCACCGGGACGATCGAGCCCTGGGAGAAACCGCGCATGCTCTGCTCGCCGCCGAGCTGGAAGCGCTCGAAGACCTGCAGCGGGTTTCCCGAGAGCGGCGTCACGAACCCGATCTCCCCGTTCAGCGCGAGAACGGCGTTGCGGGGGAAGCGCACCGGGATGTAGATCGTCGAGCCCAGCGTGGGCTTCAGGAACGCGTTCGTGCCGCCAAAGAAGGCCGGCGCGATCTCGACCGCGGCGAACAGGCGAAAGCCGCGCGTCGGGTTCATCGGGTCGTTGCGGCTGTCGTAGCGGTACGCCGGCGTCAGCGACGAGGACGTGCCGCTCGTGTCGGTGAACTTCTGCGGCGGTATCGGCTGGCCGGGCGGCGTCGGGGCGGCCCGCGCGGGGTAGCTCGCCTGGATGTCCTGGTACGAGTAGAGCAGCGAGGCGGAATCGAAGAGGCCGATGCCCTTGCCGTAGAAGAGCGTCCCGCCCATCCGCTGCTCGGTCTGCGACGAGTAGATGACCTTTCGGCGGAAGAGGGACGCCCCGACGGACTGGTTCCTGTCCATGAACCACGGGACGGTGTACGACAGGTCGAAGTAGTTGGACACCTTGCCGAGCTGCGCCGAGACGCCGATGATCTCGCCGCGGCCGAGGAAGTTTCGCGTCTGGAACGAGAACTGGCCGAAGAACCCGTCGAAGCCGGAGTACCCGGCGCCGAACTGGATCTCGTTGCGGCTGGTCTCCTGGCCCTTCAGGACGACGTCGACCTTCTTCTCCTCCGGCCGCACGCTGAACTGCGGCTCTTCGCCGAGCTTGAAGTAACCGAGCTGCGAGATCTTCTGGAGGCTCTTCTTGACGGCCTCCATGTCCATCACGTCGCCCTCGTCGAGGCCGAACTCGCGCCGGATCACCTTGTCGCGGGTCATCGTGTTGCCCTGGACCTCGAGCCGTCCGAGGTAGAACTTGTCCCCCTCGAAGACCTGCACCTCCACGTCGACGTGGTCCTTGCCGTTGTCCTTGTAGACCGGCGTGAGGAACGAATAGATGTAGCCCCGGCTCTTGTAGAGCGTCTCGATCGCCGCCAGGCCCTCGACGAGGAAGTCCCGGTTCAGCACCGACCCCGGAGGCAGGTCGTGGAACTGCTTGAGCAGCATCTGCGCCGGGAACACCGTCGGATCCGGCGGATCGGCGGGCTGGAGGTTCTGCTGCACGCGCGACACCGTGATCTGGCTGGTGTAGAACTTGTCGCCCTGCACGATCGGAATCGTGATCCGGACGCGCCGCTTGATTTTCTCGGGCTTGGCCTGCGGGTCCACGACGTAGACGTCGAGGATCGGGTCCTTGACCACGATGTCCTTGTAGCCCTTGGACTGGTACAGACCCTTGATGCTCTCGACGTCGGCCTCGTAGTTGGCCTGGTTGTAGACGGTGTCCTCCGAGAAGAGGCGCCACCAGACCGCCACCTTGGTCTTGTGCATCGCGTTGCGAAGCGCCTGTGCGGACAGGGCGGTGTTCCCCGTGAACGTGATGGACTCGATCTTGACCTTGTCGCCCTCGTCGATCAGGAAGACGACCTTCTTCTCGGTCTTGGAGACGTCGTCGATGCGGTAGTCGATGCTGGCGCTGCGGAAGCCCTGCTCGAGGTAGTAGTCGGCGATCGCCGACCGGGCGTGCGCCACGTCGCGCAGCGAGAGGGGGACCCCCGCGCGCAGCGTCACCTTCTGCTCCTTCAGCCGGTCCTTGATCTGCGAGGTCGTGATCTTCTTGTTCCCGGTGAACTCGATGTCCTTGACGAGGGGGCGCTCCTCGACGCTGATCACGAGCGTCACGCCCGCCGGCGCGCGCTCGACTTCGATGCGGGCGTTCTCGAGAAGGCCCGTGTCCCAGAGGGCTGGAAAGTTCTGCCGGATCTTTTCCGGGTCGTACCGGTCTCCCACCTTGATGCCGAGGTAGTGGGCGATCGTGTCGGGCGACACCGTCTGGTAGCCGACGACCCGGATGCCGACGATCGTGTCCTCGCTACCGGCCGCCGGAGCGGAGAGATCGAGCTTCGGCAGCTCCCCCTCCGCCGGCGCCACCGACGGTGGGGCCCCGAGCTCCGGGCTCGGCATCGCCGGCGCCGGCGCGGAGGGCGGCCCCGGGACGGGCGTCGGGAGGGGCGCGGGAGCCTCGGGGGCCGCGACCGCGGGCGCGGTGGGGACGGGCGTCGGCTCCTGCGCGCGCGCGACGGAAATACCCAGCATCGCCGCGGAAAGAACCGCGGCCCCGAAGGCCCCTCGCCGCAAGAAGCTACTGCCCCTGAGGGATCGGCTCGCCTTCGCGCGCCGTGACTCGAAGTCCATCCGGTCCCACTCGGACCTCGATCGCCTCGAGCCGCTCTTCGCGCGCGGCGATCAACAGCTCCGAGACCGGGTCCTCGACGTGCTTCTGGATGGCGCGCCGCAGCGGCCGCGCGCCCATGTTGGGATCGTCGCCGCTCTGCTGGAGCAGCCACTCGACGGCGGCGTCGTCGATGTCGATCGACGCGCCCTTGCTGGCGATCGTGGTGTTCACGTCCTGGATGAGCAGACGGCAGATGCGCGCGAGCTCCGGACGGGCCAGGGGGTGGAACACGATCACGTCGTCGATCCGGTTGATGAACTCGGGCGAGAAGTCGCGGCGGAGCTCCTTCAGGACGAGCTCCTCGATCTCGCGGTTGCTCTGGACGTCCCGCGAGCCGCCGAAGCCGACGCGGCTGCGGTTGACGAGGTGCTTCGTCCCGATGTTGGAGGTCATGATGATCAGCGTGTTCTTGAAGTCCACCACGTTGCCGTAGGCGTCCGTCAGGATCCCGTCCTCCAGGATCTGGAGGAGCAGGTTGGCGATGTCCGGGTGCGCCTTCTCGATCTCGTCGAACAGGATGACGCTGTACGGGTTGCGCCGGATCCGCTCGGTGAGCTGGCCGCCCTCCTCGTGCCCGACGTAGCCGGGCGGCGAGCCGATCAGCTTGGAGACCGCGTGCTTCTCCATGTACTCGGACATGTCGAAGCGCACGAGCGACTTCTGGTTCTCGAACATGAACTCCGCCAGCCGCCGGGCGACCTCGGTCTTCCCGACGCCCGACGGCCCCAGGAAGATGAAGGACCCCATGGGCCGGTTCGGGTTGTTGACGCCGAGGCGCGAGCGCCGGATGGCCTTCGAGACGCCGATGATGGCGGCCTCCTGGCCGACGATCCGGCGGCGCAGCGCGTCCTCCATGTGCAGAAGCTTCTCGGCCTCTTCCATCTCGAGCGACGCGACGGGGATGCCGGTCCAGGACGAGATGATCTCCTCGATGTCGCGCCGCGTGACTTCCTGGGTCGCCTCGCTTCTCTCGGCGGACTGGGCCTTGGCGCGCTCGATCTCCTCCTTGAGCTCGATCTCGCGCTCGCGCAGGAAGACCGCCTTCTCGAAGTCCTTGTCGGAGATCGCCTTCTTCATCTCCTTGACGATCTGGCGGATCTCGACCTCGAGCTTGCGCAGGTTCTGCGTGTCGGCGACGCGCTTCAACTTCACCTTCGCGCCCGCCTCGTCGAGAATGTCGATGGCCTTGTCCGGGAAGAACCGGTCGGTGATGTAGCGGTTGGACTGGTAGACCGCGGTCTTGATCGCCTCGGCCGAGTAGCGCACCTTGTGGAACTGCTCGTACCGGTCCTTGACGCCCTCGAGAATCTCGAAGGTCTCGTTCTCCGTGGGGGCGGTCACGTGGATCGCCTGGAAGCGCCGCAGCAGGCTGCGGTCCTTCTCGATGTACTTGCGGTATTCCTTGAGGGTCGTCGCGCCGATGCACGAGACCTCTCCGCGGGACAGGGCGGGCTTCAGGATGTTGGCCGCGTCGAGCGAGCCCTCCGCCGATCCGGCGCCGATGAGCGAGTGGATCTCGTCGATGAAGATGATCAGGTCCGGGTTCTCGCGCAGCTCCCGGATGATCCCCTTGAGGCGCTCCTCGAACTGCCCGCGGTATTTCGTCCCGGCGACGATGAGCGACAGGTCGAGGGCCAGGATCTTTTTCGACGACAGGAAGATCGGCACCGCGCCTTCGACGATCCGGGTCGCGAGGCCCTCGACGATGGCGGTCTTGCCCACGCCCGGCTCGCCGAGGAGTATCGGGTTGTTCTTCGTGCGCCGCGACAGGATCTGGATGATGCGCTCGACTTCCTTGTCCCGCCCGATGAGCGGGTCGAAGGTGCCGGAGGCGGCGAGCTGCGTGAGGTCCCGGCTGTACTCGGCCAGGAACGGGAGCTCTTTCTTCTGCTTCGAGACCTCCCGCTCCTTGATGAGCGAGATCGTCTCTTCGCGCACGCCGTAGAGGTTGAAGCCGCGCGCGGTCAGGAGCCGTCCCGCCACGCAGCCGTCCACCCGCAGCAGGCCGATGAGCAGGTGCTCGGTGCCGACGTAGGGGTGCATCATCGACTCCGCCTCGTGGGAGGCGTAGGCGAGGATCTTCTTGGACTCCTCCGAGAGCGGCAGCTCGGCGGTCGAGGAAATTCTCTCGACGAAGATGCGGTCGCCTTCGATCTCCCGGCGGACGTCTTCCGGCTTCACGTTGAAGCGCGCGAAGATCTCCTTGATGATGTCCTCGCCTTCGCGGAGGATCCCGAGCAGCAGGTGCTCGGACTCGATGACCTTCGAGCCGAGCTTCGAGGCCTCGTAGCGCGCGAAGAACAGGGCGCGGCGGGCCTTCTCGTTGTACTTCTCAAACATGGGAAGTGATCTCAGGAGCCGCCGGGACGGACGGGTGTGGAACCATCGCGCGGGACCTCCGGGTTCATCCTCGCTCTGGCAAACCCGACGACGGAGTGATTCCTTCCCTCGACATCGTAAAAAGTCTATCACAGCGGGCCGCCAGATCGGGGTTGTGCGTGACCACGATCGTCGTCATCCCGCGCTCGCGGTGGAGCTCGCGCAGGAGGTCGAACACGCCCTGCGCGGCGGCGGCGTCGAGATTGCCGGTCGGCTCGTCGGCCAGGAGCAACCGGGGGTCCCGCGCGAGGGCGCGCGCGATGGCGACGCGCTGCTGCTCTCCTCCCGAGAGGGCGCGCGCCCCGTGGCCCCGGCGGTCTGCCAGGCCGATGCGCGCGAGCAGCTCGCCCGCGCGCCGGCGCGCCTCGCGCTCCGGCAGTCCCGCGATGCGGTGCGGAAAGGACACGTTCTCCTCGGCGCTGAACTCCGGCAGGAGATGATGAAACTGGAAGACGAAGCCGATGTTCTGGTTGCGGAAACGCGCGCGCTCCCGCGCGGACATGTCCTCCAGCGAGGACCCGAAGACCTCGACGCGGCCGGCGTCGGGCCGGTCGATCGCCCCGAGCAGATGCAGCAGCGTGGACTTGCCGACGCCGGAGGGGCCCATCACGGCCGCGAACACGCCCTCCTCGAGCGTGAACGACAGGCCGGAAAAGACGGTGACCGGGGCGCCCTCTCCGGTGTAGGTCTTCGCGAGGCTCTCGGCCCGGATCGCGAGCATCGTCAGGAGTCCTTCATCGCGACAGCCGGATCGCCTCTCCGGGCGCCAGCCGCGCGGCGGCGCGCGCGGGAAGGACAGCCGCCCCGAGCGCGGTGAGCAGGGCGAAGGCGGCGATCGCGGCGACCTCCCCCGGGTGCACCGCGAACGGCACGTGCGAGAGCATGTACACGTCCGACGGCAGCGGCACCAGGCCGAAGCGGTCGAGCGCGAGCGACAGGCCGACGCCGACGAGGACTCCGGCCGCCGTGCCCAGAACGCCGATCGCCAGGCCGAGCGTGAGATACACCCGCTCGAGCGACGCCGGCGCCGCCCCCATGGACGTGAAGACGCCGAGGTCCCGCTTCTTCTCGAAGACGGTCAGCGCGATGTTCGACACGATGTTCAGGGCCGCCACGAGAATGACGAGCGCGACCGTCAGGAAGATGACGCTCTTTTCGAGGCGCAGCGCGAAGGCCAGCGGCGCGTTCAGCTCGCGCCAGGTGTCCACCGCGTAGTCCGGGCCGATCGCGGCCTCGAGCGCGCGGCGCGCCGCCTCGGCACGGATCGGGTCGGCGAGGCGCGCCTCGAAGGCCGCGGCCCCTTCGCTCATCCCGGAGAGGAGCCGCGCGACGTCCGGCGAGACCTCGACCTCGTTGGGCCGGTCGAGGGCGCTCGAGCGCCGCACCTCCGCCACCCGCACGCGCGCGGTCACGGGAATCGGCCCGATGGGCGACAGCCGCGACCGCGAGGAAATCAGCTGCATCGTGTTCCCTTCGCCGATCCGCAGGCGGCCGGCGAGCGGTCCGGTAATGCGCGCGTCTCCTTCGCCCAACCGTCCCCGCCGCGCCGGTGCGGTAGCGGACGGGGGCGGCCGACGCGCCCTCGGCGTCGGTGGCCCAGGCCCGCCCCTCGATGGACGGCGCGAAGGAGAGGACGCCCGGCAGCGCCGCGAGCGCCGCGCGCACCCGTTCCGGATCCTTCAGGCGCACGCCGCGCGCCGGAGAGATCCTCAGGTGCGCGCTGCGGTCCATCATCTGGCGCCGGATCCGGTCCTGGAAGCCCGACAGCAGCGCGAGCGAGACGATGAGCGCCGCGACGCCGACGGCGAGCCCCGCCACCGAGATCGTCGCGATCAGCGCGACGTGCGCGCGGCGGCGCGACGTCGCCAGGTAGCGCAGGGCCACGAAGGTCTCGAAGCGCACGGAGCCCTCAGCCCCGCGGCCGCAGCAGCGGAAACAGGATCACGTCGCGAATCGAGCGGCGGTCGCCGAGGAGCATCGCGAGACGGTCGATGCCGAGGCCCTCGCCCGCCGTCGGCGGCATGCCGTACTCGAGCGCCTCGACGTACTCCTCGTCGTACGGCGCCGCCTCGAGGTCCCCGCCGGCGCGCTCGGCCGCCTGGGCGCGGAAGCGCACGGCCTGCTCGACGGGATCGTTCAGCTCCGAGAAGCCGTTGGCGATCTCCATCCCCCCCGCGAAGAGCTCGAAGCGGTCCACCCATTCCGGGTCGTCGGGCCGCTGGCGCGAGAGGGGCGAGATCTCCGTCGGGAACTCGTCGATGAAGGTCGGCTGGACGAGCTTCGGCTCGGCGATCGCTTCGAACACCTCGGCCAGGAGCTTTCCCTTCTTGCCGGCGAAGCGCTCGGGCTTCTCGACCCCGTACCGGCGGGCGGCTCCGAGCAGGCCCTCCTCGGTCGCGACGTCCTCCCGGCTCACGGGCCCGCGCGGGTCGTCCCGCGAGAACTCGACGACCGCGTTGCGCATCGTCAGACGGCGGAAGGGCGGCGTCCAGTCGATCGTCTCCTCGCCCCACGGCGTGCGGACGCCGCCGCAGACCGTCCGCGCGAGCTCGGACAGCATTTCCTCCGAGAGCCGCACGAGATCGTCCGCCCGCGCGTACGCCTGGTAGAACTCCAGCATCGTGAACTCGGGGTTGTGGTGCGTCGAGATGCCCTCGTTGCGGAAGTTGCGGTTGATCTCGTAGACCTTCTCGATGCCGCCGACGACCAGGCGCTTCAGGTACAGCTCCGGCGCGATGCGCAGGTAGAGCTCGAGGTCGAGGGCGTTGTGGTGCGTCACGAAGGGCCGCGCCACGGCGCCGCCGGGAATCGCCTGCATCATGGGCGTCTCGACCTCGAGGTATCCCCTCTCGTCGAGGAAGCGGCGGATGAACCGGAGGATCGCCGTGCGCCGCTCGAAGACGGCGCGCGACTCGGGGTTCGTGGCGAGATCGAGATACCGCTGCCGGTACCGCGCCTCGACGTCCTTCAAGCCGTGCCACTTCTCCGGGAGGGGCCGGAAGCACTTGGCCAGGAACGCGAGCGTCTTCGCCTTGACGGAGAGCTCGCCCGTGCGCGTGCGGAAGACCTCGCCCTCGACCCCGATCCAGTCGCCGAGATCGAGCGCGCGGTAGAGCTCGAAGGCCGCGTCCCCGACCGCGTCCCGGCGCAGGTAGACCTGGACCCGGGAGCGCCCGTCCGAGAGGTCGAGAAACCCGGCCTTGCCCGCGGTCCGCAGGGCCAGCACCCGGCCGGCCGTCTTCACGACGGGCTTCTCCGATTCGAGGCTCTCGGCGGGGGACGCGTCGAACCGCTCGCGCACCTGCGAGACGGTCGCCTCGATCGGAAAGCCGAACGCCGACGCGGAGAAGCCGAGCTCCTCGATCCGGCGAAGGTTTTCGCGCCGGTTCCGGAGCAGGTCGCTTTCCGACGGAGGGTTGTCCGCCTCCGGCTTTTCTTCGGCCCCGCTCATCGGCGGGAGTATATGGGCAGACTCAGCCGCGCGAGTCGCGCCGGTCGCCCTTGGGCGAGTCCTGCATCAGCCAGAGATCGGCGGTCATCCGGAGCAGACGGAACCGGGTCCGCGTCCAGGACCGGATCTCCTCGCTCGACGAAAGGGCTTCGGCCTCGTCGATGACGGCCGTGAGAGCGGCGTCGAGAACCGAGGCCCGCGCGAGCGTGGCGCGGGCCGCCCGCAGCGCCTCCGGGGACGGGCCCGCGGCGGCCGCCGCGCGCAGCGCGTCGATCTCCTCGCCGGCCTTGAGTCGCAGCGCCACCGCCCGCAGCATCGTGCGGTCGCGGTCGGTCGTCGGCCCTCCCCCGGCGGCGACGGCCCGTCGGGCGGCCTTCAGTTCCCACGTCTCCAGGCGCAGGTTCTCCAGGCCCAGGGCGTCGGTGCGCAGCGGCCCGGTGCCGTCGTCGCAGTGCTCGACGGCGCCGAGAACCCGGTCGAGCTGCGGCTTCCAGAACGCCTCGTCGGCGGCTTCGGACTCGACTTCCTCCACGAGCTCCAGGGCCTCGTCGATGTCGTCGGCCGCGAGGCCCGTCAGCTCGAACCGTCCGAGCACTTCGCCGATCGCCTCCTTGAGCTCCACGACCTGCAGCACCCGGAGGTTGCTGTCCCGGGACTGCCGCTCGAACCGCTCGCGCGACTCGTGGAACTTCTGGAACTCGTCCGTGCCCGGCGCCTGGAGCGCGCCGCGTCCGAGCTCCCGCTCGAGGTCGCCGATCCGGCCCGTGGCCTCCTCGAGCCTTTCCTCCTCGCGCTCGTACAGCCGGTGGAAGACGGAGCGGGTCTTCAGGTTGCAGCGCGTCACCGCTCCGAGAACCTCGGCGTTGGCGAGACCGCCGGCGATGCGGCGCTTGAGCGTCCGCACGTTCTGGAGCAGGCGGGCCGTGACGAGATCCTCGAACTCCTGGGCGCGGGTCATCTCGGCGCCGAGCTCGTCGAAGGCCTGCACGATCGTCGGAGCCGAGGCGGCGTCCAGGCGCGGCCACACGGCGGCCGCCGTCGCCGCCTCGAAGAACTTCTGCGCGTCGGGTCGGGGACGCGGCGCGTCGTGCGCTTTGCTCTGCCCGGCGGCGAGGACGGTCGCGAGAAAGTCCACCTTGTCCACCACGTCCTCGTCCACGTCGGGCTGGGAGAAGTAAAAGCGCAGCAGGTGAAACGCGATCTTTTCGTCCTGGGGCTGCACCTTCTCGAAGAAGCGGCGCACGTACGAGGGAGAGACGCGGCGGTCGGCATCGCGCAGCGTGCGGGCGAAGCCGTCGAGCCGCCCCGCGAGCTCGTGGATCCGGGGCGAGACCTTCTCCGGGGCCGTCGTGTCGATGGCCGACGCCACGGCGCGCACCTCGTCGTACAGCTTGCCGAAGTCGAGCGTGTACGCGGGCTCCGACGAGAAGAACGCCTTCTGGACGCCGCGCAGGAACTGATGGAAAGTCCACAGCGCCTTGAACCTCTCGGTCAGGCGAATGTAGTCTTCGTGGAGGAGCTGGATTCGCTCGACGGACATCTGTCTTGCTTGGTCTTGTTCCGCGGTGGCCTTTATTCTAGCCCGGAAAACCGGGTCGTCAGGGCGCCGGCCCCGCCGGGGCGGCGCCGGAAAGCGGGGATTCATGAAGACGGTTGCCAGCAGCGGGGCTCCCAAGGCCATCGGCCCGTACTCCCAGGCGATCGCCGACGGCGGCTTTCTCTTTCTCTCGGGGCAGATCCCGCTCGATCCCTCCACGGGCGAGCTCGTCTCGGGGGGGCTGTCGGCCGGCGTCGAGCGCGTGTTCGACAACCTCGAGGCGATCCTCAAGTCGGAGGGGCTTTCGCTCGCGGACGTGGTTCGCACGACCGTGTACCTCCTCAAGATGTCCGACTTCGCCGAGATGAACGCCGTCTACGGCCGGCGCTTCGGCGACCATCGGCCCGCCCGCTCGACGGTCGCGGTGGCGGAGCTGCCGAAGGGCGCCGCGATCGAGATCGACGCGATCGCCCGCCTCCGGGGCTGAGGAGACCGCCCGCCTTCCTGCCTCAGGCGGGCCAGAGCGCGAGGCCGGCCGCCGCGGCGGCGCCGCCGAGGACGAGGACGCGCGCGGCGCGGCGGTGGAGACGGTCGAAGCGCGACTTCCAGGGGTCGTCGGGCGGCGCGGCGTCGAAGGACCCGACCTTCATCTGGAAGTACTTCATGCGGGGGCGCAGGACCATCGCGAGGTAGACGTTGGACGCGATGGCCAGGAAGATCGCCACCGCGGCCGCCACCGAGGGGCCCGCGAGCCCCCCTCCGCGCTCGAGGTTGACGAACACGCCGATCACGAGCGCGAGCGACAGGACCTGCTTGACGATCTCGAAGCGGCGCAGGATCTCCCCGAACACCCCGCCCGCGAGATCCCGCGAGGCGATCCGGCCGAACACCACCGGCGCCGCGATGGCGACGAGAAGCGTCCCGCCCACCCACAGGGCGAGGCTGAAGCGGATGACGAGCGACGGCAGGTCCAAGCGCGGGCAGTCTAACGGAACCGCGCCCGGGCTATCCTCGCCCCATGTCGCGGCGATTCCGATGGGGCCTGGCGGCCGTGGCCGCGGCGGCGGCCGGCATCCGCCTCTTCCGCCTCGACCACTTCTCGTACGGCCTCGACGAGATCCTCCAGGCGTACTGGATCCACGGCTCGCGCGACTTCTTCTGGAAGTCGCTGAAGTTCGACGCTTTTCATCCGCCCCTCGACTATCTCGTCGACAGGGCCGTCGAGTTCCTCCACCCGGCCGACGCGATCCGCAAGATCCCCGCCGTCGCGTGGGGCGTCGGCACGGTCGCGGCGCTCGGCGTCCTCATCGCCCGCCGCGCCGGGGAGGCGGCGGGGCTCGCCGCCGCCGCGCTGCTCGCCTTCGCGCCGTTCCACGTCCGGTACTCGCAGGAGCTTCGTCCGTACTCCCTCTCGCTCCTTCTCCTGTGCCTTTCGCTTCTCGCCCTCGACGCCTGGATCGCCCGGCGCGGCCTCCTTCGCCTGGCGATCCTCTTCCTGGCGTGCCTCGGAACCGCCTACACCCTGTACACGGCCGCCCTCGTCCTCGGCCTCGCGGCCGCGGCGATGCTCGCCGAGGACGCTTTCGCCCCGGACCCGGCGCGGCGGGGCGCGGCGCGGCGCTTTCTCGCGGGAAGCCCCCTCTTCATCTTCGCGCTCTGGCTCGCGTACCTGCCGTGGTGGCCCGTCTTTCTCGAAGCGTCGCGCCGGCCGCCGATGGCCGCCCGGGCGCCGCTCTCCTTCGAACGCGCGGGTCGGATCCTCTCCTATCTCGCGTTCGCTCCGGACGACGGGTATCCGCTCAAGCGGGCCGGGATCTTCTTCGTCGTTCTGGCAGCGGCCGGAATGGCCATCGCCCTCTCGCGGCGCGGTCTGCGCTTCCTCTTCGCCTGGGGAGCCGGGGGGCTCGTCGCCATCGAGTTGCTCGGACAGCTCCATCCGCACTACGACTTCTCGCGGCGGTTCCTTCCCGCCGCGCCCGCCGTCACGGCCCTCGCCGCGCTGCCCCTGGCCGCCCTGCTGGCGCGGCCGGTGACCCGGCTGGCCGGCGCTCTCCTGCTCGCGGCGGTGCTCGTCCTCGACGCGCGAGGTCTCTCGATCTACTTCCGGCAGGGCCGCGCCGACTGGCGCGTCCTCGCCGACTACCTGCGGCGAGAAGCGACCCCCGCCGAGATGGTCTTCACCGAGAACCAGTACGCGCAGCTCTGCGTGGCCTTTTATCTCGACGGGCCGGAGTGGCTCGAGGAGGCGATGACCGGAGGCAAGCCGCGATGGGACTTTCCAAATCTCGAAGGCGAGGTCGTGCGGCTGACCTGGGCCTGGAAACCCGGCCGGCGCGCCTGGCTCGTGCTCGCGGGAGAGCCGGTCCACGAGGGGCTCCGGCGCTGGGCCCGGGAGAATCTCCCGGCCCTCGCGTTTCCCCCGTCCGAGCGCGCCGTGCTGCATCGCCTCGATCCCGACGACCGGGAGCGCGCGCTCGCCGCGCGCTAAGATTCCGAGGCATGGATCCGGAGCTTGCTGCCGCCCTCGACGACCTGATCCTCGGGCGCGGCGTCGCGCGCGGCCGGCACGAGCTCGTCCACCGCGGGCGCCCCGTTCGGGCCGAGTTCCTGGAGCGCCTGGCCGCCAACGGCTTCTCCCCCGCGACCGTCGCCGAGGTCGCGATCGAGGCCGGGGAGAAAGTGCCGGCCTTCCACCTCGACGGCGACGCGGCCGACTTCGGGTGGGTCCGGTGGGAAATCTTCACGCCGCGCAGCCGGCGAAAGCTCTTCGCCTCCGAGCGCCGCCGCGCGGACAACCAGGAATGGGCCGTCCAGCTCGCGCCCGCCTCGGCCGAACGGATCTGGGCGAGCCCGTCCCGCCGCGAGCGCCACGACGTCGAGACCGTCGTTGCGGTGAACCCGTGACCGGACCCCTGATCGAGACCTTTCCCGTCGGCCCCCTGCAGTGCAACTGCACGGTGCTGGCCGACGAGGCTTCCCGCGAGGCGGTCGTGATCGATCCCGGCGACGAACCCGAGCGGATCCTGCGGGCCCTCGAGGCGGCCCGGCTGAAGCCCGTGGCGCTTCTGCACACCCACGCGCACCTCGACCACATCACGGGGTCGCGGGCGGTCAAGGAGGCCACGCAGGCGCCGATCCGCCTCCATCCCGCCGACCGCCCTCTCTACGACGCGCTGCCCGAGCAAGCCGCGTTCTTCGGCCTGCGGGCCGATGCCCCGCTCGCGCCCGACGCCCCTCTCGCGGACGGAGAGCGGATCCCCTTCGGGCGCTTCTCGCTGCGCGCGATCCACACGCCGGGCCACACGCCGGGCTCCACCTGCTTCCTGCTCGAGGGCGATCACCCGATGCTGTTCTCGGGAGACACGCTCTTCCGCCGCTCGATCGGCCGCACGGACCTCTGGGGCGGGGACACGGACGCGATCCTCGCCTCGATCCGGGAGAAGCTGTTCGCGCTTCCGGGCGACGTGCCCGTCGTGTGCGGCCACGGACCGGAGACGACGATCGACGAGGAGCGCCGGCTGAACCCGTTCGCCGCCGTCGGCAAGCGCCTTGTATAATCGCCGCCCATGAGGCTTTCGCTTCCGCAGAAGTCCGAGCTCGTGGCCGCGTTCTGGAAGGACGGACCGTCGGTCTGCCCGTCGCACGAAGTGCCGATGCGCTCGTTTTTCGTGGACCGGGTCTACAAGCCCCAGGTCGTCATGGTCTGCCCGAAGGGCGAGATGTTCCGCTTCTCGCAGAAGCCGAAGCAGATCGCCTTCTCGCGGCCGCACCTGAAGACGATGGTGCGCGACGCGCAGGAGCGCGAGGCGCCGGCCTGCCCGCAGGACTTCCAGCCGCTCGTCGTCTACCGCACTCCGGCCGTGTTCATTCCGCAGGGCTGGGACTACTCCTTCGTCTGCCCCACCTGCCTGTCGTACGGCCAGTGGATCGAGACGGGGCGCGAGGAGGACGACGTCGTCGCCGCGGCCAAGCCGAAGAAGGAGGCCCCCGCCTTCCACGACGAGACCATTCCGCTGCCCAAGCGCATGGAAATGGCGAAGGAAGGCGACCTCGCCCTGAAGCTCTACGCGGCCATGGCCCAGACGGACTGCACCGCGTGCGGCTACGACTGCGAGGGCTACGCCGCCGCGCTGGCCTCGGGCAAGGAGAAGGACCCGAACCTCTGCGTGCCCGGCAAGGAAGAGACCGCGAAGATCGTCAAGGACCTGCTCAAGGGCACGGGCCTTCCGGCCGCCTCCTGACCGTCGCCTTCGCTTGCGAGGGGGTCTGCGAGCGGCGGCCGCGGCGCGGCCGCGCTCGCACCGGCGTCCGGCTCGCCCGGATGCGGGCTCGACCGGACGCCTGACCCCCTCGCTGCGCTTCGGCTCCCGCGGCGTGGGCCTCCACCCTCGCTCCGCTCGGGTGACTATCCCACGCCGCGAACGAGAGCCGTCGTGCCGCTCGACGAGGAGTTCCGTCGACTATCGCTCGCCGCGCGACGAGTCTCCGCGAAGTAACCGAGCGCAGGAGCGTCGCGCGGCGGGAGCCGTAGCGCGGCGACGGATCAGGCGGGCGGTCGAGCCCCTTTGGGGGAGCCGCCCGCCGGCGCGCCCGCAGGGCGCAGATCCGTCGCAAGCGAAGGCGACGGCCGTATCGGCAGGGCGAAGGTGAACCGGCTTCCCTGGCCCACCACGCTCGATGCCCAGATGGCGCCCCCGTGGAGCTCGACGAGCGAGCGCGCGAGGGCCAGGCCGATCCCCATCCCGGCGTGCCCCCGCGTCGCCGATCCGTCCACCTGGCGGAACCGCTCGAACACGTGGGGCAGCTCGCCTTCCGGGATGCCGATGCCGTCGTCCTCGACGCTGACGAGATAGCGCTCGGGTTCCCGCTCGACCCGGATCACGACGCGGCCGTGGGGCGGCGTGAACTGGATCGCGTTGGCGAGCAGGTTCCAGAGGATCTGCTGGAGACGCAGCGCGTCGGCCCGCACCGGCGGCATCGGCTCGGGCAGCGGCGCCAGGATCATCACCACGCCCCGCGACTCGGACATGAGCCGCACGGTGTCGACCGAGCGCTGGATCACCTCGGAGAGCGAGACCAGCTTGAGGTCGAGCGTCAGCGCGCCGCGGTCCAGGCGGGCGAGATCGAGCAGGTCGTCGATGAGGGCGAGCAGCACGCGGGCCGACTGCCGGATCTGGCGCAGGCCCCGGCGCAGCGTCTTCTCGTCGATCTCCTCCTCTTCGAAAAGATCGGTCCATCCCACGATCGCGGTCAGCGGCGTGCGCAGCTCGTGGTTCACGTTCTGGAGGAAATGGTCCTTCAGGCGGCTGGCGTGCCGCAGCTCGTCGACCGTGCGCACCAGCGTCGAGTACAGGCGCGCGTTGCGTACCAGGAGCGACGACAGGTCGGCGAACGACGTCATCGCGTCCACCTCCTCCTGGCCGAACCCTTCGGGACGGTTGATCGCGACCGCCACGCCGAGGGTCTCCTCCTCCGTCTTCAACGGCGCGAAAACGCCGTTGACGGCGCCGGTGACCCGCTGGAGGTCCCGGCTGGCGTACGGGTCATGCTCGAGGTCGTTGGAGCAGTACACCTCGCCGGTGCGGAACACCATTCCCGCGATCGACCGCGCGTCCACCGAGACCTTGAGCCTCGCCGCCACGTCCTCGGGGAGGTTCCACGCCGGGAGCGCCGCCTCCAGCCGGTTCGTGTTGCGGTCGTAGAAGTGGAACCACACGCGCTCGGCGTTGGTGAACGCCGCGATGGCCTGCGTGGAGCGCGCCAGAACCTCGCGCACGTCGGTCATCCGGTACGCCGAGCGGGAAAACTGGTGCAGCAGCCGCAGCGTCTCGACGCGCCGCTCGACCCGCTTGCCCATCGTGTCGATGGCCGCGGCGAGCCGGCCGACCTCGTCTCCCGAGGACTTCCCGGCGATCTCGAACTGGCGCCCGCGGCCGATCTCTTCCGCGGCCCGGACCAGCTCTGCGACCGGAGCGGAGATGCGCCGCGACACGACGCCGATGGCCGCCAGCACCGCCAGGCAGAGGAGCGAGAAGAGCACCAGGACGTCGCGCTTCAGGTCCGCGTACGAAGCCGGCGGAAAGGCGCGCACGGCCTCCGCGCGGATGGTGTCCACCGCCTCGCGCGACAGGCCCTCGTACAGCACCCAGCCGGTCGCGCCCGCCCGGGCCGAGGCGATGCGCAGCTTCTTGCCGTCCACCAGGTACTCGTCGGCCGAGCGGGGGGACTCCAGGGCCCGCGCGGCCAGCTTCTTGAGGGACGGCGACGGGGCTTCGGCCAGCAGCGTGCCTCCGACGCCGCCCCAGCCGAGGGCGGCGCCGGCGCGCGGGGTCATGGCGAGGGCGTGGCCCGCCGCGTCGGTCGCAAACCACAAGTCTCCCGGCGCGTCCCAGGTCTCGAAGGCCTCTGCGACGTACCGGCGGGGGTCCAGATCGATGGCGACTCCCGCGACGAGCCTGCCCGCGGCATCGCGGACGGGGACGAAGACGGTCGCCTCGCGGGCGTCGCCCGTGGACGGGCCCGCGTACACGCCGGTCCACACCGCCGCGTCGCCCGGCGCGGGGCGGGCTTCCGGGAAGCGCGCCACCCGGTTGAAGACGAAGCGCGCGAGCTCTCCGCCCGACGCCCGGTCGGCCCGGTGCATCTCGACCCAGGGGCTCTGGCGCATCGCGCCCGTCGCTGTCCAGACGCTGACGGCGTGGATCGCGGGCTTGCGCCGCCGCAACTCGGCCATCAGCGGAGCGAGCGCCCTCAGGCTCGCGGCGTCGCGCCGCGCGGCCGCCGGGTCGGCTGCCCTCCCGGAGACGAGGGCCACGGAGTCCTCTTCGGGGATCGCGGTCCAGACGTGGCCGTCGGCGTCGGCCGAAAGACGCGACGCCCCCGTCGGCGCCGACAGGTCTCCCGCCAGGGCGAGCGAGGCGGCGGCCGCGAGGGACCAGGCTCCCTCTTCCGCGGCCCGCGCACGCCGCTCGATCCATTCGGCCCGGAAGGCCACGTCCTGCTCGACGCGCATCTCGACCTCGGAGAGTCTGACCGCGGCGACCTGCTCGGACGACGCCGTCTCGAGCGCCGTCAGCCGCTGGCGCATCAGGAAGACGAAGACGCTGCCGGGAAGGAGAAACGCGAGAAAGAACCCGAAGAGAAGGCGCGCGGCGACGCTCTTGCGCGGATCGAGGCGCCGCCAGAAGCGTTCGAATGGGAGGCGGGACACCGAGGGATTTTAGCGCGTCCGGCCCGCGCTATTCGTACCGCAGCGCCTCGATCGGGTCGAGCTGGGAGGCCTTCCGCGCGGGGTAGAAGCCGAAGAAGATCCCGATGGCCGCCGAGAAACCCGAAGGCCAGGGCGACCGCCGAGGGCGACAGCAGGATGGGCCAGTGCGCCTTCCAGGCCAGCAGGCGCGACGCCCCGATCCCGAGCGCGATCCCGATCCCGCCGCCGGCGATCGAGAGCGCGAGCGCCTCGATCAGGAACTGCGTGAGGATGTCGCGGCCCTTGGCGCCGATCGCCATCCGGATGCCGATCTCGCGGGTGCGCTCCGTCACCGAGACGAGCATGATGTTCATGATCCCGATCCCGCCGACGAGCAGCGAGATCGACGCCGCGGACGCGAGCAGCACCGACAGCGTCTTGGACGTCTCGTCGGCCGTCGCCGCGATCTCCTGCTGGGACCGGATCATGAAGTCGGAGTCCTGCCCCGGCGACAGCCGGTGGCGCTGCCGCAGCAGGGCCTCGATCTCCTTCTGCGCCTCGTCCACGGCGGCGCGGGAGACCGCCGAAGCCATGAACATGTCGATCTTGGAGTTGTGCTTCAGCAGGCGCATCACCGTCGTGTAGGGCGCGACGACGATGTCGTCCTGGTCCTGGCCCATGACGCTGCCGCCCTTGCCCTCGA
Organism: uncultured Acidobacteriota bacterium; assembly: GCA_963710945.1. Classification (GTDB taxonomy): domain Bacteria; phylum Acidobacteriota; class Thermoanaerobaculia; order UBA5066; family Gp7-AA6; genus DAHUXD01. The sequence goes on from CAVQCH010000006.1 coordinate 80,549, forward strand.
GGACGCCGATCACGCGAAACGGGAAGTTCTTGATCCGGACGGTCTGGCCCACCGGGTCCTGCCCCTCGAAGAGGGCGTTGGCGACGGTCGCCCCGAGCACGCAGACTTTCGCCGCCGCCCGGACCTCGGAGTCGTCGAAGAAGACTCCCCGCTCGACGTTCCACGAGCGCACGAAGGGCCACTCGACGCCCACGCCCTGGATCGTGGTCCCCCAGTTCAGGTTGCCCGCCACGACCTGCGAGCCGGTCCGCGACGAGGGCGACACGTAGGCGACGGAGGGGCACTCGGCCTTCACCGCGGCCACGTCGTCTTCCGTCAGCGTCGACTGGCCCGTGAAGATGCGCGCCCCGGACTGCGTCGAGATCCCCGGAAAGATCATCAGGAAGTTGGTGCCGAGCGCCGAGATCTGCGCCTGGATCGCGGCCTGCGAGCCCTGGCCGACGCCGATCATGGCGATCACGCACGCCACGCCGATGATGATGCCGAGCGCGGTCAGCGCCGACCGCATCTTGTTGCGGGCGATCGCCTTCATGCCGACCTTGAGGATCGTGAGGAACTTGATCATCGTGGCCTCAGTGCGCCGGGGGCGCGATGCGGCGCCGCTCCACGGGACGGTCTTCGACCAGCCGGCCGTCGCGGAAGACCACGACGCGGCGCGCGAACTCGGAGATGTCCGTCTCGTGGGTGATGAGCACCACCGTCCGCCCCTCGTCGTTGAGCCTCTGGAACACGCCCATGACCTCCTCGGAGGTCTTCGAGTCGAGGTTGCCGGTCGGCTCGTCGGCCAGCATGAGCTTGGGCTCGTTGATGAGCGCCCGGGCGATGGCGACGCGCTGCTGCTGCCCACCCGAGAGCTGGCTCGGCAGGTGGTCTTCCCTCCCGCCGAGGCCGACGGCCTGCAGGCAGGCGCGCGCCATCTGCTCGCGCCGGCGCGCGGACTGGCCGTCGGCCGAGTAGACCAGCGGCAGCTCCACGTTTTCGAGGGCCGACGTGCGCGACAGCAGGTTGAAGGACTGGAAGACGAACCCGATCTTGCCGTTGCGTATCTCGGCCCGGGCGTCGCGGTCGAGGCCCGAAACGTCCACGCCGTCGAGAAAGTACCTGCCCGACGTCGGGCGATCGAGGCAACCGACGATGTTCATGAACGTGCTCTTGCCGGACCCGGAGGGTCCCATCACCGCGACGAACTCGCCCGCGGCGATCGACATCGTCACGCCGTCGAGGGCCCGCACCTCCACCTCGCCCATCTGGTACACCTTGACGAGGTCCTCGATCCGGATGACGTCCAACCTCAGAACCTCCGACCGCCGGCGGGACCGCCCGAGGCGCCCGGCGCCCGGGACGCTTCCGCCTTGGTCGTGGCCAGGCCGACGACCACGGTGGCTCCGGGCTTCAAATCCCCCGAGACCACCTGCGTGAAGCGGTTGTCGGTGATTCCCGTGCGGACGTCGACCGGGACCGGATCCCCCGAGCCGTCGGCCGCGAGCGTGTAGACGGTCTGCCCCGCCTTGCGCGCCTTCCCGCCCGCCGTCCGGTCGAACTGCTTCATGGCCGCGGCCGGCCCCGTGTCGCCGCCGGTCCGCGCCGCGCGCTGCTCGGCCGAGGGGGTCTTTTCCTTCGGCGCTCGCTTTTTCCTTCTCCTCCGGGCGGAAGCGCAGCGCGGCGTTCGGGATCCGCAGCGTGTCCTTGACGACGGCCACGTCGATCGTCACGTTGGCGGTCATGTTCGGCCGCAGCGCGAGCTCGGGGTTGGGCACGTCGATGATGACCGGGTAGGTGACCACGTTCTGGTTCACGGTGGCGTTCAACCGGATCTGGGAGATGGTGCCGCGAAAGGACTGGTCCGGATAGGCGTCCACGGTGAAATGGACCGCCTGCCCGACCTTGCACATGCCGATGTCCGACTCGGACACGTCGGCCGAGACCTGCATCTTCGTCAGGTCCTGCGCGATCGTGAAGATGGTCGGGGCCTGGAACGACGCGGCCACGCTCTGCCCGACGTCGTACTGCCGGTCCACGACGACGCCGTCGATGGGCGCCTCGATCCGGCTGTTTTTCAGGTCGGTCTCGGCCTGCTCGAGCGTGCCCTGCGCCTGCGCCACGGACGCCACGGCGGAGTCGTAGTTGGCCTGCGCCTGGTCGAGGTCGGCCTGGGGAGCGAGGCCCTGCTCCTGGAGCGCCTTCTGCCGGCGCAGGCCGATCTCGGTGTTGCGCACCTCGACCTTCGCCTTGTTCAGCGCGGCGCGGCCCTGATCCACGCGCGACTGGAAGGGAGCCGGGTCGAGCTCGGCGAGGATCTCGCCCTTCTTGACCTGCTTGTTGAAGTCCGCGTGCAGCGCCGCGACGATGCCCGAGACGACGCTGCCGACCTTGACGGTCGTCACGGCCGACAGGGTTCCGGTGGCGGTCACGGTCTGCGTCACGTTACCCCGGTCCACGACGGCGGTGCGGTACTTGGGCTCGACCGACTTGCGGCCGCGCAGCACGACGAACGCGGCCGCGCCGGCGGCCAGGATCACGGCGATCCAGATCAGTTTCTTCATCTGCTCCGTCCAACGGCCGCGCGGTGCGGCGTCTTCCCGGGATGGGATCGGTTGTCGCCCTCGTCAACGGCGGGGAACGGCGAGAGATTACACGCTGCGTTCCCGCCGGGCCAGCCGATGCGGCCGGCGGTGCGGCCCCGAAAAGAAAAAGGCCCCCGTCCGGGGGCCTTCCGTGCCGCGCCGCGGCGCGGTCAGAGGTTGCGGTCGATGAGCTTGACGAACTCGCTCCGGGGAAGAGCCCCGAGCGCGCGGTCGGCCACCTGGCCGTCCTTGAACAGGATGAACGTGGGAATCGACGTGATCTGGTAGCGCATCGCGACCTCGGTGGACTCGTCCACGTTGATCTTGGCCACCTTCAGCTTGCCCGCGTACTGGGTCGCCAGATCTTCCACGATCGGCGCCACGGAACGGCAGGGCCCGCACCACGGAGCCCAGAAGTCCACCAGGACCGGCACCGTGCTCTTGAGAATGTCCCCGTCGAAGCTGGCGTCGGAGACCTGGGCGACGTTGGGATTGGACATCAAAACACTCCTTCAGGCAGATATATGCCGTGAGGCTCCCGGGGGATTCACGGCGGCGGCGATTCTACCGCAGACGGGATCCGGCCCCCGCCTCAGTGAACGTGCGCGTGGACGCGTCCGCGCACGTGCGCCAGGCCCTCGCGGAGGAACCAGGGCACCATCAGCAGCGACAGGACCGGGTCCACCCAGCCGGGCGCGGACAGCAGGCCGGCGATCATGGCGATCAGCGTCAGCGCCGAATCCACGGAACAGGCGATGGACTCCTTGGCTTCGGCCGCCAGCCCCTTGCTGCCGAGACGGTGGCTGGTCTTCCACTTGAAGTATCCGACGACCGGCATGCCGAACGTGGCGAACACGGTCAGCAGGAGACCGAGCACGCTCGGCCGCGCGTGGGTTCCGCCGGGCGATCTCCAGGATGCCGCGCGAGAGCGTGTAGAGCGCGAGCAGGAGGAACGAGACGCCGATCCACTGCGCCAGCACCTGGTCGCGATGCGCGTGGTCCTCCTCCTCGTCGGCGAGATGGCGCAGGTGCCTCACGGCCAGGAAAGCCGCCCCGCCCTCGATCACGCTTTCCAGCCCGAAGGCGAGCAGCGCGAGGCTGCCCGTCCGGAGCGCCTCGAAGAGGGCCAGGCCCCCCTCCCCGAACACGTGCAGGAACGTGAAACCCAGCAGCCAGTGCATCCGATGGCGCAGCGCCCGGGTCTCCTCGGCCCGGGCGCCCGCCCTCGGCGCGGCCGGGTCCGGGTTCTCGCTCACCGGGGCATTCTACGCAGGGCGCCTCCCGGGGGAATACAATGCGCCGGGCAGCCCTTGAAATCACGATGCTGAGTCGACTGCGATCCTCCCGGGGAGTGCGCCTGGCGCTCTGCGCCGGGGCGTTGCTGTCGATCGTGGCGGCCTTCGGCCTCCACCCGGAGCCCGACGGCACGAGGACCCTCCCCGGTAGCGTGACCCTCTCCGCGAAGGACTCCGCGCAGCCGGCCGCCCACGAGTGCCCCGCGTGCGTCACCTGCGGGTCCGCGCTCCTGGCCGCCCCGGGCGGCGTGGTCCTGTTCTGCGAGGTCTCCGTCCCCGCGTCGGCGCCGCCCGCTGCGAGCGCCCCGTCCCGACAGGCCGGCCGCGATCTCTCGGGCCGTTCTCCTCCCCGTTCGGCGTAGTCGCCCTCGAGGGCCCGGACAAGCCGCGCCCTCGCAACGACCGCGCAAGACGGAGGAGGTCATCTGAACCAGCGCTCTCTCGTTTTTCTTTTCTCCCTGGGACTCGCGGCGGCCGGGATCGCGGCCGCGCAGGAGGCGTCCGCCCCGAGCCCGACGCCGACGCCTGCCCCCGAACCGGTTTCCGCGCCGCCGCCCGAGCCGCCGGCCCCGAATCCCGCCCCGGCACCCTCCCGGCGGTCAACCCGACGTTCTTCAATCCCCAGATCGCCGTCATCGGCAACTTCCTCGGGTCCGTCGGAAACAATCCCGTCCAGCCGAGCCCGGCCTTTCAGGTCGAGGAGTCCGAAATCTCGTTCCAGGCGGTCGTGGACCCCTACGCCCGCGCGGACCTCTTCCTCTCGTTCACGAACGACGGCGTCGAGGTCGAGGAGGGCTACGTGACGTTTCTGAACCTGCCCTGGCAGACGCAGGCCAAGGCCGGAAAGTTCAAGGTGCAGTTCGGCAAGATCAACACGCTGCACCTGCACGTCCTGCCCTGGGTGGACGAGCCGCTGCCGTTGACCGGACATCCTTCTCCAGCCCCAGTTCGACACGTGGGCGGCCGAGGGCATCTCCGTCTCCAAGGTCATCGAACTGCCGGGCGACACGTTTTCCGAGGCCTACTTCCAGATCCTCGACGGCACGTCGGGGGGCGGGCTCTTCATCGCGCCGTCCAAGAGCGACCTGACGTACGACGGCCAGTATCGGGTCTTTCGCGACTTCGGCGACGACCACAACCTCGAGGCGTCCTTCAGCTACGCTTACGGCCACAACGGCACGTCGCCGGACAACACGACGAGCCTGCAGAACGCCGCGCTCGTCTACCGATGGAAACCGCTCCAGGGGCGGCCCTATCGCTCGTTCATCCTCCGCAGCGAGTACTTCTGGAGCCAGCGCGAGCAGCCCGACGGCACGCAGAAGGCGCAGGGCTTCTACGTCGGCGGCGACTGGCAGCTCGCCCGCCGCTGGTTCACCGGCGCGCGCTACGAGTTCTCGGACCGCGCCGTCGACGCGACGAAGCGCGACAAGGGCTACGCCGCGACACTGACGTTCATGCCGAGCGAGTTCTCGGTGATCCGCGGAGAGTTCCGCCAGCGCGTCTACGCTCCGGGCATCAAGGCCAACGAAGGCTTCCTGCAGATCCAGTTCGCGATCGGCGCCCATGGCGCCCATCCTTTTTGAGGTAAGAACATGAAGCGACTCTCCCTGCTCCTCGCCGCGCTCCTGTGCGCCCACCCCGCCCGCGCCACGGTGAAGATCGTCACCAGCCTCCAGGACTTCGCCTCCATCGCCGACGCGGTCGGCGGCAAGCGCGTCGAGACCTTCGCCCTGGCCCGCGGCTACCAGGACCCGCACTTCGTGGAGCCCAAGCCCTCGTTCGTCCTGAAGCTCTCGAAGGCGGATCTGCTCATCGTCGCCGGCCTCGAGCTCGAGATCGGCTACCTGCCGCCGCTCGATCGACCAGAGCCGCAACGACAAGATCCGGCCGGGCGCGGCGGGCTACCTCGACGCCTCGAACGGCTGCGACATCCTCGAGCGCCCCACCGGCACGGTGACCCGCGCGATGGGCGACGTCCATCCCTTCGGCAACCCGCACTTCTGGCTGGATCCCGACAACGGCCGGATCATCGCCCGCGCCATCGCCGCCAAGCTCACGGAGATCGACCCGGCGGGCGCCGCCGAGTACAAGGCGAACCTCGCCGCCTTCGAGGCGAAGCTGACGGAGGGCGAGAAGCGCTGGGACGCGGCGCTCGCGCCGTACGCCGGGACGGAGCTCGTGACGTACCACAACTCCTGGCCCAACTTCCTGAAGCGCTTCAAGCTCGTCGCGGCCGGCTACATCGAGCCGAAGCCCGGCATCCCGCCGTCCCCGTCGCACACCGTCGAGCTCATCGATCTCATGCGCGCGAAGAAGATCCCGGTCATCCTCATGGAACCGTACTTCGACCGCAAGACGCCCGACCAGATCGCCGAGAAGACCGGGGCGACCCTCCTCGTCTTCATCCCCTCGGTCGGCGGCGTGCCGGAGATCAAGGACTACTTCGGCCTCTTCGACTACGACGTGAAGCTGCTCGCCGACGCCCTGGCGGCCAAGAAGGGCGGCTCGAAGTGACGGCGCTTCGAGATCCTGCTGCCCGCCTTCGTGGCGAGCCTCATCCTCACCGGCATCCACGCCTACCTCGGCGTCCACGTCGTCGAGCGCGGGGTCATCTTCGTCGACCTCTCGCTCGCGCAGATCGCGGCGCTCGGCACGACCGTCGCCTACCTCGCGGGCTACGACCTGCACTCGAACATGGCCTACGTCTTCTCGCTCGGCTTCACCTTCCTCGGCGCGGCGATCTTCGCGGTCTCCCGCGTCCATCGCAAGACCCGGATCCCCCAGGAGGCGATCATCGGCATCGTCTACGCCGTCTCCGCGGCGGTCGCGATCCTCGTCATGTCCAAGGCCACCCAGGAGACGGAGCACCTCAAGGAGATGCTCGTCGGCAACATCCTGTCCGTGTCCTGGAGGGAGCTCGGCAAGACGGCCGGTCCTCTACGCGCTCGTCGGCCTCTTCCACTACGTCTTCCGGCGGCGGTTCCTCCTCATCTCGATGGACGAGCAGGAGGCCGAGCGGCAGGGCATCAACATCCGCTTCTGGGATTTCCTCTTCTACATGTCGTTCGGCTTCGTCGTGACCTCCTCGGTCGCGATCGCGGGCGTGCTCCTCGTCTTCTGCTTCCTGATCGTGCCTTCGGTGACGGCCATGCTCTTCTCCGAGCGGCTCGGGATCCGCCTCGCGATCGGCTGGGGCATGGGAGCCCTCGTCTCGGCGGGCGGCGTGGCGCTCTCCTTTCTCTGGGACCTGCCGACCGGCGCGACGATCGTCGCGACCTTCGGCGGCGCCCTCCTTCTCGTGGCCGGTGCGCGGCTGCTGACGCGCCAGACCGCCGAGTCCGGGGGCGCTGACGGCCGGGCGGGGCGAATCCCGCCCAGAGCCCGGCGCGGCGCCTCGCCGCTCGAAGTACTCGCGGCGTGGCCGCGATGTCGCGCTGGATCTGCGCCTTGAGGTCCATCACCGACGGGAACTTGCGCTCCTCGCGCAGGCGATCGAGGAAGAAGAGCCGCACGTGGTCGCCGTAGACGTCCGAGGAGAAGTCGAGGACGTACGTTTCGATCGTCGTCGTGTAGTCCTCGTAGAGCGTCGGCCGCCGGCCGATGTTGCTGACGCTCGCGAAGCGCCGCCCGAAGGAGCGGATCTCGATCTCGGTGACGTAGACCCCGTCGGCCGGCGGCAGCTCGTTCTCCGGCTCGAGGTTGATGGTCGGGACGCCGATCTGGTGGCCGAGCCGGTCCCCGCGGGACACGAGGCCGTCGAGCTCGTACTCCCGGCCGAGCATGGCGTTGGCCTCGACGATCGCCCCCTGGGCCGAGGGCGCGGCGGATCCGGGTCGACGAGACCGGTTCGCCGCCCGCGATCACCTCCGGCACCGCCGACGCGACGAACCCGCACTCGGCCCCCATGCGCGAGAGCAGCGCGAGGTCCCCGCGCTTGCCCCGCCCGAAGGCGAAGTGCGCCCCGATGTAGAGCTCGGCGGCCGCGAGGCGGTCGCGCAGCAGCGTGCGCACGAATTCCTCGGGCTCCGTCAGCGAGAAGTCCCGCGTGAACGGAATGACGAGGAGCGCGTCGATGCCGATCGCCTCGATCGCCTCCTCCTTCTGGCGCAGCGTCTGGATCCGCCGCGGGGCGCTGTCGGGCCGCAGGACCGCCATCGGGTGAGGCTCGAACGTGATCGCGAACGAGGGGCGGCCCGTTTCGCGGGCGCGCGCCACCACCGTCTCGAGGATCTTGCGGTGACCGAGGTGCACGCCGTCGAAGTTGCCGATCGTCCCGACGCCGCCCCGGGGCAGGTCGGTCGTGCGGAACGGGTCGCGGATGACGTGCATGGAAGTGCTGGAAGTCTGGTGGTCGTTCGGCGGTGTCCCGGCTAGCCGACGACTCTCCCGGCCACGTCGTAGTCGTACGTCTTCTCGATCCGGACCGAGACGATCTGGCCGGGCGTCACCGCGGCGTCGCCGGCGTCCGTGATCAGGAGGCGCCCGTCGATCTCGGGCGCCTGGGACCGGAGACGGCCCTCGAGGAGGTACTCGGTTTCCTCGGACGGTCCCTCGACGATCGCCTCGACCGTCCTGCCCCGCAGCTGCCGGAGCTTCGCGCGGGCGATCGGCTGCTGGAGCGAAAGCAGGAAGTCCTTGCGGCGCTCCTTCTCCTCGGCCGGGATCGGGTCGCCGAGGGGCTCGGAGCCCGAGCCCGGCTCGGGCGAGTAGGTGAAGGCGCCCACGTTGTCGAGGGCGGCCGCGCGGACGAACTCGCAGAGCTCGCCGAACTCCTTCTCGCCCTCGCCGGGAAAGCCGACGATGAACGTCGTGCGGATCGCGATCTCCGGCACGAGCTCCCGCATGCGGCCGATCATCTTCAGGTACGCCGCCGCATCGCCGCCGCGCCGCATCGCCGACAGGATCGGGCGGGAGACGTGCTGGAGCGGAATGTCCACGTAGGGCACGAACCGCGGCGCCCGCGCCATCAGCGCGAGCACCGAATCGTCGAGTGTCTTCGGATAGGCGTAGAGGAACCGGATCCAGGGAAAGGACGTCCCGGAGAGTAGGGCCTCGACGAGGCGGGCGAGGCCGTCCCTTCCCGCGCCGATGTCCTCGCCGTACCGCGTCGTGTCCTGCGAGATGAGGACGAGCTCCGAGACGCCCTGCGCCTCGAGGCTCCGCGCCTCGGCCACCAGCGATGCGATCGTGCGGCTGCGCTGCCTGCCCCGCATCTGCGGGATCGTGCAGAACGTGCAGGGGTTGTCGCACCCCTCCCCCACCTTCAGGTAGGCGTAGCCGCGATGCCGCGACAGCACCCGGGGCGCGAGATCGTCGTAGAGACGCGTGGCGAGCGGCTTGTCCGTGAAGCGCGGCAGCGTCGGCAGGCCGGCGGCCGCGGCCGGCGCGTTCTCGAGCTCGTCCAGGCCCACGAAGGCGTCCACCTCCGGGATCTCGCGGGAGAGCTCGCGCCCGTACTTCTGCACCATGCAGCCGGCGACGATGACCCGCTCGATCTCGCCGCGCTTCTTGCGCTCGACCTGTTCCAGGATCGCCTCGACGGACTCTTCCTTGGCCCGGTCGATGAAGCCGCACGTGTTGACGAGGACGACGCGCGCCTCGCCGTCCGGCACGATCGCGTGGCCGGCCCTCTGCAGGTGGCCGAGCATGACCTCGGTGTCCACGAGATTCTTCGGGCAACCGAGCGACACGACGCCGACGGTCGGGAGGGTCTTCGTGGTCATGTCCGGAACTAAGGGTAGATCCGCTTGAGCGTCCGCGGGTAGGGAATCGCCTCGCGCAGGTGGTGGATCCCGCAGATCCAGGTCACGACACGCTCGAGGCCCATGCCGAACCCGGAGTGCGGAAACGTCCCGTACCGGCGCACGTCGAGGTACCACTCGTAGGCCTCTCGCGGCAGCTTGTGCTCCGCCAGGCGCTTCTCCAGGAGCTCGAGGTCGTGGATGCGCTGCGAGCCGCCGATGATCTCGCCGTAGCCCTCCGGCGCCAGCATGTCGAGGCCCAGAACGACCTCGGGGTCCTTCGGGTCGGGCTGCATGTAGAAGGACTTGATGGCCGTGGGAAAGCGCGACACGATCAGCGGCCGCTCGAGGTCCGCGCAGAGCGCCGTCTCCTCGTCCGCCCCCAGGTCGTCGCCGAAGCTCACCGAGAATCCCTTCGCCTGCAGGCGTCCGGATGCCGTCCCGGTACGTGATCCGCGGGAAGGGTTTCTGGACCTTCTCGAGCTTCGCCGGGTCGCGCTCGAGGCGCTTCAAGTCCTCGCGGCACCGCTCGAGCGCGCGCCCGACGAGGTGGACGATGAAGTCCTCGGCGAGCTCGCAGAGGCCCTCGAACTCGAGGAAGGCGACCTCGGGCTCGACCATCCAGAACTCCGTCAGGTGGCGCCGGGTCTTGGACTTCTCGGCGCGGAACGTCGGTCCGAAGCAGTAGACCTTGCCGAACGAGGCGGCGGCGGGCTCGAGGTAGAGCTGGCCGGATTGCGACAGGTACGCCTTGTCCCCGAAGTAGTCGGTCTCGAAGAGGGTCGAAGTGCCTTCCACCGACGACCCCGTCAGGATCGGCGAGTCGATCCGCACGAACTCGCGCTCGTAGAAGAAGTCGGCGATGGCCTGCTCCATCTCGGACCGGATCCTCAGGACGGCGTGCTGCTGCGAGGAGCGCATCCACAGGTGCCGCAGGTTCATCAGGAAGTCGACGCCGTGCTCCTTGGGCGAAATCGGATAGTCCTTCGATTCGCCGATCACGACCACCGCGGTCGCCGTCATCTCGTAGCCGCCGGGCGCCCGCTTGTCCTCGCGCACGGTGCCCGTGACGGAAAGGGAGCATTCCTGCGCCGCCTGTTCGGCGGCCTCCCACACCTCGGGCGCCACCTCTGCCCGGGGCACGACGCACTGGAGGTAACCGGTTCCGTCGCGCACGATGAGGAACTGGATCTTGCCGGACGAGCGCTTGTTGTAGAGCCAGCCCCGGACCGTCGCCGTGGCCCCGGCCTTCTGCCCGATTCTCGAGATAGCGGTCGTTTCCATAAAGGGGCGGGATTATACGGTCAACGCACCCGGATCCGCCTCTCGATGTCCGTGTGTCCCCCGTCCCGTCCCACCAGCGTGACGACGATCCGGTGGGGCCCCGGCGGCAACGGGGGAACCGGGAAGGAGAACCCGGCGCCTCCCGGGGTGTCGTAGTCGGGATAGGCCTTCGCCACGTCGCGGCGCGGCAGGCCCAGAGCCGCGTCCCCTGCCGGGCCGAGCTCCGTCGCGACCCGCACGGCTTCGAGGCCCGAGTCGTCGAGCGCCCATCCGAAGACGAGGGACCCCGGCGCCACCTCGGCGCCCTCCGCCGGGCCGTCGATCGCCCCGAACGGGGGTTCGATCGCCGCGTCGCTCTCGTCGAGGAGCCGCGCCGCCTCCGCGGCGGCGCCTGCGGGGAAGCCGGCGGCAAGGGGCGGCGCCGTCGTCGGCCGCAGGACGATGTCGCGCCCTCCTTCCGCCGGAAAGCTGCCGAGGATCTCGAGTCGCTTGTCCGCCAGGCCGCGCCGCACGAGCCGGGCGTAGTCGAGCATGCGGACCGACGGGTCGCGTATCCACGGGTGATACACGACGAGGCCCGTCCCCGCGCCGGCGAGCTCTCCCCAGATCGCGTCCGGGATCGGGCGCTCGCGAAGGACACGTTGGAGCCGCAGGTAGCTTTCGGGAAAGAAACCGGAGTAGCCGTTGACGAGAGGCTTGCCGTGCGCCGTCTGCCGGTAGAGATATTCCACGTCCGGCGACCCGAGGGGCCACTCCACGACCGCGCCCGCGAGGGAGAGATCCCGGATCCACGCGTACACGGCGGGCGGCCGCTCCGCGTACGGATGCATCGGAAGCGGAAACGCGCGGTACTCGATCCCGATCGCGAGAAGCGCCGCCGCGACCGAGATGCGGCGGCCCGCCGCCGATCGTTCGCGGGCAAGGATAGACAGGCCCCATGCCGCGAGAACGGCGAGCGCGAGGTCGAAGAGGACGATGCCGCGCGACGGCACCCGGATGGCCCGGAAGATGCCGCCGAACGCGCCGAAGAGGAAGCGATAGTAGGGCGTGTGGCCGCCCAGGGCCAGCCCGACCCCGACGAGCGCCAGCCCGACGAAAAGAGCCAGGGGCGCCGGCAGGGGTCCGCGTCGCAGCCAGTCGCCGAGGCTCGCGTACCGGCCCGTCGCCGGAAACGCGACGGCGAGCCGGACGAGGACGAGGAGCGTCAGGATCACCTGGACGCGGCCCGCGTCGCCGAGCCCGACCGGGCCCAGCCGAAGCCCCGGATGGACGAGGGCGCCGATCCACGCGGCCGCCGTCACCGCGGCCGTCGCGTCGAGCAGGCGTGCGGTCCGGCGGCGGGCGGGCGGCACGGACGCCGCGGCCGCCGGCTCGCCGGACGGGCGCGCGACCCGCACGACGGCATAGACCGCGAGGGCTACCGCGCAAAGCCCCGGAAAGAAGTCGCCCTCGGGATGCCGCCAGCGCTCCGTCAGGGAACCGTACAGACGGTTCTTCTCCCCTGCCGAAAGAAAATCCTGCCAGCGCCCCGAGAAGGTCAGCACCTCGGAGAAGTACCGGCGCATCCCGTAAAGCTCCGCCGCCCTGCGGTAAGCGATTGCGAAGGGCACGAACGCGAGCGCCCCGGCGGCCGAGGCGAGGAGCGCTCCGCGAAGCCGCCGCGCCCGTTCCGGTCCGGGCGGCGCCTGCGCGGCGTGGAGGAACAGCGCCAGTCCGACGACGAATCCCGAGAAGAGCGCGTAGTGGACGTTGGCGAGCGCGTTCCAGGCGAAGAAGAGGGCGAAGAGAACCTGGTCTCGGCGCGCCCCGGCGTCCAGGTAGCGCAGCAGGAAGAGCAGAAGCAGGCAGAGAAAGGCGCCCCACTGGTGCTGCAGGTGCGGGATCTGCGAGAAGCGCCACGGCAGAAACGCGTACACGATCCCCGCCGCCGCCGACGACGCCGCGTCTCCGGTCACGTACCGCGCGAGCGCCCAGGCCGACAGCGCCGAGAGGAACATGCCCGCGAGCAGCAGCACGTTGTAGTTCAGGAGCGGGGAGGCTCCCGCCGAGAGCAGCGGGAACCCGAAGAGCGCCACGCCGAAGAGGTTCTCCGAGAAGGCGAGCACGTATCGGGCCGGATGGAAGAACGGGGCCTGGAAGAGGTCGAGGGGATGGGAGAGGGTCTGCCGCCAGTCCCAGTGCAGGACCCAGGCGTTCAGCTTCGCGTCCCAGAGGTCCGTCAGGCCGTCGCCCATGTGAAGGGCCTGCGGCCAGGTCATGAGAACGGTCGCGCCGAGAAAGAAGAGGGCCGCGAGCGCCGACTCGCGGGCCCGGACAGGACGCCGACCGCCCGAGATCAACGCAGCCGCGAGCGGACGTTGTTGGCGATCGTCATCGCCTGCTGGAGCCGCTGCATCTTCCGGTGCCGCTTCTGCGTGGCTTCGACGTCCCCGGTGGGCGGCACGGCGGCCCGGATCTCGCGCATGAGCTTGTCGGCCTCGAAGCCGAACTGCTGGAAGTCCCCGGCCTGGAACTTCTTGAACGTCAGCTCGCTCGCGATGACGTAGCCCTCGGCGACGTCGCGCACCATCGTGTAGGCGGAGCCGCCGAGAAACACGCTCATGAGCTGCTCGAAAGTGTAACCCGACGGGCTCCGCCCGGGCCCGGGACTTGGTGGCGGCGGCGCTCCGCGATAGGATCCCGCCCTTTGCGGGAGGTCTCAACTTGGCCACCAGAGCGGACTATCTCGACTTCGACACCCTCCTGACGGAGGAGCAGCGCCTCGTCCGGGACACCGTCGGCGACTGGGTCGACGACAAGGTGCTTCCCATCATCGAGGACGCGGCCTGGGAGGGCCGGTTCCCGAAGGAGCTCATCCCGGGACTGACCGAAATGCAGGTCTTCGGCTCGACCATCTCCGAGTACGGCCTGCCCGGCCTCGACAACGTCGCCTACGGCCTGATCATGCAGGAGCTCGAGCGCGGCGACTCGGGCCTGCGGTCGTTCGTCTCCGTCCAGTCGGCGCTGGTGATGTACCCCATCTACGCCTTCGGATCGAAGGAGCAGAAGGACCACTGGATCCCACGGCTCGCGAAGGCGGAGGCCATCGGCTGCTTCGGCCTGACCGAGCCGGACTTCGGTTCGAATCCCGGCGGCATGCGCACGGTCGCGAAGAAGGACGGCAACGGATACGTGCTCAACGGCGCCAAGGCCTGGATCACCAACGGATCGATCGCCGACGTCGCCGTGGTGTGGGCCAAACTCGACGGCGTTGTCCGCGGTTTCCTGGTCGAGAAGGGCACGAAGGGCTTCTCCACGTTCGAGCACAAGGGAAAGATGTCGCTGCGCGCCTCCGTGACCTCGCAGCTCGCCTTCGAGGACTGCCGCATCCCCGCCGAGAACATGCTGCCCGGCGTCGAAGGCCTGAAGGGCCCCCTGTCCTGCCTGACACAGGCCCGCTACGGCATCGCCTGGGGAGCGCTCGGCAGCGCGATGGCGACCTACCAGGCCGCCCTGGACTACTCGAAGAGCCGCAAGCAGTGGAAGGACCGCCCGATTGCGGCGCACCAACTCGTCCAGGAGCGCCTGGCCTGGATGATCACGGAGATCACCAAGGGGCAGCTTCTCGCCTGGAAGCTCGGCCGGATGAAGGACGACAAGACCATGAAGCCCCACCACGTCTCCATGGCCAAGCGCAACAACGTCTGGGTCGCCCGCGAGTGCGCCAAGCTCGCCCGCGAGACCCTCGGGGCCAACGGCGTCGTCAACGAGTACCCCGTCTTCCGTCACCTCGCCAACATCGAGAGCGTGTACACCTACGAGGGCACGCACGACATCCACACGCTGATCATCGGGGAGGCGGTGACGGGGGTCGCGAGCTACAACCCGCCGATGGAGTAGGGCCGCCGCGTGCGCGAACGCGGGAAATCACGGCCCCACAGTCTCTTGCGTTAAACTATCGCCTCGTTGGGCATCACTGGAAATCTAAAGACGATGCAGCTCGGGGAGCTGCTGCAGTGGCTCTCGCTCGGCTCGAAGACAGGAACCCTCCTGATCGACGGCCACGGGATCGAGAAACGCGTCTATTTCCAGGACGGCCGGATCGCCTCGACCTCTTCCTCGGACCAGCGCGAGTACCTGGGCCACTTCCTGGTCTCCCACGGCTTCATCACCGAGGAAGAGCTCAAGATGGCGATGGAGGTCCAGGAGGAGTCGCAGATCCTTCTCGGCAAGATCCTCGTCATGATCAACGCCATTGCCGAGGCCGACCTGCTGCGCCTCATGAAGAAAAAAGCCGAGGAGTCCATCTACGACATCTTCCTCTGGACCGAGGGCGACTTCGAGTTCGTCGAGGGCCAGATGCCCGACCAGAAGATGGTCCCCCTCTCGCTCGACGTCACGGGCATCATCATGGAGGGGATGCGCCGCTACGACGAGTGGCAGCTCATCCGTCAGCGCGTCCCGGACTCCTCGGTCGTCCCCGAGATCATGCGACCCCTCGACATGGAGCTCTTGTCCGACCGCGAGAAGCTCATCGTGCCGTACGTCGACGGGCAGCGCTCGATCGAGGAGATCGCGCTCCAGACGCACAACGCCGAGTTCACCGTCTCCAAGCTCATCTCGGAAGGCCTGCGCAACGGGACGATGCGGCTCGGGGAGGGCCGGCCCCTCACCGCTCCCGTGCCACCGCTCGGCGCGGGGGTCTCCGAGGTCGACCACTTCCTGCAGCGCGGCCGCGCGCAGCTCAAGGACGACCCGCAGTCTGCCTACAAGATGTTCAAGGTCGCCTACGAGCTCGACGCGACCGACGGGCGCACGGCCGAAGCGCTGCGCGAGGCCGAACGCGAGATCAAGGCGGTCCTCTCGCGCGACGGGGTCTCCGGGGAAAAGGTTCCGGAGCTCGCCGTGTCGCTGCAGAACCTGACGCAGCGTCCGTTCTCCCCCCACGAGGGCTTCGTGCTCTCCCGGATCAACGGCCAGTGGGACGTCAAGTCCATCATGAAGATCTCGCCCATGAAGGAGCTCGAGGTCCTCATGATCTTCCACAAGTTCCTGAAGGACGGCGTGATCCAGTTCAAGGGGCGCTGACCCCCGGACGGCGGTCCGGCCCCGGCCCGCGGGGCGTGTAGAATGCTCCATGCGGAGGGGGACAGCGTGATGCAGGCGGGCGGCCGCGAGCGGGCTTTCCGCTCGCTGCAGATCGGCGTGTGCGGGGCGGCGGCGCTGCTGCTCGCCGTGCTCGCCCCCGCGATCCCCTGGGAGCGCCTGCCCGCGATCCTCTTCTTCACCGGCCTCGGCGTGCTCGCCTTCCGCCTGCGCGTGCGGTACGGCGGCAACTTCGTGGGCCTGGAAGCCGCCGCGATGGCCCCGGCCATCCTGCTGCTCCACTCCCCCGGAGCGGCGATGCTCGTCTGCATCGCGGCCGACGCGCTCGCCAAGCTGCTGTCGCGCAACCGGCGGCTGACCCTCTCGAGCGCCTTCGACGTCGCGCAGCTCTCCCTCGCCTACGGCGCGGCGGCCCTCTTCGCCGACGCCCTGCACGCGGGAGGCGGCGGCTGGGGAACCGTGGCCGCCCTCGCGATCGCCGTGCTGCTCGTCTTCTACTTCGTCAACACGGGCCTGGTGTTCGCCTACCTGGACCTGTCCGGCGTCGTGCCGCGCGCGCGCCTGCCCCAGATCGCCTTCTTCCAGCTCGCGGCCCTGCTCCTGCTCGCCCCGATCGTCACCCTCGAGACGCTCGTCTACCCGCTGTACGGCGCGCCGGGGACGCTGCTCGCGTTCTTCCCCGTCGTGCTGGCCTCGGTCGTCATGCGCAACCTCTCGTCCATGGAGCGGCGCGTCGAGGAGGTGTCCCGGCAGAACCGGGAGCTCGACGTCATGCGCGACATCTCGAACACCTTCGGCGGCAGCACGCGCGTGGACCGCTACGAGCGCGTCTTCGCGGCCGTCGCGCGGCTGCTCCCGGTCGAGGCGATGGCCATCCTCGAATGGAGCGACGCCGAGGACGGCCCCGTCCTGCACCTCTCGGAGGGGGCCGAAGCCGCGCGCGGGGAACTCGCCGCGTGGGCCCGGCGCAACCGCCTCGACGAGCGCCGGGTGGACCGCGCCGCCGCGCCCTGCGAGATCGCCACGGGCGACGCGCGCGAAGTGCGCCTGACGCCCCGCACGCCGCACCAGGTTCGCATCGGGCTCTCCACCTTCGAGCTCTCCTCGGGCCTGCTCGTCCTGGAGAGCTCCTCCTCTCTGCTGCACGCCCCCGAGACGCTGGCTTCCCTGAGAACGATCGCGGACCACATCGCGGTGGTGCTGCAGGACCGGTCCATCCGGGCCCAGATCCAGGACCTCTCGGAGCGCAACCGCGAGCGCGCCAAGACCCTGGACCAGATCCTGGAGATCTCGAACGACCTCAAGCGCAACCGGACCCTCGACGACCTCTTCCAGTCGATCGCGTCGGCGGTCGCCCGGGGCCTCGGCTTCCAGCAGGTCGCTCTCTCGCTCTACGACCGGGAGAAGAACGTCTTCACGGCGCGCGCCCACTACGGCCTCGACGAGGCCTGGCCGGCCATGCGCGGGCACAACGTGCCCGCCGAGGACGTCACGAAGCACTGGAACGACCGCAACCGGGTCTCCAAGTCCTACCACGTGCGCCACCGCCCGACCGACCCCGGCATCGCCGGCGCCGCGTCGCGCCGCGTGCTCACCGCCGGCGACGAGGCGTGGCGGCCCGACGAGCTGCTCTGGATCCCGCTCTACTCCGAGGACCGGCTGCTCGGCTACCTGTCGGTGGCCGATCCGCGCAACGGGCGCTCGCCGTCGCCCGAGACGATCCGGTCGCTCGAGATCTTCGCCAACCAGGCCGTGGCCGCCATCGAGAGCGCCCGCTCCTACAACGAGGCGCGCGAGCAGTCCATCCGCGACTCCCTGACGGGGGCCTACAACCACCGCCATTTCCAGGAGGTCCTGCAGCGGGAGCTCGGACGGGCCGAGCGGCTGGGCCGTCCCCTGACGGTCCTCATGCTCGACATCGACGACTTCAAGTCCATCAACGACCGCTTCGGCCACCCCGTCGGCGACGCCATCCTCCAGGGCATCGTGGCCGAGATCCGCAACGAGGTCCGCGGCGACATGGATCTGCTCGCGCGCTACGGCGGCGACGAGTTCGCCCTCGTGCTGCCCGAGACGCCGGTCGCCGAAGCCGTCATCGTGGCCGAGCGCGTCCGCCGGCGCGTGGACGAACGGCTCTTCCGGATGCCGGATTCGCACCAGGTGCTGCGGGCGACCGTCTCGATCGGCCTGGCGACGTATCCCGAGGACGCCGGGGAAAAGCGGGACCTCGTCGAGAAAGCCGACGCCGCGCTCTACCGCGCCAAGCACGGCGGCAAGAACGCCGTCGTCGCGACGTCCGAAGCGGGACCGGGGCAACTTCCGCTGCTGCCGCACTGAGCCGTCGCCTTCGCTTCGCGAGGGGTCTGCGCCCGTTGGGCGCACCGGCGTCCGGCTCGCCCGGATGCGGGCTCGACCGGACGCCTGACCCCTCGCGGCGCTGCGGCTCCCGCGGCGCGGACCTCCTCCCTCGCTTCGCTCGGGAGACTATCCGCGCCGCGAGCGGTTGGGAGAGGGCGGGCTCGAGCGCGAGACCGCGTCGGAATCGAGGTCGAAGAAGCGAAGGGGCCAGTCCCTCGCGCTCGCGGGCGTAGTCGACGCCGATTCGTGGCGAGACGCCGATGCGAGGGCGGCGGGAACGGGCACGGAGGATTTGGATCGCGCCTTCCGATGAGGTCCATGCCGCTGTGCGCGGTCGTGATTCCGAGAGCGCTGCAGAGCTTTCCGGGGCCGGAGAGCAGCCGCGACGGCGCTGCCTCCGGCGCCCTCGGCCGCGCGCAGCAGGACCGCTTCGGGCACGCCGCTCGCGCCGCGTGACGACGTTGGCGCAGTGGTGCATGCCGTAGACGAGGAAGACGTAGAGGTGCCCGCCCTCGGCGTACATCGGCTCGACGCGCGCCGTGCGCCGTCCTCCCCACGAGTGGGAGGCGCGGTCCTTCGGGCCGAGGTACGCCTCGGTCTCGACGATCCGAGCCCCGTACCAGCGCCCGCGGTGGCGCCGCGCGATCCAGGCGCCCACGAGACCTCGCGCCACGGCGACGGTCGGCCTCCGGTAGAACGCGCGCCCCGGCTCCACGAGTCCGAGGCCGGCCGGGTCGAAGGCGAGGCGCGGGTCCGGGGCCTTCTTCGCTATCATGCGTCCATCCGAGGCAGCGAAAGGATTCTATGAACATCCTCGTCACCGGAGGCGCGGGCTTCATCGGCTCGCACATGGCCAGGCGACACCTGAAAGACGGCCACCGCGTCGTCATCGTCGACGACCTCTCCTCGGGCCGCCGCGAGCGCCTGCCGGAGGCGGCCCGGTTCGTCCAGGCCGACATCGCCGAGACCGACCTCGAGCCGCTGCTCCGCGAGGAGAAGATCGGCTTCGTCTCGCATCACGCGGCGCAGATCGACCTGCGTCACAGCGTCGCGGATCCCGTCGGCGACGCGCGCGCGAACGTCATCGGGGGCCTCAAGCTCTTCGAGGCGATGCGACGCGCGGGAGCCCGGCACGTCCTCTTCTCCTCGACGGGCGGCGCCATCTACGGCGAGCCCGAGGGCGGCCGGCCCGCGACCGAGAGCCACCCCACCAACCCGATCTCGCCTTACGGCTGCGCCAAGCTCTCGATCGAGAAGTACATGCACTACTACCGCGTCGTCCATGGATTCCAGGCGCAGGTCTTCCGCTATGCAAACGTCTACGGCCCGTGGCAGGACGGCACGGGCGAAGCCGGCGTCGTCGCGATCTTCTCCGAGGCGATGCTCGGGTCGCGCCCGCTCAAGATCAACGGGGACGGCGAGCAGACGCGCGACTACGTCTACGTGGGCGACCTCGTCGAGGCCGCCTCGCGCGCGGCCGCGAGCGACAGGAGCGGCGTGTGGAACCTCGGAACGGGCGTCGAGACCTCGGTCAACCGGCTCTTCGCCCTGCTCGCCGCCGAGTACGGCTACGCCGCCACGCCGCCGCACGTTCCCGCTCCCGCCGGCGAACAGATGCGCAGCGTCCTCGACGGCTCCCTCGTCCGGAGGGACTTCGGCCTTCCCCCCTGGACGCGGCTCGAGGACGGACTGAAGGCCACGGCCGAGTTCTTCCGGAGCCGCCACCGGGCCTGATCCCGAGAGGTCAGCCGATCTTCGGAATGGTCTGAACGCCGCTCGTCGAGCGGCGTTCCTCGGGCATCGGCGCCGGGCCGAAGTGACGCTTCAGGACCACGACCGTCCGGTCGTCTTCGGGCTCGCCGCCGCCCGCCCACTCCCCCACCTTCTTGATGAGGTCGCGCGCGATGTCCTCGCAGGCTCGGTCGCGCATCGCAAGGAAGGCCTGTGTCAGTCGCCCGACCCCGAACTCCTCGCCGTCCGCGCCGTGGGCTTCGACCATGCCGTCGGTGTAGAGCAGCAGCGCGTCGCCCGGCTCGAGCCGGCGGTAGCCGCGCGTGTACGTCGCCGTCGACGTGGGTCCCAGGACGAGGCCCGTCTGAATGAGCGGCGTGACGCTGCCCCCGTGGAAGTGCAGGGGGTGGGGGTGGCCCGCGTTGACGTACATGACGCTGTCGTTGTCCTCGATCTCGCCGTAGAAGAGGGACACGAACCGGGTCGTCAGCCGCGACTCGTGGATGATCCGGTTCAGCCGCTCGACGGTCCGGACGATCTTGAAGTCGCGCTCGACCGCCATGCGCAGCCCCGTGTACACGTCGCGCACCTGCAGGGCCGCGGGCAGCCCGTGGCCGGAGGCGTCCGCAATCGCGAGGCCGATGATCCGGTCCGAGACCGGTATGAAGTCGAAGTAGTCGCCCCCGACGAGCTCCGCCGGCGTCGTGTAGCCGGCGATCTCGAGCTCGCCCTTGCGCAGGGCCCGCTTCGGGAGGATGGACATCTGGATCCGCCGCGCCTCCTGCAGCGCCGTCACGTAGCGGTCCTGCCGGAGCTTCTGGTCCACCGCCAGGCGCAGGATCCCGAGCGACGCGACCAGGTCGTCCTCGGGCGCGGCGGGATCCACGGAGAAGGCCAGGATGTACTGGTCGTCGCCGACGGCGATGGCGGCGAACCGCTCGGCCCCGAGGCGCCGCTCGAGCTCGGCATCGACCCCCGGGGCCGTCAGGTCCATCACGACGACGCCCTCGTCCACCACCCGCGCCATCGGCGGGTAGTCTTCCGAGACGAACACCCCGGGAGCCACGTCGGGGACGTTGCCAAAAGTGCGGGCAAGCTCGTACCCGTCGTCGCGGCGGGTCCACAGCCGGCCTCCGCGGACTCCGAGCACGCCGGAAAACTGTTCGATGACGGTCGTGGCGGTCTGCATGATCGTCGCGGACGGATCGGCCGCCGACTCGATCGCCTCGATTGCCTTCTCTACCTTGCGGAAGAGGAACTTGCCGGTCTCAGCCATGGGGCGCCGGATTCTATCTTGAGGTCGGGCGCGTGCGCCGGCGCACGCCCTTCTGCCATGGGAGCCGTCCGGCGCCGTCGTGCCGGGTGTTCAACTCGGCGAGCGTCAGCTCGAGCTCTCCGCGACCGCTTTCGGCCGTCGCGTTCCCGCGGTCCACGCCGACCCGCTCGGCCCAGCTCTCCCAGCGCTCGAGCGTCTTGGCGTGGCGCCCGGTCTTCGTGTGCATCGAGGCGCCGCGGACGAGCAGGCGCGTCTCGAGCTCGAAGGCCGGGTCGCCGGAAGCGGCAATCTCGTTCTCGCGGCGAACGCGCACGAGCAGCCGCCGCGCCTCTTCCGGAAGGCCGTCGAGCTGCCAGGCCTCCCCCGAGAGCGCGACGGCGAGCAGCGACGGCCAGAGCCGCCGGTGCACCCAGGTCGCCTTGCCCGAGACCAGCTTGACGAGAACCACGTCGGGGTGCTCCTCGAGCGCCTCGCCCGCCGCGAAGATCGTGTGGCCGAGGGGATGCCCCCACCAGGATCCCTGCACCGGGCCGCCGGCGACCAGGGCCACCAGGCTCGGCAGCTTCGGGTCGGTCTCGAGCATGAGGCCGTCGCGCTCGAGCTCTCGCAGAGCCCGGGCCACGTAACGCTCGATGACCGGGGGCGCCATGGGCCGAGCCTAGCAGCAAAGAATCGGGGCGCGCGAGATGGGGCTGCGTCATCCCCCCGACCGGACGGGGTCGCGGCGCCGCTCGAACGCGATGCCTAGACCGCGGCGGGAGCGGAGCGGGCCACGGCGCTGTGCTCGTTGGGGCTGTCGTCGCGAATCTTGCCGTCCTTCAGGCGCACGATCCGCCGGGCGTGAGCGGCGATGTCCTCCTCGTGGGTGACGAGGATGATCGTGTTCCCTTTCGCGCACAGCTCGTCGAACAGCGCCATGATCTCGGCGCCGGTCTGCGAGTCGAGATTTCCGGTCGGCTCGTCGGCCAGCAGGATGCTCGGATCGTTGATCAGCGCGCGCGCCACGGCGACGCGCTGGCGCTGGCCGCCCGACAGTTCGTTCGGAGTGTGGTTCATCCGATCGCCGAGGCCGACGGCCTTCAGCGCCCGGATCGCCCTCTCCCGCCGGTCCTTTTTCGACGCGCCCCCGTAGACCAGCGGCAACTCGACCTGCTGCAGAGCGGACGTGCGCGGGAGCAGATTGAAGGTCTGGAACACGAAGCCGATCTCCTGGTTTCGGATCGCGGCGAGCTCGTCGTCCGTCATGCGGGCGACTTCCTTGCCGTTCAGGACGTAGGACCCGGAGGTCGGCGTGTCGAGGCAGCCGACCAGGTTCATGAGGGTCGACTTGCCCGAGCCCGAGGGGCCCATGATCGCGACGTACTCGCCGCGCTCGACGCCGAAGGAGACGCCGGCCAGCGCCTGGACCTTCTCCTCCCCCATCTCGTAGACCTTGGTGATGTCCCGGATGTCGATCAGCATCGGTTAAGGCTTCCCCCTGCCGGATATTACGGTTTTCCCCCTCCGGTGTTTCGGTCGGCGCGGGGACAGCTTACGAGAACAGGGCCACGATCCCGGTCTTTCCGAGGACGTAGAGGCCCCAGAGGCCGATCACGAGGGCTGCCATGCGGCCCCGGGGGGCCCTTGCCGCCTCCGCCAGGCCGAGTATCAGGAGCCCCATCGTCCAGAAAGACAGGACGTCCAGCGACGAGAACAGCGAATGGGCCACCCGGGCGTCGTGGGGGCTGACGAGGAAGGCCGGGCTGGTGTGCAGCAGGTCACCGAGGCTCTGCGGGTCCACGGTCTGGCGCCCCCAGAGGAGCCAGAGCAGAACGGCCGCGGAAGCGATCGAGGGCACGAACGCGTGGGCCGTGACGCCGAAGGATTGCGGGAAGCGGATTTCCCAGCCGAAGGCCTGGCAGGCCAGCCAGAAGGTCCCGGCGGTGACCCCGACGACGAGCGTCGGCACCACGACCGCGAAGACGTCGAAGAGCCATCCGAGCTTCTTCGACCGCTCGACCGCCTCCTCGACCTGGGTGTCCGTCAGCTTCTGATCGCGGTGCGCCGCGCTCTCCACGATGACGGCCCGCCAGTCCGTGCGCGACAGGACGAGCTCGGACACCAGGAACGAGAGGCCCGTCCAGATCACGAGCGGCACCAGCCACGTCGGCCGTCGGGCGATCGCCCGAAAGGTCGTCGCGGGAAACACGAAGACCCCGACGATCCGCGCCAGGGCGGAGTCGGGGCCCGGCGCCGCGTCCGGCGCGGCAGCGGCCTCCGGCATTACTTGGGAGCCGGCGCCGCCTGCATGCTCGTCTGAATCCAGCCGGCCCGAAGTTCCGTCGCCTCGCTCGGCGGCGGCGTCTCGGGCATCCCCTCGATCTTGACGCCCTTCCACTCCAGGTTGTCGGCGATCGCGGCGTGATACGCCGCCACGGCCTTGCGATAGATGACCAGGGCGTTGAGCTCGCGGGACCGGGCGTCGGAAAGGCTGGTCTGTAGCTGCGACACTTCGAATCCCGTCGTCATGCCGTTCTCGTACTTCTTGCGCGCGGCGTCGAGGTTGCGTTCGGCGAGCTCTCTTCCCTTGGCCGCCGCGATGATCTGCTTTTCGGCCGTCTCGATGACGCGGTGCGCGTTTCGCACGTTGACGATGACGTCCTGCTCCGCCACCGTCAGACGCGCCTTCGAGGTCTCGAGGTTGTACTGCGCCACGCCGCGGGCGCCCCGGGCCGCGCGGTTGAAGATCGGGTACGAGAACACGAGGCCGACCTTCCAGTTCTTGAAGTACCGGTTGAAGACCTGATCGACCGCGCCGCTGAAGCCGCCGTTGGTCGTGACCCCGTCGATGGTCTGCTGCCCGTCCAGGCCCGAGTTGCCGTAGCTGGCCTGCAGGTTGAGGGCCGGAAGAACCTGATTGTCGTAATAGGCGTATCGGACGAGGTCGGAGGCCACGTTGTACTGCTGGGAGATGATCTCCGGGCGGTGCGTCAGAGCCAGGCTGACCCCCTCCTCGAGATTGAAGGCCTGCTGCTCGGTGCGCACCGGGTCGGTCGGGATGATGGGCGCCACGCCCCAGGCCGCCGGGTCGGCGTTCAACTGCCGCTTGAGCTGGTCCTGCGCGACGCCGATGGCTCCCTCGGCGTTGATGATGTCCTGGTCCGCCGTGGCAATGTTGACTTCCGTCTGCACGATGTCGATCGGCGCGAGCGACCCGACGTCGATCTTGATTCTCGTGATGCGGTTCAACTCGACCGCGATCGCCTTGGACTCGAGCTTGACCTTCAGGTTGTCGTAGGCGTAGGCCAGATCCCAGTAGGCCTGCTCGGTCGCGTTGATCGTGTTCTGCACGCTCAGCACGAATAGCTGATAGGCGGCGCCCTGTGTGTTGCGCGCGGTGTCGATGAGCCAGTTGGTCGGCAGCTTGCCGAACCCGCGCAGGAGCGGCTGGTTGAACGAGGCCGTCAGGCCCGCCGAATAGGACGGGTTCAGGTTGTAAAAGGTCGAGTTCGTCTTCGTGCGGTTTCCGGCGAACCCGAGGGTGAAGGTACCGCCCCAGGGAATGAGCTGCGAGGCCTGGATACCTGCGTCCGAAAGATCGTTCTTGAGGACCGTGGCACCCGAGAGGTCCGACGCCGACGGCTGGTCCGTGTGCGCCCGCGACCCGAAGGCCTGGAGCAGCGGATCGTAGATGCCGAAGTTCGCCATCAGGTTGTACTGCGAGGCCTCGGCGGCGTTGACCGTGACGCTCAGGTCCTGGTTGTTCGCCAGTGCCATCCCGATCGCCTGGTTCAGCGTCAGGTGAACGCCGTCCGCCTCCGCCGCCGGCATCGCCACCGCGCTGCGCTGGCCCGGCACGGCCGACAGGACGCCTCCCGATTGCGCCGACAGGGGCACGGCCGGAAGCAGCGCCAGAACCGCGCCGCCGATCGCCGCAAGGGAACCCCGGAATCTGCCCAAACTCTTCATTCCATGACTCCTTTGTCATCCCACTCTACGCAACCGGGAGGGGGAAAGTTTCGGACCGGGACTTCATATCACCGGATTTCACCCGGATAAAAGCAGGCCACCGTCCTTCCGGGCTCGATGGCCGCCAGCGTCGGCGCCTCCTGACGGCACCGCTCGCGCGCGATCGGGCACCGGGGATGAAAATGGCACCCGGGCGGCGGAGCGAGCGCCGAGGGCGGTTCGCCGGCGAGCGCCGGCCTGGCCGGCGCCGCGGCCGGGTCGGGGTCCGGCGCCGCGGCGACGAGAGCGGCCGTGTACGGGTGCAGCGGCCGGCGGACGATCGCCTCGACGGGTCCCTCCTCGACGAGGGCGCCGAGGTAGAGAACGGCGATGCGATCGGCGATCCGCGCGACCACCGCGAGATCGTGCGAGATGAACAGGTAGGCGATGCCGTCGCGCTCGCGCAGGTCGAGCAGGAGGTTGACGATCTGGGCCGCGATGGAGACGTCGAGGGCCGACACGGGCTCGTCGCACACGACCAGGCGGGGCCCGGTCGCGAGCGCCCGGGCGATCGCCACCCGCTGCCGCTGGCCGCCCGAGAGCTCTGACGGAAAGCGCGATGCCGTCTCCGCCGGCAGCCCGACGTCGGCGAGCAGCGCGCGGACGCGGTCGCCGAGCGCGGGGCCCCGGGCCAGCCCCTGCACGCGCAGCGGCTCGGCGATCTGGTCTCCGGCTCGCATCCGCGGATTGAGCGACGTCTGCGGGTCCTGGAACACGACCTGCAGGTCGCGCCTCCGGCGCCGCAACTCTGCCCCCGAGAGCGACAGCCAGTCGCTGCCCCCGAAGAGAATCCGCCCCGAGTCGGGCCGCGTGAGGCGCGCCACGATCCGCCCCGCCGTCGTCTTTCCGCTGCCCGATTCCCCCACGAGGCCGAGCGTTTCGCCCGGCGCGATCTCGAAGCTCACGCCGCGAAGGGCGGGAAGGGGCGGACCGGGAGCTGCGAAGAGGCCCCGGGAAGACGAGAACCTCTTGGTCAGACGCTCGGCGACGAGCAGGGGCTCGCTCACCGCCGGCCCCCGAATTCCGGCGCCAGGAGGAAGCATCGCGCCCGGCCGCCGCCCGCTTCGTAGAGCTCGGGCTCGGCCCGGTCGCACGGCTCGAACCTCTCCGGGCAGCGGGGGGCGAAGGCGCACGCGCCGCCCCGGCGCGCCGAGAGGTCGGCCAGGGCGCCCGCGATGGCCCCGAAGCGCTCGCCCGCGCGCCGCAGCGGCCCGGACAGCCGAGGCGCGCTCGCCAGGAGCCCTTGCGTGTACGGATGCGCGGGAGCCGCGAGGAGCGCGCCCGCGGCCCCCTCCTCGACGACGCGCCCCGCGTAGAGCACGAGCGCGCGGTCGCAGTGGCGCGCGACGATGCCGAGGTCGTGCGTGATCAGCAGCACGGCGAGCCCCCGGTCGCGCCGGAGGCGGTCGATCAGCTCGAGGATCTGCGCCGCGACGGTGGCGTCGAGCGACGCCGTGGGCTCGTCGGCCAGGAGCAGCTTCGGCTGCGCCGCCAGCGCCACGGCGAGGCAGGCACGCTGGCGCTGGCCGCCCGAGAGGCGGTGCGGATACTCGTCGAACACGCGCGCCGCGTCCGGCAGGGCGGCGTCGGCAAGCGCCTCGAGGGCCGTGCGGCGCGCCGCCGTCGCGGAGACGCTGCGGTGGAGGCGGACGGCCTCGACTACCTGCGCCCCGATCGTCTGCACGGGGTCGAGCGCCGAGGCCGGCTCCTGGAACACCATGCCGATCTGCGCCCCGCGCACCCCGCGCCACTCTCCCTCGGAGAGACCGGAGAGCTCCCGCCCTCCGAGCCGCACCGATCCGGCGACCCGCGCCCCCTCCGGAGAGAGGCCCAGGATCGCGCGCGCGAGCTGTGTCTTGCCACAGCCGCTCTCCCCGACGATGGCCAGGCCCTCGCCCGCGGCGAGCGAGAACGAGACGCCGTCTACCGCGGGACGCCGAACGCCGTCCACCGGCACCTCGACGCGCAGCCCCTCGACCGAGAGCAGCGGCGCTACGGGTTCGGGTTTCGCGTCCCGGGTAGCGTCCCGGGTCGCGGGCCGGGGAGGCGGGGAGGCGACCACTACTGACTGCCGGCGGCGAACGACGGGCCCGCTCTCACGAGCCCTTGCGAACCTCTTCGAGCTCCTTCACGCGGCGCGCCACGTCACGATAGTTCGCGTTGAGTCCGTAGACCTCCTGGAAGGTGCGGTAGGCGGAGTCCATGTCGCCGGTGTCCTGGTAGACCTTGCCGAGGTCGTAGAGCATCCCCGCCGTCGCGAGTTCCCCGATCGCGGGAGTCTCGATGCCCTTGCGGAACCACTTGATCGCCAGTTGCGGCATCCCCTTCTCGAGGAAGCAGTGGCCGAGCATGCTGCAGCACTCGACCGCGCGGCCCGGGTCCTTGCTGGCGAGCTGGAACTCGCCGATCGCCTCGTCGACGAGGCCCATTTCCTTGTAGGCGATTCCGAGGTTGTAGTGGGTCTCGTAGTCCTCCGCCGAGAGCTGCTGTTCGACGCCCTTCTTGAACTCGCGGAAGATCTCCTCGAGAGACACCTCGCCCTGCGGCGTGGCGATCTCGCCCGATTCCTCGACGACGGCCTCCTCACCGAGCTCCTTCTCGAGCTCCTCGGCGAGGTTGAAGAACTTCTGCTCGTCGCTGAAGAGGCTCTCGTCGTCCATGACGGGGACCTCGGCCGCGGACGGCGGCGGCGCGGCATCCGCCTCGCCGGCCCGGTGCATCTCGTCTTCGAGCAGGTTTCCGAGCTGCTCGAAGGAGACGAACTCCGTATCGGACGGCGTCAGCGGCGCGGGCGTCGAGAGCTTCTCGATCGCGGGCGGGGGCCCGGCTTCGCCACCCGCGAACTCGATCGCGTCGTCCAACAGCGGCTCGGCGAGCCCGGCCTCGGCCGGCGGCGCGACCGGATGTCCCACGTCGAACTCCTCGAATTCCACCTCCAGCCCCGGCGCCGGCGGCGCCGCCGGCGGCGGGGCCGGCGGCATCTCCGGCTCTACGGGCGCCGGCGCCGCCCGCACCAGGATCCGATTCGCGTCGTCCGGACGGCCCGCGGCCTGGTAAGCGGCCGCCAGCGCCTCGACCTCGCGGGACAGCCCCGGGTTCTTCGTCTCGGCGAGAAGCTCGACGAGGCGCTCGCGGGCCTTGAGCAGATCCGGGCGCCGGCGCACGAGCGCGAAGAGCCTCTCGATCGCCTTGTCGGCCAGACCGTACCGGGCGAACACCTCCGCCTCGACGATGAGAGTCTCGACCTCCTGCTCCTCGGCGCCCGGCGCCCGGCTCTGCGCCGGTGCCTCGACGACCTCGGACGCCGCGGGGGCCGTCGCCGCCGGCGGCACGGGCGGCAGGGCGCTCTCGGCGGCCGAGGGCTTCTCTTCCCACTCGATCGAGGGGACCTTCGGCTGCGGCGCGTGCACCGAAGCGGAGTCCTCCAGATCGATGATCAGCTCCTGGTACTCCGGCGCGGCCTCCGCCGCCTCGGCCTGGGCGGGAGGCGCGTCGATCGGCGTTCCGATGCTCTGCACGTGCGTCGCCGCTTCGATGTTGGAGGGATCGGCCTCCTGCGCGCGCCGGTAGTGCTCGAGGGCGGCACCCGGGTTCTGCTGGCGCTCGGCGGCCTGTCCGAGGGCGACGTGGACCTTGGCGAGGGCCGGCCGATTCCCCTCGGTCTCGAGCACCCGGGCCATCTTCTCCAGAGCGCCCGTGTGCCCCGGATCGGCGGCGAGGACGGGCTCGAGAAACTCGGCGGCGCGGGCAAACTCGCGCCGCGAGACGGCCGTGAGGACCAGCGGCGCTACGGCGGCGAGCGCCTTGTCGAGGTTCATCTCCTGGACGCGCAGGCGGCAGAGGAAGAGGCGCGGCGTCTCCGCGTCGGCGTCGAGCGCGAGCGCCTGCTCGGCCGTGCGGACGGCCTCGGCGCGCTCCCCCATCTCGAGCTGCGCTTCGGCCATCAGGCCGAGGCTCTCCCCGGTGCGGGGCGCGGCCTTCAGCACGGCCATCGCAGCGGTCGGGTTCTTCTGGGCGAGCAGCGACCGCACGAGGTTGCGCTGCGTCTCGACGTCGTCGGGCGAGAGCTCGAGGGCCTTCTGGAAGACCTGCGCGGCCTCGTCGTGGGCGCCGCGCTTCAGGAGCATGGACCCGATCAGGCCGTACTGCATCACGGCCTGGTCCTTCTGGTTCGCGGCGCGGTAAAGATCGGCGAGCCGGACCTGGATCCGGAGGTCCGACGGGTCGATCGACGCCATCTTCTTGTAGACCGAGATCGCGTCGGACAGACGGTTGTTCTTCTGGTAGTGGTCGGCGAGGACCTGGTACTGGCTGCGCGCGTCCTGCACCAGGCCCTGCTTGTGGTACAGGTCGGCGAGCCGGTCGTAGACCTCCAGCCGGGCGGGGTCGATCTTGTTGATTTTCTTGTAGATCGCGATCGCCTTGAGGAAGAAGCCGTCCTTGGAGTAGAAGTCCGCGATCCGCTCGAAGTAGGGAATCGACTCTCCCGGGCGGTTCATCCGCACGTAGAGGTCCCCCACCTTGTTCAGCGTAGGGATGTCCTTCGGGTTGTCCTCGAGGACGCGCAGGTATTCCTTCAGCGCCTGATCGAGCTTGCCCCGGGAGAGAAGCTTCTCGGCGGACTGTAGGACTTGTTCGCGGTTGACCGCCATTCGACAACGATTCTAACCGCGACGGCGAGCCGCACGACCGCCGAATGCCCCGGCATGTTCGTCGGGGACCACTCCGCGGTAGGTCAGGCGGTGCTCGGAGCTCGGTCCGCACAGGCGCAGGGCTCTCCAGTGCTCCGGCGTTCCATAGCCCTTGTGGGACTCGAAACCGTAGGCCGGGTGACGCCCGGCAAGGTCGTCGAGAAGGCCGTCGCGATGGACTTTGGCGATCACGGAAGCCGCCGCGATCGAGACGGACAGCGCGTCACCGTGGATGACCGGGATCTGCGGGATCGCGACTCCCGGAACCCGCACCGCGTCCACGAGGAGCACGTCGGGAGCGGGCGCGAGCGCCACGACGGCCTGTCGCATGGCCTCGAGGCTTGCGCGCAGGATGTCGCCGGAATCGATCTGGCGGGCCTCGACGCGCCCCACGCCGAAAGCCACGGCGCGGCGGCGGATCTCGACGTCGAGCCGCTCCCGGCAAGGCGCGTCGAGGCGCTTCGAGTCGTCGAGGCCGGGCAGCATGCATCCGGGCGGGAGGATCACCGCGGCGGCGACGACCGGTCCGGCGAGCGAGCCGCGGCCCGCCTCGTCCACTCCGGCGATCCGGGAAAAACCCCGCGCGGCCAGCTCCGACTCGAGCCGCGACAGGTCCTTCAAGCGACCCAACTCGGCGAAGAAGGCGGCGAGCGGGTCGGGCGTCACGGGGAAAACGCGATCAGCGCGTCAGTCGGCCTGCTTCTCGTCGATGCGGGCGGCCTTGCCCTTGCGCTCCCGCAGGTAATAGAGCTTGGCCCGGCGCACGGCGCCCCGGCGCTCGACCTCGATGCGATCGATGATCGGCGAGTGGAGGGGGAAGACGCGCTCGACGCCGATGCCGCCGGAGATCTTGCGCACGGTGAAGGTCTCCCGCGCGCCGCCCCCGCGGCGGGCGATCACGACGCCGGCGAACAGCTGGATTCTTTCCTTCTCGCCCTCGCGCACCTTCACGTGCACGCGGACCGAGTCTCCCGGCGCAAAGACCGGCACGTCGCTCTTGAGCGACGGTTTTTCGAGTTCGAGCAGAACATCACTCATGACAAAGCCTCTCCAAGTAAACAGGGGCGGTCCAAGGAAGCGGCGAATTCTACCCGAAGGGGCCGATCCGTTTCAAGTCCAACGCAGACGGACACTTACTCGACGAAACCTGGCCTGCGGGAACCCTCCTACTCCTCCCCTTCGCCCGGCTCCGCCGGCCTCCTGTCCAGCAGATCCGGCCGCCGGCGGCGCGTCCGCTCGAGGGCCCGGGCTGTCCGCCAGCGCTCGATCCTGGCATGGTCGCCGGAAAGCAGGACCTCGGGTACCGCGAGCCCGCGGAACTCCCGCGGGCGGGTGTAGTGCGGATAGTCGAGCCGGTCGCTGGTGAACGACTCGCTCTCGAGCGATTCGGCCGCGCCGACGACCCCGGGCACGAGCCGCGTCACGGCCTCCGTCAGGGCGAGGGCGGCGGCTTCGCCCCCGGGCAGGACGAAATCGCCGAGCGAGATTTCGGCGTCGAAGAGCCCGAGGTCCCGGACGCGCTCGTCGATCCCCTCGTACCGCCCGCAGACGAGCAGGAGGCGCGGCCGCAGCGCCATCGTCGCCGCCGCCGCGTGATCGAGCCGCCTCCCGTCCGGGCTCATGAGCACGGTCCAGGCGCGCGGCAGTCCCCCGGCGTCGCGCCGCGCCTCGATCGCCGCGGCCACGACGGGAGCCATCATCACCATGCCCGCCCCGCCTCCGTACGGCTCGTCGTCCACCTTGCGGTGGCGATCGGCGGCGAACGCCCGCATGTCGGTCACGGTGACCTCGAGCAGCCCGGCCGCGATCGCCTTGCCGAGGAGGCTCTCGCCCAGGGGCGACGCGAAATAGCCCGGGAAGATCGTCAGAATCTCGATGCGCACGGCGGGCGAAGGCGTCTCCATCGTCGGCTCAGAGCTCGAGCAGGCCTTCCGGCGGGTCGAGCACGATCCGCCGCGCTTGCCGGTCCACGCGCACGACGATCGGATGGGTGAAGGGCACGAGCGCCTCCCTGCCCGGGCTCACCTCGACCGAGAGCAGCGGCCCGGCGGGCGTGCGCTCGAGCCCGGAGGCCACCCCGAGGGGGCGTCCCTGCGCGTCCTCGCACGCGAAGCCCCGGATCGCGTGGTCGTAGTAGAAGTCCTCGGGAGCCGGGTGCGCCTCGGCCTGCGGCACGCAGAGCTCGCCGCCCTGCAGCGTCCGCGCGGCATCCACGCCGTCGATTCCCTCGAAGGCCAGGAGCAGGCGCTCGCCATGGGGCCGCGCGCTCCGCACCGTCACGTCGCGCTCCTGCGCTCCGGCCCGCCACCGCAGGCGCACGCCAGGCCCGAAGCGCTCGGGGAAATCCGTGTCCACTTCCACGGAGAGCTCTCCGTCGAGTCCATGGGGCCGGCGAATCCGGCCGACGACGAGCATGGGCGGCGTGGGCACGGGCGTCGCGGCGGGCAGCGCCCGGCTCCGGATCCGGCTAGTCGCGGACGCGGATGAGGACGCGCTTGCCGCGTGCGGTCGCGGCGGCGCCCACGAAGGCCCGCAGGGCGCGCACGGTGCGACCCTCCCGGCCGATCAGGCGGCCGCGGTCCCCCTCCGGAACCTCGACGTCGTAGACCGCCGTCTTTCCCTCGAAGCTCTCGCTGACGCGGGCCTCCTCGGGGTGGTCCGAGAGCCGCCGGACGATGGTCTCGATGAGGCGTTTCATCGCGCTCGACGCTACGCGGCCGGCGACGCCGCCGGCTCCGGACGATCCAGCAGCGACTGCACGGTCGGAGACACGAGGGCCCCCTTGCCGATCCACTGGCGGGCCTTCTCCCGGTCGAAGGAAAGCGTCGGCGGATTGGTCACCGGATCGTAGGACCCGAGCTCCTCGAGCACCTCCGCCCGGGCCGTGAGGCGCGAGTCGGAGACGACGATCCGGTAGTACGGACGGTTGCGGGCGCCCATGCGGCGCAGGCGGATTTTGACCATTTCAGTTATCCCTTCGTTCTCAGCAAAAGCGGGGCATTCTACACGAAGGCGCCCCGGGGCGGAAACGGCCCCGCCGCGGGCCCGCGCCTACGGGCCCTTGGGGCCGGGCATGGCCAGCCGGGACATGTCCAGCCCGCGGACGCCCTTGCTGGCCGCCTTCATCATCCGGCGCATCTGCTGGTACTGCTTGAGGAGGCGGTTGATCTCGGCCACGGAGGTTCCCGACCCGGCGGCGACCCGCTTCTTGCGGCTGCCGTTCAGGATCTGGGGATAGCGGCGCTCCTCGGCCGTCATCGAGTCGATCATTGCCGTCGTGCGCGTCAGGGCCTTCTCGTCCACGCCCTCGGGCGCCTTCAACGCCTTGAACGCGCCCCCCTTCGGCAGGAGGTCGAGGAGCCCCTCGAGGGGGCCCATCTTCTTCATCGAGGCAAGCTGCTCCCGGAGATCCTCGAGCGTGAATTCCCCGGCCGCGGTCTTCGCGGCGAGCTTCGACGCCGCCTCCGCGTCGACCGTGGCCTCGACTTTCTCGATCAGCGTCAGCACGTCGCCGAGCCCGAGGATCCGCGAAGCCATCCGATCGGGATGGAACGCCTCGAAGTCCTCGGGCTTTTCGCCGACGCCGACGAACTTGATCGGCTTGCCCGTCGCGGTCACGACCGAGAGCGCCGCTCCCCCGCGGGCGTCTCCATCCGTCTTCGTGAGGATGATTCCCGTCAGCGGCAGCGACTCGGCGAACCCGGCGGCGGACTTGACCGCGTCCTGACCCGTCATCGCGTCGGCCACGAACAGGATTTCCTGCGGCTCGACGGCCGCGGCGATGGCGCGCACCTCGGCCATCAGGGCGTCGTCGATGTGCAGGCGCCCGGCGGTGTCCACGATGACCGTGTCGCGGCCGGTCTGCTTCGCCTCGCGCAGGCCCTCGCGCGCCACCGCCACGGGATCGGTGCGGCCGCCGGGCTCGAACACGGGCACGCCGATCTGCTTGCCGAGGGTGACGAGTTGCGCGACGGCCGCCGGCCGCGCGAGGTCGGCGGCGATGATCAGGGGATATCGTCCGCGCGTCTTGAGCAGCCGGGCGAGCTTGGCCGCCGACGTCGTCTTGCCCGAGCCCTGCAGCCCGACGAGCGCGATGACCGCCGGTTTCCCCTGGAGGACGACGTCCGCGTTCTCTCCGCCGAGCAGCGCCTTGAGCTCGTCGCGCACGATGCGCGTGACTTCCTGGGCGGGCGAGAGCTGCTGCGCGACCTTCGCGCCGACCGCCCGCTCGCGGACGCGCGCCGTGAACTGCCGCACGACGGGCAGCGCGACGTCGGCCTCGAGCAACGACAGCCGGATCTCCCGGAGGGCCGTCTCGAGGTGGTAGTCCGTCAGGTGCCCCTCGCCCCGGAGCTCCTTGAAAACGCCCTGCAGGCGGTCGCCCAGACCCTCGAACACCGGTAACCTCCGTTTGGCCGGATGACGACGCGTTCGTCGCCGGGGCCGGAGCAAGGATAGCCGTCGGCGGCGGCGGCGTCGAGGCCGTCTTTGAACTTGACAGGTGGGCCGCATTCGATATGATTCCGCGTCGATTTTCCGAGTACGGATTCGTTTGCGCTTTCCAACGCAAGGCGCTCAAAGAAAGAAGGAGATGAGGGATATGAAGAAGTTTCTGACCCTGGGTTTCGCGGCCGCGGCGGCGATGATGCTCGCTACCGGTTGCCAGAAGAAGGAAGCGGCCGCCCCCGAGGCAGCGCCTGCGGCGGAAGCTCCGGCGGTGGTCGAGGAGACGGGCACGGCGGCGACGACGACGACCGCGACGACGACCACGGGCACCGAGACGACCACCACCACGACCACGACGACCGAGACCGCTCCGGCGACCTCGACCGGCACCTCCAAGTAGTCCAGGGCTCCAGTCGCACTCCCGAGGCCCCCGCAAGGGGGCCTCTTTCGTTGCAGGGAAACGCTCCCGCAACTGCCGCTACACTGTGAGGCAGTGTTGCCGGTCTGGGCGGACGCCCTCATTCTTCTCGGGGCCGGCGCCGCCGGTCTGCGCGCGTGGCACCTCTCGCGGGAGGTCCGCGCCCTCGCCGCCCGGCTCCAGGCTCGCGAGCGCGAGGGGCACTTCATCGGAGAATCGCCCGACCCGCAGCAGATCCTGGATCATGCCTTCCGCGCGGCTTCCGAGATCCTGCCGCTCTCGGGATTCGATCTCTATCGCGTGGACAAGAGCCAGCGCATCTACGAGATCTGGACGCTGCGCGGCGCGGGCTCCGAGCGCCGGCCCGTTCGCGACGCCCAGAACCAGTTTCTCGGGGAGTTGATCGACTCGCGCGCGCTCCTGCGTTTTGCGGCGACCGAGACCGACCGGTCCTTCGCCCCGCTGGAGCTGCTCCCGGGAAGCGGCCCGACGCAGCGCCTCCACCTGCCCCTCTATTCCGGGGACAACCTTCTCGCTTACCTCGCGCTCGCTTCGCCGGAGCCCATCGACGGCGCACGCAAGGCCGAGATCCGGGCCCTCCTTGCGCCGCTGACGGCCTCGCTGCATGCGTCCCGGAACTGGGAGATCGCCGTCACCGACGAGCTGTCCGGCCTTTCGGCGCGCCGCTATTTCGAGACGCGTCTCTCCGAGGAGTGGGCGCGGCACCGCCGGTACGAATCCCCCGTCGCCGTCGCCCTCTTCGACCTCGACCATTTCAAGAACATCAACGACACGCTCGGCCACGCGGCCGGCGACGTGGCCATTCGTCGGTTCGGGGAAATCCTCCGCGCGGCGGTCCGCTCGAGCGATCTCGCCTGCCGCTACGGCGGCGAGGAATTCGCCGTCCTCTTTCCGGAGACCACCGGGCGTTCGGCCCTGGCCGTGGCCGACCGCGTCCGGCGCAACGTCGAACGCGAGACGTTCGCGAGCGAGGGCCAGACCTTCCACGTCACCGTCTCGGCCGGCATCGCGGACACGACGAACCTCGCCGAGGACGAGCGCCACCAGCTCCTCTTTCGCGCGGACCAGGCGCTCTACACCGCCAAGGACGAGGGACGAAACCGCGTCCGTCTCTGGACCGAGCGGCGCCGCGCGCCCCGACCGCGCAAACGCCCCGATGCGCGGCCCTAGCGGGTTGCTCGCGCCAGCCGGCGCAGAAGGCGGGAGATCGCTGCCGGAAGGCGCAGGGCAAACGCCGGCGTCGTGAGGCTCGCGATGGCGGAGGCCTCCGACCTCGCCCAGCGGACGTCCGACGGAAGCACGCCGAGCTCGCCGAGGATCCTGCCCCGCTCACGGGCGATCCGGCGCAGCGGGTCGTCGCCGGCGCCGCTCACGAGAGTCCCGCCGCCCCGAGCAGCGCCGCGATCGGGCGATCCCAGTCCAGCCGCGCCGCGAGCGCCCGCCCCGACTCCCCCATCGCCCGCAGGGCCTCGGCATTGCCCCAGGCGAGCCGCAGGGCGACTCCCAGGGCCTCCGGCCGGGGCGCCGTCACGATGCCCGTCTCGCCGTCCCGGACGAACTCCAGGGGCCCGCCCGCGTCCTCGGTCGTCAGGACCGGCTTGCCCGAGAGAAACGCCTCGAGCGGCACGTAGCCGAGGTCCTCCCCCGCCGCCGTCACGGCCACGATCCGCGCCGCGGCGTAGAGGGCGAGCAGCGCCTCGTCGTCCAATCCGGCTTCGAAGCGCACGCGCCCGGCGACGCCGAGATCGGCGGCGAGCTTGCGCAACTTCTCCTCCTCGGGGCCCCGGCCGACGAAGACGGCGCGCGCCTCGGGCGCGTGGGGCAGCGCCGCGAGCAGGAGCGCGGGGCGTTTCCACTCGTCGAGCCGCCCGACCCACAGCACCGTGTCGCCCGAGGGGCCCGAACGGTAGCGGCCCGCCAGGGGCGGCGGATGGTAGAGCGGCTCGCTCTCGATGCCGTTGAAGCGCGAGAGGCGCGCCGCCACGGTCTTCGAGTTCGCGAACACCCGGCGCGCCTCGGAGAGCCCGACCTGGTCGATCTTCGCGATCACCTCGCGGGTGCGCCGGTCCTCGGGCGAGGACGTGAAGTCGCTGTACGCCGACCCGAACTGGTCGTAGGCCTGGCGGTACTGGTGGATCAGCCAGACGACCTTGTTCGGGTGGCGGGTCGCGTACGTCGGAAACCGCGTCGCGATCACGGCGTCCACCGGCCGCCCGCCCGCCTCGGTCAGGTCGAGGCTCCTCCACGCCAGCGCCCCCCGCACGAGATCGAACCGCTCCCGCTCGGCCAGGGGCATCGAGACGAGGTCGGCCTCGACGCCGCGCTTCTGCAGCTCCTCCGTCAGCCGGCGGACGTGGCGCTCCGCGCCGCCGTCGGCGAACGGCGTCTGGACGGCCAGGACCAGGACGCGCGGCGGCTTCAAGGCGCCGCCGGGGCGCGGCCGATCACGGCATAGTCCTGCGGGGCATAGAGCAGCGCGTTCAGCTTGCGCTCGTTGTCGGAATTCTCGGAAAGGCGCTCGGGAGCCGGCAGTGGCGAGCGGTACTCGATCCGGACCTCGGTGAATCCCGCCGCCTCGGCCAGGAACCGCAGGGCCTCGGGCGGCACCGGCCGCACGTGCGTCGGGTCGAGATAGAACGCCTTGAGCGCGGAGACCGAGTCGGTGTTGATCGTTTCCGCGACGAGCAGGCCGCCCGGCGCGAGCGCCCGGCGCGCCTCCTGCAGGAACCGGAACAGGAGCCCGGGGCTCCAGTGCTCGACGACCTGGAAGGCCACGACCGCCCCGAGCTGCCCGGCGGGCCGCCGCGCCAGAAGCGCGAGCGCGTCGCCTTCCTCGACCTCGAGCCCGTCGCGCCGGCACATCTGGACCGTCACGGGGTTCGACTCGACCCCTCGCGCCGCGATGCCTTCCGCGGCGAGCAGCTTGAGGAACTCCCCGCGGCCGCATCCGACGTCGAGGACCGGGCCGGGCAGGTTGCGGAGAAGATCGACGTACGTCCGTTGCGCGTCGGCGATGTCCTTCGGCGTCCCGCGGAAACGCTCCTCGAAGAGCGCGTAGACGCCGGCCGGCAGAGGCGGCGCTTCGGCCGCGGGCGCGGGCGGGGCGCCGGACCCGCCGGAGACCGGAAGCCCCGTCTTCGCCGATTCCAGCAGCGCGATCCGCGCGTCCCGGATGCCGATGCCCCGCGAGAGCTCCTCCACCGAGCGGTCGAGGCGATCGACGGCCTCGGCCAGGCCTCCCGTGGCCTCGAGGGAGAGGGCGTTGAAGGCCGACTGGTTGCGCCACAGAAAGCGCAGCGCCCGGATCAGCAGGTTCTTCGCGGGCTCGAGCGGTGCCCCCGGCGGGACCGAGGGCGTCAGGAGCTCCTCCGCGCGCGCCAGGGGCGCGCGGGCCGCGGCCGTGGCCGCGCGCTCGCGAGCCCGGGGGTCGCCGGGTCCGGGCGCCGTCTCGGCGATCGCGGCGCGTATCTCGTCGGCGAGGACGCGTTTCATGTCGATGGGACGTTCCATGCGTGGTCTCGGCCGAGGATAAAGGCCGCTACCGGGCGATGCAACCCGAAGACGCGCCGCGGTCTGCGCCTGCTAGAATCCGCGGCCCTATGCGAAACGCACTTCTGAGCACCTGCATCGTCCTCGCCGCCACCACGGCCGCCGCGCAGAATGCGCCCGCGCCGGCCCCCGCGGCGACCCCGCCGGCCCCGGCGAGCCTGCTCGCCCCGGGCGAAGAAAAGCACCTGGCCAACCTCCGCCAGCTGACATTCGGCGGGCAGAACGCCGAGGCCTACTGGTCGGCCGACGGCAGCCGCATCATCTTCCAGTCCGACGAGGGAAAGCTGCCCTGCGACCAGATCTTCACGATGAAGGCCGACGGCTCCGAGCGGCGGCGCATCTCCAACGGTGAGGGCAAGACCACCTGCTCGTACTTCTTTCCCGACGGCGAACGCGTCGTCTACGCCTCGACCTTCCGCGCCGGGGCCGCCTGCCCCCCGCGGCCCGACCGCTCGCACGGCTACGTCTGGGCGCTCGACGACTACGACATCTACTCCGCGAAGGCCGACGGGACCGACGTGCGGCCGCTCTTCGCCTCGCCCGACTACGACGCGGAGGCAACCATCTCGCCGGACGGAAAGACGATCGTGTTCACGTCCGCCCGGGACGGCGATCTCGAGATCTACACGATGAACCCGGACGGATCCAACGTGAAGCGCCTGACGCACACGCCGGGCTACGACGGCGGCCCGTTCTTCTCCGACGACGGCAGGAAGATCGTGTACCGGGCCGACCATCCACAGACTCCCGAGGACCTCGCCCGCTACCGGGAAAACCTGGCGCGACACACCTACGCGCCGCGGGCGCTCGAGATCCGCGTCATGAACGCCGACGGCACCGGCGATCACGCGGTCACGTCGAACGGCGCCGCGAACTTCGCCCCCTTCTTCCTGCCGGGAGGCAAGGAAATCATCTTCTCGTCGAACCTGGCGGATCCGAAGGGCCGCGACTTCGATCTCTTCCTGATCCGCGAGGACGGCACGAACCTCACGCGGATCACGTTCAGCCCCGACTTCGACGGGTTTCCGATGTTCACGCGCGACGGCAAGCGGCTCGTCTTCGCCTCGAACCGGAACGGGAAGCAGCCGCACGAGACGAACATCTTCGTGGCCGACTGGGTGCCCTAGGACGAGTTCGGGTCCCAGGTTCCAGTCCCGGAGAACCTAGCAGGCCGCCGGAGGCGCGGGGCTCGCGGCGGCCTGCTCGCCCTCCTCGGCAAACTGGATCAGCGTCAGGCCGAGGGCGAGGATTACGGGGCCGAGGAAGAGCCCCACGAATCCAAAGGCGGCGAGACCGCCCAGGGCCCCGAAGAAGACGGTCAGGGTTCCCATCTGCGCCTTCCCGGAGACGATCAGCGGCCGCAGGACGTTGTCGGCCGAGCCCACGATGAGCACGCTCCACACGACGAGAAACGTCGTCTTCCAGGCCACGCCCTGGGCGAAGAGATAGATGACGGCGGGGACCCAGATCAGGCCTGTGCCGACGAGAGGGATGAAGGAGGCGACCGCGGCGAGGACGCCGAAGACGAGCGGCGACGGGACGCCGGTGATCCAGAACCCGACGCCCAGCATCGCGCCCTGCACGACCGCCGTGACGACGTTGCCGAAAACGACGGCGCGCGTCACGTCGCCCAGGTGCCGGACGAGCCGCTCCTTGCGCCGGCGGTCGAGCGGGATCAGCGCCTTCGCGCGGGCCGCGATCGCGTCGCCGCCGCGGAAGAAAAAGAAAACGACGAACAGGATCAGCACGACGTTGCCGAAAATGCCGAGCGCCCCGAAGAGCACGTCGCGGCTGTGAGTCAGCAGGAACTGCACGGCCGTTTGCGCGGCCTGCACCAGCCACGCCTGTACCTGGCCGGCATCGAATCCGAAATGTTTCTGGAGCCACTCCATGGCCGTCCCGATCACGGGCAGCCGGAGCAGGTCCTCGAATCCCTCGATCTGGTAGCGCTGCGCCAGCGCCGAGAGCCGCTGGCCGAGCTCGATTGCCTGGCGCGCGAACGCGACCATGCCGACCGCGGCCGGAATGGCGACGCCGAGAGTCACGCCGAGCGTCATGAGGCTCGCCGCGAGGCCGGCGCGGCCTCCGAGCCGCTTGCGCAGGCGGAGGTTCCAGGGAAAGAGCATGAAGGCGAGAAGGAAGGCCCAGTAGATCGGCTCGAGGAACGGCCGCAGGATCCGGTACAGAAGAAAGCCGATCAGGGCCACGACCGCGAGGCCGAACACCCTGGTCGCGAAACGGTCCGGTTGCGGCACGGGAGCCTCCGGAGCGGATGCTAGCATCGCGCGCATGGATCCACACACTGCGCTGTACGGGTTCGCTTTCCTGCTTTCGCTGCTGCTCTCCGGCTTCTTCGCGGGGTCCGAGACCGCCCTGGTTTCTCTCGGCCGCATCGACCTCCAGGCGATGCGCGAGAAGGGCGACCGGCGCGGGGCGGTCATCCGGGGACTGAAGGCCCACACCTCCCGCCTGCTGGCCGTGATCCTGATCGGCCAGAACCTCTTTCTGTCCGCGGCCTCGGCTTCGGCCACGACCCTCGCCACCGGCTGGTTCGGCGCCCGCTACGGCGTGCTGATCTCGGTGCTCTTCTCGACGGTGGCCCTCTTCGTCTTCGCGGAGATGACGCCGAAGGCGATCGGCGCCGCGTCCCCGGTCGCCGTCTCGCGCGCCGTGGCCGTGCCGCTGTCGTGGATGATGAAGGTGCTCTCCCCCGTCGCCGAGCTCTGCGTGGGCCTGACGAACCGCCTGCTCGCGCTCTTCGGGATCGCCCAGTCCCGGCCGGGGCTGACCGAAGAGGAGCTAAAGAGCGTCTTCAACCTCGGGGCCGACGAGGGCGTGATCCACCGGGAGGAGAAGCGGCTCCTGCACAAGGTGGTGGAGTTCGGCGACAAGACCGTCCGCGACATCATGGTCCCGCGCACCCGAATCGTGGCGCTGCCGGAAACCGCCAGCTTCAACGACGTCCGCACGCTGCTCCGGGAGCAGAAGCTCTCGCGCCTGCCCGTCTACCGCGGCTCGATCGACAACATCGTGGGTATTCTCCACGCCAAGGACCTCTTCGACCTCTCCGACGCCGACGAACGGGCCTTCGAACTCGGAACGTACGTGGACCCGCCCTTCCTCGTGCCCGAGTTCAAGCGCGCCGAGGAGCTGTTTCGCGAGATGCGGCGGCGCCACACGCACATGGCGATCGTCGTCGACGAGCACGGAGGAACCGCCGGCCTGGCCACGATCGAGGACGTCATCGAAGAGCTTCTCGGCCAGATCCAGGACGAGTACGACGAGGAGCCGCCCGCCTTCGTGGCTGCCGGAGACCGCAGCTACATGCTGGAAGGAAGCCTCCGACTCGACGACCTCGAGGAACAGTTCGGCATCGCGCTGCCCCGCGACGAGGCCGAAACGATCGCCGGCCACCTGATGCTGCGGTTCGGCCGCATCCCCCGCAAGGGCGAGCGCTGGAAGGGCCGCTTCGCCGATTTCGTGATCGAGGATGCGACGCCCACGGGCGTCCGGAAGGTCCGGATGATCCTGCCGCCGTCGCCCGAGAAGAAGGAGTCTGCGTGATCCCGAAGCATCCCGTCACCCTCATCCGCGGCGATGGCATCGGCCCGGAAGTGGCCGACGCCGTCCTGTCGATCCTCGCCGCGGCCGGAGCGCCGCTCGCGTTCGAGGAAGTGGTCGTCGGCCGCGACGCCGAGAAGCGCGACGGCGATCCGCTGCCGCCGGCGGCAATCGCCTCGATCGAGCGCACGCGCGTGGCTCTCAAGGGCCCCGTCGGCACGCCGATCGGGAAGGGCTTTCAATCCGTCAACGTGCGCCTGCGGCAGACGTTCGAGCTCTACGCCAACCTGCGCCCCGTGAAGAACGTCCCCGCCGTCGAGAGCCGCTTCCAGAACGTGGATCTCGTCGTGGTCCGGGAGAACACCGAGGATCTCTACAGCGGCCTCGAACACACGGTCGTGCCCGGAGTCGTCGAGTCGCTCAAGATCATCACCGAGGCGGCCTCCACGCGGATCGCCCGCTTCGCCTTCGAGTACGCCCGCGCGCATGGCCGCCGTCGGGTGACCGCCGTGCACAAGGCGAACATCATGAAGCTCTCGGATGGTCTCTTTCTCGACTGTTTCCGCCGCGCCGCCGAGGACTTTCCGGACATCGCGGCCGACGACCGCATCGTGGACGCCCTCTGCATGCGGCTCGTGATGCAGCCGGAGAGCTTCGACGTCCTGCTGCTCGAGAACCTCTACGGCGACATCGTGTCGGACCTCGCGGCCGGGCTCGTCGGCGGGCTCGGCCTCGTGCCCGGCGCCAACCTGGGCCGGGACGCGGCGATATTCGAGGCCGTCCACGGCACCGCTCCGGACATCGCGGGGCAGGACAAGGCAAACCCGACCGCCTTGCTCATGTCCGCAATCCTGATGCTGCGGCACCTCGACATGGATGCGATCGCCGATCGCGTCGACCGGGCGCTGCTGGCGACGTTTCGCGCGGGAATAAAGACGGCGGACATCGGGGGAACGGTCGGGACCCGGGCCTTCGCGAAGGCGGTGGCGGAGCGGCTGTAGAGCCGCGGGCCCGGCTCGTCGAGTTCGGGATCCCTCGGCCTTCGGCCCTCGGGATGGAGTTGTACTGGACGCGGCCGCCGGTCGCGTCAGTACAACTCCACCTTCGGAATCATCAGCGCCCGCACCGCGCAGTTGCCGTTCACTTTCGCCTGGCAGCCCAGCCGGCGTCCGTCCCCCATGTCGTAGGCCTTCTCCTGAGGATTGATGGCCGACAGGCCTTCCGCGCCGACGACGACCTCGACGCGGCAGGTCGAGCAGGTGCCGTTTCCGCCGCAGACGTGGCTGATCTTGACGCCCAGGTCGAGCGCCGCCTGCAGGACCGTGGTGCCCTCCGCGACCACACCGGCCTTCCCCTCGTTGACGAAGACGATCGTGGGCATGACAATCGCGGCCTTGGTAACTCAGGGTAGCACAGCGGTTTCGCCCGGC
The DNA here is from genome assembly GCA_963710945.1 of uncultured Acidobacteriota bacterium. Taxonomy (GTDB): domain Bacteria; phylum Acidobacteriota; class Thermoanaerobaculia; order UBA5066; family Gp7-AA6; genus DAHUXD01. The sequence continues at coordinate 123,986 of CAVQCH010000006.1, forward strand.
CGATTCCCCGCGACCGCCGACGAGGAGCTGTGGCTCGGCCGGCCCTTCGCGGCGGCGGACCGTTTCGGCCGGCGCGCGCCGCTCGAGGTCGAGATCGGCAGCGGCAAGGCGCGATTCCTGCTCGCGGCGGCGCACGCCAACCCGCAGCACGATTTCGTCGGCGTCGAGCGCGCCCTCTCCTACTACCGGCTCTGCCGGGAGCGCGTCCGGCGCTCCGGGATCCCCAACGCCGCCATGGTTCGGGCGGACGGTCGCGCGTTCCTCGAGACGGCCCTCGGCCCGGGGTCCGTCCACGCCTTCCACGTGTACTTCCCGGACCCCTGGCCGAAAAAGAAGCAGAAGAAGCGCCGCCTCATCGACGGCGTGTTCCTCGAGCTCGCCGCGTCGCGCCTGGAGCCCGGCGGCGTCGTCCGGATCGCGACCGACCACCCCGACTACGGGACGGAGCTCGACACGGTCGTCGAGACCGTCGTCGCGCTCGACCGCATCCCCTGGGGTGATCTGCCGCCGCCTCCGCCCACCAACTACGAGATCAAGTACGCACGGCAGGGGCGGCCCATCTGGCGATTCCTCCTGCGCAAGCGCTCCTGACTCGCGGGAGCGCCGGAACCCGCCCCTAAAGCTCCGGGCCCGCGAGAACGATGCGCCGAAGGAAGCGCACGAAGTAGTCGGTCCCGGAAATCAACGCCACCGCGACCACCAGCCAGAGGGCGTACTTCCCGGGCGCCTTGAAGACCGTGTGGCGCTCGGCGAGGATGAGCAGCGAGACAGCCGCGATCTGCGTGAACATCTTCGCCTTTCCCCACATCGACGCGGCGATCACGATCCCCCGGCCGGAGGCGATCGAGCGCAGACCGGAAACCGCGAACTCCCGGCCGATGACGACGACCACCATCCAGGCCGGCGCGAGCCCCAGCTCGACGAGCGAGATGAAGGCCGCCGAAATGAGCAGCTTGTCGGCAATGGGGTCGAGCAGCGTGCCGAGGGTGGTGATCTCGCCGCGGCGGCGCGCGAGCCAGCCGTCCAGGAAATCGGTCGCCACGGCCGTCAGAAAGATCAGGAGTCCGACGGTCTCCCTTCCCTCGAACTTCGTCAACAGCACCACGACCAGGAACGGGACGAGGAAGATACGCAGCAGCGTCAGCGCGTTGGGAAGGTTTATCTTCAAATTCGCCCCGCAGAACTATAGCAACGTCGCTCGCGCTTCGCTCCGGGTCTGCGCCTGCGGCGCACCGGCGTCCGGCTCGCCCGGATGCGGGCTCGACCGGACGCCTGACCCCTCGCTGCGCGCTCGCTCCCGCGGCGCGAGGCTCCTCCCCTGCCCTCGGGGAGACTCCTCGCGCCGCGTGCAACTAGTCGCCGTACTCCTCTAAATCAACGGCACGGCGACTATCCGCTCGCATCGCGAATAGTCTCCCGACCGAAGGGAGGGAGGAGGTTCGCGATGCGGGAGCCGCAGCGCCGCACGGGATCAGGCGAACGGTCGAGCCCGCATCCGGGCGAGCCGAGCGCCGGTGCGGCCAAAGGCCGCAGATCCCGCGCGACGCGGAGGCGACGGAGGGCGAGCCGCGGGCCGGTGCGCCAAAGGCGCAGATCCCGAGCGAAGCGAAGGCGACGGTTCCTTCATAATGGGGGGGTGAACGTCCCCTGCCCGACCCACTCCGGCCGGCGCGCCCACAAGAGCTGCCACTTCTGCCGAAAGGCCATCTGCCGGCTGTGCGAAGTCCGGATGCGGGGGCACCTCTACTGCTCGGAGCGCTGTGCCCGCGACGCGGGCCGCCACGCGGTCTGGCGCCGCGTGCGGGGCGCGCTGGCCGCGCGGGTTCCCGCGCGCCTCGCGGTCGCCGCCGTCGTGCTGGCCGCCTCGACGCCGGTGATCCTGGCGCTTCGCACCGTGCGCGAGCTCGACGGGCTGAACGCCCCGACGGCCCTGGCCCGCCCCCGCCGGGAGGCGCCCACGGCCCGCCTCGACACTATCGTCGAATCCGCGAGCGGCCTGCGGCTCGAGGGCGTTTCGGTCGAGGGCGCCGCGGTCTTTCTCTTTTCCGGAAACCGTTTCCTCGGAGCGGCGCCCGTCGAGAACGGCCGGTTCCAGTTCGACGGCATCCGCGAGAAGGGGCCTTTCCGCGTGGGAGCGATGCCCCTGTCCTCGCCCCTCGCCTACGCGCCTACGCCCGCGCCTCCTCCGGTCGCCATCCGGCGGCCCGCTCCCGCGCCGGCTCCGACGGCGATCGCCGCGATCGCTCCCTCGCCCCCTGCGCCGTCGATGCCGGCGCTTTCCCGGGCCGCCTCGCCGCCGGACCTGACCCGCGGACCGGACGACCGCGCCGAGGTCCTCGTGTCCTTCGACGGCGGGTCCTCGGACAGGGGCGCGCGGGAAATCCTCGACGCGCTCTCGGCACGCGGCATCCGCACCACGATATTCCTGACGGGCGAGTTCATCCGGCGCTATCCCGACGTCGCGCGGCGTATCGCGGCCGACGGCCACGAGGTCGGCAACCACACCGACACGCATCCGCACCTGACGACGTACGCGGGCGACGGGCGGCAGGCGACCCGTCCGGGCGTGGACCGCGCCTTCATCGCCGGCGAGCTCGCGCGGACGGCGCGCCTCTACCACGAGGCGACCGGCCGGACCATGGCGCCGCTCTGGCGCGCGCCCTTCGGCGAGCACAACGCCGAGATCCGGCGGTGGGCCGCCGAGCAGGGCTACTGGCACGTCGGCTGGACGGGCGGGCGCAGCGGCCTCGACGGCCTGGACTGGGTCACCGACGCCTCCTCGCGCGCGTACCAGCCGGCGGACCGCCTGTTGTCGCGGCTCGTCCGCCATGCGGAGAACGGCGGCATCGTGCTCCTCCATCTCGGCAGCGACCGGGACGAGCCGGTCGCGTCGAAGATCGGGATCCTCTTCGATGGGCTCAGGGCGCGCGGCTTTCGGTTCGCGCGGGCCTCGGAGTTCCTGGCGCGGCAGGGATACGACGAGGCGAAGCTCGCGTCGTTCCGGGCGCCGGCTGCCGGCGCGGACGCGGCGCGTTGACGATCGCCTTCGGCACCGACGGGTGGCGCGGCGTCATCGCCGACGACTGCACCTTCGCGGAGATCCGACGGATCGCCGCCGCGACGGCCCGCTTCTACGGCGCGGCCGGAGGCCCGGGCGATCGCGGACGCATCGTCGTGGGGTACGACACCCGGTTCCTGTCGCCCGAGTTCGCGCGCGCCGCCGCCGAGGTGTTCGCGCGCGCCGGCGTGGACGTCCTGCTCTCCGACCGGCCGATCCCCACCCCGGCCGTCTCCTTCCACGTCCGCCGGCTCGGCCTGAAGGGCGGCGTGGCGATCACGGCGAGCCACAACCCGGGCCGGTACAACGGATTCAAGGTCAAGGCGCACTTCGGCGGCAGCGCCCCGCCGGCGGACTACGCCGCCATCGCCGCCGAGGCCGACCTCCCGCTGCCGGCCGCGGCCCGTGCCGGGCGCGTCGAGGTCGCGGACCTCCGGTCCGCCTATCGCGACCGCCTCGCCTCCCTCGTGGACGTGGCCGCGCTGCGGTCCTCGCGCCTGGCGGTGCTGGCCGACGCGATGCACGGCGCCGCCGGCGATCTCGTCGCGGAGATCCTCGGAGGCGGTACGCTGCGCGTCGTTCCCTTCCGCTCCGAGCGCGATCCTCTCTTCGGCGGCGTCCATCCCGAGCCGATCGGCGCCAACCTGTCCGCCGCCGCCGAGCGCGTCCGCGCCGACGGTCTCGACCTCGCCGTCGCCCAGGACGGCGACGCCGATCGCCTCGGCGTGCTCGACGCGCGGGGCCGATTCGTCTCGCCCCACCAGGTCCTGGCGCTGCTCCTGCTCCACGTCTTTCGCAACCGGGGCGAGAAGGGCGGCATCGCCAAGACCTTCTCGACGTCCTTCCAGGTGGACCGGATCGCCCGCGCCCTCGGCGCGCCCCTCGTCGAGACCGGCATCGGGTTCAAGTACGTCGCCGAGCTGATGAATCGCGGCGTAGCCGTGGCCGGAGGCGAGGAGAGCGGCGGCTACGCGTTCGCGTTCCACCTGCCCGAGCGCGACGGGGTGCTCTCGGCCCTGCTCCTGCTCGAGAGCCTGGCGCGCACCGGGCGCAACCTCGAACAGTCGCTCGAGGCCCTGTCGGCGGAGTTCGGCCGCTTCGAGTACGGCCGCCGCGACGTGCACCTCCCCGTCGAGCTCGTGCGGCAATACGTCGACGCGGCGCGCGACGCCGCCCCGGCCTCCGTCGCGGGCGAGGCCGTCACCGGCGTCCAGGACCGCGACGGGGTCAAGTACCTCTTCGGCGACCGCGGCTGGCTCCTCCAGCGCCTCTCCGGCACGGAGCCGATGGTGCGGCTCTACTGCGAGCATCAGGACGGGAAGAAGATGGAGGAGATCCTGGAGGAGTCGGAGGGCCGGCTGAGGGACTTCGCGAAGGCGTCGTAGTCCGCCGTCCGCGGGCGAGGGGCGGCGTCTAGCTCCGGCGCTGGTCCACCGGCCGGTCGATGTCCGAGGCCCGGCGGCGGGGCCGGGGCGGCTCCGTCAGCACGACGCCTTCGCCCTCGAAGCGGATCTTCGGCGGGCTCGCCACGTCCGGCTGCATGACCTCCTCGAGAAACTGGTCGTCGAGAACCGACGCCACGAGATCTCCGGTCCACGCCACGAGATCGCGCGAGGAGATGGACAGGGGAAACTCCGCCGACACCTCGTGGGCGAGCACCGGGCCGCCGACCGAAAAGACCACGCTGCCCTTGCCCTGCACCTTGAGGACGTCGACGCGCCGGCTCTTGCGGAAATCGTGGATCGCGTCGAGGCGAAACGTCAGGCCGTGATCGAGCGCGAGCAGCCGGCTGCCCTCGACGAAGAGAACCTGGCCGTTCAAATCGCGGCGATAGGCGCGGCGGCCCGCGTCGTTGACGAGCAGGCTGCCGAGACCGGTGGCGCGGAGCATCCGCTCGAGCGAGGTTCCGGCAAAAGCCGGCTCGGGAGCGAAGCGGATCTTGCCGCTGTACCAGGCCACGCATCCCTTGCGCACGAAGACCGTGCCCCGAGAAGCGACCTCGAGGCCGCCCTCCGGCCGGATCTTGAAGAGCGGCCTCGCCTCGGGCCCCGCCACGGCGATGGGCGGTCCGGGCTCGGCCACGTCGGGAAACGCGGGCTCGAAGGCGTTCTTCTCGGCGGGAGGCGCGGCCGCCGCGGCGGCCTTGAGGGAAGGCGCGGTGTCCGAGAGCGACGGGGGCCGGCCCGCCTCGCGGCCCGGACGGCGCAGGGCCTCCTCGATCTCGGTGACCCGGCGCCGCGCGCCTGCCACGCGGAGGTGCTCGAGCGCGAGCCCCAGCTTGCCCCGCGTCTGGTAGAGAAGGCCCAGGTAGAGGTGGCTGCGCAGGTGTCCGGGGGCGAGCTCGATCGCGGCCCGCAGCTCCTTCTCGGCCTCGGCCAGGCGTCCCGACTTGAAGAGGATGAGGCCGAGGTTGGAGCGCAGCACCTCCGACGAGGGATTCTCCGCGAGCAGGGTGCGGGCGGCGTTGGCGGCCTCGTCGTAGCGCCCCCGCTTGAACTCGAGCAGCGACACCAGGTTGAGGACGTCCTCGTCGTGCGGGCGCAGCGTGCGCGCCTGCTCGAGCTCGGTCCACGCCTCGTCGTACCTCGCCTCGCGCACGCCGCGGCGCGCGCGGTTCAGGTGCAGCAGAAACAGACCCTGATCCGCGGGAGACGGATCGCCGGCCATGCGCGACACGGCGGCCTAGCCGAGTCGGCGGGGAGCGAGGCGGCTGCGCGTGGTCAGGGTGACGCGGTTCGTCCGCGCGTCGCGCACCCACTCGACCGGCCGGCCTTCCCGCGCCGAGGAGCCGCGGAACGTCTCCGAGGACGGCCGGCCGAAGCCGCCTCCGAGCATCGACTTTCCGTAGTAGGCCGCCAGGGCCTTGCGCACGTAGAGCTGCGTCTCGGCGTACGGCGGGACGCCGGAGTACCGATCCACTGCCGCCTCGCCCGCGTTGTAGGCGGCGAGGGCCTTGACCAGGTCGCCGGCGTAGTAGGACATGAGACGCGAGAGCTGCCGGGCGCCGGCTCCGATGTTCTGCTTCGGGTCGTGGACGTCGCTCACACCGTGCTCGGCGGCGACTTCGGGCATGAGCTGCATCAGGCCCCGCGCGCCCTTCTTCGAGATGGCGGCCGGGTTGAAACCCGACTCGATGAGCATGACGGACTTGACCAGCTTCGGATCGACCGCATTCTCCATGGCCGCCGCGTCGATCAGCGCGTCGTAGGCGGAGGGCCGCGTGACGCGGGCAGCGAGCCAGCCCTCGCTCGCGCCGATGTTGGCGGGACCCTCGTTGTAGATCACGTGCCGGCCGCCCTTGACGACCACGCGGACCTGCCCCGACGCTCCCGCAGCCATGGCGGCAAGAATCCCGACAGAGAGCGCGAACCGCAGTTTCATGGAGTGTCCTGAAATTATAGTCCCCGAAGCGCTTCCCACAACCCTCAACCGCTCAGAATGTTACGCTCGGGCCTCTGTGACGCCGCGCACATCGGCCCCGGCCGCCTTCACTCCACCGGCACGGGCTCGGCGAGAAGATCGCGCACGGCTTCGGCCGCGGCTTTCAGCGCGGCCGGCAGCTCCGACGGATTCTTGCCTCCCGCCTGGGCGATGTCGGGCTTGCCGCCGCCGCTGCCGCCAAGCGTCTTGCCCACGCGTCCGGCGATCTGCGAGGCGGGCAGCTTGCGCGTCAGGTCCGCCGTCACGGCGACGATGACGGAAGTCTTCCCCTCCGACACCGTTCCCACCACGACGACGCCGCTCTTCAGCCTGGACCGCAGCGTGTCCGAGAGATTGCGCAACTCCGGGATCGAAAGCCCCTCCACGACGCGCGTCACGATCGGCACGCCGCCGACCTCGATGCGGTCGCCCTGGTTGCCCGAGTCGCCCGAGGCGAGCTTGAGCTTGAGCGATGCGACCTCGCGCTCGAGGGCGCGCACGCGCTCCTCCCGCTCGTCCCATCGGGCCACGAGCCCTTCGCGGGGCGCCTGGGCCGCACCCGCGAGCGAGTTCAGAATCTGCTCGTCCTGCGCCAGGAGCTCGACGGCCCCGAACGACGTGACCGCCTCGAGCCGCCGCACGCCGGCGGCGAGCCCGCGGTCCGAGACGACCTTGAAGGCCCCGATCTCGCCGGTGCGCGGCACGTGGCACCCCCCGCACAGCTCGGTCGAGAAGCCGGGGACTTCGACCACCCGCACCCTCTCGCCGTACTTCTCGCCGAAGAACATGTCGGCACCCTTGCGGCGCGCCTCGTCCATCGCCATGGTCTGCTTCGTGACCTCCTGGTCGCGGAGGATCTCCTCGTTGACGAGGCGCTCGATCTCGGCGATCTGCTCGGGCGTGGTCGCCGAGGCGGCGGCGTAGTCGAACCGAAGGCGATCCGGCGCGACGAGCGAACCCATCTGCCGGGCCGTGGGCCCGAGCACACGGCGCAGGGCCGCGTGCAACAGGTGCGTTCCCGTGTGGTTGGCCTGGGTGCGGCGGCGCGTCCACTCGGGCACCGTCATGTCGAGGGCCGCGCCGAGCTCGAGGCTTCCGGCGGTCACCGTGACGCGGTGGGCGATCAGGTTCGGGACGGGCTTCTGGACGTCCGTGACGTCGGCGCGGCCGCCGTCCCACGTCCACGTTCCCGTGTCGGCGACCTGGCCGCCACCCTCCGGGTAGAAGACGGTCCGGTCCACGACGACGTCGCCCGACTCGCCCTGCTGCAGCCGCGAGGCCTCCCTGCCGTCCCGGACGATCCCGAGCACGCGGGCGCCCGAAAGCGAGACGAAGTCCTGCTCCGGGTAGCCGCGGAAGACCGAGTGCTCCCCGGGCAGCTCGAGCTTCTCGAACACCGAGGCGTCGGCCGCCTCGAAGCGGGCGGAGGCGCGCGAGCTCGCCCGCTGCCTCTCCATCGCTTCCTCGAAACCGGCGCGGTCCACGGCCACGCCCTCGTCGCCCGCGATCTCCTCGATCACGTCGAGCGGAATGCCGTAGGTGTCGTAGAACCGGAAGACGGCCTCGCCCGAGAGGGCGGTCGCCCCCTCGCGGCGCAGCCGCTCGATGGCCTCGCCGACGCGGTCGGCGCCTTCCGAGAGGGTCTTGCCGAAGCGCTCCTCTTCCGGCTTGAGGACGGCCGCGACGCTCGCCTCGACGCCCGCGGTCTGCGACGGGGCGAAATACACGTCGGCGAAGCCCTCGACGACGGTCGGGACGAGCTCGTACAGGAACGGGCGGTCGAGCCCGAGCCGCCGGCCGTAGCGCATCGCGCGGCGGAGGATCCGCCGCAGCACGTAGCCGCGGCCCTCGTTGGAAGGCAGGACCCCGTCGGCGATCAGCATCGTGGCCGCGCGGACGTGATCGGCGATCACGCGGAACGGCGCGTCCTCGGGCGCCATGCCGCCCCGGTAGTTCTGGGCGGAGAGCTCCTCGATGCGCGCGAGGATGCGCGCGAAGAGATCCGTGTCGAAGTTGTTGTTGACGCCCTGGAGGATCGCCGCGAGCCGCTCGAGCCCGGCGCCCGTGTCCACCGACGGCCGCGGCAGCGGCGCCGTCCTGCCGGAGGCGTCGCGCTCGAACTGCATGAACACGAGGTTCCAGATCTCGAGCGTCTCGTCGCCGGGCCCGTTGACGAGCGCGGCCCGGTTGCCCGAAAGGTCGGCGCCGCGGTAGTAGTGCAGCTCGGAGCACGGACCGCACGGCCCGGTCTCCCCCATCGCCCAGAAGTTGTCTTTCTCGCCGAAGCGCAGGATCCGCGATTCCGGAAGGTGGCGCTGCCAGAGCTTCGCCGCCTCGTCGTCCTCGGTGTAGACGGTGGCCCACAGGCGCTCGGGCGCGATCCCGTAGCCCTTCTCGCGGTCCGTGACGAGCTCCCAGGCGAAGGCGATCGCCTCGGCCTTGAAGTAGTCCCCGAAGGAGAAGTTTCCGAGCATCTCGAAGAACGTCTGGTGGCGCCCGGTGTAGCCCACGTTGTCGAGGTCGTTGTGCTTGCCCCCGGCCCGCACGCACTTCTGGGACGTCGTCGCCCGCGCGTAGTCGCGCTTTTCCCGGCCCGTGAAGACGTCCTTGAACTGGTTCATCCCGGCGTTGGTGAAGAGCAGCGTCGGGTCCTCGGCCGGGATGAGCGACGAGGAGGGCACGCGGCGATGGCCGCGCTGCTCGAAGTACCCGAGGAATCTCTCGCGAACGTCAGTCGATTTCATACCAACCCCGGATAATCTCAGAAATCTTCGCCGCCGGAAAACCGCGCCGGGTCAGCGCGTCGAAGACGCGCCGCCGCCGCAGGGCCGGCGCCATGTGCGCCCGCGCCTTCCAGAGCTTCTCGAAGGCCCGGGCGAGGACCTCCGTCTCCCGCGCCGGCCCGCCCTCGGCCTCGAATGCCGCCGCGATCGTCTCGCGGTCGAAGCCGCGGGCCTTGAGCTCCCGCTCGACGCGCGCCCGCCCGTACCGCGCCCCGCGCACCCGCGCCGCGGAGCGCGCGGCGCCGAGGTCGTCGAGAAGGCCCTCCCGCCCGAGCCGGGCCATCGCCTCCTCCACGGCGGGAGAGGCGAACCCGCGGTCGAGCAGGCCCCGACGAGCTCGCTCGAGCCCCGCGGCCGCGCCGCGAGCAGCCGCAACGCCCGCTCGCGCGCCGCGGCGGCGGACTCGGGCTCGGCCGGGGGCTGGCGACGGACCGCTTACCCTCGCGCCGGAGGCTGGTTGGAGAAGTCGAACGGCGACTCCTCCTGGAGGGGGTTGAAGTCCGAGGGCGCCTCGAGCGCCGCGTCCATCTCCTCGCGGGCGAGATCCGACGTCGACTGGATGCCCTGGATGCGCAGCTTGAATTCGTTCGGGTTCGTCGACCGCTTCAGCGCCTCTTCGAGCGTGATGAGACCGGACTTGTAGAGGGTGTAGAGCGACTGGTCGAACGTCTGCATGCCGTACTGCGACGTGCCCTGCTGGATGGCGTCCTTGATGTAGCTTCGTCTTTTCCTTGTTCTCGATGCACTCGCGCACGTAGGTCGTGCGGATGCAGGATCTCGACCGCGGGCACGCGCCCGAGCCCGTCCGCGCGCGGCATCAGGCGCAGCGAGATGACGGCCTTGAGAACGGCGCCGAGCTGGAGCCGGATCTGCTTCTGCTGGTGCGGCGGGAAGACCGCGATGATGCGGTTGATCGTCTCGGTGGCGTCGAGGGTGTGCAGCGTCGAGAAGACGAGGTGGCCGGTCTCGGCGGCCGTGAGGGCCGTCTCGATCGTCTCGTAGTCGCGCATTTCGCCGACGAGGATCACGTCGGGGTCCTGGCGCAGGGCGCTGCGCAGGGCCAGCGCAGAAGCCCTTGGTGTCCACGTCCACCTCGCGCTGGTTCACGAGCGACTTCTTGTCCCGGTGGAGGAACTCGATCGGGTCCTCGATCGTCATGATGTGCTCGTCGCGGGTCGCGTTGATGTGGTCGATCATGGCCGCGAGCGTGGTGGACTTGCCCGAGCCCGTCGTCCCGGTGCAGAGCACCAGGCCCGCGCTGCTCCATGCAGATCTTCTCGAGCACCGGGGGCAGCAGCAGGTCGCTGATCGTGAGGATGCGGGCCGGAATGACGCGCAGCACCAGGCCGACCGTGCCGCGCTGCTGGAAGATGTTGCAGCGGAAGCGGCCGAGGTTCGGCACGTAGTAGGCGATGTCGATCTCGAAGTTGTTCTTGAACTTTTCCTTCTGCCGCGCCGACATGATCGAGAAGGCCATCGCGATCGTGTCTTCCTGCATGAGCCGGCGCATGTCGGCCAGGGGGATGAGCGCGCCGTCGATGCGGATCACCGGAAATGCGCCGACCTTGAGGTGCAGGTCGGACGCCTTGCGCTCGACCGCAATCTTCAGCAGATCGTTGATATGCATGGTTTTATTTTTCCTCGGTGGGAGCTAGGGTACGCCGGTTGGCGGGCGAAAGGAAGCCGTCAGCCGCCCGCCGCCACACGGCGGCGCGCTCCCCGGGGCATGACCGTCGCGCCCTAACGTATTGAAAGGAAAATGGATAACAGGGAGCGCGCCTACGGACGGCCGCCTCCACCGGCAGCGGCGTGAGCCAGCCGTACCGGTCTTCGACGTCGCCGTGGATCATCGCGAAGAACTCCTTCTGGAGCCGCTCGGTGATCGGCCCGCGCTTCCCGGCGCCCACGACGATCCGGTCCACCGACCGGATCGGCGTGATCTCCGCCGCGGTGCCCGTGAAGAAGATCTCGTCGGCGATGTAGAGCATCTCGCGCGCGATCTGCTGCTCGACGACCGTGTAGCCCGCGTCCCGCGCCAGGCTCATGATCGAGTCCCGCGTGATCCCCGGCAGGATGGTGCCGGCCAGGGGCGGCGTCAGGATCGCCCGCCGTACACGAGGAAGATGTTCTCCCCGCTGCCCTCGGAGATGCGGCCGGCGTGTCGAGCGCGATGCCCTCGGTGAAACCGTTGACGATCGCTTCCATCTTGATCAGCGCCGAGTTGAGGTAGTTGCCGGTGGCCTTGGCCATCGCCGGAAAGGTGTTCGGCGCCATCCGGTTCCAGGACGACACACACACGTCGACGCCTTTCTCGATCGCCTCCGCGCCCAGGTACTTGCCCCACCGCCACACGGCGATCATCACGTCCACCGTGCTGCTGAAGGGGTTGACGCCGAGAGCACCCGAGCCCGCGGTACACGACGCGGCCGGATGTAGCACTCGTCGAAGCCGTTGGCGCGGACGTCTCGAAGATCGCGTCGCGAAATTGCGCCTCCGTGTACGGGACATCCATGCGATAGACCTTGCAGGAGTCGTAGAGGCGCTTCAGGTGATCGTCGAGACGGAACGCCGCCGAGCCTTGCGCGTCTTGTAGACGCGCGCGCCCTCGAACATCGCCGACCCGTAGTGGAACACGTGGGAAAACGCGTGGATCTTCGCGTCGGCGAAGTCCACGAGCCTCCCGTTCATCCAGACTTTCTTGGACGTCTTCGTAGGACATGCCGTCTCCAATGTTGACTCGTGGTCGAAGTATTTCCCCTGCCCGACGGGGTGTCAATCGCGATGTCGCGACATCCCCGTCCGCGCGAAGCGCAAGCGCGGCGATCGCGGCGGTCTCGGCCCGCAGCTTTCCGGCCGCGAGCGAAACGGCGACCCATCCCGCGTCGAGGGCGGCGGCGAGCTCCGCGTCGGACCAGCCGCCCTCCGGGCCGACGAGCAGGGCGACGGGCTCGGGGCGCAGGACCGCGGGAAAAGGCTCGCCGCTCGGGTCGAGGATCAGAGCCGGCGCCGGCGCCGTTCGTCGCGCAGCGCCGCGGCGAGCGGGATCGGGCCCGCGATCTCGGGCCAGCGCGCCTGCTCCGCCTGCTTGGCCGCCTCGCGCACGACGCGCGCGAGACGCTCGGCCAGGGCGCCGCTCGCCCGGAAGCGCTGGGTGCGCTCGCTGACGACGAGCGTCAGGCTTCGGGCGCCGAGCTCGGCCGCCTTCTCCGCGATCCACGCGAGCCTCTCCGCGCGCACGGCGGCGACCAGCAGGCGGATCGGCGCCGAGGCGTCGCTCGGACGCGGCGCGGACCTCCTCGACCTCGACCTCGAGCGCGCCGCGGTCGATGCGAACCACCCGCGCCACCGCCTCGCGCCCGCTCCCGTCGACCAGAATCACCCGGTCCCCCGCCGCGACGCGCCGGGCGCGCGCGTGGGCCGCCTCCTCCCCGTCGACGCGCCGCGTGGCGCCCGCCTCGGGCAGCGAACCGACTACGAGGCGCGCGCGAGGCACAGGCTCACCCATTCGTCCTCCGTGCGGCGGCCATCCAGCTTCCAGCGGTCCGTTCGCAAGCGCGCGAGCACGGCCCCTTCGCGCTCCCGCGTCACCCCCGAGAGCAGGACCTTTCCCGTCCGCGCCGCGCGGGCGAGCAGGCCCCGCGCCTCGGAGCAGAATCTCCTCGGCCAGCATGTTGGCCACGACGAGGTCGAAGCCTGCCGCCGCAGGCCGACAGCGGGCCCGACGTACAGCCGCACGCGGTCGCCGAAGGGGTGCCGCGCGAGGTTCTCGCGGGCGACGAAGACCGCCTCCGCGTCGGTGTCGAGGCCGATGGCGCGACGCGCCCCGAGACCCGCCGCGGCGAGCGCGAGAACGCCGGATCCCGTCCCGACGTCGAGAACCGTGAGGCCCTCGAGGGCCTCCTCCTCGAGAGCGAGAAGCGCGAGGCGCGTCGAGGCGTGGCTCCCCGTTCCGAACGCCCGCGACGCGGGCACGCGGAGCGCGATCCGCCCGTCCGGCGGCTCGCCGTCGGCGGCTTCCCCCGGCTCGATCCACAGCCTTTTCCCGATCGGAAAGGCCCGCGAGGCCGCACGGTAGGCCTCGAGGGGATCGCCCTCGGGAATGTCGGTCGTCAGCGCGTGGCCGATCCCCCGTTCGCGCAGCGCCTTCTCCCGCGCCGCGAGCCGCGTCGCGGTGCGAAAGTAGGCCACGAGGTCCCGATCGTCGGTCTCGAAGCCGAGAGCGTCGTGGAGGTAGAGAAGGCCGACGACGGTGTCGTCGCCGGACTTGCGGGGAACGTGCAGGCGGCTGTAAGGGAGCGCGGCCGGTTGCGGGTTTCGGGTTTCGGACTCGGGCCGGGCACGCGGCTAGACCAGATGCCCATCCGAAACCGGGCTGGCGAAATCCGACATCACGAAAAGATCTTCTTCGCCTTTCCGAGCACGCCCTTCCCCTTGCGGACCGGCGCGCCCGTCAGCTCCGCGTACTGGCGCAGAAGCTCCTTCTCCTCTTTCGACGGAGAGTCGGGAACCTCCACGTTGACGCGGACGATCAGGTCGCCCCGCCCGCTGCGGCCGAGGCGCCCCATGCCGCGCCCCTTGAGGCGGAGCTCCGAGCCCACCGCGGTCCCGGCCGCGACGGAAACCTCGTCCGCGCCCTCGAGCGTCGGGACCGGGACTTCGCCGCCGAGCACGAGAGTCGGGAAGGGCAGGTCGAGCGACACGACGATGTCGTCGCCCTCGCGGCGGAAGATGTCGTCCTCGGCCACCGTCAGGACGACGTAGAGGTCGCCGGCGGGGCCGCCGTTGGGCCCGGCGTCGCCTTCGCCCGTGCAGCCGCAGGCGGGAACCGGACTCGACGCCGGCCGGTATGCGGATCGTCATGTCCTTCTTTCCGCGCCGGCGGCCCTCGCCGCGGCAGTCGGCGCACGGCTTGTCGATGATCCTGCCTTCGCCCTGGCACTGCGGGCACGGGCGCGTGACGGTGAGAAATCCCTGCGAGACCCGCTGCCGCCCCCGGCCGGCGCACGCCGGACAGGTCTTCGCGCTTCGAGCCCGGCGCGGCGCCGCTGCCCGAACACGTCTCGCACCGCTCCAGCCGCGAGATCGCGATGGGCGCCTCGACGCCGAAGGCCGCGTCGCGGAAGGCGATCTCCATCCGGTAGACCAGGTCGCTGCCGGCCATCGGCCTCGGCGGCCCGCCGCCGAAACCGCCGCCGGAGGCGAAGCCGAAGATCCCGCCGAAGAGGTCCGACAGGTCCCCGAAGCCGGCCGCGTCGAAGCCGGCGAACCCGCCCGCGCCGGCGCCCGGGGAAGACGCGGCCCGCCCGAACCGGTCGTAGCGCGCGCGCTTCTCCGTGTCCGACGAGCACGGCGTAGGCCTCCGAGGCCTCCTTGAACTTCTCGGCCGCGTCCGGGTTGTTCGGGTTGCGGTCCGGGTGGTACTGAGCGCGAGCTTGCGGTAGGCGGACTTCAGCTCCGCCGCGTCGCTCTCGCGGCTCACGCCGAGGATTTCGTAGTAGTCGCGTTCGGACATAAGAAAATTGGGTTGTCGGCAAACGGGCGATGGGTGATCGACGATCACCGATCGCGGCTCTCAAATTCCCAAATCAGCTCGCGGCGGCTCCCCCGGCGCCCGCGCGCTGCAGCATCACGCGCGTCAGCACCTTCGAGACGCCCTGCATGTCGAAGATGGCCTCGTTGAATGCCTCGCGAGTTCTCCCCCCCGGCGATCTCGCGGGAGCGCTTGAGGGTCTCCTCGATGCGTCCGCGCTCGTCGTCGGCGAGCGCGGCGCCGAACTCGGCCAGGACGCGCTCGTTCGAGGCGATCATGCCCTCGAGCCGGTTCTTGATCGCGGCGATCTCGCGCCGCTCGTGGTCCGCCTCGGCGAAGGCCGAGGCTTCCTTGATGATCTTGTCGATCTCGTTCTGCGAGAGGCCGCCCGCCGGGTTGATCTGCATGCCCTGGGCCTTGCCGGTCGCGAGGTCGCGCGCCGAGACGTTCACGATGCCGTTCGAGTCGATCGCGAACGTCACCTCGATCTGGGGCACGCCTCGGGGCGCGGCCGGGATGCCGACGAGCTCGAAGCGCCCGAGCGACTTGTTGTCCTTGGCGATCTCGCGCTCGCCCTGCAGGACGTGGATCTCGACGACCGACTGGTTGTCGGCGACGGTCGTGAAGACCTTGGTGTTCTTCGTCGGGATCGTGGAGTTGCGCTCGATCAGCTTTTCGAACACGCCCCCGTGCGTCTCGATGCCGAGCGAGAGCGGCGTCACGTCGAGGAGCACGACGTCCTTGATCTCGCCCTTCAGGACGCCGCCCTGGATCGCCGCGCCGATCGCGACCACCTCGTCGGGGTTGATGTCCCGGTTGGGCTCGCGGCCGAAGAGCTCGGCCACCATCCGCTGCACCTTCGGCGTGCGCGTCTGGCCGCCCACGAGGATGACCTGGTCCACGTCCGAGGGCTTGAGCCCCGCCGCGGCCAGGGCGTCGAGGCACGGCGCGGCGGTGCGGTCGATGAGGTCCGCCACGAGCGACTCGAAGCGCTCGCGGGTCAGCGTCCGGTTGATGTGCTTCGGGCCCGACGCGTCGGCCGAGATGAACGGCAGCGTGAGCGTGGTCTCCGTCGCGGTCGACAGCTCGCACTTGGCCTTCTCGGCGGCTTCCTTCAGGCGCTGCAGCGCCATCCGGTCCTGGCGCAGGTCGATCCCGGTGGACTTGCGGAAGTCGTCGAGCAGCCAGTCCATGATCTTCTTGTCGAAGTCCTCGCCGCCCAGGTACGTGTCGCCGGCCGTGGCCTTGACCTCGTAGATGCCGTCGCCGAGCTGCAGGATCGAGATATCGAACGTGCCGCCGCCGAGGTCGTAGACGGCCACGGTCTCGCTGCCCTTCCGGTCGAGGCCATAGGCGAGGGAGGCCGCGGTCGGCTCGTTGATGATGCGCAGCACCTCGAGCCCGGCGATCCGGCCGGCGTCGCGCGTGGCCTGCCGCTGCGCGTCGTCGAAGTAGGCGGGGACGGTGATGATCGCCTCGGTGATCTCCTCGCCGAGGGCCTCCTCCGAGAATTCCTTGATCTCGCGCAGGATGAACGCCGAGATCTCCTCGGGGCTGTACTCGCGCGCCCGGGCGCGGATCTTGACGTCGCCGTTGACCGCGCGGACGATCTCGTACGGCAAGCACCTCGCGCGCGTGCTGGGTTTCCTCCGCTTCGTACTTGCGGCCGACCAGGCGCTTGACGGCGAACACCGTGTTCATCGGGTTGGTGATCGCCTGGCGCTTCGCGATCTGGCCGACGAGCCGCTCGCCGTCCTCGGTGAAGCCGACGATCGAGGGCGTCGTGCGGCTGCCCTCGCGGTTGGTCAGCACCTGCGGGGTGGCCCCTTCGACCACGGAGACGCAGCAGTTCGTCGTGCCGAGGTCGATGCCGAGGATCTTGCCCACGATGCCTCCTTAACCGTTCCCGCCGGGCTCGGACTTGCGCACGGACACCCTGACGAACGCCGGCCGGATGAGCCGGTCGTTCAGGAAATAGCCCCTCTGAAGCTCCTGGAGGATGGTGTTGGGCGGCACCCGGTCCGTTTCCTCGGTGGCCACGGCCTCGTGCAGGTTCGGGTCGAACGCCCCCGACGTGTCGATCGGGATCAGGCCGTAGCGCTTCCAGAGCTCCGAGAGCTGCTTTCGGATGATCACGATGCCCTGCCCGAAGTCGCTGCCCAGGTCCTCCGGGCGCGCGTGCTCGAGGGCGCGCTCGAAGTTGTCGATCACCGGGAGGAAGTCGTGGACGAACCCGACCAGGGCGATCTTGAAGTATTCCTGGCTCTCGCGCTCGCTGCGTTTCTTGTGGTTCTCGAACTCGGCGAGCTTGCGCAGGTGGCGGTCCTTGAGCTCCTCGAGGTCCTTCTGGATGGACTGGACCTTTTCCTGGGCGGCCGCGAGCGCCGACCGCTCCTCCTGCGCGAGGGCGGCGTCGAGCGAGTCGCCCGAATCCTGCACCTCGATCAGGTCCTCTTCGGGCATCGGCCGGGAATCGCGATCGCGGTCGCTCATTCCCCGTCCTCGAGGGGAGCGTGGTCCTCGCGCCGGTCGAGGCGGTCCGACACGGCCCGCCCGAGCAGCTCGACGACGGGAATCACCCGCGTGTACTCCCGCCGCGCCGGGTCCGATGACACCCAGCATTCCCGTCAGTGTCTCTCCCGTGCCGTAAGAGGTCAAGACGGCCGAGAGGCGGGGGTCCACGGCATGGTCGTCCTCGGAGCCCAGAACGACGCACGTGTCGGGCGAATCGAGGTACCGGGAGACGAGGTCGAGCACCCGCGCCTTCTCGTCGAAGGCCTGGAAGATGCTTCTTCAGGGAGACGACGTCCGAGAACTCCGGCTTCTCGAGCAGGCGGGCGGTTCCGTCGACAAAGAGGCTCTCCTCCGCGTCTTTCTTCTCGAGCGCCCGCCGCGCCAGGGCGGCCGCGCGATCGATGATCTGGTCGGCCTCGGCCCGCTCGCGGGCCATGGCGACGAGCAGCCGGCGGCGGACCTCGTGCAGCGTGCAGCCCGCCGTACTCGCGGGTCAGGCGATCGGACAGCGCGTCGAGCTCGCCGGGGTTGTAGACGACATCGGTCTCGAGCACCCGCGAGATCACGACGTCGGGGTCGTTGACCTGGACGACCAGGATCTTTCCGGGCGCCGACCGCGAGGAACCGCAGGCTCTTGACGACGGTGTGCAGGGCGTCCGGCGCCACGACGAAACCGACTTCGCCCGAGAGCTGGGAGAGCAGGCGCGAGGCGGCCGTGAAGAGCCGGCTGACGTCGCCGCCGGCCGAGGCGAGGTCCGAATCCACCTGCTCCCGGACGTCGTCGGCGACCTTGCGGTGCCGCATGAGCTCGTCGATGTACAGGCGGTACGCCCGGTCCGTCGGCACGCGCCCGGCCGACGTGTGCGGCTGCGCGAGATAGCCCCCGTCGGTCAGGTCCGCCATGATGTTCCGGATCGAGGCGGGCGAGAGCGCGAAGCGCTCGGACTTGAAGAGCGTGCGCGAGGAGACCGGGTCGCCCGGTGTCCACGTGGACCCGGATGATCTCCTTGAGGATCGCGCGGCTGCGCGTATCGAGAGGAAGCACTAGCAGTCTACCATCGAGAGTGCTAATTGTAACAGACGCCGCGGGATACGCGGCAGCCGCGCGGGCAAAGGAACAAAGATCGTCGGGCGGCGAAATAGACTCACTCCGCATGGCCGAGCCCGACATCCTCCGAACCTCCGTCGCGCTCGTCGGTCCCGGGCGGGCCGGCCGCGCCTTCGCCCGCTCCTGGCTCGAAGCCGGGGGCCGGATCGGCGCCGTGATCGTGCGCACGCCCGGCGCCGCTCCCCGGCTCGGCGACGCACCGGTCGTCGGCGCCGACGCCCCGGACTTTCCCCGCACCGACCTGGTGGTGATCGCGGTGCCCGACGACGCCGTCGCGTCGGTCGCCGATGCGCTCGCGCCGCGCCTGCCTTGCCGCTACGCGTTCCATTTGTCGGGAGCGCTCGGCAGCTCCGCTCTCGCCCCGTTCGCCTCGCGCGGGGCCCTTATCGCCTCCGTCCACCCCGTGCGCCCCTTCACCGGGGCCGAACACGAGGACTGGCGCGGCGCGTTCGTCGCGGTCGAGGGCGGCGCCGAGGCCGTCGCCGCGGCCGGGCGCCTCGCCTCGGCGCTCGGCGCGCGGCCCTATCGCCTCCCCGCCGAGAACCGGAGCCTGTACCACGCGGCCGCCACCCTCGCCGCGGGCGGCACCGCCGCGGTCGTCTCCGTCGCGGTTCGCGGTTGGGTTGCCGCCGGCCTGCCCGAGGACGTCGCGCGAGAAACGCTCGCCGCGCTCGCCTCCCGGGCCGCCGACGCCGTCGGCCGACAGCCGTTCGCCGGCGCTTTCACGGGAGCGGTGGCCCGGCGCGACGCCGGGACCGTGCGCTCTCACCTCGCCGCGCTCGGCGCCGATCCCGAGATGCTCGCGCTCTACCGCTCGCTCGCGGAAGAAATCCTGCGCCGCACCGACGGCGCCGGACGCGAGGAGGAGATCCGGAGCATCCTGCGCGCGCCGCCGTCGCCGGCGCGGGAAGGCTCCCTGTCGTCGTAACCCTCTCAGGGTGCTACAATTTCCAAGGTCGTCCGCGCACGCGGCGGCCCATACAACATCATGGTCTTCTTCAACTACGCCACGATGCAGATGGCGGCCAAGGTCGTGTACTACGGCCCGGGTCTGTGCGGGAAGACCACCAACCTCCACCACATCTACGGACGGACCGCCCCGGGGTCGCGGGGCGAGATGGTGTCGCTCGAGACCGAGACCGACCGCACGCTCTTTTTCGACCTGCTGCCCCTCGACGTCGGCGTGATCGGCGGCTTCAAGACCCGCGTCCAGCTCTACACGGTCCCGGGCCAGGTCTTCTACAACACGACGCGCAAGCTCGTCCTCAAGGGAGTCGACGGCATCGTCTTCGTCGCCGACTCGCAGCGCGCGATGAAGGACGCCAACGTCGAGTCGCTCGCGAACCTGAAGACGAACCTCGCCGAGATCGGCATCAAGCTCGAGGAGATCCCGCTGGTCTTCCAGTACAACAAGCGCGATCTCGCCAACATCCTCTCCATGGAAGAGCTCGAGGAGAGCCTGAACGCGCAGCGTCTCCACGAGAGCTACGAAGCGTGCGCCGTCCTCGGCCAGGGAGTGTTCGAGACGCTCAAGGCGATTTCCCGGCTGACGTTGCGCTCGCTCAAGAAGCGCATGCTCGGCGAGGAGAAACCCGCGCCGTCGCGCCCGGCGGCCGTGCCCGCTGCCGCGGCCGCGGCAGCGCCGAAGGAGCAGCCGCCCGCGGCTCCCGCGCCGCTTCCGCCCCCCGCGCGCCCGGTCGTGCCGGAGCCCACGGCCGAGATCGAGGAGTCCCTCGAGGTCGAGCCGGGGACGTTCTCCGGGGTCGACGCGGCCCCGACGCTGGCGCACGAGCTCAACCAGCCTCCCTCGGCTTTCGATGCCGGCGACGTTTCGACCGTCCAGGAATTCGAGCAGGCGCTCGACTCGCTCGACGCTCCCCTGCCGGAGCGGGCGGCCCCGGCCCCGACGACGGCGCCGGCCGCGCCGGAAGCCGAGATCGCCGACGTGTCCTTCGCGGAGAGCGCGGAGCCCGAGCCCGAAGCGGCGATCACGGAAGAAGTCCGCCACGTCAAGGTGGGATCGAACATCGACATCCTCGCGGAGCTCGAAAAGCTGCGCAAGACGTCCACCGCCACCGCGCCCGTGGCCGAGGAGAAGCCCCGCCGCGCCGCCGCGGGAATCTCGGTGGACGACCTGCTCGCGTCGAGCCTGAACCACCGCAAGGAAGTCAGCAAGGTGTTCGAGGTCCAGGTGCCGCGCCGCCAGCTCTCGCAGGGGCACCAGGTCACCGTCGGCCTGCGCTTCGAGGACCGGCAGGGCAACGAGATCGGCGAGGGCCAGTCCTTCGCGATCGAGCTCCAGTCGCGCAGCGACATCGAAAAGCTCCTGCTCTCGCTCAAGTTCCACATCCTCGGAAAGTGACCGCGCGCCGCACGCGCGCGGTCATCCCGAGGGCCGTGAGGCCCGAGGGATCCCGGACTTTTCAGCAGCGCCCGCGAGCGTGAGGCCCGAGGGATCCCGAACCCTTCTGCCCCGGTGACCCGCCTCACTGTCCTCCCCGTAAGACACTGTCCCGAAAAGCCTTTGCAATTACGAGCGCCGGCGGTTTACCCTTTTTGCATGCGTTCGGCGCCCGATGTCGTGCGGAGGGGAATTGCCGTCCTCGCGGTGCTAGCCGCGGCCGGCTGCGCCTCCACGTCGGGCAAGGGCTCCGGCGCGGCGGCCTCCGTTTCCACCGCCCCCGCTCCCGATCCGACGATCGCCCGCGCGACCGACGCCTTCACCCTCGGCCGCGAGTCCGCCCTGGCGGGCGACTTCGAGTGCGCGCGCTTCTACTTCGGCGACGCCATCACGGCCGTGCAACCGCCCGACTCGCCGCCCGCCTCTGGCGAGCGGCTCGCCTTCTCCTACGACCTGTGGGACGGCATCCAGCGCTACGAGGCCCTCGCGGGTGCGACGGAAGAGGCCGGCACGTCGCACGGGCAGGTCTCCCCCGAGCTCTCGGCGATCGAGACGCCCACGGCCACGCCCGAAGAAATCTCGGCGGCCCGGGCCGAGGTCGACGCTGCCATCCCGACGATCTCCTCCGACGTGCCGATCGTGGTCAACGACCCCGTCCTGCGCGTCCTCGCCGCTTTCCAGAGCGCGGCGCTCTCCGACAAGATCGCCGCGGGCCTGTCCCGTTCGGGGCGTTACGTGCCGATGATCCAGCAGATCTTCGCGCAGGAGGGCCTGCCCCAGGACCTCGCGTGGATCGCCTTCATCGAGTCGTCGTTCCTTCCCCACGCCCGCTCTCCGCGCTCGGCCCACGGCATCTGGCAGTTCATGCCGCGCACCGGGCGCCAGTACGGCCTGAAGTCGAACGGCGTCGTGGACGAGCGCAGCGACCCCGAGAAGGCCACGCGCGCCGCGGCCCGCTATCTCACCTATCTCCACGAGATCTTCGGCGACTGGTACCTGGTGATGGCGGCCTACAACGCCGGCGAAGGCAAGATCCTGCGCGCCATGGAGAAGACCGGAGCGCGGGACTTCTGGCAGCTCGCCTCGACCAGCGCCATCCGCAGGCAGACGCAGAACTACGTTCCCGCCTTTCTCGCGTCGGTCCTCATCTCGAAGGACCCGGCCCACTACGGCTTCGACGTCACGCTCGAGCCGCCTCTCGAGTTCGAGACCGTCCGGCTCGACCGGCCGGTCGACCTCGGCACGCTCGCCCGGGGCGCCGACTTCTCGCTCGAGGACCTGCAGGTTCTGAACCCGGAGCTGCGGTCGCCGGTCACCCCGCGCCAGGACGAAGGCTACGACCTGAAGGTTCCGGCGGGCTCGCGCGAGCGCTTCCTGCTCGCCTTCGCGTCGGCGCCGACCGCCAGGCCGCCGGACTTCAAGACCCACATCGCGAAGAAGGGCGAAACCCTGCCCCGCATCGCCAAACGCTATGGCGTTTCGGTCACGGCGCTCGCCTCGGCCAACTCGCTCTCGAGCCGCTCGAAGGTGTCCAAGGGACAGGAGATCCTGATCCCGCAGAAGATCGCCGCCGCCTCGACGGGCGCCCGGACCGCCAAGGCCAAGAAGACGAGCTCGGGCAAGGTCGCGAGGGTCGCGTCGGCGCCCCAGAAGAGCTACAAGGTCAAGGACGGCGACACGCTCTACCGGATCGCGATCCGGCACGGCGTGACGGTCGCCGAGATCCTCGCGGTCAACGGCCTCGGCGGCGCGCCGGCGATCAAGGCCGGCGACCAGCTCGCGATCCCGGCCAAGGGAAAATAGCCTCCCCCTTCGCCTCCCCCCTCCGGTTCCCCGCCTCCCTGTTAAACTGGATCCGTCCTCATCCGATCAGGCCCCTCGGCGCCCGAGGAGGCCGAATGCTCGCCCGGATCCACTCCGCCGCCACCCTGGGGCTCGAGGCCCGCGTGCTCGACGTCGAGGTAGACGCCTCGGACGGATTGCCGCGCTTCACGATCGTCGGACTTCCCGACGCCACGATCCGCGAGGCCCGCGAACGCGTCCGCTCGGCCCTCCGGAACGCGGGCTTCCCGATGCCCGGCGGCGTCATCACGGTCAACCTCGCGCCCGCCGACTTTCGCAAGTGCGGCGCCGCGCTCGACCTGCCGGTGGCCATCGGCATCGTCCGGCTGCTCGGGCTTTGCCCGTCCGACGCGGGCGGCCGGGTGCTCGCCGGCGAGCTCGGCCTCGGCGGCGAGGTGCGGTCCATCCGGGGCGCCCTCTGCCTGGCGCTGGCCGCGCGCGACGCGGGCTTCGGAGAGATCGTCCTGCCGGCGTCCAACGTCGCGGAGGCGGCGGCCGTCGACGGCATCCGCGTCATCCCCGTGCGGCACCTGCTGGAGGCGGTCGCGCACGTGGGCGGAAGCCGCCCCATCGACGCGGCCCGGTCGACTCGGGCGCCCCTGCCCCAGTGCGCCGCCGACTTTTCCGAGATCCGTGGTCAGGCGATCGCGCGGCGGGCCGCCGAGATCGCCGCCGCCGGCGGACACCATCTCCTGTTGACCGGACCCCCGGGCGCCGGCAAGACGCTGCTCGCGCGCCGGGTGCCGGGAATCCTGCCTCCCCTCTCCGACGCGGAGGCCATCGAGGTCACGCGCATCCACTCGATCGCCGGCGCCCTCCCGGAGGGCGGGGGGCTCGTCGCGGCGCCGCCGTTTCGCGCGCCGCATCACGGGATATCGAGTCCCGGCCTCGTCGGCGGCGGCCCGCGGCCGATGCCGGGCGAGGCCTCGCTCGCGCACCGGGGCGTTCTCTTCCTCGACGAGCTCGCGGAGTTTCGCCGCGACGCGCTCGAAGCCCTGCGACAGCCCCTCGAGGAGCGGCGCTTGACCGTCGTGCGGGTCCAGGGCGCGGCCATGTTTCCCTGCGACGTGCTGCTCGTCGCGGCGATGAACCCCTGCCCGTGCGGCTATCTCGGCGATCCCCGCCGGGCGTGCGCGTGTTCGCCGCGCGACCGCCTGCGGTACGCGCGCCGCGTCTCCGGCCCGCTGCTCGACCGCATCGATCTCCACGTGACCATGGCCGCGGTCCCATGGAAGGACCTCGCCGGCGACCGGCCGGCCGAAAATTCCGCCGCGATGCGCCTCCGCATCTTGCAGGCTCGCGCCCGCGCGTCGGCTCGCCGCGCCGCGCCGCCCGGTTCCCGCAACGCGGATCTGTCTGCCCAGGAGCTTGTGCAACATTGTGCGCTCGATCACGCCGGCCGCGCTCTTCTGGAAAAATCCGTGACGCGTCTCGGACTGTCCGTCCGTTCGGTCCATCGCGCGCTGCGCGTGGCGCGCACGATCGCCGATCTCGCGGAATCGGAGCGGGTTACGGTCGCGCACCTGGCCGAGGCCTTCTCGTTTCGTCCGCTCCCGCTCGCGGCCGCCTGCCCGAACGAGCAGGTTGACACGCCGAGGGGGGCTCCATAGGATCGGTTCCACTCGGAGGCCCGAGTGGCCTTCCGGTCTGTGACTCTCTAAAGCGGAACGGCGGCGTAGCGGGAAAAGGTCTGCCCGTCGGGCTCGCAAAGCGAGGAGAGCCGTTTGAAGAAGTACAACACCATCATTTTCGTCCCGCACGCGCGGGCGCGCTTCCGCAAGCTGACCGTTTCCACCCGTTCGCTCGGCGTCTCCGCCGCCGCGGCCGCGCTGCTGCTCGTGGCCGCCGTGGCCTTCGGATGGGCGTACTTCGCCTCCGCCCGCAGCGACCGGCAGTATCGGCTCGCGATGGCGGAAAACGACCGCCTGCGCTCGAGCGCGGCCGCCCTGCACCAGCGCCTGGACGGCATCTCCCGGCAGCTCTCCGACTTCGAGTCCCGCACCCGGCGGCTCGCGATCGTGGCCGGCCTCTCGGACGCGGTGCGCGCCGGCGTCGGCGGCCCGGGAACGGCAAGCGCCGAGCCCGACGCCCTGGCCGGACAGAGCGCGCTGCTCTCCTCTCGCCTGTCGCTCCTCGAGAATCAGTTCTCGCGCCGCTCGGCTCTCGTCGCCGCGACGCCGACCGTCTGGCCGGTGCACGGCATCGTCAACTCCGGATTCGGCGCGCGCTCGGATCCGTTCACGGGCCTGCCCGCGTTCCACGAGGGCGTGGACATCTCGACCGCCCGCAGCGAACCGGTGCTCGCCACCGCCGACGGCCTCGTGCTGCGCAGCGGCTGGGCCGGCGAGTACGGCAAGGCGATCGCGATCGCGCACGGCGACCGCTACGAGACGCTCTACGGGCACCTCGAGGAAACCCTCGTCGCGGAAGGCCAGCGGGTGCATCGCGGGGACCGCGTCGGGCTCGTCGGCTCGACCGGGCGATCCACCGCGCCCCACCTGCACTACGAGGTGCACGTGGACGGCCGGGCGGTCAATCCTCTCGAATACATCCTCGAGAGCCGCTGATCCCGGGGCGAAAGCCCCCCTCCCTTCCCCGCCTCCGGAATCCGAAATAGACTGGGGCCGTAATGGTGTTTACGGCTTAATCATGATCGACCGGCTTCTCGCCAAGGTCTTTGGCACCCAGCACGAGCGCGACATCAAGAAGATGTTGCCGCGCGTCGAGCGCATCAACGCGCTCGAGCCCGGCATGAAGGCCCTGTCCGACGAGGCTCTCCGGGCCAGGACGGCGGAGTTCCGGGCCCGCATCGCCCGGGCCCTCGAGGGGATCCACGAGGAGGATCTGAAGGCGGCCCGCGCCGCGATCCTCGACGAGCTCCTCGAGGAGGCCTTCGCGGTCGCCCGGGAGGCCTCGGTCCGCGCCCTCGGCATGCGCCCGTTCGACGTCCAGTTGATCGGCGGCATGGTCCTGCACTCCGGGAAGATCTCCGAGATGAAGACGGGCGAGGGCAAGACGCTCGTCGCGACCATGCCGGTGTACCTGAACGCCCTGACCGGCCGCGGGGTCCACGTCGTCACGGTCAACGACTACCTCGCCCGGCGCGACGCCGAATGGATGGGCCGGATCTACAAGTTCCTGGGACTGACGGTCGGCTGCATCCAGAACAGCCTCCTCGACGAGGAGCGCAAGGTCGCCTACGCCTGCGACGTCACCTACGGGACGAACAACGAGTTCGGCTTCGACTACCTGCGCGACAACATGAAGTTCGAGCTCGAGAACATGGTCCAGCGCGGCCACGTCTACGCCATCGTGGACGAGGTCGACTCCATCCTGATCGACGAGGCCCGCACGCCGCTGATCATCTCGGGCCCCTCCGAGGAGAACACGGACGTCTACTACAAGGTCAACCGGGTCATCCCGACCCTGGTCAAGGGCTCCGAGGAGAAGGACAAGTACGGCAACAAGACCACGACCGGCGATTACCTCGTGGACGAGAAGGCCCGCACCGCCGTGCTGACCGAGGAGGGCGTGGCCAAGGCCGAGAAGCAGCTCGGCATCGGCAACATGTACGAGCTGCAGAACATCGACCTGCTCCACGGCGTCGAGCAGGCGCTGCGCGCCCATGCCCTCTACAAGCGCGACGTGGACTACATGATCAAGGACGGTCAGGTCCTGATCGTCGACGAGTTCACCGGCCGCGTGCTCCCCGGCCGGCGCTGGTCCGACGGCCTCCACCAGGCGGTCGAAGCCAAGGAGAACGTCAAGATCGAGCGGGAGAACCAGACCCTCGCCACGATCACGCTCCAGAACTACTTCCGCCTCTACGAAAAGCTCGCCGGCATGACGGGCACGGCCGACACCGAGGCGTCGGAGTTCCACCAGATCTACAAGCTCGACGTCGTCGTGATCCCCACCAACCAGCCGATGATCCGGGACGACAACCAGGACGTCGTGTACGCCTCGGAGCGGGAGAAGTACGAGGCGGTGGCCGACGAGATCGTCCAGCTGCGCGAGAAGGGGCAGCCGGTGCTCGTCGGCACCGTGTCCATCGAGAAGTCCGAGCGCCTCTCGGAGCTGCTGAAGGCGCGCCGCGTCCCCCACGTCGTCCTGAACGCCAAGTTCCACGAGAAGGAAGCCGAGATCGTCGCCCAGGCCGGCCGTTCCGGCGCCGTCACGATCGCGACGAACATGGCCGGCCGCGGCACCGACATCGTGCTCGGCGGCAACCCCGACGCCGTGGCCTCCCACGAGCTGCGCGAGATCGAGGACCCGGCCGAGTTCGAGCGGCGCCTGGCGAAGCTCCGCGAGTCGTGCGCCGAGGACAAGAAGAAGGTGCTCGCCGCCGGCGGCCTCCACATCATCGGCACCGAGCGCCACGAGTCGCGCCGCGTCGACAACCAGCTGCGCGGCCGGTCGGGCCGCCAGGGCGACCCCGGCTCGTCGCGCTTCTACCTCTCGCTCGAAGACGACCTGATGCGCATCTTCGGGTCCGACCGCCTCCAGAACATCATGCGCAAGCTCGGCATGGAAGAGGGCGTCCCCATCGAGCACGGCATGGTCTCGCGCTCCATCGAGCGCGCCCAGAAGCAGGTCGAGGCGCGCAACTTCGAGAGCCGCAAGCACCTGCTCGAATACGACGACGTCATGAACCGTCAGCGCGAGGAGATCTACGGCATGCGCCGGGAGCATCCTGAAGCGGCGAGGCGGCCCGCGACCACGTGCTCGGCCTCGGCGAGACGATCCTCGACTACATCCTCGGCCGGCACCTGAACGAGGAGAAGGACCCGCAGGAGTGGGACCTGGCGGCGTGCGACATCGACCTGCAGGAGTACTTACGGCTCGAAGCCGGGCATCCTTCGACTACGCCGGCAAGAGCCGCGACCAGATCCGCGAGGAGCTCTGGGCGGGCCTGCTCGCGGTCTACGACCGCAAGGAGCAGATCCTCGGACGACGAGATGATGCGGACGCACGAGAAGTTCGTGATGCTCCAGGTCGTCGACCAGCAGTGGAAGGACCACCTCCTCGCGATCGACCATCTCAAGGAGGGCATCGGCCTGCGCGGGCTACGGCCAGCGCGACCCCCTGATCGAGTACAAGAAGGAGTCCTTCGAGCTGTTCACGCTGATGAAGGAGCGCATCGAGGACCAGATCGTCCAGTACCTCTTCAAGCTGCAGCCGGTGGCCCGCGGGAGGAGAGCGAGGAGGCGTCAGCCCGAGGCGCCGAGCGCGGCGCGCCCCGGTGGCGATGCCGGCCCGCCGCGCGTCCGCCGAACGTCAACTATTCCTACGGGGCCGCGGCCTCGGGCGGCCAGGACGCGAAGGTCGAGACGATCCAGCGCAACCAGCCCAAGGTCGGGCGCAACGACCCGTGCCCGTGCGGCTCGGGCAAGAAGTACAAGAAATGCCACGGGGCGGCCGCGGCGGGGGCCTGATGCCGAGCCAGACGCAAACGCAGCAGCGAGTGCGCGCGGACATTCCGCTCGCGCTCACGTTCGACGACGTCCTCCTGCTGCCCGCCCATTCGGAGGTCCACCCCCGCGAGGTGGACCTGCGCACGAACCTGACGCGCTCAGATCGGTCTCAACATCCCGGTCATCTCGTCGGCGATGGACACGGTGACGGAGTCGCGCCTGGCCATCGCGATGGCCCAGCAGGGCGGGCTCGGCGATCATCCACAAGAACCTGTCGATCGAGGCCCAGGCCGCGGAGGTCGACAAGGTCAAGCGCTCGGAGTCCGGCATGATCGTGGACCCGGTGACCTGCCGCCCCGAGCAGACGCATCGCCGAGGCGCTCGAGGTCATGTCGCGCTACAAGATCTCGGGCGTGCCCGTCGTCGACGATCGCGGCAAAGCTCGTCGGCATCCTCACCAACCGCGACCTGCGCTTCGAGACCCGCACCGACCGGCCGATCTCGGCCCGGATGACCAAGAAGAACCTGATCACGACGCCGGTCGGCACCACGCTCGAACAGGCCAAGGAGCTTCTCCACAAGTACCGCATCGAAAAGCTCCTCGTCGTGGACCGCGGCGGCAACCTCAAGGGCCTCATCACGGTCAAGGACATCCAGAAGGCGATCAAGTACCCCAACGCCGCCAAGGACGCCCTCGGGCGCCTGCGGGTGGGCGGCGGCGATCGGCGTCACCAAGGACATCCTCGATCGCGCCCGGGAGCTCGTCCGGGCCAAGGTCGACGTCCTCGTCCTCGACTCCTCGCACGGCCACAGCCAGGGCGTCCTCGACGCGCTGAAGCTCGTCCGCAAGCGCTTCGCCTCGACGCCGATCATCGCCGGCAACGTCGCGACCGAGGAGGGCGCCCGCGATCTCGTCAAGCGCGGCGCCGACGCCATCAAGGTCGGCATCGGCCCGGGCTCGATCTGCACCACGCGCGTCGTCACGGGCGCCGGCGTCCCCCAGATTCACGCCATCCGCGAGTGCGCGCAAGGCCACGCGGGGAACGAAGGTGCCGCTGATCGCCGACGGCGGGATCAAGTTCTCCGGAGACATCACGAAGGCCATCGCCGCCGGCGCCCACCTCGTGATGATCGGCTCGCTCCTGGCCGGCACCGAGGAATCGCCGGGCGAGACGATCCTGTACCAGGGCCGCACGTTCAAGGCGTACCGCGGCATGGGATCGCTCGGGGCGATGAAGGCCGGCTCCTCCGACCGCTACTTCCAGGAGTCCATGGAGAGCGAGCCGTCCATCAACGGCGGCTCGCTGTCCAAGCTCGTGCCCGAAGGCATCGAGGGCATGGTGCCCTACAAGGGCAGCGTCGAGGCGCTCATCGCGCAGCTGACCGGCGGCGTGCGCAGCGGCATGGGCCTGGCCGGCTGCCGCACGATCGAGGATCTGCGCTCGAAGTCGAAGCTCATCCGCATCACCGCGGCGGGACTCAAGGAGTCCCACGCCCACGACGTCATCATCACGAAGGAAGCTCCGAACTACCGGGCGGAGAAGTGTAGTCAGGACCGCAGCCGAGAGCTATGTCTCTCGGCTTTCTGCTTTTCGCCTCTCGCTCTCGTCGGCGGCTTCCTTCGCCCACTTCTCCTGCCGCAGCTTGAGCACGGCCTCGAGGCGCTGCGAGAGCTCCGACTTCTTCGCCGGAGCGCGCGGGCGGTAGTAGCGGCGGCCGCGGAGGCTGTCGGGGAGGCACTCGATGCCGCCGACGCCCTCGGGCTCGGCGGGGGCGTAGCGGTAGCCACGCCCGTAGCCGACGTCGCGCATCAGCTTCGTGACGGCGTTGCGGATGACCTCGGGAACCGGCTCGGCCGGCTTCTCGGCGACGTCGCGCTTGGCCTCGCTCTCGGCCTCGTAGAGCGCGGTCGACTTCGGGGCCAGCGCGCAGTAGACGGCGGCCTCGACGAGGGCGAGCGAGCCTTCCGGCATCCCGAGGAAGTCGAAGGCCTCCTTGGCGTCGAGCGCCACGCGCAGCGCCCGCGGATCGGCCAGGCCCGACGTCCTCGGAGGCGAAGCGCACGATCCGCCGCGCGACGTAGAGCGGATCCTCTCCCGCCTCGAGCATCCGGACGAGCCAGTAGATCGTGGCGTCGGGGTCCGACTCGCGCATGGACTTGTGGAGCGCCGAGATCAGGTTGTAGTGCTCCTCGCCGGCCTTGTCGTAGAGCAGGACCTTGCGCTGCAGGAGGTCGCGCAGCCGCTCGATCTCGATCGTCTTCACGCGCGCCGCCTCGGCGTCCGCCGCCGCCGCCTCGAGCAGGTTCAGGGCGCGGCGGGCGTCTCCGCCCGACGCCTGCGCGATGAAGGAGAGGGCGTCGTCGTCCAGGGTGAAGTCGCGGGCCCCGAGGCCGCGCGGAATGTCCCGCAGCGCCCGCTCGACGATCCGGGCGATCGCCTCGGGCGCCAGGGGCTCGAGGACGACGACCTTGCAGCGGGAGAGCAGGGCGCCGTTCAGCTCGAAGGACGGGTTCTCCGTCGTCGCGCCCACGAGGACGATGTCGCCCGACTCGACGTACGGCAGGAAGACGTCCTGCTGCGACCGGTTGAATCGGTGGATCTCGTCGAGAAAGAGGATCGTCCGCTTGCCCTGGCGCGATCGCAGCCGGCGCGCCTCCTCGAGGACCTCGCGCATCTCCTTGACCCCGGTCGCGACGGCGGAGTACGAGAGGAAGAGCGACGACGTCTGGAGGGCGATCAGGCGCGCGAGAGTCGTCTTGCCCGACGCCCGGGCGGGCCCCAGAGAATGAGCGAGGGCACGCGGTCCTCCGCGATCGCCCGGCGCAGGAAGCCGTTGGCGCCGACGACGGCCTCGGGCCCCTCGACCTCGTCGAGCGAGCGGGGCCGCATCCGGTCGGCGAGCGGCGTCGCCGGCGCGAACTCCGCGCCGGCAGCCGCGCCCGGAAGGGCCGACTCGTCCTCGAAGAGCCCGCCCGTCACGACGCCGCCTCCAGGGCCTTCCGGCATTCGTCGGAGCAGACCGGCACCGCCTCGCCGCCCTTGCGCCCGAGGACGGCGAGGTTGCGGTCGATCCACGTCCCGCAGACCGGGTCGCGCACCATCTCCCCTTCCCGGGTCCCGCCCGTCCGGGCCGCCGGCCCGGGCGCCTGCGGCCGGAACACCGCCGTGAAGAAGATGCGCAACCCGCGCAGCACCGTCAGGAAGAGGAAGACGACGAAGAGGGCGAGGACCAGACGGGGCATCAGGCCGCCGGGCGGAGGCTCGAGATCTGCTCCTGGATCTTGTCGATCTGCGGAATCTCCGGGTAACGCTTCTTGACCTCGTCGAAGAGCTTCTGCGCCGCGACCGCGTTGCGGCGGTCGTAGGCCTCGACGAGCAGCCAGTTCAGGAGGGACTGCCAGTGGTTGGGGTCGTTGTCCCGCGCCTTCTGGAAGAAGGCCACGGCCAGATCGAACTCGCCACGGTTTCGATGCGCCGCGCCGAGATCCGACAGCAGGTTCGGGTTCTTGGGCGCCTTGCGCCGGGCCTTCTCGTACGTCGTGATCGCGCGGTCCCAGTCCTCGCGGTCGTAGTAGAGGTTGCCGAGGTCCATCAGGATCTCGGGGTTTTCGGGGTCGCGATCGAGGGCCTGCGTCAGCGAGGCCAGCCGGTCGCCGCCGGCGCCCCCGGCCGGCCCGCGGGCCTCGGCGCCAGCGCCCGGGCGGCCGCCCCCTCCCGCGAAGTAGCCGGCGCCGAATCCCACGAGCGGCTCCGACGGCGAGCATGACCACGGACTGGAGGCGCGAGACTTTAGGGCTCGTCATGGGCCCATTCTATTCTCGGCCAAAAACGAAACGGGGCGGCTTTGCGCCGCCCCGTCGAGGATTCCGATGTCGCCCGGTTCAGTGGGCCGTCGCCCGGCTCGAGGCCGACCGCGCCAGGGCCCGGTCCACCTGCCGCTCGACTTCCTTCTCGTCGAGACCGTTGATGACGGCGATCTCGGACACGATCAGGTACTTGGCCCGCTCGTACATCTTCTTCTCGCGGAAGGACAACGTCTTGCGCGACGAGATGAAGTTCAGGGTCTTCAGGACGTCGGCGATCTCGTGGAGCTGGCCGCTCTTCATCTTGTCCAGGTTCTGCTTGTAGCGGCCCTTCCAGTCCCCGGTCGCGGAAAACCGCCCGTCGCCGAGCGTCTTCATCAGGCCCGTGATGTCCTTGCGCTGCGTCAGCCGGCGCAGGCCGATGAGGCTCGTGTTTCCGACCGGGACCATCACCCGCGAGTTGTTCGAGAGGAGGCGCAGGTGATAGAAGCTCCTGGGGGCCACGGGCTCCGTCTGGAACCCCTCGCCGATCTTCTCGATCACCGAGACGCCGTGGTTCGGGTAGACGATCTTTTCTCCCACCTTAAATCCCACACGGTCCTCCTAAAAGAAAGTCAAAACGAGCCTGATCCGGGAGCCGCGGATTATAGGGAAAAGAGCGCGAGAAACTCAACCCGAAGGGCGATTTCGCGCTTCCAGAACCTATGCTGTTTCAGCAAGTTACGGGCTGTCTGTGCGCCCCGTCACACGCACGCAGATAGTGCCTAAGTCGGGTGCGAGTCAACACGATGGGGCGACCTCGCGGGCCCCGCGCATAAAAGCCGGCGACGAGCGGCTAGGAAGCCGCCGCGGAGCGCCGCAGAGGCCGCCTCGGCGCAGCCAACCCGTCCAGGAACTCATCGATCCGGGTCAGGCCCTCGAGCATCTTCTCGACGTCGTATCCGTACCCGATCCGGATGTACCGGCCGATCCCGAAGTGGGATCCGGGCGTTATCAAGACCGATTTCTCGAGGCGCAGACGGTCGAAGAGGGCCGTCGAGGACATGGGCAGCCGGAATTTGACGAGCGTGATCGCTCCGGCCACCGGCCGGATGTAGTCGAAGAGGTCGCCATGACCGCCAATCCACCGCTCGATCTCCGGCAGGTGGCGGCGGATGATCTCCCGTGTGCGTGAAAGGATCGATTCACGCCGTTTGGGCTCCATGGCGATCCGGGCGAGGCGATCCGAGAGCATCGAGGGCGTCAGCGTCGTGTAGTCCTGGTAGGACCAGAAGGACGCGATGCTCTTCGGGGGCGCGACGATCCATCCGATGCGAAGCCCCGGCAACCCGAAGGCCTTCGAGAGGCCGGCCGTGACGATCACCTTGCGGTACCGGCCCCAGAAGGTCGGCGACAAGGCGCCTGCCGAGACCTCCGCCCCGCGGTAGACCTCGTCGGCGACGATCCACGCGCCGACGCGCCGGGCCACCCGCACGACCTCCCCCATCTCCTCCTCCGTGAGGACGGCGCCCGTCGGATTGTTCGGATTGGTCACCAGGATGACCTTCGTCCGGCGCGTCACGGCGCGCTCCAGGCTCGCCACGTCGAGCGCCCACCGCGCCCCGCCGCCCGCCGCGTTTCTCGACGAGACGGTAGGCGTCGGCCCGGCCGGCGTAGCCGCGCGCGAGTCCCCACGACTGGAGGTAGTTGGGGATCATCACCGCGATCCGGTCCCCCTTCTCGAGCAGCCCCCACAGGGTCGTGTAATTCGCCTCGGAGCAGCCCGTCGTGACCAGAACGTTCTCGGCCGTGGCGCCCGGATAGAAGAGGGCGATCCGTTCGCGCAGGAGCAGCGAGCCGTTCGACTCGGGGTACTTGAGCGCCTGGCCGAGCAGCTCCGCGCGCGGCCCGGCGCCCTCGAGCAGCTCCTCGACGCGGAGGGGCTGCACGCCGCTCTCCGAGAGGTTCCACTTCACCTCGTTCTCGTAGAGGCACTGCGTGCGCTCCATCTCGAACCGGTCCATGCGCATGGCGTCCTCCTCCGCGAAGAGCGGCCGAATGCTATCAGCGCCTTCGCGGCGGACGCATCGCCCGTGATGCAAACGCACCTGCTCGCGCCGGGCGGTCCGAAGGACACTGGACGGACGATGAGGGACCGGGATCTGACTGCGAGTCAGGCCGGCGCGGCGTTTTCGCGCCTGACGCCCGCGCAGTGCGAGGCCCTGCACGCCGCGAGCCTCGAGATCCTGGAGCGCACGGGCGTCCGTTTCTTCGAACCGGACGCCGTCGAGCTGGTGCGTCGCGCGGGTGCCGCCGTCTCCGAAGGCAACCGTGTCCGCATCCCTTCGCGGCTGGTCGACGAGGCGCTCTCGACCGCCCCGCGCCGCGTCGTGCTGCACGATCGACTCGGCCGGCCGGCGATGCCGCTCGCGGGAGCGAACACCTACTTCGGGCCCGGATCCGACTGCCTGCACATCGTCGATCACCGGACCGGCG
Organism: uncultured Acidobacteriota bacterium; assembly: GCA_963710945.1. GTDB lineage: Bacteria > Acidobacteriota > Thermoanaerobaculia > UBA5066 > Gp7-AA6 > DAHUXD01. The sequence continues at coordinate 158,336 of CAVQCH010000006.1, forward strand.
AACGCCGGCGCGCGCGGCTTCAGGACGTCCGCGACGCCGCCCGGCTGTGCGACGCGCTCGAGCACATCGAGTTCGTGATGTCCATGTTCCTTCCTTCCGACGTCCGGCCCGACCTCGCCGACCGGCTCCAGTTCGAGGCGATGCTTCACAACACCGCCAAGCCCATCGTCTTCGTCACCTACGAGATGTCGGGCTGCGCCGACGTGATCGAGATGGCCGAGGCCGTCGCGGGAGGCGCGCGGGAGCTCCGCGAGCGTCCGTTCGCCGCCTGCTACATCAACGTCACCACCGGCCTCCTCCACAACGCCGACGCCCTGCAGAAGCTCCTGTTCCTCGCGGAGAAGGGCCTCCCGGCGCTCTACATCCCCGTGGTGTCGGGCGGGACGAGCGGGCCCATGACCATGGCCGGCGGTCTGGCCCTGTCCAATGCGGGCTCGCTCGCCGGCCTCGTGCTTTCGCAGCTCGTGCGTCCGGGGACTCCCTTCGTGATGCCCGGATTCGGCGGCGACGCGCTCGACATGCGCACCATGGTCGACCCGTACTGCGCCCCCGAGCCGCGCGGGATGGCCGAGGCGCTCGGGCACTTCTACGGCTTGCCGCTCTTCACCCTCGGCGGCAGCAGCGAGTCCAAGCTGGTCGACGCCCAGGCCGGGATCGAGGCCGCCCTCAGCATGCTCATCGGCGCGATGGCGGGCGGCCATCTTTTCCACGATCTCGGCTACCTCGAGTCGGGACTGTCCGGGTCGCTCGCGCAGCTGGCCATCTGCAACGAAATCGCGGGCTGGATCGAGAGCTTTCGCCGCCCGGTCGAGATCAATGCGGAGACTCTCGCCCTCGACCTCATCGACCAGGCGGGTCCCGACGGCCAGTTCCTGAAGCTCCCGCACACGCGGCGGCACATGAGAGAACGCTGGTACCCCACGATCTTCGACCGCGACAATCATCCCGGATGGCTGGCGCGCGGCGGCAAGGCGCTGCCCGAGCGGGCCGCGGACCGCGTCACGCACCTGCTCGAAACCCACGAGCCCCCGCCGCTCGACGCGTCCGCCGCTCGGGCGGTGGCCCGTGTCGTCGAGCGTGCCGCCGCGGCGCCGGCACGAGGAGAGGTCCATGCCTGACGCGATTCTCGACGCGATGCGCCGCAGCATCCTCGAGGGAGATCCCGATCGCGCCGCCGCGCTCGCCGCCGAGGGCATCGCGCGCGGCCTCGCCCCTCTCGAAGCCATCCAGCGGGGATTCGTTCCGGGCTTGAACGAAGTCGGCGAGGGCTTCGGCAAGGGCGACCTGTTCCTGCCGGATCTGGTCATGGCGGGCGAGGCGATGAAAGCGGCGACCGCCGTGCTCGAGCCCGAGCTGCAGAAGGGCGGCGTCCAGCGCCGGATCCTTGGCCGCGTCGTGCTCGGGACCGTCCAGGGAGACATCCACGAGATCGGGAAAACGCTCGTCTCCACGATGCTGTCGGCCGCCGGCTTCGAGGTTCACGACATCGGCGTGGACGTCCCGTTCGAGACGTTCGCCCTGCGTGCGCGCGAGCTCGACGCCGACATCGTGGGGGTGTCGGCGCTGTTGACGACGACGATGGGCGGCCAGCGCCAGGTCGTCGAAGCGCTCGAACGCCACGGCCTGCGTCCCCGCGTGAAGGTCATCGTGGGAGGCGCCCCGGTCACCCGGAGCTGGGCGCAGGAGATCGGCGCGGACGGTTTCGGAGAGGACGCCGTGGCCGCGGTGGCCGTCGCCCGGGCGCTCATGGGCGGATAGGGGATTCCGGATGCGGCCCCGGTTCTCGTTGCTCGACCCGACGCTCCTTCGGCGGATTCTCGACGAGGCCTTCGTCCTGCTGTCCCGGCCCGGGGTGCAGGTTCATGGCGCCGCCGCGGCCGAACTGCTCGCATCCGCCGGCGCGACGGTCGCGGACGACGTGGCGCGCATCCCCGAGGCGCTCGCGCGCCGGGCGCTCGCGCTCGCGCCCGCGGAGTTCTTCCTCCACGACAGGGCGGGGCGGGCCTGCGTGCGCTACGGCGGAGACTCCGTCCACTTCGATCCGGGTTCGTCCTGTGTCCACGTTCTCGACCCCGAGACCGGGGACCACCGCGAGTCCACCTCGACCGACCTCGTCCGCCTCGTCCAGGTTGCCGAGATGCTGCCCGAATACGCGGCACAATCCACGGCCCTGGTCTGCGGCGACGTGCCGAAGGACATCGGCGATCTCTACCGTCTGTTTCTCGTCCTGCTCTACTCCGAGAAGCCGATCGTCACGGGCGCGTTCACGGCCGACTCGGTCTCCGCGATGATCGACCTGCTGGCGGCCGATGCCGGGGGGCTCGAGGCCCTGCGGCGAACGCCGCGCGCCGTTTTCGACGTGTGCCCTTCCCCGCCCCTCAACTGGTCCGCGTTCGCCGCGGACAGCCTCGTCACTCTCGCGCGCGCCGGAGTTCCGGCCGAGATCGTCTCCGTGCCGCTCGCCGGCGCCGCGGCCCCGGTCACCCTTGCCGGCGCGGCCGCGCAGCACGCCGCGGAGTGCCTCGCCGGCATCACGATCTCGCAGCTCGCGGCGGCCGGCGCCCCGGTGGTGTGGGGCGGAGCCCCCTCGATCTTCGACATGCGGACCGGCACGACGCCGATGGGAGCGATCGAGACGGCAATGCTCGACCTGGCCTGCGCCGAGGTGGGCAAGTCGCTCGGCCTGCCCACGCACGCCTACCTGGGAGGAAGCGACGCCAAGTCCGCCGACGCTCAAGCCGGCATGGAGAGCGCCGCCGCGATCCTGCTCGGCGCCCTCGGGGGCATCAACATGATTTCGGGAGCCGGGATGCTGGACTTTCTCGGCTGCCAGAGCCTCGAGAAACTGGTGCTCGACGCCGGGGCGATCGCCTCGGCGCGGCGGCTGATCGAGGGGATCGAGGCCCGCACGGAATCTCTCGCCGTCGACATGTTCGAACGGGTCGGCCGCGCCGGCGAGTTCCTCAAGCTCCAGGACACGCGCCGGCTCTTCCGGCTGGAGCAGCATCTTCCCTCGGCCGTCACCGACCGCGGCTCGCTGCGCGCCTGGGAGGAAGGCGGCCGCCACACCGCCTTCGGACGCGCCCGCGCGCGCGTCGACGAGCTCCTCGCGCTCTACCAGAGGCCGGCGACCGACTGCGCCCGGCAGGGCCGCATCGAGGACGTGCTGCGCCCGCTGGCCGTCCGGGCCGGGCTCGAGGGACGGCCCGGAGCATGACCGCCCGCCCGGAGGCGCGCCGCCGGTTCGAGAACCTCGACACCGACGCGGTCCTTCGGGCGCAGGGCGCCGACTCGGCCCGCCTGCGCGCGCGCAGCCCGCGGCTCGTTTCCGTCGCCGAGCGCGCCCTCCGCGAGGGAATCGTCCTGCTCGATCCCCGCCTGACCTGCCGGTTCCTCGGCGTGCGCGCGCGGGAGCCGGGAGGCATCCGGCTCGAAGACGGCGGGGCGCTCAGCGGCTCCCTGGTCGCCCGACACCTCTGCGGCTCGACCGCCGTGGCGATCGTCGCGGCGACGATCGGAGCGCGCCTCGAAGCCCGCGTCTCCCGCGCCTTCGGCCTCGATCTGCCCTACGCGCTCGCCCTCGACGGGCTCGGGTCGTGCGCCGTCCAGTCGCTCTCCCTCACCGTCCGGAGCCTCGTCCGCGAGGTGGCCGCGCGCGCGGGGCTGCGCGCCACGGTTCCGATCAGCCCGGGCATGGAGGGCTGGCCGCTGGGCGAGGGACAGCGCGAGCTGTTCCGGCTGCTCGACGCCGCCTCCTGCTGCGTTCGGCTCACCGAGGCCGGATGGATGATCCCGCGCAAGTCGCTCTCGATGGTCTTCGGCCTCGGCGCCGCGGTCCGCGAGGACGGCGAGATCTGCGACGCGTGCGCGGCCCGCGATTCCTGCCGGCGCCGGCATGGGTATGGGCCGGACGGCTAGCCGCCGCACCCCCGAACGCGGCTTCGTCGTCGTGGACCTCGAACCCGTCGGGCGCCGCGCCGAGGTTCCCGCGGGCACCACGCTTCTCGACGCCGCTCGCCTGGTGGGCGTCGAGCTCCAGGCGGTGTGCGGCGGCGCCGGTTCCTGCGGCGGCTGCGCGGTTCGCGTCGTGGAGGGCGACGTCTCGAGCCCCTCGGCCGATGAGCGGGAGGAGCTCTCCCGGGCGGGCGCCGCCGCCGGACTCCGCCTGGCCTGCCGGGCGCAGGCGCTCGCCGACGTCCGTCTCGACATCCCCCCGGACTCCCTCACCGCTTCACAGCGCCTGCAGCTCGAGTCCGCCGATACGGATCCGGCGCCGGACGCGACGGACGCGCCGCCCTCGCGGCTCGGTCTCGCGATCGACGTCGGGACGACCAAGGTCGCGCTCTTTCTGCTGGACCTCGACACGGGCGCGACGGTCGCCCGCCGCGGGGTGATGAATCCCCAGATCGCCTACGGCGAGGACGTCGTCAGCCGCATCGCCTACGCCGACCGCCATGCCGACGGCAGCGGGGTGCTCCGGCGCCGGCTGGCCGAGACGCTCAATCGCACCGTCGCGGAGATGTGTCGCGAGCTCGGGGTCGGCCCGGAACGCGTCGTCGAAGGGGTCGTGGTGGCAAACACGGTGATGCACCACCTCTTTGCCGGCCTGCCGGTCCGCGCACTCGGAACCGCGCCGTACCGCCCGGCCGTCACCGCATCCATGGCGCTCGCGGCCGCGACCGCCGGCCTCGCGCTTTCTCCGGGCGCGATGCTCTACATGCCCCCGATCATCGCGGGTTACGTCGGCGCCGATCACGTGGCCATGCTCCTCGCGGCGGGCGTCGGCGCATCGTCGCGGACCACGCTCGCCATCGACATCGGAACCAACACCGAAATCAGCCTGGCGGCGTCGGGCAGGATCGTCGCCTGCTCCTCCCCCTCCGGCCCCGCCTTCGAGGGCGCGCACATCACGGCCGGCATGCGCGCGGCGCCCGGCGCCATCGAGCGCGTCTTCATCGGCAGCGGCGGCATTTCGCTCTACACGATCGGACGCCGGCCCCCGATCGGGATCTGCGGCTCCGGGATCCTGGATGCGGTGGCGGAAATGCGGCGGGTCGGCCTGCTCGACCGGCGCGGGAACCTCGCGGGGACCGGACCCGGCATCCATCTCGCCTCCGGCCGTCCGAGACTCGTGCTCGCCCCGGCCGCATCGACCGGACACGGGCGCGACATCGTAGTGACCCGCGGCGACGTGAACGAGATCCAGCTCGCCAAAGCCGCGATCCGTGCCGCGATCGAGGTCCTGCTCGCCGAGGCCGGCATTTCCTCCGCCGCCGTCGACGAAGTCGTCGTGGCGGGGGCCTTCGGTTCCTATCTCGCCATTCCGAGCGCCATCCGGATCGGACTCTTCCCGGACCTCTCGCGCGCGTCGTTCCGGCAGATCGGCAACGCGGCCGGCGCCGGCGCTCGCCGGATGCTTCGCCGCCCCGAGGAGCGCGGCCAGGCCGAGGAACTCGCGCGCCGGGTCGAACACATTGAACTGGCGGCGCATCCCGCCTTCCATCGAGGATTCGTTTCCGCGATGGAATTCGACGTCAGCTGACGGCGACGACGACCTTGCCCGTGGTTCCCCGCCCGGCGAGGGCGCGGTGCGCGTCGGGCAGTTTCTCGAACGGAAACCGGGGGCCGACGACCGGGCGGATGCGTCCCTGCGTCCAGAGGGCGAATATCTCCCGGGCCGCCCGCTGCAGCTCCCCCGTCCGATCCGGCAGAAGCGAGAGGTTGAAGCCGATGAGCGTCCGGCAGGACTGGACGAAGGAGTACGGCGAGAAGAGCCCCATCGCGAGAAGCTCCCGCGCCGCCGTCAGCTTCGCCACGCCGGAAGCTCCCGACGCGGCGGCGAAGCCGTAGAGCACGTACCGGCCGGCCGGTCCCAGCCGCCGCCACAGGCGCCGGAACAGCCGCCCCCCGATGGCATCCACGACGACGTCGGCGCGGCCGCCGAGGAATCGCTCGATCAGCCGCTCGGCGGATTCGTAGACGCCGACCTCTCCGGCGCCGAGCTCCCGGCACGACGCCATCTTCGCTTCGCTCCCGACGAGCGCCAGCGTCTTCGCGCCGCGCTCGCGGAGGACCTGAAGGAGCGCCGAACCGACGCCGCCGGCGGCCGCCGTGACGATCACCCGGTCCCCCGCCGTCACCTCCGCCCGCGCGCAGGCGTACCACGCCGTGAGGAAGACGACCGGGACGGCCGCCGCCTCGACGAGATCCACGCCGTCCGGCAGCGGGAAGACTTGCGACGCGTCGGCCACGACCTTCTCCGCGTGGCCACCGAAGATCGGCACCGCCACGACCCGCCGGCCCGGCTCGAGTTCCCGGACTCCCTCGCCCACCCTTTCGACGGTGCCCGAGATCTCCATGCCGGGCACGAACGGCGGCTTCGGGGAGCGCGGATAGTCTCCCGACCGCACGAAGAGGTCCGCAAAATTCAGGCCGATCGCCGCCGTCCTCACGAGCACCTCTCCCGGGCCGGGCTCGGGATCCGGCCGCTCGCGCAGCACCAGGCGTTCGGGCCCGCCGTAACGGTCCACGAACCACGCGCGCGAGGAGGGGGCCACGGAACGGGATTATCTCCGAACCGGGCGATCAATCCTCGAGCGTCGGCAGCGTCTTCAACACTTCCGCCGCTCGAGGTCGATTCGGCACAGGATCGTCCCGGCGAATCCTTCCGTCCTTGAATACGAGCACGCGCCGGGCAAACTGCGCGATGTCGTGCTCATGAGTGACCAGAACGATCGTCAATCCGCGGTCGTTGAGCTTCTGGAAGATTTCCATTATCTCGACGGACGTACGGCTGTCGAGGTTGCCCGTGGGCTCGTCGGCCAGCAGTATCGAGGGTCGGTTCACCAGGGCGCGCGCCACCGCCACCCGCTGCTGCTGCCCGCCGGACATCTGCGACGGGAAGTGGCGCGCCCGGTCCGAGAGTCCCACCAGCGCTAGCGCATCGGCTGACCGGGCACGACGCTCGACATCGCTCAACTTCGTGTACAGGGTCGGCAGCTCCACGTTCTCCAGAGCGGTCGTCCTCGCCAGGAGATTGAAGCCTTGAAACACGAAGCCGATCTTCTGGTTGCGAATCAGAGCTAGCGTCCTCTTGTCGTGCCCGGAAACGTCCGTTCCCTCCAGCAGGTACCGGCCGGCGGAAGGGCGATCGAGGCACCCGAGAATGTTCATGAAGGTCGATTTGCCGCTGCCACTCGCGCCCATGATGGCCACGAAATCGCCGCCGTGAATGCCGACGCTCACGCCCCGGAGAGCGTGCACGCGTGTTTCGCCCAGCTGGTAGTACTTGTGGACCTCATCGACGCGGATGACCGCCTGCTCCCCGCCGACGCTCTGGGCAGCCCCGGAGGTCAGCGCAGACGGCGGGTCGGCCGGGTCCGGCACTAGCGTCGCACCCCGCCTGGCGTCTGCGGCTTCGCCATCACGGACCGGATGATGAGTTCGTCTCCCTCCCGAAGAGTGCCCTGCAGAACTCCGGTCACCTGAGTATAGGAATGGTCGGTGATCCCGAGAGAGACCTTGACCGGCACCATCGCGTTGCCCGCGCCCAGCTTCCACACGACGGTGCCTCCCGACGCCGAGGCGCGCGACCCGCCGCGTCTCGCGTCTGCGGGCGTCGGTCTGCCGGGAGGAGCTCCGGGCTCGCCGGCTCCGGCTTCTGCGCCGCCCTCGAGACCATACCTGGCGTAGATCGCCCGGATTTCCTCGAGCGAGACCGGCGGCTTGTACCGCAAGGCGGTGTTCGGAATCTTCAACGCGTCGGCCACGGTGGCCACGGGAATCGTCACGTAGGCCGTCATTCCCGGAAACAGCTTGAGGTCCGGATTCGCAAACTCGATGATGGTGTCGTACGTGACGACGTTCTGGATGGTCGTCGGGTTCATGCGCACCTGACGGACAGTGCCGCGGAACGACTCCTTCGGAAAGGCGTCGACCTTGAACGTGACGGGCCTTCCCGTCTGGATGTTGCCGACGTCCGATTCGTCCGTCTTCGTGTACACCAGCATCTTCGTCAGATCCTGGGCGATCGTGAAGATCGTCGGCGCCTGCAACGAAGCGGCGACGGTCTGGCCGAGCTCGACGTTGCGAGCGACCACGGTACCGTCGATCGGGGATCGGATCACCGTGTAGTTGAGATTGGTCCGCGCCACTGCCAATGCCGCCTCTTTCTGGCTGACCTGGGCGTCGGCCTGCGTCACGTTCGCGGCCGCCGCGCCCACCGCCGCGGTCGCGGAGTCATCGGCGGCCTTCGCCTGGTCGAGCTGCTGCTGGCTCAGAAGACGGCTCCGCGTCAACTCGACGCTGCGCTCGTAGTCCGCCCGCGTCTGCACCGAAACGGCTCTGGCCCGGTCGAGGTTGGCTCTTGCCGCAATCCCGTTCGCTCTGGCGTTGTCCAGGTCGGCGGAGGCCTGGAGCACGGCGCCCTGGAACAGGGCCGGATCGATCAGCGCGATGACGTCGCCTTTGCGGACGCGCGAATTGAAGTCCACGTTGAGCTTCGCGATGCTGCCGGATACCTGCGACCCGACCTGCACGGTGACGACCGCGTTGATGGTTCCGGTGGCCTCCACGACGTTGAGGATCGAGCCGCGCTCCACCCTGGCCGTGAAGTGCTCCGCTTCGGTTCGGCCGGTCCCGCGCACGACGAGGAGGACTCCCGCGGCCACGACGAGACCGGCCAGGGCAAGCCACCTCCGTTGCGTCATCCTCATGCGCGGATGGTGCGGCTCACTCGTAACGCAGGGCTTCGATCGGGTCGAGCCGCGAAGCCCGCCGCGCGGGGTAGTAGCCGAAGAAGACACCCACCGCCACAGAGAACATGGCGGCGATCAGCACCGCGCCCGGGGAAACCTCCAGGGGCCAGTGCAGAGTCTGACCGACGAGATACGAGCATGCGATGCCGAGCAGCACGCCGCCCGCACCGCCCACCAGGCTGAGCATCACGGACTCCCCGAGAAACTGGAGCTGAATGGCCTCGTCGGTCGCCCCGACGGCGACCCGAACGCCGATTTCGCGCGTGCGCTCGGTGACGGACACGAGCATCACGTTCATGATTCCGATTCCGCCGACGAGAAGAGAAATCGACGCAACGACGATCAGGAGAACCGTGAGAGTCTTGCTCGCATCGAGCTGGGCCTGAATGATGTCCTCGGGATTGCGAATGTTGAAGTCGTCCTCCTCTTCCGCGCGCAGATGATGCCGATCCCGCAGTACCGCCGCCGCCTCCTGTCCCGCCACCTTCACGGCGTCGGGCGACACGGCGGAGCAGAGAATGTCGTCGAGCCAGGTGACTCCTTTGAGCTTCTTCTGCGCGGTGGTGTAGGGAATGATGACCGTATCGTCCTGGTCCTGCCCGGATAGAGACAGGCCCTTCGGCCGAAGCGTGGCCACCACTTTGCAGGGAAGGTTCGTGACCCGGATGACCTTTCCGATCGGGTCCTCGAGCCCGAAGAGTTGGGCGCGCACGGAGCGGCCGATCACGCAGACGTCGGCGGCCCGATCCACGTCATCCTGGGAGAACACTGCGCCCTGATCCACGACCCAGCGCTTTATGTCGAAGTACTCGGGCGAAACGCCGCGGTACGACGTGTGCCAGTTCTGATTGCCGTAGACGACCTGGATCGGATCGTCCACGTTGGGCGAAACCGCCTTGATGAGAGAAATCTGGTTCTTGATGGCAACCGCGTCGGCCGCCGTCAGCGTCGTGGTGTCGTGAGTGCCCGTGCGCACGCCGTTGATGGCGCGCCCGCCGGCTTCGATCCAGACGAAGTTGTCGCCAAGATTGCTGAGCTGCTGCTCCACGCGCGCCTGCCCCGCCCTCCCGATCGCGACGACGCAGATCACCGCCGCAATCCCGATCGTTATCCCCAGAATCGTGAGCAGGCTTCGGGTCTTGTTGCGAAGCAGCGCCACCGACGCGGACCGAAGGAGTCCCGCGTAGTTCACCACCGCTCCGGCGAGACGAACACGAGCTCGACGCGGAGGCGATACATCGAATGCATGGACGGGGCAGTCTACCAACGTAGGCCCGACAAGGAGCCCGAGATCCCTCTGTGATTTACCTTCTGTTCATCGCGTCGACTCGGCCGCCCCCGCGGTCACGACGGGAAGGGTGACGACGCAAGCAGGCCGTGGCGAAACGGTTCACGTCGTGACTTCGCGCGGCCGTGTCGAAGCGGGGTTCGAGGCCTACCGGGCTCTCTCCTGGTCCGTGCCCCTGCTCTGGCTCGGGGCGCCTTTGCTCTACGTTCCCGGTGTTCCGTGGGTGGGGAGGCGCATTTACGCGACCGTCGCCGAGAGCCGGCATCGGACGGGCTTCCCCGTCGTACCCTCGCGACCCTGACGGGTTTCCGTCGGCGCCGGCCCAGGCCTCCTGCCCAAGCTGTCTAGCCTGCGAAGCGTCGCGCTCCTTGAGCGGGCGCAGCGACTAGGATATTCGGCGCCTACCAACTATCATTTTCACTCCCTGCCGGAGTGGCGGAATGGCAGACGCAGGGGACTCAAAATCCCCCGATCGCAAGGTCATGTCGGTTCGACCCCGACCTCCGGCACCAGCGATCCCCGCCGGCGGAAGACCCCTTCGTTCCGCCCGGGATCTAGCCGGCCACCAGAGGCCGCGGCGCTTCCGCCGCCGCTTCCAGGGAAAGCGCCCGGCGGACTTCCGCTTCGAGTGCGCCCGGCGTCTGCTCTCGCAGGTCGTAGCGCACCCGGACGGCGGGCTTGTCGATCTTCAGGACCCTCCGCAGGTCGATCGGCGTCCCGATGACGACGACGTCGCACGGCGTGCGCCGGATCGTCTCCGCGAGCTCGGCGACCTGCGCGTCGCCGTACCCCATCGCCGGCAGGATCCCGACGGCGTTCGGGTACTTCGCGTACGTGTCCCGGATGGAGCCGACGGCGTACGGGCTCGGGTCGACGAGCTCGGCCGCGCCCGCCTGCTTCGCCGCGACGACGCCCGCGCCGTAGCGCATGCCGCCGTGCGTGAGCGTCGGTCCGTCCTCGACCACCAGCGCCTTCTTTCCCGCGACCCATTCCGGGTGCTCGATGGAGACCGGCGAGTCGGCGCGCAGGACGCGCGCCCGCGGGTTCAGGCGGCGCGCGGTCGCCTCGACCGCGGCGACATCCGCGGCTTCGGCCGTGTCGCACTTGTTGACCAGGATGACGTCCGCGCGCCGGAAGTTCGCCTCGCCCGGGTGGTAGGCGGTCTCGTGCCCGGCCCGATGCGGATCCGCGATGCAGATATGGAGCGTCGGCACGTAGAACGGAAGGTCGTTGTTCCCGCCGTCCCAGAGGATGACGTCGGCCTCTTCCTCGGCCCGGGCAAGGATCTTTCCGTAGTCCACCCCGGCGTAGACCACGAAGCCGTTGTCGATGTGGGGCTCGTATTCCTCCCGCTCCTCGATCGTGCACTTCTCGAGGTCGAGATCGCCGTAAGTGGCGAAGCGCTGGCAGATCTGCTCGGCCAGGTCGCCGTAGGGCATCGGGTGGCGGATCGCGACGACCCTCTTGCCGAGCCCCTTCAGGATGGTCGAGAGATGGCGCGTCGTCTGGCTCTTTCCCGCGCCCGTCCGAACGGCGGTGACCGCGATGACCGGGACCTTCGCCGCGAGCATCGTGCGCCGGGCCGAAAGCAGGGTGAAATCCGCCCCGAGGGCGATCGCGCGCGAGGCCAGGTGCATCACGTGGCCGTGCGTCACGTCCGAGTAGGAGAAGACGCACGTGTCGACGTTCTCTTCGCGGATCAGGCGCTCGAGGTCGTCCTCGGGCACGATCGGGATTCCCGACGGATAACGCGGCCCGGCGAGGACGGCCGGATAGCGCCGGCCGGCAATTCCGGGGATCTGGGTCGCCGTGAACGCGACCACACGCGAAGCGGGATCGTCCCGGAAGACGGTGTTGAAATCGTGAAAATCGCGCCCGGCGGCGCCGAGGATGACGACCCGCTTTTCGTTGGTAGCCATGAACGGATCGTACGCGGTGGCCCCGCGGGACCGGTTGATTCAGTTGCATCACCGCCGTCGGCGATGCCGGGGCCCCTACCCGCTCGGCCTAGTGCTCGAGCCCGTATTCCTTGATCTTGTTGTAGATCGTCTTGAGGGACAGCTTCAGGAGCTCGGCGGTCTTCTTCTTGTTGCCGCGGGCGAATTCGAGCGTCTTGGAGATCAGCCGGCGCTCGACGTCCGCCAGCGAGTCGCCCACGGCGATCTTGACGACCGGGGCCTTGCGTCGGCGCAGCTTCGTGCGCGGCAGGGGCCGCGCGATGACGGAGCGGACGACGGTCGGGCCGATCGCGCCCTCGGAGAGGCGCGCCGCGCGGCGGACCACTTCCCGCAGTTCGTGCGTGTTGCCCGGCCAGTCGTGGGCGCCCAGCGCGTCGAGCGCGTCGGCCGCGAAATGCCGGGTGGCGTCGAGGTCCTCGAGCAGCTGCTCGGCGAGAAGCGTCACGTCCGCCTCGCGCTCGCGCAGCGGCGGCAGATGCACCGCGTTGTCCGCCACGGCGTCGTACAGCGGGCGCAGCAGGAGGCCCCGTTCGAGCGCGTCGCGCGGGTCCTCGTCCACGCCGAGGACGAACCGGGCCGCGCCGTGCCCGTCGAGATGGCCGAGCAGCGTCTCCTGGTATCCGATCGAGGTCGCCTCCACACTCGGCACGAAGAGCGTCCCCGCGCCGGCCAGCCGCGTGGCGAGATCGAGCGACTCGCCCTCGGAGAGGTACGCGAAGCGCCCCGCGCCGCGCGGAGAGAGGCGGTGGAGGGCCTCGGCCGCCGCGTCCTTCTCGGTGCCGGCCTCGCCCGTGAGCAGGACCGAAGCGTTGCTCCGCGCCGCGCGCTCGAGAGCGGCGAGCGCGGACGCCCAGCGCGGCGAGCGGCCCGGCAGATCGTCGCGCAGCTCCGCGCGCGCGAGCCGCAGGCGGGTCTCCTCGGCGGCCGCTTCGCGCTCCTGCCGGGCGACGGCCGCGGCGAGCAGCTGGGCGACGCGCGCCTCGGAGACGGGGCGCCAGAGAAAGTCATCGGCTCCGGAGCTCATGGCCGAGACGGCATGGTCGAGCTCGCCGGCGTCGACGAGGGCGTATACCGCCGGCCGGACGGCCAGCGCGCGGGCGCGCAGGACGACGCCGGAGACGTCCGCATCCCCCTGCCACGCCGCCACGACCACGTCGGGCGCGAATTCGACGACCGCGCGCTCCGCCTCGGCGGGGCTCGAGAACCCGCGCGTGACGCAGCCGAGCGACCCGAAGGCGCGCCGCAGGGCGTCGCGGGAGGACTCGTCGGGGTCGAGCAAGAGGATCTTCATGGCCGGACGCAGAATTCTACACCCGCCCGGCGCCCGCCGTCACCGCGGAGGGCGGGTCTTGATTCCCAGGGACGGCCACAATCGGTCGATTTTCGCCTTCACGTCGGCCGACATCTCGATGGCGTCGGGCCACCGCCCCGTGAAACCCTCCCCCTTCCACTTGCGCGTGGCGTCGATGCCCATCTTGCTGCCGTAGCAGGGAAGGCGCGCCGCGAAGTCGAGCTCGTCCACGGGACCCTTCACGAGCTCGATGTCACGCTCCGGGTCGATCGCGGTCAGCGCCCTCCAGGCGACCTCGGCGATGTCGCGGACGTCCACGTCGCGATCCACCACGACGATCGTCTTGGTGAACATCATCTGGCCGGTTCCCCAGATGGCGTGCATGGTCTTGCGGGCGTGGCCGGGGTACCGCTTGTCGATCGCCACGATCATGAGGTTGTGGAAGATGCCCTCGACGGGCAGGTGCATGTCCACGATCTCGGGGATCGTCTTCCGGACGAGCGGCAGGAAGAGCCGCTCGACGGCCTCTCCCATGAAACCGTCTTCCATCGGGGGACGCCCGACGATCGTGGTCATGTAGACGGGCTTCTCGCGCCGGGTGATCGCCGTGACGTGGAAGACCGGAAAGTCGTCGTCGAGCGAGTAGAAGCCGGTGTGGTCGCCGAAGGGCCCCTCGCGGCGCCGCTCCTTCGGATCCACGTACCCCTCGAGCACGATCTCCGCCTCGGCCGGGACGAGGATGTCGACCGTCTTCGCCGGAACGAGAGGCACGGCCTCGCCACGGACGAACCCCGCGAAGAGGAACTCCGAGAGCCCCGGCGGCAGCGGCGCGATGGCCGAGAACACGGTCGCCGGATCGCAGCCGATCGCGACGGCCGCCTCCATGCGGCGGTCCTCCCGCTCGTAGCCGCGCGCCTGCCCCGCGCCGTCCTTGTGCTTCTGCCAGTGCATCCCGGTCGTCGCCCTGTCGAAGACCTGCATGCGATACATGCCCACGTTCGTCTTTCCGTCGGCCGGGTCCTTCGTGATGACGAGCGGCATGGTGATGAACGGACCCGCGTCCTGCGGCCAGCAGGTCAGCACGGGCAGCGCGCCGAGGTCCACCGCGTCGCCCGTCGCCACGACCTCCTGGCACGGGCCGCTGCGCACGGTCTTCGGAAAGACACCCGCGAGCTCCGTGACCTTCGGGATCGCCTTCAGCTTCTCGAGCGAGCCCCTCGGGCGGCCTGGGATCGAGGAAGAACTCGAGGCGGTCGTCCCACTCCTGCCACGAGCCGATCTCGAGGGCCCGAAGCATGCGCTCGCGCGATCCGAACACGTTGATCGCGACCGGTAGGGCCGAGCCCTCGACGTTGTCGAACAGGAGCGCGGGCCCGCCTCCCTTGACGGCGCGATCGGCGATCTCGGCGATCTCGAGGCGCGGCGACACGCGCTCGCGGATCCGGACGAGCTCGCCCCGCTCCTCCAGGTCGCGAAGGAAGGCGCCGAGGTTTCGGTATGCCATCGCGCGGCCTATCGCTTCTTCGCGGCGCGGCTTCGCCCGGCGCCGCCGGGAGGCAGGTGCGCCTCGATGCGGCCCACCTCGGCGCCGGCCGCGCTCCGGATGACGGGCTCGCCGAACGCGGCCAGGGCCCGCCGGACTTCGGCCGGCAGCGCGCCGAGGCGGTCGATCGCCGCCAGTGCGATCGCGTCGCGCCCGCGCGTCGAGCCGTCCTCGATCTTGAAGGCGAGACCGAACGCCTTGCCCCTCGGGGAGTCCGCGCGCACGCCGACCGCGTACACGCCCTCGGACCCCTCCTTGGCGACCCAGCGGCCCCTGCCCGCCTCCATGAAGTCGGTCGTGAACCGGCCGGACCCCGCGACCATGTCCGCGCGGCGGGTCATCGCCTTGACGATGCGCGCCCGGACCGCGGCCGAGGCCGCGTCCTCCCCCGGCAGGCGGCTCGCCGCCACGAGCCGCGCGTAGGCGCCGGCGAGCGCCGCGACGGGCAGGCCGGAAGACCGGGAGATTGCATCCATCCACGCCGGCGGTGATCTTCGATTCGGCGATGTCCGCGTGGCGGGCGAGCAGCGCGCGGATCCGCCGGTGGAGCGGGTGCCCCGCCTCCGTATAGCCGGCGTGCGGCAGCCCGAGCGCGCGGCACGCGAGCAGGAGGCCGGCGTGGTTGCCCGAGCAGTTGTTGTGAAGCGCCGTCGGCGCCTCGCCGCGCCGAACGAGCGCGATCGCGGACGGCTCGTGCCACGGCGCGTGCGCGCCGCATTCGAGGTCCTCGACCCGGAACCCGCCGCGTCGCAGCATCTGCCGCGCGACGCGGACGTGCTCGGGCTCGCCGCCGTGCGACGCGCACATGAGCGCGATCTCGGCGTCGCCGAGGCCGAACTGCTTTTCGCCCCCCGCGAGCAGGAGCGGCATCGCCTGGAAGGGCTTGGCCGCGGAGCGGGTGAAGACCGGCAGCCCCGTGTCGCCGAAGCCGTCGAGAAGCTTTCCCTTCTCGTCCACGACGGCCAGGCACCCGCGATGCGCGGACTCCACGTACGATCCCCGGTACACCCGGGCCAGCACGGGGTCGGCCTTCGTCATGGCGCCCATTATGGCAACATCGGTTATCCTGATCGCACCGATGATCGCCCCGAGGCCGCGCCCCCGACGGAATAATCCGCGCCCGCCGGTCGTTCGGGCATCCGAATGCGCACGACCCTTCTGACCCTCGCCATGGCCGGGGCCCTGGCCGCGCGCGCCGCCGCCGAACAGCCGCAATCGGCCCCCCAGTTCCCGGACCTCGAGTTCGTCGGCTCGGAGGGCGGCAGCGTTCGCCTCTCGGAGCTCAAGGGAAACGTCGTTCTGCTGAACGTGTGGGCCACCTGGTGCGGGCCCTGCAAGCAGGAGCTGCCCATCGTGCAGAAGATGTACGACACGTACAGCGACCGCAACTTCGTCGTGGTCGCCGTCAACGTGGACGCGGACCGGCGGCGCGTCTCCGCCTTCCTCAAGCAGTTCAACATCTCGATCCCGGTCTACTACGCGTCCCCCGAGGACGCGGGGCCCCTGACGGCCTCCGGAATCCCCTCGACGTTCATCCTCGGCCCGGACCGGACCCTCATCGACCGAGCGGTCGGGTATTCGCCGCAGTGGGAAGAACGCTGGAAGAAGGTCATCGACAAGTACGTCAAGGTCCGCAAGTAACCCCGGCCCCGGCCCGGGCGTCTTAACCTCAGGAGGCCCCGCGATGAAGACCCGCATTTCCCTTCTCGTCCTCGCCACCGCTCTCGCCACGACCGGCACCGCCCGGGCCCAGCTGCGGGGCGGCACCGTCGAGATCAACGGTTTCGCCGGCTACCTCTTCGGCGGCGGCTTCGGGCACGGGCCGGCCGACGTCAATTACCCGTACGACTACGACGTGGACATCGCCGGCGACCTCAACTACGGCGGCCGGATCGGCTACAACTTCAACAGCGCCTTCGAGCTCGAGTTCGAGTACGCCCGCACCGCGACGAACTTCGTGCGGTCCTCGAACTTCGCCCCGGACCAGAACTTCGGCGACCTCACCATCCAGTACTTCATGGGGTACATGACGTTCAACTTCGGCCACGGCCGCGGCGTGCCCTACTTCACGATCGGCGGGGGCGTGGGCGAGTTCGATCCGAAGTTCCTGGGCGTCTCCGTCGGCTCCCGGAGCAAGGGCACCGCGGCCATCGGCGGCGGCTACAAGTATTTCTTCAACCCGCACTTCGGGCTGCGCGCCGACGGGCGCCTGTACTCGAGTTATCTCGGCAGCCGCTCGTTCGTCTGCAATCCGTACTACTACTGCACGTACAGCAGCTGGGTGAGCAACTTCGTCGCCAACGGCGGCATCATCATCGCCTTCTAGCCACGGCGATCCGGCGGGCCGCGCCTGCCTCCGCGTCGCCGATCCGGACCTCGACGGTCGGCGGCAGGAGGATGCGGATCGCGGCCCGCGGCCACTCGACGCACACCGGCGCTCCGGCCACGCTCTCCGGCAGGCCGAGCGCCGCGAGCTCCGCCGGCGTGTCCGCCAGGCGGTACAGGTCGAGATGGCGCAGGACGATCGCGCCGGCCGCCCCGGCGTACTCGTGCACCAGGGCGAACGTCGGCGAGGCCACCTCCCGCGCCGGGGCCCCGAGGCCGCGCGCGAGGCCGCGCGCGAAGGTCGTCTTGCCCGCGCCGAGGTCGCCCTCGAGATAGACGACGTCGTCTTTCCGAATCGCCGCCGCCACGCGCTCCCCGAGCGCCTCGGTCGCCGCCTCGCCGCGGACGAGTGTCGGGCCTTCCCCCTCGGTCATCCTTCTCCCCCGGGGCGCTCCTGCAGCGCGGCGCGCACGCCCGGAATCGCGTCGGCGATCTCGTGGGCCAGCAGCCCCGCGTCGCCCAGACGCGCGGCCAGCGCCTCGGCCGCCGCCCCGTGAAGCCACGCTCCCGCCAGGGCCGCATCGCGCGCGGCGAGGCCGCCCGCGAGAAGCGCGCCGACGAGACCCGCGAGCACGTCGCCGGAACCGGCCGTCGCCAGAAGCGGCGTCCCCGTGGGGTTGACCGAAACCCGGCCCGAGGGCTCCGCGACGAGGCTGTCCGCGCCCTTGAGAACGACGACCGCGCCGCTCGCGCGCGCCAGAGCGCGCGCCGACCCGGGGCGGTCCGCCTGAACCTTCGCGGAGGAACTCGCGAGCAGGCGTCCGGCCTCGCCCGGATGCGGCGTGAGGATCATCGGCCGGCGGCTCCGGCCGAGCGAGCGCGGCCGGCCGGCGAAAGCGTTCAGCGCGTCCGCGTCGAGCACGAGGGGAAGCCGGGTCCCTGCCAGGAGGGCCTCGAGTAAACGCACGGTCCCCGGCGCGACTCCGAGACCCGGGCCGACGACGGCCGCGTCGAAACCTCGCAGGGCGCGAACGAGCGTCCGCGCGCCCGCCGGCGCGAGCGCGCCCCGCTCCTCCGGAAGACCCGCGGTCATCGCTTCGGGCAGCGCTCCCACGAAGAGGGGCTCGAGCGACTCGACGCAGAAGACGGTGACGAGCCCCGCGCCGCCGCGCAACGCGCCGCGCGCGGCGAGAATCGCGGCCCCCGCCTTGCCGCGCGAGCCCGCCACGACCGCCAGACGCCCGAAGTCCCCCTTGTGCGAGTCGAGCGGCCGCGGGGGCACGAGCAGGCGGACGTCGGAGCGCTCCGTCAGCCACAGCTTCCCCGCCCCGCGCTCCAGGACCGCTCGCGGGATCCCGATGTCGGCCACCGCGACGCGTCCGCACAGGCTACTCGCCGGCGGCAGGACGTGGCAGAGCTTCGGGGCGCCGAAGGCCACCGTCAGGCTCGCGCGCACGGCCGCTCCCGTCACCCGGCCCGTGTCGGCCGACAATCCCGACGGCACGTCGGCCGCAACGACCGGAAGTCCGGATCGGTTGATCGCCTCGACCGCGCGCCGGGCCCGCCCCTCGAGCGCGCGCGACAGCCCGGTCCCGAAGAGGGCGTCCACGACGCCGTCGGCTTCGCCGAGCGCGCGGCGCAACGCCTGCCAGCCGGCGGCGTTCTCGAGGGCGACGATTGGGAGACCCGCGGCGTTCGCGCGCGCGAGGTTCCTCGCGGGATCGCCCGCGTACCTTTCGGGAGCGTTCGACGCGAAGAGCGACACGGCGAGGCCGCGCTCCGAAAGCATTCGCGCCGCGGCCAGCCCGTCCCCCCCGTTGTTGCCCGGACCGCAGACCACGACGACGCGCCTCCAGCCCGGGTGGCTTCGCAGGAGCTCGCGGCTGAGAGCCGAGGCCGCGTTCTCCATGAGCTCGTCCGAGGACGTGCCTTCGCGGATCGTCCGCGCGTCGGCGGCGCGCATCCGGCGCGCGTCGAGCACGGGGATCACGCGTGCGCCTCGAGTCGCGCGAGCACGCGGGCGGTCGCGGCCGGGTGGTCCGGCGCGTCGGGATCTCTCCCGCCGAGGTCGCGACGCAGCCGGTCGAGATCCTCGGGGCGATCCACGTCGTATCCGGTGGAGAGCACCCGCCAGCTCAGGCCCGCGGCGGCGAGCCGGTCGAGCGTCCGCGAGAGCAAGGCCTCGGTCGACCAGGGCATCCCCCGGAAGACGTCGGCGACGGGTACTCCGGCGCGCAACCCGATCGCGCAGTAGCCGCCGTCTTCCGCCGGGATGATCGCCGCGTCGGCTCCCGCCGCGAGCGCGGCGAACGCCTCGCGGACGCTCGACAGACGGAGCGCCGGATGGTCCGCGCCGACGGCCACCGCCGCCGGCGCCCCGCGGAGAAACTCGCGCCCGAAGGCGGCGGCCAGACGGCCGCCGAGGTCACCTGGCGTCTGCCGCTCCCGTCCCCAGGCGGCGGGAAAGGCGGCGTCGAACAGCGGGTGCGCCGGATCGGGCTCGGCATACAGGAACGAGGCCCAGCAGCCCGGCTGCAGATAGATGCGCCCCGCGTCCTCCAGGAACGCGCCGTAGAGCGCGGCGGCGCCTTCGCGGCCGAGCCGGGGCTCGAGCCGGGTCTTCACCCTTCCTGGCTCCGGAGCCCGCGCGAAGAGGACGAGGGACGGAAGCGGCATTCCGTCCCGATTATCCCCCGGTCAGATCCCCGGCTTGAGCGGGTCGGTCGGCTTCTCCTTGGGGAGCACCGACACGAAGACGCTCTTCTGCACGTAGGACGTCAGGTTCGACACGGCATCGCGCACGCCGATGGCCAGCTTCTGTCCGCCCGGGACGACGATGAGCTTCACGTCGAAGTAAAAGTCCTTGCGCTGCGCCGTCGAGAGATCCTTGTTCGGGACCGACACCTGCTGCCTCTGGATCTGCAGGTCCGACTGCTTGCCGGAGGCGTCGAGCACCACGAAGTACACGAAGAACTGCCCTTCGTAGCGGTCGCCCGAGGGAACGAGGCCGAGCTTGCCGATCGGCACCGCGACACGCACGGGCAGCAGGTAGTTCTCGGCGTCGTAGGGCTTGGGCTCTCCGACGGACACGTTGACCTGCAGCGGGTTGTCGGTACGCGGGTAGTGGAGGCTCGCCAGCACCGCCTCGGCGGTTCGGCGTCTCCATCGACTTTTCGACGTAGCTCGTGCGCGTGCGCACCGTGAGCCCCTTCTTCTTGACCGTGACCTCGATGCGGTGCGGCCGGTCGCTCGCGCCTTTGGCGCTGCGATAACCGAGCGAGTAGAAGTTCGAGAAGTCGGCGGCGATCTCGTCCAGGCTCATCTTCCAGTCGTTCGTGTTAACCGAGTAGATCCCGCCCGTCTCCTCGGCGAACATCTTGATCGGCGCCTGCATGTTCTGGCGCACGACGAAGTCGTTCAACTGGACGCTCGTGCCCCGGTTCTCCGCCGTCATGAGGTCGGGGGTCGTCAGCCCGGCGGCGTCGAGCGAGTAGATCGTCACGCCGTTGGCGTTGGCCGCCTGCACGATCTTGAGGTACTTGGTGTTCATGTCGAACTCCATCCCCGTGATGGTGACGGACGCGTCCTGGAACTTCTCGCGGATGGCCTCGTACAGCTCGAGGCCCGCCTGCGACGGAAGGCCCTCGGAGACGTAGACGAAGTTCTTCCGCCCCTGGAGTCCGGCCAGCCCGTTGACGGTGGCCTCGAGCGCGTCGGTGGTGAACTCGAGGTCGTTGCGCAGCGCCTGCGCGTAGGTCCGCGCCGCACCCTGCGCCTCGGCGGACGACTTGGCGGCGTTGATCCGGTCGAGCACGTCGCGCCGCTCGCCCTGCAGCGTGGTGCCGCCGCCGGTATCGAGCTCGATCTGGTCGAGGGTGCTGACGATCTCGGCCGCGTCCGTCGTGAAACCCTTGCGTATCTTCACCGAGCGATTGAACGTGACGACCATCCCCTCGGCGTTCGGGCCGATCGCCTGCGGAACGAACTCCTTCAACCGTTTGAACATGCGGTTGCGGTTCATGGGCTGGATGTTCAGGTTGTCGATGTAGAAGACGTAGTGGGCCTTGACCTCCTGCGGGACCTCCGGGGCGGCCTCCTTGACGTCGAGGGGCACCGTCGTGCCGTCCTCGAACAGGATCTTGCCCCCGGTGACGGCATAGAAGTTGGTGATCGCTTGCGGGATCCCGTCCTGCCTCACCTCGAAATCCTTGGCGGTCAGCCCGGGGACCCTCTGGCCCTTCGAGTCCGTGACGAAGACGTCCACGCTCGTCACGCTCACGTCCACCGACTCGCTGACCGGCGGCATCGCCCTTTCCGGGGCGGGCGCCGGAGGCTTCTGAACGGCCGCGGGCGGCTTCTCCTGGCAGAGGGCCGGGGCGGTGATCACGGCCAGGGCGAGCGACGCGACGAACCCGTAAACGCACTTCAAGAGGAATCCTCCTGTTTGGCGCAAAGCGCTGGCGCGGCCGACATTATTCCCCACGGCCGGCCCCGGCGCGTCCGAAGGGGCGCCCACGCGGGCCCTCGGCTCGAGCGGCCCGGGAACGTCCGACTCTTGGAAAAAACTCTGTTGCTTTGTTCCAGCGAATTCAACAGAATTCGGCCCTCTGGACGGGTCGGATCGGGCCCGGTGGGAAAGCGAAAGAGCAAGGAGCGAAGCGAAGAATGCCACGCCATCGGCAACGTGCGGCCACGGCCGCTCTTTTCCTTCTCGCGGTTTCGTTTCTCGCCGGCTGCGACAAGATCAAGTCCAAGCAGGAGATCAAGAAGGGCAACGAGTTCCTGAAGGCGGCCCAGTACCAGAGCGCCCTGGCCGCGTACGAGGAGGCCCTGCGCCTCGACCCGGGCGAGACCAAGCTCCACAAGCACATCGGCATCGCTTACATGGGCATGTACCAGCCGGGCTCGAAGCACCCCAAGGACCTCGAGTACGCGCAGAAAGCGATCGAAAACCTCAAGCAATACGTCCAGGCCTACCCCGAGGACAACAAGTCGCTCGAGTACCTGGTCTCGATGTACCTGAACACCGAGCGTTACGACGACGCGATCGCCTTCTACCAGAACGAGTTCCTGAAGAGGAACCCGAAGGACGGCAAGGCGATGAACTCGCTCGCCATGCTGTACTTCAAGAAGGGCGACTTCGACAACGGCGTTCTCTGGCTCAAGAAGCGGCTGGAGGTCGAGGGCAACAATCCCGAGGTCTACTACCTCATCGGCGTGCAGGCCTGGGACCGCTCCTACAACTACCCCGACATCAATCCCGAGCTCCGCGCGCAAGATCGTCGAGGACGGGCTCCAGTCCCTCAACAAGGCCGTCGAGCTCAAGCCCGACTACTTCGAGGCGGTCTCGTACATCAACCTGCTCTACCGGGAAAAGGCCAAGATGGAGACGGACCCCGCCAAGAAGCAGGAGCTGACGGACACGGCGAACAAGTATCTCCAGCAGGCCCTCGAGATGAGGAAGGCCGCACAGGCAAAGGCCAAGGCCGAGGCCGCCCAGGCGACTCCGGAACCGGGGAAGTAGGGCCGGTGTCATACAGGGTCGGGGGGAACTTTCATGTTTGAGAACTCGCTGATCGAGTCGAGTCACCAGAAGACGCAGTCGAAGAAGGCCGTCTCGCTGCCGGTATCGGTCCTGATTCACGGACTGGTGATCGGCGGCATCCTCGGCGCTTCGATCTGGTTCGTCGGGGACGTGCCCGAACCGCCGATTCCGGTCACCTTCTACGCGGCCGCCCCGCCGCCGCCTCCCCCGCCCCCGGCCGCGCCCAAGGCGGCCGCCAAGGCGCCGGACGCGCCCAAGCCCGTCCAGGTCAAACCGGTCGAGATGAGCCAGCCCATGGTGATGCCCGAGACCGTTCCCCAGCCCCTGGCCGCCCCCGAACCGGCGGCGGACGCGGGCGTCGAGGGAGGCGTCGAAGGCGGCGTCGAGGGCGGCGTGCCCGGCGGCGTGATGGGCGGCGTGGTCGGCGGCACGGGAGCCGGCGGCGGCGAGGAGCCCCTGCGGGTCGGCGGCGACGTCAAGGCGCCGGTGCTGGCCACGCGGGTCGAGCCCCAGTACCCGGAGGCCGCCCGCAAGGCCCGGATGGAAGGCGTCGTCATCCTGGAAGCCATCATCACGGCCGACGGCAACGTCGAGGACGTCCGCGTCCTGAAGTCGGTCAATCCCCTGCTCGACGCCTCCGCGGTCCGGGCCGTCCAGAACTGGAAATACAAGCCCGCGACCCTCAACGGGCGTGCGGTCCGCGTCTACCTGACCGTGACGGTGACCTTCCGGTTGAACTAGGATTGGCATGGAGCGGGAGCTAAAAGGACGAACGAAAGAAGAAGGAGTGTTCATGAGTTTCAATCCGATTGAGCTGTGGGGCAAGATGACGATCGTCGCGCAGGGCGTCGTCGTCGTCCTGATCATCATGTCCATTTACTCCCTGACGATCGCCTTCGAGCGCTTCCTCTATTACCGGAAGGCGCGCAACCAGTCGGTGGCCTACGCCAAGATGGTCACCGGGTTCCTGAAGCAGGACAAGCTTCAGGAGGCGATCGACGCCTCCAAGAAGTTCAAGAACAGCCACGTGGCGCGCGTGCTGTCGGCGGGGCTCTACGAGTTCTCCCACGACATCAAGAGCGGCGGGTCCAACATCAAGGGCCACGACATGATCGAGGCCGCCGAGCGCGCCATCGAGCGCGAGGCGCTGGTGACGACCGCCGACATGAAGAAGGGCCTCTCGGGTCTGGCGACGATCGGCACGACCGCCCCCTTCATCGGCCTCTTCGGCACGGTCATCGGCATCATCAACGCGTTCCGCGGCATGGCGCTGACGGGCTCGGGCGGCATCGCGGCCGTTTCGGCCGGGATCTCCGAGGCGCTCGTCACGACGGCCCTCGGCCTCTTCGTGGCCATCCCGGCGGTCTGGATGTTCAACATCTTCATGAACAACATCGAGCGCTTCCAGGTCGAGATGTCCAACTCGTCGAACGAACTGATCGACTACTTCATCAAGCGTCGCGGCGCGGGCGCACAGCTCTCCGCGTAGGAGCAAGACCATGGGCATGGGTGGCGGCGGAGGGCGGGACAAGCTTCAGAGTGAGATCAACGTCACTCCGCTGGTGGACGTCTGTCTCGTTCTGCTGATCATCTTCATGGTCGTCACGCCGCTGCTCCAGAACGGCGTCAGCGTCCAGATTCCGCAGGCCGAGGATCCGGCCAAGAAGCCGGAGAGCAGCAAGCAGAAGATGATCGTCATCCAGTACGCGACGCCCCCGGCGTACCACATGGATTCCAAGCAGATGTCGAAGGCGGAGTTCCAGACCGCTCTCGACGAGCTCTACCAGCGCAACCCGTCGGCCGAGATCGTGATCAAGGCCGACCAGCGCCTGAAGTACGGCGACGTCAAGGAAGTCTTCAAGATGACCAAGGACGCCGGCTTCCAGGACGTCGGGCTCATCGCCGAGAAGAAACAGAAGATGGGCGGCTAGGCCCCCGAAGAACACGCGACCAAGGAGACCTCCGACATGGGAATGGGCGGCTCTGCCCCCGGCGAATACAAGAGCGACATCAACATCACGCCCCTGGTGGACGTGGTGCTGGTGCTGCTCATCATCTTCATGGTCATCACGCCGCTGCTCCAGATGGGCTACGACGTCAAGGTGCCCCCGAAGGTCAACCAGCCCCAGGACACGCCTCCCCCCACCGATCTCGTCATCGTGTCGTTGACGCCGGCGAACAAGATGTTCCTCAACAAGGAAGAGGTCAACGCCCAGACCCTGTCCCTGCGCCTGACGGAGATCCTGAAGAACCGGTCCAACAAGACCATCTTTTTCTCCGGGGACGACGCCGCCAACTACGGCGAGGTCATCAAGACGATGGACATCTGCCGCTCGGCCGGGGCGAAGAACATCGGCATCGTCATGGAGGCGGTTCCGGTCGGTCAATAGGGCCGGTCCCAGGCTCCCGTTTCCCGGTTCCAAGTCCCTGCGGGGAGGGCCCTTGCCTCGCGAGGCCTTCCTGATATTCTCCCCTGCCGCGGCCGGCGCGTAGCCCGGCGCGGTCCGAATCACGCAAAAACAGGAGTTCGACGAATGTCTTTCGAGCTTGCTCTGCCGCTGATCCTCGTCTTTTCCGTGGGATCCCTCTTCGTGGCCGGGTTCCTGGCTTCCTGGGTCCTGAAGAAGGACACCGGGACGTCCGCGATGCAGGAAATCTCGAACGCCATCAAGGAGGGCGCCGAGGCGTTCCTCCGCCGCCAGAACCGGACGATCGGCATGCTCGCGGTGCTGCTGGCGGCCGTCATCTTCCTGCTCTACGGCTTCGTCCGGTCCCACCACGACTTCGACCCGGTCCCGACGGCCCTGCGCCTCGCTCTCTGGACCACCCTTTCCTTCGTCCTCGGCGCGGTCTGCTCGGTCATCGCCGGCTACGTCGGGATGTGGGTCTCGATCCGCACCAACATCCGGACGGCCTCGGCCGCCCGCACGTCGCTCAACGACGCGCTGCGGATCGCGCTGCGCGGCGGCGCGGTCTCGGGCCTCTTCGTCGTCGCGATGTCGCTTCTCGGCGTCGGCGGCCTCTACTGGCTGGTCAGCCACTTCACCGAGGTCCCGCCCGCGCAGATCCCCCTGCTCATCGTCGGCTACGGCTTCGGCGCCTCGTTCGTCGCGCTCTTCGCCCAGCTCGGCGGCGGCATCTACACCAAGGCCGCCGACGTCGGCGCCGACCTCGTCGGCAAGGTCGAGGCGGGCATCCCCGAGGACGACCCGCGCAACCCCGCGGTGATCGCGGACCTCGTCGGCGACAACGTCGGCGACTGCGCCGGCCGCGGCGCCGACCTCTTCGAGTCGACGGCCGCCGAGAACATCGGCGCGATGATCCTCGGCGCCACGCTGGCCGCCGCCCTCCAGAAGCAGAACATGGCCTTCTCGGCCGGCGTCGTCGGCGTCATGCTCTTCCCGCTCGTGGCGCGCGCCTTCGGCCTGCTCGCCTCGATCGTCGGCATCTTCATGGTCAAGACGCGCGAGGACGCCGACCCGATGGCGGCCCTCAACCGCGGCTACTACGTCACCTCGGCCCTGGCGATCGCGGGCTTCTTCGTCGCCACGAAGTGGCTGCTCGCCAACCCCGCGCGCCCGACGCCTGGTGGATGTTCTTCCTCTGCGGCATCATCGGCGTGCTCACCTCGATCGTCTTCGTCTTCATCACGCAGTACTACACGGAGTACAAGTACCGCCCGGTGCGCGAGATCGCCGAGGCCTCCCAGACCGGCCCGGCCACCAACATCATCGCCGGCATCGCCGTCGGCTTCGAGTGCACGCTCGCTGCCGGTCATCGCGATCTCCATCGCGATCCTCTCCTCCTACAAGCTCGGCGCCGCGGCCCTGCCGGGCGGCGGCCTCTTCGGCACCGCGGTCGCCACGATGGGCATGCTCGGCACCGCGGCCTACATCCTCGCGATGGACACCTTCGGCCCGATCACCGACAACGCCGGCGGCATCGTCGAGATGTCGAAGCAGCCCGAGGAGATCCGCAAGAAGACCGACCGCCTCGACGCCGTCGGCAACACCACCAAGGCGCTCACCAAGGGCTACGCGATCGGCTCGGCGGCGCTGGCCGCGTTCCTGCTCTTCTCGGCGTACCTCGACGAGCTCAAGAACTACGGCGCCGAGCTGACTTCCGTCAACCTCGCCAAGCCCGAGGTCTTCGTCGGCGGCCTGCTCGGCGCGATGCTCGTGTTCTTCTTCTCCGGCCTCGCGATCAGGGCCGTCGGCAAGGCCGCCTACGTCGTCATCAAGGACGTCCGCGCGCCAGTTCAAGGAGAACCCGGGGATCATGCAGGGCACCGAGAAGCCCGACTACGGCCGGACGGTGGACATCGTCACGCGCGGCGCCCTGCGCCAGATGATCGCGCCCGGGCTCGTCGCGGTCGGCACGCCGATCGTCGTCGGCCTGATCTTCAAGCAGTTCGGCGTCGGCGCCGAGGCCGTGGCCGCCTTGCTGATGGTCGGCACGATCGCCGGCATCCTCATGGCGACCTTCCTGAACAACGGCGGCGGCGCCTGGGACAACGCCAAGAAGTACATCGAGACCGGCGCCTACGGCGGCAAGGGCTCGCCCACGCACAAGGCGGCCGTCGTCGGCGACACGGTCGGCGACCCCTTCAAGGACACCGCCGGCCCGTCGCTGCACGTGCTCATCAAGCTGCTCGCGACGATCACGCTGGTGCTCGCGCCGCTCTTCATCTGACTGTCGGTCCGTCGGCCGACGGTCATCCCGAGGGCGGGAGCCCGAGGGATCCCGGACTCGCACAGATCGGCCCGGCTCGACGCCGGGCCGTATTCTTTCTCGCGCCTACGGCGATCCCGGCGCCTCGCGGACGAAGTGCCAGTGCAGCCTCCAGACGTCGTCCCGCGACTGACCGCATCGGGGCCGACGCTATACGAATCGGGCAAGCACCTCGGTCGAGACGAGATACCCGCGCTCGGAAAAACGCACCCGGTCTCCCGCGCGCTCGAGGATCCCTTCCGAAAGCCAGGCCTCGTAGTCGTTCCAGAGGCGGACGTCCTCGGCGGCGACGACGAACGCCTCGAGGCGCCCCGCCGCCACTCCCGTCGGCGAGGCGCAGGCCCAGGAAGATCTCCTCGCGCGCCGTTTCGGCCGCGTCCACGGGCAGATCGAAGGCCAGAGGCCGGCAGCCCGCGGCGAGGGCGGCGAGGTACTGGTCGAGGTTCGACACGTTCGCCCTTCGGCGGCCGCCCCAGAGCTCGTGCGCGGAGACGCCGAGGCCCAGCGTCGCCGCGCGCGTCCAGTACTTCACGTTGTGGCGGGCCTGGCGGCCCGGCCTCGCCCAGTTCGAGATCTCGTAGTGCTCGAATCCGCGCGCCGCCAGCGCCTCCCCCATCTCCAGCCACAGCGAAGCCTGGTCGTCGTCGGAGAGGTAGCTCTCCGGATGTCTCCGGCGGTCCTCCTCGATCGTCTTCGACTTTTCTGTCTCGAGCAGGTAGACGGAAACGTGCTCGACGCCCGCGTCGCAGAGGCCCGCGAGGCTGTCGAGGAAAGTCTCGCGCGTCTGCCCCGGCAGACCCAGGATCAGGTCGCCGGAGACCGAGAGCCCCGACCCGGCCAGCGTCGCGAGGGCGGCGCGCGCGCGGGCCGCGTCGTGGCGCCGGCCCACGGCCGAGAGCTCCGCGTCGGCGAGCGACTGGATCCCGACGGACACGCGGTTGACGCCCGCCTCGGCCCACGCGGCGGCGGCCGCCGCCGTCACGTCCTCCGGGTTCGCCTCGAGCGTGATTTCGGCGGGTGCCCCGACGCGGAATCGGGCGCGCAGGGCTGCGACGACCCGCGCGATCGCCGGCGGGGGCAGCAGCGAAGGCGTCCCGCCGCCGAGGTAGATCGAGTCGAATTCCGCCTCCACCGCTTCCGGCTCGAGGATCGCCGCCTCGCGCTCGATGGCGTCGAGGTAGCGCTCGCGGCTGGAGCCGTCGGTCGTCACCACGAAGGCGCAGTACCCGCAGCGCGACGCGCAGTACGGCAGATGCAGGTAGAGCCCGGCGTGAGCGTCCGTCACCGAGCCTCCCGGAGGGCTTGCTCCGCCTGCGCGGCGACCTCGTCGCCGAAAGGGAACACCTTGCGGAAGTTTCCCTCCCGGGCGATGGCCGCGAGGTCCCGGCCCGACTCGTCGATCCAGCGCACGCCCGCGTGAAAGAGGGCCAGCCGATGCTCGGCGTTCTCGAGGGCACCCGCCAGCTCCTCGAGCCTCGAGGCCGCCGCCGCGTTGCCCGGGCGCTCGAGCCGGCCGGTCGGGCGGGGAGGCAGCGCGGCCAGCCCCCGCGACGCCGCCGCCCGGCGCGACCGCCGAGAGGCCCGCGGCGACCGAGGCGGGCCAGTTGCCGTGATGGACGAGGTCGAAGAAACTGTCCGCGCCTTCGGGCTCGACGCCACGCCGGGCCTCGACGATGGCGCGCCGGCCTTCCCCGTCCGAAGCCGGGACCAGCGCGGTCAGGGACACGGCACCCGCCGCCGCGGCCGCATCCGCGAGAGCCTCGATCTCCCGCGCCTCGCCCGTCCAGCCCGGAAGGAACGGAAAGAGCGCCGCGCAGACGGATCCCGATGCCGCGGCCGCGGCAAGCCCCGGAAAGGCTGCTTCCGGCTTTCCGGGCCGCCACGACACGAGCACGACGGCCCCGGTCGTGGGAGCCTCCGGGAGGCCCTCCGGCTCGGGATCGAGCAGGTACGCGGCGCGGCCCGAGGACAGCGCGGCCTCCGCGGCCGCGCGAAAGGCGCCCCGGACCGGCTCGCCGGGCGAGCCCGGGCCCACGAGGACCGGCCCGGACGGGACCTTCGCGATGGCGTCCGCCCAGCGCGCGGCGTCCGGAGGCCCCGCGGCGATCGTCGGGTCGGGCTTGCGGAAGACGAAGCGCTGCTCCACGGGATCGAATCGGCAGACGACGCCGCCCGATTCCGCACCGTACGGGAAAAGACGCCCGGCGATGCGGCGCCCCGCGACCAGGGCCTCGCCCGCGCGCACGAGCGGGGCCGAGGCCTGCTCGTAGACGATCATCTCCGGCGCCGGCGCGGGCGGACGCGACGCAGGGCCCCGGCGCGCCCATAGCGGGCGAAGACGTCGGCCTCGAAGTGCACGCCGTCGCCGGCCCGCGCCGACCCGAGGGTCGTGCGGCGGTGGGTTTCCGGGATGACCGCCACGTCGAAGATGAGGCCCCGGCGCGCCGCCACGGTGAGGCTCACGCCGTCGAGGGCGACCGAGCCCTTCCGAACGACGAATCGCGCGAGGTCGCGAGGCACCGAGAACGTGTAGGTCCAGGAGTTGCCCGCCCGCGCGACCCGGCGCACGCGGGCCAGGCCGTCCACGTGTCCCATCACGAAGTGTCCCGAGAGGCGGTCGCCCCAGCACAGCGCCCTCTCGAGGTTGACGAGGTCGCCCGGCTCGAGCGTGCCCAGGCGCGAGCGCTCGCAGCGTCTCGGACGACAGGTCGGCGCAGAGCACGCGGCCCGCCCGCAGGGCCGTCAGGCAGACGCCGGCGACCGCCACGCTCTCGCCCGCCGAGAACGCTCCGAACCCGCGGGGCGGCGCGACCGAGAGGCGCGCTCCCCTCCCGCGCTTCTCGAGCGACCGAACGGTGCCGAGGCCGGTCACGATGCCGGTGAACATGGGGGGCAAGTCTACGTGACGCGGCCCGTCACGTAGAGGTCCTCGCCGACGCGCTCCGTGCGCACGTCGCGCAGGACCGGGGCGCCGGCGAGCGCGAATCCCGGCCCGCCCACGGCTCCGGGCGCGCGCTCGCCGCCGAGGATGCGCGGCGCCACGAAGGCCGCGACGCGATCCACGATCCCGGCCCGGAAGAATTCGCCGAGCGTCTCGGCGCCCCCTTCGACCATCAGGCTCGTCACGCCGTTCCGGGCGAGCTCCGCGAGAAGGCGGCCGAGATCCACCCGCCCGCGGGAGCGGGACGGCAGGCTCCAGATCCGCACGCCCCGCGCGGCGAGGCGCCGCGCCTTCGGATGGGTCGCCGGCACGGCTGTCGCGACCAGGCGCGGCCCCGGACCCCGCAGCACCCTCGCCTTCTCGGACAGCCGCAACCGCCCGTCGAGAACGATGCGCCAGTGCGGGGTCAGGGCGCCGTTCTTCCCGAGCCGCCGGGTCAGGAGCGGATCGTCGGCCGCGACGGTGCCCGCCCCGACGAGCACGGCGTCGTACTCCTCGCGCAGGAGCATCGCCCGCCGGCGGGCCGCCTCTCCCGTGATCCAGCGGCTCTCCCCGGAGGCGGCGGCGATGCGGCCGTCGAGCGTCGACGCCCACTTGGCGAGGACGAAGGGGCGCCCCTCGCCGACGTGCGCGCGGAACTTCTCGATCTGCTCGCGGCGCGCGCCGCCGGATCGGCGCCGGAGCGAGCGCGACCGCGATCCCGGCGCGACGCAGCGCCGCGATGCCGCGGCCCGAGACGACGGGATTGGGGTCTTTGGCGGCCACGACGACGCGACGCACGCCCGAGGCAACGACGACCGGCGCGCACGGCGGCGTTCTGCCCCGCTGCACGCACGGCTCGAGGGTCAGGTAGAGGACGGCGCCGCGCGCGCGCCGCCCCGCCCGCCGCAGCGCGACGATCTCGGCGTGCGGCCCTCCGGCCCGGCGGTGGAACCCCTCGGACACGACCCGGCCTCCCCGCACGACCACCGCTCCCACCATCGGATTGGGCGAAACCGAATAGCGCCCCCGCTCGGCCAGCGCGAGCGCGCGGGCGAGCCACTGCCGCGTCAGTGGGCCGCATCGTCCCCGAGAAGGGCGCTGGCGTACTCCGACGGGTCGAACGGAACCAGGTCGTCCACGGCCTCGCCCACGCCCACGTACAACACCGGGAGCTTCAGCTCGCGGTAGATCGCCAGCACGATGCCGCCCCGCGCGCTGCCGTCGAGCTTCGTGAGCACGACGCCCGTCGCTCCCGCGGCCTCCACGAAGCGCCGCGCCTGCACGAGGCCGTTGACGCCGGTCGTCGCGTCGAGGACGAGCAGCGTCTCGTGCGGCGCGCCGGGCACCTCGCGCCCCGCGATCCGGCGCATCTTCGCGAGCTCCTCCATCAGGTTCTTCTTCGTGTGGAGCCGCCCGGCCGTGTCCACGATGAGCGTCTGCACGCCGCGCGCCTTCGCGGCCGCCAGCGCGTCGAAGAGCACCGCCGAGGGGTCGGCCCCCTCGCGGTGACGGACGATCGGCAGCGCCAGCCGGTCGGCCCAGGTCTGGAGCTGTTCGATCGCCCCTGCCCGGAACGTGTCGGCGGCCGCGAGCAGCACCGAACGGCCGGCGGCCTTCTCGCGAGCCGCGAGCTTGGCCGTGGTCGTCGTCTTCCCGCTGCCGTTGACCCCCACGAGGAAGCTCACGAAGAGCGGCACCGCCGCCTTCTCCGCCGGCCGCGGCGCCGAAGAGAGGAGCTTCTCGATCTCCTCGAGCAGGATCGCGCGCAGGGCCGCGAGGTCCTTGCGCTCGGATCCGCCGGCCCGCTCGCGCACCGCGTCGGCCAGCGCCGAAGCCGTCTCCGCCCCGACGTCGGCCGCCAGGAGAGCCTCCTCGAGCGATTCGAGCACGGACTCGTCGAAGCCGAGGCCCTGCTTGACGGCGGTCCCGAGCTTCTCGAGGATCTCGGTGTGCGTCATGAAGAGGCCGCGGCGCACCTTGGCGAAGAATCCGCCGCGCGGGCGCGGCTCCTCCGGAGGGCCGGTTTTGGACGGGTCGGTCATCGTGGAGGGGGGAAGATATCAGGGAGCCGGCCGGCCGTTCCGGCTCCCCGGGCGGGCTCTACTGGGCGGCCAGCGCCATGTTCTCGAGGAGCAGGCGCGCCTTGGCCCCCGTGTCGCCGGCCGGATCGAGATCCACCGCGCGCTGCAGGTAACGCTTGCCGAGGTCCGGCTTGTGCAGCGACACCAGGACCATCCCCAGGCGCAGGTTTGCGTCCGGGCTCGTCGGCTCCAGCTTCACGGCGGTCAGGTAGTCCTCGGCCGCGCCCTCGAGGTTGCCCTGCGACTCGCGCGCGACGGCGCGCCCGATGAAGGCCGCGTACGACTTCGGGTCGCGCGCGATCGCGGTCGAGAACTCCTGCTCGGCCCCCTTGTAGTCGCCGGTGCGCTGCTTGAGCCGGCCGAGGTTCACGGTCGCGGAGAGCCGGTCGTCCGGGTTGTTCGAGAGCGCCGCGGCCGCGAAATCCTCCTCCGCCGCCTTGAACTGGCCGAGCTCCATCCGGGCCACCCCCCGGTTGTTGCGGTACGAGCCGTTCTCCGGCGCCATGGTCACGGCCTTGTCGAGGTATGGCAGGGAATCCTTGTAACGCCCCTGCATGAGGATCGACACGCCCAGGCCGTCGAGCACCTCGGGGTTCTTCGGGTCGTCCTTGACGCACTCCTTGAACGCCTTCTCCGCCTCGATCGGCCGGTTGTCGCGCAGCAGGACCTGGGCCATCCGTTCGTTGAGCAGCAGCTCGGCCGAGGTCTTCGGCTTGGACCGGGGGCAGCCCGTCGCGAAGAAGGCGAGCGCGGCCACGGCCGCGGCGGCGGCGCGCTTTCTCATCGTCCCGCCGCCTGGCTCGACCGCGGTGCGGCGCCGACGTCGGTCGGCACGAGATCGCCCTTGGCGTGGGAGCGGGCCAGCGCCTCGACCACGGCGCCGTCGAAACGCTTCTGCGACATCTCGCGCAGACGCGCGATGACGTACGAGACTTCCATCGCCTTCTGGTACGGCCGCGTGGTGGTCATCGCGTCGAAGGCGTCGGCGACGGCCACGATCCGGGCCTGCATCGGGATCTGCTCCCCCTTCAGGCCGTCCGGATAGCCGCCCCCTTCCCATTTCTCGTGGTGGTACTTCATGCCCGGGATGATATCGGCCAACTGGGGAATTGTCTCCATGATCGCGGCTCCCTTGACCGGATGGGCCTTCATCAGCTCGAACTCCTCGTCGGTCAGGGCCGTCGGTTTGCGGATGATGCGGTCGTCCACCCCGATCTTCCCGACGTCGTGCAGCAGGGCCGACAGGCGCGCCTTGCGCACGTCGTCGGGCGGCAGGCCCATCTCCCGCGCGATCGCCGACGAGTAGCGCGCGACGCGCTCCGAGTGGCCCCGCGTGTACGGGTCCTTGGCGTCGATCGCGGCCGCGAGGGCGCGGATCGAGGAGATGAAGAGCTCCTGGTTCTCGCGCGCCGCCTTCTGCACGCGCTCGAAGGCGTCGCGGATCGAGGCGCTCATGACGTTGAAGTTCTCCGAGAGGTCGGCGATCTCGGCCGTCCCCATGACCTCGACGCTCGTCCCGTACTGCCCCTGGCTGACGGCCCGCGTGGATTCGGCCAGCTGGGCGATCGGCCGCGAGAGGCGCCGGGCGAACAGAAGGCCGAGCAGCAGGGCGCCGGCCAGGCAGGCGGCGCTCCAGAGCAGCGTGTCGCGCACCATGTCGTCGACCGAGGCGAAGGCGATGTCGCGGTCGCGCTCCACGAGGACGCCCCACGGCGGGTCGCCGACGGGGGCGATCGACGCGAGGACCGCGCCCGAGGCCGCCGACTCGGAGCGGGTCACGCGGGCGGGAAAGCGCACGAAGTCGGCGACGAGGGTCGAGGGATGCGACGCGCCCCGTCCCCCGGTGGCCGGCGGAAACAGGATCCGCCCCTGCCGGTCCACGAGCGTCGCCCGGACCTCGCGCCGCGCCTCGTCCTGGAACTCCCGCACGATCGGCTGCCACGAGACCAGCGCCTCGACGACGCCGATGCGGTTCCCCTTCTCGTCGAGCACGGGCTCGGCGAGCACGGCGACGGCGCCGATCTCCGGCACGGCGAAGGGGTCGCTCGCGTACCGCACGCCGTCCCGGGCGGACTCGAAGCCCTTGCGGAACTGGAAGTCCATTTCCGGCGAGCGCAGGTCCGGACCCACGAAGCTGCCCCGGCCGTCGAGGTTCACTCCCCGCAACACGGCGAGCTGGCTCTGCCCCTTGAGGACCGAACCGAGTATTCCGGGGCCGTCGGCCGAGCCGAAGGGGTCCTTTCCCGTGAGCTGGACGGCCAGGCGGATCGCGTCGGCGGCCTTGGTGAGCTGCTGCACGGCGGCCGCGTAGTAGGCGGAGATGTGATCGGCGATCGCGGCCGAGGAGCGCGTCAGGTACTTCTCTTCGAGGGTCTCCAGGGTGCGGCGATTGCGTCGGACGAGGACCGCCTCGGCCACGGCCAGGGGAATGAGGGAAGCCAGAATGAGCGCGCCGGAAAGGAGAACGAAGAGGCGGATCCGACGGCGACCGGAACGCCCACTCACGATAGGGACATTATAGACGCTGCCTCCATCCATTCCTCGACGGCCACGGTTTCGTCCACGCGGGGATCCCCGATTCCCGCGAGCAGGATCGAGGCGAGTCCCCGCGCGGTCGCCTTCTTGTCCCTCGAAAGAAACGGCGCGAGCCGCGACGGATCGCGCTCCGGCTCCGGAAAGGGACCGAGCCGCGCGCAGCACGCCGCGCACGCCGTCCGCGTCGGCCGCCGTCAGCCCCGCCCGTTTCCGCGAGAGGACGAGCGCCGCGGCGATGCCCCAGGCCACCGCCTCGCCGTGGCGGAGGCGTCCGAAGCCCCCGGCGGCCTCGAGCGCGTGGCCGAGCGTGTGGCCGAAATTCAGCAGGCGCCTTCGGCCGTCGTCCCGCGGATCGGAGGCGACGATGCCGGCTTTGATGCGGACCGAGCCGGCGAGCAGATCGAGAAGCGCCTCGGGATCCCGGGCGAGGATCTCGGGCAGACGCCGCGCGGCGCGCGCGGCGAGGCCGGAATCGCCGATCCAGGCGTCCTTGTACGCCTCCACGAGGCCGGCGCGATAGTCGCGCTCCGGCAGCGTCGCGGCCGCTTCCGGATCCACCAGGATGACCGCCGGCGCGTGGTACGCGCCGAGCAGGTTCTTGCCCAGGCGGTGGTTCACGCCCGTCTTGCCCCCGATCGCCGCGTCCGCCATTCCGGCGGTGGTCGTCGGCACGGCGTTCCACGCGACGCCGCGCAGGAGGATGGCGGCGGCGAACCCCACCATGTCCGTCACCACGCCGCCCCCGACGGCCACGAAGGCGTCGTCGCGGCGAAGGCCCGCGGCGATCGCGGCGTCCGCGATGGCGGCGACGGTGTCGAGCGTTTTCGCCGCCTCGCCGTCGTCGATCGTGACGTCGGCGAGGACGCCCTTGCCGAGGGCGCGGCGGACGGCCTCGGCCGGCGCCGCGGCGGCCGCCGAGGACACGAGGAGGTAGCGGCCCGAGGGCGACGCCAGGTGTCGCGCCGCGTCGCGCAGAAGACCCGTGCCGACCCAGGCCGTGCTCTCCGTCGGGCCGCCCCCGACCGGGATGCGCTGCGGGGTCGGGAGGCTCACTTCTCCGGCCGGGCCGGCGGCTCGAAGCCGAGCTCGCGCAGCTGTTGCGGGAAGACCGAGGCGGGCGCCTTCGTCATGAGATCGATGCCCGAGGTCGTCTTCGGAAACGCGATGACGTCGCGCAGCGAAGTCGCGCCGGCCGCGATGGCGCAGATCCGGTCGAGGCCGAGCGCGATCCCGCCGTGGGGCGGCGCGCCGTACCGGAGGGCATCGAGCAGGAACCCGAACCGCTCCCTGCCCTCCGCCTCGCCGATCCCGAGCACGCGGAAGACGCGCTCCTGCAGGTCGGCGCGGTGGATCCGGATGGAGCCCGAGCCGAGCTCCCACCCGTTGACCACGACGTCGTACGCCCGGGCGCGCACGCTGCCGGGGTCCGACTCGAGCCGGTCGAGGTCCTCCTCGCGCGGTCCGGTGAAGGGATGGTTCATC
The DNA here is from genome assembly GCA_963710945.1 of uncultured Acidobacteriota bacterium. Taxonomy (GTDB): domain Bacteria; phylum Acidobacteriota; class Thermoanaerobaculia; order UBA5066; family Gp7-AA6; genus DAHUXD01. Next base: position 194,794 of record CAVQCH010000006.1, read on the forward strand.
GGGAACCACTGCCGGCTCTCCTCGTCGAAGCCGAGCAGCGGGAACTCCGTGACCCAGCAGAAGGCGTACCGGGACTCGTCCACGAGCTTGAGCTCGCGCGCGGCCTCGGCGCGCAGAGCCGCGAGCGCGGCGAAGACCGCCTTGTCCCGGTCGGCCACGACGAGAAGCAGGTCGCCCTCGGCCATGCCGGCGCGCGCCACGATCCGGTCGAGCTGTCCCTCGGGCAGCGCCTTCTTCGCCGGAGAGGTCACCTCCCCCGCCGCCTTCTTGACCCAGAGCAGTCCCGCGGCGCCGTGTTCGCGCGCCTTCTCGGTCAGCTCGTCGAGCCGCTTGCGCGAAAAGGCCGCGCCTCCCGGGACCCGGAGCCCCCGCACGGATCCCCCGCGCCCGGCGAGCGCCTTCTCGAACGGCGCGAAACCGCTGCCGGCCGCGGCCTCGGACAGGTCGCAGAGCGGGAGCTCGTAGCGCAGGTCGGGCCGGTCGGTGCCGTACTTCTCCATCGCCTCGCGGAAAGTCAGTCGCGGGAACGGGCGCGCGACGGCCACGCCGGCCGCCGCGAAGGCCTCGACGAGAAAGGCCTCGACCGCGTCGAAGACGTCCTCCTCGGTCGGGAACGACATCTCCAGGTCGATCTGCGTGAATTCGAACTGACGGTCCGCGCGCAGATCCTCGTCGCGGAAGCAGCGCGCGATCTGGAAGTATTTCTCGAATCCCGAGATCATCAGCATCTGCTTGAAGAGCTGGGGCGATTGCGGCAGCGCGTACCACTGCCCGCGGTGGACCCGCGAGGGCACGAGGAAGTCGCGCGCGCCCTCGGGGGTCGAGCGCGTCAGCATGGGCGTCTCGACCTCGAGGAAGCCCCGCTCGTGAAGCACCTTCCGGACGCGGAAGGCGATCTCGTCGCGCAGGACGAAGTTCTTCTGCATGACGGGGCGCCGCAGGTCGAGGTAGCGGTATTCGAGGCGCAACTCCTCGGTGGCGTTGGTGCGGTCCTCGACGACGAAGGGAGGCGTCTCCGAGCGGGAGAGGAACTCCAGGCTCGCGGCGAGCACCTCGACGTCGCCGGTCGGGAGATCCCGGTTGCGCTGGCCCTCGCCGCGCAGAATGACCTCGCCCTCGACGGCGACCACGTCCTCGCTGCGGGCCTCGGCGGCGCCCGCGACCGCGGCCGCGGGACAACGGCCCTTGTCGAAGACGACCTGGACGAGGCCGCTGCGGTCGCGCAGCGTCAGGAAGATGAGCTCGCCGAGATCCCGCCGCCGGGCGACCCAGCCCTTGAGCAGGACGGTCTTGCCCGCATCGGCGGCGCGCAGGCCTCCGGCCGGCTGGCGCACCCGCGCGGTCATCGTTCCCTCCCTGCCAGCCGCTCGGCCAGCTGTCGGCGCGGAAACGTCTCCTGCGCTCCGGTGGACAGGTCTTTCATGGTCACCGTGTCGCCTTCCCGCTCCTGGGATCCCAGGAGCACCGCCCGAACGGCCCCGACGCGAAACGGATACTTCGAGGGGTCCTTCTCGATCTGGCCCGCGCGGCCGAGGCCCTTGGCGATCCCCCGGCCGGAAAGGTCGCTCTCGACGACGGCTCCCGGCATCAGGGCGCGGAATTCGCCGGCCACGCCGAGCGCGTAGACGAACTCGGCAGGCCCGTCCGGAATGACCCAGATCAGCGTTCTCGCCGGCCGCACGTCGGCCGTCATCGCCTCGACGAGGCGGTCCTCGCCGCTCGCAAATCCGACCGCCGGGGTCGGCGGACCGCCGAGCTCGGCGACGAGATCGTCGTATCGTCCGCCGCCGAGCAGCGCGTTCTGCGCGCCCAGCCGCTCCGAGGCCACCTCGAAGACCGTCAGCGTGTAGTAGTCGATCCCGCGCACGATCCCGGCGCTCTCGGCAAACCGCACGCCGCCCTTCGCGAGCAGTTCCTTCAGCTCCTCGTGGTGGACCCGGGAGGCCTCGTCGAGAAAGTCGAGCGTGGCCGGGGCGCCCGCGAGCACCCCGCGCGTCTCGGGATCCTTCGAATCGAAAAGCCGCAGCGGGTTCTCGTCCAGCCGCTTGCGGTCGTCGGCCCCGAGCCGTCCGGCGTGCGGGCGCACGTGCTCCTGCAGGGCCGCCGAGAAGCGCTCGCGCGCCGCGCCCTTCGGGATGCAGTTGATGGTCGCCAGCGCGTCGTGAAAGCCGAGGGCGCGCAGGAACTCGAACAGCATCCCGAGAACCTCGGCGTCCCCCGCGGGCCCCGGCACGCCCAGAAGCTCGACGCCGATCTGCCGGAACTCGCGGTAGCGTCCGGCCTGCGGCTGCTCGTAGCGGAACTGGGGTCCGGCGTACCAGAGGCGGATCGGCCGCGGCATCTCCTGGATGCCCTTCTCGACGAGCGCGCGGACGACGCCGGCCGTGTTTTCCGGCCGCAGCGTCAGCGAGCGGCCCTTGCGGTCGGGAAACGTGTACATCTCCTTGTGGACGATGTCCGTCGTCTCTCCGACCGAGCGCGCGAAGAGCTCCGTGGACTCGAAAACCGGCGTGCGGATCTCGCCGTAGCCGTACGACCCGAAGACGCGGCGGGCTTCGGCCTCGACCGCGGCGAAGCGCTCCGAATCGCCGGGCAGGAGGTCGTGGGTCCCCTTCGGCGCCTTGAGGCGCGCCTTCATCGCGCCCACCCGCCGTCCACCCGGAAGTACTCCTCTTTGTACCCGAGGTAGTTCCGGTGGTAGTGGCGGAGGTCTTCGACCTCGGCGTCGGAGAGCGCGCGCACCTGCCGCGCCGGGGACCCGAGCCAGAGAGTCCGGGGCGGCACGATCGTCCGCGGGGTGACGAGGCGCGCCGGCCCCGACGAAGGCGGACTCGCCGACCACGGCCCCGTCCATGACCGTCGCGCGGATGCCGATCAGCGCCCCCCGGCGCACGGTCGCCCCGTGCACGATCGCGCCGTGGCCGAGCGTGACCTCCTCCTCGAGGATCGTGGGGTGGGTGCCCTGCGTGACGTGGATGGCGCAGTTGTCCTGGATGTTCGACCGGGCGCCGATGCGGATGTAGTGGCAGTCGCCGCGGACGACCGAGTTGTACCAGATGGACACGTCGTCCCCGAGGACGACGTCCCCGATCACCGCGGCGGTCTCGGCGAGGTAGACGCGCTCGCCGACCACGGGCTTCTTTCCGGCGTATTCCTTGAGGATGCCCATAAAAGCGGGCAATTTAGCATGGAATCCGCGCTACGCCCCGCTCCACGGAAACGCGCCCGCGCGCAGCACGCGCGGCGGTTCGACGGTGGCGTCGATAAGCGTCGAGGCCAGGCCCCCCGGCGTCGGCCCGCCGTCGACGAAGACGTCGACCTCGCCCGGCATCGCGCGCGCGGCCTCGTCCGGGTCGGCGCACGGCGGCTCGTCCGCGCGGTTGAGGCTCGTGCCCGTCACGGGCCCGATCCGCTCGAGCAGGGCGCGCAGGCCCTCGTGCGCCGGCATCCGTACGGCGAGCGACGATGCGCCGCGCGAGGCCGGGATCGGCGCGGCGAGCGGAAGGACCACCGTGAGGGGGGCCGGCCAGATCCCGAAGAACCGATCGAGCGTCGTTTCCGGCGCCGTCACGCCGAGCGGCGCGAGCTGGCGCCGGGCGCCGAAGAGAACGAGCAGCGGCTTCGATGCCCCGCGGCGTTTCGAGGCCACGAATCCGCCGCACGCCGCCCTCGCTCGTCGGGTCGGCGGCCAGGCCGTAGAACGTCTCGGTGGGCACCGCGGCGACGCCGCCGCGGGCCAGCAGGCCGGCGAGGGCCGCGATCTCCTTCGGGGACGCGAGCAGGTCTTCGATGCGGATGCGCCGCAGGATCAGCCTCCGACGTAACGGTCGTAATAGGCGCGGGCGCGCGCGGGATCGTCCGTGCCTCGCACGACGCAGCGGCCGTCGGGGAAGACCGTGAGGCTCATGTCCTCGATGTCGGCATTGAGCAGCTGGGGCGAGCGGCGAACCCGGCCGAGCGGCGCCAGGCGCCGCTCGAGGTCGGCAAAGTCGGGCCGGGTCCGCTGCGGCGGCGTGATCTGCACGGACTGCCGCCCGCAAAGCTTCACCATCTCCGCGGCTCCTTCGCCCTCGAGCGCCGGAAAGCGGGTGCCGGCGCAGACCGGGCAGGCCGCCGAAGACCCGGCCCCCTCGAAAAGCCGGCGCGAGCGGAATCCGCCGGACCAGACCGTCAGCGTGAGAATGCCGCCCGCCGGCGTCTCGCCGGCCGCCAGGCGCGCGACTTCCGTCATTCCGAGCGACGCCACGAGCGGCGGCAGCGTCGGGACGACTCCCGCCGTGTCGCACGTCGGACCGGATCCGGCCGGAGGCAGCGCCTCGAGATAGCAGCGCAGGCAGGGGGTCCGCCCGGGAAGCGAGACGGCGACGCGGCCTTCCTCGCCGACGCACGCCGCGTATACGGACGGGATGCCGAGCGCTCGCGCCGCGTCCGAGACGAGCAGGCGCGTCTCGAAGTTGTCCGACCCGTCGAAAACGAGGTCGTGGCCGGCGAGGATCTCCCGGGCGTTGCGATGCTGGAGGTCGGCGACGACGGCGGCCACCGGGATCGACGGGTCGATCTCGGCCAGACGCGCCGCGGCGGCCTGCGCCTTCGGCGCCAGGCGCGCGGCGTCCTCGGCGTCGTAGAGGAACTGGCGGGCGAGGTTCGACTCCTCGACCACGTCGCGATCCACCACCGTCAGCCGCGCGAAGCCCGCCCGGACGGCCATCTCCGCGGCCGCGGCGCCGACGGCGCCCGCCCCGACGAAAGCGATCGAGAAGGCGCCGATGCGGCGCTGTCCCTCCTCGCCGATCCCGGGAAAGAGTACCGAGCGCGAGTACCTGCCGCTCATCGCGCCGCCGCCTCGAGCAGGGTCCGGGCGTGCTTGAGCGCGGTCTCCGGAACCTTTTCGCCGGCGAGCATCCGGGCGATTTCCGCGACGCGCTCCCGCCCCTCGAGAGCCCGGACCGATGCCACGGTCCGGCCGCGCACTTCGCGCTTCTCGGCCAGGAAGTGCCGGTCCGCGAGCGCCGCGATCTGCGGCACGTGGGTCACGCACAGGACCTGGTCGTTCGACGCCAGCTCGCGCAGCCTCCTGCCGACGACCTCCGCCACCCGGCCGCCGATGCCCGCGTCCACCTCGTCGAAGACGAGCGTCCGGCCGCTCGCCTTCTTTCCGGCCGCGACCGACCGGATCGCCAGCTGCAGCCGCGAGAGCTCGCCTCCCGAGGCGATCTTGTCCAGCGGTTTCTCGGGCTCGCCGGGATTCGGCGCGAAGAGAAAGGACGCCGTCTCGGCGCCGGACGGCCGCGGCGCCGCGTCGGCGACCGGCTCGAGGGCGATTCGCAGGCGCGCCTTCTCGAGCGCCAGCCCCTGGAGCTCCTTCTCGACGGCGGACGCGAAGCGTCCGGCGGCCGCGCGGCGCCGCGCCGAGAGCGCGCCCGCGGCCTCGCGATAGGACCGCTCCGCCGCGGTTTCCTCCTTCTGCCTCTTGTCGAGGGCGTCCTCGATGTTCGTGAGCTCGTCCCGTTCGGCCTTCAGCGCCGCGAGCTTCTCGAGGACCGCGGCCACCGAGGCGCCGTACTTGCGCTTGAGCCGGGCGATCTGCTCGAGGCGGGATTCGAGCGCGGTCAACCGGTCCGGGTCCGCCTCGATCGCGCCGGCCGCGTCGCGGGCCGCGGCGGCGAGGTCCGCGATGCGCCCCTTCAGGTCCTCGGCCTCGTCGCGATGCGCCGCTTCGCGCGGATCGATCGCGGCGAGCTCGGCGAAGGCGCGCGCGGCTTCGCCGAGGCGGTCCGCCGCGGAATTCTCCGCCTCGGAGAGGGCGTCCAGGGCGGTCTCGCCGGCGCGCCGGATCCTGTCGGCGTGGAGCAGGCGCTCGCGTTCGGCCGGCAGCTCCACATCTTCCCTCTCGAGGGGCGCGACTGCCTCGATCTCGCGCACCTGGAACTCCAGCATCTCGAGGCGGGCGGCGCGATCCCGCCGCGAAGACTCGAGCGCCTCCAGCGCCTCGCGGCCCCGGCGCCAGCGCTCGGCCGCCGCCGCCGTGGCCTCGCGCTCGGCGTCCACCCTCGCGAACCCGTCGAGCAGCTCGAGGGCGGCGCCCGCATGCGCGAGCTCCTGCTCGGACGACTGCCCGTGGATCGCCACGAGGCGCTCGCCGATCCGGGCGAGTGTCCGCACCGAGGCGGGCTCGTCGTCCACGAACGCCCGGCCCTTCCCGTCCGGCGTCAGCTCGCGCCGGACGAGCACGGTCTCCCCTTCCGGAAGGCCCGCCCGGGCCAGCTCCGCCCGCACGGCGGCGTCGGCGTCGAACTCGCCCGAGACGGTCAGGCGCGCCGCCCCCTCCCGCACGAGATCCGCCGAGCCGCGTCCGCCGGCGAGCAGCGCCAGGGCGTCGACCAGGATGGATTTGCCCGCGCCGGTCTCGCCCGTGACGACCGTCAGCCCGCCGGAGAGCTCCAGATCCAGGTCTTCGACGATCGCGAGGTTCTTGACCGTCAGCCGCCGCAGCACGCCCGGAAGTCTACAGGGAACGATGTCGGACGGCGACGGCCGGCAGGCGGCCGCTTACGGCTTGACGCTCTTCTGGGCGATCAGCTTGGCGGGGATGCCGCCCACGATCCAGCCGGCTTCCACGGGCTTCGAGGCCACGCCCATCGAACCCACGATCGCGTCGTTGGCGACCTTGACGCCGGACAGGATCACGGAATGGTAGGTGACCCGGGAGCGGGCGCCGATCTCCGTCCGCGCCAGCGTCACGTCGTGCAGGTCCTCGATGGCGTGCGAGTGCGAGTAGATGTTGGCGTAGTCCGAAATCGAGGCCTCGTCGCCGATGACGACCTCGCCGCGGTCGTCGATCAGGACGTTGCGGTGGATCGTGACGCCGTCGCCCACCGAGAGGTTGTAGCCGAACGAGAACTCGACCTCGTGGAAGATCCGGACCCCGCGGCCGCACTTGCGGAAGACGCGCTGGGCGAGCATGTAGCGCATCTGCGTACCGAGGCGCACGTTTCGGCCGACGGGAGAGTGGTCGAACATCTGCCAGAACCAGAGGAGCGGCTTGACGGGCGCCCATTTCGCGAGGTCGATCTCGCGGTAGTACTCGGCCTCCAGCGTGGCGTTGCGCGGATCGAAGGTCGCGATGAGCGTCTTCGTCGCGAGCGGCAGGTCGGGGTCGGCCAGGGCGGCGTCATGGTCGATCACGCGCCCCAGGTAGAGCTGGGCGAGCGCCTCGCGCACCACGACGTTGCGGTCGAGCTTCGGATCGTCGAGCTTTTCCGCCAGCCGCGCGACGAACCGCGGGAAGAGATCCTGCCCCACCGGGCCGATGGGAAAATCGCGCAGCGGCATGGAACCGGGACCGTAGCAAAGGGGTTCCGGCGAGTCAATCCATTCCGGGAGCGTACCGGCTCTTGAGAAACTCCATGGTCAGCGCGACGCCGAATCCCGTCGCCCCGGCCGGCCATCCGCTCTGCTCCTTCTCGAAGTGCGCGACGCCCGCCACGTCGAGGTGCGCCCAGGCGACGCCCTCGGGCACGAAGTCCTTGAGGAAGACGCCGGCGTTGATCGTGCCGGCGCTGCGGCCGCCCGTGTTCCTCATGTCCGCCCACTCCGACTTGAGGTTTTCCCGATACTCGTCCCAGAGGGGCAGCCGCCAGAGCCGCTCGCCGGTCGCCTCGCCCGCCGCAACGAGATCGGCGGCGAGGCCGTCGTCCGGCGTCATCAGGCCGGCGCACTCGTGGCCGAGGGCGATCAGGACGGCTCCCGTGAGGGTGGCGTAGTCCACGACGACGTCCGGGCCGAAACCGCGCGGCGTAGGAGAGCGCGTCGGCCAGCACCAGACGGCCCTCCGCGTCGGTGTTGTCCACCTCGACCGTCCTGCCGCTGCGCATCCGCAGAATGTCGCCCGGCCGCGTCGCCGATCCGCCCGGCATGTTCTCGGTCACGGGCGCCAGGGCCACCACGTGCACCGGCAGCGCCAGCGAGCGCGCGGCCGCGAGGCAGGCGAAAACCGTCGCCGCCCCCATCATGTCGTACTTCATCTCGCCCATCGCCGCGGCGGGCTTGAGCGAGATGCCGCCCGAATCGAACGTGATCCCCTTGCCGACCAGGACGACGGTGGCGCGGGCCTTCGCCGGCGCGTGCTCGCCCACGAGGAACACCGGCGGCCGGTGGCTGCCCGCGTTGACGCCGAGCAGTCCGCCCATCTTCTCCTTCTCGATCGCGCGCTTGTCGAGGACACGCAGCCGGAACCCCTCGCGCGCGGCCAGGCGCTTCGCCTCGCCCGCAAGCTCGAGGGGACCGAGGTCGTTGCCCGGCGTGTTGCCGACGTCGCGCGCCCAGCGCACGGCCTGCGCGATGGCCTCGGCCCCGCGGGCAGCCCCGTCGAGGGCGCGCGCGCGGGATCCGGCCGGGGGGACGACGATCGCCCCGGCGCGGCCCGCCTCCTTGCGGGGCTTCGACTTGTACCGGTCGAAGGCGTAGTCCGCCAGGGCAACGTGGGGCAACAGGGCCCGGACGGACTCGATCGGAACGCGCCCGTCGAAGCACAGCACGAGGCCGCGGCCCGGGCTCTTCGGGACGCCCCGCACCGCCCGGCGCAGGGCCGAACGCAGGCGTGCCGCCGACGCCGGCACGGCCCCGAGGCCGCAGAGCGTCCACCCGCCCTCGACGACCGACTCGCCGGCCTTGCCCGTGAAACCCGCGGCCTTCGCCGCCGCTCGAATGCCCGCCCGCGCCGAAAAGGGCGCTCCGGCGGCGGGATCGCGGCCTTCGTGCAGGAAGGCGATCCGGGACGCCGAGCCGCGAGACGGCACCCGATCGCTCAGTCGAATGCGCATGACGGCGAACGATAGCAGAGCGGCATGGAAACGCTCCCGTTTGTGCTAGGTTTTCGCCCCTATGACGACGATTACCGAAACGCACCTCTCCAGCGCGCGACTCTCCCGGCGGGGCAAGGTCCGCGAGCTCTACGATCTCGGCCCCTCGCTCTTACTTGTCGCGAGCGACCGGATCTCGGCGTTCGACGTGGTGCTCTCCCCCGGCATCCCCGACAAGGGCAAGATTCTGACGCAGCTGTCGAACTTCTGGTTCCGCAAGTTCTCGGACGTCGAGAACCACCTCCTCGAGACCGACGTCGCCCGGTTTCCCGAGGAGCTTCGCGGCGAGGCCGCGACGCTCGCGGGCCGCTCGGTCGTCGTCCGCAAGTGCGAGGTGATTCCCTTCGAGTGCGTGGCGCGCGGGTACCTCGCGGGCTCCGGCTGGGCCGAGTATCGCAAGAACGGCCACGTCTGCGGCATCCGGCTCCCCGACGGCCTTCGGGAGGCCGACAAGCTCCCCGAGCCGATCTTCACGCCGGCCACCAAGGCCGAGACCGGGCACGACGAGAACATCTCCTTCGAGACGATGGCCCGCGCGCTGCCCGAGGGCGACGCCGAGATACTGCGCGACCTGACGCTCTCCCTCTACGGGCGCGCGCGCGACTACGCGGCCTCGCGGGGCCTGATCCTGGCGGACACCAAGCTCGAATTCGGGCGGCTCGACGGACGCATCGTCTGGATCGACGAGGCCTTCACGCCGGATTCGTCGCGGTACTGGGACATGGCGCACTACGCCCCGGGCAAGGGCCAGCCGTCCTTCGACAAGCAGTTCGTCCGGGACTGGCTCGAGTCCACCGGCTGGGACAAGCGCCCCCCGGCGCCGAAGCTGCCCGACGGAGTCGTGCGCACGACGCGCGAGAAGTACCTCGACGCCTACCGCAAGCTCACGGACGCGATGCCGGAGCATCTGACGGGATGAGGCGAGACCATGATACGGGATACGCGATCCGGGATCCCGGGATCAGCGTCTTCCGTTGAGCTCCGCGAGGAAGCTCTGAGACGCGGTTGACCGGACGGCAGGAGAGGTCCGCGAAGCCGGCCGCATCGCCGGCGTTTCCCGAAGGCATGAAGACGGTCCGAAATCCGAGCGCGGCGACTTCCTTGAGGCGCGACGACGCGGCCGGAACGCGCCGGACCTCGCCGAGCAGGCCGATCTCCCCGAAGAACACGCTGCCCTCGGGCAGCGGCCTGGCCCGGGCCGACGAGACGAGGGCCGCGACGATCGCGAGGTCGGCCGCGGGCTCGCCGACCTCGATGCCTCCGGTGCAGGACACGAAGACCTCGCGCGTGGAGAGGGCGAGCCCGGCGCCCTCGAGCACGGCGAGCAGGAGCGCCAGCCGGCCGCCGTCGAGGCCGATCGCCACCCGGCGGGGCGATCCCGCCGAGGCGGACCCGACGAGGGCCTGGATCTCGACGAGCACGGACCGCGTTCCTTCCCTCGCCGCCGTGACCGCGCTGCCCGGCAGCCCCGCGCGGCGCTCGGCCAGCAGCGCGGCCGACGCGTCGGGAAGCTCCGAGAGCCCCTCGCCCGTCATCTCGTAGAGCGCGATCTCGTCCACCGGTCCGAAGCGGTTCTTCGTCGCGCGCAGGAGCCGCCGGGACGAGCCCCGGTCCCCCTCGATGGACACCACCGCGTCCACGAGGTGCTCGAGCGACTTGGGGCCGGCGAGCGATCCGTCCTTCGTGACGTGGCCGACGAGGAGGACCGGGACGCCGCGGGACTTCGCGTAGCGCGTCAGCTCCGAGGCGGCGGCGCGTACCTGCGAGACGGTCCCGGCGGCCGACGAGAGCGACGGCTCGCGCACGGCCTGCACCGAGTCGATGACCACCACCGCCGGCGAGCGGGCCTCCGCCTCCGCGATGATCCGCGACACGTCGGTTTCCGCGAGCACGAGCAGGCGCCCCTCGTGAATGCCGAGCCTTCCGCCCCGCAGGCGCACCTGGGGCGCCGACTCCTCCGCGCTCGCGTACAGGACGTCGCGCGACTGGACGGCCAGCCCGCGGCCCGCCTGCAGCAGCAGCGTGGACTTTCCGATCCCGGGCTCCCCGCCCAGAAGCACCACGGAGCCCGGCACGAGTCCGCCGCCGAGCACCCGGTCGAACCCGGGCAGGCCCGTCGTCAGGCGCGGGCGCTCCTCCGGGTCGATCTCGCCGATCGAGACGGCCCGGGCGGCGCCCGCGGGGGCGGCGGCGCGGGGCGCCTCGGAGCGGAGCTCCTCCACGAACGAGTTCCAGTCCGAGCACTCCGGGCACCGTCCGAGCCACTTGGGCGAGGTCGCGCCGCAGGACTGGCAGGCGAAGACGGCGGTGACGCGCGCGGCCACGGCCCTACGTCCCTTCCCGGTAGACGCGCTCGACCCGCGGTCCGAACCCGCACAGGATTTCGTAGGGGATGGTCCCCGCGGCCCGCGCGAGGTCCCAGGCGGTCACGCTCTCGCCGCCCTGCGCGCCGAGACAGACGACGCCGTCGCCGCGCTCGACCCCGAGGCCCGTGGCATCCACCACCGTGACGTCCATGCTGACGGCCCCGACGATCGGGGCGAGACGCCCCCGCACGATCACGGAAGCCGCGCCCGAGAGGCTGCGGCGGATCCCGTCGTGATATCCGATCGGGAGAACCGCGGCGGTCGTCTCGCGCGCGGTCACGAAGCGTCCGCCGTATCCGAGCGGCGTGCCGGCCGGAAGGCGCCTCACGGCGACGACATCGGTCTCCACCGACATCGCGGGCAGCAGCCCGGCTCCGTCGAACGACGAGGACGGCGCCACGCCGTAGAGCGCGAGGCCCGGGCGCACCGCGTCGAGCCAGGCGTCCCGGATCCCGAGCACCGCGGCGGAATTCGCGGCGTGCACCATGCCCGGCCCGACGCCTGCAGCCCGGAGGCGCGCGGCGGCCTCGGCGAGCGCCGCGACCTGGCGGGCGGTCGCGGGCGAGGACGGGTCGTCGGCCGACGAGAGGTTGGCGAACGTTCCCGAAAGCGAGAGCCCGGGAGCGTCGCGCAGCACGGCGATGACGGCGTCGAGCTCCTCCGGCCGGACGCCCGCCCGGCCCATTCCGGTGTCCATCTCGAGGTGGACGCGCAGCGGCTCGGGAAACCCGCGCGTCGCCGCCGCGAACGCCGCCGCCTGCTCCCGATCGTAGAGGGCCGGCGTCAGGCCGTAGGCGCGCTGGCGCGCGATGTCTGCGGGCTCGGCGTGGGAGAGGACGAGGATCTCTCCCCCGACGCCCGCCCGTCGCAGCGCCTCGCCCTCGGCGGTCTGCGCCACGGCGAATGCGCGCGCTCCTTCCCGCGCCAGCCGCCTGGCGACCGCGGCCGCGCCGTGGCCGTAGGCGTCCGCCTTGACGACGGCGATGACCTCCCGGCCCCCGCCGACGCGCTCGCGGAGGAGCCGGTAGTTCGACGCAATGGCGTCGAGGTCGACGATCGCGCGCGCCGGGCTTTTCCGGGCGCCGCTTCCAGTTCCGACGGAGATATCGAGTCCTCTTCCCGTGTCGCGGATCCCGCATCCGACTCCCGCAGCTCGGATCCCGCATCGTCTAGAACGGCTGCCCCTCGGGCTGCGCCGGCGGCCCGCCCGCGTAGTTGGCGAAGGTCATGTGATCGCCGAGGAAGACGACCTGGAAGTCCCCCGTGGGGCCGTTGCGCTGCTTGGCGATGATCACGTCGGCGATCCCCTTGCGCTCGGTCTCCTTGTCGTAGAGCTCCTCGCGGTACAGGAATATCACCATGTCGGCGTCCTGCTCGATGGATCCCGAGTCCCGGAGGTCGGCGAGCTGCGGCTTGCGGAGCTCGCCCTTGCGCTGCTCGGGCTGCCGCGAGAGCTGGGAGAGGGCGATGATCGGCACGCGCAGCTCCTTGGCGAGCAGCTTCAGCCCGCGGGAGATCATCGAGACTTCCTGCGTGCGGTTGTCGAACCGGCCGTGGCCGGCCATGAGCTGCATGTAGTCGACGATCAGGAGGTCGAGACCGTGCTCGCGCTTCAGGCGCTGGCCCTTGGCCCGCATTTCCGGGACGTTCAGGGCCGCGCTGTCGTCGATGTAGAAGCGGGCGCCGTGGATCTTGGACTGGGCGAGCACGAGGCGCTGCATCGCCTCCTTGGACGCGTAGCCGTCGCGCACCTTCTTGGCGTCCACGTCCGCCTCCGAGCACAGGACGCGGAAGCCGAGCTGCTCCTTCGACATCTCGAGCGAGAAGAAGCCGATCGCGCGCCCTTCCCGGATCGCCACGTGCTGGGCGATGTTCAGCGCGAACGAGGTCTTTCCCACCGAGGGCCGCGCGGCCAGCACGATCAGGTCCGTGCCCTGCAGCCCCGAGGTCATCCGATCGAGCTCGGTGAAGCCGGTCGAGAGCCCCGACAGCATTCCCTGCCGGCCCCGGGCGTCCTCGATGATCTCGAGGTTGCGGGTGACCACTTCGCCGATAGACTCGAAACCACCCTGGACGGCCCCCTCGGCGATGTCGAAGATCTCGCCCGTGGCCTCCCCGAGCAGGGCCTCCGCGTCCCGGCTCCCGGCGAGCCCGTCCCGCACGATCCGCTGTCCGGCGCGGATCAGGCGCCGCAGCGTGGATTTCTCCTTGACGATCCGCGCGTAGTGCTCGACGTTGCCCACGTCCGGGACGCCGTCGAGCAGCGCCGTCAGGTAGGCCGCGCCGCCGATCTTCTCGACCGCGCCCGTGCGGTCGAGCTCCTCCCGCAGCGTCAGGACGTCGATCTCGGCGGTGCGCTGCGACAGCTCCACCATCGCCGTGTAGATCCGCCGGTGCGTGTCCGGGAAGAAGTCGTCCTGGTTGAGAATCGGGATGACGAGGGACAGCGCCGTCGAGTCGAGCAGGATCGCCCCGAGCACCGAGCGTTCGGCTTCCAGGTTCTGCGGCAGCGTTTTTTCGGCGGTGACTTCTTCGAGCATCGCGGAAGTGACGGCGATTCTGGTCGCGCCTCCGACGGGAGTCAACGGGCTCAGCGATTTCCTCATGCGCATTGGCGGTCTCCAGTTCGGCCGTCACGGAGAAAACTTTTTCTTTTCCGCAATCGCGGACTTTTCCGCAGGCTTCATGGGACCGCGAGGGGGCGGACAGATGATGTCCGGGCGCCGGGAGGCGCGGGAGGAGGCTACGGTCTGCGCGCGCGCAGCGCCGCCAGCATCGCGGCGTCGCCGAAAACCGAGCCCGGGTTCTTGCGGCCTTCCGGAGTGCCGTGGAAGTCGCTGCCGGCGGTCGTCGCCAGGTCGAGCTCGAGGGCGAGGGCGCCGAAGCGCCTCTCTTCCTCCGGGCCGTGGTCGGGGTGGAAGACTTCGATCGCGTCGAGGCCTTCCCCCGCGAGTGCGCGGACGAGGGCCTCCGTGTCCTTGTACCAGACGGCGTGGGCGAGGGACGTGACGCCTCCGGCCGCGCGAACCGCCTTCACGACCTCCGCCGCCTTCCATTTTTCGTACGGCACGTACCACGGGTGATCGCGGCCCAGGAACTTGTCGAACGCCTCGTCGTTCGTGGCCGCATACCCGGCGCGGATGAGGGCGCGCGCCAGATGCGGCCGCCCCCAGACGCCGTCGCCGACGTCCGCGCGGATGGCGTCGAGGTCGATCCGGTAGCCGTGCTCGACGAGCTTCTTCGCCATCCGCTCGCCGCGGGTCCGGCGCTCCTCCTGGCGCAGCGACAGGGCTGCGTTGAAGGCGGCGTTCTTCTCGTCCACGAAGAGGGCCACGATGTGGATGTCGTCCTGCCCTCCCCACTCGGCCGAGATTTCCGCCCCCGAGATGAGCTCGATGCCCCGGCGCCGCGCCTCCTCCCGGGCCTCCGGGAGCCCCTGCAGGGTGTCGTGGTCGGTCAGCGCAAAGGCGTCCAGACCGGCGTCCGCCATCCGGCCGACCAGCGCCGCGGGACTGTCGAGGCCGTCGGACACCGTGGAATGGCTGTGGAGGTCGATCTTCATGCGGCGCCATCGTATCGCGGGGGATCGGCGGTATAGAATTCGCCACCCGCGGCCACCGCGCCGCGCCATTGCACCCGAAGGAGTCCGCACATGACCCTCAAACCCGGCGACATGGCCCCCGACTTCACCCTGCCCTCGACCGTCGGAGAGAAGGTCACCCTTTCCGACTACCGCGGCAAGAAGAGCGTCGTCCTGCTCTTCTACCCGCTCGATTTCTCCCCCGTGTGCTCGGTCGAGACCAAGCAGTGCGCCGAGATGCTCCCGAAGCAGAGTTCGGCCGACGTCGAGGTGCTCGGCGTCTCGGTCGACTCGCTCTGGTCCCACAAGGCCTTCGCGGCCCAGCAGGGAATCGCGTATCCGCTGCTCGCCGACTTCCACCCGCGGGGCGCCGTCGCCGAGAAGTACGGCGTCTATCTGGCGGACAAGGGCATTTCCGCCCGGACCGCGTTCATCATCGGCAAGGACGGCAGGATCAAGGACGTCGTCGGCGCCGACATCCCGGTCGCCCGGGACATCGCCGGCCTGCTGGCGAAGGCCCGCGCCGCGTAGACGGGGAAACCTCGACAGACGGCGGTCGGCCGACAACCGGCATGAAGAATGAAAAGCCCATGAACGACACGCTGACCTCGGTGCCCACGCTCGCCGACACGGAGCGCATCCACGACATCGCGGAGCACTTCCGGAAGATCATCGAGCTGCTCGGACTCGACCTCGAGGACCCGAACCTCGTCGAGACGCCCGAACGCGTCGCGAAGATGTACCTCGAGCTCTTCCAGGGGCTCTCGGAGGGCGCCGAGCCGAAGGTCACCTTCTTTCCGAACGACGAGCGGTACTCGGCGATGGTCATCGAGAAGGACATCCCGTTCTACTCGCTGTGCTCGCATCACTTCGTGCCGTTCTACGGCCACGCGCACGTGGCCTACATCCCGAACGAGTCGATCGTCGGGCTCTCCAAGATGGCGCGGATCGTCGAGTTCTACGCCCGGCGGCCCCAGCTGCAGGAGCGCCTGACCGAGCAGATCGCGGGCTTCATGGCCGATCGCCTCGACCCGCAGGGCGTCATGGTCGTCGTCGAGGCGCGCCACCTCTGCGTCGAGATGCGCGGCATCAAGAAGCCGGGCGCCGTGACGGTGACGTCGGCCATCCGCGGCATCTTCAACACGCAATCCGCCCGCGAAGAGTTCCTGGACCTGCTCAATCGCCGCGGGACGTAGCCCCGGCTAGCGCGCCGTCGCCTGATCGTAGAAGCGGGCCAGGTCCGTCTTCATCTGCCGGAGCGAGGGCTCGTGCAGGTAGATCATGTGGCCCGACGGGTAATACCCGAAGACGACGTTCTGCTCGAGTTTCGGATCCAGCCCCATGTGCGACAGCGTGTACTCGGTCTCGAAGAAGGGCGTCGCGAAGTCGAAGTAGCCGTTGGCCGAGAAGAGGCGCAGGTTCGGGTTCATGGACATGACGACGCGCAGGTCCTCCGCGACGTCGGGCATGGGGGCGCGGCCGCTGTCGGTCTTGTGCCGGTCGTCCCAGTCCTTGCCGACCTCGTCGTAGCTGGTGGGCTTGTACAGGTCGTCGGTCTTGTAGCCCAGGGTCTCGCGGACGTACGAATTGAAGGCGGCGACGAAGGCCGCGGAGAAGGCGGCGCTCGCCGCGTCGAACTCGGGAGTTTCCCCGGCCGCGTCGTGGTCGATCCCGCGGTACCGGGCGTCGAGGCGGCCGAGGGTGCGCCGCTCGCCCCGGAGCAGCTCCTTCTCGAAACGATTCGGGTCGATCCGAAGGTTCGCATTGACGATGTAGGTCTCCGGCAGGCCGGTGTACCGGGCGAGCTTCGCGGCGACGGCCTTGCGCGTCGCGTCGTCGAGCCTGTTCCCCTTCTGGAGGGCCTGCTCGTACTCGCCGAGCGCGAAGGCTCGCACCTCGGCCAGGAAGGTCGCCAGATCGGGCGGCAGCGGGTCGAGCTTCTTGTGGTACCAGGCCGTCGCGGCCATCGTCGGAAGGTAGAGCTCGTAGGCCCGGTCGTTGGCGAAAGGGGGCCCGTTGAAGTCGTCCCAGGCGTTCAGGTACGAAGAGACGAAGATCGCCCCGTTGAAGGCCATGCCCTTGCGCTCGAGGTACGCCAGCAGCGCCGCCCCGCGCGTCGTCCCGTAGGACTCGCCGAGCAGGAACTTGGGGGAGTTCCAGCGGTTGTTCGCGCTGACCCAGCGCTCGATGAACTGGGCAAAGGCCGCCACGTCCTGGTCGGTGCCGTAGAAGTCCTTGGCCTCCCCTTTGCCGACGATGCGCGAGAAGCCGGTGCCGATCGCGTCGATGAACACGAGGTCGGTCCGGTCGAGCAGGCTTTCGGCGTTTTCCACGAGGCGGTAGGGGGCGGGCGCCGTGGGCTGCGCATCGGGCGTCTCGACGCGCATC
Source organism: uncultured Acidobacteriota bacterium (assembly GCA_963710945.1). Classification (GTDB taxonomy): domain Bacteria; phylum Acidobacteriota; class Thermoanaerobaculia; order UBA5066; family Gp7-AA6; genus DAHUXD01. The sequence continues at coordinate 211,989 of CAVQCH010000006.1, forward strand.
GGCCCGAACGAACCCATGTGGAGCCAGAGGCTGGCCGAGCCGGGACCGCCGTTGAAGAGGAACGTCACGGGCCGCGCCTTCGCGTCGGCGCCGTCGGCCGTGTAGGCCACGTAGAACATGCGCCCGTTCGTCTCGCCCTTCGAATCCTTCAGATCGACCGTCGCGGCGGTCGCGGTGTAGGCGATCGGCTTTCCCGCCAGCGTGAGACGCCGGTGCGTGACGGCGGGCGCGGGCGGCGTGGGGACCGGCGTCGGCGCGGCCGCCTCTTTGCCGGCGGCCGGCTTCTTGTCCGCCTTGGGCTCCGCGACAGGCTCCTGCGCCGCGGCTGCCAGTACGCCCAGAGCGGCCGCCAGGACGGCGGCGGCGAACACACGGCGACGGATGGAATCGAGCGTCATGATGAACCCCTCTCCTTCGGTCGGCGTCAGTGCGCCGCGGTGCGGTAGACCTTGCCGTCCTTCATCACGAAGGAGACGCTCTCGAGCGCCTTCACGTCGGCGAGAGGATCGCCCGTGACGGCGACCAGGTCGGCATAGGCTCCCGGCGCCACGACGCCGAGCCGCCCCGCCATGCCGAGCATCTCGGCGGCCCGCGACGTGGCCGCCTGGATCGTCGACATCGGGGTCATGCCGGCCTCCACCATCAGCGCGAACTCGTGCGCGAGCGGATCGGCCCAGGAAAAGCTCCCCGCGTCGGTCCCGAAGGCGATCTTGACGCCCGCCTTGTAGGCCTTTCGCAGCGAGCCCGGGTGAACCTCGGCGCGCTTGCGGTCCTTGGCGCCCGCGGGAGTCCCGGCCGGCGCCCAGTCGTAGAAGTACGGCATCATCGTCGGCACGAGCCACGTGCCCTGCCGGACCATCTGCGCCACGGCGGCGTCGTCGAGGTCGAGGCCGTGCTCGATCGAATCGCATCCCCCGTCGAGCGAGCGGTGAAGCCCGATGCCGTTGTAGGCGTGGCAGGCGACCTTCTTGCCCCAGCCGTGCGCCTCGTCCACGATGGCCTCGAGCTCGGCCAGGGTGAGCGTCGGCTGGGAGACGAGATTGCCTTTCTCGTCCACCCAGGAGCGGTGGTTCATGTAGACCTTGATCCAGTCGGCCCCGTTGTCCAGCTGCTCGCGCGCCGCCTTGCGCGCCTCGACCGGCCCATCCACGAGCTGCGCCCCTTTCGGAGCGTCGACCTCGGGCGCATAGCCGTTCAGGCCGTAGCCTCCCGTCGAGGAGATGGCCCGCGTGCAGACGAACATCCTCGGACCCGCGACGTATCCCTCGTCGATCGCCTGCTTGACGCCGACGTCGGCATAGCCGGCGCCCTCGGTTTCGACGTCGCGAATCGTCGTGAATCCCTGCTCGAGAAATCGCATGGCCAGCGCGGTCGCGCGCGCGGCGCGAAACGCCACGCTCAGCTTCAGGAGCTGGTTGTCGTAGTCCAGCCGGATCGGATCGAGGAGGATGTGGGTGTGGGTGTCGATCAGGCCCGGCAGCACCGTCGAGCGGGAGAGATCGATCACCGTCGCGCCGGCGGGCACCCGGCCCGGCGACCAATCGCCCACGCTCTCGATGCGGCCCCCCCGCACGAGGATCGCCTGGTCGCGGCGGGGAGCGCCGGACGTGCCGTCGATGAGCGTGCCGGCGCGGATCACGGTCGCGGATTCCGGCTTTGGCGTCTGCGCGGCGAGCGCGGCGGCGGCGAGAATCGAGAGGGCCACGGAAAGTCCGGTGCGGCGCATGGGCGGCCTCCTGTTCGCGTCTAATGGCTTTCTTTGAGCGAGCCTATAGCCCTAATAAAATAAGGACAATATTCTGAGTTACCTTATTTAATTAGAGATCTGACGGACTTCATCCCCTCGAGCGTTCGGACCCCGTGCCAGCAGTAGTTGTCGCCGTCGACGAAGACTCGCCGCGTGTGGCTGCCGAAGAGCTTCTCGACGAGCGCGCCGTGCTTCTCCTCTGCGAACGGAAAGGGCTCGCTCGGGAAGATGTGTATCTCCGGCTCGCGCGCGAGGGCCTCGCTCGGGTGCGTCGTCGGGTACCGGACGGCCTCCTTCCCGTAGACGTTCTCGCCCCCCGCCAGCCGAATCAGGTCGGCGACGTACGTGTCGTCGGAGATCGTCATCCAGGGGTCCTTCCAGATCCAGTAGGCGTAGCGAAAGGTCGCCGCGGGGGGATTCGCCGTCATGGCCTTCCATTCCATCTCGATGCGCGAAGCGAGCACGTCGGCCTGGTCGACCGTGTCGAGAAGGCGCCCCCACTCGCGGATGGCCTGGGGAACCTCCGCGACCGTCTTCGGCAGCGTGACGTTGACCTCGATGCCGGCCGCCCGCAGCGATTCGACGTCCTCGCGCCGGTTCTCCTCCGCGTTGGCGAACACGAGATCGGGCCCGAGGTCCACGATCCGCGCGATGTCGGGGCTCTTCGTCCCGCCCACCCGGGGCAGCCCCCACAGCATGCCGCTCGGCCGCGTGCAGTAGCGCGTCACGCCCGCGAGAGCCTTGAGGCCCCCGATGGCGACGATCGTTTCGGTGATGGACGGGCAGAGGGAAACCACCCGCTTCGCAGGCACGGGAGAAGTCTATGCCTCCCGGGTTCGGTAAACTCGGGGAAGTTTGGACGTCTCTGCCCGCGACCTCGCCCTTCTCTTTCGCTCTCGCCACCCCCTCGTGGTGTGCGAGACGGTCGAGGAACGGCGTTTCGAGGCCCTCGTCCGCGAGGTGTCGAGCGGGCTGACGCTGCCCCTCTGGACCTGGAGCGCCGCGAGCGGCCTCTCCCCCGCGCATCCGGCCGACACCGAGCGTTCGGTCGAGCTCGCCTACGCCCTGCGCATCATCCGGAAGACCATCGGCGACGGGACGTTCCTCCTCAAGGATCCCATGGCGCACCTGGAGAACCCCTCGACCCTCCGGCTGCTGCGTGAGACCGCGCAGGAATTCGCCGGCTCGGCCCGCACCATCGTCATGGTCGGGCCCTCGATGCCCGAAAAACCGGAGCTCTCGGACGTGGCGGTCCGGTTCGAGTTCGCCCTGCCGGGGCCCGACGAGCTGCGGGAGCTGCTCCTGCGCGTCGTGCGCGGCCTGCCCCACCAGGGCGCGGGCCCTCGCGTCACGCTCTCCCGGCTCGACGCCGAGGGAATCGTCTCCGACCTCCAGGGCCTGACGCTCTTCGAGGCCGAGCGGGCGCTCGCCCAGGCGATCGTGGAGGACAACGCGCTCACCGTGGAGGACCGCGGCCGGCTGCGCCAGATGAAGAAGGGCCTCGTCGAGGGCGGCGGCCTTCTCGAGTTCATCCCGACGCCCGAGGGGCTCGACCAGATCGGCGGCCTCGAGAAGCTCAAGAAGTGGATCGCCACCCGCAAGGTGGGCCTGCTGCCCGGCCCGGACGAAAAGCCGCTCGACCCGCCCAAGGGCATCCTGCTTCTCGGCGTGCAGGGTTGCGGCAAGAGCCTGGCGGCGAAGGCCGTCGCGGCCACCTGGGGTTTGCCGCTGCTCGCCCTCGACGCCGGAAAGCTGCTGGCGCCCTTCGTGGGCGAGTCGGAGCGCAACCTGCGCGACGCCCTGCGGCGGGTGGAGCGCATGGCGCCCTGCGTCCTGTGGATCGACGAGATCGAGAAGGCCTTCGCCTCCTCCCGCTCGTCGGAATCCGACGGCGGCGTCTCGAAGCGGCTGGTCGGCGCGCTCCTCGTCTGGATGCAGGAGCGGGCCTCGCGCGTCTTCCTCGTCGCGACGGCGAACTCAATCGAGGAGCTGCCGCCGGAGATGATGCGCAAGGGACGCGTGGACGAGATCTTCTTCGTGGACCTGCCGAACGCGGCGGCGCGGGAGGACATATTCCGGCTGCACCTGTCGCGCCGCGGCGAGGACCCCACGCGATTCGATCTGACGCAGCTGGCCGGAGGGGCGTCCGGGTTCTCGGGCGCCGAGATCGAGCAGGCGATCGTCTCCGCCCTCTACGAAGCCCGCGCCGGGCGCTTCCCGCTCGACTCGGCCGGCATCCTGGTCGCCCTGCGCTCGACGCGCCCTCTCTCGGTCACGCGCCGGGAACAGATCGACGCCCTGCGCCGCTGGGCCGAAGGCCGCTGCGTGGCGGCCAACGGGCCGGGCGACGACGCCGCCGCTCCCCGCTGAGGCCCGGTCGGAGCGGACGATCCCGCGGACGAGACGGGCGCGCCGCTGGCGCTTTATATCGTGCCGCGATATTCTTGGCGTCGTGGCAGCTCGAGCGGCGCTCCGGGAGTCCGACTACCAGCGGCTGGCACGCTTTCGCTACGCCCTGCGACGCTTCCTGCGCTTCTCGGAGGAGGCTGCCCGCCGCGCCGGCGTCTCGCCCGGCCAGTACCAGCTCCTGCTCTTCGTGCGCAGCTACGGCACGGCGCCGCCGACGGTGGCGGACCTCGCCGAACGCCTTCAGATCCGCCACCAGAGCGCCGTCGGCCTGATCGACCGGTGCGTCCGCGCCGGCCTCGCGTGCCGCCGCCGCGACCTTCGTGACGCGCGCAAGGTGCGCGTCCGCCTCACGGCGCAGGGCGCGCGGCTGCTCACCCGGCTCGTACTCGAGCACTACCGCGGCATCGCCGAGCTGCGCCGGGCCGTGCCACGGTCGCTGTCCCTGCGGATTCCCGCGGCGCGCACAGGGCCTCGCCGTGGCTGAGCCCGCGAGCGCCCCTCCCGCCGCGGGCCGCTCGGCGACTATTCGACCGACGCCCGCGTGCTCTGCTCTCGGCCGCCGCGATCGTCATCGGGGCCATCGCCTCGGTCGTCGCCTGGGCTCTCGTCTGGCTGATCGGCGCCATCACCAACCTCGCGTACTTCGGGCGGTTTTCCTCCCAGAACGTCTCCCCGGCGCAGAACACGCTCGGCGCCTGGAGCGTCGCGGTACCGGTCGTCGGCGGGCTCGTCATCGGCGCCATCGCCCGATGGGGATCGCCGAAGATCCGCGGCCACGGCATCCCCGAGGCGCTCGAAGCCATCCTGATCGGGCGCAGCCGCCTCGAGGCGAAGGTCGCGATCCTGAAGCCGGTCTCTTCGGCGATCTCGATCGGCACCGGCGGCCCTTTCGGGGCCGAGGGCCCGATCATCATGACCGGCGGCGCGTTCGGCTCGCTCTTCGCGCAGCTCTTCCACCTGTCGTCGGCGGAGCGCAAGACCCTGCTCGTCGCCGGCGCCGCGGCGGGCATGTCGGCCATCTTCGCGTCTCCCATCGCGGCCGCCCTGCTGGCGGTCGAGCTGCTGCTCTTCGAATGGAAGCCGCGCAGCTTCATCCCCGTCGCGCTCGCGGCGGCCGTCGCTTCGGCGGCGCGGGTTCCGCTGCTCGGCGCCGGTCCGGTCTTTCCCGTGGCCCCGCACGGCGCGGTCCCGGCCGCCGGTCTGGCCGCCGCGTGCGCTCGTCGGCGTGCTCGTCGGGTTCGCCTCGGGAGCCCTCACGGCCCTCGTGTACGGCTTCGAGGACCTCTTCCAGAAGCTCCCGATCCACTGGATGTGGTGGCCGGCTCTCGGAGGCCTCTGCGTCGGCGTCGGAGGCCTCCTCGATCCGCGCGTGCTCGGCGTCGGATACGGCACGATCCACGCCCTGCTCGCGGGCACGGTGCCGCCCGGGGGCGCCGCGAGCCTCACCGTCGCCAAGGCGCTCGTGTGGTCGGTCGCCCTCGGTTCGGGAACCTCCGGCGGCGTTCTGGCGCCCCTCCTGATGATGGGCGGCACAATCGGATCGCTGGCCTCGTCCCTGCTCTCCCACGCGGACGCCGGCCTGTGGGCGACGGTCGGCATGGCCGCGATGATGGGAGGCACGATGCGGTCGCCTCTGACCGCGACGTTCTTCGCCGCCGAGCTGACGCACGACTGGAACCTGTTGCCGGCGCTGCTCGTGGGCTCGGTCGCCGCGTACGCCGTGACCGTGCTGCTGCTGCGTCGGTCGATCCTGACCGAGAAGATCGCGCGGCGCGGTCACCATGTCGTCCGCGAGTACTCCGTGGATCCCTTCGAGTTGCACCGCGTGGGCGAGGTCATGGAGCGATCGGTGCCGACCATTCCCACCTCGACGAGCGTCCGCGAGCTTTCCGAAAGGATCCAGCGCGACCCGGCGCTCGGCCGCCGGCAGGGCACGCCCATCGTGGATTCCACGGGCCGCCTCGTCGGCATCGTGACCCGCAGCGACCTGATGCGATCGCTCGAGCGCGAGCCCGACGGGCGCGCGGCCGTGCTCGACGCCGGGAGCCGCAATCTCGTGGTCGCCTACGAGGACGAGCTCATCCGCGACGCCGTCGACAGAATGCTGCGCCACGACATCGGACGGCTCGTGGTCGTCGATCGGGACCACCCGGACCAGCTGGTCGGCTACCTCGGGCGCTCGGGCGTCGTGGCCGCGCGCCAGCGGCTCCTCGACGAGGAGAACCTCCGCGAGCGGGGCGCGGGCGTCGCTACTTCGTGACGCTGTACGCCAGGACGAGCCCCTTCGGGTCGGCCTCGGCGCCGCCGAGGTACCGGTGAAGCCAGTCCATCACCGTGTTGTGCCAGAGGCAGGAGTTGCCGGGCTTCAGCACCCAGTGTCCCTCGTCCGGAAACATCAGGAGCTTCGAGGGCACGCCCTGGACCTGCAGCGCCGTGAAGAGCTGGAGACCCTGGCCGAACGGGACGCGATAGTCGCGCTCGCTGGTGACGACGAGCATGGGCGTCTTGAAGTTGCCGGCCGATTCCATCGGGCTCCACTTGCGGTACTGGTCCGAGTTCCACGGCCATCCCTTGAACTCCCAGTTCGGGAACCACAGTTCCTCGGTCTCGAGGTTCGCGGAGGCGAGGTCGAACGTGCCGTCGTGCGAGACGAGGGCCTTGAACCGCTGCGTGTGGCCGGCGATCCAGTTGACCATGTAGCCGCCGTAGGAAGCGCCCGCGGCGCCGACGCGGTCCCGGTCCACGTAGGGCAGCGCCTCGAGATCGTCGGCCTGGCGCATGAGGTCGTCGTAGACCTGGCCGCCCCAGTCGCCGCTGATCGCGTCGAGAAAGTCCTGCCCGAAGCCGGTGGAGCCCCGCGGGTTCGCGGCGTAGACGACGTACCCGTACGCCGCCCACACCTGTGGGTTCCAGCGATACGACCAGCCGTCCACCCACGCCCCCTGCGGCCCGCCGTGGATCAGGAAGACCGCCGGATACTTCTTCGCCGGGTCGAACCCGGGCGGCTTGACGACCCATGCCTGCAGCTTTCGGCGGTCCGAGGAGTCGGTGAAGCGCTCGGACACATCGCCGAGCGTGAGATCCCGGAAGAGCGCGTCGTTGACGTGGGTCACGGCCGCCGGTCCGCGGCCGTCGAGGCCGACACTCCAGAGCTCCGTCGCCCGCGACAGCGTGCTCGTGCCGAAGACGATGCGCGTTCCCGCGACGGAAAGGCCGGCGACCGACCCGCCCGTCCAGACGGGAAGCGGCACGCCGCCCCCCACCGGGATCCGGTAGATCGTCTCGCGGCCGCGCACCTGGGAAGCGAAGACGAGCGACTTCGAGTCGGCCGCCCAGCGGAAGTCGTCCACCCAGAAGTCGAAGTCGTCGGTGAGGCCGCGGGACTGGCCGGTCGCGCGATCCATGACGATGAGGCGGAAGCGATCGGCCTCGAAGCCCGCCCGCTTCTGCGAGCGATAGGCGATCCACTTCCCGTCGGGCGAGTAGCGCGGCGAGCCGTCGTGCGCCGGGTTGGCGGCCGTGACGTTCCTCGCCGGCGCGCCGCCCGCGAAGGGCGCGATCCAGAGATCGGCGTTCGTCGACAGGGCCTCGACGCGGTCGGGGTTCGACGCGTAGACGAGCTCGCGCCCGTCCGGGGAAACGTCCCAGTCCTCGCCGCCGCCCACGGAGAAGGGGGGCGCGTCGCGGTCTCCCGGCGTCAGATCCAGGGCGGCCCCGCCGCCGACCGGCGCCTTCCAGACGTGCGTGCGCGTGCCGTCCTTCCACGAGTCCCAGTGGCGGAAGAGCAGCCGCTCCGCCACCCGCGCCTTCACCTTCGCGTCGGCGCGCGCCTTGAGCGTCTTCTCGAGGCAGGCCGTGTCCGGGCACTCCGGAAAGACGTCGGAGGAAAACACGAACCACTTGCCGTCGGGCGAAAAGGTGTAGGCGTTCACGTCGGTCGGAAAGGCGGTCGACCGGACCGGATCGCCGCCGCCGACGTCCATCGTCCAGATCTGCGAGCCGCCGTCCCGGTTGGAGAGAAAGGCGAGCTTGCGGCCGTCGGGCGAGAACTTCGGATCCGAGTCGCGCTTCTCGCCGTTCGTCATCCGGCGCGCTTCGCCGCCGCCCGCCGCGACGACCCAGATCGCCGACCGGGAGGTGTTGGCCTCGACGTCCGGCGTGGAGACCGCGAAGGCGATCGTGGCGCCGTCGGGCGAGACGGAGAAGCCCCCGACCCGCCGGACTTTCGCCAGTTCCTCGAATCGGATCGGCCGGTCGGCGGCCGAAGCGGCTGTCGCGACGGCGGCAATGCACACGGCGGCCATGAGATGGAAACGCATCAGGATCCTCCCCAAACACCCGATTCTATCTGCCTGATCCGTGTACCCCGCGTCGCGCATCCCTTTGGTATCATTCCGGTTCCCGCGGGCCGAAACCCCGCCAAAGGAGACGCATGTCCACCGCCGTCCTCGAAGAGAAGCACACCGAGTCCGCGGGTCGGCCGCCGGTGATCAACGATTTTTCGATCCACGTGGCCACGGCCAACGGCTCCGGCTCCCAGTCGTCCAACAGCATCCTGATGCGGACGATCTTCCAGATGGGCATTCCGGTTTCGGGCAAGAACCTCTTCCCCTCGAACATCCAGGGCCTGCCGACCTGGTTCACCATCCGGGCGTCGAAGGAAGGGTTCATCGCCCGCCGCCGCGACGTGGGCGTGCTCATCTGCATGAACCCGGAGACGGCCCACGAGGACGTCCGTACCGTGGCGCCGGGCGCCGCGGTCATCTACGAGGAGAGCCTGAAGCTCGACACCCTCCGCAACGACGTCATCTTCTACCCCGTGCCCTTCCAGAAGCTCGTCCTCGAGCTCGTGCACGACGGCAAGTTGCGCCGGCTGGCGATCAACATGATCTACGTGGGCGTCGCCGCGTGGCTGCTCGGCCTCGACATGGCCGAGGTCGAGAAGGCCGTGGCCAAGCAGTTCAAGAGCAAGGCCGCCGCCGTCGAGATCAACATGAAGGCGATCCGGGGCGGGCTCGAGTGGGCCGGGAAGAACCTCACCAAGAAAGACCCCTTCCGCCTCGAGCGGATGAACGCCACCGCGGGCAAGATCATCATCGAGGGCAACGCCGCCTCGGCCATCGGCTGCATGATGGCGGGCGTCCAGTTCCTCGCCTGGTACCCGATCACGCCGTCCTCGTCGCTGGCCGAGGCGCTCATCGACTACGCCGGCAAGCACCGGCTCGATCCCGAGACGGGAAAGCCGACGCTCGCCGTGGTGCAGGCCGAGGACGAGCTCGCCGCACTCGGCATGGTGCTCGGCGCGGGCTGGGCCGGCGCCCGCGCGATGACGACGACCTCGGGACCCGGCATCTCCCTGATGGCGGAGTTCACCGGCCTCGCCTACTACGCCGAGGTTCCGGCCGTCATCGTGGACGTCCAGCGCGTCGGGCCCTCGACGGGGCTGCCGACCCGGACGATGCAGGGCGACATCGTGTCCACGTACAACCTCTCGCACGGCGACGCCAAGCACATCCTGCTGCTGCCCGGATCGGTCGAGGAGTGCTACTCGATGGCGATCGACGCCTTCGACCTCGCCGAGCGCTTCCAGACGCCGGTCTTCCTGATGACCGACCTGGACCTCGGCATGAACAACTGGATGGCCGACCCGTTCCCCTACTCGGAACGTCCCCTCGACCGGGGCAAGGTTCTCCGCACCAAAGAGGAGCTCGAGGCCCACGTCGCGAAGTTCAAGGAGTTCGCCCGCTACCGGGACGTGGACGGCGACGGCATCCCGTGGCGCACGCTGCCGGGGTTCATCGACTCGCCCTCGGCCACCTACTTTACGCGCGGCTCGGGCCACAACGAGCACGCGCAGTACACCGAGCGGCCCGACGACTACAAGAACAACATGGACCGCCTCGCGCGCAAGCACGACACCGCCCGCAGGTACGTGCCGAAGCCCGCCGTCTCGGACGGCGCGTCGAAGGTCGGCATCGTCGCCTACGGGTCCTCGGACTTCGCCGTCGAAGAGGCCCGCGTGATCCTCGGCCGCAAGGGCGTCAAGACCGACTACCTGCGCCTGCGGGCGCTGCCCTTCACCCCGGAGACGACCGCCTTCGTCGCGGCCCACGATCGCGTGTACGTCGTGGACCAGAATCGCGACGGCCAGATGTACGACCTGCTGCGCCTCGAGATCGGCGGCGACACCTCCAGGCTGCGTTCCATCCGCCACTACGACGGCTTCCCCCTCGACGCCGAGACGGTCATCGAGGGGATCGAAGCCGGGGAGAAGAAGTAATGTCCTCCACCGCCGAGCCCAAGACCCCTGCCGTCAACCGCGCCGGCCTGACCGTCAAGGAATACGGCGGGTCGAAGTCCACGCTCTGCGTCGGCTGCGGCCACGACGTCATCACGCGGCAGATCACGCAGGCCCTCTACGAGATGTCGGTCGCGCCCTACAAGGTCGCGAAGATGTCCGGGATCGGCTGCTCCTCGAAGACCACGGCCTACTTCGCCGACCGCGGGCACGGCTTCAACGCCGTCCACGGCCGCATGCCGGCCGTGGCGACGGGCGCCATGATGGTCAACCCGGGGCTGCTCGCCATCGGGGTCTCGGGCGACGGCGACACCGCCTCGATCGGCGCGGGCCAGTTCGTGCATCTGCTGCGGCGCAACGTCCCGATGGTCTACATCGTCGAGAACAACGGCGTCTACGGGCTGACGAAGGGGCAGTTCTCGGCCACGGCCGACGTCGGCTCGAAGCTCAAGACCGGCGCCGTCAACGACCTTCCGGCGATCGACCTGTGCGCGATGGCGATCGAGCTCGGCTGCGGCTACGTCGCCCGTTCCTTCTCCGGCGACATGAAGCAGCTCGTGGGCCTGCTCAAGGGCGCCATGGCGCACCGGGGCACGGCGCTGCTCGACGTGATCTCGCCGTGCGTCACGTTCAACAACCACGACACGTCCACCAAGTCCTACAAGTGGGCCAAGGACCACGAGATCCCGATCCACGAGATCGGCTTCATCCCCTACTACGAGGAGATCTCGGTCGAGTACGACCCCGGGACGACCCAGGAGGTCGAGCTCCACGACGGGTCCCACATCCGCCTGCGCAAGCTCCGCGCGGACTACGACGCGACCAACAAGGGGCAGGCCCTCGCCCTGTGCCAGGAGGCCCAGGAGAAGACCGAGTTCCTGACGGGCCTGATCTACGTCGAGCCGGCCAAGAAGGACTTCATCGAGCTGTCCGGGATCTCGAACGATCCCATCGTGGCGCTTCCCGACTCCCGCCTGCGCCCGCCGAAGAAGGCGCTCGAGGAGATCATGGAGTCGCTCAAGTAGTCGTAGGGGCGGGGCTTGCCCCGCCCGGGCGGCCCGAAGGGCCGCCCCTACGGCCCCGATCCATGCACCGGAGACCTCTGCTCGGCGTCGCGCTGATCGTTTTCGCCAACCTGCTCGTTGCGGCCGCTCCGAAGACCAAACCGACCGCCGTGGCCGCCAACTCCTGCACGACGTGCAAGGAGCGCCGCCCCACGCTGGACCCCGCGCGATTCGACAAGGGCTACGAGCCCGAGGTCAAGCCGGGCTACGAGGCCGCCCGGAAGTATCCGGCCACCCTCGACGCGCTCCACTGCTACTGCGAGTGCGCCGAGAGCCCCATGTTCCACCACAAGACGCTCTTGACCTGCTTCACCGACCTCCACGCCGCGGGCTGCGGCATTTGCCTCTCGGAAGCGCGCCTGGCCGCGCAGCTGAAGGACAAGGGCCTCTCCGACGAGGAGATCAAGAACACTGTCGAGTCGGTGCATCGCACCGAGGGGCATCCCCCGCACCCACTAGGCCGGAGCCGCGGCGCTACGCCGGGAAGGCCTTCTGGGCCTGGGACGGGGCGTTCAGAGGGCCGGGGCCGGGGTCGCGATCGGACAGCGGGACCCCGTCGGCGCGCAGCCGGTCGCGCTCGCCGCTGCCGGCCACGACGGGCAGCAGCGAGGCGTCCGTCGGCGGCGTCGTCCCGTCGCCCGGATAGTACGGGCGGTAGCCGTAGCCGTGCCTGGCGACCTCTTCCTTCGTCTCGCGCAGCCGGTCGATGGAGAACACGGCGTCCTCGCGGGTGAAGAAGGCCATCTCGTAGTTGCGGGTCATCCAGATCGCGTCCTTGGGGCAGGCGTCCACGCAGAATCCGCAGAAGACGCAGCGCATCATGTCGATGTCGAACACGACGGGGTACTTCTCGTAGGCGATCTTCGGGTGCTCGCCGGCGACGATCGTGATGCACTCGGCCGGGCACGCCTGCTGGCACATGTAGCAGGCCACGCACTTCATGGTGCCGTCCTCGCGCGTCTTGAGGATGTGCTTTCCGCGGAAGCGCCCCGAGTAGGCGCGCTTCTGCTCGGGATACTGGATCGTGGGCATGCGGCGCCGCCCCGTCAGGTTCCCGGCGAGGTGGCGCAGCGTCACGGCCATCCCGCGCAGGATCTCGGGGATGTAGAGCCGCTGCAGGAGCGTGAGCCGGTCGGGCACGCGGCGGCTGACGTCGATCACACCGCTCATCGGTCGAGCTCTCCGGCGATGACGTTCAGCGTGCCGAGCGTCGCCACCGCGTCGGACACCGTCCCGCCGATCACCATCTTCTCGAAGGCGGCCATGTTCGGGAAGCAGGGCGGCCGGACCTTCAGCCGGTAGGGGCCTCCCCGCCCGTCCGAGACGGCGTAGAAGCCGAGCTCGCCGTTGCCGCCCTCGATCCACTCGTACCGCTCGCCTTCCGGCGCCCGGATGCCCTCCATGGTGAGCTTGAAGTGGTAGATGAGCGACTCCATGTCGTGGTACACGGCGTCCTTCGGCGGCAGCACGACGCGCCAGTCGTCCGAGTTGACGGCCCCCTGCGCCGGAAAGACGTCGAGGGCCTGCCGGATGATCTTCAGGGACTGGCGCATCTCCTCGATCCGGACGAGGTAGCGCGCGAAGTTGTCGCCGTCCTGCGCGATCGGGACGTCCCAGTCGAACCTGTCGTAGAAGTCGTAGGGACGCGCGCGCCGCACGTCGTACGGCACGCCCGAGGCCCGCAGCATCGGCCCCGTCATGCCCCACGCGATCGCCTGCTCCTTCGTGACGATGCCGCTGCCCGAGAGCCGGTTGCGGACGATGCGGTTGTTCGTGACGAGCTTCTCCACGTCGTCGAGCAGCTCCGGGATGGACACGAGCAGGGCCCGGCAGCGGGCGACGAAGTCGTCGGGCACGTCCACCGCGAGCCCGCCGACGCGAACGTACGACACGGTCAGGCGCGCTCCGCAGCAGGCCTCCAGCAGGTCGTAGATGTTCTCGCGGTTCTCATAGAGGTAGATGAAATTCGTCAGCGCGCCGATGTCGACCAGGTTCGCTCCGATGCAGACGCAGTGGTCCATGATGCGCGAGAACTCCGAAAGGATCGTCCGCGCGAGCACGCCCCGCTCCGGGACCTCGACGCCCAGCATCTTCTCGACGGTGCGCACGTACCCGACGCCGTTGATCATCGCCGAGACGTAGTTCAGGCGGTCCGTGTACGGGATGATCTGGTTCCAGTGGTGCTTCTCGGCCATCTTCTCGAAACACCGGTGCAGGTAGCCGATCATCGTCTCCGCCCGGACGATGCGCTCGCCGTCGAGGCGGGCGACGAGATGGATGATCCCGTGCGTCGCCGGGTGCGAAGGCCCGATCGAGATCGTCTGCGTCTCGAAGTGCCCCGCGCGCTCGTCGGTGTGCTTCGACCACTCGGGCATCCGGAGGTCCTCCTCGGCGAAGAACCAGCGCTGTCCGGGGGCATAGTCCTTCCGGAGCGGGTGACCCACGAAGGCGTCGTGGCAGAGAAGCCGATGGAGATTGGGGTGTCCGGTGAAGTCGAACCCGAAGAGGTCGTAGGCCTCGCGCTCAAACCAGTTCGCGGCCGGATAGGTGTCGCAAACGCTCGGAAGGCGCGGCTCCGCGGAATCGGGCAGCAACACCTTGACGCGCACGTGCTCGTTTCGCGGCAGGGAGTGAAGGTGCACGACGGCCTCGAAGCGCGTCTTCTGCCCGCGCCGGCGAAGGTTGTCCACCCCGCACAGGTCCAGGAAAAGGTCATAGCGGCATCCCGCGTCGTCGCGGAGGAAACGCGCCAGGGCCGGCCACTCCGACGGGATGACCTCGACGGTCGGCAGGTCTGCCTCGACCACCGTGGCGCGTCCCCCCACCGGCGAGGCCGCGATGCGCTCGCGCAGTTTCTCGGCCGCCGGCGAGAGGACGGCCTCGAGCGTCGCGCTCACGACAGCGTTTCCGCGGCGAACCTGGCCGAGCGGCGGTCGCGCGACTTCTCGCCCGAGGCGATCTTCTTCTGGAGCTGCATGATCGCGTGGAGAAGCTCCTCGGGGGTAGGCGGGCAACCCGGGACGTAGACGTCGACCGGAATGATCTCGTCGATGCCCTGCGTCACGTGGTACGCGCGGTAGAACCCTCCCGAAGAGGCGCAGACACCCATCGAGATGACCCACTTCGGCTCGGGCATCTGGTCGTAGATCTTGCGAAGGACCGGGGCCATCTTGTCGGTCACGGTCCCGGCCACGATGAGCAGGTCGGCCTGCCGGGGCGAGAATCGGACGACCTCGGCTCCGAACCGGGAGATGTCGTAGTGCGCGGCAGCCACGGACATGAACTCGATGCCGCAGCAGGCCGTGGCGAACGGGAAGGGCCAGAGGGAGTTCTTGCGGGCCCAGCCGACGAGCTCCTCGAGGCGCGTGACGAAAAAGTCGGCGCCGCCCGGACCACCCGGTCTCGGAGGTTGGAGCGCCGGCAACTCGCCCTTCTTGCCGAAGAGACCCATCGGTCCGGGATTCTATTTCATAACCCGGAGGCGCGGTCGAGCCTCGTCCATGCGCCCGCCCGGCGCGGCGGCGGCGTCTAGCCGAAGTTGACGGTGTAGGCCAGCGACTTCATGTCGCGCATGCGGTCGAGATAGACGAGGCCGTCGAGATGGTCGATCTCGTGCTGCAGGACGCGGGCGTGATAGCCGGAGGCCTCGAACGCGACGGCCTTGCCCGAGCGGTCGAGAGCCTGGACGCGGATCGTCTCGAAGCGCGGCACCACGCGGCCGATCAGAAACGGCACGGACAGGCAGCCTTCCGAATCCTTCTCGACGGCCTCCCCCACGCCTTCGTAGGTCGCGTTGAAGAGGGCCGTCAGCGGAATCTCGGGCTCCTTGCGCTTTCGCGTCTCGGGGTGCACTTCATACAGGAACACGCGCAGGGGCGTGAATACCTGGGGCGCCGCGATGCCGGTGCCGTCGTACTCCCGCATCGTGTCCTCGAGGTCCGACAGGAACGGCTCGTAGTCGCCCCGGCCGACGGCGCGGGGGTCGACGTCTTCCGCCTTCGCGCGGAGAACCTTCACACCGAGCTTGGCGACCTTGAGAATCATGAATGTGCACCCGAGTCGCGGCGAGGAGATGGTGCCCAGGGACGGAATTGAACCGCCGACACAGGGATTTTCAGTCCCTTGCTCTACCAACTGAGCTACCTGGGCTTGAGAAACGGACCCTCGAACCGGAGCGCGGAGTCTAACGCCATCCGGGTGCCGCGGGCAATCGTCGGTCAGGGGCGCTCCACGACGCGCGGGGGACTCGGGGACCGGGCAGGCGAAACCGCCGTGCCGCGCGCCGTCGGCGGACGCCCGATGACGAAGAGCCGGCCGTTGTTCTGCGCGTAGATCCGGCCGTCGTCGCCGAGGGCGACCGGCGTGTACGCGGCCCCGAGCGCGAGGTCGAGGAAAATCCGCCCGCGCAGGAGGCCGTCCGGCCCGACCGCGTAGAGAAACCCGTCCTCGCTGTTGGCGTACGTCACGCCGTCGACGTCGACCGCCGGCTGGTTGACGCACCACTCGAAACCGACCTCCGCCGAGGGCTCGCACACGACCGTGCCGTCCGGGCGGCGCGCGCAGGCCTCTGCCGTGGAATTGGTGTGCGTCCATTCGGGAACGAGGCCCGCGTCGAGCGAGACGAGGTCGTAGCGGGAGCTCTCGATCGGGCAGTACGCCGGGTCGCCGCAGTACGACCCGACGTCGTAGTGATTGTCCTTGAGCATCACCGAATAGGTCCCGTCGTGCGCGCGCACGGCCGGCGTGATGTCCCATCCGAAGTCGTACGTCGCGAGAACCTGGCCCTCGGGGTCGAACTTGAAGAGGTGCCCGCGCGCATAGTTGTAGCGCGTCAGGGCGCCGTACAGCACGGCGCCGTCCGGCAGCACGACGGGAGACGACGTGCCCTGATCGCTGATCCGGCCCGCCGGAAGCTCGTTGGTCGCGGGATCCACGCCCGTCGGGGCGAGACTCCGGCATCCTCCCGGCGAGCCGTTCGGCGGCAGCCCGACGGCGCAGCCGTCCGCAAGGATCCCGCGCAGCGACGCGCTCCACCGGGGCGTGAGGTCCGGGCGCACCGCGACGAGGTACGCGTAGCGGCTGTTCAGGTGCGCGCGGCTGACCACGTAGATCGTGCCGTCGGGCGCGATGGCGGGCACGACGTTCACGCCCGGTCTCTGGGAACCGCACGGCCCCGTCGGCGCGACGGCCGCCGGAGACGGCGGCCAGGGAAGGTCGGACGTCGAGAACGACAGGCGGCACTGATCGGTCGGATGCGGCGCGCCCGGAACGAGCGGCGCGAACGGCACGCTGGCGGCGACGTCGTCGGACCCGACGCGGACGAGCCACGCTCCCCGCGCGTCCAGCGACCATGGCCCCGCCGGATCGAGCTCGATGGCCTGGTAGAAGACGGCGCCATCCGGACCAACCGCGAGTCCTCCGGAGACGTAGCGGAAGCTCGCGACCCCGGAGAAGGGGTTGATGCGGGCGACCTCGGCACCCGCGTCCTTCGACACCTTGAGCAGCGTTCCCCCGGCACCCGGGACGTAGACGAATCGTCCGAAAAGCGCCGGAAGGAAGACGGGCTCCCAGCCGCCGAGCCCTCCGGCGTCGGGCGGCGGAACCCAGTCGCTCGCAAAGGTCCAGTCCGTGACGAGGGCCGTCCCCTGCCAGTGCAGTTTCGTGACGTTCCAGACCTGCGCGTCGCGGGCGTCGGGGCCGCATGGGAACGGCGATCCGCTTCCGGGCGGGATGCAGGCGACGTAGGTGCCGGACTTCGACGCCATGTAGACGTCGCCGCCATCCACGAGGGGCACGGCGTAGTGAACCAGGAGATCTCCGCCGGCTTCCGCCTCCTCGGCGGCGACGAACGGGTCGTACACGAACTCGGCGAGGATCTCCGTCAGCGGCTGTCCCGCGACCGGCGCCGCTCCGCCGTGGCCCGGTTCCCGGCCCCATTGCGGCCAGCCGGACTGCTGCGCCAGGACGCCGGAAGCCGCGGCGAAGAAGAGCGGCGCCATCGTCCCGATACGGCCTTTGCGATCGAGGGGCTTGCGGCCACGTCCGCTTCGCATGATCATGTCGAGCGCATCATAGGCCGCAGACCGGCAGCCCGGGAATTCCCGCCGCCGGGGAGAGGTTTTCCCGCCGAATGCCAAAGACAGCCGCTCTGACCGGAGTCGCGTCCGCGCTCCTCGCGCTCGGCCTTTTCTCGTCGCCGGCCGGCGCCCAGGAGCCCGCGCCGACCGCCTCGCCCAAGCCGCAGGTCAACCGCCCCGTCACCAGCCCGGGCAACGCGGACTGGGCCAAGGACCCGGCCGACGCGCAGGCTCGCGCCGCCGCCGCCAAAAAGCTCGTCTACTACGAGTTCGCGAACGCCGATTGCGGGGATTGCCGGCGCATGCAGGCCCTGCTCTATCCGGCCTTCGACTTCGAGGCCCTCCTCGTCGGGATGGTCCCCGTCCAGGTCGTCCTCGACTCGCCCGAAGGAAAGAAGCTCGGCGAGCGCTACTCCATCACCGAGGTCCCCGCGGTCCTCATCACGACGCCCGAGGGCCGACTCGTCTTTCAAATGCAGGGATTCAAGGACGCTCCCGATTTCTACCACCACGTCCGCAAGGACCTCGACGAATACCGGCAGTTCTCGAAGACGGTGGACGCCCAGAACGTCGCCACGCTTCCGGCCAAGGAGGCCTACTCCACGGGACGGGCGCTGTACGCGCGGATGGACTACGCCGCGGCGGCCGCGAGGCTTCGGCGGGCCGCGGCCGCGCCCGACGCCACGCCGGCGCTGCGCGAGAGCGCGCTCATGGGTCTCGCCGCCGCCGAACGCCAGCTCGGAGAAGCCGCGCAGGCGCGAAAGACGGCGACGAAGGTCATCGCGTCGACCAAGGATCCCGACCAGAAGGAGCGGGCCGAGCTCTTCCTGGCCGAGCTCGACCTCGAGGAGGGCAAGCCCGGAGACGCCCTGGCGGCCTACCGGAAGTTCGCCACGGATCATCCGAAGTCGCCGTATCTGGAGAAGGTCCGCGGCTTCATCTCGCGCCTCGAGGCGGCGGCCCCGAAGTGATGAGGAGGCTTCCTGCCGTTCCTCGCGGCGGCGATGTTCGCCGCGACCGCGGCCGCCCAGGGCCCGCCGCCCGACCCGAAGACGCTGCTCGAAGTCCACGCGGCGCTCACACCGGGCGCCGCGGCCGGGCACGGCACGCTCGCCGTCGCGGCAAAGCTCGCCTCCGGATGGCACGTCAACAGTCACCGCCCTTCCGAGGAATACCTGATCCCGACCGAGGTCAAGCTCGAGGCCGCGGCGGGAGTGCGCTTCGGCGAGCCCCGGTATCCGGAAGGCAAGCTGCTCAAGTTCGCATTCTCGGAAACGCCGCTTTCCGTCTATGCCGAGGAATTCTCGATCGAGATCCCCGTCGAGTGGCCGGCCGGCCCCGCCCCGTCCGTCGCGGGCACGATCGAATTCCAGGCGTGCAACGACGCGCAGTGCCTGGCGCCGGCCTCCGTCCCCTTCCAGGCGCGGTCCGCTGCGGGAGCGCCGGCGGCTGCGGCCCCGTCCATCACGGGCGGCGCCGTGCCGCTCTCGGAGGCGCGCCGCCTGCAGGGGTCGCCGGGCTCGACCGCCGCCGCCGGCGCGTCGGAGGACTTCGGCGATCTGCTGAAGCGGCGCGGCATGGCCGCCGTGCTGCTGCTGCTCTTCGGATGGGGCCTCGCTCTGAACCTCACGCCCTGCGTCTACCCCGTGATCCCGCTGACGGTCAGTTTCTTCGGCGGGCAGGCGCACGGGCACGGGAAGCGGACGCTCCTGCTCGCCTCCGTCTACGTGCTCGGCATGTGCACGATGTATTCCGCGCTCGGCGTCGCGGCCGCGCTTTCCGGCCGCCTCTTCGGTGTCGCGCTGCAGTCGCCCTGGGTCATCGGGGGGATCGCCCTCGTCCTCGTGCTGCTCGCCCTGTCCATGTTCGGGCTCTACGACATCCGCATGCCGACCGCGCTGATGCAGAAGACGGGCGCCCGCCAGGGACTGGCCGGAGCCTACGGCATGGGCCTTCTCGTGGGCGTCGTCGCGGCGCCGTGCGTGGGTCCGGTGGTCCTCGGGCTGCTCGCCTTCGTCGCCGCCACGCAGGA
The DNA here is from genome assembly GCA_963710945.1 of uncultured Acidobacteriota bacterium. GTDB lineage: Bacteria > Acidobacteriota > Thermoanaerobaculia > UBA5066 > Gp7-AA6 > DAHUXD01. The sequence goes on from CAVQCH010000006.1 coordinate 231,616, forward strand.
CGCGTTTCTCGGGTTCCTCTTCTTCTTCGTGCTCTCGCTCGGCCTCGGATTGCCTTTTCTCTTCCTGGCGGCGTTCTCGGGCCGCATCGCGACGCTGCCGCGGGCCGGCGCCTGGATGGAAGGCGTCAAGAAGATCTTCGGATGGGTGCTGCTCGCCATGGCGGCATACTTCCTGCGCACCGCCCTTTCCGGCCCGGCGGGAACCTGGCTCCTGCCGGTCGTTCTCGCCGTCGGGGCCCTGGCTCTGATTGCCGTCCACACGACGCTGCGATTCCCGGTGCGCGCGGCCGTCGCCGTGCTCTTCCTCGTCGTCGCGGCCTTCTTCGCACCGCTCGGCCGGGCCGAGGCCGCCGGACCTGCCTGGGCCGCCTACGATCCGGCGGCGATCGCCGCCACCGCGCGCCCGGCCGTCGTCGATTTCTCCGCGTCGTGGTGCCTGCCGTGCATGGAGCTCGACAAGAAGACGTTCTCCGATCCGCGGGTGCGCGAAGCCCTGGCCCGCCGCGGCCTCTTCAAGGCGGACATGACGAAGGCCGCGGCCCCCGAATCCGTCGCCCTGGCCGAGAAGTTCGCCATCCTCGGCGTCCCCACCGTGATCTTTCTCGACGCCTCGGGCCAGGAGCGCAAGGACCTGCGCCTCGTCGGCTTCGAAGGACCCGACGCGTTTCTGAAGAGACTCGAAAAAGCGCCATAACCGTCGCCTTCGCTTGGCGAGGGGTCTGCGCCTTCGGCGCACCGGCGTCCGGCTCGCCCGGATGCGGGCTCGACCGGACGCCTGATCCCTCGCCGCGCTTCGGCTCCCGCGGCGCGAGCCTCCTCCCCCCTTCGGTCGGGAGACTTCTCGCGCCGCGAGCGTACAGGTTCCATTGCCGCTGATTCCGCGAAAAGCGGTTTATCCGGGCAGCCGTCCTAGCCGGCGCAACGCCTCTTTCGCGGCTTTGCGCTGCGCCTCGCGCTTGGAGGGGCCGGTGCCGCGGGAGAAGGGATCGCCGTCCCAGAGAAGCTCCACGACGAAGGCTTTCTCGTGGTCGGGGCCGGACTCCTCCACCACGCGGTAGTCGGGCAGCGGCAGGCCGAGGCTCTGCGCCGTCTCCTGGAGCGTCGTCTTGTAGTCGTGGAACGAGAGGTCGCCGATGTCGATGCCGGAAACCTCGGGCTCGAAGACCCGGCGCAGGAACGCCTCGGTGGCCGACAGCCCCCCGTCGAGGTAGATGGCGGCGACCACCGCCTCGAAGGCGTCGGCGAGCAGGGACAGCTTCTCGGCGCCGCCCGAGCGGGCCTCCCCGGCTCCCATCCGCAGATAGCGGCCGATGCCGAGCACCCGGCCCTTGGCCGCGAGCATCGTGGCCGACACGAGGTGCGCCTTGATCTTCGAGAGAGCGCCTTCCTGCAGGTTCGGGAAGGAGCGGTAGATCATCTCGCCGACGACGAATCCGAGGACCGCGTCGCCGAGAAACTCCAGCCGCTCGTTGTTCGGGGACCGGACCTCGCGGTTCTCGTTCGAGAACGACTTGTGCGTCAGCGCACGCTCGAGCAAGCCGAGCTCGCGAAACGTGTAGCCGAGCTGTTGCTGGAAGGCGGAAACCGCCTCCGTGGGAACGAGGCTCATGGACGTATCAGTGGTGCCGGAGGCCGGAGTCGAACCGGCACGGGCCCTGCGGCCCTCGGGATTTTAAGTCCCGTGCGTCTACCAATTCCGCCACTCCGGCGCGACGCGACCGCGCGTGAGCCGTGGATCGGGAACCGGGAATCGAAGCTAAGAGCGGGGATTCATGCATGGGCTGCTCTCGGTTCACGGTTTGCGTTCTCACGTTTCACGACTCCGGGTGGAGGCGACGGGCGGATTCGAACCGCCGAATAAAGGTTTTGCAGACCTCTCCCTTAACCACTTGGGTACGTCGCCGTCGGGGCCGAATTCTACCGCAGCCGGAAGCCTCGCGGTTCAGCGGGCGCCGTGCGCGTAGTCGCGGATGAGCCCGGTGACCACGCCCTGGATGGTCACGTCGCGGGCGTCGAAGGTGAGGGGCTTCATCGCGGCGTTGGCCGGCTGGAGGCGCACGCGCGGGCCCTCCGTGTAGTAACGCTTGAGCGTCGCCTCTCCCCGCACCAGGGCGACGACGGTCTGTCCGCTCTCGGCCTTTTCGCGCCGCGCGACGACGACGAAATCGCCGTCGAGAATGCCGTCGTCGATCATCGACTCGCCCCGTACGCGCAGCACGAAGTGGTCCCCTTTTCCCAGCAGAGACGCGGGGACTTCGATGGATTCCTCCTGCGGGAACGGCTCGATGGGCCGCCCGGCGGCGACGAGGCCGAGAAGGGGCACGCTTCTACCCGCGGCGGCCTCCTCTTTCGGGGCGATGCCGCGGCTGCGATTCCACTCCCTGGCGAGGGCGCCCTTTTCCTCGAGCCGCTTGAGATGCTTCTGCACCGTGCCGAACGAGGAGAGCTTGAACGTCTCGCGAATCTCGCGCTGCGTGGGAGAGATCCCGTGCTCGGCGCGATAGGACCGAATGAAATCGAGAATTTCCTTCTGACGTTTCGTGAGATTCATCAGTTACCTAATTAAATTCGGCTGAATAGCCATTCTTCAATAATTAATAAGGCCGAGGGAACCACCGCGGCCGCCCGGAGGCCTCACCGGGCCGGCCCATCGGCCTTGACGCCACACTGTAGGCGCAAAACAGGCGTAAGTCAAGCCCAGTTGCCTTATCTTCTTTCGAGCCCGAGGACATCCGCGGAGCGCCGCCGGGGTGGGACCATACGTCATGCTTCCGGCGGGCGCAAATGGCCGCTGGAGGCAGTTATCGTGCCTTCATGACGTCCTCCCGGCGGCGCGTGGCGGTGATCGGAGCCGGGGCGGCCGGCGCGATGGCGGCCATCTTCTCGGCCTCGTCCGACGCCGAGACGCTCCTGCTCGAGCGCACGCCCGACGGCGGCCGCAAGATCCTGATCAGCGGCGGCGGCCGGTGCAACGTGCTCCCCTCCCGCGCCGACGAGTCGCGCTTCGTCACCGCGTCCGAGGCGCGCGACCTGCGGCGGATGCTCCGCTCCTGGCCCCTGCGCGAGCAGACGGCCTTCTTCGAGGCCGACGTCGGAATCCGCCTCGCCGAGGAGGCGGAGTCGGCCAAGCTCTTCCCGGCCTCCAACCGCGCGCGCGACGTCCGCGACGGCCTCTTCGCCCTGGCCCGGCGCCGCGGCGTCGAATTCCAGTTCGACACGCTCGTCACGGATCTGGCCCCGGAGAAGGGCCGCTGGCGAATCGAACGCGAAGGGGCGCCGCCCCTCTCGGCCGACGCCGTCGTCGTGGCCACGGGAGGCCTGTCGGTGCCGAAGTCCGGCAGCGACGGCCTCGGGCTCTCGATCCTCGAGCGGCTCGGCCACGCCGTCGCCCCGACCTACCCGGCTCTGACTCCCCTGACGGCGCCGCCTTCGCCTTTTACGGAACTGTCGGGCGTGTCGCTGCCGGTCCGGATCACCGCTCGCGCCGCAGAGATGGCCGCCGTATCGACCGGAGGCTTTCTCTTCACGCACCGCGGCTACAGCGGCCCGTCGGTGCTCGACGTGTCGCACGTCGCGGTGCGTTCTCTGGAGGACGGCTCGCCGCCGGCCCGGATCACCGTGCGCTGGACGGGCCTCGACGAAGGCGCCTGGACCGCGGCCCTCGCCCCGGCCGGGCTCCGCACCGTCGCAGGCGCGCTGCGCAACGAGATGCCCGACCGCCTCGCCGACGCGCTGTGCGCCGCCGCCGCGGTGGATCCGGCCCGTCCGCTCTCGCAGCTGAAGCGCGAGGAGCGGCTGCGGCTCGTCGAAACCCTCGTCCGCGGCGAGCTGCCCTGGAACGGCCACGAGGGATATGCGAAGGCCGAGGTCACGGGCGGCGGCGTCCGCCTCGAAGAGGTGGATCCGCGAACGATGGAGAGCCGCCGCCATCCGGGCCTCTTCGTCTGCGGCGAGGTGCTCGACGCCTTCGGGCCCATCGGCGGGCACAACTTCCAGTGGGCCTGGGCGACCGGCCGCGCGGCCGGCATCGGGGCCGCGAAAAAACAAAGCGCCCCCCTCCCGATCGGGAGAGGGGCGCCGTGAAAGCGTCTGCTCTTCGTTACTGCTGCGCTGCCCTCATCTTCTTCTCCATCTCGGCCTTCAGCTGCCTCGAGATTGAAGCTCGCGCCCTTCTGCATCGGCGGGTACTCGATGAAGGTCTGCGCCGCCTTGCGCGACCTCCTGCTGGACGTACACGAAGCGCCAGAACTCGTACGCAAACCAGTTGTAGTACGAGATCGAACCGTTGTCCTTGCCGTTGTACATGCCCAACCGCTCGAACGGGTCCAGGCGCAGGTTGACGAGGATCGGCCAGTCGACCTTCAGCGTCGCGCCGAGCCAGCCATTGGGCTGATCGGTGAAGCGGTACTTGTAGTCGTCGATGCGCACGGCCGAGAGCGTGCCTTCCGTGAAGTAGAAGAGCTCGTGGCGCTTGGACGGGCCCTTGCCCATCAGCAGGTCGGTCTGATCGTAGCCGTCCAGGTGCACCTTGTAGGTCGTCCCGCCGATCGCTTTGCCCTTGAGGAACTCCGACGTGATGTTCGGGTTTCCGGCGAGCGACGACGAACGTCGGGAACCAGTCGAGCCCGGACACGATGCCGTTCTCGATCTTCCCGGCCGGAATCTTGCCCGGCCACCGGATCATGGCCGGAACGCGGAACCCGCCCTCGAGCGCCGTGCCCTTGCCGCCGGCGAACGGAGTATTCCCGCCATCGGGCCACGTGAAGTTCTCGGCGCCGTTGTCCGTCGAGAAGGCGATGATCGTGTTGTCGTCGAGGCCGTTGTCCTTGACGTACTTCATGACCGAGCCGACGATGTCGTCGAGCTGTGCCATGCCGGCTTCCTGAATGGACCAGCCGTTCTCGGAGTTGCGCATCTTCTGGTATTTCGGCGAGAGGTGCGTCACGACGTGCATGCGCGTCGGATTGAGCCACAGGAAGAACGGCTTGTTCGCCGCCCGCGACTTGTCCACGAACTTGAGCGCGTTCGCCAGGATCTCGTCGTCGATCGTCTCCATCCGCTCCGGACAGAGAGCGCCGGCGTCCTCGATCTTCTGCTTGCCGATCTTGCCCCAGCGGGGCTGGACGGTCGGAGTCGTCCACGTCGGTCGCCCAGGTGTGGAGCATGTTGCGCGGGCCGACCGTGTCCTTGGCGGCCGGCGGGTAGTTCGCGTGGCAGGGGTCTTCCATCGCGTCGAGGTGGTAGAGGTATCCGAAGAACTCGTCGAAGCCGTGGACCGTCGGCAGGAACTGGTTCAGGTCGCCCAGGTGGTTCTTGCCGAACTGCCCCGTGGCGTAGCCCATCGACTTCAGCGCCGTCGCGATGGTCGGCGCCTCCGACGGCATGCCGATCGTCGCGCCGGCCTGGCCCACGGTCGTCATGCCGGTGCGGATCGGAATCTCGCCGGTGATGAAGTTCGCCCGTCCCGCCGTGCAGCTCGCCTCGGCGTAGTAGTCGGTGAACCGCATCCCTTCGGAGGCGAGCCGATCGAGGTTCGGCGTCCGTCCCGACATGATGCCCTGGTGGTACGCGCCGATGTTGAACCAGCCGATGTCGTCTCCCATGATGAAGATGATGTTCGGCTTCTTCTGCTGCGCCGCCGCGGGCGCGGCGAGCGCGAGCCACGCGCTCGACGCGAGCAGCACGGCCCCCAGGATCCGGTGGTGGACTCCCCTCATAGGTCTCTCCTCTTTAGATTGGCAGGCACGCCGGAGTGACGTCCCTCGCGGAGGCCACTCTATCGCGCGGCGCGGAGGAAGCGTAAGTCTTTGCGGATGCATAGACTACGCCGCCGGGGCACTGATCTTGCACTTCATCCCCTCCGTCATGAGGCGGCTTCGGATCGTCCTCGCGCTTCTCCTCGCGGCAGGCGTTCGGCTGCCGGGCACGACGGCGGCGGGCGAAGAGCCGGAGCGAGCGCCGCTCCTCCCGGCGGCCGCGCGCGACGAGGCCGCCAGTCCTTCCAGAGCGAGGATCCCGAAGAGAGGAGCCCGAGAGCGTCCGCGAGCGCCTGCGCCTCTACCTCGAGGAGCGCGGCGAGCCGGCGTGGGCCGACTCGCGCAATCGTCTGCGACGGATGCGGGAGAAGCAGGAGCGACGCGTCGGCATCGCCGGACAAGCTCGCGCGAAGGCCTCGTCCGGGCAGCCGCCCTGGACCTCCCTCGGCCCGACCAACGGCGCCGGGCGGATGATCGCGATCGCCCCGCACCCCGCGATCGCCGGAACCGTGTACGTAGGCTCGGCGGGAGGCGGAGTCTGGAAGACGGACGACGGCGGCGCGAGCTGGAGGCCGCTGACGGACGACCTGCCCGACCTTTCTGGTCGGCGCTCTCGCCATTGCGCCTTCTTCGCCCGGGACGATCTACGTCGGCACCGGCGAGGCGATCGGAACTCCAGGGATCGGTCTCGTGACGTCGACCGACGGCGGTGCGACCTGGGTCCTGCCCGACACGGTCGTGGCGGGCGCTTTTTATCGCATCTCGGTTCATCCGCAGCACGCGCAGGAGATCGTGGCCGGGACCGACGTGGGCGGCCTTCGATCGACTGACGGCGGCCACACGTGGACGCGGTTCCTCGAGGGCGTCGCCGTCACGGACGTTGTCCGCTCTGCCGACCGATCCCGGCGTGCTGTACGCGGCCACGAACGAGTCTCGCGTCTGGAAGTCGGAAGACGGAGGCGTTCACTGGCTCGAGATTGACTCGGGAATCCCGCCCTCGGCCTCCCGCCTGTCGCTCGCCATCAGCCCGTCGGATCCGCAGCTGCTCTATGCCGCCGCCGAGACGGCCGGGATCGCGCACGTCTTCAAGTCCACCAACGGCGGGCAGTCCTGGCTCGACCTCGACTCGGTCCGCAACGGCTCCGATGGCCGACGTTTCATGGGCGACCTCGGCTGGTGGGCAAACGCGATCGCGGTGATGCCCGGACAGCCGGAGGTGGTCGTCGCCGGCGGCGTCTACGCGATCCGGTCGGCGGACGGCGGCGCGACGTGGAGCCGCCTCCCCGTCACGCACGCCGACTTCCACGACTTCCGGTCGCAGGGCTCGACGCTGTGGCTCGCCAACGACGGCGGCATCTGGACGAGCCCGGACGCCGGACAGACGACCGTCGACCGCAATTCCGGGCTCGTCACCCGGCAGTACTACGCGCTCGCCGACGATCCGGCGCATCCCAACCGCGTTCTCGCCGGCGCGCAGGACAACGGAACCTCGCAGCGCACCGACGCCGGCGGCACCGCCTGGCGCGCGCTCGGAGGCGGCGACGGATTCGAGTGCGCGGTCAACGCGCTCGAGCCCGGCGTGCTCTACACCTCCGAGGCCTACGGAATGCTGACGCGCTTCACCGATTCGGGCGACGGGGCGCTTCCGGCTGAAGGAATCACCCCGCCTTACGGCGAGGGCGAGACGAGACCGTTCCACACCGTCATCGCGCTCGACCCGACGCGCCCGAGAACGATCTACACGGGCTCCTCCCGCTTGTGGCGATCGACCGACGACGGCGCCTCCTGGTCGCCGCTGCCCACGACGACGTCGGGCGGCGCGAGTTGGAACGACGACGGCGTAACCGCGATCGCGGTAGCGCCCTCGGACTCCCGGATCCTTCTCGTCGGCAAGGGCGCGGCCATTTATCGCTCGGAAGATGCGGGAGAGACGTGGAGCCGCTCGGACGCGGGGCTGCCCGGAGCGCGCGTCAACCGCCTCGCGATCGATCCCTCGAGCGCCGCGATCGCCTACGCCGCCCTCGCCACGACCGGCGGCGCGAGCGTCTACGGCACGACGAATGGCGGCGCGCGCTGGGAGCCGCGCTCGGCTGGACTGCCGCCCTTCGCCGCCCTCGTCGTCAGGGTCGACCCCGGCTCTCCGGACGTTCTCTACTGCGGCAACGCGGTCGGCGTCTACCGCTCGACGGATCGGGGCGAGACGTGGTCGAGCTTCGGCTCGGGCCTTCCCGCCGCCTCCGTGCAGGACCTCCAGGTCGGCGAGGGCGGACGCGTCCGCATCGCCACCTACGGCCGCGGCGCCTGGGAGCTCACCACCGGGGGCGCGTCCATCCCCGGCAGGGCCGCACCCATCCTTCCCTGCCCGGGCGGCGGACCCGACTGCCCGCCGCCCCGTCTGACGCGCGTCGTTCCGCATCCGGGGCCCTGATGCGCAGCGCGATGGAAGCGTACCCGCGCTCGCGGAACGCCGGAACGAACTGGCGAACCGGTGTTGCGGGCCCGCCTGTGGGATATGCTGAAAGAGCGCTGCCATCCGGCGGCCGACCTCCGGCCGACCCGTCGCGGCGCGAAGGAGTTCCGTCATGAGAGGTAAGGCTTCAGCTATTGCCGCCGCAGGGCTCTTGATCTCGCTCGTCGCTTCGGCGGGGGACCAACCCTGCTCGATCCACGCGAAGAAGAGCCAGTCGAAGGCCGAGCTCACCGCGATGGCCAAGTGGTCAGAGGCCGGTGCGCGCGAGGCCGCCCTCAAGTCCCTGAACGTCACCCCCGACAAGGCCACGGTGAAGAAGTCCGAGCTCGAGGTTGAAGACGGGTGCCTCGTCTATTCGTTCGACATCGTGGTCGCCGGGGAGGGCAAGGGCAAGCACGAGATCGAGGTGGACGCCGGCAACGGGCGAATCCTCTCGACGGACCACGATCGGCACTGAGCCCGGGGAACATCCGAGGCACGTTACGGTTCTAGCGGACCCGCCGCCGACACTCGAGTTGCGTCGGACGGGTCCGCGTCGAGATTCCGAATCTCGCCACGCGAGGCGCGGGCATCCCGGTCCACAAGCCCCGATCGCCGCCTCCCGCTGAGCACGTAGCATTTGTAACCGTCCCGCGCCGCCGCGAGGCGGACAGTCTATGTCCACTCGCACCCATCGGGGCCCCTCCCTTGATCGGTTTGGATCACGACAGTCCGGCGGATTCGCGAGACGATTTCTACGCCCCCTCAGGCCTGTAACGCCTGTCGCGGACAGGAAGGAGGCGGCGATGAAAACTTCGACGACAGGCCTCCGTCTCGCGGAGGTTCGAGTGTTTCGTCGGGAACTTCTAATCGCTGTCCTGGTGGGTTGGGTGACGGCCGTCGCGGCGACGGCGCAGACGTACGAGCTGGTTCACGCCTTTCGAGGATCTGGACGGCCAATGTCCGCCCTGCTTCTTGCGAGCGACAGTTACGTCTACGGCACTACGTACTTTGGCGGGGCCTGCGGCGTCGGCACCATCTTCAGAATGGACGGGACGGGGAACGCGACGACTATCCACAGCTTCTGTTACTCCGACGGGGCCCACCCGGTTGCCGGGCTGATCCAGTCGACCAGCGGCGAGCTTTATGGCACGGCAACTCGAGGCGGAACGAGCAACCTGGGGACCATCTTTCGGATGGACGCACTCGGCAATGTGACCACCCTGCACAACTTTCACGGCCCGGACGGCTCGACTCCAGATTCCGCGCTGATAGAGGTCGCCGGTGAGTTTTACGGGACGACGTTCGAGGGAGGGACCGGCCTCGGTACGATTTTCAAGATGGACTCAAACGGGGTTTTTGCCACTCTCCACGCCTTTAGCGGACCGGACGGCGCGAGTCCCTACGGCGCCCTCATCCACGCGAGCGACGGAAATCTCTATGGCACTACCGCAGGAGGCGGCGACACGAGCGGTCATGGCACCGTTTTCAAGATGGACGCATCGGGAACCGTGACGACTTTGCGTGTCCTGAATCCTGTCACCGACGGCGCGAACCCCTATGCCCCTTTGCTCCAGGGCACCGACGGATACTTATACGGCACGACCTCCGCATATGGCCCGATCTCTGGAACCATCTTCCGAATGGACAACAGTGGGGCATTCACTGTCCTCAACGGCTTCAACAGCGATACCGGTTATGGCAGCACGGCGCCATTAATCCAGGCGGCGGACGGGAATTTCTATGGCACAACCGGAATCGGAGGTGAGGCCTCCTCGGTGTTCCGGATGGACCCGGCGGGAGCTCTCTCAGTGGTCCACCGATTTGACTACGATGCGAAGCCTTACGCCGGTCTCCTGGAGATCACGGACGGAGGCTTTCTTGGGACTGCGGCTTCTGCTGGCGACGGCGGTCCCGGTCCCGGCGCAATATTCCACGTGGACTCGGTCGGCGGTTTCAGCACGATGCACACGTTTCAGTCGGATGAGCCTGTTTCCCCTCAGACCGCACCAATCGAGGCAGCCGATGGGAGCTTTTACGGCACGACGGCGGGGGGCGAAGCCGGCGCGGGAACGATCTACAGGATGGACTCCTTCGGAAGCCTGACGACCCTTCATGCCTTCGACGGACCCGACGGAGCCAGTCCGGTTGCCCCGATCACGCAGGCGAACAACGGCAAGTTCTATGGGACGACCGAGGGAGGCGGTACTGCCGGATACGGCACAGTATTCGCGATGGAAGACTCGGGCGCTCTCACGACCTTGCATCACTTCGATCATTGGGATGGAGCCAACCCGCACGCGGCCCTGCTGCAGGCGAACGATGGAAATCTCTACGGGACGACGTTCAGCGGCGGCGCGCAAGATGAATGGGGAACCGTTTTCAGAATCGATACGTTGGGAAATCTAACGACGTTACATAGCTTCACGAGCCTGGACGGGGCCTATCCTGAAGGCGGGCTGGTACAGGCCGCCGACGGCAACTTGTATGGCACTACCGCGGGCACCGTTTTCGAGCTCGACTCGTCTGGCGTCCTCACTACCCTTCATGAGTTTGATCCGTTCTACGGTTACGGAACGGTCTTCGGGCTGATCCAGGCAGCGAACGGCAACCTTTACGGCACGACGTCCGGGGGTGGGGATGGTGGAGCGGGAACTGTCTACGGCATCGAGCCCTCGGGTCTTTTCGGGTTGCTCCACAGTTTTCATGGTGGTGATGGAGCCAATCCCTCTGCCGCTCTCCTTCGAGCGGCGGACGGCAACTTTTATGGAACGACAATCGCTGGGGGGGCTTCGCCCGGCGCCGGCGGGTGTGTTTGGAGCGTCGGGTGCGGAACCGTATTCCGAATCGACGCTTCAGGGTATTTCGTCTCTCTTCACAGCTTCAACATCCTCGATGGCAGATGGCCCATGGCTGCCTTGACTCAAGCCTCAGACGGGAATCTATACGGCACGACCAACGGTGGAGGGCCTTTCGGCGGTCTAGGTGTCGTCTTCCGGTTGAGTACCGCTATCGTCGCGGTGAACGAGGTCTCGCCGATGTCCGGTTCTGGGTCCGGTGGCGCCGCCCTCGCACTTCTCGGTGGCGGATTTTCGCCAGAGGCGACGGTGACGGTAGGCAGCGCCCCCGGGACGGATGTAACAGTTCCGGATCCGACCTTTCTCTATTTTCTAAGGCCGGCGCTTTCGCCCGGGACGCTGAACGATGTTTCTGTCACCAACCCAGGCGCCAGCCCTTCGACGGCGATGCACCCGAACGCCTTCTTCTCGGATTTCCTCGACGTGTCGCAGCTGAACCTCCTTCACGACTACATCGAGAAGATCTTCCGCGCCGGCATCACGGCGGGCTGTGGCGAGGGGAGCTATTGCCCGGATGACACCGTCACGCGTGCGCAGATGGCGGTCTTTCTGTTGAAGGCCGAGCACGGCTCCGCCTACGTCCCCCCTGTCTGCACGAGCTTCTTCGGCGACGTGACCTGCCCGAGCCTCTTCGCCGACTGGATCGAGCAGCTCGCCAGCGAGGGAATCACGGCCGGCTGCGGCGGAGGCAACTTCTGCCCCAGCAGCCCGGTGACGCGGGCGCAGATGGCCGTGTTTCTGCTCAAGACCGAGCACGGACCGGCGTATCAGCCCCCGGCCTGCCTTGGTGTCTTCGCGGACGTGGAGTGCCTGCCGACGCCGGCATTTGCCGTGAACTGGATCGAGCAACTCGCGTCCGAGAGCATCACGGCAGGCTGCGGCGGGGGAAACTATTGCCCGAACGACCCCAACACGCGAGGCCAGATGGCCGTCTTCCTCGTCAAGACTTTCGGGCTGTAGCTCGACGAAGGACTCGGCCTCCGTAGAGTGGCTCCAGCCAGTGGCCCAGGGATCCCGGCGATTCCAGCACTGGTTCGGCCGGGGACTACCCTGTGGCTTAGTGCGGACTCCAAGACTCCGCTTGCCTGGGAGTTCATTTCGTGGATCAATCGGGCAGAGACCGAACCATGTTGAAATGTGTGTTTGTCGGCCGGCGCGGCCCATTCAATCAATACATTGCAGATTGGTTGTCGGGGCGGACAGAGCTTTGCCACATTCTCTGGACGGACACAAACCGCGACACGTGGACCTGGCGGTGGGCCTGGCTTCGGCGGGCGCTACGGAGGTGGGGTTGGATCGGAACGGCTGACCGCATCGCATTTCGGATCTACATGCATCTGTCGGGCGAAAACACGGTGGGCCGGCAGACTCTCCATCGAGACATTCGCTCCCGGGGTCCACTGACGAGCAGCGCCAAGGACGTGCCGCGAACGTCGGTCGAGTCGCTGAACACGGAGGAGACGAAGATTCTGCTGCGCGGTATTCAACCCGATATCGTTTTTGTTCAATGCGTGACCCAGATCATCCGAGACGAGATTCTCAGCATCCCGCGACTCGGTACGTTCGTGTACCACGAGGGCTTGACGCCGGAGTACCGCGGTCTTCACACCATCTTGTGGGCCGTTGCCAACGGCGATGATGACAAAGTGGGCTACACGCTACTCAGAGCTAACGCGACGATCGATGGTGGTGAGGTTTACGCTCAGGGCGTAACAGGCCTGGATCCGCTATCAACGCCCATCAGCTACATCGGACACTGGGCTCTTTTTGAAGGGCTTCACGACGTCGATTCCGCATTGCAGGCTCTCGAACAAGGAACCGCCCGGCCGCTGGATACTTCGATCAGGCGAGGGGCTTGTTACAGCTACTTCCCTTATTCGGCTTGGCGCCGCCTAGTCCGTCGGAGGCGCGAACGGGGCGTTCCGGAAGTAATCACTCAACCTGAGGCGGCGGCGCCTTCCTGAATCCGCGGTCGAAAGAGGCCCCAACCTGACCGAGAACAACGCGCGACCGGTGAGACCGTGGCGAGGTCCTCGGACGTACTCAGGCGCGTACGGTCGGTCTTCGCCCGGCCCGGCCGCGAGTCTCAATCTGCGGGAACGGGTACAAAGTAAGAGCCCTCGGCCCAGGTCGCGCGGTGCGACTTCCCGTTAGTCGGTGCGGGAATTGGTCGGGGCGAGAGGATTTGAACCTCCGACCACTCGGTCCCGAACCGAGTGCGCTACCAGGCTGCGCTACGCCCCGGAAGGAGTGCGCTTTATACGCGATTCCGGGCTTTTCTGCAAAGGCCGGGGCCCCCGAGGCGGGCTACTGCAGGCGAACCGCGAGCTTGCCGCCCGCGTAGTCGAGCTGGAGGGTGCGGGTGTCGCCGCCCGCAAGCTGCGCCGTCGTCGTCGCGAAGGCCGAGGGCATGTCCGGGCCCGAGAGCCACACCTTGAGGGTTGCCGCTCCCGAGGGCACCGAAATGCTGGCCGAAACGGCCCGGCTTTCGCCTTTCTTGAAGGAAAACGGCCTGCGCAGGAGGATCTGGTCGTTGACGGCCACCATGACGTGGCCCTCCGGAATCGGCGCGTCGAAGATCAGGCGGATCGTCGCCGTCGACGGGACGGCGGCCGGCGCGGGACCCTGCGCCGGCGAGGCCGCTCCCGCGTGGGTCGCCGCGGGTGACGGGGCGGGAGCCGCCTCCTTCTTCTTCGCAGCCGCGACTTCCTTCGTCTTCGCGCCCTTCTTGCGGGCCGCCGCCTCCGCCGCCACGCGCGCCTCGGTGATCTTCCCGTCCGCCTCGTCGCGCACGGCGGTGGCCTCCGCGTTTCCCGCGTCCAGGCCGAGCGCTTCCTCGGCCTTCTGTTTGGCCTCCTCGCTCCGGCCCTCCGCAAGGGCCGTCTTCGCGGCAGCGACGAGGTCCGCCGCCTGCCGTCGCTTCTCCTCGTCGGCCTGGCGGCTCTTGACGGCGCTCTCGGCCATCTGCGCGTATCGGCGCGCTTCCTCGTTGTTGGGGCTGCGGCCGAGCACCTGGCGGGACCGGGCGAGGCTCTCCTCGTACTTGCCCTCCGTGAAGAGCTTCTTCGCTTCCTCGAGCGCCTGGCGCCGATCCTTGACCTCCTGCTCGAGAGCCGCGTCGGGCTCGGCCGCTGGCCGGGCGACCGCGCGGGCGCGGATCGCGAAGAAGGCCACGATGAGGATGAGCACCGCCGCGGCCGCGGCCGTCAGCATCCAGAACCAGCGCGGGTTGACTTCGGCCTTCGCGAGCTTTTTCCAGTCCTGGCCCACCGGCGGCGCGCCGGCAGCGGTGGGCGGCGGCGCCGGTACTGGCTCCGCGAGAGCAGGCTCCTCGGCTTCGCCCGGAGCCGGGGTCATGGAGACTGTCGGGAACGCGGCGTACTCGGCTGCCATCGCGGACGCGAGCTCGGGAGCCGCGGCGGTCATCTCGTGCTCGTCGGAGGCGTCTCCGAATTCGGGCGGCTCCCCCGCCGCAGGCGCCGCGGGAGGGGGCGGCGGAGGCGGCGGCGCCATGGGGGGCGGCGTCATCGTCGTGTCGCGGGGCGCTCCCTGCGCGGCGAGCTGCTCGAGATTGGCGAGCTTCAGGGTCGGCAGGTTTTCCGCGGCCGACACCATCGTTCCGAGATCCTGGAGCGCGCGCTGCTCCTCGAGGTGCGCCTTGAGCTGGTACAGCGCGAGCGCCATGTCCTTGCCGCGCTGGTAGCGGTTCCACGGGTCCTTGGCCATCGCGCGCGCGACGATCGGATTGAACTCGGCCGGCACGTCGGCCGAGAGGTCGCCCGGCGGGGTGAAGTCCTCGTGGACGATCTTGTAGGAGATGGCCGTCAGGTTGTCGCCCTGGAAGGGCTTGCGGTTCGTCAGGAGCTCGTAGAGCACGACGCCGAGCGAGAAGATGTCGCTGCGGCCGTCGACGGGTGCGCCGGAGACCTGCTCGGGCGACATGTAGTTCGGCGTGCCGAGGAACTGCCCCGTCGTCGTCAGGTTCGACGAAGCGACCTTCGCGATCCCGAAGTCGGTGATCTTGATCTTGCCGTCGGTCGTCAGGATGATGTTCGCCGGCTTGATGTCGCGATGGATGATGCCCTTGCGGTGGGCGTAGTCGAGGGCCTCGCCGATCTGCGCGATCAGGTCGGCGACCTCGTCCCACGTCATCTTCTTCTTTTCCGCCAGGAGCGACTTCAGGTTGCGCCCCTCGATGTACTCCATGGCGATGAAGGAGGTGCGGCTCTCGCTGTCCTCGCCGATGTCGTGGATGGTGACGATGTTCGGGTGGGACAGGATGCCGGCCGTCTGCGCCTCGCGGACGAAGCGCTCCCGGAACTCCCGGGACTCGGAATCGTCGTCTCCCGTCTGGGAGGTCCGGATCGTCTTGACGGCGACCAGCCGCCCGATGACCGGGTCCTTGGCGAGGTAGACCACGCCCATGGCCCCCTTGCCGAGCTCGTTTAAGACCTCGTACCGGCCCAGCCTCGTCACGCGCGACCCCGCCGTCACCTTTTCGGACATCGGTTCGGAACGAATCCCTCCAGCCCCGAATCCGTCCCGGGACACAATTCCACCGCGACGGCACACCGGGCCAGGCGAAATTCTAGCAGGTTGACCCGGGCGGGCGGCGCCGAATCTGGGGCGCCGCCGCGGCCTCCGGAGACAGGCAAATGGCGGGCCTCCGCGCGGGCGTATCCTGCGCTGCATGGAAACGACCGCGCCGGCCGTGCGCCGCGACCGCATCCGGCGCTTCGGCGACGGTGCGCCGGAGGTACGCGAGGATCATGTCAGCATCGAGGAGCCGCTCGAGATCCGGGTCGGCGCCACGACCCTGGCCGTCACCATGCGGACCCCGGGCCACGACTTCGAGCTCGCCGCCGGGTGGCTCCTGACCGAGGGCATCGTGCGGCGCTCCGAGGAGATCGTCCGCATCGAGCACTGCCGCGAGGTCCGGTCGCCCGAGGAGGAGGGCAACGTCGTCCTCGTGCGCACGACGGAACCGGCGGGGGCCCACGTCGACCGCGCGCGCCGGCTGCTCGTGACGTCCTCGTCGTGCGGCCTCTGCGGGAAGGGCTCGATCGAGTCGATCCGCGGCCAGTTTCCCCGCGTGACGGCCCCGACCCGCGTCGAAGCGTCCGTGCTCCGGGGGCTGCCGCGCACGCTTCGCGAGTCCCAGGCGGACTTCTCGCAGACGGGGGGACTCCATGCCGCGGGAGTCTTCACCCTCTCGGGCGCCCTCGAGGCGAGCCGCGAGGACATCGGACGGCACAATGCGGTCGACAAGGTGATCGGCTTCCTGTTCCGCCAGGGCCGCCTCCCCCTCTCGGAGTCCATCCTCCTCGTCTCGGGGCGGGCCTCGTTCGAGATCGTGCAGAAGGCGCTCGCCGCCGGAATCCCGATCGTGGCCGCCGTCTCCGCGCCTTCGTCGCTCGCCATCGACCTGGCGCGCGAGTCCGGCATCGCGCTGGCCGGCTTTCTGCGCGACGGCGGCTTCAACCTGTATTCGGGGGAGGAGCGTCTTTTCGAGCCTTCGCCCGCTCGATGACGGCGGGCAGGACCCATCCGAGCAGGACCCCCGCGAAGACCAGCAGGCCCACGGCCAGCAGGAAGGCGATCCCGATCGCGACGCACGAGAGGGCCGTCATGAGCCTCCATTCCCGTCCCGGGCCGCCCCGCCCGGCCGTTCAATATAATCCGACGCCATGAAACCACTCTCCGCGCCGCAGCTCCGAAACGTGGCCGTCGTCGGCCACAACACGGTGGGAAAGACCACGCTCGTCGCCGCGATGCTGTACGCCGCCGGCGCCGTCACGCGGCCGGGCAAGATCGAGGATGGCACCTGCCCGACCGACTTCGACGGCGAGGAGCACGACCGGAAGATATCGATCAACCTCTCCTGCGCCTTCGCGATGCACCGGGACACGCGGGTCAACCTGCTCGACGCCCCCGGGTACGGCATCTTCGCACCCGAGGCCCGGTCGGCCGTCTACGCCGCCGACGCCGCGATCATCGTGCTCGACGCGGTGTCGGGCGTCGAGGTGCAGACCGAGCGCGCCTGGAAGTTCGCGCAGGAGTTCGGGCGCCCCGTGATGTTCGTCGTCAACCGGATGGACCGCGAGCGCGCCTCCTTCGACCGCGCCATCGACTCTCTCCGCAAGAAGTTCGGCCGCGGGATCGCCGCCCTTCAGATTCCGGTCGGCGAGGAGAAGTCCTTCAAGGGGACGGTCGACCTCGTGCGCATGGAGTCCCACGTGCACGAGGGCGGCAAACGCGTGGACGGAACGATTCCGGCCGATCTCGCGGAGAGGGCGAAGGCCGAGCACGAGCAGCTCGTCGAGATGGTCGCCGAGGGCGAGGACGATCTCATGGAGAAGTTCTTCGCCCAGGGCACGCTCGAGCCCCAGGACATCCTCCCGGGCTTGAAGCGCGAGATCATCGAGCGCAAGATCTTCCCGGTTCTCTGCGCCGCTTCCGCTTCAGGCATCGGGACGCTGCGCATCCTCGACGCGTGCGTCGCGCTGCTGCCCTCCCCGGAGGGACGCCGGGAAGAGGGCGTCGGCAAGGACGGCAAGCCCGTCGTGGTCTTCTGCAACGAGAAGGACCACGCCGTCGCGCAGGTCTTCAAGACCGTCTCGGATCCGTTCGCCGGGCGTATCTCGTACCTCCGGGTGCTGGCCGGGCACTTCCAGTCCGACGGCAACTACTGGAACGCCACGAAGGGCGCCCACGAGCGCTTCTCGGGCCTCTTCCTCCCCCAGGGCAAGGAGCACGTCAGCGTGCCGGAGGCCCGGGCCGGCGACATCGTGGCGGTCGCGAAGCTCAAGGAGACGTTCACGGGCGACACGATCACGACCAAGGACAACCCGGTCGTCCTGCCGGCGCTGAAGGTGCCGGAGGCTTCGATCGCCTATGCCATCGAGCCGAAAGCGAAGGGCGACGAGGACAAGATCTCGACGGCGCTCCACAAGCTCATCGAGGAGGATCCGTCCCTGAACTTCCAGCGCGACGAGGAGACCAAGGAGTTCCACCTCGCCGGCGCCTCGCAGCTCCACGTCGAGATCGCCGTGGCGCGCCTGAAGAAGCGCTACGGCGTCGAGGTCATCCTCCATCCGCCGAAGGTGCCCTACCGCGAGACCATCACCAAGAAGGCCGAGGCCCACGGACGCCACAAGAAGCAGACCGGCGGCCACGGGCAGTTCGCCGACTGCCGCATCCGCGTCGAGCCCCTGCCGCGCGGCAAGGACTTCGAGTTCGTCGACGACATCTACGGCGGGGCCATCCCCCGCAACTTCATCCCCGCGGTCGAGAAGGGGATCCAGGAGGTGCGGCGCAAGGGCTTCCTCGCCGGCTACCCGATGGTGGACTTCCGCGTCACGCTGTACGACGGCCAGTACCACGACGTGGACTCCTCGGAGCTCGCGTTCAAGCTCGCGGGAGCGCTCGCCTACAAGGAAGCCATGGCGCAGGCCCGGCCGACGCTGCTCGAGCCGGTCATGCAGGTCGAGATCACGGCGCCCAACGAGTACGTCGGCGACCTGATGGGCGACCTCTCCTCGCGCCGCGGCCACGTCCAGGGGATGGACGCGACCGACGACGACACGGTGATCAAGGCGCAGGTGCCGATGTCGGAGCTGCTGACCTACGGCGCGCAGCTGCGCTCGATCACGCAGGGCCGCGGCTCGTTCCACCTCGAGTTCTCGCACTATGCCGAGGTGCCGCACTCCCTGCAGGACAAGATCATCGCGCAGTCGAAGGCGGGCAAAGAGGCGGTCAAGGAGGCCTGAGATACGGGATACGGGATACGGGATGCGGGATCGCGCGTCGCGCGTCGCGCATCGCGCCTATAGCGTCCTCCACCTCCGCCCGTCCCTCTCCAGAAACCGATCCGCCGCCTCGGGCCCGAAAGTCCCGGCGGCGTAGTTGGGAAACTCGGGCGCCGGCTGGTTGGCCCAGGCATTCAGGATCGGCGTCAATACCTCCCAGGCGTGCTCGGCCTCGTCCCCGCGGATGAACAGCGTCTGGTCGCCGTGCGTGACGTCGAGGAGGAGCCGCTCGTAACCGCCGGCGATCGGAGCGCCCAGCTTCGAGTACGGGAAATCCATGTAGACCGACTGGATCTGGAGGACCGTTCCCGGGATCTTCACGCCGAACTTCAGGGAGACGCCCTCGTCGGGCTGGATGTGGAGGCGGAGCACGTTCGGCGCGAGGTCCCCGGTGGCCTTGCCGAAGAACCGGTGCGGGACGCCCTTGAACTCGATCGCCACCTCGGTGACCCGCTTGCCGAGCCGCTTGCCGGATCGCAGATAGAACGGGACGCCCGCCCAGCGCCAGTTGTCGATCGCGACCTTGACGGCGGCGTAGGTCGGCGTCGTCGAAGCCGGGTTCACCTTCGGCTCCTCCCGGTAGCCGGGAACCTTCTTTCCGTCCACGACCCCCGGCCCGTACTGGCCGCGCACCGCCCAGTCGTCGATCGCGTCCTCGGGAAAGGGACGGATCGAGCGCAGCACCTTCACCTTCTCGGCCCGGATCGCGTCGGCCTCGTAGGCCGCCGGCGGCTCCATCGCGGTCAGGGTCAGCAGCTGCAGCAGGTGGTTCTGGAACATGTCGCGCAGGACGCCCGCGCTCTCGTAGAAGCCGGCGCGGTGGCCGACGCCGACCGCCTCGGCCACCGAGATCTGCACGTGGTCCACGTACCGGTGGTTCCACATCGGCTCGAAGATGCCGTTGGCGAAGCGCAGGACGAAGATGTTCTGGACGGTCTCCTTGCCCAGGTAGTGATCGATCCGGTAGATCTGCTTCTCGGGGAAGGCCGACAGCAGGACGCGGTTGAGCTGGCGGCCCGACGCGAGATCGTGGCCAAAAGGCTTCTCGACGACGGCGCGAACCCAGCCCGTCTCCACGCGGGCGAGCCCCTCCCGGACGATCCCGGCGACGATGGTCTCGTCGGCGTCCGGCGGCGTCGCGAAATAAAAGATCCGGTTGCGCGGACCGCCGCGCCGGCCTTCGAGGTCCTCGAGCGCCCGGGCGATGTTGCGGTAGAGCTCGGGATCGCCGAAGTCCCCGGCGACGTAGGCGACGTGCGCCGGCAGATCCCCCGCTCGCCCCTGCGTCGGCGGCGTGAACTCGCGAGCCCCTTCGTCGAGGTGCTGCCGGAAGGCGTCGTCCGTGTACGCCGACCGCCCGATCCCGACGATGGCGAACTCCGTCGAGAGGGCGCCGTCGCGGTTCAGGTGGGCGATGGCCGGGGCGAGCAGACGCCGCGTCAGGTCGCCCGACGCGCCGAAGATGACGAGCGTCGCCGGTGGCCGGATCTCCTCCTCGCTGCGGCGACCGGAGTTGGCGGCAACCGGAGGGGTGCTCACGCCGCCACCGCCCGGCCGAGGCATGTCGACAGCTCCCGCAGACCCCGCCCGGCGTCGGCGCCGAGGCCGATCCGGGTGACGCGCAGCCCGCGCGATTCCAGGGTCTCGGCGTCCGCCGCCGCCTGCGCCGCGAAGACCTCCGCGAAACCCCAGGGCCGCCCCGGCACCGGGACGGACGCCGCCGGCGCGGCGCTGAGGTGCAGGAAGACTCCCGTGGGCGGACCCTCCCGGTGGAGGAGTCCGGCCGACTGCTGGATGCGCGGTCCGTAGTCCAACATCGTCGCCACCTTCCGGGTGTCGCGGATGGTCCGTCGGATCGCGGCGAGCGCCGCATCCGCCTCGGCGCTTTCGGCGAGATAGGCCAGGACTGCCAGGTAGTCGCCCGGGCGCACGGACGCGAGCATGCCGCGCAGGCTCTTCTCGTCGGGAGCCAGCGCCGCCGGCGCCGCGGTCTTGCCGCCCGCGAGCAGGGCGTTCGCCCGGTCCGCTGCCTCCCGCGCCCCGCCCTGGTCGAAGGGATTGACGCCGAGCAGGCGGCCGGCCACCGCGGCCGCGAACTCCCAGCGGAACATCTCGGCCCCGAGGTCGAGGGCGTCCTTCAGGATGAACGAGGCCATCGGGTGGCCGTGCTCGACGAGCGTCGCCAGGCGCTGGCTCTCCGTTCCGGCCTCGGCCTCCTGCAAGTCGTACCGCACGAAGAAGCGGTCCGAACCGTACGCCGTCGGCGCGCCGAGCTCCTCGCCTTCGACGGGGACGATTCCCCGGCCCTCTTTTCCGGTGGAGCCGGCGATGAGCTGTCCCAGCCAACGGCTCAGCGGCGCGACCTCCCCGCCCAGCGAAAGGGTCAGCTTGTCGCGTCCCGAGAGCGCCTCGGCCCCGAGGGCCGCGCCGAGCAGCAGGCCGGGGTTCTCGGGCCCCGCGGCGCGGCAGGCCTCGGCCATCCGGCTGGCTCGGGCGTTGAGCTCCGCGACGTCGACACCGGCGAGCGCCGCCGGCACGAGGCCGTAGTTCGAGAGCGCGGCGTAGGGGCTCGGCGTTCCAGGGTCGCCCGGGAACAGGCGCCGCACGCGCCGCTTCTCGGCGTCGGTCGCGAGGGCCGAGCCGGGGTCCGTGACGACGATGAATCGCCCGCCGGCAACGTCGCCGAGCTCCCGCCGCGCAAAGTCGAAGAAATAATCGAAGAGAATCGTCGGATCGAGGGCCGTGCCCGAGCGGGACGACACGACGAAGAGCGTGCGGCTCGGATCGCCGCGGGCCGCGGCGGCTTCGACGGCCGAGGGCTCCGTCGTATCGAGCACTTCGAGCCGGGGCCAACCCTCCAACGCGCCGCCCGCCGGCGCGAGCGCCCGGGCCGCGAGCGCCGACGCGCCCACTCCCAGCACCAGCACCCGGTCGCACTCGGCGCGGATCTCCTCGGCGAAGGCCACGAGATCCGCGATCGTCGGCGCGATGCGATCGGCCACGGTGAGCCACCCGAGCGACCCCTCGATCTGCTTTCGCGGGACCGCCTCCGCCTTCCAGAGGGATGCGTCGCCCGACCACATCCGGTCGACCGCCTTTTCCTCCTCGAGGCGGGCCACCGCCTGCCGGCAGCGCGACGCGGCGCCGTCGGGTTGGAGGTTCAGGCCACCCTCATCGCACGCTGCTTCTCGGCGATGGCCTTCAGAAGCGCGTCGAAGGAGTCCGAGAACTTCCGTACCCCCTCGTTCTCGAGCTCGACGGCGACATCGGCCATCGAGATGCCGAGTTCGTGCACGGCCCGGAAGTCGGCCTCCGCGACGTCCCGGTCGTCCCGGATCCGGACCTTCGGATCGCCGTGGTCCCGGTAGGCCTCGAAGGTCTCGGGCGGCATCGTGTCCACGGAATCAGGAGCGACGAGGGCCTCCACGTAGTAGAGGTCGGGCAGCTTGGGGTCCTTCGTGGACGTCGAAGCCCAGAGGGGCCGCTGCAGGCGCGCGCCGCGGTCCGCGAGGGCCTTCCACCGCGGTCCGGTGAAGACCTCCTCGAAGGCCGCGTACGCGATGCGGGCGTTGGCGATCGCGAGTCGGCCGCGCAGCGCCTTCGCCTTGGCGTCGTCCGCGGCGAGGGCGTCGAGCTTCTTGTCCACGTTCGTGTCCACGCGGGAGACGAAGAAGCTCGCGACCGAGCGGATGCGATCCACGGGCCCGCCCGCCTTCACGCGGTCCTCCAGTCCCGAGAGGTACGCATTCATCACCTCCCGGTAGCGGTCGACCGAAAAGAGCAGCGTGACGTTGATGTTGATGCCTTCCGCGAGGCACTGCCGGATCGCGGGGACACCTTCGGCCGTCCCCGGAATCTTGACCATCACGTTGGGGCGCGCACACTCGGCCCAGAGCCGACGGGCCTCGGCGATCGTGCCCGCGGTGTCCCGCGCCAGGTGCGGCTGCACCTCGATCGAGACGAACCCGTCCGAGCCGCCCCGCGCGTCGTAGACCGGCCGGAACACGTCGGCCGCGCCCTGCACGTCGCGGACGGCGAGAGCCTCGAAGATCTGTGCCGGCGTGCGCCCCGCGGCCGCGCCGCGGACGTCGGCGTCGTACAGCGTGCTCCCGGCGATCGCCTTCTCGAAGATCGTGGGGTTCGACGTCATCCCGGAGAGGCCGTCCTCCGCGATGAGTTTCGCGAGCCCGCCGCCCTCGACGAGGTCCCGCCGGATGTAGTCGTACCAGACGCTCTGTCCCAGATCGGACAGCCTCTTCAGCGGATTGGCGCTCATGCTCTTCCCCCCTTGTGCAACAGGTCGCGGGCGAACGCCGCGACGTGGTCGGCCGTGAACCCGTACTCGCGCATGACGATCTCGCCCGGCGCGGAGGCGCCGTACCGATCGACCCCGATCGATCCCCCGCCGTCTCCGACGTACTTCTGCCACCCCAGCGTGACGCCGGCCTCGATCGAGACCCGCGTCTTGACGCCCGGAGGCAGCACGGAGTCGCGATAGTCCCGCGGCTGGCGGTCGAAGAACTCCCAGCACGGCATGGACACGACCCGGGTGGGAATGCCGTCGGCTTCGAGCTTCTGGCGGCCCGCCACGGCCACGTGGAGCTCCGAGCCGGTGCCCATCAGGATCACCTTCGGCGCGCCGCCCGCGGCCTCCGCCAGGACGTAGCCCCCGCGGGAGACGTCGCCCTTCGCGGTCGACCGATCGAGCTCCGGGATGTTCTGTCGGCAGAGGACCAGGCCGATCGCGCCGTCCTCGTGCTCGAGCGTTGCGCGCCACGCCTGCGCCGTCTCGGTGGCGTCGCCCGGCCGGATTACGGCGAAGTCCGGCATCGCCCGCAGCGACATGAGCTGCTCCACGGCCTGGTGGGTGGGCCCGTCCTCTCCGAGGCCGATCGAGTCGTGCGTCCAGACGAAGATCGTCCGGAGCTTCGAGAGCGCCGCCAGGCGGATGGAGGGCCGCATGTAGTCCGAGAAGCAGAAGAACGTCGCCACGAACGGCCGCACTCCCCCGTGGTAGGCCATGCCGTTGGCGATCGCGGCCATCGCGTGCTCGCGCACGCCGTAGTGAATGTTGTTGCCCTCCCCGGTCTGCCCGTCGAAGTCGCCCGCGCCCTCGAGCTTGGTCTTCGTGGACTCGGAGAGATCGGCGTCGCCCCCCACCAGCCAGGGGACGTGTTTGGCGATGGCGTTCAACGCCTTTCCGCCCGCGACCCGCGTCGCGAGCGAGTCGCCCGTCTTCCACTTCGGCAGGTCCGCGTCCCACCCGGCGGGCAGTGCCCCCTTGCGGGCCGTCCGCCATTCCTCGGCCAGGTCCGGGTTCGCGGCCGCCCACGCCGCGAAGCGGCGGTCCCACTCGCCTTCGAGGCGGGTGCCGCGCTCGAGGGCCGTGCGGAAATTCTTCAGCGCCTCCGGCGGCTCGTAGAAAGCCTCGGTCCATTCCCAGCCGAGGGCCTTCTTGGTGAGGGCCACTTCCTCGGCGCCGAGAGGGCTGCCGTGCGCGGCCGAAGTCCCGGCCTTGTGCGGCGAGCCGTACCCGATGGTCGTGCGGACGGCGATGATCGTGGGCCTCTCCTGCTGCGAGACGGCCGTGCGGATCGCGGCGTCGATCGAATCGAGATCCGTGTTCCCGTTTTCGACGCGCAGCACCTGCCACCCGTACGCCTCGTAGCGGCGCAGGACGTCCTCGGTGAAGGACTGCGAGGTCGGGCCGTCGAGGGAGACGTGGTTGTCGTCGTAGAGGTAGGTCAGCTTGCCGAGCTTGAGGTGCCCGGCCAGCGAACCCGCCTCGCCCGAGATCCCTTCCATCAGGTCGCCGTCCCCGACGAGAGCGAACGTGCGGTGGTCCACGATCTCGTGGCCCGGGCGGTTGTAGCGCGCGGCCAGGAAACGCTCGGCGATCGCCATGCCGACGGCGTTGGCCGTCCCCTGCCCGAGGGGCCCGGTGGTGGCCTCGACCCCGGGGGTCAGGTGCGGCTCGGGATGGCCGGGGGTCCGGCTGCCCCACTGGCGGAACGCCTTGATGTCGTCGAGCGTCAGGTCGTAGCCGGTCAGGTGGAGGAGGCTGTAGAGCAGCATGCAGCCGTGCCCGGCCGACAGGACGAACCGGTCGCGGTCGGGCCAATGCGGATCGCGCGGGTTGTGACGCAGGTGCCGCTGCCAGAGGACGTAGGCCATCGGGGCCGCGCCGAGCGGGAGCCCGGGGTGGCCGGAGTTGGCCTTCTGCACGGCATCGATCGAGAGGGTCCGGATCGTGTCCACGCAGAGTTCGTCGAGAGACTTGGGAGCAATGCTCAAGGGGGATTCCTCCTCCGATCCGATCTTATTACGCCACGTCGCCGGCATATCGGAGCCGGCCCGAAGACCGCATGAAGCCGCGAAGGGACTCGTACGGGCACTCCCATTTGATAGAGAATCCGCCCGAGAGGTTTCCGCCTTCTTGTCGAATTCGCCGCCTCCGCTCCCGGCGCGAAGCGCCCGCAAGCCGCTCGGATGGTCCGCCGCCGAGCTCGCGGGCCGCGCCGCGTCCCTCGAGTGGCTCGAGACGGACGGCCTCGGCGGTTTCGCGTGCGGGACCGTGGCCGGGGTGCGCACCCGCCGGTACCACGGCTGGTACGTTCCGGCGATCCCTCCGCCACGACGCCGCTGGATGCTGGTCTCCGGCTGCGAGGAATTCGTCACCGCCGGCGGCGTCGCCACGGGAATCTCGACGCAAGCCTACCGCGACGCGACGCACCCCGACGGATCCCGCAGCCTGACGCAGTTCCGCCTCGAGCCCTTCCCCACCTGGCTCCACGAGACCAGCGCCTTCGCGATCGAACGCTCGCTGTGCGTAGTCCGGGACCGCTCGCTGACGATCGTCCGGTACGTCAACCGCGGCCCCGGGGAGATCACGCTGCGCGTCCGGCCGCTGCTCGCGTTTCGCGGATCGCACCGGCTGCAGAGCGAAGCGGCCGACTGGGACGCCACGACGGAGGTCCGCGGCGAGATCGCCTGGGTGCGCCCCCTGCCCTACCTGCCGCGCCTCTACCTGCGGGGCGTGTTCTCGGCCACCCGCGTCGAGCCCGTCTGGTACCGCCACTTCGCGTACGCCGAGGAGACGGCTCGCGGATACGAAGCCGAAGAGGATCTCTGGAGCCCGTTCGAGTGGGAGTGGACCCTGCGGCCCGACGCCCAGGCCTTCGCGCTCTTCTCGCTCGAGGAGGCCGCCGGGGACCCCGACCGCTTTCTCGACGAGGAGCGCCGCCGCCGGCAGGCGTTCGCGGGCACCCACGACCCGGTCTTCGACGAGCTCGCGCGGCGCGCGGAGTCGTTCGTGGTCGAAGCCGACCATCGCCGCGCCACGATCCTCGCGGGCTACCCGTGGCTGGCCGACTGGGGACGCCAGGCCATGATCGCGGCGCCGGGGCTGGCACAGGCGACGGGCCGGCCGGGGACGGTCGCCCGGGTTCTCAACACGTTCGCCTCGGCGCGCCGGGCCGGGCTGATCCCCGGCCACTTCTCGGGGGAAGAGGGCGACCCGGAATACGAGGCGATCGACGCCTCGCTGTGGTTCGTCCTGGCGGTGGACTGGTTCGGCCGCGCGCGCAAGAACCCGCAGCGTACTTCCCCGCTTCTCGGAGCGGTGCGGTCGATCATCGACGCGTACCGCCGGGGCACCCGCTTCGGCATCGGCGTCGGCGCCGACGGGCTCCTCGTCGGGGACTCGCCCGGAAAGGCGCTGACCTGGATGGACGCCGTCGTGGACGGCGCGCCGGTCACTCCCCGCTCGGGCAAGGCCGTCGAGGTCAACGCGCTCTGGCACGCCGCGCTCAAGAGCGCCGCGCGGCTCGAGCGCCTCGCCGACGAGACCGGCCGGGCGCGCGAGCTCGAATCCGAGGCCTGGCACGTCGCGCGCCGGTTCAACGAGGCGTTCTGGTACGGCTCCAAGGGTTATCTCTACGACGTGGTGGGCGACGGCGGCCCCGACGCGAGCCTGCGACCCAACCAGATCCTGGCCGTCTCGCTGACCGGCGACCTCCTGCCGCCCCATCGCGCCCGATCGGTCTACTGGACGGTGCGCCGCGAGCTGCTGACTCCCTTCGGGCTGCGCACCCTCGACACCGCGGACCCGCGCTACCGCGGCCGCTGCGCGGGCGACGAGGCGGCCCGGCTCTCCGCGGCGCACCAGGGAACGGTGTGGCCGTGGCTGATGGGGCCTTTCGCCGACGCCCACTTCCGGGTCTTCGGGAAGAGCCAGGAGTCGCGCAAGACCATGCGCGCGATCCTCGCCCCGCTGCGGGCGCACGTGCGCGAGGCGGGGCTCGGCTTCATCTCGGAGATGTTCGACGGCGATCCGCCGCACGCGGCGCGAGGCTGCTTCGCCCAGGCGTGGAGCGTGGCGGAGGTCGCCCGGGTGGTCTACACCCACCTGCTCGGGGACGACTGAGGTCGATATCGGAGTTCGGAGTTCGGAATTCGGATTGGGGAGACCCGAATTCCCCCACATCCGAAATCCGACATCCGACATCCGAAATCCGGTGATGCGCGTTCTCATGTTCGGCTGGGAGTTCCCGCCGTTCATCAGCGGCGGCCTCGGCGTGGCCTGCGAGGGCCTCGTGCGCGGCCTGCTCGAGGCCGGCACCGAGGTGACGCTCGTGCTGCCGCGCCGCGCCGCGTCGAGCGGCCTTGCGAACCTGAAGATCGTCTCCTCCGCGGACGGCGCGGGCGCGGCCGCGCGGCGCTCCTCGCCGGGGCGCCGGTCGCGCCTGCGCGTGCGCCGCATCCTCAGTCCGCTCCGGCCCTACATCACCGACTTCGTCTACGCCGACGAGGCCCGGACCGCGAAACGGCTCGGCGCCCGCTTCGCCGGCAACTACGGCCCCGACCTGCCCCGCGAGGTGCTGCGCTATGCCTCGGCCGCGGCGGCGATCGCCTCGCGCGAGACCTTCGACGTCATCCACGCGCACGACTGGCTGACATTCCTCGCGGGCCTCGAGGCCCGCCGCGCGAGCGGCAAGCCCCTCGTCCTGCACGTCCACGCCACCGAGTTCGATCGCTCGGGCGGCGGCGAGAACGGCTTCGTGGCCGCGATCGAGCGCCTCGGGCTCGCGGCGGCCGACCGGGTCGTCGCGGTGTCGCAGTACACGTCCGACGTGGTGGCACGCCGGTATGGCGTGCCCGCCGGCCGCCTTCGCGTGGTGCACAACGCCGTCGATCCGAAGGAATCGGTCGGAGGCTGGACGGTCGGCGAAAACGCGCCCCTCGTCCTCTTCGCCGGCCGGATCACGTGGCAGAAGGGCCCCGCCTACTTCGTCGCGTCCGCGGCCCGCGTGGCCGCCGAGCGGCCCGACGTGCGTTTCGTCGTCGCCGGATCCGGCGACGGCATGCGCGGCATGATCGAGCAGGTCGCGGCGCTCGGCCTGCAGGAGCGCTTTCTCTTCACCGGATTCCTTCCGCCCGCCGACCTCGACCGGCTCTATGCGCGCGCGGACGTCTACGTGATGCCTTCCGTCTCCGAGCCGTTCGGCCTCACGGCGCTCGAGGCTCTGCAGCAGGGAACGCCGGTCATCGTCTCGAGGACGGCCGGCGTGTCGGAGGTCGTGCGCCACGTCCTGCGCGTCGACTTCGGCGACGTCGACGACCTCGCCTCGAAGATCCTCTCGATACTCGCCTTCCCCCCGCTGCGCGCCACTCTCGCCGCGCGCGGCCGCGCCGAGACGCAGGTGCTCTCGTGGCGCGACGCGGCCGCCCGCTGCCGCGACGTCTACGCGGAATTGGTGGGACAATGGCGCGACGCGTCATGATCCCCGTCTGTCTCTACTTCCAGGTCCACCAGCCGTACCGGCTGCGGCCCTACAACTACTTCGACGTCGGGCGCGAGCACCGCTACTTCGACGACGAGGCCAACCGCGCGATCCTCGCCCGCGTCGCCGAGAAGTGCTACCTGCCGGCGACTGCCCTGCTCGCGCGGCTCCTCGAGCGCCACCCGCGGTTCGCGGTGTCGTTCTCGCTCTCGGGCTGCCTGCTCGAGCAGCTGCGCGCGTGGGCCCCGGCGGTGCGCGACGCGTTCCGCGCCCTGGCCGCGACCGGGCGCGTCGAGTTTCTCGCCGAGACCTCCCACCACTCCCTGGCATGGCTCGCCTCGCGCGAGGAGTTCGCGGCGCAGGTCGGGCTCCACCGGCGCATGATCGCCGAGGACTTCGGGATCGAGCCGCGCGTCTTCCGCAACACCGAGCTCATCTATTCCGACGCCCTGGCCGTCTTCCTCGAGGAGGCCGGCTACCGCGGCGTCCTGGCCGACGGGGTCGAGCCCCTGATCGGACGCCGTTCGCCCGACCACGTCTATCGCGCCGCGACGCCGGGAGGCCTCCCGCTGCTCGTCCGAAACTACCGCCTCTCGGACGACGTCGCTTTCCGGTTCTCGAATCGCTCGTGGACGGAATGGCCGTTGACGCCCGAGAAATACGACCGATGGGTGTCCGGCCTGGCGGGCGACGTGCTGTCGCTCTTCATGGACTTCGAGACGTTCGGCGAGCACCAGTGGCGCGACACCGGCATCTTCGAATTCTTCGAGGCCTGGGTGGACGGGCGCCTCGCGCGCCGGGGCGCGGAGTTCCTCACGCCGTCGCAGGCGATCGAGACCCTCCCGATCCGCGAGGCGGTCTCGGCCATCCGGCCGGTCTCCTGGGCCGACGAAGCGCGCGACCTTTCGGCCTGGCAGGGCAACGACCTCCAGCGCGACGCCCTCTCGCGGCTCTTCGCGCTCGAGGCGCGCGTGCGGGCGTCGGGGTCCGAGGATCTCCTGCGCGACTTCCGGCGGCTCTCGACCTCCGATCACTTCTACTACATGGCGACGAAGGCCTCCGGGGACGGGCAGGTGCACGCCTACTTCTCTCCGTTCGAAACCGCCTACGAGGCGTACATCGCCTACATGCACGTCGTCTCGGACCTCGAACGGCGGATCCCGGGCCCCTCCCGCAAACGCGAGGCCGCGGCGTCGCTGGCTCCGCGGACGGCGCCGCCCGCTTGAAGATCTCGCCGGTCTTTCTCCTCGTCTGCGACGGGTGGGGGCACGCGCCCCCGTCGGAGGGCAACGCGATCTCGCTTGCCCGGACCCCCATCTACGACCGCTGGCTCGCGGAGTATCCCTGGACGTTGCTCGAAGCCTCGGGCGAAGCCGTCGGGCTGCCGGCCGGCGTGATGGGCAACTCCGAGGTCGGGCACCTGACGCTCGGCGCCGGACGGATGGTCCCGCAGGACCTGCTGCGCATCGACCTCGCCCTGCGCGACGGATCGTTCTTCGAGAATCCGGCGCTGACGGCGGCCGCCGAGCACGCGCGGCGCCGGGGAGCCACGCTCCACCTCATGGGCCTCGTTTCCGACGGCGGGGTCCACTCGCACGAGCGCCACCTCGAGGGTCTCCTCGCCCTCGCGGCCCGGGCCGGGGTCAAGCGCGTGCGCGTCCACGCGTTCACGGACGGGCGGGACACGCCGCCGCGGTCGGCGCTCGAGTACCTGGGGCGCCTCGAGGCCGCCGTCGCGAAGACAGGCGCCCGGATCGCCACGGTCTCGGGCCGCTACTATGCGATGGACCGCGACAAGCGCTGGGACCGCGTGGCCCGCGCTTACCAGGCCCTGGTGTTCTCGTCGGGTCTGCGCGCGCCGAGCGCCGCGGCCGCCATCGAGGCCGCCTACGCCCGCGACGAATCCGACGAGTTCGTCCAGCCGACGGTGATCGTGGACGGCGACGAGCCTGTCGGGCCGATCGCCGACGGCGACGCCGTCGTCTTCTTCAACTTCCGCGCCGACCGCGCCCGCCAGATCACGCGCGCGCTCACGGAGCCGGGGTTCGCGGACTTTCCGCGGCCCAAGCCCCCGCGGGTCCACTTCGTCTGTTTCACGGAATACAAGCAGGAGTTCGGCCTGCCGGTCGCTTTCGCGCCGCGCGAGCTCTCCCGAATCCTCGCCCGGGTCTGGGCCGACGCCGGCGTCACGAACCTGCGCCTGGCCGAGACCGAGAAGTACGCGCACGTGACCTACTTCTTCAACGGCGGCGTCGAGGAGCCCTACCCCGGCGAGGAGCGCGTCATGGTCCCGTCCTGGAAGGGAGCCACCTACGACCTCCATCCGGAGATGAGCGCGGCACAGATCACCGAGGAGGCGGTCCGGGCGCTGCGCGACGGGAAGTTCGGCGCCCACGTCGTCAACTTCGCCAACGCGGACATGGTCGGGCACACCGGGAAGCTTCCCGAGACGATCGAGGCGGTCGAGACGCTCGACCGCTGCTTCGGCATCCTCGAGGCGGCCTGCAAGGACGCGGGCGTGATCCTCGTGATGACCGCCGACCACGGCAACGCCGAACAGATGATCGATCCCGTGACGGGCGCTCCCCACACGGCGCACACGACGAACCCGGTGCCGCTCATCCTCGCCGCCGGCCGCGGACGCCTGCGCGACGGGGGCGCTCTCTACGACGTGGCGCCGACGCTGCTCGGCCTGCAGGGACTGACGGCTCCCGCCGAGATGACGGGGCACGACCTGCGGCGCTAGCCCGCGGCCGCCCGGTCTACCCTCCGGACGCGGTCTTCTTCTCGCGCGCTCCGGGAAAGAGCTTCTGCTGCTCGGCCCGAAGCCCCGAAGCGGCCTGCCGGTCTCCCAGGACCTCGTACGTCTTGATCGCCGCGAAGTAGGCCTCGGGCGTGTGGATCTCGCGCACGAGGTCCGCCAGCGCTTTGCGCGCCTCGGCCTCGCGCCCTTCGCTGGCATACAGCATCGCGATGGCCGTGCGCGGCTGGACGTTGGCGTTGAAGTCGCGGATCTCCGCCAGGAACGCGGCCTCGGCCTCCCTGTCCTGCCCGAGGCGCGCGTAGCAGTCGCCCCGAAGGTAATTCAGGTTCTGCAGGGGCGCCGGCTCCCCGGCGAGTGGGCGGGAAGCGATCTCGAGCTCGGCCAGGGCCCCCGCGTAGTCGTGCCGGTCGTGTTTGACACGGGCGATGATCAGGCGCGGGACGCGGCGCAGGGGGTACTTCTCGAGGGCGGCGCGCGCCTCCCGCTCGGCCGCGGCGAGGTCGCCTTCGACGAGCGCGATCCGCGCGAGGTTCTCGTGGGGGCTCGTCGAGCCCGAGTCGCCCGCCGCCTCGGCGTGCTTGCGGGCCTCCTCGTACCTGCCCGTCTCGAGGTAGAAATCCGAGAGCGCCATCAGGACCTGGGGACTCTGGGGCGAGAGCCGCGCGGCTTCGGACAGCGCGGCCAGCGCCTCGTCTTCCCGGCCGAGCTTCATGCAGGCCTCGCCGTACATCTGCCAGACGTCCGTCATCCCGGGCTCGGCCTTCAGGAGCTTGCCGAGAACTTCCACCGCCTGCCCGTAGCGGCCCGCCTGCAGGGCGCCGAATCCTTCCTTGAGCTGCGCGACGGCGCCGATGCGGTCGCGGGGCGCCGGCAGGTTCTTCTTCGTGAGGTCCGCGGTCGACGCGCTGATGTACCCGAGGGCGGCGAGCTTCTTCATCTGCTCCGGGTCGGAGTTGCCGGGCCCCTGCAGCGGCCGCGGTATCCGCTCGAGCGCGGCGCGCAGCGAGCGGAAGGCCGGAGGCAGCCCCGCGGCGAGGTCGTTGCGCTCGCCCGGGTCGTCCACGACGTCGTAGAGCTCGGGGCTCGGCGATTCGATGTAGTGGTCGCGGTCGTCCACGAGAGACGCCAGGTCGCTCCAGCCGAGATGCAGCCGGGGGTAGAGCGTCTCGCTGTAGATCCGCCTCGCGGGCGAGGGCGCCGCGTCCGCGGCGGCGGAGCGCAGCGCCGCCGCCAGCGAACGGCCGGCGAGGCCCGGGGGAACCGGAATCCCCACGACGTCGGCCACGGTCGGGAAGACGTCCACCAGGGCGACCGGCGCCCGCACCGTCTCGCCCCGGCGCTCGGCTTTCGGAAACTTGACCATCAGCGGCACGTGGATCGCCTCGCGATAGAGCAGGACGCCGTGCTCGTCCTCGCCGTGGTCGTTCAGGCCCTCGCCGTGGTCGGAGAGGAAGACGATGAGGGCCCGATCGTAGACGCCGCGCTCCTTGAGGAACCGGACGAAGTTGCCGACGATCTCGTCGGCCCGCGCGATCTCGCCGTCGTAGGCGAGCGGGTATCGGGACTTGTACGGCTCGGGCGGCTCGTAGGGGGAATGGGGCTCGAACAGATGCAGGAACGCGAAGAAGGGCCTGTCCGACTGCCCCGCAACCCATTCGGCCAGCAGCGCCTGGGTGTCGTTGCCGCCCCGCTGCACGCGCGAGATGGACTGGCTCACCTTCGTCGGCTCGATGTTGTCGTCGTAGAAGTCGAAACCGCGCGACACGCCCGTGGCGTGGGAGAGCACGATCGACGACACGGCGCCTCCGGTCGCGTAGCCGCGGGCCTTCAGCGTCCCGGCGAGCGTGGCGGGGCCCGGCCCGAGCGCGTAGCCGAGGTTGTCGCGCACGCCGTTCTGGGGCGGCAGCAGGCCCGTGAAGATCGCCGTGTGCGAGGGCAGCGTCAGCGGGACCTGGGAGTAGGCGTTCTCGAACAGGACCGCGTCGGCGCGCAACGCGTCGAGGTTCGGCGTCGCGATCCCGCGGTATCCCCAGGCCGGCAGGTGGTCGGCCCGCAGGGTGTCCACCGAGATCAGGATCACCGGGGCGCCGCGGAAGACGAGGGCCCCGCCGCGCCGGCACGCGCCGCCCCCGGCGAGCGAAGCCGCGACGAGCAGGGCGATGCCCAGGCGCCGGGCGCCCGACCGGGACGATTCTGCTAGCATCCGCGCCATGCCGACCACGCGTGAAATCTACCTCCGCCGTCTCGATACCGTCCGGGCCAGGCTCAAGTCCCTTTCGGCCGATGGACTCTACGCCACCCCTTCCTCGAACCTGTACTACCTCACCGGCATCGCCTTCGACCGGAGTGAACGCCTGACGGCCCTCCTTCTCTTCCAGGATGCCGACCCCGTCGTCGTCTGCCCGGCCTTCGAGGCCGAGCGCCTGCGCCGCATGTCCGCCATCGAGCGCGTCGTGACGTGGGAGGAGACCGAGGACCCCTTCGCAAAGGCGGCCGCGCTCTTCCCCGGGGGCGCGGGCACCCTGGCCGTCGAGCCCTCCACCGCCTACGACGACGTCGAGCGCCTGCTCAAGGCACGGGCGGGCTGGAAGCCGGCCTCGGCGGCGCCTCTGTTTTCCGCCCTGCGCATGGTCAAGTCCGCCGACGAGCTCGCCATCATGCGCGATGCGATCGCCGTCGCGCTGCCGCGATTCCGCCGCGCGTTCGCCGCCCTGAAGCCCGGATGCCTCGAGGCCGAGATCTCGGCCCTCGTCGGCGGCGAGAACGTCGTCCAGTTCGGGCCGTCCTCTTCCCTGCCCCACGGGGCCTCGGGCGCGACCGCGCTTTCGCGCGACCAGGCGGTCCTCATCGACGCGTGGGACAAGCCCGACGGCTACTACTACGACATCACGCGCTCGACCTTCTACGGCAAGCCCACCGACGAGTACCGCAAGGTCTGGTCCATCGTCCTCGACGCGCAATCGGCCGCCATCGACCGCGCCGCGCCGGGCGTGCCGTGCGCCGAGGTCGACGCCGCCGCCCGCCGGGTCATCGAGAAGGCCGGCTACGGCGAATACTTCACGCACCGGCTCGGACACGGCCTCGGCATCGACGTCCACGAGGCGCCGTACATGGTCGGACACGACCGGACGATCCTCGAGCCCGGCATGACGTTCACGTCGGAGCCCGGGATCTACCTTCCGGGCCGGTTCGGCGTCCGCATCGAGGACGACATCGTCTGCACCGAGCGCGGCGCCGAGTCGCTGTCGCCGCGAGTCACGGCGCTCGAACCGATCGCCGCGTAAACCGGCTTGGTCCCGCCCCTCGGGCCCTTCGTCCCCGCCCGCGCCCCATCGGGGCCGTATAGTGTTTTCCTTGGCGGCATGACATACCAATTCGGCAACCTCGTTCTCGACTCCGAGAGCCGGGCACTGATGCGCCAGGGCCGCCCGATCCCGATCTCGCCCAAGGCGTTCAAGCTGCTGCAGGTCCTGATCGAAGCCCGCCCCCGCGCCGTGCCGAAAGCCGAGCTGCACCGGCGGCTCTGGCCGGACACGGTCGTCTCGGACGTCAACCTCCCAACCCTCATCGCCGAGGTGCGATCGGCGATCGGCGACGGCGCGCGGGCGCCGGAGTTCATCCGCACCGTCTACGCCTACGGCTACGCGTTCTGCGGCACCGCGGTCCCTCTCCAGCGGGACGGGCAGCCGCGGTCGGACGAGTCGCGGGTCTTCCGGCTGCTGTGGGGCCACCGCGAGATCGCGCTGGCCGACGGCGAGAACGTGCTCGGCCGCGGCACGGACTCGGTGGTCTGGATCGACGCCCAGAGCGTCTCGCGTCGCCATGCCCGGCTCGTGGTCTCGGCCGGCCTCGCGACCCTCGAGGATCTCGGCTCGAAGAACGGGACTTTCGTCAACGGCCTGCGGCTGTCGGCGCCCGTCGCGCTGCGAGACGGCGACGAGCTGCGGGTCGGCAACGTGCCGATGACCCTCAAGAGCTACGCGAAGCCGGACTTCACCGAGACGGCGACGGGGCATTGATCGCGCCGTTCGGTATTCGCGGCCGGGCGGCGATCCTCCTTCTCGGGATCGGCCTCGCTGCGGCCGCCCTGCCGGCGCCGGCGCTGTCGCAGACCCCCGGTCCCGACACCGAGGAAGCCGCCGACTTCGCGCGGCGCGCCGCGCTCGCCGCCCTGCACGGGCCGCCGAAGATCTTCCTCGACTCGATCGACGCCGACGCCATCCTGCGCCGCCTCGTCGGCAGCCCCGTGTGGCTCGGCCTCACGCCGCGCCAGCAGGGCCTGCTGCGCAACGTGGCGCGCGAGCACTTTGCCCAGGCCCTGCGCCCCGGTCTCGGACGCGTCGGCCGACATCGCCTGGGCCTCCGCCGTGGAGTCCGGCAACGGGCCGGTGTTCGTCGACCTCGGCCTGCGGTACGGCGGATCGGTCCTGAAGACGCGCTGGACCGTGGAGCGCCGGCCGCGCGGCTGGGCCATCGCCGACGTCGTGCTCGTCGACCCCGGCCTCTCTCTCGCGGGCGAGGTCGGAAGGCTGCTCGGGCCCGAGCCGGTCCACCGGCGCGACAACGCGCGCGAGGCCCGCGCCCGCGCCCTGCCGCGCGCCGCCGGGCTCGTCGCGATCGCCGGCCTCGTTCTCGTCTTCTCGCGGCGCCTGCCGCCCGAGAGGCGGGGCGTTCTCTGGTTGACGGCGTCGGTCCCCGCGCTTCTCTTCCTCGTGGATGGCGCCCTCGCCGTCCATCGCGCTCTCTCCGAGCCGTACGCCCTCGTCGAGAGCCTGCCCGCGCAGCCATGGAGGCAGGCCGAGAAGGAGGCCATCGCGGCGCAGGGAAACGGGCGAACCGAGGCCGCGCGCTCCGAGTGGGCGCGCGCCATCGAGGCCGGCGCGCCGGCCGGCCCCGTCTACTACCAGATGGGTCTGTCCGCCCGGGCCCGAGGCGCGACGTCGGAAGCGTCGCAGGACTTCGAGCGCGCGCTCGCCGAGAAGCCCGCCGGCCCCGGGCGCCGCTCGCGAGCTCGCGACGATCGCGCTCTCCGAAGGGCGCAACGACGCCGCGCGAGCCCTCCTCCAGCGCTACATCCGGGAGGCCGGTCCGGATCCCGACAGCCTCGCGTCGCTCGCCGTCGCCGAGACCAACCTCGGCGACACGGGCGCCGCCGTCGCGACGGTGGAGGCGGCGCGCGCCCTGGTCGGCGAAGGCTGGCGCAAGGCGGAGCTCGAGGCCCGGATCTACGCCCGATCGGGAAACGCCGCGCGGGCGGTTGCCTCCCTGCGCCAGCTCGAGCCCGACGGAAAGCTCGACCGCGCCGTCCTGCGCGCGGAGCCCGCGTACCTGCCGATCGCGACGGATCCGGTTTGGGTGGCTTTCCTGGCGGAGCCCCAGAAGTAGGTTTCGGAATTCGGATGTCGGAATTCGGATTTCGGAATTCGGATTCAGACTCGCTCAGACGCCGGCCCACCTCCTCCAGCCGGCGTAGAGCTCGCCGCCGGACATCCCCGCCTCGATCCGCAGGGCATCGGCAAACGGCGCGCCCTCGCCGGCCTGGCGCGCGAGCAGGCAGGCCACGACCCCGACGCCGCGCTCGGCGATCAGGAACTCGACGAGCGACAGGGCCTGGGCGTACGCCGCGCGCGCGGCGGCCCGGGAGAGCGGGCGCGCGAGACTCGCCTCGAGCTCCTCGAGCGAGCCGGCGGGCCGCGGCGCCACGGCGCCGGCCACCTCGCGGACCGGAAGGCGCCGGCCCTCGCACCACTGGGCGAGGCCCTCGTGGAACCACGCCGGCGCCCGCGTCGGCCGAGCTCCGGCGGATCAGCGCGTGCGCGAGCTCGTGCGCCAGGACGGAGGCCGGGGCCGGCGCGTCGGGGTCCACCGACACCCGGATCTTGCCGTCGTAGAGGCCCGAGACCCAGTCGGGCACGGACGCCAGCGCGAAGTAGGCGCGCCCGGAGTGGAGGATCACGACCTGCGCGCCGTCGAGCCGCCGCCCGAGCAAGGGCGACTGCGCCGGCGTACGCCGCCTCGAGGTCCTCGCCCGCCCGGCGCACCGCCTCCTCGGAAACGCCGGCGTCCGCGAAGACCGTGAAGTGCGTCAGCGCGAGCGAGCGCTGGCCCCGCGACAGCGCGAGCTCGTCGCGGGTCCGCGCCAGCCGCGCCAGGCGCGCCGGATCCGTCCCGCCGAAGCGGAAGAACTCCCCCCAGGCCGCCACGGCGTCGTCCAGGCGATGCAGGCCGAAGTAGGCGTCTCCCAGGACGCCGTAGATCTCGGGCGGCGCGCGGACCACGATGCTGCTCCGCGCGGCCGAGGTAGAAGCGCGCGGAGTCGAAGTCCTCCGTGCGCACGTACGCGAGCGTGAGCTCGGCGAGCACGAGGCCGTTCGGTCTCGTCGAGGGCGTACGCTTCCGAGAGGAGCTCCGTCGCCCGGCCGACGTCCCCCTCGGCGAGGTAGGCGGCGCCGATCTTTTCGAGCTCCGACGCGAGGCGCGCGGCTTCGCGAGAGCCGGGCCGCGCCTGAGCCGCGCGCGCCTGCAGGCCGGCGATCGCCCGCTCCCGCGCCGCTCTCTCGGGCGCGGCCGGCGCGGGCGCAGCCTGCGGCCCGGCCGCGAGGACCGCGGCGAGAAGCGAAGCGGCCCGGGGCTCAAGGGACGATGAAGGGCGCCGTGGACTGGCGCACGGGCCCGTCGCGCTGGCCTGCAGGAAGACGCGCAGCCCGTAGAGGCCCGGCGACAGGCTCGGCGGCGGCGGAGAACGAGAGCAGCAGGACGCGCTTGCCCGCCGGCGTCCGGGCGCCTGCGCGCCGAGAACCGAGAGCTGGACGGTGTCGAGCGGGCGCCCGTCGCCGCCGAGGATCTGGCTGCCGAGCTTGAGCTCCCGCGCGTCCGGAGCGCCGAGGTGGTACGCGATCAGGCAGACGCGAGCCGCGCCGCCGGGCGCGACCTCGCCGAGCGCGGCGGGCACCTGGCCCTCGCCGGCGAGCCCCGCGAACGGATACGGCCCGGCCTCCGCTCCTCCGGCGGCACCGGCGGCAGAGGCCGCGGCGGAGCGGACGGAAATCCAGTCGCCGCCGTCGCCGAGAAAAACCGGGGGCAGCAGGTAGGGCTCCCCCGCCGCGAAGGTCGGGACGTCGATCGCCGACACGCCGAATCCCATGCGCCCCGTGTTCGCGTTGCGCACGAGGGTCTTCAGGCGATAGCGCCCCGGCGGCAGCCGCAGCTCGCCGAAGTAGCGCACGCCCCCGGCCCGGATCCGGTCCCGGCTCTTGGTCAGATCGGCCGAGATCGTCCGCGCGAAGAAATCGGTCAGGCGATCCTCGCCGTCGGAGGCATACGTGTAGATCTCGACGGTGAGCTTCTCGCCCGCGTCGTCCGCGACGAGCGCCGCCCCGGGGATCTCGACGAGGACGGGAACGCTCGCCGCGCCGCCGCCGGAGGCGAAGGGCACCGCGAGCACCCGGGCCGGGATCTCGTCGAAGGGAATCTCGCTGGCGATCACGTTGGCCGCGAGCAGGCGGCGCTCGAGGGCGGAGAGCTGCCGGAATCCGCGCCGCTCGTAGTAGCCGGCGCGCGCGAGCACGCGCGCCCCGGAAGCGGAGACCTTGACCTTCAGCTCGTGGTACTTCCCGGCCTGGCCGCCTCGTTCGGGCCGGAAGGCGAGCACGTAGACGAAGCCGGTCTGGCTGACGAGGCGGGCGAGCTGCGCGCCGAGGTCGTTGGCGTTTCGCAGGACGTCGCCCCCGGTGACCTGCGCGATCTCGTACAGCGAGTTCTCCGACTCCCGCGCCCCCACCGACGCCGGCTCGTCGCCCGCTTCCGGATCGGTGCGGATCCCGGCGATGTCCACGGCGTGCACGACGCAGTCCGACCGCCGGAAGAAGTCGCCCACTTCGTTGAGCTCGCTTCGCAGGGGGGTGTTGCCGAAACGCTTGTCGGAGTCGACCTTCCACACCTCGCCGTGCAGGAGGAACTGCCGCTCCTCTTCGGTCCCCGGCGTGCCCACGAGGTACCGCCCGTGGAACCCCTCGGAGAGATAGATGATGTCCTTGCGCCCCTCCACCGTGTCGAGCGCCGTCGAGAGGTCGCGGAAGGCCTGAAAGAGGTGGCGGACGCGGCCCCGGGCGTATTCGTCCTCCCGCACCTTGTTCATGATGGTCACCGCCTGGAGGCCCTCGATGAGGCCCTCCACGTCGGCCCGGCCGGTGCCGCGCACAGACCCCGGGGCGAGCGGCGGCATCCCCGCGAGGTTCGCGGAATCGAACGCGAAGGAGAGCGGGTCGGCGGTCTCCGGCGAAGACCGGAGTCCCAGCGTCTCGATCGCGCGGGCGAGCTGGACCCGGTCCGACGAAAACGTCACGAGCAGGCGCACGCCCTGCTCGACGGAATACGTGGCGACGGCCGCGAGATCGCGATCACCCATCCCCGAGAGGACGAAGTCCCGGGCCGCGCGCCGGGCCGCGACGATCGCCTTCGGCTGAGAGAACGACAGGTCGAAGAGGATGAGGAAGCGGCGCCGGGCCGCCGGGCTCGTGGGGCCGGCCTCCCCGCCCGGGACTTTCTCGGCGAGGTCGATCGCGTCGAAGCCCACAATGGCCTGGGGCCGGCCGTCGTCGTAGACGGTGAAGTTCGCGGCGGTCAGGCCGCGCACGGGAGCGCCCTCGCGGTCGAGAACGCGGACAGGCACCTCGACGAGCGCGACCTCCGCGCTTTCGCGCACGGCTCCGGGCTGTTGGGACAGGACCGCCTCTGGCGCGATGGCGCCGAGGCCGCAGAGCGCGAGGGCGGCGAAAGCCTTCATGGGGCCGGGACCCGCCCCATTATCCTCCCTCGGGGACGGCGCTCAAGGCAGCGTCTTCAGCAGGTCTTTGATGTCCTTGGCGTCCGGGCCGTCCGGGGCGAGCTCGAGGGCCTTCTTCAGGTCCGCCTTCGCCTCGGCGTTCTTCTTCAGCTGCATCCGGCAGAGCCCGCGGTAGTAGTAGCCGTCGGCGGCCTCGGGCTTGATCGCGATCGCCTTGTCGAACGCCGCCTCGGCCTCGGCCGGCTTCTTCTTGTTGATGAGCAGGATGCCGATGTTCATGTACGGCTGCGGGTCGGTGATCTTCTCGGGCGGCACCTTGTCGAGAGCGGCCTGGCCGGCCTCGAGGTTGCCCCGCTGCAGCTCGATCTCCGCGATCATCCACCAGGCGCTGGAATCGCCCGGGTTCTTCTCCGCGGCCTGTCGCGCGTACGAGACGGCCTGGTCGGCATTGCCTTCGGCCAGATACGCCGCCGCGATCCGCTGGAGCAGCGGCGCGTTGTCCGGCAGCTCGGGCAGCGCCTTCAGGTAGTTCTCGCGCGCCGAGGCCCAGCTCTTCGCGCTCATCGCGGCGTTGCCCGCCTCGATCGCCGCCGCGGCCTCGGGCGAGATCTTCTTGCCGCCCACGGAGACCTGCGGCGGGGCGGCCGGGGCGGGAGCCTGCTCCTTCGGCGCGGGATCGAGCTGGACGTCGATGGAGGGATTTCGTCCGCCCTCCTGGAGGCTCACGCTGATCTTCTTCGTGAGGTAGCCGGGCGCCTCGAAGTCCACGTCCCAGGGGCCGCCCGCCAGCCCGAAGATGGCGAACCGGCCCGCCTTGTCCGTCGTCAGGTCCGGCCCCCCGTGGGTGCTCCTGCCCCACCGCATCGCGACCTTGCAGGCCTCGATCGGCTCGCCCTTCTCGTTCTTGACGGTGCCGTCGACCCGCGCCCGGCCTCCCTTCCAGTCCTGGGCCGAGACGACGGAGCTCAGGCCCGCGAGCGCGAGGACGGCGAGCATTCGTGTGCGCATGGGCGTACCTCCTCGTGAAACCGGGGCGGATTATAGACGCGTCCCGCGTCGGCCGTTCCGGAAGGAAGTCTCGGGAACTTCTTGGGGCCGCGGCGCGACGGCTCTTCTACCTGCCGGCCGCCTTGCCCCGGGGCGCCGCGCCGCCATAGAAGCCGACGAGGGCGTTCACGAGCGCCTCGGCCACGCGCTCGCGGTAGTCCCGCGTGCGCAGCAGGCGCCGGTCGTCCGGGTTGTTCAGGTTGCAGACCTCGACGAGGACGCGGGCGGGAATGCGGTTGTACCGGAGGATCGCCGGCACCCACTCGCCGCCTCCCCGGATCACGTTGCGGCGGATGGGCTCGAAGGCATGCAGCGGCAGGTCGGCGGCGCGGAAGGAGGCGACGATGTGCTCGGCGAGGTCGCGCGACACGCCCTCGGCCTCCATCCTCTCGCGCCGCGTGAACGAGACACGCGGACTCTCGCGCACTTCGGCGCGAGACTCGTAGGGGTCGCCCGACTTCCGGTAGGAGCCGCCGAGGA
Organism: uncultured Acidobacteriota bacterium; assembly: GCA_963710945.1. Lineage (GTDB taxonomy): Bacteria > Acidobacteriota > Thermoanaerobaculia > UBA5066 > Gp7-AA6 > DAHUXD01. Next base: position 273,345 of record CAVQCH010000006.1, read on the forward strand.
ACTTCTCGCCCGGAACGTAGACCATGGTGCCCCGGACCGTGGGATGCAGCGAGTCGGCGTGCAGGGAGAGAAAGACCGTGCGGTCCTCGTGGCCCCCGTACTTCTCGACGTTGCGGAAGATCGAGTTGGCCAGGTACCAGCGGAAGTTCACGCCGACCACGGCGTCCTCGATCGCGTAGGGCGGCGTCGTCAGGACGCGGGCGCTGCGCGAGCTGCCGACCTCCGCGGACTTCGCGGCGGCGCACGGGGCGTCGCGGCCCACCGTCGGCATCACCCGCGCGCGGGTGCGCGCGCGGACGAGGCGCTCGACGCGGCAGGCGATGTCGTAGACGTAGGCCGCCTCCTCGAGGCCGTCCGCGATCGCCCCCGTGTCGCGCCCTCCGTGCCCGGCGTCGAGAACGAGGGTGACGCCCGAGAGATCCGCGGTGCGGACGGTGTTGGCGAACTGCGCCGCCTCGAGCCGCGTCTTCTCGTCCTCGATGCGTTCGGGGTCGTCCGGCGGGCGGAACTCGGGGGCCAGGTCGGCGACCGGGATCTTGATCGGAAATCCGACCGGGATCGCATGGACGTCCTCCACGCCGCTGCGCTCGGCGATCTCGACCGCCTTGGCGTTGACGTCCTCGGCGTGCAGGCGCCCCGTGAAGCGGACGACGACGGCCGAATACAGCGCCTCGCCCTTGCGCAGCCGGTAGATGGCGTACCGGCCCTTCTCGTCCTCGGCGAACTCGAGCCTGGGCGCCTCGGCCTCGGCCGGTGGCGCGGCGGCGGCCACCGCTTCGCGAAAGACCGGGGAGAGCAGCCGCGGGGGCACGAGGACGACCTGTCCCTCGCGGGTCTCGAGCGACGCGATTCCGCCGGCCTGCTTGATGTCGCGGTACCGGGCGCCGTCCCCCGTGAACCATTCCGCGATGCGCCAGAGCGTCTCCGGTTTCCCGGTGAGCGCGGTGACGCGGTGCTCCCAGCCCGCGGAGGTGGCCCGGTCGGCCGGGTACAGCGCCTCGATCGCGATCTTCCGGTAGCTGCCGGACAGCAGCCGGAACGGAACCTTCACGACCTGGTCCCGCCGCAGGCGCTTCACTCCGCCGTTGGCGGCCAGGATCTGCTTTTTCGTCCGGGGGTCGTCCGTCAGGCGCTTAACGAACGCGTCCAGCCCCTCGTTGGGAAGCGGCCGCACCGTCAGGACGATCTCGTCTGCCCCCGAGATCGTGGCCTGGATCTCGGGGGAAACGACGACGGTCTTCTCGCGGGGCGACGCCGTGAGCGCGGCGGCGGCGAGGAAGGCGGCCGCCGCCGGGAGAACGCGCAGCCTATGCCCCGACCCGATGGGGCGCATCCGGAAAGTCGGTGGCGGCCTCGAGAGCGCGCGCGGCGGCGAAGACGGCCTCTTCGCCGAAGCGTGGACCCAGGACCTGGATGCCGAGCGGCAGGCCGGCGCGCGTCAGCCCCGAGGGCACCGAGATCGCCGGCAATCCGGCCAGCGACGCCGGCACCGTGAAGACGTCCGAAAGGTACATCGTCAGCGGGTCGTCGGTCTTCTCGCCCACGCGGAACGCCGGCGCCGGGATCGAGGGGCACGCGATCACGTCCACGGAGGCGAACGCGCGCGCGAAGTCGTCGGACAGGAGTTGCCGGGCGCGCATCGCGCGGCCGTAGTACGCCTCGTAGTAGCCCGACGCCAGGGCGAAGGTCCCGAGCAGGATCCGGCGCTTCACCTCCGGGCCGAAGCCGGCCGTGCGGCTCTCGACGTAGAGGGAGGTCAGATCGGCGTCCGTCGCGCGCGGCCCGTAGCGAACGCCGTCGAAGCGCGCAAGGTTCGAGGACGCCTCGGCGCTCGCGACCACGTAGTAGATGGCGATGGCCACCGTCGCCCGGGGCACCGAGACGGAAACCACCTCGGCGCCGGCCTCGCGGTAGATCCGCTTTGCCGCCTCGACGTTGGCCGCGACCTCCGGATCGAGCCCCTCGCCCTCCGCCTCCTCGAGAAAACCCACGCGCAGGCCCGCGACGCCCCGGGAGAGGGCGCCTTCGGGATCCCCCACCTCGCGATCGGCCGTGGTCGAGTCGAGCGGGTCGACGCCCGCGATCACGCGGTAGAGCCGCGCCGCGTCCGCGACCGAGCGCGACAGCGGTCCGATCTGGTCGAGCGACGAGGCGAAGGCGACCAGCCCGTACCGCGAGACCCGACCGTAGGTCGGCTTGAAACCCACGACGCCGCAGCACGCCGCGGGCTGGCGGATGGAGCCGCCCGTGTCCGAACCGAACGCGCCGGGCACGAAGCCCGCGGCGACCGCGGCGGCGCTGCCGCCGGAGGAACCGCCCGGGATCCGCTCGTGGTCCCAGGGGTTGCGCGTGACGTGGCTCGAGCTGTTCTCCGTCGAGGAGCCCATCGCGAACTCGTCCATGTTGGCGCGTCCGACGAAGACGGCGCCGGCCCGCCGCAGGCGCGCGGCCACGGTCGAGTCCGACGGGGGCCGGAACCCCTCGAGGATCCGCGACGCGCAGGTCGTCCGGCGGCCCGCGACCCAGATGTTGTCCTTGAGGGCCAGCGGCACGCCGGCCAGGGGCAGGTCCTCGCCCGCCGCCACGCGCGCGTCCACCGCCCGCGCCTCCGCGATGGCCTGCTCGGCGGTCACCTCCAGGAACGCGCGCACCCGCCCGTCCCCCTCCGCGATGCGCGAGAGCGACTCCTCGACGACCGCGACGGCGGAGCGGCGCCGCGCCGCCACGGCCGCCGCGGTTTCGATCACACCGGCCGAACCTGCCGCCATGCGCCTAACCGCCCGTGCCGACGACGCGCGGAACCACGCCGTAGTCGTGCGACAGGCGGGGGGCGTTCGCGCCCAGGGCCTCGGCGCCGCCCCCCTCGCGCGGGACGTCCGCTCGCACCGGGGTGGCCGGTGCCGCCGAAGCCGGCCCGAACGCCTCTTCCGGGATCGCGGCGAGCTGGTCGATGTAGGCCACGATCCGCGAGAGCTGCTCGCTCCAGCGCGCGAGCTCCTGCTCGGGCAGCCGCAGGCGCGCCAGCTCCGCCACGCGGCGGACCACCTCGGGGGTGACAACGGAGGTCCTGGATGACATCCTCGAAATTGTAAGGTGTTTTTGACGGCCGCGCGACGCGGCACGGAGGTTGATCGCGAACGGGATCACGGGACATGCCGCCGCGCGCCGGCTCGCCGGATTGCGCCGCCGCGCCGCCGTCGCCGCGCTCGGCCGCGCGGCGTCCCGGCGGGGGTCGTCGGCCTGGATCGTCGGCGGCGCCGTGCGCGACGCGCTGCTCGGCGCCGCCGCGGCCGAGATCGACGTCGCGGTCTCGAGCGACGCGGAGGGCCTCGCGCGGGAGCTCGAGCGGGCCGGCCGCGGCCGCGCCGTGTTCCTCTCGCGCGACCGGCCGGGACCGACGGTCTACCGGGTGGCCGGATCGCCGCCCCTCGACATCGCCGAGCTCGAGGGCGGCTCGATCGAGGCGGACCTCGGCCGCCGCGACTTCACCGTCAACGCGCTGGCCGTCGAAGTGCGGTCCGGAGCGCTCCTCGATCCCTTCGGCGGCATCACGGACCTCCGGAGGCGGCGGCTGCGCTGCGTCCGGGAGGAAAACCTGGCCGAGGATCCCCTGCGAGTCCTGCGCGCCGCGCGGCTGATCGCGACGCATGGTCTCACTCCCGATGCGGCCGCCCTCGCGGCGGCGCGGCGCGCGGCGAGCCTCTTTTCGCGCGCGGCCCCCGAACGCGTCGGCGCGGAGCTCTCGAAGCTCCTCGGCAGCCCCGCCGCATCCCCGGCGCTCCTGTGGGCGGCGCGGGCGGGCGTGCTCGGGGCGACCCTGGGACTCGAAATGGGCGGGACCGCCCCCGCCGCCCTGGCCCGCTCCCTGGCGGTCCTCGACGACCGGGGTGTGCGGCGGATGCCGCCCGAGCGCCGCCGGCGCCTGAGGCTCGCGCGGATCGCCCTGCGCCTCGGAATGTCCCCCGAGGAGGCGAGAAGGTGGCTCCAGGGTCGCCGCTGGGCGCGCGCCGAAGCGCAGGACGCGGCGGCGCTGTGCGGGGCGGCTCTCGCCTCGCATGGCGTCCGGACGCGGCGCGACGCATGGGCGTGGGCCCTGACGGCGGGCCGGCTCGCGCCGGACGCCATAGCCCTCCTCGCCCGCCTCGCGCCCGCGGACCGGCGCCGGGCGCGCCGCCTCACCGCCCTGACCCGGCGGCCCCCGCCGCGGGTTCCGGTCGACGGCGACGACGTCGTGGCATGGACGGGAGTGCGGCCGGGGCCCGAAGTCGGCCGGCTGCTCGCGGCGGTCCGCGTGGCCGCGGCCATGGGCGAGGTCCGAAACCGGCGCGAAGCCCGCCACTGGCTGACCGTACAGGTTCCGAACAGCCCGTAACCGGCTATAATTCGTGAACATTGACCCTCTCTGAGCTGCTCAAGTTCATGGCCAAGAAGGAGGCTTCCGACCTCCACTTGAAGCCCATGAGACCGCCCCTGCTGCGTATCAAGGGGAGGCTCATCCCCCTGAATGCCGACGCGCTGCAGCCCAAGGACCTCGAGGAGATGCTGACCTCGATCCTGACGCCGGCCCAGAAGGAGCGCCTCGAGAAGCACCAGTCCGTGGACGTGGGCTACGGGCTGACCGGTGTGGCCCGCTTCCGCTGCAACATCTTCGTCCAGCGCGGCTCCTACGCCGCCGTCTTTCGCCGGATCCCGTTCAAGCTGCCGTCGATCTCGGAGCTCAGCCTGCCCGAGGTGCTCGAGAGCTTCGTGCACCTCCAGAAGGGGCTCGTCCTGATCACCGGGCCGACGGGCTCGGGCAAGTCCACGACGCTCGCCGGCATCATGCGCTCGGTCATCGAGAAGCGCCCGGTCCACATCGTCACGATCGAAGACCCCATCGAGTTCCTGTTCGCCGACGGCAAGGCCGCCGTCTCCCAGCGCGAGGTCTCGACCGATTCGCCGAGCTTCAACGAGGCGCTCAAGAACATGTTCCGGCAGGACCCCGACGTGATCATGGTCGGCGAGATGCGCGACTGGAACACCATGCAGACCGCGATCACCGCGGCCGAGACCGGGCACCTCGTGTTCTCCACGCTCCACACCAACAGCGCCGCGCAGTCGATCGACCGCATCATCGACTCGTGCCCGATCGAGCAGCAGGCCCAGGTCCGTTCCCAGCTCTCGATCGTCCTGCAGGCGATCTGCTCGATGAGCCTCATCGAGGTCTCGGACGGCTCGGGACGGTGTCCGGTCGTCGAGATCATGATCAACTCGCCGAAGATCGCGAAGCACATCCTCTCGGGCGAGGTCAAGGAGATCCACGAGGAGATCGAGAACTCGGTCAACTACTACAAGATGCAGTCGATGAACCAGTCGCTCATCGCGCTGCTCGTCAACCGCCGGATCACGTACGCGAAGGCGATGGAGCTCTCGACGGATCCCGAGGACCTGTCCCTGAAGCTCCGCAAGCTCTTCCCCCAGATCGAGGAAAACCAGCGAGGTGGCCTCATGGCATCCGACAGCGATTTTTCGCAGATCACGCAGCTGCTCGAAATCAAGCGCCTCTACGAGGAGCAGGAGGAGAAGTTCAAGCTCCGCCTCACCGAGAAGGACGAAGAGGTCAACAAGTACATGATGGAGCTGCGCGACCAGAAGCGCGTGATCGAGGGCCGCGACCAGGTCCTGACCGACCTCGAGTCGGAGAACAACCGCCTCAAGGCCGACGGCGACCGGATCAACCGGGAGTTCCAGCAGAAGATCGCGCAGTTGAACGAGCGCATCAAGGAGCTCAACCAGCGCCTCGTGCTCTCCGAGGGAGGCGGCCGGGCCGCCGCGGGACAGGCCGGCGGCGGGGGCTTCTTCAAGAAGTAGAGGGACCGGCCTCCCGCCCCGCCAGCGAATAGAATGCGCCGGTGCACGGCGCCGCCTCGTTTCTCCTGACCCTGCTCCTTCTCCCGGAGCCCCGCCCCACCCCGTCGCCTCTCGCCCGCGGCGAGAAGCTCCTCGAGCAGAAGCAGTATGCGAAGGCCGAGGCCGAGCTGCGGCAGGCGGTCGCGGACGATCCGAAGTCCGCCCGGGCGCACGGCAACCTGGCTCTCGCCCTCCTGCCGCAGAAAAAGACCCGGGAGGCGGTGGACGAGGCCCGGCTGGCCGCGGCCTTCGGCCCCGACTCCCCCGAGGCGCGCTACATCTTCGGGCTCGCGCTCTCCGCCGACGGGAGGCCCGTGGAGGCCGCCCGGCAGCTCGAGGTGGTCGTCGGCCTCAGGCCGTCCGAGGCCGGCCCCCTGGCGGCCCTGGCGGCCGCCTACGCGGCCACCGGGGACGAGCGAACCGCCGTCACTTACGAGCGGCTCATCCGGTTGAAGCCCGGGGACCCTCGTCCTCGCGCGGAGCTGGCCGAATACCTGTGGCGCACCGAGAAGAACGACGAGGGCAACCGCGCGATCGAGGAGGCCATGAAAGCTTTTCCCTCGAACGCGGACCTCGCCGCGCGCTACGGCCGTGCTCTCGCGCAACAGGACCGCGCCGTCGACGCCGCGGCGGCCCTCGAGGCCGCCCGACGCCTCGGATCCACGGAGGCGGCGACCTTCGCGCTGCTGGCGAGCTCCTACGAGCGCGCGAACAAGCCCGAGGCCGCGCGCGCGGTCCTGGCCGACGGCGTGGCGGCACGGCCCGACGACGCCTCCCTCCAGCATGACCTCGGCCGTCTCCTGTTGGCCGATGGCCGGCCCGAGGAGGCCCTGCCCCATCTCCAGAAGGCCGCCGGCGCCCCGCGGGCCACGGCCGGTGCCGAGCTCGACCTCGGGCGGGCGCTCGAGGCGCTCGGCCGGGCGGACGAGGCCGAGATCGCCTACCGGCGCGCCATCCGCCTGTCTCCCGATCTGGCCGGGGCACATTACGCCCTCGGAAAGCTGCTGCAGCGCCAGGGCAAGAAGGCCGAAGCCGAACGCGAGCTCGAGACCCACCACCGGCTCTACGAGAGGGGCCGAGAGACCGTGTCGGCCGCGAATTCCCGTACGGCGGAGCTCGCGTTTGCGTGGGCCGAGCTCAACCAGGGCAAGGCCGCGTCGGCGCTGGCCCGATTCGAGGCGCTGCCGGAAAGCCCGGACGCGCTGTGGGGCCGCGCCCTCGCGCTGTCGAGCCTCGAACGCCATCCCGAGGCGGTGCTCGCCCTCGAAAGGGCGCTCGAGCTCGAGCCCGACGACCACCGCGTCGAGCTGCTGCTCGTCACCGAGCGCTCCCGCGCCGAGGAGAAGAAGTGATCGCCCTGCTGCTCGCCGCGCTCGCCGCGGGGGCCCCTGCCGGCGACGCCGGGGACTGCCCTGTCACGTTCACCGACGTCGCGCCGCAGGCCGGCCTGCGATTCCGGCACGAGCGCGGCTCGACGCCCGAGCATCACCTGCCCGAGATGCTCGGGTCGGGCCTCGCCTGGCTCGACTACGACAACGACGGATGGATGGACCTGTACGTCGTCCAGAGCGGCCCCTTTCCCCCGTCGGGCAGCCCGAAGGCCGCGGATCGGCTCTACCGAAACAACGGCGACGGCACGTTTACCGACGTTACCGAGCGCGCCGGGCTGCACGACACCGCCTACGGCATGGGGGCGATCGCCGCCGACTACGACAACGACGGGTTCGTCGACGTCTACGTGACAAACTACGGCGGCAACATCCTCTATCACAACAACGGGAACGGCACCTTCACGGACGTCACCGCGAAGGCCCGCGTCGCGGGCCCCCGCTGGGGCACGAGCGCCGCCTGGGGCGACGTCGACGGGGACGGCTACCTCGATCTCTTCGTCGCGCAGTACGCCGACGACCGCAAGGACAAGGATCTCTTCTGCGGCGATCCCAAGACCGGGGTGCGCGACTACTGCCCGCCGATCATGTACGACGGGACCGTCAGCGTCCTGTACCGCAACAACGGGGACGGCACGTTCACCGACATCACGAAGCCGGCGGGCCTCGGCAAGGCCCTCGGTAAAGCCCTCGGGGTCCTCTTCGTGGACGTCGACCTCGACGGAAGGCCCGACATTTACGTCGCCAACGACGAGGTGATGAACTACCTCTTTCACAACCTGGGCGGCCGCCGCTTCGAGGACATCACGATCACGTCGGGAACCGGCTTCGGTCTCGAAGGCAACCCCCAGGGCGGGATGGGAGTCGACGCCGGGGACCTCGACGGCGACGGGCTTCCCGACATCGTCGTCGCGAACTTCGAAACGGAGACCAACGAGTACTACCGCAACCTCGGATCCGGCGCGTTCGAGGACCTGTCGGTGTCATCCGGCTTCGGTCCTCCCACCATTCCCTACGTGAAGTTCGGCCTCAACCTGCTCGACGTCGACAACGACGGCGACCTCGACGCGTTCATGGCCAACGGCCACACCTACGACCAGGTCAAGCGGCAGGGGGCGAAGCCGGCGCAGCCGCCGCTGCTGATGTGGAACGACGGGACGGGGCATTTCCGGTCCCGCGGCTGCGGCCCCGTTTTCGAGACGGAGCTCGTCGGCCGCGGCTCGGCGGTCGCCGACTACGACAATGACGGCGATCCCGACATCGCCGTGTCGAACTCCGACGGGCCGCTCGAGCTCCTGCGCAACGACGGGACGCACGGCCAGTGGGTCGGCGTCAAGCTCGTGGGCCGCAAGTCGAACCGCCAGGGCATCGGCGCGCGCCTGGTCGCCGAGACGCCCGGCGGCCGGAAGTTGACGCGCTTCGTCGCGTCCGGATCGAGCTACCTTTCGTCCTCCGATCCCCGCGTGCTCTTCGGTCTCGGCGCGGAAACGTCGATCCGGAAGCTCACGATCACCTGGCCCTCGGGAACCGTGCAGGTGGTGGAAAACCTGCCGAGCGGAAAGTACGTGACGATCGAGGAGAAGTAGATCGTTCCCTAGCCGCGGGGCTCTTCCCGCAGACGCGAGCCCGCAACGGCCGAGGCGAGCAGGCCCCCGCCCAGGCCCGCCACCGCGTCCGTCAGGGCGTCGGAGGCTTCCATCGAGCGGCCCGGGATCCAGGCCTGATGGAGCTCGTCGAGCGTGCCCCACACGGCCAGGGCGCCCGCGACGACGAGAGCGCGCCGCCAGGAAAACCGCGAGGGCGCTCCCCATCGGATCGCGAAGTACAGCAGGAACCCTTCGACGCCGTAGAGGAAGGCGTGCACGACCTTGTCGAAATTCGGGATCTCGGAGACGACCGGAACCTCCGGCGGCGACGGCCAGGATGTCAGGGCGAGCAGGAAGAGGCCCCACAGCACGGCGAGCCATCGAGCGCGGCGGATCGGGAGGAAGCTACGGTCCGTCATCTGGAACAGGAAAGGGCGCCGCCCGAAAGCGGCGCCCCGTGAGAACCGGTCAAACCAACCCTCAGGCGCCGCGCTTGGACGGGCCCGTGCGCGAAGGGCCCTTCTTCGGGGCCGGCTTGGCGGCGGGCTTGGTCTTCTCGGGCTTGGCCCCGGAGGCCTTGCGGGACGGCCGCGGCGCGGCCTCCTCGCCCTCTCCCCCTTCGGCCTTGTCCTTGCGGACGGTCTCGACGCGTCCCCCCGAGGCGCGGCGGGCGCGGTCGGAGAGCGACTCCTTGCGGGGCCCCTTCTCCTTGATCTCGAACTTGTAGTCCACGAACTCGAGGATCGCGGCCTCGGCGGCGTCGCCCTTGCGGGCTCCCAGGCGCAGGATGCGCGTGTACCCGCCCGGACGGTCCACGAAGCGCGGCGCGATCGTCTCGAACACGCGCTTGATCGTGGTCCGGTCGGGAATCCACCGCGACACGTGGCGGCGGGCCGCCACGTCGTCCTTCTTGGCCCGGGTGATGAGCTTCTCGGCCAGCGGACGCAGCTCCTTGGCCTTGGTGAGCGTCGTCTGGATCCGCTCGTGGTTCATGAGCGAATCCAGCTGGTTCGAAAACATCGCCAGCCGGTGCGACGTGGTGCGACGGAGCTTGCGCCCCGCACGGTTGTGCTGCATGAGTTACTCGCTCTTCGCTTCGACCGGCTCGATCTCCATGCCGAGGGACAGGCCCATCGGGCGCAGGATGTCCTTGATCTCGTTGAGAGACTTGCGGCCGAAATTCTTGGTCTCGAGCATGTCCTTCTCGGTGCGCTGCACGAGGTCCCGGATCGTCCGGATGCCGGCGTTCTTCAGGCAGTTCGCGCTGCGGACCGACAGCTCCAGCTCGTCGACCGACTTGTTGAGGTACTCCGCCAGGTTCTCCGGCAGCTCGCCCTCGCCGACGCCCTCGAGCGCCGTCTCGTGCTCGGCGTTGACGAAGATCGTCAGGTGGTCGCGCAGCAGGGTCGCCGCCAGGCCCACGGCGTCCGTGGGCGAGATCGTGCCGTTGGTCCAGACCTCGAGCACGAGCCGGTCGTAGTCCGTGGCCTGCCCGATGCGGGCGGCCTCGACGTGGTAGTTGCAGCGGCGCACCGGCGAATGCACGGAGTCGATCGGGATGTAGCCGATGCCCATGTCGTCGTCGAAGTTCTTGTCGGCCGAGACGTACCCGCGGCCGGTGGAGACGCGCATCTCCATCTGGAGGCGGCCGTTCTCCGACAGGGTCGCGATCGGCGCGTCCGGGTCCAGGATCTCGATGGCCGAGTCGCCCTGGAGGTCGGCGGCGGTCACCTTGCCCTTGCGCTCGACGTCGAGCGTGAGGATCTTCTCCTCGGTGGTGTGCATCTTGATGGGGATCTGCTTCAGGTTGAGGATGATGTCCGTCACGTCCTCGACGACGCCCGGCAGCGACGAGAACTCGTGCAGCACGCCCTCGATCTTGACCGCCGTGATCGCGGCGCCTTCGATCGAGGACAGCAGCACGCGGCGCAGCGCGTTGCCGATGGTCGTGCCGAAGCCGCGCTCGAACGGCTGGGCGTAGAACTTCCCGTACACGGACGTCAGCGTCTCGGAGTCGATCTCGAGCCGCTTGGGCTTCTGGAATCCTTTCCACAGGGTCATGGTGTGCTCTCCTTCGTCGCGGCTACTTGGAGTACAGCTCGACGATCAGCTGCTCCTGAATCGGCAGTTTGATGTCCTCGCGCTTGGGCAGCTCGACGACCGTTCCGGCGAATGTCTCCGGGGTCAGGTCCAGCCACGCCGGGACGCCGCGCGCCCGGGCGGTTTCGACCGACGCCTTGATCTGCTCGTTGGTCCGGCTCTTCTCCTTGATGGCGACGACCTGGCCCTTCGAGACGCGGAAAGACGGGATCGAGACCTTCTTCCCGTTGATCGACACGTGCCCGTGGCGGACGAGCTGGCGGGCCTGCGCGCGCGAGGCGGCGAACCCGAGCGAGTACACCACGTTGTCGAGGCGGCGCTCGAGCTCCTCGAGCAGGTTCGCGCCCGTGATGCCCTTGCGCCGCTCCGCCCGCGCGAAGGCGAGCCGGAACTGGCTCTCGAGCAGCCCGTAGATCCGCTTGACCTTCTGCTTCTCGCGCAGCTGGATGCCGTACCCGAGCAGCTTCGAGCGCCGCCGGCCGTGCTGGCCGGGCGGGTAGTTGCGCCGCTCGATGGCGCACTTGTCCTTGAAGCAGCGGTCCCCCTTGAGGAACAGCTTCATGCCTTCTCGCCGGCAGAGCCGGCAAACCGAATCGCTGTATCGAGCCAAACTAGAAACCTCCTCAGTCCTTCATGTTTCTTTACGTCCTTCGTCCCGGCCAGGACCGATGAGCCGGTTTACGGACGATTTCGGACGTCGGCGTCGGACCGCGGACTCTGCGTCTGTTCAGAAATCGCGAATTCGCAATTTCCCTAGACCCGCCGCCGCTTGCGCGGCCGACAGCCGTTGTGCGGGATCGGCGTCGAGTCCTTGATGGACTTGATGTCGATGCCGTTGGCCTGCAGCGCCCGGATCGCCGACTCCCGGCCCGCGCCGGGGCCCGTCACCCGCACGTCCACGGAGCGGACGCCGTGCTCCTTGGCGTGCTCGGCGCAGTTGGCCGCGGCCAGCTGGGCCGCAAAGGGCGTTCCCTTGCGGGACCCCTTGAACCCGATGCGCCCGGCCGACGACCAGGCCAGGATGTTGCCTTCCTGGTCGGCGATCGAGACGATCGTGTTGTTGAAGGACGCCGCCACGGTCGCCTGACCGTGGGGAATCGTCTTCTTCTCTTTCTTGCCCGTGCGCGCGCGCTTGCCCTTGGCGGGCTTCGCCGTCTTTTCGGGGGTCGCGGAGACCGGTGTCGCTTCAGCCATTGTTCCCTGTCCTCACAAATCGGAAAACCGTCGTCACTACTTCTTCGTCGCCTTCTTCTTGCCCGCGATCGTCTGCTTGCGCGGGCCCTTCCGGGTCCGGGCGTTCGTGTGCGTGCGCTGGCCGCGCGCCGGGAGGTTGCGGCGGTGCCGCGTTCCCCGGTAGCAGCCGATGTCCATGAGGCGCTTGATGTCCACGGCGATGTCGCGGCGCAGGTCGCCCTCGACCTTCACGTCGTCCGTGATCACCTTGCGGATCCGGACGACCTCCTCCTCGGAGAGGTCCTTGACCCGGGTGTCCGGACGGACATCCGCCTTCTCGAGGATGAAGTTCGCCTTCGGCCGCCCGATCCCGTAGATGTAGGTCAGCCCGATTTCGACCCGCTTGTTCAGCGGCAGATCGACTCCCGCGATGCGTGCCATGTGTTACCCCTGCCTCTGCTTGTGCTTGGGCGTCGAGCAGATGACCCGCACGACTCCCTTGCGGTGCACGATCTTGCACTTGGCGCAAATTTTCTTGACGGACGCTCTGACTTTCACTGGCAGCTCCCTACTTGTACCGATAGATGATTCGACCCCGGGTCAGGTCGTACGGCGACAGCTCGACGAGGACCTTGTCCCCCGGAAGGATGCGGATGAAGTTCTTGCGCATCTTCCCCGAGATGTGCGCGAGGACCTGGTGCTTGTTCTCGAGCTCGACCTTGAACATGGCGTTCGGCAGCGGTTCCACCACCGTCGCCATGACCTCGATCGCTTCGTCCTTCGACATGACTTATGCCCCGACGGCGGCCGCCCGCAGCGCGGACAGGCTCCCCGTTCCCAGGATGACCGCGCCCTGCGGCTCGATCGCGACCGTGTATTCGAAGTGGGCCGACGTGGAGCGATCCCGCGTGCGCACCGTCCAGCCGTCCGCGTCCACCGAGACTTCCGCGCGGCCGAGATTGAACATCGGCTCGATCGCGATGACCATTCCCGCCTTGAGCAGGCTCCCCCGGCCCGCCGGCCCGTAGTTGGGGACCTGGGGTTCCTCGTGCAGGGCCGTCCCGACGCCGTGGCCCACGAAGTCGCGAACGACGCCGTACCCGTGGACGAGCGCGACCGCCTCGACGGCGGCGCCGATGTCCGACACCCGCCCGCCGGGTCGCGCCGCCGCGATCCCCGCCGACAGCGCCTGGCGCGTGGCGTCGAGAAGCTTCGCCGTCGCGGCGTCGATCCTGCCGACCGGCAGCGTGCGCGCCGCGTCCCCGAAGTAGCCGGCCACGACGGCGCCGCAGTCGATCCCGACCACGTCACCCTCCTTCAAGGCCCGCTTGCCGGGGATGCCGTGCACGACCTCGTCGTTGATCGACGTGCACAGGGTCTTCGGGTAGCCGCGGTAGCCGACGAAGGCCGGCCGCGCCCCGCGGCGGACGATCTCGGCCTCGGCGAGGCGGTCGAGGTCGTCGGTCGTGACGCCCGGCGCCACGGCCTTCGCGACCACGTCGAGGGTCTCGAGGACGACGCGCGAGGCCTCCTCGAGCTTGCGGAGCTCTTCCTGGCTGCGGATCGTGATCACGCGCGGCCTCCGGCCCGGGCCACCGAGGTCAGGGCCTCGTCCACGCGTCCGGCGACCTCCGCGACGGCACCCACGCCGTCCACGTCGGCGAGCAGGCCGCGCTCGCGATAGAAGCCCGCCAGGGGCTCGGTCTTCTCGCGGTAGACGCGCAGCCGCTCCTTGATGGTTTCGGGGCGGTCGTCGGCCCGGCCCTCGGCCTGAGAGCGGCCGAGCATGCGCTCGACGAGAACCGGCTCCGGGACGCTGAAGTTCACGGCCGCCGAGACCGACTCCCGGCCCTCCGCCAGCATCGTCTCGAGGGCCTGCCCCTGCGCGAGCGTGCGCGGGAAGCCGTCGAGGATGAAGCCCCGGCGGGCGTCGTTCTGCGCCGTGCGCTCGCGGATGAGGGCCACGATGAGGTCGTCCGAGACGAGCTCGCCCTTTTCCATGACGGCCTGCGCCTGCAGCCCGAGTGGCGTGCGCTCGCGCACGGCGGCGCGCAGGATGTCGCCCGTGGAAATGGCGGGGACGCCCAGCCGCTCCGCGAGGAGCTTTGCCTGGGTTCCCTTGCCGCTGCCCGGAGGCCCGAGGAAGACGATGCGCATCCGCGGCTAGCTCCGGCGCCCCCGGATGCGGCTCTTCTTGAGGAATCCGGTGTAGTGGTGCTCGACGAGCTTGGATTCGACCTGCTGCACCGTGTCCATGGCCACGCCGACCACGATCAGGAGCGACGTGCCGCCGAAGTAGAAGTTGAAGCCGAAGCCCTGGGTCGCGAACTTCGGCAACGCCGCGTCCAGCCACGGGCCGATCCCCGGGATGCCCTGGACCTTGACGCCGCTGTTCAGGAAGTCCGGCAGCAGGGCGACGAACGTCAGGTAGACCGCCCCCACGATCGTGATGCGGGAGAGCACGGTGTCGATGTAGTCGGCCGTCTTCTTGCCCGGACGGATGCCCGGGATGAAGCCGCCGTACTTGCGCATGTTGTCGGCGGTGTCGGTCGGGTTGAAGACGATCGACGTGTAGAAGTAGCAGAAGAAGAGGATCCCCGCCGCGTAGAGCAGGATGTAGAGCGGGTGGCCCATGCCGAGAGATTCCGCCGCCCGCTTGATCCAGGTCGCCCCCGAGATCTGCGCCAGGTAGTTCGGCAGGGACAGGATCGAGATCGCGAAGATGATCGGGATGACGCCGCCCGTGTTGACCCGCAGCGGCAGGTACGTGTTCTGCCCGCCGTAGATGCGGCGGCCCACGACGCGCTTGGCGTACTGCACCGGGATCCGGCGCTGCGCCCGCTCGACGAAGACGATCAGCCCGATGATCGCGAACATGAAGACGAGCACGAAGACGAGCGTCAGCACGTTGATGGTCTGGTTGCGGATCTGCTGGAACAGGCCGAAGATCGCGCGGGGCAGGCCCGCCACGATGCCGGCGAAGATGATCAGCGAGATCCCGTTGCCGATGCCCCGCTCGGTGATCTGCTCGCCGAGCCACATGATGAAGATCGTCCCGGTCGTCAGCGTCAGGATCGTCATCAGGCGGAAGGCCCAGCCCGGATGGGGCACGAGGGGCGCGCCGCCCGGGGCGACCTGCTTCTCGAGCCACAGCGCGATGCCGCTCGCCTGGATGAAGGAGAGGAGCACCGTGCCGTAGCGCGTGTACTGGGTGATCTTCTTGCGGCCCATCTCCCCTTCCTTGGAGAGCTTCTCGAGGTAGGGCCACACGACGGTCAGCAGCTGCAGGATGATCGAGCTCGAGATGTACGGCATGATCCCGAGCGCGAAGACGGAGAGCCGCCGCAGCGCGCCCCCCGAGAAGATGTCCAGGAAGCCGAAGATCGAGCCGGCCGACGCCTTGAAGAAGGCGCTGATCGCCGCGGGATCCACGCCCGGCGTCGGGATGTGGGCGCCCAGCCGGTAGATGGCCAGCACGAGGAACGTGAACAGGACCCGCTTGCGCAGGTCCGGCACGTTGAAGACGTTGAAGAAGTTCTGGATGGCGCTCAACGGGACAACACCTCGCAGCGGCCGCCGGCCGCCTCGATACGGGCCTTCGCGGAGGCCGAGAACTTGTGCGCCGAGACGTTCAGCGCCTTCTTGATCTCCCCGTCGCCGAGGATCTTCACCAGCCGGCTCTTGCGCGCCAGGCGCGCGAGGGCGAGGCTGTCCGGCGTCACGGAGGCGCCGGCGTCGAACCGGTCGAGGTCGGAGATGTTCACGATGTCGTACTCGACGCGGAAGATGTTGGTGAAGCCGCGCTTGGGCACCCGGCGGTGCAGCGGCATCTGGCCGCCCTCGAAGCCGCGCTGGTGGCGGTAGCCCGAGCGGGAGCGCTGGCCCTTGTGGCCGCGGCCGGCCGTCTTGCCGTGGCCGCTGCCGGGGCCGCGGCCGACGCGCTTCTTGTAGTGGGTCGCGCCCGGAGCCGGACCCAGGTCGTGCACTCCCGTGGCCGCCGGACGCGTCGAGGCCGCGGCGGCCTTGCGGGCCGGGCGCGGCGCACGGGCGGCGGCCGGAGCCGGCGCCGCGGGCGTCGCCTTGGCGGCCTTGGCGGCCGCCCTGGCCGGAGCCTTCGCCGCCGGCTTCGCGGCCTTCTTCTTCGCGGCCGGAGCCGCGGGTTTCGTCGTCTTCTTCTTTTCGACCATGGTCAGCCCTTCGTCACTTCCACCAGATGGCGGACCTTGCGGATCATTCCCCGCACCGCCGGCGAGTCCTCGCGGACGACGCGGCTGCCGAGGCGGCCGAAGCCGAGCCCGGTCAAGGTCTGCTTCTGGTCTTTCGGCGTGCAGATGCCGCTCTTGACGAGCGTGATCGTCAGCCGGTCCTTGCCGCCGTCCTTCTTCGCGCGGGCCTTTTCGGCGCCCGTCGTCTTGCCCGTCTCGGTCACGCCTTCTCCTCCACCACCGTCTCGGCCGGCCCGCGGCCCCGGCGCTTCTGGATCTCGTCCTCGTTGCGCAGCCGCAGGAGGCCCTCGAAGGTCGCCTTGATCACGTTGTGCGGGTTGGTCGTCCGCAGGGACTTCGTGAGGATGTCCTGGATGCCGACCGACTCGAGGACCGCCCGCACCGGGCCGCCCGCGATGACGCCGGTGCCCGCCGCGGCCGGCTTGAGCAGCACCCGGCCCGCGCCGTAGGCGCCGATGACCGTGTGCGGGATCGTCGTGCCTTTCAGGGACACCTTCTGCATGCTCTTCTTGGCCATCTCGATCCCCTTCTTGATCGCCATGGGGACTTCCTTGGCCTTGCCCGAGCCGTATCCGACGCGGCCCTGGCCGTCGCCGACGACGACCAGCGCGGAGAACGAAAAGTTCTTGCCGCCCTTGACGACCTTGGTGACGCGGTTGATGTGGACGACGCGGTCGATGAGCTCGCGCCCCTGCGCGTCGCGCTCCTTCTCCCGCTCCCGCGGCGCCCGCGGACCCCGATTGCTGCTCATCGCGTCTCCCCCGTTCTCGTCTCCATGCCTAGAACTCCAGGCCGCCCGAGCGGGCGGCGTCGGCGAGGGCCTTCACCCGGCCGTGATAGCGATAGCCCCCGCGGTCGAAGACGACCTTGGTGACGCCCGCCTTCTTGGCGCGCTCCGCCACCAGGACTCCGACCTTGCCGGCCGCGTCCCGCGTGGCGCCGCCCTTCTTGGCTTCCTTGCGCAGACCCGGGTCGAGCGAGGAGGCGTGCGCCAGCGTGGCGCCGCTGCCGTCGTCGATGACCTGGGCGTAGATGTGGCGCGCGCTCTTGAAGACCGCCAGGCGCGGGCGCTCTTTCTCCCCGCGGACCCGCGAGCGGACCCGCAGTCGGACCCGGCCCCGCGCTTCGGTGCGTGCTTGCGATCGATTCATGATTACTTCCCGCCGGCCTTGCCGACCTTGCGCCGGATGACCTCGTTTGCGTACTTGATGCCCTTCGCCTTGTACGGGTCGGGAACGCGCAGCGCGCGGATCTCCGCGGCCGTCTGCCCCACCCGCTGCTTGTCGGCGCCCGTGATCGTCATGCGCCCGGCCTTGGCGTCGATCGCCACCGCGATCCCTTCCGGGATCGGGAAGTTGACCGGGTGCGAGTAGCCGAGCGAGAAGACGACCGACTTGCCCTTGACCTCGGCCTTGTAGCCGACGCCCGAGATCTCGAGCTCGCGCGTGAATCCCTTGGTGACGCCCTCGACCGAGTTGGCGACGAGGCTGCGCAGGAGGCCGTGGCACGCGCGCACGTGCGGCTCGTCGCCCGCGCGGGCGATGCGCACCTGCCCGTCGGCCACCGACACGGTCAGCCCGGCCGGAATGGCGCTCACGAGCTCCCCCTTGGGGCCCTTGACGCGCACGCTCCCGGCGTCCGCCTTGATCTCGACCCCCTTGGGGATCGCCACCGGCATTTTTCCTATGCGAGACACGGGTGCACTCTCCTCACCAGACGTTGCAGAGCAGCTCGCCCCCGAGACGCTTCTCGCGGGCCTTCTTGTCCGTCACGATTCCCTGCGACGTCGACACGATCGAGACCCCGAGGCCCCCGAGGACCTTCGGAATCGCGTCGGCCTTCGCGTAGACCCGGCGCCCGGGGCGCGAGACGCGCTCGAGGCCGGCCACGATCGGCTCGCCGTCGTGGTCGTACTTGAGGCCGACGCGCAGGACCGGCCGGCCCTCCTCCTCGACCCGCCGGTAGGAGGCCACGAAGCCCTCCTGCTCGAGGACCTTGAGGACTTCCTCCTTGAGGCGCGAAGCCGGCACGTCCACGCGGTCGTGGCCCGACCGCATGCCGTTGCGCAGGCGCGTGAACAGATCGCTCAGCGGATCGCTCGTCTTCATCGCGTCACCACGAAGCCTTCAGGACGCCCGGGATGTACCCCATGTTGGCGTTCTGACGGAAACAGATGCGGCACAGGCCGAACTTGCGGAGCACGCTCCGCGGGCGGCCGCACACCCGGCAGCGCCGGATCGTCCGCGTCATGAACTTCGGCTTCCTCGCCGCCTTGATTCGCATTGCACGTGTGGCCATCTGGGTCTCCTGGGGCTACTTGGCGAACGGCATCCCGAGCTCGGCCAGAAGCGCCTTGGCCCGGTCGTCCCGTCCTGCCGTCGTCACGATCGTCACGTTCAAGCCCTTCGACTTGTCCGTCTTCGCGTAGTCGATCTCCGGAAAGATGAAGTGGTCGCGCACACCCAGCGTGTAGTTGCCCCGGCCGTCGAACGCCTTGGCCGACACGCCGCGGAAGTCGCGCACGCGCGGCAGGGCGATGTTCACGAGCCGGTCGAAGAACTCCCACATGCGGTCGCCGCGCAGCGTGACGCGCGCGCCGATCGGCATGCCGGTCCGCAGCTTGTAGGTCGCGATCGACTTCTTCGCCTTCGTCACGACCGCCCGCTGCCCGGCGATCGCCGAGAGTTCCTCGGCGGCCCCGTCCAGCATCTTCGGGTTGGCGACCGCCTCGCCGAGCCCCATGTTGAGGACGATCTTCTCGAGGCGCGGGATCGCCATGACGTTGTCGATCCCGAACGCCTTGGTGAGCGCCGGGGCGACCTCTTTCGCGTACTTCTCTTTGAGTCTGGCTGCCATTTGTCGTTTTCCGTTTCCCGTTTTCCGTTTCCCGTCCGACTAGGCCAGGACCGCGCCGCTCTTCTTGGCGACGCGCTCCGGGTTGCCTTCGGCGTCCCGCCGGCGGCCGATCCGCGTGCGGGTGTTGCGATCCGGGTCCACGAGCATCACGTTGGAGATGTGGATCGCGGCTTCCCTCTCGGAGATGCCGCCCGCGATGTTCTTCGCCGGGTTGGGCCGCGTGTGCCGCTTGATCATGTTGACGCGCTCGACGATGACGCGCGCGTCGCCGGGCAGCACCCGCAGGATGCGGCCCTGCCGCCCCCGGTCCTTGCCGGCGATGACCACGACCGTGTCGTTCTTGCGGAGACGGGCCTTGAGTCTGCTCTTCATCACAGCACTTCCGGTGCGAGAGAAATGATCTTCATGAACTTCTTTTCGCGCAGCTCGCGGGCCACGGGCCCGAAGACGCGCGTGCCGATCGGCTCGCCCTCGTTGGAGATCAGGACGGCCGCGTTGTCGTCGAAGCGGATGTACGAGCCGTCCCGCCGCCGGTGGTTGCGCCGCGTGCGCACCACGACGGCGCGCACGACGCGCTTGCCGTGCTTCTCGACGAACGGCGAGTCCGGAGCGCACTCCTTGACCGAGGCCGTGATGATGTCGCCGAGGCCCGCGTACTGGCCGGCCGAGCCGCCCCGCATGCGGATGCAGGCGATCTTGCGGGCGCCCGAATTGTCCGCCACCTCGAGGATGGTTCCCATCTGGATCATGGCGCTGCTCCTAAGCCTTCGTCACGATCTCGCGCAGGCGCCAGCGCTTCAGCTTCGACATGGGACGCGTCTCCTCGATGCGGACGCGGTCCCCGATCTTGGCCGTGTTGCCCTCGTCGTGGGCGTGAAACCGGCTCGTG
Source organism: uncultured Acidobacteriota bacterium (assembly GCA_963710945.1). Taxonomy (GTDB): domain Bacteria; phylum Acidobacteriota; class Thermoanaerobaculia; order UBA5066; family Gp7-AA6; genus DAHUXD01. Next base: position 293,452 of record CAVQCH010000006.1, read on the forward strand.
CGCTTGATCGTCCGGGTGTACTCCGCGTGCTGCACGCGGCGCTCCACCTCGACGACGATCGTCTTGTGCATCTTGTCCGAGACGACGCGACCGACCTTGGTCGCGCGCCCCTTCTTTTCGACAACCGTCTCGTTCACTTGGACGCCTCCGCCTTCAACTCCAGGGCCCGCTGGTAGGTCTTGACCCGCGCCAGGTCGCGGCGCGCCGCCTTGAGCCGGCTCGGGTTCTCGAGCTGCCCGGTCGACTTCTGCAGGCGCAGCTTCCAGCTCGCCTCCCGCAGTTCCTTTTCCTTCTCGACGAGATCGGCCGCGCCCTGCTGGGCCAGCGTCTCGCGTTCCTTCTTCTTCATCGGATCTCCATCTCGGACTGGCGCGTCACCAGGCGCGTCTTGAGGCCGAGCTTGTCGGCGGCCAGGTCGAGGGCCTCCTTGCCGGTGGCGAAGTCCACGCCCTCCATCTCGTAGAGGATGCGGCCGGGCTTGACCACGGCGACCCAGCCCTCGGGGGCGCCCTTGCCCTTGCCCATGCGCGTTTCCGCGGGCTTCTTCGTGTACGGCTTGTCGGGGAAGATGCGGACCCAGATCTTGCCGCCGCGCTTGACGGCGCGCGTCATCGCGATGCGGCCGGCTTCGATCTGCCGGGCGGTGATCCACCCGGGCTCGAGGACCTGGAGCCCCATGTCGCCGAACGCGAGCTCGCCGCCGCGGTAGGCCTTGCCCCGCATGCGTCCCCGCTGCTGCTTGCGATACTTCACCTTGGAGGGCATCAACATGACTTAAGTCTCGTGTGGCTCAATTGCTGGTTTCGGATTTCGGACTTGCGGATTTCGGATTTGGGGTCTTCGCAAATCCGAATTCCGAAATCCGACCTCCGACATTCCGTCTCACGCCGCGCTCTTCCTTCTGTTCTTCGCCTTGTGCTGCTCGCCGCGGTAGATCCAGACCTTGACGCCGATCTTCCCGTAGGTCGTGTTGGCCTCGGCGAATCCGTAGTCGATGTCGGCCTTCAGGGTGTGGAGCGGCAGGCGGCCCTCCTGGTACCACTCCGAGCGCGCGATCTCGGCGCCGTTCAGGCGCCCGGCGCAGCGGATCTTGATCCCCTGCGCGCCGAAGCGGAAGGCGGACTCGATCCCCTTCTTCATCGCGCGGCGGAACGCCACCCGGCGCTCGAGCTGCATCGCGATCGACTCGGCCACGAGCTGGGCGTCCGTCTCCGGGCGCTGGATCTCGATGATGTTGATGTGGACCTCGGTCTTGGTCCGCTTCTGGAGCTCGTCGCGGAGCTTGTCCACCTCGGCGCCGCGCTTGCCGATGATGATCCCGGGCCGCGAGGTCTGGATGTTGACCTTGAGCTTCCCGGCGAACCGCTCGATGTCGATCTCGGAGACGCCGGCGTGCGACAGGCGTCCCTTGAGCTCCTTGCGCAGATTGAGGTCGTCGTGAAGGAAGCTGAGGTAGTCCTTCTCCGAGAACCAGCGCGAGTGCCAGGTCCGGTTGAAGCCCAGCCGGAATCCGTAGGGATGTACTTTCTGGCCCATGATGCTCCTTACGCCTCGTCCGAGAGTTCGATGGTCACGTGGCTCTTGCGGTGCAGGACCCGGTAGGCGCGGCCCATCGGCGCCGGGCGGACCCGCTTCTCCTGGGGCCCCTTGTCCACCGTGATCTTGCGGACCACCAGCTGGTCCACGTCGAGATGCGCTTCCTTCTGCTCCGCGTTGGCCACGGCCGAGCGCAGCGTCTTCAGGAGGTCGCGCGCCGCCACCTTGTTGGTGTTGCGGAGGATCGCGACGGCGTCGTTGACCGACTTGCCGCGCACCATGTCGGCGACGAGCCGCACCTTCTGCGCGGAGCCTTTCATGTACCGGAGCCTGGCGGTCGATTTCATGACGGTCCCTTAAGCCTTCGGCGCCGCGGCGGCCGGGGCCGCTCCCGGGGCGGACACCGGCTTGCCGGCGACGGCGGCGCCGGCCTCGGCGGCCTTCTTGCCGCCGTGGCCCTTGAAGATCCGGGTCGGCGCGAACTCGCCGAGCTTGTGCCCGACCATGTTCTCGGCGACGTACACCGGAATGAACTTGCGGCCGTTGTGGACGGCGATCGTGTGGCCGACCATGTCCGGGATGATGGTCGAGCGCCGGGACCAGGTCTTGACGACCTTCTTCTCCCGGGTGGCATTCAACGCGGCCACCTTCTTCGCCAGGTGGTCGTCCACGAACGGACCCTTCTTGATGGAGCGCGTCATCGTTTAAGCCTTCGACTTGCGGCGCCGGACGATGAAGTCGTCGGTCCGCTTGTTGTTTCGGGTCTTCATTCCCTTGGTCTTCCAGCCCCACGGCGAGGTCGGGTGGCGTCCGCCCGAGGTCTTGCCTTCGCCGCCGCCCATCGGGTGGTCCACCGGGTTCATGGACACGCCGCGGTTGTGCGGCCTCCAGCCCATCCAGCGGTTGCGGCCGGCCTTGCCGATCGAGATGTTCTCGTGCTCGAGGTTGCCGACCTGGCCGATCGTGGCGTAGCACTCGATGTGGACCTCGCGCACTTCGCCCGAGGGCAGGCGCACCTGCGCGTAGGCGCCCTCCTTGGCCATGAGCTGCGCGGCCGCGCCGGCGGAACGGACGAGCTGGCCGCCCTTGCCGCGGGTCAGCTCGATGTTGTGGATCGTGGTGCCGAGCGGGATCGCGCGCAGCGGCAGCGCGTTGCCGGGAACGATGTCCGCGGCCGGGCCGGACACGACCTTGGCGCCGACCTCGAGGCCGTTGGGCGCGAGGATGTAGCGCTTCTCGCCGTCGGCGTAGTGCAGCAGCGCGATCCGCGCGGTGCGGTTCGGGTCGTACTCGATCGAGGCGACCTTCGCCGGAATGTCCTGCTTGTCGCGGCGGAAGTCGATGATCCGGTACAGGCGCTTGTGGCCGCCGCCCATGAAGCGGCTGGTCTGCCGCCCCTGGCTGTTGCGGCCGCCGGTCCCCCGCAGCCCGACCGTCAGGCTCTTCTCCGGACGCACCGGAGAGAGCTCCGTGAAGTCGTGCATCGTCTGGAACCGCCTCCCGGCGGACGTCGGTTTGTACTTCTTGACTGCCATTACACGCCCTCGAAGAACTCGATCTTGGATTCCGGCGTCAGCCGGACGTAGGCCTTTTTCCAGGCCTTGCGCTGGCCGACGAACCGGCCCATGCGCTTCCACTTGCCTTCCCGGTTTGCGACCCGCACGTCCACCACCTTGACGCCGAAGAGCTTCTCGACCGCGCGGGCGACCTCGATCTTGTTGGCCGTCCGGGCGACCTCGAAACACACGGTGTTCGACCCTTCCTTGAGGCGGGTCGCTTTCTCGGTGATGAGCGGACGGCGAATCAGTTCCTGCGGCAGCATCACTCGCCTCCCAGGTTCTTGACGACCCGCGAGAAGGCCGTCTTCGTGAGCACGACAGTCCCGTGGGCGAGCACGTCGTAGACGTTGACGCCGAGCGGGTCGACGAGCTTCAGGGCCTTCACGTTGCGCGAGGCGCGCGCGAAGTTCGCGTTGTCTCGCGAATCCACGAAGAGGGTCTTGCCCTCGATGCCGAGCCCGCCGAGGGCGGCCAGCAGGTCCTTGGTCTTGTGGGTCGCGATGTCCATCTTGTCCACGACGACGATCCGCTCCTCGGCCAGGCGCCGGGACAGCACGGCCTTGAGGGCGTTCTTCTTCTCCTGGACCGACAGGTCCTGCGCGTAGGAGCGCGGCACGGGACCGTGCGCGGTGCCGCCGTGGCGGTGGATCGGCGGGCGGCTGCCGCCCTGCCGGGCGCGGCCGGTGCCCTTCTGCTTGAAGGGCTTCTTGCCCGAGCCGGAGACCTCGGAACGGACCTTGGTCTTGTGCGTGCCGGCGCGCTGCCCCGCGAGGTAGGCCTTCACGACCTCCCACACCAGGTGCTTGCGGTACGGATATTCGAAGACGCCGGCGGGCAGGGCGACCTCGCCCACCTGCTCCTTCTTCCAGTTCCAAACGGCGATCTTTGCCATGCTGCTATGCCTTCTTCGCGAAGCTCGAGCGAACGATCTTCACGATCGAGTTGCGCGCGCCCGGGACCGGTCCGGAGATGTACAGGAGGTTCTTTTCGAGATCCACGCGCACGACGACGAGGTTCTTGGTCGTCGACTGGCGGCCGCCGAGCCGTCCCGAGGACCGCGTGCCCGGATAGACGCGCGACGGGAACGCCGAGGGGCCGATCGAGCCGGGGGCGCGGTGGAACATGGAACCGTGCGTGGCCGCGCCGCCGGCGAAGCCGTGCCGCGCCACGACGCCCATGAACCCCTTGCCCTTGGACGTGCCGATGACGTCGACGTGCTCCTGCTCGGTGAACGAGTCGCACAGGATCTTGTCGCCGGGCTTGAGCTCGTCGCTCTTGTCCGCGCGGACCTCCATGAGCGTGCGCATGGGAGCCACGCCGGCCTTTTCGAAGCGCCCGCGGGCCGCCTTGTTCGCGCGCCGGTCCGGCCGCGAGCCGACGAAGCCGATCTGGAGGGCGTCGTAGCCGTCCTTATCGGCGGTCTTCTTCTGGACGACGAGGCACGGGCCCGCCTGCACGACGGTGACCGGCACGACCGTGCCGTCCGCCGTGAAGATCTGGGTCATCCCGACCTTCTTGCCAATGATGCCGTTGACTGCCATTGCTCGTCCTGCTACTTCCCGAACGCCTTGATCTCGACGTCGACGCCGACCGGAAGCTCCAGCTTCATCAGGGCGTCCACCGTCTGCGACGTCGGCTCGAGGATGTCGAGCAGACGCTTGTGCGTCCGCATTTCGAACTGCTCCCGCGACTTCTTGTCGACGTGCGGCGAGCGATTGACCGTGTAACGCGAGATCGCGGTCGGCAGGGGGATCGGCCCCGCGACCTTGGCCCCGGTGCGCCGCGCCGTGTCGACGATCTCGCTCGCCGACTGGTCGAGGATCCGGTAGTCGAAGGCCTTCAGCCGGATGCGGATCTTGTCGTTCTTGGTCATGGGTGCTCGCTCGTTTCGATCTGCCGTTGAAATTCCACTATTCCAAAATCTCGACGATCGTCCCCGCTCCCACCGTGCGGCCGCCCTCGCGGATGGCGAAGCGCAGGCCCTTTTCCATGGCGATCGGCGTGATCAGGTTGATCTCCAGGTTCACGTTGTCCCCGGGCATCACCATCTCGACGCCCTGGGGCAGCTGCGCCGTGCCCGTCACGTCGGTCGTCCGAAAGAAAAACTGCGGCCGGTACCCGTTGAAAAACGGCGTGTGCCGCCCACCCTCTTCCTTCGTCAAGATGTACGCCTGCGCCGTGAACTTCAGGTGCGGCGTGATCGACCCGGGCTTGGCGCACACCTGCCCGCGCTCGACATCCTTGCGCTCCGTACCTCGCAGCAGCAGGCCCACGTTGTCGCCCGCCTGCCCCTGGTCCAGAAGCTTGCGGAACATCTCGACGCCCGTCACGACCTTCTTCTGCGTCGGACGGATCCCGACGATCTCCACTTCCTCGCCCACCTTCACGATCCCGCGCTCGACGCGCCCGGTCACGACCGTCCCGCGACCCGAAATCGAGAACACGTCCTCGATCGGCATCAGGAAGTCCTTGTCGATCGCCCGCTCCGGCACCGGAATGTACGCGTCCACCGCGTCCATCAGCTCCAGAATGCACTTGGCATCGGCCGAGTTCGGGTCCGCCGACTCCCCCGCCTTCAACGCCGACCCCTTCACGATCGGCGTCTTGTCCCCGGGGAACCCGTACGACGTCAACAGCTCCCGAACCTCCAGCTCCACCAGCTCGAGCAACTCCGGGTCGTCGACCATGTCCGTCTTGTTCAGAAACACCACCACGTACGGCACCCCGACCTGGCGCGCCAGCAGAATGTGCTCGCGCGTCTGCGGCATCGGCCCGTCCGCCGCCGACACCACCAGGATCGCCCCGTCCATCTGCGCCGCTCCCGTGATCATGTTCTTCACGTAGTCGGCGTGCCCCGGACAGTCCACGTGCGCGTAGTGACGCTTGGCCGTCGAATACTCCACGTGCGCCGTGTTGATCGTGATACCCCGCGCCTTCTCTTCCGGCGCGTTGTCGATCTGGTCGTACGCCTTGGCCGTGGCCAGACCCTTCTTCGACAAAATCAACGTGATCGCCGCCGTCAACGTCGTCTTGCCGTGGTCCACGTGCCCAATCGTCCCGATGTTCACGTGCGGCTTGGACCGGTCGAATTTCTCTTTAGCCATTTCCTATCACCCTCAACGGTTGCGGTTACTTGCTTCCGACCTTCGCGATGATCTCTTCGCTGACCGACTTGGGGACCTCGTCGTACGCCGCGAACTGCATCGTGTAGTTGCCGCGGCCCTGGGTCATGGAACGCAGATTCGTCGAATAGCCGAACATCTCGGACAGCGGCACGCGGGCCGTGATGACCTGCACGCCCGCCCGCGGCTCCATGTGCTTGATGTGGCCGCGCCGGGAGGAGAGGTCGCCGATGACGTCGCCCATGTAGTCCTCGGGCACGACGACCTCGACGTCCATGATCGGTTCCTTGATGATGGGCTTGGCCTTCTTGGCCGCGTCCTGGTACGCCATCGAGCCGGCGATCTTGAAGGCCATTTCCGAGGAGTCCACGTCGTGGAACGAGCCGTCGTAGAGCTCGACGTGGACGCCCGTCGTCGGGTAGCCCGCGAGGATCCCGGTCTCGAGCGCTTCCTTGATCCCCTGCTCGATCGGCTTGATGAACTCCTTGGGGATCGCGCCGCCCTTGATCTCGTTC
>CAVQCH010000007.1:0-819539 GCA_963710945.1 uncultured Acidobacteriota bacterium
CATCATCCGCCGCGATCCAGCGTTGCGCAAGACATCCTGGCGCGCCCGCTCGTAAATATGGCGGAGATCGAGGGGCGCGCCAACGCCACCTCGCTGGCGCTCCGTCAATGCTTACTTCACTTTCGGATAGAGCAGCGCGTGCTGCTTCTCGCCGTCCATGTTGGCCTTGGTGACAAGGTTCGCGCCGGTGTCGACGTTGGCCTCGACCTTTTCGCCCTTGGAGGCCGCGAGCGCGGTCTTCACGCCGTCGTAGCCCATCCGATAGGGGTCTTGCAGTAAGAGAGCGGCGATCGTGCCGTCCTTGAGATAGCCGATGAGCTTGTCATCGGCGTCGAAGCATACGAGCTTGATCGTGTCGCCTTTCTTGTTTTCGGCGATCGCCTGGCTCGCGCCCTGGCACTGGATGAGATTGTCGGCGAACACGCCGCGCAGGTTCGGGTTGGCGGTGATGAGGTCGGTCATGATGTTGAGGCCGGTCGTGGCATTGCCGTCCGAGACTTTGTCCGCCACCAGCTTGAGGCCGGGATATTTGGCCGCCAGCTGTTCCTTGTAGCCTTTGTTCCGGGCCTCGAGCGAGCCGACGCCGGGCAGGTGCGTGATGAGAGCGACTTCGCCCTCGGCTTTGCCGTATTTGGCGGCAATCGCCGCGGCCATGCCATCGGCGGCGATACGGCCGCCCTGGACATTGTCGGTGGTCAGGAACGAGGTGAAGGCCTTCGAAGTTCGCCGCGGAATCGATGCCGATGATCGGAACTTTCTTCGCCGCCTCGTCGACCGGTTGACCGAGCGCCTTGAACTGCGGTCGGCGCGATGACGACCGCGGCGGGCTTTTCGGCCACCGCGTTCTCGAGGATCGTAATCTCCCCGTTGATGTCGGACTCGACTGGACGCCGAGTTCGGGCACTTTGACGCCGAGATCCTTGCCGGCCTGGCGGGCTCCGGCGAACACGATCTGCCAGTAGGCCGACGTGGTGTCCTTGACGATGACAGGAATAGTCTGGTTGGTCCGCTGCATAGCTCGGCGCGCTCGACGGCGAGCGCCGCCAGGGCAGTGGCGATCAGTAACTTATTCATGCTTTTCCTCCGGTGGTGAGAGCCTGTCGGCTCTCGTCTGCTTGCAATACCGGCAGCCCGGATCGTGCTTCGTGGGATGATGGTTCATCCGGCGGGGGTTGAAACGGCTATTCATTCGAGGCGAGCGCGGCCCTAAGGCGCGGCTGGCTTACGTGAGGATCGCTGGCCTCGGCGAGATCGATCAGTCCGCCAAAACGCCGCTGCTTCTTGGCTTCGTGGTTGGTGAAGATTTCGGCGAGGCGGTGATTGAGAAAGGGATTGCGGAACCGGTCGATGACCGTGTCGCGATAGGCCCGCGCCTCGGCTTCCATGCCGATCCCGTGAAGACGGGCAGCACTTCCTTCTCGTAGAGATCGTCGAGTTCGGTGCGCATGGCATGCGTCAGCCATCGCCTCGCGGACGGTCATCGCCGGCGCGCCACCCCGCCGGCGCCAGATCTCGGCGAGATAGGTGTGGCCGAGATTGAGGATGAAGAGCTTCAGCCGCTCATAGCGCTTGAGATCGTTCGTCACGACGATGTCGGCGTGGCGGCAGGGCAGCTCGAGGCCGGGCTGGTCTTCGATCGCCCACAGCGCGTAGGGCTCGGCCACCGCGCCCGAGCGGCTCGAGCGGCTCCGAGACAATGCGGTCGACGAGCGAATTGACCCAGATGCAATCGTCGCCGACCCAGCGCCGCGCCGGCGCCGCAACGCTCCAACCGTCGAGGACCTTTAGCACGATCGCCGCGCAACGTCTTCCCGTTCTCGGGGGTCAGCTCGCAGGGATAGAGCGTGATCGGCGTCGCGCCGGCGCGATGGCGGGCGAGGAGCAGCTTGGCGAGCTTGGCCGGGAAGGAGCGGGGCGTTTCTCCGTCCGGCGTGTCCGAGTCATGAGTTTCGTAACCGCGGTCGGCGGTGTTCGAGACCATGCATCGCGCCTCGTTAAACAGGCGCTCGACATCGCCCAGCCCTCGTTCACGTCGACGCCGGCGCCGACGCTCGAGACCTCGACCTCGTTAGTCAACGATGGCGCCGCCAGGCTGATCCCCTTGATCTGGACGACATAGGGTCCGATCCTCGGCAAAGGCTGCGATGCGTTTGTGGCTTTCCGGGCTCTGCGTCGTCTGCACCGCGCGCGATACGTCCCAGGGCCTCGCCCTTCGCCAGGGCCTCGCTGACGAACAGGTCGACGTGCGCTTGCAGGAAGCGGCCGGTGCCGAATTGGATGATGGGGAATGGCACGATCTAGATCTCGAAAATCGCCTTGATCACGCCGGTTTCAGGCCTGATCCACTCGGAAAACGGGCGGGCGACTCTTCGAGCGAAGCGCGATGCGTCGCCAGCGCCCCAGTCGGCACGAGCCCATCGCGCATCGCCTTGAACACCTCGACGAAGTCCTCCCGGGTTGCGTTGCGGCTGCCAAGAAGCGAGGAATCTCGCGGGCATGAAACTTGGGATCCTCGAATGAGATCGTCTCGCGCACGACACTGACGAGCACGTAAGTTCCGCCGTGGGCGACATAGTCGAACGCGGCCGCCACCATCTCGGGGAGGCGACCTCGGGCACCGAGCTGGCGGCGTCCCGGCCGCGCCGGGGCTGGGTTGCGGTGGTCCTTCTCGTCATCGCGGCACTTGCGCTCGCGGCGGTGAGCCTGCTGCGCTCCCGCCCTCCGGCCGCGGAGCTCCGCACGATCCGATTCTCCCTAAGTGCTCCGTCCGACGGCGGCTTCGGCGGCGGGTACCAATCCTTCGCCTTTTCGCCCGACGGCTCACAGATCGCGTTCCTCTCCGCAGGGAGAATCTGGCTGCGGCCGCTCTCGGCGCCGGAGGCGCAGGTCGTGCCTGGAACGGATGGAGCGGACTCCCCGTTCTGGTCGCCCGACGGCCGCTCCCTCGGCTTCTTCGCACGTAGCAAGCTGTGGCGTGTGGATCTCTCGGGTGGAGCTCCAGTGCCGCTCTGCGACACGGCGGGATCGCAACACGCCGGGACCTGGGGAACCTCCGGTCAGATCCTCTTCGCTCCAATGCGCGGGGAGGCGATCTATCGCGTCTCGACTTCCGGAGGAAAGCCAGTGGTAGTCGTGAAACCCGACCGTACGCGAGACGAGACGACGGTGACCTGGCCCTGGTTTCTTCCAGACGGCAAGAGCTTTCTCTACCATCTCCGCCAGGAGGGCAGCGTCGGCAGCCTGATGTTTTCCCCGTCCGTGGGGCCTGCCCGCCCGCTCTTCCCGATGCTCTCGCGCGTCGAGTACGTCGACCCCGGATATGTCGTGTTCGTTCGCGAGGGCACTCTCATAGCCCAGCGGTTCGATCCTCGAAGTGGCACGGTCTCCGGGGAACCCTTTTCGATCGCCGATTCGGTCGCAGGTTATTTCCAGTCTACCGGCCAGGCGGATTTCGCGGCCTCCCGCAATGGCGCGTTCGCGTTCATTCAGAACCTCTCCGCCCCCGGGGCCCGCATGACGTGGCTCGATCGAGCGGGCAAACTGGTCGAGACCCTGAGCCCGACCGGAAGCCTCGGCGGAATCGCCATCGATCGGGATGGCCGCAGAGTTCTCTTTGAACGCAAGGAGCCGAAGACCCAGACCCGCGACCTATGGATCTTCGACCTGGAGCGCAAAGTCGAGACCCGCGTGACGTCCGAACCGACCGATGAGTTCCATGGCATCTGGCTCACGGACGGAAAATCGATCGTGTACACCGCTGAAAGCGGAGGGTTGCTCCAGCTACGCCGGCGGGAGCTGGCCACGGGGCGGGAAGTGGCTCTCGTTGCTGCGGGAGAGTCACTGCAGGCCGAAGACGGCATGCCCGGAGGCGCGCAGCTCGCCTACATGATCAGAGGCGACCGAGGCGACATGGACGTGAGGCTGGTTTCTCTGTCGGGCGACCGGAAATCCTCGCCGTTGCTCCAAACGGCGTACGACGACCGGGAGGTTCGATTCTCGCCCGACGGTCGATACGTCGTCTTCCTTTCGGACGAATCGGGCGGCAACGAGGCCTACGTCGCTCCGGTCGCGGCCGCGGGCGAGAAGATTCGAATCTCTTCTGGAGGGATAGAAAGAGGGACAGGTCTCGTTCGGTGGAGCCGCGACGGCAGCGAGATCTTCTATTTTTCTGGAACTCAGCTGATTTCCGTTCCGGTTCGGACGGTCCACTCGCTCTCGCTGGGACAGCCCTCGCCGCTCTTCTCGTTGAAGGAGGGCACCGTGTTGGCCGGCTTCGACGTATCGCCGGACGGGAAGCGGTTCCTCACCGTCGCGGAAGAGCCCGCCCCCGAGAAGCCCCCGCTCCACGTTGTCCTGAACTGGACAGTAGAGACGTCGCGATAAAAAGCTGCCATGCAGCCGACCCCGGAGTTCGCCTTCCGATGATTCTCGTGACCGGGAGCCGTCTCGGCCCCTACGAGATTCTCGCGCCACTCGGGGCGGGCGGTATGGGAGAGGTGTACAGGGCGCGGGACGCTCGCCTCGGGCGTGACGTTGCGATCAAAATCCTGCCGGAGGCCTTCGCCTCGGAGCCAGGGCGGCTGAAGCGCTTCGAGAGGGAAGCGAGATCGGCGTCGGCTCTGAATCATCTGAACATCGTCACGATCTACGACATTGGATCCTCCGACGCGATCTCCTACATCGCCATGGAGCTGGTGGCGGGCGAGCCACTGCGGCAGGTGCTCTCGAAAGGTGCCCTCTCGGTTCGGCGCCTCCTTCAAATTGGCGTTCAGGTGGCGGATGGACTGGCGAAGGCGCACGCCTCGGGCATCGTCCACCGCGACTTGAAGCCCGAGAACGTGATGGTGACCGAAGACGGCCTGGCCAAGATCCTGGACTTTGGTCTGGCGAAGTTGACAGAGCCGGAAGGGATCAAAAACGAGGGAAGACAGGGGCCGGCGGTCTTGACGGAGACGGAGCCGGGCCTGCTCCTGGGGACTGTGGGTTACATGTCTCCCGAGCAGGCGCTCGGAAGGCCTGTTGATTTTCGATCGGACCAGTTCGCGCTCGGCGCGATTCTGTACGAGATGGCGACAGGCCGGCGCGCCTTCCATCGCAGATCCGGGCCCGAGACGTTCGCGGCGGTCATCGGGGAGGAGCCGGAGTCGATCTCGGCGCTCAACGCGAAGATCCCGGCGCCTCTTCGCTGGATCGTCGAGCGGTGTCTTGCCAAGGAGCCCGGCAACCGCTTCGCCTCGACGGAGGATCTGGCCGGTGATCTCGCGACGGTTCGCGACCATCTCGCTGAGACGACCTCGGGTGTCGAGCTTGCCACGGCCGGGTCCCGCCGGCGCTGGGCGGCGATGCTTCTCCTTGGCGTCGCTGCTGTTGCGATCGCGGCGGTGAGCCTGCTGCGCTCCCGACCGCCGGCCGCGCAGATCCACGCCACCCGATTCTCTCTGCGCCCCCCGCCCGACGGCTTCGGCAGCTTCGCCTTTTCACCGGACGGCTCGCAGCTTACCTTCTGCTCTGCTGGAAAACTCTGGCTGCGGCCGCTCTCGGCACCGGAGGCGCGAGCAATACCAAAAGTAGATGGTGCATACGCTCCGTTCTGGTCGCCCGACGGCCGCTCTATCGGTTACTTCGCCGATAACAAGCTGTGGCGTGTTGATCTCTCCGGCGCTGCCGCTGTCCCGATCTGCGACTTGCCCGAACCCGCGGGACATTCCGGGACCTGGGGGGCCGGCGGTCAGGTTCTGTTCGGTACGTTCCGCGGTATGGCGATCTATCGGGTTTCGACTTCCGGTGGAAAGCCGGTCGCAATCGTGAACGCCGACCGTGCGCGCGGTGAAATGAGGGTCCGGTGGCCCTGGTTCCTTCCGGACGGCAAAAGCTTCCTCTACTATTCCGCACGAGAAGGCACCTCCGGCAGCCTGATGTTGTCCCCACCCGAGGGGCATGCCCGCCCGCTTTTCTCGATGCTTTCCCGAGTCGAGTACGTCGATCCCGGATACCTCGTCTTCGTTCAGGAGGGGGCGCTCCTCGCTCAGCGCTTCGACGCTCGAAGCGGTACAGTTTCCGGCGAGCCCTTTTCGATCGCCGATTCGGTCCGGTATTACTTGAGCTTCGGGGAGGCGGACTTCGCGGTCTCTCGCACCGGAGCGGTGGCTTTTCAGACGCCGGGTACTCCTCCCCGGCGCCGCATGGTCTGGCTCGACCGGGCTGGCCGGCTGGTCGAAACCCTGCCCCCGACGGGAGACATCGAGGGCGGCAAACTCGATCCTGGCGGCCGAAGGGTTCTCTTCGAACGCAGGGATCCGAAGATCGGGACCCGCGATCTCTGGATCCTGGACCTCGAGCGAGGGGTCGAGACGCGTGTCACGTCGAACAAGGCCGAGGATGCCGGCGGTTTCTGGCTGCCGGACGGAAAATCGATTGTGTATTCCGCCGAAACCGGATGGCTGCTCCAAATCTGCCGGCGGGACCTCGACACAGGACGAGAGGTCGCCCTTCTTCCCGCGGAAGCACGTCAGTGGGTTTGCGCGGTTGCGCCTGGAGGCAAACAGCTTGCTTACGAGCACGCAAGCGACCGGGGCGACACCGATGTGCGCCTGGTCTCGCTGTCAGGTGACCAGATGTCCTCTCCGTTGCTGGAATCGAAGTTCGACGAGCGGGGGGTCAGTTTCTCGCCCGACGGACGCTGCATCGTTTTCAGTTCCGACGAATCGGGTGAACACGAGGCTTACGTCGCTCCGGTCGCGGCCGTTAACGACAAGACTCGAATCTTCTCTGGGCGGGCAGACTGTTTTTGGACTCGCAACGGCAGCGAGATCTTGTGTCTGTCTGGACAGCACGTGATGTCCGTACCGGTTCGGACAGCACCCTCACTGTGGCTGGGGCAACCAACGCCGCTCTTCACCTTCAAGGAGGGCACATCGTTGTACGGGCTCGACGTGTCGCCGGACGGGAAGCGATTCCTGGCCGTCATTTCGGACTCCGCCCGCGCCGAACCTCCTCGTCCGCTCCACGTGGTCCTGAACTGGACGACGGAGGTGTTGGCCCAGGGAGGTCCAGCACGCTGGCTACCTAGAGCTGAAGATAAGTAGCGGCCGCCAGGCATCGGAGCCCGGCGGCCGCGACCGCGCATCCAGGAGTTCCTTACAGGCTCACTGGCGCCGTCCCGACTCGATTGCCTGCGAAGTGCTCAGCAGGTTTCCTGCAGCGTCGAAAAGCTCCAGAGTCGCCGCTGCCCTGAATGTCTGCCCGTCGTCGCTCAGCATGATCCTTGCGGTGTTCCGAGCCGTGCCGATGAAATTGCGCGCGGCGTCGAAGCGGAAGAAGAGAAAGGACCGCGTGAACTGCTCACGACCAGACGTCAGCTCTGGAGCCTTTGCATCGAGGCCGGGCGCATTCCACTCCCCGCGTGCCGAGCTTCTTATGAGGTTGGTATTGCTCTCTTCCAGAAACAGACCCTCCGCGAAATAGGTCTGCAGCGAGAGGAAGGTCGGGGGGAGCCCCGGAGGCGGGTCGATCCTTGTTACCGTGACCGACCAGTTCCCCGAAAGCGTCCTTCCGATCCAGATTGGAGCTCCACTGGCAAGGTGAACGGCCATCACGCTAACGGCGATCGCCAGCGCGATGGACCGCCTGTACGGCGAACCATGTTCCGGTTTTGGCTTCCTGAGTGTCATCATCGTCTCCTTTGGCGCTCCGCCTGTTTGTTCGACTCCTGATCGGAAGAGAGCAGCTGCCTCGCGTCTTCGTCACGCACTCTCACGCTGAAAGGCACCCGGAGTCCGGAGACCGAGACGAGATCTACGTGAGATCCCGTCGTCGAATGGCCGACCAATTCGGTCTTTAGCCGTCCGCCACGGCTTGCTGCGCGAGGCCGTGGAGATCCAGTACAGTTTCTTTGTAGGTCGGGGCTGTTTTCTCGGTTCGGAGCCTAGAAGTTCACCTGTAGGCCCAGGCGCACGATGCGCGGGCTTTGCACTTCGATGATCTGGTTGAAATCCGGGTACTGCACGAATTTGTCGTTCTTAGGCCGCAACTGCGGGGCGAAGGGGTCGTATCGGCCGACCGCCGGGACGCTGTTCAGGACGGTGTTGGCATTCGTCACGTTGAAGAGCTCGGCCACGGGAATGACCGTGACCGGGCCGATCTGGAACGTCTTCTGGAGCCGGAAGTCGAGCTCATAGACGTTGGCGTAGCGGTAGGTGTCCACCTTGCCGATCAGAATGCCCGGCGTGTTGTTGGCGACGTCGTGCGTCACCACGTCGACGTAATAGGGATTAGGGTAGCCCTGCCGTCCGAAGAAGTTTGCGCCGAAGCTCAAGCCCCAGGGCCCTCGATAGAGGCCGTTGATGTTGAACTGCCAGCTCGCATTGATGAAGACGTTGTACTTGAATGACCACCCACTAGCGAGAGCGCCGTTGTCGTTCTGGCCCCCGCGCACCCAGAGATTGTTGGGGTCCTGGATCGACTGGGGTGTCAGATACTGCCTGAAGCTGTTCCAGCCGAAGTTGCCGCGCAGCATCCAATTGTCAGAAAGCCGTTTGACCAACGACAGGTCCACCCCATAGTAGCGCTGCGTTGCGCCGGGGCGGTTCTCGACTAGAAAGCCCGGAGGCGGCTCGGCGAGATTGAGTGCGTAATACGGCTCGTCGAAGGTGAGTGTAAATCCGTCAACGGCGGTGGCCGTGCCGGCCGCCCGGCCGGCGAGCTCGTACGTCGAGAGGTCAGTCCCGATCGGGACCTGCGCCAGGAGGCTGTTCGTATTGCGGTAGGAGAAGGTGCCGGACACCGCGATGTTCCCGGTGAGTTGATGGTCGATTCCTGCCGTGAATTCGTTGGTCGTCGGCGTCCGGAGGCCGGATTGGACTTCGTTGGGGGCGCTCGGCAATGCGGCCGGGTCGATGGCGTTGTAGATGCCACCGTTGTAGAAGCCGCGGGGTTTATTGAACAGAACTTCGTTCGGCTGGACGTTGTGGTCGTGATTCAGGTCGGTCCAGTCGTATTGATAGCCGTTCGCGTTCGGCACGCCGCTCAGGTAGTAGGCGAGGAAGCCGAGCTGGTCCGCAAAGCGCGCGTAGGAGGCCCGGAGTAACGTGTCCTTCTTTTCGCCTAGCGCGTAGGTCGCCGAGACGCGTGGCTGCCAGTTCGTGTATTCGAACTGCCAGTTCTTTGCGCCGTGGTACTTCACCTCGGGCAGGCCGGGGAAGGACCCCCCATCGGCCCCGCAGTTCGTGCAGGGATTCGCGAACATCGTGTTCGCGAACGATGTGCTGGGAATGTTCTTTGCCTGCTGGAGGTCGTAGCGAACTCCCGCCGCAACCGTGAGGTTGCCCGCGGTGAGCGTGTCGCCGAGGGTGCCGGTCCAGAACTGCGTCGTGTAGATTCTGCGCACGCCCCGGGAGAGCACTGCGATTGCCGACGAGCTGTATGCGATCCCCCAGTTCTGTTCGCCCGGCAGGCCCGAAGCCGAGTCGGCGGTCTGCTGACGGTAGTTGAAGCTGAACTTCAGCTCGTGGTTGATCCTGCCTGTGTTGAAGAATTTCGAGACCTGGAGATTGGCCTGCTTCTGCGGGTCCTTGGCAAGAGTGTAGAAGAAGGTATTGTGATACGAGTTGTCGTAGTACTGCATGTCTTTGTCTAGGCCGCCGATCGGGGTCGAGGTGAAGTCCGGGTTCTGATAGCTCGCGAACACTGATCCGAAGAGGTCCGGGGAGAAGACGTTCGAATCCTCGGCCTTGTAGAAGTCGGTCGGGATGAGGAGGTTCTGCCGTGTCTCGGGAGGATGGTCCGGCGACGCACCGATGCCGTACTCGAGCCGGTCGCTCCTCTGGTAGTACAGAGCCGCCGAGTTCGCGTTGGAGATTTGCGCGTTCAGCTTCGCGCTCCACGGCTCGAGGATCGTCGTCTCCGGGTAGGAAACGTCGTCGGCACTGAACGTGGCCGGGTTCAGGGAAATGTCCTGCCGCGAGGCCGCGGCCCAGACCCAGAGGCGATCCTTAAGGATCGGCCCGCCGAGGTCGCCGCCGTATTCACGGATGAACCGGGTACTGTTCGTCTGGAGCCCCTGATCGATGGACGCTTGGGGCGTGTTATTCGATTGCCATGTGGCGGAGGCGTAGAGGTATCGGCCGGAGCCCTTGAGCTGGTTGGTTCCGAGCTTGGTGACGACGTTGATGGTCACGCCCGAGTTTTGCTGGTCGAGGGCCGACCCGCCCGTCACGACTCCGACGTCCTGGAACGTGCTGAAGTCGTAGTACGTGTTCGTGCCTCCGTTCTGCCGTGCGAGGGGGTTGCCGTATGTGTTGTCAGTCACGGTGGCGCCGTCTATCTCGTACGCGACGTTACCCGAGCCCCTGCTCGTGAGACCCGGGCCGCCAAGGTTGGCGCTCGCATTGCCCGCGACATTCACCGTGTCGAGCTGTACGCCGGGGACCTGCTGGATCAGAGACCAGACGTCGCGCGAGGTCGGGATCTCCGTCAACTGGTCGCTGGAGAAGGTCTGGCCCGTCTCGACTTTCCGCGCCTCGATGAGCGGTGTTTCACCTTTGACCGTGACGTTTTCTTGCACAGCCGCAAGCTTCAGTTGCACGTCAACCTGTGTGTTGCGTCCGACCGAGACGAGCACATTCTGTCGCGTCACCGTCGCGAAGCCCGCCATCGTCACGGTGACCGAATACTGTCCCGGGGCGACTTTCAGGATCCGAAAGAAGCCGTTCGCATTCACGGTCGTCGTGCGCGGCGCCGCAGGGCCGATAAGCGTGACCAGGCCGCCCGGGATCGGCGTGCCCTGCTCGTCGATCACGTTCCCGTAGATGTTGCCGGTGTTCGTCTGAGCCGAGAGCGCGGGCGCCAGAGGCAGCGTCATGATCGCCGCAATCAGGAGCCTGCGAAAGGCCCTCGGCATTGACACGTCCTAGACGGAAGTGCGCTCCGTAGCTGCTGCCGTAATGCTATCGCGGTTTCGAGCCTGAGATCTGCAGCAACGATCCCTGGAAAAAAGGCGGCCGCCGGGAAACGGCATCCGGCGGCCGCGAACGCGCGTACGCGAAAAACCTTTGCGCGGGATTGGTCGCCTTACCTGCGGGGCTGCGGCGCCGGGGAAGGCGGCATCCGGGGCGGCGGGCAGGGTTTCCTGCACGCCTTCGGGATGGGCGAGGGTGGCATGCGGCTCTCTGTCGACGGGGCTCCGCTCCCGATTTCCGCCATGGCCACCAGTACAACCGACGCAACGAGGGTACCTAGACGCTTGTTCATGGAGCCTCCTTTCTTCGTTGCCCACTCTGGTGCGGCGGGCAGCCCGGCGTCCGGAGGCGGAGATAAGATCGCCGTGAGATTTCAAGAGCCCAACAATGGCTTATCGGTTCGGACCCTTCCTCTACGACACCGTGAGCCACGGTCTGCTGCGCGACGGCGCGGAGATCGCTCTGACGCACAAGAGTCGGGAGCTGTTGCTCTTGTTTCTGCACAACCCTGGCCGCCTCCTGACCCGGGACGAGATCGTCGAGCGCGTCTGGCCGGACGTGGCCATCACCGACGACGCGCTCCGGTTCCAGATCGCCGAGCTGCGCAAGGCCTTCGGCGCCGATGGGGAGGCGTTCATCCGGACCATTCGGCGCGAGGGATACCGTTGGGAGGTACCGGTCCGCGGGGAGGCGCATCGACCCGTCCTGCATCCGGTGTCCGATTCTCAGGTCAGCCGGCCGGAGCCTCGCCACCGCCTGATTCTGGACTCACGAGAGGTCCAGCTCCTGGAGGGCGAGAACGTCATCGGCCGTGATGCAGACGCCGCCCTCTGGATCGATCACTCGTCCGTGTCGCGTCGGCACGCGACGGTTCTCCTCGCGAACGGGAAGGCGACGCTCGAGGATCTCAAGAGCAAGAATGGAACGTTCTTGAACGGCGAGCAGATCCAGCGCCGTATGTCGCTCGAAGACGGCGACCAGGTGCGGATCGGCCCGGAGACGTTCGTCTTTCGAACGATGTCCCCGGAAACGACGCAGACCGAAAAGAAGTCGTGAGCGGCCGGAACCGTCAGTCCAGCCAGAGACAGGCGGAAGAGCCCACCCAGGTGCGGTTCTTGTTGTAGTTGACGCCCATCATCTTGCCCTGCGACAGGCGCGCGAGGGTGGTGACGGGGAAGGGCTTGCCGTCCTTCCAGACGAACATGACCCGGACCTCGACCTTGGAGTGGTTGCCGTCGGTCGTCTCGATGGCCGGGCGCGTACTCGATCTTGCGCATCAGGAGCGTGTGGGCGCGCTGGTCGGGCGGCACGGCCGCGACGTCGGCGGGAGTGATGTCCACCTTGACGCCGGAGCCGGCGAACGAGAAGAGGGGCTTCAGCACCCAGTTCTCGAGATCCTTCGGGACGGCCCGCAGGTCGGTGAGAAAAAAGGACTCCGGCACGCACGGATTCCGGAGCTCCGGCAGGCAGTGCTTGCTCCAGCGGAAGTACCAGTTGGGATGACCGGCCCAGGAGACGTCGAGGCGGGAGGTCAGATCGAACGGCAGTTTCGCTCCGGTGGCCTCGAGCTCGTCGAAGATGAGGCGGTTGTAGATGCGCCGTATGCGGACGGGCTTTCCGTCGCGGCGGTACCAGAGCTCGCGCCCGCGCTTCTCGATCTGTGATGGGTCGACGGCCTTCACGCCCCAGAACTGCTCGGTGAACGCGAAATCGATCGCCGTCTTCTGGTGCGGCGGGTCGAGGTCGAGGAGGACGACCTCCTCGGGGGGGAGGCCCGAGAGGATCGCGTCGCCGACCACTCGCTTGTAACCCGCCTCGTCGAGGCCGGAGAGGAACCATCCGAGCCGCTCGCCGCCGGGACAAAGGCGCGCGAGCTCTTCGCACTGCGCCACCTGGAACGCGTACAGCGTCGGGAAGGCCTGCAGCTCGATCAGCTTCGGCGCGACGCGCCCGCTCGAATCCCTCGTGACGGCGAAGTCGGTGACGGCGAGGACGGGGAACTCGTCGCAGCCCGGAACGTCGAACTCGCGCGGCACCGCGGCGAGCGACCGGTGGAGCGCCTCGGGCGTCGAGAGCTGGCGGAAGATGTCGAGCGAGGCGGAGACCATTTCGTCGCGCAGCTCGGGCGGGAGGAAGAACGGCGTCTCGGCCAGGCGGAAGGGAATCTCCATGCCGCCGCGCGCGGAGAGGCGGCGCGCGTAGGAGCCGTACTTCTCCTCGGTGAACGCGGCGTTGTAGGCCCGGCGCAGCTCGGGAATCATGGCTGGGGTCGGATGCTATCCCCGCCGAGCGGTCCCGCGCGAGGGGCGTTTCGTCCGCGGCCGCAGCGCTTCCGGCCCGTCGCCCGATCGTCCGGTCGCGCGCGGGGAGGAGACTCGACGCGGCATGAGACCTCGGTGCGGCCGCGCTCTCGCGCTCGTCTTCGCCCTGGGCGTTCCGGCGATGCGGGGACGCGCGCAGGCGCCGGATTCCGGCGTCGTGCGGGAGCAGGCGAGCGCCGTCGTCATCGAGATACCGGTCAACGTCGTCGGCAAGGACGGCCGGCCCGTCGCCGGGCTCGCGGCCGCCGACTTCCAGCTCTACGACGACGGCAGGAAACAGGCGATCGCAAACCTCGAGGTCGTCGACCTCTCGCGGGCGCGAGCGCCCGGCGCGAATGAGGCGGAGGCAGAGGCGATGCCGGCGTCGGCGCGGCGGCTCTGGCTCATCGTGTTCGACACGTCCTACACGAGCATGGCGGGCCTGCTGCGCGCGCGGGACGGGGCGCGCGACTTCGTCACGGCGTCGATGCCCGCGAGCGATCTGGCCGCCGTCGGGACACTGTCGGTCGACACGGGCTGGAAGCTGCTGGTCAACTTCACGCGCGACCGCTCGCAGCTCGCGTCCGCGATCGACACCCTCGGCCTTCCGGGCCTGGCGATCCGTAGCGTGGATCCTCTCGGCTTCGCCTTCGTCCCGCCGGGAGGCCCGGGCGGGTCGGGGGGGCCGCGGTCCGCGAAGGCTCCGGACAAGAACAAGGAAATGGACGAGGGGCTGCGCGACATCCAGAACCTGCAGCGCGTGTCGAGCGACGAGCAGGACCGGGGCCGCGTGACGAAGCTGATGAACGGGCTCGCCGGCATGGGCCGGGTGCTCGACTCCGTCCGCGGGCGAAAGCACGTGCTGTTCTTCTCGGAGGGTTTCGAGACGCGCCTGCTCGCGGGAAGGAGCGCGAGCCGCACGCGCGACCAGATGCTCGAGCACGGATCCGACACGCAGGCGATCGATGCCGGCACGAACCAGGGCGCGAGCGAGGCCGCGATCTCGGGAGAGATCTGGAAGGTGGACAGCGACGCCCGGTTCGGGAGCTCGTCGCTGCGCGACCAGTTCTCGAGCGCGCTCGGCTTCTTTCCGCGATCCGACGCGGTGCTCGACGCCGTCGACATCGGCGGCGTGCGCGCCGAGGCGGACGCGGCCGGGCAGAAACAGGCGAGCGGCACGGATGCCCTGTTCACGATGGCGTCCGAGACGGGCGGCGACTTCGTGCGCAACGCCAATTCGCTCGGCGGGGAGCTCAAGGCCATCTCGGAGCGCACAGGGCTCGTCTACCTGCTGGTCTACCAGCCTCGCGGTCTCTCGAAGCCCGGGGCGTTCCACAAGCTTCGCGTGGAGGTCAAGGCCCCCGGGGCGAAGGTGCTCGCGCGTTCCGGCTACTACGAGCCGCGCCCGTACGCGAACTTGTCGGCGCTCGAGCGGGTTCTCGCCTCCGGCGACCTCGTGACGGGCGGCACTCCCGGCGAGACCATCGAGGGCCGCCTCGTCGTCGCGGCGTTTGCCTCGCCGGCGGAAGAGCCGCAGGTCGCGGTCGTTCTCGAGCTGCCGGGCACCGCCCTGGTCGCGGGCGACAAGTCGGAGAAGGCGGGCCTCCAGATCTACGCCTACGCCAACGACGCGGCCGGCACTCTGGCGGACTACGTCGCGAGCGACGTGTCGCTCGATCTCGCGAAGGTCCGGCCCGCGCTCGAGGCGGGCGGGATCAAGTTCTACGGCACGCTCTACCTGCCGCCCGGCGACTACGGCGTGCGCGTGCTCGCGCGCAACACGGCGACCGGCCGCGCGGGGGTGTTTTCCGCCCGCGTGACCGTGCCGGCGATGCCGGGGGGACCGCCCGTCGTGCTGCCGCCGTTCTTCGAGGAGCCGGCCGGGCGCTGGATCATGGTGCGGGCCAACCCCCGCGCCGACGCCCCGGCACGCGCGGCGGACTACCCCTTCGCCGTGGCGGGCGAGCCGTTCATCCCGGCGGCGCTGCCGGTGGTCGGCAACGGCACCGAGGCGCGGATCGCCGTCTTCACCTACAACTTCGGCGCGGGCAAGCCGGCGGCGCTCGCGGCGAAGGGGGAGATCGTGGGACCGGACGGCCATGGGCGGGACGTGCCCCTCGCGATCGTCAAGGAGTCCGACGTCGAGCGCGGCGGCGGACGCAAGCTGCTCCTCTCGTGGAAGCCCGAAGGCCTCGCCCCGGGGCGCTACGCGCTGAAGGTGGCGGTGACGGGCGGGACGGCGGCGGGGGAGGGAACGAGCGCGTTCGTCGTGCGGTGAGATGCTTTGGAGCGATCCGGGGCTCAACCCGGCGGTTCCGTGGAAGTTCGGGATCCCTCGCTGCGCTCGGGATGACCGCTACGCCGTCGCGAGCGACGGCTACGCGCTCAGATGAGGTACTTGCCCGCGGCCATCACCTGGTCGCCGTCGAACCAGACGTCGAAGCTGCGGCCCACGATGTCGATGTGGGTCGTGCTGCGCCACTTCGCGCCGGTGTGCTCGGAGTAGGGATGCCCGAAGGCGACGTGCAGCGTCGGGATCTTCTCGTCCTGGAGGATGTTGCCGATGACGTCGTGCAGGGCGATGTTGGTCCCCATCGCGAACTCGCCGACGCGGTTGGAGTTCTCGTCGGTGGCCGTGTAGGCGAGGAAGTCGTCCACGAGGTCCTGGCGGTCGCAGCGCACGTCGGCGATGCGGCTGTTCTCGATGGTGACCGTGAGCGGGTTCTCCTTCAGGTCGCCGTAGCGCGCGCAGAGGTAGTCGCCGACGACGCCGTCGGCCACGTACACGCCGTCCACGCGGGCCGGCGACGTCAGGACCTCGCCGCCCGGCAGGTTGCCCCACTTGGAGGTCGAGATGATCCCGGAGGTCTTCAGCCACTTGATCGTCGGGTCGAACGTCGCTTCGAGGTGCGAGCCGCCGGGGGAGGTGGCGACGATCTTCGTCGCCTGGAGCGCCCGCTCGAGGAGCCGGCAGGAGATCGCGTCCACGTCCTCGAAGTTGGCGCGCATCGCCTCGATCATGATCCGGTGCGAGATGGAGACCATGTGGGCGTGTCGGATCTGGCGCCGGTCGATGATCGCCGTCAGCGCGCGGCGGAAGGCGAGCTCGCCCTGCTTCGGCTGCCCGGCGTATATCGAGACGTCGGCCCGCTCGAGCGCCGCTTCGATGGCCGGCGGGAGCGTCAGCATCGGCCTCGGCCCGTAATCCTCCATGACGTGCACTTCGATCGGGGCGCCGAGCTCGCGCACCTGGTCGGCGAGGCTCGCGCCGATTTCGTCGGTCTCGATGTCGGTCACGATCGCCACGCGTTCGTGCGGCTGGACGCGCAGGCAGGTGCGGATGGCGTTGCGGGCGCCGGGGATCAGGTCCTCGGCATACGTCGTCTGCAGCTCTCTCAGTTCCTTCAGGATGCGCTCCTTCGACTCACGCCAGCGGCGGCAGCGTCCTTACGATGCCGTGCGCGTGAGCGGCGTTTCGATCGGCAGTCCGTGTCCGGTTTCCTCGCAGATGTAATCGACGACCTTTTTCAGGTCGCCGCCGGAGGCCTCGTAGGCCCGCAGCTGCCGGTCGGCGCCCGATCCGTTCTCGAGGATCCAGTTTACCGCCTCGACCTCCTTACGGGAACCCAATTCGTCGACGACGTCGTCCACGAACTCGAGCATCTCCGCAACGAGGCTCGGAAAGGGCACTTCGATCTCCTGGCCGAAATCGATCAATTTGCCCTCGATGCCGTAGCGGCTCGCGCGCCACTTGTTCTCGAGGATGAGGGCGCGCCGGTAGCGCCGGAACCCGAGGTTCTGCAGGCGCAGCTTGTAGAGCTTGACGCAGATGGCCTGGAAGAGCGCGGCCAGGGTAACCGTCTCCTCCAGCCGCATCGGCACGTCGCAGACGCGGAACTCGATCGTCTCGAAGAACGGGTGCGGGCGCACGTCCCACCAGATCTTCTTCCCGTTGTCGATCGAGTTGGTGCCGACGAGGATCCGGACGAAGTCGTCGAACTCCGCGGGCGTGTCGAAGTACTCGGGCATTCCCGTCCGCGGAAAGCGGTCGAAGACCTTGGTGCGGAAGCTCTTCAGGCCGGTGTTGCGGCCGAGCCAGAAAGGCGAGTTCGTCGAGAGCGCCAGCAGATGCGGCAGGAAGTAGAGCGACTCGTTCATGATCTGGAACGCGAGCGCCCGGTCCTTGATGCCGACGTGCACGTGGAGGCCGAAGATCAGGTTCGCCCGCGCCAGCAACTGCATCTCCTGAACGACCGAGTCGTAGCGCGGGTCCGGGAAGATCTTCTGGTCCGCCCAGTTCGAGAAGGGGTGCGTGCCGGCCGAGGCCACGCGCATCCCGTTCTTTTTCGCCAGGCGGATGATTTCGGTGCGCATCTCGCCGACGTCCGCCCGGACTTCCTGGATGTTCTTGCAGATGCCGGTGCCGATCTCGATCACGGACTGGTGCATCTCGGGCTTGACCCGCTCCTTGAGCACCAGCTTGCCTTCTTCGAGGATCTCCTGGACGTGGGAGCGCAGCTGCCGCGTCTCCGGATCGATGATCTGGAATTCTTCCTCGACGCCGAGCGTGAAGGCCGGGGCTTCCATCCCGGGATCAGGCCTCGCTGCGCGGCCGGGGCGCGGAGGCGCGCGGCGCGGACGGCTTCCGGGTGCGGCCGCTCGGACGCTTCGGGGCGGGCTCCTCGCCCGCGTTCAGGAAGGTGGCCCAGCGGTAGTCCGTCAGCGGCTCCGCGCCCTGCTGGACGCGTTCGATGAGCCACTTCGTCGAGTGCTCCACGACCCAGTTGAAGTTCTCCTGGCCGACCGACTCGACGGCCGCGTCGGGCGCCGGGTTCAGGAAGTCGATCGCGTACGGGACTCCGTCGCGAACGGCGAACTCGAGCGTGCAGAAGTCGTAGCCGAGGGCGTTCATGAGCTTCAGGCAGTCGCCGTGAACCCGCTCGTACATCGCCGGGGGAATCGGCGGCGCGTTCTGGACGTAGCGGTTGGCGTGCGGCTGCTTCGGGTCGTACCGCATGATGTGGACGTACTTGCGCCCGATCGAATAGCAGCGGTAGTACTCCTCGAAGACGATCTCCTCCTGGAGCGTCATCACGGTCTGGCCCGTCTCCTGGTACGCGGCGAAGAATTCGTGGGGGTTCGTCACGCGGTAGACGCTCTTCCAGCCGCCGCCCGAGTACGGCTTGAAGTACGCCGGGAAGCCGATGTACTGGAACATCTCGTCCCACTCGAGCGGGAATACGAGGTTCGACATGGATTCGGACGTCGTGTCGGGCGGGTGCTGGTTGGAGGGGAGAATCACGGTCTTCGGCACCGCGACGCCGAGGCGGCGCGCGAGGACGTTGTTGAAGAACTTGTCGTCGGCCGTCCACCAGAACGGGTTGTTGACGACGATCGTCCCGTCGGCCACGGCCTTCTTGAGGATCGCCCGGTAGAAGGGGATGTCCTGGCTGATCCGGTCGAGGATCAGGTCGTAGCGCTTGGGGCTGTCGAGGCTGACGCCGCCCGTCTGGAAGGGCTCGGCGACGACGTCGGCCCCGGCGCGGTTGATCCGCTCGACGAGGGCATACGGGAAGGAGCGTTCCTGGCCGAAGAGAATGCCGATTCGTTTCATGAAAGGTCCTTTGCGTCAGTGTGGTGATTCCGGCGGGATCCCGGAAAGCCGGAGATTATCTCACGGGACGAGTGGTTGCCTTCCGCTTGGAAACCGCTCGGAATGCACGGCTTACCATGGGGTCAGACCTTGAATTTGTCCTCGGCAAGGGGAAAGACACAGCGCACGTCGTTCGGCATCGTCGAGAATCGGAGGACAGATCAAGGTCTGGCCCCCTTCACGTACTTCTCCATCCACGCGATGTTGCGGTTGCCGAGGTCGAGGATCAGGCGCGGCTCGCGGGGGCCGTGGGGCTGACGCGGGTAGGTGACCATCTCGACGACGATCCCGCGCCGCTTCAGGGCGTTGTAGAGCTCGTAGCCCTGCGAGATCGGCACGCGGACGTCGGCCTCGCCGTGCTGGATGAGGGTCGGCGTCTTGACGTTGCCGACGTGGCCCATCGCGGAGTGGTCGCGATAGATATCGAAGCGGCCGTCCTCCCAGAACTCGCCGCCGAAGTAGTCGGGCAGAAACGACGGGATGTCGGCCGTGCCCGTGAACGAGACGAGGTTCGTGACGCCCGCGCCGACGGACGCCGCCTTGAACCGGTCGGTCTGCGTGATCGTCCACGACGTCATGAAGCCGCCGTAGCTCCATCCCATGACGCCGAGCCGATCGGGATCCGCGATGCCCATCGCGATGACCTGGTCGACGCCCGCCATGAGGTCGCGGAAATCGCCGCCGCCCCAGTCCTTGTCGTTGGCCTGGCGAAACGCCGTGCCGTAGCCCGACGAGCCGCGCGGGTTGGCGCGCAGGACCGCGTATCCGTCGGCCGCGAAGGCGGCGACCGGATACGGGCTCGGCGTCACGATGTCCGCCGCCTTGAACACGCCGGCGGGGCCGCCGTGCACCACGAGAAGAAGCGGATAACGCCGCCCGGGCTCGTAGCCAACGGGAAGCGTCAGCAGCCCCTCGATCGCCTGGCCCTTGTCTCCCGTCCACGCGATCACGCGGGTCTCGCCCAGCGGGTGGTTCGGAATCCCGGCGTTGACGCTCGAGACGCGCACCGGCGAGAACGGCGAGAGCGCCGAGGCCCAGGCCTCGATCGGATCGGTCGGCGCCTGGCGCACGAAGCCGATCCACGTGCCCCGCGCGTTGACGTTGGCGCCGCTCGAGACCTTGCCGGCCGGCGTCAGCGCGGCGATCGCGCCGCTCGCCACGTCCTGCGCGTAGACGAGGTCGTAGACGCCCTTCGCCTCGGTGAAGTAGAGCTTGCGTCCGTCGGCCGACCAGCCGGCCAGCTCCGGCGACTCGTCGAAGGAATGCGGCAGGTCCCGCGCCGGGCCGCCGTCGGCCGGAGCGAGGCGGATCCAGTCGCGGTGCGCCCACCGCGGCGGATCGTCGCTGACGAGGTAGGCGATCCACCGGCCGTCGGGGGAATAGAGCGGCGTGGATTCGGCCGCCCCCGTGCTCGCGAACGGCCGCACGGCGCCCGTCGCGACGTCCACGAGGGAGATGTCGGCGCTCGGCCACTCGTCCGGGACGGGGCGCTTCGTGTGCGAGAAGGCGATCGTCCTGCCGTCCGGCGACCAGCAGAGCGCGTCGCCGCCCCCGGCCTCCGGAACGCCGCCGATCGAGTACCCGGTAGAGAGGAGCTGTCTGGCCTCGCGCACGCCGCCCGCCTCGTCGGGCACGCCGATCAGCCACAGGCGCCCCGGCCGGTCGTCCTGGCCCACGACCCGCGCGTCGTCCTTCTCGCGGTCCTTCTTCTCCTTGTCCGCCGGCGCCGACTCCGGCGCGACGAAGGCGATCCGCTTTCCGTCGGGCGACCAGGCCGTCTGCGCGACGTCGGACTTCGCATCCGTCAACCGCCACGCTTCGCCGCCCGCCGCCGGAAGGAGCCAGACGTTGGCGAACTTGTCCGAGCGCTTCGAGATGAACGAGATCCACTTCCCGTCGGGCGACCAGCGGGGGCGGCTGGCCGCCTGGTCGGCGAAGGTCGCCTGGCGGGACTCCTTGCCGTCCGTCGAGCCGAGCCAGATCTGCGTGCGGTACTCGCTCTTGTCGGGCTCCATGATGGCGTCGCGCACGACGAAGGCGACGCGCCGTCCGTCGGGCGAGACCTGCACGTCCGCGACCGGCCGGTACTTCATCATCTCCGCCGGCGTCCACTTGCCGGGTTCCTCGACGGCGAAGAGCGACGACGCGATCCCGAGCAGGGTCAGGCCGATCAAGCCGTGGCGCACCCGCATGAGCCCTCCCTCGTCAAATCCGAAATCCGAAATCTCCCCCCTACAGCCATCCCCGCTTGCGGAACCACCACACCATCGAGCCCGCCAGCACCGTGCACACGGCCCAGAACATGGGGTAGGACATCGGCCACTGGTTCTCCGGGATGTGCATGTTCATGCCATAGACGCCGGCGAGAAACGTGAGCGGGATGAAGATCGTCCCGATGATCGTCAGCACCTTCATGACCTCCGAGAGGCGGTTCGACATGGAGGTCATGTAGGTCTCGGTCAGGCTCGTCCCCACCTCGCGGTACGTCTCGATGATGTCCATGATCTGGATGAGGTGGTCGTAGACGTCGCGCAGGTAGGTGCGCGTGACGTCGCTCATGCACTCGTGGGGCTCGCGCTGCATGGTGTTGACCACCTCGCGCATCGGCCAGACGGCGCGCCGCAGCAGGAGCAGCTCCCGCTTGACCTGGTGGATCTCGTTGATGGTCGAACGGTCCGGCCGGTCGAGGACGAGGTCCTCGAGCTCCTCGAGCCGGTCCCCGTAGTGCTCGAGCACCGGGAAGCAGTGGTCCACGATCGAGTCGATGAGGGCGTACGCGAGAAAGCTCGCGTCGAGCTCGCGGATGCGCGAGCCCTTCTTTTCGACGCGCTGGCGGATGGGGTCCCAGATGTCGCCGGGCTCTTCCTGGAACGTCAGGACGGTCTCGCCCTCGATGAACATGCTGACCTGCTCGCTCTTGAGCGAGCCCGCGAGGTGCTGGATCATCCGGACGATCACGAAGAGATGTGCGGGGCGCGCGTCGAGCGCCGGAAAGGTCTCGATCTTCGGGCGCTGTCCCGTCGTCAGCATGTCCTCGATCGCGAGCGGATGGAGGCCGTACTTGATCGCGAGCGCGCGGATCGCCTCCGGGTCGTTCAGGCCGTCGACGTTGATCCAGCGGACCTTGACCCACTCCGGGCGCCGGCTGTGGATGAACGCGTCGAAGTCGGTGATGCGATGGCTCTCGACGCGGTCCGGCGCATAGTCGATGCACGTGATCGGCACGCGGACCGCCGGCGCCGGCATCGTCTCGAGGTCGGCGATCGCGATGCCCGGCCGCGCCCCCGGCTTCCCGCGCCGGAAGCGGGTCGGAAGCTCGAGGCCTTCGGTGTCTCGCGCGTCGTCTTCTTCGGCGGCCATGGCGCGAAGAATATGACGTTGGAGGGGCGAGCGCTGCTCGCCTCCCTCCAACGTCATCCCGAGCGAAGCGAGGGATCCCGTACTCGACCGGGGATCCGTCCCTACCAGATCCGGCAGAGCTCCTTGCGCACCATGGGGTCGCCCGGCTTGCAGGAGAACGCCCTGGCGAAGTCGGGCAGCGTCGAGGGCGGCCCGATCGCGCGGAACTGCGACAGCGGATGCGGATTCGTGTTCATCAGGAGCTTCGAGAGCTCGGGCCGCACGTTGGCCGACCAGACGCGCGCCCAGGCGAGGAAGAAGCGCTGCTCCCCGGTCAGGCCGTCGATCGGCGCCGGCTCGTTCTTGCCCTCGAGCGTCTTGCGGTACGCGCGGTGGGCGATGTCGAGGCCGCCGAGGTCGGCGATCGCCTCGCCGAGAACGAGCTTGCCGTTGACGTGCTGGCCGTCGAACTCGTAGGAGGCGTACTGCTCCTCGACGCACTTGGCGCGTTCGTCGTAGCTCTTCGTGTCCTCGGGCGTCCACCAGTCGCGCATGTTGCCCTGGGCGTCGTACTTGTGCCCCTGGTCGTCGAAGCCGTGCGTCATCTCGTGGCCGAT
Organism: uncultured Acidobacteriota bacterium; assembly: GCA_963710945.1. Taxonomy (GTDB): domain Bacteria; phylum Acidobacteriota; class Thermoanaerobaculia; order UBA5066; family Gp7-AA6; genus DAHUXD01. The sequence continues at coordinate 22,865 of CAVQCH010000007.1, forward strand.
GACGGCGCCCATCGCGCCGTAGTTGGAGGCGTCGTCGGCCTTCGCGTCGAAGAAGGGCGGCTGCAGGATGCCCGCCGGGAAGACGATCTCGTTCAACTGCGGGTCGTAGTACGCGTTGACCTCGGGGGGCGTCATCTGCCAGTCGTTGCGGTCGACCTGCTTGCCCACCTTCGAGAGCTCGCGGCGGAAGTCGAACTCCGCGGCGCGCTGCGCGTTCAGGACGTACGGGCCCCGGTCGATCTGGAGCGCCGAGTAGTCGCGCCACACGCTCGGGTAGCCGATCTTCGGGTTGAAGGTCGAGAGTTTCTCGAGCGCGTATTTTCGCGTGGCGTCGCTCATCCAGGCGAGGGTCTGGAGGTCGTCGCGCAGCGCGGCGATCAGGTTCTTGACCATCGCGTCGGCGCGCGCCTTCGCTTCCGGCGGGAAGTACTCCTTGACGTAGGCCTTCCCGAGGGCGAAACCGATGGCTGCGTCCGTCGCGGTCACGCAGCGCTTCCAGCGCGGCTCGTTCTCGGGCGTGCCCTGGAGGGTCTTCTGGAAGAAGTCGAAATCGGCGTCCACGAACTTCTTCGAGAGCTGCGGGGCCGAGGCGCTGACCAGGTGCCAGCGCAGGTAGGTCTTCCACTGCGGGATCGGCGTCGCGAGGAGCTCCTTGTTGAGCGCCTCGAAGAACTTCGGGTGTGCGACGTTGACCGCCGCGGGAGAAACGCCGGCGGCGCGGAAGTACGCCGTCCACGAGAAGTTGGGCATCAGCGCGGCGAGCGCCGCGGGGTCCATCCGGTTGTAGGTCTTCTCGGGATCGCGCCGCTCGACGCGGGTCAACGAGGCCTCCGCCAGCCGCGTCTCGAGCTCCATCACGGACCTGGCGTTGGCGGCGGCCGCCGCCGCGTCGTCGCCCGCGAGGCCAAACATCGTCGTCAGGTGGGCGATGTACTCGTCGCGCAGCTTCTTCGACTCGTCGTCGGTCTTCGTGTAGTAGTCGCGGTCGGGCAGCCCGAGGCCGCCCTGTCCGAGGTACGCGATGACATCCGTGGACTTGCGCCGGTCCTGCTCCTGCGTGAACCGGAACGCGGCATTGACGCCGTAGGCCTGGAGGCGCCCGATCTCGGCCTGCAGCTCGGCCTGCGTGCCGATCGCCGCGATCCGGGAAAGCTCCGGCTGGATCGGCTTGATCCCCGCGGCTTCGATCGCCGCCTCGTCCATGCAGCTCGACCAGAAGTCCCCGACCTTGCGTTCGTCGGACCCGGGGGCCGTCGTCTTGTCCGCGGCGACTTTCTCGGCGACCTTGCGCAGGCTCTCCCGGTTCTTCTCCTCGAGGATGCTGAAGGAGCCCCAGTAGGACTGGTCCGCCGGGATGGGGTTCGCCTTGAGCCACCCCCCGTTGCCGTACAGATTGAAGTCCTGGCAGGCCGAAACGCTCGGGTCCATGTCCGCGGGGTTGATCCCGTGAACTTCCGCCGCGGGCTTCGCCGCGGCCGCCGGGCCTTTTCGGGAGCGGCGAGCGCGTATGGCCGAGAGCGGCCGCCGCCAGGACGGCCAGAATGATGGACTTCACGGATCCTCCTTGTTTTCAGGAGGATCTTATCGTCGCTCGCGCTTCGCTCGGAACCTGCGCCTTCGGCGCACCGGCCCGCGGCTCGCCCAAAGGGGCTCGACCGCGGGCCTGGTTCCTCGCTGCGCTTTCGCTCCCGCGGCGCGAGGCTCCTCCCCTGCCCTCGGGGAGACTCCTCGCGCCGCGTGCGACTAGTTGCCGCACTGCCCAAAATCAGCGGAGCTGCGACTATCCGCTCGCGGCGCGGATAGTCTCCCGACCGAAGGGAGGGAGGAGGTCCGCGCCGCGGGAGCCCGCAGCGATCGCGCAGGAGCGCGACGCGCGAGGGCGACGTTATTGGGGCCGACGCCCCTCTTCCGGCTCGGCGCCCGTCCCGAACAGCAGGCGGCCGTTCTCGAGCGCCGTGTCGCGCAGCGAGACCGCCAGCGCCTCGGCCAGGGTCGTCACGGCCGAAACCTCGATCAGCGACGCGCACCTCCTCCGGCAGGTCCTCGAGGTCGGCCTCGTTGTCCTTCGGAATGAGGATCCGCGTGATGCCCGCCCGCACGGCGCCGAGGATCTTTTCCTTGAGGCCGCCGATCGGGAGCACGCGGCCCGAGATCGTGATCTCGCCCGTCATCGCGAGGTCGTTCTTCACGGGGCGCCGGGACAGGGCCGACACGACGGCGGAAGCCATCGCGATGCCGGCCGAGGGCCCGTCCTTCGGGATGGCCCCGGCGGGAACGTGGATGTGCACGTCGCGCTCGAAGTCCTTCTCGTCGATGCCGAGCCACGCCGCGTGCGACCGGGCGAAGGTCCACGCCGCGCGCGCCGATTCCTTCATCACGTCGCCGAGCTGTCCGGTCAGAATCAGCTCGCCCTTGCCGCGCATGAGCGACGCCTCGACGAACATGATGTCGCCGCCGGCCGGCGTGTAGTACATGCCGGTCGCGATGCCGACCTGGTCCTCGCGGGCCATCTTCTCGGGATGCACGCGCGGGCGGCCGAGCAGCGGCCGCACGTCCTCGCGGCCCACCGACTGGCTCTCGATCTCGCGGGCCGCGATCCGGCGCGCGACCTTGCGCGCGAGCTTGCCGAGCTCGCGCTCGAGCTGCCGGACGCCGGACTCCCGCGTGTAGCTCGTCACGACCTCGCGGATGGCGTCGTCGGACAGCGTGATCTGGCCGGGCGCGAGGCCGTTCTCCTCGACCTGGCGCGGCACGAGGTAGCTCTTCGCGATCTGGAGCTTTTCCGCCTCGGTGTATCCGGCGAAGTTCACGACCTCCATCCGGTCGAGCAGCGGGCCAGGGATGTTCTGGATGAAGTTGGCGGTTGCGATGAAGAGGACCTCCGAGAGGTCGAACGGCACGCCGAGGTAGTGATCCGTGAAGCTGTCGTTCTGCGCGGGGTCGAGGACCTCGAGCAGCGCCGACGCCGGGTCGCCCTGGTAGGAAATGCCGAGCTTGTCCACCTCGTCGAGGAGGAACACGGAGTTCTTCGAGCCGGCCTGCTTCATGCCCTGGAGGATGCGGCCCGGCATCGCGCCGATGTACGTGCGCCGGTGGCCGCGGATGTCGGCCTCGTCGCGCGCGCCGCCGAGCGAGATGCGGACGTACTTGCGCCCCATGGCGCGGGCGATGGATTTCGCGATCGAGGTCTTGCCGACGCCCGGGGGGCCGGCGAAAAGGAGGATGCGGCCCTTGCCACGGCGCGCCTTCTCCGCCTTTTCGGCGGCGTCCGTCTTGTCCGCCTTCGGATCGGCCGGAGCCTCGCCCTTCGCGTCCTCGCGGGCGTGCGAGAGCTGGCGCACGGCCAGAAACTCGAGGATGCGGTCCTTGACGTCCTTGAGGCCGTAGTGGTCCTCGTCCAGGATGCGCGCGGCCTCGGCCACGTCGAGCTTCTCGTCGGTGCGCTTGTTCCACGGCAGCTCCGCGACCGTCTCGAGATACGTGCGGATCACCTGCGATTCCATGGACTCGCGGCCGATCCGGGTGAGCCGCTGCCATTCGCGGTCTACTTCCTTGCGCGCGTCCTCGGGAAGGTCGAGCGCGTCGAGCTGGGAGCGCAGCTCCTTCAACCCGTCGTCGGACGCCCCTTCGCCCTCGCCGAGCTCCTTCTGGATCGCCTTCATCTGCTCGCGCAGGTACATCTCGCGCTGGCGGCTGCCGATCTCTTCCTTGACCTTGGACTGGATGTCCTCCTGCGCCGACAGGACGTCCACCTGGCGCTGCACGTGCACGAGCACGCGGCGCAGGCGGTCCTCGACCGAAAGCGTCTCGAGCAGGACCTGCTTCTCGGTGACCGGGATGTCGAGGTACCCGGCGACGAGGTCGGCCAGGCGGCCGGGCTCGTCCACCTCGGCGAGGATCTGGTCCACCGTCTCTTCGGGGAGGCCCAGCTTCTTGCCGAGCTCGGCCGCGCGCTCCCGCGCCTCGCGGTGGAGGCCCGCGAAGGCCGCGTCCTTCACGTCGAGCGGCAGCATCTCCTGGGCGTCCTGGACCGTGGCCTCGAGGTAGCCGTTCTTCGGCGCGAAGCGCAGGGCGATTCCGCGCGACTTGCCCTCGAGCACGAGCCGGATCCCGCCGATGCCGCGCTGGATGGAGCCGAGCGTGGCGATCGTGCCGATCGTGTAGAGATCCGCGGGGGTGACGTTCTCGGCTTCATGGCGCTGGGCCACGGCGAAGACGAGGCGTTCGGGAGCGCTCATGGCCGCCTCGATGGCGCGCAGGGTCCCCGCGCGTCCCGCCGAGATCGGGAAAGTGACTCCGGGAAAGAGAACGGCGTTCCGCATCGGAACCACCGGTAGAGACAGCTGCTGGGCCATCGGGACTCCTTTTCCGCTGCGAAATACGACGAAAAACGGCCGGGAGATTCCAGTCGAGTCCCGGCCGCTGACGCGGAGGCCGTCATAGGAACGGCAACCCGGACAACGATTTGCGGCCCTCGCTGAATTCCCTCCGTCGCCAACCGTCGCCTTCGCTTGCGAGGGATCTGCGGCCTGCGCCGCACCGGCGCTCGGCTCGCCCGGATGCGGGCTCGACCGAGCGCCTGATCCCTGGCGGCGCTTCGGCTCCGCGGCGCGGACCTCCTCCCTCCGGTCGGGAGACTATCCGCGCCGCGAGCGAGTAGTTGCTGTGCCGCTCAAGCCGTTCGGCTCTAGGTGCGGCGAAGGACCGTTATCGAGATGTCGTCTTCGGGGGCCTCGTCGCCGCGGAAGGTTCGGACTTCGCGGGCGAGGGCCTCGGCCAGCTCCGGCGCGGAGAGGCGGGCGCCGGTGCGGAGGGTCGCCTCGATGCGCGCGTCGCCGAACTCCTCCCCGGAGCGGTTGCGCGCTTCGGGCAGGCCGTCGGAATGCAGGAGCAGGAGCTCTCCCGGGCCGAGCCGCACCGTCTCGGTGGGCCAGACGAGGCCGGGCTTGATCCCGAGGGGATACGCGCCGGCGCCGATGCGCTCCTTCACCTCGCCGTCCGGGCCGACGCGCAGCACCTGCGGATGTCCGGCCACGCAGGCCGTGATCGAGCCGTCGCTCGAGACCAGCATGGAGACGCACGCGAAGAAGGCGCGCGGGCTCCCGGTGCGGCAGAGGATGCGGTTCAGCGTCGCGAACACCGCGGCGGGCGCCGCGTCCACCTCGAGCTGGGTGCGGAAGGCCGCGTGGGCGACCGCCATCACGAGGCCGGCCGCCATCCCGTGGCCGGACGCGTCGCCGAACAGGACCGCGAGACGGCCGTCGGGCAGGGGCACGAAGTCGTAGATGTCGCCGCCGACCATGTTCGCGATCTCGTTGTGCGCGCCGATCTCGACGCCCGCCGCGCGCGGGAGGACCTTCGGGATCAGGCTCGCCTGGAGCTCCCGGGCGAGCTCGAGCTCGTCGCGGTAGTTGATCTTGTCCACGAGCTCCATGCCGAGCAGCACCGTCAGCAGGGCGGCGGCGGTTGCCAGAAAGGCGCTGTCGAAATCCACGCGGTACGAGACCTCGCGGCGGACCCCGTTGTGGTCTTTCTCCTCGTGGTGCTCGCAGGACGGCGTGAACAGCGTGAGCAGGAAGCACGCGAGGACGGCGAGAAAGATGACGCGGCGCGCCGGGGCCAGGCGCTTCGAGAGCCCGAATAGGACGCTGTTGGCCGTCTTGAAGAAGCGCTTCCAGCGCTTCGGCTCGCGCGCCAGAGCCTCCCGGTCCTCGGCGGTCAGCTTTTCCCGGGCGTGCTTCCACTGCTGCGAGTAGAGGCCGACGATGTCCGCGCGGCCCACGTCGCGCATCGTCGAGCGGTAGAGCTCCTTCCAGTCGCGCCCCGAAGGCATCTTGTAAGTTTATCTATACGCCGCAATGCGACAGTAGTTCGCGGCGTGCGAAGTCTCCCGACCGAAGGGAGGGAGGAGGCGCACGCCGCGGGAGCTCGCGCGCGGCGAGGGGATCAGGCGAGCGGTCGAGCCCGCATCCGGGCGAGCCGCTCGCCGGTGCGCCGAAGGCGCAGATCTCCTCGCAAGCGCGAGCGACGGCTAGAATCCGAGCAGCGCGAGCTCGTCGAGAAGGGTCGCCACCTGCGGGTGCGCCGCGAGCTCGCGGTAGAGCCAGCCGTGGCGGTCGCGGAGCTCCTTCAGGCCGGTCCGCAGCGCCTCGCCGTCCTTCGCCGCCGCCGCCGAGCGCAGTTTCTCGATCGCGGCGCGCGAGTCGTCGTCGAGGCGGACGCCGACCTGCTCGTGGAGCGCGTCGAAGCTCTTGTGGACACGCTCGGCGTGTTCGTCGGAGGGAGGCTTCTCGGCCATCCCGGCCAGACTATCAAAGGAGGCGGCCGAGGTCGGCGAGCGAGTCGAGCACGGCGTCGGGCCGCGCGCCGGGGCGGTCGAGGTCCTCCGGGCGGAACTTGCCCGTCTTCACGAGGATGCCGCGCATGCCCGCCGCCTGGCCGCCGCCCACGTCCGACTCGAGATCGTCCCCGACGACGGCTGCCTCGCCGGGCGCGACGCCGAGCGACGCGAGCGCGGCCGCGAAGAATGCGGCCGAGGGCTTGCCCACCAGGGTCGCCGCCTTGCCCGAGGCGTACTCGAGCGCCGCCGCGAAGGCGCCGATGTCGAGGACGAGGCCCCCGGCGTCTCGCCAGTACCGGTTGCGCGCGAGCGTGACGAGCTCGGCGCCGCCGAGCATCAGCCGGAAGGCCTTGTTGAGGCGCGCGAAGCTCATGCCCTCGCCGAGATCCCCGAGAAGCACCGCGTCCGCGTCCTCGTCGGCCGACGCGATCCCCTCGAGGTCCTCGAGGAGCGTCTCGCGCGCGAGGAGGTGGCAGCGCCGCAGGCCGCGGGCCAGCAGGTACTCGCGGGCCGCGCGCGGCGCGGTGAAGAGGGCGTCGGGCTCGACGACGAGGCCCATCGCGGCGAGCTCGCACAGGATCGTGGAGCGCGGGCGGCTGGTCGTGTTGGTGACGAAGCGGTACGGGATGCCGCGGGCGGCTGCGGCGGCGAGCGCGGCCGCGGCGCCGGGAATCAGACGTCTCTCCTGGTACACCGTGCCCTCGAGATCCACGAGGAGGGCGCGCACGCCGGAGAGGGACGGGCTCACGCCGGGGAGCTCATCTTCTCGTAGAGCGTGAGCAGCGCCTGCGTCCCGTCCTCGCCGCGGCCCTGCGCCTCGAGCGCCGAGAGAAGCTGGTGGACGAGCGCCGCCCCCGGGAGCGGCACGCCCTTTTCGCGCGCGGTGCGCAGGACGATCGCGAGGTCCTTCTGCTGGTGCTTGATCGCGAAGGCGGGCTTGAAGTCGCGGTCCATCATCTTCCTGCCGAGGACCTCGAGCATCCAGGAGCTCGCCGCGCCGCCCATCAATGCCTCGTGCAGGGCGGCCAGCGGCAGCCCCGCCCGGTGCGCGAATGCCATTCCCTCGGAGACGGCCATCAGGGTTCCGGCCACGACGATCTGGTTGGTCGCCTTGCCGAGCTGCCCCGCGCCGGAGGGCCCGAGGTGCGTGACGCGCTTGCCCATCGCCGCGAGCACCGGTCGGGCCTTTTCGAGGGCGGCCGCTTCGCCGCCCACGAAGAACGTCAGCGTGCCCTCGATCGCCCCCTTCTGGCCTCCCGACACGGGCGCGTCGAGAAACGCGACGCCGGAGTCGGCGAGCCGGGCGCCGATCGCGCGCGCGGCCTCGGCGGCGATCGTCGAGCAGTCGATGACGATCGTCCCGGCGGCCGCGGCGCCCGCCGTGCCGCGGCTGCCGAGATGGACCTCCTCGACTTCCGGCGAATCGGGCAGGCACGAGACCACGACGTCGGAGCCGGCCGCGACGTCGGCAGGGCAGTCGCACGCCCGCGCGCCGAGCTCGCGCGCGAGCGCCGCGGCCCTCGCCGACGTGCGGGAGGACAGCGCCAGCGGGAAACCCGCCTTCGCGAGGTTGCGCGCCATCGGGGCGCCCATCGTCCCGAGCCCGATGAATCCGACCCTGAGCGTCATCTGCGGCTCCTTCCGGATGCGGGATTGCGAGAGGATTCTAGCCGGAGGCCATCATGACCGACCGCGAGGTCCTCGTCACGAGCTCGGGTGCCGGGTATGCGCAGCGGATCGAGGCCGGGCGGCATGTCCTGGCGTCGGACGAACCCGTCGCGTCGGGCGGCACGGACACGGGGCCGGATCCGTACGCGTTGCTCCTCGCCGCGCTCGGGGCGTGCACCTCGATGACGCTCGTCATGTACGCGAAGCGCAAGGGCTGGCCGCTCGAGGGCGTGTCGGTGCGGCTCTCGCACGATCACGTCCACGCCCGCGACTGCGCCGAGTGCGAAACCAGGGACGGATGCCCGCGTGGACCGCTTCTCGAGCGAGATCGCCCTCTCGGGGCCGCTGTCCGAGGAGCAGAGGCAGCGGCTCCTCGTGATCGCCGAGCGCTGTCCGGTCCATCGGACCCTCCTGGGCCAGAAGACGATCGTGACGCGACTGGCGGCGCCATGAACTTCGCCGGCACGCTCTTTTGCCTGCGCCCGGCTCCGACCCCAGCGGCGTATGTGAGGGCGGGGCTTGTCCCCGCCCGCGGGCAGCCGCAGGGCCGCCCCTACGAAATCCCGCGCTAGCGGGACCTCGGTACCCTAGGTGAAGTCGATACCTTCGACGTGGGGCGCGAGGGCTTCCGTCTGGAGCTCGCGCAGCTTCTTGAGCCCCTTGCGCGCGAGGGCGAGCAGCTCGCCGAGCTGCTCCTCCGAAAACGGCCGGCGCTCGGCGGTGCCCTGGATTTCGACGAAGGCGCCGGAAGCCGTGCCCACGACGTTGCAGTCCACGTCGGCCTCGGCGTCCTCGACGTAGGCGAGGTCGAGCACCGGCTGGCCGGCGCAGATCCCGACGGACACGGCGGCCACGGTTTCGCGCAGCGGCCAGCGGGGGATCCTGCCGTCGCGACAGAGCTTCGCGAGCGCCATGGCCAGCGCGACGCACGCGCCCGTGATGCCGGCGCAGCGCGTGCCGCCGTCGGCCTGGAGGACGTCGCAGTCGAGCGTGATCGTGCGCTCGCCGAGGCCGCGCAGCTCCGTCACGCTCCGCAGCGACCGGCCGATGAGGCGCTGGATCTCGAGCGTCCGTCCGCCCTGCTTGCCGAGCGCGGCCTCGCGCGCCGAGCGCGTGTGCGTGGCGCGCGGAAGCATCCCGTACTCGGCCGTCACCCATCCGCTTCCCGTGCCCTTGAGAAAACCCGGCACCCGGTCTTCGATGGACGCGGCGCACAGGACCTTCGTGTCGCCGAGCGTGATGAGGGCCGAGCCCTCGGCGTGGCGCGCGGCCCCGGTCTCGATCGTGACGGGGCGCAGCTCCGCGGCCTTCCTTCCGTCCGGCCGCGGTGTGGCGCGAGTCATGGCTTTCCCGGACGCGTCGGCGCGGCCGTCGGCGCCGGGGCCGGCGTCACCGTCGCCGCCGATTCCACGGGTGTCTCGGATCCCGGCGGCTCGATGACGCTCCGGATGTAGAGCAGCGGTCGTGTCAGGTCCACGTGTCCTCCCAGGGTCTCGGCGGGCTCGCCGTTGACCAGGATTCTCACACGGGACGTCTCCGCCACGTTCTGCAGCGTCGTGTCCACGAGGGAGGCGACGATCGTCAGTTCCTCGTCGGAACCGAACGCGAGGCCCGCATCCACGGCGAGGTCGAGGACGGCCTGGCCCTCCGGCAACAGGAAGGCGTTGCGCAGCTGCATCTTTTCCGGGACCGCGGCCATCAGGCCCTCCCGAGTCGGGCCCTTCTGCAGCTCCGCGAAGAGCGCCTTCAGGAACGCCGCGCCGGCCGCCGGCTTCGGGATGTCGCGCTCCTCCGGGTGCAGGAAGAGCCCGTTCTGGTCCGGAAAGAAGAGGGTGACTCGAACCGTCTCGACGGCCGGAACGGGCGTCATGCCGGGAGCGGCCGTCACGAGCGCGGGCGGCGCCGGCGTGACGCGCAGGAAGGGACGCGGCCCGCGCCGGGCGAACCGCGGCAGGGCGTTGCGGTTGACGAAGAGGAGCGCCACCACGGCGGCCGCCAGGACCGCGAGCAGGATCGCCGCCGCGCGCCGGCTCATGGCGGCGTCGCGGGCGCCGGCGTCGGGCGGATGGCGGCGGGACTGCGCCGCGTGAAGAAGCGGGCGACGGCGCGCGCCACCGCGTCGGCGACCGCCTGCTGGAACTCGGGGCTCTTGAGCTTCTTCTCCTCTTCGGGATTCGAGATGAACGCGACCTCGACGAGGACCGCGGGCATCGTCGCCCCGACGAGCACCCGGAACGGCGCCTGCTTGATGCCGCGGTTGGCCGTGTCGGAGACGGCGTTCAGCTCCGTCTGGATCGCCTCGCCGAGCTCGGCGGACTCCTTCAAGTGGGCGCTTTGCGCGAGATCCCAGAGGATGAAGTCGAGGTCGGGATTGCCCGAGGCCGCGCCGGCCGGGCCGCCCGCGGCGGCGCCCGCCTGGTTCTCCTCCTTGGCGACCTCCTGGGCGATCTTGTCCGACGCCTCGAGCGAGAGGTAATAGGTCTCGGACCCTTTCGCGGACGCCGCCCGCGAAGAGTTGGCGTGCACGGAGAGAAAGAGGTCCGCCCGCTCGTGATTGGCGATCGAGGTGCGGTCGTCGAGCGGGACGAGCAGGTCGGTGTCGCGCGTCAGCACGGTGCGGCAATTGAGGACCTTCGGCAGCGTCGCCGCGAGCCTCTTCGCTATCTCGAGCGTGGCGTCCTTCTCCTGGAGGCCGCCCGGCCCGATGGCTCCGGTCTCGACGCCGCCGTGTCCGGGGTCCACGGCAATCGTCAGCGCGGGCGTGGCGGCGGGCGCCGGCGCGGCGGATTCCGCGGGCGCCGCGGCCGCGGCCGCCCGGCGGCCGACCTCGATGACGAGCCGGTCGGGGTTGGTCAGGGGGTAGGCGCGCGCCGTCGAGTTCGGCTCCCGGAACTCCACGGTCGCCGTGTCGCCCGCAAATCGCACGGCGGCGACGAGCGGGTCGTCGAACTTCTTCTCGGGGAATGGCGGGTCGACTTTCGTGTCGGCGAAGCGCACGGCGAAGCCCCGTTCCGAGAGCACCGAACCGGTCTTCGCCGCGGCCGAGAGGCGCAGGACGACCTGCGTCGTCGGCGCCACGTGCACGACCGCGACCTCGATCGAGAGGGGCGGCGGACCGGCCGGCGCGAGCGTCCAGACGCGCTTGGCCGCGTCGTACGTTCCGGCCGCTCCCGCCAGCGGGAAGAGGACCTTTTCGAAGAAATCGGTCGGGGCGTAGAGGGTCCCGCCGACGATCCGCGCCGGCAGGGAGATCGGCACGATGCGGCGGTCCACGGGCACCTGCGCCGTGCCGGGGCCGAGCAGGATCTGGTGTCCCATCCCGGTCAGCGTGAGGACGTTCGTCGCGGGATCGGAAGCGACCGTGAAGCCGAGCGCCCGCGCGGCGTCCGAGACGACGAATTCCTTGCCGCCGAGCGTCCCGACCGGGTGCGACTCGCCCTTCCAGAGGAGCATCGCGCGTTCCTCGGCCCGGGCGGGGACGGCGAAGCGGGAAAGAAGAACGAGTGCCGCGACGGCGGTGCTTCGGAGCTGTCTCAACCGGAAGTGGGTGCTCTTGACGATGCGAATGCTCTCGCTCGGAAGGGTAGCACGACCTCCGGGCGGGGCTATTCGGTCTTCGGCCGGTTCTGGACGAACTGCCAGCCGAAGCGGCCCTTGACGCAGAGGTGGCCGTTCGTCACGTCGTGGTCGAGCGGCGACGTCACGCGGACGATCTCGTTGTCCTGGACGCGCAACTCGAGCGTGCAGCCGACGCCGCAGTAGGGGCAGATGGTGTCGGTCACCTTCTGGCGCGACTCGTCCCAGGTGCCGGCCTTGCGCATGTCGTGCTCGCTCTTGAACATGAGCGCGCCGGTCGGGCAGACGCCGATGCAGTTGCCGCAGTAGACGCAGGCCGACTCGGGCAGCGGAGTCGCGAACTCGGTCGAGATGCGCGCGTCGAAGCCGCGGCCCGCGACCGCGATCGCGAACGTGTTCTGCGCCTCGACGCCGCAGGCCTGGACGCATTTGTAGCAAAGGATGCACTTCTCGTAGTCGCGGACGTAGAGGTCGTTGTCGACCTTCACGGGCTGCGCGACGGTCGCGGACCGGCCGACCGCTCCCGCGTGATGGTGGCCGGGCATCGGCGGCGTCGCGCCCGCCCGCCTTCGCGGGCTCCGCGGGCGGGCCGAAGCGCGCCGGGTCCGCCGCGTAGCGCTCCATCCAGCGGCGCACGTCGGGCGACGCGCACGAGAGGTCGGCCGACGACCCGAGGAACTCGAGGACGAGCTTGCGCGAGAGTCGCACGCGCTCGCTGTCGGTCTGGACCTTCATCTTCGGCTCGACGGGGCGCGAGCAGGCCGGCACGAGAACGCGCGAGCCCTCGACCTCGACGACGCAGACGCGGCAGACGTTGATGGGCGTCAGGTTCTCGAGAAAGCACAGCGTCGGCGTATCGATGCGCTCCTGGCGGCAGGCCTCGAGAATCGTCGCGCCCTGCGGCACGGTCACGACCTTGCCGTCGATCGTGAGCTCGACCGGGTTCTCCGGATGGATCCGGCGCCGCGCGTCGTTCATGCCGAGAAGACCCCGAGCTTGCGAATGGCGGACTGGATGGCCCCCGACGCCGTCTGGCCGAGGCCGCAGATCGAGGCGTCCTTCATGGCGCGGGCGATGTCGTCGAGCAGGGCGTCCTCCGCGGCCGCGTTCCGGAGCGGGCGTCTGGCGTCGAGGCGCAGGACGAGCTCTTCCTGCCGCTCGGTTCCGACCCGGCATGGCACGCACTGGCCGCAGGACTCGTCGCGGAAGAACGCCGCGATGCGCCGCACCGCATCGGCCAGGTCGGCGCGCTCGTCGAACACCATGATGACGCCCGAGCCGAGCGAGGCGTTGATGGCGCGCGTGCCCTCGAAGGTCAGCGGCACGTCGAGCTCCGCCGGGCCCACGAAGGAGCCGGCCGCTCCGCCGAGCAGCACCGCGCGCACGGCGCGGCCGCCCGGCACGCCGCCGGCGAGGTCGATCAGCTGGCGCAGCGTCGCGCCGAAAGGAACCTCGTACACCCCCGGCCGGGCGACGTGGCCGGAGAGGCAGAAGAGCTTGGGCCCCGTGGACTGCGCCGTGCCGATCGCGGCAAAGGCACCGCCGCCGTCCTGCACGATCTGCAGGACGTTGACGAGCGTCTCGACGTTGTTGATGACGGTCGGCTTGCCGAAGAGGCCCTTCTCGACGGGAAAGGGCGGCTTGTTGCGCGGCTCGCCGCGGAAGCCCTCGATCGAGTTGAAGAGCGCCGTCTCCTCGCCGCAGATGTACGCGCCGGCGCCGCGCCGCAGCTCGACGTCGAAGGCGAAACCGCGGCCCAGCACGTTCTCGCCGAGCAGGCCCGCTCCGCGCGCGGCAACGACGGCAGCGTCGATGCGCTCGCACGCCAGCGGATACTCGCCACGGATGTAGATGTAGCCCTTCTCGCAGCCGGTCGCGAGGGCGGCGATCGTCATCGCCTCGACGACGGCGAACGGGTCCTCCTCCATGATCACGCGATCCTTGAACGTCCCCGGCTCGGATTCGTCGGCGTTGCAGACGAGGTAGTGCGGCCGGGCCGGCTGCTTTGCGACGGCCTCCCACTTGCGGCCCGCCGGGAATGCGGCGCCGCCGCGGCCCTGGAGCTTCGACTCGAGGACCTCGCGGACCACGCCCTCGGGCCCGAGCGCGATGGCCGCAGGAAGAGCTTCGTAGCCGCCGCTCTTCCGATAGTCCTCGAGGCTTTCCGGGTTCACGCTCCCGACGCGGCGCAGCAGGCGCAGTCCCGAGCGACGCGCGTCCTGCGTCTGCGGGGCGGAGGGGGAGCCGCTCGTCGTTCGCACCGGACGGGGCTTCGAGCGGATGGCGGCCGCGTCCGCCGGCGCCACCACGTAGTCGCTCGCGCCCTCGCCGGCGCACTGGAAGAGGACCGCCGGCGCGCGCTCGCAGAGACCGAGACAGGGCGAGGGCCTGACCGCGTCGGGCGGCGAGGCCTTCCGGAGCGTCTCGAGCAGCGCCGGCCCGCCAGCGAGGCGGCAGGCGAGGTCGTCGCAGACGTGAACGATCGTCTTCGGCTGCGGGGCGACGGACAGCATCGCGTAGAACGTCGCGACGCCGTACGCGTCGGCCGGCGCTACCGAGAGCCGCTGGCAGATGTAGTTGAGCGCTCCGGCAGAGATCCAGCCGATCCGCGACTGCACCGCCCAGAGCGCCGGAAGCAGCAGGTGCCGGCGCTCGCGCGCCGCGTGGCCCCCGATCGCCAGGTGTCCGTCCGTCTCCGGCCTGCGCGCGCCGCCATCCCAGGTGCCCGACGCGATACCGGCCACGGTATCCACGGCCGCGCGCTCCTCGGCGCTCGCCTCGGCGCCCGGGATGAGGTGGAGATCCACGCGGGTACTTTAGCCGAAGCGTCCGGCCGCGCGCCGACGCGGCTCAGGGCTTCGGCGGGTTCTCCTTGACGGACTCCATGGCCTTCCGGCGCTCCTCCTCCTGCTCCATGACCATCTGGTAGGCCAGGTAGTACTTGTAGATGTTGCTGACGTACGTCACGGTCTCGCGGCCGATCTTTTCGGCGACGACGACCTCGACGTTGTTGAACCAGACGTTGGGATCGAGCCCGCGCTGGGCGGCGAGCTTGCGCATCTGCGAGATGCGGCCAGGCCCCGCGTTGTAGGCGGCAAACGTGAAGAGCGCCTTGTTCAACCGGTCCATCGGCTCGTCGCCGTAGTACTTCGTCATCATGAAGCGGACGTACTTGACGCCGGCGTGGATGTTCGGCTCCATCTGGGTGATGTCGCCGACGCCCATGTCCTTGCCGGTGGGCGGCATCACCTGCATGACGCCGATGGCGCCGACGGGGCTCTTGACGTCCTGGTTGAGCCGGGACTCCTGGTAGCCCTGGGCCGCGACGAGAAGGTAGTCGAGGTCGTACTTGTCGCCGTACTTGCGGAAGAGCTCGATCACGCGCCGGAACCGGGCCGCGTCCTCTCCCGAGGTGGCGCTGCGGGCGTACTTCGCGCTCTTGAGGTACTTCTGGAGGAGCTGGTTGCGCAGGCTCGAGCCCGACGGGTAGCGGGCGAGGAAGCGGTCGAGCGCCGACTTCAGCTCCGGGCTCTGCTTGCGGATCATCCATCCGATGTCGGTCCGCGCGCGCAGGGCGACGTCCGCGTGGAGCGTGATCTTCGGAAAGACCTGCTTCCAGAACACCGCGATGTTGTCCTGCGAGATGGTCATCGGCACCAGGCCCGCGTTGACCATCTCGAGGATGTCCTCGGCTTCGAGGGTTTCCGGCGCGACGCGTACCTTCACCGGCGGCTTGCCCGATTTCTTCAGCCTCTCGTTCAGCGACTCGATGCTGTCGTAGAAGCTCGACGAGCGGCGGATGTAGACCTCCTTGCCGGAGAGGTCCTCGACCGAGGCGATCGGGGGCGCGCCCGGCCCCGTGACGACTATCTCGGAGACGTTCTTCGTCGTCGGGTCGGTGAAGTCCACCTTTTCGAGGCGCTCCGGCGTGATCGTGAAGTTCGACGCCGCGATGTCGCCGCGCCCATCGAGCAGGCGCGGGATGAACTCGTCGCGGGGCACGGGCAGGAAGATGACGTGGACGCGGACGGTGCCCTTCTTGAGGTGCTTGTTGAGGTCGTCCTCGAAGAGCTTGAAGGCGTCGTAGACGATGCCGCGCGGGGTGCCCTGGTCGATGAAGTATTGAGTCTTCGAGTAGGACACCAGCACACGGATCATCCGCCGCTGGATCATTCCGTCGAGGTCGCCCTTCCAGGGCTTCTCCGCGAGGCTGGCGGCGACCTCGATGGGGGCCGGCGTCGGCGGCTTCGGAGCGGGCTTTCCCTGAGCGAGTGCGGGAACCGGTCCGAGCAGTAAGGAGGCCGCGACGGCGGCATGCAGAATCTTCTCCAAGCGCATGCCGTGACTCTAGCCGATTTCGGCCGTCATCCCGAGGAGCAGAGCGACGAGGGATCCCGGACTCGACGCGCCGCCGGATTGATCCGACTACGCGCCGAGCCGCTCGATCCGGATCGCCGAGGCTTTGAACTCCGCCGTGCCGGACTTGGGGTCGATGGCGTCGATCGTGAGGATGTTCGTGGCGACATCGTCCTGGAAGTGCAGCGTCATGAAGGCGAGGCCCGGGCGCAGCGTCGTGTCGTAGCGCGCGGGCACCTCGATCGCGCCGCGCCGCGACACGGCCCGCACGACTTCGCCGTCCCCGACGCCCAGGCGCGCGCCGTCCTCGGGAGCGATGTCGAGCGTCTCCCCGCGCCGCAGCGGCGACGTGTATCCGGCCGTCTGCACGCCGGTGTTGTACGAGTCGAGTCGGCGGCCCGTCGTCAGCCGGATCGGGAAGTCCGCGTCGAGTCGGTCCACCGGCGGATCGTGCTCGACGGCGTGGAACGGCGCGCGCGGCCCCTCGACCGGGTCCTTCCACAGGCGCCCGTGGAGGAAGGGGCTGCCCGGATGCGACTCGTCCGGGCACGGCCACTGCAGCCCGTTCAGTTTCTCGAGGCGCTCGTAGCTCATCCCGCCGTGCCAGGGCGACAGCGCGCGCAGCTCGTTCCAGACCTCCTCGGCCTTCGGCTGTCCCCAGTCGCTCCCGAGGCGCCGCGCGAGGTCGGCGAGGATGACGAGGTCCGCGCGCGCCTGCCCCGGCGGCTCGAGCGCCTTGCGCACGCGCTGGACGCGCCGCTCGCTCGATGTGACGGTGCCGTCGTCCTCGCACCAGGAGGCTCCCGCCGGCAGCACGACGTGCGCGATCTCGGCCGTCTTCGTCAGGAACATGTCCTGCGCGACGATGTGGTCGAGCCCTTCGAGGAGCTCGATCGCCCGCTTCTGGTCGGCTTCCGACTGCACGGGGTTTTCGCCCAGCACGAAGAGGGCCTTCAGCTTGCCGTGCTCCATGGCCTCGAACATCTGCGAGAGGTGCATCCCCTTCTTCGGCGGGATCGTGGCGTCCCAGGCGCGCTCGAACTTCGCCCGCAGCGACGGGTCGTCGACATCCTGGCCGCCGGGAAGCTTGTTCGGCAGCGCGCCCATGTCGCCGCCGCCCTGGACGTTGTTCTGGCCGCGCAGCGGGCACACGCCCGAGCCCCAGCGGCCCACGTGCCCCGTGAGGAGCGACAGGTTGATCAGCGCGAGGACGTTGTCCACCGCGTTGTGATGTTCGGTGATCCCGAGCGTCCAGCACAGCTGCGCTTTGCCCGCCTTCGCGTACGCGTGTGCCACGTCGCGGATCGCCGCGGCCGGGACTCCCGTCTCGCGCTCGGCGTACGCGAGCGTGTACTTCTCGACGCCGCGCCGGTACTCGTCGAAGCCCGACGTCGCCTTGTCGATGAAGGCGCGGTTCTCGAGCCCGGCGTCGAGGATCTCGCGGCCCATCGCGTTGGCGAGCGCGATGTCCGAGCCCACGTCGAGGCCGAGCCACGTGTCCGCCCACTGGGCCGAGACGGTGCGGCGCGGGTCCACGACGACGAGACGCGCGCCGCGGCGCACGCCCTTCAGGACGTGATGGAAGTAGATGGGGTGCGCCTCGCGCGCGTTCGACCCCCACAGGAGGACGAGATCCGCCTCCTCGGCCTCGCGGTACGAGCTCGTGCCGCCCCCCGCCCCGAACACCGTCGTCAGACCGACGACGCTGGGGGCGTGTCAGGTACGGTTGCAGCTGTCGATGTTGTTCGTGCCGAGGACCGCCCGAGCGAACTTCTGAGCGAGGTAGTTCACCTCGTTCGTCGCCTTCGAGCAGGAGAAGAGGCCGATGGCCTCCGCCCCGTGCCCGGCGCGCACCTTGCGGAATCCCTCCGCGGCCCGGTCGAGCGCCTCGTCCCAGGACGCCGTCCGGAGCTTTCCGCCCTCGCGCACCATCGGCTCGGTCAATCTGACGTACGACTTCATCGCGGGCTCCCTTGCCGGGGCAAGACGCCCCGAACGACGGCAGGTTAACCCCGCGCGAACGCGCGTGTCCAGGCGTCAGGCCGTGCGGCTGTGCGGGCCCGCCGCCGAGGCTTCCCGCGCGCGCTGCCGGCTTTGCGAGACGTGCCGCCGCGCCGCGAGGATGCGCGAGGGATGCCCGACGTCCTCCCAGGCCACGCCGCTGACGGCGAGGACCGTGAGCGCCTCGGGACGATCGGCCAGGATGTCCCGCGAGAAGTCTCCCGCGGGAAGGTCGGCGTAGAGCCGCTCGACGGCCCGGGCCTCGGCCGGCGACCCGAGCGCCGGCCAGATCCCGAGAAACGCGTCCACGAGATCGGGGCGGGCCAGGGCGAAGAGAAAGAGAAGCGCCTCGACCCGGCCAACCACGACCGAGGTGCTCCAGAGGCTGCGGCCGGACGCCTCGAGGCGCCGCGCGAGATCCGCGTCGGGCTTCTCGACGAACCGCCGGACGCCGTGGAGGTCGCTCCACACGTCCGCCACCGGTTCGGCCGGCTCGATCCACCCGTACTCCCGCTCGGGGCGCGTCGGCGGGATGCCGAGCAGGATGACGGCCCCGGGATGGGCGCGCACGATGCCGATCGCGGCGGCCGCGTGAGCCATGAAGACGGCGTCGTCGGAGACCCAGTGGTCCGAGGGAAGGATCGCGACGGGAGCGTTGGGCGCGCGGGCGGCGACGCGCAGGAGCCCGTAGAGGACGGCCGGGGCGGTGCCGCGGTTCTCCGGCTGCACGACGAGCTGCGAGGACGGGATCCCGGCCACGAGATCCCGGTAGTAGGGCTCGTGCGGCCGGGTCAGGACGAGGATCGTGCGCGAGGGCGGAACGATCATCGAGGCCCGGTGCTGCGCCTCGACGAGCAGCGGCTCCTTCGAGACGAGCGCGCAGAATTGCTTGGGGCGCTCGTCGCCCGCCAGGGCGCGCGTCACGGGACGAGAACGCAGGCCGTCGCCTCCCGCGAGAATCAGGACGTGCGCGGGGCCGCTCGGCTCCTCCGAGCGCGCCGGCCGGCGCTGCGCATTCGGGACGGGTGCCCGTCCGGTTTCGACTCCGACCTTCTCTTCCGCCGTGATCGTGTTCGTGTCCATGATTCGTCTCCCTGAAAGTGGATACGGGCGTCCCCGCGCCCGTGTTACGAAATGAAATTCTGTCGCCGCGAGGGGACACTGCCGATGAGCGGGAGTTGATATGTTGGCGGACGTGTTGAGGCGTTTGGGAAACACGACTGCCCGGGTCTTTCCGGTCGGCCTCGGATGCATGGGGCTGTCCTGGGCCTATCGCGATCCGAGCGTGGACGAGACGGCGGGAGTCGCGCTGATCCAGCACGCGATCGACCTCGGCGTGAACCACCTCGACACGTCCAACGCCTACGGCCCGCACACGAACGAGAGTCTCGTCGGGCGCGCGATCGCCGGCCGGCGCGACCGGGTCGTCGTCGCGACGAAGGCCGGGCTGGTGCGCGAGGGGCTCGAAGGCTTCCGGTACGGCCGCGACGGCCGCCCGGAAAGCCTCGTTTCCGAGTGCGATGGATCCCTGCGGCGCCTCGGCGTGGACACGATCGATCTCTACTACCTGCATCGCATCGACCCCAAGGTCCCGGTCGAGGAATCCTGGGGCGCCATGGCGGGCCTCGTAGCCGCCGGCAAGGTGCGCTGGCTCGGCATCTCGGAGGCGAAGGTGCCCGAGCTCGACAGAATCACCCGCATCCACCCGGTCACCGCCGTTCAATCGGAGCTCTCCCTCTGGACGCGGGAGCTACCTCGAGGACGTCGCCCCCTGGTGGCGCCGACCACGGCGTTTCCTTCGTCGCGTTCTCGCCGCGCGAGCGCGGCTTCCTGACGGGACGCGATGAAAGCGTCGCCGAGTTCGGCCCTGAAGAGTTCCGCGCGACGCTGACGCGCATCCGGTTCGAATCGGTGAAGGTGGACGCGGGACTACCTCGAGAACGTCGTCCCCTGGTGCGCCGCCCACGGCGCCTCCTTCGTCGCGTTCTCGCCGCTCGGGCGCGGCTTCCTGACGGGAGCGATCAAAGCGGACGCCGAGTTCGGCCCGGAAGACTTCCGCGCGACGCTGCCGCGCTTCCGGCCCGAGGCCGTGGCGGCGAACCAGCGGATCGTGGACGCCGTGCGCGCCGTCGCCGACCGCCTCGGCGCCACGCCCGCGCAGGTCGCCCTGGCGTGGGTGCTCTCGCGCGGCGAGCACGTGCTCGCGATCCCGGGAACGCAGCGCGTGAAGTACCTCGAACAGAACGTCGCCGCCGCCCGCGTCGCGCTTTCGCCGGCGGACCTGGCGGAGCTCGACGCCATTCCGGCTCCCGTCGGGGGACGGTACTGACGGCGTCGGAGAGGAGCGTTCTCATGGCCACGCCGCGCGTCGCGCTCGTCACGGGAGGGACCCGGGGAATCGGGGCGGCGATCGTGCGCCGCCTCGCCGCCGACGGGTTCTCGGTCTTTCTCTCCGGCCGCACGGAAGCCTCGACGACGTCCGCGCTCGCGCGCTTCGCGAAGGAGGGCGTGGCCGCGCGGGGTTTCGCCGCGGACGCGCGCCGCGAGGAGGAGCAGAAGCGGCTCGTCGAGTCGGTCGCGCGCGACGGCGGGCGCCTCGACGTTCTCGTGAACAACGCGGGGCTCGGCCACTTCGCGCCCGTGGACCGGCTCACGCCCGACCAGTTCCGCGAGGTGCTCGAGACGAATCTCTTCGGGCCGTACTACGCCGTCCACTACGCGGCGCCGCTGATGAAGAAGAACGGCGGCGGGTTCGTCGTCAATATCGCCTCGCTCGCCGCCGTCAATCCGTTCGCCGGGGGCGCGGCCTACAACGCGTCGAAGTTCGGCCTGCTCGGGTTCTCGGAGGCGGCGATGCTCGACCTGCGCCACGATGGCATCCGCATGGCGACGGTGCTTCCCGGCTCGGTCGCCACGGACTTCGGCCACTCGGGCGGAAACTCCGCGTGGATGCTGGCGCCCGAGGACGTCGCCGAGGCGGTGTCCGATCTCGTCCGCTTTCCGGACCGCGCCATCGCCTCGCGCGTGGACCTGCGCCCCTCGCGGCCGCCGAAGAAGTGACCCGCGCGAAGCGCGGGTCATCCCGAGGAGCGGAGCGACGAGGGATCCCGGACTCGACACGCGATACTCTCGATCAAGCACGGGATCCCTCGCTGCGCTCGGGATGACAGCGGATGCCGCGCCGGCAGCGAGGGCGCGACTGCGCCTCTACCCTTCCAGCCGCGCCGTCAGCGTGATCTTCGCCTTCAAGAGCTTCGACAGCGGACAGTTCGCCTTCGCGGAGTCTGCGGCCGCCTGGAACGCCGCCTGCGAGGCCCCCGGAATCTTCGCGACGAGCTCGAGCTGCGACTCGGTGATGGACCAGCCGCCCGCGTCCTTCTCGAGCGACACGACGGCCGTCGTCTTCAGGCTCTCGGCGATCAGGTTCGTCTTGCCGAGCTCGGCCGACATCGCCATCGTGAAGCAGCCGGCGTGCGCGGCCGCGACGAGCTCCTCGGGATTCGTTCCCTTCTCCCCCTCGAAGCGGGTGGTGAACGAATAGGCCGCCTTCGAGAGGACCCCGCTCTCGGTCGTGAGCGACCCTTTTCCCGTCTTCAAGTCTCCGCGCCATTCCGCGGTGGCGTGCCTTTTCATCGTTGCCTCCTTAACTCGTATGTCCGAGAGGCGAGAGCATAACGCCGGCCGCCCGGACGCGGGCCTCCCGTCGGCTTCCTGTGAGAAGCTTTCGTCAAAGTCCATGAACCGGACGCAGCGCTTCACCCTGGCGGCCACGGGCCTCGGCCTCTTCATGATCTTTCTCGACGCGCTGATCGTGAACGTGGCGCTGCCGGCGATCCAGTCGGACTTCCGCGTCGGCGAGTCCGGCCTGCAGTGGGTCGTCACGGCGTACAGCCTCGGCATGGCGATCTCCATCATGTCGGCCGGAACGCTGGCCGACATGTTCGGCCGCAAGAGGCTGTACCTCGCCGGCATCGCTCTCTTCACGATTTCCTCCGTCGCCTGCGGGCTGGCGACGTCGCTCGACATGCTGAATGCCGCGCGGGCGGTCCAGGGCGTGGCGGCGGCGACGGTCAACGTCACCTCGCTCGCGCTCGTCAGCGCGGCGTTTCCCGACGCGAAGGTGAAGGCGTGGGCGATCGGCATCTGGACGGCGATCGCGAGCACCGCCATCGCCATCGGCCCCACGCTCGGAGGCTTCATGGTGCAGCGCACCGGCTGGCGCAGCATCTTCCACGTCAACGTCCCGGTGGGTATCGTCGTGATCGGGCTGACGTCGCGATTCGTGGCGGAGTCGCGCGACGAGCGGCCGCGCACGTTCGACGTCCCGGGACAGCTCCTCTTCGTCGCCGCCGTCGGCGCGTTCGCGTACGCCGTGATCGAGGGGCCGCGGGCCGGCTGGACGTCGCCCGGGATACTCGCTCTCTTCGCGGTCGCCGCGGCGGCCCTCGTTGCGTTCGTGGTGCTGGAGCGCCGCAGCGCGGACCCGATGATGGACCTGACGCTCTTCCGCGACCGCACGTACTCGCTCGCGATCGTGACGATCTTCGCCGCGCTCTTCGCCATCGTACGGGATGCTGCTCGTGATCACGCAGTTCCTGCAGAACGTGCGGGGCTTCTCGCCGACGGCGGCCGGCCTGCTCCTGCTGCCGTACAGCGCCTCGGTGACGCTCGTGTCGCTGCGCGCGGGCCGGCTCGTGGCGGCCGTCGGTTCGCGGCGCCTCATCCTCACGGGGCTCGCGACGCAGATCGCCGGGTTCCTGGTGTTGATTGCCGGCGTTCAGGTCGCCACTCCCGTCGTCGTGCTGGGGCTCGTGTTCGTGGGCACTGGCGGCGCGCTGTGTCTGACGCCGATCACGTCCCTCGCGATGACCGCCGTGCCGCCCGAGCGGGCGGGCATGGCCTCCGGAATCATGAGCGCGCAGCGGGCGCTCGGCTCGACGGTCGGATTCGCCGTGCTCGGCTCGATCCTCGCGGCCTCGCTGACGGCGACGCTCTCCGCCCACCTCGCCAACGCGCTTCCCGACCCGATCGAGCGGCGAGAGGTGGCGGCGACGATCATCGGCAACGCGAATCCCCGGGCCTATGCCTCGGAGATCGGGCCCGGCCGGCCCATCCAGCATCTCGACCCGGCGGTGCAGGCCGCGATACTGGCGGCGGCCGACGCCGACTTCGTCGAAGGCATCCGATTCAGCCTCGCGGCGGCAACGGTCTTCCTCGGGCTGGTCCTGGCCGCCGGGGCCGCGTGGTTCCCGCGAGGAAGAGGCGGGATCGCCGATGCCACCCGCGAAGCGGCGGCGCTCGAGGCCGAGGAGTCGGCCCGCACCGGCGCCGACGGCCCCGCGCTCGGTTAGCGGGCCCGGCGGGGCCCGGACATCATCTGTCCGACGGGCGGCCCCATGCTGGCAGCGTGGAAGGAAGAGTTCTCTCGCCGCAGACGTGGTGCCGCCAGCCGTGGTGCCGCGAGGATCCCCTGGCCGAGCACTTCGCCGGGGACGGCTGCTCGTGCGACGGCCACGGCCGTCCGGCCGACGAGCCGGCGCCGATCCTCCTCACGACGAAGGCGTCGCGCCTCGGCGCCTTCGCCTGCCGCGCATGCGGCGCGAAGACGCGGCGCATGGTGGAGCAGCCCGCGATGTTCTTCCGCTGCGAGCCCTGCACGGCGGCAAACCGCTGGCCGAGCGCCCGGGCCGGCGGCGAGTAGGGCGGTCTAGCCCTTCTTCCCCGGCGCGAGGACCATCACGAGGCCCACCGCGGCGGCGCCGACACCTACCCACTTGAGCGTTTCCCAGGCGTCCTTCTTCGAGCGTTCGTCCGAGGAAAACGTCGTCTTCAAGGCCCCCTCGACCGAGTCGTAGCCGCCGCGGCGGCTCGACGCCACCACGAAGCCCACGAGGCCGATGACCAGGAGCAGGATGCCGATGCGTCTCATGTGCACCTCGATTTGTAGTGACTCAAGGGCAAGGACGATACCAGCAGTGGCTCCGAGTCCCTCGGCCTGTGGTCAGTGCCCGAAGACCTTCTTCAATATGTCCGTCACCTGCGCCGCGGGGTTCGTGCGGATCTTGCGCTCCTGCTCGCCGAGCACGAAGAAGAGGCCGTCGAGCGCCTTGGAGACGACGTACGTCTCGATGTCGGGCACGGCGATCGCCGACGAGAACGGGATGGACTGGTAAGTGGTCTGGAGCTGCTTGTACTGCTGGACGACGCCGACGTCCTTCATCGAATCGGTGACGATGGGGCGGAAGGCCGCCGTCAGCGTCTCCGACGTTTTGGCGCGGAAGTACTCGGTGGCAGCGGTGTCGCCGCCCGAGAGGATCTTGCGCGCGTCGTCGAACGTCATGCTCGTGATCGCTGCCCAGAAGATGTCCTTGGCCCCGGGCGCCGCCTTCTCGGCGGCGCGGTTCATGCTGAGGACGAACTCGTCCACCTTGTCGCCCTGCCCGAGCATCCGCAGGGCCGTGTCCACGGATTGGAGTTGCTGGGGCAGCAGGATCTTGATCGCTTCGTTCTCGAAGTAGCCGTTGACCTTGCCCGTCAGGTCGACGGTGTTCGTCGTGCCGACCTCGAGCGCCTCCTTCAGGCCCGCGACGATGTCGCCGTTGCTCAACTTGGACGTGCTGTCGGACTTGAACCACTTCGAGGGGTCGAGCTGGCCGTACGACGGGGACGCGATCAGGATCAATACCGCCGCGGCGACGAGGAGTCGGGTGCGCATGGAGCCTCCCGCGGGCCGTCCGGCGGCCGCGCCAATTCCACGCTACACCCGGTGATCGATCCCGGACAGAAGCGTCTATACTGTAGAATATATTGTGTATTAGACTCCACATATGGAGACGATCCAGGTTGTCCTCGACGCCAGCCTGCTGCGAGCCGCGGATCGGACCGCCCGCAGGCTGAAAACCAATCGGTCCGCGCTCTTTCGGGAGGCCCTGCGTGCCTACATCGCCAGCCTGGACCTGAAGGACCGCGAGGCTCGCGACAGGCAGGGCTACCTCAAGTACCCGGACTCTCTCGACGAGCCGGGAACCTGGGACAAGGTGGCGGATTGGCCGGAAGAATAGAGAGAGGCGAGGTCCGGCTGTTTCGATTTCCGGCCCCCGACAAGGAGCGCCCCGTGCTCGTGCTCACGCGGGACAGCGCCATCCCCTATCTTTCGCGGGTAACCGTCGCGCCCATCACGTCCACGGTGCGCGGCGTGCCCTCGGAGGTCCTCCTCGGGCCGGAGGATGGAATGAAGCAGGTCTGCGCCGCGAATTTTCACAACGTCATGACCGTCGCCCGGGAGGGTCTCGGCCGGCGGCTCGGCCAGCTCGGCCCGCGCCGAATGCGGGAGATCTGCGCGGCGCTCGCCTTCGCCCTCGGCTGCGACGGCTGACGCCGCCGCGCCTCA
Organism: uncultured Acidobacteriota bacterium; assembly: GCA_963710945.1. GTDB lineage: Bacteria > Acidobacteriota > Thermoanaerobaculia > UBA5066 > Gp7-AA6 > DAHUXD01. Next base: position 48,196 of record CAVQCH010000007.1, read on the forward strand.
GTCCGGCGCGGGCGTCGGGGTGGGCTTCGGAGGAGCGGGCTGCAGGAGCTGCTGCAGGATGTCGAGGGGCTCGGACCTCTTGCCGTCGCCCCGGTCGAGCGTGTCGCCGAGGATCTTGCCGGCCGTCCCGCCGAGCTTTTCCTTTGCCTCGCGCACGAGCACCCGTCGGCCGAGGTCGAGGGCGACGTTCTCGTCGATCGTCACCTTGGGCCCCGAGATCGGGCCCGTCGCGCGGAAGGGAAGCGAGAGCCGCCCGTTCTCGTCGGCCATGTACCGGCCGGCGTTGCCGAAGCTCTTCACGACACCGGGCGCCAGGGTGATTCTGCCCTCGTAGGAGAGCGTCTTGTCGAGGCCGAGCGAGCCGTCCGCCGCAACGGAGACGTCGCGTCCGGACATCGTGAGATCCGGCGTCGCGACCCGCCCGTCGGCGAGCTTGAGGGAGGTCTCGAGCGTCGAAAACTTCGTGGATTGGAGGCTCGTGGGCACCTGGAATCCGGCCACCTGGCCTACCGCCGACAGCGTCTCGAAAACCTGAGGCATGAGCGCCACGGTCTTCAGGTCGGCGTCGGTGACGGAGATCCGCCCTTCGCCGTGCCCGGTCTTCGAGATCGCCGCCCAGGAAAGGCCGCGGCTGGCGATGGCGATTTTCCCGTTCAGGGTTCCGGAAAAGACGTCGCGCGCCGACGTCGCGGTCTCGACGAGCGGCTTGGCCTGCACCTTGCGCACGTCCAGAGACAGGTGCGACTCGGACTGGGGGTGCGCGAAGTCGGATTCGAGGCGCGCGGCGAGCGTGCCACCGAAGACGGTGGCGGTCGGACTCAGCGTGAGGGCGCGCTTTTCCCACGTCCAGTCGGCCGCGAGGTTCTCGAAGGGCACGTTCTTCAGCTTGCCCGAGGGCGCGGTCACGCGGCCGGCGAGCGGACCCGTGCCGTGGGATTCGAGCGTCGCGTGCACGGCGGCGGCCGCGACTATCGGCTGGCCGTCCATGCTGACGCCGAACGGCGAGCCGTCGAGCGAGGCGCGCGTGTCGAGGTCGGCCGAGGGGCCCTCGATCCGCGCATCGAGACGGACGCGCCCCGAGAGCCGGACGCCCTCGGGCAGCGTGCCGGCGATTCCCGGGAGGCCCGTGACGTCGTCGATCGCGACGTCTCCCGGGGTCGTGATGCGCAGGTCCACCTTGAACGCGCCGTGGAGGTCGTCCACGCGGCCCTCGATCGCGAGGGGGAGCTTGCCCACCTCGAAGAGCGACTTCGTGATCGCGAGCGTCCCGCCGCCCCAGTCGAGGGCGAGCGCCACCGTGCCGCTCGTCGCCGGAATCGGGGAGGCGTCGGCGGCGGGCTCCAGGGCGACGTTGCCCGACAGGCCGAGCGCGCCGAGGATAGCGCCCTCGGCCTTCCCGTCGATCGAGAGCGTGCCGGGATCGGCGGACGGCGCGGAACCGAAGTAAGGCGCCAGGCCGGCGAGCGCCATTTCCTTCGCCGCGAAGGCGGCGCGGATCGGCGTCTGCCCGACCGGGCCCTCCTGCGGCGGCGGGCCGAGCGAGCCTTTCAGCGTGAGGTTGCGTCCCTTGCCCGCGAGAAACCGCGCGGCCAGGTCGAAGGCGGCGGGAGTCTTCGGTCCGATGTCGCTGATGAAGCCCGCGAGGTCCTCGACCGCGAGCGTCACCGTCTTTCCGGGCGAGACCTTCCTATCCACGAAGAGGAAGCGCCCGCGGTCGATCTCGACGCGCGCGACGAGCAGGGCGGCCGCGGCCGCCGCCGACGCGGGCGCGCTGTCGCGCTTTCCCGCCGAGAGGTACTCGTCGATGTTGAGCCGGCCCGACGGGTCTCGCTCGATGGCCACGGTCGCGCCGTCGAGCACGATCCTGCGAACCTCGATGCGGCGGGAAAAAAGCGGCCAGAACGCGACCTTGACCGACACGCGGTCCACCGAGACGAGCGCGCGCGTCTCCCATCCGGGTCCGTCGAGGACCGCGACCTTCTCGAGCCCCGCGCCGAGGCCCGAGAGGATCTGCAGGCGGATTTTCCCGATCTCGACCTTGTGGTGAAGCGTGTTCTCGGCGGCGGCGATCGCGCGCTCCCGCATCGAGTCGAGCGAGACGAGGTAGGGCAGCGCGAGTACTGCGAGCAGAAGCGTCCCCGCGATACCCGCGGCCACGAAGAGCAGGCGGCGGACGGTCGGCCTCATGCTTCGACCCTACACCACGCGCGGGGCCATCCGGCCTCTCAGAACCCCGGCGGCCGCTCCGCGGCCACACCGCTCGCCTTCTCGAGGGCGATTCGCCGCGGTGGCGATCGTGCCCTCGTCGAAGAGCCTGCCGATGAACGTGATTCCGTGCGGCACCCGCCGCGGCGGCGAGACCATGGGCATGGGATTCGCCGGATCGGGCGCCCAGTCGCTGCGCGCCTGGGTGACCTCGATGAAGCCGGTGCGCAGGACGAGGGCCGGGTGCCCCGTGAAGTTCGTGATCGTCAGGATCTCGTCGCGCAGCGACGGCACGAGGAGCACGTCCACCTTCTCGAAGAGGCGCGCCATCTCGCGCGCCACCTTGCGGCGCAGGCGGTCGGCCTGGACGAAGTCGACCGCCGAAAGAAACCGCGACTGCCGGAACGTGTTCGGCCACGCGTCGGGCACCTGCATCTTGAGCTTCGAGAGCCCGCCCGAGAGCGTGAGCTCCTCGAACGCCGCCGCCCCTTCCGCGAAGAGCACCGTGTTGAGCGACTGGTACGGCCAGTCCGGCAGGTCCACCTCGACGGCCTTCATGCCGAGCCGGCGGGTCGTCTCGAGTGCCGCGCGGTCTACGTCGGTCGCCGGGCTCTCGTTCATCCACCGCGGGAGGAAGCCCACGCGCAGCCCCTTGACCGGACCGTTCGCGTCGAAGTCGAGCTTGCTCGGCACGCTCGAGAGGTCGCCCGGGTCGGGGCCCGTGATCGCCGCGAGGACGAGCATCGAGTCCTCGACGCCGCGCGTCATCGGCCCGAGCTTGTCGAGCGACCAGCACAGCGTCATCGCGCCCGTGCGCGGGACCCGGCCGAACGTCGGCCGCAGGCCCGTGACGCCGCAGCGCATCGCCGGGTCGATGATGCTGCCTCCGGTCTCGCTGCCGATCGAGAAGCCGACGAGCGCGGCCGACGTCGCCGAGCCCGGTCCCGCGCTGCTGCCGCCGGAGCCTTCCTCGAGAAGCCAGGGATTCATGGTCTGTCCGCCGAACCAGACGTCGTTCAACGCGAGGGCGCCGAGCGAGAGCTTGGCGATGAGCACGGCTCCCGCGCGCTCGAGCCGGGAGACGACGACCGCGTCGGCGTCGGGCACGCGGTCGCGGAAGGGCTCGGCGCCGTAGGTCGTGAGGATGCCCTTCGTGTCGAGCAGATCCTTGACGCCGAAAGGAATGCCGTGGAGCGGACCGCGGTACTTGCCGGCGGCGATTTCCGCGTCGGCGCGGCGGGCCTGCTCGAGGGCGCGCTCGCGGATCGGCGTGATGATGCACTTGAGCCGGGGGTCGAAGCGCGCGATCCGCTCGAGGTAGATGCCCGTCAGGCGCTCGGAGGTGAGCGCGCGCGACTGGATCCAGCGCGACTGCGCCGTCAGCGGGGCAAAGGCGACGTCGGCGTCGTTTTTCGGAACCGGGCCGGGACTTGCGGCGCTGCGGACGAAGCGGTTGCGCGCGGGCAGCTTCGGCACGCCCGGGATCATGGGATCCCAGATCGTCGCCGGCGAAAGCGTGGGCTCGAGCGTCGACCTTGCGGGGCCCCGTGCGGCGCTCCATCGTCGCGGCCATCGACTGCCGCCAGTTGCCGGCGGCCTGCGCCTTGTCGGCCTCGGTCATCTCGATGCGGACGAGCTTCTCCGCTTCGGACAGCGTGGCGACGGTGATCTCCGGCCCGACCGGCGGCGCCGTGCCGAACGCGGGAGGCGTTCCGGCGGCGGGCACGGGCGTGGGCGCCGGATCGGGGACAGCGGCCGCGGGCCTCGCGAGCGCGCGTCCGGCGGCGGCGGCTCCGACGACTCCGGCTGCGGTCCGGGTGAGGAACTTCCGGCGGGATTCGGTCATCGCGTCCCCCTCTCGCGGGGGATCGTACCGCCCGGGCCCCGGGATCAGTACGCGATTCTTCGAGACCGCTGCCGCGGCGGGCCCTTGACCACGCGGATGCGCGCGTCGAGCACCCGGGCGCCTTTGCCGAGCACCTTGACCGGATTCAGGTCCATCTCCCGGACCTCCGGGCATGCGCCCGCCAGGGCCGAGACGCGCAGGAGAAGCTCGCGCAGCGCCGCCTCGTCGGCCTTCGGGGCCCCGCGGTATCCGCGCAGCAGCGCCGTGCCGCGGACCTCTCCGAGCATGGCCTCGGCGTCCGCGTCGGTGATCGGGTGCAGGCGGAAGGCGACGTCCGAGACGAGCTCGACGAGCGTGCCGCCGCTGCCATAGAGCACGAGCGGGCCGAAGGTCGGATCCTGCACGAGGCCGGCGATCACCTCGACGCCGCCCGGCACCATCGGCTGGAGGAGCGCTCCGGTCAGCGCCGGACCGAGCCGGCCGGCGAGGTCGGCATACGCCTCCCGTACCTGCGCGGCCGACGCGAGCCCCAGGCGCACGCCGCCGACCTCCGTCTTGTGGACGATCGTCGGCCCCACCGCCTTGAGCACCACGGGGAACCCGAGCTCCTCGGCGGCGCGGGCGGCCGCGTCCGCGCTCTCGGCCACGCGCAGGGGGACAGCCGGGATGCCGAACGCCGAGAGCAGCGCGTCGGCTTCCATCGGATCGAGCCAGCCGCCGCCGCGCGCGAGAGCGCGCTCGACGATCTGCCGGCCCTCGTCGACGCGGATGTCGGGAAACTCGGGGACCGTTCCCGGCGGACGGCCGCGCCACTCGCCGTAGTCCGTGACGCGCGCGAGCGCGATCGCCGCCGGCTCGGGGAACGGGTACGTCGGGATGGGCCGGAGGATCGGCGGGGCGCCGCGCGAGCTCATGAACGTCGCGAGCACGGGCTTCTCGCCCGCTTCGCGCGTGCCCTCGACGACGGCGGCGGCGACGGCCTCCGGGTTGGTCGCGATCGGGGGGATGAAGATGACGAGCACGCTGTCGACGTTCTTGTCGGCGAGCACCAGGCGCAGCGTCTGGCGATAGTGCTCGGGCGGCGCGGAGGCCAGCATGTCGACGGGATTGGCCACGCTCGCGGCCGCGGGCAGGAACGCGCGCAGTTGGGCCGCGGTCTCCGGCGAGAGCGCAGGCAGCTCGAGGCCCTGCGCCTCGCACGCGTCGGCGGCGAGGATGCCCGGGCCGCCGGCGTTGGTGACGATCGCGACGCGCCGCCCCTTCGGCACGGGCTGGTGCGCCAGCAGCGCCGCGACGTCGAAGAGCTCCTCGAGGGTGCCGGTGCGGATTACGCCGGCCTGGCGCAGCAGGGCGCCCACGACCGCGTCGGTCTCGGCCAGGGCGCCCGTGTGCGACGAAGCCGCGCGCGCCCCGGCGCGGGAGCGCCCCGCCTTGACGGCGACGATCGGCTTGCGGCGCCCGACGCGCCGCGCGATCCGGCCGAAGAGGCCCGGCCGTCCGAAGCTCTCGAGGTAGAGAAGGATGACGTCCGTGCGCGGATCGTCGGCCCAGTACTGGAGAAGGTCGTTGGACGAGACGTCGGCCTTGTTGCCGACGGAGACGAACGTCGAGATGCCGAGATTGAGCTCGGAGGCGTAGTCGAGCAGGGCGAGCCCGAGGGCGCCGCTCTGCGAAGACAGCGCGACGCGGCCCTCCGGCGGATACACGGGGCCGAACGTCGCGTTCAGGCGGAAATCCGGGTCGGTGTTCAGGAGGCCCATGCAGTTGGGCCCGACCATCCGCATCCCCGCGTCCCGGATGCGGTCGACGAGCGCGGCCTCGAGCCGCCGCCCTTCCTCTCCCGTTTCGCTGAACCCGGCCGTGATCACGACGACGCCCTGCACGCCCTTCTGCGCGCAGTCGTCGATGGCGGCGAGCACTTCGGCCGCCGGCACGCAGATCACGGCGAGGTCGACCGCCGCGGGAACCTCCGCCAGCCGCGGGTAGCAGCGCACGCCCTCGATCTCGGGGGCGTTCGGGTTGATCGGAAAGACCTGCCCGCGGAAACGCGCGACGAGGTTGTGGAGGACCTCGGCCCCGATCTTGCCGCGCTGGCGGCTGGCGCCGATGACGGCGACGCTGCGCGGGCTGAACAGCCGGTTCATCGAGGCCGCCGCGGCTTTCTCCAGGCGTTCCGCCGAGCGCTCCTCGAAGTTCGCCGTCGGCGCGAGCGGTATGCGGACGAACGTGCGGCCCCTCTCGACGAAGCGCACCAGCGGGAAACCGCAGTTGCGGAAGACCTCGAGCATGCGCGGATTGGGCTCGGAGTCGTGGGCCTGGAAAGTTTCGATGCCCCGCGCGCGGGCGATCTCGGCGAGCCGCTCGAGCAGCCGCGTGCCGACCCCCTGGCCCTGGAGGGGCTCCTCCACCGCGAACGTCACCTCGGCCACGGACGGGTCGTCCTCGCGGCGCCGGTAGTGGGCCGCGGCCACGATCCGTCCGCCGACGTCGCCGACGTAGGAGAAGTGGTTCTTGTAGTCGGACCGGGACACCGCGGCGGCCGCCGAGGGGCTGCGCGCTTCGGAGCCGAAGAAGTGGAAGTACGGGTTGCCGAAAGGCAGCCGCTTCTCGAACTCGAAGAGCGCGGCGGCGTCTTCCGGCCGGATCGGCCGCAGCCGCAGCGTCGAGCCCGAGCGAAGGACGACGTCGGACTCTTCCCAGTCGGGATACGCGGCGCGGGTCATGACGGCAGACATTGTGCGCTCCTCGGCCGCGTCCGGCGCGGCGATCATGACCGGCGTTTGCCGGCCGCGATGGCGGCGGCCGACGCGATCCAGCGGCGTTCGGCCTCGCGGCGGATCGCCGGCAGCAGGAGCCAGCGGATCCCGAGGATGCCGATCCCGAAGACACGCCAGTACCGCCGGAAGCGGGCGCGGGCCCCCTCGTCGGTGGCGGCGACGCGGGTCTCGGTCGCGAGGCGGGTCAGGGTCGAGCCGAGCGGCTGCGCCTCGAGCGTCCAGACGATCTTGACCCGGTCGGGCTCGGCGTATGCCGCGAAGCGGGCCGGCCTGATCGGACAGAACTTCACGTTGGCCTTCCACGGCTGGCAGACCGCGCCGGCGGCGAGAAAGCGGCCGGGGTCCTCCGCGAGCACGCCCCAGCCCATGCGCAGGAGCGCCGCGGAGTCGAGGTTCGTCGGGCCGCTGGCGCGAACGCGCGCGCCGAGCAGCCGCGCACGCCACCGGAAGATGCCGCGCACGATCGGGACCGACTGCATGTCGAACCGGCGCGCCACGTCGAGGACGAAGGCCGCGGGAGCCCGGACGATCGTCTCGTGGCGTTCCCGCACGTCCGGATGCCGAATGAACCTGTCCAGATCGAGCCCGGCGGGCCGGTCGTCGACGACCCGAAGGGCGGGTTTCTCTGCCAGGGCGGACTTCACGTTCCCATTTCACCCCAGGGGTGTTTGCCCGGACTGATGCAATTTCATCGGGTCCGCCGGCAAATCGACGAACAGACTGGAGCTCGGGAATGCCGCTCCAGAAGGACGATCCGCTGCGCGATCCGGGGTTTGCGGCCGGTCCGGGGCCGCCCGCGGCGCTCGGCCTGTCCGCGCGGGAGGCGGCGCGCCGCCTGCGCGAGGACGGCGCCAACGAGCCCGCGGGACGCACGCGCCGGACCCTGGCCGCCCAGGTCGCGTCGCAATTCGTCAATCCGCTCATCCTGATACTTCTTGCCGCGGGCGCGCTGTCGTTCGTCCTGGGCGAGCCCGTCAACGGAACGATCATCGCGACGATGGTCGTGCTTTCGATCGCGCTGAACTTCCTGCAGGCCTACCGCTCGACGAAGGCCGCGGACGCGCTGCGCGAGGGCGTCGCGCCCCGCGCGGCGGTGTGCCGGGACGGAACCTGGCTCGAGGTGCCGCGGCGGGAGGTCGTGAAGGGCGACCTCATCCGGCTCTCGGCCGGAGACCTCGTCCCGGCCGACGCCGAACTCGTCGAGGAGCGCGATCTCCACGTGAACGAAGCCATGCTGACCGGGGAATCGCTTCCCGTCGAGAAGCTCGCGATCCCGGGAGCGGAGACGAGCCGCCTCTTTCTCGGGACCTCGGTCGTGAGCGGAACGGCGTCGGCCGTGGTGACGGCGACCGGCGCGGGCACGGTCTTCGGCGACGTGGTCGCGCGGCTCTCCGAGCGGCCGCCGGAGAACGCCTTCGAGCGCGGCACGCGGGAGTTCGGCGTCCTCATCATGCGGACCGTCGTGGCGCTCGTCCTCTTCGTCCTGCTCGTCAGCATCCTGCTGCGCCGGGACCCGCTCGAGTCGCTCCTCTTCGCCGTCGCGCTCGCGGTCGGGCTCACGCCCGAGTTCCTGCCGATGATCACGACGGTGACGCTCGGCCAGGGCGCGGTGCGGATGGCGCGGCAGAAGGTCATCGTCAAGCACCTGGCCGCCATGCAGAACTTCGGCAGCATCGACATTCTCTGCAGCGACAAGACCGGGACGCTCACCGCCGGCCGGATGACGCTCGCGGCGTCGCTGGACGGGAGCGCGGCCCCCTCCGAGACGCCGCGGCGGCTCGCGTTCGTCAACAGCTTCTTCCAGACGGGCATCCGCAGCCCGCTCGACGCGGCGATCCTGGCGGCCCCGGGACTCGACGCCGCGGGCTATCGCAAGCTCGACGAGATTCCCTTCGACTTCGAGCGGCGGCGGCTGTCCGTCGTCGTGGAGAGCGGCGGCCGCCGGGTGCTGATCGCCAAGGGCGCCCCCGAGGGGATCCTCCCGCTCTGCGAGTCCGTCGAGGCCGGCGGCGCCGTCCTGCCCTTCGACGCGGCCGGCCGGGCCCGCGGCGAGGAGGCCTACCGGATGCTGTGCGAGCAGGGGCAGCGCGTTCTCGCCGTGGCGTCGCGAACGCTTCCCGAGCGCGCCGCCTATGGCCGGCAAGACGAGCTCGGCCTGACCCTCGACGGATTCCTGGCCTTCGACGATCCGCCGCTCGAGGACGCGGCGCAGATGCTCGCGGCCCTGGCGCGCGACGGCATCGCGGTCAAGATCCTGACGGGCGACAACGAGCTCGTCGCGCGCCACGTGTGCGCGCGCGTGGGCCTGGACACGGAGCGCCTGGTGCTCGGCGACGAGCTCGACCGCGCGAGCGACGCGGCGCTCGGCCCGGTCTGCGAGCAGGCGACGATCTTCGCGCGCGTCTCGCCGCGCCAGAAGAACCGGATCATCCTGGCGCTCAAGTCTCGGGGCCACGTCGTCGGCTTTCTCGGCGACGGGATCAACGACGCGCCCTCGCTCCACGCCGCGGACGTCGGCATCTCCGTGGCCACGGGCGTGGACGTGGCGCGGGACGCCGCCGACATCATCCTGCTCGAGCCGGGACTGCGGGTGCTGCACACCGGCATCATCGAGGGCCGCAAGGCCTTCGGCAACGTCATGAAGTACCTGCTGATGGGAACGAGCTCGAACTTCGGCAACATGTTCAGCATGGCGGCGGCGTCGCTGCTCCTGCCGTTCCTGCCGATGCTGCCGACGCAGATCCTGCTCAACAACTTCCTCTACGATCTCGCGCAGGTCACGATCCCGACCGACCACGTCGACGAGACCTACATCCGCAAGCCGCAGCGCTGGAACATCCGCCTCATCCGCAACTTCATGATCGCGATCGGCCCGGTGAGCTCGGTCTTCGACTTCGCCACCTTCTTCGTCCTGCTGCGCCTCTTTCCAGGAGACCAGGTCCGCTTCCACACGGGTTGGTTCGTGGAGTCGCTCGCGACGCAGACCCTCGTCCTCTTCGTGATCCGGACGGCCGGCAATCCGTTCAAGAGCCGTCCGAGCGCGGCGCTCACCGCGACGACCCTTCTCGTCGTCGTGATCGGCGTCGTGCTGCCGTACTCGCCGCTGGCGGACACGCTCGGATTCCGACCGCTGCCCGGCAGCTTCCTCCTGCTGCTCGCCGGTCTGACGCTCGCGTACCTCGTGATCGTCAACCTGGTGAAGGGCCGCCTGATGCGGCGGCTCGCGGCCGCCTGACTCAGCCGCTGCCCGTCCGGGAAAGCTCCCGCTCGAGAAAGCGCCGCTCGGGCTCGTTGGTGACCAGGGCGAGAGCGCGGCGGTAAGCCTCGGCGGCCTCCGCGGGCCGGCCGAGGCGCGCGAGGAGCTGGCCGCGGGCGGCGGGCAGCAGGTGGTAGCTCGAGAGTTCGCCGCGCTGCGCGAGCTCGTCGAGCAGGCGCAATCCCTCCGCGGGCCCGTACGCCTCGGCGACGGCAGCGGCGCGGTTGAGCTCGACGACGGGGGAGGGCTGGCGCGCGAGAAGCTCCGCGTAGAGCTCGACGATCTGGCGCCAGTCCGTGTCCTGCGGCCGCGCGGCCTCGGCGTGAACGGCGGCGATCGCGGCCTGGAGACCGTACGCGCTGCCGTCCCGCAGCGCCGATTCCGTGAGCGCGATGCCCTCCCGGATCTCCGCCCGGTCCCAGACGCGGCGGTCCTGATCCTCGAGCCGCACGATGTCGCCCTCCGGCGAGACGCGCGCCTCGCGCCGCGAGTCGTGCAGCAGCATGAGGGCGAGCAGGCCGCGCGCCTCGGCGCTGCGCCGGCATGAGCCCGGACACCAGCCGCGCGAGGCGGATCGCCTCGGCGCAGAGCTCGCGCCGCAGCAGGTCGGCGCCGGACGTCGCGGCGTAGCCCTCGTTGAAGACGAGATAGAGGACGGCGAGCACGGCGTCGAGGCGCTCGGGCAGGTGCTCGTCGGGCGGCACGCGGTAGGGGATGCGCGCCTGCCGGATCTTCCGCTTCGCGCGCACGAGCCGCTGCGCCATCGTGGGCACCGGCACGAGAAAGGCCCGCGCGATCTCGTCGGTCGTGAGGCCGCCGAGCGTGTGGAGCGTGAGCGCGACCTGGGCCTCGACGGAGAGAGCCGGGTGGCAGCAGGTGAAGATGAGCCGCAGCCGGTCGTCGGCCACGCGGTTGTCGGCGGGGTCGGCGAAATCCGGCGGCGCGCCCTCTTCCATCGCCGCCCAGCGCGCGAGCTCGTCGCGCTTCTCGCGGAAGCGCGCGTCGCGCCGCAGCCGGTCGATGGCCTTGTGCCGCGCCGTCGAGACGAGCCAGGCTCGCGGATTCTCCGGAACGCCGTGCCCGGGCCACTGCTCGAGCGCCGCGGCGAAGGCGTCCTGCATCACCTCCTCGGCGAGGTCGAAGTCGCCGACGAGCCGGATCAGCGTCGCGAGGATGCGGCCGGAATCCGTCCGGTAGATGTTCTCGATGGACATGGGAAATCGCCCCGGCCGAGGTTACCCGACCCCGGCCGGGGCGCGTGGCGAGGACGGCGGCCTAGTGCATCTCCATGATCGGCCGGACCTCGATCGAGCCCATCCGCGCGCCGGGAATCCGGGCGGCGATCTCCGTGGCCTCGTCCAGGTTCTTCGCCGTGACGATGTAGTAGCCGCCGAGCTGCTCGCGCGTCTCGGCGAAGGGGCCGTCGGTCGAGACGGTCTTGCCGCCCTTGACGCGGACGGTCGTGGCCGTCGTCGTCGGCTCGAGCGGGTCGCCCTTCTCGTAGTGGCCGCTCTTGCGGATCGCGTCGGTGAACGCCCCGTACTCCTGGAACATCTGGCCGCGGTCCTTCTCGGAAAGCGCGTCCCAGTCGGCCTCCCGGCTGTAGATCAGAAGCATGTAACGCATGGTCGAAACCTCCTTTTCACCTGTTAGTCGAACGGCGTCGCCCGGATTCGACAACCGGCCGGACTACTTTATGGGGAGTAACCTCCCGCCCCACCCGGCGTATCCCGAGGCATTGGAGGTGCGCCATGCCCCGGTCGACCCCGATGATCCTCCTGCTCGCAAGCCTCGCCCTGCCGGCCGCCGCCTCGGCGGGAGGGTCCGGCCAGGAGCACGCGAGCCGCCGCTCGAACCGCGACTCGTACGTGCTCTCCGTCGGAAACACCATGACGAGCGACAACGTCTCGGTCGACGACTACGAACGCATGCACGAACGGAGGTCCGGCAGCTACCTGTGGTTCCGTCGGGACGGAAAGGCGTGGACGGTCACGGACCGCGCCACGCTCCAGGAGGCCGAGGCCCTCTTTGCGCCCCTGCGCGCCCTCGAACCCGACCAGGAGAAGCTCCAGAGCCGCCAGCAGACGCTCGACGAGGAGGAGCAGGAGCTCGACCGCCAGGAAGAGGCGATCGACCGGCTCGTGGACCTCGCCGGCGGCGACGACGAGGACGATGACGACGACTCGGGTTCCGCGCCCATGACGACCGCCTCGGACGCGGATCTGCAGGCGCTCCAGGCCCGCCTCCGGGAGCTGCAGGCGCGCCAGAGCGAGCTCGCCTCGCGGGAACGCGAGCTCGACGAGGTCGAACGCTCCCTCGACGCGCGCGAGGACGAGATCGAGCGCGAGGCCGAAGCGAAGCTCTGGACCCTGATCGACGCGTCGATCAAGAACGGCGCGGCCAGGCCAGACTGAGCGCGCGAAAAGCTCAAAACAAGGGCGCCGCTCGCCCGTATCAAGGGACAACGAGGTCCCAGATGCGATCGATCGGCCGTCTCGTCGTGTGCCTTTTTGCCGCCGCCGCGGTGTTCCCCGGCGCCGCTCGCGCCCAGGAACAATGGTCCTGGCCCGAGAAGCCAAAGAACCTCCAGGTCCTTCCGAAAGACTTCACGGGCAAACGCCTGGCGCCCATCATGAAAGGCTTCACGCGATCGCTCGGCGTTCGCTGCCAGTACTGCCACGTCGGCGAAGAGGGCAAACCGCTCTCGACCTTCGACTTCGCTTCGGACGCGAACCCGATGAAGGATCGCGCCCGGGAGATGTACCGGATGCTCGGCGACATCAACGGGCACCTGAAGAAGATCGAGCCGAGCGGGGACAAGCGGGTCAACATGTGGTGCTTCACGTGTCATCGGGGACGGCCGCGCCCGATGACGCTCGGCGAGGAGCTCGGCGAGGTGTACCGGAAGTCGGGATCGGCGGCGGCGATCGCGCGCTACAAGGACCTGCGCGAACGCTTCTACGGCCGCGGCTCCTACGACTTCGGCGAGGGATCGCTCGCCGACTTCGGCGGCGAGATCCTCGAGAAGGGCGACCGCGACGGCGCGATCGCGATTCTGCGGCTCAACACCGAGGAGTTCCCCAGGTCGGGCGACGCCTGGGAGGGCCTCGGCGAGGCGTACCTCGCGGCCGGGCAGAAGCCGCAGGCGAAGAGCGCGTTCCAGAAATCGCTCGAGCTCGACCCGCACAACGAGGACGCGCTCGCGAAGATGCGCGAGCTCGAGGACAAGCCACCGCAGTAGCCGCGCGCCGGCGGCGCCGTTCTACTGGAGGCGCGCCCGGAGAAAGACGAGCGTGACCGGCCAGGCCTGCTTCGTCGCCTTGAGGTTGGCGCCGTCGCGCCCGTCCTGATCCCTCAGGAAGCCGTGCCCCGCGCCGTCGTAGACGTGCGGTTCGTACGTCTTGCCGAGCTTCTTCATCTCCGCCTCCGCGGGCGGGATCGTGGCGTCCACCCGCGCGTCGTCGCCGCCGTAATGGCCCTGTACCGGCGCCTTGATGGCCGCGAAGTCCGAGGGCGACTCCGGCGACGTGCCGTAGTAGACGACCGCGGCGTCGAGGCCCGGCTGCGCCGCGGCGAAGGCGAAGCTCCGCGCGCCGCCCCAGCAGAAGCCGACCGTCGCCGTCTTGCCGTTTGCCGCCGGCAGCTTCATCGCCCAGTCGCGCACGGCGTTCAGGCGTTTGGTCGCCTCCTCCGGCGTGATCGCTCGCACGAGCTTGACCGCGTCGTCGCGGCTGGCGACCGAATCGGTTCCGCCGCCGCCCGGTCCCATTCCGGAGATCATGTCCGGGGCGACCGCGATGAAGCCCTCCTTCGCGAGCTGGTCCGCGACGCTTCGCAGCCAGTCCGTCAGGCCGAAAACCTCCTGGATCACGATGACGACGCCGGCCTTGTCCTTGCGCTCGGGATAGGAGATCCAGGTCCGGATCGCCGGCCCGCCGGCGGACTGCTTGACGTCGATGAACTCCCCGTGGCGCGGGGAGGAATCGAGCGCCGCCTTCGCCTGCGCCTCCGAGGGCGGCAGCGACGGGTCGCGGGGGGCGGCGGGCGGTGTGGCGGTCTGAAAGAGCAGCAGGGAAGAGAGAACCGCGGCCTGGATCATGTCGACCTCCTGTTGGGGACTTCTACTTTCCCGCGCGCGACGCGGCCTCGCCCGAGCCGTTGCCCTGTTTGGCGAACCACTGCTTGGCGAAGAACGGCCTCACCGTCGCCGCCTTGCCGTCGAGTTCGACGCCGACGCTCAGGATGCCGGACTCGATGAGAAAGGCGCCATCGGTCGCGCCTTTCTCGCGCACGTAGTGGCCCTGGATCCTGTACGTGTCGCCCTTCGCGTCGAAGTCCTGGATGCGGACGACCGACGGGCCGAGCACGGCGCGGGCCGATCCCGAGAAATCCTTGAGCGTGAGGAGACCCTTCGTCCAGCCCGGCAGATCGACGCCCAGGATCGCTAGCAGCGGGCGAGCGTCCTGCGTCTTCGCCTCGACGGTCGCCGTCGTCGTCACGTCGATCTTTCCCGACGGAATGTCGAAGCGTCCGGCCCAGCGCCAGGGGTCGGTCGATCCGTAGACGCGCGTATCGGAGACGACGACGCGCGATCCCGACACGTCGATGGGGCCGCTGACGAGGTTCCAGCGCGGGAAGGGCACGTGCAGTTCCAGGTCGCCCTGGAGCCTGTACTTGTCGAGCTGGACGACGGCGTTGTTGATCGCCGCATTGATGGAGCCCTTCGCGATCCCGTGGTCGATCGTGCCCTCGATCGTCGCCTTTCCGACGCCGGCCCCGAGGCGCCTGCCGTAGAGTTGGAAAAGATGCTGCAGCGCTTCGAGTTTCTGGAAGCTGCCGGCGAGCTTTATCTCGGCGCTCGTCTTTTCGAAGACCTTGCTGTTCGGGTACTCGAGCGGCGCGAATCCGTCGAACGTGGCGGAGACGGTGCCGGCGATGGGGATGTCCTCTTCCGACTTGCCGATGCGCACCGCGCCGGAGGCGAGCGTCACCTTCGCCGGTCCGACCTGAGCGAAGAGAGCCGGCCTCAGCACGAAAGAGCCGTCCACGCGCGCGCTGCCCCGGAAATGGTACGCGTCCACCCAGATGTCGTCGAAGCGGTCGATCGCGATGCCGTGGACGACGACGAGCCAGACCTTCGGATCCGGGGGCGGCGGAACGTCGTCCGGCGAGCGCAGCGGCGGGTCGGAGAACCCGGGAATCTCGGGCAGCACGGAAGTGTCCGCCTTCTTCGCCGCGGCGGGCTCGAGCTTGTTGCGCAGCGCGAACGCCAGGCCGCTGCCCTTCAGGCTCTGCACCTTGAAGGTCTTCCGGATGAGCGCGAGGACCGAGTACTCGATCTCGGCGTTCTCGAGCCGGATGACGTACTGGACGTTCGGATCGCTGCCTCGGATCCGGAGCCCCTTGATCGTGAGCTTCCCCGGCCACCGCGACACCGCCTCGTCGTAGTCGAGGAGCAGGAACTGCGGCTGGGCGTTGATGAGCGCGCGCAGCTTCGGGCCGGACAGGAGCCAGCGCGTCGCGAAGGGGAAGGCGATGAGGCCCAGGATCGGTGAGAGGAGCCAGAGCACGAACAGGATGCCGAGGATCCGTGCGGTCCGCCCCTTCGGGCGCTTGCGGTTGTCTTTCATCGAGGCCGAACTCTATCTGCCAGGACCGTGCCAGGTTGGGGGTGGTCAGTGCCCCCGGGCGTACGCCTCGACATCGGCGAGGATCCGGTCGAGGTCGGCGCGCGAGAAATAACGGCCGTTTGCGACGACGGCGGCGATCTTCCGGGTGTTGCGGATGTCGTCGAGCGGGTTTGCGTCGAGGAGGACGAGGTCGGCGATCTTGCCCTTTTCGACGATGCCGAAGTCGGACGTCCGGGCGAGGAACTTTGCGGGATTGATCGTTGCGGTCTGCAGGGCCTCCATGGGCGTGAGGCCCGCGGCCACGAAACGCTGCAGCTCCTGGTGGAGGCTGAAGCCCGGGACAACGTCCACGCCCGCCGGCGTGTCGGTCCCCGCGAGAAACGGCACGCCCGCCTGCTGCAACCGCTTCACGATCCCGAGCTCGTGCTCGACGAACTTTTCCCGCACGGGGAGCGGATCCGTGTCCATGTCCTTGATGATCCCGGCCGTGAACTTCGGCCAGCTCTTTTCGCGCCAGGAGACGGGCGCGTACTTCGCGTCGGGATCCTTCGCCGGGTCGATCGCGTCCACGAGCCACTGACCGCGCTCCCAGTAGAGCGTCGGACACTGCCACGTCCCGTTCTTCGCAAGGAGTCTGATGAGCGCAGCCTCGTTGGCGGCGTCGTAGGTGTCGAGAAAGCGCGCTGGCCCCTTTGGTCCCTTCATCAGATCGTCCTCGACCGTCGAGCTTCCCTCGAAAACGCCGATCAGGTGCTCGAAGCTCTTCTGTCCGGCGTTCGACGCCTCGGAAGCGCGCACGGCGTCCGGCACGTGGCCGGCGAAGACGAGCTTCTGTTTCTTCGACTCCTCGGCGGCGGCGAAGTAGCCCTCGCGGGTCACGTACGACTGGATCTTGATGAAATCCACGCCGCGTTCCTTGAGCATGTCCACCGCGCGCCGTCCGTCCTCGGCCGTCACGACCGCGATCGCCGCCGGGAACTGCGTCTTCGGCCCGTCGAGCATCGGCCCCGACACGACCATGCGCGGGCCGAGCAGCCGCCCCTCCGCCTGGTCCTTGCGCGCCGCGAGAATGGGATCGAGGTCGCTTCCCATGTCGCGCACGCCGGTGACGCCGTTGGCGATGAAGAGCGGCAGCGTGGCCTCCCGGCCGCCGGGCACCCAGTCGCCGAAGAACGTGTGGATGTGCATGTCCCACAGGCCCGGGATGAGGTACCGGCCGGTGCCGTCGATCACGCGCGCGCCCTTGGGGACTTTCGCGTGCGCGGCGTCGCCGACCGCCGTGATCCGTTCGCCCTCGACGACGACCGTCATGTTCGGCCGCGCCGGCCCGCCGGTCGTGTCGATCACCGTGACGTTGGTGATGGCGAGGGGAGGCGCCGGTTCGACGGCAGCGGCCGGCCAGGCGAGCGCGCAGATGGACGAGACGAGAAGTCCGAGTCGCAGCCTGATCATCCTGGACACGAATCCTATGTCTAGCGGCGAAGCATGCCCGGACGTCATCTGTCCAGTGCGCTGCGTCAGCCTTTGGGGCGTGCCTACGATCGCCCGTCGAGGGCCATTTCGCTTCTTTTTCTACAGTAACGAGGGACGCGAGAGGCCGCACGTCCACGTGCAGCGAGAGGGGAGCATCGCCAAGATGTGGCTTGATCCCGTTGAGGTTGCGGCTCCGGGGGGCTTTTCCCCCTTCGAGCTTCGAGCGATCGAGCGTATCGTTGATGAGGATCAGTCAATGCTCATAGAGGCGTGGAATGAGTTCTTCGGTCGCTGAAACAAGCCCGCTCGCCCGGGCCGTGGCGGTTTCGGAGGACGAGCTGACCGTTTCGCTCGTCGACGGTCGTCGCGTGTCGGTGCCTCTGTCCTGGTTCCCGCGCCTGCTTCACGCGACGGTCGGGCAGCGTTCGAACTGGCAGATTCTGGGTCGGGGCGAAGGGATCCGCTGGCCCGACCTGGACGAGGATCTCAGCGTTGCGGGAATCCTGCGCGGCACTCCGGCGAAGGAGTCGCGTTCTACTTAGTGCTCCCGGTCTTCCGCTGATGTTGCCCGTGCGGACCGTCGTGGGCATCGCGCTCCTGGTGGGCCTGTTGCCCGCGTACGCCGCGGCGGGCTCCCGGGAGCCGGTCGCAGCCGGCCCGGCATTCGGCGTGTCGCGGCGGTTCGGCAGGACGTCCCCGGCGGAGATCGCGGCTCTCGTCGCGAAGGAGGCGGCGCCGGAGGGCGGCGCGCTGCGCGAGCACGAGATCCCGTCGCTGCCGGATCTCGAAAACCGGACCGCGCCGTCCGCACCGCGCGGCGCGAACGAGCGCGACGACCCTTCCCGCGCGCCCTCTCGCGAAGGGCTCGTCTCGCCGAAGGCCGCGCCGGTGCTGACCGGCTTTCCCGCGCTCGCCGCCACCTTCGTGAACCCGCCCGACCCCATCATCGCCGCGGGTCCCAATCACGTCGTCGTCGCGGTCAACAGCTACTGGGCCGTCTTTTCGAAGTCCGGAACTCTCGTCTTTCAGGCGTCCGCCACCAGCTGGTTCTCCCGTCAGCTCACCGAGGCGCACGCGGGCACGCTCCTGCCCTACGACCCCCAGGTCGCGTACGACCATTTCCGCGGCCGCTGGATACTCCTCTACTCGGCGACGGACACGGCGTCGAAGTCCTGGATCCTCCTCTCGGTCTCGAGCTCGAGCGACCCGACGGCGCCCTGGTACTCGTGGGCCCTGCCGGGCGACGTCAACGGAACCGCGCCCGCCGCGAACTTCTCCGACTTTCCGGCGCTCGGGTTCGACGAAAGGGCGATTTACATCGCCACGAACCAGTTCCGCTATTCCGACGACGCGTTCGAGTACGCGAAGGTGCGGGTCCTCGAGAAGGATCCGCTCTACGCGGGCGCGACGGCGGCGACCTGGTCCGACTTCTGGGATCTCGAGGACCCCGCGCCTCCGCGCGCGAAGGTGCACTCGGTGCGGCCGACGCAAACGTTCGGCTCGCCGGACGTCGAGTACTTCGTGAGCAACAGTCCCTATGCCACGCGGACCTTCGTCACGCTCTGGACTCTCGCGGGGGCCGGGACGGCGGCGCCGGCGCTCTCCGCGGCGAACGTTCCCGTCGCCGCCACCATCGAGCCTCCGGGCGCGAATCAGAAGGGCGGCTCTCCTGGCACGGGCGGCTGCCCGACTCCGTGCCTCATCAACACGGGCGGCGGCAGCATCACGTCGGCCGTCTCCCGAAACGGCTCCGTCTGGTTTGCGCACACCGTCGGCGACAGCGGCGACGTCTACAGCCGGGCGCGCTACGCGCGGATCAACACCGCCGCAAAGCGCCTCGTGGAGGACGAGGCCTTCGGCGCGGACGGCTGCTGGTACTTCTATCCGGCGATCGCGGTGGACGCGGGCAACAACCTCGCGATGGTATTCGGGCGCAGTTGTGCCGACGAGTACGCCGGCATCGGCCTGACCGTCCGCTCGACGGCGGATGCGGCGCTCGAGCCGAGCACGCCTGTGAAGGACGGCGCGGCGAGTTACGTCGTGCCGATCGGAAACGTCGAGCCCGTCAACCGCTGGGGAGACTTCTTCGGCGCCGCGCTCGATCCCGCCGACGCCGGCAGGATCTGGGTCGTCGGTGAATACGCCGCCCTACGCGACCGATGGAGCACGTACGTCGCGGAGACTCTCGTTCCGCTCGGCGCCGGTTCGTGCCGTCCCGGCGATACGGCGCTCTGCCTCGGCGACGGCCGTTTCCGCCTCACCGCCACCTGGCGCAAGACCGACGGCACGAGCGGCGCCGCCGCGGCCGTTCCGGTCACCGACGACACGGGCTACTTCTGGTTCTTCGACGCGAAGAACATCGAAGTCGTCGTCAAGGTTCTCGACGGCTGTGCCGTCAACGACCGCTTCTGGGTTTTCTCGGGAGGACTGACGAACGTCGAGGTCGCGCTGACCGTCACCGATACGCGAACGGGAGCGACGGCGGTTTACGGGAACTCGTCCGGCACGGCGTTCGTGCCGATACAGGACACGTCCGCGTTTTCGACGTGTCCCTAGCTGCTAGCCGCGAACGGGAGTCTTGCGGCCCTGCGAAGCGAGCGCCTTGCGGCGCGAGACCGGGCCGTTCGTCTGAATGTCGGCGTTGGCGAACGCGCTTTCCCACGAATTGCCCTTGCCGCGGACTTCGACGCGGCCGAAGCGCTTGACGCCGACCTCGAACTGCTTCTCTCGCGAGTGGCGGGCGAATCCCCGGGCGAAGAGTCCGCCCCATCGCCAGCCCGCTTCCTTTTCGGCCTGATGCACCGTGAGCGCCATAATTCTTTGTCCTTGTGGAACTTATGATCTTAGCACGGCAGATCGCCGGCGACCCTCCGCCGGCGGCGCTCGCGCCTCGTAAACCGCTGTAACCTCACGCCCAAACGAGGACGCCAGCCATGAGTAGACGTGCTCTTGCGGTCATCATTCTCCTTCTCGCCCTGCCGATCGCTGCACCGGCCCGGTCCGACGAAGACGAGCTCATCGCGGACCACGCGAAGACGCTCGCCAAGGACAAGGACCCGAAGGATCGCGCGGATGCGGCGCGCTGGCTCGGCGGGCGCAAGCAGCCTGCGGCCGTCGCCGCCCTCGCGAAGGCCCTGTCCGATCCGGACGCCACCGTCCGCCAGGCCGCCGCGTCCGCTCTCTGGGAAACCGGAAAGGATGCAGCGGCGGCGAAGCCGGAGCTCGAGAAGGCGCTCGACGATCCGGTGGCCGCGGTGGTCGCTCGGGCCGCGGGAGCGCTCGCCGTGATGGGCGTGCCGGACGCACAGCTCGCACCCGCCTGGCGCCGCGCGTTCGAAGGTTCTCGCGACGACGCCACGGCGTTCCTCGCGGCGCGGGGCCTGATCGGGATCGATCCGCCCGAGAAGCTCGCGCCCCCGATACTCAAGTGGATCGAGAGGAACGCGGAGGCCGCCGATCGCGGGACACCCGGACGGTCGAATCTCGACGAGCGCGACAGCGCCGAGGCAGGCGAGAAAGCGCTCGCTCGCCTGCTCCGTGACAACGCGGCGCCCGTCATGCCGCTGCTCGACAAGGCGCTCCGCGACAGTCCCGAGTCGGGCCGGTACATTTCTCGGCGCGCTCGGCACGGTCAAGAAGCTTCCGCCGGGAACCGTCGACCTCGCCCTCGCGAACACGCATTCGTCCATTCCGGAGACGCGCGACGCGGCTATCTCTCTCGCCGGCAAGGTGACGTCCGAGCGCGAGGCCGCGCGCTGGATCCCCGAGGCGATCCGTCTGCTGGGCGATCCGGACGAGAGCGTCCGGATCGAGGCGTGCTGGGCGTTGAAGGGCGTGAAGGGGCTTTCCTGGCAGGCGGCGCCGGAGCTCGCGCGTCGTCGTCGCCGACGACAGGTCCATGCGCGTCCGGACGAGCGCCGTGAGCGCACTCGAAGAGATCGGCAACGTCGCCAACCCGATTCCGAAGGCGCAGAAGGTGTCGGTCGCCACGGCGTCGAACGCCGTGCTCGTCAAGGGAATGAAGGACAAGGACCACGACCTCGCGCTCGCGTGCGTGGCGGCGTACAACGTGATGTATCTCGACACGGCGGACGTCGTCGCGACGCTCGCCGACGTCGCCGTCACGGGCGCGGATGTCCCGGCGCGGCAGCGCGCGCTGCAGTGCCTGCGCAACCGGCAGGGCCAGGCCCGCCCCGTCGTCGAGACGATCCGGCCGCTGACGAAGGCGTCCGACCCGCTTATCGCGGACGATGCGAAGGTCGCCATCGAGTGGATCGAGCGCGGGGGAGCCGGCAGCCCCGGCCCGATCAAGGGAGGGGTCGCGTCGGCGCCGGAGGCTGCTTCCGCTGGCGCGCCCGCCGCTGGCGCTGCCGCCTCGAAGGCCGCGGCAGCGCCTGCCACCGCCGCGCCGGCGCCTTCGGGAAACGAGGAGAGCGGTCTTGCCGCGCTGCGCGAGCGCAAGCTCGCCTTCGACGAGCCGAGCTTCTACCGCGCGCTCTCCGAGGCGGACACGGCCGCGATCCGCGCGTACCTCGACGGCGGCATGTCGGCAAACCATGTCTTCGCGGATTCGAACGGACGCACGCCGCTGATGATCGTCTTCTTCGGCACCGAGGCCTGCTCGACGCCGGACAAGGCGCACGAGATCGTCGCGGTGCTTCTCAAGAAAGGCGCCGACGTCAACAAGGAGGACGAAAAGAAGAACACCGCCCTCATGTTCGCCGCGGACAAGTGCGACCGGGAGACGCTGCGCATGCTCCTCAAGGCGGGCGCGAAGCGGGACGCAAAGAACTGGTCGGGTCTGACGGCGCTCCAGATGGGCCTCTTCTCCGGCAACCCCGGTCTCGAAGAGCTCATCGCCGCCGGCGCGCGCCTCGACAAGGCCACCGCCGCCGCGTACGCCGAGGCGTACAAGAAGAATCCCAAAGCGCTCGCGCTCATCAAGAAAGCCACGGCGCCGTAGGGCGTCCCTCGCGATGACAGGCTGGAGCCACGCCCCTTGAGCCTGTCATTCCGAGGAGCGCAGCGACGAGGAATCCCGTAATCGACAGGGGACGCGGCTCATTTAGTCCGAGATCCCTCGCTTCGCTCGGGATGACACCGTAGGGCGCTCCGAATGACAGGCGTCAGGAACGCACTCGACGGGCGCCAGCTTACCGCCACCCCTCGCTCAAGTCGCGCCACTCCGGATTCCGCGCCTCGATCAGCGCCACCTTCTTCCAGCGCGCCCAACTCTTGATCTGCTTCTCCCTCTCGATAGCCGCCAGCACGTTCTCCGTCGTCTCGAGGTAGACGAGCCGGTGACAGTTGTATTTCCGCGTAAAGGCTTCGACGGTTCCCAGGCGGTGCTCGACGAGGCGCCGCTCGAGATCGCCCGTGACGCCCGTGTAGAGCGTCCGGTGATCGCTCGCCAGGATGTAGACGCAGTAGAGACCCACTGATAAGGATTGTCTCGACCGAGGCCGACCCAACCTCCAGTGTCATCCTGAGCGCAGCGAGGGATCCCGAACTCGACACGCCTCACCTCCCTGTGGTCAGATCCTCGGCGCAACGCGACCACCGACAATCCGATCGGAGGAATCGATGAGGCCGTCTCTGAAGTGGCTCTCCGGGATCCTGCTGTTCGCCGCGACGGCGCTCCCGGCCCAGGTCACCGCGATCAAGGCGGGCCGGCTCGTGGACCCGGCGACGGGAACGACAGCGACGAACCAGGTGATTCTCGTCGAGGCGGGCAAGATCAAGGCGGTCGGTCCGTCCGTGCCGATCCCCGCCAACGCGGCCGTCGTGGACCTCTCGAAGAGCACCGTCCTGCCGGGCCTCTTCGACACGCACACGCACCTCTGCCTGAACCTCAAGACGCAGGGCGGCAACGGGCTGCAGGCGCTCCTGCGCTCGCTGCTGGCGGCGACCGCGATCGAGACGACGGCCTACCGCGCGATCGAGGGCGTCGCCAACGCGCGCGACATGCTGATGTCGGGCTTCACGACGGTCCGCGACGTCGGCAACGCCGGCAACTACGCCGACACCGCCCTGCGGCGCGCGATCGAGGACGGTCTCGTCCCCGGCCCGACAGTCGTCAACGCCGGCCGCATCATCGCGCCGTACGGCGGCCAGTACCACGGCATCCCGCCGGAGCGCGCGGACATCGGGATTCCCGAATACCTCTACGCCGACACGCCCGACGAGATGCGCAAGGCCGTGCGCGAGAACATCACGTTCGGCGCGAAGGTCATCAAGATCGTCGTCGACGACCAGCCGTACCTCTATTCGGTCGAGGACGTGAAGACGCTCGTCCGCGAGGCGGCCGCGGGCGGCATGAAGGTCGCGGCGCACTGCGGCACGGACGCCGGATCGCACATCGCGGCCGAGGGCGGCGTCGCGTCGGTCGAGCACGCCTACAACGCGTCGAACCCGACGCTCGAGCTGATGAAGGCGAAGGGCGTCTATCTCGTCGGCACCGACTTCACGGTGCTCGCGTCGCACGAGATGGGGATGGACGACTACCACCCGATCGTCGTCGACCGCCTGAAGCGCGCCGACAAGATCGGCACGCCGATCGCGTTCGGGACCGACGTCTGCTTCGTGAAGGACGGCGAGACGCGGGGCACGCTCTCGATGGAGTTCATCAGCAGCTTCATCGAGGCGGGAGTGTCGCCGAAGGCCATTCTGCAGGCGATGACGGTGAACGCCGCGCGGCTGATGGGCATGGAGAAGGAGCGCGGCACGATCGCGCCCGGGTACGCCGCGGACATCGTCGCGACGCCGGAGAACCCGCTCGAGAACGTGAACACGCTGCGCAAGGTGCGGTTCGTCATGAAGGACGGGAAGGTCTACCGGAACGATTGAGAAGGGGACCCGGCGTATCGAGTCCGGGATCCCTCGCTGCGCTCGGGATGACAGGCTCAAGCCGCGCCCCTTAAGCCTGTCATTCCGAGGAGCGTAGCGACGAGGAATCCCGTACTTGACGAGCCGTGGACGACTGTGAGCCTCTACGTCTCCTCCACCCACTCCCGGGTCCGCTCGACGGCCTTCTTCCACTCTCGAAACGCCGACTCTCTCCGGTCCTCGCCCCACTCGGGCTCGAACGTCCGGTCCGCCTTCCACAGCCTCCGCAGCGCGTCGGTCGACTCGAACGCCCCGACCGCCAGTCCCGCCGCGTACGCCGCGCCGAGAGCCGTCGTCTCGCTCACGACCGGCCGCACGACCGGAACGCCGAGCACGTCGGCCTGGAGCTGCATCAGGAAGTTGTTGACGCTCGCGCCGCCGTCCACCTTCAACACCGACAGCGCCTTTCCGCTGTCCGCCGCCATCGCGTCGGCGACCTCGCGGCTCTGGAAGCAGATGGCCTCGAGCGTCGCCCGCACGAGATGGGCGCGGCTCGCAAAGCGCGTCAGCCCGACGATCGCGCCGCGCGCCCGCATGTCCCAGTGCGGCGCGAAGAGTCCCGAGAACGCCGGCACGAAATAGACGCCTCCGCAATCCGGCACGCTTGCGGCGATCGCCTCGGTCTCCGCCGCGCTGCCGATCAGCCCGAGGCTGTCGCGCAGCCACTGCACCGCCGCGCCGGACACCGCGACGGAGCCCTCGAGCGCATAGGCGCGTTCGCCCGCCGCGGCGCACGCCGCCGTCGACAGCAGCCCGAAGGCGCTCGGCACCGGCTTCTCGCCGACGTGCTCCAGCAGGAACGATCCCGTCCCGTACGTGTTCTTCGCCTCGCCCGCCGCGAAGCAGCCCTGTCCCGCGAGTGCGGCCTGCTGGTCACCGAGGTCGCCGCATACCGGCACGCGCGCGCCGAAGGGGCCGTCCGCTGGCGTGAAGCCGTACGGCTCGCGCGCGATGGACGGCCGGATGGCGGGCAGCGCCCTCCACGGCACGCCGAACCTCTCGAAGAGGACCGGATCCCACTCGAGGTCCGCCAGGTTACACAGGAGCGTGCGCGAGGCGTTCGTCGGATCCGTCACGTGCGCGCCTCCGCGCGGCCCGCCGGTCAGGTTCCAGATCACCCACGTGTCGATCGTGCCGAGCAGGAGATGCCCGGATGCCGCGAGCTCCCGCACTTCGGGAACGTTGCCGATCAGCCATCGGAGCTTCGTCGCCGAGAAGTACGTTGAGATCGGAAGCCCCGAGCGAGCGCGGACGTCCTTCTCCCATCCGTGATCGATCGCCGCGCGGCACTCCGCGGCCGTTCGCATGTCCTGCCAGACGATCGCGTTCGCGGCGGGCCGCCCGTTGCGCGCGTCCCACGCCACGACCGTCTCGCGCTGGTTCGTGATCCCGATCCCGAGTACGCGCCCCGGCGCCGCCGCCCTCAGCGCCTCGAAGATGACCTCGTCCACGCGCTCCCGGATCTCGAGCGGGTCGTGCTCGACCCAGCCCGGCTGCGGGAAGATCTGCTCGTGCTCCCGGTAAGCCGCGGCCGCCGGCTGTCCCGCGAGGTCGAACAGGATGCACCGCGTCCCGGTCGTCCCCTGATCGATGGCCGCCACGTACTCGCGCATCGGGAGCGTCATCCTATCCGGCGCTTGCCTTCGGGCGGGCCGTGGAGCATACTTGTACGTCAAGCATTACTAGTGAGGCACCAATGTCCAGCACCTCGGTTTCCGTACGCCTCCCCGAAAAGACGGCGAGAGCTCTGGAAGACCTGGCCCGCGCGACAGATCGGCCGAAGACGTACTTCATCGAGAAGGCGCTCGAGTCATATCTAGCCGAGTACGCCGATTACCAGATCGCGCTCGACCGCCTGAGGGACAAGGATGACCCCATCATTTCCGCTGCAGAGCTGAGGAAGCGGATTGGTCGCCGCAAGGGTTGAGTACAAGGGCTCCGTTGCCGGGGATCTCGATCGACTCGACCGCACCGTGGCGGTCCGGATGCTGAAGAAGATCGAGAAGGCGCTCGGAGATAGAGGCGGGGGCGGCGAAGCGTTGGCAGGCGAGTTTGCCGGGCTCTTCCGCCTGCGTGTCGGGGACTTTCGAGTCATCTACGCACGCGTGGCCGGCGGGTGTCTCGTGCTTCGAATCGGCCACCGGCGCGAGATATATCGCCGCGGTCGTCCCTAGAGGGGTTCGCGCTGCCCGGGAGGACGCTCCTTCCCGCTACTTCCTCTTCGCCGCCCCGCCCTTGTAAACCACCCCATTCTTCACCACGACCTCGACGCTCGAGAGCGCCGTGATGTCGAAGAGCGGGTTTCCCCGCACGACGATCACGTCCGCCCACTTGCCGGGCTCGATCGTGCCGAGCTCCTTGCCTTTCCCGAGGATCTCCGCGTTGACGCGCGTCGCGGCGCAGATGGTGCGCTGCGGCGACATTCCGGTGTCCACGTGCGCTTTCATCTCGCGCCACAGCGCCTCGGTGTGGAAGTTCATCGGCGTGCCCGAATCCGTACCCATGCCCATCGTCGCGTTCGACTCGATCCACTGGCCGAGCGACGCCTTCGAGAAGCGCATCTCCTGGTCCGTCGTCGAGAAGTAGCTCAGCCGCTGGAACCCGACGAGCGAGCTCTGGACCTCGTCCCAGATCTGCGGCCCGAAGTCCTCCTTCAACCGCGGATCCTGGAGCCTCTCCGGAAAGTCCACCGTCGCCGGGAAGAGAAAGGCGCGGTGGGCCGCCGTGACGACGACCGGCGTCCCCTTCACCGCGATCGCCTTCACGAGCGCCGGGTCGTACGTCGGCATCCCGGCCGACCCGACGTGCGTCAGAACGTCGATGCCGGCCTCGAACGCGTCGCGGACGTTGGCCGGATCGTAGACGTGGGCGTGGACCTTCAGATGATGCCGGTGCGCCGCATCGGCGATCGCCTTGTAGTGCGCCGGCCCGAGGCCGACGTACGCCTTGATCACGTCCACGCCCGCCGCCGCCAGCTTGTCCACCGCGGCCGCCGCCTGCGCCGGCGTGTCCACGAGCATCTGGTTCGGGAGAACGGGGGAGTAGTCGCCGAGATCCCTGGTGATCCACGGCCCCGCCATCCACATGCGCGGCCCCGGAATGGCGCCGCTGTTGATGCGGTCGCGAACCGAGAGACTCTCCTTCAGCGTCCCGCCGAGGTCCACGGCCGACGTGACGCCCGCCATCAGGAGCTGTTTCGCCGAGATCTCCCCGACCTTCTCGACCAGGTTGTTCTTCGCGATCCAGGGATCCCACCGGTCGTAGTCGCCGTGCCCCAGGATCTGCAGATGCACGTGAACGTCGATGAGCCCCGGCATCATCACGCGCCCGCTCGTGTCGATGACCTCGGCGTCCGGCGGGATCCTCACGTCGCACGCTGGCCCGACCGCGACGATCCTGTTCCCCTCGATCAGGATCGCCGCGTGGTGCACCGGCGGCACGTCGTACCCGTCGATCAGCATCCCGCCGACGAGCGCGAGCTTCTTCGGCGCGGGTTGGGCGAGGGCTGCGAGGACGTAGGCTAAGAGGAGGATCGTCGAAGCCAATAGGCGCCTCAAGGCCAGCTTCATGCCTTTTCTCCCTGGTCGGGGGAACCCGACGCGATGGTGAAGTCTCCCATGGGCCTGCGACAGGCTGAGTGTATCGTTATCCGTTAACCGGTATAATTTCCGGGATGATTCGGTCTTTCCGCTCGAGAGACACGAGAGACATCTTCCAGGACCGAGAGGTCGCTCGTTTTCGGTCGATCGAGCGGGTTGCCCGACGAAAGCTCCTGCTGCTGCATCGGTCGGTTTCGCTTCAGGATCTGCGGGTTCCGCCGGGCAACCGTCTGGAGGCGCTGAGGGGCAAGAGACAAGGAGAGCACAGCATCCGAATCAACGACCAATGGCGACTGTGCTTCGTCTGGCGCGGCGAGGACGCCTTTGAAGTCGAGATCGTCGACTATCACTGAAGGAGAGAACATGGCTGGCAAGCGACTCGTACCGATCCATCCCGGCGAAATCCTGGAAGAGGAGTTCATGCGACCGCTCGGGCTCTCGGCCAACGCGCTGGCGAAGGCGGTGGACGTGCCGGTGACCCGGATTTCCGAAATCGTGCGCGGCCGCCGCGGAATCACGGCCGACACGGCGCTGCGGTTCGGACGCTTCTTCGGAACGAGCGCGGAGCTATGGCTCGGACTGCAATCCGAGTTCGATCTTCGAACGGCCAGACGTGACTTCGGGGAGGCGATCGAGAGTCATGTCGTGCCCCTGAAAGGGGCGGGTGTCCGCTACGACAGCGAGGGGCGCGACTCGGAGGGCTCGAGTGTCCGGGACGCGGTGTCTCGATATGGGTCACGTCGCGCCGCCCAGACCCGGGATCGCCGGCGCATCCGCCGTTCGCCGTGATTGCTCGCCTCGGACGTTAGTTTGTCATCCCGGGCGCAGCGAGGGATCCCGTACTCGACGCGGCGCGGAAGTTATTCACTTCGCCTCCCCTAGGCTCGCTCCCGCCGGCACCTCTCGCAGCCCCGTCCCCAGCTCGAACAACCACCCGCCCGTCGCGGCGGCCGGATACGTCGACACCCCGAGCACGATGTCCGTCCCCGCCGGCGCCGTCATCGTCTCGACCGTGTCGCCGTAGACGTCGAACATCTTCCCGAGCACGGTGCCGGCCTTGACGCGGTCGCCCGGCCTGACCGAGGCCTCGAAGAACCCGCCGCGCGCGTTCGTCACGATGCGGTATCCCGTCACGAGCGTGTGCGCCGCCGGCGCCGGCGCTCCCCCCGGAAGAACGCCGACCTTGCGCAGAAAGCTCCGCACGGCGTCCGCCTGGAATCGCAGGTCCGCCGCCTCGAGCGGCTGGCCGCCGCCCACCTCGAGAAGGAACGATGGGATCCCCGCCGCGGCCAGCGTCGTTGCGGCGTCGCTCGAGAAGACCCTGGCCGTGTCCCGCCAGAGTGTCGGAACGCCGAATCCCCGCGCCAGATCGTCGTAGCGATCGGCCGGGACCGTGCCCGTCACCGAATAGAAGACGAACGGATGCTGCTTGAACCGGTCGCCCCCGGTGTGGAGGTCGATGAAGTACTCGGCCACGCGCTTCACGTTGGCCGTGATCGCCGCCGCGATCCGCTCCGTCGCAAAGCGATCCTTGCCCGGAAACGCGTCGCCCAGGTCCTCCAGGTCGTCGAGATTCGGGTTGACGCGCTGAAGCCCCCGGAACGCCAGGGGGTTCGTGATCATCACGGCGACGACCGTGCCCGACATCGCCGCCGGATCGAGGCTCTTCACGACGTCCTGCACCGCCCGCGGCCCGCCGTACTCGTCCCCATGCGCGCTCGCCTCCACCCACACCACCGGTCCGCCCTGCTTGCCCGTTACGATCGCCACGGGCAGCGCCACCGGCGACCCGTCCGCCGCCTCCGCCACGACGAGCGATCCGCGCACCGTCTGCCCGGCAACCCCGCGCGCCGTGCCGACCTCGACGATCTTCGGTTCCACCGGAGAGGCGGCGAGGGTCAGGGAGAAGAGGAGGGGGGAGACCCACAGAAAGACCCGACGAACACGCTGCATCGAGACCTCCGCAAGGAACGCAATTGCAGCGAATCGTATCGCGGCTAGTGCCTTCAGCCTGTCATCCCGAGCGCCTTTGCCTGTCATCCCGAGCGCAGCGAGGGATCCCGTACTCGACGAGCCGCCTCCCGGAGCGCAAGTCTTCTTCGTCGCACGCACGATTCCTGGGGCAACATCTGTCCAGCCGGCGCCGACAGAATCCGGGCGACAATGGGGAACGTGCGTTTCAAAGCCACCGACGTCTACGACTACTACCGCCCGTCCCGCTGCGCGCGCCGCGTCGCGCTGCGTGCCCGGGGCGAGAAGGAGACCTCGACCGACAGCCCCTTCGACGAGCTCCTCCGGAATCTCGGCCTGCGGCACGAGAGGGCTCATCTGGCCGCGCTCTCCGGCGTCGTCGACCTCTCCAGCCTCACGGACTCGACAGAGCGCGAGCGCCGCACCCTCGCCGCGATCGGCGCCGGCGCCACCGCGATCTACCAGCCCCGATTCCGCACCCGGGTCTCGCTCGACGGCGAGCCCTGCGAGCTCGTCGGCGAACCGGACTTCCTGGTCAACCACCCTGACGGCGCCGGCTACGTGATCCGCGACTCCAAGCTCGCGCGCAAACCGACCTCCGGCCGTCATCTCGCGATCCCCCTGCAGCTCCAGATCTACGGCCTGCTCTACGAGCGGGCCGCGGGGCAGCGGCCGCGCGGGCTCGAGATTCATGCGGGTGCAGGCGACATCGTGCGCGTGCCCTACGCCGGGCAGGCCCCGGTCATCGAGGCCTTGAGCGAGCACCGCCGCATGCGCCTCGCCTCGCTCGAGGCTTACGAGCCCGTCGGGTGGACCAAGTGCAACGGCTGCGGCTTCCACGACCGCTGCTGGGGCGAGGCCGTGGCCGCAGGCGACGTCGCGCTCCTGACGACCGTCAATCAAGAACGCGCCCGGAGTCTCCACGCGCGCGGAATCTCGACGATTCAGGCGCTGCCGGACGCGATCGACGATGCCGCGCACTTCGATTTCTTCTGGGAGGGCGAGACGGAGTCCCGCATCCGGGGATTCGTCCCGGGCCTGCGTCGCAGCGCAGAGGCCTTTCTCTCCGGCGAGCCCGTCGTCGTCGCCGCACCCGACCTGCCCGACGCCGACGACTGCGTGATGCTCGATCTCGAGGGGCTTCCCCCTTACCTCGACGAGCTCGAGAAGATCTATCTCTGGGGCGTCAAGGACTACCGCGGCTCCTCACCCCGCTTCCTCCCCGCCCTCGCCGGCTTCGGCCCCGATGGCGACCGCGCCGGCTGGGACCAGTTCCTCGCCATCTGCGCCGCGCTTCTGGCCGAGCGCCCCAATCTGCGCTTCGTGCACTGGGGCAACTACGAGCAAACCAGGATCAGGGACTACATGGAGCGCTACGGAGAGAAGTCGAGCGCTTCCCCAATCGCCGGTCATCCCGAAGGCAGCCATCTCGAAGCCAGTCACTCCGAGGCCAGTCATTCCGAGGAGCCAGGCGACGAGGAATCCCGAACTCGAAGCGCTCCGATCGGCGACCCTGCCCCCGACCTCTGGCTCCCCCTCGCGGAGAAGCCCGCCCGTTCCTTCGCAGCGAAGGACCTGGTCGCCGCCCCATCCGGCACCGCCGACCGCGTCCTGGAACGGCTCGTCGACCTCCTCCCGGTCGTCAAGGCCTCCGTCGTTCTCCCGCTCCCGAGTTACGGCCTCAAAGTCGTCGAGAAGTTCGTCGGCTTCGAGCGCCGGCTCACCGAGTACCAGGGCAACCTCGCGATGGCCCGCTACATCGAGGCCTGCGAAACCTCCGACCCGGGGACGAGGGAGGAAATCATGAAAGAGATTCTCACCTACAACGAGGAGGACCTGGACGCGACCCGGGCCGTGATGGAGTGGCTGAGGACAATCCGCTCGCCAACGGCGGAACGAATCATCCGGAGCCTCTCACGCCGTCATCCCGAGCGACTTAAGCCTGTCATCCCGAGCGCAGCGAGGGATCCCGTACTCGACCCGCCACCCTCTCGGACCGCGCCCTACGGCGCCGACACCACGAACGCGCCCTTCATCTTCCTGTGACCGAACCCGCAGAGGTGCGAGCACTTGAAGGGATACGTTCCCGGCTTCTCCGGCGTGAACGTGATCGTCGCCGGCTTGTCCTTCTCGTAGGTGATGTCCTTGAGGTTCAGCTCCGGGCACACGAACCCGTGCTTCGTGTCCTCGCTGGTGAACGTGATCTCGACCGGCTCCCCGGCCTTGAGCTCGATCTGCGACGGCGTGAACTCGTACTTCTTCGCCACGACCGTGATCTTCCGGGGCTCCTGGGGCTGGGCCTCCTGCGCCTTCACCAGAAACGCGCAGCACAGGGCGGCGATGAGGACGACCAGCAAGGCTCGCGAGTTTCGCATGTTGTTTCTCCTTCGACGGATCCGGTAGAGCCGCATCCTAAGACAGTTTCCGGACCGCCGCGCGCCGGCCTCAGGTACGCCTCATGCAGTGCAAGAAAAGGGCCGGTGCGAGGTCGGATTCCTCAAACCGGCCCGATGGTCTCCGAGTAAGGGACCGTCGCTACGGCCCCGAGCACCCCGGCAGCTTGAAGCTGCCTATCCGAGTCTGCCAGCCTGCCGTCGAGCTCACCTGCCCGGCCAGCGTGTAGTACTCGTTGACGTACCAGAACGTGCAGTCGTCCACGGGGTCCACGTTCATCGAGGTGTAGTCGCCCCAGCGCGAGTTCGTCGTCCGCTGGACGCCGGTGCCCGAAATCAACGTCGCCTCGCCGAGGGTCATCTGGCCCGCCGGATCGCCCGCGAGCCTCCCGGTGTATCGAATCCCCGGAAAGACGTCCACGCCGTTCACGACGCTGTAACCGAGCGCCGCGTTGCCGTTGCGGTCCTGCGCGATCGAGCCCATCCAGCGATGGACTCCGTCTCCGGGCGCGAAGGTGCCCTGCTGGAAGAGCGAGTACTGGCCGTTCACCCTCCGGATCTCGTACCAGCGCACGCCGGCCACGCCGGGAAGCGCCTCGACGGCCTGATTCGTCACCAGCGCCTCGTACCCGTTGAAGTTGCGGTAGGCGAGACGCCACGTCGGCCGCTGCCGATAGGAGAGGATGTCGAGGTACTGGTTGTGGTCGACGATCCCCGGCTGCGGCAGGCAGTCGCGGGACGTCGGCGCGCACGGGAAGACCGAGTCGAAGCTCGCCACGGGAAGCTGCGCCGCCAGCGTGAGCGAAGCGGTGGGATGGGCGCTCCAGGCTATTCGCAGGTCCCAGATGTTCAGCGCGTCGAACGTCGCGCCGTAGGGAGCGTCGTCGTCCTGTGTGCCCACGACCGGAATGGCCGCGTCCTCCTTTGGTTGTTTCGTGCCGTCGAAGTCCGCCGGCAGAAGCCCGTCGCCGATCAGGTTGAGTGGAATGTCGTCCGAGTTGAGAAAGAAGTGGACCATGCGGGCCTTGGGGCTACCCGCGATCATCTTGTTCTTCTCGAGCGCATAGACGCTGATGCCGTACTCGACCGTCGGCCCGAAATCGCGCGACGTCAGAACGTACGATTTCTTCCAGTTCCCGTACTTCGGGTAATCCGGAAAGTAAAAGACGCCGTTGAAGGTCGTTTCGAAAGCGTAGCGATAGTAGGAACCGGTGGGATCCCCGGTCACGGAGACGGCGACGCAGTTGTAGAAGGGAAGCGTCGGGTCGTCGAGGCCGCGCGTCGTGAACTGCGACAGGATCCACCGATTCTCGAGCTTGTCGTAGAGCACGATCGGGTCGCCCGAGGGATCCGTGCAGTCGGGAATCGCGAACCCGGCCCAGAGCGAGCCGGTGTCCGTCGGTCCCGCGAGCAGGTTGCCCGACTTGTCGTAGACGGCGAACATCAGGTTGATCATCTCGACGTAGTTGTTCGGGCCGACCGCGCCGACGGGATCGGGCGGATTGACCCGGCCGCCGAAGAAGTTGAAGTTGTCCTGGTTGCTGAGGCCCTCGAAGGCCGTCGTGGGAGAGGGAATGGCCGGGGCCGCTATCTGCCGCGTCCCCGACTGGATCGCTCCGTCACCCGAGTAGCCCTGGTCCTTGAACGGCACCACGGGCTCCGGACGGATTTCCTCGATCTCCTCTTCCGACGGCACCCGCAGTCCCTTGCGCTGCGCCGCGGCGAGCGTCCGAAGGGGAGGCGACACGTCGAAGGCGATGTTTTCCGTGAACACCGGTCTTGGCTGGATGGGCTTCTGAGGCCCGGCGACCTGGGCGCCGATGGCCGTCCCCGCCGTGCCGGCGAGCAAGAGGAGCAAGGCGACCGGAAACCACGAAGGCAGGGGTCGACCTGCTGCATTGGATTGGAACATTGAGACCTCCGTTCGATCGAAACAGAAAGCGCGAATCTTCATGGAAGGCCGGCCTGTGCCGAGTTGAGGCCGACCTTCCGCAAGGCGGTGTCCATCGATCGGGCGGAGGACTCCGGGCGCAGGGGAGACATCCCGGCCTGTTGAGCGAAACCAGGGACCTCACTGCCCAAAGGGCAGACCTCCCGAGGAACCCCTCGGAGGATCTCGGCTGCACCGGGATTCGGTGCATGCATGAATCGTTCCGGCGGCTGCGCGGACATGCTGTCGCGGAAGGGATCCGCGCTAGACGACCCGTGATTCAAAACCTTATTCCGCTATGGTTTGCAGTCATATTACAATATATTGTAATATAGCCATGACATGACCGGCAACGCCGTGCCTCTCGAAGAAGCAAGAGCCCGCAAGGGCTGGACGCAGGCTCGAGCCGCCTCTCGTCTGGGCGTCTCCCAGGGCTACCTCTCCCTACTGGAGCGCGGACTCAGAAGCGCCTCTCCGAGTCTCGCCAGGACCGCGCGGAAAGTCTTTGGCGCCGACGTCTCGCTTCCGGATCGGGAGCGATCCCTCGTTCCCCCTTCCGACCTTGCACGGCGTCTTGCCGCTCTCGGCTACGAGCCGTTCGCCCACCTCGGCGGCCGCGCGAAGCAGGCGCCGGAAGAGGTCCTGCTCGCTTCTCTCGCACCCGGATCTCGAGGCGCGCGTCGTCGAAGCATTGCCCTGGCTTGCACTCACGTTTCCTGAACTCGACTGGAACTGGCTGGTCGACCGCTCCAAGCGGAGCGACCTTCAGAACCGCCTCGGATACGTGACCGCTCTGGCGCGAGAGGTCGCCGAGCGAAGGGGCGACGCGCGTGCCGCATCCCGCCTTCGACGGGAGGAGGGACGGCTCGAGCCTTCGATCCTTGCGCGCGAGGACACTCTGTGCCGGGACTCCATGACCTCCGTCGAGAGGAGCTGGCTGCGCGACAACCGACCGGATGAGGCGAAGCGCTGGCGAGTGCTTACCGACCTGCGTCCGGAGCACCTTCCCTATGCCGCCTGAGATCCCAGAACCCTGGCTCGGCTTCCTGTGCGAGCTCGACGCCGCAGTCTCGAAGGTGACCACCCTGCACTGCATCGGCGGCTTCGCGGTTGCGATGCAGTACGGCATGCCGCGCCCCACGGCGGACATCGATTTGATCGGCGTCTTGCCCGAGGCTTCCCGAAAAGAGATAGCCTCAATGGCAGGCAAAGGTTCGACGCTACATTCGAAGTACAAGGTCTACATCGACGTCGTCGTCCTTCGAGTCGAGCCCGCCGACTACCGTGAGCGGCTTTCTGAGATGTTTCCAGGTGCCTTCAACCGCCTGCGGCTGATGACCCTTGATCCCTACGATCTGGCCCTGACCAAACTCGATCGGAACAGCCCCAGGGATCGCGAGGATTTCCTCTACCTGGCCGGTTCCGTTCCGCTCGACATGGCAACGCTTCACGCCAGATATGAGTCGGACATGGCTCCGTATGTCTTCGAAGCAACTGACAGAGCCTTGAGGCTCACGCTCGACCTGTGGATCGCCAGCGTCGAGGAGATTCGGAGTGGCATGTAGCCACTTTGACCCACGCTCGGACTGCTTGTGACACTTCGATACGCCGACGCCGCCGAACAACGTCCGATCACCGGTCCCGTCCCACCAACGATCCGTATCGCGTCGAACTCTTGAATCCTCCCAGGAATCCGACCGCGCAACCCGACACATCCCCCCGCAACATCGCCCCGCCTCCTCCGTACACACCCTCGATCGGGCACCACGGCCCGCTCGGTTTCGCCTACGCGAAGGAGGAAGACGAATGCGCACGAACCGATCTCTCGGGCTTCTTTTGACGTTGGGCGTCGCGGTCGGTCTCTCGCTCTCCGCCTGCGCGCAGAAGGAAGGCGCCGCCCCCGCGGCTTCCGCCGCGACGACGCCGAAACCCGCCGGCGACGGCAAGATCCCGGTGACGACGTCCTCTCCCGAAGCGAGGGCCGAATTCCTCCAGGGCCGCGATCTCTTCGAGAAGCTGCAGATCACGGACTCGATCGCGCACTTCCAGAAGGCCGTCGAGATCGACGCGAACTTCGCGTGGGCGGAGCTCATGCTCGCCAACTCGGCGCCGACGGGCACGGACTTCTTCACCCACCTGAACAAGGCCGTCGCCCTCGCCGACAAGGCGTCGAACGGCGAGAAGCTCCTCATCCTGGCCACGCAGGCCGGCGCGAACAACGACGCGACGAAACAGGGGCAACTTCTCGAGGAGCTCGTCGTGGCGTATCCGAACGACGAGCGCGCGCACTTCAACCTCGGCGGCTTCTACTTCGGGCAGCAGGACTTCCCGAAGGCGATCGAGCACTACAAGAAGGCGACCGAGTTGAATCCGAACTACTCGTCGGCCTTCAACCTCCTCGGCTACGCCTACCGGCAGAACGTCAACTACCCGGAAGCGCGAGAAGGCGTTCCAGCGCTACATCGAGCTCATCCCCAAGGACCCCAACCCGTACGACTCGTACGCCGAGCTCCTCCTCAAGATGGGCCGCTTCGACGACTCGATCGTGCAATACCGCAAGGCGCTCGAGATCGACCCGAACTTCCTCAACGCTCACCAGGGCATCGCGATGGCGCTGCTCTACCAGGGCAAGCCCGGAGAGGCGACGTCCGAGCTCTCCAGCATGATCAAGAAGGCCCGGAACGACGGCGAAACCCGCACGGGCCTCTTCGCGCTCAATGTCGTCCACATCGACGGCGGCAAGCTCGCCGCGGCCGCCGAGGACACGGACAAGCAGTACACCCTGGGCGAGAAGACCAGGGACGTCGGCGCGATGGCGTTCGACAAGGGCCTGAAGGGAACCATCTTCCTCGAGATGGGCAAGCCCGATCAGGCTAAGGCCGAGTACGAAGCGGCCACCAAGCTCATCCAGTATTCGGACCGCTCGCCGGAGATCAAGAACAACGCTCAACTCGTCCTTCACTACAACCTCGCGCGCGTCGCGGCGGCGAAGAAGGACTTCGCGACGGCGAAGAAAGAGGCCGACGCTTACCGACAGGGAGCCTCGACGTCGAAGAACCCGCTCCAGCAGAAGAACGCGCACGAGCTCGACGGCATCGTCGCGCTGGCCGAGAAGAACTACGACAAGGCGATCGCCGAGCTCGAGCAGGCGAACCAGCAGAACCCGCAGAACCTCTACCGCCTCTGCGTGGCGTACAAGGGCAAGGGCGACGCCGCGAAGGCCGCGGACTACTGCAAGCAGGCGGCAGACTTCAATTCCCTCCCGAACGTCAACTACGCGTGGGTGAGGACGAAGGCGAAAGCCGGGGCGAGCGGCAAGTAGAAGCAGGCGCTGGATGCCGTAGGGGCGGGGCTTGTCACGCCCGCTCACGCCTGTCATCGTTAAGCCTGTCATCCCGAGCCCCTTCAAGCTGTCATTCCGAGCCCCTTCAAGCTGTCATCCCGAGCGAAGCGAGGGATCCCGTACTAAACGAGCCGCGCCCCTCGTCGAGTCCGGGATCCCTCGTCGCTTCGCTCCTCGGGATGACAAGCGTAAGGTGAGCCGCAGGCCGAATCCCCCCTTCCCGCCCCACCCCCGGGAGCGGTAGCGTGAAGTCGATGACTACGCCCCGCGTCCTCACCGTCAGCGTCGGCCGGCCCCGCGACTTCGACTACCACGGCCGCCCCGCGCGCAGCGCGATCTGGAAGTCGCCGGTCTCCGGCCGCGTCCCCGTTTCCGGCGTGAACCTCCGAGGCGACGACCAGGCCGACCGGGAGGCGCACGGAGGCCCCGACAAAGCCGTCTACGCCTACGCCGTCGAGGACACGCGCTGGTGGGAAACGCAGATCGGCCGACCGCTCGCGCCCGCCGAGCTCGGCGAGAACCTGACGACCGAAGGCATCGAAGTCAACGACGCGCTCGTCGGCGAGCGGTGGTCCATCGGCTCAGCCGTTTTCGAAATCTCCGAGCCGCGTATCCCGTGCTGGCGCCTCGGCGTCCGGATGAACGACCCGAAATTCATCCGTCGCTTCACCGAAGCGCTCCGGCCCGGCGCCTACATGCGAATCGTGAAAGAGGGAGACGTGGGTGCCGGCGATGCGATCGAGGTCGTCGAAAAGCCCGATCACGACCTCTCCGTCCGCGACGTCTTCCGCATCTACACGCGCGACCGCGACGAGTGCCAACGCCTCCTTGCCGTGCCCCGGATGTCAGAGGCATGGAAGCGCTGGGCAGAGGACATGCTCCAGCGCAAGCACGGCGGCGCGAGAGACGCGGCGACACCCGGCTGCTGCTGAAGCGCGCCGCCCTACGGATGAGGCACGATCGCCAGGATCGTGATCTTGCCCTGCCCTGGTTCGTAGCACCAGATCACGCGGTACGCCGCTGGTGTCTTCTGCTCGGCGTACGATACGAAGGCATCCTCGCCATTCGGGCCCGCGATGGAGACGAAGCGATGGCTCTGCAGCGCAGGATGTCGGGGATCGGTCTCGAGCCGTCCGATCGTCTTTTGAACAGCTTTCAGCCGCTTTGCCAGACCGCGGTCCCGCTCCAGTCGTGCAAGCTGCTCCGCCGCCAGAACGGAGAAAACCACGGAGAACGGCACGCGCCGCTACTTGAGATACTTCTTGAAGGAACCAAGCGAAACGAGCCGTCCCGCCTTCGCGTCCGCGATGCCCCTCATGACGCTCTCGAGCGCCTTCTTGTTCTCCCAGAGCCATCGCTCGTCGGCCGGGATCTCCATGAAGGGTTCCAGGATGATCTTCCCGTCCGCCTGCTTGCGCGCGCGATAGCTGCTGACCCCCTCGGCCAGCTTGCCGAGCGTGATCCGGCCCTTGGAGTCCGGCCGGAGCCGGTAAACGCCTTTGGCCCTGGCTGATTCGCTCATGTGTGAATCATAGGCGGCGGTGGGATTGTATTCAAGTGGGAAATCCCACCTGGCCAGCAGCGCGGCGCTCGTCCGATCCTCCCTTTCTTCCCCCTCTCCCGGCGGGAGAGGGCAGGGGGTGAGGGGGAGCCCGCTCGTTCCTCCCCCTCTCTGTGACGGGTCAGGGGTAAAGGGTACTGAGTTCCAAGTTACTTTTCGGTGCCGCGCTGGAGCCTCACTTGCGGCGTTCCACCCATCCGCGCCCGTCTACCCACCGGATCGCGCGACATGAGGACGGCTCGAGCAGATCCGAGTCGTCACGCCCCCTACGGGCGCCCCAGTCGCCGAGATCGGCGTCCGCAAGCTTGCTCGAGTCGACATGGGGGTGGTCAAGGGACCGTCGCCGCTCCTCCCGCCGTCGGCGATGAATTTCCCGGCGGACGGCGTCGAGGACAAAGCGGCTGCGATTGCGCTCGCGCCGGTCAATCTCGGAAACGAGTTCGGAGGGAAGGGTAACGGTGATTCGTACGCCAGACATGGACGTGATCTCTCTTCAATAATCATACCCATCAGGGAGGCGCTCAACGGGGGACCCGAACCCCGGATAAGCTTCTGTCCGTCATGACTGCTCGCTTTCTGTTGCTCCTCGTCGCGTCTGTTGTCCTCGCCTCGACCCTCTCCGCCCAGCTCGCGACGCCGCCGCCGGCTCAGCCGACGCCGGCCGCCGCGGCGAGCGCCGCTCCCTCGGCAACCACCCCCGCCCCCACCGACTACCGCCTCACTCCCGAAAAGCGCGCCCAGGCAATCGCCTACTCGCGCGCCCGTTACCGCCTCCACTTCCTCTCCTTCCTCTGGACCTGCGCCGTCCTCGTCGCCCTGATCGCCCTGCGCCTTGGCCCGCGCTTTCGCGATCGCGCCGAGTCCGTGACGAAACGCCGCTTCTGGCAGGCCGCCGTCTTCGTCCCGCTCCTCCTGATCACCCAGTCCGTGCTCGAGCTGCCGACCGCCGCCTGGGGTCACCACCTCGCCCTCTTCTACGACCAATCCGTCCAGACCTGGCCGTCGTGGCTCGGCGACCAGCTCAAGGGCCTTCTCGTCGGCCTCGTGATCGCGATCCCGCTCGTGTGGCTCTTCTACGCCATCCTGCGCAAGAGCCCGCGCCGCTGGTGGTTTTGGTTCTGGCTCGCGCTGCTGCCGATCCTCGTCTTCCTCATCTTCGTCACGCCGCTCGTGATCGATCCGCTCTTCTTCAAGTTCGACCCGCTCGCCCCCGCGCATCCCGAGCTCGCGCACGCGATCGAGCAGGTCACGATCCGCGCCGGCCACCCGATCGCGCCCGAGAAGATGTTCGCGATGAACGCGAGCTCGAAGTACAACTCCGTCAACGCGTACGTCACCGGCCTCGGCGCCTCCAAGCGCGTGGTCGTGTGGGACACCACGATCGCGAAAGCGACGATCCCCCAGACCCTCTTCGTCTTCGGCCACGAGATGGGCCACTACGTCCTGCTCCACGTCCCGAAGACGATCGCGTTTCTGTGGGGACTCCTATTCGTCCTGCTCGCGCTCGGCGCGTGGATCGTCGGCCGCCTCCTTCGCCAGCCCGGCCGCTGGGGCATCCGCGATCTGACCGACTGGGCCTCGATGCCCGTCCTGCTGCTCGGCCTGACGATCGCCGGCGAGCTCGCGACGCCGATCGTCAGCGGCTTCATCCGCTCCCAGGAGCACCAGGCCGACATCTACGGCCTCGAGGCCATTCACGGCCTCGTCCCCGACTCCCCGCGCGCGGCCGCCGAGGCCTTTCAGCTTCTCGGCGAGGCGAACCTCTCCGATCCCGACCCCGGCCCCTTCATCACCTTCTGGCTCTATGACCACCCACCTCTCGCTGATCGCCTGCGCTTCGCGGCACAGTACGACCCATGGGGGAAGGGGGAGCAGCCGCGGTACGTGAAGTGAAACGGGCGAATCGCGTTTAGAATCGCCCAGCTTCCATGACACTGTCCGCCGGCACCCGACTCGGGCCCTACGAGATCCTCGCGCCGATCGGCGCCGGGGGGATGGGCGAGGTCTACCGCGCGCGCGACGCGAAGCTCGACCGGGACGTCGCCGTCAAGGTCCTCCCGTCGCAGCTGACCTCCAACGCCGACGCGCTCGCGCGCTTCGAGCGCGAGGCCAAGGCAGTCGCCGCCCTCTCGCATCCGAACATCCTCTCGATCTTCGACTTCGGCACGCACGACGGTGTTTCCTACGCCGTGACCGAGCTGCTCGAGGGCGAGACCGTGCGCGGCAAGCTCGACGGCTCGACCGTGACGCAGAAGCAGGCGGTCGACTGGGCGCTCCAGATCGCGAAGGGCCTCTCCGCCGCGCACGGCAAGGGTGTCGTCCATCGGGACCTGAAGCCCGACAACGTCTTCGTGACCAACGACGGACACGTCAAGATCCTGGACTTCGGACTGGCCAAGCGGGTCGACGCGGCTCCCGGCGAGCAGACGAGCGCACCGACCGGAACCGGCGGCGGCCACACCGAGCCCGGCACGGTGATGGGCACGATGGGCTACATGTCGCCGGAGCAGGTTCGCGGCCTGCCGGTCGACCATCGGACGGACATCTTCTCCTTCGGCGCCATCCTGTACGAGCTGCTCTCCGGGAAGAAGGCGTTCAAGCGCGACACGGCGAGCGACACGATCGCGGCGATCCTGAAGGAGGAGCCTCAGGAGCTGACGCAGTCGGGCCGGAACGTCTCGCCCGCGCTCGAC
Organism: uncultured Acidobacteriota bacterium; assembly: GCA_963710945.1. Classification (GTDB taxonomy): domain Bacteria; phylum Acidobacteriota; class Thermoanaerobaculia; order UBA5066; family Gp7-AA6; genus DAHUXD01. The sequence goes on from CAVQCH010000007.1 coordinate 89,758, forward strand.
CACATCGTGAAGCACTGCCTCGAGAAGGACCGCGAGAACCGCTTCCAGTCCGCCAAGGACGTCGCATTCGCGCTGTCGGAGGCGTCGAGTCCGACGACCGGGGTCACGAGCGGTTCGTTCGTCGTCCCACCCTCGCCGCGTCGCGGTCCCGGCAAAGCCGTCGTCGCCATCGCCGCATTCGCCCTCGTCTTCGCGGTCGCGGCGCTGCTCTTCTGGCGCCCGTCCAAACCCGGCGCCTCCTCCTCGAAGGGCGGCCCCACGCGCATCGCCGTCCTCCCGTTCGAGAACCTGGGATCGCCCGAGGACGACTACTTCGCCGACGGCATGGCGGACGAGATCCGGGGCAAGCTGACTTCTCTACATGGCGTGGAGGTGATCGCGCGCGGCAGCTCGACGCCGTACAAGAAGACCAACAAGACGCCGAAGCAGATCGCCGAGGAGCTGAATGCCTCGTATCTCCTCACGGCCACCGTGCGCTGGGAGAAGACCGCAGGCGCGAGCCGGGTGCACGTGAGTCCGGAGCTCGTCGACGTGACGCGCCCGGACGCGCCGACCTCCAAGTGGCAGCAGCCGTTCGACGCGGCGATCACGGACGTCTTCCAGGTGCAATCGGAGATCGCGACCCGGGTGGCGCAGGCGCTCGGCGGAGCGCTCGGGGCGGGCGAGGAGAAGCGCCTGTCAGAACGACCCACCGAGAATCTCGCCGCCTACGACGCCTTCCTGAAAGGCGAGGAGGTTTCGAAGGGAATGGCCGTGAACGATCCTCCCACCGTTCGGAGGGCCCTCGCCCTGTACGAGCAGGCGGTGGCTCTGGATCCCGGCTTCGTGCAGGGGTGGGCGCGGGTCTCCACGGCGAGCTCGCTCCTTTATGCGAATGGCCTTCCGGATCCTCGCCTCGCCGAGCGCGCGCGACAGGCCGCCGAGAAGGCGCTGGCGCTCGCGCCCGGCCGGCCGGAGGGATACCACGCGCTCGGAAACGTCGAGCGCCTCATCGCTCACGACATCCCGCGCGCGCGCGAGCAGTACGCCAAAGGGTTGCGTCTCGCGCCGAACTCCGTGGACCTTCTCGGGGCGTCGGTGTCGGCCGAGCTGGCGATGGGATTCGGCGAAGCGGCTCTGGCGCAGGCGAAACAGTCCGAACAGCTCGATCCGCGTTCCGTCGCCGCCGTAAGGAGGCTGGGTACCACGCTGTTCCTGCTCCGACGCTTCCCCGAGGCGATCGCCGCGCTCGATCGGGCCCGCGCTCTTTCGCCGTCGAATCTGAACGTCATCGAGTATCGGGCGATGGCGTCTCTCGGCCAGTCAGACCTCGCGGGCGCCCGGGCAGTGATTCGATCCGCCCAGAAGGACATCGAGCCGACGGCGCTCGTCGCCTACTTCGCTCAGTACAACGATCTCGTCTGGGTTCTGGAGGAGGAGCAACGGGAACTGCTGCTGCGGCTGACGCCGGATGCATTCGACGACGACCGCTCGGCGCTGGGGATCTGTCTGGCGCAGGCCTACGCTCTCAAGGGAGACGCCGCCAGCACGCGTCTTCACGCGGAAGAGGCGCGCAAGGCTTTCGAAGAGCAGCTCCGCCAGGCGCCTGACGACGACCAGCGGCTGATCCTCCACGGCCTCGCGCTCGCCTACCTCGGCCGGAAGGAGGAAGCGATCCGTGAGGGCCTGCGCGCCGTCGAGCTGATGCCGATCGCGAAGGATGCCGTATCCGGCGCCTACGATCAGCAGGTGCTCGCCCGCATCTACATTCTCGCCGGCGAGCCGGAGAAGGCGCTCGACCGACTCGAGCCGCTGCTGAAAATGCCCTCCCTCCTCTCGCCCGGTTGGCTGAAGATCGACCCCAACTTCGACTCGTTGCGCGGGAACCCGAGGTTCCAGAAGCTGACGCGCTGACGATCCGATACGGATCGCCAGCGCGTCATCCCGAGCGAAGCGAGCCGGCCACCAGAGGCAGACCCTCGGCAGTAGGCAACGCCGACCGGAGGTCGGCGGTATTCGGATGCGGCGGCGGCGATTACTGTCCGGACGCGCCGTTGACGCGGCGGCACCTCGCGGTCTTTCTCGCGAAGGCTCTGGGTCTCCACTGGCCGGACGGCCCGACGTTCTAGTGTCCTGTCGGTCGTAGGGGCGGGGCTTGTCCCCGCCCGTGGCCGGACGACCCGACGTTCCAGTGTCCTGTCACGCGTAGGGGCGGGGCTTGTCCCCGCCCGCGGACGGCGGCAACGCCGCCCCTACGAGATCAAAGCAACACAGGACTTCTGTTGAAGAACATCAGGGCCGGGCCTGGGCGGAGTACGATCCCCGGGGCAGGGGAGTCACCGAGGTGCGTGAAATGAAGACCCGCCGCTTTTCGAAGCCCGTCCTCTCCCGGCTCGCCGAATCGCCGATCCTGCGCATCCGCGCCGGCAAAGACCATCGCTTCCTCGGCATCTGGGTCGTCGTCGCGAAAGGGCGAGCCTTCGTGCGCCCCTGGTTCGACCAGCCGACCGGCTGGCGCCAGGTATTTCTCGAGGACCCGCGCGGCGCGATCCGGATCGGCGACGCCAAGCGAGCGATCCGCGTCCGCGCGAGGCCCGTCCGCGGCGAGCGCCTCAACGACGCGATCGACGACGCCTACGCCACGAAGTACTCGAGCCGCGCCAACCGGAAGTGGGTGCGCGGGCTCCAGGCGGAGCGCCGGCGGAAGAAGACGATGGAGTTGCTGCCGGGATAGGTAGTCGACCGCGGTAGTAGCCCGGGTTGTCCCTGACGCCCGTCATCCCGAGCGCCTTTTCGCCGTCATCCCGAGCGCAGCGAGGGATCCCGGACTCGATGAGCCGACAGATCATCTGAAGTTCTGATATTCTGCTATCATGGGCGAACCGACGCGCATCGGCAAACGCGGCACCATCGTCCTGCCGGCGAAGTTGCGCAGGCAGTACGGCTTCGAGGAAGGCACGATGGTCGTCGCGGAAGAGTCCGAGTACGGCGTGCTGCTTCGCCCGGCGGCTGTCGTACCGGTCGAGATCTACACGCCCCAGCGCAAAGCCGAGTTTCTCCTCGCAAATGCGGTGAATGCCGAGGATCGCCGTGAGGCGGAGGCGGAGATCCGCCGGCTGGGCCTTGAAGTGCCGAAGCGCCGCCGCTCCAGCCGCCGTAAGAGCTGAGGTCCGTGCGGATGCGCCGCGTCTTTCTGGACGCGAACGTCCTGTTCTCGGCGGCATATCGCGATGCGCCAGGGCTGCTCGCCCTCTGGCGCCTGAGCGACGTCGAGCTGCTGACCTCGGGCTATGCGGCCGAGGAGGCACGGCGCAACCTCGACACGCCCGTGCGCACAGCGCGTCTCGAGCGTCTGCTCGGCGACGCGCGGATCGTGCCGGAGCCGCGGCCGGTACCGCTTCCTGCGGGCGTTCGGCTCCCCGAGAAGGATCAGCCGATCCTGGGAGCCGCGATCGCCGCAGAATCCACTCACCTGTTGACCGGCGACCTCCGCGACTTCGGCCCTCTCATGGGGAGGCGCATCGCCGGCGTCCTCGTTCAAACGCCCGGCGAGTTTCTGAAGAGAGGGAGATGACAATCCGCAATCCCTGACGGCGTCACTCTCCCCGTCCTACTCAATTCACCCTTTCGGACCGTCGAAGCGCCGGGGCCACGTCCGGCAGCACCCCGCGCGGCGAAGCCTTTTCCACGGCCTGGAGCCTCCGGCGTCGCTCCGCACGCGCCGCCTCGACCTGATCCGGCTTGGCCATCAACGCGGAGCCCCGTTCGAACCAGAAGAGCTCCCAGTTGTTCAGCACGGAGACCGGATCGAACATTCGCATGGACGTCTGCAGGCTCTCGTCAAACGGCTTGCCGAGGGACCGCTCGATCTCGGCCTTGAGCACCCAGGCCGACGCGTCCGACTCGCGAGCGATCGCCTCTTCGACGCTCTCGAGGGCGTCGCCGTCCAGGCCCCGTCGGTGCCGCGCGACCGCGAGGCTGAACGCCGGCGTCGGCCACCGCGGGGCAATCCGCGCGCTCTCGAGAAGGCACTTCTCCTGCCTCGCGTGGTCCCCGAGGGTCCCGTACGCGAAACCCAGCTCATAGAGGAGGCCGGCGTCGGCACCCCCTTTTTCCCGCAGCAGGCGGCGCAGGACGTCGACGGCCTTCTCGCGCATCCCGAGCTCCCCGTAGAGAGTCGCTATCTCTGTCGTCTTCTCGACGCGGACCGGCTCCGGGAGATCCTCCCGAGTTACCTTGCTTTCCAGCTCCAGGATCCGGGCCCTCTTCGAGCCCGGGTTGACGAGGTTCGTCAGCGGATTCTCGAAGAGCATCTCGCGCCACGGTCCGTCCTCGACCGAGAGGCGCACGTGAAGGTCCTGATTGGCGTCGAGGCGGTACGACACGCCGAGGGGAGTCGACCCGCTCGTCAGCTCCCGGATCGTCCAGACCTCGCTCCCGAGCGGGCGGTTCTCGCAGCCGACGAGCTCGACTCGGAGCTCCAGCGGCTCCGGGAACGACGGCCGCGGCAGAGCGAGTCCGAGGTAATGCGCCCAGCGGTCCGAAGACGGATAGGGCAGCGGGCTGCCTGCCGGGACGAGCTCGACCGGACCGGAGGTCGTCTGGATGGCGATCCGGTCGCCGCAAACCGGCTCGACGACGCCGCGCCCCATGAGCGCCAGCGCGAAGGCGTGCCAGGCGGCCCCTCTTGCAACGGCCGTCTGCGCCGCGAGAGCAGTGTCGAAGGAAAGCAGGTGCGAGCCCGCGAAGAAGCCGGCCACGGCCTCCCGGATCTGCGGAATCTGCGAGCTTCCTCCGGCGAGAAGCACGCAGTGGATCTGGTGCGGGTCCAGCCTCGCGCGGTCGAGCACCTCGGTCAGAGGAGCAAAGATCGAGCAGGTCATGCGGTAGTCGGTCTCGCGTGCGTACAGAAAATCCCGGTCGAGGAAGGGCCCGAGCAATTTCTCGAACGCGTCGACCGACAGCGCGGGGTCGGTCAGAGTCAACCGGCGCCCGTCGTTCAGCTGCACGGGAAAGGCCCCCGGGATCCTCACCGCCGCCGACCACCCCGGCTCCGGGATGACGTCCGGCGGGCGCGAGCAGACGCGGTCGCAGAGCTTGGTCTTCAGCTCCTCGGCGAGCAGGCGAAATGCCGGCAGGATGACGCGCGCCTTGTCGTCGTACTCGAGAGCGAACGGGGCGAGGCCGTTCTGCTTTTCGAGGAGCGGAACGAGCACCTCTTCGACGATCGCGGCGTCGATGTCGCCGCCGCCCAGGCGCTGATAACGCGAGACCGCGAGGGCGGAGGTCTCGAGGCGTCCGTCGCCGGCGCTCGCCGTCACCCGCAGGATCGCCACGTCGCAGGTGCCGCCGCCGAAGTCGAAGACGAGCACGTTGGCCGGACGGTTCGGCGCAAGGCCGAGCTCCGAGGTCCCGTGCGTGGCGATCCAGTCGAGGAAGGCCGCCGTCGGCTCGTCGAGGAGAGCTCCCTCCGGGATCTCCAGGCTCGCCATCCGCGCCGCCTCGATCGTGTCCTTGCGCTGCGCCGTCTGGAACGACGCCGGCACGCCGATCGCGATCGCGTCCGGCGCCGCCGGATCGTCCCCGAGCGCCGACCCGAGGAGGAAGCGCAGGATGTGTGACGCGATCTCCGGCGGCGTTTGGAATCCTGCCGGCGCCTCCGAATACTTCCGCAGCAGCCCCATCTCGTTCTTCGTCCCCACGAAGATGTCTCGCTCCGCCTGGCACCCGATCTCGCCCATCCGCGCCCCCAGGCGCTTGGCCGACCAGCCCACGAGCGCCGGAGTGCCGGCGGTCGAGACGATCGAGGGCACGAGCGGGCCGGTGCAGTCGCCGCGGTCGCCCTGCGGGATGTCGAGGCAGCGGATCGCCGGACGACCGCCCTGGCGCGGGTCCCAGCGGATCTCGGCGATCGACGAATTTGTCGTACCGAGGTCGATCCCGAAAACGCGCACCGGCCTGTCGGCGCGGCGAATGCCCGCGGGGGGCTGAAGGAAGCCCGGAAGATCGTTCATATTGGCCTCTCGTTCTGGAGAGGCAACGATCACAGGTAGGGTGGGACAGATGGCGTCCGGGGGCGAAAGGGCGTAAGCCCGGCTCGTCAAAGGTGGCCGCCCATCCACCCGGACATCAACTGTCCAGCTTCCGTGCGACCCTGTAGCCCTCCAAATGAAACTGAATCCCGAGGGGCGGCTTCGCCGTCTCCTTCGCATCGTCCTCCTCATCGGCGCGGCATCTGCGCTCGCCGCTGCCCTGGCGCTCGACCTCATGGCGCTTGCCCGCCTCTGGACCGACAAGGCGGCCAAGGAGCGAGGAACGTGGTTCGACGAGTACACGCAGCTGAAGCAAGCGATCGAAGAGGGCTATCCCAACCTCGAATGGACCCTTGAAAAGGGAGACCTCGATCTACCCGCTCTCGACGAAGAGACGTCCGAGCGCATCCGGCGAGCCGCGTCGCGCGCGGAAGCCGAAGCGGCCATGCGCCGCTTCGTCAGGGCCTTCAAGGATGGCCACCTTTCGTTGCGCCGGGCGCCGAAGCCCGACTGGGAGGAAGAGAAGCTCAAGGTCGACGTTCTGTCCCGCAACACGCCGCCGGAAAACGCCTGCGCGACACTCGAGTACGACGGGTGGCTGAGGAGAGCCAGGCCCGACCTCGATTTCGAAAAACACGCCCCATTCAAAGTCTTCGACGATGCAAACGCCTTCTTCGGCGGCGTGTTGACGGTCGCGGGCAAACGCGTCGGCTTCGTCCGTGTCGCGTCCTTTTCCGACCCGGACTACGTGGACACCTGCCGCGACGAATGGAGCCGGCTGCGCCTTACCCTCTCCACGACCTGCGAGGGCGAATGCCGGCTCACGTTCTACGCGGCCGTCGACAACCGCCTGATCCTCGAGTTCGAATCGAGGATCCGGCAGTTCGAGAGGGCGGGGGTCAACCTCGTCGTCCTCGACCTGACCGGGAATCCCGGCGGAAACTCCTGGTACGAGGCCCTGCGCCGGGTCGTGACCGGTCGGGATCTGCCGAGGCCCCCCGTCGCATTCATACGGAGCTCCAGGACCGTTGCCGAGCTCGAGGGTCAACTGTCACGACTCGACCGGGCATTGGCAATCTGTCCGATGTCAGCGGCTCGAAGGAAGTCCCTCGAACGAACCTATTTCGAGGTCGATGCGGCCCGCGCCGAAGCATCCGCACCCTGCGACCGTGGCGTGATCTGGGTCTATCGATCGCCCGTGTGCTCTCAGCTCACCTCGCCGCTCGCCTACGAGTCGGATGCGGTCGCAGAGTTCGACGCGCCCCGGAGCCCGTGGGCCTCCCGCTACAACGCCCTCGAACCGGCGAACTATCGACGCCCGCGCGTCACCTGGCGAGGCCCTCTCGCCGTGCTGGTCGACGGGAACACCGCATCCTCGGCCGAGCTCCTCGCGGGCAACCTCCAGGACTACGGCGGCGCCATCGTGATCGGCGAACACACCGCGGACGGCGGCGCCGGTTGGCGCCTGGGGGATTACCCGACCACGTTCCCGAACTCGGCACTCGAGCTGCACATGCCCGACGCGGTCGCGTACCGCCGCGACGGCTCGAGCTACAGGAACGGAATCGAGCCGGACATCGTCACGGGATGGGGCCCGCATGAGAGCGCCTCGGAAAAAGCGAAAGAGTTCGTCGAAGCACTGAAGCAGGCCCTGGAGCGGGGGGGAGCGAGTCGCTGACCCGCAACGAGTACTCTACGCACATGCACCACCAGGGTTTCGTCTCTCAGATCTCTACGTTCCTCGCCGAGCCCGTGATGGACGTTGAGCAGCCATGATCGCGGCCCGCGCCCGTGCGTTGCTAGATCGCTGGGAACGGCTCTGGGAAGTGCCGGGGCTGGCACGCTCCATCGATGTTGTTCCGAATCCGTTGCTACGGTCGACCTTGGGCAGATGCTTACCTTCTAGGCGACGTATCGAACTTCATCCCAGCGTCCTGAAGTCGCGGGGCCCGGCATTAGCTCAGATCCTCTGCCACGAGGCAGCCCATTTCGTCCTTCATGAGGCGATGGGTAGAAAGGTGCGCCCACATGGTCAAGAATGGGCCAGACTTGTGCGAGCCGCTGGGTTCGAACCGACCACTAAATTGCGCAGCTGCATACTGAAGCCGAACCGACCGAAGCGAGCTGGACGCTATCGGTACGAGCACCGCTGCCTGATCTGTCACGCAGCCCGCTATGCCAATCGGCCGATTCGGAATTGGCGGTGCGCGAGTTGTATGACTGCCGGGCTCTCGGGTGCAATGCGGATCTTGAAGAGCTCAGAAGCGTGAGCGCCGCGGGGCCCTGCCCTTTCTGCCAGATCGGGCCTGATCGGATCTTCCACACGGGCAGGCTCGCACTCGGGATTTGGGATGGTTTTCCTGTTGCTCCGGGCCACGCTCTGCTGGTGCCTAGGCGTCATGTGATGGGCTGGGCTGACGCAACGTCCCAGGAGCGCCTTGAGTTAACCGAAGCGATCTCGATTGCGTTCGACGCAATCAGACAGCGTTTCCCGGCCGACGGATTCAATGTCGGTATCAACCTGGGCGAGGCTGCTGGTCAGTCTGTTTCACACCTGCACGTTCATGTCATTCCACGCAGAGTGGGTGATCACTCAAACCCGAGAGGTGGCGTCCGCCACGTAATCCCGGCAAAGGGCGACTACTCGACTCCGGCCGAAGCTCCAAAGCGAGCAGACGAAGTTCGTTACCTTGTGCCGGGCGAAGGCGACCCGCTCTTACCCCATCTAGTTCACGAACTCGGAAAGGCAACGGCCGTGGACATTGCTGTCGCCTTCGTTCTAGAAAACGGCATCGCCCGCCTCGAAGAGCACTTTCGTGACGTCCTCAACCGAGGCGGGAGGATTCGCTTCCTGACCGGCAACTATCTCGACGTGACTGAGCCTCGCGCGTTGAGGAGGCTTCTCGACTTGGAAGGGAACATCGACCGAAGAATCTTCGAAACCAAGTCGCCAGAGCCGAAGTACGCCGATCGACCGTTCAAGACCTCCTTTCACCCAAAGGCTTACGTGACAAGAACAGACGGGGATGGCGTCGCCTTCATCGGTAGCTCGAACCTAAGCCAGAGCGCGCTGGTCAATGGGATCGAATGGAACTACCGCGTCGTGTCCTCCCGCGATGCGGCGGGTTTCCGCGACGTGCTCGATGGGTTCGAACGGCTATTCGTCCATCCAGCGACTCGCCCACTTACGGATGATTGGATCGACGTCTATGAACGCGAGCGGAAGACCCCCCAGCCTGTAGCCGCTGATGCAATCGAAATCGAGACTCCTCCACCCCCTCCCGAGCCTCACGAGATCCAGCAAGAAGCCCTGAGGGCGCTTCAAGAGACGCGGGAGGCGGGGAATACGGCGGGCCTTGTGGTCCTCGCCACCGGTCTGGGAAAGACCTGGCTTTCCGCCTTCGATAGCTCGGAGTACCGCCGTGTTCTATTCGTCGCACATCGGGAGGAGATTCTCGGCCAAGCAAGAAAGACGTTTCGGAGCATCCGCCCGACAGCACGTTTGGGCTCCTTCTCCGGGGAAGAGAAGGACCTCGAGGCCGATGTCCTATTCGCTTCCATCCAGACGCTCGGGAAGCAGCGTCATCTCGACAGCTTCGCGCCGGATTCGTTCGACTACGTGGTCGTAGACGAGTTCCATCACGCTGCAGCGTCAACCTATCGGCGCCTGATCGATTACTTCTGCCCAAACTTTCTGCTGGGCCTAACCGCTACACCAGAGCGCACTGACGGAGGCGATCTTCTTGGGTTGTGCCAGGAGAACATGGTGTATCGATGCGACCTCGCCGAGGCGATCACGCGCGGTCACCTATCGCCGTTCCACTACTTTGGAGTCCCGGACGAGGTTGACTACCGAAATATCCCGTGGCGTAGCTCTCGGTTCGATGAAGAAGCGCTCACGGAAGCCGTGGCGACGCAGACTCGTGCTAAGAATGCCCTCGACCAGTACCGCCAGCGGGGTGGCACGAGAACCCTCGGGTTCTGTGTGTCGCAGCGTCACGCCGATTTCATGGCCGATTTCTTTCTCAAGGAAGGAATTCGTGCTGTTGCCGTCCACGCGGGCAGCACAAGCGCACCTCGAGCCGACTCACTGGAAAGACTCGAGGCCGGAACGCTGGACGTGGTGTTCGCAGTGGACATGTTCAACGAGGGCGTAGATCTTCCTGACCTCGATACGGTGATGATGCTTCGCCCTACGGAGTCTCGGATCCTTTGGATTCAGCAACTGGGAAGGGGGCTTCGAAAGGCGGAAGGGAAGTCGCACCTCACTGTCATCGATTACATCGGCAACCACAGAACCTTCCTTCTCAAACCGCAAACGCTCTTCCAGCTGCCGAGCGGCGATTCGGCGATTCGAGACGCTCTAGACCGGCTTCAAGCAGGGACCATTGAGCTGCCGCCGGGTTGTGAGGTCACCTACGATCTAAAGGCGATTGAAGTCCTCAGAGCACTCCTTCGGATCCCCAAGGCTGAGCTAGACGCGCTCCGCCGCTTCTATGAGGACTTCCGCGAATTGCATGGCGTTCGGCCTACAGCCACCGAAGCGTTTCACGAGGGCTACAACCCGCGCTCGGCGAGAAAGAGCCACGGATCTTGGCTCAGGTTCGTCGAAGCCATGGGGGACATGACAGACACGCAACGAACGGCTATAGGCGAAGCTGGAGCTTTCTTAGATTCCCTCGAAACGACCGAAATGACAAAGAGTTTCAAGATATTGGTGCTCCTGGCAATGCTGAACGGCGACCATTTTCCCGGCGAAATTTCAGTCTCGGAATTGACGAAAGGCGTTCGAACCCTGGCTGTCAGGACGGAGACGCTTCGGGGTGAATTCGGTGAGTCCCTCGAGAATGACGCCATGCTTGCAGACTTGCTGGAGAGGAACCCAATTAACGCCTGGGTGGGAGGAAAAGGGACCAGCGGTGTCCCCTATTTCGAGTACCGCGAGGGCATCTTCCGGACCACTGTGACTGCTTCCGGAAGATCAAGGTCGGCACTGCAAGAGCTGACCCGTGAGGTCGCCGACTGGCGACTTGTAGAGTACCTCGACCGCGCACGAACGCCCGCTCCAGGCGACACTCGCTTTGAGTGTGCTGTGAGCCACGCGAACGGTCGACCACTCGTCTTTCTACCGAATCGGGCAGACGTACCGGGAATCCCTGAGGGGTGGGTTGATGTAACCGTGGATGGGGACCTCTATCAAGCCAATTTCGTCAAGGTGGCTGTAAACATTCTGAGACGGACCGGTTCGGAGCAAAACGAACTCGGCTCGGTCCTCCGCGGGTGGTTTGGCCCTGACGCCGGATTACCGGGAACGAGTCATCGTGTTGCCTTCGAAAAGGGCAACAAGGGCTTAAGACTGATCCCCCTGGGCCGCCGAGAAGGAGTGCTTCAGCTCTGGAGGAGCTATTCGAGGGAGGAAATCCCAAAGCTCTTTGGCCTCGACTACTCGCCCTTTCTTTGGCAGCAGGGATTTATTCCTCAGGGCAAGCACATGTTTCTACTCGTAACCCTGGACAAGGGTAGTCATGCGGAGCAGTTTCAGTACAAGGACCGCTTCCTGAGCGCCGACCGCTTCCAGTGGCAGAGCCAGAATCGCACGGCTCAAGAGAGCAAGCATGGGCGGCAGATCCGAGATCATCAAGCACTTGGAATTGCATCCCACCTTTTCGTGCGAGCTCGAAGCAAAAGCCCTCAGGGCACGGCCAGCCCATTCGTCTATTGCGGAGACGTCAAGTTCGTACGTTGGGAGGGGAATAAGCCGATAACTGTCGAATGGCGGCTGCCTGAGTCGGTTCCGGAAAGGTGGCAGGCGGCGTTTATCGTCCCAGAGACAAATGGATAGGAGCGTTGCGCGCGTTGTGGGGCAGTCTTGATTCGCCGGTTCGAGTCCCTGAACATTCTTGAGAGCCCTCCCCGCCGGGCTAAGTAGACGGCGAGATCTTGTACGCCTCTCTAGAGCTCCATCCGGCACCCTGGCGGACGCCTCGCGCCGGGGCTTGAGGCTGGGGAAATATTCTTCCGTCTTGCCCTTGCTACGCGATAATCGATCAGATTAGATCGCAACCGAACTGAGAGGTCCCTAGCATGAGAAGCCCCGTAACCCTGGGCGTCCTCCTCTGCGCCATCTCACTTCCCGGTTGTACGAGGTCTGATCCTCAACCAGCCGCCGGGGCTCCGACGCCTGAGCCCAAGACCCTCTACGTCGTCGTCACCGCGACACGGGCGCCTCGTGAAGCCGAGCCGACTTGGACTCCTGATCCCGAGCTAATGCTCATAACGCCGACAGCCAATCCAACGGCGCCACCGCCCACGCCGCGACCGACAGTAGATATTTCCTCGATTCCAAGCCTCGAGCGCCCGATGGGGCCGCCCGCCGATGCCAGGTCGCGCAGTGATCAGCTTGCCGGATGCATGAACTATTCGGCCGAGCCAAACCCCGGCGGTCAGTGGATCCGAATCAAGGTTACAGGCCGGAATTCTTGCGGCCAGCCAGTGACCGCTGACGAGTCATGGTTCGAAATTGCGGCAATGGACTTGAACGGCGCGCAAGTTGGGCACGAAGTCGGACGGTTCCAGAACGTAATCCCGCCGCAGGGCCAAGCTGAGACGTACATAGCTGTCGATTGCCCGAAGGCGCCATGCCGCTACAGTGCTGCTGCATGGTGGGCCGCGGGTGGCGGACGGCGACCGCAATAGCTCTCCACCCTAATTCCTCCCCGCCCTAGAGGGCACGGCGGAAGCGGGCGCGGAGGCGGCCCGGTAGGCTTCCGCGAAGGCCTTGGTCAGTCCTAATTTCCTGACTTCAAAGCCGCACGCGGCTTCGTCGCGCTCCCGCCCGCCCTCCCGTACAATGCCGCCCGCCTCCTACCGAAAGGACCGCACCCGATGAAGAACCGTCTCGCCGCCGCCCTGGCTCTGCTCTTCGCGCTGCCGCTCTCCGGCCCAGCAGCCGCCGAAGCCTCCGATCGACAAGCCGCCGCTGGCGCCGCCGACGGAGGATGCGTCGAAGGAGAAGGAGAAAGAGAAGCCGAAGTGGGACGTGGCGAACCCGCCGTATCCCTACGACAACACCGTCTCGCTCGACCTGACGTCCGGCACGTGGATGTCGCTCGACGTGTCGCCGGACGGGAAGGAGATCGTCTTCGACCTTCTCGGCGACATCTACACGATCCCGTTCGGGGGCGGCGAGGCGAGGGCGCTGACGTCCGGTATCCCGTGGGACATGCAGCCGCGCTATTCGCCGGACGGCAAGTGGATCGCGTTCACGTCCGACCGCTCGGGCGGCGACAACATCTGGATCATGGACCGCGACGGGAAGAACCCGCAGCAGGTGACGAAGGAGAGCTTCCGCCTGCCGAACAGCCCGGCCTGGGCGCCCGACTCGCAGTTCATCGCGGCGCGCAAGCACTACACCGGCACGCGCTCGCTCGGCGCGGGCGAGATCTGGCTCTATCACCGCACGGGCGGCGAGGGCCTGCAGATGACCAAGCGCGCGACCGAGCAGAAGGACGACGGCGAGCCCGCGTTCTCGCCCGACGGCCGCTACCTCTACTGGTCCGCCGACACGACGCCCGGAAAGATCTGGGAGTACAACAAGGATCCGAACGGCCAGATCTACGTCATCAAGCGTCTCGACCGCGACACGGGAAAGATCGTCAACTACGTCACCGGTCCGGGGGGATCGATCCGGCCGACGCCTTCGCCGGACGGGAAGTCGCTCGCGTTCGTGCGGCGGGTTCGGTACAAGTCCGTGCTGTTCGTGAAGGACCTCGAGTCGGGCGTCGAGCGGGCGGTGTACGACGGGCTCGAGCGGGACATGCAGGAGACGTGGGCGATCCAGGGGGTCTATCCCGGGATGGCGTGGACGCCGGATTCGAAGTCGGTGGTGTTCTGGTCGGGAGGGTTTCTCCAGCGCGCCGACCTCTCGGGGAACCAGGTTTACAAGATTCCGTTTCACGTGAAGGACACGCGGAAGACGGCGTCGGCGGTGCGGTTTGCGGTGGATGTGTTGACGGGCGTCATGGCGGCGTCGGCTTCGCCGTACATCAGTGGGGCCGGAGGGAGCGCCCCTCACCCCGACCCTCTCCCGCGGGGAGAGGGGGGGCTAAGGGTTCGTCCGGTAAGAATTCCTCTCCACCCAGCGGGGGGAAGGGCAGGGTGAGGGGGGGACTCCGCCGGGCCGGTCTTCCCGGTACGGATGCTGCGGTGGGTCTCCGTCTCGCCCGACGGCAAGCGCGTCGCCTACTCGGCGCTCGGGTACATCTACGTCCGCGACCTCCCGAACGGCACGCCGAAGCGCCTGACGAAGCAGACGGCCGACTACGAGTACTTCCCGTCCTGGTCGCGCGACTCTAAGTCGCTCGTCTACGCGACCTGGAACGACGAGACCCTGGGAACGATCCGAGTTGCCACGGTCGCGACCGGTGCTTCGAAGACGATCACCGACAAGCCCGGCCACTACTACGAGCCCGTCTTCTCGCCCGACGGTGCGCGGATCGTCTACCGCAAGTCCGACGGCGGCTATCTCGTCTCGACGGCCTGGTCCGCCGATCCCGGCCTCTACCAGGTGCCATCGTCCGGCGGCAAGTCCACCCTCATCACCGAGGACGGCTCCCTGCCGCGCTTCGGCAAGGCGAGCGACCGCGTCTTCTTCGTCAAGACCGACGGCGGCGAGGACCAGATCGCGCCGGCCAAGCGCATCCTCGCCTCGATCAAGCTCGACGGTTCCGAGCCGCACGAGTACTACATCTCGGATCTCGCGACGGAGTTCGCGATCTCGCCCGACGGCAAGTGGCTCGGCTTCCGCGAGGGCTTCAACGCCTACGTCACGCCCTTCGTCGAGACCGGGCGACGCGTCGAGATCGGTCCGAAGAGCAAGGCCGTTCCGCTGACGCGCGTGTCGAAGGAGGCGGGCGAGAACCTTCACTTCTCGGGCGATTCGACGCGCCTCTACTGGTCCTATGGTCCCGAGCTCTACCAGCGGGACTTGAAAGAAGCCTTCGCGTTTCTCCCCGGCGCGCCGGAGAAGCTGCCCGAGCCGGCGGGGGAGGGCATGAACATCTCCTTCGTCGAGCCCGTGGACATGCCGCCGAGCACGAGCACGGTCGCGTTCACGGGCGGCCGCGCCGTGACGATGAACGGGGACGAGGTCATCGAGGACAGCGTCGTGCTCGTCGAGGGCAACCGCATCAAGGCCGTCGGCAGGAGAGGAGAGGTCTCGATCCCCGCCGGCGCGAAGACCTTCGACGTCACCGGCAAGACCGTCCTTCCCGGCTTCGTCGACGCTCACTACCACGGCTCCTTCGCCGCCGACGGCGTCCTGCCGCAGCAGAACTGGCACAGCGACGCATCGCTCGCTTTTGGCGTCACCACGGTCCACGATCCGTCGAACGACACGGGCGAGGTGTTCACGGCCGCCGAGCAGGCGCGCGCCGGCCTCCTCCGCGCACCGCGCATCTTCTCGACCGGCACGATCCTCTACGGCGCCGCCGGCGATTTCAAAGCCGAGATCGATTCGATCGACGACGCGCGCGCGCACCTGCACCGCATGAAGGCCGCCGGCGCGATCTCGGTCAAGAGCTACCAGCAGCCGCGCCGCGAGCAGCGCCAGCAGATCCTCGCCGCCGCCCGCGAGACCGGGATCATGGTCGTCCCCGAAGGCGGATCGCTCTTCGAGATGAACATGAACATGGTCGTGGACGGGCACACCACGATCGAGCACACGATCCCCGTTGCCAACATCTACCAGGACGTCGAGGCGATCTGGCCTCCGGGGAAGGTCGGCTACACGCCGACGCTTCTCGTCGGCTACGGCGGCATGTTCGGCGAGGTGTACTGGTATGCGAAGACGAACGTCTGGGAGAACCCGCGTCTCTCGAAGTTCGTCCCGCCCTTCGTCCTCGACCCGCGCTCGCGCCGCCGCACGATGGCGCCCGACGACGAGTGGAACCACGTCAACCTCGGGAAGATCGCCGCGAAGCTCGACAAGGACCACGTCCTCGTCAACACCGGCGCCCACGGCCAGCGCGAGGGACTCGGGCTCCACTGGGAGATCTGGATGCTCGCCCAGGGAGGCTTCACGCCGCTCGAGGCCCTGCGCTGCGCGACGCTGAACGGCGCGAAGAGCCTCGGCATGGACAAGGACATCGGGTCGCTCCAGGCCGGCAAGCTTGCCGACATCGTCGTCATCGACGGCAACCCTCTCCAGGACATTCGCCAGTCCGAGAAGGTCGCCTGGACCATGGTCAACGGGAGGCTCTACGATGCCGCGACGTTGAACGAAACGGGGGCGAGGGAGAAGAAGCGCGCGAAGTACTGGTGGGAGTAAAAGGGAACGTCAGCGAGATAGAGGAGGACCGATGTCCGGAACCTACAAGAAGATCGAGATCATCGGAACGTCCGCAGTGAGCATCGCCGAAGCGATCAAGGCCGCCGTGAAGGAGGCCGGCAAGACCGTCCGCCACATGAACTGGTTCGAAGTCGTCGAGACGCGCGGGAAGATCACCGACGGCAATGTCGCGGAGTTCCAGGTAACCATTCGTATCGGATTCAAGCTCGAGAGCTGAGCGCCTACTTCGGTTTCTTCTTCTTCGCCTTCTTGGCCTTGGCGCGCTGAGCCTCGTCGGCGAAGGGATCCGGGTCCGCGGCCGCCTTCTTGCTCCAGGGCATCGCCGCGGCGGCGGCGGTCGCCCCCGCCGTCGGAAAGAACATCAGCCTGCGGTTGTTCTTGTAGGTCCCGGGCTTGAAGTTGGGCGCGATCCAGTCGCCCGAGGGATCGAGCTCGAGCGGGTTCTTCTTGTCGCCCTTGCTCGCGAACTTGTTCAGGACGTCGCGGGTGTAGAAGTGCCGGAAGATCCGGTCGAACTCCGTCAGGTAGATGTCGGCAACCCGTTTGTCGCCCCGGATGAGCAGCATGTTTTCGTCGTTGCTCACGAGCGAGTTCGTGGAGAAGTTGGCCGACCCGGAGCAGACGAGCGGATCGTCCGTGAGCGGGTCGATCAGGAGTACCTTGGCGTGCATGAAGAAGACGTGGCCCTTGTTCGTGGCGCGGGCCAGTTCTTCGGCGAGAAACCACTTGTCGAGGTTGGACTTCGGGATCGGCGCGACCTTGGCCCCTCCGGGCCCGCTCTTGTACTTGATCATGCTCTTGCCGAGAATCGCGCCGTTCGAGAACACGAGGCGCCCCTTGTTCTGGAACTCCGCGTCTTTGACTTCCTTCGTCGGGATGTCCTCCAGGATGACCACGCGCACGGAATCGAGCGTCTTTCCGAGCGCCTTGAGCAGTGTCGGCGCCACATTGAAGGGGATCGTCATCGCGGCCATGAACGCCGTGTCGTCGATTCGCTGGCCGTACCAGTCGAGCATGTTGTCGGCGATTCGCGGCGAGTAGAACTCGACGATCGACGACTTCGCGATCGCGTTGGGCGGGTTGGGCGTGAGCGCGACCGCGTTCGTGACCGCCTTCGAGTGCACCGGGTCGAGGCTCAGCTCCTTCCAGTAGTCGAGGTACTTCTTCGCGACTCCGTCGTCGGTGACGAGATGCCCCACGTTGGTCTGCCCGAAGAGGCCCGTGTCGGTGAAGTTGGTCGAGCCGGTCCAGACGGCCTTCGCCTTCCCGCCGACGA
The DNA here is from genome assembly GCA_963710945.1 of uncultured Acidobacteriota bacterium. Lineage (GTDB taxonomy): Bacteria > Acidobacteriota > Thermoanaerobaculia > UBA5066 > Gp7-AA6 > DAHUXD01. The sequence goes on from CAVQCH010000007.1 coordinate 107,393, forward strand.
GCTTGACGATGAACTTGTTGTGCGGGATCGGCGTGCGCGTCCGCTGGAAGAGGATCTGTTTGCCCCCGTGGGTCTTGGTGAGACCGGCCTTGCCGATGGCCTTCAGGTTCGCGTCGTTCGGCTTCTTGGTGAAGTGGTAGACGATCTGGACGTCGACGCCGCGGTCGAGCGCGCGCTTCAGCGCGTCGAGGACGGGCCCATACGTGAACTCGTACGCGCAGACACGAAGCCCCTGGCCGCTCTTCGCTCCGTTGATGTAGTCCATCAGGGCCTCTTCGAGGCCGCGGGAGAGGTACCGGAGCTCGGCGTCGACGACCTTGCCCTCGGCGTCGACCTGGTTGACGGCCGCCGCGACGACCTTCTTGTTCTTGAAGTCCCGGGCGAGCTCCTGGCTTGCGATCGCGCCGCGGTTGAACCAGATGCCGTGCCCTCCCTCGTTTTCCTTGTGCGTCTTGATCGTGAACTGCACCGAGTGCTTTTCGTTCAGCGAGCCGACGGTCCCGTAGAGGGCCATGACCGTGATGGCGTACTCAGTGTCCGGGTCGGCGGAATAGTCGGACCAGAGGAAGCTCTGGAGCGGGTGGACGCGTGTGGAGTACTTGGCGCCTTTCACGGGATGGGGGACGAGGCTCGGGAAGTACTTGATGCCGGTCAGGAACTCCGGCGCGGCGCCCCCGACGACGCCGCGCTTGATCGCGAAGCCGTGGAGGCCGTTGAGCTCGGCCGGGTCGAGATCGAACGCCATCAACACGACGCGCGTTCCCGAGATGGCCTTGACGCTGAGGGGCCCCTGGGTCCTCGTCACCCGCATGATTCACCTCCCAGTCGGTAGGCGACTGCCGCGGCGGCGGGTTGGTCGGAGCCGCGGCGCTGCCGCCCCGTCCCTGGGCGAAGTCTCTCACCGCCGGGAGCCTTGGGACATGAAGAGGAGGAAAAATCGGCGGGGCTGTCGCTCTGACGCCCACGGCAGCGTCCTACCGCTTGTCATCCCGAGGAGCGGAGCGACGAGGGGCGCGGCTTATCAAGCACGGGATCCCTTGCTGCGCTCGGAGTGGAGCCCCCGAATGAGTCCGACCTGCGTCGGCTGCCAGCGGGCTGGCCTCTTAAGTCGGTCACGTGACCTCCATCGAAAATCAGACCACCAGACGCGTCCGGGCTCGCGAAGCAACCGGGCCGACGCGGTGTTTGAAATTGATCCAATCGAATCTGGGCAATGGGAGCAAGCGCGACGGAGACTCGCAGGAAAGGAGCTAAGAGTAAGAGAGATGAAGAGTCTTCGCCTTTCAGTAGTGGCTTGCGTGCTGTTGGTTGGATGCATCACGAGTACAGCTCCAAATTGGCCGCTGTGCACCACTTGCAATCTGGGCACTGTTGCCGCGCGGAGAGCTGGCAAGGTTTTAATCACGGAGGACAGAGCGTCGGTGTCGGGCTGCAGGCTCATGGGGAGGGTGGGTGGTTACGCAGATCTGGACAAGAAGAACCGAGCTTATGCGCTGGCAGTAAAGGAGCACGCCTACGACCAGGGCACGGAGCCTGTGATTCGAGTTCTGTTTGTCCACGACGGAGAGGACGAGGCGTACGCTTGCCCCTCCACAACGTCTGCGTACGGGAAAGGCGACGGATTCGCCGCGACAACGACCGTGAGCCAGATTCCAGTGCACTGATCTGCCTCCGCTGCGGCTCTGGGCAGGTGTGTGGTAAAGGAACCGACTGATGAGGGGCCGGCATCAGTCAGAATGGGCCCCATGCCGACCACGCCGCCGTCCCCGCCGCCCGCTTTCGCCTCGCTCTCGCTGGACCCGCGCCTGCTCGCCGCCCTGACGACCCTCGGATACGAGGAGCCGACGCCCATCCAACAGCAATCGATCCCGCCGCTCCTCGAGGGCCGCGACGTGCTCGCCCAGGCGGCGACGGGGACGGGGAAGACGGCTGCGTTTGCGCTGCCGATCCTTCATGCCATCGCCGCGGAGGCTAAGAAGGGCGCGGAGCCGGTCGCGCTGATCCTCGTTCCGACGCGCGAGCTCGCGATGCAGCTGGCGGAGGCGGTGCATCGGTACGGGAAGACGATCGGGGTTCGGGTGCTGCCGGTGTACGGGGGCGCTTCGATGGACTCGCAGCTGCGGGCGTTGAAGCGCGGGGTGGACGTCGTCGTCGCGACGCCGGGGCGGGCGCTCGACCATGTGAACCGCAAGACGCTGAAGCTCGAGGCGCTGCGTACGCTGGTGCTCGACGAAGCGGACGAGATGCTGGACATGGGGTTCGCGGAGGATCTCGAGGCGATCCTGGCGGCGACGCCGAAGGAGCGGCAGACGGCTCTCTTCTCGGCGACGCTGCCGCCGCGGATCGTGACGATCGCGGCGAAGCACCTTCGGAATCCGGTGCGCATCGCGATCGCGCGGGAGACGACGGCGGCGGGGAAGATGCCGAAGGTGCGGCAGACGGCCTATGTCGTGGCGCGCGGGCACAAGCGCGCGGCTCTGGGGCGGGTGCTGGACCTGGAGTCGCCGACGGCGGCGCTGGTGTTCTGCCGGACGCGGCTCGAGGTGGACGATCTGACGGATAGCCTGAAGGGGCGGGGGCTGCGCGTCGAGGCGCTCCACGGCGGGATCTCACAGGCGGAGCGGGATCGCGTGATGAAGAAACTGCGCGCGGGAACGCTCGAGCTCGTGGTCGCGACGGACGTGGCGGCGCGGGGACTCGACATCGGGCACCTGTCGCACGTCGTCAACTACGACGTACCGTCGTCGCCGGACGTCTACGTCCACCGGATCGGCCGCACGGGGCGGGCGGGGCGGGAAGGCGTCGCGATCACGCTGGCCGAGCCGCGCGAGCACTGGCAGCTGAAGAACATCGAGCGCGCGACGAAGCAGAAGATCGAGGTCGGGAGCGTTCCGACGGTGGCGGACCTGCGGGCGAAGCGGCTGGAACTGACGCGCGCGTCGCTGCGGGAGTCGCTGCTCGCGGGTGGGCTCGATGCCTATCGCGTGGTCGTGGAGTCGCTGGCGGAGGAGTTCGATCCGCTGGATGTGGCCGCGGCGGCGGTGAAGATGGCGGACCCGTCGGCGGATGGATCGGGGTCGGAGGGGGAGGAGCACGAGATACCGGCGGTTGCGTTGCCGCCAGGTCCGCGCGGCGGCGGGAAGGGCGGGAAGGAGCGCGGGCCGAAGGGGCGGTCGCGGGACGGGAGCCTGGCGAGCATCTTCATCGCTTCGGGGCGGGCGGATGGGTTGAAGCCGGGGGATCTCGTGGGGGCGATCGTCAAGGTGGCGAAGGTCCATCCGCGCGAGGTCGGGGGGATTCAGATTGCGGAGAGGTTCTCGCTCGTCGAGGTGCCGGAGGCGATCGCGGAGGACGTGATCGCGGCGCTGCGGGAGTCAGGGGTGAGGCGGAAGAAGGTGACGGTCAGGAGGGATAAGGAGAGGTAGGGGGGGCGCCATCTGAGCGCGGCTGGTCGATTACGGGATCCCTCGCTGCGCTCGGGATGACAGGCGGAAGGCGCTCGGGCCGTCTAAGTCCTCACCGCAGTCCCTCCGCGACGTAGAGGTCGCCCACCTGGTGGCTGTAGCCGAAGACGATCGTCTTGCCGTCCGCGGAGATCGAGGCGCCGCCGAGGCGGCTGATGCCGGTGGGATCGGCCGGGAGGAACTCCTTCCAGAGCTCGCGCTGGCCGCTCGCCAGGTCGACGCGGAAGATCCGCGCGGGAAGAACTCGCTGGCTGCTGACGAAGATGGAGCGGTCGTCGGCGGTCCATCCCATCGCCCTCTCGCCCGCCTCGATGCCGCGAACCGGGGCCGAGGGGCCGCCGCCGAGGGGAGCCACGGCCAATCCCTGTCCCTCCGTTCGGGTCACGAGCGATTTGCCGTCCGGCGAGAGGAGTTCGCCGACCACTCCCTCGGGGGAGACCGGACGCGCGGGGCCTCCCTCGAGGTCCTGAACGAAGACGCGCGGGAGCTTTCCGGGTTCACGGGCGTTGTACGCGATGGACTTCCCGTCGGGGAGAAACGCCGCGAAGCTGATTTCGCGGTTGATCGGGTCCTTCGGAAAAGTCTTCGGCTGCCCGGCCCCGGTCGGCAGGAGCACCAGGGTCGTCGGCGACGTCCGGATCTGGACGGCCAGAACCCATTTCCCGTCGGGAGAGATGGCGAGTCCCGCACCCTCTCCGAGCCGCACCGCCGCCGATCCGTCGAGCTTGCCCAGGTAGACGGAGTAGCCCGGCCCGCCAGCCTCTCCCTGCTCGGTGAAGAAAATGGACTTCGCGTCTGCGGAGAGGCGCGGCCCCCACGACCACTCGAACCCCGAGAGGTCCCGCTCCTTCGCTTCTCCGGGAGAGACACCGTAGAAGCCGAGCCGCACGTTCATTTCGGCCAGAAGGGCACGTCCGTCGCGCGAGACGTCCTGGAGCGTGAGCGCTCCGGGAGTCGAAAGCACGGACCGTTCGCGTCCGGCCGGCGTCACGGCATGGAGACCGCGGGCAGCGCCGGCGCGGCCGGCCGTAAACCAGATCTCCTTCCCGGAGGGCGACCAGGCGAGTCCCTGCGCGCTCTCCCAGTCCCGCGAGAGGGTCGTCTTCTTTCCCGCGAGGTCCACGATCGCGACCGAGCCGCGGTCGTCGCCGAAAAGCGCGTGGTCGAGAAATGCGACGGCGTCTCCCTTCGGAGAGACGCGCGGGTAGCTGATCCAACCGGCCGTTTCGTAGAGAACCTTCCCGACGGGAAACTCCAGGCGGTACCGCCCCTGCGGGGCGTGCACGACGGCCAGGCTCGCGCCGTCGGGCGACCAGTCGGCCCAGCCGACGTCCTCGAGCAGTTCCCGTGACGCGGTGCCGGAGAGCGGCGCCTGGGCGAGATTGCCGGTGATCGCGTACCCGCCCAGGTATTTGAGCGGCTCGAGCACGAGCATCTCTCCCGAGCGGGAGATCCCCATCACCCATTTGTCGGGACGACTCACGGCAGCGACTCGGGACTTTCGAGATCGCGTGGTGTAGAGCTGTGGCGTCTGGCGCCGTCCCACGATCCGGAGTAGGTGACCGTGCTCCCGTCGTGCGCGAAGGTCGGCGCCGGATCGGCCCGCGGCGGAAGGTGAGCCGGCGAGGTCGGCTCCGATAGGGGCCGCGGTCTCCAGATCAGCCGGCCGACGAGCAGCGCGGTCGCAGGCCGGCGCGGATCGACGCCCGACGAGGCGGCGGGGACGGTCCTCGACGTCGGACCTTGACGGCTCGAGCCGGGGCGTCGAAAGGCCGGACAGCGCCTCGAGCGAACGCCACGTCGCGCGCGGTCTGGAAGCGCTGCCGGGTTCTTCTCGAGGCAGTGGCGGACGATGCGGTCGAGTGACGGCGGAGATGTTCGCTGCGCCGCGAGCTCCGGCGGGTCGTCCTTGAGGATCGCCGTCATCGTCTCGGCGGCCGTGTCGCGCTGGAACGCGCGAGGCCCGCTGAGCATCTCGTAGAGCACGGCGCCGAACGCGAAGAGGTTCGGTGCGCGCGTCGCCGACTTGTCCGCGGACCTGCTCCGGCGCCATGTACCCGACCGTGCCCATGACGGTGCCGGGATCGGTGCGCGGCGATCGCCGTCGGCAGGTCGCGGCCGACCGCGCTCGCCGGCGTGCGTCTGGCGAGACCAAAGTCGAGGATCTTCACCTGGCCATCGTCGAGCATGAAGATGTTCTCGGGCTTCAGGTCGCGATGGACCAGGCCCTTCTCGTGTGCGGCCGCCAGTCCGCGCGCGATCTGGACGGCGAATTCGATCGTCTTGCGCACCGGCACGGCGCCCTGCGTCAGCGCCGTCGCGCAGCGTCTCCCCGTCGAGCAGCTCCTGGACGACGTACGGGCTGGCCGTCGTGCGCCCCGTGTCGAAATGTGACGATGTTGGGGGTGAGGGCAGGCCACGGCCTTGGCTTCGCGCTCGAACCGGGCGCGCCGATCGACGTCATCGGAAAACGCGGCCGGGAGGACCTTGACGGCCACCTCGCGGTCGAGCCGCGTGTCGTTCGCGCGATAGACCTCGCCCATGCCGCCAACGCCGAGCAGGCGCGACGATCTCGTAGGGGCCGAGGCGGGAACCGGACGGGAGTGACATGAGGTCGGAGGATTCTATCGGTAACGGGCGGGGACGTGAGGCGAAGGGCGCTCAACGGCTGTCATCCCGAGCAGCGCAGCGACGAGGGATCCCGGGCTTGATCGCCACCGCCGCGTATTGAGTGTGGGATCCCTCGCTGCGCTATGACGGGCTAGAGGCGCTACTCCTTCTTGTTCGTCCAGCTCTGCCTGCCGACCTTCCACTGGCCGTTCTCTTCCTGGACGTCGATGGACCCGTACATGACTTCCTGGTCCTGTTTGCCCGTGGCGCTCAAGACGGCCTTTTTACCGTCGACCTTGAGATTGGTGAACTTGACGTCGGTCGCAGCCATCACCTTCAGGAGCTCCATGCCGTCCTTCGGGGTCTTGCCCAGCTCCTTGGTCTGCTTCTCGATCTCCTGAACGGCTTCGCTGGTCATGCACTTGATGTAGGCCGCGTAGTCGCCATCTTCGATCGCTTTGAGCGAGGCGCGGTAGACCTTGGCCTGGGGCGTCGACTCGAGGTCCCTGGCGCCGGCCGCGACGACCACGGAAGAGACCGCGAGGAGCAGGGCCGGAACGAGCGTCGAGCGGGTCATCATCTTCACGCGAAATCTCCTTTCAAATCGAGAGAGTCGCCAGAGAGTACCTCAGGGATAATCGGCCCGTGAATCCCGGTCGGGCCGAGCGGTTGGATTGCGGCGCTGCCCGCGATTGTGCTGACGGCGCTCGCGGCCGGCTGCTCGAGCGCGCCATCCAAACCAGCGGCATCCGCGCCGGCCGTCCAGTGCCGCGGCACGCTCGGCCTCGAGGTCGGGCCGCTCTCCCAGGCGGTCCGCAAGAAGCTCGGCCTCTCGACCGATGCGAAGGGCGCCGTCGTGATCTCGGTGTATCCGGGCGGGCCGGCGGCGAACGCCGGGATCCGTGCAGACGACGTCCTCGAGCGGATCGGCGGCGCCACGATCGCGTTCGACTGTGACGCCGACAGGGCGGTGTTCAATCGCGCCTGCGACCCGGTGACTGGTATGGTTCGCCGCGGCGGCGAGCAGATGGATGTCACCCTGGTGCCGGTCGATCAGATGCCGTTTCTCGAGAAGGCCTGCGAGGGCGGGAACCTCGACGCCTGCTTCCGCAAGGCATGGCTCCCGTGGGACCGCAAGCACGAAAACGCCGGGACACTTGCGCTCTTCGAGTCCGCCTGCAAGGCGGGGTCCGGCGAGGCCTGCGCGTACGAGGGCCTGCAGCTGAGCGAGAACCCGGAGCGGGTTGGCGACTCGGTTCCCCTTCTTCAGCGGGCATGCGAGCTTCGGAGCGCAGGCGGCTGCGCGACGCTGGGCTTTCTGTACGCGACCGGAAAGGCCGTCGCCAGGGACGACAAGCGGGCGGCCGCTCTCTACCGGAAGAGCTGCGAGCTCGGCGACGCACAGGGCTGCTACAACGCGGGGGTGATGTCGGACGACGGCCGGGGCGTAAAGGAGGATGCGGCGCGCGCGGCCGCGGACTATGACGAGGCCTGCGAGCTCGGCAGCTCGACCGGGTGCACGAACCTGGGGTTCCTGTACGAAAAAGGGCGCGGCGTCCGCCAGGATCGCGCGCGGGCGTTTGCCCTCTACGAGCGCGGCTGCGCGGGAACGAGCTGTCTGGCGTCGAACCTCGGTGGCTGCGTCAACGTCGGCCGCGCCTACCGCGACGGGATCGGAGTCGCCGTCAACGAGGAGAAGGCCGCACAGATCTTCCGCGAAGCCTGCGATCGCAAGGAGAACCAGGACGACATCCACGCCGCGGAGAACGGCGCCCGCGCCTGCTCGCTCCTCGGCGGCCTCTACATTGCCGGCGACGGCATCCCGAAGGACCTCGAAAAGGGTAAGGAGCTCTCGGTGCTCGGCTGCGAGCGGGGCGATTCCTTCGGCTGTTTCAACGCGGCCGTCTGTTTCAGCTCCGGCGCGGACGCGGACCCCGCGCAGGCCGCCGCATACTTCGACCGCGCCTGCAAGCTCGGCGATGGCGAGAGCTGCCACGCGCTCGCCGCGGCGTACCGGAAGGGCAATGGCGTCCCGCGCGACGCGGCGCGAGCCAAGGCGCTCGAGAAGCAGGCCTGCGATCTCGGCTTCAAGCAGTCGTGCGGCAAGAAGTGACGGGCGAAGCGCGAAGCGCCATCGCCCGTCATCCCGAGGCGCGCAGCGCCGAGGGATCCCGAACTTGATTGCCACCCCCGCGTGTCGAGTACGGGATCCCTCGCTGCGCTCGGGATGACAGGCTAAAGAGCTCGGGGTGACAGGCTAAATCCGTTGAAAGGATCCAAAAAAAGAGGCCCCGATCGGGGCCTCAGTCGAACGAGCGATCCTGCCCGTTCCGTTAATCGTTAGGCGCGCGCGTACGAGGCAACGTTCTCGTAGGTCTCGATCGTCGGGGTTCCCTGGATGACGTTCGTGAGCTTGGCGAGAATCTGCGGATAGGTCGACGTCTGATACGCGTCGGCGCTCTTGCGATCATCCCAGAGGCTGATGGCCTGGGCACCCTTCGGGTTGACCAGCGTCATCTCTTCGACAAAGCCGTTCTGCTTCCGAAGCATCGGAAGGACTTCTTTCTCGAACAGGCCGGTGAACTCCTGCTCTTTACCGCTCTTGATCTGGAAGTGGACGTTGCGTGCGAATCTCATGACGGAATCTCCTGAGTCCTTGAGGGGGTTGGCCTTCGTCGGGAGTCCCCCGACCTCGAAGGAAGGTCGGCGACGACAAGGTTCCGAGGCCGACTGGTTCTTTGAAGGATCTCGACCGTATCACCAACGAGGGGCAGCGTAGGCTGATCAGATCGCATCATTTCGACAAGCGCTTCGTATTCGCTCCGTGCAGAGTCCACGACGAGGGATCCGGAGCTTGACTGCTATCTCCGCGTGTCGAGTGCGGGATCCCTCGCTGCGCTCGGGATGACAGGCTGGAGCCGCCTTACTTGCCGCTCGTTGCGAGAACGATCTCGAGGCCCCTTTCGATCAGCCTGGCACGACTCACGCCGAGAGAGCGGGCGAGCTTGTCCGAACGCTGAAGCAGGTTCTGCTCCACGCTGACGGAGATAACTTTGACGCCCTCACCCCGACGGGGGCGGCCCGCCTTGCGTCGTGCCCGCTCCCAGCGGCTTCGGGCCGTCGGGGTCAATGGCTTGAAGCCGTCGATGACCATCTCCTTCCCGTATTGAGCCGTCGCCTCGGCCAGCCGGCTGCGCTCTCGGCGCGGGACGGTTTTCGGGCGGGTTTTCGGGTCTTCTTCATCGCATCCTCCGTCGGAATCGCGGATTCGGACTCACGGGCTGCGAATCAGTTTCCAAAAGTCCTTTGGGCGAGCTTCTTCTTGGTTCGCGCCGGGAGAGTTCGACGCTTCGTCATCGTCCCCTTCTTGGCGAAGCGGTACGAGTCGACGTCTTCCGGGTGGCTGTCTTGCGGCCGTAGCCTCCGGCCGATTCGTGCACGAGCGCGGGAGCAACGGCGCCGGTGGCGTAAGGTCGGGCAGCGCGACCGCTCGGTCGGCCTGGGCGCGCGATCAGGCGGATCTCCAGGTGAGCTTCGAGCACTTCGGCTGCGCGAACCAGGGTCCGAATCTCGAGATTACCTCCCTGCGCTTCCATCCTGGCGACCGCAGGCTGACTGACACCGAGCAGTCCGGCAAGCTGGGACTGCGTGAGCCCGCGTCGCTCACGAAGGGCAATGAGGTCCTGCTCGATGCGCATTTCGGCGAGCCGCTTCTCGACGCGCGCGGCCAGGTCGGGGTCCCGCGCGAGGGAATGGGCGAGCCACTCGTCGAACGATTTCGAGACTACTTTTCGTTTCATCGTGCCCAATCGTGGATATAACTTATAAGTTATCTCGCCAGGACGTCAAGTGTCCGACTGGCAAGCCGATGATGCGGCCGTGCCTGAGATCAGTCGATTCTTCGGGATCGTCGTCCGGATGTTTGTCGAGTCGGGCAGCCCTCACCACAGGCCGCACTTCCATGCCTACTACCAGGGTCGGGTGGCCATCTTCGCTGCCGATTCAGTCGCAAGGATCGGCGGAAGTCTGCCGCTCCGACAAGAGCGCCTGGTGATGGCCTGGGCCGAGATCCACCGAGCGGAGCTTCTCGATGATTGGGCGGCTTTGCAGGCGGGAGGCGTGCCCGCTAAGATTGAACCCCTGAGGTAATGGCTTGACTCACGCGGTTCACGCGGTCATGGGGTTCGAGAAGGTCGCTCCTTTCACGCTGCGCGTGCGTTTCGAGGATGGGACGACGCAGGTCGTGGACTTTCGACCGGTGCTCGCTGGCGAGATTTTCGGTCCTCTCGCCGACGCCCGGGTCTTCGACCAGGTCAAGCTCGACGAGGAAAGCCGGACGCTCGTTTGGCCCAATGGAGCGGACTTCGATCCCGCCACTCTTCACGACTGGCCAGAAGAAGGGCCGCGGATAGCCGCGCTTGCCAGGAGTTGGGTAGGCGCGAGGTGATAGGGCGGGTTCCCGGCTCGCTCACTAAGGCGCTCGGACGACGGAGAGGAACCTTGGGTCGGGCTCGAGCGTAGAGTCACTGGCAGGAGGTTCCATGCCGTTGAGATTGCTGGCTTCCACGGTCCTGGTCTGTCTGTTCGCGGCGGGGGCCGCGTTGGGGGCGGCGGTGCCGGTGGCGGCGCCGGTCGACGTCTCGGGGGAGTGGGAGTTGGCGACGATGGTCTTCGGCCAGCCGCTCGCCGAACGGCTCACCCTCAAGGTCGAGAACGGAAAGATCACGGGAACGAACTCGGGCAGGGACGTGACGGGTTCGGTCCAGGGGGACGTGGTCCGGTTCGAGTACAAGGACCGCGACGGGACGCTCAACGCTTACGAGGGGCGCCTGCGGGACGGGAAGCTGTCCGGCACGCTGAAGGTGACGAGCGAGCCGTGGGGCGAGTCGCCTGCCATGGAGTGGAGCGCGAGGCGACCGGCGACGGGCAAGCCCGCGGCGCCGCGCACGCTCGATTTCGAGCCGAAGGAGTTCCAGCGGGCGTTCTCGAGCACCGTCCCGCCGGTGTTGCACATCTGGCCCGGCGACACGGTGCGGACGAAGACTGTGGATGCCGGCGGCGTCGACGATAAGGGAAAGACGCGCAGCCTCGGCGGCAATCCGCAGACGGGGCCGTTCTACGTCGAAGGGGCGATGCCGGGGGACATGCTCGTGGTCCACGTGAAGAAGCTGCGGCTCAATCGGCCGTCTGCGATCAGCGACGACGGGTTCGTGGACCGGGCGCTCACGACGGGCTACGCCTCGGAGCACAAGGACAACAACTTCAACGACGTGGTGTGGACGCTCGACATCGAGAAGGGGACGGCGCGGCCGGAGAAGGCGACGGATCGCCTGAAGGACCTGTCCGTGCCGGTGCGGCCGATGCTCGGATGCGTGGGCGTCGCGCCGGGATTCGGGTCGCCGGGGATCCGCACGGGCGACTCGGGGCGCTTCGGCGGCAACATGGACTTCAACGAGATCCGCGAGGGCGCGACGGTGTACCTCCCGGTGTCGCAGCCGGGAGCGCTGCTCTACGTCGGCGACGGACACGCGGTCCAGGGAGACGGGGAGCTGAACGGCAATGCGCTCGAGACGTCGCTCGACGTGGAGCTCTCGGTGGACCTCGTGCGGGACAAGAGCATTTCGGCGCCGCGCGTCGAGAACGACGATTACCTGATGGCGATGGGGCTCGCCGGCTCGCTCGACGGCGCGTTCCGCGAGGCGACGTCGGCGCTGGCATCGTGGCTCGAGGGCGAGTACGGGCTGACGGGGCCGGAGGCGGCGATGCTGCTCGGGCCGACGGTGGAGTACAAGATTTCGGAAGTGGCCGATCGCAATGCCGGTGTGGTGGCGATGGTGAAGAAGAAGTTCTTGCCGGCGAAGGTGGCCGCGACGCCGGCGGCGAAGTAGAGGACGGCATCGGTCGCGCGTCGAGCTCGGGATCCCTCGCTGCGCTCGGGATGACAGGCTAGAGGACGACGACAACGGGCATGGAGGCGAGCCTTATGCCTGTCATTCCGAGGAGCGAAGCGACGAGGAATCCCGAACTTGATTGCCACTGCCGCGTATCGCGTCCGGTATCCCTCGCTGCACTCGGGATGACAGCTGAAGGTGCTCGGGATTCACGGCACTGACGTTTTTTGCTAGGCCTGTCGGTCGGGCGCTCCGTAAACGCCTCGTAAACTGGGACTTACACCCCCACCCGACATGGCTCCTCCTTTGCGTCTATCTGTATGCATGAGTCCCTTGCGCCAGGATTCCCCCGGCGGCGGGGTCTCGACCGCTTCGCCGGCGCTCGGCTTGAAGCCCGTGGAGACCGCCGAAACGGCCGCCTCGCTGCAGCCCGGCGCGGTGCTCGGGCCGTTCCAGATCATCGACCGGCTCGGCGCCGGCGGGATGGGCGAGGTCTACCGCGCGCTCGACACGCGCCTCGGCCGCAAGGTCGCGCTGAAGGTCCTGCCGACGGAGCTTCTCTCGAACCAGGAAGGGCTCGCGCGGTTCGCGCTCGAGGCGCGGTCCGCGTCGGCGCTCAATCATCCGAACATCGTCACGATCTTCGAGGTCGGCCGCGCGGAGTCGTCGCCGTACCTCGCGATGGAGCTCGTCGAAGGCTGGACGCTCCGTCACCTGATGGACGCGGGACCGCTTCCCGTCAAGAAGACGCTCGACATCGCGGCGCAGATCGCGAGCGGGCTCGCGAAGGCGCACCAGGCCGGCATCGTGCACCGGGATCTGAAGCCCGAGAACATCATGGTCTCGCAGGACGGCTTCGTGAAGATCCTCGACTTCGGCCTGGCCAAGCTCCAGGGGCCGCTCCACGGCGCCGGAGCCGAGGCGAATGCGTCGCTGACGCAGGTCGGCCTCATCATCGGAACGCCCGACTACATGTCGCCCGAGCAGGCCGCCGACAAGCCGCTCGATTTCCGCTCCGACCAGTTCTCCGCCGGGCTCGTCATCTACGAGATGCTGACGAGGCGCCGCCTCTTCCACCGCGCGACGCCCGTCCAGACGCTCTCGGCGATCATCCAGGAAGAGCCCCTCCCTCTCGAAGGCCTGGATTCGCGCGTGCCGCCGCCGCTTCGCTGGGCGATCGAGCGCTGCCTCGCGAAGGATCCCGCCGACCGCTACGCCTCGACGATCGAGCTCGCGCGGGAGCTGAAGCAGATCCGGGACAAGCTCTCCGACTTCGTGCCCTCCGGCGATCGCGCGTCGCGCCGCGTCGACGTGGAGCCGCCCGGCCCGGGCTCGGTCGCAACTCCGCTGCACCACACGCGCTCGCCGATGGCGTCCATGCAGCAGGAGGCGTCGTCGGCGCCGACGGTGATGACGCCGTCTCCGACCCCGGCGCCCGGGAAGGCGCGCCGCGTCCGCGAGTTCGCTCTCGTTCTCCTGCTGGGCTTCGCGCTCTTCCTCGGCGGCGCGGCCGCGGGAAACTGGTTCCGCGGCAAGCAGGTCGATGCGCCGCCTCCGATCTGGAAGGGGAATCTGCTCGTCGGGCCGATGACGCGCGTGATGGCTCCGCGCAGCTCGCCCGACGGACAGACGCTCGCGTTCCTGACGCTCGTCGCGGGCCGCTCCCAGGTCGCGGTGATGAAGCCGTCCTCGGGCGACTGGACCGTCCTGACGCAGCGCGGCGACTCGGGCTCCGTCTCCAAGGTCTGCTGGTCGCGCGACGGCGACAAGCTCTACTTCGACCGCGTCAGCGACGTGCCTCGCGGCATCTTCAGCGTTCCGCCTCTCGGCGGCGAGGAGCGGCCGGTGCTCGAGGATGCGCAGGGCCCCGAGGCGCTGCCGGACGGGAGCCTGCTCGTCGTCAAGCGCGACGCGGCGCGCAATTTCCAGATCCATCGCTTCCGTCCCGACACGGGAGCTCTCACGCCGGTCGGGCCCGCCGTGTCGGCGGAGGGCGGAACCTGGAGCCTGCGCGCGTTCCCGGACGGCAAGGCGGCGATCTTCTGGGGGCGGCTCGCCGGATCGACGGATCCGGCGCGTCGCGTGTACCTCCTCGACCTCGCGACCGGCAAGGCGACGCCGTTCGCGCCGCAGCTTCCGCTCGCCCCGCCGCTCGCGATCGGGGCCGACGGCAAGTCGGTCCTCGCCTTCGTCACCTTCGGCGATCTCCAGCAGGCGATCTCGGTGTCGCACGACGGCGAGCAGGGAAGGATCCTCTTTCCCGTGACCGGAAAGCCGTGGGGCATGGACTCGGGCGCCGACGGCAGCCTCTTCGTCAGCACGATGGACAATCCCGCCGAGCTGCTGCGCCTGTCGGCCGCGGGTGGCGGCGTTCCCGACCAGGTCGTCCGGATGGCGGGCAATCTCGTGACGAGCCCCGTGCAGCTTCCCGACGGCGGCATGCTGATTCCGAACCAGGTGCTCGGGCGCCGGCGCCTCCTGATCGCCGCGCCCGACGGGCAGCTCAAGCCGTTCCTCGATCCCGCCGAGCAGGCGACGCCGCCGGCGACGCTCGTGGGCGAGAACCTCGTCGCGTTCCTGTCCGGCAGCGTCGGCCAGCCCTCGATGATCACGGTCGCGACGATGCCGGAGGGCCGGATCGTCCGCCGCCTCGAGGAGACGAAGGGGATCGCGCCGCAGGGACTCGTCGCGTCGCCGGACGGCAAGACGCTCTACTACGTCAACGCGGGATCGTTCTTCTCGGTCGACGTCGAGGGAGGCAAGCCGCGCAACCTGCGCCCGGCCAACGGCGTCGCGGTCGATCCGCGCGGTCCGAATCCGTCGCTCGTCGTCCAGGTCAACGGGCTCGACGGGGTGAAGCTCTTCCACGTGCCGCTCGACGGGAGCTCGGAGATCTCGATTCTCTTCTCGAGCGACTGCGCCTGGCGCCCATCCCGATCTCCGGCTCGGCGGTCGGTCCCGACGGAAGGATCGCCGTCACCGTCACGTCGCCCGACTCGATGTTCCGCGGCGTCGCGCTGCTCGACCCGGTGACCGCGGTGCTCGAGCGTCTCCCGGTCGTGTTCGACGGCGACCTGCAGTACCCGGCGTGGGGCCGCGACGGCGCGCTCTTGCCGTCGGCGTCTCGATCCGCAGCAGCCTCTGGCGCTTCCAGGCGCAGGCGACGCAGGAGAAGGCGGAAGCCGGGCGGTAGCGAACGCGGGACTCGAGCGCGGCTCGTCGAGTACGGGATAAACGCCGCGCTTCGCGCGACGTTGCCTACTGCCGGGGGTTTGCCGTTGGTGGGCGGCTCCTCGCTGCGCTCGGAATGACAGGCTAAAGGTTCGGACCCGACAAGGTTCCTCCCCGCAGTCACGTCGCGCGGAGCCTTAACATGTCATCCCGAGGAGCGAAGCGACGAGGGATCCCGGACTCGATCGCCACCGTCCCGTGTCCCGTGCAAATCGAACGGGCCCTCCCCCCTGAACGAGAGGAGAGGGCCCGGAGTGTGCGGTTGGAGAGTGATTCCGTTCGGCTCAGTGATCTTTGCCGACGGCTTCGATCTTGCCGTAGTAGCCGTTCGTCTCTCCGTCGGGTCCCGCGGCGAAGTACAGGACGTTGGGCGGTCCTGACGCTCCGTTGTTGCCGAAGCCGATGCCCCAGAGGCCGTCGACCGTGAGCGCGTGGGGGCCCTGCTTCAGGCGTCCGGCGAAGTGCCACTGGCCCCCGTGGTTCTGGCAGAAAGCGTTGATCCTGCCGTCGCCGAAGTTACCGACCATGAGGCAGCCGCCGAACTTGCCGAAGTCCTCGGGCGCCATGGCCATTCCCCACGGCGAGTTCAGTAGACCGTGCGTGCCGACGCGCGCCATCAGGTTGCCGTCGTCGTCGAACTGGCGCACCATGCCGTGGCCGATGCCCGGCACGTCGTCTTTGCCGTCCTTCTTGGCGTAGGTCACGAAGATCGAGTCGCCGACCGCCTGGATACCGAAGGGACAGTAGCCCTGCGGGATGCTCCGATCCGCGAACCCGCCGGCGGTGTCGAACTCCGCGAACGAGCCGTCGAAGAAGTTGCCCTGGAAGGCTTCGACTTTGCACTCGCCGAAGTCGGTCGAGTAGAGCGCGTCGCCATGGATGGCGAGGCCCTTGTAGTTGGAGCCCTCGTCGGTGAAGACGACCTGGGCGTTCGCGTCGATCGTCGAGTTCCACGCGGAGAACGTGCCGTCCTCGCTCGCGAAGATGAAGGTCGCGGGCACGCCGTCGGCCATCTGGAACGAGCTGCTGTCGTTGTGAATGACGCCGGTGGGATCGCCGGGGACCTCGGGCTCGAGGCCGAGCTTCACGCCGTCGCCGGTGTAGACCGTGGAGTGGCCGCTGCCGTTGTCGGAGACCCACCACGGGCCGGTGCTGCTCGCGGCGATGCCCCATGCGTTCACGAGAAGCGGGTCCTGGAGGGGGGCCTCGTCGGCCTCGTTCGAAACGAGAATCGTGACCTGGTAATTGTTGTCCTTGTCGTGGCCTGCCAGCACGAGCTGCTTTCGGTCCGCGCCGATCGCGAGCGTCGCGAATCCGATGGCACACAACCCCACGAGCGTGCCACTCCGCACCCGATGCCTGTTCATCTCGACCTCCTTTTGTTGGTTGGCTGGATCGCCATTTCCGAGAAACACTCCGTCTCGGTGGCGATGCAAGCGGCACGCCCCGCGCCAGTTTCTTTAGAGAGCCCTTAGGTTCGAGGCTTGCGGGTGGCGCTCATGGCGCCGCACGCGGCGGCGGCGAGGGCGAGCCCGGCGCAGGCGAAACCCGTGACGTGAAAGGACCTGTCGAGAGAGGTGCGCACGGCCGCCGCGATGGCACCGGCCTCTGAAGGGGACGCTCCGGCGGGCGGCTTCATCGCGCCGAGTCGGCCGCGGTCGGGCTCGAGCAGCCGGCGGGTGGCGGGCGAGACGCCGGCGGCCGAGAGGCGGCGGTCGAGCTCGCGGTTGAAGGTCCCGGCGGCGATGATGCCGAAGACGGCGACCGCGAGAAGGGCGGCCACGCGCGCGACGGCGTTGTTGATCCCGGAAGCCGCGCCCTGGTCTTCCCGGTCGACGGCATTGAGAACGGTCGCGGTCAGCGGGGCGACGGTGATGGCCATGCCGAGCCCGAGGGCGACGAGAGCCGGAAGCACGGTCGCCGCGTACGCGCCGCCGGCGGGCAGGATCGCGAAGAGCAGAAAGCCCGTGGCGGCGACGAAGGGCCCGACGGTCAGCGGCAGGCGGGCGCCGAAGCGGTCGGCGATCATACCGGCCGAGCGCGAGAGGGCGGACACGAGGACGACGAGAGGCAGGATCGCCGCGCCGGCCTGCGCCGGCGTGTATCCGCGCGCCTGGATCAGCACGAAGGGCAGGAAGAAGAAGAGCGCCGCGAGGGCCGCGTAGAGAAAGAGCGTCAGGAAGTTCGCGGCCGTGAAGGCCCGGCTCCGGAAGAGGGCGAGCGGCACCATCGGTTCGCGGACGTTGAGCTCGACGGCGACGAACGCGGCGAGCAGCGCGACTCCGGCGGCCACCGCGCCCCACGCGCGCGGGTCGCTCCAGCCGACCGCGGGCGCCTCGATGAGCCCATAGACGAAGGCGCCGAGGCCGAGGGTCGCCAGAACGCGCTCCGCTGACGTCGAGTCGCCCGGCCGAAGGGTTGCGCGTCTCGGGGACCTTTCGCCGCGCGATCGCGATGACGGCGCCGGCGATCGGAAGATTGATGAGAAAGACCGCGCGCCACGAGATCGCCTGGACGAGCCAGCCGCCGAGAGCGGGGCCGACGGCGCTCGCGACGGACGTCAGCGCGGACCAGGCTCCGACGGCGCGGCCGCGCTCCGACGCCGGAAACGCCGCGCCGAGCATCGCGAGGCTCGAGGGCACGAGAAGCGCCGCGCCGATTCCCTGCAGGGCCCGCGCGGCGATGATCGCGCGGGCGTCGGGAGCGAGGCCGCAGCCGAGCGAGGCCAGGGCGAAGACGATGGCGCCGAGGGAGAAGATCCGGCGGCGGCCGAACCTGTCGGCCAGCGAGCCGCCCACGAGAACGAGAGAGGAGAGAAAGAGAGCGTACGCCTCGACGATCCACTGCGCGCTCGAGACGGCGACGCCGAGATCCTGCTGGAGAACCGGCAGCGCGACGCTGACGACGGTGCCGTCGATGAACGCCATGCTGGATCCGAGGACGGACGCGGCGAGCACCCATCTACCCGTCGCGGGAGAGCAGGGCTGCGCGCCCGTCGCGAGCGCCGCGCCCTCCGCGCAGGGGCCCGACGAGAGGGAGGACATCAAAAGGGATGTTGAACGCAATCGGCGTGCCCGGACACAAAAAAAAGAGGCCCCGATCGAGGCCTCTGCAGAACGAGGCGTCAAGCCCGCTCTATGACTCGAAATCCTTCTTTAGGCGCGCGGGTAGGAGACGGCGTTGTCGTAGGTCTCCACGATCGGAGTTCCCTCGATGACCGTCGTGAGCTTGGCGAGAACCTGCGGGTACGTGCCGGTCTGCCAGGCGTCGGCGCTCTGACGATTGTCCCAGAGGCTGATGGCGTGAACGCCCTTGGGGTTGACCAGGGTCACTTCCTCCTGGAAGCCGTTCTGCTTCCGGAGCATCGGGAGGACTTCCTTCTCGAACAGGCCGGTGAACTCCTGCTCTTTCCCGGTCTTGATCTTGAACTGGACGTTGCGTGCGAATCGCATGGCGGTACTCCTCAATCCTTGAGTGGGTGGCCTTCGTCGGGAACATCCCGACTTCGAAGGAAGGAGACGGCGACGACAAGGTTCCGAGGCCGGCTGGTTCTCTGAAGGACCTCGACCGTATCACACGCTCGCGGCGCGTGCGGGCGATTCGCCGTTCTCGACGAGATAAGGGGTGTATGGTGGAAGTCCGTCCCAACGGTGGTACAGGTCCGTCCCACTCGCAAGGTCAGGAGGAATCCATGAATCGCACTCGACTCATCGTCGGCATCGCCCTGGGTCTCGTCATCAGTGTCGGCGCGCAGGCTGCCGAGAAGAAGATCAAGCAGTCGGATCTGCCAGCGGCTGTACAGAAGTCGGCCGAGCTGCAGAGCGCCGGCGCGACGGTCACCGGCTACACCAGCGACAAGGTGGATGGCGCGATGGTCTACGAGATGAACCTCGTGACCGACGGGCTCACCCGCAGCGTCTCGATGGACCAGGACGGCGCCGTCGTCTCGGTCGAACAGGAGATCACCTGGGCGCAGGTTCCCGCGGACGTCAAGACCGACTTCACGAACGTGACCGGCAAGGGCAAGCTCGGCGCCGTCAGCTCGATCACGAAGCAGGGCAAGATCGTCTCGTACGAGGCGGTGATCGTGAATCCGAAGGGAGAAAAGTCCCGCGTGCAGGTCAAGCCGAATCCGACCACCGCGGCGCTGGCTCCGATCCCGGTCGCCGACGTCAAGCAGTAGTCCTCACCAGGCAGGCACGCAGGGCGGTCCGCAAGGGCCGCCCTTTTTCTTTGGCTTTGATTGCGGAAACGGCTCGTCCGCCGCGTTGCCCGATTAATTGAGCCCGGCTGCCGGGGGAGGACTCAAAACCTGGGGGTTCGGCCTATTTCTTCTTCCGGGCGGGGCGTTCTGCCGTGCCCGGCCGGGAGCGGCGCGTCGGCGCCAGGCCGAGGCGAACGAGTCTTTGAGCCAGGGCATATATGTCGTCGCGCGCGCCTTCGCGGCGCAGGCCTGCGGCGACGACGTGGACCGTGCCGGCATCGGGGTCGATCGAATAGATGAGGCGATACCGCTGGCCCACCGAGCGCAGGCTCCGGAATCCCAGAAGCTCGGCGCGCAGGGGTTTACCTTGCTTTTCGGGATCGAGCTCGAGTCGCTTGGAGGTATCGAAGAGTTGCTGCTGGAGTCGCCGGTCGGAAACGGCCTCGAGCATCTGCAGCGCCGCGGCCGTCCAGAGGACCTCGTGGCGCCGTCGCGCCACGCTCAACGGTTCAGGCCGAGGCGACTGGCGACATCATCGAGAGTGTGGACTCGGCCCGACTCGATGTCCTGCAGACTCATTCGCAGAGCTTCGACGGACTCCGGGTCCGACAGCAAGTCCAGGGTCTCGGTGATCGCGTCGTAAAGCTCCGCGGACATCAGCGTCATCGCGGGCTTTCCGCGGTGGGTGATTCGGACCACCTCTTCCGGGTTCTTCTGAAGCTCTCGACTCAGGCCGGTCAGCGTCTCGCGGGCCTTCATCAGGGCGATCTCTGTCATGGCGGTTACTCCGTACTGTTAACCGTACGGATAGTAGTACCATCACGCGCAATCGTCAAGCGGCGGCCTCGGTCCCCTCGCAACATCGCCATGCTCCGATCGTAAGCACAACAGGGGATGGTCAGGATGCGACAAGACAAGCTGAGCCGCCGCGCTTTCCTGGCCTCGATCGGCGCGGCGGGCGCCGCGTCGGCCCTTCGTCCCTTGAACGCCGCGGTTCCTCCCGAGACGCCGCCGGCTCGTCCCGGGCCGATCCTGACGCGCGCCATCCCGTCGAGCGGGGAAAAGCTGCCGCTCGTCGGGCTCGGGAGCTGGATCACGTTCAACGTCGGCGACGACGTCGCGGCGCGCAACTCCTGCGCGGACGTCATGGGCGCCTTCTTCGAGGGAGGCGGGCGCCTCATCGACTCGTCGCCGATGTACGGGTCGTCGCAGGAGGTCATCGGGTACGGCCTGGGGAGGCTCGGCCACCCGCCGCAGCTCTTCGCGGCCGACAAGGTCTGGATCTCGTCGGGCGCCAAAGGTCCCGAGCAGATCGCCGAATCCCTGAAGCGCTGGGGGATCCCGCGCTTCGATCTGCTCGAGGTCCACAACCTCATGTCGTGGGAGGAGCACCTCCCGACGCTCTTCGCGATGAAGAAGGCCGGCAAGCTCCGCTACGTCGGCGTCACGACCTCGGAGGGACGGCGCCACGACGAGATGGAAAAGGTGATGCGCAGCCAGCCGATCGACTTCGTGCAGGTCACGTACAACGTGCTCGACCGCGAGGTCGAGGAGCGCATCCTGCCGCTTGCCATCGAGCGCAAGATCGGCGTGATCTGCAACCGACCGCTCCGCCGCGGCGAGCTCATCCGCCGGGTCGAGAAGGCGCCGCTGCCGCCGTGGGCGGCCGAGATCGACTGCGCAAACTGGGCGCAGGTGCTCCTGAAGTTCATCGTCTCGCATCCGGCCGTCAACTCGGCGATTCCCGCGACGTCTCGCGTGGACCACGTCCGGCAGAACGTCGGCGCGTCGTACGGGCGCCTTCCGGACGAGGCCATGCGCCGCCGCATCGTCGCCCACGTCGAGAAGCTCTGATGTCGGAGTGGTGGACCTACAGGATCTCGAGCTTTCTCCTCTTCTCGCCCCGCACGTACCACCGGCTCTTCGAGCTCTACAACCGCGCGATCTGGCCGGCACAGGTCGTCGCGGCCGTGCTCGGGCTCGTGATCCTGGCGCGCGCCTGGCGGGGGGCGGGAGAGCGGGAGCGGGCGATCCCGGCGATTCTCGCGGCGTGCTGGCTCTGGATTGCCGTCGCGTTTCTCGCGCTGCGTTACGCCACGATCAACTTCGCCGCGATCCACTTCGCGTGGGGGTTTGGGATCGAGGCGGCGCTGCTCGTGTGGATGGGCGTGGTGCGGCGCGGGCTCGCGTTCGAGCGGCCGGCCGGGCTGGCGGGATGGGTCGGCGTCGCCATGTTCGTCGTCGGCCTCGCGATCGTGCCGCTGATCGGGCCCATTCTGGGGAGGAGCTGGTCGGAGACCGAGACCTTCGGCGTCGCGCCGGATCCGACGGTCGTCGCGACGCTCGGCGTGCTCCTGCTCGCCAGGGGCCGAGGACGGTGGCTGTTGATGGTCGTGCCGGTTGTCTGGTGCGCGATCACCGGCGCGTTCCTCTCGGCGATGGAAGCGCCGGAGGCCTGGGCTTCTCCCGCCACGGCGGTACTGGCTGTCGGGGCGGCGGCGTGGCAGGGGCGCAGGGGGCGTCGGATGGCGTAACTCCCACCGACACCCGTCGCAGAACCCATCCGCCTGTCATCCCGAGGAGCGAAGCGACGAGGGATCCCGGACTCGATTGCCACCATCCCATGTCGAGTTCGGGATCCCTCGCTGCGCTCGGGATGACAGCCTTTACCGGGTCGGGATCCTGGACTCGATGCCACCGTCGCAAGTCGAGGCGGTGATAGCCTTCGCCCGTCGTTTCCTTTTGATGAACAGGAGGGAGTCCATGAAGTTCAAACACGTTCTGGCGTTTGCCGTGTCGTTGGTTCTGGCGACGGTTGCTCTGGCTCAGGCGCCGGGAGGCGAAGGCGAAGAGCGCTCCGAAGGCGGGGAATGCCGCGGTCTTCATGCCGGCCGCCGACATGAAGTGGGCCGCGCTCGACCCCAACGCCCCGGGAGTGATGATTGCGGACCTGTGGGGCAATCACACGAAGGGCGCTTTCGGCGCGCTGAACAAGTTTCCCGCCGGGTGGAGCGCTCCGATGCACACCCACACCCACGACATGAAGCTCGTGGTCGTCTCGGGCACCTGGATTCACACGCCGGAGGGAAAGCCCGAGGTCCGGCTCGGACCGGGCTCCTACATGATGCAGCCGGGCGGGAACTACCGCCACTCGTCGGCCTGCGACAAGGCCTCCGAGTGCGTGTGTTACATCCAGAGCAACGGACCGTTCGACATCAAGCCGGTCGAGGCCGCCAAGAAGTAGCCTCTCCTTCTCGAAGCAAGCACGGGCCCGGAGCGATCCGGGCCCGTTTCATTTTCGGTACGGAGCATACGGAGCGTACGGGGCCACGACCGGCGGCGCGTCGTAGACGCGGCGGTACGCCCAGTGCGGGAACGGGAAATAGACGAACACGGGGACCAGACGATAAGCGGGCGCATAGACGCCCGCGTATGGGTACGGACCGTAGGCACTGTAGCCGTATCCGCCGTAGCCATAGCGGTAGCCGCGGGCGTGCCCGTACCCGCCATGACCGTAGTAGCCGCCACCGTGCCCGTGACCGCCGTGGCCGTAGCCGTGACCGCCGCCGTTGCCGTGGCCATGCTGGCCGCCCTGCGATCCGTGACCGTAGTCATGACCCTGCTGCGCCTCCATGTTCGAAGTCGCGGGGCCCAGGAACAGGACCGCCGACGCCAGCGCGACGGCCGTCGCGAGAGACTTGATTCGTTTTCCCATGGTTGCCTCCCGCCATCCGTGATCGCAACGCGCGTGCCGCGCTCCCGCCGAGCAACCTGCCGGCTTCAAGGCGCTGGAATTCAGACGTTTAGACCTCCGAGCCCAGCCGGCGAGCCGGGCGCCGGAGTGTCGCCGCGCCGCGACAAGTGACCCCGTGGGATGCACCCCGCCGCCAGTTCTAAAATCGTACTGGCGGGTGGGACGCCACCTGCGAGAGATTGTTGCCATGAAGGCGTACGGCCAGTACTGCCCGGTGGCTCGGGCGCTCGAGGTCGTCGGGGATCGCTGGTCGCTCCTGATCGTCCGGGACCTGCTCCTCGGCAGCCGCGGCTTCAACGAGCTCGAGCGGCACCTGCCGGGAATTTCGCGGTCTATCCTGGCGCAGCGGCTGCGTCTGCTCGAGCGCGGCGGCGTCATCGCGCGCGAGCTCGGCGCCGACGGCCGCGCGCGCGCCTACGGCCTGACCGAGTCGGGGCGCGAGCTCAAGCCCGTCGTCGCTTCGTTCCGGGAGTGGGGCGGGCGCTGGGCGACCGAGGACCCGCGTCCGGCCGAGCTCGACCCGGCCTGGCTGCTGACTTCGATGGTTCAGCGTCGCCGTCCGGCGGAGCTGCCGCCGCGGCGCGTCGTGGTGGAGTGCCGCTTCCGCGGCGGCCGCCGGTCGCTCGTCTGGCTCGTCCTCGACTCCCGCGGGGGGAGCGAGGTCTGCCTGAAGGATCCGGGCTTTCCCGTGGATCTCGTGATTGCGGCCGAGGTGCGGGCCTTCTTCCGGCTCTTCATCGGCCGGCTGTCTCGCGCCGAGGCGGACCGGCGCGGTCTCGTGAGGATGGACGGGCCGCGCGAGCTCGTCCGGAGATTCCCGTCCTGGTTCGACTGGCCGTCGGTGCCGCCGCCGGCCGCCGATTCGAAACACGGCGACGCCCGCGTCGCCAGGAGGTCGTCATGAAGAGAACGCTCGCCGTCCTGTTCGCATCCGCCCTGCTCGCCGCCGCGCCTTCGCGCACGATGGCCCAGGAGCAACACCAGCACTCGCACGGCGACTCGGAGCAGTACGGCACCGTGAACTTCCCGGCGTCGTGCAGCGCCGACGTCCTGCCGCTCTTCACCCGCGGCGTCGCGCAGCTCCACTCGTTCGGATACGAGGAGGCGCGGCGGACCTTCGAGGACGTCGTCAAGAAGGACCCGCGCTGCGCGATCGCCTACTGGGGAATCGCGATGACGTACTGGCACCCGCTCTGGGCTCCGCCGGGAAAGGAGGAGCTCGCCGCCGGGCGCGCCGCGGCCGCGAAGGCGGCGGAGATCGGGGCGAAGACCGACCGCGAAAACGCCTACATCGGCGCGATCGTCGTCTTCTACCGCGACTCCGACTCGGTCGGCCACGGACAGCGCGCGAAGGCCTACAGCGACGCGATGGCGTCCGTCTCGCAGAAGTTCCCGGACGACCACGAGGCCGCCATCTTCTACGCCTTGTCGCTGCTGGGAACGGCGCCTCCGGGCGATCTGACGTACGCGAATCAGAAGAAGGCGGCCGCGATCCTGAACGCGCTGCTGCCGCTCGAGCCGCAGCACCCGGGGATCTCGCACTACATGATCCATTCTTTCGACTATCCGTCCCTCGCCCTGGATGCGCTGCCGGCGGCGCGCGCGTACGCGAAGATCGCGCCGTCCTCGCCGCACGCGCTCCACATGCCGTCGCACATCTTCACGCGCCTCGGCTACTGGCAGGAATCGATCGCGTCGAACCTCGCCTCGGCCGAAGCGGGCCGGCAGCTCGTCGCGAAGCGGCATCCGGGCGCGGCCTCGTTCGACACGCTGCACGCCCTGGACTACCTCGAGTACGCCTACCTGCAGATCGGCGACGAGGCGAACGCCCGCGGCGTGGTCGAGGAGGCCGCGGCGGCGAAAACGTTCGACGAGGGCACGTTCGCGGCAGGGTTCTCGCTCGTCGCGATTCCCGCGCGCTGGACGCTCGAGCGCAGGGACTGGAAGGGAGCGGCGGCGCTCACGTCTTCGAACGCCGGGCTGCCGTGGGACCGCTTCGCCTACGCTCCGGCGGTCACCGAGTTTGCGAAGGCGCTCGGCGGGGCGCGGTCGGGCGACCTCGCCGCGGCGCGAGCGGCCCTCGCGAAGCTCTCGGAGATTCAGGCGTACCTCGTCAAGACGCCGGTGCCGGGTCCCTACGACTGGGCGATGCAGGTCGAGTCCATGCGCCTGGCGGCGCAGGCGTGGCTGCTGTACGCCGAGGGAAAGAAGGACGAAGCCGTCGCGATGGCGCGCACGGCGGCCGACCTCGAGGAGAAGGCGGGCAAGCATCCGGTGACGCCGGGGGCGGTCCTGCCGGCGCGCGAGCTCGCGGGCGACATGCTGCTCGAGATGGGGCGGCCGAAGGAAGCGCTGGTGGAATACGAAGCGTCGCTCGTGCAGGCGCCCAAGCGCTTCAACAGCCTCTACGGCGCCGCGCGCGCCGCCGCGGACGCCGGTCAGGCCGCGAAGGCGCGCGGGTTCTACGAGGTCTTGATCGCACAGTGCGTCCCGGGATCGCCGCGCCCGGAGCTCGCCCTGGCGAAGGTGGCGGTGGGGGAGAAGACGGCGGCGCGGTGACCGTTCCGTAGGGGCGGGGCTTGCCCCCGCCCGCCCGAGCCGCAGTGTGACGATCGCGGGCGGCCGCAAGGGCCGCCCCTACGACGCGGGGCGATGTCGCGATGCGACCTGGATGCCCTACGGCTCCTCTTCCTCTTTCCTCCTGACCCGCTCTCCGGGCTGGAAGCCGCCGTCGTTGGGCTCGATGTCCGCGCCCGTGCGCCAGCCGAAGCGCTTGCCCTCGAGGTCGAAGCGCTCGGAAGTGCGGTCGGCATCGTGGAAGGGCTCCCATCCGATGCGCGAGGAGTCGCCCTCCTCGACGTCGTCGCGGTCCTCGTCGTCCGCGAGGCCTCCGGTGCCGACGGCCTCTCCGCGGTCGATGCCGAGGCCCGTCGCGGTTCCCGACGCGATCTGCTGAAACGCCCCCTCCTCGTCCCCGGTCGACGCCATCGTCTCCGCGTCGTCCACGCCGGACGCCTCGCTCGACATGCCCTGGCGCTCGGTCCGCTCGGGGTCGTGGTCGGTTCGTTTCATGGGAGCTCCTTGTGTCATCCGGAGCCTAGCGCGGCGGCGGACGCCTGTCGAGATGCACGCGTCCGGCGCGGAGATAGAGTCTGCTTTCCGGAATGCCCGAGGGAAACACGATCCATCGCCTCGCGCGGATTCACACGCGCGACTTCGCCGGCCGCCGCGTCGCGGTGAGCTCGCCGCAGGGCCGCTTCGCGAAAGAGGCCAAACGTCTGGACGGACGGCGGTTCGTGCGCGCGGACGCCTACGGCAAGCACCTCTTCCACCACTGGAGCGGCGGCCTCGTCGTGCACGTGCACCTCGGTATGGCGGGCTGGTTCTACCGGTACCCGAAGGCCGTGCCGGATCCGCGGCCGACGGTGCGGATGCGCCTCTCGGCGCGGGGCGTGGCGTCGGACCTGATCGGACCGCCGACCTGCGAGCTGATACCGGAGTTCGCGCGCCGGGCGCTTCTCGAGCGGCTCGGACCCGACCCGCTGCGCGAGGACTTCGACCCGGACCGGGCGCTCGCGGCGCTGCAGAAGCGGCCCCGGCGGACGATCGGCGACGCGCTGCTCGATCAGCGCGTTCTCGCCGGCGTCGGGAAC
Organism: uncultured Acidobacteriota bacterium; assembly: GCA_963710945.1. Classification (GTDB taxonomy): domain Bacteria; phylum Acidobacteriota; class Thermoanaerobaculia; order UBA5066; family Gp7-AA6; genus DAHUXD01. The sequence goes on from CAVQCH010000007.1 coordinate 134,200, forward strand.
ATCTATCGAAACGAGGCGCTCTTCCTGACGGGCATCCATCCGCTCCGGCGTTCCGCGAGCGTGGCGGGCGAGGAATGGGACCGACTCTGGCGGACGGTCCGCAGGCTCATGCGCCGCGGCGTCGGCCAGGCGCGGGTCCGCACGGTGGAGCCGGGCGAGCCGCCGCCGCATCCGCTGTCCGGGCGAGGAGCGGACGACTCGTTCTACGTCTACCAGCAGGGCGGCTGCCGGCGGTGCGGCGCGGCGGTCAGCGAGTTCCCGCTGTCCGGAAGGCGCATGTTCGCGTGCCCGCGGTGCCAGCCGCGGGGCCGGCGGTAGGTCACTCGACGCGGGACCGGCTCGTTCAGTACGGGATCCCTCGCTACGCTCGGGATGACAGGCGTTAGGCGCAGGGGCTGGTGAGCTGCCTGGGCCGGCTCCCTTTAGCCTGTCATTCCGAGGAGCGTAGCGACGAGGAGCCGCCCACCAACGGCAAACCCCCGGCAGTAGGCAACGTCGCGCGAAGCGCGGCGTTTATCCCGGACTCGACACGGGACGCGGCTTATCCAGTACGGGATCCCTCGCTACGCTCGGGATGACAGGCTAAATGCCCGCGGGACGAGAGGCGCAGTTCGCGCGGGGCGACGGCCGTCGGGGGTTAGGGACGCCGCTAGGTCTGCCCGTACACCGGCACGGCCGCCCCGTGGATCAACTTCGACTCGTCGCTGCAGAGATAGAGGACGACGCGCGCGATCTCCTCGGGCTTCGGCCACTTCGAGAAGTCCGCCTTCGGCATCGCCTTCCGGTTGGCCTCGGTGTCGATGATGCTCGGGAGGATGGAGTTGGCGCGCACGCCGGTGCCCTTCAGGTCCGCCGCCAGCGAGTCGATCATCGCTACCGCGCCCGCTTTCGACGCGGCGTAGGCGCTCTCGCCCGGCCCGTGAACGAGCGCCGAGCGCGAGGCGACGTTGACGATCGCGCCGCGGCCCTGCTTGAGCATCGCGGGCACGGCCGCGCGCGCGAGGGCGTAGCCCGAGCGCAGGTTCAGGAGCAGCATCTGGTCGAACGCCTTCGTGTCCATCTCCCAGAGCTTCGCGCCGCCCGCGTAGCCGCCGACGGCATTGACCAGCGCGTCGAGGCGCCCGTGCCGCGCGACGAGCTCGTCCACGAGGGCGCGCGTGGCGGCTTCGTCCGTGACGTCCACGCGATGGCCGGTCAGCCGCGACGCGCCGACGAGTGCGGCCGACTCGAGAGCCGCGAGCTCGGCCGGATTGCGAAACGTGACGGCGACCGTCGCCCTCTCGGCGAGAAACGCGAGGGAGACGGCGCGGCCGAGGCCGCCCGTTCCGCCTGCTACGAGAACGATCTTGTCCTTGAAGGGCATGACAGCTCCGAACCTCAGCCTTCCATCTGCTTCTCGGCCTTCAGCGAGGCGAGATCCCGCGAGATCGTCGCGACGGCAAGCGTACGCCCGGCGCGCCTGTAGGTCACGGCGCAGTCCCGCCCTTCGAGCGAGCCCTCGATCTCGATTGCGTCCCACTTCTCGGCGTGCCCGACGTAGTTGATCGCCATGTCGTAGTGCTGGCTCCAGAAGAACGGGACGCCGTCGTATCGCTCGCGGCGCCCGAGGATGTTGCGCGCGGCGGTCTGTCCCTGGCTCTCGGCCACGACCCAGTGCTCGACGCGGATCCGTTCCCCGCTGTGCGGGTCCGGCCACCGCGCGATGTCGCCCGCGGCCCAGACGCCTTCGGCGCTCGTGCGGAGATGCTCGTCCACGACGACGCCGCGGTCGATCGCGAGGCCGGCCTTCTCGGCCAGTGTCACGTCCGGGCGCACGCCGATGCCGGCGACCACCAGGTCGGCGTCGATGCGGCTGCCGTCCTTGAGCTCCACCGAGCCGGCCTGGATCTTCGCGAGGGTCTGGCCGAGGTGGAACCGGACGCCGTGCTGCTCGTGCACGGCGCGGACGAGGGCACCGAGCTCGGGGCCGAGGACGCGCAGCATGGGCACCGGGTCCGGAGCCACGACGTGGACCTCGAGCTTGCGCGCGACGAGCGAGGCCGCCGCTTCGAGGCCGATGAAGCTCGCGCCGACGACGACCGCTTTCCGGGCGGCGCCCGCGGACGCGATGATCGCGTCGGCATCCCGCATGGTCCGCACCGTGTGGACGTGGGGCAGGTCGGCGCCGGGGATGTCGAGCTTGACCGCGTTCGCGCCGGTCGCGAGCAGGAGCGCTCCGTAGTCGAGAGACCGGCCGTCGTCGAGCGCGACCCGGCGATTGGCGGGCGCGAGCGCGGTGGCGCGCCGCCCGAGCAGCGGCACGATGCGATTGCTCTCGTACCAATCCGCGGGGCGCAGCGGCATCCACTCGGCCGGCGCGTTGCCGGCAAGGTAGTCCTTCGAGACGTTCGGGCGGTCGTACGGCGCGGCGGCGTCGGCGCAGAGAAGGGTGACGGGGCCGTCGTACCCTTCTCGGCGGAGCATTTCCGCGGCGGCGAATCCCGCCGCCCCGCCGCCGATGATCAGGACGGAAGCGGGCGGAGAGTCGATCTTCGCGGGCGGCGTCGCCTTGCGGCGCGATCCCGTCAGGAAGACGCGGTCGCCGCGATGCTCGACGACCCAGGAGGCGACGGGGTCTATCGCCGGCGGCCGCGAGGCCTCCCCGGTCTCCGCGTCGAACGCGGCATGGTGCCAGGGACAGCGCACGCACCGGCCGTCGAAGAGCCCGTCGCCGAGAGGGCCCCCGTAGTGCGTGCACTTTCCGCCGAGGGCGAGCACTTTGCCGTCCTTTCGCACCAGGACGACGGGCTCGTTCTCGAAGTGCCCGACCAGCATCCCGCCGTCGGGAACGTCGGCGATGGGCGCCCCTGCTTTGCCGAGGTCCGGGCCGGGGAGGGGTTCAGCGTCGGCCATGGGGAGTGAGTTTCGTACCATGCGAGCCGTCGGCTGTCCAGGCGGCGTGTCCTCCGGAGGGTCCGGAGCCCGGTGATGGGTGTTGAAATGGCTGGGGCGGCGGAGTTGAATTCGGGGGACGCTACGAGTTGCAGGGTTCGACCGAATCGAAGAGGGCAACCATGAAACAAATTCGAATCTTCTCGCCGCTGGCGGCGCTCGTTCCCGGCATCTTGGCCCTGGCGTTGGTCACCGGGACCGCCTCAGCCGCGGGCGCGCCCGAGACACCCGCGGCGCCGCCTCCGCCGACCGTCGCTTCCACCGTGGACGGCCAGATCAGCGCGATCGAGAAGCTGGTCGTGGAGGCCGCGCAAGCCATGCCGGAGGACAAGTTCAACTTCTCTCCCGAGGGCTTGAACATTCCCGGCAGCGACTACAAGGGCGTGCGCACGTTCGCCCTGCAGGTCAGGCACGTCGCCGCCTCCAACTATGCGCTGTGGGCGCCTCTCACCGGCGACGAGTTCCCGGCGGACTGGAAAGGCGGGAACGGGCCCGAGACGCTGAAGACCAGGGCCCAGATCATCCAGTTCCTCAGGGATTCGTTCGCCCTCGGGCACAAGGCGGCGGCGACGCTGACGGTTCAGAACATGTTGGAGGCGGCGGTGCCCAGCAAGACGTCCCGCCTGTACCGCGCGACGTTTGCCGTAGCGCACGCCTACGATCATTACGGACAGATGGTGGAATACCTGCGCATGAACGGAATCGTGCCGCCGGCGAGCCAGGGAAAGTAGCAGCGTCATGAGCCGCCGCACCGCCGTTCTTGCCGTCCTTCTTCTTGCGCCGATCGCGCTGGCCGCCGAGCCTTCGGCCCCGCCCCCGCTCCGCCCGGTCCACACCTACTCGATCGTCGCCCGCGACCCGGCGACGGGCGAGATGGGTGTCGCCGTCCAGTCGCATGCCTTCTCGGTCGGCTCGGGCGTCACCTGGGCCGAGGCGGGTGTGGGAGCCGTCGCGACCCAGTCGTTCATCGACCCGAGCTACGGTCCCCTCGGCCTCGCGATGATGCGCGCCGGGCGCAGCGCCCCGGATGCCCTCAAGGGGCTTCTTGCGGCCGACGACGGGCGCGACGTGCGGCAGGTGGCGATGATCGACGCCTCCGGCCGCGTCGCGGCCCACACCGGCGCGAAGTGCATCCCGGCGGCGGGCGACCACGTCGGGGAGAGCTATTCCGTTCAGGCCAACCTGATGGAGAAGGCCACCGTGTGGCCCGCCATGGCAAAGGCGTTCGAAACGGCGCGCGGCGACCTCGCCGATCGCATGCTCGCCGCGCTCGACGCCGCCCAGGGGGAGGGGGGCGACATCCGCGGCATGCAGTCAGCCGCGATCCTCGTCGTCAAGGGCGTCTCGAGCGGGCGGCCGTGGCAGGACCGGATCTTCGACCTCCGCGTCGAAGACAATCCGTCGCCGGTCGCGGAGCTGCGCCGCCTCGTCCGGCTCCAGCGCGCCAACAACCTCGCGAGCGAGGGCGACCGGGCGTTGGAGAAGAAGGACGACGCCAGGGCGCTCGAGGCCTATGGCGCGGCCGAGGCCCTCGTCCCCGACGACGCCGAGATGGCCTACTGGCACGCCGTCGCTCTCGTGGGCGCGGGGAAGGTGGACGAATCGCTGCCCGTCTTTGCGAAGGCCTACCGCCTCAACCCCAAGTGGCGCGAGATGGCGCCGCGCCTCGCGAAGGTGGGACTGCTCCCGGACGACCCGAAGGTCGTTGCCCGCATCGTCGCCGTGAAGTAGGTACGGTCGTGCGGTGAAACCGTAACCCCTGCACTCAAACGGCGGCCTGTCTCAACCTTGTCTTAAGGTCTGCCGCCAACCGTCTGGCCGGCGCTCCCGAAAGCTGCAGAAACCCGGCAGAAGCGCTGCGACTTCCCGCGTGCCGCCGCCGGATCCTCCTCATCTCGAAAGGAGGTCTCCCATGCATTCGCGTTCCGGCAGTTTCGCGGTTCGGTCCCGGCGTCGCCGAGCGTCGTTGCCATCTCTATCAACGGGATGGGTCGCTTCTCGCCAGGGTCATGACGAGATTGCTCAGAGAGCGATAGCTGGCTCGTTCGCCGGAGCCCGCTGGGACGTTTTTGATTCACGTGCATCATGGCGCCCGCCCTCTCTTTCCATATCGTGAGACCGAAGGCGAGGGGTGCGATGAGCTCGACTCGTTTGCGCGTCGGCGGAAGAGTTCTGGCCTGGATCGTCGCGCTCGGCGCCGTTAGTCTCGGATATGCACGGGGTGGGGAGCCTGCGCCCACGCTGCCAGTGGGCCTGCCGACGGACCTGTGGCTGATCCTGATCCCGCCCGACAATCCCGTGACACCCGAGAAAGTGGCGCTCGGCCGCAGGCTCTACTACGACAAGCGCCTGTCGCGGGACGGGACGCAGTCCTGCGCCAGCTGTCACGATCCGGAAAAGGGGTTCTCCGACGGGAAGAAGATCGCCGAGGGAATCGGCGGCAAGAAGGGCGCCCGAAACAGCCCCACGGTTCTGAACGCGGTCTTCAACGAGTTTCAGTTCTGGGACGGCCGGGCCGCGACCCTCGAGGAGCAGGCCAAGGGGCCGATGATCAATCCCGTCGAGATGGGAATGGAGAGTCACGACGTCGTCGTGGCCGCCGTGCGCGGAGTCCCGGAGTACGAGCAGGCCTTCAGGAAGACTTTCGGCCGGGAGCCCACCATCGACGACATCGCCGCCGCCATCGCCACCTTCGAGCGCACGGCGGTCAGCGGCGACTCGGCCTTCGACCGCTTCCAGGCGGGAGACAAGAGCGCCCTCTCCGAGTCGGCGCAGCGCGGCTGGGCACTCTGGAACGGCAAGGCCCGGTGCAACACCTGTCACCCGTTCGGCAACGCCACGCCGAACTTCTCCGACAACAAGTTCCACAACATCGGGGTCGCGGCGAAGAACCGCGACTTCGCCGGGCTCGCCCGCAAGGCCGCGACCGTGTCGAATCCGAACGAGCTCGCCTTCAGCCCCGATTTCACGGAGCTCGGCCGCTTCGTCGTCACGAAGCAGCCCAAGGACATCGGCGCCTTCAAGACGCCCGGTCTCCGCGACGTCGCGCTGACCGCTCCCTATCTGCACGACGGCAGCGAAGCCACCCTGCTCGACGTCGTCATTTTTTACGACAAGGGCGGCGAGCCGAACCCGTATCTCGACGGAGGCATCGTTCCTCTGAAGCTGACCGACCAGGAGAAAAGGGACCTGGTGGCGTTCATGGAGTCATTGACCGGACAGGGCGCGGGCGCGTCCACGCGCGCCGAGCTCCAGGACCCTGTGAAGAAGGAGGGATCGCGATGAAGGACCGATTCGAAAAATATCTGGAGAGGCGCAAGGCCTACTTCGACCGGATTCTCGGCCTGAACCGCCGCGACTTCCTGAAGGCCTCGAGCATGGCCGCCGTGACGGCGTACGCCGGCGGGAAGTTCGTGCCCCATTCGTTCCAGCCGGTCGAGGTGAAGGCCGGCGCGCACGGGGAGAGCTTCACGTTCGCCTACATCTCCGACAGCCACCTCTACCAGAAGTCGCTGAACGAGCGCTTCATGCGCTCGATCCTCAAGGCCGTGGACGACGTCAACGCCTTGAACCCGCAGCCCGACTTCATCCTCTACGGCGGCGACCTCGCTCAGCTCGGCCAGCCCAACGAGATTGCAGAGGGGGCCCAGGTTCTGAAAGCCCTCAAGGCCCCGGTGAGGATGATGGTCGGAGAGCACGACTGGTACTTCGACATGGGCGACGAGTGGCGCAAGCGCTTCGGCAAGGACACCTACTCCTTCAACCACAAGGGCGTGCACTTTGTCGTTCTCAACTCGGTGATCGTCGAGGACTACTGGACCGGGCCGAAGCTCAGTCCCATGGAGCGCATGCTGGCCATGGCCCAGCTCGACAACCCCAAGGGCCGGCCCTTCACGGTGGGCGAGGCGCAGCGCGACTGGCTCAAGAAGGACCTGGCAAAGGTCAAGCCCGAGACGCCGGTCATCGTGTTCTCGCATTCCCCGCTCTACAAGATCTACAAGCCCTGGAACTTCTGGACGGACGACGCCGAGCAGGTCCAGCAGATCCTGTCTCCCTTCCAAACCGTCACCGTCATTCACGGCCACACCCACCAGGTGCTGACGAACCGGCTCGGCAACATCCAGTTCCACGGCATGCTCTCGACCGCGTGGCCCTGGCCGTACGCGCCGGAGGGCCTTCCCAAGCTGACCGTGCGGATGAACCGTTCCGACCCGTTCGATGAGCTCGACGGCTGCGGCCGGGGCTCGATCGACGTGCTCGGAAGCGGACGCGTCAACGCGGTCTACAACCTCTGGAGCCGCAACCCCATCACGGTCACGGCCGAATACCTCGATTCGAACGGGGCGGCCAGCGCGCCTCCGCGCGAGACCGACGTCAACTATTAGGGAGGAAGAAGATGGCAACGAGCGCTCGAGGAATCTGGCTCCTGGCGGTGGTACCCATGGCCGCTCTGGCACTGGCCGGCGCCGGTCAGGAACTGCCTCCGGCAGACGCCCAGAAGACGGCCGCGGAGATCATGCACAACTGGCGCAAGAGCGCGGGCGAGCTCCGCTGGTCCGCCTGGATCGAGGAGGAACAGCAGGCCACCGGCGGGTCCCAGGCCGCGCCCACTCCTTCGGGGCCGGGCCAGTCCACCAAGTTCACGGCCCGCGACGCGATGCTCTGGCAGCGAGAAGAGAAGAGCCTGATCGAGGAGGGCTACAAGAACTTCCACAACGCGAAGGCCCTGGGCGGCACCATCGGGATCTCCTGCGACATGTGCCATCCCAACGCCTCGAACACGCACCCCGAGACGTACCCCAAGTACCAGACGCAATCGAAGAAGGTGGCTCTCCTGCGGGACATGATCAACTGGTGCATCGAGAACCCGCTCAAGGGAAAGCCTTTGCCCGACGACGACCCGCGCCTGAAATCCGTCGAGGCGTATATCCTCTCCGCGCGCCAGGGAGTTCCACTGTCCCCGGGCAAGCACTGATCCGGCGCAGCCGGACCGATCCGGCCTCGCATGACGCCTGACCTGATGCAAGCGGATCATGCCTGGCGCTGCCGGTGGCGGGAGGATCGCGACTGGGAAGGTACATGGGCGCGACCCGGCGGGAGTTCATCAAGATCGGCGGCGTCGGGCTCGGAGCGACCACCTTCGGCTCGAGCCTCTGGGGACGCGGCGGCCCCTTCCCTTCGCGGCAATCATCCCCGTCCTGATCCTCTTCGGTGGTCTCGCGCTGCGCGGGATCCTGCTTGCCGCGGGGCAGGCGACCGGCTTCCGCTCCCTTCCATGGGCGGGTTGATCGAAGTAACATCGAGGCTCGACCTTCATCGCCTGATGTCCCTCGTCGCCGTCCTCTGTGCCTCCGCGCTTGCGCTTGCCGGCGCGGCGCCCGCGTCGTCCGAGCAGGTGGCCGGCGTGCCGAACTTCGCGGTCGTGTCGCCGGTCCTTTCGCGCGGTGGGCAGCCGACGCGCGAGGGTTTTCGGGCCCTGCGCGAACGCGGTATCCGGACGATCGTCGCGCTGCGCTGGGGGCACGACGACCACGCGGCGCTCGCGGGGCTCGGCCTGAACTCCTACCGGCTCCGGGCCAAGCAGTGGCACCCGGAGACGGAAGACGTCGTGCGGGCGATGAAGGTGATCCTCACCCCGGAGTACCAGCCCGTCTTCGTCCACTGCCAGGCCGGGAAGGACCGCACGGGCCTCGTCGTCGCCGTCTACCGGATCCTCGTGGACGGGTGGAGTGTGGAGGAGGCGATCGCCGAGCGGAAGGGCTTCGGCGCCGCGGACATGTGGGAAGAGAACGTGACGTATCTCCTGCGCCTCCGGAAGGCGGAAGCGAGACGGGATCTCATGGCAGCCATCGAGGCCGCTCCTGTGCCACCCGTCGTCCCGGTCCCGTAGGTTCCCTCGTCGACACCGCAACCATTCCTCCCCGGGATGGGTTATCAATGGCGACGATGATGAAAACCTTCTTTTCGTTTTTCGATACGGCGATCGGCGCGTGCGGCATCGCCTGGGACGAGCGCGGAGTCATCGGGACGTGGTTGCCGGAGTCGGATGCCGCCGCCCTGCGGCGCCGTGTTGTCAGTCGCCTCGACGCCTCGCTCTGTCTGCCCAGAATTAATGAAACGAGCTACTCGCCCGGCTCGGCCGCCTTCTTGTCCGCCTGACCGATACGACCTTGAGATGGAAGCTCACGTTCGGAGTCGTCGATCACCCTGACTCGCCGTACGACGATCACTCGGAGCGCAACGCCTGCACGACGTCGACGCGTGCCGCGCGTGCCGCGGGCAGAACCGACGCGATCACCGCGACCGCCATCAGCACGAATGCAGAGGCAAGCACCGGCAATGCGCCCGGCATCTTGACGTCCGGAAAATACCTGCCCGCCAAACGCGCCAGCACGAACCCGAATGCCGCGCCCGCGACGAGGCCCGCCGCCGCCATCAGCGCACCCTCCTCGATCACACCTCTGAGAAGTCGCTGCGGCTCCGATCCCAGGGCCAGCCGGATACCGAATTCCCGCGTCCGCGCGCTCACCGAAAACGCCAGCACGCCTGCCACGCCCACCACGGCGATCGCCAACGCGACCGCCGCGAAGACGCCAAACACCAGCGAGTTCAGTCGGTCCGGCGTGAGCACGTCTGCCCGAATGTCTTCGAGAGTGGCGGCATGCTCGACGGGCTGATCGGCGGACATGTCGCGAAGGATGCGCGTGACCGATGGGACCAGGGCATAGGGATCCGAGCCCGTGTGAATGAAGAGGCGCCCGCCGAACATCAAGCCTTCTTCAAAAGGGGTGTAGATCGTGACCGTGGGTTCCGGAACGACGTGTCCGTCGTCGATGTCGGCCGTGACACCGACGATGCGGCGCGGCGCGAGAAAACGCGCCTTTTCGAGAGCGGTCCCGTCGAAGAATTCCAACACGGGATCGGTCCAATAGACGTGCCGATTGACCGCATCCTGATTGGGGAACATGCGCCGTGCAAGGCTCTGGCTGACGATCACGACCGGCTCCGAATCGTTCCGGTTGTCCAGTGCGTTGAAATCGCGGCCGGCAATGACGGGAACGCCGAGCGCCGCAAAAAAGCCGGGAGAGATGACACGCCACTTCGCCCGCGGATCCTCGACACCGGCGGCATGGACGTGTCCGTCGGCGGAGAATTGCAGACCATAGGAACCGAAGAGGGCATCGCGCCACGGAACGACGTTTCCGAACGCGGTTCGACTCACGCCCGGTAAGGCATCGACGCGGCGGATCGCTTCCTCGTAGAACTCGACCACCTGCCGGGGAGTCTTCCCGTAGGAGATGGCTGGAACATCGATCGCGAGGACGTGCTGCGTGTCCAGTCCCGTCTGGGCCTTTTGCAGTGCGATCAGCGTCGTGATCAACGCGCTGGCGCCGGCCAGCAGCACGAACGACGCGGCGATCTGGATCACGGCGAAGATCCGCTGGCGGCGGTTCGTGCTGCCGGTGATCCGCGCACTTCCGCTGGCGAGGCCCAGTCCACCCGGCGTGCCGGAAGAGGGCAGGCGAGGGACGAACGCGAGAATCACCGCGGCGACGATAGCCAGCGACGCGCCGACCCAGAGCAGGCTCGAATCGACTCGGAAATCGAGAGCCCGGACGGAGAAGCGCGCGGCGTAGCGGGCCAGGATGGCGACCAGCGGCTGCGCGCTCACGACGCCGAGTGCGGCGCCCGCGCCGCAGAGCAGAAGGCTTTCGGCCAGCAGCATGCGGCGCAACGCGCCTTGACTCGCACCCAGCGCCACGCGGACCGCCAGCTCGCCTTCCCGGCGAACCGTCCGCGCCAGGATCAGGTTGGCGACGTTGGAACACGCGATGATGAAGACGAGCCCTGCCGCTGCGAGCAGCACCAGCAACACGGTCCGGGCGCCCGAAGTGATTTCGTCACGGAGCAGCCTGGCCCCGATCTGGAAGTCCGCTTCCCGCGCATAGGCTTCGGGGTGGCCCTTCTGCATCGCGGAGTAGGCGCTGCCCAGCTCGGCGCGGGCCTGATCGAGGGTGACTCCGGGAGCCAGGCGCCCGAAAAGCTCCGTCATGCGATGGATGCGGCCCGTGACCATGGTTGCGGAAAGATGATGCGGGCTGGTGACGACGTTGGCGATGATCTCGGTGTCCTGGGGGTAGGGGACGCAAGGCTCGAGGACGCCGATGACCGTGGCATCGCGATCACCGGTGCTCCCGAGGCGAACGGACTTGCCGATGACCGAAGGATCCTTGTGGAAAGCGGTCGCCCAGAAGCGGTAGGTGAGAACGACGACGCCGGCCGCCTTGGCACCGTCGTCTTGGGGTCCGATGAGGCGACCGAGCACGGGATGAAGGCCCATCACGTCGAAAAACGTTCCGCCGACGACGCCGCCCCGAATGGAACGAGGCTCACCGAGGCCGACCATGGTGAAGTCCATGGTCGAGAAGTCGCCAAATGCGCTCAAAGTCTTCACGCTCTCGCGCAGGTCCTGTAACTCGGGTACGGAAAACGTCGCGTTGTCGTTGCCGATGCCGCGGGCGCTTTGTCGGATGTAGATCAGCCGGCCCTCGTCGCGGTTGACGAGAGGCTTGAGCAGCACTCCGCGCACCAGCGTGAAAATGGCCGCATTCGCGCCGATGCCGAGAGCCAGTGTGAGAACCACGGCGATCGCCAGCCCTGGAGTCCGAACCAACGACTGGGCCGCAACGCGCAGATCGCGAACGAAGGAGCTCATCGCGAGGCGTCCTTTCGCCGTCGCCGCTCGCTCTCCGTCATCATTGCGTTCAAATCCGCCGCCGGACGTATCTCGACGGTTCCGCACTTCCACTTCACTCCCGGATGTTGCGAAATGAGCTGAATTGCGTGATTCAGATCTCGCGCTTCGAGCACCTGAATTCCAGCCAGGTGTTCCTTCGTTTCCGCGTACGGACCGTCTGTCACTGCAACCTTTCCGTTCGTCCAGGACACGGTCACCGCCGTGTCGGCTGGCTGGAGAGGTTCCTCAGCGACCAAATGTCCGTTCCTCCGCAGTTCGTCGTTGTAGTCAAAACACTCGGCCAGCATGGTGTTGCGCTCACTGTCAGACATGTTTTCGAACTTGCCGGGCTCGAGATAGCCCAAACAGATGTACTTCATCCGTTCCTCCACGACGCGCCAGCGAGATCAGGAACCCGGGTCGCCGAGCCTTGCGCCGGGTCCTCAGTCCTGACCGATTCCGGGGATGTGCTGGTTGTCTTCCTCGGTTCGCTCGAGGAACGGGCGGATCTCGACCGGCGCCCGACAGGCGGCGGCACCCTTGCGCCCCCACTCCAGCGCCTCCTCCAGGTTCGCGCATTTCAGAATGATGAAGCCGCCGACGTGCTCCTTGGTCTCCAGGTACGGCCCGTCGGTGACGACCACCTTGCCGTCGGGCTGCGTCCGCAGGCACTTCGTGCTGCTGGCCGGGTAGAGGCCGGCACCGAAAATCCTGGCACCGGCAGCGACCAACTCGTCGTTCATCACGTCGATATCGCGGATCATCGCTTCGGTCACGGTGGATGGGTCGAAATTGTCGGGTAAGAAACTCGACCACAGATATAGCGGCATGATTTCTCCTTTTGGTGTAACGGTCTTCGGCCGGTTGCCCTGCCCTCACGAGATAGTCGAACGGCCGAGCCGGAATTCGACAACTCGCACGAGAAATTCTTCGGTTTTATTTCAACTGCCGGATTCGCTCTTGCAGGAATTGACGCTCCGGTTCCTGTTGGGTCAGAGCCAGCGCTTTCTCATACGAGAAGCGAGCCTCCGCCGTCCTGCCGAGCCTGCGGTACATATCCGCACGCGCCGAATGCGCCAGATAATAGTCTCCCAACTCGCCGTGTTCCAACACCGCGTCGATCTGCGTCAGACCGGCCTCCGGACCATCGCGCATCGCAATTGCCACGGCACGATTGAGCTGTACGACCGGCGAAGGCTGAATTCGTAACAATTGGTCGTACAGCGCCACAATCCGTCCCCAGTCGGTCGCCGCGACGGATTCCGCCTCCGCATGAACGGCCGCAATCGCGGCCTGGAGTGTGTAAGAGCCGAAGCGGCGGGATTTCAGGGCCTTTTCCAGCAATGCCACTCCCTCCGCAATCTGCTCCCGGTTCCAGAGCGAGCGATCCTGGTTCTCCAGCAAAATCAGCTCTCCGGCCGGAGAGGTTCTCGCGGCGTGACGGGATTCCTGCAGCAACATCAGGGACAGCAGCCCGATGACTTCCGGCTCTGGCCGGAGTTCGGTCAGCAACCGGCCCAGTCGAATCGCTTCGCCGGTGAGCTCGGCCCGCGTGACCTCCGCTCCCGCCGCGGCAGAGTAGCCCTCATTGAAGACCAGATAGATGACCTGAAGCACCGCGCCTAGTCGCTCCGGCAATTCCTGCGGCGTCGGCACCTCGTACGGAATCGGTGTCTCTCGAATCTTTGCCTTTGCGCGCACGATGCGCTGCGCCAGCGTGCTCGGAGTGGTGAGGAAGGCCTTTGCGATCTCCTCGGTTGTCAGCCCGCATACCTCCCGCAAGGTGAGCGCAACGCGCGCTTCCGGCGCGAGAGAGGGATGGCAGCACGTGAAGATCAGGCGCAGCCGATCATCCTCGAGGCCGTCGTCTTCATGGGGGCTTTCCGTCGAACTCCGCGCTTCGAGATGTCGCACGAGCTCGTCTTGAGACGCATCGAATCTTGCCCGTCGACGCAGAGTATCCAGAGCTTTGAATCGGGCCGTCGAAATCAACCATGGTCGCGGGTTGCCGGGTACTCCACTGCCCGGCCACAGGCTCAGCGCGGCCGCAAAGGCTTCGTGCATCGCCTCCTCGGCAAGATCGAAATCACGAAGCAAGCGGATCAGAGTTGCGAGGATTCGTCCCGAATCCACGCGATAAAGGGAGTCGAGCAATTCGCGTATCTGCTCGGTGGAGCGCTCGGGCATGACGACGACCTTAGCAAACCCGGGCCGAGAACCCCCGCAACCGGAAAATCAAGGGGTCGGCTAACCTCAAGCAGAAAGAAAGCGACAAGACGCGACTCAATCAGGCGTTCGAGTCGTCAGCGTTCGCGTCCTGTAGCCGCCAGATCGCCCCACTTTCGCTCCACCGCGGCCCGACCGTGGCGACCGAATTGAGAGGCCGACCATCCGGCCGAGCCGCGTCGATTCATCTCATCAGACATTCGACAGCTGAGCGCGGTCGGCGATGCCGCGCAGCATGCCCGCGAAGACGAAACGGTGAAGCGGGTAGAGCGCATACCAGTACGCGAGGCCGAAGAGCCCTGACGCGTCGAAGATGGCGGTCTGCCGAATCTCGGTGCCGCCCGGGGCCGGTGTGGTTTCAAACTGCAGCCACGCGCGGCCCGGAACCTTCATCTCGGCGCGCAGGCGTAACAGGCGATCGGGCTCGAAGCGTTCGACGCGCCAGAAATCCAAGGCGTCCCCCGGGTCCAGTTCGTCGGCGCGGCGGCGCGCGCGGCGCAGACCGACGCCTCCGAGGAGCAGGTCCAGGAACCCGCGCAGGCGCCAGAGGAGGTTGCCGTAATACCAGCCGGCTTTGCCACCGATGCGCCGGATCGGCGCGAAGGCCACGGCCGGCGGTACCCGAACGAACATCTTGCGGCTGTCGATCAAACGGGTCCCGACGAGGTTCCCTCCGTAGCGCTCGCTCAGACCCGAGGAGGACTCAGCGTCGGACCAGAGCGTCCTTGCGAAGGCCTCGTCCTCGTTGACGAGGGCCCGGGCGATCGCCTCGCGTACTCCTCGCGCCTTCACCGGGAAGGCCGTGAGCGCGGCCGGATCCCGGATGACCGTGGGATTGCGGAGGCTGTCCACGAGCTTCCGGCCGACGCGCGCGTAGAGCGGCGTCACCAGCCCAAGCCAGAGGCTCGAGAGCCGGGGCGTCAGCAGCGGGACCGGAATCAACAGCCGCTTCAGGCCGCGCTGGCGTGCATACTCGCGCATCAGGTCGCCGTAGGTCACCCGATCCGGGCCGCCGATCTCATAGATCCGCTCGGCGCCAGCCGGCAGGTCGAGCGCCGCCGCCAGGTACGCAATCAAGTCCTCGACAGCGATGGGCTGGGCTTCGACAGCGACCCAGCGAGGGCAGATCATGACGGGGAGCCGCTCCACCAGCGCTCGGATCATCTCGAAGGAGAGGCTGCCAGAGCCGAGTACGATCGAGGCACGCAGCTCCAGAACGGGTACGCCCGACTTCCGCAGAATTTCGCCCGTTTCCTGGCGGCTGCGCAGGTGTTCCGAGAGGCCGCCTCCGCCCTCTCCGAGGCCGCCGAGGTAGATGATCCGACGAACACCCGCCTCGCGAGCGGCCTGGCCGAGGATCCCGGCGGCCTCCCGGTCGCGCGCAGCGAAGTCCTCGCCGCCCATCGAGTGGATCAGATAGTAGACGACCGTGACGCCATCGAGGGCCCGCCGTACCGCCGGGGCGTCGAGAGCGTCGCCGGCGGCGATTTCGGTCGAGGACGCGGCGCGGCTGCGCAGCGCCTCCGGGCGGCGCGCCAGGCAACGCACCGATACACCGCGTCGCTCGAGCTCGGCGAGCAGCCTGCCGCCAACATAACCCGTGGCGCCGGTCAGCAGGACGCGCGGAGCGGTCACGGAACGGACACGACGAGGGCCGAGCAGGTCTTGCTGCCGATCCTCCGGTAACTGTGAGGTCGCGTCGAGTTGAAGTAGACGGAATCTCCCGCGTCGAGAAATTGATCCTCGCCCGCCACGCGCAGTGCCAGCTGCCCCTTGAGAACGTACAGGAACTCCACGCCTGCATGCTGATGGGGGCGCGCTTTTTCGGGGGGCAGGGGCTCGAACTCCGCATAGTACGCGTTGAGCCGGCGCTCGACCGCGGTGAAATCGAGCGACTCGAAGAAGAACGAGACGTCCTTCGCCCCCGGCCTCTCGGGCAGGCGCTGTCGCTCCCGGCGCCGCACGACGGCGACCGCGTTGCGCGCGCTCTCATCGGAGACGAAGAACTCGAGGCCGACTCCGAAGACGAGAGCGATCCGCAGGAGCGTCGGGAGAGTGGGAAAAAGCCGGTCCCGCTCGATCTTCGACAGGAGAGCGGCGGAGAGGCCGGTGTGACGGCCGAGTTCGACCAGCCCCATCTTCTTCGACAGCCGGAGGCGGCGCAGCTTGCTGCCGATGGCGTAGGAGCGAAGACCCTTTTCGAGTGTCGGGGAAAGCACCTTCTCCTCCTGTTTGAGCTCCAGTCAAAAGACGGACTGTTTCTTGACTGTCGCGCACACGAGATTTGAGTATGGACGGATTTGTCGTCAGAGTCAAAGTGATTTGATCTATGTTCAACGCCGGAGGTAGGGAAACATGAAGAGACTCGATGTCCTGGCAGCGGTCCTGGTGGTGGTCGGCGCCCTCAACTGGGGGCTCGTCGCCGTCGCGCGGTTCGACCTGGTGGCGGCGCTCTTTGGTTTGCGGTTCGGCGAAGTCTCGGCGCCGAGCACCGTGGTCTACGCGCTGGTCGGCCTGGCGGGCGCCTACCAGGCGATTCTCTGGAAGGGAATTCAGCGCCGCTGGAACGGCTCGCCGATCCTGACGGGCGCCCGGTAGACGGCCCATTCACATACGACACGTGAACCGAAAGGAAGAGAGACAAATGAAAACCAGGGTTCCAAGCACGAAGCATTCGATGCTGGCCATCACGCTATCGGCTCTCGTCGCGGCGTGGGGTCCCGCCGCCGCAGCCCAACAAGCGTCGCAGAAAGACATCGTCGACACGGCGGTCGCCGCGGGCTCATTCAAGACACTGGCGGCCGCCCTTCAGGCGGCGGGATTGGTGGATACGCTGAAAGGCAATGGCCCTTTCACGGTCTTCGCCCCGACCGACGCGGCCTTCGCGAAGCTGCCCGCGGGCACGGTCGAGAGCCTCTTGAAGCCGGAGAACAAGGCCAAGCTCACCGCAATCCTGACCTACCACGTCGTGCCGGGCCGGATCCTGGCGCCGGAGCTGAGCGAGATGAGCTCGGCCCCCACGGTCAATGGACAGCCGCTCACCATCCAGTCCGCGCACGGAATGGTGACGGTCGGCGGAGCTCATCTTGCCAAGGCAGACATTGCCTGCAGCAACGGGGTGATCTACGTGATCGACTCCGTGCTGCTCCCGAACTGACTCGACGCTTCATCCAGGAGGCGCAGATTCCCGGGAGCAACGGCGTCAGCCAGGGTGGTTGGCAGGGCCCCGCTACCGAAGGGCGGCGGGGCCCCTTTTTTTCAAGCCGGCACTTTCCCGGAATCCGAAGGAGGCACTCGACTCATGATGCGAAGACGGTTGTCCGAGAAGTATGGGCCCTGGGCGCTCGTGACCGGAGCGTCCGATGGAATCGGGCACGCGTTCGCCGCGAGCCTGGCCGAGGCGGGCCTCAACGTGGTCCTGGTTGCGCGGCGCGCCGAGGTTCTCGAGCGCTTCGCCGACGAGTTGCACTCGGTCTTTCCCATCGAGGTGGTGGTTCTTCCCGTCGACCTCTCCAGACCCGACGCGGTCGACTCGGTCGTCGCGCGCACGGCCCATCTCGACGTCGGACTGCTGGTGGCGGCGGCAGGATTCGGCACGTCGGGTCAATTCGTCGACTCCGAGCTCGAGAACGAGCTCGACATGATCGACGTGAACTGCCGCGCGGTCGCCGCGCTCACGCATCACTTCGGCGTAAGGTTCCGCCATCGGGGCGGAGGCGGGATCGTCCTCATGAGCTCCGTGGTCGCCTTCCAGGGCGTGCCGCGGTCGGCGAACTACGCGGCGACGAAAGCCTACGTGCAGTCCCTGGCGGAGGGGTTGCGCGCCGAGCTTGAGCCTTCCGGCGTCGACGTCGTCGCCTCGGCGCCCGGCCCGGTGCACAGCGGCTTCGCCGAACGAGCGGGGATGACGATGGGCATGGCGCAGCTTCCGAAAGCCGTCGCCGAAGGCACCCTCGGCGCCCTCGGCCGGAGCGGCACGACGAGGCCGGGGTGGCTGGCGAAGGTGCTGGGGTGGTCGCTGGCTCTCCTGCCACGGTGGGCGCGCGTCCGGGTGATGACCGTCATCATGCGCGGGATGAGCCGGGACAAACATCCCAAGGCCGAGCGTGAGGGTCGAGCCGCGCAAGCGGGAGTTTGAGTCGAGTCACCGGCCCGAGCCCTGCCGGGCGCCCTCTTCTTGCCCGTGTTGGCGCACCTCGTTCCGGAGATGATCATCTCCTACGCCGACGCCGCCGCTCTGATGCTGGCAAATTTGACCAGGGGAGGCGAAATGTCCCACCACAGGGTTGGCCTCGCGCTGCCGTTGGGCATGCGAGGCAAAAAGGACCAATGGGCAGCCCGGCCAAAGAATGCGGCCTAACCTTCCCCTAACCTGGGGAGACATGAAATGGTGGAGGCGGCGGGAGTTGAACCCGCGTCCGGAAGCGCTACGGGAGAGGCCACTCCATGCTCAGCCTCTTCTTGGTTCTCGCCCCGCCGCCTCGAGAAGAGGCAAAACGGCGGAAGGGCAACCCCGAATTTGTTTCGCCGCTCCGTCCGGGGGACCGGAGCGGCTACACCCGCATTTCGCGACGTCGGCCGAGGCGCGGCGGGTGCGCTACACGGCAAACGAGGCTACTTAATTAAGCAGCCAGAGCGAAGTTGCTGTTGTTCGCAGCTACTGTTTTTCACCCTGCTTTTACGAGGAGGGGTGAGACCTCGGCATGCAACCTCTCGCGCAATCGTCCCCGTCGAAGCCGTTTCGCCCCCACGGTGATCACACGAGACTCAAAGAACGGACGGGGATTTTAGCACGCGCCTCCCGAACGCTTGACTTGGCGGCCCGGACGGCATGGAATGCCCTCGCCGTGGCCAAAAAGAAGGATGACCTGATCGTCGTCGTGACCTCCGTCGGCACGGAGGAGCAGGCGCTGGACGTGGCGCACGCCATCGTGCGCAGCCGGCGCGCCGCGTGCGTGAACATCATCCCGAACGTCCACTCGGTTTACCGCTGGAAGGGGCGCGTCTGCGACGACGGGGAGATGCTCCTCGTGATCAAGACGCGGGCCTCGCAGTTCGAGGCGGTTCGCGACACGATCCAGCGCGTCAATACCTACGAGCTTCCCGAGGTCCTCGGGTACCGGGTCGACATGGCGTCGCCCGGGTTCTCCTCCTGGATCGAGAAGATGACGGTTTCCCCGAAGCGCAAGAAGCCCGCGGGCGGCGCCCGGAAGAAGGCCGCCGCCAGGAAGCCCGCCCGGCGGCGAAAGGGCTGACCCGGGGGCGCCTACGGGCTCGGCCTCTCTCACCTTCGCCAGCTACTTTCTCGGTCTCGTTCTCGGTGTGCGCCCGGTCCGCGTGATCACGACGGGACCCGTCGCCGCGGTGGCTTTCGAGCTCGACGGAAGAGAAGAGGCCCGCCTCGCGAAGAGCCCGTGGAACGCCGATGTGGACTTCGGCCCCGAGTTTTCGCCGCACCGGCTGGTGGCGCGCGCTTTCGATGCGGCAGGCGGGGAGATCGCGCGGGCGCACCAGTGGATCAACCTGCCGCGCCCGCCGGCCGAGGTCGACATCCTGCTCGAGAGAAACGTGGCGGGACAGGTGGTCGCGGCGAGGCTGACCTGGGCGAGCCGCCTCGGGCCGCGGCCCGACCGCGTGTCGCTGACGTTCGACGGGCGGGCCCTGGCGGTCGACGTGCTCCACCGTGCCACGCTGCCGGCTTACGACGAGCGATTGGCCCACGTGCTGACCGCCCAGGTGGACTTCCCGAACGACGTTCGCGGCCGGGCGGATCGCGTCATCGGAGGCGGCTCGTCGGGCGAGGCGTCGAGCGAGCTGACGGCGGTGCCGGTGCGCTGCTCGAAAAAGCCCCCGCCCATGGAAACGCTCCAGGGTCGTTTTCGCGAGGACGGTGTCGCTCGACGAGTAGTCGGCGTCGAGCATGGGCCGGCGGAGGTCCTGGTCGTGCGCGAGCTAGAGCTGGGCGAGACGACGGCCTGGTTTTCAGGAGCCTCCCGGTTTCGCCGCCTGTCGCCGGTGCTCGGCATGGCGGGAGGCTTCCTCTACGCCCCGGCCTCGATCAGCAGTGCTCAAGGGTTTCCCGGCGACCCGACCCACCTGGGGGACGACGACCGGCTCCGCGTTCAGTGGCCGATCGCGACGGAGTCACCCGACATCGACGCCGTCAACGTCCTGTTCGAGAAATCCCAGGTGTATCGAGGGCGGGATGCCACGCTGGGGTTTCTGCTGCAGCGGGTCGGCTATCCGAAGGCGAGCGACGCTCCCCGGCGCTTCGCCGATGCCGTTGCGGTGGCCGGCGTGGAGGCTGCGGCGAGCTGCTCGCGGCGCGCGGTCATTCTCGTGCTCGGGGCGGCCGATCGCGACGACAGCATCCGGGACCCGGCGGCGATCCGGCGATACCTCGAACGGCTCCACGTACCGCTCTACGTGTGGTCCCTCGCCGAGGAAATTCCGCCCGCGGTCGTCCCGGCGGCCGCCTGGGGCCGGTTCGACGACGTGTCCTCGATTGCCCGGTTCGCGCGGGCGGTGGCGCGGTTGCGCGGAGATCTCGAGAGCCAGTCGGTGGTCTGGTTGGAGGGGGGATACCTGCCGCAATCCATCGAGTTCGTCGAGAACGGGGACGGGGTGTCGCTGGCCCGTTGACGCCCGATCGTCCGAGTACCCTCACACGCCCGCGGCCAGGTCCTCCCAGCCCGGGTTGTGCATCGTGATGAGCTGGATCTTCCTCGCGCGGCTCCAGCTCTTGAGCTGCCTCTCCCGCGTCAACGCCACGACGAGGTCGTTCATCCGCTCGCAATAGAGAAGCCGGTGGACGCCGGCCCGAACGGTGAACCCGTCCTGGATGCCGGTCTGATGCTCCGCCAGCCGTTGCTCGAGGTTTCCCGTCACGCCGACGTAGAGCATGCCGGTGTGGCTTCCCAGGATGTAGACCCAGAACGTGCGCATGGGTGTCTATAGATAGATTGTCGCGAGGAGGCCCTTTTTTCCGGGTTCCGAGACGACCTTTTTTCGCAGGTCGCGACAATTTGATTGCTGAGTGACTCGGAAAGGCCGGAAAGGCGCCATCGGTCTCCCTCTCCCGGCGGGAGAGGGGCGGGGTGAGGGGCGCCCCATCGGAATCTCCCACGCGCGAGAACTTCGCCGCCGCCAAACCGATGCCGAATCGCTCCTCTGGCGCCGCCTGCGCCGACGAGGGCTCGGGGGCCTCAAGTTCCGCCGCCAGCACCTGGTCGGCGGCTTCATCGTGGACTTTTTCTGCGACCAGGCGAGGGTTGCGGTGGAGCTCGACGGAGGGGGCCACGCGGAGCCGGGTCAGTTGAATTACGATCGTTTGCGGACCAGGCGGCTAGAGCAGCTCGGGCTCAAGGTTCTGCGATTCTGGAACACAGACGTGCTCCAGAATCTCGACGGGGTCGTTGTCAGAATCCTGGAAGCGGTGATGCCCCCCTCACCCTGACCCTCTCCCCCGCGGGGGGAGAGGGGATGGAGCCCCCTACTTGACCGCCGTCAGGGCCTGGTCGAGGTCGGCGAGGATGTCCTCGATGTCTTCGATGCCGACGGAGATCCGCACGAGACCGGCGGTGACGCCGAGGCGGTTGCGTTCCTCCTCCGGGATCGAGGCGTGCGTCATCGTGGCGGGGTGCGAGATCAGCGTCTCGACGCCGCCGAGGCTCTCGCCGAGCGAGCAGAGGCGCACCTTCGCGAGAAACGCTCCGGCGTTCTCGAAGGAGCCGAGCTCGAACGAGATCATCGCGCCGAACCCGGACATCTGCTTCTTCGCGAGCGCGTGCTGGGGGTGGGAGGCGAGGCCGGGATAGTTGACCTTCTTCACCTTCGGATGCTTCGCCAGGTGCGCGGCGACCGCGCGGCCGTTGGCCTCGTGGCGCTCCATGCGCACCGACAGGGTCTTGATGCCGCGCAGGACGAGCCACGAATCCATCGGCGACAGGATGGCGCCCGAGCTGTTCTGGACGAACGACAGCCACTCGACGTGCTCCTTCGACTTCGCGATGGCGGCGCCGCCGACCGTGTCGGAGTGGCCGCCCAGGAACTTCGTCGTCGAGTGCATGACGATGTCGGCGCCGAGGGCGAGCGGCTTCTGGAGGTACGGCGACGCGAACGTGTTGTCGACGACGACGACGGCGCCGTTGCGGTGCGCCAGGTCCGAGAGGGCCGCGATGTCGCAGAGCTGCATCGTCGGATTCGTCGGCGACTCGAGGTGGAGCATCTTCGTCTCGGGCCGGATCGCGCGCTCGACGTCGCTCGCGTCGGCGGTGTCCACGAAAGAGAAGGTCACGCCGTAGCGCGCCAGGATCTTCGTGTAGTAGCGGTAGGTGCCGCCGTAGGTCATGTTCGAGCAGACGACGTGATCGCCCTGCTTGACGAGCGTCGAGATGGCCGTGATCGCCGCCATCCCGGAGGCGAAGGCGCGGGCGCCGGCGCCGCCCTCGAGCACCGCGAGGTTCTCCTCGAGCGCCGAGCGGGTCGGGTTCTGCGTGCGCCCGTACTCGTAGCCCTTGTGCTTGCCGAGCCCCTCCTGGACGTACGTCGAGGTCTGGTAGATCGGCACCGTCACGGAACCGGTCGAGGGATCGGGCTCGTTGCCCGCGTGGATGCAGTCGGTCGAAAAGCCCATGGCTTTATCCTTTCGGCCGCGAGGCGGCGAAGATGCCCTGGTCGGGATAGCGCTCGGCGCCATCCGGGAAGAGCGTGACGACCGTCTTGCCGGGTCCCAGGCGCTCGGCGATGCGCAGCGCCGCGGCGGCGGCCGCGCCGGCCGAGCCGCCGGCGCAGAGGCCCTCCTCGCGGGCGAGCGCGCGGCAGGTGTCGAAGGCTTCCTTGTCGCGGATCTCGATCGTTTCGTCCATCAGCGTGCGGTCGAAGATCGGCCAGATCTTCGACAGGCCGATGCCCTCGACCTCGTGCGGCCCGGGCGCGCCGCCGCCGAGGATCGAGCCCTGCGGCTCGACCGCGACGCGCAGGAGGCCGGGATGGCGCTCGGAGAGATACCGCGCGACGCCCGTGAACGTGCCGGTCGTTCCCACGCCCGCGACCCAGGCGTCGATCCGGCCGCCGATCTGCTCGGCGATCTCGGGGCCGGTGCTTTCGTAGTGGGTGAGGGGATTGACGGGGTTGTAGAACTGGTTGGGGAGGTAGGCGCCGGGAGTTTCGCGCACGATCTGGTTCGCGCGCTCGATCGCGCCGACCATCATCGCGTCCGCCGGCGTGCGGACGACCTCGGCGCCGAGGCCGCGCATCAGCCGCGCCTTCGTTTCGCCGTAGCCCTCGGGCATGACGATCACGCAGCGGTAACGGCGCGCCGCGGCGACCATTGCCAGCGCCACGCCGGTGTTGCCCGAGGTCGCCTCGACGATCGTGCCGCCCGCCGCGAGCAGCCCCCGCGCCTCCGCGTCCTCGATCATCGCCTTCGCGATGCGGTCCTTGACGCTGCCGCCGGGATTGAACCACTCGAGCTTGGCGAAGATCCGCGCCGCGCCGCGCGAGAAGTGGGCCAGCTCCACGAGCGGAGTGCGTCCGATCGCGCCGAGGGCGTTGCCGGCGGCCGGAGAATTCCCGGCGGGGGAGAGATTTGTCGACAAGGGGCTGTGACGATAACAAAAAAAGCCCCGGCTTGACGCCGGGGCTTCGAAATCGAGAGAGAGGGCTTAGTAGGACTGCTGCGCGCGGCGGGCCGAGTAGCACTCGCGGCAGTAGACCGGCTTGCCGTTGGTGGGGTTGAACGGAACCTGTGTCTGCTTTCCGCAGCCGTCGCAAGTCACGTCGTAGAAGGTGCGCTCGCGACCCTCTCCCGACGAGGTCTTGCGCTTGTCGCGGCAGGGCTTGCAGCGCTTGGGCTCGTTGGTGAAGCCCTTGCGCGCGTAGAACTCCTGGTCGTCCGCCGAAAAGAGGAACGTGCCGCCGCAGTCGACGCAATTCAGGTTCTTGTCCGTGTATTGCTGCATCATGGAATTATTCAGATCTCCTGGGTTTCATCCCTGGGCCGGAGCGGGCTCCTTCGCCGTTGCCCCGGCAAAAAAAATGGTGAATCGGTTACACAACTCTCGAGGAACCCCGGCGCCCGTGCGCCGGGAAAAAGTATCTCTAGGACCGACCCCCTTTCGAATGCACGCACGTCTGCCCGCAAAGACGCACGGAAGAGGGATGGAAAAGCATAAAGGTGGCGATTGGGATGTGCGGGGTCTTCGTAAAAGCTGGCGAAAAGTAGCACGGGGATTGTAAGGGTTGCAAGTAGCGGGTGGGTCAGCCGCTCTGGCAAGGGGCCGTAGGGGCGGGGCTCGTCCCCGCCCGCGGGCGGCCGCAAGGGCCGCCCCTACGACACGAGGCTGATAAGTACTATCTCTGGCAGGTAGTTACGACCCGATCACGCCCTGGACGGGAGAGGAGGCGGTGGCGTAGCGCTTTCTCGGGATTCTGCCGGCCAGAAATGCGTCCCGGCCCGCCCGCACGGCGTCGCGCATGGCGCGCGCCATCCGGACGGGATTCTTCGCCCCGGCGATCCCCGTGTTCATGAGGACGCCGGCCGCGCCGAGCTCCATCGCCACGCAGGCGTCCGAGGCCGTGCCGACGCCCGCGTCCACGATGACGGGGACCTGCGCCCGTTCCAGGATGATCGCGATGTTGTTGGGGTTCTGTATGCCGAGCCCCGATCCGATCGGGGCGCCGAGGGGCATGACGGCGGCGGCGCCGGCGTCCTCGAGCTTGCGGCAGACGATCGGATCGTCGGAGGTGTACGGGAAGACGACGAAGCCTTCCTTGACGAGCGTCTTCGTCGCCTCGAGCAGGGCCTCGTTCTCCGGCCACAGCGTCTGCTCGTCGCCGAGGACCTCGAGCTTCACCCAGTTGGAGAGACCCACCTCGCGCCCGAGGCGTGCGGCGCGCACGGCGTCCTCCGCGTTGTAGCAGCCGGCCGTGTTGGGCAGGAGCGTCATTCCCCGCGGAACGTAGTCGAGCAGCGACTCTTTCGAGCGGTCGGTCAGGTTCACGCGGCGCACGGCGACCGTGACGATCTCGGCCTGGGATTCCTCGAGGGCCGCCTTCATGAGCGGGAAGGTCGCGTACTTGCCCGTGCCCACGATGAGGCGCGAGCGAAACGTCTTTCCGCCGAAGACGAAGGGATCCGGCGCCGCCGCGGCGGCGGCCGGCGGCTCGAGGGTCGAGGGCTCGGTCACGAGAAAGATCCTATTCCTTCTTGGGATTGAGGAGGTACACGTTGTCGATCAGCCGGGTCTTGCCGAGGCGCACGGCCGCCGCGAGGGCCACGCCCGGGGCGATGCGCTCGACCCGGCGCATGGTCTCGGCGTCCACGGCCTCGACGTAGTCCACCCGGAAGCCGGCCGCCTCGAGCTGCTCGGCGGTCTCCATCTCGAGCCGGCGCGCGTCGATTTCGCCGTACAGCGAACGGCCCCGGGCGGCCGCGAGGGTGCGCGAGAGGTCGGCGGCGCGCCGCCGGTCGTCGAGCGAGAGGTAGGCGTTGCGCGAGGACATCGCGAGGCCGTCCTGTTCGCGCACGATGTCGCCGACGACGAGGCGGATGGGCAGGTCGAGGTCGCGGACCATGCGGCGCACGACGGCGACCTGCTGCAGGTCCTTGCGGCCGAAGATGGCGACGTCGGGCAGCACGCGGAGGAAGAGCTTCATCACGACCGTGGCGACGCCGCGGAAGTGTCCCGGGCGGACGGCGCCCTCGCCGCCCTCGGTCACGCCGGCAACCTCGACCGCGGTCGCGAAGTCCGGCGGATAGAGGGTCTTCGCGTCCGGCAGGTAGAGGACGTCGACGCCCTCGCGCTCGAGCAGGCGCGCGTCCTCGGCCTCACGCCGGGGGTACTTGCCGAAGTCCTCGCCCGGGCCGAACTGCAGGGGGTTGACGAAGATCGAGACGACGAGGAGACCGCCCTCGCGTCTGGCGAGGCGCACGAGAGAGAGATGCCCCTCGTGCAGGGCCCCCATGGTCGGAACGAACGCGACCGGACGCGCCGCCATGCGCGCCTGCGCGACCTGCTCGCGCAGCGGAGCGAGCTCTCGGACGGTAATCATGGCGGGGATTCTCGCATGTGGGGGCCACCCCCCCTCACCCTGACCCTCTCCCCCCTTCGGGGGAGAGGGGACTTGAGGGCTCCCTCTCCCGCCGGGAGCCGTCCACCAGAGGCAGACCCGCGGCAGTAGGCAACACCGGCCGAAGGCCGGTGTTATCGGGACGGGGTGAGGGCGCGCTCCTCAGTGCACGCGCCGCAGCGTCGGCCGGGTCCCGGTGAAGGACTCCTCCTTCGACGGGAACGCACCGCTCTTGACGTCGGCCGTGAAGGCGCGCGCGGCGCCCTCGATGACCGACGAGAGATCGGCGTAACGCCGCACGAACTTCGGGCGCAGGTCGGGCGTGAGGCCGACGACGTCGTGGTAGACGAGGACCTGGCCGTCGCACGACGCGCCGGCGCCGATGCCGAGCGTCGGCACCGCGATCTCCTTCGTGATCTCGGCGGCCAGGGAATCCGGCACGCACTCGAGCACGATCGCGAAGCAGCCGGCCTCCGCCAGCGCCCGCGCGTCCTCGCGGATCTGGCGAGCCGTGTCGGCCTCGCGCCCCTGCACCTTGAAGCCGCCAAACTTGCGGTACGACTGCGGCGTCAGTCCGACGTGTCCCATGACCGGGATGTCCGCGGCGAGGATCGCCTCGAGGGCAGGAAGGATCCGGCGGCCGCCCTCGAGCTTGACGGCGGCGGCGCCGCCCTCGGCGAGAAAGCGCCCGGCGTTCTCGACGGCGCGCGCGGGCTCGGCCTGGTACGACAGGAACGGCATGTCGCCGACCACGACGGCGCGCTTCGTCGCGCGGGCGACGGCGCGCGTGTGGCGGATCATCGTGTCCATCGTGGCGGTCAGCGTGTTCGGCTCGCCGTAGACGGTCATCTCGACCGAGTCGCCGACGAGGAGGATGTCGAGGCCGGCCTGGTCGAGCAGCGCCGCCGTCGGGGCGTCGTACGCGGTCATCATCGCGATGCGCTCGCGCCCCTTGGCCGCGACGATCTGCGGGATGGAAAGAGGGTCCTGCTCCGGAAGGATGTTCACAGCCTCGCTCCTTTCCTTTCGGTCGACGTCCCGATCATCGGGATCGCCGCCGCAAAGGGCGACAGGACGAATTATATGAGTTTCAGGGCCGCGGTTTGCAGGCTATTGCCTGTCGATCCCGAGCGGAGCGAGGGATGACAGGCGTAAAGGCCGGACTCCTCGCGTGCTGGACCTCGGGCCGTTCTTCGGGGACGGCATCGCCGCGGCCGTGTTACCGCGAGGCGGCACCCGCCGGGACGTAATACTGCACGCCCTTCCGGACCCGCTGGATCTGGGCCACGAGATCGTCGAAGTCGCCGGGGCGGTTGACGAAGTCGATCTCGTTGGTGTCCACGACGAGCAGGGGCGTCTCGTCGTAATGGTAGAAGTAATAGTTGTACGCCTCGATGAGCTGCGCCAGGTATTCGGGCGTCACGGCCTTCTCGAGCGTGCGCGTCTTCTTCTTGATCCTCTTGAGGCACGTCTCGATCGAGCCCTGGAGGTAGATGACGAGGTCCGGCTTGCGCACCGACTCGGACAGGAGCGTGTAGAGCTTGTCGTAGATCAGCAGCTCCGAGTCGTCGAGGTTCAGGCAGGCGAAGATCTTGTCCTTCGGGAAGTGGTAGTCCGCCACCACGAGCGTCGAGAACATGTCGATCTGCGCGATCTCCTGCTGCTGCTGATAGCGGGCGAGGAGAAAGAAGAGCTGCGTCTGGAAAGCGGCGCCCTTCTTCTTCTTGTAGAAGTCGGGCAGGAACGGGTTGTCCACGTCCTCGAGGATCTTCGTGCCGTGGAACTTGCGCGCGAGCATCTCCACGAGCGACGTCTTCCCGACCCCGATCGGTCCGTCGATCGCGAGGTGCCGGAGCTTGACGTCGCCTTCGGTGGGAATCGGCATCGCTGGAGGGATTCTAATGCGACTGCTCGGCGCCGCCGGAAGGCGGGGGCGCAAAGCGGGCCGCGACCCCGTCGCCCGCGAGCAGCTCGAGCCTCCCCCCGGCGATCCGGTAGCCCGTCGCCGACCGCAGCGCCGCGAGAAACGCCTGCTCCTGCGCCATCACGTCCTCCGGGCACGCCATCATGGTCATCCCGCCCGGCAGGAGCGACAGCTTCCCGTCGGCGAGCGCGTAGGTGCCCATGAATCGGTTGCAGCCGGTCGAGCCCGCGATGCCGTGCGTTTCGGAGTCGAGCGCGAGCTCCGCGGTCCGGGCGCCCGGACCGTCCACGGGAGGCTTGCCGCCGAGCTCGACGAGCGTCCAGACCGTTCCTTCGAGCGGCGGCGAGGCGGCGTCCGCTTTCGGGCGCACCGGGCGGCCGCCGGCGGGCGGCTGCACCAGGATCTCGACTTTCGTCGGCGCCCCGCGCGTGATGACGGGATAGCGCGACCGCGAGGCGAAGAGCGTCCTGCCCTCCGCCAGGATCGTCGCGCTCACGACGTACCGGCGCGACGACTTGACGTCGCCGGCCGCGTAGGAGATCTCGAACGGGATCGGGACCTGCTTGCCCCTCGTCGGGATCGTCGTCTCCGCGACGGGTTTCGGCGGCAGCTCGGGGTCGGAGGCGTCGAGCAGGCGCACGCGCACGGTCGCGTCCTCCGGCAGCGCGATCCGTTCCCGGTAGACGACCGTGCCCGTGACCTTCGACGGCGCGGCCGGATCCGGCGTTTGCGCGAGAGCGGCGGCGGACAGCGCGAGCAGGGCCGCCGCGAGAGCGAGGCGTGTCGTCATGGCTTCCTCCTCGTGAGAAGGGCTCGCGCGCCGCGAGCCGGCCGCGCGACTCCGGTCACCGCGGTCCCGCGAGCACCTGCGCGATGCCGCAGGCACAGAGCGTCACGGACACGAACCCGTTGGCCGTGAAGAAGGCGGCGTTGACGCGCGACAGGTTTCCCGGCCGGACGATCGCGTGCTGGTAGACGAGCGCGGCGACGGTCGCCGCGACGCCGGCGAGGAGGATCGCGCCGCCCCCGGACATCCGCCAGACGATGGCGAGAAGGATCGCCATCGCCGCATGGAGCAGCGCGGAGATCACGAGCGCCCCGCGCGCGCCGATGCGGGCGGGGATCGACTTCAGTCCCGCGCGGCGATCGAACTCCTCGTCCTGGAGCGCGTAGATGACGTCGAAGCCCGCCGTCCAGCAGAGCACCGCGAGGCCGAGCAGGACGGGGAGCGTCTCGATCGATCCCCGCACCGCGATCCAAGCGCCCACGGGCGCGAGCCCGAGGCAGAGGCCGAGGACGAGGTGCGAGAGGGCCGTGAATCGCTTCGTGTACGAATAAACAAAGAGCAACCCGAGGGCGACGGGCGAGAGCAGCAGCGTCAGGCGATTCAGGCTCGCCGCGGCCGCGAGGAAGACGACGACCGCGGCGGCGAGAAAGGCTCTCGTGAAGGCGACCGAGAGCGCTCCCGAGGGCAGCGCGCGCGACGCGGTGCGCGGGTTTGCGGCGTCGATGCGCCTGTCGGCCAGCCGGTTGTGGGCCATCGCGGCGCTGCGCGCGCCGACCATCGCGAGCAGGATCTTGCCGAGCGTCGCGAGGGGCGGCCAGCCGCCGGCGGCGAGAAACGCGGCATACAGGGCAAACGGAAGCGCGAACAGCGTGTGCGAGAACTTGATCATCTCGAGCGTCGTCCGGAGCGACCCGAGAAGGCCCGGACGCGCGCTCACCGCGGGCGGCGCGCCTTCGGCCGGGAGGCGCCTTTCCACCGAAACTGCTCGCCGCGCGGCTCGAGCCCGAGCAGGCGGGCGGCGCGCACGCACCACGCGTCGAGAAAGCGCTCCGGCGAAGGCGAGTCGATGTAGAAGGCCGGCAGGGGCGGCGCGACGATCGCACCCGCCATCGCGGCGCGGCGCATGTTCTCTATGTGGACGAGC
Organism: uncultured Acidobacteriota bacterium; assembly: GCA_963710945.1. Taxonomy (GTDB): domain Bacteria; phylum Acidobacteriota; class Thermoanaerobaculia; order UBA5066; family Gp7-AA6; genus DAHUXD01. Next base: position 164,021 of record CAVQCH010000007.1, read on the forward strand.
GAGTACGGCGACTCGCGGAAGGCGAGAACGAGCGGGCGGCGCTCCTTCAGGCAGACGTCGGCCGCGCGCTGCAGCAGGTCGCGCGAGACGCCGTTGGCGATCGAGCCGAGCGTTCCGGCGCTGCACGGCACGACGGCCATGCCGGCGGCGGGGTAGGAGCCCGACGCGATCGGGGCGCCGACTTCCGCGTTGTCGTGGATCGCGATGCGCGCGGCGAGCGCCCTCGTCACCTCGAGGCGCGCGACCCACGCTTGCGGGGACGAGACGTCCGCGCCGATCTCGCTTTGCGCAACCTGTATCGCGGCGTCCGACATCACGAAGTGCAGTCGCGCGAGTCCTTTCGAGGCGAGCGCGATCTCGACGAAACGCCTGGCGAGCAGCGCGCCGGAGCCGCCCGAAACGCCGACGATGATTTCCTTTCCGGCCACGGGGGCAGTCTATACGGGCGCCCCGACAAGAACCCGGACAGGCGACAGAGGGTTTTGACACCGCCCCGCGCCGTGCGCGCTCAGCGGCTTGCCGGCGCCAGTGCTCACGGAGCGGCGGACTTTCGGTCAGGCGCGCGCCGCGGCGCCGACCGGCCCGGATGCACCTAACCCGTTCTCGGTTCTTCACTTCCGCCAAGTGCTCGGGGTGCGGCACGCCTTTCGCGATCCGTGGCGGCTCGAACGAAAGGAGGTGCCGATGGAGAACGCCTGATCGCAACGACTCGATGAGGACAAGGACTTCCCGTTTTCTCCCGAACACCGAATCGAAACCAACCGATCGTCGAAAGTCAGAAGGAGTTCTCGATGCATCCCTCCCGCATTCGTGCCGCCGCGCTGGCCACACTGATCTGTCTCGGCGCGGGCGCCCTGCTCTTCGCCGAGAGCGCCGACGAAAAGACCGCCAGGAAGGTCAACATCAACACGGCGTCCGCGACGGAGCTCGCTTACCTGCCGCGCCTCGGCGCCAAGGTCGCCGCCCGCATCGTCGAGCATCGCAAGGAGAAGCCGTTCGCGCGCCCCGAGGACCTGATGGAGGTCAAGGGGATCGGAGAAAAGCTCTTCCTCAGCCTCAAGCCCTACGTCACGGTCAGCGGCCCGACCACTCTCACCGCCAAGATCCGCTCGTCGTCCTCCTCGGCCTCCCGCCGCTCCTCCCCCCCGGCGGAGCCGAAGGAGAAGCCCGCAAACGCCGTCCCGGTGGGCAAGGGCCGGTGATTCCTCCGCCCGCCCGGGGCCCTCGGGGCCCCGGGCCTCTTCTTTCGGAGGACGGTGTCTCGCTCGTCGAGCTCGTCCTCGGAATCGCCGCCGTGGCTTGGGTCCTGGCCCTCGCCACACCGGGGGCGCGGCGGCTCGGCCAGGAAGTGGCTCTGCGTTCGGCCGTGCACGAGGCGAGCGTGGCGTTCTATCGCGCGCGCTCCTACGCCATCATGCGCAACCGCAACGTCGGCCTGAAGTTTCGACGCAACGGCGACCGCTGGGAGTGGGCGGTCTACGCGGACACCAACGGCAACGGCGTTCTGACCTCGGAGATCGCGAGCGGCGTGGACCGGTATCTCGGCCAGTCCTACCCGTGGTCGCGCAACGACGTCTTCCCCGGCATCATGACCGGCACGCGCGTGCCGGACCCGGGCAGCCCCGGGCACTACCTCGACCGGGTCGACGACCCGATTCGCTTCAACAGCTCCGACATTTGTTCGTTTTCCCCGATGGGAGAGAGCACGCCGGGTTCCGTGTATCTGTGGGACGGGCACGACGGAATGGCCGTGCTGCGCGTTCTCGGACGGACGGCCAAGATGCGCTGCCTCTACTACCGGCGGGGAGAGAGAGGGTGGACTCAATGATCATCGCGATCGAACCCGGAAAGCGGGAAGACGGAGACGTCGCCGCCGTCGGCGGACCAGAGAAGGGCTTTCTCATAGTCGGCTCCGGCGGGAACGCGGCCGCCGGCCGCGAGGCAGTCGGTCAGGCGCGCGCCGGCGCCCACCGAGACGCCGTCCCAGATGGCACTGCGCCGGATCCGGGCTCCGGCGCCCAGGGAGACGTGGCCGAAAACGCCGTCCTCGGCGTCGACGGCGGGCATGGCCTCCCGCGAGAGGATGCGCCGGCGCTCGTCGAAGAGCCCGCTGCCCGAGGGGAAGGCCCCTCCGCGCGCGAGCGCTTCGAGCGACGCGCGGAGGAAATCGCCCGGGCGGCCGAGATCGGCGTGCGGGCCATGATGCAGGACGAAGCCGATCTCGTCGCGCCCCTCGTCGAGCAGCGGCTGCCACAGGTGGGCGACCAGGGCGGTCTCGCCCGCGGGAATGCGCGCGAGGAGCCGGTCCGCGAGCACGCAGACGCCCGTGTAGAGCAGCGGCCTCGCGCTCATGACGCCGAAAGCCGTGATTCGGTCCCCTTCGGCCTGAAGCGGCGTGTACCGCTCGGGCTCCCGATTTTCCGTTACGAGGAGCGTCGCGGCGCGCCCCGATTCCCGGTGGCGGGAGAGGAGCGCCGCGAAATCGGGCTCGATCGCGGCATCCGAGTTCACGACGAGAAAGTCGCCGCCGGCGAGAAAGGGCGCGGCGTTGCGCAGGGCCCCGGCGGTGCCGAGGATCGTCGGCTCGCGGAAAAACGCGAGCTTTGGCGGGCCCGGCGCCTGCTCGCGCAGGCGGCTCTCGACCTGATCGGCCAGGTGATGGAGATTCACCGCCACCTCTGCGATGCCGGCCTCATGAAGCCGCTGCAGGTGCGCTACAGCGAGCGGGACGTTGAGAAAGGGTAGGAGCGGCTTGGGGATCGCCTCGGTCACCGGCCGGAAGCGCGTCCCCTTGCCCGCGCAGAGCAGGATCGCCTTCATCGCCCGATGCCCGCGATGGCCCGGCTCAGGCCTGCCACACCATGTCGGGCGGAAGGGCCGGATCCTCCTTGCGCCGCCGCCCGTAGAGCTCGGCGTAGGAGTACGGAATCGCCTCGGCGAAGTCGAGCTCGAGCCGCGTCATGAGCCTTCTTATGGTGGCCGGATCGCCCTCCACCTCGACGAACGTCCCGATCGGCGTTTCGTCGAGGGCGGTGACGCAGCCTTCGTAGTCCCACTCTTCCCGCCGCTTCTCGTAGCGGAAGCGCCTCTCCAGCCCCAGGCCGGCGAGAATCGCCTCCGCCTCGCCGGCGTCCGAGACCTCGACCTCGCGCTCCTCGCGGATCTTGACCCCGTTCTCGAAACGCGCGAGCCCCTTGTACGTCAGGATGGCGCGGCCTGCGCGCGGCGCAGGCGCACGGTCCGCCCGCTCCCGGAGAGCTTGCGGGCGGGATCGTCGAAGAGGTCGTTCGATTCGTCGTGTTTCGGGGAGCGCAGCGTGGCGCCCGCGCGCGTCAACCGCTCGCGGACCGCGTCGAGGTCCGCCGCGGGGACCTTGACCTCGATCTCTTCGCGGCCCGACGTCACGGAAGAAGGCCGCGCGCGATCTCCTGGGCTCGCTTTCCATCCACGCGGCCCCGATGGCGCGCCATCAGTTCCTTCATCGCGAGGCCGACGTCCTTCTGCGTGGAAAGCCCCTTCTCCGCGATCACGGCGCGCAGCGTGCCCTCGATCTCGGCGTCGCTCAGGCCCTTCGGCAGGTATTCCTCGAGGATCGCGAGCTCCGCCGTTTCGGCGTCCACGAGGTCCTGGCGTCCGCCCTTGGCGTATTGCTCGATCGAGTCCTTGCGCTGCTTGACGGCGCGGCGCAGCACGGCCTCGACCTCCTCGTCCGTGAGGTCGCGTTGGGCCTGGATCTTCTCGTTCTTCAAGCCCGCGAGCAGCAGCCGCAGCGTCGCGACCCGACGCTTGTCGCCGCTCTTCATCGCGGTCTTCAGGTCCGCTTCCAGCCGCGCGAGCATCTGAAGGAGGCTATCATCGTCGCCATCCGTCGCCTCCGCGCAGCGAGGGGTCTGCGGCCGGCGGCCGCACCGGCGCTCGGCTCGCCCGGATGCGGGCTCGACCGAGCGCCTGACCCCTCGCTGCGCTGCGGCTCCCGCGGCGCGAACCTCCGTCGCTTCCGCTCGCTCGTTCCTCGCTCGCTCACGCTCCCGCGGCGCGGACCTCCTCCCTCCCTCCGGTCGGGAGACTATCCGCGCCGCGAGCGGATAGTCGCGGCGCCGCTGATTTGCGCGGTTCGGCTACTAGTTGCACGCCGCGCGACGAGTCTCCGCGAAGTAACCGAGCGGAGGAGCGTCGCGCGGCGGGAGCGAGCGCGCAGGGAGGGGGTCAGGCGTCCGGTCGAGCCCGCATCCGGGCGAGCCGGACGCCGGTGCGCCCCAAAGGGGCACAGACCCCGAGCGAAGCGCGAGCGACGGTTATAGCCTTGAGACGTGAAGCGGTTTCTCGTGGGCACGGCGGGGCATATCGACCATGGCAAGACCGCACTCGTCAAGGCACTGACGGGGATCGACGCGGACCGGCTGCCCGAGGAGAAGCGGCGGGGCATCACGATTGACCTCGGGTTTGCGCACGCCGAGTGGGAAGGCGTGCGCATCTCGTTCGTGGATGTGCCGGGGCACGAGAAGTTCGTGCGCAACATGCTCGCGGGCGCGGGCGGCATCGAGGCGGTGCTTCTCGTCGTCGCGGCCGACGAGTCCGTCATGCCGCAGACGCGGGAGCACTTCGAGATCGTCCGGATGCTCGGCATCGAGCGCGGCGTCATCGCCGTCACGAAGGCCGACCGCGCTTCCCGCGATCTCGTCGACGTCACGATCGCCGACGTGCGCGAGCTCGTCGCCGGATCCTTCCTCGCGAACGCGCCGATCGTGGCGGTCTCCGCCGTGACGGGCGAAGGGCTCGACGAGCTGAAGGCCGCTCTTCTCGCGGCCGCGGGGGAGGCCGCAACGCAAGCGCGCGACGCGGCCGCGACGCGGCTCCCGATCGACCGCGCCTTCCTCGTCGCCGGCTTCGGGCCGGTCGTGACCGGCAGCCTCGTCGCGGGCGCGATCCACCGCGACCAGAAGCTCGAGCTCCTGCCCGAGGGCCGCCCCGTGCGCGCCCGGCGGGTGGAGGTGCACGGCCGCGAGGAGGAGATCGCGCGCGCGGGCGAGCGGGTGAGCGCGAACCTCGTCGGAGTCGAGCTGTCTGGCCTGCGCCGGGGAATGGTGCTCGCGGAACCGGGCGCGCTCGCCGCGTCGCGACGGCTGCTCGTGCGGCTCGAGCTGCTTGCCGGCGCGCCGCCGCTCGAAACCGGCGACCGCGTCTCGTTCCATCATTTCTCGAGCGAGTCGCGCGCGAGCGTTCGGGTGCTCGGGGCGGCGGGGATCGCTCCCGGAGGCTCGGCGCTCGCCGAGCTGCGGCTCTCCTCCCCGGTCGCCGCCGTGCCCGGCGATCGTTTCGTCGTGAGGCGCCTCTCGCCGGTCGAGACGATCGGCGGCGGCTCGGTGCTCGACCCGCAGCCAGCCTCGTTGCGGGGCCGCGCGACCCCGCAGTCGCTCGCCGCCCTCGCCCCGCTCGAGAGCGGCGCTCTCGAGGACCGCCTCCTCGTCTGGATCGGCCAGGCGCGCGAGCGCGGCGCCGCGGAAGAGGCCCTGGCCCGCCGCGCGGGCGTCGCGCCGTCGGCGGTGCGGGACGCCCTGGCCGCGGCCCTCGCGCAGGGGCGGATCCACGCCCTGCGGCGTTCGCCCGACCAGTACGTGGGCGAGGCGGCCCTGGCGGAGCTCGCGGCGCGCGCGGCGCGCGAGCTCCAGAAGCTGCTGTCCGAGGGGACCGCCGTCGGCGTTTCGCGCCGCTCGCTCCTGCAGCGCCTGCTCCCGCGGGCCGAGCCGCGCTGGAGCGAAGCCGTCGAAGCCGCCCTCGTGGCGCGGGGCGTCCTCGCGATCGCGGGCGACGAGGCGCGCCTGCCCGGCCGCAGCGAGCTGCCGGCGCCGGAGCGCGACCTCTCGAAGCGGATCCTCGCGGTGTTCGACGAGCGGGGCCTCAATCCGCCGTCTCCCGCCGAGACGGCCGAAGCCGTCAGGCACCACCCCAAGGTGGTCGAGGGCCTCGTCGGCTATCTCGTCAAGAAGGGAGACCTGCTGCGCCTGCCGGGGGGATGGACCATTGCGCGGGGAGCCGTGGACCGCGTCGTCGAGCGGCTGCGGGCCTCGGGAAAACCGTCGCTCGACGTCGGCGAGTTCAAGGAGATGTTCGGCCTGACCCGCCGCCTCGCGATTCCCCTTCTCGAATACCTCGACGGCGCGAAGGTGACGCGTCGGGTGGGAGACCGGCGCGAGATCGTCCGGACCTGACCCCCGGGAACCCGGAACCTACGGTCCGATCGCCTTCTTCAGCGCGGCGATCTGCTTGATCTCGTCCGAGTAGGAGACCTGGCCGCCGAGCGTGAGCTCGTTCCAGGACTCCACCGCGGCGCCGCCCTGCTGCGCCGGGCGGATTACCCACGCGCTCATCGAGCGTCGGAAGTACGACAGCAGGACCGGGTCGCTGACCTCGAGCGGGATCGCGCGCACGATCTTGCCGGCCGCGTCGACCTTCACCCAGTACTTCACCGAGAAAGGCCCCTTGTACGAGTCGGCGGACCACGGCGTCTTCTGCGGGAGCGGTGTGGTGTCCAGCTGGTCGATGGGAACGGTGCCGTCCGCGGCCGGCGCGACGTGACGGCTCTCGAGCCAGTCCGCGTCGGTCGTCCACTCGAAGGGCTTGGGAAGGGCGGCCGTCGGCAGGACCGGCGTGAACGCCATCTGCGCGACCTTCGGCGAGCGGATCTCGACTTCGAGGTCGATCCGATAGGCGCCCCACGTGTCCACAGCCTGTCCTCCGCGCCGGCCGGGCGTGAACACCCAGCGTGAGATCGACTTGAGCGTCTCGGCGGCGAGCGACGGGATCGGATCCCGGTCGCGCCTGACCGAGAGGGCCTTTCCGGATGGGTCCACGTGCACCGAAACGAAGAATCCGGCCGGGAGCGTCGCGTCGGCGAAGACGAGCTTGGCCGGCAGGGCCGCGGGGACCTCGACCGTCTTCCCGAACGGGTTCGCGGCCGGGAGCTTCTCGATCGTCACGGACGGCGTGTCCTTGATGCGAAGAACCGCCGGGGCGATCGGCGTCGGGAGAGGCAGGGCGATGTCGGGCGTGGGCGTCGGGACCGGCGCCGTCGGAGCCACAGCCGTTTCCGCCCCGGTCGCCGGAGTCGGCGCGGGAGGCGGAGCCTGCTCCTGCGCGGCCGCATTCATCGCCGCCGCGAGCAGTGCCGCGAGCGGCAAGGCCCGTGCTGTCAGTCGCATGGAATTGAGGGGAAGTATATCGGAGCGGCCGGCGGCTGACCGGGGCGGTCAAGTTCGGGATCCCTCGGGGCGGCCTGGCGATGACTCGTGGCGATCAAGCCCGGGATCCCTCGGCCTGCGGCCCTCGGGAGGACCGGCGACGGCGCTACGGCGCGCCGGTCATTTTGCTTCGAGCCAGTTCTTTCCCGACCCGACGTCGACGGCCAGCCGGACCTTGAGCTTCGCGGCGCCCTCCATGACCTCGGCCACCAGCCGGCGGGCCTCGGGCACCTCCTTTTCCGGCGCCTCGAGGACGAGCTCGTCGTGGACCTGCAGCACCATCCGGGTCTCGAGCCCCGCCGCCGGCAGGGCGGCGTCGAGGCGGATCATCGCGATCTTGATGATGTCGGCGGCCGAACCCTGGAAGGGGGCATTCAGCGCCATCCGCTCCGCGTTGGCGCGGACGCCCTGGTTCGACGAGGCGATCTCGGGAATCGGCCGGCAGCGGCCGAAAATGGTCAGTGACTTCCTTCTTCTGGCGCGCCTCGGCCACGATCGCGTCGAGGCAGCCGCGCACGCCCGGGAACTGGCCGAAGTAGGCGTCGATGAACGTCTTCGCCTCCGAGTTCGAGACGCCGAGGTCCTTGGCGAGCGAAAAGGCGCCCATGCCGTAGAGCAGGCCGAAGTTGATGCGCTTGGCGGCAAAACGCATCTCGTGGGACACGAGATCGGGCGCGACGTTGAAAACCTTCGCCGCCGTGATGCGGTGGATGTCCGATCCGTCCGCGAACGCCTGCACCAGGGCCGCGTCGCCCGAGACGTGCGCGAGGATGCGCAGCTCGATCTGGGAGTAGTCGGCGACGACGAGCGCGCGCCCGGGCGGAGCGACGAAGGCGCGCCGGATCTCGCGCCCCGCCGCGGTGCGGATCGGGATGTTCTGCAGGTTCGGGTCCGAGGAGGACAGGCGGCCCGTCGCGGCGACCGTCTGCCGGAAGGACGAGTGCACGCGGCCGTCCGCGTCCGCGAGCGCCGGCAGCGCGTCCACGTACGTGCCCTTGAGCTTGGAGATCTCGCGGTACTCGAGCACGCGCTTCGGGACCGGATGGCCCTGCGCGGCGAGCTCCGCCAGGACCTCGACACCGGTCGAGAAGGACTTCGTCTTGGCCGTCTTTCTCCCGCTCGCGAGGCCGAGCTTCTCGAAGAGAACGGTCCCGAGCTGGGCCGGCGAGTTGATGTTGAACTCCTCGCCCGCCTCCTCCCAGATCTTCTGCTCGAGCGCCCGCAGGTCCTTCTCCATGCGCGCCGACATCTCGTGGAGGAGCGGGGCGTCGATCGCGATGCCCAGCCGCTCCATCCGGGCGAGCACGGGCGTCAGCGGCCGCTCGATCTCCCGGTAGATCTTGTCGAGCGCCGGGCGGGCGGCGAGCTCGGCGGCGAGCTGCGGGGCGAGGTCGGCGGCGCCGGCGGCGCGCTCGGCGAGCCAGCGGTCGGCGGCCTCGAGGGCCTGCTGGGCGGGCAGCGTCCCGTTGACGACGCCGGCCTCCTTGTCGGGGGTGACCTTGCGGCTCAGGCGCTGGAACACGAGCGGCTCGAAGTCGGAGCTGCCGACGCCGGGGGAGAGCACGTACTGCGCGAGCCCGACGTCGAAGAGCTCCGCGCGGGAAGCGCGGCCGGCCTCCTCGAGGAGCCGGTCGAGCGGCTTGGCGTCCGCGATCGCGAGCGTCGCGCCGGGCCGGTCGAGCCCGGACCACTTCTCGGCCACACGGGCCGCCGGCCCCTCGGCGATGGCGACGCCGGCGCTCCGCCGGCGGCGAGCAGCGCCTGCCCGTCGCGGGTCAGCAGCGCCACGCCTTCCCAGGCATCGGCCGGCGGCGAGGGAAGTCCTCGTTCTCCGCGAGGCGGCGCGACGAGAGGTTCGCCTGGGCCGCCTCGCCCTCGATCTCCGCCGCGAGCGACAGGAACTCGAGCTCGACGAAGAGAGCCTTCAGCTTTTCGGGGTCGGGCGGCGAGCGCCGCAGCGTCTCCGGGTCGAAGGGGATCGGCAGATCCGTCCGGATCGCGGCGAGGCGGCGCGAGAGCAGCGCGTCTTCCTTGTGCTCGCGCAGGCTTTCCCCGACCTTGCCCTTCACCTCGTCGGCCTTCTCGAGGAGGCGATCGAGGCTGCCGTACTCGGTGATCCACTTCTTCGCCGTGACTTCGCCCACGCGCGGGACGCCGGGGATGTTGTCCGAGGAGTCTCCCATCAGCGCGAGGACGTCCACGACCTGGCCGGGCGCCACGCCGAAGAACTCCACGACCCCCTTGTCGTCGAGGAACTTCTCCTTGCCCGTGTGGAACACCCGGACGCGCGCGCCGGAGACGAGCTGCAGCATGTCCTTGTCCGCCGTGACGATGACGACGTCGAAGCCGGCCTCGAGCGCCTCCCGGGAGAGCGTGCCGATCACGTCGTCGGCCTCGTAACCCGGCATCTCGAGGACGGGGATGCGGTAGGCCTCGCAGGCGCGCCGCACGTCCGGGAGCTGCGAGGCGAGATCGTCGTCCATGGTCGGCCGGTTCGCCTTGTACGCCTCGTACTCCTCGTGCCGGACCGTCTTCTCCGGCCGGTCGAAGGCGACGGCCAGGTGCTCGCTCGGGTGCTCGCGCAGCATTTTCCGGAGCATCGTCACGAACCCGTAGACGGCATTCGTGGGCCGGCCGGCCTTGGTGGACAGCCCCCGGATCGCGTGGTACGCGCGATGGATGTTGGACATCGCATCCACCAGGTAGAGGGTCGGGCGCGCGGACGGCATCGGGTCCGGATTCTATGGCGCGCTGCCCGGACGCCGCGCCGGGCGCCGAAAGCCCCTGTTGATGCGGCTTCGGCGATTCGGGGTGTGGACAAACGGAAGGGAACCGGACGGGAGGAAAAGAGGGAAGTGGAACTCGCTCAGCCGCTTGCGCCCGAGAGAGTCGCGCGCAAAAAACAAAACGCGCGACCCGTCACCGGTGTCGCGCGATTCAATGTTTCTAGTGTAGTAAACGCGCACGAATGTGTCAAGGGAATTTCGCGGCGCGCATGCGCCGTGGCAACCCTCCTGTTGTCAGTGGAATAGAACGGTCAGAAGCGGCGACGAACGAGCGCCACGACCTGCGAACGGAGCCTTTGCGACTCCTCCTGGAGAACGGCGGTCTCGTGCTGCATCTCGGCGACGAACGTCGCCTCCTCGATTCCGGAGAGGTTGATGCCGACGTTCAGGAGCGCTCCCTCGACGCAGGCGTCGAGCAGCAGGGCGGCCGCGCCCACGTCCGAGGCCGCGTTCGGGTTGCCCTTCTCGGCCAGGTCCGGCAGGGCCGCGAGCAGCCGAACCGCGGCGCGCGCCGTCCGCATCGGGACCTCGGCGGCATGGCGGTTGGACAGCGCGATCCGGTGGGCCCGGGCGGTCTTCTGCTCGTCGGTCTCCTTGGGGAGGCGGCGCGCGGCCACGACGTCGTCGTAAGCCTGGGAATCCTCGCGCGCGAGGTTCAGGAACTCGGAACGGGCGAGCTGGGCGGCCTCGGCGATCGGACGCACGGCCTCGTGCGAGGCGGCGTACTTCTCCTTCGAGAGGGTGAGGGCCGAGACCATCTCTGCCAGCGCCGCGCCCATCGCGCCGGCCGTCGCCGCGGCCGTGCCGCCGCCGGGCGTGGGCGAATCGGAGGCGAGGGCGCCGAGGAACGCGTCGAGGGTCAGCTTCGAAAAGTCCGTCACGGTCTGCTGTTCCATACCACCCGGCCGCGCAGGACGACGGCGGCCGCGAGGTTGATGCCCCAATGATAGATGAGATGGCGGTCGTCGGGGGCGTCCAGGATCACGAGATCGGCCGACTTTCCCGGCTCGAGGGAGCCCGTTTCGGCGGCCAGGCCGAGCGAGGCGGCGGCGTTCAGGGTCATGCCCGTCAGCGTTTCCTCTGTCGAGAGGCCGGAGTCGAGGCAGGCGTGCGACGGCCACGGCCGCCAGGGACTCGGTGCAGCAGGTTCCGGGATTCGAGTCGGACGCGACCGCCACGGCCACCCCCGCCTCGATGAGCGCGCGGGCCGGCGCGCGCCGGGACCGCATCCACCAGGCCGTTCCGGGAAGGATGACGGCCACGGTCCGCGCCTTCGCCAGGGCGGCGATCTCGGCGTCGCCGATGAAGAGAAGGTGGTCGGCCGAGTCGGCCCCGAGCTCCGCCGCGAGCATCGCGCCCCCGGACAGGGCGAGCTCGTCGGCGTGCACGCGCAGCCCGAGGCCCGCCCGGCGGCCGGCTTCGAGGATGCGGCGCGACTCCGGGACGGAGAAGACGCCCTGCTCGCAGAAGACGTCGCAGTAGCGCGCCAGGCTCTCGCGCGCGGCGCGCGGCACGATCTCGTCGGCCACGATGCGCACCCACTCCTCCCGATTCTCGCGGAACTCGGGCGGGACTTCGTGCGCGGCGAGCAGCGTCGGGACGAGGCGCGGTAGCGTCTCGTCGCCCGCGAGCTCCTTCAGGAGCACGAGCGCGCGGATCTCGTCCCTTTCGGTCAGCCCGTAGCCGGACTTCGCCTCGGCCGTCGTCGTGCCGTGAGCGAGCATCGTCCGCAGCCGTCGTGTCACGGTCTTCCGCAATTCGCTCTCGGATCCCGCCCGCGTGGCGCGGACGGTGGCGTTGATGCCGCCGCCCTCGGCGGCGATCGTCGCGTAGCTCTCGCCGGCGAGGCGGCGGCCGATCTCGGGCCCGCGATCGCCGAGCCAGACCGGATGGGTGTGGGCGTCCACGAGGCCGGGGATGACCGCCTTGCCGGAGGCGTCGAGCGAAACGTCGGCCTTCTTCCCGGCGTACTGCCGCGCGTAGTCGCTTTCCGCGCCGACGAAGACGAGGCGCCCGCCTTCCGCGCGGACCGCCGCGCTCGGAATGCGGCGGATCTCCCCCTGGGCCTTGCCGCGCCGGGCCGAGGAGCCGAGCGGCGTCGCGAGGCAGGCGATGTTGCGGATTTCGAGGGAGGAGGGCATTTGTGTCAGTCGGCCATTCGCTTCATCGGAAACCATCCGGGTCATCCCGAGCGGAGCGAGGGATCCCGGACTCGAATCGCGATACCCGCGTTCACGCCGTCAATTACGGGGTCCCTCGGGCCTGCGGCCCTCGGGACGGCTGGATGACGGCGCTTTGCGCCCTCATCCCGCCGTTTCTTCCTTGTTCGCCTTCCGCGTGATGTACGACAGCGGCCGCTCCTTGTCGTCCTCGTCGCGGTCGAACTCGAGGACCTGCTGGAAGAGCTCGATCATCTTCTGGAGCTGCAGGCGGAAGTTCGTGCGCTGCATCTTGAGCTCGTGGATGGCCTTCTCGATCTCGGCGGCCCGCTGGAGGGCGCTGTGGGTCAGCTTCTCGGCCGAGTCCTGGGCCTCGCGCACGACGAGCTCGCCTTCCTTGCGGGCGGCGCCGCGGATGTCCTCGGACGCCTGCTGCGCCGAGAGGAGCGTCTGCTTGAGAATGCGCTCGCGCTCGCGATGCTCCTCGTTCTCCTGCTCGAGGGAGCGCAGGCGTCCGTCGAGCTCCGCGTTCTCGCGGGCGAGAGCTTCCATGTCCTCGGCGACGTCCACGAGGAACTGGTGGACTTCGACCGGGTCGAGGCCCTTCCACTTCTTCGAGAACTCGCGTTTTTGAATCTCGAGCGGGCTCATCCGTGGGCGCATGCGAACCTCCTGGTCAGAGCGAAAAGGCGAGTCGGGCCACGAATCGGGAGACGAGAAAGATGACGAGCAGCACGAAAATCGGCGACAGGTCGATCCCGCCGGTGCGCGAGGGCGGCAGCAGCCGGCGAAACGGACGGAAGAGCGGTTCGGTGATCGCCCAGAGCGTGCGGACGATCGGGTTGCGCGGGTCCGGGTTCACCCAGGAGATGAGCGCGGCGATGATGACGATCCACTGGAGCCCCTGCAGGGCATAAAGGATCACGTCCACGATCGCTCCGGCCGCGGAGCCCCCGACGTTCACGCGGCCTCCCGCGGGCCGAAGAGCGCCGTGCCGACGCGGACCTCGGTCGAGCCCTCCTCGACGGCGACCGCGAAGTCGTGGCTCATGCCCATCGACAGCTCGGGCAAGGGGCGCCCGAACCGCGCCGCCAGCGCGTCGCGGATCGCGGCGAGCCGGCGAAAGTGGGGACGCGCCTTCTCGGGGTCGGGATCGAAAGGCGGGACGGTCATCAAGCCGCGCACCTCGAGATGCGGGCACGCGAGGGCGGCCTCGCACAGGCGCGCCGCGTCTTCGGCCCGGACCCCGGACTTCGACTCCTCGCCGCCGACGTTGACCTCGAGGAGCACGGGCAGCGTCCGGCCGCCGGGCGCCTCCGCGAGGAGGGCCTCCAGCCGAACCGCAAGTCTTTCCCTGTCCAGACTTTCCACCGCTGAGGCCCATTGTAGCGCCGACTTCGCCTTGTTCGACTGGAGGGGGCCGATCAGTCGCCACGTCAGGCCCGGAATCCTGCCGCCGAGGGCGGCGATCTTTGCCGCGGCTTCCTGGACCCGGTTCTCGCCGAAGAGCGTCAGGCCCGCGCGCGCCGCGTTCTCGACGGTCTCCGGGCCGTGGCCCTTGCTGACCGCCATGAGGGCGACGTCGGAGGCGCGGCGTCCCGACTTTTTCGCCGCCTCTTCGATCGCGGCGAGGATGCCGGCGCGGCGGCGCGCGATTTCTTCGACCGGAACCGGGACCGCGGTCACGGCTCCCGGTGGAACCGCTCGCCGGCGAGGTTGCGCTCGCTGGCGTCCGCCCCGAGGTTGGCGAGGCGGTCGGCCTTCTTGTTGTCCTCGCGGGGCACGTGCGCGATCGCGAAGCGGCGAAAGCTCTTCGCCCGCTCGTAGGCTTCGGCGAAGAGCGGCTTCAGGTGCGGCGCCTTGACCTTGTAACGGCCGAGCATCTGCTGGACGAGCAGGAGGCTGTCCGAGGCGATCGAGACTTCGGAGGCCGCGCGCTTTTCGGCGCACCGCAGCGCGAGCAGGAGCGCCGAATACTCCGCGACGTTGTTGGTCGCGTGGCCGAGCGCCTCGAAGTGCTCCTCGGCGGGCTGGTCGCCTTCGGCGGAGACGTAGACGCCCGCGCCCGCGGGTCCCGGGTTGCCGCGCGCGGCGCCGTCGATGAAAGCGCGGAAGCGCATGGGACGTTAGCGTGAGCCGTAGCGTGAGCCGTGACGATGCTGAGACTTCGCTACGGCTACGCTTACGCTCACGAGGCTCGTAGTAGAGGATCCGCTTGCAGCTGTCGCAGTAGATGATCTCGCGGCCCTGCTTGAGCGACTGCATCGCCGCCGGCCGCACCTTGACGTGGCACGCGGAGCAGGAGCTGCCGGACACGAGCACGACGGCGAGGCCGTGCTTCTTGTCGATCAGGCGGTGGAACTCGGCGCGGTCGCGGGGCGGGATCCCGGCCTCGAGCCGCGTGATCTCCTCCCGGGCGCTCGTGAGCTCGTCGTTGATGGCGCGCTGCTCGGCGCGCCAGTCCTTCATCCGCTCCTCGTGCTGCTCGGTCTCGGCGGGGAGGGTCTTCTCGCGCTCCTCGAGGTCGGCCCGCGCCTTCTCGATCTCCTCCTCGAGCTCGAGGAACCGGTCCTCGGTCGAGCGGATGAGCTTCTCGACGCCGTCGATCTCGTTCAGCGCGGCGGAGTACTCGCGGCTGGACTGCACGCTGCGCAGCTGCCCCTGGTACTTCTTCAGCTTTTCCTTGTGGTCCGCGAGCTCGCCCTCGGCCTTGCGCTTCTCGAGCTCGGCCTCGGTCAGCCGCGCCTTGAGCGAGGCGACGGCCTGGACCTTTTCCTGGTACTCGCGGTCGACCTCGGTGAGATCGGCCGGCACGGTGTCGCGGCGCTTCTCGCGCTCGTGGACGAAGCGGATCCGCGTCTGCAGGCGGTAGAGCTGGTCGAGCAGCTCCATCAGCGGGAATCCCGGAGAATGAAAAAGGGTGTTCCGTTTGTGGAACACCCTTTCGCGGCCAACGATTTGTGATTTCGGTTTCGAATCAGCAGCCTCAAAGTTCCGTCCCCTCGTCGTCTGGTGGGTCCACCCGGATTCGAACCGGGGTCTGACCGGTTATGAGCCGGTGGCTCTGGACCGCTGAGCTATGGACCCCGATGAATATAACAAAGAGGGGTCGCTTGCCAAGCAATGCGAGCGCTCGAAGGGCCTTGGGAGCGGACCCTCGGCTTCCGCTCCGCCTCCACGGTCCGCGCAGCGGCCTCAGCGTATGGTCTCGAGAAAGGGCTTGAGCTTCTTCGCCCGGGAGGGGTGGCGCAGCTTGCGCAGGGCCTTCGACTCGATCTGCCGGATGCGCTCCCGGGTCACGTTGAAGGACCGGCCGACCTCCTCGAGGGTGTGCTCGGACCCGTCGCCCACGCCGAACCGCATCTTGAGGACCTGTTCCTCGCGGGGGGTCAGCGACTTCAGGACCCGGCGCGTCTGCTCCTGGAGGTTCGACACCAGGACCGCGTCGATGGGCGAGAGGACCCCGCGGTCCTCGATGAAGTCGCCCAGATGCGAATCTTCCTCCTCCCCGATCGGCGTCTCGAGAGAGATGGGCTCCTGGGCGATCTTCATGATCTTGCGGACCTTGGAGACCGGCATGTCCATGCGCTTGGCGATCTCCTCGGCGTTGGGCTCGCGGCCGAGCTCCTGCACGAGCGAGCGCGACGTGCGCGTGAGCTTGTTGATCGTCTCGATCATGTGGACGGGGATGCGGATCGTGCGCGCCTGGTCCGCGATGGCGCGGGTGATCGCCTGGCGGATCCACCACGTCGCGTACGTCGAGAACTTGTACCCGCGCCGGTGCTCGAACTTTTCGACGGCCTTCATCAGGCCGATGTTCCCTTCCTGGATGAGGTCGAGGAACTGCAGGCCGCGGTTGGTGTACTTCTTCGCGATCGAGACGACGAGGCGCAGGTTGGCGACGATCAGCTCGTGCTTGGCCTGGTCGGCTTCGGCCTCGCCGTCGCGCACCATGCGCAGCGTCTTCTTCACGTCCTCGTGCGAGACGCCGAACTTCTGCTCGAGCTCCCGGATCTGCTTGCGGTACTTCGCGATCCGGCGCTTGTAGAAGTCGATGCGGGTCGGGTTCTTTTCCTTCTTGAGGACGTTGGTGTCCTGCCGGATCGTCACCTCGGGCGCCGACATCTGCCGGTCGATGTCCTTCAGGATCCCGATGGCGCGGTTGAGCACGGCGGGCGTGAAATCCGCGGCGCGGATCAGCTTCGCCATCTCGGCGATCTTGCGATCGATCGATGCCTCGATGCGCGCGACGGCCTTGGTGCCCTTCTTGATCGTGCGGGACTTGAACTTCATCCGCTTGATGTCGGTGTCGAGCGCGCCGATCTTGCGGAAGCTGTTGAGGATTCCCTCGATGCGCCGCGTGGCGCGGTCGTCGAGGCTCTCCTCCTCCGTCTCGTCCTCTTCCTCGGGCACGTTGACGAGCTCCTGGACGATGCGCGAGTCGCGTCCGGCGTTCTCGAGCAGCTTCAGGATCTCCTCGAGGACGACCGGGTTGTTGGCCAGGGCCTGGTAGATCTTCGCCTCGCCCTGCTCGATGCGCTTGGCGATGCGGACCTCGCCCTCGCGGTCGAGCAGCTTGACCGTGCCCATCTCGCGCAGGTACATGCGCACCGGGTCGTTGGTCTTCTCGACGGCCTCGCGGGCTTCCTCGGCGGTCTCGCTTTCCTGCGCGGCGCGGCGGCGCGCGGCGCGGTCCGGGTCGGTGACGATCTCGATGCCGAGCTCGAAGAGCCGCTCGTACACGAGCTCGAGGTCCTTCGGCGCGGCGGTCGCCTCGTCGGACAGCACCGTGTGGATCTCCTCGTAGAGGAGGTATCCCTTCTCGCGTCCGCCCTTCACCAGGAGCTGGACTTCCGGAAATTTTTCTTCAATCACGACGGCCAAGTTCTTCATCCTTTCCGCGACTTCAACTGCGCGATCCGTTTCTCCCGACTTTCCTTCTGCCGTACCAATCCGTCGACATCCGACCCCTCGTCCTCGGCCCGCTTGATGGCCTGCTGGAGCAGGGCGCTCTCCGCCTTCAAGTGGCTTATTTCGAGGTCCTTGAGGAGCTGATCGACGCCCTTCTCGGTCGGCCCGGGAGATTCATCCAGCGCGATGCCAGAGAGAAACGTCCGCTCTTCCTCCGTAAGGTCTGCGATTTGGCCTTGAAAATCAACCGCTTCCGTAGCCGCCCCCGACTTACGCAGGGCGGCGACGACCCGTTTCACCCTCGGGTCGGTGAGGAAATCGTCATTCAAAGTGCTTAGAATCAGAGACTTGTGCTCTTCCCCGGTGGTCAGGGCACGGAGGAGGCGGCGCTCGATGGCGGGCGCCTCCACCGCGGATAACACGGGCGTGTTCCCGGTCGTTCCCACACCAGTAGAACGCGGATTCTCGGTCCGGAGATTCGCCCGGTCGCCTCCCCAGAGCACTTCGAGGGGGACCGAGACCGCGCCCGAGAGCCGCCGGTACTCCTCGTAGCGGAAGATCCGGTCGGGGATCGCCCCCAGGATTTCGAGGATGCGGCCGATGCGCTCGCGCTTTTCCCCCGAGGCGATGCCGGTCTCGGCGGGGCGCACGTCCTCGATGAGCCAGGTCAGGTAATCGGGCGCCTCCTCGATCCGGCTGGCGAGCGCCCCCGGCCCTTCCCGCTGGAGCAGGTCGTCGGGGTCCTCGCCTTCGGGCATGCGCGCCACGCTCGCCGCGAATCCCAGGGCGAGGAGCAGCGCCAGCGCGCCGCGTGTCGCGTTGCGGCCGGCGGAGTCCCCGTCGTAGCAGACGATCGCGCGCGGGGCGAGACGGCGCAGCTTCTCGACCTGCTCGGGCGTCAGGGCCGTCCCCATCGAAGCCACCGTTTCGCGGATGCCGGCCCGCACGAGCGCGAGGTGGTCGAAGTAGCCCTCGACGAGGACGACCCGGTCGTGCCGGCGGATCGTCTCGCGCGCGTCGAAGAGCCCGTAGAGGAGTCGCTTCTTGGAGAAGACGGGCGACTCGGGCGAGTTCAGGTACTTCGGCTCGCCGCCCGGCGACAGCGCCCGTCCGCCGAATCCCACGGCGCGGCCGCGCTCGTCGCGCACGACGAAGATCAGGCGATCGCGGAATCGGTCGTAGGCGCCCTTGCCCTCGGCGCGCGGCTGCAGGAGCCCGGCCTCGACGAGCAGCGCTTCCGGAAAAGCGCCCGAGAGCGCGCCCGAGAGGGCGTCCCACGAGTCCGGCGCGTGGCCGAGGCCGAGCGTCGTCCACATCTCGGGCGGCACGCCGCGGCCTTCGAGATACTTCGCGGCCGCGTTTCCCGGGCGCGCGAGCCGCTCCGCGAAGAAGCGCTGCGCCGCGGCGAGCGCCTCGAAGAGCTTCTCGCGACGGTCCTCGCCCGGGCCCCGGCGCTGGCGCCGGGGGATCGTGACGCCGAAGCGCGCGGCCAGCGCCTCGACGGCCTCGGGAAACTCGAGGCGGTCGATCTGGCGGACGAAGTGGATGACGTCGCCGCCCGCGCCGCAGCCGAAGCAGTGGTAGAGGCCCTTGTCGCGGTCCACGGTGAAGGACGGCGTGCGCTCGTTGTGGAACGGGCACAGCCCCTTCCACGAGCGCCCGGCCTTCTTCAGGGTCGTGTGGTCGTTGATGACGTCGACGATGTCCGCCGCGCTGCGCAGCTCGGCGAGAACGTTGTCGTTGATGTCGAGGTCGCTCATGGGATTACGGTTCCAAGTCCAGGTTCCATGTTCCATGTCACTCAAGCCCCCTGGAACCTGGAACGTGGAACCTGGAACTGATTCTTTTATCTCAACTCGAGGATCGTGGCGCCGTTGCCCCCTTCGCGGGCATCCGCGGGGCGCAGCGTCTCGACGGATCCGTGCTGCCGGAAGTGCTCGCGCAGACCGTCGCGCAGCCGCCCGGTGCCGTGGCCATGGATGACCCGCAGGCGCCCGGCGCCGTCCACGAGCGCCCGGTCCAGGGCCTTCTCGACGGTGTCGATGGCTTCGTCGAGGCGCGTGCCGATGACGTTGACCTCGGCGGTGGGGCCCGACGATTCCCGTGAGCCGTGAGCCGTCGGCGGTGAGCCGTCGGGGTCCTTGCGGGGTCGGCTGACGGCTTCCGGCTTACGGCTCACGGTTCTTGCGGGCTCGAGCTCCCCGCGCCGCACCCGCAGGCGCTTTCCCTGCATCTCCATGTGCGCCCAGTCTCCGTCGAAGGAGACGACGGTGCCTTCGGCCCCGAGCCCGCGGACCCGCGCGCGGGAGCCGGGCTCGACCGCGCGCGCGATCTCCTCCTCCGCGTCGCGCGCCTCGGCGACGACGGATTCCGCCGAGGCGGCCCCGGCAGCCGCCTCCTCGACGAGCCGCGCGGCCGAGGCCTGGGCCAGGCGCGCCGTCGCCGCGCGCGCTTCTTCGAGCTCCTTCTCGACGCGCCGCGAGAGCTCGCCCCGGGCGCGCTCGAACCCGGCGAGGCCCTCGGCGAGCATGCGCGTTCGCTCCTCGGCGAAGCGGCGCCGCTCCGCCGCGAGCCGCTCGGCCTCGGCCTGCGCGTCGGCGCGCTCCCGGGCCAGACGCCGTTCGGCCTCGCGGATGCGCTCGAGGGCCTGCTCGGCTTCGGCCTCGGCCGTCTCGCGGCGCTGCCAGGCCTCGCCGAGGATCTCGACCGCTCGAGCCGTGACCGATTCGGGGAAGCCCTGCTCGCGCGCCACCGACAGGGCGTGGCTGCGCCCGGCCAGCCCCGCGTGCAGGCGGTAGTTGGGCCGGCCGGTCTTCTCGTCGAACTCCATGGCGGCGGTGAGCGCGTCGGGCCGGGAGGCGGCGAAGGTCTTCAGTGCCGAGAGGTGCGTCGTCACGAGTACGCGCCCGCCGCGCGCGATGACGGCCTCGAGAAACGCCACGGCGATGGCGCTGCCCTCCTCGGGGTCCGTCGCGCCGCCGATCTCGTCGATGAGCGCGAGCGAATCCGGGCCGGCCGATTCGAGGATGCCGGCCAGCCGCTCCATCGATGACGAGAAGGTCGACCGGTCCGACAGGATCGCCTGCGCGTCGCCGATCTCGGTGCGGATCGCCCGGAAGACCGGCAGCCGCGTGCCGGGGGCGGCGGGGACCGGGATGCCGCACTGGACGAGCATCGCGAAGAGCCCCGCCGTCTTGAGGACGACCGTCTTCCCGCCGGCGTTCGGTCCGGACACGATGAGCAGGCGGCGGTCGCGGGGCAGCTCGAAGTCGAGCGGAATGGCGTCGCTCTTCTCGCGCGACTGCCCGAGGACGCGATGGCGCAGCTTCTCGAAGCGGCGGTCGAGAAGCGGGTGGCGCGCGGCCACGAGCGTCCAGCTTCCGTCGTCCGAGATCTCCGGCAGGCGGCCCTCTCCGGTCTCGCCGAAGGCGGCCTTCGCCTCGAGCGCGTCGAGCGCGGCGAGCTCCGCCGTGGCCGAAAGCAGCGCGTCGGCCTCGGCGAGCACCGCCCGGCCGAACTCCCCGAGCAGGCGCTCGACCTCCCGGCGCTCCTCGGCGGCGAGCAGCGCGAGGTCGTTGTTGGCCTCGATGACCTCGAGGGGCTCGACGAAGACCGTCTGCCCCGAGCCCGAGCGGTCGTGCACGATTCCCGGTACGCGGCCCCGCGCGGAAGCGAGGACCGGGAGGCAGTAGCGGTCGTTGCGCATGACCACCACGGCGTCGCCGAGCGACTCGTGCCGCTCGCCGAGGATCTTCTCGAGCTGCCGCGTCACCTCGCCGCGGCGCCGCCGCAGCTTCGAGCGCGCGCCGGAGAGCGCCGGCGACGCGTCGTCGCGCAGCAGGCCGTCGGCGCCGAAGAGCCGCGCGGCGTGGGAAAGCAGCGATTCGAAGGAGGGCAGGCGCTCCCGCCGGGCGGAGAGGTGCGGCGAATCGGCGCGGGAGAGCGCGCGGCGGACCGCGTCGCACGCGCGCGCGGCGCGGATGACGGGGCGAAAGTCCTCGGGAGCGCCGGCGCCGCCGGCGGCCTCGAGGGACGCGAAGAGCGGCGCGAGATCCTCGACGCCCGACAAGGGCAGGCTGCCGTGGCGGATCCGGAAGGCGATCGCCTCGTCCGTCTCGGCGAGCAGGCCGCGGACCGCGTCGGGATCGCCGGAAGGGTGCAGAGACAAAACAGCCGCCCTTCCGGGCGGCGTGCGTGCCAGGGCGGAAATGAGGCGGAGGACGACGCCGAACTCGAGGCCTTCCCGGTCGGCGTCGTCTCCGACTCCGGAGATTACGGTGTGGCTCGCTTCTCCTCCGACAGCTTGCGGAGCATCTTCTTGCGGGCCTGGATCATCTTGCGCTTGCGCTTCGCACTCGGCTTTTCGTAGTGCTGGCGCTTCTTCAGCTCGGAGAGGATGCCGGATTTCTCGCACTTGCGCTTGAAACGCCGCATGGCGTTTTCGAAAGACTCATCTTCCTTTACGTGGACCAGAGGCACAGACCTTCACCCCCTTACCCGAGAGTTCAGAGAGCCACATATACTAAGGAGGCCGCTCGGGGGTGTCAACGGGAATGACGATATCTCCAATCGCAGGAGATGTTTATGCCGGACTCTCGTCCCGGAACGTCCCCCGGCGGGTTCCGGGCTCGTTTTCCGTCTTTTCCCTGCCGTCTCCCGGCTCTGCGCCGTCTAACGGTAGACAGCTATTAGCTTTACCTCCATCGCCTCTCCCCCGATAATGACCGTAGATGGCCGAAAACGAAGCTGAAGAGCGTCTCCGCCTGCTCGAAACGGAAATTGAACGTCGGTTGGCGGAGCGGTTCAACGCGCTTCGCGACGAATTCGACCGCCTCCGGCACGAATCCGACCGCCGCTGGTTCGGGTTCCTGGAGAAGTTCGACCAGGACCTGAAGGGCGTCGTTCCCGTCGAGCTCCTGTCCGGCGGCGGCGTTTCCGTCGTCGAGCGCAAGGGTCTCGTGTCGGCCGACGCGGCGCGGTCTCTCGACCAGGCGACGACCCAGGTGGACGTCCTCCACAAGTTTCTCGACGAGTGCCGCCGCTACTGCTCGCGCGCGGCGCTGCTCGTCGCCCGCGGCGGATCGATCGGCGCCTGGAAGGCGGTCGGCTTCTCGGATCACGGCGGCGACGACGAAGCGGTGCGTCAGATCTCGATGCCACTGGCCGAGGGCGGACTGCTCTCGCGCGTGATGACGGGCAACGCCCTGCGCCTGCCGGCCTCGAACGAAATCTCTTCGCTGCTGCGCGCCGCGCGCGGCGCCGACGCGGTCGCGATCCCGATGGTCGTGCGCGAGAAGATTTCGGGCGCCCTGTACGCGGACGTCGTCGTCGGCGACGAGGGCAGGTTCGATCCGGACGCGCTCGGCCTCCTGACCTTCCTCGCGGGTCTGCTCGTGGACCGGCTGGCCTCGCGCAAGCTCAAGCCCGCGCCGGCTCTGCGCGCGCCCGAGGTCACGAAGAAGCCCGAGCCCGCCGGCATGTGGGTGGACGAAGGTTCTTCGGCCGCGGTCGAAGAGTCGGCGTCGGCGCCCGCCGCGGAAGAGCTCGTGGACCGGACGTGGTCGTCGGGCCCGGCCCCCGAGGTCTCGTCGGCGCCTCCCGCGGCGCCGCCGCGGACCGAGCCGAAGGCCGGCGGCGACGTGTCGTTCATCGCCGGCGAGCCGGGCCCGGGCGCTCCGGCGGAGGCCGCGCGGCGCCTCGGCGGTCCGCTCGCCGACGCTTCCTCCGGCGACGAGCGCCGGGAGGAGGCGCGCCGTTTCGCGCGCCTGCTCGTCTCGGAGATCAAGCTCTACAACGAGCGCTCGGTGCTCGAGGGCCGCGAAAACAACAATCTCTACGAGCGGCTTCGCGACGACATCGACCGCAGCCGCCAGATGTACGAGGAACGCATTCCGCAGGACGTCCGCTCCTCGACCAACTTTTTCTACGAGGAGCTCGTCCTGATCCTCGCCGATGGCCGGGCCGAGGCGCTGGGACTCTGATCCTTTCCGGTCCGCCCGGTCCCGGTGGCGCCCCGGCGATCCCCGACCCGCGGTGAAGCGCGCGACGGCTCTGGCCGTGTCCCTTGTCCTCTTCGCCTCGCTATCGGCCGGCGACGTCGGCATTCCACAGGCGCCGCCCGACTTCGACGCCGATTTCGCTCGCGCCGCCGACCTGCTCGAGGCGGGCAAGCGCGCGGAGGGGGAGGCGATCCTCCTCGAGATCCGCCGCCGGGCGGACCAGCGGGCGTGGGAAGCGCGCGTCGCGCTCCTGCTCGCGCAGGACGACATGCGCCGGCAGGACTTCGCCGCGGCCGCGGCGCGGCTGGAGACATCCGCGGCTCCGATCGGGCTCGAGGCGTACCGCCACCGCGCGCGTTCCGCGGCGCTCTCGCTCGCCGGGGACTCCGATCGCTCGCTCGAGGAGGCGCGGCTGGCGGTGGCCACCGACGAGCCGTTCGCACTGCGCGCGCGCGCCGCCACCGAGCTCGCGCGCCGGCTGGAGGCGCGTCACGAGAACCGGGAGGCCGCCGCCGTTCTCGCGCGCGCCGCGGAAGGCGTCGCGACGCCCGCGGAGGTGGCCGAGGTGTCGATCGCGCGGATCGAGCTCGGCCTGGCCACCGGCGACCGCGCCGCAGTCCGCGACGCCGCGCGCGCGATGCTGCTCGACGCGCCCACCGCCGACGCGGCGAAGGCGACGCCCGCCGCCGTCCGGAAGGCCGCAGCCGAGGTGGAGAGAGACCTGACGCCACCCGAGCGCGGCCGGCGGGGGAGCGCTCTCGTCACCGCCGGCGACCCGCGCCGGGGCGTGCGCCTGCTGTCACAGGACCGGCCCGCGGCCTGGCCCGAGAGCGAGCGCAGCCGCAACCTGCTCGCCCTCGCGCGCGGGCAGCTCGCGCTGAAGAAGGCGCGGGAGGCCGAGGCGACGGCCGCGCGAGTCCCCGACGACGGCACGCTCGCCTCGGCGCAGGCACGCCTGCTTCGCTGCGACATCGTGGCTGCCCGGCTGCGGCCGAAGGGCTCGCGCCCGCCGGCCCCCGGCGATCCGCGTTTCAAGCCTCTCGAGCAGGCACTGGCGGCGCTGACCGCCGATCCGGTGCCGCCGTCCGTGCGTGCCGCGGCCAACGAGCGGCTGGTGCGCCTCGCGGCCGATTCCGACGACTTCGACGCGGCCCTCGCCCGCGCGCGCGACCTGACGGCCGCCGCGCCCGCGACCACGGACGGCTTCGAGCCTCTCTGGCTCGCGGCCTGGAAGCGCTACCTCGCCGGCGACTACGCGGGCGCGCGCGCGCGATTCGAGGCGCTCGCGACCATCTATCGGGACACGTCGCGGTCGCGCCGGGCCGCGTACTGGCGCGCCCGCTGCCTCGCCGTGGAAGGCCGCCGCGAGGAGGCGCTGGCCGCCTTCGCGACGCTGGCGGCCGCGGAGCCCGCCGACATCTACGCGCGCTTTTCGCGAACGCACGTTCCCAGCCCCGCGCCGCACGCGCGGCCGCCCGTCGGCGATCCGTCCACGGCGACCGCGGCATACGCCCGGGTGGACGAGCTTCTTCGCCTGCGAATGTTCGAGGAGGCTTCCGCGGAAGCGCGCGCGTTGCCTCCGTCGCCCGGCCGGGACCTGCGCGCCGCCCAGGCCGACTTCGCGCTCGGCCGGTTTTCGGCCGCGGCCGTGGCGATCAAGCGCGCGCTTCCCGAGATCGGCACGGCCGAGGAAGGGCGCGTGCCCGACTCCTGGCGCCGTCTTTACTACCCGATCGAGGAGAACGACGTTCTCGCCGTCCGCGCGCGGGAGGCGGCGCTCGACCCGGCGGTCCTGCGCGGCCTGGTCCGGCAGGAGAGCGTGTTCGACGCGCACGCCAAATCGCACGCCGGAGCCGTGGGCCTGATGCAGCTGATGCCCGCGACCGCGAAGGGCCTCTCCCGCTCCGTCCTGCGCACGCGCTACCGCACGTCCTTTCTCTACGATCCCGGTTCGAACGCGGCACTCGGCGCGTCGTACCTGAAGAGCCTCATCGGCCAGTTCGGCGGTTCGACGGTCCTCGCGCTCGCGGCCTACAACGGAGGGCCCGGCCGCATCGCGCGCGTCGCCCGGGAGAATCCGCGCCTGGCCGAGGACGAGCTCTTCGAGTCGATCCCGGTATTCGAGACCCGCGACTACGTCCGGCGCGTCATCCTGTATTCGAACTCGTACCGCGAGCTGTACCCCTGATCGGGATTTCGGACGTCGGATTTCGGACTTCGGATTTGGAGGGGTACCAGGTCCGACAATCCGCAATCCGAAATCCGAAATTCCCTCACCAGGATCCCTGCGGCACGATGAGGACCGAGCAGCCGCAGTAGCGCAGGACCTGGCGCGCGACGTCCTCGCCGCGCGCAAACCCGCGCCCGCGCTGAGGCGGCGCGCCGACGACGACCAGATCCTGGGGCCGATCGCGCAGCTCCGCGAGGATGGCCTCGATCGCGCTCTCGGCCTCGCGCACCGAGTAGTCGCTCGGCACCTCGAGCTCGCGCAGCGTCGCCACGCCGCGGGCCAGGTGCGACTGCACGATCGGCAGCGGCGTCCGGCCGGCCTGGGCCACGTGCAGCAGCGTCGCGCTTGCGCCGAGCCGGCGCGCGAGCCAGCCCCCGGCGCGCACGTCGGCCTTTCCCGGCTCGCCCACGGCGGTGCAGATGAGCACGCGCCGGAGCTCCCGCGGCCGGCCCCGGGCGAGGATCAGCGGCGTGGCGATCCGCGACATGAGCTCCTCGCCGAGGCGCGGCGATGAGCCTCGTCCCCGGCCCGACTCGAGCTCTCCCGCTCCCGCGATCACGAAGTCGTAGGGCGCCTCGCGCTGCTCGGCCGCGATCTGCTCGGCCGGATCGCCCCGGCGCACGCGCACCTCGGCCTCGACGAGGCCCGCCTCGGCGGCCCGCGCGGCCAGCGCCTCCCGCAGCGGCTCCTGCCGCCGCGCGTCGGGCGCGACGCCGAGCACCGTAACGACGCCGTTCAACGCCTTGACGAGCGGCCCGGCGAGCTCGAGCGCGGGCGCGAGGCCGTCTCCTTCGTCGCACACCAGGATTCGGGGCGTGGGCTGGCGCAGGATGTGCCACGCCTCGAGCACCACCCAGGGCTTGTCCGGTGGCGCGACGGCGTGCGCCGGCACGGCCGCGTCGAGCAGCACGTTTTCCTCGCCGAACGGCAGCGCCGGCGCGACCTGACGCACGCCGGGCAGCGGCGGGAGCCGGACCCGCATGCGGCGCACGGATCCCGAGAACGTCTGGTCGACGATCTCTCCTCGGCCGAGCGTCGGCATGATCGCCGGCGGCTCCCGGGCGACGAGCGCGACCTGCTCGGGCCGGATGAGGACGCGCACCCGGTCGCCCTCGTCGTGCGGGACGTCGGCGGGAATCGGCAGCGTCAGCGGCCCGAGCGCGACGCGGTGATCGCGGCACCGGCCGACGAGGATGGTTCCCGTGCCGAGGAACGTGGCGACGTAGAGCGAGCGAGGGCTCTCGTAGAGCCGGTCGGGCGCGCCGACCTCGAGCAGGCGTCCGCGGTCCACGACGCCGATGCGCCTCCCGAGCTCGAAGGCTTCCTCCTGGTCGTGGGTCACGACGATGGTCGTCACGCCAAGTGTCTTCTGGATCTCCTTGAGGCTCTGCCGCAGCTGGCCGCGGATCTTGACGTCGAGGGCGCCGAAGGGCTCGTCGAGCAGCAGGACGCCGGGACGGTAGGCGAGAGCGCGCGCCAGCGCGACGCGCTGCTGTTGTCCGCCGGAGAGCTGGTGCTCGTAGCGCCCGCCGAGCCCCCCGAGGCCGACGAGATCGAGCAGCTCCTCGCGGCGCTCGCGCCGCGCGGCCTTCGCGACTCCCCGGATGCGCAGTCCGAACTCGATGTTCTCGGCGACGGTCATGTTGCGGAAGACCGAATAGTTCTGGAACACGAATCCGACGTCGCGCTTCTGCGGCGGCAGGTGGGTGACGTTCCGGCCGCCGATGAGGATGGCCCCTTCGTCCGGGAGGATCAGGCCGGCGATCATGCGCAGGATCGTGCTCTTGCCGCTGCCCGAGGCGCCGAGAAGGACGAAGAGCTCGCCCGTCTCGACCTCGAGGCTCACGCGGTCGACCGTGACCTGGTCGGCGTAGCGCTTCGTGACGTGCGAGAGACGGATGGACACGTCAGCCGTTCCTTCGCCCGGTGTAGCGCAGGAGGAAGAAGAAAATCAGGAACGACAGTGTCGCAAGGACGGCGGCGACGGCGTTCGCCGCCGCGATGTTGCCGGCCTCGAACTGGGCGAAGATGTACAGAGGCGCCGTCTGGGTGCGCAGCCGCAGGTTGCCCGAGACCAGGACCGTCGCGCCGAACTCGCCGAGGGAGTGCGCAAAGGTCAGCAGGACGCCGGAGAAGAGGCCGCCCTTGAGCGCCGGCAGAATCACCCAGCGGAAGGTCTGCCAGCGGTTTGCCCCGATCGTGTAGGCCGCTTCCTCGTAGGTGCCCTCGATCTCGTCGAGAACGGGTTTGACCGCGCCCAGCATGTAGGGAAACGTCACGAACAGGTGCGCCAGCAGCACGCCCGCGGGCGCGAACATCGGCTGGATCCCGAGCGGCTCGAGCAGGCGGCCGAGCAGGCCGATGGGCCCCCACAGGAGGAGCAGCGACGTGCCCACGACGACGGTCGGGATCGCCACGGGAAGGTTGACGAGGATCCCGAGGGGACGCTCGCCGCGGAAGCGATAGCGCGACAGGACGTACGCCGTGTAAGTCCCGAGCACCGCGTTGACGGAGGCCGTGGCGAAGGCGATCAGGAGGCTGAAGCGCAGCGCGAACTGCGCCTCGCGCGAGCCGAGGACGCGCAGGAAGTCCGCCGGACCGCCGCGGAAGGCGAAGACGAAGACGGCCGCGAGCGGCATGAGGATGAGCGGAAAGAGGACGAGAAGCACGATCCCGACGGGGACGGCCGCGCGGCTTCCGCGCCGCCGCCGGGCGGCGGCCGGGATGGCGCTCATGGACCCGTTTCCGTCTTCATGACGCGTTGCTTCCAGATGCGGTCCACGATCTCACGGCGAGCGCTCGCCCAGCCGCCGAAATCGGCGATGCGGAAGGGATCCGCGATGACGCCGAAGGCCGGGTTGGCGGCGTTGCGGTCCTCGCGGGCGCTGCGGAAGCCGTACTTGACGAAGATGTTCTGCGCCTCGTCGCTCCAGAGAAACTGCACGAACGCGTCCACGAGCGCGCGATCGCGGGCGGGGATGTTGCGAGTCACGACGACGAGGGTGTGCTCGGACAGGATCGTCCGCCGCGGGTAGACGACGTCGGCCTGAAGCCGGCCCCGGCCCCGGTCGTAGATCGCCTCCTGCTCGTAGGTGATGAGCGCGTCGCCGAATCCGTTCTCGAACTGCGTGCGGGCGGCGCGGGCCGAGGAGGCCTGCGCGACGACGTTCTTCCAGATTCCGGCGAGCAGCGCTTCGCCGGCCGCCGGGCCGCCCGGCTCGCCGCGCGCACCCGCGCCGTACTCGGCGACGATGGCCCAGTTGGCGCCGCCCGACGTCATCGGGTCTGGATGCACGATCCGCGTCCCCGCCCGCGCGAGGTCCGCGAAGTCGGCGACGCCCAGCGGATTTCCCGGACGCACGAGGATCACGAAGGGCGTGAGGTTGACGACGCCCCGATCCGGCAGCGTCTTCCATGCTCCGGGCGCGACCACGCCGGCCTCCGCCAGCCGCTCGGCGTCGCTCTCGAGCGAGAGCAGGACGACCTCGGCGGGAACGCCCATGATGACCTGGTTGGTCACCGTGCCGGATCCGCCGAACGAGCTCACGAACTCGACGTCGCCGCGGCCCTCCGCGGCCCACGCCTTCCGGAAGGCGGGAAAGATGCCGTCCTGCATCACGTCGGCGAGGATGCTGAACCCGTAGAAGACGATCGTCGGCGGCGAGGCGGCGGCCCGCGAGAAGGGAAGCCACGGCCAGACCGTGTAGACGCAGAGCGCCGCGAGAAACATCGCGGGAAGAAGCCCGCGCCGGCGAGGCTGCGTCGGCCCCATGAGACCTCCTTCCCGCGCGGGCAAGAGGATATCGCCTTAGACTCGGGGCGTGGCGGCGAAGGAGTTCTCCGTGAAGACCGCGCGCGCGATCGAACGGCGCGACATCACCGACGACGTGGTGCGCGCGGCCGAGACGCTCGGCGGTGATGCCGCCGCCATCGTCGTTTCCGTCCCACACACCACGGCGGCGGTCACGGTCGGCGAGGCCTGGGACCCGGACGTGACGGGCGACGTCGAGCGGGCGCTCGCGGCCTGGGTGCCGGGCGTGCGCTTCGACCACGACGAGGGGAATTCGGCGGCGCATTTTCTCTCCGAGGCCATCGGCGTGTCGTGCATCCTGCCGTGCGAAAAAGGGCGGCCGGTCCTCGGGCGCTGGCAGGGGATCTTCCTCATCGAGCTGGACGGACCGCGCGAGAGGACCGTTCGAGTCACGGCGCTCAGATAGCGAATAACTGATTCAAATTCAATTACTTGACATGCCCAGGAGCCATCGTCCTCGCGCTGGCATATAATTCGATGTAAGGCTAAATATCAAATGCTTCGTTCCGAGCAGGTCTTTCGCGCGCTCGCCGACCCGAACCGGCGCCGGATCCTCTCGCTCTTGAAGACCGGATCCTTGAGCGCCGGAGAGATCGCCGAGCAGTTCCCGATCTCCATGGCTTCGCTCTCCCACCACTACGGCGTGCTCAAGGCCGCGGACCTCATCCGCTCGGAGCGGCGTGGCCAGCGGATCTTGTACTCGCTCAACACGACCGTCTTCGAAGACGTCGCTTCCGCGCTCGCGGAGATGTTTCACGTCGAGAGACCGGATGGAGGTGCTTCGTGAAGAGGACGTTCGACGCCCTGGGGTTCCTGCTGGTGCTCGCCGCATTCGGGCTGACAGCCCGCGCGTACCCCGGTCTTCCCGACCCGATGCCGACGCACTGGAATGCGGCGGGCCAGGTCAACGGATGGATGCCGAAGTTCTGGGGCGCCTTCCTGGTTCCGCTCGTGATGGTCTTTCTCTGGGTGACCTTCCTCGTCCTGCCGAAGATCTCGCCGCGCGGCTTCGAGATGGAACCGTTCACCCGTGCCTGGGACGTCTTCAAGCTCACGATGCTCGCCGTGATGCTTTTCATCGGCGTGCTCGTCCTGCAGGCCGCGAAGACCGGCGGCGAGCTATCTCCGACCGCGATCTTCTGCGCGCTCGGCGTCCTCTTCGTCGTTATGGGAAACCTGCTCGGAAAGGTGACGCGGAACTTCTTCGTCGGCATCCGGACGCCGTGGACGCTCGCGAGCGAGGAGGTCTGGTACCGGACCCATCGGCTCGCCGGAAAGCTCTTCGTCGCGGCCGGCCTGCTCGTCGTCGCGACGTCGTTCGCCGGCCTGCACGTCTGGCCGATCATGGTCTCGATCGGGCTCGCCACTCTCATCCCGGTCGTCTACTCGTACGTGATCTATCGCCGTTTGGAGGGCCTGCCGGGCACGCGCGCCGCCTCGTAGAGAAGACGTCCGGCGCGGCTCGTGCTACTTCAGCGCCGGGAAGAGCTCCGCCTCCTCGCGCGTCGTGTGCGCGTCCCACCGCCGCGCGAGGTTCGGGGCGAGCCGCCGGGCGCCTTCGAGGTCGCCCTTCTCTTCGAGCAGCCGCCGGATCATCGCAGCGACCTCGCGCACCTGGACGTGCTCGAGGCGCAGCTCGCGAGAGAGCCGGTCGGTCGCGTTTTCCTCCAGGCCCGGGACGAGCTTGTGCCCGGCAGGGGCCGCAAGCACGGCTTCCTCCTCGAAGGCCGTGTGGCGGCCGAGCTCGACGTCGAAGTCCCTCATGGCGTCGCGTGCGGCGTCCGCATCGCCCGCGGCGCACGCGCCCAGAAACCTCCCGAAGAGCTCGTCGATCCGGCGGTGCTCGGCGGTGAGGGCGATGGCAGTCGTCGATGCGCTCACGGAAGGGCCGGATGATACCGGCGGGAGCATCGTTTCGGAGGAGAATGTGGCCATGAGGCGCGCGTCCGGCCCCGTCACGCTCCTCCTCGCCGCGGCAACGGCCGTCCTCGCCGCCTGCGGCCACGGCGGCGACCCGGTCCGCGAGTCGCTCGACGCCATGGTCAAGGCGGCAAACGCGCGGGACGCGAAGGCGCTCTTCGAGCGCGTCGCCCCGAACTTCCAGGCGGCGGACGGCTCGGGACTCGCTGACGCCGAAGCGAACGTCGACCGCTACTTCGCGGCGTACGAGATCCTCGACGTCTCGATTCGCGACGTACGGATCGAGAAGGGCGAAGGGGCCGCGCGCGTGCGGCTCACCGCCGTGATGTCGGGCCAGCCCCGCAGGATCGGCGGGCTCGAGGGCCTGGTCCCGTCCTCGGCCACGTACGACTTCGACCTGCGCCTGGTGCTCGACGGCGGCCGCTGGAAGGTCGCCTGGGCCCAGTGGAACAACGTCTGATTCCCGGCATCCAGACAGGGTGCCGACCTTAAGGGAACCGTGAGCCGGGAATGCCCGGCGGCCAGCGGTGTTGACTTCGGTCCGGGGGAACAGATGACGCGTACCTTCCGCCTCTCGTTCGCGGCCGCGCTGCTTCTGGGCGTGGCCGGCCTCGCCGGCGCGCAGGCGCCCGCGAAGCCGCCACTCTCGAAGGCGACCTTCGCCGGCGGCTGCTTCTGGTGCATGCAGGGGGAGTTCGAGAAGCTGCCCGGCGTCGTGTCGGTGATCGCCGGCTACACCGGCGGCACGACGAAGAACCCGACCTACGAGGAAGTCTCGTCGGGGGGCACCGGCCACTTCGAGTCGGTCCAGATCACCTATGACCCGGCGAAGGTTTCCTACGAGAAGCTCGTCAGCGTGTTCTGGGAGAACATCGATCCCTTTACGGCGTACGGACAGTTCTGCGACCGCGGCGAGCAGTACCGCAGCGCGATCTTCGTCGCGGACGACGCGCAGCGAAGCGTTGCCGAGAAGTCGAAGAAGGAAGTCGGCGAGCGCCTGAAGGGGAAGGTCGTCACGCTGATCCTGTCGGCATCGACCTTCTATCCCGCTGAGGAGTACCACCAGGACTATTACAAGAAGAACCCGCTCCGGTACGGCCTGTACCGCAAGGGCTGCGGCCGCGACGAGTTGCTCCAGCAGATCTGGGGCACGACGCCGCTGGAGGAACAGAAGAAGCCATGATCGCCTTCGCCTTGATCGCCATGTTGCTCGGGGCGCCCGAGCCGACCTCTTCCGCCGCGGCGGCGCCGCGCTGGAATCCCGCGACCTTCGTCAAGCCCTCCGATGCGGAGCTCCAGAAGAAGCTCACGCCCATCCAGTACCAGGTCACCCAGCACTCGGGGACCGAGCCCGCATTCACCGGGGAATACGCGCACACCACGAAGCCGGGCATCTACGTGGACGTCGTCTCCGGCGAGCCGCTCTTTTCGTCGCTCGAAAAGTACGACTCCGGCACCGGCTGGCCGAGCTTCTGGAAACCGCTCGACGCCGGGAACGTCAAGCAGACGAGCAAAGGCAGCCTCTTCTATGGCACCGAGGTCCGCTCGGCGCACGCCGACTCGCACCTCGGCCACGTCTTCGCCGACGGCCCGGCGCCGACGGGGCGGCGGTACTGCATCAACAGCGCGGCGATCCGGTTCGTTCCGGTGGAGCGGCTCGAGATCGAGGGGTACGGCCAGTACCTCGTCCTCTTCGCGAAGAAGTAGCTTTCGGCTCCCTCTCCCGGCGGGAGTGGGTCGGGGTGAGGGGGGACTCGGGGCTCCAGTTGACACCCCGCCCCGCCTCCATTACCCTTCCCGGTCCGCTCTTTTCCTCAGTAGCTCAACGGTAGAGCATCCGGCTGTTAACCGGAGGGTTAGAGGTTCAAATCCTCTCTGAGGAGCCATCGCTTTTTGTGGTTTACGACGGTTGGCTTGCGGGGGTGGGCGGCGCCTGTGCCTAATTCCGTGCCCCGCCAGCTCATCAAAAGGTTCTCGCATCGAGCGCCCAAGTCGTCGCGGAGGCAGTGTCCAACGAGACATGGTCGTAGCGTTTTGCCGTTCGTGCCGTCGTCGCCGCCAACCAACCCATGATTGCGGCGTTCTTGGAGAACGACACCCGCCTTCGAGGAGGCGCGTGCGAAAGGGGTGTCGCAGATCGTGCCACCGACAGACGACGGCCTGAAGGCCGCCCTGAGCTTCCGCAGTTCGCCTTTTAGCCGCTTCCCAGCTTCCTTTAGCCTTCCCATCGAACGGGTGCGGTCCAACGAATGGACGTCTCCGGCTTCGCCGGTCTTGACCAGTTCTCTAGAAGTTCACCTGGAGGCCCAGGCGCACGATGCGCGGACTCTGGATCTGGGTGATCTGGTTGAAGAAGGGGCTTTGAGTAAAGGCCGGAGTGTCGTCCTTGTTGTAGCCGCCGAGCCCGTTGTCTCGCGCCAGGATAGTGTTGCTGTTGGCGACGTTGAAGAGCTCGACCGCCGGGATGACCGTGATCGGGCCGATCGAAAACGCTTTCTGGAGACGCAGGTCGAGTTGGTAAAGATTGGGATAGCGATAGTCGCCCACCTTGCCGATCAGGAAGTTCTGCGAGAAGTAGATGTCCTTTGTATAGACCCCCACGAAATAGGGAATGGGATAGCCCTGCCGACCGAAGAAGTTCACGCCGAAGGTCACGCCCCAGGGCCCCTGATAGAGGCCACTGACGTTGAACTGCCAGGTCGCGTCGATCAACCCGTTCGCGAGGCCGCCGTTATCGTTGGGTCCGATGCCGTCGATCCAGGGCTCGGCGAGATTGTTGGGGTTCTGGATCGACTGCGCCGTCAGGTACTGTCGAAATTCGTTCCACCCGAAATTGCCCCGGAGCGTCCAGTTTCGGGAGAGCTGCTTGACCACCGAGATATCCAGGCCGTAGTACCGCTGTGTGAAGCCGGGACGGTTCGTGATCGAGGTGACGGGCAGGTTCGGGTCGAGGGTGCCAACGAATCCGAAGTACGGCTCGTCGAAGCTGATCGTCATCCCGTTCCCGTAGGCCGCCGCGGTCCCCTGCGCCTGCCCGACGAACTCGTAACTCGAGAATCTCGCTCCGGTGGGCAGGTGCTGCTGGAGGTCCGTGGTGAGTCGGTAGGTGAACGTGCCGGAGACCGCGAAGTCGCTCGTGAACTGATGATCGAAGCCCGCCGTGAGCTCCGTGGTCAACGGTGTTCTCAGCTCGCGATAGCTCGGCGGGACCTGATCGGCTGTAACCGAGGCCGGATCGATGCCGAGGTAGTATCCCCGGATCCCCTCGTTGAAGAGAACCTCGTTGGGCTGGACGTTGTGGTCGTGATTCAAGTCGGTCCAGTAGTAGTAGTAGCCGGTCATCGTGGCCGTCGTGCTCGCCCAGTAGCCGAGGTAGCCGATCTGGTCTGCGAAGCGCGCGTAGGAGGCCCGCAGCAACGTGCTCTTCTTTTCCCCGAGAGCGTAGGTCGCCGAGATCCGAGGCTGCCAGTTCGAGTACTGAATCTGCCAGTCCTTGGCGCCCTGGCCCTTCACCCCGGGCAGTCCGGGGAAGGATCCGCCGTCCGCGCCGCAATTCGTGCAAGGGTTCAGGAACATAGCGTTCGCGAACTGCTCGCCGGGAAGGCTCTTGGCCTGCTGCAGATCGTAGCGAAGTCCCGCCGCCACCGTGAGATTGCCTGAGGTGAACGTGTCGCCGAGAGTGAAACTCGTGTACTGCCTCTCGAAGACTCGCCGCACACCGCGCAGAAGCAGGGCGTAGCCCGGCTCGTTCGCCGCCAGGCCCGGCCACGTCGCATCCGCGCCCGCGTTCTGGGTGCCCGGCTGGCTTCCGCTCGAAGTGGCCGTTTGCTGGCGATAGTTGAAGCTGAACTTCAGCTCGTGGTTGATCCGGCCCGTATTGAAGAACCGCGACACCTGGAGATTCACCTGCTTCTGAGGTTCTCGCGATGTCGATGTACTGCCAGGAATTGTGGAACGTGCCGTCGTACCACTGCACGTCCCTGTCGAGGCCGCCGATCGGAGTGCTCGAGCTGACGGCGTCCTGATAGCTGGCGAAGGCCGACCCGAAGAGGTCCGCCGAGAAGACGTGCGAATCCTCGACCTTGTAGAAGCTCGTCGGGATGACGTCGTTCGTCCGACTCGCTGGAGGCCGATTGGGATCGTCGCCGCCCACGCCGAACGCGAGCCGATTGCTCTTCTGATAGTAGAGAGCCAGGGAGTTGGCGTTCGAAATCTGCGCGTTCAACTTCGCGCTCCAGGGCTCGAGCGTCGTCGTTTGCGGAAAAGGAACGTCACCGGGAATGTAAGTTCCGGGGTTGAGAGAGATGTCCTGCCGCGAGGCCGCCGCCCAGAGCCAGACCCGATCGTGGATGATCGGCCCACCGAGCTCCGCGCCGTACTCGCGAATGAATCTCGTGTCGTTCGTCTGGAGTCCCTCGGCGACGGCTTCCGGAGGCGTGTTGTCCGACTGCCAGTTCGCGGAGGCATACAGGTATCGGGCGGACCCCTTGAGCTGATTCGTGCCGCGCTTGGTCACGACGTTGATCGTCACGCCCGAGTTCTGCTGCTCGAGGATCGACCCTCCGGTCGTCGCCTCGACGTCGTCGAAGGTGGAGAAATCGAAGTACATCCCGGTACCGCCGTTTTGTCGGCCGAAGGGGTTCCCATAGGGGCCGCCGCCGGTGATCGTCGCGCCGTCGATCTCGTAGGCGACGTTGCCCGAGCCCTTGCTCGTCAGGCCCGGACCTCCGATGACCGCGCTGGAGTTGCCGGCGACGTCGACCGTGTCGAGCTGGACCCCCGGGATTTGTTGGATGAGAGACCACACGTCGCGAGAGGTCGGGATCTCCGTCAGCGCGGCGCCGCTGAAAGTCCGACCCGTCTCGACCTGGCGGGTGTCGAGGAGGGCCGGGGCGTCGGTGACTGTGACGCTCTCCTGGACGGACGCGAGCCTCATCGCGACGTCGACCAGCGTGTTCCGGCCGACCGAGACGATCACGTTCTCGCGCCTAGAGGTCGCGAAGTTCGGCGTCGTTACCGTGAGTGTGTACTTGCCCGGCGCGATATTCGGGAACCGAAACAGGCCTAGAGCATCGACGGCCGCCGTGCGCGGTGCGGCGGAGCCGGTCAGAGTGGCGGTGCCGACGGGAATCGGCGAGCCCAGCTCGTCGATGACAGTTCCGTAGACATTGCCCGTATTGCTTTGGGCCACGAGCCGCGTCGCCATGACCAGAATCAGAACGACGGCCCCGGATATCCGCCCGAGCGGGAGGGTGGGGCGCATTGGTCTCCCGGGAACTTTCGACACGATGTTCCTAACAGGCCCGCAAGTCAAATGAACGACTACTCGACTTCGATCGCTCCAAACATCCCTCCGTGGCCCGGCCCGCAGACCCGTGTACAGGCGAAGTTGTAACGGCCGCGTTGAGCGAGCGTTGGAGTGACCTTCACGACGGAGTCGACTCCCGGAGCGACCTCCTGCTCGAGGATCTCCAGCACCGGAATCGCCGAAATCCCGTGCACGACGTCAGCCGAATGGAAGGTGATCTGATACGTGACGCCCGCGGTGAGCCGGATGGGCGGTCCTTCCGGACCTCCGGGCGAGAATTGGTACCGGGATACCGTAACGAGCAAAGGTACGACCGGGCAACTCGCAAATGCCGACGTGTCGAGGATGGGCTCGAACGGAGCTCCCTGGGGGTTCGAGTAGGTCCTCACGTCTCCGGTTGTTCGGTCCGTGACCGTGATCGCGACGTCGAGGTTCGTCAGCCCGGCCGAAAAGAACCAGTAGTGGCCGTCGTTACCGCAGCCGTTCAGAATCTTGACGACGAGCTCGAGATTGTCGGGGTCGAAGAACCAGAAGTAACCGGAGTCGCCCGTCAGGGCGGCGGCGTGCCCGATGCCGGAAGTCCCATCCGGCGCCGTCCAGGCCGCCTCGATCTGAAAGCGTGCATCGGCCAGACACAGGGCGAGATCCGACCCGCAATCGACCGAGGCGGCCACGGCCAGGGCTGGCCGCATGGCCAGACTGGAGAGAAGGAGCGCCGCGGCGAGCCGGGTTCTCGTGGCGTCACCTCACAGGAAGGAGATCGTCGGATAGTTGCCGAACAGGACCTCGACCGGGTCCGCGGCGATCCAGTTGGAGAGGACCGAGGCGTAGACCTGCCGGAAGTCGGTCGTGAACTTCAGGTTCCCGTCGGGATCGAGGTCCGTCAGGGATGGAGGCGCGCCATAGAGCCCGCCCTTCACGCGGGAGCCGAACACGAAGAGAGGAGCCGCCGTGCCGTGGTCCGTGCCGCCGCTGCCGTTGTCCTCGACGCGTCGGCCGAACTCGGAGTAGGTCATCACGACGACCCTCTGGTCGTGTCCGTGGAGGACGAGGTCCTGGTAGAAGGCGTCGATCGACTGATCGAGATCGAGGAGCAGCTTCTCGTGATCGCCGAGCTGGCTCGAGTGCGTGTCGTAACCGTCCTGCGTGAGACAGAAGACGCGCGGGCCGATGTCGCCGACGAGGACCGACGCCGTCAGCCGGAAGCTCATCCCGAGGCGGCTGTCCGGATAGGCGACCGTCGAGGTGTAGCGACCGAAGGCGGCTTGCGCCGCCGCGGTGTCGGCGAGCGTGACCGCTCCGATGTGACTGACGTAGTCGCGATTCGGCGTGCCCGCCGGCTCGAACAGGGCCTGGAGCGCGGCGTCCTTGTCGGGGTTGCCGCGCGGGACGTCATAAGAGCCGGGGTCCCCGATGACCGGCGTCGTCACGATCTCGCCGTGCAGGGAGGAGACGTCCCCGATGACCGAGACGGCGTGAAGGGCGTCTGGCGTCCTGCCGGTAGAGCTGATCGAGAGCCCGCCCGAGCCAGCCTCGGAACTCCACGACATTGGGGTCCGGAACCGCCGTCTCCCAGATGTCGTCGGACCGGAAGTGAGACATGTCGGGCCCGGGGTACCCGACGCCCTGCACGATCGCGAGCCTTCCGGCTTCGAGATGATCGTGGAGATGGGAGAGACTCGGGTGAAGGCCCGTTCCCGCGTCGATCGGCAGAAGCTGCGAGCCGGTCAGGCCGATCCGCCGTCGGGCCGCGCGGTAGGCCGGATCGGCGAACGGAACGACGGTGTTCAGTCCGTCGTTGCCTCCCGCCATGTCCACCACGACGAGGACGGTGTCCGAGGCCGCAGCCTTTCCCGCCGCGCGTCCGTCTCGGAAAATTCCGGCCGCGGCCCAGCTCGGCCGCGCCGCGAGCGCCGCCGCTGTCATGCAGGAGCGTGCGATCAGAGTCCGACGATCGATGGCCATGTCTTCTCTCCTACTGGATCTGATACTCGGGGCTCGACATCAGCAGATAGACCGCCCCGCGGCCGAGGAAGTCGTAATCGAAGGCATCGGGCTGCCAGACGAAGGGACCGTTGACGGCGAGGTATCTACGCAGCGCCTGACGCGTCGAATCCGACGGCGGGACCATCCCCAGCCGGTCGGCCAGGAAGTCGATCAGCGCGTCAGGAGTCGAAAAAGTCGTTTCCGTCGAAAAAGCGGCTGATGTCCCATCGGAAGTTGGTGACAGCGCCCAGGTCACCCGATCGCTCGGGCTGCTGGACGAGCGCGAAGGCGAACTGGATCCGCATGAGGTATGCCTGAGTGTGAATCCAGGTCCGTCCACCCTTCCAGCCGCCGACGTTCGGAGGGTAAAAGGGGTTCTGGCCCATGACGGCCGCAAAGTTGTTGAAGTCGGCCGCATCCGACTCGGCCCCCAGCGCCCGATAGGCGCCGACGACGAGCTCGATCGGCGACTTGATCAGGTCGGGTGCATCCGCGGTCTGATCGAAGTCGTCGGAGAGGAGAATCGCCCGGACGATCTCGCGGATGTCGCCGGCGCTGGACGCGTAGAGGTCCTGGAGGCTTTGCGCGAGCGTGGTCGACGGATCGCCGCCCAGGAAGAAGCGCGCGAGCTTGCGGCTGACGAAGGAGGCGGTCTCGGGGCGCCCGGCCAGAATCGCGACGATGTCTTCGCCGTTGAAGTAGCCCCGCTGCCCGAGAAAGGACTTGGTCCCCTCGTCGTGGACGTTCGGGTCGAAGATGAATTGATCGTGGTTGGCCGCATCGATCGTCCATCCGGTGTAGGCCCGGCCGATTCCGTGATGTCCTGTTGCGTGTAGTTGCCGTGGCCCATCGTGAAGAGCTCCATGACCTCGCGGGCGAAGTTCTCGTTCGGGGCGCCCTTGATGTTGCTCGCGTTGTCGAGGTACAGGAGCATCGCCGGATCGCGCGACACGGCGAGCAGGAGGTCGCCGAAGCGCCCCATCCCGAGGTTCCGGAAGATCTGGTTCTGCGCGTACATCAGCTGCTCCTCCTCGACCTTGACGAAGGAGGTGGCGAAGTGGTTGTGCCAGAAGAGCGTCATCTTTTCCTGGAGCGGCCGGGGCCCGTGCAGCATCCGCGAATACCACCAACGGGTGATGAAGGTGCCCCGCAGATCGCCGATCCCTTCCTGGTAGCCCCCGAGGTCGAAGCCGAAGAGGCCGAGGTAGGCGTCGAGGTCGGCGGTCGAGATGCCGTCGTAGTCGACGAGATACGAGACCGCCCCCTCCCGACCAAGTGAGATGGCACGGTCCAAGTCCTCCGGCCTTCCGCCGAACCCGGCCCGCCGGTAGAGGTGCGCCGCACGTTTCCGGTCCCACGAAGCGGAGGCCATAGTCATCTCCTCGGGCTCAAAAGGCCGACGTATCGGCCACGCTCGCGACCGTTCCGCTGGCGTTCTCGTACTTCTTTACGGTTTGCGTCTCCGAGTCGATGACCGTGATCGTGTACTGGACGTTCGAGAGCGCGCCGTAGAAGACCCAGAACTTGCCGTTGATTCCTCGGCCGTCCAGGACTTTCACCATGAGCTCGACGTTTGCCGGGTCGAAGAACCAGAAGTATCCGGTGTCGGAGGTCAGAGGAACCGCAGCGCCGTGACCCGACCTTCCCTGGTCTGGCACGGCCCAGTCGACCGACGACCTGGAAGCGCGCCACGTTGAGGCACAGCGCCGCGCCCCCCGCTTCGCAGCCGCTGGTTGTCGCGGCTTCGGGGGCGACTCTCCGGCGTCAGAGCCGCGTACATCGCGTAGAGCTCGGCAGCCGACCGGGCATCGATCTGCTTTTCGGATTCGACCGAGAGTGAACCCTCGGCGACGGAGTCCGTGAACGCCGCGGTGTCGGCGAACGATCCGAGGTTCCCTGAGGTGTTGTCGTACGTCCTGGCGACGCCCGTGTCGGTGTCGGTCACGGTGATGTGGTACTCGACGTCCGAGAGCGCCCCGTAAAACACCCAGGTGTGGCCGTTCACTGCCCGTGCGTCGAGGACCTTGACGACGAGCTCGACGTTCGTGTCGTCGAAGAACCAGAAGTATCCGGTGTCCGCCCCGAGAGAGACGGCCGTCCCGACGCCGCTCTTGCCCTGCGAGGGGGCTCGCCACGTGGCTCGGACCGAGAAGCGGTGGCCGCTCAGGCAGAGGGTGGTCGGATCGGCGGCGCACTCGGTGCTGGCCTCGGACAGTCCTGCCGGGAGCCGGGTGACGAAGCCGTCGCCTCCAAAGAAGGGATCGCCGCCGGCATAGACGGGTTGTGAGCCTCCCGTTGCGCCCGGGAGATCGGCCGAGGTCGTCATTCCCG
This sequence comes from uncultured Acidobacteriota bacterium, assembly GCA_963710945.1. Lineage (GTDB taxonomy): Bacteria > Acidobacteriota > Thermoanaerobaculia > UBA5066 > Gp7-AA6 > DAHUXD01. Next base: position 204,700 of record CAVQCH010000007.1, read on the forward strand.
CCACGAGCACCTGGCCGCCTAGTGGCTGAATTGCGATCGCGGCGGGCACGTCGTCGCCAGTGCCTCCGAGGTAGGTCGCTTGAATGAACCGCGTGAGCTTCGGGTCCAGCCGGACGACGAAAGCATCGTCGCCGCCGCCGCGAGTGGGCTGCGAGCCCTGCGCCGCGCCGAGCAGGTCGTTCGAGTACGTCTCACCGGTGACGTAGACGTCCCCGCGCGTGGGATGGACGGCGATGCCGTAGCCATAGTCGTTGTCGATGCCGCCGAGATACGTCGCCTGCAGGAGCTCGGTCAGGCTCGCGTTCAGGCGCGCGACGAAGGCATCCGTTTCGCCGCCCATGACCGGCTGGGCTCCGCCCTCCGTTCCGGGAAGATCGACCCAGTCGCTCCAGCCGACGACGTACACATCGTCGTTGTTCGGATGAATCGCGATGCCGTAGATGTCATCCGATCCGCTGGCCCCGACATACGCGCTCTGAAGGATCCGAGTGAGCGAAGAGTCGAGCCGCGAAATGAAGCCGTCGACGTTGCCGGTGAAGGGGGACGTGGCCGCGTTCGCGCCGCCGGTAGCTGCGGGGAAGTCGGGCGCCCGCGTCTGGCCGGCGACGTAGATCTCCCCGCTCGATGGATGAATCGCCAGGGCGTGGAGATATTCGGGACCGCGGCCCCCCAGGTATGTCGCCTGCAGAAGAGTGCCGAGCGTCGGGTCCAGGCGGGCGACGAAACCGTCCTGGTCTATGAAATCCATGCTAACGGCGGCTGAGGGTTGCGCACCTCCTGTGGTGCCCGGGAAATCCGCCGAGAGCGTCTGCCCGGCGACGTAGATCTCGCCGCTGACGGGATGGATCGCGACCGCAACGATCCGATCGGGCAGGCTGCCGCCGAGGTACGTGGCCCCGAGGAGCGTCGTCAGAGTCGAATCGAGTCGGGCCACAAAGCCGTCGTCGCCTCCCGAGTTCGCGGGCTGCGCACCCGGGAGAGTCCCTGCGAAATCGGTCGAGCCCGTGAAGCCTGCGACGTACACGTCGCCGCTCGTCGGGTGCACGGCGATGCCCAGGATCTCCTCCCCGTTGCTGCCGCCGAGGTACGTAGTCTGCAGCAGTGTCGTGAGCGTCGGATCGAATCGGGCGACGAAGCCGTCCACACCGCGGCCGGCCGTCGAGTACGTGTGCCCGGCAACGAGCACGGCGCCGGTCACAGGGTCGACCGCGATCGCGTTGACCGAGTCCGGATCGGCGCCGCCAATGTAAGTGGACTGCAGAACGGGATCGATGACGAGGGGAGCCGCGTGATCGTAGCGGCCGACCCGAAATCCGTACGTGAACCCGTGGAGGTCGTAAGCCACGGCGACCGGCCGGCGCAAGCCATCGCGCTCCTGATACGCGACCGGCGCCGTGAAGCGGATGCTCCCGTCGTCCGTGGATGCAACGAGCGCCCCATCCGGCGCGATCGAAAGCAGCCGGCCGCCAGCCACCCGCATGCGGATTCGGGAGGCGAGCGCTCCCGGCTGGACCGTGAAGATCTTCTCGACGTTGCGCTCGTGGGCGCGAAGCACGACCGAGATACCCAGCCACGCCTGGCCGAGGCGGACTTCTTCGTATGTCGGAAGGTCCGCGTGCCAGCGGCGCAGATCGGCGCCGACGAAATAGCTGACGCCGCCCGGGGCGCGGGCTCCGGCGGTCGGTCGAACCCTCGCGGCAATCAAAGTCTCAGTTAGTTCCGGCACGAAGCCATAGCTCAGCCGGCCGTCACGCCCGATGGAGACCGTTCCGAAAAGGGTCGACGCCGAGAATGCCACCCCATCAGGAAGCTGGCCCACGTTCTCGACGAAGGGGACCTGCAGGCGCGCGAGCCGTTCGCGCTGCGCGCCGTCCAGGGCCGGCGCGGCGGCGATCAGACGCGTCGCCGCGAGAAGACAGAGGGCCGAAGCCACCGACAGCTGCTGTCGCCTCCGAGCCCATCGGGTCGCCTTGATCCCCAGGTTCATGGTCATCATGCGCGTGCTCGAGTTTCTCCAACCTCGATTGGTGTCCTAAGGGTCGACGACGACCACACCGGGATTGTGGTGAGGGTTGCCGAAGCCCTCCGCCGTGCAGTGGTAGTCAAAGGTTCCCGCCTCCGTGAAGGTGCGCGCGAAGGAGGTTGGCCCGACGCCCGAGTCCCAGTCCGGGCCGGTCGTTGAGTGGATTCCGTCGAGCGCCCAGATGATCGTGTCGCCGACGTGGATGTGAATCGTGCTCGGCTGGAACTCATAGTGTTCGTCGTGCCCCTCGACGACGAACCTCACACCGACGGTATAGGGGTTCGTCGGCCCGACGCGCGGCGTAGTCGGCCCATAGAGCTGGAGACCGAAAGTCTTAACGAGGAAGACGGCCATTTGTCCCCGATTGATCGGACTGTCGGGACAGTAGTTGCCGTTGCCGCAGCCTCCCGTGACCCCCTCGGCCGCGAGCTGCTCGATCCAGCCGGCGAACTGGCTCGGGCAGACCACGTCGCCGAAGACTCCCGTGCACGTAGGCGGGATGTAAGCAGAGCCGTGCTCTGACTTGAGCAGGAACACCGCCATTTGCGCTCGCGTCACCGGATTGCCTGGGCAGTAGTTGCCGTTGCCGCAGCCTCCCGTGATCTGGAAGCGGCTCAGCTCCTCGATCCAGTTGGCAAAGATGCTCGGGCAGGGCACGTCCGGGAAGGCGCCCGTGCAGGTCGGCGGCACGTGGCTCGCGCCGAGTTTGCCTCTCAGGAGGAACACCGCCATCTGCGCCCGCGTGACAGAGCCGGTGGGGCAGTAGTTGCCGGGGCTGCAGCCGCCTGTAAGGCCGTTGTGAAACAGGTTCTCGATGAAGCCGTAAAATTGATGAGACCTCGGCACGTCGAGAAAGCTGTCGCCCACGTGCAGCGTCCAGGTCTTGGTGATCCCGTTGGAGCTCAGGTCTTCCGTGAACGTCGCGTCCCAGTGGTCCATGGGGCGCGCGCCCGAGACCGTCAACAGATAGCAGTCACCGGTCGCACCGTTGCAGTCCGACGTCGCGCCACTGCTGACGGAACCGTAGTCCGCCGAGTTGTCGTCGATCGTGTAGGCCGGCCCGGTGGGTCCGATGAGATTGGAGGCGGTCCCGGTGAAGGCCTGCGGGTTGGTCAGGGTGTTGTACCAGGAAGGCCCGATCTGTACCGTCTCGCCGGGCTCGAGCACACCGTTTGCGTCCGAGTTAGTCCCGGTGACCGCATGGGCGTCGACGGCCATTGGCCGCGCCACGGTCGGGCCGGTGGTGATCCTCCCGATCTTGTTGCCCGAGTATTCGGTGAACCAGAGGTTGCCGTCCGGGCCGGCCGCGATGCCGACGGGGTTGCTGCCCCCCGTGGGGAGGCCGAACTCGACAATGACGCCAGCCGCGGTGATCCGTCCGATCAGGGCGGGAGAGGGATCGGTGAACCAGAGGTTGCCGTCCGGTCCGGCCGCGATGCCATTCCCGCTGCTGCCGGGGAATTCGGTGATGTCGCCGGCCACCGTGATCCGGCCGATCCCCACGTTGTCTCCGGTAAACCAGAGGTTGCCGTCCGCGCCGCCCGCGATGCCGCTCGCGCCGTTGGCGGGAAACTCGGTGATGTCGCCGGAAGTGGTGATCCGACCGACCTTGCTGCCGAAGAGCTCCGTGAACCACAGGTTTCCGTCCGCGCCAACCGCGATTCCATGAGGGTAGCTGTTCGCAGTAGGGATGGGGAACTCGGTGACGACGCCTGCCGTCGTGATCCGTCCGATCTTGTCGGCATCCTGTTCGGTGAACCAGAGGTTGCAGTCCGGGCCGACCGCGATGGCGTACAGGCCTCCGTTGGGGACCGGGAACTCGGTGATGGCGCCAGCCGTCGTGACCCGCCCGATCTTGTTACTCGCGGTGAACCAGAGGTTGCCATCGGGACCGGCCGTGATCAGGTTCGCGCCGCCGGTCGTGGGGATGGGAAATTCGGTGATCGAGCCGGCCGTCGTGATCCGGCCGATCTTGTTGCCGGCTGATTCGGTGAACCAGAGTGCTCCGTCCGGGCCTGCCGCGATCCCGATCGGCAGGCTGTCGGCCGTCGGGATCGGAAATTCGATGGCGACCTGACCATGCAGGGTGCCGGTCAGGGCCGCCCCGAGGATTGCCAGGATCAGGACCGCCCCGCGCCCAGGAATAGCGAGTTCAAGACTGTGGAGGGTGGTTTTCATGGTCTTTTCCTCTTTCCAGAGATAGAAGGCGCGAACCGAGAGGAAAAGGTGACTCCAGGGTGTGCGTCGATCATTCGCGACTCGGCTGGGTGGGCTTGCGGGGGGCCGTCAAATGGTGGCACCCGCCTGAGGAACGGGCTCAGCCGGATGCCGTCGCCACGGCGAAGACTCTCTAAGGGCCATAGAGCTGGAGGCCGAAGGTCTTGACGAGGAAGACCGCCATCTGGCCACGAGTGCTGGGGCTGTCGGGGCAGTAGTTGCCGTTGCCACATCCTCCCGTGATTCCTTCGGCGGAGAGCCGTTCGATCCAACTGGCGAACTGGGAGGGGCAGGCCACATCGGCGAAGATTCCCGCGCAGTTGGGCGGCGTGTAGGCCGAGCCATGCTCGGCCTTCAGCAGGAAAACGGCCATCTGAGCGCGAGTCACCGGGTTGTTCGGGCAGTAGTTTCCGTTGCCGCAGCCCCCCGTGATCTGGAAGCCGGCGAGCTGCTCGATCCTGTCGGCAAAAGGGTCCCCAACGTGGACATCGTTGAACACCGTGCCGGTGGCAGGCGGAGGGATCTCGCTCGAGCCGAGCTTGCCTTTCATCAGGAAGACCGCCATCTGTGCTCGCGTCACCGAGTTGTCGGGGCAGTAGTTGCCGCCCGCACAGCCTCCGGTGATGCCGTTGTGGAAGAGATTTTCGATGAAGCCATAGAACTGGTTCGATTTCGGTACATCGGGGAAGCTCTCGCCCACGTGCAGCGTCTGAACCCTGGAGACTGAGCTCGAGCTCAAGTCTTCCGTGAATGTCGCGTCCCAATGGGCGGAGGGGCGGGTGCCGGAGACCGTCATCAAGTAACAGTCACCGGTCGCGCCGTTGCAGTCAGCGGTCGCGCCGGCGCCGATTGTGCCGTAGTCGGCCGTGCTGTCGTCGATCGTGTAGCTCGGTCCCGGGGACCGGCGAGGTTCGAAGCCGTTCCGGTGAAAGTCTGAGGGCTGGCCAGGGTGTTTTTCCAGGAAGGAGCGACCTGGACGGTCTCGCCCGGCTCGAGCATGCCGTTCGTGTCGGAAATGCCGCCGCTGACCGCGTGGGCGTCAACCGCCATGAGCTGCGACGTCAACGGTGCCGTCGTGATTTGCCCGATCTGGTCGCCCAGGTATTCGGTGAACCAGAGGTTGCCGTCCGGGCCGGCCGCGATGCCTTGAGGAAAGCTGCTGGCCGTGGGGACGCTGAACTCCGTGATGACGCCGTCCGTGGTGATCCGGGCGATCTGGTTTGCATTGCCCTCCGCAAACCAGAGGTTGCCATCCGGGCCAGCCGCGAAGCTCTGAGGAGAGCTGCCGGCCGTGGGAATGGAGAACTCCGTGACGACGCCGGCCGTGGTGATCCGGACGATACTGTAGACGGGCGGTAAGAACTTGTGCAGGGTGAACCAGAGGTTTCCGTCCGGGCCGGTCGCGATAGAGCCCACGCCGCGAAAGATCCCACTTCCCGTCGGGAACCCACCCATGGAGACGCCAGCCGTGTTCACCCGGAGGACAGAGGTGTGACCTGTGAATCCGCTATAAAAAGTGTGTGTGAACCAGAGGTTGCCATCCGGGCCGGCCGCGATGCCGCCGACGGCCCCGGTACCAAAGGCGGGGGAAAACTCTGTGACGGTCCCGGCCGTGGTGATCCTGCCGAGCTTGTAGTAGGAAACCGGGTAAGTGACGTGCTCGGTAAACCAGAGGTTACCGTCCGGGCCGGCCACGATGCCGCCGGGGGTGACGACCGTGGGGATCGAGAACTCAGTCACGACTCCGTCTGCGGTGATCCTGCCGATCTGGCCCGCGTGAGCTTCGGTGAACCAGAGGTTGCCATCCGCGCCAACGGCGATGTCCCACGGTTCGCTGTTGGCGGTTGGGACCGGGAACTCGGTGACGACGCCGCTTGCGATCCGGCCGATGTTGTTTCCGAGAACCTCGGTAAACCAGAGATTGCCATCCGGGCCGGACGCGATGCCTCGAGGCTCGCTGCCGGCCGCGGGGACCGGGAGCTCCGTGACGACCTGGCCTCGGGCGACGCCGGCCAGGGCCGCCCCCAGAAGTGCCAGAGACAGTGCCGGAAGGGGTCCGCGCTTCGCAATGAACGGTCCGAGCGTCGTCTTCATGGTCAATTCCCTCTTTCCACCCCTTAAAGGCGCGAGGGGGGTGGGAAAGGGGACACGTCGATTGCCCCTTGCGGGACCCGTTCGGCCCGCCACCCACGTCCGTTGTCTTCAGATTCGCAGTCAGGGCTGCACCCGGCTGAGGTGGACTCAACCGGGTGCCGCCGCTGAGGGTGAGAATCGGCTATCTGCCGTAGAGCTAGAGCCCGAACGTCTTGACCAGGAACACCGCCATCTGGCCTCGGGTACTCGGGTTGTCGGGGCAATAGAGCAGCGGCGAGGCCTGACAGCCTCCGGTGATTCCGCGGTTGTAGAGCTCTTCGATCGAGGGCGCGTAGGTGTCGTCCAGCGGCACGTCGCCGAAGATCCCGGTCGCGGCCGGCGGCGTATGGCCGGAGCCTTCACTCGCCTTAAGGAGGAACACCGCCATCTGCCGGCGCGTGACGGAGCTGTCGGGGCAGTACAGGCCGCCGCCGCAACCCGCGGTGATGCCCTCGGCGGCGAGCTGCTCGATCCAGTTGGCGAAGAGGCTCGGGCAGGGTACGTCCGGGAAGGCGCCCGTGCAGGTCGGCGGCAGGTAGGACGAGCCGTGCTCGGCCTTCAAGAGGAAGACCGCCATCTGAGCGCGGGTCGCGGGATGGTCGCGGCCGAAATTGCCGTCGCCGAGTCCGACGGTGACGTGCTTGCGAAAAATCGTCTCGACGTCGTCGTGGAAGATGTCGCCCTGTGGGACGTCGAGGAAATCGACGAACCACAGCTTGCTCCCGGTTCCAAAGGAACCGTCGACGTTGATGACCGTCACGTCGTTCAAGGTTCCCGGAGAACCACCGGGCTCAATGGCACTGACGGTACTCATGCTGTCTACCGAAACGAAGTTAGCCGGGGAGCCGCCGATCATTACCCTGGCACCCGATTCGAAGCCCGTTCCCGCGATGCTCGTCGGCATGCCGCCGGCCGAGTCGCCGGATGACGGGCTGATGCTCGTGACTTCGAGAGACGCCGTGCCCAGGATGAGGCGAAAGACCGTGCCGCTGTTGGACGGCTCCATCCCGCCAATCGACGCCGTTCCCCAGAGCGATCCGTCGGCGGCGAGGAGGAGGCCCGCATATATATTGGCCCCCGCCTCAAGGTTGAAGTCCTGGGCGGTGGCGAAGTTGCCGGATGCGTCGATCCTGAAGATGGTGCCGGAGCCGCTCGTTCCGCCGCTCCCGGTCGTGCCGTAGAAGTTGCCATCGGGGGTCTGGATGAGCGCCGCAAATGGCGAGGCACCGTCACTGCCGTTGAAACTGTGCATCGTCGTGATGTTGCCCGTGGAATCCATCTTGAAAGTCGTCCCAAGATTGGCGTCGCCGCCGTATTCCGTCGTGCCGTAGAAGGTGCCGTCGGCGGTCTGGATGAGCGCTGCCGAGGGAATAGCTCCATCAGTCTGATTGAAGCTGTGGAGCGTCGTCAGGGTTCCGAATGGGTCCATCTTGAAAACAGTGCCGAAGCCGCTCGCGCCTCCGTACTGGGTCGTGCCGAAGAGATTGCCGTCGGCGCCTCGGAGGAGCGAGGCGACGGGGTTTGCGCCGTCTGTGTTGTCGAAGCTGTGGAGCGTCGTGAGGGTTCCCAATGGGTCCATCTTGAAAACAGTGCCGAAGCCGCTCGCGCCTCCGTACTGGGTCGTGCCGTAGAAATTGCCGTCAGGCAACTGGATGAGAGCCGCCCATGGAGCAAACCCGTCAGTTTGATTGAAAATGTGGAGGAGCGTGAGATTTCCCCCGGCGTCGGTCTTGAAGACCGTGCCGTAGGGCGTGGCGCCCGCCGAGCCCGCCGACGTGCCATAGAAGTTGCCATCCGTGGCCCGAAGAAGCGCGGCATAAGGGTAGGCGCCGTCGACGTTGTCGAAGCTGTGCAGCGTCGTGATGTTGCCCGTGGAATCCGTCTTGAAAATCGTCCCAAGGTTGGCGGCGCCACCGAAGGTGGTCGTTCCATAGAAGGCGCCGTCGGGGGCCTGGATCAGGTTCGAGTGCGGACTGTAGCCCTCGGTCGGAAAGCTGTAGAGCGCCGTCACGGTGTCGGATGAGTCCATCTTGAAGACTGTGCCGACTCCGCCGACGCCGCCGGACAGGGTCGGACCATAAAAGTCGCCGTCGGATGCCTGAAGGAGCCCGGGGTAGGGGTTCGAACCTTCCTGGGTCGCAAAAGTGTGAAGTATTTCGAAGGGGCTAGCCCGGAAGACGTAGCCAGGGCCGCCTGTGCTCGTGCCGTACAAGTTGTCATCGGAGGCCAGGATCAGGCCGCCGGGTGAGCCCGATCCCTCGGCGGCGGTGAAGGTGTGAAGCGAGCTGAAGTTGCCCGCGGGGTCGATCTTGAAGATCGTGCCGTAAACGGTCACGAAGTGCGGAAATTGAGGGACGAAACGTCTATGCGACGGCGTGGTCCCATACAGGTTGCCGGCGGCGTCCTGCACGAGGGCTCCGCGAGGCGCGGCGCCCGACGAGTTCGAGAAAAGGTGGAGGGTCGTGAAGGTGCCGCCGGGGTCCATCTTGAAGACCGTGCCGCAATTGGCGCCCACGCAAATGTCGCCAGAGCTTCCCGAGGTCGTGCCGTAGAAGTTGCCGTCGCGGCCGCGAGCAGCGCGGCGTAAGGGGAGAAGCCGGCGGCGCCGCCTTCGAAGCTGTGCAGCGGTGTGACGGACCCCGCGGAATCCATTTTGAAGGCCGTGCCGAAGCCGCCGGCACCGCCGCTATGAGCGGTGCCGTAGAAGTTGCCGTCCGCGGTCTGAATCAGCGGAGCCCATGGGTTGGCGCCCTCCGGGCCGCCGAAGCTGTGCACCAACGTAACGCTGCCGGTCGGGTCCATCTTGAAGATGGTGCCGAGATTGTTCGCGCCCCCCGCGCTCGCGGTCCCGTAGAAGTTGCCGTCGGCGCCCTGGAGGAGCGCGGCCTTGGGGTAGGCGCCCTCGAAGTGGCCGAAGCTGTGGAGAGTGGTTACGGAGCCTGAGCCGTCCAGTTTGAAGACGGTGCCGACGCCGTACGTCCCTCCCCAGCTCGTCGTGCCGTAGAAGTTTCCGTCCGTGGCCTGGATGAGCCGGCCATACGCCCCGCCGTCCTCCTGGAAGCGATGAACGACGTCGAGGGTCTGAGCCCCCGCGGATGCGGCGAAAAGGCAGCTCGCCGCGAGAAGCAGTCCGGGCCTGGTCTTCATGATTTTCCTCTTTTCGATGCTTATAGGCGCCAACGGCGCTGGAAACGGGACACCGATCGGGCCGTTTGGATAGACTTCAGGCAGCGGCGCGCTCCGTATGGCGAAAATCGAAGATCGAGCCACCTCGGTCCCCCCGGCCCCGGGGGAGGTCACTCGGTTATTGCTCGCCTGGAGGCAGGGAGACCAGAGTGCGCTGGATCGGCTCATCCCGCTCGTCTACGGGGAGCTCCATCGGATGGCCGAGCGCTATCTCCGTGGGGAGCGGCGCGGGCACACTCTTCAGCCCACCGCGATCGTCAACGAGGCGTATCTGAGGCTGATCGGGCGGCAGGGAGCTGACTGGCAGGATCGAGCGCATTTTTTCGCCGTGGCGGCGCAGTCGATGCGGCGGATCCTGGTGGAGCACGCCCGTCGCCGGGACGCGAAGAAGCGAGGAGGCGACGAAACTCGTTACCTTCTCGATACGGTCGTCCTGACGCAGCCGCGAGCAATCGACTTGATCGCCCTGGACGACGCGCTGGCCAAACTCACGGCGCTCGACGCAGAGCAGGGCCGTGTCGTCGAGCTGCGTTTCTTCGGAGGCCTGACTGAAGAAGAAACGGCCAAGGTCCTTTCCGTGTCGTCGAGGACCATCAAGCGTAAGTGGCTTGCGGCCAAGACATTTCTCTTCCGAGAGCTTTCTAGCTCCTCCCCGTGACGCCGGAGCGTTGGAAGCGGGCGCAGGAGATTTTTCTCGCCGCGACGGAGCGTGAGGCGGGTTCGCGGGCAACGTATCTCGAGGAGGAATGTCGAGAAGATGAGGAGCTGAGGAGCGAAGTCGAGTCGCTGCTGTCTTCGTTCGACGCAGCTCCGAAGAGTTTTCTGGAGTCGCCGGCGATCGAAGGGGTGCCGGCGCTCCCGCCCATCGAACCTGGCGTTGGTCCTCGTCCCGTGGGCAAGGGGATGCGTCTGGGTCCGTACCAGATCCTGTCTCCGCTGGGAGCCGGCGGGATGGGAGAGGTCTACCGGGCCAGGGACGAGCGGCTGGGTCGCGAGGTGGCGATCAAGGTGCTCTCGGCCGAGTTGTCCCAGGATGCCTCGCGCGTCAAGCGGTTCGAGAAGGAGGCGCGGTCGGCGTCGGCCCTGAACCATCCGAACATCGTCACGATCTACGACATCGGGACCTCGGATGGGGTGGCGTGCATCGCGATGGAGCAAGGTGGAGGGCGAGACGCTGAGGAAGCTGGTCTCGGCGGCCCGATCCCGATCAAGAAGCTGCTGGCGATTGCAACCCAGGTCGCCGACGGCCTGGCGCGTGCGCACGAGGCCGGGATCGTGCACCGGGACTTGAAGCCCGAGAACGTGATGGTGACGAAGGACGGGCTCGTCAAGATCCTGGATTTCGGCCTGGCGAAGCTGACGTCGACGGGATCGGGCAGCGACGAGGGTTCGAAGCTGCCGACGATGTCGGGGACGACGCCGGGCGTGATCATGGGAACGGTCGGGTACATGTCACCGGAGCAGGCGGGCGGGGCGACGGTGGACTTTCGGTCGGACCAGTTTTCGTTCGGATCGATTCTGTACGAGCTGGTGACGGGCAAGCGAGCGTTCACGGGCAAGACGCCAATCGACGTGCTCGGGGCGATCCTGAACGAAGAGCCACAGCCGATCGCCGCGGTCAATCCCCGGACGCCGACGCAGCTCCGATGGATCGTGGAGCGGTGTCTCTCCAAGGAACCCCGTCAGCGTTACTCGTCGACGGACGACCTGGCCCGCGATCTCGCCACGCTTCGCGATCACCTCTCCGAAGCGACTTCGGGCGCCGCGCCCGGTCGCTCGCGCCAGGCGCCGGCTTCTGGCGGCCGGCCCTTGCCGGTGTCGCTGCCATGATCCTCGTCGCGGGCGCTGCCTTTCAACTCACGAGGCGCGGACCACCGCCCAAGCCGCCGTTCACGGTCCGCCAGCTCACGTCCAACTCGACCGAGAATCCCGTCAGTACGAGCGAGATCTCACCCGACGGCAAGTACCTGTTGTACATGGACCGGAAGGGAATGCACATCGAGTTGCTGGAAACGGGCGACACGCGAACCGTTCCGATTCCCGAGGCGCTCAAGGAGAGCGGATTGGCCGTGGAACTCGGTCCCTGGTTTCCGAGCGGCACGAGATTCCTGCTGAACGCGCACAAGCCGGATGCGAGCGGGTGGATGGTTTCCAGGGACGCCAGCATCTGGGCCAGTTCGGTGCTCGCCGGAACTCCGCACAAGCTTCGCGACGACGCCGTGGCGTATTCGTTCTCGCCCGACGGCTCGAGAATAGCTTTTGGGACGAACCCGGGAGAGTTTGGCAATCGTGAGGTTTGGACGATGGATCCGAGCGGGGAACAGGCGAAGAAGCTGTATGAGGCGGCACCGGGAAGCGGCATCGCCGTGTTCGGGTGGCTTCCCCATGGATCTCGGGTCGGCTACATCAGGACGGACAAGTCCGGCGATTCCGGCATGAGCCGCGATTTGAAGGGCGGACCTGAGACCCTGATTTTCCCACCTTCAGAAATGAAGAAGATGAACGACATGAGCGGCCTCCCCGATGGAAGGTTGATTCACACCCTGCCCGAACCCGACAGGCTCAACGAATGCAACTACTGGGAGATGAGGCTGAATACCGAGACGGGACAGCCGATCGAGGGAACGAGGAAGCGGCTCACCAACTGGACCGACTCCTGCATGTTCAGTTCGACGACGACGACCGATGGCAAGCAAATGGCCTTCGTCAAGCAGACGCTCCACTTCACGGGCTACCTCACCGACCTCGCCGCGGGTGGGACGCGCATCGAGAACACGAGACACTTCACGTTGACCGACAGCGAGGACTTTCCCGCCGATTGGACGGCCGACAGCTCCGCCGTCATCCTGTTGTCCAACCGGACCGGCCAGTTCGGTATCTACCGACAGAAGTTGAATCAGGAGACGGCGGAGCTCATCGTGACGGGCAAGGCCGGCTTCGCAAACCCGCGAGTGAGCCCCGACGGGAAGTGGATCCTCTACCGGCGCGACAAGAACGAATCGACGATGGAAATCATGCGGATGCCGATTACCGGGGGAGCGCCGCACGTGATCTTCGAGGCGCGGCCCATGAGCTTCATCATGCGAGCCAGGTCTCCCGCCAGTCTTTGCGCGATTGTCGAGCAGACTGAGGATCGAAAGCAGATGGTCATCACCGCGTTCGACCCCATGCAGGGCCGGGGCCAGGAGCTGAAGCGGTTCGACATCGATCCGGTCACGGCCTTCTGGAACATGGATCTCTCTCCCGACGGAACCCGGATTGCCGCCATACGAGATCCCAAAGGACCGATCTTCATCCTTTCCCTGCTGGGAGAACCCACGCAGGAGGTGCGGCCGAAGGGCTGGCAGCAGCTCCTGTCGGTCGCCTGGGCGGCGGACGGGAAGGGGCTGTTCGTTTTCGACGGGCCTTCGGGAAAGGCCGTGCTGCTGCACATGGATCTCGAGGGCAACGCTCAGGTCCTGTGGAGGAGCAACGGGGATGCGGGTGGAGCGGCCCACTGCCATCCCCGGACGGCCGCCATCTTGCTCTGCTGGATTCGGTCACCGAGAGCAACGTCTGGATGATGGAGAACCCTTGACCGGGTACGGGCGCGGTTTCGGGGACGGAGCGGGAAGACTCGCGGCTCCGTCCCCGAATCCTTCGGGCGCCCCGCCCGTTCAGTCGGACGGAGGGTCTACACAGCGGAAGCTCGCCGCGTCGTCGATGCTTCCTGTGCCGATGTAGCGCGCGACCTGGGGGTACGCGCAGAGCGGGCGCGTGCGATCCACGTTGCCGTCGTCGTCGAAGTGGTAGGCCACCATCGAGTCCGGGGCGATCCCGTGTTCGACCCACCCTTCCAGGGCCGTGAAGTAGTCGAACGCGAAGGGTCCGGATCCGCCGCCACAGTGAGACATTCCCGGCGCCAGGAACAGCCGGGCGAACTGCTTGGTCTTCTTCAGGCTGAGTCCGAGCTTCCGTTGGACGTCCTGGTAGTAGTCGATCGTGCGCGTGGCCGGGATGATGGGATCGCTCCAGCCCTGGTACAGCAGCAGCTTTCCGCCCGCGTTGCGAAATCCGGAGAGGTCGGGGCTGGTGGCGTTCAGGATTCGAGCCATGAACTGCAGACGTTGTGGATCGGTGTCGAAGTTGAACGTTGCCCAATTGAAATTCGGGTCGTCAACCTTAAAGGCGAGGTAACGCAGGAACTGGTCCTGGAAAGTGAAGGCGAGCGCCGTGGAATCCGGAGTATTGATGAGCCAGATGTCCCACTCGACGGTTTCTCCTCCCACCGGTAGTCCCGGGAAAAGCTGCATGCCGGAAGAGTCGGTCGGGCCGGCGTAGATCTGTTTGAGAGCGTGCAATTGTCTCCCGGTGAGGCAGTCGGGAGCGTCGCGGCCCAGGCAGCGGAGAATGTCCGGTTCGAAGGAACAGCGCCGGGGATCGTCGATCAACCCGTCGACGAGCCCGTCGACCGCGTCGCAGCTGGCCAGAACGGCGGCTCCAATCACGGGAACTTTCTCGACCGGGAGGACGCTGCTGTCCGGGGTGGAGTGGAGCGCCTGCATGTTCCAGTTTGCCCCGAGTCCGAGGGTCCCCGTGAAATCGAGGGCCGGCGCGCCATCCGCAATTCCGTCGAAGTCGCCGGGATACTCCTGCGCTTCTTTCAGTCCCTGCCGGCCCCCGTTCGAACAGCCGTCGAAGTAGGACAGCCGAGGCCCCTGGCCGTAGTAGGCGGCGATGATGGTCCTAGCGACGCCAACCGTCACATGCACCCCACGATAGCCGTAGTCGATCTCGGCGGGACGGTTGTTCAGCGCCCAGGAGGCGTCGAGGGAATCGGCCTCATGGCCCGTGTCGGTGGATGCGGTCGCGTATCCGCGCAAGAGACCATTCGAGGTGTCACCCTCGATGTAGCCCGCAAAGCCGCCGTCGCCCACGAAATAGAGCTTTTGATTCCAGTCTGTGGGCAGCCTGACCTCGAAGCCGACGGCGGGGCTGATCACACCGTCGACGTTGCAGTACTCGGGCAGGTAGTCGCTCGCCGGGACGACCTGGGCGAAAGTGATCTGAGTGTTCGGAATGATCAACTCTGTCAACCGGGCGCAGGTTGACGAATTGCCGATGACGGAAGGGCGGCTGGACGCGGGAGGAGTTGCCGGCTTCGTCAGGACGTGGTTGCGCCACTTTCTCGAGTTTGCGTGGCCCTCTGCTAGGACCATGAATGGCGCGGCGAGCAGCGCAATCAGAGCGGTTCCGGTGATCAAGGAAAGTCTCCCGTGTCTCATGTGCTCCTCCTCCTTGGAGAGACGGCTGAGAGTCCTTCTCTCCACTCCTCAAAGGCGCGGGTGAGGCGAGAAAGGGGACACGGTTCTTGCCCGGGGGATTGTGCGTGTCGACGACTGGATGGCCGACGATGTCCGATCGACCCGGTCTCGACGGACGCCGACTACGGGGCCCCTACTTCCAGCACCAGCTTGTGCGGATCTACGATGCTCGTCAGCGAGCTGGAGAAGGCACTCGACCAGCTCGAGCCGCTTCTGAAGATCCCCTCCTACCTCTCACCCGGATGGCCAAGATCGACCCGAACTTCGACCCGCTCTGCAAGAACCCGAGGCTTCCAGAAGCTCGTCGCGGGCGGGAAGTAGTCCTGCCCTACGATGCGGCGCGCAGACGGACCATTTCCCGCAACCAGCCCCCGAAAAGGTTCCAACTGGGAACTAGATGGGGAGCCACTACTCTCCGCGACAAAATTACTCTCGTAACCACGGTGTAGAGTTCTCGGCCATCGGATGACGCTCTCCAGCCGGCACCCGTCTCGGCCCCTACGAGATCCTCGTCGCCGCTCGGGCGCGGGCGGGATGGGAGAGGTGTACCGGGCGCGGGACACGAAGCTCGAAGCGCGACGTGGCGATCAAGGTGCTGCCGCAGTCGCTCGCGGCCGATCCCGACGCGCTGGCGCGGTTCGAGCGCGAGGCTATGGCGGTCGCGGCGCTCTCGCACCCGAACATCCTGTCGATCCACGACTTCGGCACCCACGACGGGACGGCCTACGCCGTCATGGAGCTTCTGGAAGGCGAGACGCTGCGCGGGAAGCTCGACACCGGGCCGATCCCGCAGAAGCAGGCCGTGGACTACGCGCTGCAGGTCGCCAAGGGTCTGTCCGCCGCGCACGAGAAGGGCATCGTCCACCGGGACCTGAAGCCCGAGAACCTGTTCGTCACGAAGGACGGCCACGTCAAGATCCTGGACTTCGGCCTGGCCAAGAAGGTCGAGGCGGTCGTCCCCGGACGAGCAGACGAGCGCGCCGACGGGCTCGGGGCACACGGAGCCCGGGACGGTGATGGGGACGATGGGCTACATGTCGCCCGAGCAGGTTCGGGGGCTGCCGGTCGATCACCGCTCGGACATTTTCTCGTTCGGGACGATCCTGTACGAGATGCTGTCGGGGAAGAAGGCGTTCAAGCGGGACACGGCGAGCGACACGATCGCGGCGATCCTGAAGGAGGAGCCGCCGGAGCTGACGCAGTCGGGCCGGAACATCTCGCCGGCCCTCGACCACATCGTCCGGCACTGCCTGGAGAAGGACCGGGACGAATCGGTTCCAGACGGCCAAGCGACGTTGCGTTCGCCCTCTCGGAGAGGCGTCGAGTGTCGCTGAGCGGCGCGAGCGGCGCGCAGCTCGCCGCGCCACCGGCCGCGCAAGAGCAAGGTTCTCATCGCCGTTGCGGCTGTCGTCGTTCTCGCTGCTCCTGGGCGTCCTCCTCATGCGCCGTCCGCACCGGAGCGGCGGCGAGGCCGGCGGCGTCAAGCGGGTGGCGGTGCTGCCGTTCGAGAACCTGGGTGCTCCCGAGGACGACTACTTCGCCGACGGCATCGCGGACGAGATCCGAGGCAAGCTGACGTCCTTGCCGGGCCTTCAGGTCATCGCCCGTGGCAGCTCGACGCCCTACAAGAAGACGACCAAGACGCCGAAGCAGATCGCCGAGGAACTGGAAGTCGGTTACCTCCTGACGGCGACGGTGCGTTGGGAGAAGGGCGGCGGCACGCAGCCGCGTCCACGTCAGCCCCGAGCTGATCGAGGTGTCGGGCTCCGGAGCGCCGACGTCGAAGTGGCAGCAGCCGTTCGACGCGGCGATTACGGACGTGTTTCAGGTGCAGTCGGAGATCGCGACGAAGGTGGCGCAGGCTCTGGGTGCCGCGCTCGGGGCGGGCGAGGAGAAGCGGCTTTCCGAGAAGCCGACGCAGAACCTCGCCGCCTACGACGCCTTCCTGAAGGGCGAGGAGATCCGGAATAGCGGAGCCGTCGATCCCCCCAGCCTGCGCAAGGAGATCGGCTTCTACGAGCAGGCCGTGGCGCTGGACCCCGGCTTCGCGCAGGCGTGGGCGCGGAGTCTCGATCGCCAATTCGCTCCTGTACTTCAACAGCACGCCCACGCCCGCGCTGGCGGAGCGTGCCCGGCAGGCGGCGGAGAAGGCCGTCGCGCTTGCACCGAACCGCCCGGAGGGGTACCTGGCCCTCGGCGACTACGAACGGTTGGTCACTCCGGACTTCCCCCGCGCCCTGGAGCAGTACGAGAAGGGACTGCGCCTTGCCCCCGGCGATGCTTCCGGTCTCAGGGGAACGGCGCTTGCCGAGGAGGGCCTCGGACGCTGGGATGCGGCGGTGGAGCACTTCAGGCAGGCGGAGCGCCTCGATCCCGCGGTCGGCCGAGACTTTGCGCCGGCTCGGCGACGCGCTCCTCCGTCTGCGGCGCTATCCCGAGGCGCGGGAGGCTCTCGACCGTGGTCTCGCCCTCGCGCCCGCCAACCTCGATCTGATCGAGGACAAGGCCATGACCTACCTCGGCGAGGGAGACCTTGCCGGTGCCCGGGCCGTGCTCAAGGCCGCGCCCAAGGAGGTCGAGCCCACCGCGCTCGTGGCCTACCTGGCGAACTACTAGGATCTCGTCTGGGTCCTCGACGAGGAGCAGCGAGAGCTTCTGCTGCGGCTGACCCCGAGCGCGTTCGACGACGACCGGGGCACCTGGGCCCTCTGCCTCGTTCAGGCGTATGCCCTGAAGGGCGATGCCGCAAACGTGCGCACCTACGCCGAGGAGGCGAGGAAGACCTTCGAGGAGCAGCTTCGCGCAACGCCCAATGATCCGCAGCGTCACGTCGATCTCGGCCTCGCGCTGGCGTACCTCGGGCGGAAAGAGGAAGCGATCCGGGAGGGAGAGCGTGGCGTCGCGCTCGATCCGGTGTCGAAGGATGCTGACGCCGGCCCCTACTTCCAGCACCAGCTCGTGCGGATCTACATGCTCGTCGGCGAGCCGGAGAAGGCGCTCGATCAGCTCGAGCCGCTGCTGAAGATCCCGTACTACCTCTCGCCCGGCTGGCTCAAGATCGACCCCAACTTCGACCCGCTGCGCAAGAACCCGAGGTTCCAGAAGCTCGTCGCCGGCGCGAAGTAGCCCGGGCTCACCGCGAAGCGAGAAGCCCGGCCAATTCCCGTAGCCAGCCCCCGAAAAGGTTCCAACTGGGAACTATGTGGGGAGCCACTACCTCCCCCGCACTCGGTCCCGAACCCTGCGGTGTAGAGTTCCCGAAAGCACGGATGACGCTCCTAACCGGAACGCGCCTTGGTCCCTACGAGATCCTCGCGCCACTCGGCGCGGGCGGGATGGGCGAAGTGTACCGGTCGAGGGACAGGCGGTGACGATCTCGGCTGGCAGCCGATGATCTGCGCTTCCTGCTCGGCCACGATTCCGGACGATGGGCTCTTTTGCTCCGCATGCGGCCACGCGGTCAGTTCGGTCTCTCAGGCGCCGACTGGTCTGGCTTCGCCCTCGGTTGCGGCGGCGGCGTTGCGGCGCAGCCCATCCTCTATCCCCGTCGGCCGTCTGGCCTCTTCGGACTCGATCGAGGGGGGCGGGTTCGCCGCGGGCACGGTGCTCATCGAGCGTTACCGGATCGTCGGGCTGCTCGGCCGAGGGGGAATGGGTGAGGTCTATCGAGCGGACGACCTGACATTGGGTCAGCCCGTCGCGCTGAAGTTTCTGCCGCGGGCTCTCGCTGAAGACCGGGGGCGGCGCGAGCGTTTCTATGCTGAGGTCCGGCTTTCGCGGCAGGTGTCGCATCCAAACGTGTGCCGCGTCTACGACGTCGGCCAGATCGACGGTCAGCATTACCTCTCGATGGAGTACGTCGACGGGGAGGATCTGGCGTCGCTCCTGCGCCGCATCGGGCGGCCGCCGCAGGACAAGGCGCTCGAGCTTTCGCGGGAGCTTTGCGCGGGCCTCGCCGCGGCGCACGACAAGAAGGTCCTGCACCGGGACCTGAAGCCCGCCAACGTGATGATCGACGGCCGTGGCCGCGCGCGCATCACTGACTTTGGCCTGGCGGTGGTCAGCGAGGACGGGGCCTCCGAGGGCGAGGTCGCCGGCACCCCCGCATACATGGCGCCCGAGCAGCTCGTGGGCAAGGGCGCATCGGTCCGCAGCGACGTCTACTCGCTGGGTCTCGTGCTCTACGAGCTCTTCACGGGAAAGAAGGCGTTCGAGGCCGGAAGCCTGGCCGAACTCCGGCGTCAGAAGGAAATGTCGCCCACTCCTCCGTCGGAGATCGCGCGTGATCTTGACCCGAAGGTGGAGCGGGTGATTCTGCGCTGCCTGGAGAAGGATCCGGCGCTCCGGCCGGCCTCGGCGTTGCAGGTCTCGGCAGGGTTGCCCGGAGGCGATCCGCTGGCCGTCGCGCTCGCTGCCGGAGAGACACCCTCGCCCGAGATGGTCGCCGCTGCGGGAGAGTCCAGCGGTCTCGCTCCGCGCGTGGCGCTCGCATGCCTCGGTGCCAGCCTCGCGGGCCTCCTTCTCGTGGTCCTCTTCGCCGACCGCCTGAGCCTGACCAGCCGCGTGCCTCTGGACGAGTCAGCCGAAAGACTCGCTGTAAAGGCCGATGAGATCGCAGCGAGATCGGGCTATGCGGCCAGGCCGTTCGACCGCGCGTCGGGGCTCTCCGAGAACACCGAGTACTTCGACTACATCGGGAAGAACGACCGATCGAAAGCACGATGGAGCAACATGGAGGCGGGCCGGCCCCCCGGAATCGAGTTCTGGTACCGCACGAGCCCGCGAGAGCTCGCACCGGTCACGTTTGGCTTTTATCTCGGCCAGGACGACCCGCCTCGGGACGTCTCCGGAATGGTTCTCGTGGTCCTCGACACGAAGGGTCGTTTGCTGCAATTCGAGGCCGTGCCCCCGCAAACGGATCCGAAGGGATCGGCGCCCGCGCCCGACTGGGGGCCACTGATCGCTGCGACGGGCCTCGAGATGGGGGCGCTGAAGCCGGCGGAGCCGGAGTGGGTTCCTGAAGACTTCGCCGACACTCGTGCCGCGTGGACTGGCGCATTCCCCGAGCTTCCGAGGATCCCGATCCGCGTGGAGGCGGCCGCCTTCCGCGGCAAGCCGATCGCTTTCCGTGTCGTGTGGCCCTGGACGACGCCGACGCGGCAGGAGGAGACTGAGAAACCTCAAGCGCAACGGGTCGGCAACATGATGTTGCTCGGCGTCCTCGTCACTGTTCTCGTCGGCAGCGTCCTGGTCGCCCGCCGCAACGTGCGACTCAACCGCGGCGACCGCCGTGGCGCATTCCGGCTCGCGATGTTCGTCTTTACCGCCATGCTGGCATCGTGGGCAGTCGGCGGCACGCACGTCGCAAGTTCCGAGGAGCTCCGACTCTTCGTGGAGTCGGCCGGGTTTTCGCTCTTCAGCGCCGGGATCGTAGGAATCCTCTATCTCGCGATCGAACCCTTCGTCCGCCGCCGCTGGCCGGACGCCCTCGTCTCATGGTCGAGGGTCCTCGCCGGTCAATTTCGGGACCCGGTCGTCGGCCGCGATGTCTTGATCGGCGCGCTCACCGGGATCGGCTGGACGTTTTTCTTCTACCAGCTCAGGGAGGCCGCCATTGCTCGCTTCGGTCTGCCGCCAAGACCCGACTCCCTCTCTCTGGTCTCACTCCTGGGCGTGCGTTTCGGGGCGTCCCGCATCCTCGACGATCTCGTGAGAGCGGTTTTCTGGGCGCTTGCAATTTTCTTCCTGTTGTTCATTCTGCGACTGGTGTTGCGAAGGGAATGGCTGGCGGCGGCCGCCGTGGTCTCCATCTTCGTCGTCCTGGAGGTTGCAAGGTCCGAAACATTCCTGCTCGATGCCGGCTTCTTCATCCTGGCCTACGGAAGCGTCGTCTTCGTCCTGGTCCGCTTCGGTCTCGTGGCTTATGCAATCGCCTTTTTCGTCGTGCAGACGCTCACCTTCGAACCGATCACCCGGCACCTGGCCGCCTGGTACGCGCCGTCCGGGATCCTCGCGATCGCCGTCGTCGCTGCGCTCGCGGTCTACGGCTTCCGGACCACGCTCCAAGGCCGCACGGTCTTCAAGGGCCTGCTCGATAGCTAGGCCGCGCCTGCGTCCTTCGACCCGCTGCGCAAGAAGCCGAGGCTCCAGAAGTGCGTCGCCGGCGTGAAGTAGTCCCGGCCTACAAGTACGCGCGCAGCCCCGCCAGTTCCCGCAGCCATCCCCCGAAAAGGTTCCTAGTCAGGTCGCCGTGGCGGGCGTCACGAGGTGCGACCCCGGCGACAAGGACAGTCCATCAAGAGAGGGTAGACTGTTGCCGATTTTCGGAAGCCAAATCGGAAATGTCGGATTAGTTGGCCTGACAACAGCGGAGATTGTGTGATGACACTCTACACGCCGATCCTGTGGCTCTATGCGGTGATGGTATCGCTAGTCTTCGGTGCGAGTGTGTACGAAACATTGGTTGTGCATCCGGCGTGGAGCCGAAAGCCGCCCGAATCCTTCCGGGGGTTCGTTGGAACGCCGGTCAGTCGGATGAATATCCCGGCGTTCTGGGTCCCCGTGGCTCCGCTGTACGCGTTGAGCGCGCTCGCTGCGTTGGGTCTAGCCTTTCGCACGGGAAGTCAAGGGGTAGCCCTCATCGTTTCTACCGCATGCGCCGTCGCTGGAGTCGCGTGGACCCTGGTGTACTTTCGCCCCACGATCGAACGGTTTCTTGAAACGGGAGGCGGGAACACTCCAACCGAACGCCTGCAAATCGAAGCTCACCGCTGGATTCGGCTCAATTGGATCCGCGTAGGGCTGGTCGCGATTTCCTGGTGGGGAGCCCTCAGCGCCGTGGCGAGGCACGGATGAATCCGGCTGGGCAGCCGCAACGTTCGGTTTAGAGACAGTCCAAGAAGTAGGCAAATCGACTAGGTACTTTTGTTGGGTTTTGCTAGTAAGGACTGATCTCCGTCGTCGGTTCTCGATTTCCCTCGTCGCTCTGCCGCCGAAGCGTCTCATTCCGATCTGCGGACGAGCTTGCGCACCTGAACCGGGCCGAGATTGGCGAAGTCGGATTCGACGGGAACGTTCTGCCAGCCGGGCGCGAGCGCCATCACATCGAGGATGGCGGACGAGGCCCCGGCAAGACGAGGGGGACCCATGCCCGTCGTGACGACATAGAGGGTTCGCTTCTGCGTTGTCTCCGCAATCTCCATCGCGGCCCGGCCGGGGCTCGGGCTCCAGAACGGCTCGTAGACGCTGTCGGCGCGTCCGTCGGTACCGCAATAGATCTGGGTCGCCGATCCCCAGTCCGAAGCGATGAAAGCCGCATAATGCGACTTCACCGCCGCGAGCTGCGCCAGGCGCTTGAATGCGGGGTCGTAGGTCGTAGAGGATTTTCCGGATACGAAGGATCTCTCCGTGTCCACGAGCGCCGGCGTGCGGATCGCGACCAGGCACATGCAGGCCGCCAGCAGCAGCCTGCCAGAGGCGCGGTGCTCCTTCAGTCCGCCCACAGCGAGGGCAATGGCCGCATATTGAAACGGCGTGCCGATGATCCAGTGGTGAGCGAGCGTCCTGCGCGGCAAGATCGCCAGCGCGAGGGCCAGCGCCGCATACGCGCCCGCCATGGTGGCGGCCAGGACCATCCGCCGATTGGATCGGCCGGCTCGTAGTGCCGCCAGGCAAACGCCCAGCATGAGGGCGCCCATCAAGAAGGCCTCCGTGCGGTCGAGGGAGTGACCGGAACCGTCGCCCATGACGCCCTCCCGGGCGATGTGTCCCTGGCCCAGGGACAGGAAGTCGTACGCATACTTGGCGAGGCCGCCAAGACTGACTTGGACGCGATCGGGCGAAGCGTCTCTCAGCGAGATCAACCCTTTGCCGGCCGCGTAGGAACCGACGTTCGTCATCAGCAGCGGAAGAGTCCCCGCGAAGAGCCCGACTGCCGCCGGCAACCAGGCTCCCTTGCGCCGCTTGGAAACCGTGAGCAGGAGTATGCAGAGCGGCGCAAGCAGCACGACCGAACTGAGCTTTTCCCAAATGGAAATGCCGGCCACGAAGCCGGCGAGGGCCAATCTGTAGTCGCCTGGCTGATCCAACGCAATCAAGAGCCAGAGGGCGAGGAATACCAGGCGCAGGGCCATGGCGAGCGCGGTCGGCCCCGAATCGTGACGTGTCATGACGATGACGGACGCGTCAGTGAGGAAGAGACCGAGGAACACGCACGCGCTTTGGAGAGGCAGCGAAGGGCCCGCAATCATGAAAAAAGAGAACAGGCTCGCCGCCACGAAGGCAATTCCGATGGAACGCCACGTGACGATGCTGAAATGCGGACTGATGTAACGAAGGTAGAGGCCGTAGACGCCCGATTTGATCGCGGCGCTGTACGTCATGTTCAGAATCGGTATTCCGCGATACGCGTGGGTGAACATCGGCGGATGGCCGCCGACATAACAAAAGGCAGCCGGGGCCTGATGCAGCTCGTCGTAGGAAATTCCCTGCGAGTCGAGATGAGTTGCCGTGAGGGTGACGAGCGCGGCGCAACCCAGGGCGCCGATTGCCAGAGACTGCAGCCGCTTCACCGCCGCCCAGTCTAGCCTTCTCGGGCGTGGGGCCAGCCGGTGTGCGGCCGGGGTCGGACCTCTCCTCATCTAGAATCCGTGTCCCAGTCACTCGATGACACTTCCAGCTGGAACGCGCCTCGGCCCCTACGAGATTCTCGCGCCGCTCGGCGCGGGTGGGATGGGGGAGGTGTACCGGGCGCGGGATTTGACGATCGGACGATGGAGCGCCAACGGGCGCCGCAATTCCCATTGGACCCCTACAGGCCGGGCCAGATCACCGGAACCCCAGGACGACGAGAGGGATAAGGTGTGCTCCGACCCGCGATACGACTTTGGCGAGGCACGCGAGGAACACTCTCGGAAGAAGTTTCTAACCCTCGTTTCATCTGCGCCAAACAGACCCCACAAGGTGTCAACAACCTTGTGGGATAGCTCGGTCTAGGCCGCGCCGCGCGTCCGCCGATCGCGCCAGCGCAGGATTGGCTTCTCGAAGCGCCGGTACATGACGGCCGAGAGAAGCAGCGTCAGGGCCAGGGCCGTGGCAACGATCAGAAAGGTCGCCGGTGCGCTCGCGCTCTTCGCCGCTAGCGGCGTGAAGGCGTCGAAGACTTCCAGGTGGAGAAGGTAGGCGGCATAGCTTGTCACCGACAGAAAGTGAAAGACGCGGGTCCAGCCCCAGCGGGCAGCGGCGACGTTGAGCGATTCGCTGGTCTCCAGACAGGCGAGGATGACCGCGGCCAGAAGCGACACGAACAGGGGGAGCGCCGTGCGCGCATAGTTGGAAGAATCGACGGTGTGTTCGTGGAACAGCGTCCAGAGGTAGCCGACGGTGTACAGCAGGCCCGCCCCGGCCAGCGGGAAAAGGATCCGCTTCCGGCTGGCCAACTGCGCCCACGCCGTCGGCAGGTGAACCGAGACGCCGGCCAGCGCGACGCCGACCATCAGGCTGTCCATCCGCAGGGGCGGCTTCTTGCGTATGCCAAAGTCCCACGTCGGGTCCCAACCGGCGACGTAGACGATACGGAGCAACAGCGACAGGGCGATGACTCCAAGGCACGCCCCGAAGAAGGCAGCCCGCTGTCGCCGACCGCCCACGCGCGCCGCGAGCAGCAGGGCCAGCGGAACCAGGAGATAGAACCACTCCTCGACGGAAAGGCTCCACGAGACGGGAAAGAACTCGAGGTCTTTTCGGCTGAAGTTCTGCATGAAGATGAGGCTGTTTGCGTTGAGGCGCCGGCCGGTCAGCCAGAGACCGAACAGGACCAGGTAGTAGGGCGGAAGAGTCCTGAGCCAGCGGCGGACGTAGAACCGCTTGAGAGAAGGCCACGACCCGTCGCGAAGGACGTCCTCGAGGAGGATCCGTCCGATCAGGAATCCGCTCAGGGCGAAGAAGAGCTCCACGCCCAGGAACCCAAGGGCGTAGTTGGCCGCAATCAAGTCGAAGCGGGTCCAGGGGAGGAAGAAGGTCAGGCTGTGAGCAATCAGGACGAGGCTGATTGCGATGCTGCGGAGGATGTCGAGCCCGAGGTTTCGCGCGGGGAGGGGGCCGCTCATCCAGTCGGCATTCTAAATGGGACGTGGCCCGGATTCGCCGGATCCACCGCCGCGCCTGGGGCCGTCCCCGCCGAGGGCACCGAGACGGCCGGCGATTCCCGCGGCGACGAGCGGCCCAAGAGCCGAGAGCGTGCGCCCGACCGCGGTTCGGACGAGGAAGAGCGGACCTCTCTCGGGATGGCCGGGAAAGACTCCCAGCGCCGGCAGAGCGACGTATGCGACGGCGGCGCATGCGGCGAGCACGAGGAGGCGGTCGGCCCACGGGGTGCGCTGTCCGAGCGCGAAGAGGGCGGCGAGCGCCGCGGCGCTCGCCAGCGACGGGAGCAGGACGTGGAGCGCCTCATGGTTGGCGGTCTCGACGATTCGGGCGCCGAGCTCGCCCCACCGCGCGGGCGCGAGGAGACCGAAGTCGAAGGCTCGAAGAGTCGCGGGGCCACGCCAGAGCCGGTGCGACACGACCAGGGTGAGGGCCGGCAGGCCGATGGCAAGCGCGAGGTCGCGCCGGCGGCGCCGCGGGGAGGCCGGCGCGGCAGCGATGCCGACGACGAGCGCCGATGCGGCGAGGAAGAGACCTTCGTTTTTCGTCCCGACCGCGAGTGCGGAGGCGAGCGCGAGACGCCCGAGCGCGCCCGAGTCGGTCCCGTCGACGGTGTCCGAGAGAGACGCTCCGAGCAGCAAAGCGAAGAACGACAGCGGAATGTCCGCGAGCCCAACGCCCGACGCCGTGTAAAGCGGCAGGTCGAAAGCGAGCACCGCCGCCGCCGACAGCACCACCCGGCGCGGAACGCCGCGCCGATGCAGCCAACCCGCCAGCGCGAGCAGCGTCGCCGCCTGGAAGACCGGGAAGAGCACCGCCGCGGCATGGTCGTCCCAGGTTCCGGCGAGGAAGGCAAGGCCCGCGTACAGGAACGGGATCCCGAGCGGATAGTCGGGATTCGAGAACGCAAGGGCCGGGTCCGCGTACAACCTTTCCGGAACGGCCGAGAGCGCGTAGATGGTCTTTCCCTTGAGGCCCCAGATCGCCAGGAAGTCGACCGACCACATCGGCTCGGTCAGGGCGCCGCCGAGCGCGAAAAGGGCCACACCCAGCGCGATCAACGACACGAGCGTTGCAGAGGTCGCGCGGCTGAGGGCCTCCGACCGGCAGTCCTCGGGAACGATGGACTCGGCGGCCGGGCGGAGGAAGGCCGCGGCAACCGCGGCAGCGGCGAGCACCAGAAACGGAATCCATCCTGGCCGCACCCCGACGAGGAGAGCGAGCGGGACGGAGCCGGCGACGAGCGCCAGCCCGACGGCCACGCCCCACGCCGCGCGCTCCGGCGTGCCAGGGCGCGCCCTCCTGCCTCCCGGGACCCAGCGTGCCGCGACGAGAGTGCCAACGCCCACGGCGGTGAGGAGCACCGCCGCATGGCGCGAGAGCGAAGCGAGGAGCTTCATGGCGTCGGTTCGAGTAGCGCGCCGTACGGGAGCTCCTCGACGACGCGCCAGCCCGCGGGCCTCCGGCGCCCGTAGACGAGCGCCAGCCACCCATCGGGGACGTGATCAGGAGCGACGAGCGTCGGGAGGGGCGCGAACTCGTAAATCGTCAGGTAGGCGCCGCGGCTCGGCAACTCGCCGTCCGGGAAGACGGCGATGCCCCGTGTGCCCCTGGGGATCTGAGGCCGCGCCCGCTCGAGCAGGATGAAGTAACGGCGGTCGAAGTCCGTCGAGCTACCGTCCAGGCGGCGTACCGCAAGCTCCTGGGACGCGAAGTGGGGCAGCGACCGGAGGCGACGCGCCAGGTCTCGAGGCGACTTGCTCGCGATGAGCGATGCCGCCAGGATCCCGGCGGCCACAGCGGCGTGCGCCGGCCGCCTCGTCACGAGGGCGGCCCGCTGAAGTTGTCGGAACCGAAAACGGGGAGCGCCATCGCCAGACTCAGGACGACGAAAGCCGGGACGAAGAATCGCCGGATGACTCCTTGACGCAGATGACGCCTTTCAACACGCATACCGATCTTCCCTGATGCCGTGCTCGGCGACGGGAATCCTCGCCCGCACGATACTGCTGGCGCCCGATGAAGACATCTCGGCCCCTTCCAGTCGGCGTCAAGTCCTGGCCTATGGAGCGGCGTATAGATGCCCCAATTCCCGCAACCAACCCCCGACAAGGTTCCAACCGGGAACCATGTGAGGAGCCACTAGTCTCTGCTTCCGGGATCCCCGGGGGTAAAGTTCGGCCCGGCAGATATGTTGCAGGTGAACCCGGGCAGGCTCGCTGTTACCGCGCGCGCGAAAGGCAGGTCTGAATGATCACCATTCTTGGAGCAGGCGGCGCCATCGGGAACGAGCTCGTCAAGCTCCTGGCTGCAAGGAAGGAGCCGTTCCGCCTCGTCGGCCGCAATCCACGGCCGACTCCCGGTGCGACCGAGACAGTGGGCGCCGACATCACGGACAAGGACCAAACCATCCGCGCCGTCGCCGGTTCCAAGGTCGTGCATCTGGTCGTTGGCCTCAAGTACGATCACAAGCTCTGGCAGGAAGTGTGGCCGCGCGTCATGCAAAACACGATCGAAGCCTGCAAGCGGGCGGGCGCAAAGCTCATCTTCTTCGACAACGTGTACATGTATGGCAAGGTCAACGGTTCGATGACCGAGGAGACGCCCTTCAACCCCTGCAGCAAGAAAGGCGAAGTCCGCGCGAAGATAGCGACCGCGCTCATCAATGAATGGAAGGCGGGCAGTCTCACGGGCATGATTGCGCGCGCTGCCGATTTCTACGGCCCCGATACGCTCAACGGCGTGCCCAATCTCCTCGTCTTTCAGCCCCTGTCGCGCAACCAGAAAGCCTCATGGCTGGTGAACGATTCCGTTCCGCACTCCTATACCTACACTCCGGACGCCGCGCGAAGCCTGTTACAACTCGCCGAACGGGCGACCGCCTGGAATCAGACCTGGCACGTCCCCACGACACCCAATTCGCTCACCGGGAAAGAGTTCGTCACCCTGGCCGCGAAAGAGTTTGGCGTTGCTCCGAAGTATCGCGTTCTGAGCCGACCCATGATCCGGTTTGCGGGATGGTTCAATCCGCTGGTTGGGGAATCCTACGAAATGCTCTATCAGAGCGATTCGCCGTACCTGTTTGACTCGAGCAAGTTCGCTCGGGAGTTCGGCTTCGCGGGAACTCCCTATGCCGACGGCATTCGAGCCACGGCCGCGTCCTTTCGGCGCGAAGCGCACGCTGTCTAGACGAGAACAGTGGCTCGTGGCCAGCGCGAAGTAGCCCTGACTCACGTGGGGCGACCTGCCAATTTCCGCAGCTCCGCCGAAAAGGTTCCAACTGGGAACTATGTGGGGAGCCACTACTCCCCGCTGCGAATCCCTCGCAATGCCGCGGTGTAGAGTTCTCGCCAGGTCGGATGACACTTCCAGCCGGGACCCGTCTCGGCCCTTACGAGATCCTGTCGCCACTCGGCGCGGGCGGGATGGGGGAGGTATACCGGGCGCGGGACGAGCGGTTGAGGCGGGACGTGGCGATCAAGGTTCTTCCCGCCTCCTTCACGAGCGATCCCGACCGTCTACGGCGTTTCGAGCAGGAGGCTGAGGCAGCGGGCGCACTCAATCATCCGAACATCACCGCGGTCTACGACATCGGGCAGCACGAGGGCTCGCCGTACGTGGTCCAGGAGCTGCTCGAGGGTGAAACGGTGCGTTCGCTGTTGAGCGGCGGGCGGCTCCCTCCGCGCAAGGCCGTCGAGTACGGGGTTCAGGTCGCACACGGTCTGGCCGCGGCCCACGAGAGGGGGATCATCCACCGGGACTTGAAACCCGAGAACCTCTTCGTCACGAAGGACGGCCGGGTCAAGATTCTCGACTTCGGGCTGGCGAAGCTGGTGCAGCGCGAGCAGCGGGACAGCTCGCCGAGCGAGCTGCCGACGCAGAGCGTGGGAACCGAACCCGGCCTGGTGCTCGGGACGTTGGGCTACATGTCGCCCGAGCAGGTGCGCGGGAGAAGTTCGGCCGCGACCTCCGACATCTTTTCCTTCGGCGCGGTGCTCTACGAGATGCTGTCGGACAAGCGGGCGTTCCAGGGCGATTCGGCAGCCGACACGATGAGCGCGATCCTGACGAAGGAGCCTCCGGATCTCTCGGATGCGGGAGGGGACGTCTCGCCGGGTCTCGATCGAGTCGTCCGGCATTGCCTGGAGAAGAGCCCGGAGCAGAGATTCCAGTCGGCGCGGGATCTCGCGTTCGCTCTCGAAAGCGCCGTTGTCGGCTCGGGCTCCCGTCTGACGGCTGCTCCGCAGCCGCCCCGCAGAGTTCCTCTTCTGGTGGTGCTTCTTGCGCTGGCTGTCGCGGCCATTCCTGCGGCGGTCATTTTGGGCCGGCGGAGTGTTCAATACCAGCCACCCGGCTTCCAGCAACTCACATTTCGGCGGGAGCACGTTCTCCGTGCCCGCTACACGCCGGATGGCGGGTCGATCATCTACGGCGCGGCCTTGGAGGGCGCTCCGACGGAGATCTTCACGGCGCGCCTCGACGGCACGGAGTCGCGCCCCTTCGGCATCAAGAACGCCGACGTCCTTGGTGTTTCCTCGAAGGGGGAAGTGGCGATTCTGCTCAAGAAGCAGAATCTCAAGGTCATGGTCGGGAGCGGGACTCTCGCCGTCGTTCCTCTTGCGGGCGGCGCGCAGAGGGAGCTCCTCGAAGACGTCAGCGGGGCGGACTGGTCCCCGGACGGAGCGCAGCTCGCCGTCGTGCGACGTGAGAACGACGAGACCCTGATCGAGTACCTGTCCGGCCGATTTCTGTACAAGACGAAGAATTTGGTCTATGACATGCGCTTCTCGGGCAGCGGGAAGCAGGTGGCCTTCGCGGAATACACCCCGCAGGGCACTGATCTGCGGATCGTCGACGCCGCAGGAAGGGCGACGACCCTGCTCCACGTCGCCAACCCCAACTTTGTCTTCGGGCTCCTCTGGCGACCGGGTGATCGGGAGATTCTCTTTTGCCTGGCCGCGCCACGCAGCCTCAAGGGCGACATGAGCGACATCGACGTGGTCGACATGAACGGCAATGTCCGGACGCTCTATCGGGGAACCAGCGTGCTCTTCGCCCAGGATTCGCTTGTAGACGGGCGACTCTTGATGACACAGGCGAAGGGCTCCGTGGACTTGATGTTCGGGTCGTCGAAGGAACCCTCGGAAAGAAACCTCGGATGGCTCACCAATTCCTGGCTCACCGACATGTCGGAGGATGGTGGAACTGTGTTGTTCCATGACCTGACCGACGTCTATCTGCGTCGGACGGACGGCTCTCCCGCCGTTCGACTCGGTGCGGGCCGGGACGGCTCTCTTTCGCCGGACGGCAAGTTCGTTCTCGTGAAGACCGAATCGGAGCACGAAATCTCGCTGATCCCGACCGGGCCGGGCCAGGTGAGGAAGATCCCGATCGGCGAACTCGTGCTCCACGACTCTGGATTCATGCCGGACGGCAAATCGATCCTCTTCAGGGCCACCGCGAAGGATGGGCAGGAGCGCCTGTACGTCACGGATGAGACAGGCAGGGCACCTCGCGCGGTCTCGGAGGCTGGCAAGCCCAGTTCCATGGCGGTCTCTCCCGACGGGAAGGAGATTGCGGTGAAGGATACGGCGAGCGGTCTGAATATCTACCGGCTCGATGGCGGTGCGCCTCGGGCCATCGCCGGATTCGATCCGGATGACAGCATCCTGGCATGGTCCGCGGATACGCGCTTCCTGTACGTCGCCCGCGACGGTGAGGTTCCAGTGCGCATCGAGCGATTCGATCTGGCGACGGGGCGAAAGGACCTTTGGAAGACGCTCATGTCCCCGGATCCGGCCGGTGCGTACTGGATCGGCCCCATCCTCGTTACACGGGACGGCAGGTTCTGGGCTTACAGCGTGAATCGGAATACCTTCAGCGAGCTCTGGCAGGTGACCGGCCTCGCGACGCGGTGACCGGCCCGATTATCGCCCCCGACCCACTGCGCAAGAGCCCGAGGTTTCCAGAAGCTGGCTCTGGACGAAGATGGTCCTGCCTCACGCGGCGCGGAGCCCGCGCCAATTCTCGCAACCAGCCCCCGAAAAGGTTCCAACTGGGAACTATGCGGGGAGCCACTGCTCCCCGCTACGAATGCCTCGCGCCGCAACGGTATAAAGTCGACGCTCGTTGTGGCGCTTTCAGCCGGCACTCGCCTCGGCCCCTACGAAATCCTGTCGCCGCTTGGCGCCGGCGGGATGGGTGAGGTCTATCGGGCGCGCGACGCGCGCCTCGGCCGCGAGGTCGCGATCAAGGTGCTGCCGGCCGAGTTCGCCGAGAACCAGGAACGGCTGAAGCGCTTCGAGAAGGAGGCCCGCTCGGCCTCGGCGCTCAACCACCACAACATCGTCACGGTCTTCGACATCGGGGCGACGGACGGCGTCTCCTGGATCGCCATGGAGCGCGTCGAAGGGGAGACGCTGCGCAGCCTCCTCGCCGCCGGAGCGCTGCCGCTGAAGAAGCTTCTCGGAATCGGGTCCCAGATCGCGGACGGTCTCTCCCGGGCCCACGCCACGGGGATCGTCCACCGCGACCTGAAGCCCGAGAACGTGATGGTCACGCGCGACGGGATCGTCAAGATTCTCGACTTCGGCCTCGCAAAGCTGACCTCTCCCGCGGGCGAGAGCGGCGAGCTGACCCAGTCGCCAACCGTTTCGGCGGCGACGGAGGCCGGCGTCGTGCTCGGCACGGTCGGCTACATGTCGCCCGAGCAGGCGCTCGGCGGAGCACTCGACTTCCGCTCGGACCAGTTCGCCCTCGGCGCGATCCTCTACGAGATGGCTGCCGGCAGGCGGGCGTTCGCGCGGCCGAGCGCTCCGGAGACCATGACGGCGATCATTCGCGAGGAGCCCGAGCCGCTCTCCTCCGCGGCGCCCGAGGCGCCTCTGGCGCTTCGCTGGATCGTGGAACGGTGCCTTGGCAAGGATCCAGAAGAACGCTACGCCTCGACGAAAGATCTCGCCCGCGATCTGTCGCGGCTCAAGGACGGCCTCTCCGAGGCGGGCCTGTCGGGCACCGCGGCTGCCGCCGCCGCAGCCCCGGTTCTGCGCCGGAGCCTCCGCAACGTCGTCGCCCTGGTGGCGGCGGTGGCGCTCGCGGCGGGCGCGATCGCCGGCATCGTCGCGACGCGAAAGTCGCAGCCGGGCCCCCCGACATACCGCCCCCTGACCTTTCGCCGCGGGGGCCTTTACAGTTCTCGTTTCGCGCCCGACGGAGAAACCGTCCTGTACACCGCCACCTGGCAGGGGCGTCCGGCGCAGCTTTACTCCACGCGCCTCGACAGCACGGAGTCCACCGCGCTCCCGCTCCCGAACGAAACCGTGATCCTTTCGATCTCGGGCTCCGGCAAGCTCGCGGTCCTGCTCGACCGAAATCCCCCCGTGATCGCCGAAGCGTCCCTGGCGGGCGGGGCGCCGCGTGAGCTCCTGGAAGCCGAGTCGGGCGGTCCCATCGCCGCGGACTGGGAACCGGGCGGGGACCGTCTCGCGGTCGTTCGCGGGGGCCGCCTCGAGTTTCCCGTTGGGAAGGTGCTCGTTCCTGCGTCGGCCGAAGGCCGGGTGCACGCCCTCCGATTCTCGCCCGACGGACACCGGATTGCGTTCCTCGAGGGACGAGGCCGGATCGATGACGTGGGGGTCGTGGATCTGACCGGCAAGAAGACGATCCTCTCCAAGGGATGGAATTCGGCGACTTCCCTCGCGTGGAACCCGACGACGGGCGAGATCTGGTTTTCGGCCCGGGAGGGCGGCGGCAGGATGGGGGTCATCGCGCTTTATGCCGTCTCGTTGTCCGGCGTGCGGCGCACGGTGGCCCAAACCCCGCAGCTGCTGATCGTGCAGGACATCGCCCACGACGGGCGAGTGCTCGCGCAAAGCGACGACTGGCCGATGACCATGATGTGCCTGCCGCCGGGGGCCCCGCGCGAAGCCGACCTGACCTGGCTCGATTTTTCAGCTGGCAGGGCGCTCTCCGACGACGGTCGCGACCTCGTCTTCACCGAGGGCGGTGCCGGCGCCGGGGCCAAGGGCGCAACCTACATCCGCAAGACCGACGGCTCCGCGCCCGCCGTCCGGCTCGGAGACGGCCAGACGGCCCAGGACCTCTCTCCCGACAAGAAGTGGGCCCTGCAGGTATGGCCGGACCGGCTCGTTCTGCTTCCGGTCGGACCGGGCGAGTCGAGGACGATCCAGGACCCGAGCCTCGAGTACCGGAGCGCCATGTGGTTTCCGGACGGAAAGAGGCTGATCGTCGAAGCCTCAGCTCCGGGACGCCCGTCTCGCGCCTACGTGCGGGACCTGGACGGCGGCCCGCCCCGTCCCGTGACCCCCGAGGCGACCGCAGGGACACGTGTCTCTCCCGACGGGAAGCTCGTCGCGGCCGTCGATGCGAAGAGCGGTCGGTGGGCCCTCTACCCGGTCGAGGGCGGGGAGCCCCGCCCCCTCCCCGGGATCCAGCCGGGCGAGTCCGTCATTCGCTTCGATGCCGGCGGGACGAGTCTCTTTCTGGCTTCCCAGGGCCTGCCCCTGCGCATCGACCGCCTCGAGCTTGCTTCCGGCAGACGCACCGCCTGGAAGGAGATCGTGCTCGCCGACCCGACGGGCGCCGATTCGATCACCAGCGTCCAGCTCACGCCCGACGGCAAGAGCTATTGCTACAGCTTCATGCGCGCTCTCTCGCGGCTCTACGTCGTCGACGGGCTGCGCTGATCGCGGGAGCCGATGCGCTCTGAGCCGCGAGCTGCCGCGGGTGGCTTTCGAGACGGCAGGCCAGCAGCTCTGAAAGGAGATCCCGTTCGATGCCTCCATCGGCGAAATCCAGGTTCGCGTGACGCCCGACGGCAGAGCGTGGGCCTACGGAGGCTCCCGGATCCTCGGGGATCTCTACGTCGTCGACGGGCTCCACTGAGAGGTTAGAGGCGACCCCCACAAGCTCCGGTCCGGTACGCCAGTTACACTCTGAGTGTGCTGATTCGGTTGTTGCGGCGCCTGGCGATCCTGGGGCTCGGAGTGCTGAGCGTCTGGTTGATCGTGTTCGTGGTCTTCCGGATCGCGGACAACAGGCTGCCCTGGATTCTTGCCGTGAGCGCGACCTACGGCATCGGCGCCTACGTCATCCTTCCCCGGGTCGTTCGGATGAGCCTGAAGATCGCCAAGCGCGGGCGCGTGCCTCGCTACACGATTACCGGAGACGGAATGCCGGGCGACCCCGTCAACGTGGTGCTCCGAGGCACCTCGGCGCAGCTTCGCGCCGCCTTCGCGACCGTTGGCTGGTCGGTGGCAGACCGGCTGGGCATCAAGAGCTCGATCGGGATGGCCCGGTCCTTCGTCTTCAATAGTCCCTACCCGACCGCACCGTTCAGCACGCTCTATCTATTCGGGCGCGGCCAGGACATTGGCTTCCAGAAGGCGATCGACGACAGCCCGCGCAAGCGCCATCACGTTCGCTTCTGGGCGCTCGGTCTTACAGACGCCCGGTCCACCGTGGGGACTCCCGCCTTCTGGCTGAACACCGACCTGCCGCCCGACGACGAGCGCGTGCTCTGGGTGGGGGCCGGCACGAAGGACACCGGCTTCGCCCTCACAAAGATGACCTTCCAGATCACCCACGCCACCGATTCGGACACCAACGCCGAACGCGAACACATCATGGATGAGTTGAAGAAGGGCGGGGTCATCGGCGACGTGACTTCCTACCGGACCGGCGACCAACTGGTCACCGGGCACGTCAATCGCTACATCACCGACGGCGACGTCGCCGTTGCCGATCTGGCGGAAAAGGGTCCACTCTCGCGCGCCGTCGTTCCCAAAGCGTGAGCCTTCGCTGCCGACCGGTCGCGCTCGCGGTTCTCGTCTGTCTGGCCGCGTGCCGGCGGGAGAATGTCCAGATCCGAACCCATCATCCAGAGCACCAGCTGGTACGGATCTAAACGCTCGTCGGCGAGCCGGAGAAGGCGCTCGACCAGCGCGAACCTCTGCTGAAGATCCTGGTCCCGGCTCACTCTGATTCGCCAATTGATGCGTTTGCGCCTGTTCGCTGCGGCCCGTCGCTGGGAGAATTTCCGCATGACGACATCACCAACCCGTGCGGCCAGGCCGGTGCGGGCCATGTGGAAAGGAGCTGTCATGCGCATGCAAACGAGAGTGCTCGTCGCAGTGGGGGCGGTCCTGTTCGCCGCGGCGGTATTGGCTTTGGACGGCGCCGCGTCGATCGATCGGTTTCACAAGATCTCCGACCGCGTCGCGATCGGTGGGCAGCCGACGCCCGGACAGGTCACGGCCCTGTCCGACGAGGGCTTCAATGCGGTCATCAATCTGCGGGAAGAGGTGGAGTTCAACGACGGGCTCCAGGCGCGCGCCGCCCGCGACTCCGGGATGCTCTTCGTCCGAGTCCCGCTATCCCGTGAGAAGCCGGAGGACGCAGCCGTGGAGACGTTCCTGACCGCGACCGACGACCAGGCCATCTACCCGATCTTCATCTACTGCGCGTCGGGCGATCGGGCCGCGGCGCTGTGGATGATTCGGCGAGTAGTCCGGGATGGCTGGGCGCTGGCGGACGCCGAGGCCGAGGCCGATCGGGCCGGCCTGCCGGCGGGGAAGATGCGCGACTTCGCGCACGACTATCTCCTCCGCCACGGGAGCAGCGCCAGCGGCGGAGGCTCGTAAGGCCGATCCGCGGCAGAGGGCTGTGCCAGCGGCCACCCGCGAGGAGGGGGAGGCCGCAGTGGAAACACTCAAGGGACGCGACGGCCGCTGTCACAATGCCGCCACCTCCCGCTGCGAGGATCGCGAGGCCCGAGTCTACGCCCCTTCGGCCTAGACGGCTGCCTTCCGGTACAGCCCGTTGGCGGAGACGCGGCGGCCCGTCTCGACCTTCGGCCGCGCGGTGCGGGTGGGCTCGATCGGGGTGAGGCCGAAGCGCGCCATCTCGCGGTCGAGTCCCGCGGCGTCCACGAGAACGTGGCGGCCTCCGGTGTCGAAGCCTTCGTAGACGTCGGGCGCGCCCGGGACCGAACGGATTCCCCGGCCGGTCAGGTCGGTTTCGGGGGTGAACACGGAGACGAGCAGGCGCCCGCCGGGCTTGAGCACGCGCGCCGTCTCCGAGAGAGCGCGTTCCCACTCCACGCGGCTCTCGGCGCAGTGGTAGATGCCGAGCGCCACGACGAGGTCGATCGTGGCGTCGGCCACCGAAGAGAGGTCGTCCATGCGGCCGACGCGCACGCGCCTTTGCGCTTCCGACGCTCCCAGGATCGCGGCCATGCGCTCGCGCGTCCGGGCCACCATGGCCGGCGAACCGTCGAGCGCCTCGACGTCGAACCCCTTCCCGGCGAGCAGCACGGCGTTGCGGCCGGCCGCGCAGCCGATATCGAGGACGCGGGTCTTCGAGGGGGCCGCGTATTCGCCGACGAGCTCCGTCAGCCGCACGTCCGGTTCCCGCGCCGCGAAGCGCTCGACGTTTTCGGGTGAATCCCAGAACGATCTGGCCAAGCGGCCTCACTTTAGCCCTGTCCCGATGCGAAGAGAACGAGACGGCGCGGGCGCGGCGGACGGCTTCCCGCCCGCGGGAGGTTCAGGGAGGCGGGGAGAGCGCGGCCAGGATCTCGGCCGTGCTCGTGACCGCGCCGGCCTCGCGCGCCTTGCCCCGGACCTCGTCCATGCGCTCGCACAGCGACGGCTGCCGCACCTCGTACAGCACGCCGGTCGTCAGGACGTCGATCTCGCGCGTGTACCGCAGGGCGGCGGTGCGGTTGGTCGGGTCGTGATCGGGGGGCAGGAAGGCGAGCCTGGCCTTGAGCCTCTTGAACTCCTCGTCGCCGCGCCAGGTGACGCAGGGAGACATCACGTTGAGGAAAGCAAAGCCCCGGTGCTGCATCGCGGCGGTCATGAGATCCACGAGGGTCTTCGGGTCGCCGGAGAAGCCGCGACCGACCCAGGTCGCGCCGAAGGAGATCGCGAGCTCGCACGGGTCCACGGAGGCTTCCGGATTGCCCCAGTACGTGGACTTCGTCTTGTCTCCCGCGGGCGTCGTCGGCGCCGCCTGGCCCTTCGTCAGGCCGTAGATTTCGTTGTCCATCATGAAGTAGGCGATGTCGAGGTTGCGCCTCGCGGCGTGGAGAAAGTGGTTGCCGCCGATCGCGATGCCGTCGCCGTCGCCGCCGACGGCGATGACGTTCAACTCCGGCCGGGCGACCTTGACGCCGCTGGCGAGAGGGAGCGCGCGGCCGTGGACCCCGTTGAACCCGAAGGTCGACACGTAGCCCGGAAGGCGCGAGGAGCAGCCGATCCCGGAGATGACGACCGTATCCCACGGCGCGAGCTGCAGCTTCGCCATCGCGCGGTGGAGGGAGGCGAGCGCGCCGAAATCGCCGCAGCCCGCGCACCAGACGGGCTTCAGGTCCGACTTGTAGTCCGCCGGCTGGAAGGCGGGCAGATCGAGGGTCGTGCTCATACGGCCGCCCTTTCGCGCTGCGTGGAGGCCCCGAGTTTCGAGATTTCCTCGAGGACTTCGTCGGCGGTGAGGTCCTTGCCGCCGGAGCGCTTGAACACGTGTGTCCGGCCCTGCGGCAGGTCGAGAAACGTCCGCAGGTACTTGTAGAACTGCGCGGTATAGGACAGCTCGACGATCAGGAGCTCTCCGACGCCCGCCAGGAACTCCTCGAAGTCCCGCTTCGGGAACGGATACATCGTCTGCGGCACGAACGCGGCGACCGTCTCCCCGCGCGCGTTGGCCGCGGCGACGGCCTCCTGGACCGGTCCGCGGGAGGATCCCCAGCAGAGCACGCCGACGTCGGCTCGGGGGGGCCCGAATCGCCGGAACGAGTGGTAGCGCTCCCGGATCGGCCACATCTTCCGGTAGCGCTTGGCGTTCATCGACTCGTGCGTGAGGTAGAGCGAGCTCGGCCTGCCCTCCGTGTCGTGCTCGAGGCCGTTGGTCTGGTACATCCCCTTCTTCATGCCCGGGACGCTCATGGGCGAAACGCCGTTGGGCGTCTCGCGATAGCGCTCGTAGCTCTCGAGCTCTTCCGCGGTGGGCTTCAACCGGTCGCGCACTTCGTGCCGCAGCGCATCGGCCCGTATGGTCTCCTTGCGCTGCCCGACCGCCTGGTCGGAGAGGACGAGGACGGGGACCTGGAACTCCTCGGAGATGTTGAACGCTTCCACCGTCGCGTGGAAGCAGTCCTCGACGTCGGAGCAGGCGAGCACCACCCGGGGCGCGTCGCCATGGGTCCCGAACAGGCACTGGAGAAGGTCCGATTGCTCGCTCTTCGTCGGGTTGCCCGTCGAGGGGCCGCCGCGCTGCACGTCGATGATGACGACCGGGACCTCGGCCATGGCGGCGAGGCCGAGCATCTCGATCATCAGGGAGAGGCCCGGGCCCGAGGTGGCCGTCATCGCCTTGACGCCGGCGAAAGAGGCTCCGATGACGGCGCCGATCGCCGCGAGCTCGTCCTCCGTCTGGAGGAACGCGCCGCCGGCGCGGGGCATCCACTCGGCGAGGAAGTGCAGGATCTCGGACGAAGGCGTGATCGGGTAGCCCGCGAAGAACCGGCAGCCGGCATGGAGCGCGCCGATCGCGGCAGCCTCGTTCCCCGACAGGAGGAGCAGCGGCGCCGAGGGCGCATAGTCGAGGCGCTTCGGGCGCAAACGCCGGAGCCTGGGAAGCCGCGAATTCGCGCCCGGCCTCGAACGCCCGCAGGTTGGCTTCGAGCACGCTCGCCTTTTTGCGCCCGAAGCGGCGTGCCATGGCGCTCTTCAGGCGCTCCGCCGGCAGCCCGAGGAGCTCGCCGAGGATGGCGAGGGTGACGACGTTCTTCGAGCCGGCGGTTCCCGAGGACGCGCGGGAGACGGCGGCAAAGGGCACCGGGATCCAGACCAGGTCGTCGTTGGCGACGAGGCCGAGGTCTTCGCTAGATGGGCGGTCCTCCGTCGCCTCGTAGAGAACGAGGGCGTCGGGAGCCACCGAGATCTCCCCGCGGAAGCGCGCGAACTCGGTCCAGCCGAACACCACCAGCACGTCGACGCTGGCTCCCTGCGCGAAGATCTCGTCGGCGGCCACGCGCACCGTGCAGGAGGATTCCCCGCCTCGGATCTGCGGTCCGTAGGCCTCGGTCTTGACGACGTGAAGCCCTTCCTGCGCCGCGACCTGGGCGACGAGATCCCCCAGCGTGACGACACCGTCTCCTCCGGATCCCACGATCCCGATCGTTACGTCCCTGGTCGCCATGCTTTCCTTTCCCTCGCGGTCCGCGTTCGGATTGGAGTTTCGGATGCCGACCCGGGAATCTCATGATGCGAATGAATCAGGCTCGGTGCGCGCATCTCGCACAGCCAGGCGCCGAAAAAGGTGCCCCGAGACGGATGTGCCCGGTGATCGCGATCACCGGGGGCATTCCGCATCACCGTCGAGCGCCCGCTACCCGGTGTAAGTTGAACGCGATGAGAGGGAACCGGGAAATGAAGAGAATTCTACTCGCGGCGCTGGCAGTGACGTTGGTGGCGTTGCCGGTCTTAGCGGGAGAGCCCACTCCTGTGGCCAGGCAGCAGCAGCCGAAGAATCGGGTGCTTTCGCAGCAGGGCCGCGCCATCGAGTCCACGGTGACTCCGACGCCATCCGCCGAACGGGGCAAGCCGACCAAGGACCAAAGGGAAACTGCTTTGAGTGGGCCCGATACCGCCGATCGTCAGCAGCGAGGCGTGACTCCGACGCCATCCGTCGAACGAGGCAAGCCGACCAAGGACCAGAGGAACATTTCGTCAGACCGCGTTGTCCCGCCCACGATGACACCCACCCGGACGTCCGGGAAGTAAGACCCGGCGCGTCAGCGCGGCGTCGCTTCACGCACGCAACGGAAGCCGTCGTCGTCCTCCCGGTCATCGGGGGAGAGGCGGCCCCGGTTGGAGACCCGGATCTGCTTCGCCTTGTTGCGCCACGAGCCGCCGCGCAGTGAGCGCATGTCGGTGGGGCCGGCTTGCGGCGCGTCGCCCTCGCCGGCGGGGGGCGTGTTTCGAAAGACGTCGGCATTCCATTCCCAGACGTTTCCGAGCATGTCGAAGAGGCCGAATGCGTTCGGGGCCTTCCGGCCAACGGGGTGCGCCCGCTTGTCCGAGTTGCCGGCGTACCAGGCGATGGAGTCGATCTCACCGTAGCGAGCGGCCGGAGAGCCTCCGCGCGCCGCGAACTCCCACTCGATCTCGGTCGGCAGGCGCCCCACGAAGGCCGAGCAGAAAGCGACGGCTTCGTCCCACGTGACGTTGACGACCGGGACGTCGTCGCCGCTCCAGCGGGGCTGGGCGGGAAGCTTGCGTTGAGAAGAGGACGCCCAGTCGCGGAACTGAGCCACCGTCACCGGCTTGTCCATCATCTCGACGGGCTTCTCGATGCGGACGTGGCGGCGCGGCGTCTCGGCGGGGTTGCACTCCGTGTCGCCCGGCGAGCACCCCATCTCGAAATCGCCGGCAGGGATCCGAACCCATGAAAGTCCCGGACTCGCGAGCGGTGGATTGGCCGGGGCCGGAGTGGCGGCGACCGTGGGAACGGCGGCCACCGACGCGGATGCGGCGAAGTCGATCTGGACGATCTGCTTCGTGCCCTCCACCCGGAGAACCCGCGACCACCTCCGTCCGTCCGCCGCGACCGCCGAGATGACGTAGTCGCCGGGAGCGAGCTCGAGTCGGAGGGGTTCGTCGGCGCGCAGGTCCGCCGCTTTCTCGCCGTCCACGCTCACCGTGCACGCCGTGGCCGAGAGCACCACGACCGCCGATTTCGCGGGAGCCGGCGTCTGCGCGCCGAGCGGCAAGGCAATCGCCACGACGAGAATCGACAGGATGGGCAGACGGAGTACGGCGGGGTGGCGAGACATGGCGCTCAGTGTCTCTGAAGGGATCGAACGTACAGGATCGTCTGATCGATCTCTTCCCGTGACAACGTTCGCCCCCAGGGCGGCATCAGGGCCGACAGGCCGACGCCGGCCCCTCCGCGCTGGATCGTGTCCGCCAGGTCCGCGTTCGTCTTCTTCTTCTGGAAAGCAGGGTCCGAGAGGTCGCGCGGGTGCGGGTCGAGATTGAAGGCATTGAAGCCATCGCCGGCCCCCGTCTCACCGTGGCAGGTCTGGCAATAGTGCTGAAACGTGGCGCGGCCGAGCCGAAGCTCGTAGGAGGGCATCGGGGGTTGTGGCGCGGCTGCCGCGGCCTTCGGGGCCGGCTTGCGGGCGCAGGCCGACAGGAGAAGGAGCAGGGCGGCAGCAATTCGCAGCGGCTTCATTTCGTCCCCTTCGCCGGCGCCGCCGGTTGGTGCATGGTCGCGAGGTACGCGGTCAGGCGCAACGCATCCCGGTCGGTCAGGCCGTAGTCCGGGCAGCGAACGTCCGCCCTCCAGCGCTGGGGTCCCTTGAGCCAGGTGTAGGTCCAGCCCGGCCGCAGGCGCTTGCCGCTGTCGGTCAGAGGCGGACCATAGTAGCCGCCGCCCGAGCCGACGATGTGGCACCCACGACAACCGAGCCCCACGAAGAGGCGCTCGCCCTCGACCGGGTCGGCGTCCGAGGCCGGGTGGCCGAGAAACGGATCCTCGGGCACTCGCGGGTCGACGTACAGGGTCTCGATGGCGTCGGCGAGTGCGACCGCCTCCTCGCGCGGCATGCGGAAGATGGGCATGCGCTCCGTGAGGATCGGCCGGATGCTGGAGGAGAGCACGAGGTAGTCGACGAGCCAATCGTGCTGGACCTTGCTCCCTTCGAACGTCAGCGGGGCCGTCGAGATGTCGCCGCCCTTGTCGCCGATCTGGTGGCACGAGAGGCAGCGGTAGCGCTCGACGAGCTGCCCCACGCGGCCGGCGGGGATGGGCGCGGGCACGCTGGCCGGTATGACGCGATAGGCCTCGGGAACGGGTTGCGCACCAAATCCGAGCAGCGCGGTCACGACGGCCTCTGTCTCATCGGGGCGGAAGCCGAACGACGGCATCTTGAGTCCCTTCGCGAAGGAGCGGGGGGACTCGATCTTGGCGGCGAGCCAGGCGGTCAGCGTCCGCGGCAGGTCGGTGCGGCGGCCGAAGTCGAGGAAGGTGGCCCTCTTCTCGCCGATCCCGTCGAGGTCGGGCCCGAACTTCTCCGCCGTTCGAGCTCCGGGTGCGCCGTGGCAGGAGAAGCAGCCATAGCGCCGGAATGTCTTCTCTCCGGCCTCGGCCAGCGTACGGTTGACGCGAAGCGGCTCGAGGATGTCCTTGGGGGCATCGAAGTCGCGGAACTCGTCCTCCATGTAGGCCACGACGTCGCGCGATTCCGCGTCCGAGAAGTGGTACCGGGGCATCGGCGTGCGGGGATTGAAGGCGTGCGGGTCCCGGACGTAGGCGAGCAGCCATCCGCGGCTCGCGGCCGAGGCGACCTTCGAGAGCTCGGGCGCCGAGCCCTGGCCCTTGCCCTCGACGGTGTGGCAGGAGATGCAGCGGGACTCGGCGAAGAGCTTCTTGCCGTTTGCCGCGTCGCCCGCCGGCTCGTCGCCGGCGGCCTTGACGCGGTTGGCAATCTCTTCGGGCACCTCCTGGCCGAAGAGATAGTGCGAGAGCTCCTCGATCTCCTTGTCCGTGAGCTGGAAATTCGGCATCGTCGCGTTGGGGTCGACGTCGCGCGGCTTCTTGAGCCAGCGGCGCAGCCACGCGGCCCCGGTCTTGACCGGCTCGGAGGAGAGGGGAGGGGCTTCGGAGCGGAACGCTTCGCGGCCGCGCACGCTGTGGCAGGCGAAGCAGCCGAAGCGCTCCATGATCGCGCGGCCGCGCGAGAGCAGGGGCGCGTCCGGGACCGTCACGGCAGAGTGGCAGCGACCACAGCCGGCTTCGAGGTAGGCGATGCGGAAGCAGCGGCGCTCCGGCGTCCGGGGCGGTGCCGTGGGCCTGGCCCTCGGTCGTCGCGGGGCCCTGGCCCGCGTGGCAGGACGTACAGCCGAAGCGTTCGAAGCCGGCCGGCGTGTGGGGAGTCCATGGATGGAGCGTGAAGGGGCTCGGCGCTCCCTTCATCAGGGGATCCGCGACGCCGAGGTGGCACGTCGTGCAGCGATCGACGCGATTGTCGAGACCCGGCAGCCAGATCTGATGGATGGCGACCGGACGCTGCTCGTACTGCCTCGCCTGCTGCGCGCTTCGGGCCCGCGCGACGCCGAGCGCCGCATACCTTCGCTGGAAGGCGCGGTACGGGCGCAGCGCGTTCTTCGCCGGCGAGATCGCCAGGACGATCAGGAAGGCGACGCTCGTCAGCCCGAAGAGTCGGCGTAACGGCACGCTTGGTCTCCTTCTAGAACGCCACGACATGGGTCCAGGGCCAGACGAAGGACCAGCCCGGGCCGCGGAAGAACGTTCCGATGACCGTGAGAATGGTGGCGACGACCGCGAACCAGACCATGATCCACTCCGGCAGCGTCACCTTCGCGATGGCGCGGCGAAACGCGCCGGCCCCCTCGCCTCCCCGCGCGGCGAACATCGCGAGCGAGATCGCCGCCGTCGGCACGACGATCGGCCAGCACTTGAAGGCCCCGAAGAGCGCGATCACGGCACCGGTGGCCCCGGCCAGCGAGAGGGCTCGCTTCGGCCCGGCTCCCGCCCAGAGCGGGCCCGCGATCAGGTTGATGCGGGCGTAGGGAATGACGACGAGCGCCACGACCACGAGCAACGGCATGAGCACGCCCGCGACCACGGGCGGGAAGTAATGCAGCAGCTCCTGGAGGCCGAGAAAGTACCAGGGGGCCTTGGCCGGATTGGGCGTCTCGAGGGGATTGGCGATGCCCTCGAGCGGCGCGTCGAAGAGGATGGCCGTGATCGCCAGGCCGACCACGACGAGCTGAAACAGGATGACCTCCCGCACGATCAGGTTCGGAAAGGTCATTACGTACTTGTCGTCGGTCGTGCGGACAGCCGGCCTGCGGTCCGGCCTCACCAGGGCCACGCGGCGGGGCGTGGCGAGCGGATCCGCGCTTTCGATCAGCTGGAGCGGCGGGAGCGAGCTCATCGGACCTCCTCTCGGCGCGGCGGTTCTTCGGGCGGGCCTTGCACGCCGCCGTCCTTGCGAACGCGCCAGATGTGCACGGAGAGCATGAGCAGCAGGGCGACGGGCAGAACGACGCAGTGGAGCACGTAGAACCGAAGCAGAGCGTTCTCGGAAACGATGTTGCCGCCGAGCAGCAGGAATCGCGACTTCTCGCCGATGAGGGGCGCCTCCTTTGCCATGTTCGTGCCGACCGACACGCCCCAGAAGGCGAGCTGGTCCCACGGCAGCAGGTAGCCGGTGTACGACAGAAGCAGCGTCACGAGCAGAAGGACGACGCCCACCACCCAGTTGAACTGGCGGGGAGGCCGGTAGGCGCGGTGGAAGAAGACGCGCATCATGTGAAGAAAGCTCGCGAACACCATCAGGTGCGCGGCCCAGCGGTGCAGGTTTCGGAGGAAGAGCCCGTTGTCCA
Source organism: uncultured Acidobacteriota bacterium (assembly GCA_963710945.1). GTDB lineage: Bacteria > Acidobacteriota > Thermoanaerobaculia > UBA5066 > Gp7-AA6 > DAHUXD01. Next base: position 249,141 of record CAVQCH010000007.1, read on the forward strand.
CCACGAACTCGAGCTCCTTCATGTCGCGGTAGGCCTGGGGGACCGACGGGTGGTAATAAAACATGAGAAGCACGCCCGTCGCCGTCAGGATCAGGGCGCAGGCGAGCGCGATGCCGCCGAGCCAGTAGGTGTGGGTGAAACGGAGCGTCTTCTCGCGCACCTTGACGGGGTGCACGTGCAGGAAGAGATTCTCGAAGACGACGAGCGAGCGGTTGCGATTCGTGGACGCGGCGCCGTGGCGCACGATCGAACGATAGGCGTCCGTTTCGCGAAGCCGCCGAAATACGGAGTCGAGGGAGAGCGTGGTCATGCTTTGAACACCTTTCCGTGGGCTACGGAGATCGCCGTGTCCACGACCAGCAGTCCCGATGGGTCCATTCCGACCTCGAGCCAGGGCAGGGGGCGGGGCGCCGGCCCCTCGACGACGTTGCCTTCCAGGTCGAAGCGGCTGCCGTGGCAGGGGCACGCGATGATGTTCTGGTCCGACAGGAATCGCGTGATGCAGCCCAGATGCGTGCAGACGGCGGAGAGAGCGTACACGCCGCCCGGGCAGCCGATGACGTAGGCCTTCTCTTCCTTGTTGAATCGCACGGTCCCGTCCGGATAGTCGGAGGGGCTGCCCGCGCGGAAACTCGTCGGCGGCTCGAAGAGAACCTTGGGCTTGAGAAAGTCGAGTGTCACGAGCCCCGAGCCGACGGCGGCGGCCGTGCAGGCGCCCAGGCCGATCCGGGTCAGGAAGTCGCGGCGGTCCGGCTTCTCGGGATCCCCTTCGGGAAGGACGTCGTGCGGTTGGTCAGGCAATGGATTCCTCCCTCGGATGAAAGCTCTGCATCGTGATGGTTCCGGCGGGGCACCGGGCGGCGCACAGGCCGCACCGGATGCAGACTTCGTCGTTCTTGATCAGGATGGATCCCTCTCGCCGCCCCTCCACGACGATGGGGGCGAGCTCCCTCGCGTCGGGAGGCAGGGAGCGGACGAGAGCGGCCGGGACGATCTCGATGCAGTCCTCGGGGCAGATGTCCTGGCAGCCGCCGCAGAGGATGCACTCGGTCCCCGCATCGGGGTCTTCGGCGAACGCGGTGTTGGTCCAGCAGCGCAGGCAACGCGAGCCCTCCCGCCGCGCCTCTGTCTCGCCGAAGCATTCCTCCACCTCGGCGATTCCGATGCGGCGGGCAATCGGCCTCGTGGGCGGTTTCTGGCGCGGGATGCTTTCGAAGTCGAGCGCCCGCTCGTAGCGCGGATGCACGTCGATCTCGACGGTGCCGTCGAATTCCGGTCGCGGCCGCCCCCGCAGGTGCTCGTCGATGGATCGGGCGGCGCGCTTGCCGTCGGCGACCGCATTGATCGCGATCCGAGGGCCGAAGGCCGCGTCTCCGCCGGCATAGATTCCCGGCGCGGTCGTGGCGAGCGTGGTCGGGTCGATGACGATGCGCCCGCCCCGCGTCTGAATGCCGTCCTCGGGCCGGAGGAAGGAGAAGTCCCCGGTCTGGCCGATGGAAACGATGACCGTGTCGGCGGGAACGACCGACTCGGAGCCCTCGATGAACTGAGGCGAAAAGCGGCCTTGTTCGTCGAAGACCCGCGAGACGGACAGGAACTCGACGCCGGTGACGGTGCCGCCGGCGCCGACGAAGCGCCGGGGGCCCACGCCGTGGCGGAAGGAGATCCCTTCGCGCGCCGCCTCCTCGATCTCCTCGGGCGATGCCGGCATCTCTCTCTCGGACTCGAGGCTGCACACGGTCACTTCGCGCGCCCCGAACCGAATCGCGCTGCGGGCGACGTCGAGAGCCTGGACGACCGAAAGGTTGCGCTGAAGATTCTCCTGCTCGCCGCCGCGGGCCGCCACGCGCGCCACGTCGAGAGCCACGTTGCCCCCGCCGATGACGAGGACCCGGCGGCCCATCTCCACCTTGTATCCGAGGTTGACGTTGAGCAGATAGTCGATGCCCTTGAGGATGCCGTCGAGCTCGATTCCCTCGACCGCGAGGTCGCGGCTGCGCATGGCCCCGACGCCGAGAAACACCGCCGCGTAGCCCTGCTCCTTCAAATCTCCCAGCGTGAACTCGTGTCCGAGCCGTGAATTGGTGGTCAGCTCGACGCCCAGGGAGAGGATCGCGTTGATCTCGAGTTGGATGAGCGCCCGTGGCAGCCGGTACTCGGGGACGCCGAGCCGGAGCATCCCCCCGGCCACCGGAGCTCCCTCGAAAATCGTCACCGGGTATCCCATGAGGGCGAGGTCGTGCGCGCATGCCAGGCCCGCCGGGCCTGACCCGATGACGGCGACGCGCTCGGCGTGGCGATTTTCGCGATGACCGTAGATCTCGGCGAGCACCGAGAGATCGATCATGCTCTCCACGCCGAAGCGCTCGGTGACGAAACGCTTGAGCGCGCGGATGGAGATCGGCGCGTCGTACTCGCCGCGGCGGCAGACGGTTTCGCACGGGGCGGCGCAGATACGGCCGCAGATCGAAGCGAGCGGATTGGGCCGGCGGGCCACGGCGTAGGCCTCCCGGTACCGGCCCTGCGCGATCATCGAGACGTACTTTCCGGCCTCCGTGTGGACGGGGCACGCCCACTTGCAGGGAAAGTTGCGCTCGAGCCACTCGCGGTTGAGGCCGTCCACGGTCTTTACTTCGCGATCTCGAAATCGACCTCGGTGGCGCCGGCAACGGTGACGGACTTCTCGGCCGGCTTGCACTTCGGGTGCCACACCTTGACGGTGTAGGTGCCGTCGGGCACGTCGCCGATGTGGAAGCTCCCGTCCGCCTTTACGGAAGCGAAATAGGGAGTCGGGACCCCGACGACGTAGGCCTCCATCTCGGGATGCACCTTGCAGAGGAGCACGGCCGCGCATTCCTTCGTGAACGTGTAGCTCTTCGACTGCCCCTGGGGCCACGTCCCCAGGTTGAACTTCTCCGCGCAGGCATCCGGCGTGAAGACGTTGTGGAGGACGGCGTCCGAGTTCAGAAAGTCGACGGTCGTGCCGACGAGCACCGGCAGAATGTGCGGGGCGAAGACCATGTTCTTCTGGTCGATCTTCGCGTGCTCCTTGGGCGGGGGGAAACTCTTGCCGGCGATGGCGCCGACGTACACGACGGCGTCGGCGCAGTCCCGGACGCCCTTGCAGACGACCTTCCCGTGCAGGTCGCCGGCGACCGCCGGAAGCGCCACGGCCAGAACCAGAAAACCGAAGAGAACCTTTTTCATCGCATGCACTCCTTGTTCAAAAGGCCGCCCGCAGGACGGTGGAGATCGTGTAGTTCTTGGAGTTCACGAGGTCGTCGTTGTACTCGACCAGGAGCTTCACGTTGGCGTAGGCGAGGAAGCTCAGGTTCGCCGTAAAGATCTTGGTCAACGACGCGGTGGGGTCCGCCGGCGTCAGCTGCTGGTAGCGCACGGACGCCTGGAGCGGAGGAACGAAGACGTAGTCCGCCTGGACGAACCACGATTTCCAGATCGGATTCTGCGTCGAGACGAGGGCGCTCGTTCCGGGGTCGAAGAGCTCCAGCTTGTCCTTGCCGTAGAGATATCCGCCGAACACGTTCAGGCTGCTGAGGTAGACGGACCCGTAGACGCCGAAACGCTGGTACGACACGTCCTGCTGGTTGAAAACCTCTCCGGCGGGATCGGTGACCTCGTAGTTGACCCCGCTCCCGTTGCCCCCGTACCCGAAGAAGCCGAGCCGGAAGGAAGTCTCCTCCCAGTTCTCGGGCGGCAGGTTGACGCCGGACGTGGTTCCGTCGAGCGCCATGCCGCCGATCTTGTAGTCGATCCGGCCGTACACGTCCTTTTGGGTCGTGCTCCCGAACGAGTCGAGAGTGCCGCCCGGCCCGATGGGGCTGTCGACGCCGATGACGTACAGGAGACGATGCCCCACCACGCCGTACATCTCGATGGCGCGGGTGTTGGCAGGCAAGGCCACGCCGCAGGTGTCGCTTTCGCAGAGCCCCGTTCCGCCGTTGTAGCCGATCGGGTTGTAGCCGAAGAACGTGTCGATCCCGTTGTCGGTCATGATCCACATTTCCTGGAAGCCATCCCAGGCGTTGGGCGCGAGCTTTCCGAGGCGGAAGTTGAACCAGTGCTCGCAGCCGAACGCATTGACGTAGTCCATGCGCGCGTGCTCGATTTCGACTTCGGTGCCGCCGTCCGGGAGCTCGCCGAAGGTCAGCTCGCCGAAGAAGCTCATGTGGTTGCCGAGCGTGCCGGCAGCAAAGAGGTTGGCTTCCTGGGGGAACTGGAAGTCGTTGTGGACGATCTGATGTCCCGTGTCGTCCTGGGCGGAGGCATAGAGGTCCGCGAACTTGACGTTGAGCGCCAGCGGCACGTTGCCGGGCAGCGTGCTCGGATACACCATCTTCGGCCAGAGCTTTTCGTATGCCTCGGATCCGAGAGAGACCGGGACCTGCTTGACCTGCTCCTCTGTCTCGCCCGGCATCCGGTAGCCGTTCAGGCGAAAGGCCTCGCCGAAGGGGTTGAGCTTCGGAAAGATGACGTGACAGGTCTGGCAGGAGGTGTGGTACTTGCGGGAGAACACCGGCACCGCGCCCGCGTTTTTCTCACCGGCTCCGAAAACCACATACCCCACCGTGAGAACCGCGAAGACGATGCAGAGTCCGCGTCTGGAGCTTTCCACGAGAGCCCTCCTTCCGTTGGAAGGAATGCTCTCCCCCGGTGGAGAGCGGCGAAATGCCGCATCCTCACCAATTCCGATGGGGAGAACGCACCAGGCAGAGACCGGAGGCGCTTGCCGGCTGCTAGACGATGCGCTGCTGAAACGCGAAGGCGACAGCTTCGGACTTGGAGTGGACTTCCAGCTTTTCCAGGATGTTCTGAATGTGGTTGCGGGCGGTGAGGTTCGAGATGTGCAGGCGCCCGCTGATCTCGGGCGTCGACCGCCCGGCCGCAAGCATTCCGAGCACCTCGACCTCGCGGGCCGTGAGCTTGCGGGCCCGGGCGTCCGGTGAGTCCCGCACGGCAACCAGCATCGGCCGCGGCGGCGCCTCGATCGGTGCGTCCGCCGCGTGCATCGGCGGCTCCGACGGTTTGAGAATGTGAGCGAGCACGAAGTGGTCCGGCGGACGCACGGCGAGATGGAGGACGCTGACGTCCATCGGGATAATGCGCCCGTCCTTGGCACGCAGCCGGAGACCGAAGTGGCGGATCGTCTCGCCCCGCGCCGCCATCTTCGTCACGGGACAGTGCTCCGAACAGTAGCGGTTGCCGAACGCGTCACAGCCTCCGAGAGCGCTGGCGCAGAGGGTTCCGACGATTTCCTCGTCGGTGAAGCCGAAGAGGCGCTCGCAGCTCAGGTTCCAGAAAATGATGCTCAGGCGGTGGTCGGTGGCGAAGACGGGGTCGGGCGAGTGGACGAGACTCTCGAACAGACCCAGGACCTCCTGCGGAACACTCCCGACCCGGTTCACACCGATCGCCTCGCCGCAGCAGCGAAGGGCCCCCTGGCCACGGTGCGCGCGACGCTCGCGTTCTTGGGCACGGAACACTCAACGTAGCACACGAGGCCGGCGCCCGCGCGGGCGTGGTGCGAATGCATCACTCTGAGGTTTCCGGCCGCAGACCACAATGACCATCGGCCCATGGAGCCGGCGGCATGACCCAAATCATAGACACGCAATCCCTTCGAGCCAGACTCCGGAGACGAACATGACCGTCTTCGCGTCCCGCCCCGCCGCCTCCTTCTCCTTCCGGGAGATTCTCTACGGAAAGGCGGCGGGCGTGGCGCGCATCACGATCAACCGACCGGACCGCTACAACGCCTATTCGACGGCCTGCCTCGAAGAGCTCGCCTCGGCGCTGCGCGACGCGGCCTTCGACGACGCCGTCGGTGTCGTGGTCCTGACGGGCGCCGGGGATCGCGCCTTCTGCACGGGGGGCGACGTCAAGGAGTACGCGGAGAGCTACGTCGCGGCGCCGCGCGACTACTGGAAGTACATGGCCCTCTTCCGGGCGTACATCGACGGGATCCTGTCGACGGGCAAGCCCGTGGTGGCGCGCATCAACGGCGTCGCGGTCGGCGGCGGCAACGAGACGGTGCTCGCCTGCGACCTGGCGGTCATCGCGGAGCACGCGTACGTCGGCCAGGTGGGGGTGCGCGTCGGGTCGGTTGCCTGCGGCGGCGCCACGCAGTGGCTGCCGATCACGGTGGGGGACAAGCGCGCCCGCGAGATGCTGTTCACGAACCGCCCGATCCCGGCCCGCCTCGCCCTCGAATGGGGGCTCGTCAACCGGGTGGCGCCGTCCGTGCGCCGCGGGGGCGAGTGGGTGTCGAACGCCTCACCCGAAGAGATCGAGAAGGCGAAGAAGGGCGCCGACGGATACGCCATCGACCTCTCGCGGCTCGACGCCGAGGTTGATGGTCTCGCGCAGGAGCTGTTGCGGACCTTTCCCGAGTGCGCGCGCTACACGAAGCAACAGACGAACTTCTGGAAGGACTTCTCGTGGGCCCTCACCGTGCGGCACGCCCAGGACTGGCTGGCGCTCCACTACACCGACTACGAGCCCTTCGAGGGAATGAGCGCGTTTGCCCAGAAACGGCCCGTCGACTTCGCGGCGGTGCGGCGGCGCGCTGTCGAGCCGGGAGGTTCGCCCGAAACGCCGTGGGGCGCGCACGTGCTCGCCTGCAAGTCCTGCGGCGCCGAAGGGCTGCCGGCTTCTTTCGCGCACTGCGGCGTCTGCGGAGCCGGGCTCGCATGACCGCGCGCCGAGCGCTCTCCGGCCGGATCGCGCTCGTGACCGGCGGCGCGAGCGGCATCGGCCTGGCCTGCGCGCGGCGATTGAAGAAAGACGGCGCGCGCGTCGCTATCGTGGACGCCGATGCGCGACGGCTCGCTTCGCTGCGGAAGGAATTCGGCAGCGCGTACCTCTACGAGGCCGACGTGGCCGACCCCGAGGCGGCGCGCCGCACGGTCGCGGACCTCCTGCGGCGGCGCGGGCGCCTGGATCTGCTCGTGCTGGCGGCGGGAATCTGCCGCGACGCCGTGCTCTGGAAGATGACGGACGAGGCGTGGGACCGGGTGATCGCGGTGGACCTTTCGGGCGCCGCCCATTATCTGCGCGCCGCGGCGCCGGCTCTTCGTCGGGGACGGGCGGGCCGCGTCGTCCTGATCTCGTCGATCAACGGCCGCCGGGGAAAGTTCGGCCAGGCGAATTACGCGGCGGCCAAGGCGGGGCTGCTCGGCCTCGCGCGATCGGCCGCCCGGGAGCTCGCCGCGAGCGGCGTCACCGTCAACGCCGTCGAACCGGGCTTTACCGAGACGCCGATGACCGCGGGCCTGCCGGCCGAAGTCCGCCGGCGGGCGCTCGCGGAGACTCCTCTCGGACGCGCGGCGAGGCCCGGGGACATCGCCGCGGCGGTCGCGTTCCTCGTCGGTCCGGAAGCCGGGCACATCACGGGGCAGGCCCTGGCGGTCGACGGCGGGCAGGCGCTGGGAGCGTGACCGCAATGACGACGATGAGCGGATTTCAGCTGACCGCGCCCGGTGCGCCGCTCGAGCCCGTGCGCCGCGGGGTCGGCGCGCTCGCGGCCGACGACGTGCTCGTTCGCGTGGCCGGCTGCGGCGTTTGCCACACCGACCTCGGGTTCGTGTACGACGGCGTGCGCACGCGCCATGCGCTGCCGCTGATTCTCGGGCACGAGATCAGCGGATACGTCGAGGACGCGGGAGAGCGGCATCGGGCGCTCGTGGGCAAGGCCGTCGTCGTGCCGGCAGTCCTTCCCTGCGGCGTGTGCGGGGTCTGCCGCGGGGGCCGCTCGACGATCTGCGCGGCGCAGGTCATGCCGGGCAACGACCGCGACGGGGGCTTCGCGACGCACGCGGTCCTGCCGGGCCGCTTCCTCTGTCCGGTGCCCGGAGCCGCGTCGGACCCCGACGCCCCGCTCGGCGCCGCGCCCGGGCTCACGATGCGGCACCTCGCCATCGTCGCCGACGCCGTGTCCACGGCGTACCAGGCGGTGGAGCGGTCGGGCCTCGGCGAGGGCGGTCTCGCGATCGTCGTGGGCCTCGGCGGTGTGGGGACGTTTGCCGCCCAGATCGCCGCCGATCGCGGCGCCGTGGTCGTGGGCCTCGACGTCGACCCCCGGCGGCGGGAAGCGGCCGCGAAGATCGGCGTGGGCCTCGCTCTGGATCCCCGGGAAATGGCGGGAAGAGAGCTGCGGTCACACGTGGCCGAGTTCGCCCGGGCCCGAGGCGCGCCGGCGACGGGCTGGACGATCCTGGAATGCTCCGGGACGTCCGCGGGCCAGCAGACGGCGTTCGGCCTTCTCGTCCACGGCGCGACCCTCATGGTCGTCGGGTTCACTCTCGAGGCGGTGTCCCTGCGTCTTTCGAATCTCATGGCCTTCGACGCGCGGGCTCTCGGCAACTGGGGATGCGCCCCGGAGCTCTATCCCGCCATCCTCGACAAGGTGCTCGCGGGCAGGATCGACGTCGTGTCGCACGCCACGCTGCGGCCGCTCTCGGGCATCGCCGAGGCGCTGGAAGACGTTCATTCCCGCCGGGTCGACCGGCGCGTCGTTCTCGTACCCGACCGGGAGGTGATGACATGACCGCATCCGTCGAAACCGCGCCGATCCGCTGCGCCGTGGAGCGATCCGGAGAGATCCAGAGGATCATCCTCGACCGGCCGCGGGGAAACGTGCTCGATCTCGAGATGATCTCCGCGATTCGCGCCCGGCTGCGGGAGCTGGCGAACGACCCGGGGCCTCTCAAGCTCGTCGTCTTCGAGGGCGCCGGCGAGAACTTCAGCTTCGGCGCCTCGGTGCAGGAGCACCTGCCGGGAAAGGTCGGCGAGCTCCTGCCCGCCTTTCACGGCCTCTTCCGGGACCTCGAGGCGCTCTCGGTCCCGACGGCCGCCGTCGTGCGGGGGCAGTGCCTCGGCGGCGCCTTCGAGCTCGCCCTCTGGTGCGGCATGGTCTTCGCGGAGCCTTCCGCGCGTCTCGGCGTTCCCGAGACGCGGCTCGGGGTCTTCCCTCCGGTGGCGGCGATCGCGCTTCCGTGGCGCACGACCGGCGCGCGGGCATCGCAGCTGATGATGGCGGGCGATACTCTCAACGCGCAGGGCGCGGCGGCCTGGGGGCTCATCGATCGATGCGTCCACGAGGTCGAGGCGGAGCTGCAGCGCTGGTTCCGGGAAACCCTGGCGGACAAGTCGGCCGTGGCGCTGCGGGCGGCCTGGGGCGCCTCGCGGCGATTCCTCGCCGCGGCCCTGGTCAACGACCTGCCCGTTCTCGAGAAGCAGTACCTCGAGGACCTGATGGCGCATCGCGACCCCGTCGAGGGGCTGACGGCGTTTCTCGAGCGCCGCCCGCCCGCCTGGTCGCACCGGTGAAGCGAAGCGAGATCGTCGACTGGGCGGCCGAGGTCTCGGAGGACATCGACTTCGCGGCGGCCCGGGGCTGGATCGCGGAGAAGCCGGGCCGCAAGGCCGTGGGCTACCTGCCGGTGTACGCGCCCCGGGAGCTGATCCGCGCGTGCGGCATGCTTCCCGTCGGCATCCATGGCGCCGGGGAGCGCCTCGAGATCATTCGCGGCGACGCCTTCTACCAGTCGTACATCTGCCACCTGCCGCGCTCGGTCGTGGAGCTGGCCCAGTCGGGGCGCCTCGACTTCCTGTCCGGCGTCCTGTTTCCCGCCACCTGCGACGTCATCCGCAACCTCTCGGGCGTCTGGCAGCTTCTCTATCCGAATCTCTACGTGCGCTACCTCGACCTGCCCCAGGTCGCCGAGCCGGAGCTCGCGTCGGAATTCTGGCGGGAGGAGCTCGCGGTTCTCGCCAGGGACCTCGGCGAGCTCGCCGGGGCGCCGGCGACGGACGCCGGCCTGCGCGAAGCGATCGGCGCCTACAACGAGGCGCGGGGGCTCATCCGGGAGCTCTATCGTGTCCGCCGGGACGCTCCGTGGAGCGTGCCGACCGAGGAGCTGTACCTGCTGCTGCGCGCCGGCGAGACCGTGTCGCTGGAGGAGTTCGTCGTGCGCGCCCGCGCCTATCTCGCGGCCGTCGAGGCGGAACCGGGGCGCGTCCGCGATCGGGCGCGCGTGATGGTCGTGGGGGCCTTCTGCGAGCAGCCTCCCATCGGGCTCATCAAGACGATCGAGCGCGCGGGCTGCTTCATCGTGGACGACGACTTCCTGCTCGGCAACCGGATGATCGGCGCCGACGTGCGGCTCGACGGAGATCCGCTCTCGAACCTGGCGGAGGCCTTCGTGCGGCATTCCGTCCGGAACTCCACGCTCTACGAGCCGGATCCGGCGGGCAAGCAGCGCCTGGTGCGCGAGCGCGCCGCCGACGCGCGCGCCGACGGCGTTCTCTTCGCGGCGGCGAGCTTCTGCGACCCGGCCCTGCTCGACCGCCCGATGCTTCGCGCCGGGGCGGAGCAGGCCGGCATCCCCTGCATCGCCTTCCAGTTCTCCGAGAACACCGGACAGTTCCAGCAGTTCCGCGAGCAGGCCGGCACGTTCGCCGACGCGATCAAGCTCTGGGGGGGCGCGCCATGAGCGACACCGACAAGGACCTCTCGATGCTCCTCCAGAAGGACATGCTGGCCGAGCACTACCGCCGCCTCGAGGCGGCGCCGGAGACCGGTGAGCCGGTCGTCTACACGTTCGTGCCGGGAAACCTGACCGAGCTGATCCGCTCCTTCGGCGCCCTGCCCGTCCTGCCCGAGATCAACGCCCTGCAGTCGGCCATGCGCGGCAAGAGCCAGGGCTACATCGCCGCCGCGGAGAAGGCGGGGCATTCGGAGGACGTCTGCTCGTACGTCAAGTGCGACCTCGGGATGCTGAAGGCCGGAAACGTCAGCCCGACCGGGACGCGCCTGCCGAAGCCGGACCTGCTGCTGCTCTCCTACACGGGCTGCTACACGTTCATGAAGTGGTTCGAGCTGCTTCGCGAGGAGTACCGCTGCCCCATGGTGTTTCTGCAGATTCCCTATCAGGGCGACGGGGCGCAGTCGCCGGCGATGCGATCGTACGTGGCGCGCCAGATCCGCGAGAGCCTGATCCCCGCGCTCGAGAAGGCGACCGGACGCCGGTTCGACGAGGAGCGGCTGCGCGAGAACCTCCGGTTGAGCGCGGCCGCGGAGGACGACCTCGTGGCGGTCCTGCAGTCCGCGAAGAAGACGCCGAGCCCGATCGATGCGTACTTCGGAGCGGTCTACTACGTCGGGCCGATCTTCTCCGCGTTCCGCGGGACCGAGGAAGGCGCCGCGTATTACCGGACGCTGCGCCAGGAAGTCGAGGGGCGCGTCGCCCGCGGCGAAGGCCCCATGACGCCGGCGGGCCGGCTCGACGAGCAGAAGTACCGCCTCGTCGTCGAGGGCCCTCCCAACTGGACGCACTTCCGGGAGTTCTGGCGCATGTTTGCCGACGAGGGGGCGGTCGTCGTCGCGTCCACCTACTCGAAGGTCGGCGGCACGTACGACTTCGGCTTCCGCCACGATCCCGCCGACCCGCTCGGCACGCTCGCCGACTACTGCAGCGGCTGCTACACGAACCTGCAACCTGCCGTCGCGCGTCGAGATGCTCGCGCGCTACGCCGAGGAGTACCAGGCCGACGGGTTCCTGATCCACTCGGTCAAGTCCTGCAACTCGTTCTCGGCCGGGCAGCTGCCGATGCTGCGCGAGGTGGAGACGCGGACCGGAATCCCGGGCGCGTTCATCGAGTCGGATCTCGTCGACCCGCGCTACTTCTCGGCCGCCAATCTGAAGAACCGCCTGGAGAGCTACTTCCAGATGCTCGAGGCGCGCCGGGCAGGAAGTGCCGGCGTGAGCTGCGTCGTCGGCATCGATCTCGGCTCGACGACGACCAAGGCCGTGGTTCTCGACGAGCAGCGGGGAGGTGCTCGGCCGCGGGATCACGAACTCGCGCTCGAACTACGACCTCGCGGCCGAGGTCGCCCGGACGGAGGCGTTCATCAGCGCCCGGTTCCGCCTCCTCGAGCGCGAGGTGGAGAAGCCGGCGGACCCGAGACGCTCGCGCGCCTCCTGCGCGCCTTCCGGCTCGAGCAGATGCAGGTCCAGCTCCGACGCCTCCGCGGGCGCATCGAAGAGGAGATCGGCCGGGGTGCTCCGGGAGAGCGCGCCGCCCTCGCCGCCGCGGTCGCGGAGATCTTCGGCGCGATCCGGGGCGAGGAGGAGGCGCGATTCCGGGACCCGCCATCCCCCGGAGCGGTCCGACTTCTTTCGCGACGCGGCCGGGTCGGCCTATGCGCGCATCGCCGAGGAGATCGCGCGAATCCGCGCCGGCGTGCGCTTCGACCGCCTGCTCGGCGCTCTACGACAAGTGCATCATCCGGGTCGAGAACGAGCCGGTCGAGCTCGGATTCCGCGAGCACATCGGAAAGGCGCTCGACCGCGCGGGGGAGCACTCCGCGGCGTTCGCGCGGCCGTCGAGCGCGCCCTGACGGCGGACCTCGGCGTCGTGCGCCACGGTCGGCACCGGCTACGGGCGCGCGCGGCTGCCGTTCCCGAAGGAGCAGATCCGGTCCGAGATCCTCTGCCACGGCCTCGGCGCTCACGTGCTCTTTCCGGGCACGCGCACCGTGCTCGACATCGGCGGGCAGGACACCAAGGCGATCCAGGTGGACGCGGCCGGCATCGTCACGAGCTTCCAGATGAACGACCGGTGCGCCGCGGGATGCGGGCGGTACCTCGGCTACATCGCCGACGAGATGAACATGGGCTTGCACGAGCTCGGTCCGCTGGCGCTCGAGAGCCGCCGTCCGGTCAAGATCAGCTCGACCTGCACCGTCTTCGCGGGGGCGGAGCTGCGCGAACGGCTCTCGCTCGGCGAGAGGCGCGAGGACATCCTGGCCGGGCTCCACCGCGCCGTCATCCTGCGCGCGATGAGCCTGCTGGCGCGTTCGGGCGGAATCGCGGACGAGTTCACTTTCACCGGAGGCGTCGCCCGCAACCCGGCCGCCGTGCGGGCGCTCGAAGGGCTCGTCGCCGAGAACTACGGCAAGCGCAGGATCAACATTTCCGCGGACAGCATCTACACCGGAGCGCTCGGCGCGGCGCACTTCGCCCTCCGGAGCGCGGCCGCATGAGCGTGACCGCCGGGATCGACGTGGGTTCGGCCGCGGTCAAGGTGGCGGTGATGCGCGTCGGGGAAGGGGAGGATCGGATCCTCTCCCACGCCGTCGCCCGCGTGCGCCGCCGCAACGTGGCCGACGTGGTCGAGGAGGCGTTCGGCGAGGCGATCGCGGCGTCCGGCGTCGACGAGCTCGACTACGTCGCGACCACCGGAGAGGGCGAGTCGACGCCGATCGCGACCGGCCACTTCTACGGCATGACGACCCACGCGCGCGGGGCCCTGTACCTCGAGCCGCGGGCGCGGTCGGTCCTCGACGTCGGCGCGCTCCACGCGCGCGCCGTGGCCATGGATTCCCGCGGCAAGGTGCTCGGTTACAAGATGACGAGCCAGTGCGCGTCGGGGTCGGGCCAGTTCCTGGAGAACATCGCGCCGATATCTCGGCGTGTCGCAAGCCGACATCGGAGCGATCTCGATGTCGGCGACGAAGCCCGAGACGGTCAGCTCGATCTGCGCCGTGCTGGCGGAGACCGACGTCATCAACATGGTGTCGCGCGGCCTCGGCGCCGCCGACATCCTGCGCGGCATCCACGACAGCATGGCGGGCCGTTTCGCGCGCCTGCTGCAGTCCCTCGGCGTCGCCGGGGTCGTGTTCGTCAGCGGCGGCCTGGCCGCGGACGATGGCCTGGCCGCGGCGCTGGAGGCGGCGCTCGCGCAGGGCGCGGCGAAGGGGGCGGCGCCGCTCGAGGTGGCCCGCCATCCGCTGTCGGCGTGGGCGGGAGCGATCGGGGCCGCGCTCTGGGGAGCGTTTCGCCGGCAACGGGTCGGCATGGAGGGAGCCGCATGGACGAAGAACGCGATGGCGTGACGGTGCGCCTGCTCCGGCTGGCGGACGCCCCGCGGCTGGTCCGCATGGACCAGGCGCTCACCGGGCGAAACCGGACCGCCTGGTACGAGGGGAAGTTGAAGCGCGCGCTCGAAGAGTCCGACCTGCAGGTCTCCCTCGGCGCCGAGGTCGACGGCTTCATCGTCGGAGCGGTGCTCGGCTCGCTCCACTACGGCGAGTTCGGTCAGCCGGAGCCGATCGCCGTCCTCGACACGATCCTCGTGGATCCGGGTTTCGCCCGGCGCGGCATCGGCTCGGCTCTTCTCGAAAACCTGACGCGCAACCTGCGGGCCCTCGGGATCGAGCGGCTGCGCACCGAGGTGGCCTGGGACGAGCACGACCTGAACCGGTTCCTGGGCCTCCAGGGCTTCGTCCCGGCTCCGAGGCTCGTGCTGGAACTGCGTCTCGGGGCCCTGCCGGCCTGACCCTTTTTCCGGACACCGGCCCCGCGAGGGGACTGATCCAACCGAATCATGTGCGGGTCCGCCCCCGGCGCTAACCTGCCGGCAGAGGTGGGTTATGACAGAAAGCCTCGAGATCCTCGCTGTCCTCCTTCTCCTGTCTCTGATCCCGGTCACATGGCTGTCCCTGCGCGCCTATCGGAAGTATCGGGGCACGCGCCTGATCACCTGCCCGGAAAACGGCTGCGCCGCGGCCGTCGAGATCGACAGGAAACATGCGGCCGCGTCGACCCTTAAGGGCGAGACGGAGTTGCGTCTCGAGTCCTGCTCGCGCTGGCCGGAAAAGCAGGGGTGCGGCCAGGAGTGCCTCTCGCAGATCGAGGCGTCGCCGGACGGATGCCTCGTCCGCAACATGCTGATCGAGTGGTACCGGGACTCCATCTGCGTCTTCTGCCGCCACGAGATTCCGGAAATCCGCTGGAGCGACCACAAGCCGGCGCTCCTGGCGCCGGACGGCAAGACGATCGAATGGCAGGACGTCAAGGCGGAGGACCTGCCCCGCGTGCTCGCCACGCACAAGCGCGTGTGCTGGAACTGCCACATCGCGCAGTCCTTCCGCGCGCAGTTTCCGGGGCTCGCGGTCGAGCGCCCCGCCGCGCGGCGCGCCTCGTAGCCCCGCGGATCAGCTCCCGTAGCTCTGGATTCTACGGACGAGGCGGTCCGACTCCTCGGCGCCGATCAGGCGGTCGGTGCCGGGATAGACGACGTGCTCCTCCTTGAGGTTGTGGTCGCCGAGAACCGCATGGAACCTCCGGCGCAACGCCTCCACCGGCGCCGCCGCATCGCCGATCCCGGCGGCGATCTGTTCGAGCAACTCGAGGATCTCCCGGTGCTCGGCGCGCATCACGGCCGTCGGCCCGGCCGAAGGCGGCATCCCGCTCGCCGCCTCGAAGGCGGGAAAGAGAAGATCCTCCTCGAACCCGATGTGGCGCCGCAGACCGACCGCGAACTCGGCGTAGAGATCGAAGCCCGCCGGCAGGTCGCCCGTCTCTCGCGCCTGGAAGGCCGCCTCTTCGAGCGCGTCGAGCCGGTCGTGGTCCCACGACAGCGCTTCGTGGACTTCCCGCGGCCCTTCCGCGGACACCTCGCGCCGCGCGATCTCCGTGCGAAAAGTCGATGGCCCGGTTTCGAGCGGCGACCACTCGAAGAGCCCCCGGCGCTCGGCCTGCAGGCGGCGCAGCAAGTCGGGACAGGCGTCCTTCGTGACGAGGACGAAGCGTTCGCCCGGGGAGAGGGAATCGAATCGGGAAAGGATCCGGGCGTCCCGGGCGTCGGAAGCCAGGGAGCGTGCGTCGAGGATGCGTTCGACGGTCAGAAGATGAGTCACAGGCCCTCCCATGTCGTGGCGGATCTCGAGCCGCCTTCGAGGCCCACGATCTCAGCGGGGGAGGCCTGCCCGTATGATTCGGATCATCTGCGGACGCATGTCGTGTTCACGCCGGGCCCGGCGGGGACTCCGTGAGGTACATCATCCTCGAGAGCGCGCCCCGCTCGGCGAGCGCGACCACCGTCTCGAGGTACCTTTCCTGGCTCTCGCAGCGGGACGGCCCCTCCCGTTCCTCGAGCGCCGCGCGATGGGCCTTCCTCGCGGCGAGCCGGGCCTTCGCAACCCGGATGAGCCCCGGCGTCCGGTTCTCGCTGCCGATCGGTCGAAGACCGGATTGCGCGAGCGCGCTCTCGTTGAATCCGGGCGCAACGAGCTGCGTGTATCCGTGAACGGAGCGGCGCCGGGCTTCCTCCTCCGAGATCGCGCCGGTCACGACGCCGGCGTCGGTGAACAGGAACCTGCCGCCCGGACGGAGCACGCGCGCCACCTCCCGGAACGCGGCGGCGCGGTCCCGGAGGTGAAGGATCGCGTCGAGCGACAGGACCGCGTCGCACGATCGGTCCGCGAGGGGAACCCGGTCGTTCAGGTCGGCCTTCTCGAAGGTGACCCGGTCCGCGAGGCCGAGGGCCGTTGCGCGCGCGCGGCCCGCGGCGATCGCCGGCGCGCTGACGTCCATGCCGACGCCCCGGCACCCGACGATCCCGGCCACGAAGGTCAGCGGGCCGCCCGGACCGCAACCGAGATCGAGCAATCGGCCCTCGGCGGTCAGCCCGAGCGCGGGGATGTCCGCCCGGAGCTCCTCGGCCGTGACCCACGAGTGCTGGCCGATGTCCTCGCCGTACGCCTCGGCCCGCATCCGTCGCATCGAGGGCGAGTCGAAATCGTCGTACGTCCGGTCGTAGCCCCGCGTGTTCTCCGTCATGGGAGGCAGGCAGTGTATGCCGCCGCCCGAGGCCGGTCCCGGGTGCGCGTATAGTCCGATGGCGCCGATGACTCTCCCGATCGGGGTTGCTGCTTGACGGACCGCCCTCCCGTGCCGCCCTTCACCCTCGAGTCCGCGACGGCCAAGGTGCGCCTGGCGGAGGACGCGTGGAACGGCCGCGATCCCGAGCGCGTCTCGCTCGCGTACACGACGGACAGCGTCTGGCGCAACCGGTCGGAGTTCCTGTCGGGGCGCGAGGCCATCGTGCAGTTCCTGCGGCGCAAGTGGGCGAAGGAGCTGGAGTACCGGCTGATCAAGGAGCTGTGGACGTTCGCGGGGAACCGGATCGCCGTCCGGTTCGCCTACGAATGTCGCGACGACTCGGGAAACTGGTTCCGCTCGTACGGGAACGAGAACTGGGAGTTCGACGAGCATGGCCTGATGCGGCGCCGCATCGCGAGCATCAACGACCTCCCCATCCCTGAAGAGGCGCGGAAATATCGCTGGCCTCTCGGCCGCCGACCCGACGGGCATCCCGGATTGTCCGAGCTCGGGCTTTGATCGAACCCCGGTTGTCTTCGGACGAGCGGCGGCCCGTACAATCGAGTGTGGTAAGTATTTCCTTGCCCGGGTAGTCCGGGTTCCCGCGGAGGAGACATTCATGCGTTCCCTCGCCCCTCGCCTTTTGCGTTCGATGGCGCTGCCGCTCCTCTACCTCGTCCTCGCCCCCGTCGCGGCGCCCGCCCAGGAGGCGCTGGTGGCGCTATGCGACGAGACGAATCCGAAACAACTCTGCCTGAACGACGGCCGTTTTGCCGTCACCGCGTCGTGGGCGACGACGGATGGCGCCAGCGGCACCGGAAATGCCGTCAAGCTCACGGACGACTCCGGCTATTTCTGGTTCTTCGACGCGTCCAACATCGAAGTCGTGACGAAGGTCCTGAACGGATGCGCGAACAACAACGCGTACTGGGTCTTCGCGGCGGGCCTGACCAACGTCGAGGTGCGGCTGACCGTCACCGACCTGGCGAGACAGACTTCCTTCACCCGGGACAACCCGCAGGGAACGCCATTCGTGCCCATCCAGGAGACGACGGCGTTTCCGACGTCCTGTCCGTAGCGCATCCCCCCAAAAAAGAAAAACGGCGATGGTCCCTTCGCGGGGCCATCGCCGTTTCTGGAGTCTGGTTGGCTACTGCTTGTTGTAGACAACCACGTTGCTGACGGCCTGTCCCTTGGCGTTGGTACCGGTCTGCGTGACGGTGAGGGTCTTTCCATCCGCGGACACGGCGACCTTCGCCTGCATCACGGCCTTCCCGTCCTTCTTCCAGGTGTTCTCGTAGCTGTTGTCGTTGACCTTCTTCGGCGAGGCGACGTTGGCGTCCGGGTTGCCCTCCCAGGGAACGTCCTTGCCGTCCCACTTGGAAACGTAGGTGGCGTGCGTGGCCGTTCCGTCGGCGGTGACGCCGTCCGACGTGAGCTTGATCCCGGCGGGCGTCTGTTCGAACTTCAGGCTCTGACTCTTCGGCGTGGGTCCGGGGGTGTACTTGGACTTCGCGCCGTCGAGCTTCCACGTGCCAAGCCAGTTGTCCGCCGCGACGGCGACGGAGCTCGAGACGATGATCGCGGCGCACGCCGCCAGGGAAACCAGGAGCAGGTTCTTCCGCATGACTTTCCTCCTCAGAAAAAATGAAGTCCGGCTTTGAAGGGGGAGCCATCGGGCTCCCGGCCGAACCGGGCCGGCATCGTATGTCGGGGCGCGCCTCGACGCGGCTGCAAGTGACGATGCGCACTCTCTCGTGCGGGAGTTGTGCGCCGTGTCACCCCGCGGAGGCGCGGCGTCGTGCTAACATACAGACACACTGAGAGTTTCACGCAAAGCGACAGGCATGTTTTACGCTGCGCTTTGCAAGCGCTCGGCGGCCGTTCTCCTTTTTGCCTGGGCGGCGGCGGTGCAGGCGGCCACCTACACTCACGTACCCACCACCTTCAACTGGATAGACCCGTCCGGGCACACGCCGGTGACCTGGAGCAATCCGACGCAGTGCAGCGGGTTCGGCGACACGATCGGGGACGACGCCATCACGGCGCCGATCAACATCGGCTTCACGTTCACCTACGGCGCCACCGCCTACACGCAGCTCCAGATCATGACGAACGGGCGCCTTCAGTTCAACCAGACCTACTGCGGCGCGGGCACGCAGAACACCGGGCCGCCCCGCACGTACACACTTCCTTACAGCGACAACAACATCCGGCGAACCATGAAGGTCTACGGGGCCGACCTCGACGCGAGCCCCAACGGATCGGGAGGCGGGCCCGGACCGACGACGTGCGCGGCGCCGGGCTTGCCAGGTGCTCTACACCGCCACGCCGATCGGGACCGCGCCCAACCGCCAGTTCGTCGTGACGTGGGTCGGCGTTCCGGACTGGGGCTCCACGGGCAGCTTCTACAACCTCCAGATCATCCTCGACGAGGACGGCAGCTTCGTCTACCAGTTCGGCGCGAGCAACAACCCGGACCTCGGCCACGCCGACATCGGCTGGGAACTGACCAACGGCGACTGGGACGTGGTCACGTACACCGACATCGGGTCCCTCGCGAGCTCGGCGATCCTGTTCTTCAACCCCCTGGTCGCGACGCCGACGCCCACCCCGAGCCTGACCGCGACTGCGACGCCGACCAGCATCCCGCCCACCAACACCCCGACAAACACACCGACGTGGACGCCGAGCAATACGCCCACGAACACTCCGACGAACACGCCGACGAATACGCCCACGTGGACCCCGTCGAACACGCCGACGCTGACGCCGAGCGATACGCCGACGTTCACCCCGACTCATACGCCGACGTGGACCCCGAGCAATACGCCGACCAACACCCCCACGGACACGCCGACCAACACGCCGACGTGGACGCCGTCGAACACGCCGACCCTGACCCCGAGCAACACGCCGACGCATACGCCGACTCATACGCCGACGTGGACGCCGAGCAACACGCCCACCAACACCCCGACGGACACGCCGACGAACACGCCCACGTGGACGCCCTCCAATACGCCGACGTTGACGCCGAGCAACACGCCGACGCATACGCCGACTCACACGCCGACATGGACGCCGAGCAACACGCCCACCAACACCCCGACGGATACGCCGACGAACACGCCCACGTGGACCCCGTCGAACACGCCGACGCTGACGCCCAGCAACACGCCGACGTTCACTCCGACTCACACGCCGACATGGACGCCGAGCAACACGCCGACGAATACGCCGACGGACACGCCCACCAACACGCCGACGCTCACGCCGTCGAATACGCCGACGTGGACGCCGAGCAACACTCCCACGTGGACGCCGTCCAATACGCCGACCTTCACGCCGACGTTCACGCCCACTCACACGCCGACGCTTACGCCGTCGAATACGCCGACGTGGACGCCGAGCAACACTCCCACGTGGACGCCGTCCAATACGCCGACCTTCACGCCGACGTTTACGAATACGCCGACCAACACGGCGACCAACACGCCGACTTCGACGTTCACGAATACGCCCACGCGGACGTTCACGAACACGCCCACGCGGACGCCGACGGCGACGAGCACCTTCACGCCGACGCCGACCGTGACGCCGACGCCGGCCAACCCGAGCCCGCAGCCGATGAACGTGGACGTGCACGGCACGGGCGCCACGTCGAACCTGAACGGCGTCCTCGAGTCCGGCGAGACCGTCGTGGTCGGTCCGCTCTGGAAGAACACGACGGGCGTCTCGCTGACGTTCACCGGCGCGGCTTCGAACATCGGCGGTCCGGCCGGACCGGCCTACGCGATCAACGACGCCGCCGCCAACTACGGGACGGTCGCCCCCGGCAACACGACCGACTGCTACACGGCCACGCCCTCGCATGACTGCTACGTGATGAGCGTCTCGGGATCGCGCCCGGTCGCGCACTGGGACGCCGTGTTCGACGAGACCCTGAGCCAGGGGCTCCTGAAGAGCTGGACGCTGCACGTGGGCGAGAGCTTCACGGACGTGCCCACGGGGCAACAGTTCTACGCCTTCATCGAGAACCTCTTCCACAACGGGATCACGGGCGGCTGCGGCGCGGGCATCTACTGCCCGACCGCCTCGGTGACGCGCGCGCAGATGTCGGTGTTCCTGCTCAAGGCCCAGCACGGCGCGAACTACGTGCCGCCGACGTGCACGCAGATCTTCAACGACGTCCCGTGCCCGAGCCAGTACGCCGACTGGATCGAGCAGCTCTACCACGAGGGGGTGACGGCGGGCTGCGGCGGCGGCGACTACTGTCCGAACAGCCCCGTCACCCGCCAGCAGATGGCGGCGTTCCTGCTGCGGGCCAAGTACGGCTCGAGCTACGTGCCGCCGGTCTGCACGTCCGTGTTCACCGACGTCCCGTGCCCGAGCCTCTTCGCCGACTGGATCGTCGAGCTCTACAACGAGGGCATCACGGGCGGCTGCGGCGTCGGAATCTACTGCCCGACCAACCCGAACACGCGCGGCCAGATGGCCGTCTTCCTCGTCAAGACCTTCGGCCTCCTCCTCTACGGACCGTAGTCCTCCTTCCGGCTCCCGTTCGCGTTGACATCCCTCCTCGGGGAGAATGCATCTCTCTGCAAGGGGGACCGATGGACAACTACTACAAGCCGGAGCACCTGGCGCACTTCACCTCGATCGGGGAGGGAAACAAGGACCTCGCCGACAAGTTCTTCGCGTGGTACGGGGCGGTCTTCGCCGACGGCGCGCTCTCCGCGCGGGAGAAGGCCCTCATCGCCCTGGCCGTGGCGCATTCGGTCCAGTGCCCGTACTGCATCGACGCCTACAGCCAGGAGTGTCTCAAGAACGGATCCGATCTCGAGCAGATGACCGAGGCGGTCCACGTGACCGCCGCGATCCGGGGAGGCGCGTCGCTGGTGCACGGCGTCCAGATGCTCGAGCACGTCAAGAAGGCCTCGATGTGACGTCGGCCGCCCTGCCGACGCGTTCGCTCAAGGCTCGCGGCCTGCCGCTCGCCTCGGCCGCGTTCCAGGTCGAGTGCGTCGACGCCGTGGATCTCTCGGCGCTGCCGCACGGCGGCGACTTCGGCCGCACGCTCGCGGCGCGCGGGATCGTCGCGCTGGCGCCGGGTCCGGTCGAGATCTTCCAGATCAACCTCGGCAAGCTGTGCAACATGACGTGCCGCCACTGCCACGTGGACGCGGGGCCCGATCGGACCGGGGAGGTCATGGATCGCGCGACGGTGGAGGCATGCCTGGCGGCCCTCGATCGCACCGGCGCGGGCACGGTCGACCTGACCGGCGGGGCGCCGGAGCTGAATCCTCACTTCCGCCATCTCGTGGATGCCGTCGTCGCGCGCGGCAGGCGGGTGATCGACCGATGCAACCTGACGGTCCTCCTGCTGCCGGGCCAGGCGGATCTGCCCGGGTGGCTGGCGGAGCGCGGCGTCGAGATCGTCGCCTCGCTGCCGCACTACCGGCGGCGCGGCACGGACGCGCAGCGGGGGGACGGGACCTACGAGAAATCCCTCGAGGCCCTGCGACGGCTCAACACGGCCGGTTACGGAAAAGGCGACCCGCGCCGGCGCCTGACGCTGGTGTCGAACCCCGTCGGCGCCTTCCTGCCCGCCAACCAGGCGGCGATGGAGCGGGAGTGGAAGGAGGGCCTTGCGCGCGAGCACGGACTCGCTTTCGACCGCCTCATCGTCCTGAACAACATGCCCATCTCGCGGTTTCTCGAGTGGCTGGAGGCGAGCGGCAACCTGGAGCCGTACATGGAGATGCTCGTCAACGCCTTCAACCCGGCGACCGTCGCCGGCCTCATGTGCCGCAACACCCTGTCGGTCTCGTGGGACGGGCGGGTTTTCGACTGCGATTTCAACCAGATGCTGGAATTGCCGGCCCGGACCCGGGAGGGAGGCTCCCTGCACGTCCGCGACCTGACCCCGGAGCGCCTGGCGGGGCGCGCCATCGTGACCGGCCGCCACTGCTTCGGCTGCACGGCGGGCGCGGGCAGCTCGTGCGGCGGCGCCATCGCGCCCTGATGCAAACAGGTGGCACCGATCTCGCCGCGTTCTGAGAGAATCCGGATCTTCGCCCGGGGATCAGCCCCGGGGACAGGCTGAAAGGAGCAACCATGTTGAGTCTGAAGAGGGCGGCGCTCGTCGGGTCGGCGGCGCTCGTTCTCGCGGTCGGGCCCGCCGTCGCGCAGGAGCAGAAGACCGAGGCCGAGTGGGAGGCCCAGAAGATCGAGGCCAAGCGCGGGCAGATTGACGCGACGGCCGGCGCGGCGCTCGACGGGCTGCTGAAGGCCAACCCCACCGCCAAGGAGCTCTACGACAAGGCCTACGGCTGGGCGGCATTCGACAACCTGAAGATCGGCTTCTTCTTTTCGGGCGGCGGCGGCAAGGGCGTCGCGGTCGACAAGAAGACCGACAAGCGCACGTACATGGACATGGGCTCGGTCGGCTTCGGGCTCGCGTTCGGAGGCAAGAAGTACCAGGTCGTCTTCCTGTTCCAGGACAAGAAGTCCTTCCAGAACTTCGTCAACAAGGGCTGGCAGGCGCAGGGCGCGGCCAACGCCACCGCCGGCACGTCGCAAGTTGGCGGCCAGACGGGCTTCGTCAACGGCATGGCGATCTACCAGATCGGCAGCGCCGGTCTGATGGCCAACGTGGACCTGAGCGGCACGAAGTACTTCAAGGACAAGAGCCTCAACTAGCTCCGGCGTCCGTTCCCGCCCGCCGCGGCGGCCCGACGAGGGCCGGGCGGGCGGGGGCGGCCCTTGCCCTCCTCGCGGGAGTCGATATGGTTGGCGCCAACGTGCGCTCCCCGTCTCGCACGAGGAGGTGAATATGGTTACCCTCACGGCCCTCTGGCTTCCCATCCTGCTCTCCGCCGTCGCCGTCTTCCTGGCGAGCTTCGTCATCCACATGGTCCTGCCCATCCACCGCAAGGACTTCGGCAAGGTGCCCGCCGAAGACGACGTCATGGACGCCCTGCGCAAGTTCTCGATTCCGCCGGGTGATTACTTTCTCCCGTGCGCGAACGGCCCGGCCGACATGAGATCGCCCGAGCACAAGAAGAAGCTCGAGCGCGGGCCACTCGTCGTGATGACCGTGATGGCCCCGGGCTACTCGATGGGCCGGCGGCTCCTGAACTGGTTTCTCTTCACGGTCGCCGTGGGGATCTTCGCCGGGTACGTCGCCGGTCGCACCCTCGCGCCGGGAACGCCCTACATCATGGTGTTTCGTGTCGCCGGGACCGTCGCCTTCGCCGGCTACGCGCTCGGCCTCTGGCCCGACTCGATCTGGTACGCGCGCAAGTGGAGCACCACGATCAAGTCCACGATCGACGGCCTCGTCTACGGGCTGCTGACGGCCGGATTCTTCGGTTGGCTCTGGCCGCGCTGAGTGGTCCGCGATCGGCCGTATCGGGGCGGCGACGACCGTCGTCGCCGCCCACCTGTGGCCGGAAGGATGGCGCGCCCGGGGCTGAGGTCCGAGGCTACGGCCCGTACAGGACGAGCGAGAACGTCTTGGTCAGGAACACGGCCATCTGGGCCCGCGTGTTGGGGTCCGCCGGACAGTAAAGCAGTGGGCTCGCGCTGCATCCCGCGGTGATCTGCCGGTTGTACAGGTCCTCGATCCACGGCGCGAACATGTTGGTCAGGGGAACGTCGCCGAAGAGGCCGACGGCCGGCGGCGGCAGGTAGCCGGAGCCGTTCAGGGACTTCAGCAGAAACGCCGACATCTGCTGGCGCGTGACCGGATCGTTCGGGCAGTAGTTTCCGCCGCCGCAGCCGCCGGTGATGCCGAGCGAAGCGAGCTCCTCGATCCACGCCGCGAAGGGCGCGTCGGCCGGGACGTCGTCGAAAATGGTGCCTGTTGCGGGCGGCGGCACGTGGTCGGCGCCGAATTTCGACTTGAGGAGAAACGCCGACATCTGCGCGCGCGTCGTGGAGCTCGTCGGGCAGTAGCTCGTGCCGCCGCAGCCCACGGTGATGCCGTTGTGGAAGATGTTCTCGATGAAGGGGTAGAAGCCGCTCGAAGGGGAGACGTCGCCGAACGACAGCCCCGCGTGGATCGTCCAGCGCTTGGCGAACTGGTGATGCGGGTCCGACGTCGTCAGCGTCTCGTCGGCGTACGTGTCCCAGTGCTGCGACGGGCGCGGCGTGCCGAGAAACTGCAGCGCGTAGCAATCGCCAGTCGCCGAGCTGCAGTCCGCCGTGGCGAGGGAGGCGACCGCGCCGTAGTCGGCGAGCGGATCCGGCGCCCCGGTGTCGAGGCCGTTCGAGTCTGACTGGGCTGACGTCTGGCCTGCCAGCGTCGTCGCGGAAAGGCCGAAGTTGGTCCACGATGGCTCGACGGCGAACTGCTCGCCCGGATCCGCAACCCCGTTGCCGGACGGGTCCACGGCGATGGCCGCGGCCTCGAGCGTCTGGGGGAGGGTGCCCGAGCAGATCAGGCGCTCGGCGGCGTCGGTGTCGGCGGCCGTCAAGGGCAAAGCGTCGACCTGGGTGTGACCCGCCTCGTCCACCGCGGCGTCGGCCGTATCGGCGACGGCGAGGTTCAAGACCGTGCCGTTCAGGTCGACGGAGACTTCGACATCCAGACATCCGACGAACTCGCCGCCGGCGTCCACCTTGACGGCGAGCAGCCGCGAGTCCGTGCCCAGGACGTCCTCTCCCGTGGCGAGGAACCCGCCGTCGAACGTCGGGACAAGGGCATGGAACATGGCCGTCGAAGCCATCTGCGCGGCGAAGGCGCGCGCCCACGCGAAATTGCCGTTCGCATCGAGCTGCAGGATGTATGCGCGGGCCGGACTCAGGCCGACACCCGCGAAACCGGCCAGGCCGTATCCGCCCTGCGGGGACGCGACGATGCCGCCGTCCGTCGCGAATGAAAGGATCGCGTACGACCGCTGCCAGAGGGGTGCTCCGGCTTCATCGAGCCCGATGGCTGCGGCCAGACCGCCCGAGTTACCCGTGACCACGAATCCACCGCCGTCCCTATTTGCGATGCCCGAGACCGGATCCGTTCCGTACGTCTTTTCCCACTGCAAGGCGCCGACCGCGTCGGTCTTGAGCACGTGGTATCCCGGTAGGACACGATTTCCGGCCAGGGCGAATCCGGCATCCGGAGTCTGGACGAACGCGCGAACAACGTTGTTGTCACTTCCCTGCGTCGACCCGGCGGGGTACGCGTTGATCCACTGCAGCGCGCCGCTGGCGTCGATCTTTCCGAGGCCGAGCTGATAAGCGACCGCTCCGGTGAAAGCGAAGCCGCCGTCCGAGGTCGGGATCAGCGCCGATATCAGAGTGCCCGCTCCTCCAAGAGCCGGATCGTTCGTGGAGTACGTGTTCGACCAAACCAACGCTCCGGCCGGATCCACCTTGAACATCAGGATGCTGGGGACCGTTCCCGCGTTTCCGCCCACGACGAATCCGCCGTCGGCCGCCTGTGCGAGTGCCGTCACGGTCAAGTCGGCTGGAAGGGCCCTCGTGTAGACCTTTTGCCATTCGACGTCCCCCGTGCTGGACAGTTTCAGAAGCCAGAAGCCGACCGGCGTGGGCGTCAGGCCACCGCTCGTTCCGGCGATCGCATAACCGCCATCGGAGGTCCGGATGACGGCTCGACCGCTTTCCCCCGCGCCCTGGCCGCTGCCATAGATGCCGGACCAGCTGCCCGGCGTCGGCTTCTGTGCCGCGCTCGTCGCGACGACGAACTGGCCGTCGGCCGCCTTCGTTGAGAAATAGAGGACGCGCCGCGCACCGACGAGCGTCGTCTCGGGATGCGAGAAGTCGAACGTGTTCGGCGCGCCGTCGACGCGCACGGCGTCGCCGTTGGCGAAGATGCCGACGGGCGTGGACCAGCTCTGGCCGTTGTCGCCCGACTGCGCGTAGTAGATCTGCTTGTTCACGCGCGAGCCGTCCGGGTGGCGCAGCGAGTAGTAGACGCCGAGCGTGCCGTCGCCCTGGTCGAGGACGCGGCCGACGTTGTGCACGTAGACGCCGAGCGGGTCTCCCGGATGGGTCAGGAAGTAGACGTACCCCGTGCCCGTGATGAGGTCCTGAGACGCGTCTGCGGGCGTGTCGACGCTCGGGGGCGTCGTGTCGTTGAAGTTCCATTTGGAGATGCCGCCCGGACGGTCGTCGGCGACGTACAGCTTGCCGCCTACCAGGCCGAACGGGCCGGTCGTCTGGCCGTAGGTGCCGGTTCCGTTCGTCGGGTAGACGGGCCCCTGATGCGCGACCGCGAGCGTGCCGGGGTCTACGCCGATATCGTTGACGCTCTCGTTGTAGTTGTAGTCGCCGTAGGTTCCGGACGCGTTGTTCTCCGTCCACAGCAGCAGCTTCCAGTCGCCTCCGTTCGCCGCGGCGCGCGGGAACTCGAACTGGGGTTCGACGGGCGCGCCGTAGATCGGAAAGGGATTGCCGCCCGCAAAGCTCAGGTCGCCCGTCGAGATGAAGTGCACGCCGTCCGAGGACGTGGCGTGACGCAGGCCCTCGACGCTCAAGGTCGAAGCCGGGAAGACCCACATGTGAAAGATCCCGCTCGAGGAGTCGTATACGACGCTCGGGAACATCGAGTAGTTCGACGGATTGAGATCCGTCCCGAGGCGAACGCCGTCGAGCGTAACGGCCGCGAAGTTGTTCGAGTAGACCGGGGCGGCCGCGAAGAGCCGGGCCGCAGAAATCACAAGCGCCGTCGAAACGGCCGCGACAAAACGTCTCATTTGTTCTCCTAAGTGCCTTCAGTCTAACAGTTTCCGGACAGGAGCCGGCGTGATGCCTGACACAAGGGAGGGGCGCTCCGCACCCTTTTTGAGTGGGGAGGCATAGATTTTCTCGAGCGTGAGGCATTTCGCCCACGCGTCTTGCACCCGCCGGGCGCGACTGCCCCGGCGAGAGGGGGTTTCATGATGTATCCCGGATTCATTCCCCGTTGGAGAGCCGGCCGTTGCGGCGAGAGCCGCGTCGGGGCGGCGAGCGGCCTCGGCGGTCCCGATCGCTGGGGCCATCGCGGCGAGTTCTTCGCGTCGGGCGAGGACGACGCGGGCCACTCCGGCTTCGGCGGCGGTCATTTCGGCGTCCGCCGGCCGCTGCGCTTCCTCGCGTACAAGCTGGAGCTCGAGGAGGCCCAGGTCGCCGAGCTCGCGAAGATCCTCGACGAGATCAAGACCGAGCGCGCCCAGGCTGCGGTAGACCACCGCCGCGCGCTGTCGGCGTTCGCGGACGCGATCTCGGGCGAGGCGTTCGACGCGGCGAAGGCGGGCGCGGGCGCGTCCCTTCGCCTCCAGAGCGCCGAGCGTCTGCGCGACGCCGTCGTGTCGGCCCTGGCGAGGCTGCACGCGCTGCTGCGCCCCGAGCAGCGGGCGCGCCTGGCGTACCTCGTGCGGACCGGCACGCTCTCGTTCTGATTCGTTTCGTCTTTCCGGGCGGGAGGCCTCGTCGGGCCTCCGCCCGGTTCTTCACTTCGCGAGAGAGCGCAAGTAGGGGAGATAGTCGGTCGTGGCCGGCGTCCTGCCGAGCTGCCGCAGGAGCGTCGCGACCTGGCCGCGGTGGTACGTGCCGTGGTTGGAGATGTGGACGAGCGTCTCGCCCAGGGGATACGTGAACGTGTCTCCCTTGAAGCTCACGTAGGTCAGGGGCTGCGTCATCTTCTCGGGCGTGAGGGACGCGGCGAACTGGCGCATGCCTTCCTCGACGGTTTTCCATCTTTCGCGCAGCGGGCCGAGCGACGAGAGCTCCGGTCCCTCCGGAAGCGCGCGCGGCGAGCGGCCCTGCCAGCGCTCGAGCCACACCCAGTCTGCCCCGTAGAGGTGCGTGAGTGTAGACATCACCGAGCCGAAGCTGCCTCCGATCGGCCGGGCGAGCTCTTCGGGGGTGAGCGCTTCGACGGAGCCGAGGACCTGCGCGTTGGCCCAGCGGCCGTAGGCGAAGAGATTGGCGATGTCTTCGGGCGTGCGCATCATGCGGCGGATCCTACGCCGTAATTCCGTTCCGGAAAACCGTCGTCGCCGCCCGGCCCTCTTCTTCCGCTCAGGCGCGGGGCGGGATCTCGTCGGGGCGGCGTCCCCGATCGGCCGGATCGCGATTGGCGTGCTTGCGCGCGTCGAACGTCACGCTCGCGTAGCAGATCGGGCACTTCAGACGTCCGTCCGTCGGGATGGGCGCGAACCGCGGCGAGCGGCACGCGGCACAGGTCCAGCGGGCCAGCCGGCGCTCCTCCCCGTCGTAGTCCATCTTCCGCGAATGTTACGCCCGTCGGGCGCCGCCTACGAAAGCTCTCCGCGCCACACCGTCACCGCCCTGCCCCCGAGGTAGGCGCGGCCGCCGCCGAGGCGGACCGAGACGACGCCGCCGCGCCGGGACGCCTGGAAACCGACGAGCGAGGTCTTCCCGAGGCGGGCGGCCCAGAAGGGGCCCAGGCAGCAGTGGGCGGAGCCGGTGACCGGGTCCTCGTCGATTCCTGCGGCGGGCGCGAAGAATCGCGAGACGAAGTCGAACTCGGGGTCCGACGACGGCGCCGTGACGATGACGCCCCGCGCCTCGCCGCCGGCGGCGGCGAGGGCGTGGAAATCCGGCCGAAGGCCGCGCAGGACCGCCTCGGACTCGAACTCGACCAGGAAGTCGAACCGTCCGCGCACGACCGGGCGCGCCGCGACGCCGAGGGACTCGAGCAGGCCCGGCGGCGCGGGGGCCGGCGATGGCGGATCCGCGGGGAAGTCGAGCTCGATCGCCGGCCCGTGCCGGGAGGCCGAGAGGCGTCCGCTCTTCGTCCGGAACACGAGCGGCGCGGCCGGATCGGCACGACCCGTCTCCCACAGCTCGTGGGCACTGGCGAGCGTCGCGTGTCCGCACAGGTCCACTTCGACCGTCGGCGTGAACCAGCGCAGCCGCCACTCGCCTTCCTCGGGGAGGAGAAAGGCGGTCTCGGCCAGGTTCATCTCCGCGGCGACGGCCCGGAACCAGGAATCCTCGCGCGCTTCGGCGAGGACGCAAACCGCCGCCGGGTTTCCGGCGAACGCTCGCTCCGTGAACGCGTCGACGCCGGAGATCGGGATTCCCATCGGGCCGGGGGATGGCGAACTTAAGCGGACCGGGGGCTACGCGGCCATCTTCCGGGCGGCCTTGATCGCGGCGGCCACGCCGGAGGACTTGCGGATCGCCTTGATCTTCGAGCGCGCCTCCTTCGAGAGCGAGCGGATCGCGGCCAGGTACCGCCCCTGCGCCTGGCGGGCCGTTCGCTGCGCCTGGGAGATCGCCTTGCGCGCCTTCGGCGCGGCCCGGCGGGCGGCCCTGCGGCCGGCGCGGGCGAGGCGGCGGGCGACCGGCGCGGCGGCTTCCTCGAGGACCGTGAGCCGGGCGCGCAGATCGCGGATCAGCTTCTCGCGGTTCTTGAGCGCGCGCGTCACGTCGGCGGCGGCGACCTTGCCGTCCTCGATCAGAAGCCGCAGCGCGACCGCGGCGTGCTCGGCGGAAATCTTGAGGGCCTTCTTCGTCTTGCGTCGCATGAAACCTCCTCGCTTGTGAAAAACGAGAGCCGATCCTACATCGAGATCGGCCCGCGGAGCAGCGCGGCATCGGCCGGTCGAACACTGTCCCTGCCTGATCGCGGGATCGCTGTCCTCCGGGTCGGTCCGAACCTGACCATCGTTTGGACCCGCCGGACAATTGTCCGAAGCGGCCGGCGCCTCTAGGGTCGCTCCCAGACTCCCGAATCCCGGACTGATCCCCAGCCCGCCGTATCTCGAGAGCCGAGCGAAAGGAGGGCCCCCATGGGCTCCAGAGTTTCGTTTCGGATCGCCGCCTCGATCGTCGCCGTTCTCTGCTGCGCCGCGCTGACGCCCATCGGCGACATGTCGCACAACACGCCGGACTTCGGCCAACCGCTGGCCGGGTTGCCGGCCGACCTGATCGAACGATTCAACGACGGCAAGACCGAGTTCGAGAGCGTCGAAACCGTGGACGAGGGCGTGGGTCCCGTGTTCAACGACGTGTCGTGCGCGAACTGCCACAACGTCGCCGCCATCGGCGGGGGCAGCGCGATCCTCGAGACCCGGTTCGGGGCGACCGCCGCCGACGGCACGTTCGATCCCCTGACTCAGTTCGGAGGCTCCCTGATCCAGAGCCAGGGCGTCGGCGTCGCCGGCGCCTGCGAATACCTGGCCGAGATCGTCCCGCCCGAGGCGACGATCGTCGCGCAGCGGCGCACGACGCCGCTCTTCGGCCTCGGCCTGGTGGATGCCGTTCCCGACGCCACGTTCTACGCGATCCGCAGCGAGGAGCTGCACGACGGCGACGGCATCGCGGGTCTCGTCAGCGTCGTTGCGAACATCTCGACCGGCCAGAACGCGGTCGGGAAGTTCGGCTGGAAGGCGCAGAACCCGAGCCTCTTCCAGTTCTCGGGCGACGCTTACATAAACGAGATGGGCGTCACCAACCCCGAGTTTCCCTCGGAGAACTGCCCGCAGGGAGATTGCGACTCCTTGAGCTGCAACCCGATGCCGGGCGTCAACGACGACGGCACGGGGGTCGCGGAGTTCAACGACTTCATGACCTTCCTCGCCCCGCCGCCGCGCGGCGAGATCACGGGACAGGCCCTGGCGGGCGAACTCGTGTTCCGGGGCATCGGCTGCGCCGGGTGCCACCGGACCGTGATTCGCACCGGCGCGAATCCGGTGGCCGCTCTCAACAAGGTCTACTTCCACCCGTACTCGGATTTCCTGCTCCACGACATGGGAAGCCTCGGCGACGGCATCACCCAGAACCTGGCGACCGGAAAGCTCATGCGCACCGCGCCCCTGTGGGGGCTGCGCAAGATCACGACCTATCTGCACGACGGACGGGCGACGACGCTCGACGGGGCGATCATGGCGCATGACGGGCAGGGCAAGAAGGCGCGCGACCGGTATGCGAACCTCCCCGGATACAAGAAGGCCTGGCTCGACGGCTTTCCTGAACTCGCTGTAGGGTAGCGCCCGCTCGACGGCCCTCTCCCCTTCGGGGGAGAGGGCCCGGGGCGGAGGGGCGGCTAGAATCGGCCGCGATGCGCCGGCCCCCCCGACGAAAGCTCCGTGCCGCGGGATTCGCGCTGCTGGCCGCGGCCGGCGCGGCGGCGGCGGCGTTCGCGCGTTCGACGGAGTGGCTGGCGTCGTTCGGCGGCAGGGTCGCGGGGGACCGCCTCGATCGCGCTCGCCGCTCGGGCCACTGGGCCGACGGCCGCTTCGTGAACACCCTCCCGACGAGCACCATCCGATCTCACGACATCCCGGCGACGCTGCGACTGCAGTTCACGGGCGACGCGGTACGGTATCCGCAGCGGCCGATTCCGGTCGCGCCTCGCGCCCGCGCCGACTACGACACGCCGCCGGTCTCGGGTCTGCGGGTGACGTGGATGGGCCACGCGGGCGCGCTCATCGAGATCGACGGCGTCCGGGTGTTGACGGACCCGGTCTGGAGCGATCGGGTGTCGCCTTCCTCGATCGTCGGGCCGAAGCGTTTCTTCGCGCCGCCGATCGCGCTCGCGGACCTGCCGCCGCTCGACGCGGTCGCGATCTCGCACGACCACTACGATCATCTGGACATGGCGACGGTCGTCGCTCTCGCTCGTCGCGGGACGCTCTTCCTCGTCCCGCTGGGCGTCGGCGCGCACTTCGAAGAGTGGGGCGTTCCGGCCGCGCAGGTCCGGGAGCTCGACTGGGACGAGGCGGCGGCCGTGGGCGGGGCGACTCTCACCGCCACGCCCGCGCGGCACTTCTCGGGCCGTGGCGTCACGGACCGCGACGCGACGCTCTGGTGCTCGTGGGTGATCGCCGGGCCCCGGCACCGGGTCTTCTACAGCGGCGACTCCGGCTACTTCGGCGGCTTCCGCGACATCGGCGCGGCGCACGGGCCGTTCGACGCGACCCTCATGAGCCTCGGTTCCTACGGACCGACCTGGCCCGAGGTTCACATGGATCCGGAGGAGACTCGTCCGGGCGCACCGGGATCTCGGCGGCGGCCTGCTCCTTCCGATTCACTGGGCAACGTTCAATCTCGCGTTCCACGGCTGGAACGAGCCGGCCGCGCGGGCAACCGCGGCGGCGCGCCGCGAGGGCGTGCGGATCGCGCTGCCGCGCCCGGGCGAGATGGTGGAGCCGTCGGCCGTCGCCGCACCGCTCGAGGAGTGGTGGCGCGAGCCGTGAAGCTCCGGGCGCCCGGAGCGCGTATATCCGTCGGAGGCGGTACATGATCCAGATCCGGCGGGCGGACGAGCGGGGACACTTCGACCACGGGTGGCTGAACACCTACCACACGTTTTCCTTCGGCGACTACCACGACGGGCGCCACATGGGGTTCCGGGCGCTGCGCGTCATCAACGAGGACCGCGTCCGGCCGGCGCAGGGCTTCGGCACCCACGGCCACCGGGACATGGAGATCGTGACGTACGTGCTCGAGGGCGAGCTCGCGCACCGCGACAGCATGGGAAACGGGTCGGTGATCGTCCCGGGCGACGTCCAGTACATGAGCGCGGGCAGCGGCGTCCGTCACAGCGAGGCGAACCCGTCGGCCGACGCGCCGGTGCACTTCTACCAGATCTGGATCCTGCCCGACGTCGAGGGCGCGACGCCGCGTTACGCGCAGCAGCACTTCGACGAGGACGCCAGGCGCGGGCGGCTGCGCCTGGTCGCCTCCGCCACGGGCCGCGACGGATCGATCGCGGTGCGCCAGGACGTCAATCTCTATGCGTCCGTGCTCGAGAAGGGCGGCGCCGCGTCGCTCGCGCTTCCCGCCGGCCGGCACCTGTGGGTACAGGCGCTGCGCGGAGGCCTCGCGGTCAACGGCCATTCACTCTCGGCGGGGGACGGCCTCGCGGCCTCGGAGGAGACGGAGTTCCGGCTCGAGGCCGGCGATCAGGGCGCGGAGCTGCTCGCCTTCGACCTGGCGTAATCGGCCGACGCCTGCTGGTCGAGGCTGTCCTCGTTCAGCTCGATGCTTGTGACCGGGTGGATCTCCCACGCGGTCGCCCGCGTGATGCTCGCGCCGATGTTCGGCGCGGTGTTGAGCGCGCGCGCGGCGACCTCGGAATTGAAGAGCAGCCAGCCCTGGATCGTGACGTAGCGCTGCGCGTAGCGCGCCCGGATCGCGCGCGTGGACCAGTCCACGCGGTTCTGCGCCACGATGCGGCGCCATTGCGGCGTGATGACGGCGATGATCCGGTGCGCGTTGTCGGAGATGTTCGCCCCGGGCGAGAGGTCCAGGATCGTGTCGTGGTCGGCCGGGTCCGAGGAGTGGCAGTTGGAGCTCGCCATGCCGCCGTCGCGCACGTCGATCACGAAGGCCGTGACCTCGACGGCGGTGTCGGCCTGCCAGCGCTGCGAGTCGTCTCCCGGCGCGATGAGCGCGTTGATGTCGGCGGTGTCGTCGATGTCGTCGTCCGAGGGCGCGTCCGTGCGCGCCTTGAGGACGTTGAGCTTCTGCAGCTTCGGCTTCGTGGCGTCGCCCTGGGGCGGACAGGAGCCGGCTCCGGAATCCTGGCCGCGCGCGGGGCCGGCTGCCCCGGCGGCGAGGAGAACGATGAGGAGCGACAAGAAGCGAGCTTTCATCGGCCGACGGGACGAGCGTAGCAGAACTTCGCGGGACCTTGTGTCAAGCTCTGCCGCCATGGGGCCCGCGGCCATCGCCATGGAATCGCCCGCACGGTGGCGGGCGCTGGCGCTGATCTCCCTGGCGGAGCTTGCAGGGATGTCGCTCTGGTTCTCGGCCTCGGCGGTCGCGCCGGCCCTGCAGGCCGAGTGGTCCCTCGCCCCGGGAACCGCCGCGTGGCTGACGCTGGCGGTGCAGCTCGGCTTCGTCGCCGGGACGCTGACGAGCGCGCTCGGCAATCTTCCGGACGTCTTCCCGGCGCGGCGCGTCTTCGCGGCTTCCGCGGCGCTGGCGGCCGCCGCCAACGCCGCGCTCGCCCTCTTCGCCCGCGGTCCGGCGCCGGCCCTGGCGCTTCGCTTCCTCACCGGCTTCTTTCTCGCGGGCGTCTATCCGCCCGGCATGAAGATCATGGCGAGCTGGTTCCGGCGAGGACGAGGCATGGCGCTCGGGATTCTCGTCGGGGCTCTCACGCTCGGCAAGGCCGCGCCCTATCTCGTCAACGCCCTCGGCAGCGCCGCGTGGCGCCCGAACGTCCTCTTCGTCTCCGTGCTCGGGGTGCTCGGCGGCGCGATCGTGCTCTTCTTCGTCGGGGACGGGCCGCACGCCGCGCCCGCCGCGCCGTTCGACGCCTCGCAGATCGCGAAGGTGTTTCGAAACCGGGGCGTCGCGCTCGCGGACTTCGGCTACTTCGGGCACATGTGGGAGCTCTACGCGATGTGGACGTGGGTGCCCGTGTTCCTGCGCGCGAGCTTCGCGGCGCAGGGGGAGAAGCCGGCGCTGGCCGAGGCGGCGGCGTTTCTCGTCATCGGCAGCGGCGCCGCGGGCTGCGTGGCGGCGGGCCTGCTCGCCGACCGCGTGGGCCGGACGGCGGTGACGTCGTGGGCGATGGCGGTGAGCGGCACGTGCTGTCTCGGGATCGGCCTCCTCTTCGACGCGCCGCCGGCGCTCCTGCTCGCGGTCGCGGCGGTCTGGGGCGCCGCCGTCGTCGCCGACTCGGCGCAGTTCTCGGCGTGCGTCACCGAGCTCGCGGATCCGCCGTACATGGGAACCGCATTGACCCTGCAGACCTGCATCGGATTCCTGCTGACGATGGGCTCGATCGAGCTCGTTCCCCGCGTCGCCGCCGCGGCCGGCTGGCGCTGGGCCTTCGCCGTGCTCGCTCCCGGTCCCGCCCTCGGCGTCCTCGCGATGCTGCGCCTGCGCGGCCTCCCCGAGGCCGCGCAGATCGCGCACGGGCGGCGGTAGAGACGCGCCGCCTTACGGCGTGAGGAAGGTCCGGACGAGCAAGGCGGCCATCTGGCCGCGGTTGACGGGGCTGTCGGGACAGTAGAGCAGCGGGGTCGCGCTGCAGCCGCCGGTGATTCCGCGGACGTAGATGTCCGCGATGTAGTTCGCCGCGAAGGAGTATTGCGGAACGTCGTCGAAAACCTGAGGGCCGAATGGCGGGTCGTAGTACGAGCCGACCAGCGTCTTCAGCAGGAACACCGCCATCTGCGCCCGGGTCACGGAGCCGTCGGGGCAGTAATCGCCGCTGCCGCACCCCGAGGTGATGCCGTCGTTCGCGAGCTCGTTGATCCAGTCGTAGGCGAAGGACCCGGGCGGCACGTCGTTGAAGAGCTGGCTGGAGACGGGCGGAACGTGGGCGGCCCCGAACTTGGCCTTGAGAAGAAAGACGGCCATCTGCGCACGGGTCACCGGGGCGATGGGGCAATAGTTGCCTCCGCCGCAGCCCGCCGTGATTCCCGCCTGGGCCACCGTGACGATGTCGTCGTGGAACGGGTTGGACGGGGGCACGTCCAGGTAGTCGATCGGGATCGTGAGCGGCAGGGAATCGCTGCCGCACCCGGGCACGGCATAGTCGGTGACCGCGATGATCAGCTCGCCGGGGAGCAGCGTGGCGAAGGTGACCTCGCTCGTTCCCTGCCCGGCCGTGATGACGGCGCCCGACAGCGCCCAGGCGTACGTGTGCCCGGGCGCCGGCGTGGCGACGCTCGCCGTGAGGCCCGGCGTTCCCGGGGGCACGGTCGGGGCGATCACGACGCTCGGCTGCGGCGGGCGCGCATCGACCGTGAAGGACGTCGTCGTGGAGGTCGTCGAAGCGCAGGAGTCCGTGAGCACGACGTCGTAGTCACCGTCCTCCGCGGTCGTCGCGGGACTGATGATCAGAACCGGCGTCGTGACGCCCGAGAAGGGGGCCACCTCGGCGAGCGGAACACCGTCCTTGCGCCACTGGTAAGTCACGGGCCCGAAACCGCCGGCGAGGACGCGGATGTTGCCGCCGGAACCCTCGCAGGTCCCGGCCGGAAGCAGGGGAGCCGCGGCGAGGTGCGGGTTGACGAGGAGCGAAACTCCTTGCTCGTTTCCGACGACGACGTCCGGCGTGCCGTTGCCGAAGAGATCCACGATCAGCATCGGAAACGGCGAACTGCCGACGGGGTAGTACTCGGCGCTCCGGAACTTTCCGTCGCCGAGGCCCTGCAGCACCGACGCGCTTCCGGGCAGGATGTTGGCCGTCGCGATGTCGGCGAGGCCGTCGCCGTCGAGATCGCCGGCCACGATCGTCTGGGGCGCCCAGGCCGACCCGATGAGTATCTGGTCCTGAAACGTGCCGTCACCGTTTCCGCGCAGGAACGAGACGGTCCAATCACCGGCGTTGGCGACGACCAGATCGAGATCGTTCGAGCCGAATCCGAACGCGGCGGCCGCGATCGAGGTCGGGTTGGTGCCTGTCGCGAAATTCGCGGCCGGGCCGAAAGAGCCATCTCCCTGGCCAAGCAGGACGGAAACGGTGTTGGCCGAGCCGCAGCAGGTCCCGTTGACGAGCGCCACGTCGAGCCGGCCGTCGCCGTTGAAGTCGCCAGCCACCGACGAATTGGGGTTTCCGTCGAGGGGGCTCAGGATCGGCGACTGGAATGTGCCGTCGCCGTTGCCGAGAAAGACCTCGAGCCGGTTGCCGCCGCTGCCGCCGAGGGGCGCAACGGCAAAGTCGAGGCGGCCGTCCCCATTGAAATCGGCGATGGTCAGCATGGAGTTCGAGTAGCCGTCCAGGGGAATGGCGGACGGGGCCTGGAACGTGCCGTCCCCGTTGCCCGGGAGGAGATATGACGCCTGTTGTGCGGTGATTAGCAGGTCGACATACCCGTCTCCCGTGAAATCGCCGGCGCCCAGGGTGGCGGGCGACTCGGGGAGCGACGGCGCCGGGAGCGAGTAGAAGCCTCCCTGGGCGTCGGCGATGAGAATCTGAATCGAGTTCGACCCATAGCTCGAGGACGCGGCCGCAAGGTCGGGTCGACCGTCACCGTTGAAGTCGCCGGAGGCAAGCTGGTTCGCCGGGAGGTCGGTGGGGACCGCGCGCACGGCCTGGAGCGTGCCGTCGCCATTTCCGATCATGACGGCCAGGGGCCGCTCCGAGTTGTTCAGCAGAGCGACGTCGGAGCTCGGGCTGGCGCCGAAGTCGGCGACGGCGAAGGCGGTCAGGCCCCCGGAGGAAACGAACCGGGCGCCCTCGCGAAACGTGCCGTCCCCGTTGCCCGGCAGGAGCCACACCAGGGAGGAAGAGTACGGATACGAGACGCCGCTGGCGGCGGCGAGGTCCGGCTTCCCGTCGCCGTCGAAATCGCCGACGCCGACGAAGACGGGGCTCGGACCCGCGGGGTAGTCTCGAGGAGCGTGGAACGTTCCGTCGCCGTCGCCGATGAGGACAGCGACGTACTCGTCGTTCGTGACGACGGCGATGTCGAGGTGACCGTCGAGGCTGAGGTCGCTCAGGTGAACGTCCAGCAAGTGCTGGCCGACCGCGACCGAAGAGGGAAGGCCGAAGGACCCGTCCCCGGCCCCGAGGAGGATCGTGAGCGCGTTCCCACCGCCGACCGTGACGAGGTCGACGGCCCCGTCCTCGTCGATGTCGCCGACGGCCACGGAACTGGCTGAGCCGAACGTGGGATACGCAACGGGAGCGGCAAAGGTGCCGTCGCCGTTTCCGAGCAGGACCGCAACGGCGCCGCCGCCGACGCCCACGATGTCCAGGTTGGCGTCCGTATCGAGATTGGCCGCGGCGATTGCGTAGAACGAGACCGGCGGGCCCGGGGGGGACACGATGGCAGGCTGAAAGCTGCCGTCCCCGTTGCCCAACAGCGTCTCGATCGCGCCGTCGTAACGCCCGAGGACCAGATCCACGTCCGGGCCCGCATTGAACTGCCCTGCCACGAGAGAGGATGCATTGTCCGGGGCAGACGTTGCGATGGGAGGCTGAAAGGTTCCATCAGGGTTTCCGAGGAAGACGAGAACGGTGGATGACGGATAGCCGCTGTGGAGGGCGGCGATGTCCTGGAAACCGTCCCCGTTGAAGTCGGCCACGGCGATTGCCGTGGGAACGGGCTGAGCCGCGTAGGTGGCGGCCGTGACGAAGGTGGTCGGACTGCAGGACGCCGCCAGAATCGGACGAGCGAGCAGCGCGAGGACGGCGGCGAGGAAAGCCAGTCTCTTCACGGAGCACCTCCGCGTCGGCGTTTCGATACTGAATTTCAGCGGGACGATTTCCTGCTCACGATATGCGCGCCCGCGGGACGGGGTCAAGGCCGTCTCCGGGCTTGACCGCCTGCGGGAGCCGGCGGAGACTCTCGGCCCGGAGGGTAGATGTTCCTCGGACACTTCGGCCTCGGGTTCGCCGGCAAAAAGGCTGTGCCGGCGATTTCGCTCGGGGCGCTCTTCCTGGCGGTCCAGTGGGCGGACCTGCTCCTCTGGATCCTCGCGCTGGCCGGCATCGAGCATTTCCGAATCGCGCCCGGGGCGACGGCGGTCACGCCGATGGACTTCTACGACTATCCGATCAGCCACGGCCTCGTCGCGCTCGGCGTCTGGGGAGTCGTCCTCGGCGGCGGTTACTTTCTTTTCCGTAGGCAGCGCGTCGCGGCCATCGTGTTCGGCTTCGGCGTCGTGAGCCACTGGTTCCTCGACGCCCTGGTGCACCGTCCCGACATGCCGATCCGGAAGGGCGGGCCGTACGTCGGGCTCGGCCTCTGGAACTCGGTCCCGCTGACGGTCCTCGCCGAGGCCATCGTGTTCGGCGGAGGGCTCGCGGTCTACCTCCGGGCGACGCGCGCCCGGGACCGCGCCGGCTCGTGGTCGTTGTGGGCGCTCGTGGTGTTCCTGGTGGTGCTGTGGGTCGGGAGCATCCTCGGGCCCCCGCCGCCGAGCGAGCGCGCGGTCGAGTGGTCGGGCCTGGCGATGTGGCTGTTCGTCCCGTGGGGTTACTGGATCGACCGGCACCGGGCTATCGTTGGGCCCGGCAAGGAGGCCTGACATGAAACGACGGACGCTGGTGCTCGTCGGGGCGGCGTGGCTGGCGGTCTCGGCGGCGCGCGCGGTCGAGCCGGCGACGCTCGCCGACCTCTCGTGGTTCGGCGGCCGCTGGGTGGACGACGCGGGCGGCAACCTGTCCGAGGAGACGTGGAGCGCGCCCGCCGGCGATTCGATGCAAGGGATGTGGCGTTACGTGGCCGGGGGCAAGGTCCGCATCTACGAGATCCTCGCCATTACGGCGGAGGAAGGCGGGCTCGTGCTGCGCCTGCGGCACTTCGACGCGAAGCTCGTGGGACGCGAGGACAAGGCCACGCCGCTCGAGCTCAAGCTCGTGTCCTGGAAGGCGCGCCAGGCGTCGTTCGAGGGGCCCGCGGTGGGGGCTTCCGGGCTCGTGCGGCTCTCCTACGCGCGCCCTTCGGACGACAGGCTCGTCTGCACGCTCGAGAAGGACGGCAAGAAGGAAGACTTCGCCTTCCGGCGGGCGGCGCCTTGAAGCTCTCCGTCGAGGTGCCCTACGGCGACATCGACGCGATGGGCCACCTGAACAACGTGGCATACCTGCGGTACCTCGAGTGGGCGCGCCAGAAGTACTGGCTCGCGATGCGGGGGTCGGCGGAATTCTGGAAGATCGACTTCGTCGTCGCGCGCGCCGAGATCGACTATCGCTCGTCGGTGCACATGGGCGAGGTCCTCGAGATCGAGATCCACGTGTCGCGCCTGGGCACCTCCTCCTTCGATTTTTCCTACCGCGTGACCGGCCCGGACGGGCGGCTCGTCGCCGACGCGAAGACGACCCAGGTCTGCTACGACTGGGAGAAACGCGCCGCCAAGCCGCTCTCGACGGAGCGCCGCGCCGAGATCGAGCGCTTCGAGGCGTCCGGGAGATAGACTTCCGCGCCATGCAATTCGCCCTCTCGACCCTCCTGGCCCTGGCCACCGCGAGCGCGTCGCCGGGGGCGGCTCCGGCCGACGTCAAGGCGAAGGTGGACGCGGTCTTCCGCGAATACGACCGGTCCGACTCGCCCGGCTGCGCGCTCGGCGTGTACCGGGACGGCCGCATCGTCTACGAGCGCGGCTACGGCATGGCGAACCTCGAGCTCGGGGTGGCCAACTCGCCGCAGTCGGTCTTCGACATCGGCTCGACCTCGAAGCAGTTCACGGCGTTCGCGATCCACCTGCTCGCCCGCGACGGCAAGCTCTCCCTCGACGACGACATCCGCAAGTGGATCCCCGAGATCCCGGCGTACGGCAAGCCCGTGACGATCCGCAACCTCCTGCACCACACCGGCGGCCTGCGCGATTACATCGAGGTCATGGAGCTCCAGGGGGTGCAGACCGAGGACCTGACGACCGACGAGGACGCCCTCGAGGCCATCGCGCGCCAGAAGGCGCCCAACTTCGCCGCCGGCGAGGAGCATCTCTATTCGAACACGGGCTACTTCCTGCTGTCGGTCGTCGTCCGGCGCGCCAGCGGTCAGTCGCTGCGGGACTTCGCCGCCGCGCGCATCTTCGGGCCTCTCGGGATGCGGCACACGCAGTTCAACGAGCTCCACACCCGGATCGTCCCGAACCGCGCGACGGGTTACAGCAAGACCGACGGCGGGGGCTTCGGAATCGACATGGGCGACTGGGAGCAAAACGGCGACGGCGGCGTGCAGACGACGGTCGAGGACCTGCAGCTCTGGGACCAGAACTTCTACGAGCCGAAGGTGGGCGACCGCCAGTTGCTCGACGCGATGCACGTCGTCGGCGTCCTGAACAGCGGCAAGAAGCTCGCCTATGCCTCGGCGCTGATCCTGGAAAAGTACAAGGGCCTGCCCACGGTCAGCCACGGCGGCGCCTGGGTCGGGTACCGGGCGCAGCTGCTGCGGTTTCCGGAGCAGAGATTCTCGGTCGCGTGCCTGTGCAACCTCTCGAGCGCGAACCCCAGCCGGCTGGCCCACGAGGTCTCCGAGGTCTATCTCGGCGCGTTGATGACCCCGGATGCGCCGAAGCTGCAGCCGAAGAAGTCGGAGGCGCGGATCGTTGTTCCCGCGGCCGAGATGAAGCGGCTGAGCGGGGCCTATCGGAATCCGGCGTCGGGCCAGATCGTCACGGTGTCGGTGCGCGACAACAAGCTGGTCGGGGAGACGGGCCGGCGCAGCCTGACGTTCGTTCCGATCGCCGCCGGCCGCTTCCGGATCGAGGGGCTTCCCGGCGGGCGGAGCGAGGCCGCGGTGCGCGCGGGAGGTCCGACGGGCCGGTCGGCCCTCGTCGTCACGACGACCGGCGAGGACGACGACGTCGAGACGGAGACCTTCGAGCCGGTGGACATCTGGTCGCCCGGGCCGGCGGATCTGGCGGCGTTTGCCGGAACCTACGCGAGCGAAGAGGTCGACACGCGCTGGAAGCTCGTCGCCGCCGACGGAAAGCTCTTCATCCGCCATCGCGGCTTCCCCGAGGAGCCGCTCAGGCCGACGGTCGCGAACACGTTCACGGTGGCGGGGATGAACATCACGTTCTCGCGGGGCGGCGGAAAGGTCTCGGGCTTCACGCTCGACGCGGGCCGCGTGCGCGGCCTCGTCTTCCAGCGCGAGCCGGGGAGCTAGTCGAACATTCCTGTTGCGCTCCGCCCCGGGCGGGCGGAGAATCCGATCAGAAAGCTCCCGGCGGGGATCCAGCGAGGATTCCCGCCCGACTCGAAAGGCGATGGCGGAAAGACGGACCTTCGCCCGTAAGAAGCGCCGGTTTCTGGTCGAGTTCAATCTCCTCGGGGCAAGCTGTACCGGTTTTACCTACGACGTCTCGCCGACGGGCATCTTCGTGCGCTCGATCCGGCTGCCCAATCCCGGAACGTTCCTGACGGCCAACCTGCACCTGGCCGCCGGCAAGCGCATCGCCGTGCGCGGCAAGGTCGTGCGTTCCTTCCGGGTGCCGCCGGCGCTCGCGCGCCTCGTGCCGAGCGGCTTTTCGATGAGCCTTTCCGACACGCCCG
The DNA here is from genome assembly GCA_963710945.1 of uncultured Acidobacteriota bacterium. GTDB lineage: Bacteria > Acidobacteriota > Thermoanaerobaculia > UBA5066 > Gp7-AA6 > DAHUXD01. The sequence goes on from CAVQCH010000007.1 coordinate 291,717, forward strand.
AGGACTACTACCAGTTCCTGGCGACCCTGTAGCGCGCCGCCGCGATTCGAGGCCGGGTCGTCACTCGCCGTAGGTCAGGCGCGTCATTCGCTCGACGGTGATTCCGGACGGGTCCCGCGAGACCAGCTCGATCGCGTCGCCCGCGCCGATCTCGCCTTCCTCGAGCACGCGAAAGTAGAAGCCGGTGCGGCCGCTCGCGATGAAGCTTTCCGCGAAGCCGGGCAGCCCCATCTTCATGATGAGCTTGCCGCAGGGCGAGCGCGGCTGCGAAACCTGCAGGAGCGCGCCGCCGATCCGGTAGACGTCGTCGATGCGCACGTCGGTCTCCGGCATGCCCTCGACCGTGAGGTTCTCGCCGAACTGGCCGCAGGGAAGCTCCCGGGACAGCTCGCGGCGCCAGTGCTCGTATCCCGAAAGGTCGTAGGCGTAGACGGCCTTGTCCGGTCCGCCGTGGACCCGGAGGTCCGCCTGGGCGTCGCCCTCGAGATTCAGCCGGCCGACGCGGACGCGGCCGGAGACGGGCTCCTTGTAGATCCCGGTGCGGACGGTGAGCCCTCGGTGCTCGACGGATCGGGGCAGCGCGACGTTGACGGACAGGAGCTTCGCCATTGGTGTCTTGAACCATAACCTACGTAGTAATATTTCAACGGTTACATATGGGCCTTGACAGTCAATTTGTAAATTAGTATTTAGTTATTTACTTATGGGACGTACCGCACGGGTCAGCCGCAACCAGGTCCTCTCGGCCGCTCGCGAGACGTTCGTCGAACGCGGCTACGAGGGCGCCACGCTCTCCGAGATCGCGAGCCGCATCGGGGTGTCCGCCGCGGCGCTCCTGCGTCACGCGCCCACCAAGCGGGATCTCTTCGTCGCGTGCATGGGCCAGGCCGACGCCGAGCCCATGCCGTTCGAGTTCCTCGCGGAGCTCGACGGCTCGGAGCCGCCGCGCCGGGTGCTGCGCCGCGCGGCGGAGGCGATGGTCCCGTTTCTCGAATCGAAGATGGCGCAGATCATCGCGCGCTGGGTCTACTTCAAGAGGGTTCCGGGCGTCGGCCGCATCCCCCTCCCGTTCGACCCGGCGGCGCGGCCCACGCCGCCGCAGAAGAACCTGGCGTACCTCGAGGACTACATGCGCCGCGCGGTGAAGAAGGGCAGGCTGCGTCTCGACGACCCGCGCGCGGCCGCAATGGCGTTTCTCGCCACGCTCCACTCGTTCGTCTTTCTCCAGCACGTCATGGGAATCCTCGACGAGCCGATGCCCCTCGACGACTATCTCGACACCGTTCTCGACATCTGGACGCGCGGCGCGATCGTCGCGGAAAGGAATGTCCGATGAATTCCTCCCGCCGGTCTCTGCTTCTCCTCCTGGCCGTTTCCGCGGCCGCCTGCCGCCCGAAGGACTCGGGAACCGTGCACCTGCAGGGCCGCATCGAGGCGCCGCTCGTCGACCTCGCCCCGAAAGTCGCCGGGCGCGTGGCCGAGGTCCGCGTGCGCGAGGGCGACCGCGTCAAGGCGGGGGACGTCCTCGTGCGCCTCGACCTCGGCGAGACCGCGATCGCGGTGGACCGCGACCGCGAGGGCCTTCGCTCGGCCGAGGCAAAGTACCAGGACATGGCCGTGGGCAGCCGCCAGCCCGAGATCATGGCCGCCGACGCGGACGTCGCCGACAAGCGCGCGCAGGTGGACCTGGCCCGGACCGAGCTCGAGCGCCAGCGGACCCTGCTGACCGAGAAGATCGGCACGCAGCGGGATTTCGAAGTCGCGAAGACCGATCTCGACCGCGCGGCGGCGGCGCTCAAGGCGAGCGAGGAGCGCCGGCGGCTCACCGTCGAGGGGTTCCGGAAGTTCCAGACCGAGGAAGCCCGCTACGACATGGGCCGGGCGAAGACCGTCCTCCAGCAGTCCGAAATCCTCGCCCGCGAGGCCGAGGTCAGGGCGCCGGCCGACGGCGTCGTCCTGCACCGGATCGCCGAGCCGGGCCTGCTGCTCGCCGCCGGCCAGCCCGCCGTGACGCTCGCCTTCGCGGACCGGCTCTACGTGCGCACCTTCATCCCGGAGCCGAAGCTCGGCAGGGTGCGGGCGGGGATGGCGGCGACGGTTCGCGTGGACGCTTTCCCGGGCCGCGAGTTCCCGGCGCACGTGACCGAGATCTCGCCGGACGCCGAGTTCACTCCCAAGCCCGTCGAGACGAAGAGCGAACGGGTCAACCTCGTCTACTCGGCCAAGGTGGATCTCGACCGCGGGTGGAAGGAACCGCTCGTGCCGGGACAGCCGGCGGACGTGGCGATCGCTCCGGGCGAGGCCGCCGCGCCGTGATCGAGGCCCGCGCCCTCGTCCGCAAGTTCGGCGCCACGACCGCGCTCAAGGGAATCGATCTCTCGATCGCCCGCGGCGAGATGTTCGGCCTGATCGGCCCGGACGGCGCGGGGAAGTCCACCTTCTTCCGGATCGTCGCCGGCCTCCTCGCGCCGACCTCCGGGACTCTGGCGCGCGACCCCGGCGTGACCTTCGGCTTCGTCCCGCAGCGGTTCGCGATGTACGAGGACCTTTCCGTCGACGAGAACCTCCAGCTGCGGGCGCGGCTCTACGACGTCCCCGCCCCGGAGGCGCGCCGGCGGGCCGAGGACCTGCTCGCGCGCGTCGGCCTCGACCGTTTCGGCGCGCGGCTGGCGGGAGCGCTCTCGGGAGGCATGAAACAGAAGCTCGCGCTCGTGGCGACGCTCCTGACGCGGCCGGACCTTCTGCTCCTCGACGAGCCGACGACGGGCGTGGACCCGGTGTCGCGCCGCGAGTTCTGGAGCCTGCTGAACGAGCTGCACCACCAGGGCCTCACGATCCTGGTCTCGACGCCCTACATGGACGAGGCGGAGTACACGACCCGCCTCGGCTTTCTCGACGAGGGGCGTCTCTCGGCGCTCGGCACGCGCGACGAGATCCTGGCCGCGTACTCCCGGCCGCTGTTCCTCATCCGCTCGTCGGACCGCGTGCACGTGCGCGAGCGGCTCGCGGCGCTGCCGGAGGTGGACGACGTCTCTCTCTTCGGAACCCAGCTTCACGTGCGGGGCGCGGCGGGCTCGGGGCCGGCGCTGCTCGAAGCCGTCCGCGCCGCGCTCGCCGGCCTCGTGGAGCCCTCGGCGATCGAGCCGCTGGCGCCCTCCCTCGAGGACGTCTTCGTGTTGAAGAGCGAGGAAGGGGAGGCCGCGTGAGCGCCGGCCCCGCGCCCGCCGCGTTTCTCGAGGTGCGCCGGCTCACGCGCCGGTTCGGCGCGTTCACGGCGGTGGACGCCCTGGACTTCGACGTGCCGCGCGGCAAGGTCTTCGGCTTCCTGGGTCCGAACGGCTCCGGCAAGTCCACCACGATCCGGATGCTGACGGGCCTTCTCGAGCCGACGTCGGGCTCCGTGACCGGGTTCGGCGGGCTCGACGTGGCGCGCGACACGGAGCAGTGGAAATCGCGGCTCGGCTACATGAGCCAGAAGTTCTCGCTCTACCTCGACCTCTCCGTCGAGGAGAACCTCCGGTTCTTCGGCTCCCTCTACGGCCTCGGCGAGGCGCGGCTGGGGGGCCGGATCGCGGAGCTTTCCGCGAGGCTGGGCTTCGAGCCGCTGCTGCCCGCGATGACGGCGGGCCTGTCGACCGGACAGCGCCAGCGCGTCGCGCTGGCGGCGGCTCTCCTGCACGAGCCGGAGCTGCTCTTTCTCGACGAGCCGACCGGCGGCGTCGACCCGAAGGGCCGGCGGCTCTTCTGGGACCTGATCTACGAGCTCGCGGCCGAGCGCGGCATGACCGTGCTCGTCACGACGCACTACATGGACGAGGCCGAGCAGTGCGACCGGCTGGCCTTCATCCTCAACGGCCGGCTGATCGCCGACGGGCCGCCGCACGGCCTCAAGGAAGGCCTCCGCGGGCGGATCTTCCAGGTGGCGGCCGCCGCCGGCGCCGACCCGTTCGAGGAGCTCTCGCGCGTCCGGGGCGCGGCCCCTCTCGAGGACGCGTATCTCTTCGGCCGCCGGCTCCGGGTCGTGGCGCGGCAGGGATCGGAGGGCGAGGCCATCCGGCTCGTGAAGCCCTTCGGCGAGCCGGAGCCTGCCGAGCCCTCCCTCGAGGACGTGTTCGTCTCGCTCGCGCGGCAGCAGCCCGCGGTTTCCGAAAGGGTCGCCGTATGAAACGTCTGCTCGCCCTGACCTGGAAGGAGTTCCTGCAGCTCAAGCGGGACCCGATCACCCTGCGCCTGATCGTCTTCGTGCCAGTCATGCAGACCCTGGTGTTCGGCTACGCCATCAACTACGACGTCAAGCACCTCAAGATGGTGGTCTACGACGAGGCGAAGTCCGTCGAGAGCCGGGATCTGGTGTCCAAGATGGTCGCCACCGAGTACTTCGACGTGGTCGGCCACGTCGGGTCGTTCGAGGGCCTTCGCCGGGAGATCGACTCCGCGCGGGCCTCGGTGGGCCTCGTGGTCGACCGCAACTTCGGCAAGGACTTCCACCGGGGGGCGCCGGCGCGGGCCTTCCTGATCGTCGACGCGGCCGACACGACGACCGCCACGCAGGCGATGTCCATCGCGTCGGGGATCGCCAACGGCCTCTCGATCCGCGCGCTGGCGCGCCAGGCGGATTGGAAGTGGCGCGACATGCCGTTCGACCTGCGCGTGCGGCCCTGGTACAACCCGGACCTCAAGACGGCGCGTTTCGTGATTCCCGGGCTCATCGCCATCATCCTGACCTTCACGCTGATCCAGTTCACGGCGAGCGCGATCGTGCGCGAGCGCGAACGCGGCACGCTCGAGCAGCTCCAGGTCACGCCGGCGACGCGGACCGAGATCATCCTCGGCAAGATCGTGCCGTTCACGCTCATCGGGCTCGTCCAGCTCACGATGACGCTCGTCCTGATGCGCTTCCTCTTCGACATCCAGATCCAGGGCTCGGTGGCGTCGCTCTACGCGATCGGGCTCATTTTCATCGCGGCCGTCCTCGGCCTCGGCATGCTGATCTCGACGCTCGCGGCCACGCAGATGCAGGCGATGCAGATGTCGACGTTCTTCCTCCTGCCGTTCGTGTTCCTGTCGGGCTACGTGTTCCCGATCGACGGGATGCCGAAGGTCTTCCAGTACTTTTCGCGGATCATCCCGGCGCGGTATTTCATCGAGGTCCTGCGCGGGATCATCCTGCGCGGGGCGGGCCTGGCCGAACTCTGGCGCCCCGTGGCGTGGCTGAGCTTCTACACGGTGCTGATCATCGGGCTCGCCGTGGCGCGGTTCAAGAAGACGGCCACATAGCGGCAGGCACGCCCGCCGCTATGTGGCCGCCCCGAGCGTAGCGAGGGGCCCCGTGTTTTCCGCCCCTGCTACCGCACCGACACCGCCACCCCGTTCTCGAACACGACGGTCTTGCCGACGCTCCGGTACGTCCAGGTCTCGCGCGACCCTTCCGTCGACACGTCGTCCGGCGATCCGAGCAGGGCGCGGACCTGGTCGGGCGTCATGTTCTCGGTCACTCCGCCGTTCGGCGCCGACTGATCGGCTTCCCGGGCCACGGCCGATCCGGCCGACGTCCGGGCGTCGCTGGCGGCCGCCGCCGCGCGGGCGCGATCCACGGGACCCCCCGCGGGCGCCGCCGGGTTGGCGGGGGAGAAGAGCCCGTAGGACTTGACGAGGTACCAGACGACGGCCACCGCGATCGCGAGCAGCAGAAGACGCTTCATGGGAAAGATGATACGCCCCGTCGATAGACTCTCCGCATGAGTTACTGCCGCGTCGCCAAAGGCCACCCCTTCCACGGCCCGTACCACGATCGCGAGTACGGCTTTCCGGTCCGCGACGAGGCCGCGCTCCTCGAGCGCCTGGCCCTCGAGATCAACCAGGCGGGCCTCTCGTGGCTGACGATGCTGCAGAAGCGCGAGGGATTCCGGCGCGCCTTCGAAGGCTTCGACCCGGAGACCGTGGCGGCGTTCGACGCGCGCCGGGTGCGCCGGCTGCTCGCGGATCCGGGCATCATCCGCAATCGCCTGAAGGTCCGCGCCGTGATCGAGAACGCGCGCCGCCTGCTCGCGATCCGCGACTCGCACGGATCCTTCGCGAAGTGGCTCGACGCCCACCATCCGCGCTCCCGCAAACGATGGCAGAAACTCTTCAAGGAGACGTTCGTGTTCACCGGCGGCGAGATCGTCGGCTCGTTTCTCCTGAGCACCGGATACCTGCGCGGCGCCCACGTCCCGAGCTGTCCGGTCTACGCGAGGGTGGCAAAGAAGAAGCCGGCGTGGATGACCGTCAGGGTCGCGGCGCGAGGAGTCTCCCGAAGTAACCGAGGGAGGAGCCTCGCGCCGCGGGAGCGGTAGCGCGGCGAAGGAACCAGGCCCAAGGTCGAGCCGGCAACCCGGCGAGCCTTGGGCCGGTGCGCCCGGAGGGAGCAGGTTCCGAGTGAGCTACCGCGACGGTTACTTCACCGGTCCGAACGCCTTGACCTGCTCCTCGATGACTTTCCGGTCCCCGACGATCACGATCGTGGCCTTGTCGTCCTGGAGGTACTTCTTCGCGATCTCCTGCACCTGCTGCGGCGTGACGGCGTAGATCCGTTTCACGTAGCCGTTCAGGTAGTCGGCCGGCAGCCCGTGCAGGTCCACGAACTCGAGCTGCCCGATGATGCCGGGCCGCGAGGAGTTCTGCAGGATGAACACGCCGGCGCGGTAGTTCTGAAAGCCCTTCAGCTCCTTGTCCGACGGCGGCTCGGCCTGCAGGCGGTCGATCTCGCCGAGGATCTCCTTGATCGCCGGCCCGGTCGCGCTGGTCGTGACGTCGGCGACCTCGACCCAGTAGGCGTCCCGGAACCGGCTCGAGAGCTGCCCGCTCGGCGAGTACGTGTAGCCCTTCTGCTCGCGGATGTTCGACGTGATGCGCGAGGAGAACGACCCGCCGAGCAGCACGTTCGTCAGGAAGAGCGCGTCCCAGTCGGCCTGGGACGGGTCGATGACGGGCATCCCGAGGTTGATCGTGGACTGCACGGCGCCCGGGCGGTCGATGAGGAACACCGCCCGTTCGCTCTTCGGCGAAGGCGCCGGGATCTGCGCCGGCGTGCCGCGCTTCCAGTCCCCGAACGCCTTGCGCACGGCGGCCTCGATGGCCGCGTCGTCGAACCGGCCGACGACGTAGAGGTGCGCGCGGGCGGCGCCGAAATTCTTGTCGTAGAACGCCTTCACGTCGGCGAGCGTGTATCCCTGCAGCATCGCCTCGGTCGGGAAGAGCCGCCCGTAGGGGTGATCACCGTACAGGACGGCGCGGAACTTCTCCTGCGCCAGCGGCTGCGGCTGGCTGCGGGCGATCGAAAGCTGGCGCAGGCGGTCCGCCTTGCGGCGCGCGAGCTCCGAGTCCGGGAACTTCGGATGGCGCGCCACGTCCGCCACGAGCGCCACCATCTCGGGCCCGAACTCGGCGAGCACGTCGCCGCCGATCTCCGTCCGGTTCTCCCCGACGGTGACGTCGATCGAGCCGCCCATCTTCGCGGCGGCCTCGGCGATCTGCGACGCGGTCCGCGTCGAGGTGCCCTCGGAGAGCATGTCCCCGACGAGATCGGCCAGCCACACCTGGTTGGGCCCCTCGTTGGCGTTTCCCGCCAGCACCGCCAGACGGATCGTGGCCTTGGGGACCGTGCCGTACGGCACGAGCGTGACGGCGAGGCCGTTGTCGAGCGTGAATGTCTTCGGCTTCGGCACCGAGAATCCCTTCGGGGTGGCGGGCGGCGGCGGCGCCTGCTTGTCCGCGCGGAGGGCCGGCGCGAGCGCGACCGCCAGGGCGGCCGAGAGAAGCATGGTTCGGGTCTTCATCATCGTCTTGTCCTCCTCTGCTAGGAGCCGGTCTTCGGCTGCGGCTTGGCCTCGGCCTTCGGCTCGATGACCAGGATGGTGCGGTTCTCGGGGCGCAGGTACTCCTGCGCGGTCTTCTGCAGGAGAGCCGGCGTGACCTTGCGGAACTCCGCCTCGAGCTGGTTGATCCGGGCGGGGTCGTCGTCGAACAGCGCGAACGAGGCGAGCAGGTCCGCGCGGCCGAAGCCGCCGGTCTGCTCGATCTTGTCGTAGAAGTCCGAGCGCATCTTCACGAGCGCGCGGTCGAGGGTCGCCTGGTCGACCGGCTTCGTGCGCACGTTCTCGATCTCGGCGTCGAAGACCGCGAGGATCTGCTCGGACGACTTGTCCTTGTCGTAGAAGAGCGAGACGTCCCATAGCGTCGGGCCGTTGATGTTGTACATGTCGCCGAGGCCGGAGTTGATGCCGCCCTGCACGTCGCCCGTCAGGCCGTTCTTCTGGACGAGGGCCTGGTAGAGGCGGCTGTCCTTGCCCTGGACGAGGACCTGGTCGAGGATCCCCATCGCGAAGTACTCGGACGTGTTGCGCTTCGGGGCGTGGTAGCCGATGGCGATGGCGGGGCGCGTGGCGAGCGCGTCGGGCTTCGAGGCCCGCTTCTCCTTGTCCTGGCGGGGCTCCGAGATGTCGGGCTTGGGCGGCAGCTTCGCCGCGGGGATGGGAGCAAAATACTTCTGGATCCAGGCCTTCGTCTCGGCCGGATCGAAATCGCCGACGACGACGAGCACCGCGTTGTTCGGCGCGTAGAACGTCTTGAAGAAGCTCGTGACGTCCTCGAGGGTGGCGGCGTCGAGGTCCTTCAGGTCGCCGTAGAAGTTGTGGGCGTTGTACCAGTTGACGTTGGCGTACTGCGGCAGGTCGAGCCAGGGAAATCCGCCGTACGGCTGGTTGAGGACGTTGACCCGGACCTCGTTCTTGACGACCTCCTGCTGGTTCTTCAGGTTGTCGGCCGTGATCGCCAGGCCCTTCATGCGGTCGGCCTCGGCCCACAGCGCCGTCTCGAGCGCGTGCGCGGGAACGACCTCGAAGTAGTTGGTGAAGTCGAAGCGCGTCGAGCCGTTCAGGATCCCGCCGTTGGACTGGACGAGCCGGATGAACTCCATCTTGCCGAGGTTCTCCGAGCCCTGGAACATCATGTGCTCGAAGAGATGGGCGAACCCGGTGCGGTCCTTCGGCTCGATGCGAAAGCCGATGTTGTAGTAGACGGCGACCACCGCCGTCGGCGCCGTCGTGTCCCGGGAGAGCACGACCTTGAGGCCGTTCGGGAGCTTCGAGTATTCGACCGGCACGGTGAAAGGAGCGGGGGCGGGTCCGGGGGCGGCGACCGAGGCGGTCGCCAGAAGCGAAGCGACGAGGGCCGCCAGGGCCCTCGAACGGGGGCGCAACTTCATGCCATCCTCCTCTGTGACAAACGGCAGAATCTACGGCTTTCACGGGGTAAGGTTTCGGTTCGTCCTCACGAGGGGACGTTTGGTCCCTCGATTCTGAAATATGCAAGCTGACATTCGCTTCGCCCCCGCCTGGTGGCTGCCGGGGCCGCACCTCCAGACCGTCTGGGGCCGGCTGGCGCGCGAGCGCCGGCAGGTGACCTTCCGCCGGGAGGTCCTCGAGACCCCCGACGGGGACGAGCTCGTTCTGGACCATCTCGACGGCCCTCCCGGCTCGCCCCGGGTGATCCTGCTCCACGGCCTCGAGGGCAGCTCGTACTCGGTCTACGTGCAGGGCCTCCTCGCCGAGCTCGCCCGCCGCGGGTGGCGCGGCACGGTGCTCAACTTCCGCTCGTGCGCCCGCGACCCGCAGGACCTCGACCGCATGCTGCCCAATCGCCGCCCGCGGCTGTATCACTCGGGAGAGACGAGCGATCTCGCGTTCGTCGCCCGCGCGCTCTCCGCGCGCGAGCCGGCGGCGCGTCTGGCCGCGATCGGCGTGTCTCTCGGCGGCAACGTGCTGCTCAAGTGGCTCGGCGAGAACCCGGCGCAGCGGGAGCTCGCCGCCGCCGTCGCCATGTCGACGCCCTACGACCTCGGCGCGAGCGGGCGGTATCTCGAGACGACCCTGGGCCGCCTGTACGTCGGGAACTTCCTCGTCACGCTCAAGAAGAAGGCCGTCGAGGCGGCGCGGCGGTTTCCGGAGGCCGCGGCGAAGATGGACGTCGAGCGGGCCCTCCGAGCCCGGACGTTCTGGGAGTTCGACGACGCCGCCAACGCGCCGCTCCACGGGTTCGAAGGCGCCGACGACTACTACCGCCGGGCGAGCTCGCTCGGGTACCTCCCGCGGGTCGCGACGCCGACGCTGTGTCTCTCGGCCGAGGACGATCCGTTCCTGCCGCCGGAAGCGCTCGCCCGCGCGCGGGCCGCGGCGCCGGCCGTCGTGGACTTTCGCGTCACGACCCGCGGGGGCCACATCGGATGGGTGTCGGGGCCGTGGCCCGCGCGGCCGCGGTACTGGGCCGAGGAGCTTGCGGTGGACTGGCTCTCGCGCGCTTTGCCGGGCGCGGGCCTCCGGAAGTAGGGCTCGCCGCCGGGGCGGCGCCTCAGGACGTGCCGGCCGACTCCTTGCGCTGCGCGGCGGCTCGCTTGCGCCGGGCCGCGGGCGTGAAGTGCTCCGCCGTGACGTCCGTGTGGATGACGGCGCCGCGGCGTATCGTGACGCCGTCGGGGATCTCGGCGTTCTTGCCGATCGTCGTGATGCCGTGGCCCTCGGCGGGCTTCTCGCCCGGGGACGCCTTGCCGATGCGGGCCTTGCGCCCGATGCGGACGGCCTTGTCCACGATCGCGCGCTCGATCCGCGCGCCGGCGTCCACGAAAGTGTCCGTCAGGATGACCGACTCGCGGATGACGGCATCCGGCCCGACGTAGACGCCGGGCGACAGGATGCTCTTCTCGACGCGCGCGCCGGCCGAGACCACGCACCCGTCGGTGATCATGCTGTCCTTGACGACGGCGCCCTTCATGATCAGCACGGGCGGCCGCTCCTCCGAGCGCGTGTGGACGATCCAGGCGCGGTCGTTCAGGTCCACGGGGGGCGGCGTCTTCAACAGGTCCATCTGCGTCTGCCAGTACGCCTCGACCGTTCCGACGTCGACCCAGTAGCCCTGGAAGGGATACGCGAAGACGCGCAGGCCTCCGGTGACCATGCGCGGGATGATGTCCTTGCCGAAGTCGTGCGTGGAGTCCCGCCGCCGCGAGTCCTCCTCGAGCACCTGGGAGAGCATCGCCCGGCCGAAGACGTAGATGCCCATCGAGGCCAGCGTGCCGGGCGGGTCGGCGGGCTTCTCCACGAACTGCGTCACGCGCTGCTCCGCGTCGGTCGCGAGGATGCCCATGCGGGTGGCTTCCTCCCGCGAGACGTTGAGCGTCGCGATCGTGACGTCGGCCTGCTTCTCGATGTGGAAGGCGATCAGCCAGCCGTAGTTCATCTTGTAGATGTGGTCGCCGGAGAGGACGAGCACGAGGTCCGGCGATCCGCGCTCGACGAACGAGAGGTTCTGCGCGATGGCGTCGGCCGTCCCCTTGTACCAGTCCGTCGCGGCGCGGCCGCGGAAGGGCTGGTAGATCTGGACGCCGCCCGTGAACGTCCGGTCGAGGTCCCACGGGCGCCCGGAGGCGATGTGCTCGTTCAGGGAGTGCGGGCGGTACTGGGTCAGGATCATCACGTCCGAGATCCCGGAGTTGACGCAGTTGGACAGCGTGAAGTCGATGATGCGGTACTTCCCGGCGAACGGGACGGCCGGCTTCGCGCGCTTCTCGGTGAGGACGCCGAGCCGCGAGCCCTCGCCGCCGGCCAGGATCACGGCGCGCGCCCTCACGAGCGGCTTCCTATCCGGCAGAGTGCGCCGCCACGGCGCGCTCGTAGAGTGCGGCGTACTCCCGGCCCGACTTCGACCACGAAAAGTCGCGCGCCATGCCGTTTCGCTGCAACTCGGCCCATTTCGCGGGCTGAGCGTACACCTTGAGGGCGCGGTCGAGCGCGTCCCAGAGGGCCCAGGGGTGGAATTCGTCGAACATGAGACCGGTGCCGCCCGGGTCCCCGGCGTCCACGACCGTGTCCGCGAGTCCCCCGGTCCGGCGGGCGACCGGGACGCAGCCGTACCGCATCGCGATCATCTGGGCGAGGCCGCAAGGCTCGTAGCGGGAAGGGAGGAGGAGCGCGTCCGCGCCGGCATAGATGCGCCGCGCGTAGCGGGCGTCGAAGCGGAGGCGCACGCTGGCGCGGTGGGGGTAGCGCACCTCGAACTGCGCGTACTCGTGCTCGAGGGCCGGGTCTCCGGTGCCGAGAAGGACGAACTGGCCGCCCCGGTCGAGCCAGCGCTTGATCGCCGGCGCCGCGATGTCGAAACCCTTCTCGCTGACGAGGCGGGAGACGACGGCGAGCAGCGGCATCCGGGAGTCCGGCTCGAGCCCCGCCTCCTTCTGCAGCTCGGTCTTGTTGCGGGCGCGGCGCGGCAGCGTCGCCGCGTCGAAGGTCGCGATGATGTCGGGGTCCGTCGCCGGGTTCCAGGAGTCGGTGTCGATCCCGTTGAGAATTCCGGCCGTATGGTCCTGCCGCGCGCGCAGCACGCCGTCGAGGCCGTGGCCGCCGCCGGGCGTCAGGATCTCGCGGGCATAGGTCGGGCTCACGGTGGACAGCCAGTCGGCCCCGAGGATGCCGAGGGCCATCAACGAGTCGCGGTAGGACTCGGGCAGCGCCAGCAGCGCGTCGCTCTTTCGGATCTTGTAGTCGCCGAGCGCGCGGCCCGCGCCCTGCGCGGAGTAGGGAAGGTTGTGGATGGTGAACACCGAGGCGACGTCGCGAAACCAGGGGTTGTCGCGCCCTTCGGTGGCCAGCCACCACACCGCGGCGCCGGTGTGCGAGTCGTGGGCGTGGACCACGTCGGGTTTCCAGTCCAGGGCCTCGGCCGAGAAGAGGGCGGCCAGCGAAAAGAAGACGAACTTCGGCCCATCTTCTTCGATCGAGCGGCCGTAGATCCAGCGTTCGCGCGGAATCGGGGACCCCGTCACGAGGAAGAACGGGACGCCGTCCACCGGGACCTCCCAGATTTCCGCCTCCGGGGCGCCCCAGGTGGTGTAGACGGGAAACCCGGTGCGGCGCCGGGGGTTGTGGCGCGTCCAGTCGATTGCCCCGTAGCCCGGAATCGCGACGCGGACCTCGTGGCCCAACGCCTGCAGCGCTTTCGGCAGCGACCCGACGACGTCGGCGAGGCCGCCCACCTTGGCGAGCGGGGCCGCCTCGGCGGCGAGCATCAGGACGCGCACGGGCCGATTATTTCCCAAGATGGCCCGGCGGCGGGCCGGCCGGGGGGCGTGCTATGCTTTAGGGGTTCTCGTTCGCTCGCCCTTTTCCAGGCCCGTCCTGCCGAAAGTCCGAACGGCCAAGCGAGAAGGCGTGAGGGCGCTCGGCGGGCCCCACGTCAAGACATCGCCGAGAGTCGGACTCTTTTCGAGTCGAGGGAGCGCCTTCCATGAAACTGTACGTGGGGAATCTTTCCTACAGCACCAACGAGGACGAGCTGCGCGAGCTGTTCGGCGCCTACGGCGCCGTGGATTCGGTCGCCGTGATCACCGATCGCGACAGCGGCCGCTCGAAGGGCTTCGGCTTCGTCGAATTCGGCAACGACACGGAGGCGCAGGCCGCCATCAACGGATTGAACGGCAAGGAAGTCGGGGGACGCGCGCTGACGGTGTCGCAGGCCCGGCCGAAGGCCGAGGGCGGCGGGGGCGGCGGCGGGCGGGGCGGTTACGGCGGTGGCGGTGGGGGCGGACGTCGCAACCAGTACTGAAACGTCGGGAGCGGTCGCATCGCGGCCGAGGGGGTCCCTCATGAGTCAGGACTGGAAGATCCGAATTCAACCCGCGGAGAAGAAGCCCTACGAGTTCAAGGCGACTCTTCTTCTGCGCAGCGCCGGCAACGCGAACGCCCTCGAGGTGAACTACCTCTACGGGGACGGAGACCTGGCGGTATTCCTGGAGGATCTGGGCGCGGGCGTTCCCGCGATCTGGGGCCTCCTCGAGCAGCTGCACGGCAGCAAGACCGCGGAGATCCTCGTGGACGTGACCGAAGAAGCCATGGAACAGCTCGCGCGCCGCGGAGGACCCGCGGCGCGGGCCTGAACGATCAAGTCTTGAAACTGGGGAACGGGAGAAACGTGGAAACACGCAAGAAAGACTGGGTGCGCATCGCCTTCTTCATGCTGACGCCGGTGATCGGCATCGTCGGCACGGCCGTCTATTCCTTCATGAACGGCGTCCGGTGGTGGGAGCCGGTGCTCTTCGTCGTGCTCTACGCATGCGTCGGCATCTCGGTGACGGCGGGCTACCACCGCCTCTTCGCCCACAAGGCGTACGAGTGCCACCCGGTCGTGCAGGCCTTCTATCTCTTCTTCGGCGCGATGGCGCTGCAGAACTCGATCCTCGCCTGGGGCTCGGACCATCGCATCCACCACCGGTACGTGGACCACGACTGGGATCCGTACAACATCCAGCGTGGCGGGTGGTGGGCCCACATCCTCTGGATTTTCTACAGGAATCCGGCCGAGCGGACCTTCGACGACGTTCCGGACCTGAAGAAGAACCCCCTCGTGCAGTTCCAGCACCGCCACGCCGCCTGGTTCGGCATCGTCGGCGGCCTCGGCATCCCGACGCTCATCGGCTGGGCGATGGGAAGCGCCCTCGGCGGCCTCCTGTGGGGCGGCTTCCTGCGCGTGGTCGTCATCCACCACACGACGTTCTTCGTCAACTCGATCGCGCACCTCTACGGCTCGCGCCCCTACACCGAGGCCAACTCGGCGCGGGACAACCCGTGGGTGGCGATCCTGACCAACGGCGAGGGGTACCACAACTTCCATCACCGCTTCCCGGCGGACTTCCGCAACGGGATCCGCTGGTACCAGTGGGACCCGAGCAAGTGGTGGATCCGCGGCCTGCGGGTCGTGGGCCTGGCGCGCCGGCTGCGCCAGACGCCGCAGCTCGTCATCGAGCGCTCGCGGCTCGAGACGGCGGTCGGCCGCGCCGAGAGCCGCCTGGCGACCACGCCGTCCCACATCTCCGACGCGATCCGGCAGCGGCTCGACGCGGCGCACCACTCGCTCGAGCGGGCGGCCGCGCAGTGGAGCGAGCTCCAGGAGAAGGGCCGCCGCGACTGGAAGGAGTTCCGCGAGCACCTCGCCGACGCGCGCCGCCAGCGGCGCGAAGCGGTCCGGATGCTCGGGACCGTGCCCGAACGGGCCTGAGCCGCCGGAGGGTTGGCCGTCAGGCCTGCGGCGAGTAGGTCGGGAGCGTCGGCGACTGGCCCTGACGCCAGGCGTTCATCTCGGGCTCGGTCTTGAGGAGGTCCTTGAGCGTGATCTTGCCGAGGACCTGGTCCACGGCCTGCTGGACCATGCGCCACACCGAGCGGATCGAGCAGTCGGGCATGTGCGTGCAGGAGATCTCGATGCCGGCGTGGCCCTCGCAGAAGGCCGGCTCGTAGAGGCGCCCGCCGAGGGCGGCGAGAGCGTGGCCGACGACGATCTCCCCGGCGGGCCGCGACAGCGCGTAGCCGCCGGACTGCCCGCGCGTGGACGTGACGAAACCGCCGCGGCGCAGGATCCGCATCATCTTCGCGACGTTGGGCTCGGAGATGCCTTCGGCCCGGGCAAGCTCGGGGATCGTCAGGCTCGCGCCCTCGCCCGCGCGCCCCACGCGCAGCAGGCACCGCAGCCCGTACTCTTCCTGCGAAGTCAGCTTCATCGTGATCCCCGTTTCCCGTCTCCCGTTTCCCGTCTTTCGCCCGGCTTCACATCATCCCCAGCTGCAGCTTCGCGGCTTCCGACATCATCTGGAGGCTCCAGGGCGGGTCGAAGACGACCTGGACGTCGGCCTCCTGGATGCCCGGCACCGTGAGCAGCTTGCCCTTGATGTCCTCGCGGAGCACGTCGCCCATGCCGCAGCCGGGCGCCGTCAGGGTGAACTTCACGTCGATCTTCTGGCCGCCTTCCGGCAGCGGCGACAGGGTGCAGGCGTAGACGAGGCCGAGGTCCACGATGTTGACCGGGATCTCGGGATCGAAGCACGTGCGCAGCTGGTCCCACGCGAGGTCTTCCGTGGACCTGCCTTCCTGCGCGGCCGCGTCGGCGACGACGGGCTCCTCGCCGATGGCGTCGGCGTCCTTGCCGTCGATCCGGGCGAGGAATCCCACCGGGGTCATGACGGTGTAGCTGCCGCCCAGCGACTGCGTGATGATGACCGGGTCCCCGGCGCGCAGCGTGATCGGCGTGCCGCTCGGGATCTCCCGGGCGTCCACGTCGCGCGCGACCGTGGCTTCCTTTCGCATCTGCATGATCAGGCTCCTCCGCTCTCGGCCGCCGGGCCTTCGGATTCCGTCGAGACGGGCGCGTCCCCGCCCGTGAGCGCCGCCTTGAGCGTGTGCCAGGGCAGCGTGGCGCACTTGACGCGCACCGGGTACTCGCGCACGCCGGAGAAGACGGCGAGCTTGCCGAGGTCGGGCGCGCCGGCCGCCTCCGGCTTTCCGGTGATCAGGTCGTGGAAGCGCTCGAAGAGGGCGTCCGCCTCGGCTCGGGTCTTGCCCTTGACGCTCTCCGTCATCATCGAGGCCGACGCGGTCGAGATGGCGCAGCCCGCGCCCTCGAAGCTCACGTCCTTGAGGACGTCGCCGTCGAGGTCGAGATAGACGGTCTCGCGGTCGCCGCACAGGGGGTTGTAGCCCTCGGCCTTGCGGTCGGCGGCGGCCATGGCGTGGAAGTTCCGCGGCCGCTTGCTGTGGTCGAGGATGACTTCCTGGTAGAGATCGCGCAGGTCGGCGACATCAGCGGAACATCCCGATGACTTTGTGGATCGCCGCGGCGAGGGCATCGACCTCGCCGCGCGTGTTGTAGAGGCCGAAGGAGGCGCGCGCGGTCGCCGGCAGGCCGAAGCGGTCCATGACCGGCTGGGCGCAGTGATGGCCGGTGCGGATGGCGATGCCTTCGCGGTCGAGGATCGTGCCGATGTCGTGCGGGTGCACGCCCTCGAGCACGAAGGAGAGGACGCCGGCCTTTTCCCGCGCGGTGCCGACGATCCGGAGGCCGGGGACCTCCGAGAGGCGTCCGGTGGCGTAGGCGAGCAGGTCGTGCTCGTGCGCGGCGATGCGGTCGAGGCCGAGCCCGGACACGTAGTCGATCGCCGCGCCGAAGGCCGATGCCGCCCGCGATGTTCGGCGTTCCCGCCTCGAACTTGTAGGGGAGCGCGTTGTAGGTGGTCTTCTCGAACGTGACCGAGCGGATCATGTCGCCGCCGCCCTGCCAGGGCGGCATCGCGTCGAGCAGGGCCGCCTTCCCGTAGAGCACGCCGACGCCCGTCGGCCCGTACACCTTGTGGCCCGAGAACGCGTAGAAGTCGCAGTCGAGGTCCTGCACGTCCACGGGCATGCGGGGCGCCGCCTGGGCGCCGTCCACGAAGACCGGGATGCCGCGCGCGTGGGCGAGGGCCGACGATCCGCTTGACCGGCAGCACGGTGCCGAGGGCGTTGGAGACGTGGGCGACCGAGACGAGCTTCGTTCGCGGCGTCAGCATCCGCTCGAGCGCGCCGAGGTCGATGTCGCCCGTCTCGTCGAGCGCGACGACGTCGAGCCGGGCGCGCTTCTCCTCGCAGAGCATCTGCCAGGGGACGATGTTCGAGTGGTGCTCGAGCCCCGTGATGAGGACCTCGTCGCCGGCCCCGACGTTCCGGCGGCCGTACGTCTGCGCGACGAGGTTGATCGCCTCGGTCGTGCCGCGCAGGAAGACGATCTCGCGCGGACTCCCGGGCGTTGACGAAGCGGCGCGTCTTCTCCCGCGCGGCGTCGTAGGCGTCGGTGGCGTGGACCGAGAGCCAGTGCACGCCGCGGTGGATGTTGGCGTAGCACTTCTCGTAGACGTCGCGCTCCGCCTCGATGACGGCGAGGGGTTTCTGCGCCGAGGCCGCGTTGTCGAGGTAGACGAGCGGCTTGCCGTAGACCTTCGTGCCGAGGATCGGGAAATCGCGGCGAATCGCGGCGACGTCGTAGGCGGCGGCGGTCTCGCGGACGACGGTGCTCATCGGGCGGCTCCCGCGGGGGCCCCGGTCAGCCGCAGGCCGAGCTCCCGCTCGACCTCGCCGCGGACCGACGGGATCCGGATGCGCTCGGCGACGTCGGCCGCGAAGGCCCACGTCAGCAGCGCGCGGGCGGCGTCCTCGCCGATGCCGCGCGAGCGCAGGTAGAAGAGCGCGGCCGGGTCGAGCTGGCCGGTGGTCGACGCCGTGCTTGCACTTGACGTCGTCGGCCAGGATCTCGAGGGCCGGCGTGGAGTTCACGAGGGCCTGGCGGGAAAGCAGCAGGTTCTTGTTGGTCTGGATCGCGTCGGTCTTCTGCGCGTCGGGGCGCACGATGACCTTTCCGTGAAACACGCCGCGCGACGACCCGTCGAGCACGCCCTTGTAGAGCTGGCGGCTCAGTGCCGCGCGGCTTCGCGTGGTCGACCGTCGTGTGGTTGTCGATGTGCTGGGCGCCCCGGCCCACGAAGAGGCCGTTCAACGTGCACTCCGCGCCCTCCGCGTCGAGGAGCACGGAGAGGTCCGTGCGCGCGAGCGCGCCGCCGAAGGCGAGGTTGTGGGACGTGAAGTGGCTCGACCGCGCCTGCCGCACCGCCAGGGCGTGGACGTGGCAGGCGGCCTCGCTCTCGCGCTGGAACAGGGTGTGCTCGAGCAGGGCGCCGTCTCCGAGGGAGATCTCCGTGACGGCGTTGGTGAAGTACCGTCCCTCACCGATGAAGGTCTGGACGATCGCCGCCTGCGAGCGTTCCCCCGCCAGAATCAGGACTCGGGGGTAGTGCACCTCCGGCGCCG
The DNA here is from genome assembly GCA_963710945.1 of uncultured Acidobacteriota bacterium. GTDB lineage: Bacteria > Acidobacteriota > Thermoanaerobaculia > UBA5066 > Gp7-AA6 > DAHUXD01. The sequence goes on from CAVQCH010000007.1 coordinate 310,409, forward strand.
CCCCGCCGTTCGACCGGAAGACGAGCTCGATCGGCTCCTCGATCACGGCGCCCTTCTCGATTTCGAGTACGAGGGCGTCGTCGAAGAGGGCGGTGTTGAGGGCGGTGAACGCACTCGCGTCGCCGCTCGCGATCTGCGCGAACAGCGGCTTCGCTTCGCGCAGGGCTTCCGCGAGGCGGCGCACCCGGGCGCCCGCCGGCGGCAGGGACTTCAGCTCGGGCTCCCGCGCCACGCCGGTCCAGTTCGTGCCGGTGATCGGCTGGACGCCCGTGTAGCGCCAGTCCTCGTGGTGCGGCGTCGGGAAGCCGAGGGCCTCGAACCGGGCGAAGGCGGCCCGCCGCAGCTCGGCGAGCCACGGCGCGGCGGCCGGAGCCGCAGGCGGTTCGGGCGCGAACCCGCTGGGGACGGCGACGGCTTCCATCACCGGGCCGCGGCGACCGCCGGCGGCTCTTTCTCGAGCCAGGCGTAGCCCTTCTCCTCGAGCTCGAGGGCGAGCTCCTTGCCGCCCGAGAGCGCGATGCGCCCGTCGATGAGCACGTGGAGAAAGTCGGGGACGATGTAGTTCAAGAGTCGCTGGTAGTGCGTCACGACGATCATGGACCGCTCGGGCGAGCGGAGCTGGTTGACGCCGCCCGCGACCACGCGCAGGGCGTCGATGTCGAGACCCGAGTCCGTCTCGTCGAGGATCGCGAGGGCCGGGTCGAGCAGCGCCATCTGGAAGATCTCGTTGCGCTTCTTCTCGCCGCCGGAGAAGCCTTCGTTGACGGGGCGCTTGACGAGGTCTTCGTCGATCTCGACGAGCTTCGCCTTCTGTTTGACCAGGGCGAGAAACTCCATGGCGTCGTATTCCGGCAGGCCGCGGTGCTTGCGGACGGCGTTGACGGCGGCCTTGAGGAAGTACACGTTCGAGACGCCCGGGATCTCGACGGGATACTGGAAGGCGAGGAAGACGCCCTCGCGCGCGCGCTCCTCCGGAACCATCGCGAGCAGGTCCTTGCCCTTGTAGAGGACGGTTCCCTCCGTGACGGTGTATCCGGGGCGCCCGGCCAGGACGTGGGCGAGCGTGGACTTGCCCGAGCCGTTCGGTCCCATCACCGCGTGCACCTGGCCGGCCTCGACCGTCAGGTCCACGCCGCGCAGGATCTGGTTGCCCGCCACCGAGGCGTGCAGGTTGCGAATTTCGAGAAGAGCCGTCATGACGGTTTATCCCACCGATCCTTCCAACGAGACGCCGAGCAGCTTCTGCGCCTCGACCGCGAATTCCATGGGCAGCTCCCGGAAGACGACCTTGCAGAAGCCGTTGACGATCATGTTGACCGCCTCTTCGGAGGAGATGCCGCGCTGCTGGAAATAGAAGATCTGATCCTCGCCGATCTTGGACGTCGACGCCTCGTGCTCCATCTGGGCCGTCGAATTGTTGACCTCGATGTAGGGGAAGGTGTGCGCGCCGCACTTGTCCCCGATCAGCAGCGAGTCGCACTGCGAGTAGTTGCGGGCGCCGTCGGCCTTGCCGAGGATCTTGACCATCCCGCGGTAGGTGTTCTGGCCATGGCCGGCGGAGATCCCCTTGGAGACGATCGTGGACTTCGTGTTCTTTCCGATGTGGATCATCTTCGTGCCGGTGTCGGCCTGCTGCCGGTTGTTGGTCACGGCCACGGAGTAGAACTCGCCCACGGATTCGTCGCCCTGCAGGATGCAGCTCGGGTACTTCCACGTGATCGCGGAGCCGGTCTCGACCTGCGTCCACGAGATCTTGGAACGGAAGCCGCGGCAGGCGCCGCGCTTGGTCACGAAGTTGTAGATGCCGCCCTTGCCGTCCTTGTCGCCCGGGTACCAGTTCTGGACGGTCGAGTACTTGATCTCGGCGTTGTCGAGGGCGACGAGTTCGACGACGGCCGCGTGGAGCTGGTTCTCGTCGCGGATCGGCGCGGTGCAGCCTTCCAGGTACGAGACGTAGGCGCCTTCCTCCGCGACGATCAGGGTGCGCTCGAACTGCCCGGTGTTGGCGGAATTGATCCGGAAGTAGGTCGACAGCTCCATCGGGCACCGGACGCCCTTCGGGATGAAGCAGAACGATCCATCGGAGAAGACGGCGGAGTTGAGGGTCGCGAAAAAGTTGTCCGTGTACGGCACGACCGAGCCGAGGTACTTCCGGACGAGCTCGGGGTGGTGCTGCACGGCCTCGGAGAACGAGCAGAAGATGACGCCGACCTTCTCGAGCTCCGCGCGGAAGGTGGTCGCCACGGACACCGAGTCGAAGACGGCGTCGACGGCCACGCCGGCGAGCTTGGCCCGCTCGCGCAGGGGGATGCCGAGCTTCTCGTAGGTCTCGAGCAGCTTCGGGTCCACCTCGTCGAGCGACTTCGGGGCGTCCTTGCGCGCCTTGGGAGCGGAGTAGTAGACGGCGGCCTGATAGTCGATCGGCGGGTAATGGACGTTCTGCCAGGTCGGCTCCTTCATGGTGAGCCAGTGGCGGTAGGCCTTGAGCCGCCACTCGAGCATCCACACGGGTTCGTTCTTCTTGGCGGAGATCAGCCGGACGACGTCTTCGGAGAGGCCGGCGGGGATCGTCTCCGACTCGATGTCGGTGACGAAACCAGCCTTGTATTCGCGCTCCGTCAGCTCGAGGACGGAGGCGGGTTCGGTACGGGAGGGAACGTTCGCGCTAGCCATCAGACGGTCAGCATATTTAATCTATACTGATCTGTCAACTTTAACTCTGTCCGTAAGTCGCTGTAGGTATTACAGATAGAAGCATGGACCTGGCAGACGGCTTCACATTCTCACTTCTTCGGCGCCTTGGTGGGGCTCGGCTTGGGAGTCGGGCGGGCATGCGGCGTCTGGCGTTCCTGGGGCGGCGGAGCGATCCGATCCGCCGGCTGGGGCCGTTCGCGCACGATCGGCGTCACCTGCGTCATCGGCTGGGACCGTTCCCGAGCGGTCGGGGGAATCTCCCGGCGCTCGGCAGGGGGGCGCACGGGCGTGTACACCGGTCGAGGCGTGGGCCGGACGGAACGCGGCCGCTCCTGCGGCGGCTCGACCTCGCTCGCGCGCTTCGGCGGGGGCGTGGCCCGTTCCGGCGCCTGCGGCGTCGGCCGCAGCGGCGCCACGTTCGTGTTGCCCCGCGCGGGGACGGTCGGCTCGGGGCGCGCGCCGGGTCCTTTGGGCGCGAGCGTCACCGCGCCCGTCGTCGGAGCCGCGGGGCGTGAGCGCGCCACGGGTTGTGGCTCCTGCGACGAGAGGCGCGCCGCCTCGGCGGCTCCCACCGGAGCTCCGCCCTTCTCTCGAATCACCGCGAGTTTGGCGTCGAACCGCGGGGGAGCCGGCGGCGGCGCGACGCGCGTCACGACCTGCCGCGACGCGGCGGCGGCCGGGGGCCGGGCGGCGGGCGCTTCGCGCGCCGTCGTGCGCAGCGACTGCCGCGTGGGAACGACCGGCACCGGGCCGCGCAGCACCGGCGCCGACTCGATCGAGCGGATGACGGTCCGGTCGCGAACGATGTCGCGCCCGACGGACCGGCCGGAGACGAAGACCGTCTGGTTGACGACTGTCACGTAGGTGCGGTTCACGTAGGTGACGTTGGTGACGTTGACCGCCGGGCTGCGCCGGTACCACGCGTAATAGGGATCGCGCGGCGCCAGCGGGAACCATCCCACGTAGCCGCCCGAGCCGCCGACGAACGCCACGAGGGCCGGCGAATACGCGACCACCTGCACCGTCGGCGCCACGGGAACCCAGTACCAGCCGCTTCCCCAGTACGTCCAGCGCCCGTAGTGATACGGCGCCCATCCCCACGGCTCGGCCGCGACCCAGGTCCAGCCCCAGGGGTCCTGCCAGATCCACCGGCCGGTGCGATACGGCGTCCAGCCGACGTCGACGGCCGCCGGCGTCCAGGCCCAGCCGTAGTCGGGGATCTGCTGCCAGCGTCCGTACTGGTCGAGGTCCTCGACGCCGGCGATGTCCGCGGTCACGTAGGTGTACGACCGCGCCCGCGCGACGCGCTGGTCGCGCTCGGCGACCCAGCCGTCCCAGCCGTCGGGGGCGGGCAGGGCGACGACCTGGTAGCGGGGCGCGTCGATGCCCTCGATGTCGAGCTCCTCGCCGGCCGCGAGCGCGACCTGGCCGCCGCCCGCCGACGCGAGGGCGCGGCCGCGGCGCACCTGCACGCGCGAGTTGCCGTTCTCGTCCACGTCCACCCGGTACTCGCCGGGGCGCTCGAGGGTGACGGCCGCGTTGGGCGTGTCGACCTCGAAGACCTCGTTTTCGCCGAGGCGCCGGATCGTGAAGGACGCGGTGCCGACGGAAAGCGAGAGCTGCTTGACCGCGTTCGTGAGGTTCAGGGCCTGCAGGTCCGTGCGCGCGCCGAGCCGCACGAAGTTCCCGCCATGCACCTGAAGCTCCAGCCGGCCGTCGTCCCCCGTCCAGACGCGGTCGCCGAGCGTCATCGGAACGTTCACGTCCGCCGGCTGCCAGGTCTCCGGGTCGTCGCCGCGCGAGAAGGAGACGCCGCCCGCAGCGAACGAGATGCGCGCGACGGTCTGCTGGATGTCGTCGTCCGGCGCCGGCGCTGGCCCGCGGGCGGCCGGCGGCGCCTGTGGCGGCGGCTGCGGCGGCGCAGAGGACGCCCCGGTCGTGTCGCAGGAGAGCGAGACGAGCAGGGCGAGGGGGACGAAGCGTCGAAGAAGTCTGTGGAGTCTGTGCATGGCGAAACTATAGCCCCGCATAGACTGGGACGGCGATGGAAGGCCCGCGCGTCGCGCATCCCCCGGAGAGGCCGCTCGCGATCTTCGACGGCGACTGCGGGTTCTGCCGCCAGTGGATCGAGCGCTGGAAGGCGGCGACGGGCGAGCGGGTGGACTACGTGCCGGCGCAGGAGGCCGCGGCGCGATTTCCGGAGATCCCCCCCGAGGCTCTCGCCCGCGCGTTCCAGCTCGTCCTGCCCGACGGACGGGTGCTCGAGGGCGCGCGGGCGGTGTTCGCCACCCTCGCGAAAAGGCCGGGGGGCAGCGCGCTCGCGGCGGTCTATGCGCGCGTGCCGGGATTCGCGCCGGTCGCGGAGCTCGCCTACCGCCTGGTGGCGGGCCACCGGGGCGCCGCCGCGCGCCCTGACGCGGATCCTCTGGGGACGCTCGGTGGCGAAGCCGACCTACTTCGGCGCCGCCGCGCTCTTCATGCGCATTCTCGGTCTCTGCTACCTCGCGGCGTTCGTCTCGCTGTGGGTGCAGGTGGACGGTCTGGTGGGGTCGCGCGGAATTCTTCCGGCCGGCCCGTTTCTCGACTGGGTCCGCGGGCAGACCGGGGCAGAGCGTTACGCGCTCCTGCCGACCCTCTGCTGGATCTCGTCGAGCGACGCCTTTCTCCACGCGCTCTGCGCGGCCGGAGCGGCGTCGGCGCTTCTCCTCGTCGCCGGCCTCGTGCCCGCGCTCGCCGCGGGCGCGGCGTGGCTGCTCTATCTCTCCCTGGCGATCGCGGGCCAGGTGTTTCTCGAGTTCCAGTGGGACTACCTGCTGCTCGAGACGGGTTTCCTCGCGATCCTGCTCGTGTCCTTCCGGCGCGCGCACTTCGGCGCCGGGTTGTCGGCTTCGCCGACGGCGCTCTTCCTGCTTCGCTGGCTCCTGTTCCGGCTGATGTTCTCGTCGGGCTGGGTCAAGCTCGCGAGCGGCGATCCCTCGTGGCGCGGTCTCACCGCTCTGCGGTACCACTACGAGACGCAGCCGCTGCCCCCGTGGACGGCCTGGTTCATGCACCAGCTCCCCGCCGGCTTCCAGACCGCCTCGGCCCTCTTTCTCTTCTTCGTCGAGCTCGTCGTCCCGCTTCTCTATTTCGCGCCGCGGCGGCTGCGCGTCTTCGCCTTCGCGATGACGCTGCTCCTGCAGGCGCTCATTGCCGCCACGGGCAACTACGCCTTCTTCAACCTGCTGACGGTCGCGCTCGCCGTCCTGCTTCTCGACGACCAGTCGCTGCCCGGGCGCTGGGCGGCGAGGGCCGCGGCTGCCGCCGTCCCGGCGAGACCGTGGCCGCGCGCGATCCTCGCGCCCGTCGCGGGCCTCGTCCTCTTCGCGTCGTCGGTAGCGTTCGTCGCCACGCTCGACAGAGCCTTTCCCTTCCCGCGGGCGGTCGTCTCCGCCTACGGCCGGCTGGCGGCGTTCCGCAGCGCGAACACGTACGGGCTCTTCATGGTCATGACGACCGAGCGCCCGGAGATCCTCGTCGAGGGAAGCGACGACGGCATCGAGTGGCGCGCCTACGAGTTCCGCTGGAAGCCGGGAGACCCCGGGCGCCGCCCCGCCTTCGTCGCGCCGCACCAGCCGCGCCTCGACTGGCAGATGTGGTTCGCGGCGCTCGGCCGCACGAGCAGAATCCGTGGCTCGAGCAGTTTCTCGGGCGCCTGCTCGAAGGCTCGCCCGAGGTGCTCGGTCTTCTCGCGCGCAACCCCTTTCCGGACCGGCCGCCACGGTACGTGCGCGCGGTCCTCGACGACTACCGCTTCACGGATTTCGCCGAGCGCCGCCGCACGGGCGCGTGGTGGAGCCGCCGCCCGATCGGTGCCTACAGCCCGATCCTGGAGCGCCGTAGCGAGTAGGCCTCTTTTCAATATGATGGGCGGTCCGGACGAGCCCCATGTTGACGACCGAACAGTTCGATCGCACACGGCGCCTGGCGTTGCGCCTCGCGGGTATCGAGCTCGTCGAGCGCCACCGGGAATTGCTCGACCGGCGGAGCCGGCGAGTCGGGTTCGGGGGCGGGAACGGCCTCGACGTGCTGCTCGACGACGCGGAGAGCGGTGATGCGGCGGCGCGCCGCCGCCTGATCGGACTCGTGACGACGCATTTCACGGGTTTCTTCCGCCACCCCTGGCACTTCCATCTCGCGGCGGAGCACGCTCTGTGGGCGGCGCACCGGCGCGGCCGCGCGCGTCTCTGGTCGGCCGGGGCCGCTACGGGCGAGGAGCCGTACTCCCTGGCGATGGCGCTTTTCGAAGTGTTCCGGCGCGATGATCCGCCCGCCACCATTCTGGCGACAGACATCGACGCCGACGCCCTGGAAGCGGCGCGGCGCGGCGAGTACGGAGAACCGTCGCTCGGCGCGCTCGAGCCGGAACGGCGCGCGCGCTTCTTTCTCGAGTCCGCCGAGCCGGGGCGGTGGCGCATCGCGGAAGCGCCGCGCCGCCTCGTCGAGTTTCGGGAATCGAATCTGGCCGAGACCGTCGCGCCGACCGGGGGGCTGCTCGACGTCGTCCTGTGCCGCAACGTGCTCATGTACCTCGAGGATTCCCGTCGCCAGGCCGTCCTCGAGCGGTTGGCGTCGCTGCTCGAACCAGGCGGCCTTCTCATCCTGGATCCCACTGAGCACCTCGGCGTCGCCGCGCGCCGTTTCGGGCCGGGAGAGAGAGGCGTGTACGTCCTCAGGGAGAAAAAGCCATGACGATCGCCCGGCGACTGGTCCTGCTTCTGGCCGTCCCGCTCGTCGTGCTTCTCGGCCTCGGCGTCTTCACGAGCATGCAGCTGGCGAAGATCGAAGCGCGCAGCCGATTCGTGGCCGAGGACCAGATCGGTAGTCTCGCGGCCCTCGGACACTTCGGCCGCAGCCTCGGGGAACTGCGGGTGATCGTCCGCAACCATCTCCTGGGCACGGACGACAAGGCGCGGGCCAGTGCCCGGCAGGAATTCGAAGCGGGCAAGGCAGAGCTCGAGCGCCAGTTTCGCCAGTACGGGGAGACCCTGATTTCAGACGAGCGGGACGGGAGGATGCTGGAGGACTATCGAAGGTCGAGTGCCGAGTGGATCGCGGTCGCCGAGCAGGTCATGTCGCTTGCGGAGAGCGGACGGCGGGACGAAGCCATAGCCCTTTTCGCTTCCGTCAGGGAGCCCGGCAAGCGGCTCGGCGAAGCCCTGACCGCATGGATCCAATACAACGAAAAGCTGGCGACGGATGCGGGCAACGCCGTAGTGGATGGGATCCGAGAGTCTCGGCGAAACCTGCTCATCGCTGTTTTCGCTGCGATGGTCCTCTCAGCGGCGCTCGGCGTTCTGACCTTCCGGAGAATCGTAGGTCCCGTCCGTTCGCTGACGAAGACGGTCGAGTCGATCGCCTCCGGCGACTACGCGAAGCAGGTCCCCTTCACCGGGGCGAAGGACGAGACGGGCGAGCTCGCCCGCTCCGTCGAGGTCCTGAAGCGGGGCGCGATGGCCATGGAGGAACAACGCTGGGTCAAGTCGCACGCCGCGCAGTTGACGGGCGCGCTCCAGGGCGCCGCGTCGCTCGACGAGTTCGGGTCGCGTCTTCTTTCGGGGCTCGTGCCGGTCCTCGGCGGCGGTGTGGCGGCCTTCTACCGGTTCGAGGGCGATCAGGAGGGCCTGCGCCGGGTCGGGGGCTACGGCCTGGCCGCCGGCGCCCCGGAAACCCTGCGTCCGGGCGAGGGTCTCGCGGGGCAGTGCGCCCTCGATCACAAGCCGGTGGTCCTGACCGATCTGCCTCCCGGGTACCTCCGCATCGCCTCCGGCCTCGGCGAGGCGCCTCCGACGCAGGCCGCGGCGTGGCCCGTGCTGTCGCAGAACGCACTGCTCGGGGTCGTGGAGCTGGCGTCCTTTCGCGCGCTGGCGGCGAACGAGAAGGCGCTGCTCGACGAGCTCCTGCCGGTCGTCGGCATGAGCCTCGAGATCCTCGAGCGCAATCTGAAGACCGCAGAGCTCCTCGGCCAGACGCAGGAGCAGGCGCGGCAGCTCGAGGAGCAGACCGACGAGCTGACGCAGTCGCAGCAGGAGCTGCTCGGCCAGAAGGAGGAGCTCGAGGCGCAGCAGGGGGAGCTCGAGGTCGCGCGGAAGAAGGCCGAGGAAGCCACGGAGCTCAAGTCCATGTTTCTCGCGAACATGAGCCACGAGATCCGTACGCCGATGAACGCCATCATCGGGCTCTCGCACCTGGCCCTGAAGACGTCGCTCACGCCCAAACAGCGGGACTACATCGCCAAGGTCCACAACGCGGGGACCTCGCTGCTCGGGATCATCAACGACATCCTGGATTTCTCGAAGATCGAGGCCGGCAAGCTCGACCTCGAGACGACCGCGTTCCAGCTCGACGAGGTGATCTCCACCGTCACCACCGTCACCGGGCAGAAGGCCCACGAGAAGGGCCTGGAGTTCCTGGCCGACGTTCCGGCAGCCGTCCCGCAGGGTTTGCGGGGCGACCCGTTGAGGCTGGGTCAGATCCTGACGAACCTCGTCAACAACGCGGTGAAGTTCACCGAGCGCGGCGAGATTCGCGTGAGGGTGGAACAGGTCGAGCAGACCGGCGAGCGGGTCAAGCTGCGCTTCTCGGTCAAGGACACGGGCGCCGGCATGACCCCCGAACAGTCGGCCCGGCTCTTCCAGCCCTTCACCCAGGCCGACATGTCTACGACGCGCAAGCACGGGGGAACGGGCCTCGGGCTGACGATCTCCAAGCGGCTCGTCGAGCTCATGGGGGGCCAGATCTGGCTCGAAAGCCAGCCCGGCGAAGGCAGCACGTTCTTCTTCACCGCGTGGCTCGGCCTCGGCACGGAGGCGCCGCGGGGCCGCTTCTATCCCGACCGGCTCCAGAACCTCCGGATGCTCGTCGTCGACGACAACCCGGCCGCCCGCGAGATCCTGGCGGACGCGCTCAAGGGCGTCAGCGAGCGCGTGGACGTGGTCGCCTCGGGACCCGAGGCGCTCGCCGCCGTGAAGCAGCACGACGCGGCCGAGCCCTACGACGTCGTGTTCATGGACTGGAAGATGCCGGGAATGGACGGCCTCGAGGCGACGCGCGCCTTGAAGGAGGATCGCCGCCTCGGGAAGCCGCCGGCGGTCGTCATGGTCACCGCGTTCGGGCGCGAAGAAGTGCGCGAGGAGGCGGAGAAGCTCGACATCGCGGGCTTCCTCTTGAAGCCGGTCACGAAGTCCATGCTGGTGGACACGCTCGTGTCCATCTTCGTCCCGAGGACCGAGGAATCCCGGGGGCCGGTGGAGCCGGACCGGTCCGAGCGCTTGAACGGCGTGCGCATCCTGCTGACGGAAGACAACCTGATCAACCAGCAGATCGCCGTGGAGCTTCTCGAGGGCGTCGGCGCCGGCGTCGCCGTGGCCAACCACGGGGGAGAGGCCGTCCAGAGGCTCCAGGGCGTGGCGTTTCCTCCCCCGTACGACGTCGTGTTGATGGACCTCCAGATGCCCGAGATGGACGGCTTCCAGGCGACGGCGAAGATCCGCTCGGATCCGCGCTTCGCCAGGCTTCCGATCATCGCCATGACGGCGCACGCCACGCTGGAGGAGCGCCAGCGCTGTCTCGACGCGGGCATGAACGATCACGTCTCCAAGCCCATCGATCCGGAGGTGCTCTACGCGACGCTCGAGCGCTGGGTCACGCCTTCCGCGGCATCCGCCGCGAAGACGTCGAGCGAGCCCGCTCCGGCCGCCGTGGCGGGAGACCTCCCTTCCATCGAGGGAGTGGACGCCGCGGACGGCCTCGCGCGCGTCGCCGGCAACGCGCGGCTGTACCGGAGCCTGCTCGAGCAGTTTGCCGGCAAGCAGGCCGACGCGGGCGCACAGATTTCCGCGGCCCTCCGGGGCGGGGACCGCAAGGCGGCCGAGCGACTCGCCCACACGGTCAAGGGGGTCGCGGGCAATCTCGGCATCAAGGGGCTGCATGCCGGCGCGGAGAAGCTGGAGCGAACGCTGCACGAGGTTGGCGCGGACGCGACCGCGGCCCTCTCGGACTTTTCGTCCAGCCTCGCCGCCCAGGTCGAGGCCATTCGGCGGACTCTCGGGGCGCCGGTTCCGGAACCCGCGGCGCCCGCGGGCCCGTTCGACGCCGAGGCCGCCCGGGCGGCAGTCTCCCGGATGCGCCGGCTCCTGGCGGCGAGCGACGGGGAGGCCGCCGAGGCCTTCGCGGACCTCGCCGGCACGCTGTCGGGCGCCGTGGGCAAGGCTAGTCTCGACGCTCTCGGCGAGGCCATCCAGGGATTCGACTTCGACGGCGCGCTGTCGAAGCTGGACGCGATCGCCGGAGAGTGCGGCGTGAAAGAGGTCACCGCGTGAGCGAAAACGAAGACAGGAAGACGCTGCTTCTGGTCGACGACGCGCCGGCCAACATCCAGGTCGCCAACGCGATCCTGAAGGACGACTACAAGGTCCGCGTCGCCACCAGCGGCGCGAAGGCGCTCGAGCTCGTCAAGGCCAAGCCCGCGCCCGATCTGATCCTGCTCGACGTCGAGATGCCGGAGATGGACGGCTACGAGGTCTGCCGGCGCCTGAAGGCCGACCCGGAGACCCGGGACATCCCCGTGATCTTCCTGACCGGCAAGACCGAGGCCGAGGACGAAACCCGAGGATTCGGCGTCGGCGCCGTGGACTACATCCACAAGCCGTTCTCGCCCGCCGTCGTGAAGGCGCGCGTCGAGACGCACCTCGCCCTGCGCGCGGCGCGCGAGCAGCTCTCGCGCCAGCTCTCGGCCATCCAGAACGAGCTCGAGATGGCTCGCAAGATCCAGCTCTCGATTCTGCCGCGCGAGGTGCCCCGCATCGCCGGGCTGGATGTCGCCGCGCGCTACGTCCCCATGACTTCGGTCGCCGGCGACTTTTACGACTTCCTTCCGGTCGACGGGAAGCGCTTCGGCGCCCTCGTGGCCGACGTCTCGGGCCACGGAGTTCCCGCGGCGCTCGTCGCGTCGATGCTCAAGATCGCGCTCTCGGCGCAGGCCCCGCATGCCTCCGACCCGGCGAAGGTGCTGGCCGGCCTGAACCAGGCTCTCTGCGGCAAGTTCGAGACTCACTTCGTGACGGCGGCGTATCTCTTCGTCGACACGGAGAAGGGGACCATCGACTACGCCGGCGCGGGGCACCCTCCCGTCATCCTGTACGGCAAGTCCGGGGGAACCGCCCGCGCGGTGCAGGAGAACGGCCTCTTCCTCGGGATGTTCCCGCACGCGAAGTACTCCGGCGTCCAGGTGCCCATCGGCCCCGGCGACCGTTGCGCGGTCTACACGGACGGGATCTCGGAGGCTCGCAGCCGGGCCGAGGAAGAGTTCGGGACGGAGCGCCTGCAGGCGCTCCTCCAAGCGAGCCCGGAACTGCCGAGCGACGCGTTCGCCGACCGCGTGCTCGACGCCGTGACGGCCTGGACGGGCCGGCCGCCGGGCGAGGGGCATGACGACGACATCACGCTGCTCGTGATCCGCTCGAACGGCTGATCGCCGGAGAGCGCGCGGGGCCGCGAAGCGCGCTCGGGGCGGTCAGACGCCGAAGCGGTCGGGGCTCCAGGCCAGGCCGAGCTCGCCCGGCGGGGCCATGTAGCCCGCCAGCGCCGAGGCCGCGACGACGGCGGGGCTGGCGAGGAATCCCTCGCCCCCGTAGCCCATCCGGTTCTGCCAGTTGCGATTGAACGACGTGATGGCCCGCTGGCCCGGGGTGAGCGCGTCGGGCCCCTGTCCGAAGCACGGGCCGCACCACGACTGGCGGATCTGGCCGCCGGCCGAGCGGAAGATCTCCGCGATCGATTCGCCGCCGAGGCGCGGGATCGGGCGCCTCGATCTGGCGCCCCACGCCGCCGGAGCCCGGAAAGATCGTGAACGTGCGAACCACCTTCCGGAAGCCCTTCTCGCGGGCCGCGCGCAGCACGAGAGCGGCCGAGAGCAGGTCGTCGTAGCCGCCGTTGGTGCAGGAGCCGATCATGGCCTTGTCGAACGTGAGCCGCTCGCGCGCGACCTCCTCGGCGGGGAACGCGTTGCCGGGAGCGAAGGGCTTGGCGATCATCGGCGCGATCTCGGAGAGGGACAGCGTCTCGTCGATCGCGTACACGGCGTCCGGACCGGGCGCGAGGCGCGGATAGGGAAGCGCGATCCCCTTCTCCCGGTACCACGCCTCGGTCACGTCGTCGGCCGCGAAGATTCCGTTCAGGGCCTCGGCCTCCGCCATCATGTTGGCGATCGTGTTGCGGAAGGCGATCGGCAGCTGCCGGTCCGCGTCCACGAACTCGACCGACATTCCCTCGGACTGCTTCGCGCCCCAGCGGCGCAGAAGCTCGAGCACGATGTCCTTGCCGGAGACCCAGGGCTGCAGCTTTCCGGCGAGGACGACGCGCCGCTGGCGGGCCAGCGTGAAGTAGATGTAGCCCGTCGCCCAGCCGAAGCCGAGCGTCGTCGAGCCGACGCCGAAGCCGACCGCGCCGTAGGCGCCGTAGGCCCGGCTGTGCGAGTCCGCTCCCGGGATGAATTGCCCGGGCAGGACGAGGCCCTGCTCCGGAAAATAGAAGTGGAAGATCCCGTCGCCGGGATCCGCGTAGTAGGGCTTCTTCAGGTCCTGCACGCGCGCGAACTCCCGGCCGATCGCGGTCTGCCGGTCGTCGTCCTCCCGGCCCGTGAAGACGAAGTGGTCGTTGGCGATCGCCGCCTGACGCGGGAAGATCGCGCGGCCGCCGGTGATCTGGTTGAACGTGTGTATCGCGAACGGCGCGGTGCCGTCGGAGGCCGGGAGCAGGTCCGCGTAGACGCGCAGCGTGGCCCCCGGCTGGACGGCCGCGTCGCGGTCCACGCGATGCGCCCAGACGATCTGCTCGGTCGTCGTCATGCGGCGGGCGGCGTCGGGATCGGGCCAGCGGACCTCCGGCGTCCTCCGCACGGAGTCGCGGAACTCGCGCCGGCCCACCGCGAAGATGCCGCCGCTCGAGCGGATCTCCTCCTCTTTCGGGGAGAGCGGGACGGGCGCGTAGGTCCTTGCCCCGGGTTTCGTTCGTCAGGCTCCGCGTGACCGGGTCGAACGCGAACGCGTCGCCGTCCCGGGCGTCGGCGACGGCCTCGGGGCACTGCACCACGTGCAGGCCGAGGTTGAAGGCGTTGCGCCGGAAGATGTCGCCCATGCCGTGGCTGCAGACCACGACGAGCTCGAGGCCCTTCTCCTCGGCGACGCCCTTCAACCCGGCGGGGCTCATCTCGCGCGAGGAGCCGATGGCGAAGCGCTCGCCGGCGACGACGAAAGTCTCCCCGCGGTGGACCCGCTGCCGGAAGTCGGGCATGAGGTGCCGGAAGGATCCCGCCTTCCAGCGCTCGTCGAGCGTCTCGAGGCTCTCCGAGACGCAGTCGGCGGCCGGCGTGATCTGGTCGGTGTCGATGGCGTCGAGCTTCCTGCCGGGAACCTTCGGGTCCCAGAAGATCAGCGCCTTGCCGCGGATCGGGGCGACGGCGCCGCCGCCCGGCGTCGCCGTGTCGGAAGGGCGGGGCCCCGGAAGGTCTTCGAGCGCGACGCCCGGCTTCAAACGGGCGGGCGCGATGCGGTGCGTTGCCACCCGGCAATCCTACTCAACGGAGCCGAGCCGCGGGACCGTTTCTTTGGAGGGGCTCGAGGTCGTCAGGGGACGCGGGTGGAGAGGCTCGCGCCGCGGACCCGCTCCTCCCAGCTGCGCTCCTGGGCCTGCTGGAAGAGCTCGGCCGCCCGGCTGAAGGCGAGTTGCGCGGCGTCGTAGTCGCGCTCGCGGAGCAGGCGCAGCCCCTCCTTCTCGCTTCTCTCGCCCTGGTCGAAGACGTCCGGCGCCTTCTCGCGCGCGCTGACGCGATCGGCCTCGATGCGCGCGATCGCCGCGCGATAGCGGAGGTCCTCGGCGGGCTGCTTCGCTTCGGTGTGAATCTTTTTCGAGGATCGGGCCGGCGCCACGGCGCGGGCGACCGGGACCGCCCCGGTGGGCGGCGGCAGCGGCGCCGCGGGCGCGGCGATCGCGGGCGCCGGCACGGACGGAGCGGCGACCACGCTTTCGGCCGGGGGCATCGGGGGCAGGGACGGCACGGGGGACCCGGTGCGGCCCGCGATGAGAAACGCCCCGGCGGCCAGGCCCGCGGCCGCGACGAGGATGGCGGCCGAGCGCCTCCACGGCAGCGGCGGGAATTCCGCGGGCGGAACGGGCGGGATTCCTTCGATCAGGTCCGCGGCGTGCCGCTGCAGCGGAAGCGGCGCGGGCGCGAGATCCGCGTCGGCGGGAGGCGCGGCGGGATCCGGGAAGGGATCCGGAGACGCCGCGGGCGCGGCGATGGCCACGACCGCCGCGACTTCGGGCGGGATCGCCGCCTCTTCGACGCCGTCGAGATCGCCGCGCCGGCGGCGCAGGGGGCCCGGCGCCGCGGCGACGGGGGCGGACTTTCGGGTTCCCGTCGAGTCTCCCCGGCGCGTCTTCGTCTCGACGACGACGGGGCTGGTGGACTCCCAGTCCGAAGTCGGAGCCACGCTCTGACTCTCGGGGTTCAGGAGCTTGTAGAGAAAGAGCGCGAGGTTCGCGGTGAAGAGCGAGAAGGGATTTCCGGTCACCATCTGCTGCAGCGCCCGATGCGCTTCGACCGCCGAGGCGAAACGCCCCGACGGCTCGGCCAGGCACTGGTGAAGGAACGCGCCGAGCTCCTCGGAGCGCGGGTCTCCGGCGCGCAGTTCCGCCGAGGGCGCGTCGAGCGAGGGCCGGCGGCCCGTCATGAGCTCCATGAGGATCGCCCCGAGCGAATAGACGTCGGCCTGTGGCGAGACCTTGCCCTCGCGGCGCACTTCGGGCGCCACGTAGGGCGCGATCTCGGCCGTCATTCGCGTGCCGCCGAGCGAGGGAAGGATCGCGCCGGCGATGCCGAAGCCGCCGACGCGCACGGCCGCGTCGTGGGAGATCGAGACGAAACCCGGCCACAGCAGGCCGTGAGCGCCGCCGTCGGCGCCGCTCTGGTGCGCGTGCTCGAGCGCCGCCGCGATCCGCTCGACGATCAGCAGCGCGTACTCGGCCGGGATGCGGATGCCGAAAGCGCGCACGCGCGCGAGGAACGTGTCGAGCGTCCAGCCCGCGGTCTCGTCCCAGGTCATGAAGGGAATTCCGTCCACCACGTCGAGCTCGGGCCGCACGACGATGGCGTCGTGAGAGAGCCCGGATCCCCGCCGCCGGTCCTCGCCGATCGTCAGGAGGATGCTCGATGCGTCGAGCTCCTCGGACTGGAGCACGCGCAGACGAACGAAGCGCCTCTCGTCGGCGGCGTAGAGCGCCCGGAAGACGGTGCCGAGCGGGTCCTCCGAGAGCTGCGCGACGAGCAGGTAGTCGCCGAGGTGCCGGGAGAGGAAGGGCGCGGGCGTGCTCAAGCGAGCCTCCGGCCACGACCCGACGGGGTCGAAGGCGGCTCTCGCCGGCTACCCACGAACGGCAGTTGGCCCATATCCTCTTTCGTTTGTTGAATTTTAGCAGTTTCCGTGCCCGTGACCGGTCGGCGCGCTAACCCACAGAGGGGGAAGGTTCTGGGCCTCGAGGTGGGACCCTGTCCAACAGGACAACTGACAAAAAAAAGCGGAGCCGCCGTCGGGCGACTCCGCCAGTTTGTCTTCGAGAAGCCGGGGGCCTTACTTGATCTCGAGGAGCTCGACTTCGAACATCAGGGTCGCGTTCGGCGGGATGGCGCCGCCGGCGCCGCGCGAGCCGTAGCCGAGGTCGGGCGGGATGATCAGGATTCGCTGGCCGCCGACCTTCATGGTCGCGACGCCTTCGTCCCACCCCTTGATCACCCGGCCCTGGCCGAGCGGGAACGAGAA
This sequence comes from uncultured Acidobacteriota bacterium, assembly GCA_963710945.1. Lineage (GTDB taxonomy): Bacteria > Acidobacteriota > Thermoanaerobaculia > UBA5066 > Gp7-AA6 > DAHUXD01. Next base: position 326,959 of record CAVQCH010000007.1, read on the forward strand.
AGGCGTGCCCCGGTCGACCGAGCTGTCGAACTTCTTTCCCTTGGCGCCGTTCTCCCAGAGCCAACCCGTGTAGTGCATCACGCAGGTCTGGCCCTTCTGCGGGGTCGCGCCGGTGCCGACTTTCGTGTCCTCGTACTGCAGGCCGCTCGGAGTTCTGGTCATCTTGCTCTCGCTTTTCTTCGCCGCTTCCGGCGCGGGCGTCGGCTTCGGGTCGTCGGCAAACGCCGGCGCCGCGAAGAGCGCGGCGGCGAACGCCGTCGAGAGAAGCCCTGCCATGGTCTTCTTCATCGTCATTCGGTTCCTTTCTTGCCCTCTGCGGGCGGCCGGAGTGTAACCCAGAATCGGGGGTTGCCGGCCGCGCCGGGCGCGGCGATCATGGCGGCCGTGCTGCGCAACTTCGCCGTCCGGGCCGGCCTCGGTGCGACGGGCGCCGTCTACGTCGCCCTCGGCGTCGTCTCGGCCCGCGTGGCCGTTCTCGGGGCGCGGCACAGGGAGGCCGGCATCCCGGGCGCGCTGCGGTTCGTGCTCGAGCAGCCCCACGGCTCGCGGCTCCTCGGCGCGATCGTCGCGGGCCTCGCCGCGATCGCCATCGTGCACGTCGTCGAGGCTTTCACGGGCTCGCGCCGGATGGCGACGCGTCTCGGCCTCGCCGCCAACGGCTTCGGCTACGGGACGCTTGCCTGGACGGCGGCGCGTCTTCTCTTCCACGTCAGGAAGGGCGGTGGGTCGCTCGAGCGGGCCGGCGTCTCGTGGCTGCTGGGAGAATCCTGGGGCGCGGCGGTCCTCGGGGCGGCGGGCGTCGCGATCGTGGCCGGGGGCCTCTGGGAGGCGTACCAGGGAGTGCGCGGGCGCCTGCCGTTCCGCCGCGATCTGCTGCCGCGCCGCCTCGTGCGCGCGCTGTCGGCCGTCGCGCGCTTCGGGTTGGCCGCGCGCGGGCTCGTCCTGTGCGTGCTCGGCTATTTCGTGCTGCGCGCGGCGGCCGAGGGCAACCCCGACCGCGTGCAGTCGATGGGCGGCGCGCTGCGGGCCCTCTCCCATGTGGCGTTCGGCCTCGTGTTCACCGCGATCGTCGCGTTCGGCCTCGCGGCGTACGGCGTGTACCTGTGGACCCTGATGCTCCTGAAACGACGCGTGTAGCCGTCGCGTGCAAAGCCAGAGTCGCTGCGGACCCCTGGCGAAGCGAAGGCGACGCTAGCGAAGTCCGAGCCATTGGCGCAGCTTTTTCGCGACGGACTCGGCGCTGGGCGGATCGAGATTCGACAACACGACGATCGTGTATGCCGTGTCGTGGTCGGTCTCGAGCACGGCGTTGACGCCCTCGGTGCCGCCCGCGATCCCGGTCGCGCCCGAGCGCTTGCGCGCGGCCGCGCCCGGCGCCGGAGCCTGCGACTTGTCCGAGTAATACCAGTCGGTCCAGGCGGGAGGGAGCAGGCGGTCGTGCCGCATCGCGGCGTCGAAGGCGAGGAGGTCCGCGGCCGTCGAATAGCCGCCGCCGGCCGAGCTCGAGCGCGCGGGCAGCATGTAGATGTTGACGCGGCGCGGACCGGGCTCGGGCCCTTCCCGCCCTTCCCTCGTGTAGCCGACCGCGCGGTTGGGCGTCACCGAATCCTGCGGGTAGGCGTCGGTGTCCTTCATTCCCGCGGGCAGGAAGACGTGCTCGCGCACGTAGTCGTGGTACGGCTGCCCCGAGATCTTCTCGATGATGAGGCCCAGCACGACGTAACCCGCGTTCGAGTACCGGCGCGACGTGCCCGGCTCGAAGAGCAGCGGGTCGCCGACGAAGAGCGGGAGGTAGTCCGAGAGGGTGCGCAGCTTCGACTTCGGCGTCGCGTCGTAGCGCTCGCCGAAGAAGTCGCCGAGGCCCGAGGACATCGTGACGAGCTGCTGCACCGTGATCCGGTCGGCGACGGGAGAGGGGTAGTCGGGCAGGTGCTTTCGCACGGTGTCCGACAGCGAGAGCTTCCCGGCGGACGCGAGCTGGGCGATCGCCACCTGCGTGAAGGTCTTGTTGATCGAGCCGATGTTGAATTTCGTGTCCGCGCGGTTGGGAGCGCCGAAGTCCCGATTGGCGAGGCCGCAGGCCTTCTCGTAGACGGGCTTGCCGTCGCGGGCCACGAGGACGACGCCGGAGAACTCGTCCTCGGCCGCGAGTCGCGCGAGCTCCGCGTCGGCCGCGGACGCGAGGTCGGCGTCGGAGCCCTTCTTCGTTTCGGCCGCGGCGCCGGGCCCCTCGGACTCCTCGAACTTCAGGCCCAGGATGCCGAAGGGCGGCCCGGGCTCGAGCATCATGCCGATCTCGATCCACGCGCCGGACTTCTTCGAACGGGCCAGGAACTTGACCTCGGGGTCGCGGGCGGGCAGGGCCGAGGAAAAGGCGATCGGGCCGATCTCCCGCGCCATTCCGGAGAGCCGCTCGACGCGCTGCTCGAGCGGGATCTCCCTCTGCGCGGATGCGGCGAAGTTCGCGGCGATGAAGGCGCGGATCGCCTCCGTCGTGCCGGTCGCGAAGGCGTCGACGAGGGCGGCCATGCGCCGGCCCTGGGGTGTCGGGGGCGGCGCGGGATCGGGCGTTCTTCCGGCGGCGGGACCGGCGAGGAGGGCGGAAAGGAAGAGGGCGGCCGCGAGCGCAGACTGGACGGTGCTTCATGCACCCGGTCTTACGCTCGGGCCGCCCCGAGGTTTCTCGTCGTCAGGCCTTCAGCCGGGCCAGGATGTCCGTGATCCGCTTCTTGTTGGCCGGATCGGTGACCATGCCGAGGGCCTTGGTGTAGTTCTCGATGGCGCCCTTCTTGTCGCCGGACTTCTCGAGCGCCTCGCCGAGGCTGTCGTAGGTGTTCCAGGAATCGGGATGGTCCTTGACGTTCTTCCTGAAGACGGCGATCGCCTCCGCGGTCTTGCCCTGCCCGAGGAGCTGGTACCCGTAGACGTTCATGTCGGCCTCGGTGGCGACCTTCAGCGCGCGCGCCCGCAGCTCCTCGGCGCCCTTGGCGTCGCCCTTCTTCTCGAGGATCGCGGCCTTGGTGCGGAGGTTCTGGAAGTTCGCCTGCATCCCGATGGACCGGTCGACCCAGGTCAGGGCCTGGTCGAGCTGGTAGTCGTTCTGCACGCACCAGTTGGCGGCCGCGTTCCAGGGCTGCCAGAAGAACTGCGCCAGGCCGTGGAGCTCGCTCTTGAGGCTCTCGAAGACGACGGCCTTCGTGTCCATCTCGACCGTGAACGGGATCTCGAGCTTTTCCCAGTGCAGGATCGCGGTCACCGAGTTGTCGGCGAGGTTTTCGAACCGGTACTCGAGGCGTTCTTCGAAGTCGGCCGGCCGCGGCGTGGCGGCGAAGCGCAGCACGTCGTCCTTCTGGTCGTAGCTGAAGCTGCCCCAGTTGGTGAAGACCGCGCTGAAGATGATGGTCCAGTCCTTCTCGGTCGGGATCATGTGCAGCCCGTACGTCCCGGCGGGAAGGTTCTTGCCGCCGACCTTGACGGGGGAGGAGAAGGCGATGGTCGTGTTCATGTTCGCGCCGGCCCGCCAGACCTCGTTGTACGGGACGAGCCCGCCCCAGACCTTCCGCTTGTTCACGGCGGGGCGGTGGTACGAGATCGTGATGTTGGTCAGGCCCACCGTCTGGCTGACCGAGGCGGCCGGGCTCGCGTCCGGCATGGTCAGAGGCGGGGTCTGCGCGAGGACGGCCCCCGATCCGAGGGCAAGACCCACCAGGGCGAGGAAGAAATTCCTCTTCATGCGACCTCCTTCGAAGTTGCTGGAGATCTGTACGGGGAAGCGGGCGCGGGGTTTAGGAGGGGGACCGGGGACTCAGGCCGCGGAGGCGCCGCGCACGGAGGGGGAGTGGCCGGAACCTTCGCCCGACCGGTGCGGTCCGGGGGCGACGGAGCTCTGCAGGGCCCGGAAGAGCAGATCCGCCCGCCGCCGCACCCCGTGCTTGACGAGCAGGTTCGACACGTGGAACTTCGCCGTCCGCTCGGACATGTGGAGGCGGTTGGCGATCTCCTTGTTCGAGAGATTGTCGAGCACGGCCTCGAGCACCTGCCGCTCGCGACGGGTCAGGCCCTCGAAGCCCGTCGCGTAGACGCGCAGGGGGACCGTGCAGAGAGCCGAGTCCACGAAGCGCGACAGGAGGGCCCGACCGACCCAGAGACCCCCGCTCGCCACCGTCTGGAGCGCCTGCGGGAGCGAGCGCAGCGCCTCGGCATAGGTCAGGAGGCCCTTCACCCCCAGGCGCAGGAGGGCGAAGGCCGTCGGGTCGCCGAACCTTTCCGCGAGGATGACTATCCGCGCGGCCGGCTGGCGGGCGTGAATGCCGGTGATGACGGCCTCGGTCACGGGGATCTGGGGGTGGGCCTCGACGACATGCACGGAGGCCTTCGGAACCGTGAAGTTCTCGAAATCCGGTATCCGGTTGGCTTCGAGCCGCCGTGCCAGCAGCCGATACCCGTTTTCGGAAATCAGCTGCTCGAACTGCGGCAGGACCAGCGGATGGCACCAGAACAAACCTACCGTGGATCGATGGACTGCCACCATCCCGAGGGTAACGGATCCCCGCGGCCGAGGGCAACCCCTAATTTTCACGGGCTCTCGCCGCGCTCTGCCGCGCTCGCTCGGTGCCTCTTCGCGCCGCGGAGCCTCGAACCGAAGCGCCGCCGTCGCGCGAGCGGCGGCTGGCACCGGGTGACACCAGGTGCCCCGGTGCTTCGGGCTCTTGCCGCGCACCACGTCGAAATAGAGCGAGCGCAGCGCCGACACCACGGGGCCCATGCGCCCCGAGCCGATCGGCCGATGGTCCACGCGCGTGATCGCCGCGATCTGCACGCCGGTGCCGCAGAAGAAGGCCTCGTCGGCCAGCGTCAGCTCCGTGCGGTCGATCGAGCGCTCGACGACCGGGACGCCGAGCTCGTCGCGGAGCAGCTCGAGGATCGAGCGCCGCGTGACGCCCTCGAGGATGTTGTCGGTCACCGGCGGCGTGATCGCGGCGCCGTTCTTGACGAGGAAGAAGTTCTCCGCCGAGCCTTCCGAGACGTGGCCGTCGGCGTTCAGGACGATCGCCTCGTCGAACCCGGCGCGCTGCGCGTCGGTCTTCGCGAAGGCGGAGTTCACGTAGGACCCCGTGATCTTCCCGCGCGGCGGGATCATGTTGTCGTCCACGCGACGCCACGAGGAGACGGTCGCGTGAATGCTCTCCTCGTTCTCGAGGTAGCGGCCGAACGGCATGGCGACGATCGAGACCTCCGGCGTCAGATTGTGCAGGCGCACGCCGATCGCCTCGTCGGCGTAGAAGGCGAGCGGCCGCGCATAGCAGTCCTCCCGCAGGAGCTCCGCGCGCAGCAGGCCGACGAGCGCCTCCGTGAGGGAATCCGGCGTGAAGGGAAGCGTCATGTCCAGCAGGCGCGCCGACTCGAGGAAGCGGTGGAAATGGTCCCGGGGCCGGAAGACGAAAAGCTCGGCCTCCTCCGCGTTCCAGTACCCGCGGATCCCGCCGAAGACGCCGGTGCCGTAGTTCAGGCCGTGCGTGAGGACGCCGACCCGGGCCTCGGCGTAGGGAACGACGCGACCGCGAAAGAACGCATTCCGGGGAAGAGCCATGACGCGCCTCCTTTCGGGAGCGGGGAGCGAGCAGTCCACTTTGAGGTCCACATTTGCGTGTACTCTAATTGGCCTTGAGAATGGATCGGTCGATGGCCGCCCGCAATAGCCACCTCGAACCAAAGTGGACTTGCCCGTGACGCCCCGGGAGCTGGTCGGCGTCCTCGGGAAGTGGTCGGACGGGGAAGGCCCCGTCTACCGCCGGCTGGCGCGGGGCCTGACTGCGGCGATGGAACGGGGCGAGATCGAGGCCGGGGCCCGCCTGCCGTCCGAGCGCTCGCTTGCCGCCGCCCTTGCCCTGTCGCGCACCACGGTCGTCTCCGCCTACGAGGAGCTGCGCGATCGAGAGCTCGTCGAGAGCCGGCGCGGCAGCGGCACCCGGGCGCGGGGCGCCGTGTCGCGCGGCCCGGGACTGCGGCTGCGCGAGGACCCCTCGGGCTCCTTCCGGCGGCATCCCGTGTACCGCAGCCTGGTCGAGGGCCCCGGCGACACGATCGAGTTTCTCGGCGCCCACCTGCCCGCCCCGGACATGCTCCCGCGGGAGCTTTCGCGCCTCGACGAGAAGGCGCTGCGGGAGCTGGCGCGCGGGCCCGGCTACATGCCGATGGGGCTGCCGGCGCTGCGCGCGGCGATCGCGCGGCACCTGACCGGATGGGGAGTGCCGACGGGCGAGGAGCAGGTGCTCGTGACCCACGGCGCCCAGCAGGCGATCGGCCTGGCGGGTGCTCTCTTTCTCGAGAGGGGCGACGCGGTCGTCGTCGAGGACCCGACCTACCTCGGCTCGATCGACATCTTCACCGGCCTCGGCGCGCGACTGCTCCCGGTTCCGGTCGGCGCCGATCTCGCGTGGGTCGCGCGTCTCAAGGATCTCGTGGCCCGCGCCGCGCCCCGGCTCGTCTACCTCATGCCGACCTTTCACAATCCGACCGGCGCGGTGATGCCGGAGGCCTGCCGCCGCGCGCTGGCCCGCTTGTCGCGCGAGATGCGGGTCCCGATCCTCGAGGACAACACGCTCGCCGACCTGTCGCTCGCCGGCAGACCCCCGGCGCCGATCGCGGCCTTCGATCCCGCGGCGCCCGTGCTGACGGTCGGGTCGCTGTCGAAGCTCTTCTGGGGAGGGTTGCGCATCGGCTGGATCCGCGCCTCCGAGGAGCTGGTCGCGCGGATCACGCGCCTCAAGATCATGGCGGACCTCGGCGGCTCGGTGGTCGGCCAGCTCGGGGCGGTGCGGCTTCTCGCCGAGGCCGAGCGGGTCAGGCAGGCGCGCCGCCGGGAGATGCGGGAGCGCCTCGACCGGCTGACGAAGCTCCTCGCGCGGCACCTGCCTTCCTGGAAATGGGAGACGCCCGCGGGCGGCCTGTCGCTCTGGGTCGAGCTGCCGCACGGCGACGCCGGCGCTTTCGCGCAGGTCGCGATGCGTCACGGCGTGGCGGTCGTTCCCGGAAGCCTCGCGTCGCCGACCGGCGGCTGCACGGACCGCCTGCGGATCCCGTTCGTGCTCGAGGGCGCGCCGATGAAGGAGGGCGTCGAGCGGCTGGCCCGCGCCTGGGCCGCGTACGCGGGCGCGCCCGCGAAAAGGGCGCGCGCCGCGAGCGTGCTCGTGTAGGAAGACCCTAACCCTTCGGCGGCGGAGCCCCCTTCAGGTACTTGTCCAGGAACTCGCGGATCGAGCGCCAGGCCTCGATCTGGTTCTTCTTCTTCGAGAAGCCGTGCCCCTCGTCGGGGAAGACCACGTACTCCACGGGCACGCCGCTCTTCTTGACGGCGGCGACGATCTCGTCCGACTCGGGCTTGATGACGCGCGGGTCGTTGGCGCCCTGGACGACGATGAGCGGCTTCTGGATCTTGTCGGCGTGGAAGAGGGGCGACGTCTCTTTCAGGAAGTCGCGGTCCTTTTCGGGGTCGCCGATCTCCTGGTAGAGCGCAAGCCGCCCCGACTCCCAGTACTTCGGGATCGACTCGAGCGTGCGGATCCAGTTCGAGACGCCGAAGATGTCCACGCCGACGGCGAATTCCTGCGGCTGGAACGCCAGGGCCGCGAGGACCATGTAGCCGCCGTAGCTGCCGCCGATGATGCCGATGCGATCGCGGTCCACGTAGTCGAGGCCCTGCAGGTACTTTTTGGCCGCGACACAGTCCCACAACGGCTCGTGGCCATGCTTGTGGTCGTCGGCCGTGTTGAACGACTTCCCGTAGCCCGAGCTGCCGCGGTTGTTGATGCCGAGGACGACGTACCCGTGGTTGACGAGGTACTGGATCGCGGCGCTGTACTGGCGGCGCGTCTGGCCGCCGGGGCCGCCGTGGACCCAGACGAGGGCGGGAGCCTTGGTCTGCGGGGTCGCCTGGTAGGGCTTGTAGAAGATGTTGGGGATCTCCATCCCGTCGAAGGACTGGAAGCGCACGACCGTCGCCTCGACGAGGTCGTCCGGATCGACGTCCTTCGACATCGTGTCGGTCAGGCGCACCGGCGCCTTCCCGCCGAATTCGTATACGTAGAGGTTGTTCGGGCCGCGATCGCCGTCGAGCTCGAATGCGAGCTTCGTCTCGCTGCGCGAGACGCGGACCGACGAAATCTCGCCGGACGGGAAGTCGGGAAGAGGGATCGCCGCGCCCGTCTTACCGTCGAAGATCTTGAGGGCCGTGCGCCCATCCTGGTTCACTCCGGACACGCGGTACTTGCCATCGTGGGAAAAGAAGGTCCAGGCCACGTCCCAGTCGGCTTTCTCGACGTCCTCGGTCTTCCCGGTGGCGAGCTCGTAGCGCCGCACCCGCGTGAACTCGCCCCCGTCGTTCGTCAGGTAGTAGAGCCACTGCGAGGCGACGTCGAACGTCGCCGGCTCGTAGGTGGCGACCCCGTCGTGCTTCGAGAGGAGCTTCATCTCTTTCGTGGCCGCATTCCAGAGGAACATGTTGCTGTCGGCGGTCGTGTTCGCCTTCTGGAAGGCCAGCCACTTCCCGTCGTCGGAGATGGCGCCGAGGTCGTATCCCGCGTCGTCCTGGTAGACGAGCTTGCGCGCGTACGTCTTCGCGTCGTGGAGATAGAGGTCGAAGTAGCGCGCGTCCCTCTCGTTGGTCTGGACGTAGAAGCCGTTTCCGTCGTGTGTCCAGGCCACGAAGGTTGCCTTCAGCTTCTCGCCGGGCGTGAGGTCCTGCTCCTTGCCGCCGGGAGTCTTCACGTAGAGGTGGTTGTTTTCGTTGCCGCCCTGGTCGCGGGTGTACAGGAAGCGCGCGTCCTTGGGGAACGCCGAGACGAGAAACGTCGAATCCGTGACCGAGTCCGTCATGGGCACCGCGGCCCCGCCGGCGGCCGGGACGGCGTCGACGTTGAAGATGCCCGTCTTGTTGGAGGAGAAGAGGAGCTGCTTCTCGTCGGCCGTGAACGAGGCGCCGCTGATGGAGACCGTCTCCATGAACTGCTCGATCGTGTATTGCTTCGAGGGGCGCGCGGCGGGCGGGGCGGAAAAGGCCGGGACGGCCGCCAGGAGCAGCGCCGCGGTGGCCGAAAGGAGCCGGAGCGAACGTCTCATCGAGGACCTCCGTTTCTGCAGGATGCAGGTGGGCGGCATTTGTTCACCCGGCCCGCGTGCCGTCGGGAACGGGTCGTTCGGGAACGGCGAGCGCCGGAACGACGCCGTCGGCGGAGCCGAGGTCGAAGAGCATGCCCTCGGAAACCTCGCCCATCATCTTCCGGGGCTCGAGGTTCACGACGAAGAGGGCCTGGCGCCCGACGATCTCCTGCGGGTCGGCCCGCTCCTGCTTCATCCCGGAGAGGATCGTCCGCGTGTGATCGCCGAAGCGCACGGTCAGGCGCAGGAGCTTGTCGGACTTCGGGACTTCCTCGACGCGCTCGATCGTGCCGACGCGGACGTCGATGGCGTCGAGGGCCGAGAAGGGGATGAGGGGCTTGACGGGCGCGGGCGACATGGCGTGATTCTCTCCTGAAAAGCGAAGGCCCCGGTTGCCCGGGGCCTCGCATTCGAGCGTCCGGGATCCCTCACTTCATCTGGACGCACCGGCGGTCGGCGTTCGACCACTCGTATTGATACCCGAAACCGGCGTCGAGAAAGGGCGTTGGCGACCAGGCGCACTTGTCGTCGGCCTCGTTGCCCTGGCGGTCGTACCAGGCATTCCCGTCGGGATCGGTCGCGGCTTCCCGCGTCTCGTGGGTGCCGAAATGCTCGAAGTCCTGGGAATCCGACCAGTTGCTCATCTGGCAGCCGCCGCATGACGGGTACGGCATGGAGGCGTACTTGACGTCCGTGCCGTTGTGGCTGAAGTTGCTGTGGTACGCGCAGTACTGGAGGTGCGGCCCGCCGCAGGACGTCGCATTGCCGAGCGTCGAGTAGTGATCGCTCGTCAAGAAGACCTCGTAGACCGTGTTGCCGTTGATCACGCCGCCCCCGCCGCCGCTGCCGACAGGAGTCAGGTACTTGAGGACTTCCGCCTGAATCTGGGCGTCGGTGACGCCGGGATTCGGCGAGGTTCGCTCGGGTCCACCCAGGACTGGTTCGTCAGGCCGCCGTGTTGACGCCGTACTGGTTGATGGTGCGCCACTCGCCGGTCGAGCCGAAGTTGGCGAAGAAGAGCGGCAGGTCGGTCTTGACGGCGATGTGGGCCGCGTCGGTGTTCCACTTGGATCCCCAGAAGATCGAGACGACCTGGGGATTCGCCATCACCGGCCCGCCGTGGTTGATGAGGTTGTTCGTCCGCGCGGCGGGCGCGTCGACAATGGCCGGGTGGTCCTTGTACGGGAAGATCTGGATCACGCGTCCATCACGGTCCACGAGGCGTTGGGCGAGCGCGGAAGCGGCGAATGCCAGAAAGCCGAGCGCGAGCACGAACCTCCTCATGACGGGCTCCTTTCGGAAAGGGTTTGGAGAATTCTAGGCCCGAGCCTGGAGGAACTTCAACGGCTTTCGGCCTCGGCGACGGCGGCGCGGATGTCCTCGAGCCCCTGCTCCATCCGGTCGCGGTGCGTGCGGAAGGAGAGCACGCAGATCCGGATGGCGAATCGGCCGTTCAGGAGCGTGCCGGTCAGGTAGACCCGCTTGCGGGCGTTGATGCGCTCGAGAAGATCGCGATTGAGCCGGTCGAGGGCGGGGCCGTCGAGGCCGGGCCTCCCCAGGCGGAAGGCCAGGATGGACAGCTGCGGCTCGGCGACGATCTCGATGCCGGGAACCTCGCGCAGCGCGTCGGCGGCGAGGCGGGCGAGCGCGAGCTTCTCCTCGAGGTTCGCCCGGAAGGGTCCGATCCCGTGCATCTTCAGCGGCAGCCACACGCGCAGCCCGCGGAAGTCGCGGGAGAGCTCCGGCGAAAGGAGGTTGAAGTCCACGAGGTCCGGGTCCTCCTGCATCGAGGGCATGTAGTCCGCGGTATAGGCGTGGGCGCGCTTCAACGCCTCGCCGTCCTTCACGAGCAGGGCGCCCGTGCCGTACGGCAGGAAGAGGCCCTTGTGGGGATCGAGAACGATCGAGTCGGCCCGCTCGATGCCGGCCATCCTGCGGCGGCCCTCCGCGGTGAAGAGGAAGAATCCGCCGTAGGCGGCGTCCACGTGGAACCAGAGCCGCTCTCGCGCGCAGAGGTCGGCGAGCTCCGCGAGGTCGTCCACGGCGCCGGTATTGGTCGTGCCCGCGTTGCCCACGACGAGGAACGGCATGCGGCCCCGGGCCCGGTCGGCCGCGATTTCGGCGGCGAGGGTGTCCAGGCGGATGCGAAAGAGCGGGTCGGTGGCGATCTCGCGAACGTTCCCCGCCGGGAATCCGGCGAGCAGCGCGGACTTCTCGACGGCGTAGTGCGCCTGGTCGGACACGTAGATCATCCCGTCGAGGAAGTTCTCCGGCAGCCGGTCGCGCCGGGCGGCGACGAGCGCCGAGAACGTGGCGAGCGAGCCGCCGCTCGCGAGGATCCCGCGGGCGCCCGCCGGATAACCGGCGAGGTCGCAGAACCAGCGAACGACGTTCGCCTCGAGCTGCGCCAGGCCGGGGGCCGCCGCGAAGACGCCAACGTAGCGGTTGACGGAATCGGCGACGAGGTCGGCCACGGCGGAATGCGGCAGGCCGCCTCCCGGGATGTACGCGAGGTAACCGGGCCCGGCGGTATTGAAGGTCTTCGGGATCACGCGGTCGAAGAGCAGGTCGAGGAGCTCCTCGGCCGGCCGGCCCGACTCGGGCATCGGCTCGACGAGCGAGCGCGCGAGCGCGGCGCCGCCCTTCGTGTCCGCCGAGGGCTGCGTCGGGAGGGAAGCCACGTGCGCTACCACGCGCCTCGCCGCTGCGTCGATGAGGCTTCGGAAGGCCTCCGGCGAGAGCTCGAGACTGCGGTCTTCGTCGGTCACGGCGCGACGGTCAGAGGTGCGCGACCCAGTTCTCGCGCGCCGATGCGGGAGGCATCCAGGGCGGCAGCGGCATCAGGAGCAGGGCCGACAGGGTCGCCACCATCGGCTCGTAGAGGGCGCGCAGCTCGGCGAGCTTGCGATCGGCCTCGGCCGCCGGCGCGAGCGGGATCTTCGCTGCCGCGAGCGCGGAGCGCAGGCGCTCGAGCTCGGCGGACGGCAGGCGGTCCGGATCCGGCATCGCCGGCTTGCGGTCGAGGACCTGGCACATGTCGGCCACGGCGTGGCGTGCCATGGCGAACGACAGGCGCGCCTGCCGCCGACAGTCGGTGTCTACGACGGACAGGACGAGCGCGCAGGAATCGAGCACGGAGGTCATCGCCGCGACCCAGGACTGGTTGTCGTGCTGCGACCGGTAGAAGGCGAGCACGGGGAACGAGACGTGGCTCTCGAGCAGTTCCGCCGCCCACCGCTCCCAGTCCCGCAACAGGTCGACGAGCGCGTCCGCGCCGTCCTCGCCGACGTGGCGCCGCAGCAGCTCCGCGGCGGTCGGCGGCGAACCCGCGCGCGCGTCGAGAAGCGCGATCGCCGCCTCCCGGCGCGAGAAGGCCTGGGAGACCACCGGCAGGTATCCGATGACGAGCGCGAGGAAGCCGAGTCCGATCCCCGACTCGAAGACCGTGAGGAACCGCCCGGCCGGCGAGTGCGGGATGACGTCGCCGAGGCCCAGCGTGAAGAGCGTGGTGCCGCTCATGTAGAGCGTCGTGAGAAACGTCTCGCTGCCGTCGGGCGACGCCATGCGCGAGCCGGCGCCCCACTGCATCATCGCGAACGCGAGGACGATCGTGACCGCCCACAGGCCGATGAGCAGGAGCAGCCACAGGGGGCCGTAGACCGTCAGGAAGTTCTCGCGGCGGTTGCCGGCCGGCAGGCGGCGCGCGACGGCGCGCCACGAGGGCCAGGTCATCCGATAGAAGAGCACCGTCAGGCCCGTCCCGCGCGAGACGCGGCGCGAGAGCACCATCGTCTCGAAGGCGTCCCACAGCGTTCCGGTCAGGAGAACCGCTCCGCCCACGATCGTCGCGATGGAGACTTCCGCGCGGATCACGGCGCCATTGAATCACTTCTGCCGGCGCCCGCCGAAAAGGAGGGCCCCGCCGCGGGGCGGGGCCCGGAAGGGCCGGAAGACCGCTTGCTGCTTACTGCGTCTGGCCGTCGTGCTTCTGGCGGTAGATGCCGCGGGACAGGCGGTCCTGCTGGCGCTCGAGGCGGAGGTGCTCGCGCGGCGTCAGGGTGCCGCCGTTGGCCGCGCGCATCCCGGAGACCTCGCGGTCGAGATGCGCCTCGCGGCCCTCGAGCCGCGCCGTCTCGCGCGCGGTGAGCGAGCCGCTGCCGACGCCCTGGGCGATGCGGTCCTGCTGGCGTTGCTCGCGGTTGTGGACCCGACCGGCCTCGGCCGGGGCCGCGGCCGCGAGAAAAGCCACGAACGCGGAGCCGGAAAGCATTGCGAACGACGTCTTTCTGTTCATGTATCGTGCCCCCGGAACTTTCGACGAGCGCCATGGCGTCCGGTTTACAGCGATCCCCGGGGGCGCGGGCCCGGCCGCGCCCGGGCTCCCTCGTGGTGGTCGCGGCGGTGCTCGCCATCCTGGGGCGAGGCTGCCCGCTCGCGCGCGCCTACCTCGAGAAGCTCGCGGGGCTGCACCGGCCGGCCGTTCTCGCCGCCTTCACGCTCGCCGCCGTTGCCGCGTTTCTCCTGCTCGCCCTGCTCGTGCGCCGGCGGCCCGCGGCGGCAGCGGCCGCATGGCTCCTTCTCGGCGCGACGATGGCGGCGCTGTCCGGAAGCGCCGCCACGGTCTCTCTCGCGGCGCTGCTGCTCGCGGGGGTCTTCGTCCTCGGCGACGCCATCGCGCGGGCGGCGCGCGGCGTCGAGCCGGGCCCCGGCGATCTGACGTCGTCTCTGGCCGCGGGCCTCGTCGCCCTCGGGCTGCTCGTCCTTCTTCTCGGCGAAGCGGGAAGCCTTTCCGCCCGAACGCTCGGCGCGGCGCTCGCTCTCGTCGCGGCGATGCGCTGGCGCCGGCTGCCCGCGCTCGTCCGGCTCGTGCGCGCCGGCGTCCGTCTCCCCTCGGGCGACGCGCCGGGCTGGCTCGAGGCCCTGTGGCTCTCCTTCGCGGCGCTCGTGGTGCTCGCCGCCTGGGCCGGCGCGCTGTCGCCCGACGTCTCGTGGGACGGGCTCGCGTATCACCTGCCCGAGGCGCGCGACATCGCGGCCGCCGGCGGGGTCGCCGCGCGTCCGGATCTCTTTCCCCACTCGTTCCTGTGGCGCAACCACGACGCGGCGCTCGCCGCCGGATTTCTCTTCGGCGACGAGCGCGTGGTCGGAGTCCTGCAGTTCGCGTCGGGGCTGGCCGTCTTCGGCGCGGCGCTCGCCCTGGCGCGGCGCGTGGGAGCGGCCGGCGCCTCGGCCCTCGTGGTCCTCGCGCTCGCCGCGTTCCCCACGGCGATGCTGCAGCTGCGCGCCACGTACGCCGACTGGCCGGCGGCGCTCCTCGTCGGCGCGGCGGCCGCGGAGCTCGCGGCGGCGCGAGGAAACGACGGACGGCTGCGGCTCGGCGCGCTGCTTTTCGCGGGCGCCGTCGCCACCAAGATCTTCGCCCTCGGCGCGGCGCCGGCCCTGGCGATCCTCGCGTGGCGCGCCCGGCCGCGGTGGCGGCCGCTCGCGATGGCGGGCGCGTGCTTTTTCGTCGTGCTGCTGCCGTGGGCCGCCTGGAGCGCGCGCCGCGCGGGCTCGGTCGTCGCGCCGTACGCGGCGTCGCCCGGCGAGCTCGTCGGCCGCATCGCCGGCGGCCACTACTTCACGACGTCGCCCGCTTCGGGAGCCGCCGCGGCGCCGCGCCCCGCGCGCGAGCGCGTCGCGTCCTTCCTGCGTCTTCCCTACGATCTCGTGTTCCACTCGAGCCGGTTCGAGCAGAACCGCGACGGCTACAACGGCATGTTCGTCCTGGTGCTGCTGGTCGGGCTGGCGGGGTGGGGCGGCCGGGGCCGCGGGCTGTTTCTGCTGGCGGCGCTGCCCGTCCTCGTGCCGTGGTCCCTCCTGTACCTGCCGTCCGTGCGCTACCTCTTTCCCGTCTATCCGCTCTACGCGGTCTTCGGCGCGGAAGGCCTGTGCCGGCTGACGGGGCGGTTCGCCGGTCGCGCCGGAGCCCTGGCGGGACTGGCGCTCGTGGCCGCGGCGGCCGCCTTCCCGGTCCAGTTCGGGTCGAGCGGGCTCGAGTGGCGGGCCGCGTTCGGCCGGGCGCCGCGCGCGGGCGTCCTCGCGGCGCGCCTTCCCGACTACCCGCTGCAGGGGCGCATTGCCGCCGGGGACGTCGTGCTCTTTTTCGGCGAGAACGACCGCTTCTACTGCCCCGCGGCGACGGTCTGGCGCGACGACTACCTCCCGGTTGCCGCGTGGGGACGGGACCCCGAGGCCTGGCGGCGCGGGCTCGACGCGCTCGGGGTCACCCGGGTCCTCTACCGCGCGGACCGGCGGCGGGCCGAGGCCCTGCTCGAGGCCCTGGCCGACCGCCTCGAGCCGATCGGCGAAAACGGCCCGGCGCGCCTCTACCGGGTCCGGCCCAAGGGGGCCGGATTGCGGTAGAATTCGGTCATCAGGGACCCCGAACCGAAGGCTTCGCCGATTGGTTTTCGCGAGACGACCACCGAGCCGTCGTTCGCTCCGATGGACGCTCGCGACGCGGTCGCCCTGCGCTTCGATCCGTCGCGGCGCGTCATGCTGCGCTTCCAGATCCTGCTCCGGTCCGACGAGGAGATCGAGGCCCTGCGCTACGCCCGCCGCGCGATGATCCGGGAGGAGCGCACGCGCGGGCTCGAGTGGGACGAGCCTTCGATGGAGGATCCGTCGCTGGCGGGCCACGAGATCCGGTGGTTCGCCCTCGCGTCGCAGGTGGCCTGGTGCCGCCAGAAGTTGGTCGAGCTCGTCGAGAGGTCGAACCGCGCCCTCGCGGACCTTCACGCCGGCCGTTACTCCCGGTAACAGTTTCGCGCTTCTTCCATCCCGGCCCGACGCTCTCCGCGTCCGGAACCGATTTGATTGGAGTCGCTTAAGGGCCCGGCCCGGCCGCGGCACGCGGTTCGCTATGAGTAGAAGTCAGGATGGCGCGTCGCATTGGGTTTACCGAGGTCACGGAAGCACCCGAGAGGATCGCGTTCTCGGACGGCTCGAGTGCGGCGGTCCGGGAGGCCGGCACGGTCGCGCTGCGTTTCCGGCTGACCTCTACCGACGACACGAGCCTCGAGGCGCTGCGCTACGCGCGCCGCGCGATGCTGCGGGAAGAGTGGACCCGCGGCGTCGAGGAAGACGAGCCGTCGCTCGAGGAGGCGGTCTTTTCCGCCTTCGACGTCGTCTGGCCAGTCCCGGTGCGTTTCCGCGAGGGCTGTCGGGCCAAGCTTGAAGAGCTCGTCGCGCGGGCCAACCGCGCCCTGGCGGATCTCTCGGCGTCGCGCCGCCGGTGAGGCGTCGTCCCGCGATGGCCGCCGACGCCGTACAATTCCCCTCATGACCGGACGCACCCTGCGGCGCCTCCTGCTGGTGGCCGCGATCGCGGGTGTCGGATACTGGATCTACCAGGATCAGCCCACCGCTTCGGGCATCATCGACACGATCACCAGCCCGCTGATGGGCTCGAAGGCCGCCGTGAAGAGCTCGGAGCGCAACCGCGTCACGGGCGATGCGACCGCGGCCATCTCGGAACAGACCGACTCGACGGTGGCGGTGCTGCACGAGGGGATGACGATCGCGGAGGTGCGCGAGCTGCTCGGCCCGCCCGAGAAGTACGAGACCGTCAAGGTCGACGGCGTCTACCGGCAGCGCTGGACCTACTCGCACCCCAACCGGGTCCTGATGTTCCAGGACGGCCGCGTGATCTCGATCGTCCTGCGCTAGCGGGGCGGCCGGTCAGGCCGCGCCGGCGGCGGCCGCGCCGTAGAGGCCGAGGTTCGGCTCGAGCACGACGCGCACGGGAATCTCGCGCCAGCAGCTCCCGCATCGGCGGCTTGTCGTGGAACGACCGCATGAACGCGGGGCGCTTCATCGCCGGGAGGATCTTGGGAGCGATGCCGCCCGCCACGTAGACGCCGCCCGTGGCACGGTACTGGAGGGCGACGTCGCCCGCGACGGAGCCGTAGATCGAGACGAAGAGATCGAGGGCCGCGGTGCAGAGGCGGTCGCGGCGGGGCAGTCCGAAGCGGCTGATCACGGCGGCGGGGTCCGCGGCGGCTTCGAGCGCGGCGCTCGCGGCGGGTCCGGGCGGGGCATAGCCGTCGGCCTCGAGGAACTCGTAGAGGAGTGCGAGCCCGCTGCCGGACAGGATGCGCTCGCGCGTCGCCCGGCCGAATCTCTCGCGCAGGAAGGCGACGAGTCGGTCCTCGAGGGGCGTGCGGGGCCCGTAATCCACATGGCCGCCTTCCGAGGCGGCGATCTGGTCGCGCCGGCCCGCGCGCAGGACCGCGGCCTGGCCGAGGCCCGTTCCGGCTCCGAGGATCGCGATCGGAGCGCCGGCGTCGGCGCGGCCGCGCGCGAGGGTGGCGACCTGTCGCGCGCCGAGCAGGCGCAGGCCGAGGGCGTTCGCCCCGAAGTCGTTGACGAGGCGGACGCGGCGGATGCGATTGCGCCGCTCGATCTGCTTCTCGTCGAGCCTCCACGGAAGGTTGGTGATGCGCGACGTGCCCTCCCGGACCGGGCCGGCGACCCCGAAGCCGGCCCGGGCCGGGATCGACCTCTCGGTCGACAGAAACTCCGCGACGATCTCCTCGAGCGTGCCATACCGCGCGCTCGCGTACCGCTCCATGCGCTCGACCCGGCAGCGTCGGCCCTCGATCGTCACGATCGCGATGGCGGTCTTCGTCCCGCCGATGTCGCCGGCCAGCACGCGCACCGGGAAACGCTACCATCCCGGCGCCCGGGACGCGGGTCGCGGCGGGCTGCTAGAGTCCGGCCGAAACGGCGCGACTTCGAGGGCTCGGACCGGGCTCGCGCAGGCAAAAAAAAGCCCCGGGTCGGGGTGGGGCCGCCCGGGGGGCGAAAGGAGGAGGTTGAGAGGTTCCTTTGCTCGCCGAGAAGAGATTGCAATTGGGCGGCCAGACTCATCGAACGATGGAAGAGCCTTGGTTTGTTATGTTTAGACATACAGCCAGACGGGATCGTGACGAGAATTGTCAGCGCTCGAGGCGCAGTGGCTGCGACTAATTGCGGCCGGCGGCGTCCTTTCGCCCGCGGATCGGCCCTGCGATCCGTCGCCGCCATCGCCGGGATCCTCGGTCTCGTCGTGCTTTCCGGCTGCTCCTACATTTTCTCCGAAAAGCGCACCGTCTACCAGTTCGATCCGCCGTACGGCGTGGACAGCCCCGAGTTCCTGCGCTCGCTCGACGGGCTCGGCACGGAAATGGTGCCGGGCAACCAGGCCCGCCTCCTGGAAAACGGGGACGCGATCTTTCCGGCGATGCTCGCGGCGATCGCGGGCGCCGAGAAGTCCATCAACCTCGAGAGCTACCTCTTCGATCACGGAACGATCGCCACGCGTTTCGCCGCGGCTCTCGCCGAGCGCGCGCGAGCAGGCGTCGAGGTGCGGCTGCTCGTGGACGGATGGGGATCGAACCTCGGGCCCCTCGCCGACGAGCTCGGCGCGGCCGGCGCGAAGGTTCGCATCTACAAGCCGCTGCGCGTCTACTCGATCGACCGCGTGGGCAACCGCACGCACCGGCGGATCCTCACGATCGACGGCCGGATCGGCTTCTGCGGCGGCGTGGGGATCGACGACCGGTGGAAGGGAGACGCGCGGGACCCGTCGGAATGGCGCGACACGATGATCGAGATCGCGGGCCCCGTCGTCACGCAGCTCCAGCACGTCTTCGCGCAGGACTGGGTGCACACGACCGGCGAGGTTCTGAACGGCGACCGGCAGTTCCCGCCGGTCGCTCCCGCCGGGCCGATGCTCGCCCAGGCGATCGCGGCGGCCCGCGCCGATTCGATCTCGATGTCCAAGCTCGTCCTCTACATGGCGATCCAGGCCGCGCGCCGGAGCATCTGGATCGAGAACGCCTACTTCGTGCCCGATCGCCAGATCCGCGAGGGCCTCGTCCAGGCGGCGCGGCGCGGCGTGGACGTGAAGGTGATCGTGCCCGGGGCGCACACGGACTCGCCGAACGTGCGCTACGCGGCCCACTACCACTACGGCGAACTGCTCGAGGCGGGCGTCGGGATCTACGAGTACCGGCCGACCATGATGCACAACAAGGTCATGGTCGTGGACCGCATCTGGTCCACCGTCGGCTCGATCAATTTCGTCAACCGCTCGATGACCAAGAACGCCGAGGTCAACATCGCGGTCTACGATCGCGCGTTCGCGGTTGAAGTCGAGGCGATGGTCCTCCGGGACCTCGGCCGATGCGACGTCCTGACGCAGGCGGAGTGGAAGAAGCGAGGCGTCTTCGACCGCGCGGGCGAGCTGTTCTTCTGGCTCTTCTCCGAGAACTACTAGAGGGATGGAATAGGATCGGCCGATGCTGCAGGCGCTCCTCCGGCTCGACCGGCCTCTCATCGTCTTCGACACGGAGACGACCGGCACCAACCCGCGGGCCGACCGTGTCATCGAGATTGCGTGCCTGAAGGTGCACCCCGACGGCCGCCGCGAGCAGTGGGTGCGGCGGCTGAACCCGGGCATCCCGATTCCGGCGGCCTCGACCGCGATCCACGGAATCAAGGACGCCGACGTCGCGGGGGAGAAGCGCTTTCGCGATGTCGCGGCGGAGCTCGCCGCCTTCCTCGAGGGCTGCGACCTGGCCGGTTACAACATCGCGGGCTTCGACCTGCCGGTGCTGCGCGCCGAGTTCCTGCGCGCGGGCGTTTCCTTCGAGATCTCGGAACGGCGGCTCGTGGACGCGCAGCGCATCTTTTTCGCCCGGGAACCGCGGCACCTCGCGGCGGCCGCGCGCTTCTACTGCCAGTCCGAGCACGCCGGGGCCCATGGCGCGCTGGCCGACGCGGAGATGACGCTGCGCGTGCTCGAGGGCCAGCTCGAACGCTACGGGGAGTTGCCGCGGTCCGTCGGCGAGCTCCACGACCTGTTCTGCGCCGGCATCGACCAGGACATGGACCCGGAGGGACGCATCCGGCTCGTCAACGGCGAGCCCACGATCAACTTCGGCAAGAACCGCGGGCGCGCCCTGAAGGATCTCAGCCGCGAGGAGCCCGGGTTCCTCCGCTGGATTCTGAAGGGGGATTTCTCCGAGCCGGTGAAGACGATCGCCCGGAAGTTCCTTCCGGAAGGCTGACGGGACGCGCGCCGAGTACGCGGTCCCTCGGCGCTCACGCGCCTCGGGATGACCGGGCCCGGCCCGGTCACTCCTTCTTCCCGACCTGCTTGAACCGCAGCGTCTCGCCGCTGTCGGTGTTGCGCACGCGCAGCGAGCCGGGCTCCATCTCGACGCTCCATTTTCCGATGGCGCCGCGCATGGCCAGCGCGCACGACGTCACCCCGAGCGTGTTGCCGACGAACCCGTCGCCCTGGGGCTTCATGATGAAGCTGCACGCCGAGGCCAGCTCGCGCTCGGTGAAGGTGCCGGCGTCGAGCGAGAGCGCCGTGACCATCGAGCTGAAGTGGGGAATGTAGGTGAGGTAGATGTCGTCGCCCTGGTTCTCGAGGCGGATGACTCCCTGCTGGCGCACGTTGTCCTCTTCGAACTTGCCGACGACCGAGAGAAAGAGGTCGTACGGGCGCGCCGGCTCGAGGACCACGGGCTGCAGGTTCAGGATCAGGTGGTTGCCCGGCGTCGAGCCCTCGAAGGTTGCCGAGAGCATGGTCGAGATGGAGTAGATGCGAGAATCGGTCTTCTGGGCCGCGGCGGCCGAGACCAGGCCGATGGAAAGGACGAGCGCGGTGGCGATCCTCGGAAACGTCTTCATGAACCCTCCGACGAACACGGTTGCGATTTTCGTTCCCGCCGCGGGGCGCGGCCGGAGTCGAGCGAAACGGGAGATGAAACCTTGCGGGTGCATCGCTTACCCGATCGGGAGCGCCGCGGCCGCGGCCGCCGCCTCCGCGCCGAACGTCCCCGCCGGAGGACGAATCGCCCCGATCGCGGGCACCGAGCGCAGCCCCTTGACCGTCCGCTCGAGCGCCTTGCGGAAGGCCTCCGAGAGGGATTCCTTCTCGTTGTCCGAGCGCTGATAGTTCGGACGCGAGACTTCCTCGTTGGCCTCGAACTCCGTCAGCGTGCGGCCGCCGGCATTTCGCACGCGCACGGACCACTCGGCCGCGGCCTCCCACGAGTCGCCGTCCTGCCGCGACGCGAAGCGGTGGATCTCGATCTCGATGACGTCGCCCGCGGCGTCGCCGCCAAAAGTCCACGTGCAGCCGGGGAAGGATTTCACGATGCCGTCCCGGATCGCGGCGATCGCCTTGTCCGCGCCGCTGCGGTCGCCGCGCCGGTCGACGATCTGCAGGGTCCAGGCCGTATGGCCTCCCGGGCACGTGATCTCGGGGTCGGCGTAGGACACCGAACGCACGCTCGGCGGACCGCAGGCGGCGGCCAGCGCGGCGGCGCCGAGCAGAAGGGTTCGTCTCATGGCGTCAGCCAGAACGCGCGGAGGGCCCCTTCTTGTTCCGCATCTTCCGGGTTCCGGGGGGCGACGCCTCTTTGCCGCCCGCGTAGAGGTCCGCCATCGCCCGGGCCTCGGCGCGCAGGTCCTCGACGAGCTCGGGCGGCGCGAGGGCGGTCGCGTGCCTCCCGTACGCCAGGATGAAGCGCCTCGCCTCGCGCAGCGACTCGGCGGGCAGCTCCAGGATCGCCTCGCCGTCGCGGCCCTGCTCGATCTTCTGCTGCGGATGCCAGACCATCTCCCGCACCTCGTCGGATACGTCCGGCGCAAAGCGCACCCGGAAGCGGAAGGCCCGGCCTTTTCCCACGAATAATCCAAAGGTGTTCCGAAAGAACGCGTCGGCGTCGAAGTCGCGCGGGATCGCGTACCGCTCGCCCGTGAGCCTCGGGCTCTCGATGCGGCTCAGGTAGAAATTCTTGACCTGGCCCTGGGCGACGTCCTCGGCGAGCACCATCCAGTCCCGTCCCGCGAGGACGAAGGCGTACGGGCGGACGACCCGCGGATCGCCGGGGCTCTCCCCGGGATGCCGGTATCGGATCGAGAGGGAGATTCCTTTCTGGAGCGCGTCCGAGACGGCCTGCCACGTCCCCTCGCGCACCGGCCGGAACGCCGTCGCGCGCAGCGCGAGCTTCTCGCGCACGATCTCGGGACGCAGCCGGACGGCCGGAGGCATGAGGCGCGCGAGGCGCTCGTAGCACGAGCGCAGGCTCCGCGCGAGCGGGGTGCCGCCGAGCAGCTGCAGGACCTGCGCGGCCACGCCGATCGAGAAGAGGTCCTGGCCGTCCACCGGCAGGAACGGGAGCACGTAGTCATCGCGCCCGTACGCGTAACCGTTCTCGTCCCGAAGAAACTCGATCGGGGCCTCGAGCTCGTCGCGCAGGTAGTCGATGTCGCGCTGGACAGTCTTCGACGAAACGCCGAGTTCCCGGGCAAGCGAGCTCGTGTTCGGGTGACGGCCTTCCTTGATCTCGTGGTGGATGGTCTGGAGGCGGCGCCAGAGGGGGCGGTCTTTGAAGGCGCCTTCACGACCCACGGGGCCGATTCTCAGGGGAGGAGCCTTCCGGCGCAATGGGCAGCGGGTGGCAGAAAGTGTCCTCGGTGTGCGGGCCGACACATAGCGCGGTGTCAGCGCGGCTTCCGATGGCTCTGTAAGTGTCTGGAAACGGGGTTGTTGCCGGCGCGCCTCGACTGGCGCGGCGCTTGCTCCTCCTGAAGGGCACCATGCAAATCCCCTATGACCTCGAGTTCGTGGAGAACCGTCCGACGGTCAGGGCGGTGGCGCTTCGTCGGCCGATGCCGGGCTGGCCGAGTGAACGACCGCGGGGCGAGCGCGACGCGATGGACGCGCTCTTGCACTGGGCGTTCCGGCTGATCCGCCGCTTCGAGCGCTGAGTCGAGCTCGAGTTCCAGGTTCCAGGTTCCAAGTTCCGGGAACCTGCGGTCGCGCTACTTGAGCAGCGGCAGGATCTCCTTGGCGGTTCCGGCTTCCTTCCCGCTCGGGTCGAGATCGAGGTACTTCTGCAGATGTTCCTTGGCGACCGCCTTGTGGTTGAGGTTGAAGGCGGCCATGCCGAGGTAGAAGTGGGCGTTGGCGTAGTCCGGCTTCGCCTCGACGGCTTGCGTGAGAGCCGCCTCCGCGTCCTTCATCTTCCCCTTGTTGTAGGCCTGGATACCCTTGTTGTAGAGGATCTCGGGCGAGTCCGGGTTGGCTTCCGCGTGCTTCGCGGTCCACTCCGCGGCGCCCTTGGTGTCGCCCGTCTGCTTCGAGGCCTCGGCGAGGACGGGGTACAGGTTCGTCAGCGAGGGATCGAGATCCAACGCCTTCTGGCCGTATTCGAGGACCTTGGGCCAGTCCTTCTTTTCGACGGCCAGTTGCGTGAGGGCCTGCCAGCCGGCGGGAAGGTCCGGATTCTTCGCGACGGCTTCCTGGAACTTCGCCTGCGCCGCCGCCTTGTCGCCCGCGTTGATGGCTTCGACGCCGGCGTTGAACGCGATGATCGCCTCGTCGTTTTTCGACGGCGCGGCGGGTGCGGAGGCGGCGTGGCCGGGGGCGGCCGCCACCTCGGAGGTCTTCAGGATCTTCATGTCGATCACGCCGGAGTCGCCGATGGCGATTTTCTGGTCCGCCGACTTGGTGACGTAGCCGTCCTTCTCGAACGACACGTGGTAGGGCATCGTGCAGTCGTTCAGGATCGTGCTGTACCTTCCCTTCGCGTCCGTCTTGACGACGAAGCGGAAGGTCGTGAGGTTCGGCGTCGTGACGACGACCGAAACGGCGTCGACCGGCGCGCCGGCGGAGTCGGTCACCGTGCCCATCAGGCGGCACTGGGAGCCGCGCGCGTGGAGAAATCCGGCCGCCAGGAACGCGGCGCGAGGCCGCGGCGAGTCGCATCGTGATCTTCGTCATTTCGTCTCCCTCGGGGCGGGTTCTCGTCCCCGGTAACCGCCCCCTCGTCCCGATTCTATGGGAGTCCGGCCCCGGCAGGAAAAACGGCGGGGGAGCGTCGGAGATTCCGCCTCCCGCCGGCCGCGCGTGCGCGTGCGCGGGCGCTAGGCCGGAGCCCGCTTTTCGGCGGACTGCCGCGGGAGCGCCTCGAGGACCTCCGCGACGGTCTTGTAGCGGCCCATCGGCATCACGTGAATCCCCCGCGCCAGGCGGGCGATACCGGCGGCGAGCTCCCGCGCGATCGCGATCCCCTCGGCCCTCTCGTGCTCGGAGCCCCGCTCGGCGGCGCGGCGCATGCGCTCCAGGATCGCGGGCGGGACGACGATGCCGGGAACTTCGTTGGCGAAGAAGAGCGTCTGCTTGAGCGAGAGGAGCGGAATGAGCCCCACGAGGACGGGGATCGCCCGGGCCTCGGGCTTCTCGAGGAACCGGGCGAGGGCGTCGAGGTCGTAGACGGGCTGAGTTTGCGCGAACGTCGCCCCCGCCTCGATCTTGGCCCGAAGCTTCGAGAACTCGACGTCCTGGTCGGCGGCCGCCGGGTTGGCGGCGCAGGCGACGGCGAAGCGCGTCGGCGCGCCGATCGCGTTGCCGGCGAGGTCCGCCCCGGAGTTGAGCCCCTTCGCGATCCGGAGCAGCCCGAGCACGTCCACCTCCGAGACCTGCTTGGCCTGTGGATAATCGCCGATCTTCAGGGGATCGCCGCCCAGGCACAGGATCGCCTTCACGCCGAGGCCGGCCGCGCCGAGCAGGTCCGACTGGAGACCGAGGACGTTGCGGTCGCGCGTGGTGATCTGGACGACGGCGTCGAGGCCGGTCTCGCGCTGGATGAGCGCCGCGACGGCGATCGACGACATCCGCAGGCGGGCCATCGGGTTGTCGGTCACGTTGACGGCGTCCACGCCGTCGGCTTTCATCCGGCGCGCGCCCTCGATCGCCGCGGAAGAATCGGCGCCGCGGGGAGGCTCGACCTCGGCGGTCACGACGAACTCGGCGGGGTCGGCGAGCTTGCGCTTCAGGCGCGACGTCTCGACGGCGGCTTCCGCGAAGTGCTCGACCTCGGTTTCGAGAACGACGGAGACCGGCGGGCGGCGAGGGATCGACGAACGCCGGAGACCTCGCGGGCCATCGCGCGAATGTGCTCGGGCGTCGTGCCGCAGCAGCCACCGACGATGGCCGCGCCGGCCTCGACGAAGGCGGCGGCGTATTCGCGCAGGTAGTCGGGAGACGAGAGATAGACGTTGCGCCCGTGGACGACGCTCGGGTAGCCGGCGTTCGGCATGACGGACAGCGGCACCGCGATCGTCGCCGGCAGCTTCGAGAACACGTCGTGCGTCTCCTGCGGGCCGAGCGTGCAGTTCATGCCGACCGCGTCCGCGCCCGCGAGGACGAGCGTGGCCAGGGCGTGCGGCGCGGCCTCGCCGAAGGCCGTGCGCCCGTCGGCCAGGAACGTCATCTCCGCGACGATCGGGATCGCCGCGGACAGGCCGCGCACCGCGCGCACCGCCTCGGCCGCTTCGAGCAGGCTGCCGAACGTCTCGAGCAGGACGAGGTCCACGCCCGCGTCGAGCAGCACGCGCGCCTGCTCCTCGAAGATCTCGCGGACCTGGGTGAGCTGCAGCGTCCCGTAGGGCTTGACGAGCGCGCCGAGCGGGCCGATCGATCCGGCGACGAAGACGCCCTCGCCCGCGGCCGCCTCCCGGGCGAGGCGCACGGCCTCCCGGTTGATCTTCTCGAGTGAGTCCCCCCACTCGTGGGCCGTGAGCTTGACGCGGTTGGCGTCCCACGTGTTCGTCGTGATGATCCGCGCTCCGGCGCCGACGTAGTCGTCGTGCACCTCGCGCACGGCGTCCGGATCGGACAGGGACAGCGGCGAGCGGGCCTGGCCCGGCGCGGCGCCGCGCGAGGTCAGCAGCGTCCCGATCGCGCCGTCGGCGAGCAGGACCTCTTCGGCGATCGTCTTGCGGAAGTCTTTTTTCATCGGATGCGAGCGTTCAACAAAAAAGCCTCTCGATGCGAGAGGCGCTCGGCCCCTGCGGGCCGTTTCGCGGCGCCCCTCATCTTCTTCTCCCCGCGGAGAAGTCCGGATTTGGCACCTGTCGAAGACGCGCCGCGATGCGCGGATCCGGTTGCCGTGGGGTCGTCGGGCCGGTCCCTCGCCCACTCTCGATGCGGCCGGGACCGCGTCACCGCGGCCCGGACGAGTCAAAGAACTCCCGACGACGGTAAACCCGGCGAACGAAAGTGTCAACGCCCCTCGGGAAAAGGGCCTAGAATCGAGCGTCCTCTCGGGTCGGGTGGCGTTCCCGTCGGCTCCGCGAAAGGAGCCACGATGAACCCGATTCTCCCGCTTCTCCTGTCCCTCCTGCTCCGCATCGGCGAGGCAGCCGCCCCGCCGCCGGCGGAGATCCGCCTGACGATCTCGCGGGACCCCTACAGCTCGAGCGACCAGGCCACGATCTGCCGGGTGCGCGCGGACAACCTCGGCCGCCGCACCTGGTCGGGCCGCGCGCTGCGTTTCGAAGCGCGCGCGGTCGACGGCGGCGCGACGGTGCGCCAGCGCGGCCGCTTCGGGCTCGAGCTCGGCCCGGGCGGCTCGCTCGAGACCCTCGTCGTCCTTCCCGGGCGCCACGACCGACTCGAGGTCGTGTTGCTTTCGGCCGCCGAGCGCTCGGCCGAACGCGAGCAGACGGCGCGGCGCAAAGGCGCGAGCCGCAAGCGCCGCCGCCCGGCCGGAAGCTGAGGGGGATTCGGTACAATGGCCGCGCATGAAAGTCCTCGTCGTCGGCGGCGGAGGGCGAGAGCACGCGCTGTGCTCGTCGCTTCATCGGAGCCCGCTCGTCGAGGAGATCTTCTGCGCCCCCGGAAACCCCGGCATCGCGGAAGTGGCCGACTGCCTGCCGGTGGCGGCCGGAGACATCGTCGAGATCGCCGACCTCGCCGAGAAACTCCACGTCGACCTGACCGTGATCGGTCCGGAGCTGCCCCTCTCGCTCGGGATCGTGGACGAGTTCATCAAGCGCGAGCTCCCGATCTTCGGGCCCTCGCGGCTGGCGGCGCAGATCGAGTCGTCGAAGGTGTTCTCCAAGGAGTTCTTCCGGCGCCACAACATCCCGACGGCCGAGGCCACCGTGTGCCAGACGGCCGAGGAGGCGCGCGTCGCCATCAAGCGCTTCGGCTTCCCGGTGGTGCTCAAGGCGGACGGGCTGGCGGGCGGCAAGGGCGTTCTCATCATCGAGTCGGCCGAGGACGCCGAGAGGGCCCTCAAGCTCTTCTTCCAGGAGCGCGTCTTCGGGGCGGCCGGGGACCGCATCATCGTCGAGGAGTTCCTGCGCGGGCAGGAGGCCTCGTTCCTGGCGCTCTTCGACGGGGAGGTCGCCGTCCCGCTGCCGACCGCCCGCGACTACAAGAAGGTCTACGACGGCGACCGCGGCCCCAACACGGGCGGCATGGGGGCGCATTCTCCCGCCGGGGTCCTGAACGCGGACACCGCCTCGCAGGTGTTGAAGGACATCCTGTGGCCGACGCTGCGCGGACTGCAGGCCGAGGGGCGCGCCTTCCGCGGCGTCCTCTACGCGGGGCTGATGGTCACCGACTCGGGCCCTAAAGTCCTCGAGTACAACGCGCGCTTCGGCGACCCGGAGACGGAAGTGATCCTGCCGCGCGTGACCTCCGACATGGCCGACGTGCTCCTCGCCGCGGCGCGCGGCGGCCTCGACCGGTTCCTGCCGCTCGAAGTCAAGAACGAGGCCTGCGTCGGCGTCGTCCTGTGCGCGGGAGGCTATCCGGGCAACCACGAGCGGGGTCGGCCGATCACGGGCCTGGCGGACGCGGCGCGGATGCCGGGGGTCGAGGTGTTTCACGCCGGCACCGCCCGCGACGGCGACAGGCTGGTGACCGCGGGAGGCCGGGTGCTCGTCGTGACCGCCACCGCCCCGTCCATGACCGAGGCGGCTCTGCGCGCCTACGAGGCCGCGGACCGGATCCACTTCGAAGGAAAGCACCTCCGCCGCGACATCGCCGCCGGCGGTATACGCAACAGTCGCATATAGCGTCGCGATCGCTTCGCTCGGGGGTCTGCGCCTTACGGCGCAGCGGCGTCCGGCTCGCCCGGATGCGGGCTCGACCGGACGCCTGACCCCCTCGCTGCGCGCTCGCTCCCGCCGCGCGACGCTCCTCCGCTCGGTTACTTCGCGGAGACTCGTCGCGCGGCGTACATCAGTCCGGCCCTCTCTCGTCGAGCGGCAGTCTCTCTATAGCTCGCGGCGTGAGTAGTCTCCCGACCGAAGGGAGGGAGGAGGCTCACGCCGCGGGAGCCGAAGCGCAGCGAGGGGGAAGGCTTGCGGTCGAGCGCGCATCCGCGCGAGCCGCAAGCCGGTGCGCCGCAGGCGCAGCCCCCCGAGCGAAGCGTAGGCGACGGCTAGCATCCCGACATGCACTTCATATCGTGGAAGCGGGTGTCGCCCGACTCGGTGTCGTGGTCGAGGATGAAGCCTTCGATCGTCGGCCCGACCCCGGAATTGCGGGTCTGGGCGATGACGATTGCGGACGAGATGTTCGTGGGAACGCCGGCCGTGCCGAAGAGGTCGTCCACGACGCGGAGCTCTCCGGGCTCGATGTTGGTCGAGCGTGATGCACGCTGCCCACCGGCTGGCCGGTGCTGGGGTCGTAGAGGGTGACGTCCACGGTGACGCTCGTTTGAAGCGTGGCGGTCACGTAGGTGTTGTGGATGCCGAGGGCGGTCGCGATCGAGCCCGCCTGTGCCGTGGGCGCGGGGACGGTGTCGCGGGCGGTGCCGACGATCGATCCCGTCGCGGATTCGAAGAAGAGCGAGGCGACCTGCCCGCATCCGATGGTGCCGCGCAGCGGATCGACCTCGGACGCCCGGTTGTAGGTGCTGGCCGAGACCGTGCCCTCCCACCCGTCGGCGGACGGCAGGTGGTCGAAGGTCACGAGAAACGTTCCCGACGAGTCCTGGGCCGCCGAGGCCGAGATGTCGCCGACCGAGACGAGGTAGCCGACGATGTCGTCCTGGTGGAAGTTGTCGTGGTGCGCGAGCGTCAGGGCCCTCTGGGTGGTACAGCCCTGGAAGGCGTCGGCGACCGCGTAGCAATACTGGATCGTCGCGGTGACGCCGTCGGAGTTCGTGTTGTTCGAGATGTCGACCGCGGTGCGCACGAACGCGTCGGGCGAGAACGTGGACGCGGCCTTGGTGGCGGTGGTGGTGGCCGACCCGGCGGGGAACCCGTCGGTGTCGAAGCCGCCCGGCTCGTTGCCGGCGTTCTTGTGGTACGTCTTCGTGGTCTGGTTGACGTTGTCCGTCACCGTCAGGTCGTAGATCAGGTCGGTCAGGTGCCCGTAGAACACCCAGTAGGCGCCGTTGATCGGCCGGCCGTCGAGGATCTTGACGAAGACCTCGGGGTTGCTCGGGTTGTCGGTGATCGTGGGAAGCGAGAAGTAGCCGAAGGTGTCGGTCTGCGGCAGGGCGACGCCGGCGCCCGTCACGTTGCCGTGGTGCTGGTCGGTCGCCTGAAGGGTGACGCGTGAAGCTGTGCGCCTGGTTCAGGACCAGCGTGCCGCTCTGGCCGCCGCCCGGAGGCGCGTAGCTGCGGACGTAGGGGACCTCGACCGAGTAGGAGCTCGTGGCGGCGGCCGCCTTGGGTTCGACGGCGGCGGCCCGGGGGACGAGGCGCATGACCTTGTTCCGGGCCGGCGCCGGCGCGCCGAAGGCGGTGGCGGCCGCGGCGATGGCGATGACCGATGCGGCGAGGGCGTGGCGCGAGAGCTTCATAACCCGGTTTCTCCTTCGGGGCGCGAGCCCCGTTGCACTTTTTCCGACGTCAGGGACTCTAGCAAATTCCGCTCCATCCTCCGGCCGTGCGTCCGTGCCGCCTCCGGGCGGGGAAACGTCCCAAAACGGGGACGCGCTGTCCCGCGGGCTCTCCGTCCACGGATCGGACGCGCGCCGGCGGCTCCCGGTTTACCGGGAAGGCCCGGGCTCCTCCGTCAGGGCAGCAGGGCCGCGACGGCGCGCTCGAAATCCGCGCCGGACTGCTTGCCGGAAAGCACGCGCGCCTTGCGGCCGTCCCGGCCGTAGAGCACCGAGAAGGGCAGCTCGCCGCCCCACTTGCCGTCCACGGACTCGATGAAGTCCTGGTCGTCGCCGCCGCTCTTCTTGCGGTAGTTCGGGAAGTCGGGCTGCGTCGCGGCGAGAAACTTCTCGACCTTCGGCAGGTCCTTGCCGAGGTCGGTCGAGACGCCGATGACGCGCAGGCCCCGGTCGCGCCAGGCCTTCTCGAGCTTCACGAGGTCGGGAAACTCCTCGCGGCAGGGCACGCACCAGGTCGCCCAGAAGTTGACGAGGACGACCTTGCCCTTCTCCGCGGCGACCGCCGCCGCAAGCTCTTTGCCGTTCACCTCGCCGGCGAGCCGCGTCGCCTCCGCGGCGGACGCGGCTCCCGCGAAGAGGAAAAGGACGAGGGCGGCCGTCGCCGCCCTCCAATCCGAAATCCGAAATCCGAATTCCGAAATCACTTCATGCCCTCTTGATCGTGCAGCCGAACGCCTTCGTCTCGGCCTTGGCCACCGGCTGGCCCGCGAGGACCTGGTCGAGCGCGTTCTTCAGGTCGGGCGAGGTCACCTTGGCGGCATCCTCGGAGTTCTCGTCGATGCGGCCGTGGTACACGAGCTTGCCGCTCTTGTCGATCACGAACGCCTCGGGGGTGCGCCGGGCGTCGTAGAGGTCGGCCACCTTGTTGCCCGGATCCTTGAGGATCGTGAACGTGTGGCCGTGCTTCTTCGCGTGGTCCACGGCGTCCTGGACGGTCTCGGTCGAGTTGCTGTTGATCCCGACGAAGAGAATGCCTTTCTTCGCGTACGCGGCGGCGATGTCGCGCATGCGGTCGTTGTACGCGTTCGAGTAGGGGCACTGGGTGGACACGAACACCAGGACGACGGCGGCGTTCGACTTTTCCGCGTCGGCGAGCGAGAACGGCTTCCCGTCGATCGCCGTCAGCGAGAAGGCGGGGGCCGCGGCGCCGATCGCCGGACCGTCGGCGAGCAGGGGGCCGGCGGCGGCGGCGAAGAGGGCCAGGCAGAGCAGGATGCGCAGGGTTTTCATCGCGATGTGTCTCCTTGAATCAGGCGCAATTCGAGAGGGCGCCCGATTATTCCTCGTTCGGGCCTTCAGGGGAGCCAGCGCCGCCGGCGGCGGGGTCCGTTTTCGAGCGCGGCCACCCGGGCCTCGAGCTCGGCAAGCCTCCGGGCGAGGGCCTCGATCGTCCCGGAGGCCTCGTCGCGGGACTCGCGCAGCCGGTCGACCTCCTCGCGCACCGCGTCGCTGTCGCCCCGGGAGAGAACGGCGCGCCGGACCTCGGAGAGGCCCATCCCCTCGGTTTCGGTCAGCCGGCGGACGGTCGCGAAGCGCTCGACGTCGGCCTCGCCGTAGCGGCGGTGGCCGCCGGCGGTCTTGCGGATGCGGAAGAGGCCCGGCAGCTCCCGCTCGTAGAAGCGCAGCGTCGTGATCGGTATGCCCGGTCCGCCGCGAGACGTGCGGAGATCGAGAGCGTCGCCGGGTCGGGAGCCATGGAGCCGTCCGCCGTCCGCTCGCCGCCACCGTCCCGAGAGGGCCGACCCCGGAGAGCGCCCTTACACCGCGAAGAGCGGCCGGATCACGACCGGATCGAACTTCCAGACGTACTTGTAGGCGCCGTTGAAGAAGTCGATCGTGATCTCGTAGTGCACTTCGACGCGTGATCGACTCGCGCGACCCCGCGTGATCTTCAGGTTGTCCTTCTTGACCGGGATCTTGAGCTCGTCGGCCTTGCGCAGGATTTCGAACTCGATGAACTTGGGGTCCTTGATCGAGCCGAACGCCGCCTGCTCCTGCATGACGTCGTAGAACTCGGAGGAGGCGATCTTGACGGGCACGACCTTCTAGAGGACGTAGCCGACGAAGCCGAGGATGACGAGCCAGACGATGCAGCCGACGTTGGCCCCACCGCGGATTCCCCGTGACCGTCTCATGCGTTGTTCCTCCCAGGCGTTTTGCCGGGATTCTAACCCGGATTCGCGCGATCGGCCGTCAGCGCACGGGAACGAAACGTGCGATCCCATCGCGTGCGGCGCAGCAAATCGAGCGGAAGACGCGCGGCCGCGGCCACGCCCGACGGCGCGCCGGAGGCGCGCGGCGGAAGGACCAGTACACGAAGAGCGCGCGGCCCTCGAGGTGGCCCGGCAGGCACCGGGTCCCCAGAAGCGGCTGTCGTTCGAGTCGTCGCGGTTGTCGCCCATGACGAAGTACGCGCCGGGCGGCACGGCGCCGGCGGCGAGCTGGTCGCGGCGCCGGCGATCCTCCGGGATCGCGGGATCGTCGGGCCAGACGCGGTCGTCGGCGTGGAACGCGTACGGCTCGTCGAGCAGGCGGCCGTCGACGAAGACCCGCTTGTCGCGGATCGCGACCGTCTCGCCCGGGCAGCGCGACCACGCGCTTGATGAAGTCGCGGCGCGGGTCCTCGGGGAAGCGAAAGACCACGATGTCGCCGCGGCGGACGGCGCGCGCCGGGAGCAGGCGCGCGACGACGGGGGTCCCGGGCGCGTAGACGAACTTGTTGACGAGCAGGCGGTCGCCCGTCAGGACGTTCTTCTCCATCGAGGGGCTCGGCACCTCGAAGGCCTGGAAGAGAAAGGTCCGCGCGAACAGCGCGAAGACGACGGCGGCGAGGATCGGGTCGGCGCGCTCGCGAAGCCCCCGCGCCGGGGCGGCGGCCGGCGGCGCGCCGGCTACCGCACGACCGTGAACATCCGGTCCCATCGCGTCCGCGAAAAGAAGTGCACGGCGACGTCCGCGAGCTGGCGGAGCTTGGCCACCGGGCCGCGCCAGATGTGCGAGTTCGGCTCCGCTTCGTAGGACCAGTAGAGGACGACGGGCCGGCCGAAGATGTTGGCGCGCGGGATCGCGCCCCAGTACCGGCTGTCGAGCGAGTTGTCGCGGTTGTCCCCCATGCCGAAGATACGCGCCGGGCGGGACCGGGAAGGGGCCGAACTGGTCGCGGCGCCGCGCCATGTCGGGCACGGCGGGATTGTCGGGATACGTCTCCGGATCGATGTGCTGGATCGTGGCGCGTTCCTCCGGCTTGTCGTTGACGTAGAGCTGCTTGTCCCGGACGTGCACCGTGTCGCCGCCCTGCGCGACCGCGCGCTTGACGAGGACGTTGCCCGGGTTCACGTCGTCGCCCGGCTTCTTGAAGACGACGATGTCGCCGGTGCGCACCTCCCGGTACGGGAGCCAGCGCGCCATCCCCGGCAGGCGCGGCGCGTAGGCGAACTTGTTGACCAGGAGGTGGTCGCCGACCAGGATCGTGCGCTCCATCGAGCCGGTCGGCACCTGGTAGGTCTGGACGATGAAGGTCCGCACGAAGAGCACGAAGATCCCGGCCACGAGCAGGGACTCGTACCATTCGCGCGCCGTCGAGTGGGCAGGGGCGGTCGTTTCGGGAGCGGCGGCTTCGTTCATTCGACTTTCAGCACGGCGAGAAACGCCTCCTGCGGGATGTCCACGCGGCCCACCCGCTTCATGCGCTTCTTGCCCTCCTTCTGTTTTTCGAGAAGCTTGCGCTTTCTCGTGATGTCGCCCCCGTAGCACTTGGCGAGGACGTTCTTGCGGATCGCCGAGACCTGTTCCCGCGCGATGATCTTGGAGCCGATCGCCGCCTGGATCACCACCTCGAACATCTGGCGGGGGATGATTTCTTTCATCTTTGCGGTCAGGAAGCGGCCCTTCACGGCCGCGACGTCCCGGTGGACGATCAGCGACAGGGCGTCGACGGGGTCGCCGTTGACGAGCAGGTCGAGCTTGATGAGGTCGCCCTCGCGGTAGCCCGAGAACTCGTAGTCGAAGGAGGCGTAGCCCTTCGAGATCGACTTGAGCTTGTCGTAGAAGTCGAGGACGACCTCGTTCAGGGGGAAGTCGTAGGTCAGGACCACGCGGTTGGCGGCCAGGTACTCGAGCGACTTCTGCGTGCCGTGGCGCTCCTCGCAGAGCTTCAGCAGGCCGCCGAGGAAGTCGTCGCGCGTGATGATCGTGGCGGTGATGTACGGCTCCTCGATCCGCTCGATGTAGTTGGGCGCGGGCAGGTGGTTCGGGTTGACGATCTCGAGGATCTCGCCCTTCGTCGTCGTGACGCGGTAGTTCACGCCCGGCGCCGTCGTGATCAGGTCGAGGTCGAACTCGCGCTCGAGGCGCTCCTGGATGATCTCCATGTGGAGCAGGCCGAGGAACCCGCAGCGGAAGCCGAAGCCGAGCGCCGTCGAGTTCTCCGGCTCGAACGTGAAGGAGGCGTCGTTCAGGCGCAGCTTCTCCATCGCGTCGCGCAGGTTGGCGTACTCGTCGGCGTCCGTCGGGAAGAGGCCGGCGAAGACCATGGGCTTGGCCTCGGCGAATCCGGGAAGGGGCTCGGCCGTCGGGCCGCCGGATCTCGGTGATCGTGTCGCCGATGCGGGTCGAGTGGAGGTCCTTGATGTTGCCCCACAGGGAGCCGACCTCGCCCACCGAGAGCGACGAGACTTCTTCGGACTGCGGGCCGGAAGACGCCGAGCGCCTCGACGTCGGTCTCGAGACCGGTTCCCATCGCGCGGATCTTCATCTTCGGCTCGAGCTTGCCGTCCACGATGCGCACGAGCGAGGTGACGCCGCGGTAGGGGTCGTACCAGGAGTCGAAGAGCAGCGCCTTCAGGGGAGCGTCGGGGTCGCCCTTCGGCGGCGGGATGTCGCGCACGATGCGCTCGATCAGCTCCTCGATGCCGATGCCCATCTTGGCCGACGTCAGGACCGCGTCGTCGGCCGGGATGCCGACCACCTGCTCGATCTGCTCGCGCGCCTTCTCGGGCTCGGCCGAGGGCAGGTCGATCTTGTTGATCACCGGCACGATGACGAGGTTGTGGTGCGTGGCGAGATAGGCGTTGGCGAGGGTCTGGGCCTCGACGCCCTGCGTGGCGTCCACGACGAGGACGGCGCCCTCGCAGGCCGCGAGCGATCGGGAGACCTCGTAGGAAAAGTCGACGTGGCCGGGCGTGTCGATGAGGTTGAGGACGTATTCCTGGCCGTCCCGGGCCGTGTAGCGCAGCGTCACCGCCCGCGCCTTGATCGTGATGCCCCGCTCCTTCTCGAGATCCATGTCGTCGAGCATCTGCTCGTGCATCTCGCGCGCCGTCACGGCGTGGCAGCGCTGCAGGATGCGGTCCGACAGCGTCGTCTTCCCGTGGTCGATGTGGGCCACGATCGAGAAGTTGCGGATGCGGCGGGGGTCGGTCATTTCGGGAGGGGGATCTTACATTCCGTGAGCCGGAAGCCGTTAGCCGTCAGCCGAATCGGAGCGACGCCGTCGGCTAACGGCTCACGGCTAACGGCTTACGTCCCGAGCGGCCACCGGGAACGGGCCTGCGCCTCGGCCGGATCCCGCGGCCCTTCCCGGCGGAAGCGCAGCAGCCCGGCCCACGCGATCATGGCGGCGTTGTCGGTGGTGTAGGCCCGCGCCGGCAGGCGCGCCGCGACGGCGTTCTTGCGGGCCCAGGCCTCGACGGCGGCGCGCAGCTCCGAGTTGGCGGCCACGCCGCCCGAGAGCGCGAGCTCGCGGATCCCCTCCTCGCGATGGACCGTCTCCACGCGGTCGAGCAGGGCGGCGACGATGGCGTGCTGGAAGGAGGCGAGCAGATCCACGAGGTCGGGCGAGAGGGCCTCGGGGTCGAGCGGCGCGCCGTCCACGCCGCGCTTCTCGAGCTCGCGCAGCATCGCGGTCTTCAACCCCGAGAAGGAGAAGTCCCGCGAGCCGTCGTGGGTGCGCCCGATCGCGAAGGGGTAGCGGTCGCCGCGGCCGCGCGCCGCGATGCGGTCCACGATCGGACCGCCGGGATAGCCGAGGCCCGCGCGGCGGGCGATCTTGTCGAAGGCCTCGCCGGGCGCGTCGTCGCGCGTGCGCGCGATCGGGACGATGCGATCCGGATCGACGCGCACGAGCTCCGCGTGGCCGCCCGAGACGACGAGCCCGTGGAAAGGATGGGTCACGGGCAGCGGGGCCTCGCCGGCGCCCCCGAGGTACGCCGAGTAGAGGTGCCCCTCGAGGTGATTGACGCCGACGAGCGGGATCCCCCGCGCGAAGGCGAGCGCCTTGCCGGCGGAGAGTCCGACGAGCAGCGCCCCGATCAGCCCCGGCCCCGCCGTCGCCGCGACGAGCCCCACCTCCTCGAGGCGGACGCCCGCGGCCGCGAGCGCCTCCTCGAGGACCGCGGGCAGGTTCTCGAGGTGCGCGCGGGCCGCCACCTCCGGGACGACGCCCCCGTAGCGCGCGTGCGCCTGCATCTGCGAGGACACGACGTTGGCGAGGACGCGCCCGTCGCCGTCGAGCACCGCGACGGAGGTCTCGTCGCAGGAGGTCTCGATGCCGAGGACGATCGGAGACGGCCGGCTCATCGCGGCGCGTCGCCTACCGCGCGCCGCCCGCGGCGGCCCGGAGGCTTTCGCCGTACGGCGGCCGGCAGATGCCCGCGTCGGTCACGATCGCCGTCACGTAGCGGGCCGGGGTGACGTCGAAGGCGACGTGGCGCGCGGACACGCCGTCCGGGGCGATCGAGCGCCCCGCGAAGGACAGGACTTCGGCCGACGAGCGCTCCTCGATCGGGATGGCGGCGCCGTCGGGGCAGGCGAAGTCGACGGTCGTCATCGGCGCGGCCACGTAGAACGGGATCCCGTTCTCCTTCGCGAGCACGGCCAGGGAATACGTGCCGATCTTGTTGGCGGTGTCCCCGTTCGACGCGATGCGGTCGGCGCCCACGACGACGGCCTCGATCGCGCCGCGCGAGAGGAAGTGGCCGGCCATGTTGTCCGTGATGAGCTCGACGGGGATTCGATCCCGCGAGAGCTCCCACGCCGTCAGGCGCGCGCCCTGGAGGAACGGGCGGGTCTCCGAGGCGAGGACGCGGATCGGGCGGCCCGCCTCGATCGCCCCGCGGATGACGCCGAGGGCGGTGCCGTAGCCGGCCGTCGCCAGCGCCCCTGCGTTGCAATGCGTGAGGACCGCGCGCTCGCCCGACAGCAGCTCCGCGCCGAAGGCGCCGATGCGGCGGCACGAGGCGATGTCCTCGGCGGCGATGGCGTCGGCCTCGGCGAGGAGAGCCTCTTCGATCTGCTCGGGCGCCGCGACGGCGAGGGCGGCGAACCGGCCCTGCATCCGCTCGAGGGCGGCGAACAGGTTGACCGCGGTCGGCCGCGTCGCGGCGAGAAGCCGCCGGGCCGTTCCGAAGCGCTCGGCGGGCGGCGTCGAGCCGCCGCTGCGCATCGAGAACGCGGCGCCGTAGGCGGCCGCCACGCCGATGGCCGGCGCGCCGCGCACGGCCATGTCGCGGATCGCGATCGCGATCTCGGGCGCCGTGTCGAGCTCGAGCCAGATCTCCTCGCCGGGCAGCCGCCGCTGGTCGAGCAGCCGGAGCAGGCGCCCCTCGCGGTAGAGCGGACGGAAGAGGCCGCCGGCGGTCACGGGGTCGGCCGGACGACGAGGCCGGCGCCGTGCCGGCGCGGGTCGGCCACGGCCTCCGACTTGCCGCCCGGAAGCGCCGCGACGGCGTGCACGCGCCCGATCTTTCCGGACACCGGATCGCGCGCGCTCACCTTCGTCTTGTGGCCCATCGCCTCGAGTGCCGCAATCCAGGCGGGGTCGAACCCCTCGGGCTCGAGCTCGAGGACGTCGGGCAGGTTCTGCTGGTGGAACCGCGGGGCCGCGACCGCCGCGAGCAGCGACTCCGCGCGCAGGACCAGGCCGAGCAGGACCTGGAAGTTGGTGGTGATGATCGTCGACCCGCCGGGCGATCCCCACGCGAAGGTGCCACGGCCCGGGATCAGCGCGATGGTCGGACACATCGAGGACAGCATCCGCTTGCCGGGCGCGACGGCGTTGGCCTCGCCCTGAACGAGCCCGTACATGTTCTTCTCGCCCGGCCGGGCCGCGAAGTCGTCCATCTCGTTGTTCATCAGGAAACCGAGTCCGGGCGCGACGCGCGCGTTGCCGAAGGAGTCGTTCAGGGTCGTCGTGACGGCCACCACCATCCCGTCGGCGTCGACCACCGAGAAATGAGTCGTCGTCGGCTTCTCGGGAAAGACGCGCGCCAGATCCGCCGCCGGCGTCGCCTTCTCGGGGTCGATCGAGGCGACGAGCCGCGCGACGCGGGCGGGATTCGTGAACAGCTTCTCGTCCACCGCCGGGAAGGCCGGATCGCCGAGAAAGTGATTGCGATCCCGGAAGGCGCGCTTCTCGATCTCGGCGAGCCAGTGCATCGAGGCCGCGCCCTCGGGACGCAGCCGCGCGACGACGAGCGTCGCCGCCGCGGCCATCTCGGCGAGCACCGGTCCCGAGGACGGCGCGGGGGTCGTGAAAACCTCGGTCCCGAGAAACTCGAAGCGCAGCGGCTTGCGCACTTTGGCCTCGTACCGGGCGAGGTCGCCGCGCGTGATCAGTCCTCCCGCCCGCTTCTGCCCCTCGGCGATGTCGCGGGCGACTTCGCCGCGGTAGAAGCCGTCCTCGCCCCGGTCGCGGATGGCCTCGAGCGTCTTGCCGAGGGAGGCCTGCCGGAAGAGAGAGCCGGGGACGGGAGCGGCCCCGCCCGGCAGGAAGATGCGGGCCGTCTCGGGGTCCTTCGCCAGCCGCTCGCGGTCCGCGGCGATGGAGGCCGAGACGTTCTCGGTCATCGCGAAGCCGTCGCGCGCGAGACGGACCGCGGGCTCGACGACCGTCTTCCACGGGAGGCGTCCGGCGCGCCGATGCGCGAGGGCGAGGCCGGCCACCGACCCGGGAACTCCCGAGGCGAGCGGTCCCTCGGTCGAGGAGGCCGCCGGCATGCCTTTCTTCTCCAGGAAGAGGTCGCGCCGCGCGGCCCGGGGCGCGGTCTCCCGGAAGTCGATCGTCAGGACGCGGCCCTTCGCGTCGCGCGAGATCCAGAATCCGCCGCCACCGATGTTTCCGGCCTCGGGCCACGTCACCGCGAGGGCCAGAGCGACGGCCACGGCCGCATCGGCCGCGTTGCCCCCCTGGCGGAGGATCTCGATGCCCACCTCGGCGGCGATGCCTTCTTCGGCCGCCACGGCGCCGCCCGATCCGATCGAGGCCTGGGGCGGCTCCGCGGCCGGCAGCGCCGCCGCCGCCAGGACCAGGATCGCCGCAATCAGCCGCCGTTTCACTGCGCTATTCTACCGGCCCGATGAAATACATCCGCGATCTGGCCCTGGAGGGGAAAAAGCTCTTTCTCCGCGTGGATTTCAACGTGCCCCTCGACGGCGGCCGCGTCTCGGACGATACCCGCATCGTCGAGACGCTGCCGACGGTGCGCCTCGCGATGGAACGGGGGGCCCGAGTCGTCTGCGCCTCGCACCTCGGCAAGCCGAAAGGCAAGCGGAAGCCCGAGCTTTCGCTCGCGCCCGTCGCGGTGCGCTTCGCCGAGCGGCTCGGCAAGCCCGTGCGGTTCGTGGAGGACTGCGTCGGCCCCGAGGCCGCGAAGGCCGTGGACGCGCTGGCGCCGGGCGAGGTGCTTCTCCTCGAGAATCTCCGCTTCCACGCCGGCGAGGAGGCGAACGACCCCGATTTCGCGGCGGCGCTTGCCGCGCTCGCCGAGGTCTACGTGGACGACGCCTTCGGCGCGGCGCACCGGGCGCACGCTTCGGTCGTCGGCGTGCCGCAGCGGCTGAAGGCGAAGGGCGCGGGTCTCCTGCTCGAGAAAGAGGTCCGCGAGCTGTCGCGCCTGCTCGAGCCCGAGCGTCCGTTCGCCGCGATTCTCGGCGGCGCCAAGATCTCCGGGAAGATCGACACGCTGCGCGTGCTCTCGCGGCGCGCGGACGTGCTGCTCGTCGGCGGCGGGATGGCCAATCATTTCGTGCGGGCCCTCGGGCTTCCCATCGGGCGCTCGCTGCTCGAGGAGGACAAGGTCCCGCTCGCGCGCGAGATCCTCGACTTCTGCAAGGAGTCGGGCAAGACGATCGCGCTGCCCTCGGACTTCGTCGTGGCCAAGTCGCCCGACGACGCGGCGGGAGCGAAGGTCGTCGGGATCAACAAGATTCCCGAGAATCTCATGGCGCTCGACGTCGGTCCCCGCACGCTCGAGCAGTTCGAGCGCCTGCTCGGGCCCGCGAAGACGATCTTCTGGAACGGCCCGATGGGCGTCTTCGAGAAACCGCCCTTCGACAAGGGGACCATGGGCGTGGCGCGCATCGTGGCCGCGTCCCGCGCGGTGACGGTCGTCGGCGGCGGCGAGAGCGTCCAGGCCGCGCACGCGGCCGGGGTCGCGGACAAGTTCACGCACGTCTCGACCGGGGGCGGCGCCTCGCTCGAGTTTCTGGCGGAAGGGAAGCTTCCCGGGATAGAGGCCCTGGAGGCCTGACGCGTCGCGTCCGACGACCGCTCCCATGAAGCTCTTCGTCGCGAACTGGAAGATGCACAAGACGCGCGCCGAGGCGCGCGCGTTCGCGTCCGAGCTCGGGCAGATTCCGGGCGTCGGATCGCCGGCGGCGGAGCTCGTCGTCGCGCCGGCATTTCCGCTGCTCGACGCCGTCCGCGACGAGCGCGCGCGCTGGTCGCTCGGATGCCAGAACGTCGCGGCGGCGGCCGAGGGCGCCTTCACGGGAGAGATCTCGGCGGCCATGGCCGCGGACGCGGGCTGCCGCTACGCGATCGTCGGGCACTCGGAGCGGCGGCGGCTCTTCGGGGAGGACGACGCGGTCCTCGCCGCCAAGCTCGCGCGGTGCCGGGAAGCCGGGCTGACTCCCATCTACTGCATCGGCGAGAGCGCCGAGGAGCGCGACGCCGGCCTCACGGCCGCGACTCTCGTCCGCCAGCTCGAAACGCTCTCACGGGACCCGGCCGGCGCCCCGCTCGTCGTGGCCTACGAGCCCGTCTGGGCGATCGGGACCGGGCGATCCGCGTCGCCGCAGGACTGCGGGTCGGCCTGCGTGCACATCGCCCAGCTGCTGTCCTCGAGGCCGGCTCTGCGGGTCCTCTACGGGGGCTCCGTGACCGGCGAGAACGCGGCCGGACTGCTGGCCGAGGCGGGAGTGGACGGGTTCCTCGTGGGTGGCGCGAGCCTGTCCGCGGCCTCCTTCGCGGCAATCGCCCGCGCTTGACGCCCCCCGGCCCTGCGCGTACACTTCGGCCCCTTTTCGTGGAGGCCTCGTGTACATCGCCCTGGTAACCGTCTACGTCATCATCTGCTTCTTCCTGATCCTGGTGGTTCTCCTCCAGCAGGGCAAGGGAGCGGACATCGCCGGCGCGTTCGGCGGCGGATCGAGCCAGACCGCCTTCGGCGCCCGCGGCGCGACGACGTTCCTGCACAAGCTGACGACCGGCGCCTTCGTCGGGTTCGTCGTGATCTCGATGCTGCTGTCGATCATCGAGGCCCGTCCGAAGGGCTCCGTGATCGACAAGACGCTTCCGGCCGCGGCGGCGACGCAGAAGGCGCCGGCTCCGGCGCCGGCCGCCCCCGCGCCGGCGACCGGCCAGCCGGCTCCCGCGTCCGCCGCCCCCGGCAACGCCCCGCAGCCCTCTTCGAGCGCTCCCGCGAAGCCTTAGAATCGAGCCCCCCGTGCCGTCGTGGTGGAATTGGTAGACACGTACGTTTGAGGGGCGTATGGGGCAACCCATGCCGGTTCGAGTCCGGCCGACGGCACCACCTACTTAGGCACCGGGTTCCAGTTCCAGGTTCCAAGTTCCAAGAGGCGACGCATTCCTCCTGGAACATGGAACATGGAACTTGGAACCTGGACTTTCTCCTCAGGGCACCGGATCGCTGCCGCCCTTCGCCCACGGATGGCAGCGCAGCACGCGGCCGGCCGCCAGCGCGAAGCCCCTCGGGAAGCCGTAGCGGGCAATCGCCTCGCGCCCGTACGCCGAGCAGGTCGGCTCGAAGCGGCATTGCACGAGCCCCGAGCGTCCGATCGCCGGCGACACGGTCGCCCGGTAGACGTCGATGGCGCCGACGGCGAGTCGGGCGCCGAACTGCTCCGAAGCCGGCCGCAGCGAGTCCCCGACGACGAGGCCGAGGATCGCGGCGAGGATCGGGCCCGCGAGCGACGGGCCCCGCCCGTCCCGGCCCGGGGAGCTATCGGGCCGCAAGACGCGTCGCATGGGGCGAGATCCCGGGAATCATCAGCCTCTGTCCTTCGAGCGCCTTGACGACGGCGAGGATCACGATCGACACGTAGAGAAGCGTCGCGATCAGCATCGCGACGGCGTAGAGGCAGGACAGGGCCGGCACCAGGATCCCGACCAGCGTCGCCGCCAGCCCGGTGGCCGCCAGAGCCGCGAAGAGAAGCAGACCGTTGTACGCGTGCCATCGCACCTCGCGGTCGCGGGAGACGGCGAGCGGCAGGACACCGAGCACGGCGAGGTAGGCGATGACGAGCAGCGAGGCGCGCACCGGGGAGCCGGTCATTGGCGGGACGATATCAAGCGGGGTGCGCGGCCGCCCGGGCAGGCGGACCGCCGATCCGGATCGCCGGTCAGTTCGTCTTCAGCCGGATCGTTCCGTTGACCGTCTCGCAGTGGAGGGGCTCGGTGCCGCCGTTGTAGCTGCCCCGCGCTTCTTTCGGCCCGAACTTGCCCTCGACGGGCAGGTCGAAGTCGCCCTCGATGTGCCCGTTGACGGTCTCGAGGTCGTAGCGCACCGAGGAGGTCTTGTCGAAGGCGACGTCGATCGAGCCGTTGACGGTCTCGATGCGGGTCTTCTTGAGGGGCCCCTTGAACGCGAGGCGGACCGAGCCGTTGACCGTGTTCGCGTTGCTCGGCCCGGAGAGACCGGTCAGCTCGATCGAGCCGTTGACGGCGTCGCCCGAGAACGTGCCGGCGAAACCCGCGGCAGTGATCTTGCCGTTGCAGGTCTCGAAGCGCACGTCGGTGGAGGTTGGGATCTGCAGCACGTAGTCCACGTGCGCGCCGGATCCGCCGAAGTCGAGGAAGCCGAAGAGCCGGCGGCGCTTCGGGTTGACGGTCTCGACCTTGATGGTGTCGCCCGTCTTGGTGACGCGGATCTCGGTCAGGCGCAAGGTCTCCTGGGCCCGGCTGCCCTCGGCTTTCTTGACCGCGTGGACCTTGAAGTAGGGCTTGTCCCAGGCGCTCGCCTCGATTTCGCCGTTGACGTTCTCGACGGAGATCTTGAGGATCCCATCCATCGAGTAGGCCTTGTCGAATACCTCCTGCTCCGGGCCTCCGGCGAGGA
Source organism: uncultured Acidobacteriota bacterium (assembly GCA_963710945.1). Taxonomy (GTDB): domain Bacteria; phylum Acidobacteriota; class Thermoanaerobaculia; order UBA5066; family Gp7-AA6; genus DAHUXD01. The sequence goes on from CAVQCH010000007.1 coordinate 370,226, forward strand.
GGGGGGCGGCGAGCCCGACGAGAAGCAGGGCGGCGAATTTAAGGGTCTTCTTGCGCATGTCTCTTCGATTCTTTACAACGGAAAGAAGGTCAAAAGGTTCACTTGCCCCGCATCTCTCATGTTATCCGCAAGATGCGGGTTCCGTTGCCCCGATCGCAGCGCCTCGGGGCCTCCCCGTCCCGGGTCAGGGGCCAGGCGTCCCACAGGTTCCAGACCGGTATGACGAGGGGCAGGTTGCGCCGGATCGAGCCCCAGGCCCCGGGAGCGCTCCCGTCGGGGCGACGGGCTTCGAGGCCGAGCCAGCGCCGGGCCCGCCCTCCGCGGGCGTCCCGCAGGAGAAAGGCAACCGTCGCCAGGCCTCCCGCCGCGAGCCAGATCCCGGGCACGGCCGCCCGCGCCCCCGGCGCGAACCGCCAGACGACCCACGTCAGGGCGAGGCCCGCCACGTCGGCGGGCACCGAGCAGACGAGCACGTCGAGAAAGAGCGCGAGGAGCCGGGCGCGGAGCATATAAAGGGAATTGTGGAGCGACGGCTCCGGATTGTGAATTGAAAATGGTTCCCGTCTCCCAAAGTCTGGCCGATTGCCATCTCCACTTCGAGGGTTGCCTGCCCGCCGCCGAGGTGTCGCGGCTGGCCTCGGCGGCCCGGCATCGCTTCGCCGACCCCGCCGCTTTCGAGTCCGCGCGCCGCGCCGTGGCCGACGGCGCCGGCTTCCTCGCGCTCTTCGCCGAGGTCTGCCGCCTCTTTCGCCGGCCCGAGGACTACGTCGGGGCGGCGCTCGCCGTCGCCGGCGCGCTGGCGGACGACGGGATCGCCTACGCCGAGGTCTACGTCTCGCCCGAGATCTTCACGCGCATCGGCCTCGACGCCGCGGCCTGCCTCGAAGCGGTGGACGTCGGGTTCCGCGAGGCCCTCGAGACGCGCGGCATCCTGTGCCGGATTCTGCTCGACGTCGTGCGCCACTGGGGGCCGGAGTCCGCCGACCGGGTCCTCGATCTCTACGAGAGTCGCCCGCTGCCCGCGATCGCGGGTTTCGGCATGGGGGGCGACGAGGCGGCGGTTCCGGCGGCGGCCTTCGGCGGCGTCTACCTGCGCGCCCGCTCCCTCGGCCTGCGCACGAGCGTGCACGCCGGGGAGTGGGCGGGCGCGGACTCGGTGCGCGACGTGCTCGACGCGCTGCGGCCCGACCGCATCGACCACGGCATCGCCGCCGCGGCCGACCCGGGCCTGATGGCCCGCCTGGCCGAGGAGCAGACGGTCCTCTGCGTGGCGCCCACGGGCAACCTCGCGACGGGCGCCGTCGCGTCGGCCGCCGCCCATCCGCTGCGCCGCCTTCTCGAGGCCGGCGTGCGCGTGACCCTTTCGGCCGACGACACCGTCCTGTTCGGCACGACCACGGGAGGCGAGTACCGCTTCGCGAAGGAGGCGCTCGGCCTGTCCGACGCGGAGCTGCGAACGCTCGCCGGCAACGCCTGGCGCGCCGCCTTCTGTACGCGGGAGCAGCGCGAGGCCGGGCTGCGCGCGATCCCCGATTTCGGGTCGCGCTAGCCGAGCACGACGAAGGGCAGGCGCTCCTCGTCGAGCCGCGCCGTCAGCGCGACGAGCCTTGAACGGCGCACCTCGAGCGTCAGGACGGGCTCCGGGTCGAAGCGCTCGGAGACGAGGCGCACGGCGGGCGGATCCACGAGGCGTCGCACGAGTCCCGACCTCTCGTAACCGCAGCGCACCTCGACGGTCGCGCGGTCGTACAGGATCTCCGCCCCCGCCGCCTCGAGCGCGCGCTCGGCCGCCAGCCGGTACGCCCGGGCGAGGCCCCCGGTGCCGAGCCGGGTGCCGCCGTAGTAGCGGACGACGGCGACCACAGCGTCGGTCAGCGCCGCGCTCTCGATGGCGCCGAGGATGGGCCGTCCTGCCGTGCCCGAGGGCTCTCCCGCGTCCGAGCTGCGGGCGGAGGCCGTCGGGCCGGCGCCGATCTTCCAGCCGAAGGCGACGTGCGTCGCGTCGTGGTATTCGCGGCGGACGCCCGCCAGGTATTCCGTCGCCCCGGCCTCGTCGGCGACTCGCGCGGCGAACCCGAAGAAGCGCGACGCCTTTTCGCGGACTTCGCCGCGGCCTTCCCGCGCCGGAACGCGCCGCGCGTCGGTCGGCGGCGTCACCCCGCGAGCGTCTTCTCGTAGAGCGCCCGATAGCGCCCGACGAGGGCCTCCGTCGGGAACTCGCTCTCGGCGCGCCGGCGGCAGTCCGCCGAAAAGCGCTTCCAGAGCCCCGCGTCCCGAAGCAGGCCGAGAGCGGCGCTCGCCATGCCGTCCACGTCGCCGACGGGGCGCAGGAAGCCGTGTTTGCCGTTCTCGACGACTTCCGGCAGCCCGCCGGCGGCGGTCCCGACGACGGGCACGCCGCAGGCCATCGCCTCGAGAGCCGCCAGGCCGAAGGACTCCGCGTCGGAGGGCAGCAGCAGCAGCCGGGTCGCGGGCAGGATCGTCTCGACGGCCGCGACGCTGCCGAGAAACGTCGTGCGGTCCTCGAATCCGCCGTCGTGCGCGAGCCTCTCGGCCAGCGAGCGGTCGGGTCCGTCCCCGATGAGCAGCAGGCGCGCCGGAATCTCGCGGCGGATCCGGTCGAAGACGGCGAGCACGTCGCCGATCTTCTTCACCGGCCGGAAATTGGAGACGTGGACGATGAGCGCCTCGCCGTCGTGGGACAGCGCCTGCGCGAAGGAGGAGGCGCCGCCCGGGTGGTATTGCCGCGTGTCCACGAAATTCGGGACGACCTCGATCGGGCGGCGCACGCCGAACTCGCGGACGGTCACGTCCCGGAGGTAGCGCGACACGGCGGTCACGGCGTCGCTCTGTTCGATGCCCCAGCGAGTGATCGGCAGGTAGGAGCGGTCCTGGCCGACGATCGTGATGTCGGTGCCGTGGAGGGTCGTCACGACCTTGAGCTTCTTCCGGCCGCCGTTGCCGTTGCTCATCTCGCGCGCCAGGATCGCCGAGATCGCGTGCGGGAGCGCGTAATGGACGTGCAGCAGATCGAGGTGCGCGTGGGCGGCGACCTCGGCCATCTTGGTCGCGAGCGCCAGCGTGTAGGGCGGCGACACGAAGAGGGGGTAGGAGGGCGCGACGACCTCATGGAAGTGGACGCGCTCGCGCGGCAGCTCGAGGCGCGAGGGGAGCGCATAGGAGATGAAGTGCACCTCGTCGCCCCGGTCGGCCAGAGCGACGCCGAGCTCGGTCGCGACGACGCCGCTGCCGCCGAAGGTGGGGTAGCAGGTGATGCCGATTCTCATGACGTGGCGGCCGGCCTAGCAGGCTGCTGAAAAATGGATGCGGGCGTCGTGTCCGGCACTTTGCAACCGGCGCCCGATCCGGACTGCTGATTCAGTCGTCATGTTCCTCTCAGCGGGCGCCGGCAAAGTGCCAGCCACCCTTCGGGTTACGGCGGCGTGGGGCCATCTGCGGCGTCATCGCTCCTCGACGATGCTCCCGCATCGCCGTCGTCGCGCTTCCTTGCATCTGACCCCGCGGCGCTCGTAACGCCATCCCACACCCTTTTTCAGCAGCCCGCTAGTATCCGGGCTCGTATCCCGAGAACGTCTGCACGAGGTCGTCGACGCGGGGCGGGCGGCGCGAATGGAAGCCCTCGCCGAACTCGACGCCGATGAGCGCGCCGTGCTGGCGGGCGCGGGACTCGATCATGTCCAGGAAGTCCTTCTGCGAGAGGATCGTCTGGGGCTCGGTCGAGCCGGGCTTGTGGAACTGGCTCTCGAAGGCGCGCATCGCGGAACGGCGCACCTCGATGAAGTCGGTCACGTCCACGACGAAGTCGGGCGTGCGCGGGTCGAACGTCGCGAAGTAGATCGTCTGCTGCGGCCGGTGGGCCGGGTGCGCGGTCTCGAGCTTGCGCAGGCCCGCGTAGAACGAGGCGTCCGTCACGAGCTGTCCGGCGCGGCGGTGATCGGGATGGCGGTCGTCGGGGTACGGCGTGAGCACGATCCGCGGCTTCTCCCGCCGGATCACGTCGATGACGGCGAGCTCCTCGGCGCGGCCCCGCCCGAGACCCCCGTCGCCGAGGTCGAGCGACTCGCGGAACTCGGCGCCCAGGATCTCGGCGGCGCGCCGGGCCTCGGCGCCGCGGATCTCGGGCGTGCCGCGCGTGCCCATCTCGCCCCGCGTCAGGTCCACGATCCCGAAGCGGTGGCCGAGCGACTTCAGGCGGGCGAGCGTGCCGCCGCAGGTCAGCTCCACGTCGTCCGGATGGGCGGCGATGGCCAGGACGTCAACCGGCATGCGGGGCTCCTCCTTCGTCGCTTCCGAGATCGATCACGGCGGCGCCGGCCGTGGAGTTGCCGGCCGCGGCGCGCAGCGCGCCGAGCACCGCGGGCCCCCAGGCGAGAAGCCAGGAGAGGGGCGGGTAGACCCGTTCGGCGGGAATGCCGCCGGGCAGCAGCGCCTGGGCGAGCTTCCGGCGGCGATTCGCGGCGACGCCGTCCTTGCGCTCGGCCGCCTTGCGCGTGCGGTCCGCGAGCTGCTCGAACTGCCAGGCGATCTTCTTCTGCGCCGTGTCGAGCGCGCCGGAGAGCGACGCGTCCAGCACGCGGAGGGAGCCGGAAAGCGCGGCGAGCTTCTGGCTCGTGTCGTCGGCCGTGCGCGCGATCGCGTCCGCCTCCGGCACCGGCGCCGCGTCCGCGGCGGCGGGCTCGGCGAGCAGGTCCTCGTCGGCGACGCCGAGCTGCTCGGCGAGGCGCCGCTCGGCCGGACCGCGCAGCACGAGGTGAGTGCGGGGAAAGAGAACGGGCGGCGTCACCCCGAAGAGCGGGAAGAGCGGAAGGCTCTGGGCGTGGTAGGCGATCTCCGCCGCCCCGAGCACGCTCGCCGCCATGGGTAAGAGATACGACTTCAGGACCGGCCGGGTTATGACGTCGGCCGAGGGCCACGCCCCGGCCTCGATCCGCGGGATGGCGGCGGCGGGGTCCTCGATGCGTCGGCGGCCGTCGGCGTCGATCGCGAAAAAGGAGAATCCCTCGGGTACCGGCGCGGGGACGGGCCGTCCGGCCGCGCGCAGCGTCGCCTCCGTGCCGCGGAGGGTCGCGCGAAGGGCCTCCGCCTGGCGCGTCGCGGCGAGGAAGAGCTCCACCGTGGGAGCGCGCAGCGGTTCGGCGAGCGGCTCGATCACGAGAAGCGGGTCGGGCTCCACCAGGTCGAGGAGCGTTTCGATGAAGGCGTCGCGATAGAGCGTCCCGGGCGCGCTTCGGGCCGCGAAGGCGTCGAGCCGCCGCGCGCCCGCTTCGTCCCGTACGTCCGGCCGGAAGGCCTCGACGATGCCGCGGACCGCCTCGGGAATCTCGAGCCGGCCGACGGGCTGGCGGTTCTGCCGGTCCGCCCCCTCGAGGACGAGAGCCTGCGGGCCCTCGGGCGTGGGCCGCGCGGTCTGCGCGATTTCCTGCAGGTCGTGGTCGTCGGTGAGCGCCCAGAAGACCGGGACGGCCGGGACGCCCCGCCGCGACAGCTCGCGCGCCAGATGGATTGCGTCGAGGGCCTTCATCAGCGTGAAAAGGGGTCCCGTGAAGAGGCCCGTCTGGTGGCCGGCCGAGACGGCGACGGCGCGGCCCGCCGCCAGCTCCCCGGCCATGCGCTCGGCCTCGGCGCCGCGGTATCGGAAGGCCGAGGCCGGCACGCGCGCGGGCCGCCCGGCCGCGAGGAGCTGGCGTCCCCGCGCGGCGGCCGCGTCGAGCGTGGGCGCGTCGGGATAGAGATCGGGCGCGCCCTTCAGGAATTCGAGGAAAAGGGGCGAGAGCCCCGGGTACTTCGCGTATGGAATCACGACGGTTTCACCGGCTTTCGGGCGAGGACGATCAGGCGCGGCGAGTCGGGCGAGAGCGGGGACTCGTCGAAGTCCCCCCAGACCGACGCGACGCGCAGGCCGGCCCCTTCGAGCAGCGCCACGAGCTCGTCGGCCGAGTATGCGCGCACGCTTTCCCGGAAGATCTCGGAGGACCCGGCGCGGCGCACCTCGATCTCCTTCTCGAGGCGCGAGCGTGCGGCGTCCCACGTGCGGCGGATGCGGTATTCCTTCTCGCCGCAGGACCGGCGTTCCTCGGGCACGAGACGCGCGAGCACGTGGTCGCGGCCGATCGTGTCGCACAGAAAGGCCCCGCCGCCGGCGAGCACGCGCTCGATCTCGGCGACGACCGCCAGGTCCTCCGCCTCGGTGAGGAAGTACCCGAAGCTCGTGAAGAAGTTGACGACCGCGCGAAACGATCCGTCCCGGAACGGAAGAGCGCGCATGTCGCCGCGCACCAGGAGCAGGTGCCGGTCGCGCCGGCGGGCGAGGTCGAGCAGCGGCGCCGAGTAGTCCAGCCCGACCGAGGGAATGCCCGCCTCCGCCAGGGGCTGCGAGTGCCGGCCCGAGCCGCAGCACAGGTCGAGCAGCGGCGTCGGCGGCGCCGGCAGGTGGGCGAGCGCGAAGGCCGCCTCCCGGCGCGCGGAGGCGAGGTCCCGGTGCGGGTAGAGGTCGAGGTACTCCTCGCCGAACCAGGACTCCCACCAGGTCATATGGCTGCGAATTGTACCGTCGCGAGCGCGCAGCCCGGATTCTGCGCCCCTTGGGCGCACCGGCCCGCGGCTCGCCGGGGTGCCGGTTCGACCGCGGGCCTGACTCCGGGCTCCACGCTCGCTCCCGCCGCGCGACGCTCCTCCGCTCGGTTACTTCGCGGAGACTCGTCGCGCGGCGTGCTTGGGTCTGGTCCTCTCTTGTCGAGCGACAGGCGCAGCCCCCCGAGCGAAGCGGAGGCGACTGCCCGCGCCTGTTAGAGTTATCGGCCATGAATTTGCTCGCTTTCGTGGGCGCCGTCGTGCTGGCGGCGCAGGTGAATCCGGTGAATCCGCCGCGGCCGACGGTGAGGCCGAAGATGACGCCGACGCCGGTCGTGCCGCAGGCGCCGCTCAAGATCCGGGCGCGCAAGGAGCGGATGGATCGGTTCCTCGTCGCCTCGATGCGCCGCTCCGGCGTGGACGCGTGGCTCGTCGTCACGCGCGAGAGCACGACCGATCCCCTCGCCGAGGACGTCGCGGCCGAGAAGGCCGTCGGCCGCGCGGCGTGCCTCTTCGTGGACAAGGGCGACCGTTTCGAGCGCGTCGCGATCGTCGCGAGCTTCGACACGGACGCCTTCGAGAAATCGGGCCTGTACACCCGCGTCGTGCCCTACGGCAAGGAAGGCGCGGGCGCCGCGCTGAAGTCCGAGATCGAGACGTTGAACCCCCGGCTGATCGCCGTGAACATGTCGAAGGACGAGGCGCTCGCGGACGGGATCACCGCCGGCAACCTGCAGTGGCTGCGCGAGACGCTCGGGCCCGACTGGTCCAAGAAGCTCGTGTCGGCCGAGGGGCTCGTCATCTCCTATCGCAGCAAGAAGACGCCGGCCGAGATCGCGAAGATGCGCGAGGCGGTCAGGAAGACCGAGACGATCCTGGCCGAAGCGCTGTCGCCGAAGGTCGTGGTCGCCGGCAAGACGACCGAGAAGGACGTCGCCGACTTCATTCGCCGGCGGCGCAAGGAGATGGGCCTCGGGCCCTCGTGGGAGGAGGACCAGGACCCGAACGTGATGGCGGGGCTCGTGCGCGGCCACTCGGCCGCCTCCGAGACGACCATCCAGCCCGGCTCCGTCATCCGGATCGACGCGGGCGTGGACGAGGACGGATACAAGACGGACCTCCAGCGGCTCGCCTACGTCCTGCGCCCCGGCGAGACGGAAGCTCCGCCCGAGGTCCAGAAGGCGTTCGACACAGTCCGCGCCGCCAACCGGGCGGCCGCCGCGGCCCTGAAGCCCGGCGCGACGGGAACCGCCGTGGACACCGCCGGGCGCAGCGTCATCACCAACGCCGATTACGACGAGTTCATGCACGCGACCGGGCACCCGATCGGCTTCTACACGCACGACGTCGGGCCGATGCTCGCCCCGAACTGGCCGGATCGCTACGGCAAGCTCGGCACCTACGCGGTCGAAAAGGACCAGACCTTCGCGATCGAGCCCTCGCTCGAGGTGGAGCTTCCGTGGATGATGGGCGGCAAGGTCGGGTTCGGGCTCGAAGAGGACTACGTCGTCACCGAGACGGGCAGCGAGCCCCTGGGAACGCCCCAGGACAAGCTCATCCTCATCGCGAGCGCCCCTTGACCGGCGCGCGGCGCGGAGTTCTCGCCGCGGCGCTGCTCCTCGCCGTAGCGTGCGGCGGGGGATTGAAGACCGTCTCGAAGGACGGGTACCGCGCGGTCCTCGCCTTCTCGAAGGAGGAGCGATTCGAGGTCGCGGTGCGCGGCGAGTGGAAACGGGTCGAGGCCCGCATGGACGGGGCGCCGCTGGTGAAGATCATGCGGCCCGACCTGAAGCAGATCTGGCAGCTGCGCCCCACGACCAGGAAGTTCATGGCGGCGCCCTGGACGCCGACCGACGAGATCGTGCCGGGGTATCCCCTCGATCCCGGCTTCGATCCCCAGGCCTACGCCGACCGGTTCGGCGGCGAGATCCGGAAGATCGGCGACGACTCGCACGGCCTGCATCCGTGCGACCGGTGGCGGATGACCCTGCCCTCCGGCGACGCCGTGACGATCTGGGTCGCCCGCGATCTCGGGCGGCTGGTGGTCAAGATCGAGCACCTGAAGAAGGACCAGGCCGACGAGTACCAGCCGTTCACGACGACCGAGCTGCTCGACGTCCGCGTGGGCGCCGACGAGGACCTTTTCGAGAAGCCGAAGGGCTACCTCGAGGTCAAGGCCTACCCGGAGCTGTTGGGGGTCAGACGTCTTGGGTTCGGTCTGCACCCGGGACCCTTCAGCCCGGGTGCGATCCTCGCAGGACAAATTCAAGGTCTGACCCCGTGCCTACGGAAGAGGAACAGCGCATCCTCACGGCGCATCAAGCCGCCCGGGGCCGGTAGACATTAAGATTATGGGTTCCATGCTCGCTCTCGGCCCTCTCCGGATCGACCCCCCGCTGGTGCTCGCCCCGATGGCGGGCATCACGGACCACGTGTATCGCCTGATGCTGCGGCGCATCGGGGGCGTCGGCCTCGTGACGATGGAGTTCATCTCCTCGGAGGCGATCACGCGCGGCAACGCCCGGCAGCGGCGCAAGCTCATGTTCTCGGACGAGGAGCGGCCGCTCTCGATCCAGATCTACGGCTCGGACCCGGAGCGCATGGCGGCGGCCGCGGAGATCGTCGAAGAGCTCGGTCCCGACGTCTGCGACATCAACATGGGCTGTCCGGCCAACAAGGTCCTGAAGGGCTGCGCCGGGGCGGCTCTCATGGGCGACCTGCCGCTCGCGCGGGAGATCGTCCGGTCGGTCCGCGCGCGCCTCTCGATGCCGCTGACCGTGAAGTTCCGCCTGGGCCTCGACGACCGGCGCATGAACTTCCTCGACCTCGGAAAAATGTGCGAGGACGAGGGCGTGGCGGCCGTGGCGATGCACGCCCGCACGGCGCGGCAGATGTACACGGGACAGGCCGACCGCCGGCGGATCGCCGAGCTCAAGCGGCACCTGTCCATTCCGGTCGTCGGCAACGGGGACGTGGCCGCTCCCGAGGACGCGCTCGCTCTCTTCGAGGAGACCGGCTGCGACGCCGTGATGATCGGCCGAGCGACCATGAAGAATCCCTGGATCTTCCGGCAGATCGCCGACCGCCTCGCGGGCCGTCCGGTGCGGGAGGCGACCCTCGAGGACCGCCGCGACCTCATGCTCGCGCACTTCTCCGCCATCGAGGATACGGCCCACGACCCGAAGGAGGCGCTCCACAAGCTGCGCACCATGACGGGCTGGTACACGAACGGGTTGCCCCACGGGAAGGCCCTGCGCGTTCGCATCTCGGAGCTTGCGACGCCGGCGGACTTCCGCGCGGCCGTCCACGAGTTCTTCGGCGGGCTGGAGGCGCGGGAGCCGGCCGCGGCGCTGGCCTCCTGAGGACGGGCGGGTTCCGGGAATTCCCGGCCCTCGTCTCCGCGGTTCGTTCCGTCAGCATGAAAGCCCGGCCCATTTCGGCGTTCGCTGGCCGTGCTTCTGGCCGTCCTTTCGGCCTCGCACGGCCGTCGCCCAGACCCGCCAGACCGAACTGGACACGCCGGCCGGCAAGTTCCCGCTGTACGTGACCGCCGAGTACCTGGGCATGGTCGGCGTCAAGACGGTCGTCCGGGTCCGGCTGCGGGCGCCGGAGCTCTCCATGGCCGCCGGCAAGCGGGGCCTGACGAGCTTTTCGGGCGAGCTGCGCGGCAGCTTCTTGAAGGGCGAGGACATCGTCCAGGCCTTCAAGTACCCGGTTTCGGGCGAGATCGGGACGCGCACCACGTTCCAGTTCGCCTTCCTGCGCTCGGTCGAGCCCGGCAGCTACAAGTTGAAACTCGTGCTCGTCGCTCCGGGCGGGCGCGAGGTCGGGGAGGCGGCGGTGGACCTCTCGGTGCCCGAGGTCGGAGCCGCGTTCTCGCCCGAGATGGCGCCGGGCGAGGCGTCCACCATGCCCGCGGCGGAGGCGGTCATCCTGGCCGACGAAGCCGCTTCGGCGGCGGCCGGCGGTCCCGGCGCGTCGAAGCTGAAGATCCTGCCGCCCAACCGCGAGGCGCCGATCGGCCTCCTGCGCCTCGACGCGGAAGTCTCGCCGCCCATCACGAAGGTCGAGTTCTACCTCGAGGACAAGCTCCTCGTGGCCCGCACCCGGCCGCCGTACTCGGTCGAGATCGACCTCGGCGTCGTGCCCCGCAAGCAGACCGTGCGCGCGGTCGGCTACGACTCGAACGGAAAGGTGATCGACGAGGACGCGTGGTCCATCAACCAGGGTTCGGCGCGGCTGGCCGTCAAGATCCTCCCGGAGCCCGACCCCGCCGGGGGCAACGTCCGCGTGAAGGTGGCCGTCCAGTCCATCGCGGGCGGCGTCGCCAAGCAGGTCGAGCTCTACCTCGGCGACAAGAAGGTCAGGACCTGGACGGCGGAGGGGCCGTACGAAGTGACGATCCCGTTCGCCGAGTACTCGAAGAACGAGTTCCTGCGGGCGACCGCGATCGCCGAGGACGGCAAGGAAGCCAACGACATCCGCTTCCTGAAGGGTCCGAACACGACGATCGAGAGCGTGCGCGTGGACGTCGTGCAGCTCCACGTCTCCGCGATCGACAAGGACAACCGCTTCGTCAAGGGCCTCGGTGAGGGGGATTTCACGGTCCACGAGGACGGGCGGCCGCAGAAGGTGACGGGCTTCGAGATCGCCGAGAAACTGCCGCTGACGATCGGCCTCGTGGTGGACGGGTCGGGTTCGATGGAGAAGTCCATGCCGTTCGTCCACGACGCGGCGACGGAGCTCTTCAAGAACATGATTCGCGAGAAGGACCGGGGCTTCGTCATCGAGTTCCGCGAGCAGCCGAAGATGATCCAGGAGCTGACGGGCGACTCGGTCGCCCTGCAGCGCGCGTCCCGGGAAACCACGGCCCGGGGCGCGACGGCGCTCTACGACTCGGTCGTCCTCGGCCTCTACCAGTTCCGGACGCTGCAGGGGCGCAAGGCTCTCGTCGTGGTCACCGACGGCGCCGACAACCGCTCGCACGTGGACTACGACACGCTGCTGCGCTACGCGCGCTCGGCGGGCTCGCCGATCTACTTCATCGCGGTCGGCATCCCGTTCACCGATTTCGGCATCCGCAAGGCGATCAAGGAGATCGCGCACGAGTCGGGCGGCGAGGTCTTCCACGTCGGAAACGCGTCGAAGATCGCCGAAGTCACCGCGCGCATCGAGGAGGAGCTGCGCTCCCAGTACATCCTGGCGTTCCGCACCGACTCGCAGAAGCCCGACGGCGAGTACCGCGCGGTCGCCGTGGCGGTGGACAAGCCGGGCGTCACGGCGAGAACGATCAAAGGGTACATCCCGTAAGCCGTAAGCCGTAAGCCGTAAGCCGACGGCCGACCCTCATCTGTTGTCATCCCGAGCGCAGCGAGGGATCCCGCACTAAACGAGCCGCCCGTCGAGACGAGCACATCACTTCGGCTCCGGAAAGTTCGCCACGACGGCGTGGCTTCCCGCCCACCGCACGACCCTCGCCGGCGGAGCGGCGGTCATCATCTCGACCACGTCGCGCAGGCGCACGAGGGCGACGACGGGGCGGTCGCTCTTCCAGAGGGCCCAGAACTTTTCGGGCGTCCAGAGGACGGCGTCGCGGACCTCCGGGCTCGGCTCGAACTCGGGCTCGAGCTCGCCGCGGTAGGCGGCCACGGGAATCGGGCGCTTGAGCTCCCACGACATTCCGTTCAGGTAGTCCCGGTAGCCGACGATCGCCGCGCGGCCCGGCGCCGCCGCGTTCCGGGCGGCCGCCGCGAGCTCCGTCGTGAAGCGCGCGGGCGCGACGTGAGGCCAGCCGAGCACGGCCGCGGAGAGAAACGCCGCCCAGCCCGCGGCGACGGCCGAGAGCGCGAGGTCCGGCGCGTTGCGGGCGACGAGGACCGCCGACCAGGACAGGATCACGAGGATCGCGAAGCGCGGGCGCGACGATCGCGGGCAGGCCGAAGCGGATCATCTCGGCGCGCGTCACGGGATGGAAGAGCAGCGCCGCGGCGAGCGCGGTCGCGCCGAGCGCCTGGACGATCCACGTCCGTCGCGGGCCGGCCGCCGGAAGCCCGCGCGGCCGCGAGGATTGCCGCCGCCGGGATCGCGGGAAAGAGGTAGGGCGGCAGCTTGCTCTTCGAGCAGCGAGAAGAAGACGAAGACGATCGCGAACCAGAGCGCGAAGAAGACGCCCTCCTCGCCGCGCCGCCACGCCTTCTTGAACCCCGGGAAGAAGAAGGCGAGGCCGGGCAGGAAGCCGAGCAGGAAGACCGGAACGAAGTAATAGATCGGTCCGGGCCGCTTCGCCGCCCCGGTCGCGAAGCGCTGGAAGTGCTCGTGGATGAAGAAGAACTGGAGAAACCCCGGGTGCCGCCGCTCGACGAGCAGGAACCACGGCGCCGCGATCGCGAGGAACGCGACCGGGGCCGGCGAGAGAAAGAGCGTGCCGACGAGCGTCCGGAACCGCCCGGTCGCGAGCGCCCAGGCAAGGAGGATCGCGCCGGGAAGGGCGATGGCGACGAGCCCCTTCGTCAGGAACGCCGCGGCGGCCAGGGCGCCCGTCAGGGCGGCGAGGCCGATCCACGGGCGCGTCGCCTCGAATCGCAGGACCGCCGCGCGCCCCGCGAGCAGCGTCGCCGTGAAGAAGAAAGCCAGAAGGCCGTCGGTCAGGTTCGTGCGCGTCATCAGGAAACCGATGGGGCTCGCGAGCAGGAGAATCCCGGCGGCGAGCCCCCGGCGCCGGCCCCCCGCCCGGGCCGCGGCGAGGACCACCAGCAGCGCCGTGCCCAGCCCCGCCAGTCGCGTCGGCAGCCGCGCCGCCCAGGGCGTCTGGCCGAAGAGGCGGAACGAGGCCGCGTTGGCCCAGTAGAGCAGCGGCGGCTTCTCGAAGTACGGCAGCCCGTTCAGGCGCGGGACGACGAGGTCGCCGGCCGCGAGCATCTCGCGCGGGATCTCGGCGTAGCGCGTCTCGTCGGGCTCGGAGAGGCCCGAGCCGGCCGGCTCGAGGCAGGCGACGGCGGCGAGCAGCAACAGGCCCGCGAGCAGGACTCGAGACCCGCCCGATTCGTTCCCGCCTTCGGCCGCCTGCATCGTGCTGTCGGAGTCTACCCTCGGCGGTGCTAAGATTCCGGCCGCTTTGACGGCCGATACGCGCACCCGCTGGGCCCTCGTCCTGGGCGCCTCCTCCGGTTTCGGAGAGGCCTGCTCGCTCGCCCTGGCGCGGGCGGGCTGGGACATCTTCGGCGTGCACCTCGACCGCAAGTCCACGCTGCCCAACGCCGAGCGCATCACGGCCGAGATCCGCGCCATCGGCCGCCGCGCCGAGTTCTTCAACGTCAACGCCGCCGACGACGAAAAGCGCGCCGAGGTGGTGGCCGCGATCCAGCAGGCCTGCGGCGGCGAACCGGCCGAGTCGCGGGTGTCGGTGCTGCTGCACTCTCTCGCCTTCGGGACGCTCAAGCCCTTCTTCGCCGAGCCGCGCGAGAACGCCATCGCCAAGCCGCAGATCGAGATGACCCTCGACGTCATGGCCAACTCCCTCGTCTACTGGACCCAGGACCTCTTCTTCGCGAAGCTGCTCTCGCCCGGCGCGCGCATCTTCGCGATGACCTCGGCGGGCGACCACATCGTGTGGCCGGCCTATGGGGCCGTCTCGGCGGCCAAGTCCGCGCTCGAGTCCTACGTGCGCCAGCTCGCCGTGGAGCTCGCGCCCCACCGCGTGGCCGTCAACGCCCTGCGCGCGGGCGTGACGGACACGCCGGCCCTGCGCAAGATTCCGGGCAACGAAGCCATGATCGAGCGCGTCTCCGCGATGCACCCGGCGGGCCGCCTCACGGTTCCCGCCGACGTCGCCCAGGCGCTCGTCGCGCTCTGCGGCGAGGGCGGAGCCTGGGTCAGCGGCAACGTGATCGGCGTCGACGGCGCCGAAGACGTGGCGGGCGGCAGGTAGGGGTGTCGGCCGCTTCCTTCGAGCTTCTCCGGGAGAAAGCGGGGTTCCGCGAGTTCCGGCTGAAGGCCAACGGCCTCCGGGTCCTGCTCCTCGCCAACCGCGTCGCGCCGGTGGCGACCTTCGCCGTCGTGTACCACGTCGGCAGCCGCAACGAGGCCGTCGGCTACACGGGCTCGACGCACCTGCTCGAGCACCTCATGTTCAAGGGCACGCCCGAGTTCGACCGGGCCCGGGGCACGGCGGTCGCCGCGGTCCTCGAGGCGCTCGGCGCGCGGTTCAACGCGACGACCTGGTTCGACCGCACGAACTACTACGAGACGATTCCCTCCGACCAGCTCGAGACGGCGCTCTCCATCGAGTCGTCGCGCATGCGGCGCGCGCTCCTGCGCGACGAGGACCGCGTGCCGGAGATGACGGTCGTCCGCAACGAGTTCGAACGGGGGGAGAACTCGCCCTTCCAGGTGCTCTACAAGCTGACCTTCGCGACGGCCTTCCGCGAGCACCCGTACCACCATCCGACGATCGGCTGGCGCAGCGACATCGAGGGCGTGGCGACGGAGCGGCTGCGGGAGTTCTACGACACCTTCTACCACCCGAACAACGCGACCGCGATGCTGATCGGGGACTTCGAAGAGGCGGACGCGCTCGCCTCCATCGAGCGGCACTTCGGGGCGATCCCGGCGTCGCCGCGGCCGATTCCCGAGGTGTACACGGTCGAGCCCCCGCAGGAAGGCGAGCGCCGCTTCACCGTGCGTCGCGCGGGCGAGGTCGCGTGGGTCGGCCTCTCGTGGCGGACGGTCGAGGCGCGTCACGCCGACACGCCGGCCCTCGCGGTCCTCGAGAGCATCCTCGGCGCCGGGATCACCGCGCGCCTCCACCAGGCCCTCGTCGAGAAGAGCCTCGCCCTCTCGGTCAGCGCCGTGGCCTGGCAGCTGCGCGATCCCGCGCTCTTCTCGGTCTTCGCGCCCGTGCGCCCGGGCGTCGCGCCCGCGGAGGTCGAAGCGGTGATCCGGCAGGAGATCGCGCGGATCGCCGCCGATTCCGTGACCGAGGCCGAGTGCGAGAAGGCGCGCACCCAGCTCGAAGCCCAGGTCGTCTTCGACCGCGACTCGACCGACCAGATCGCGGCCTCCCTCTCCGAGGCCATCGCGGTGGCCGACTGGGAGTGGTACGCGGACTACCCCGCGGCGATCCGGCGCGTGACGCCCGCGGACGTCCAGCGCGTCGTGCTCGCCTACCTGCACGACGACGCCCTCACGGTGGGTCTCTACATCCCGAAGCCCGGCGGCGAGGCCGCGGCCGGCGAAGACGGGGAAGCGTCGTGAGCGCGACGGCGGGCACCCGGCGCCGGTTGCCGTTCGTCGAGGCCGTCCGGACGCGGACGCTCGGCAACGGCGCCCGCCTGTTCGTGCTCGAAAACCGGTTCAATCCCACGCTCGCCCTCTCGGGCTCGTTCTACGCGGGCCGCCTCTACGCGCCGCCGACGCGCCGCTCGATTGCGTCCGTGGCGGCGGGAGAGCTCATGAAGGGGACGGCGCGCCGCACGAAGCTCCAGCTCGCCGGGGACCTCGAGAGCCGCGCGGCGAGCCTGTCCTTCTCCTCCGACGCGTCCGACCCGGTCGGCGTGGACATCTCCGCCGGGGCCCTTTCGCGCGACGCCGACCTGCTGATCGACGCCCTCGTCGAGGTCCTGCGGATGCCGGCGTTCCCGGCCGACGAGCTCGAAAAGGAAAAGAAGCGATTGGTGGGCGCGATCCGCCAGCAGCAGGAGCAGACCTCGGTCCGGGCGGGGGAGGCGGCGATGCGCCGCATCTATCCGCCGGACCATCCGCTCTACCGCCTGAACGGCGAGGAGCGGATCGCCCGCGTCGAGGCCCTGAACCGGGCCGAGCTCGAGGCCTTCTACACCGAGCGCTACGGGGCCGCGTCCCTCGCGATCGTCGTCGTGGGAGACGTCGACGCGGGGCGGGTGCTCGACCGGCTCGAGGCGGGGCTGGGCTCCTGGAAGGCCGGCCCGGCTCCCGAGATCCCGGCGCCGCCCGTTCCCGCGCCGGCTCCGGGGACGGAGACCGTCGGTGCTCCCGGACAAGGCCAGCGCGGACGTGGTCCTGGCGCTTCCCTCGGACCTGACGCGCCCCGATCCGGACTTCCTGCCGTGCTCGCTCGCCAACTCCGCGCTCGGCCAGTCCTCGCTGACTTCGCGCCTCGGCGTCCGCGTGCGCGACACCGAGGGGCTGACGTACGGGATCCACTCGAGCTTCTCCGCGACGCACGTCGCCGGGCCCTTCGTCGCGAGCCTCACGGTCAAGCCCGAGAGCCGCGACGCGGCGGTCGCGGCCACGCTCGACGAGATCCGCAAGTTCGTTGCCGGAGGCATGACCGAAAAGGAGCTGGCCGAGGAGAAGAGCTCGCGCACGGGGCGGTTCAAGGTGGACCTCGGGTCCAACTCCGGGATCGCGCAGGCGCTCGACGCCGCGGTCTACTACGGGTTCGGCGTCTCCTATCTCGACGAGTTCCCGGCCCGGGTCGCCGCCGTGACCAAGGAACAGGCCGACGCCGCGTTCGCCCGGAGGGTTCGGCCCGCCGACCTCACGATCGTCAGCGCCGGCACGTTCGGCCCGCCGAAATAGGCTGGATGAGCCCGTCCGAAACGTGACAGAATTCCGCCCCGAATGAGACGACCCCAGCACCGCCGCCCCATGCGCCGCCGCCCGGGCGAAGCGCCGGCCACGCACCGCGTCTGGCTCTCGCCGGACCAGCCGTTCAAGGAAGGCCCGTCGGCCGACGGCAAGGTCTACTTCCGGATCCGCCTCGACGGCGAGCCCTCGCCCGAGTGGATGCGGGCGTACCGCGCCGGCCTGCTCGGCCTCGTCCCGGAGGACCGGGACGCGGTGATGCGCTTCGAGTTCCAGGGAGACAGCGTGCGATTCCACGCGGCCGACGCCGAGGTGGGCAAGCTTCGCCGCATCCTCGAGAAGCGGGTCGAAGCGGTCAACGGGATCCTGTCCGGCGGCCGCTCGGTCGGCCCCTAGCCCCTGGCCCGAGGCCGGGCCGGGCCTACTTTTCCTTCTTCTTCTTCTTTCCCTCGGTCTCGAGCGCCAGCTTCTCGGCGGCGTCCTCCTGCCGGTCCTCGAGGTCGGCCAGCAGGCCCTCGTCCGACAGGTCGAGCGGATGCGAGTTCTCCCAGTCGCGCTTGGCGATCTTGTGCAGCCGGTCGACGACGTCGCTGTCGCGCACCTCGATGGCGAGCTCGCGCCGGCTGTCGAAGCTGCCGGGAGCGAGGTTGATCGAGCCGACGATGGCCGCCACGCCGTCGGCGAGCAGCATCTTGCCGTGGAGCTTGAGGCCCTTCAGCTTGTGGATCTTGATGCCCACGTCGTCCAGGATCCGCAGCCCGCCGACGCCTTCGACGAGCTTGTCCTTCTTCAGCGAGTGGGGCGGGCGCGCCAGGACGTGGACCTTGACGCCGCGGCGCGCGGCGCGCACCAGCCGCTCGATGATGACGGCGTCCTGGTAGCGCTCGTTCTGGACGAAGAGCGTGTGCTTGGCCTCGTCGATGAACTGCGCGATCCGGTCCCGGCCGTTGATCGGGCACCAGATCAGGTGGGCCTTCACGCCCGGCTCGAACTTCTTCCGGTCCCAGTCGGCCTCGAAGCACTCGACGATCTCGTCGACCTCGTGCTTGTGGCTCGTGACGACGGCGTAGTCGCGCGTCTCGGTCAGGTTCTTCGTCGCCCAGTTGAGCGACTTGACGAAGGCCACGGCGTCGTCGACGACCATCGACTTCTCGTGCGTCAGGTCGACGGCCGGATTGCTGTCCTTGACGTGACGCCGGCCTTGACGAGCTTCTTGCGCGTCGCCTCGTTGTCCTCCTCGCCGCTGCGCCGCTCCGGGTTGAGCATGACCTGCACCTTCACGCCGCGGCGATGGGCGTCGATGACGGCGTCGACCAGGGCCGGGTCCGAGAAGACGAACATCTTGATCCGGAGCGACTTCTTGGCGCCGGCGATCGCCTCGAGGATCGGCGTCGCGGCGTCGTCGGGGAGCACGATCAGGGAACGGGAAGACATGGGGGCTCCTTTTCGGTCAGCTCTTCGGTGTGGCGGCGGCGGGCGCGGCAGACGCGCCGGGCGCCGACGGGAACTGGATGCGGTAGAGCTCGGCGTAGACCCCGCCGAGCTTGAGCAGCTCGTCGTGCGTGCCCTGCTCGGCGACGACGCCGTCCTTGAACACGACGATCTTGTCGGCGTCGCGGATCGTGCTCAGGCGGTGCGCGATGGCGATGACGGTGCGCCCCTTCATCAGCCGCTCGAGGGCCTCCATCACGAGCTTCTCCGACTCGGTGTCGAGCGCGGCCGTCGGCTCGTCGAGGATGAGGATCGGCGAGTTGCGGATGATCGCGCGGGCGATGCCGATGCGCTGGCGCTGGCCGCCCGAGAGCGTCATTCCCCGCTCGCCGACCTCGCTGTCGTAGCCCTTCGGCATCTTGACGATGAACTCGTCGGCGTTGGCGAGCTTGGCCGCCGCGACGATCTCCTCGCGCGTCGCGCCCGGCCGGCCGTAGGCGATGTTGTCGGCGATCGTTCCCGCGAAGAGGACCGTGTCCTGCAGCACGCAGCCGATCTGGTCCCGGAGAGGGCTGGAGCTTGTAGTCGCGCACGTCCACGCCGTCGATGAGGACGCGGCCCGCCGTCGCGTCGTAGAAGCGCGGGATCAGGCTCGCGACCGTGGACTTGCCGCCGCCGGTCGCTCCGACGAACCCGACGAGCTGGCCCGGCTTGATCGTGAAGCTGATCTCCTTGAGGACCGGCGAGTCGGGCTTGTAGGAGAAGGCGACCTTGTCGAAGGTGATCTCGCCCTTGCACCGTCGTCGGGCTCGCGCGCGTCCGGGCGCTCCGGGATCATCTCGTCGGCGGCGAGGATCGTCTGGACCCGCTCGACGCCGACCGCCGCCTGCGCGATGCTGTTGGTCATCTTGGCGAGGTCCTGCACGGGCTTGAAGAACTTGTTGAGGTACGAGAGGAAGACGGTGAGCGCGCCGATCGTCATCGCGTCCGCGGAGGATCAGCGACGCGCCCCGGTAGAGGACGAAGGCCGTGCAGAACGAGACGACCACCGTGACGACGGGCGAGAGCAGCGACTTGATGCGGCGCGCCTTCAGCGCGGCGTCGACCGCGGCCTGGCTGGCGTCTCTTGAGGTGCTCCTCCTCGAGCTGCTCGCGCCCGTAGGCCTTGACCACCCGCATCGACTCGAGCCCCTCCTGCACGACGGCGACGATGTCGCTCTGCCGGTGCCGGACCTCGTGGGTCGCCTTCTTGACCGCCTTCTTGAACCGCATGACGAAGAGCAGCAGGAACGGCGTCACGCCGACGGCGATGAGCGCGAAGTCGAAGTTGAGCCAGAACATCAGCCCGAGCATGCCGACGATCGTCAGGAGGTCGACCAGGATGCCGAGCGTGGCCCCCGAGGCGAAGTTCTGGATCGTCGTGATGTCGGTCGTGATCGTCGAGAGCAGGTTGCCGGTCTGCTGCGTGTCGTAGTAGCCGAGCGAGAGGCGGTCGAGGTGGTGGTAGATCCGCATCCGGAGGTCGTTCGCGACGTACTGGCCGACGCTCTCGGTGTAGTAGTTGTCGATGTAGGTCGCGACGGAGCCGAGGACCGCGATGAGCACGAGCGACGACGGCGGCAGCCGCCGCGAGCGCCATCTTGTGGTCGGCGATCCCGGGGCCGAGCAGGCCGCCGATCCAGTGCGGCAGGGGATGGTGCCCGACGACGCTGTCGAGCACGATCTTGAGCGGCCAGGGCCCGGCGAGGCTCATCGCCGTCTCGACCAGCATGGCGAGAAAGATGATCGTGAGCCAGCCGCGATACGGGCGCACGAGATCGAGGACGAGGGGAGCCATGCCGCTCCGGGCCGGCTGGCTTACCGGTCTTCATGGGCGAGCGGCATTCTATAGCCGCGGGGCACGTCAGCTCCGGTCCCCCTCCCACTGGAGCCGCCGATAGTCGAAGGCGGCCACCTCGCGCGGGTGGAACTTCACGATCTCGAAATAGGGCGAGAGGTCGAAGTCGCGCGGCACGCAGAGCGTGGGATGCCGGGCCCGGAGCAGGCCGCTGTACGCCCGCCGCGTCGGCCGCCCCAGGATCTGCTGGCGCAGGCGCTGGCTCACCGTGTGCGGCTTGCGCCGGACGGGCACGGGCAGGATGGGGAAGCGCACCTTCCCGAAAGCCTCCGCCAGGAGCGAGGAGCAGATCGTCTCGGTCTCCCGTCCGCTGCCGAAGTGCAGCGCGTCCTCGCGCAGCTCGGAGGGGATCATCTGGAACGGGAGCAGGTAGCGGGTCAGGTCCCAGAAATTGCGGCGGTCATACTGGAACCCGATGCGCGCGATGACGTAGTCGAGCACGGTCTCGAGGTCCTCCGGCTTCAAACCCACGGGCCGGCAGATGCGAACGTTCAGGTCGACGTACTTGACGAGGGGCGACACGACGACGCCCTTGTCCACGAGCGCCTCGACGACGAGGTGCCGGGCCTCGCGCCCGAAGCGGCGCTGGATGTCGGCGCGCGTGGCGGCGTCCCGCCGCAGGAGCGCGTCGCCGACGTAGATCGCGCTGTGCGACCACGAGGACGTGGTCAGGTACTTGATCGCCTGCGAGACACGCTGGTCTCCGTCCACGAGGATGACGTCGCCGGGCCGGACCGTGGCCTTGAGGGTCGCCGGCACATTCTCGACGAAGTGCCGGTAGCGCTTGCGGCGCTGCGTCAGGATGCGGACGAACCAGGCGGAGAGCGCGCGGGAGGGAGAACGCATCGCGCTTCTATTCTGCGCTCTCTAAATCCGAAATCCGATTTCCGAAATCCGGCTCTATTCGTCGGGCAGCTCGGGCTCTTCCTGGACCTCGCGCTTGGTGCCCGGCGCGAGCAGGTCCATGAGCAGGTCGGGCAGCGTCTCGGAGAACTGGCTGCGGGGCAGCACCCGGGAGACGCCGGCCGACTCCGCCTGCCGGGCGAGGTCCTTGTCCACGTGGGAGAGGAACCCGATGATCGGAATCTCCAGGGTCGCCTTCCCGCGGCGCAGCTCGCGCACGGATCCGAGGGCGTCGCCGTTGGACGAGAGCTCGAGCAGCACCGCCGCGGTGTTCTTGTCGCCGCAGGCCTTCGCGAGCTCCTTGCCGTCGACGAAGCGCACGGGCACGTTCAAGTGGCGGG
Organism: uncultured Acidobacteriota bacterium; assembly: GCA_963710945.1. GTDB lineage: Bacteria > Acidobacteriota > Thermoanaerobaculia > UBA5066 > Gp7-AA6 > DAHUXD01. The sequence continues at coordinate 391,952 of CAVQCH010000007.1, forward strand.
CCGTCGCTTCGATCTTCGAACGGAAGAAGAGGTCCTCCACGCAGGCGATCACGCTCTTGTTCATGGACGGACCGATTCTATACGTTTGTCGCGGGCTGGGTCAGAACATCTTCACCAGGTCCACGGTGACCCGGTTGATCCAGTAGTAGTAGTCGAGGCGGCGCTGGAAGACGACGGCCGGCTGCACGTAGACCTGGGGCAGGATCGTGTAGGACGCGCCGAAGCGGTAGCCCTCGGCCCACGTATGCCACCACCAGTCGTCGGTGTTGTAGGCGCCCACGAGGGCGTCCCGCCCGATGTACTGGTATGCGAAGAAGGCCCGCCACGTGCCCGGCGTTCCGACCGAGCCGACCGCGACGCCCGCCTCGTACGCGTTGGCGATCCTCGCCGTCGTCCCGAAGTTGTGGATGAAGTCGAGGCTGACCGTTACCGGCAGCCCGCCGACGGGGAACTGGAGCTTCACGAGCGTGTCGAGAAGCTGGAACTTCGAGGCGTAGGTGAGAGAGCCGTCCACGATCGCGACGCGGTTCTGGCGGTAGTACTGGGGATCCACGTTGCGCATGTCCATGTTCCAGAACGCGGTCGAAGCCTGGATCGCGAAACGGCTCTCCTCGCCCGACTTCCAGAGCACCTGCCCGACGCCGAGGATCGACTCGTCGGGGTAGTGCTGGGCGCTGTAGATGCCGGCGCCCGTGAAGGTCAGGCTCGAGGCGGGCCCGAGCGGGGCCACGTAGGACGCCGCGGCGCCCGGCGTCTGGATGTCGTACTTGTCCCAGAGCATCTCGCTCGCGGCGACGGGCAGCGCGAAGGCGCCGCCCTGGATCGTCCAGCGGCCGGGCGTCCAGAGAAAGAAATAGCGGTCCACGTAGACGCCGCGCGAAACGTAGTTGTCCTCGTAGAGGGCGTTGTCGACGTTCGGTTCGGTGCCGTAGTTGAAGGAGCCGCGCACCCCGAACCGGAACTCGTTCGACAACACGAAGTCCACCTGCGGGCGGACCTCGAAGCGCCCCCGGCTGATGTTCGGGTAGTACTGAAGGTGGCTGATGTCGTCGTAGCGCGCGAGAAAGTCCCACTGGAAGGTGAAATGGGGTTTGGCGGCGGGCTCTTCGAAGTACTGCGGCTCGTCCTGCGCGGCCGCGGTCGCGCGCACGAGGAGCAGGAGGACGGCCACCGCCGCGGCGCGAACCGGGCGCACGACTACGCCGTCACGCGCGTCAGCGCCTCGTACAGGTCGTTGACGCTCTGGAAGCGGTCCCGGGGGTCCTTCTGCATGCACTTCAGAACGATCTGCGAGATCTTCGGGTCGACCTTCGGATTGCGCGCCTGCGGCGAGGGGGGGCTCTCCTGGATGTGCTTGAGGACCACGGCGAGGGGAGTGTCCCCGTCGAAGGGGAGCGTCCCGGTGAAGACCTCGTAGAGCACGACGCCCGTCGAGTAGATGTCGGAACGGAAGTCGAGCGTGGTCCCGCGCGCCTGCTCGGGCGACATGTAGTCGGGAGTGCCCACCACCGTTCCCTCGGCGGTCATGCCGCGCTCCTCCTTGAGGCGGGCGATGCCGAAGTCCATGATCTTCAGGCCGCCGGTGGCTTCGATGATGATGTTCTGCGGCTTGATGTCCCGGTGGATCACGCCGACCTCGTGCGCGGCGGCCAGGCCCGCGCAGATCTGCTTGGCAATCCGCAGCCCGACCGGAGTGGGCAGGATGTCCCCCGCCTCGACGAGCTGCTTCAGCGTCAATCCCTTCACGAACTCCATCGAGAGGTAGCGCAGCCCGCCGGTCTCGCCGAGGTCGTGCGTGCGCAGGATGTTCGGGTGCGTGATGCGGCGGGCCAGGCGGATCTCCTGCTTGAACCGGTCGAGCAGGCTCGGGTCGGCCGAGAGCGCCTCGCCCCGCAGGGTCTTGATCGCCACGGCGTCGTCGAGGTCCCGGTCGTGCGCGCGGTAGACGACGCCCATGCCGCCGCGTCCGAGCACGCCCTGGATCTCGTACCGGGCCGCGAAGACCTCGCCGACCTTCGGTTCGCCGCCCGCCGCGGCCGCCGTCGCCGAGCGCATGACGACGGTTTCCGCCTCGGTGCCCATGTCGAGATGGAGCGACGCCACGTACTGTTCGAGGGCCGCCTTTTCCTTGAGCTCCTCGAGCATCGCCCGGAAGGACCGGGCGAGGATGCCGATCTCGTCCTTCGACTCCACCGGCAGGTCCGGCGCGTCGAGGTTGCCGACGCGCACCTGCTCGGTCGCGGCGACGAGGCGGTCCGACGGGCCCGGTGATCCGCCGCGCGAGAAAGAACGACAGGACGAAGGCCACGACGAGCGCCCCGAGGCCCACGAGGATCTGGGTGTTCTGGATCTGCCGGAACGCGGCGAGCTCGCGCTCGCGGCTGCGCAGGGCGACGGCGGCGCCGACGAGCTGGTCCGCGGACGAGCGGATCGGCAGGACGTAGGCGAGATAGGTCTCGCCGCCGACCTCGAGGGCGAGGGGCCCGATCGTCTTGCCCTGGCGCAGGACGGCCTGGACGAGGTCGTCGCGCTTCTCGATCGCGGCCAGGGCCGCGCCGCCGAGCGGTCCCATCGTGGACGCGGCCAGGGCGGCCCGGGCCGGCTCGCCGGGTTTGGCGGCGTCGGCGAGGAAGACGACCTGCGTGTTGAGCAGGCGCTCGAGGTTGCGCGCGACCTCGTCGTCGATCTGGAACGCCGCGGCGATGACGCCCACCAGCCGCGATCCGCCCTCGAGGACGGGCGCCGCGACGACGTTGTAGAGCTTTCCGCCCGAGAGCCAGATGCCGTCGGTCTGCGCGCCCTCGAGGGCCCCGGCGATCGTGGGAACGCCGGAGAGGTCGGCCGTGTAGGGAAGGGGCCGGTCCGTCCGCGCGATCGCCGCGCCCTTCGGGTCGGTCGCGATGAGGAAATCCGCCCGGGCGCTGGAGGCCTGCTCGCGCTTCAGGGTGTCGAAGACGGTGGCGGGATCGGGCGCGCCCGTCTCGGGCACGAGCGTGGACATGAGCGAGATCGTCCCCGCGTTGTTCACGACGACGGCGAGCGAGCGCTGCAGCTCCGCGTAGCGGTTCTGCTGGAAGGACTCCCAGGCGGGGCCGGACTTCTTGAGGTCCTCGGCGATCTTCTCGTCGGCGACCGCGCGGGACCGATAGGCCGACACGGCGACGGCGCCGCCCACGGCGATCAGGATGAGCAGGGCCGCCATCAGGAAGATCTTGATGGTCAGCGACAGCTTCGGCGGCTCCGGCGGGGGCAGCTTCAGGCCCTTGAGGCGCAGCTCGCTCGACGTGGCGCCCGCGGCGCCGGGGGATTCAGTAGCGCTCATCGGCCTCCGCGCCGGCGTTCGGGGCGTAGTCCTTGCCGTACTTGTTCTTGTGCGGCTCGGCCTTGAACCCCGAAACGTCGATGCGGATCGCGAGCGGAGACTCCGCGCCGCCCCTGGCCGTGACGCGCGTGGACACCTCGCCGCCCTCCTCGCTCCATGCCCTCACGACGTACGGGCCGGGCGGCACGTTCTCGAACCGGAAGGCGCCGTCCGGTCCGGTGACGGCGACGAAGTCGGAATCCACGACCATCACGAAGCCCACCATCTGCGGATGGATGTTGCAGTAGATGCGCACGAGGCCGGGCGCTTCGAAGGTCTTCGACTTGGAGGCGCCGCTGCGGTACAGCCCGAGGTCGAAGCGGTTGGCCCCGGAAACCGAGAAGACGTTGTGGTAGATCGGGTCGGCATTGGGGAATTCCACGGTCGCGTTTTTCGAGACCGCGACGACCCGCGGCTGGAACCGCTTCGAGGCGCTCTTCATCTCGCCCTTCGCCGCCCCGCCGCTCTGGCGCGCCCCCTCGATCCAGACGACCGCGTTCGACGCGTCGGCGGCCTCCTTGCCTGCCTCGTCCAGGATGACCTTGCCGGCGATCGTCGCCGCGCGGGCCGCGAGCCCGGAGGCCAGCAGGGCGACGAGAAGGGCGGCGGGAAGCGTGCGCATGGAGACTCCAAAAAATCATAGCATCGGGCCCCGCGGCGCCCGGGGACGCGCGCATATAATCGCCGGCCAGCAAAACGCGAGAAGCGGAGGTCGCATGGCGCACGAAGGCTCTTCCGGGTCGGAGTTCCGTCCGTACGTCTCCCCCGGGGAGGACATTCCCGAGTTCACGGTCAAGGCCGTGCTGCTCGGCATCTTCTTCGGGGTGCTCTTCGGCGCCGCGACGGTCTACCTGGCGCTGCGCGCCGGACTGACGGTCTCCGCCTCCGTGCCGATCGCGGTCCTCGCGATCGCCGTCTTCAAGAAGATCGGAAAGTCCACGATCCTCGAGAACAACATGGTCCAGACGATCGGCTCGGCCGGCGAGTCGGTCGCGGCCGGCGTCGTCTTCACCATGCCGGCCCTGCTCTTCCTGGCCGACGGGGAGATGTACTTCAAGTACGTCACGATCTTCGTCCTCTCGGCGGTCGGCGGCACGCTCGGCGTCCTCTTCATGATCCCGCTGCGGCGCGCGCTCATCGTCAAGGAGCACGGCAACCTGAAGTACCCCGAGGGCGTGGCCTGCGCCGACGTCCTGATCGCGGGGGAGAAGGGCGGCGACCTCGCGCGCATGGTCTTCAAGGGCGTGGGCGCGGCGATGCTCTACAAGTTCCTCTACGGGATCATCGGGCTCTGGCGCGAGACGGCCACCTGGTTCCGGACGGGCAAGGACGGCAAGATTCCCGACGCGACCCTCTCCTGCGACGTCACGCCGGAATACCTGGGCCTCGGCTACATCATCGGGCCCCGCATCGCGGGCGAGCTCGCCTCGGGCGGCGTGCTGTCGTGGCTCGCCCTAATTCCCCTCATCTCGATCTTCGTGGCCGAGGGCCGAATCGTCCAGGACCTGAAGAACCTCGGCTTCACCGACGCCTGGATGGCGAGCCACTCGCACGCGGAGTGGATCTACCGCGCCTACGTCCGCTACATCGGCGCGGGCGCCGTGGCGTGCGCCGGCGTGATGACGCTCATCAAGACGCTGCCCACGATCGTCTCGGCCTTCCGCGAGTCCGTGAAGTCCTTCGGCAAGGGCGGGGAGAAGAGCACGGTGCGGACCGAGAGGGATCTCGGGATGGGGATCGTGGTGTTCGGCTCCCTCGTCCTCGCGTTGATCATCACGGTCCTGCCGGGATTCCCGCACGGGCCGTTCCCGGGCTCGCTGATGATGGGCCTGCTCGTCGTCGTCTTCGGCTTCTTCTTCGTCACGGTGTCTTCGCGCATCGTCGGCATCATCGGCACGTCGTCGAATCCGATCTCGGGCATGACGATCGCGACGATCATGGCGACCTGCGTGGTCTTCGTCGCGCTCGGGCGGACCGGCGACGTCTACCAGGCGGTGGCGCTCTGCGTGGGCGCGATCGTCTGCGTCTCCGCGGCCAACGCCGGCGCCACGTCCCAGGACCTGAAGACCGGATACCTCGTCGGCGCCACGCCCCGGCGCCAGCAGATCGGCTTCATCATCGGCGTGCTGACCTCGACGCTCGTGATCGGCGGCACGCTGTTCCTGCTCGACAAGACCTACGCGATGGGCGAGGCGCACGGGATCGGCGGGCCGAAGCTCGCGGCCCCGCAGGCGACGCTGATGGCGACGATCATCAAGGGCCTGCTCGCGAACAACCTGCCGTGGGCTCCCGTGCTCGTCGGCGTCGCGCTCGCGTTCATGGCGCAGATGGCGGGCGCGCACGCGCTCTCGTGGGCCGTCGGCGCCTACCTGCCGCTTTCGACGACGTTCCCGATCTGGATCGGCGGCATGATGAAGGCGCTCGCCGACCGGATGACGAACCGCACGGGCGAGGAGAGCGAGCTGTCCTCCGGGATGCTCTACTCGACCGGGCTCGTCGCCGGCGGCTCGCTCGGCGGGGTCCTGATCGCGCTCGTGGCTTTCGTCGGCGATTCCATGCTGCACATGGAGAATCCGACCCTCATCGACCGGCTGGATCTCGGCGCGAAGTTCTACCCGGCCTTCAAGAACGGCGTCGGGGGAGACGTGCTCTGCGCCGTCGTGTTCGCGATCCTGTGCTGGCTGCTGGTGTCGAACGCCCGGAAGAAGCTGGAAGGGTAGGGGGGCGTCAGACGACGCCGAAGGCTTTCCCCACCTTTTTGAACGCGTCCACCGCCCGGTCGAGATCCGCGCGCTCGTGCGCCGCGGAGACCTGGCAGCGCAGTCGGGCCTGGCCCTGCGGCACGACGGGGAAGCCGAACCCGGACACGTAGACGCCCTCCTCGAGCAGCGCCTTGCCCATGGCGAGCGCCTTCGCCGTGTCGCCGACGATGACGGGCACGATCGGATGGGTGCCGTGGGGGATCGTGAAGCCCGCCTCGGAGATCGCCTTGCGGTAGTAGGCGGCGTTGTCGCGCAGCTTCGCGACGGGCGCCGGATCCTCCCGCAGCATGCGGAACGACTCGAGCGCCCCGGCGGCGACCGCCGGGCGGCAGCGAGTTGGAAAAGATGTAGGTGCGGCTGCGCTGCCGGAGCGTCTCGACGATCGCCTTCGGCCCGGTCACGAAGCCGCCGGCGGCCGATCCCATCGCTTTGCCGAGCGTTCCGGTCGTCACCGGGATCCGTCCGAAGACCCCCTGCTCCTCGGCCGTTCCGCGCCCCGTCTTCCCGAGGATACCGGTCGCGTGCGAGTCGTCCACCGCGAGCACCGTGTCGCGCTTCTCGCAGATCCGGACGCACTCGCCGAGGTTCGCCTCCTCGCCCTCCATCGAGAAGACGCCGTCGGTGATCATGAGCCGGAAACGCGACGTCTTGTCTTCGGCGAGCATCCGGTCGAGCGCCGCGAGGTCCTCGTGCGGGACCCGGAATCGCTTCGCCTTGCACAGGCGCACGCCGTCGATGATCGAGGCGTGGTTGAGCTCGTCGGAGTACAGGCCGTCCGGCTCGTCCAGGATCGTGGCAAAGAGTCCCTCGTTCGCCGCCCAGCAGGTCATGTACAGAATGGCGTCGTCGCATCCGAAGAAGGAAGCGATCTCGGCCTCGAGGTCCTTGTGAAGCTGCTGCGTTCCGCAGATGAAGCGCACCGAGCCCAGGCCCGCGCCCCAGCGGTCCACCGCCTTCTTCTGTGCTTCGCGGATCCGCGGGTGGTTCGCGAAGCCGAGGTAGTTGTTCGAGGTCAGCATCACGACCTCGCGGCCGTTGACGCGGACGCGCGGTCCCTGCGGAGTCTCGAGGACGAGCTCCTCTTTGTAAGTTCCGGCCTGCCGCAGCGCGGCCATCTGGCCGGCGAGATGCTCGACCAGCGTCATTTCGCCTCCGAGAGGATCTTTCCCGCCACGCGATCCCCCGGAAATGCGGTGCTCAGGGCCGCGAGGGCCCGATCGAACGCGCCGCGGCTGCCGGCCATGATTTCGGCGCAAAGGGTGGGCGTGCGCACGAACTCCATCGTTCCGGTCACTCCGCGCACGACGATCGAATCGGCCGGGGCCTCGACCGTGAAGAGGATCCCGTCGACCTCCTCGAGGGCCCGCGACGCGATGCGCTCCGCCTTCTCGACCTCGTCCCGCAGGAGGCACACGCCCGCCAGCCCCACGGCCTGGAAGTGGTTCGGCTCGAACTCGGTCCGGTCCCAGTTCTTCCAGACGCGCTCGCGGGGCACGAGCTGGAACCGGTAGGCCACGTTCGAGAGCCGCGACTCCTCGACGGCGAATTCCGCGATCCGCCGCTCGGTCAGCTCCTGGTTCGGGTCGGGCTTGGGGGGCTTGCTGGTGGGCATGGGTGCTCCGTTTCCGGTTGTTCGGGTTTGCGGGGAATCTATCGCAGTCGCGGCGCCGGGCGCATCCCGGTACGGGTTAGAATCTGCGGCGGATTCGAAGAATTTGCTTCGAGTACGAAGGAGGAGAGTCATGAAGATACGGACCAGCCTGGCGGCTCTGACGGTGTTTCTCGCGGGGGCGGCGCTGTGCCTCGCGGCGGACGCGAACATGGGGACCTGGAAGCTCAACGAGGCCAAGTCGAAGTTCAGCCCGGGGGCGACGAAGAACCACACGGTCGTCTACGCGCCGGCCGCCGGCGACATGGTGAAGGTCACCGTGGACGGCGTCGACAAGGACGGCAAGCCCGATCACAACGAGTGGACGGGCAAGTTCGACGGCAAGGACTACCCGGTCACCGGCACGACGGCCTACGACACGCGGGCGTACACGAAGGTCGACGACCACACGATGAACATGACCATCAAGAAGGCCGGCAAGGTGACGGCGACCGGCAAGATCGTCGTTTCCGCCGACGGGAAGTCCCGCACGGTCACGACGATGGCATCCGACCCCAAGATGACCGCGATGAACAACACCGCGGTCTACGACAAGCAGTAAGCCTCGGCGCGAGCGGGGGTCGCCGCGAAAGCGCGGCGGCCCCTATACCTCTATACCTTCCCGTTCGGGTAGAAGACCACCTTCATCGCCCGCCGATCGTCGAGGAGCTCCATCGCTTCGTGGAACCTCTCGAGCCCCTCGAACTCGTCGGTGACCAGGTCCTCCACGTCGAGGCCCGCGCGGAAGAGGTCGGTCATCTTGATCCACGTGTCGAAGATCCGGCGGCCGATGATGGCGTGGATGGTGAGTCCCTTGAAGACGAAGTCGTTGGTGTAGTCGCGGATGGTGACGGCCTTGTCGCGGGGGATCCCGAGCATGGAGAGAACCGCGCCGCGGCGGGCGGCCGCGAGGCCGAGGTTGATCGAGGGCTCGGCGCCGGAGAGCTCGAGGACGACGTCGGCGCCGCCGCCGGTCGCCTCCACGAGGCTGCCGACGGGGTCCTTGGTCCGGGGTATCTCGATCACGGTGACCTGGTTCAAGCCGCGGGCCTTGGCCCACTTGCGGGCGTGCGCGGCGGCGAGAGCGTTGACCTCGGTGATCGCGATGCGCGCGGCTCCCGAGATGCGCGCGATCTCGGCGCACATCGCGCCGATGGGCCCGTAACCGAGGACGGCGACGGACTTTCCCGAGAGATCGGCCACCTGGGTCGTGTGCACCGCGTTGCCGAGGGCGTCGAGAAAGGCGCCGACTTTCGGCGGGATCATCTTGCGGTCGAGCGGGACGACGTTGAACGCCGGCACGACGACGTACTGCGCGAAGCACCCGTCCCCGTGGACCCCGAGGATCCTCGTGTTCTCGCAGATGTGCCGGCGGCCGGTCAGGCACGGACGGCACGCGCCGCACGTCACGTGCATCTCGGCCGAGACGTACTGGCCCTCCTGGAGGTGCGGCCGCTTGCCGCCCGGCCCGAAGCCCACGATCTCGCCGCAGAACTCGTGTCCGTAGATGCGCGGCGGGCGCAACATCCCGGCCATCGAGGCGTCCCACTGGTAGATGTGCTTGTCGGATCCGCAGATCGCCGTGGCGAGGACGCGGATCAGCACCTCGGCCTGGCCCGGAACGGGAACGGGGACCTGGCGTATCTCGGTCGCGGACGGGCCCGGCGCGGCCTTCGTCTTGACGACGGCGGTCATTCGAGCCGGGATGCGAGATACGGGATCCGGGATACGGGATGAAGCCTTCTTGTGCTTTTGGCTTTTCACTTACTTATCCGCGCATCCCGCATCCCGGTATCCCGCTCAATCTCCCGCCTGGTCGTCGCGCACGAAGCCGCCGCGGGGACCGGTCGCCAGCGCCTCGGCATGCACGGAAACGGGCTTGACGTACTTGCCCACGACCGCGCGCGTGCCGCGCACGCGGAGGCGATCGAAGAGAAACGCGAACTTCTGCTCGAGCGTGTCGCGGATGGCGGCCGCGCGTTCCCTCGGGCAGGTTCCAGGCCTGCTCCTTGTAGGGGCCGATGGCCTTCTTGCGGGCCTTGTAAAGGAACTGCTCCTGCGTCTCGCCCCGCTTGCGCTCCCCGGCGGCGCTCTCGTCGAGCCATCGCTCGATTTCGCGCTTCAGGGCGTATGGGAAGGCCGGATGGTCGTAGACGGTGTTCATGAAGTCGGTCGCGAGGTGGATCTCGGCGCAGTCGTTGTCCGGGAAGTGGCCGAAGTACTCGGGAGGCAGCGTCGAGGCGCCGTGCTGGACGGCTCCGGCCATGCCGTACTCCTCGCGCGCCACCTTGGAGATCGTCTTGAGGACGTTGAAGTCGATCGCGACCCGCTCGACCGAGCCGTCCGGCGCCACGACGCCGCCGTGCGAGGAGCCCGTCTGCACGGAGACCTTGGCGACCCCGGTGCCCGCGCCGAGCGCCTTCCGGTACAGGTTCATGTAGGCGCGGAACTCCTCGGGCGTCGAATTCTCCTTGCCGACCTCGCCGATCTCGCCGCCGACCGAGATCGGCATCGCCTTCGGCTCGTGGGCGCGGATGAACTTCGTGAACCGGGCGCAGAGGTCCGCGTTGACCCGCTGCTGCTCCTCGAGGGTCGGCTTCGAAAGGTCCACGAGGGTGGAGGTGTCGATGTCGATCTGCAGGAATCCCGCGGGGATCGCCTCTTCGATCAGCGCCTCGATGGCGCCGATCTCCTTCTCGGCGTTCTCCTTCATCTTCTTCGGATTCGTCTGGAAGTGGTCGCCCTGGAGAAAGAGCGGCCCCTGCCAGCCCTCGCGGATCGCGGCGGCCAGGATGACGGCGGCGTACTCGGCGGGCCGCTGGTCTGTGTAGCCCATCTCGCTGCGGGCGATCTCGAAGATCACGGCGCCCGCTTCGATGGCGGCGGCGGCGCGGCAGGCCGCCCGCGCGGTGTCGTACGACATCATGCGGACGTTGATCGCGGGGACCGTGAACCCGGAGAACTCGCCGCGGCCGCGCGCCTCGTAGAGGGGGAGGATCGAGGCCGGAAGGATGCCGAGCGACTCGGCCGCCTCGCGGATCGCGCGCCGGGCGGCGTCCCGCGCCGCGGGCGGCGCGAACACCGCGGTCCAGACGAGCGCTGTCGATCATCTCCTCGCGAAACCGCGAGGGATTCGTGACCACCACGCCGCCGTCGTGGCGGGCCGTCCCCGACCGTGCGAGGGCTTCCTGGATCTCGGCGGGCGTCGAGTAGAGGTTCATGCGGTCCTCGGTTCGAAAAGGCCCGGGCATTCTAATGCAGGGGGCCCTCCGTGCTAGGTTCTCGGGCCGTGACGACCGGCAGGCTCGCCGAGGCGCTTTCCCGCCGCTTGCCCGCGGAGATCCTGCTCTCCGGCGAGGAGGCGCTGGCGGCCCGGTCGCGCGACGAGACCGAGGACCTGTCGGCGAGGCCCGAGCTCGTGGTGCGCCCGCGCTCGGAGGACGAGGTGCGCGGCCTTCTCGCGGCTGCCCGGGAGCTCCGCTTTCCCGTGACGCCCCAGGGGGCCCTGACCGGTCTTTCCGGCGGCGCGCTCGCGGTTCGGGGAGGCGTCGCCCTCGACCTGACGGCGATGAACCGCATCCTGGAGATCGACCGCGAAAACCTCTTTGCCGTCGTCGAGCCCGGCGCCGTGACGGAGGCCATCCAGACCGCGGCCGAAGCGGCCGGGCTCTTCTACCCGCCGGATCCGTCCTCGCGCGGCTCCTGCACGATCGGCGGCAACATCGCCGAGAACGCGGGGGGCCCCCGCGCCGCCAAGTACGGGACGACGGGGCGCTATGTCTCGGGGCTGCGCGTCGTCCTCGCGGGGGGCGCCGTGCTGGCTCTCGGCGGCAGGAACCGCAAGGACGTCGCCGGCTACGACCTGCTGTCGCTCTTCGTGGGAAGCGAGGGCACGCTCGGCGTCGTGACGCAGGCGACGCTGCGGCTGCTGCCGCTCCCGTCGCATCGGCGCCTGCTCTGGGCGGCTTTTGCGCGCGAGGCGGACGCCCTGGCGGCCGTGACGCGGCTGTACGCGGAAGGCGCCGAGCCGTCGGCCTGCGAATTCCTCGAGCGCCGCGCGGCGGAGGTGTCGGCGCGCCAGCTCGGCCTCGCGCTGCCCGCCGACGCCGACGCGCACCTCTTCGTCGAGGTCGACGGCTTCGAGGAGGAGGTCGTCGCGCGCGAGACCGAGCGCGCCGGCGAGACGCTCGCGGCGTCGGGCGCGGGCGACGTGAAAGTCGCGACGACCGACCGCGAGCAGCGCGACTTCTGGCGGCTGCGCCGCGCCGTGGGGGAAGCGGTGAAGTCGCTGGGGCCGTACGCGGAGGAGGACTGCACGGTGCCGCGCGCGCGGATGCCGGAGCTCGTCGAAGCCGTGCGCGCGATCGCCGGGCGCCGCGGCCTGACCGCCATCTGCTACGGCCACGCGGCCGACGGGAACATTCACGTCAACGTCGTCCAGCCTTCGGGCGAGACGGACCGGTGGCGGCGCGAGCGGGAGCCGGCGGTCGAGGAGATCTTCCGCGCCGTCGTCGCCCTCGGCGGGACGATCACCGGCGAGCACGGCGTGGGCCTGACGCAGCGGGCCTACCTGCCGCTCCAGCACTCGGCCGAGGTGCTCGCCGCCATGCGCGCCGTCAAGCAGATCTTCGACCCCGAGGGCCTGCTCAATCCCGGTAAGATCTTTCAAACGCCATGATCCGGCTCTCCCGCACGATCCACTTCAATGCCGGCCGGAGCCTCTGGCGGCCGGAGTGGACGGCCGAGAAGAACCGCGCCGTCTACGGCGACGAGGGGCCGCACGGCTACGGCCACAACTACGAGCTCGAGGTGGCGGTTGCCGGCCACACGGACCCGGCGACCGGCATGGTCGTCAACCTGACGGACCTCGACCGCGTGCTGAAGGAAGAAGTGGACCGTCCGCTCGACCACCGCAGCCTCAACCGCGACGTCCCGGAGTTCGCGGCGACGCCGCCGACCGCCGAGAACCTGGCGGCCTGGATCTGGAAGCGCGTCGGCGCGCGGATCGAGCGCGAGAAGTGGCCGTGCCGGATCATCCACCTGCGCCTGCGCCTCACGCCCGACTTCGCCGTCGAGATCGAGGGATAGGGCGCCATGGGTCCGGTCCTCGTCGTCGGCGCCACGGGCCAGCTCGGCACGGCCGTCGTCGATCGCCTGGCGAAAGCCGGCACGCGCGTCCGCGCCCTCGTCCGCCCGGGCTCGTCGCGGGCGTTTTCGGCCGAGCAGGCCGAGCTCGCGTTCGGCGATCTCCGGGATCCCGAGAGCCTCGTGGCGGCGTGCGCCGGAATGGCCACGGTCGTCGCGACGGCCAACGCCGTGATCCCGCGGGCCGCCGGGGGCTTCGACGAAGTGGAGGCGACCGGGTACGACAACCTGCTCGACGCCTGCCGGGCGGAAGCGGTGCGCCGCATCGTCTTCATGTCGGTGCCGGTGACCGCGTACGACCGCAGCGTCACGACGTTTCGCCTCAAGCGGCGCACCGAGGAAAAGATCCGGGGCAGCGGCCTCGCCCACTCCATCTTTCGCGGCTCGCTCTTCATGGACGACTGGTTCGCGTTGATGGGCAGCTCCATCCCGCTGCGCGGCGCGGTGGCGGCGACGCTGCGCCGGCCGTTCTGGTTCTCGAAGGGATTCCTCGCTGATGGTCGGCACGGCGATCGAGCGGCGCGGCATCGCCCTCGTGCCGGGCTCCGGGAAGACGCGCCACGCCTTCGTGGCGCTCGACGACGTGGCCGCGGTCCTCGCGGCCGCGGCCGCCGCTCCCGAAGACGGGGGCAATCTCGTCGAAAACCTCGGCGGTCCCGAGGTCCTTTCGTGGAACGACGTCGTCGCGATCTTCGCGAAGGTCCTCGGCCGACCGCTCCGGACGATCCGCACGCCCGGGAAGGTCTACCGGGTGCTGGCCGACGTGCTCGAACCGATTTCCGCGCCGGCGGGCAATCTCATGGCGATGAGCTGGATGGCCGCCGACTGCGACACGGATTTCGACGGGCGGCCGCTCGCGGAGCGCTTCGGGGTGCGGCTGACGAGCGCCGAGGAGTTTCTGAGGGCAAAGGCGGCGCTGCCGCCCGAGGTTTAGCGGGTGCACCTCGCGCTCGGACTGATCCTCTCGGCGGGGATCGGCGTGTCGCTCGGCCTGATCGGCGGAGGCGGCTCGATCATCACGGTGCCGGTGCTCGTCTACGTGCTCGGCGTGGAGCCGCACCGCGCCATCGGAATGTCGCTCGCGGTCGTGGGCGCGACGGCCCTGGTCGGGGTCGCTGTTGCACCACCGACGCGGCTCCGTCGCGTGGCGGGCGGGAGCGCTCTTCGCGGCGAGCGGCATCGCGAGCGCCTATCTGGGATCGAAGCTCACGCGCCTGGTGTCGCCGCCGGCCCTCCTGCTCCTCTTCGCCGGGCTGATGCTCGTCGTGGCGACCGTGATGCTGACTCGCCGGGATCCGGCCGACGGCGCCCCGCCCCACGCCCGGAACGTCGTCCGCTCGATTCTCGCCGGGCTCGCGGTCGGCTTCCTCACCGGCTTTCTGGGCGTCGGGGGCGGATTCCTGATCGTCCCGGCCCTCGTGCTCTTCGGCGGGCTGACGATGAAGGAGGCCATCGGAACGTCTCTTTTCGTGATCTCGGTCAACTGCGCCTCGGGCCTGCTCGGCCATCTCTCGGCCGGGGACATGGACTGGCGGCTGACGCTCGATGGTCGCGGCACTCGCGGTGGTGGGCGCGCTGGCCGGGACGGCCCTGTCGCACCGGTTCCACCCGAGGCACCTGAGGCGAATCTTCGCCTGGTTCGTCGTGGCGGTGGCGCTTTTCCTGATCTTCCGGAATTACAATGCGCTGCTTTGACTGACACGATGTTCTTCAAGCAGTTCTATCTCGGGTGCCTCGCGCAGGCGTCCTACATGATCGGCTCCGACGGCGAGGCGGCCGTCGTGGACCCGCGGCGCGACATCGATGTGTATCTCGACGAGGCGCGGGCGCAGGGGTTGACGATCCGCCACGTCATCGAGACCCATCTCCACGCGGACTTCGTGTCGGGCCACCGCGAGCTCGCCGAGCGCACCGGCGCGAAGATCTACTTCGGCGCCCGGGCCGGCGCCGCCTTCGAGCACGTGGCCGTGCGCGACGGCGACGAGATCCGCATGGGCGCGGTGACGCTGCGGTTTCTCGAGACGCCCGGACACACGCCCGAGTCCATCTCGGTGGTCGTTACCGACCGCGCGCGATCCGACGCGCCCCGAGCGGTCCTGACCGGCGACACGCTCTTCATCGGCGACGTCGGGCGGCCGGATCTGCTCGGCGCGCGCATGGGCGCCGACGAGCTCGCGAGCCAGCTCTACGACTCCCTGCACGGCAAGCTCCTGAAGCTGCCGGACGACGTGGAGGTTTACCCGGCGCACGGCGCGGGCTCGCTCTGCGGCCGGAACATCTCGAGCGAGACGAGCTCGACGATCGGCGCGCAGCGCCGGTTCAACTACGCCCTCCAGCCGATGACGCGGGAGCAGTTCGTCGCGCTCGTGACGGCCGATCTCCCGGAGGCGCCGGCCTACTTCTCGTACGACGCACGGCTGAACCGCGAGGGGCGCCGGCAGCATCGCGGCGCTGCCGGCGCCCGCGGCGCTTTCGCCCGACGAGCTCGCGCGGCGCCAGGCCGCCGGCGTTCTCGTCCTCGACGCGCGCGGCGCGGCCGAGTACGGCGCCGGCCACGTTCCGGGCTCCCTGCAGATCGGCCTCGGCGGCCAGTTCGCGTCGTGGGCCGGAACGCTCGTGTCTCCCGACATGGAGATCGCGCTCGTCGTCGAGGACGAGACGCACGTCGGGGAGGCGCAGACGCGGCTCTCCCGCGTCGGGCTCGAGAAGGTGACGGGATATCTCGCGGGCGGGATCCGCGCGTGGGACGCCGCGGGCCGGCCGCTGTCGCGCACCGAGCAGATCTCGGTGGACGAGCTGTCGGCGCGCCTGGCGGAGAAGGCCGACCTGGCGGTTCTCGACGTGCGCCGGCCCGCCGAGTGGAAGACCGGGCACATCGCCGGAGCGGCGCACATGCCGCTGCACGAGCTCGAGCGCCTCGCCGCCGGGCTCGACCGCGAGCGCCCGATCGCCGCGGTCTGCGCGGGCGGCTACCGCTCGGCCATCGCAGCGAGCGAGCTCGAGCGCCTGGGGTTTCAGAAGGTCGTGAACGTCGTCGGCGGCATGGCCGCGTGGAACGCGGCGCGGCACGAGACCGTGGGCAGCTCGCAGTAGTCCAATAAGTCAAGGAGGCGGGATGCGGCAGACAGGGCGCGGTGTGTGGATGGGCGTCGTCGCGGGGACGTTTATCGCGGCGTTCGGGGCCGGGCAGGAAGCCAAGGCGGCCGGCAGCATGTGGGAGTCGCGAAAGTCCGCCTGGGAGCAGCTCGCGCCCGGCCAGAAGGACGACGTCTTCCGCTTCGCGGACGGCTACAAGAGCTACCTCACCGTCTCGCGCAGCGCGCTGACCTCGACGCGCGAGGTCCTGCGCCTGGCGAAGGCCGCCGGCTTCTCGGACTTCACCGACGCGGCGCAGGTCAAGCCCGGCGCCCGGCTCATCGTCAACGGGCACGACCGCGCGGTCATCCTGGTCGCCGTCGGATCCGAGCCCCTGGTCTCGGGCTCGCGCGTGATCGGCACGCACCACGACAGCCCGCACATCGACCTGAAGGCGCGGCCCATCTATGCGGCCAACGGCTACACGCTCTTCAAGACGATTTACTACGGGGGCATCAAGAAGTACCAGTGGGCCAACCGCCCGCTCGCGCTGATCGGCCGCGTCGACACCGTGGACGGCAAGCGCGTGGACGTGGCGATCGGCTTGAAGGACGGCGATCCCGTTTTCGTCATCCCGGACAACGCGCCCCACTCCGACAAGGACCTGCGCGGACGCAATTACGAGGACGTCTTTGCCGGGGAGGAGCTCGACCCGGTCGCGGGAAGCATCCCGGGAAAGGGCTCCTCGGTCACGGCGGAAGTGCTCGCCGCGCTCACGTCGACGTACGGGATCCGCGAGGAGGACTTCGTTTCGGCCGAGCTGCAGCTCGTGCCCGCGGCCAATCCCGCCGACGTCGGCCTCGATCGGGGACTCGTCGGGGCCTACGGCCAGGACGACCGGCTGTCCTCTTACTGCGCCGCGCGGGCGGTGATGGACGTCAAGGGCACGCCGCGCCACACGGCGATGGCGTACCTCTCGAACTTCGAAGAGGTCGGCTCGGTCAACAACACGGGCGCCGCGTCGCAGTTCCTCAACTCGACCCTCGCGCGCCTCGTGGCGGCCGAGCGCGGCAAGGCCTATACGGACCTCGATCTGCGCCAGGCGCTGCGGGCGGCGGAAGTCATCTCCGCCGACACCAACGACGGCATCAACCCCATCTTTCCCCAGACGAGCGAGCCCTCGGGCGCCGCGCGGCTCGGCTACGGCGCGGTGATCAAGAAGTACGGCGCGGGTTTCGACGCCAACTCCGAGTTCATCGCGAAGATCCGCGGACTCCTCGAGAAGAACGGGATCGCCTGGCAGACCCAGACGCCGAAGGTGGACGGCTACTCGGGCGGCACGATCGGCGGCTTCCTCTCCGCCCAGGAGATGGAGGTCATCGACATGGGCGTGCCGCTGCTCTCGATGCACGCGCCCTTCGAGATGTCCTCGAAGGTCGACGTCTGGAGCTTCTACCGCTTCATGACGGTCTTCCTGGCGTCGTAGTTTCGAGAGGCGACTGGGCCGCTGTTCGGGGAGAAGCGATTACCGGGGCGTGGCCGAGAAGGCCTCGTAGACCATCCGCGAAAGCTCCGCTCCGAGGCGCAGCGTCTCGTTGTCCACGCCCGGGCTCTTGTCCTGGATTCGCCGGGCACAGATGGCGATGACCCAGCGCGTCTTCGGCGTCCTGACGTAAGCGGCGTCGTTGCGGACGTCTCCCTTGTATCCCTTCGCGTCCGGATTCTTCTCCTCGTCCCAGCCGGTCTTGTTCGCCACGAGGATCTCTTCGCTGCCGAAGGGAAGAGAGCGCGGGATCATGGCGCGGTCCTGCTGCGTCGCGAGCAGCGCGATCATCGCGTCACCCGCGGCGCTGCTGACGACTTTGCCTCCCGCGATGAGCTCGACCAGGCGGGCGATCTCTCGCGGCGTCGTCGAGCCGAGGCCGTACTCCTTCTCTTCTTCGGGCAGGACGTCGGCGTGGCCGTCGCGGAAGGTCGGCCGGTAGAGCCGCGTCTTCGTCAGGCCGTAGGAGTCGAGCAGCGCGTCCACGTTCGCCGTGCCGGCGAGCCCGACGAGCAGGTTCGTCGCCGTGTTGTCGCTGTACGCGATCATGAAGCGCAGCAGGTCGTCCACCGTCAGCACGGCGCCCGCGTGCATCATGTTGAGCGGAACCGTTTCGTCGCCCGCCTTGTCCGAATCCTTCAGGGTGACGGTCGTGTCGTGGCGAAGCTTGCCCGCGTCGATCTGCCGAAAGACCTCGGCCATGACCGCGACCTTGATGAGGCTCGCCGTCGGGAAGCGCTGGTCGGCGTTGACGGCGATGACCTCTCCCGTCGCGAGGTTCTTTGCGTAGAGGCCCATCTCGCCGTGAAAGGCGCGGATCTTCGCCTCGATGTTCTTCTCGAGGGCCGCCGATCCGGGCGCCGGGGCGGGAGCGCCCGCGAGCGCCAGGACCGGAAGGGCGAAGAGCAGGAAGCTCGGCGTCAGGGCTGGGCGACCTGGTACATGAGCGCGCCGCCCGAGTAGAACGGCATGTAGAAGACGCCGGCGCAGTTCATGTACGAGATTCCGTTGACGGACATGCTCGAGCAGCCGGTCGGCGGCAGCGCCGACACGACCGTGCCGACGGCCGGGGCGTAGGCGACCGGCGCGGCGTAGTAGACCGGCGCGGGCGCGACGTACACGGGCTGGGCCGCCGAGGCGACCGCGGCCCCGACCATTGCTCCGCCGATGGCGGCTCCGGCCACGGCCGCGCCGGAATAGCCGGCGTGATAGCAGCAAGGCGGGTGATAGCCGACCGCGACGGCGCCTCCGTGGTATCCGCCGGCCGCGACCCAGGCGCGGGCGGGCGAGGCGATGCCGACGAGCAGGGCGGCGGCGAGCAGCGTGGCGACGGTTCTGGTCTTCATCGAATTCTCCTTGCTTCTTTTCACTTCTCGCTCGTCTTCCAGTCGACCTTCGTCGCGCCCGCCGGCGGCGTGAACGCGAATTCGCCGGCCGGGATCGTCGGCGAGAGGTTCCAGTTCGAGAGCGACGTCACGACCCGGGGCGTGCCCGGGATCTTCTTGTACGTGACCGCGATCCTCCGGGGAAGCGGCTTCGGGCCGTTCTCGACCCAGATCTGCCAGTCGGCATCCTCCTCCGAAAAGGCGAGATGGCGGCACGGGACCCCGTCGATCTGAGCCTCGCCCGCGTCGAAGGCGGTCTTCACGCCCTCCATCATCTTCGCGTAAGGGTCCTTGAGGAGGAAGCCCGCGGCCGGGAAGGGCATCTGAAAGCGATCCATCAGCATCATCACGGTTTCGTCGATCGTCGCGGGGGCCGGGGTCTGCGCGTAGAAGGAGCTCTTCGTCGAGAAGATCGTCACGGTCTTCCCGTCGTACCAGAGCGACGCGGCGTGAAGGTCGCCCGTCGTGTCCACGCGGACCTTGTCCGGGCGCGTGATCGCGACCCGAGAGACGCTGAAGAAGTCGAGCATCTGGCCGCTGGTGGAAGGTTGCTCGCGGTCGGCCGAGGCCTGGACCGTGAAGCTCGGCGTCCCCTTCAGGAGGTCGCTCATCGCCTTCAGGCGCTCGAGAGCGGCCGGCTCGAGCGGCGGCGGCGGAACGGGCGTGGCGGCGGGTGCCGGAGGCGCCTTCGCGGCAGCCTGGGGCAGAGCGGCTTCGGGCGCAAGCCAGAAGGCGGCCGCGGCGGCGGCGATCGCGGCGGCGAGGCGTCGGCGGTGAGATCGCGTCAAATTGCTCAAAGGTTCCTCCGCCGGCATTAGATCACGCAGGCCTTCGACGGGCGGTCCTTTCGTTGTAGTCTCTTGCCCCAGTTTGACCCTCAACGCCGGCACGCGTCTTGGTCCGTACGAGATCGTCGCGCCCATCGGCGCGGGCGGGATGGGAGAGGTCTACAAGGCGCGCGACACGCGCCTCGAGCGCACGGTCGCGGTCAAGGTCCTCTCCTCCCACCTGACGGCGAATGAGGAGATCCGCCAGCGCTTCGAGCGCGAGGCGAAGACGATCTCGCAGTTCTCGCACCCCCACATCTGCGCGCTGCACGACGTCGGGCGCGAGGGCGAGACCGACTACCTGGTCATGGAGTACCTCGAGGGTGAGACGCTCTCGGACCGCCTCGGCAAGGGCCCGCTGCCGACCGAGCAGATCCTGCGCTACGGGATCGAGATCGCGGACGCGCTCGACAAGGCGCACCGGCAGGGGATCGTGCACCGGGACCTGAAGCCCGGCAACATCATGCTGACGAAGACGGGCGTGAAGCTGCTCGACTTCGGCCTCGCCAAGCCTCTCTCGTCCGCGGGCGCGAAGTCCGTCTCCGGCGCGTCGGTCCTCGCGACCGAGGCCCAGGTGAGCGCCCCGCTGACGGAGCGCGGCACCGTGCTCGGCACGTTCCAGTACATGGCGCCGGAGCAGCTCGAGGGCGGCGAGGCCGACGGCCGCTCCGACATCTTCGCCTTCGGCGCCGTGCTCTACGAGATGGCGACGGGAAAGAAGGCCTTCTCGGGCAAGAGTCAGGCCTCGCTGATCGGCTCGATCCTGCGCGACGACCCGCCCTCGATCTCCGAGGCGTCGCCGATGATCCCGCCCGCCTTGAATCGCGTCGTGAAGACGTGCCTCGCCAAGGACCCCGAGGACCGCTTCCAGACGGCGCACGACGCCAAGCTCCAGCTCGAGTGGATCGCGGAAGGCGGATCGCAGGCCGGCCTGCCGGCGCCCGTCGTCACGCGCCGCAAGAACCGCGAGAAGCTCGCCTGGGCCGTCGCCGCCGTCGCAATCGTCGCGGCGGCGCTCGCCACGTGGGGCTACCTGCGTCGCGCGCCGAAGCCGCCGCGCCTGGTGCGGTTCGAGGTCGCGGTTCCTCCGAATCTCATCTCGATCGACACGCCCCGCATCTCTCCCGACGGGCAGACCCTGGCCTTCAACGCCACCGACGCGGAGGGGAAGAATCAGATCTGGATTCGTCCGCTGAACGCGCTCGTCGCCCAGCCGCTGGCGGGAACGGAGGGGACGACGCGTCCCTTCTGGTCGCCCGACAGCCGGTTCATCGGCTTCTTCGCCGGCGGCAAGCTCAAGAAAGTCGACGTGGCGGGAGGGCCGCCCACCAAGATCTGCGATGCCCCGACCGGTTCCGACGGGACGTGGAGCCCCGAAGGCGTCATTCTCTTCGACGGCACGGGCGCCGACCCCATCCAGCGCGTGTCGGCCGCGGGCGGAACGCCGTCGCCCGCCGTCAAGCAGGACGCCTCCCGCAAGGAGACGCAGATCGGCTGGCCGGAGTTTCTGCCCGACGGGCGCCACTTCATCTACATGGCGATCAGCCAGAAGGTGGACGACAGCGCCTACCGGATCGGCTCCCTCGACTCGAACGAAACGAAAGCGTTCGCCCCGGCCCAGACGATGCTGACGTACGCGCCTCCGGGCTACCTGCTGTTCGTGCGCGACCGGACGCTGGTCGCCCAGCCCTTCGATGCGAAAGCGATGAAGACGACGGGCGAGCCACTGCCTCTCGCCGAGCAGATCGGCACGGACGCCGTCGGGCTCGCGCGGTTTTCGGTGTCCCGGGACGGCGTGCTCGCCTACCGGACGGGAGAGTCGGGCAACCGGATGGTCTGGGTCGATCGAACGGGCAAGGAGCTCGGCGTGCTCGGCGATCCGGCCGATTACGCGGAGCCGAGCCTCTCTGCTTCCGGCGACCGCCTCGCGTTCGGCCTGCGAGACGCGCGCGCGGGCAAGGAAGACATCTGGATTCGCGACCTCGCCCGCGGCGTGAACTCGCGCCTCACGTTCGGCGCGGGCAACAACTCCGTGGCGCTCTGGTCTCCCGACGGCGCGACGATCGTGTTCAATTCGGACCGGGAAGGGGCCGCCGGAATCTACGAGAAGGCGTCGAACGGCCAGGGAGACGAGAAGCTGGTACTCCGAGCGGATGATCTCGCTCTCCCCGTCAGCTTTTCACCGGACGGCCGCGTCCTCACCCTCTACAAGCGCAATCCAAAGACGGGATGGGACATCTTTTCCCTGCCCATGGCGGGAGAGCGCACGCTCGTCCCTTTCGCCACGGCGTCCTACAACGAGCTCACGCCGGCGCTTTCGCCCGACGGGCGTTTCCTCGCGTACGCCTCGAACGAGTCCGGCCGCCTCGAGATCTACGCGCAGAGCTTTCCCGGGCCCGGGGGCAAGTGGCAGATCTCGAATGCCGGAGGGACGGATCCCCACTGGCGCGCCGACGGCAAGGAGCTCTACTACCGCGGCGCCGATCAGAAGCTCATGGCCGTCGAGGTCAGCGGCGGCGACACGCTCAAGGCCGGCATCCCGCAAGCGCTCTTCCAGGGGCGCGTCTACGTCGGCAACGCGCGCAACAAGTTCCTTCCCACGGCGGACGGCCAGCGCTTTCTTTTCGTCGGGCCCCTGGGCCGCGAGTCGATGGCGCCGACGACGATCGTTTTGAACTGGTCCGCGGCGCTGGGGAAGTGACATGAGCCTTTCCGCCGGAACGAAGCTCGGGCCCTACGAGATCCTCGCGCCCATCGGCGCGGGAGGGATGGGGGAGGTCTACCGGGCCAAGGACACGCGTCTCGGGCGCGACGTGGCGGTCAAGGTGCTGCCGGCGTCACTGTCCTCGTCGGCGGAGCTGCGCCAGCGCCTCGATCGCGAGGCAAAGACGATCTCGGCGCTCTCGCACCCGCACATCTGCACGCTCCACGACGTGGGGCACCAGGACGGGATCGATTACCTCGTCATGGAGTATCTCGAGGGCGAGACCCTGGCGGATCGCCTCGGCAAGAGCGCGCTGCCGATGGACCAGGCGCTGCGGATCGGCATCGAGATCCTCGGCGCTCTCGACGCCGCGCACCGCAGCGGAATCATCCACCGGGACCTGAAGCCCGGCAACGTCATGCTGACGAAGTCGGGCGTGAAGCTTCTCGACTTCGGCCTGGCGAAGCTGGCCGTCCCGGACAAGAGCGGGGTTTCGCAGGCCACGAGCCTGCCGACCGCCCTGCAGGAAAGCCAGCCGCTCACCACGCGCGGCACGATCCTCGGGACGTTCCAGTACATGGCGCCCGAGCAGCTCGAGGGCGGCGAGGCCGACGCGCGCTCGGACATCTTCGCGTTCGGCTGCGTGCTCTACGAGATGCTGACCGGGCAGAAGGCGTTCACGGGCAAGAGCCAGGCGAGCCTGATCGGCTCGATCATGAATTCGGATCCGGCGCCGATCTCGTCGATCCAGCCGATGATCCCGGCCTCGCTCGACCGCATCGTCAAGGGCTGCCTCGCCAAGGAGCCGGAGCACCGGTGGTCGACGGCGCACGACGTCATGCTGCAGCTGCAGTGGATCGCCGAGGGCGGCTCGATGGCGGGCGTGCCCGCTCCCGTCGTCGCGCGCCGCAAGAACCGCGAGAAGCTCGCGTGGGGCCTGTTCGCCGCGGCCCTCGTTGGCGCCGCGGCCCTTGCCTACGGCTTCGTCCGTCGCGCGCCGCAACCTCCGCCGATCGTGCGGTTCGACATCGTGCCGCCTCCCGAGATCGCGACGATGGACGTCCCCCGGATCTCGCCGGACGGCCGCACGCTGGCTTTCGACGCGACCGATCTGGAAGGCAAGGCCCGGATCTGGGTGCGACCGTTGAACTCGCTGGTCGCACAGCCGTTGCCGGGGACGGAGGGCGGCGTCCGCCCGTTCTGGTCGCCGGACAGCAAGTACGTCGCGTTCATCTCCGAAGGCGTCATGAAGAAGGTCGACGTCTCGGGCGGCCCTCCGACCAAGATCTGCGACGCTCCGGGCGGCTCCGACGGCACGTGGAGTCCCGAAGGCGTCATCCTCTGGGACGGCACGGGCACGGACCCGATCTACCGGGTGTCGGCGGCGGGAGGCAGCCGCGCCGTCGCCGTCGGGCTCGATGCGGCGCTCAAACAAACGGGAGTCGGCTGGCCGGAGTTCCTGCCCGATGGCCGCCATTTCCTCTACCTGGCCAACGGCGAGAAGCCCGAGGACAGCGCGTACTGGATCGGGTCGATCGATTCGAAGGAGCGTGAGAAGCTGGCACCTGCCCAGACGCTCGTGACGTACTCGCCGCCGGGATACCTGCTCTTCGTGCGGGACAGGACTCTCGTCGCGCAGCCCTTCGACGCGAAGGCGCGCAGGATCACCGGAGAGCCGGTTCCCCTCGCCGAGAAGATCGGCACGGACAACGTTGGCCTGGCGCGGTTCTCGGTCTCGCGAAACGGCGTGCTCGCCTATCGCACCGGGGAAACCGGAGGGCGCCTGCTCTGGCGGGATCGCGCCGGGCGGGAGCTCGATACCCTCGGAGATCCCGGAGACTACGCGAACCCCTCCCTGTCGCCCTCGGGCGACCGACTGGCCTTCAACCTCACCGATTCCCGCAACGGCAAGGGGGACATCTGGATCCGCGACCTCGCGCGCGGCGTCAATTCGCGGTTCAGCCTCGGCCCCGGCAACAACGTCCGTCCCGTCTGGTCGCCGGATGGCGAGCGGATCGTCTTCACGTCCGATCGCGGCGGCCCCTTCGACATCTACGAGAAGTCCTCGAGGGGCGCCGGCGAAGAGAAGCTGATTCTCAAGAGCGACGAACCCAAGTCGGCGTCGAGCTGGACCCGCGACGGGCGATACATCGGATTTACGACCCGAAATCAGAAGACGCTCCAGGACGCCTGGGCGCTCCCGACCTTCGGAGACCGGAAGCCGATCGCCATCGCCGCCAGCCCGTTTGCCGAAAGTCAGCCGATGTTTTCACCCGATGGACGCCTGGTCGCATACGTGTCGAACGAATCCGGCCGCGACGAGATCTACCTCCAGACGTTCCCGGACGCCGGAGGGAAGTGGCAGGTTTCCAACGGCGGGGGGAGCGACCCGAGCTGGCGAGGCGACGGCAAGGAGCTCTACTACCGTTCACCCGACGGGAAGCTCATGGCGGTCGAGATCCGCGGCGGAGCGGACGTTCAAGCCGGAATCCCGCAGGCGCTGTTTGTCCTTCGCGTCCGGCCGGGCATTCCTCGCAACAAGTACGCGCCCTCCGCGGACGGGCAGAAGTTCCTCGTCGCCGCCCCGCTCGGCCGCGACGCCATGAGCCCGACGACCATCGTCCTGAACTGGCCGGCGACCCTGGGGAAGTGACGTCGATGAATCGGAGCGCCCCTCACCCCGTCCCTCTCCCGCCGGGAGAGGGGGTTCTTTGGGGCGCCCCTACCCTCGACCCCCTCGCCCCCCGGAGGGGGGAGAGGGTTGGGGTGAGGGGAGCGGCGTGACCCTCGCCGCCGGGACTCGCCTCGGTCCGTACGAGATTGTCGCGCCAATCGGCGCCGGCGGCATGGGCGAGGTGTACAAGGCGAAGGATACGCGCCTGGAGCGTTCGGTGGCGGTAAAGGTGTTGCCGTCGCACCTGTCGTCGTCGCTCGAGGTCCGGCAGCGCTTCGAGCGGGAGGCCAAGACGATCTCGCAGCTCTCGCACTCGAACATCTGCGCCTTGTACGACGTCGGCAACCAGGACGGCGTCGAATACCTGGTGATGGAGCTGCTCGAGGGGGAGACGCTATCTGACCGACTGGGCAAAGGCGCACTCCCGCTCGAGCAGACGCTGCGGTACGGCACGCAGATCGCCGACGCGCTCGACAAAGCGCACCGACAGGGGATCGTGCACCGGGATCTCAAGCCCGGCAACGTGATGCTGACGAAGTCGGGCGTGAAGCTGCTCGACTTCGGCCTCGCGAAAGCGATGACGGCGCCGGCGCCGCAGTCGGGGATGACGTCGCTGCCGACCATGATGGGCAGCCAGAACGACAACCTGACGCAGGAAGGGACCATCCTGGGGACGTTCCAGTACATGGCGCCCGAGCAGCTCGAAGGTCGCGAGGCGGACGGCCGGACCGACATCTTCGCGTTCGGCTGTGTCCTGTACGAGATGGCGACGGGCAAGAAGGCGTTTTCGGGAGCGAGCCAGGCGTCGCTGATCTCTTCGATCATGAAGGAAGAGCCGGCGCCCATTTCGGCGGTCGCGCCGATGGCGCCGCCGGCGCTGGACCGCGTGGTGAGGCGCTGTCTCGCGAAAGATCCCGAAGACCGGTGGCAGAACGCGGGCGACCTCGGCAGCGAGCTCAAGTGGATCGCGGAGGGCGGCTCGCAGTCGGGGATTGCCGCACCCGTCGCCGCATCCGGCCGGCGCCGCCGCTCGTGGGCGCCCTGGGCCGCCGCGCTCGGGCTCGCGGTCGTCGGGTTCGCCGGGGGAGCTCTGCTGCGCAAGCCGGCGCCGCAGACCGTCATGCGAACCTCGATCGTCCTGCCGGCGAAGACGGCCACGGATTCGGCAAACAATCCGATCGCCGTTTCGCCGGACGGATCGAAGGTCGTCCTCGCGGCGGCCGGCCCCGACGGCAAGCCGCGCCTCTGGGTGCGGGCGATGGACGGGATGGAGATGACGCCGGTGGCGGGCACCGAAGGGGCGACGTGCCCGTTCTTCTCCCCGGACGGACGATTCATCGGCTTTTTCGCCGAGCACAAGCTTAAAAAGGTCCCTTCCGCGGGCGGCTCGGTCCTGACCATCTGCGACGCGGCCGACGGGCGGGGCGCGAGCTGGGGTGCCGGCGACGTCATCGTGTTCTCGCCGGGGCCCTTCAGTCCGCTCTTTCGCGTCGGATCCGCCGGCGGCGCGCCCACAGTGGTCACGGAGTTGCCGCAGAAATCCGGGTCCACCCACCGGCTTCCGTACTTTCTGCCGGATGGCAAACATCTCCTCTTTTTCGCGGGCGGCTCGAAAACGATCGACAAGGAGAACACGATCGCCATCCTCGATCTCGAGACGCGGAAAGTGACGACGATCGCGCACGAGAACAGCGAGGGGCGTTACGCGGAGCCCGGATATCTCCTCTTCTATCGCGAAGGCAACCTCCTGGCGCAGCCCTTCGATGCGCGCGCCTTGAAGCTGAGCGGCGAAGCGGTCCCGATCGCGGAGAAGGTCCAGTTCAGCCCGTTCCGCTACTCGGCGTCGTTCGGCATGTCCCGGTCCGGCCTGTTCGTGTACCAATCGAGCGTCCAGCAGCAGAGAAAGACGCTGACCTGGTTCGACCTCGACGGGAAGAATCTCGGCAAGATCGGCGAGCCGGCGATCCTGACGCCGCTGGTCCCTCTCGCGATCTCCCCGGACGGGGCGCGGGCGGCGCTCACTGTCCAGTCCGGTGCCGGCGGGCCGTCCTCCGTGTGGATCTACGATCTCGTCCGCGGCGTCGCCAACCCCCTGACATCCGCATCCGGGACCGAATCCGCCTTCGCCCCGATCTGGTCGCCCGACGGGAAGCAGATTGCCTACGGGACCACGGAGGGCGTTCTGTACGTGAAGGCGGCCGACGGATCCTCGGAGCCGAAAGCCATCGTGACGCAGACGCCCAACCTGATCGCGAGCAGCTGGTCCGGCGACGGCAAGACCATCGCGTATCGGGTGCAGAATCCCAAGACCGGTTCGCTCGACATCTGGATCGTCCCGGCCGACGGAAGCGGGCCGCCGCGGCCGTTCCTGGTGACCCCGGCGCAGGAGCAGGGTCCCCGCTTCTCTCCGAACGGTCGGTGGATGTCCTTCATGAGTGACGAGTCGGGCCGGAACGAGGTCTACGTCGTGCCCTATCCGGGCCCCGGAGAGAAGCGCCAGATTTCGACGAGCGGCGCGGGTGTCGGCTGGTGGCTCGGCGAGAACGAGATCGTCTATCGCCAGCCTCCCGAAGATAAGTGGTACGCGGTTACATTCGAAGAGGTCGGGAGCTCCTTCCGGCTGGGCGCTCCCCGAGTGCTCTTCGGCGACCATGCTTTGCCCCAGGGCCCGATGTCCTTCACGAAGGATGGCAAGCGCGCGCTCGTGGGAGTGACTCCCGACGAAGACGCGCTCGGGCAACTGACCGTCGTCACGAACTGGGCGGCGGACCTGAAGTGACGTCGCCTTCGCTTCACTCGGGAGCCTGCGCCTTTGGCGCACCGGCGAACGGCTCGCCCAAAGGGGCTCGACCGTTCGCCTGGCTCCCTCGCTTCGCTGCGGCTCCCGCGACGCGAACCTCCTCCCTCCCTTCGGTCGGGAGACTCTTCGCGTCGCGAGCTGATGAAAGAGTCTCGCTGACATGAGCCTTGCGGCTGGCACGCGCCTGGGTCCTTACGAGATCGTCGCGCCGATCGGCGCCGGCGGGATGGGCGAGGTTTACAGGGCGAAGGACACTCGACTGGAGCGGACGGTCGCCGTCAAGGTCTTGCCGCAGCACCTGTCGGCTTCGCCGGAGATCCGGCAGCGGTTCGAGCGGGAAGCCAAGACGATCTCACAGCTGTCGCACTCGAACATCTGCGCGTTGTACGACGTCGGCAACGCGGACGGCGTCGAGTACCTGGTGATGGAG
This sequence comes from uncultured Acidobacteriota bacterium, assembly GCA_963710945.1. Classification (GTDB taxonomy): domain Bacteria; phylum Acidobacteriota; class Thermoanaerobaculia; order UBA5066; family Gp7-AA6; genus DAHUXD01. The sequence goes on from CAVQCH010000007.1 coordinate 420,306, forward strand.
CTGCTCGAGGGCGAGACGCTTTCCGATCGGCTCGCGAAGGGCGCGCTGCCGCTCGAGCAGACCCTGAGGTACGGGACGCAGATCACGGACGCGCTCGACAAGGCGCACCGGCAGGGGATCGTGCACCGGGACCTGAAGCCGGGCAACGTGATGATCACGAAGTCGGGCGTGAAGCTGCTCGACTTCGGGTTGGCGAAGGCGATGGCGCCGCCCGTCCAGTCGGCGGTCACGTCGCTGCCGACCGCGCTCGGGAGCATGCCGAACAACCTGACGCAGGAAGGGACGATCCTGGGGACGTTCCAGTACATGGCGCCCGAGCAGCTCGAAGGGCGCGAGGCGGATGGCCGGACGGACATCTTTTCGTTCGGGTGCGTGCTGTACGAGATGGCGACGGGCAAGAAGGCGTTTTCGGGAGCGACGCAGGCCTCGTTGATCTCGTCCATCATGAAAGACGAGCCGGCGCCCATCTCGACGGTCGCGCCGATGACGCCGCCCGCGCTGGAGCGCGTCGTGCGGCGCTGCCTCGCGAAGGATCCGGAAGACCGCTGGCAGAACGCGGCGGATCTGGGCAGCGAGCTCAAGTGGATCGCCGAGGGAGGATCGCAGAGCGGAATCGCCGCGCCAGTATCGCCGAGCCGCCGCCGGCGCGCCTCATGGATGCCGTGGGCCGCGGCGCTCGTCCTCATCGTCGCGGGCTTCGCCGCGGGCCGCCTGTTCCGGAGCGCGACGCGGGCGGAGGTCTTTCGCCTGTCGGTCGAGCTGCCGCCGCAGCTGGATCTCGAGCGCAACAATGCGTCGCTCGCTCTCTCGCCCGACGGCACGACCCTGGCGCTCGCGGCGACGGGCGCCGACGGCCGGCGGCTCATCTGGGTGAGGCGCATGGACGGGTTCGGGGTCCAACCGCTGCCCGGCACCGACGACGCGATGATTCCCTTCTGGTCCCCCGACGGCCTCTCCATCGGCTTCTTCGCCGAGCGGAAGTTGAAGCGGGTCCCCGCCGCCGGAGGCGTCGTGCAGACGATCTGCGAGGCCGCCGACGGCCGCGGCGCCAGTTGGAGCGTCGACGACGTCATCGCGTTCGCCCCCGCACCGTTCGGCGGGTTGTGGAAAGTGTCGGCGGCCGGCGGAGCCCCGGCGCCGCTGACGCGAGTGGCCGACAAGGCGGGTGCGACCGACCGCCTGCCCTGGTTTCTGCCGGACGGGAAGCGCCTCCTGTACTTCTCGGGAACCCAGACGTCCGACAAGGACAAGCAGAGCGCCATCAAGGTCCTCGACCTCGCGTCCGGCAAGTCCGCCGTCGTCGCCCGGGAGAACAGCGAAGGAAGGTACGCCGAGCCCGGGTATCTCCTCTTCGTCCGCGAAGGCAACCTCATGGCCCAGCCGCTCGACCCGTCGAGCCTGAAGACGACGGGCGGAGCGGTTCCGATCGCCGAGGGCGTGCTCTTCCAGCCCTTCCGCTGGTTCGGGAATTACACGATCTCGCGCACGGGACGCCTCGTCTTTCAAGGCAGCGGGGCGGTTCGGCGCAGCCAGCTCACGTGGTTTGACGTCGACGGAAAGGAGCTCGGCCGCGTCGGAGAGCCCGCGAACTTCTTCTCGCTCGCGCTCTCACCCGACGCCCAACGGGCCGCCATGACCTACGTCACGGGACAGGCCGGAGCCAAGCCGGAAGCCTGGCTCTACGACCTTGCGCGCGGCGTCGGCGCCCGCTTCTCGTTCGGAGACCAGGGCAGCAACTTTCCGATCTGGTCGCGGGATGGACGCGAGATCGCCTTCGGAGATCCCGGAGGCGGCGTCAGCGTCAAGGCGGCCGACGGAACGTCCGCGCCGAAGATCATCTGGCCCGCCCACACGAACGTCTGGCCTCTCTCCTGGTCTCCCGACGGGAAGTTCATGCTCCTTCGGGTCCAGGACGACAAGACGGGCGGCGTCGACCTGTGGGTCCTTCCGCTCGATGAGGGTCCTGTCACGACAGGACAATTTCCGGCGAAGGCCCGGCCCCTCGTCGCGACGGACCCCGACGAGTTCATCAACGGCTCGATCTCGCCCGACGGAAAGTGGCTGCAGTACATCTCCAATGAGTCGGGGCGGCGCGAGGTCTACGTCGTGCCGTTCCCCGAGCTCGGCGAAAAGCGGCAGGTCTCGACCGGGGGCGCGATCACGGGTCGCTGGCTCGGAGACAAGGCCATCATGTATTCCCAGCCGCCGGACGGGAAGCTCTTCGCCGTGGACCTCGAGGCGAACGGCACATCGCTCCGGGTCGGAGCGCCGCGCGCGATCTTCGGCGGGAAACCGGCCCCGCGAGGCGCCTTCGACGTGACGCTCGACGGAAAGCGAATTCTGTTCGCCGTGCCCATCGAAGACCGCGCGTCCGCCCAGGTCCGATTCGTTTCGGACTGGCGGGCGGAGCTCGGGAAGAAGTGACTCTCGCGTCCGTGCGGCGTTTCCGCTCCCGCGACGCGAACCTCCTCCCTCCCTTCGGTCGGGAGACTATTCGTGTCGCGAGCTGATGAGAGAGTGCCGCTGACATGACTCTTGCTGCCGGAACCAAGCTCGGGCCCTACGAGATCCTGTCGCCACTCGGGGCGGGCGGGATGGGGTGTACGAGATGCTCTCGGGGCGCAAGGCGTTCGAGGGCGAGACGGTATCGGACACGCTCGCCGCGGTGCTGCGCGCCGACATCGACTGGGCGGCGCTGCCGCGCGAGACGCCTGCGTCGGTCCGCCGCGTCCTGCGCCGCTGCCTCGATCGCGATCCGAAGACGCGCTTTCGCGACGTCGCCGACGCGCGCATCGAGATGGACGAGGCGGCCAGGAGCCGTCGGCCGCTCCCGCCGCCGCGGCATCGTCGCGCTCGAGGCTCTGGCCCGTGGCGGCGGTTGTCCTGCTCGCGCTCGCCGCCATCGGCTGGTGGAGGGCGCTCGCTTCGGTATCGGCGCCGCTCGTGACGACGCGGCTCTCTCTCGTTTTCTCCGGCCCAGGATCAGCTTCCGTACAACGACAACCCGGCGTTTGCGCTGTCCCGCGACGGCCGGCAGCTCGTCTACGTCGCCGAGCGGGCGGGCTCGACCGGGCTAAACGTGCGAGCGCTCGACACCGGTCAGGTGCGTTCGGTCGAAGGCACGGCCAACGCGGTCGGCCCCTTCTTTTCGCCGGACGGCCGCTGGATCGGATTTTTCGCCGATGGCAGGTTGAAGAAGGTCGCCGTCGGGGGTGGCGCGCCGATCGAGCTCTGCGACGCCCCGACGCCGCGAGGCGGCACCTGGCTCGAAGACGACTCGATCGTCTTCAGCCCCGAGTACACGTCGGGACTCGTGCGCATCGCGGCCCAGGGCGGAAAGATCGAGATTCTGACGCGCCCAGACGCTGGACGAAGCGAGAGAACGCACCGATGGCCCGAGGCGTTGCCCGGAGGCGCGGACATTCTGTTCGCGATCGGGTTTACGAGCAGTACCGCGAACTACGACGGCGCCACGATCGCCGTCCTGAATCTCGCCAGCCGCAAGGTGCGCCCCGTCTTCGAGGGCGGAAGCATGCCCCGGTACGCGCCCCCGGGCCGCCTCGCGTTCCTCCACGGCAACTCCGTCCTCGCGGCCGCGTTCGACCCCCGCCGCGTCGCCGTGACGGGCGAGGCCGTTCCGGCGATCCAGGGGATCGGGGGAGATCTGTCGGGAGGGGCCGCCTATTTCTCGACGGCGCGGGACGGAACGCTCGCCTACGCGCCGGGGACCTCGCTGCCGCAACGCACGCTCGCCATCGTGAATCGCAAGGGGGAGGCGGTCGACGTGCCTCTGTCCCCCCGTCTCTTTCTCGCCCCGCGCTTCTCGCCCGATGGCAAGAGCCTGGCGTTCTCGGTCGGTTCGGGTAACGGCGGGGACGACGACGTCTGGACGTACGACATCGCCGCGAACATCCTGACGCGCCTGACGTTCGGCAATGCGGGCCTGGGGCCGGTCTGGTCTCCGGACGGGAAGCGGATCGCATACGGTTCGGTCCGCGGCGGAGGCCAGGAGGGCATCTGGGTCAAGCCTGCCGACGGCAGCGGCAGGGAAGAGGTGATCGACAGGATTCCAGGCGGCGCCGAATTCCCGACCTCGTGGTCCGCCGATGGGAGCAGCCTCTCGTTCATACGCGCCTCTCCGAGGTTTGGCGCCTGGATCCTGCCGCTCGGCGCCGAATCGAAAGCCCGCGAGGTGCAGGCGGGCGCCTCGAATGCGTGCCTCTCGCCCGACGGACGGTTGGATCGCTTACCAGATCGGCCCGGACGGCGACATCTTCGTGCAGCCGACCGACGGGTCCCCGGGCAAGTGGCAGATCTCGACCAACCGAGGGGCGTGGCCGATCTGGGTGGGCAACGAGATTTTCTTCGTCCGCCGAATGGGCGACATCATGGCCGTCGCCGTCGAGACCCACCCGAGCTTCCGAGCCGGAACGCCCCGGATGCTCTATGAGGGGAAAGGGCGCTACGAGCTCGCGACCAACTTGTATCCCTTCGACGCGTCGGCCGACGGCCAGCGCTTCCTGCTCCTGAAGACGAACGCGCGGACCGAGATGGCCAATCGCATCGACCTCGTCCTGAACTGGACGGCGGAGCTCCAGCGCGTTGCGCCGGTGGAAGGAAAGAAATGACCCTCGCCGCCGGAACGAAGTTCGGTCCCTACGAGATCCTGTCGCCCTTGGGCGCGGGCGGCATGGGGGAGGTGTACCGGGCGCGGGACGGGAAGTTGAATCGCGAGGTGGCGATCAAGGTGCTGCCGGAGGCCGTGGCGGAGGACGCGGAGCGGCTGGCGCGGTTCCAGCGCGAGGCGCAGGTGCTGGCGTCGCTGAACCACCCGCACATCGCGGCGATCTACGGGCTCGAGAAGTCGGGCGACGTCGAGGCGCTGGTGCTCGAGCTCGTCGAGGGCGAGACGCTGGCGGAGCGGATCTCGCAGGGACCGATTCCGGTGGAGGAGGCTCTGGCGATCGGGCGCCAGATCGCCGACGCCCTCGAGGCGGCGCACGAGAAGGGGATCGTGCACCGGGACCTGAAGCCGGCCAACGTGAAGGTGACGCCGGAGGGCAAGGTCAAGGTGCTGGACTTCGGGCTGGCGAAGGCGCTGACCGGGGACGCCTCGTCGCCGGATCAGACGCACTCGCCGACGCTGACGGCGGCCGCGACGCAGGCGGGCGTCGTCCTCGGCACGGCGGCGTACATGTCGCCCGAGCAGGCGCGCGGCAAGGCGGTGGACAAGCGCGCGGACATCTGGGCCTTCGGCGCCGTGCTGTACGAGATGCTCTCCGGACAGAAGGCGTTCGAGGGAGAAACGGTCTCGGACACGCTCGCCGCGGTGCTGCGCGCCGACATCGACTGGTCGCGCCTTCCGCCGCAGACGCCCGCGGCCGTGCGCGGCGTCCTGCGCCGGTGTCTGGACCGCGACCCGAAGCACCGGCTGCGCGACATCGGCGACGCCCGGATCGCTCTCGAGGACCTGGCGTCGAGCGGCAGCGGCGCGGCGACGCCGGCCGAGCCTTCGGCCGCGCCGGCGCGGCGACCGGTCTGGCCGTGGGCCGCCGCGGTTCTCGCGGCCCTGCTCCTCGGAGCGCTCGCCGGGCATTTCGCGTCTTCGCCGCGCCGCCCCGGCCGGGCGGCCGGTCCGCTTCGAGATCGGCGTGCCGGGGGTTTCCACGGCGGCGATCTCGCCCGACGGACGCCAGCTCGCGATCGCCTCGCGCGGCCACCTGCTCGTGCGCGATCTGGACCGCCTCGAGCTGCGTGAGATCGCGGGAGCCGACGGCGTCATCCGGCCGTTCTGGTCCCCGGACGGCCGCATGATCGCGTACGGCGCGAAGGGCAAGCTCTGGAAGGTGCCGGCCGAAGCGGGCACGCCCTCGGTCATCGGCGAGCTGCCGTCGGGCCTCTGGGACGACGACGCCGGCGGCGCCTGGATGCCCGACGGTACGATCGTGTACAGCAACGGCAACGCCGGGCTCTTCCAGGTGTCCGCGCAGGGCGGCGATTCGGTCGAGGTGCTCAAGCCCGACCCGAAGAAGGAGCTGCACTTTCACGCCGCGAGCGCGCTTCCCGGCGGCCGGGGCGTCGTGTACGTCGTCCACCGGTCCGGGGAGGGCACGGGCAACAACACCATCGGGGTGTGGTCGGGCGGGAAGGCACACTACGTGCTGGAGGCCGCCGGACAGGCCGTGGACGACGCCGTCTATTCGCCGAGCGGCCACCTTCTCTACGAGCGCAGCCCCGCCAACGCCGGCGTGTGGGCGCTGCCGTTCTCGCTGGCGGACCTGAAGGCGACGGGCGAGTCGTTTCTCGTCTCGCCGGGAACGCGGGCGCCGAGCGTCGCCTCGGACGGCACGCTCGTCGTGCTGCCGCCGCGCCGGCAGCGCCCGGTGAGCCTCGTCTGGGTCGATCGCCAGGGCAAGGTGGTTTCGCGGATCGGCGAGCCGGCGCTGCGCCGGAGCGGCGCGATCTCGCCGGACGGCAATCGCGTCGCCACCTCGGAGCGCATCGACGGCAAGGCGGACATCTGGATCTACGACGTCGACGGCGGCACGCGCCGCCGCCTCACGAACGACGGCGAGGCCGGAGATCCCGAGTGGGTCGGCGACGGGCACAGCGTCGTCTACGACAGCTTCGACACCGTCCGGCGCTCGGGCAGCGTCTTGAAGCGCGTTCTCGCGGACGGGTCGGGCCGCGTCGAGGAAATCGGCCCGGGCGGCGGGGGAGTGGTGTCTCGCGACGGCCAGCTGTTCTACATCGTCAGCGATCAGCAGGGCTGGCATCTCTGGTATCGCTCGCTGACCGACGGCAAGGAGAAGCCCGCGCCCTTCCTGCCGCAGGCCTTCTACAACCTCAGGCCGGCGCCCTCCCCGGATGGACGGTTCGTCGCCTACGAAGCTTCGTCTGGGCCGACCAACGCCGAGATCTACCTGCGCCGGTTCCCGGCCTCCGAGGGCGTCTGGCAGGTGTCCACGAGCGGCGGCATGTCGCCGCGCTGGTCAGCCGACGGCCGTCTCTTCTTCGCGAAGGGGCCGGAGATCTACGAGGCGTCGGTGACCGCCGACCCCGACGTGCGCGTCAGCGCCCCGACGCTCGTCTTCAAGCGGACGGCGCCGTCGGGCGGCGGCGTGCCGTCCGCCTTCGACGTCGCGCCCGACGGGAAGCACTTTCTCGTGTACGAGCTCGCCGGCGAGACGGCGGACGATCGGATGACGGTGACGCTGAACTGGTTCGCGGAGTTGCGCGCCGCCGGCGGTGGAACGACGGGAGGGGCCGATGAGTCTCGCCGCGGGAACGAAGCTCGGGCCCTACGAGATCCTCGCGCCCATCGGCGCCGGCGGGATGGGAGAGGTGTACAAGGCGCGGGATACGCGCCTCGAGCGTACGGTCGCGGTCAAGGTGCTTCCGCCTCACCTGTCGGCGAATCCGGAGCTGCGCCAGCGCTTCGAGCGCGAGGCCAAGACGATCTCGCAGATTTCCCACCCGCACATCTGCGCCCTCTACGACGTCAACCGCGAGGGCGAGACCGAGTACCTCGTCATGGAATACCTCGAGGGCGAGACGCTGGCCGACCGGCTGGGCAAGGGGCCGCTGCCGGTCGAGCAGCTGCTGCGTTACGGCATCGAGATCGCCGACGCGCTCGACAAGGCCCACCGCCAGGGGATCGTCCACCGGGACCTGAAGCCGGGCAACGTGATGCTGACGAAGTCGGGCGTGAAGCTGCTCGACTTCGGCCTCGCGAAGTTCCAGGCGGCGGGGCGCGACGTGTCGTCGGGCGTGTCGCGGCTCGCGACCGAGATGCAGGCGAGCCAGCCGCTGACCGAGCGCGGCACGGTCCTCGGCACGTTCCAGTACATGGCGCCCGAGCAGCTCGAGGGCAAGGACGCCGACGCGCGGAGCGACATCTTCGCGTTCGGCGCCGTCCTCTACGAGATGGCGACGGGCAAGAAGGCGTTCTCGGGCTCGAGCCAGGCCTCGCTCATCGGCGCGATCCTGCGCGACGATCCGCCGGCGATCTCGGACGATCTCGCCGATGATCCCGCCGGCGCTGAACCGCGTCGTCAAGACGTGCCTCGCCAAGGACCCGGAGGACCGCTTCCAGACGGCGCACGACGCCAAGCTCCAGCTCCAGTGGATCGCCGAAGGCGGCTCGCAGGCGGGCCTGCCGGCGCCCGTCGTCGCGCGGCGGAAGAATCGCGAGAAGCTCGCGTGGGCCGTCGCGGCGGCGGCTCTCGTTGCGGCGGGGCTCGCGACCGTCGGATACCTGCGGCGAGCCCCGGCGCCTCGTTCCCGGATCAGCGCGACCCTGGCGCCGCCCGAAAAGGTGGAGCTCGACGTGTCCGGGGCCAACTGCGGGTCGCTCACGGTATCGCCGGACGGCCGGCTCGCGACCTTCCCGGCGAAGGACGCCGACGGCAAGATGGTTCTCTGGTTGCGCTCCCTGGGCGAGCCGGGAGCGAAGCCGATCGCCGGGACGCAGGGCGCGACGTTCCCGTTCTGGTCCCCCGACAGCCGCTTTCTCGCTTTCTTCGCGGACGGCAAGCTGCAGAAGGTCGACACGACCGGGGCGCCGCCCCTGCCCATCTGCGACGCGCCGAACGGCCGCAGCGGCTCCTGGAACCGCGAGGGCGTCATTCTCTTCTCACCCGACTCGACGACGGGAATCATGCACGTTTCCTCGGGCGGCGGGACTCCGAAGCCGGCGACCACTCTGGACACGGCCTCACGGCGAGACGACTCACCGCTGGGCGACGTTCCTTCCCGACGGGCGACACTTTCTCTACATGGCCGGTTCGCACTCGGCCGGTTCGAAGAGCGAGTCGAACGCGATCTACGCCGGCGCGCTCGACTCGAACGAGAAGACGCTCGTTCTCCAGGCACGCTCGAACGTCGTGTACGCGTCGGGGTATCTGCTCTACATGCGCGAGCGCATCCTGCTCGCGCAGCGCTTCGATCCGGGCTCCGCGGCGCCTGGTCGGGGAAGCCGTCCCGGTCGCCGAGGGCGTCCAGTACGACCCGGCCTACTTCCACGGCGTCTTCGCGGCGTCCGCCGACGGCATCCTCCTCTACGCTCTCGGCGCGATCCGGCTCGGTGGCCGGCCGCCTCACCTGGCTCGATCGGGCCGGCAAGCAGATCGGCGAGCCGCTGGGAGAGCCGGCCGAATACTCGAGCCTCGCGCTGTCGCCGGAAGGCAAGCGGATCGCCGCCGGCATCAACGACCCGGCCACGGGCGCCTCTTCGATCTGGCTCTTCGACGGCCGCGGGGTCCGCTCGCGATTCACGTTCGGCGATCCTTCGGACGCGCCCCTGTGGTCGCGCGACGGAGAGCGCCTTGCGTTCCTGAGGGTGAACAAGCAGGCTCTCGCCGACATCCACGTCAAACCGGCCGGAGGTTCGGGAGAGGAGATCTCGGTCTTCCACACGGACCGACCGGCTTCGCCGGACGACTGGTCGCCCGACGGCAAGTACCTGCTGGTCGATCTGCTCTCGCGCAACAACCCGACGAAAGGCGACGTATGGCTGGTGCCCGTCTCCGGCAGCGAGAAGCCCCGGCCATTGCTCGCGTCCGAGTTCAACGAACGGTCGGCCATGCTTCTCGCCGGACGGCAAGTGGGTCAGCCTACGTTTCGAATGAATCGGGCCGCGAGGAGCTGTACGTCGTCCCGTTCCCGGGACCGGGGCCGAAGTATCAGATCTCCGCGAACGGGTCCCAGGGCGGGGCGTTCTTCAAAGGAAGGCAGCGAGATCATCTATGGAACCCTCGACAACGAGCCCGTCTCCGTGGACGTCAAGACGGGGCCATCCGGCCTCGAGGTCGGGCCGCCGACGGTTCTCTTCAAGCTCCCGCCGGTCTCGACTCGTCACCCTTTCACCCGACGGGGAGAGATTTCTGGTCGCCCTGCTGCCGCAGGGAGCCGCGGCGTCTCGCATCGCGCTCGTGGTGAACTGGACGGCGGGCCTCGAGAAGAAGTAGGCATGACAGAACGAAGGAGAAGATGACCTTGAAGCACAAACTCGCGATCCTCGCGGTCGTCGCCGCGGCCTGGGCGGCGTCGATGGCGGCGCAGGACAAGCCCGCCGAGAAGCCGGCCGACAAGCCCGCGGCCGACGCGGCGAAGAAGGAACCTCCGAAGGCGTGGGAGAGGTGTACAAGGCCCGGGACGCCCGCCTCGAGCGCACGGTCGCTCGCGTCGCGCTCGTGGCGACCTGGACCTCGGGCCTCGAAAAGAAGTAGCGGACAACGGGAACGCTCGCCGCAAGGCATGGAGGAAAGCTTGAAGAGAAGGATCGCGACTCTCCTGGCGATGGTTTCGGTCTTCGCGAGTTTCGCGCTGGCGCAGGACAAACCCGCCGAGAAGCCGGGCGACAAGCCCGCGGCCGACGCCGCGAAGAAGGAGCCGCCGAAGGCCGAGCAATCGGTGACGCAGCACTCGATCGTCATCGGCGGCGTTCCCGTCGCGTACACGGCGACGGCCGGCACGCTCATCGTCCGCAACGACAAGGACGAGCCGTGGGCGAGCATGGGCTACGTCGCCTACGTCAAGAAGGACGCGGGCGGTGCCGCGCGCCGGCCGATCACGTTCGCGTTCAATGGCGGGCCCGGCTCCTCGTCGGTCTGGCTGCACATGGGCGCCCTCGGGCCGCGCCGCGTCGTCACGGCGGACGCCGCGCCCACGCCGCCGCCGCCGTACCAGGTCGTCGACAACGCCTTCAGCGTCCTCGACAAGACCGACCTCGTGATGATCGACCCGGTCGGCACGGGACTCTCGAAGGCCGTCGGCGACGCGAAGGACAAGGACTTCTGGGGCGCGGACCCGGACATCGACTCGATCTCGCGATTCATCCGGCAGTACGTCGGCGACAACGGCCGCTGGAACTCCCCGAAGTACCTCCTCGGCGAGAGCTACGGCACGACCCGCGGCCCCGGCATCGTCGACCAGCTCCAGGGCAAGGGCATGGCGTTCAACGGCATCATCCTCGTCTCGGTCGCCATGGATCTCTCGGCGCTCTTCGACTACCCCGGCAACGACAAGCCGTATCCGCTGATTCTCCCCGGGTACGCCGTCGTGTCTGCGTTCCACAAGGTGCTGCCGACGATGCCGGCGAACCTCGAGGCGTTCCTCGCCGAGGTGCGCCAGTACGCGGCGGGCGAGTACGCGAGCGCGCTCTCCGCCGGCGACTCGCCTGACGGCCGCCCGCCGCGCCGCCGTCGTGAAGAAGCTCCACGAATACACGGGGCTCTCCGAGGACTACATCGACAAGGCGAACCTGCGCATCAGCGAGGGGCAGTACTCGCAGGAGCTGATGCGCCAGAAGGGCGTCACCGTCGGCCGCCTCGACGCGCGGTTCATCGGCCCGACGCTCGACATCCTCTCCAAGGAGGCGGATTACGACCCGCAGGCCGCGGCGATCAGCGCCGCGTACACGGCCGCGTTTCTGTCGTATTACAACGACGAGCTGAAGTTCGGCCAGGGCAAGACGTACGCGGTGACCAACTACGAGGTCGGCCGCAGCTGGGACTTCAAGCACAAGGTACCGGGCGCCGAATTCCCGCAGCCCATGGTCGACACCGTCCCGGATCTCGCGCACGCGATGACGGTCAATCCGAACCTGCGCGTGCTCGTGCAGCAGGGGACGTACGACCTCGCCACGCCGTTCTTCGCGACGGAAACGCAGATGAACGCGCTCCACGTCGCGCCGAACCTCCGCGACCACGTCGAGATGAAGAGCTACCCGGCGGGACACATGATGTACGTCCTCGAGCCGTCGCTGAAGGCCTTCAAGGCGGACATCGCAGAATTCATCGACCGGACGTCAAAACCCTGAGTGATCTCCTGACGTGACCCTTTCTGCCGGAACGAAGCTCGGGCCTTACGAAATCCTGTCGCCGCTGGGCGCGGGCGGAATGGGGGAGGTGTACCGGGCGCGGGATTCGCGGCTGGAGCGGACCGTGGCGGTCAAGGTGCTGCCGGAACGCCTGGCGGAGGATCCCGACGCGCTCTCACGCTTCGGGCGCGAGGCCAAGGCGGTCGCGGCGCTGTCGCATCCCAACATCCTCGCCATCCACGATTTCGGGCACGAGGGGACCGTGGCCTACGCCGTGTCGGAGCTCCTCGAGGGCGAGACGCTGCGCGAGGCCCTCCTTTCGGGCCCGCTGTCGCCGCGCAAGGCGCGTGAGTACGGCGTGCAGATCGCCCTCGGCCTGGCCGCCGCCCACGAGAAGGGGATCGTCCATCGGGACTTGAAGCCCGACAACGTCTTCATCACGCGGGACGAGCGAGTGAAGATCCTCGACTTCGGCCTGGCGAAGCCCGGCGCCGCGACTCCGGGTGCCGGCAGCGAGACCGAGTCCCCGACGGTGTCCGGCTACACGGAACCCGGAAAGGTCATGGGCACGGTCGGCTACATGTCGCCGGAGCAGGTCCGGGGCGTCCCGGTGGACCATCGATCGGACATCTTCTCGTTCGGCGCCGTGCTCTACGAGATGCTGACGGGCAGCCGGGCGTTTCAGCGCGAGACGGCGGCGGAGACGATGACGGCGATCCTCAAGGAGGAACCCCGCGAGCCCGCCGCCTCGGTCGGGCCGGACGCATCGGCCCTCATGCCGGTTCTTCGCCACTGCCTGGAAAAGAAGCCCGAGAGGCGGTTCCAGTCCGCGCGGGATCTCGCCTTCGCCCTCGAGACGGCGTCGGTCCCGACCGTATCCGCGGCGGCGGCCGCCGTGCCGGTGGCGGAGCGTTCCTCCATGCTGGGCAAGGGGCTCGGCATTGCCGTCCTGGTGGCCGGCGCGGCGATTGCCGGCTATCTGATCCATCAGGGCCGCGCGGTCGCCCCCGCCGCGGGCCCGGGCGACGCGACGTTGACCCCGCTCACGACGGATCCCGGTTACGAAGGAGAGCCGACTTTCTCTCCCGACGGGCAGACGATCGCCTACGTCTCCGATCGCGACGGGAACTTCGAGATCTACCTGCAGCAGATCTCGGGCGGACCGGCGCTCAACCTGACGCAGAACCCCGCCGCCGACATCCAGCCGGCCTTTTCTCCCGACGGCCGCGAGATTGCGTTCGTCTCGAATCGCTCGGGCGGCTCGGACATCATGCACGCCGCGCCCGGCCTGCCGCTCGTCGGGGGCGACATCTGGGTGATGCCGGCTCTCGGAGGACCGGCGCGCCGGATCGTCGAAAACGGGGATTTCCCGTCCTGGACGCCGGACGGCGCCGAGCTTCTCTACGTTCACGGCACCTTCCGGAGCTCCCGGATCGCGCGCATTGCCGCGGCGGGAGGGGAGAGCCGACGACCTGCCGATCGAAGAGCCTCTCGTGCTCCGGTATTTCTTTCCGAGGCTTTCGGAGGACGGCCGGTGGCTGCTCTACCAGAACGGCAAGCAGATCGAGGTGGTTGCCGGCGGCGGGTGGAAAGCCGAGGGTCCTCGCCCGAGGGGAGGCCCCGGCGTGGGGACCCGGATCGGCGAGCGTGCTGTATACGAGCGGCACGCCGGGCAAGAGCCGCACGCTCTGGGAAGCGCCGTTCTCACTTGCGCGGGGAGAGCTCGCGGGTCCGGCCTGGCCGCTCACGTTCGGGCGCGGCGCCGATGTCGGCGCCACGGCCTCCCGGGATGGAACGGCGGTCGCGTTCTCCGCGGTGGACGAGAGCCTGAATCTCGAGGAGCTTCCGTTCGATGCGGAAGCCGGGCGCGTCACGGGACCGGCCAGGGAATTGACCTCCGGCAACAACCACGTCGGGTTCTTCGATCCCGCACCCGACGGGAAGGCGGTCGTCTTCGCCGCGGAGCGCGGGGCCTGGTCGCATCTCTGGCGCCTCGACCCGCCGGCGCCGGCGGTCGAGCTGACGCGCGATCCCAATTACTCGGAGAACGAATCCCGAGTGGTCGCCCGACGGCCGCGAGATCGCGTTCTTCTCGAACGGCCACGGGGGCCTCCCAGGGCTCTCAGGCCCTCTGGATCATGAACGCCGACGGCACGAATCCGCGCCGCGTGACGGATTTCTCCGGCGAGATGGCCTGGCTGCCGGACGGGAAGGCCCTCATCCAGCGCGGCGACACGCTCATGCGGCTCGATCTTGCCACCGGCGCTCGGCGCGCCGGTCGCGGGAGCGAAGGTCCAGACGCTTCTTTCCGTGGACCCATCGGGGCAGTGGCTGGCCTACCAGAACGTCGAAGGCGGCCGGTTGGGGCTCGCGGCCGTGCCGGTCGCCGGAGGAACTGCTCGCCCGGTCTCGACGGGACCTTACGAGGCGTACCACCCGTTCTTCTCGCCCTCGGGCCGCTGGGTGTACTTCCAGCCCAACGCACAAGGACTTGCTTCGTGTTCCCGGTCCGGCGCAGGGGTGGGCGAGCGCTCCGCCCGAGAAGGTGACCGACTTCTCCGGGCACGACCTCTACATCGAGAATCCCCGGATCTCGCGCGACGGCTCGAAGCTCTTCTACACGCGAGGGCGGCGAACCGGGGACATCTTCATCCTCCACCTCGGGACCGCGGAGAAGAAGAAGCCTCGATGACGGGGTCGTCGGGCGGGTCCACCCGCCGGATGGTCAGGCCGTGACGGGGTGCGCGGCCGTGCGCCTGGCGTACTTCGTCGAGACGTAGTCGTCCACGAGGGCGCGGAAGGCCGTCGAGAGCTCGTCGTAGTTGCCCTTCAACGTCGTGAAGTGCTGGCCGTCGATGTAGACGGGGCAGTGCGGCTCTTCGCCGGTGCCGGGCAGCGAGATACCGATGGACGCAGCCTTCGACTCGCCGGGCCCGTTGACGATGCAGCCCATGACGGCGAGCGTCATGTTCTCGACGCCGTCGTACTGTTCCTTCCAGATCGGCATCTGGTCTCGGATGTAGCCCTGGATGCGCTCGGCGAGCTCCTGGAAGGTCGTCGAAGTCGTGCGGCCGCAACCCGGGCACGCCGTCACGCTCGGCGAGAAGGAACGGATGCCGAGCGACTGGAGGAGCTCGCACGCCGCGTAGACCTCCTCGCGCCGGTCGCCGCCGGGTCGGGGGGTGAGCGAGATGCGGATCGTGTCCCCAATGCCCTCGTTCAGGAGGACGCCCATCGCCGAGGACGACCAGACGAGCCCCTTCATTCCCATCCCGGCCTCGGTCAGGCCGAGGTGCAGGGGCTGTTCGGTGCGCGTCGCGAGCTCGCGGTACACGGCGATCAGGTCGAGCGGCCTCGAGACCTTGCACGAGATGATGATCTGGTCATTACGCAGGCCCGACTGCAGCGCGAGCTCCGTGGATTGCAGGGCCGAGAGGACCATGCACTCGTTGATGATCTCCTCCGACGTCTTGCCGAGATCGCGGTCGGTGTTTTCCTGCATCTTCTCCATGACGAGCTCCTGGTTCAGGGAGCCGCCGTTGACGCCGATGCGGACGGGCTTCGCGTTGTCGCGCGCGATGTGACAGATCGTCGCGAACTGCTCGTCGCGGCGAGCGCCCTTGCCGACGTTGCCCGGGTTGATGCGGTACTTGTCGAGGGCGCGGGCGCAGTCGGGATATTTCGTCAGGAGGACGTGGCCGTTGTAGTGGAAGTCCCCGATGAGCGGGGCCTGGACCCCGGCGTCGAGCATCCGCCTCTTGATCTCGAGAACGGCGGCCGCGGCCTCGGGAATGTTGACGGTGATCCGCACCATCTCCGAGCCCGCCTTGGCGAGCTCGATGCACTGCCGCGCCGTGCCGAGCACGTCCACGGTGTCGGTGTTCGACATCGACTGGACGACCACCGGGGCGCCTCCGCCGACCTGCACGGGGCCGACCTTGACACCGACGGTCGTGTGACGCTTCCTGTGACTCATAGACGTTTCAATTTACCAGATGCGCCACCTTCGGCGCCTCCGACCGGAGTCGCGGCCCGCCCGTATGTTGTACGCTTCGCGCAATTTGGTGCTGAGCGCGGGCAAACGTTTGGGCCCCTACGAAATCCTGTCGCCTTTGGGCGCAGGCGGTATGGGCGAGGTGTACCGAGCGCGGGATACGAAGCTCGGCCGCGACGTGGCGATCAAGGTGCTGCCGGATCGCCTGACTTCGGACTCCGACGCGCTCGCTCGCTTCGAGCGCGAGGCACGGGCGGTGGCGGCCCTCTCGCACCCCAACATCCTCGGCATCTACGATCTCGGAAGGGAGGGGAGCGCAAACTTTGCGGTCATGGAACTCCTTACGGGCGAAACGCTGCGTCAGTGCCTCGAGGAGGGAAAGCTCCCGCAGCGCAAGGCGCTCGAGTACGCGCTGCAGCTTGCCCAGGGCCTGGCCGCGGCGCACGAGAAAGGGATCGTCCACCGCGATCTGAAGCCGGAGAACGTCTTCCTGACTTCCGACGGACGGATCAAGATCCTGGATTTCGGCCTCGCGAAGGTGGCCGCCCCCGAGCCCGAGGACACTCGCTCGCCGAACCGCCGCTGCGGTAACGGAGCCGGGGACGGTGATGGGTACCGTCGGTTACATGTCGCCCGAGCAGGTGCGGGGGCGGTCGCTGGACCAGCGATCCGACATCTTCTCCTTCGGCTCGATCCTGTATGAAATGCTCTCAGGTGAGCATGCCTTCCGGGGCGACTCGGCCGCCGAAACGATGGCGGCGATTGCCCAGAAGGACCCCTCGGAGCTCGCCGAGTCGAGCGGTCGGTTCCCACCCGCCCTCGAACGCGTTCTCCGGCACTGTCTGGAGAAGCGGTCCGAGGACCGGTTCGACACGGCCCACGACCTCGCCTTCGCCATCGAGATGCTTCTGGGCGGCGCGAGTGCTCCGCGCGTCGACGCGGCGCCGGCGAAGCAGGGCCGATCGGCTCTTCGATGGGCGCTCGCCGCCCTCCTCGCGGTCGTGGCGCTCAGCACCGGAATGGTTTTCGGCGGCCGCCTGCTTGCACCGGCGGCCCCGCGCTTTCGCCAGCTCAGCTATCACCGCGGCTACGTGGATTCCGCGCGCTTCTCGCCGGACGGCCAGACCGTGATCTTCGCCTCCACGCGCCGGGACGAGTCCCTGCGCATCTATTCCACGCGGCTCGATTCGATCGAGTCGAGGCCCCTCGACCTGCCGCAGGGCGCGACGGTCGTCGGGATCTCGCGCACCGGCGAGATGGCGCTACTGCTCCACTGCGCTCATCACGGCTTCTGGATTCGTTCCGGCACGCTCGCCACGGTGGGTCTGGCCGGGGGCAGCCCCCGGGAGATCCTCGAGCACGTGACGGGTGCCGACATCTCTCCCGACGGAAAGGATCTCGCCGTCGTGCGGGAGGTCGGCAAGCGCCAGCGGCTCGAGTTCCCAGTCGGAAAGGTCGTCCTGGAGACGGACGGCTGGGTCAGCGACCCCCGGATCTCTCCCGACGGCACGCGCGTCGCGTTTCTGGAGCACTCGTTGCTACGGCGACAACAACGGCTTCGTCAGCGTTGCTTCGCGGGACGGGCACGTCGAGCGCCTGACCGGAGAGTTGCCGGGCGGACAGGGCCTCGCATGGTCAGCCGACGGAAAAGAGGTCTGGTTCACGTCCGAGCGGGAAGGCGCCGAAGCCCTTCCGAACAGTTCGCGCGAGGAGCTTTTTGCGATCCGACCTGGAGGAAAGGCCCGCCTGGTGTACGGGCCTCCGATGGACCTGCGGATTCACGACATTTCGGCCTCGGGAGCAATCCTGTTGACGGGCGATGAGTATCGCGTCGAGGTCGGCGGGCTCTTGGGGGGAGACTTCAGGGAGAGGGATCTCTCGACCTGGAGCGACGAGTCTCTGGCCGGCATCGCGCAGGACGGATCGGCGTACGCGGGCAACGAGGAGAGCGCTGGAGCGGGGCTCGAACCGTTTTTCTACTTCCGGCGCGCGGGCGAGACCGCGCCGGTCCGGCTCGGCAAGGGGACAGCCATAGGGCTGTCCCCGGACGGACGGTGGGTGCTGAGCGAGGTCTCTTCGGACAAGGGCGGGGTCGCGATGACGCTCTTTCCCACGGGCCCGGGCGACGCCCGGCCGCTCCCGGTTGGCAAGGTGCGGCAGCGCTCGGTCAACATGGAGTATGCGCGATGGTCCGAGGACGGCCGCAAGCTGCTCTTCCCGGGCTTCGAGGCGGGCAGGCCGGCTCGAAGCTGGCTGCTCGATCTCGACGAGGCGAGGCCGCCTCAGCCTGCGACTCCTGAAGGCTGCAGCCTGAGCGTGATCTCTCCCGACGGAAAGTCCGTGGCGACCATGGACTCCTCGGGATCGATGCGGCTTTTCGCCGTATCTGGCAGCGCGGCCGGCCAAGTCCCGGGCGCCCTTCCGGGAGAAGTTCCCGTCGGGTGGGAGATCGGCGGCAAGGCGCTCTTCGTTTGGGATCGCACCTGGCCCGCGCGGATCGTCCGCCTCGAGCTCGACGGTGGCCGGCGCACGGCCTGGAAGGAGCTCACGGCGGACCCTCTCGGTCTCCTCTACGGCGACGTTATTCTGGCTGGTGACGGCCAGCACTACATCTATCGGCTCCGGCGCGTGATCTCCCAGCTCTATCTTGCGGAGGGAATCCGTTGAGCCTCGCCGCCGGCGTTCGTCTCGGCCCCTACGAGATCCTGTCGCCGCTGGGCGCGGGGGGAATGGGGGAGGTCTACCGGGCGCGGGACACGCGGCTCGAGCGGGCGGTGGCGATCAAAGTGTTGCCGCAGCACCTTTCGTCCTCTCCTGAGGTCCGGCAGCGATTCGAGCGGGAGGCGAGAACGATCTCGCAGCTCTCGCATCCTCATATATGCGCGCTGTACGACGTGGGACGCGAGGGCGAGCACGAATACCTGGTGATGGAGCTGCTCGAGGGCGAGACGCTCTCCGATCGGCTCGGCAAGGGGCCGCTGCCACTCGATCAGACGCTGCGGTGGGGCGTCGAGATTGCCGACGCGCTCGACAAGGCGCACCGGCAGGGGATCGTGCATCGGGACCTGAAGCCTGCCAACGTGATGCTGACGCGCTCGGGCGTGAAGTTGCTCGACTTCGGACTCGCCAAGGCGATGACACCCGCCACGCAGCAGTCGAGTCTCACGGCGCTCCCGACCCAGCAGGGCCTGACGCAGGAGGGCACGATCCTCGGGACGTTCCAGTACATGGCGCCCGAACAGCTCGAGGGCAAGGACGCCGACGGACGCACCGACATCTTCTCGTTCGGCATCGTGCTCTACGAGATGACGACGGGCAAGAAGGCCTTCGCGGGAGCGAACCAGGCGTCGCTCATCACGGCGATCATGTCGAGCGAGCCGGCGCCGATCTCGACCGTCCAGCCGGCCTCACCCGCGGCGCTCGATCGCGTCGTCCGGACCTGCCTTAACAAGGATCCCGAGGAACGCTGGCAGTCGGCGAGCGACCTGAAACGGGAGCTGCGTTGGATTGCCGAGGGCTCGGCTTCTGGCATCGTCGCGCCCGGGTCCGGTGCCGTCCCCGGCGCGCCTCGCCGCTCGAGCCGCGCCGCCTGGATCGCGGCCGCGCTGGCCACTCTCGCCGCGGCCGGGCTCGCCCTCGCGCTCGTCCGGGTGCGCGGCGCGCGCCCGACACCGGTCTATGCCTTTCTCGATCCGCCGCCGAAGATGAGCTGGCAGCTCACGGGCGACGAGGCGGCGCCGCCGGTCGTCTCGCCCAACGGCGCGAGCGTGGTGTTCGGCGCCGGGGGAAAGCTGTGGGTCCGCTCGCTGCGAACCGGGGAGGCCGCGCCCGTCGCCGGTACCGAGGGCGCGACGTTTCCGTTCTGGTCCCCGGACAGCCGTTCGGTCGGTTTCTTCTCGAGCGGCAAGCTGCGAACGATCGAGGCTGCCGGCGGCCCGTCGCAGGCCCTCGCCGACGCGCCCACGCCGCGCGGTGGCGCGTGGGGACCGGAGGGCACGATCGTCTACACACCCGATTTCCAGGGCGGGCTCTGGCGCGTGTCCGTCTCCGGAGGGACCCCAAGAGCGATCACGGAGGTCGACAAGTCGCGCCACAGCACGCACCGCTGGCCCTGGATGCTGCCGGACGGAAGGCACGTCCTGTACCTGGCGGCGAGCCACCTCAACCCTCGATCGGAAGCCTCCGGGATCTACGTCGTGTCGGTGGACGGCGGACCGGCGAAACGACTGGTTGCCTCGTACGGCAGCGCCCAGACCGTGCCGGGATGGCTGCTGTCGGTCAGTGAAGGACACCTCGTCGCATGGCCGTTCGACGAAGGCCGGTTGAGCGTCTCGGGCAAGGCGCAGCGCGTCCCGGCCGACGCGAACTTCGACTACGGCACGTGGCGCGCGGTGTTCTCGGTCTCCCGCGACGGGATCCTCGTGTACCAGACGGCGCAGGAGCAGGCGCGCGGCCAGCTCCAGTGGATGGACCCGGCGGGCCGCGTCGGGGCCAGGGTCGGCGAGCCCAACAACAGCTACGCGCTGCGGCTCTCACCGGACGGCTCGCGCGCGAGCGTCATCGAGGGCGACCCGAACAGCGACCTGTGGGTCTACGAGCTCGAACGCGGGTTTCGAACCCGGCTGACGACGAACGAGCAGGTCATCCTGACGCCCCTGTGGACGCGCGACGGCTCGGAGATCCTGTACGTCAGCGGCACGAGCGCCACCGTGGGCTCGGATTACAAGCTGCTGCGGCGGCCTTCGTTCGGGGGCGGCAAGGTCGCCGAGGTGCTGCGCTCGAAGGTGCGCATCGAGCCGACCGACGTGTCGCCCGACGGGAAGTACCTCCTCGTGGACCACGGCGTCATCGGGACGACGACCATCTGGCTCTATCCTCTGGCCGAGCCCGGCAAGGGGGCGCCGCTGATGGAGTCCACGGCCCTGCAGACCGACGGCCGGGTCTCGCCGGACGGACGCTGGATGTCGTTCACGCAGCTGCAGGGAAGTCGTCTCGAGGTTTTCGTGGTCGCGTTTCCCTCGGGTACCGAGCGGCAGCAGGTGTCGGCCGCGGGCGGCACCCACGCGCGCTGGTCGCCGGACGGCCGCACGCTCTACTTCGTCTCGCAGGACAACGAGCTGATGGCGGCGGCGGTCGAGAGTCGGGGCGCGCAGCTCCACCTCAAGGCCGCCGAGCCCCTCTTTCCGTTGCAGCTCTTCACGGGACCGCGCGTGTCCGGCGCGTTCGAGATCACGCCGGACGGCAAGCGCTTTCTCGTGAACAGCTCGGGCAACGTCGAGGCGCCGAGCCTCCGGCTCGTCACCCACTGGACGGCCGAGCTCGATCGGCCCTGACCCGCCTCGACGAAGTCGCTAGCGGGGAGGCGCGTCGGGGATCTGGGTCAGGTCGGCGGCGGCGCTCATGACCATCTCGCGCTCGATGGCGCGGGAAAGGACTTCCGCCTTCGTCTCGCCGCTCTTCTTGCCGAGGAAGGGCTTGATGAAGACGAGCACCACGTTCTTCCAGGGCATGTTGCGGACGAGCCGGACCGTCAGGCGCAGGGCCTGAATCGGGAAGTGCAGGAACTTGTAGATGATCAGGTGCTTCAACTCGCGCGAGCGGATCTCGTGGATCTTCTCGCCCGGCAGCACGGTTGGGTCGATCGAAGAGCACTTGAAATATTTGTACCAGTCGTCCTCGTCGCTCACGAGGCCGCGCTCGATGTATTCCTTCCAGAGGGGAGTGCCGCGGTAGACGCAGAGCCGGTTGAAGGCGAACGTGTCGAGCGGCAGGCGCTCGGCAAAGCGGAACGTGTCGCACATGTCCTTCTCGGTCTCGTCGGGGTTGCCGACGACGAAGAACCCGTGGACGATCTCGATGCCGGCCTTCTTCGCGGCGCGGACCGCGATCTCGGTCTGCTCCAGCGTTTGTTCCTTCTTCAACCGGTCGAGGATCTTCTGGCTCCCGCTCTCGATGCCGAACATCAGCGTGCGGCAGTGCGCCTTCGCCATCGCCGGGAAGAGCTCCATGCACACGGAATCGACGCGGCCCTCGCAGCCCCACTGGATCTCGAGGCCCCGCTCGTTGATGCCCTGGCAGATGGCCTCGATGCGTTTGGGCTGGAGCAGGAAGTGGTCGTCCACGAAGTACACCGCGCCGTAGCCGTCCTTCTTGAGCTGCTCGAACTCCGCCAGCACGTGCTCGGGGCTGCGCGAGCGCCACTTGCCCTCGTTGAAGATCGGGATGTCGCAGAAGATGCAGGGCCACGGGCAGCCGCGCGACGTCTGCATCGTCGTGAACCGCTCGCGCGAGAGCACGACCGGCACGTCGAGCGGCATGGACTCGACGAAGTCGATCGGAAGGCTCTCGCGGTCCGGGAACGGCCACTGGTCCAGGTTGCGGTCGAGCGGACGGGGCGGATTCTGGCGCACGAGGCCGTCGCCGTCCTGCCAGGTCACGCCGAGGACCGAGGAGGGGTCGTCGAGGTGCGCGACGAGATCCAGGATGAGCTGCTCGCCGTCGCCGCGGCAGACGAAGTCGACCTCGGGCACCTGGGCCTTGACGTGCTCGGCGTTCAAGGTAGCAAAGACGCCGCCGAAGGCGAGCTTGATGTCGGGAACCGCCGTGCGCAGAGAGCGGGCGAGGATCTTGGCGTACGGGTAGCTCGTCGTCGAGAGAAAGCTCATGCCCACGAGGTCCGGCTTCCAGCGCAGCACCTCGGCGAGGATCACGTCGTTCGGCGTGTCGGGGTTGGCCTGGTCGAAGAGGAGGACCTCGTGGCCGGCGCGCTTCAAGACCGAAGAGAGCGACATGATCCCGATGGGAGGAAAGCCCATGACCTGGAGGCGCCCGTTCTTGCCGCGGACCTCGCCGGGGATCGCGTAGAACTGGGGATCGCGTATGTGCACGAGCACGACCCGCCGGGGAGTGGCTGCGGGTTCGGCGCTGCTCGGGCGAGGCGCAATGGAGATGGACAAGCTCTACCAGCCGCGAGGATAGCACCGGGGTCCGAGGCGACGGCCGGCGTTGTATTCTGGCGCGAACTTGCCGCTTACAACCGGAGCTCGTCTCGGTCCCTACGAAATCCTCTCGCCGCTGGGGGCGGGCGGAATGGGGGAAGTCTACAAGGCGCGGGACACGCGGCTGGAACGGACGGTGGCGGTCAAGGTGCTGCCGTCGCACCTGGCGGCGTCTCCCGAAACGCGGCAGCGGTTCGAGCGCGAAGCGAAGACGATCTCGCAGCTCTCGCATCCTCATATATGCGCGCTGTACGACGTGGGCCGGGAGGGCGAGACCGAGTACCTGGTGATGGAGCTGCTCGAGGGCGAGACGCTGCTGGGCCGCCTGGCAAAGGGGCCGCTGCCGCTCGAGCAGACGCTGCGCTACGGGACGGAGATCGCGGACGCTCTCGACAAGGCGCACCGGCAGGGGATCGTGCATCGAGACCTGAAGCCGGGCAACGTGATGATCACGAAGTCGGGCGTGAAGCTGCTCGACTTCGGGCTGGCGAAGGCGATGGCGCCGACAACGTCGCCGGCGAGTCTGACGGCGCTTCCCACGCAACAGGGACTGACGCAGGAGGGGACGATCCTCGGGACGTTCCAGTACATGGCGCCCGAGCAGCTGGAAGGCAGGGAAGCCGACGCGCGGACGGACATCTTTGCTTTCGGCGCGGTGCTCTACGAGATGGCGACAGGCAGAAAAGCGTTCGCCGGGGCCACGCAGGCGTCGCTGATCTCGTCGATTCTCCGCGACGACCCGCAGCCGATCTCGCAGGTCCAGCCCATGTCGCCGCCCGTCCTCGACCGCGTCGTTCGGGGCTGCCTCGCCAAGGACCCGGAAGACCGTCTCCAGTCCGCGCACGACGTCGCGACGGAGCTGAAGTGGATCTCGGAGAGCTCGGGCGCCGGCATCGCGCCCCCGCCCTCCGTCGCGGGACGCCGGCGCGACCGGGAACGGCTGGCTTGGGCGGTTGCCGCGCTCGCCATTGCCGGCGCGGCCGCCTGGGCGCTATTCGGCGGCCGCCGCGCGGCGGATCCCGAGTCCGCCGTGAAGTTCACGCTGTCGCCGCCGCCCGGCCTGCGGTTTGCCGACACGATCGTCCTTTCCCCGGATGGGCGCGCCCTCGCCTTTCTCGCCCAGGACTCGGGCGGAAAACGAGGGCTCTGGATCCGGCGGCTCGACGAGCTGACTCCCCGGCTGCTCTCGGGCGTCGGCGGCGAGCGCTATCCGTTCTGGTCGCCCGACGGACGCGCGATCGCCTTCTTCGAGGGCAACCGGCTCCGGCGCATCGACGCCGGTGGCGGATCGGCCCAGACGATCTGCGAGGCCGGCGCCGGGTTCGGTGGTACCTGGGGGTCCGACGGCACGATCCTGTACGCGCCGGAATTCGGGGCGATTCTGCTGTCGGTTCCCGCCGCCGGCGGCAAACCAGTTGCCGCAACAGCGCTCGATTCCGCCCGAGGCGACGTCGCGCATCTTTTCCCGTCGCTACTGCCCGACGGACGTCACTTCGTCTTCGTGGCGCGCAACCAGGATCCCGAGAAGACGGTCGTGGCGCTCGGCGAGCTCGGGTCGACCCGCACCCGGGCCCTGTTCCACGCCGACTCCGCCGCGATCTACGCCGATCCGGGGTACCTGCTCTTTGCCCGCGAGGGGGCCCTGCTCGCGCTGCGATTCGATCCCCGCCGCCTCGAGCCCGAGGGCGAGGCCGTCTCCGTGGCCGACGACGTCCTGTTCTTTACGGACGTCAGCGGCCTCCAAGCGTCCGCCGCGGGATCGCGGGCTCTCGTGTACGGCCGATGGTTCCATAAGAAAAAGCTGGTGTGGCTCGACCGCAGGGGCGCCGAGGTCGGCACACTCGGTCCGGTCGCCGACTACGGCGACATCTCCATGTCTCCCGACGGTCGGCGCGTCGCGGTCTCGATGGCCGACGCCGCCCGGGGCGAGAACCTGGACATCTGGATCCTCGACGTCGAGCGCGGACAGACCTCGCGCCTGACCTCGGAACGGACCGACGAGTTCCGGCCGAGCTGGTTTCCCGACGGCCGCCAGGTGGCCTACGAGTCGGATCACAAGGGTTTCTACGACCTGTACCGCCGCCCCACGGAAGGGGGAGCGGAGGAAGCCCTGTTGCTGACCAAGCGCGACAAGGGCCTCGACGACATTTCGACCGATAGCCACTATCTGCTCTACGACACCGCCACCGAGACTCCGCGCCCGGATCTCTGGGCGCTTCCGCTTTCGGGAAAGGATGCCGCGCCCGTCCGGCTGACGCAGACGCCGGAGTTCACCGAGTCCGCCGCGCGGTTTTCGGCGGATGGCCGTTGGATCGTGTTCCGCTCCGACGAGACCGGCCGGCCGGAGATCTACGTCCAGCCGTTTCCGCGTGGCCCGAAGAGGCAGGTGTCGTCCGGAGGAGGCGATGCGCCAACGTGGAGGCGCGACGGCCGCGAGTTGTTCTACGTCTCGCCGGACGGAGCGCTCACCTCCGTCGCGATCTCCTTCAAGGGCGACCAGATCGAGACAGGCCCGCCGCGAGCGCTGTTCGTCCTCGGCCCGGCCGGATCCCATTCGCTCGATCCCCGCCAGTACGACGTGTCCCCCGACGGGGAGCGGTTTCTCGTCGTGAGGAGAATCGCGGACGCCGAGCCCGATCTGCCGATCGTGACCCTGCACTGGACCGCGGGGCTGAAAAAGGGGGCGTCCTAAGTGAGTCTTGCCGCCGGAACGAAGCTCGGTCCCTACGAGATTTTGGCGCCTCTGGGGGCGGGCGGGATGGGAGAGGTTTACAAAGCGAAGGACACGCGGACCTTGGAACTGGAGAAAAAACAATGAGATTCGCCCGCCCTGTCGCGATCGGGATTGGACTTGCGCTCCTGGGTTCCTCGGCTCGAGCCGAAGACGGCCCGACGGCCGCGCATCGCCGGCGCCGCGCTGACGCAGGGCGGCGCGTCGGCGTACCTCGAGGCGCTGACCGACACGGTCGGCGGGCGCGTCACGGGCAGTCCGCAGAATCGCGCCGCGTCGGAGCTGATTCTCGCCGCGCTGAAGAAGGCGGGATACGAGAACGCGCACTTCGAGGAGTACCCGATGGCGTCGCGGTGGCAGCGGGGGCCGGCGTCCGGGCGGATCCTCGCGCCGATCGATCGCTCCATAACGATCGGTTCGATGGCGTGGGTGCCGGGGACTGCCGGCGAGATCCGGGTTCCGCTCGTCGATCTCGGGTCGCCGCCGTCGAACGACTGGACGCCGCCAGCCGATCGCGTCCGGGGCGCGGCGGTGCTGGTGGATTTGCGCGCGATCGGGAACGATCCGGCATTCGTCATGCGTTCCGTCATGGCCCGCAAGCTCGCCCAGGCCGGGGCCGCGGCGATGCTGCTGCCCTCCGACAAGCCGGGCCGGATGGTCTACACGTCGGCCTTCGGCTTCTACCCGAAGGGCCCGCTGCCGGCGATCTCGGTTGCGAAAGAAGACGCACTGCTGCTACGTCGGCTCCTCGCGAAGGGGCCGGTGACGCTCGCGCTCGACGTGAAGAACACGTTCGACACGACTCCGTACAACGAGCGCAACGTCGTGGCCGATCTGGCGGGCGGCCCCCTCAAGGATGAGGTCGTGCTCGTCGGCGCCCACTTCGACTCGTGGGACCCCGCCCAGGGTGCCGACGACGACGGCTCGGGTGTCGCCGCCGTGCTCGACGCCGCCCGCATCCTGAAGTCGCTGAACCTCACGCCCCGGCGCACCATCCGGTTCGCATTCTTCTCGGGCGAAGAGGAGGCCGCGCTCGGTTCGCGGGCCTACGTCGTCGCGCACGAGAAGGAGCTCGACCGGCTCCGGGCGGTGCTGGTGATGGATTCGGGGGCCGAGAAGCCGCGCGGCGTCGAGCTTCACGGGCGCGCGGACCTCGAGGCGGCGGTGAAGAAGATGCTTGCGCCGCTGGCGTCCTTCGGCGCGACGGCGTCGACGCTCGAGGCGAGCTTCGACCGCGATCACGGGCCGTTCATGGTGGTCGGCATTCCCGCGTTGACCCTCTGGGTCGAGCCGGGAACCTACGACGATCACCACCACACCGTGATCGACACTTTCGACAAAGTGGATCCGCACTGGCTCGCCGTGGATACGGCCGTCATGGGAATCGCCGCCTGGTCGCTCGCCGACGCGGCCGAGCCGGTGGACGGCGGCTCTCGGAGGCCGAGGCCGCGGAACTCATGAAGAAGACGGGCGTCGAATCGACCCGACAGATGGTCTATGGCGCCTCGTCGCGGTAGAGCGAAACGGTCCTCGACGGGAAGCCGCCCGCGCCCTGACGGCGGGTCTCCCTAGGACGACGGCGGAAACTTGTCGAGAAGCGTGGCGATCTCGCGGTTGAGCTCGGCGGAGACGGAGTTGGGGTTCTCGCCCTCGAGCCGGTCGATCGAGCCGCGCCAGATCAGCTTCCTGCTCTTGTCGCGGATGTCGATCGTGACGGTCCGCTCCTTCTCCCAGTTCGTGGCGACGACGTAGCCGGTCGCCCATTCGTAGTTGCCGTACTCGTCGTGCTCGCCCACGCCGGTGTCGCCCGTGTGGTACGCGACGAGGAAACTCGCGGCGGAGGGCGCGACTTCCTCGTAGCCCTTGCTGCGGAGCTTGGAGTTGACGGCCGCTCGGATGTGCTGGTCGAGGAACTCGCCGTCGATGATCGAATCGCCGTGCGGCATCGTGAACTTCGGATCCGCGTACCAGGCGTACGTTTGCAGGTTCGCGAAGCTCGCCTTGTGGTCATAGGCGAACATCGGCGCCGGGTGGGTACTTCCGCAGGCCGGGACGAGAAGCGCGGCCGTGAGCAGGAGAATCATCGACGCCTGGCGGGAAGATCGGTTCATTTCGCCTCCGTTCCGGGTTTCGGGGGGAACTGCGCGAGCAGCAGCGCCACTGCCCGGTCGATGTCGCCGGCGAGCTCGTCCGGGTTGGTGCCGATGAGCGCCGTCCGGCCGCCGCGCCAGACGAGCTTCTTCTGAGCGTCCCGGACGTCGAGCACGAGGGTGCTCTGCTTGCGGTACTTCGTCCCGGCGTAGTCCACGTAGTACACGTTCCACCAGGAGTACACACCCCACTTGTCCTGGCTGAGGACGCCGGCCGAGCCGCCGTGGTACGCCACGTAGAAGGTGGGGCTGCCGCCCTCGGCGAGGACGTAGCCCTTCTTCTGCAGGGTCTCGTTGACGGCCTTGCGCACGTTGCGGTCGATGAACTGCCCGTCCACGATGGAGTTGCCCTGGGGCATGACCCAGTTCGGGTCCTCGAACCACGCGTACGTCTTCAGGCCCGCGAAGCTCGCCGTGTGGTCGTACGCGAAGTCGGGCGGCGGATTCTTGTGCATGCAGCCGAGCGCCCCGCCGAGCAGCAGCAGGGCCGCGGCCAGGCGCGGGAGTCTCTTGGGCGTTTGCATTTGCGCGCAACCATATACCAGGGCGGAGCGGTATATCCTTTTCGGCGCCTTCCGAAGACGCGACGGAGGAGTGACGACGCGATGCCGCAGAAGTTCAAGAGCCTGCTCGACGAGACACTCGAGGCGTGGGAATTCACGCGCGCGGGCGTCGCCGACGAGCTCCGGGCCGTCCCCGACAAGTCCCTCGACTTCCGGCCGGACGAGGGCGCGCGCACGGTGGCCGAGCTCGTGCGGCACGTCATCGAGTCGAATCTCATGATGGCGGGCGAGCTGTCGCGCTCGGACGGCGATTTCCAGAGGAAGTCCTTCGAGGGGTTCCTCCACGAATACGCGAAGGGGATCGCCGCCCACCGCACCAAGCGCCAGCTCCTCGACGCGCTGCGCCGGACGCACCGGGAGGGCGAGGCGAGGATCCGGCAGGCGGGCGAGCTTCACATGCTGCAGCTCATCCGCCGCTTCGACGGGGAGATGGGCACGCGCCTGGCGTGGATGAACCACGGGATCGCGCACGAGGAATATCATCGCGGTCAACTCGCGATGTACGTGCGCCTGCTGGGCCGTACGCCGGCGCTGACAAAACGGATCATGGGCGGATGAGAGGAGGAGTCATGATGCGACGGGTGCTCGGTCTGATGCTGGCCGTTTCGACGGGCATGGCCGCCGCGGGGGCGGCCCAGGTGCAGACGAAGGAGACGCAGGCGGCGATGACGCCCGCCAGCTCTCTCGACAACCTCAAGGCGGGCAACGTCCGGTTCCTCGAGGGCAAGCGCAAGGTTCGCGACTTGAATGCCAAGGTCATCGCCACCGCGTCGGGGCAGTATCCCTTCGCCGCGATCGTGAGCTGCATGGACTCGCGCGCGCCGGTCGAGCTCGTCTTCGACCAGGGCATCGGCGACGTCTTCAGTCTGCGCGTCGCCGGCAACGTCATCGGCGAGGACTTCCTCGGGAGCCTCGAGTACGCGGCGAAGGTGGTGGGCGTGAAGCTCATCGTCGTCATGGGCCATTCGAGCTGCGGCGCGGTCAAGGGCGCCATCGACGACGTCAAGCTCGGCAACCTCACGAAGCTCCTCGCCGAGATCCGGCCGGCCATCACCGCGGCGGGGCCGCCGGCCGGAACGTCGAAGGACAAGGCGTTCGTCGAGCGGGTCGCCGAGGCGAACGTGCGCCTGGCGATGAAGGCGATCCACGCGAAGAGCCCCGTCCTCGACGAGATGCTGAAGGCGGGGACGGTCGGCCTCGTCGGCGCGATGTACGACGTCGAGACCGGCAAGGTCACCTTCTACGCCGACTGATCCTCTTCCGTCGTCTGTCCAGAAAAAACGCTACCGGCCTTGCGGCCGGTAGCTCGGGAAACGGGCAGCGCCGGACCTGGCGCTATCGAAGATCGAACGTCTTGGTCAGGAATACCGCGGTCTGCCCGCGCGTGACCGGCTTGCCGGGGCAGAAGAAGTCGCCCCCGTCGCATCCGCCGGTGATGCCTTCGTGGAAGAGCTGCTCGATCCAGGGAGCGAATTCCGACGTGCACGGAACGTCCTTGAAGATGCCCGTGCAGGCCGGGGGCTCGTAGAGAGAGCCATACTTGGCCTTCAGGAGCCCGACCGCCATCTCCTCGCGCGTCATCGGGGAGTACGGGCAGTAGCTGGAGAAGCCGTAGAGCCCGCAGTCCCGGACGATCCCCTCGTTGAAGGCCTGCTCGATCCAGGCGGCGAACCGGTCGCTGGCCGGAACGTCGGCGAAGATCTTGCCGGTCGCCGGCTTCGGAGCGTAGAAGGGGCCATATTTCGCCTTGAGCAGGAATACGGCCATCTGGGCCCGCGTGGCTGGCTCGTTGCGTCCGAACAGCCCGCCGCCGATGCCGGCGGTGACACGGCCGCGGAAGATCTTTTCGACGAAGTCGTGAAAAATGTCCGCCTGCGGCACGTCGAGGAAGTCGGCGAAGTAGCCTTTCAGAACACCCCCGCGCGTGTTGTCCGGGTTGTCCACCAGGATGTCGTTGAGCGTTCCCGGCAGGAGAGCCGGAGTGGTGGCGCGCAGGGAGTCGTCGCTGGCGACGACGACGCCGGTCGCCTCCACGCTACCGAAGCGCAGCGCGGCGCCCGGCTGGAAGTTGCTGCCGGCGAGCGCGACGGCCATGCCGCCCGAGGCCGGACCCGATGTCGGAGTGATCGATTCGATGGGAACGAAGACGATCCGGAAGATGACGCCCCGGCCCTCGGACCCGCCCTGGGCCGTCGTGCCGTAGAGCGCCCCGTCGGAGGCCTCGATCAGCCTCGCCTGGGCGAAAGCGCCGTCCTGCAGGTGGAACCGGTGGATGACCGAGAAACCGCCCGTGGCGGTCCCGGCATTCAACCGGAAGATGGTGCCGAAGAAGCTGGGAGAGGTCCCGCCACCTCCCGCGAAGGTCGTGCCGTAGAGATGCCCGTCGCGGGCGAGCACCAGCGCGGCATGAGGATTGGAGCCCTCGAGGGCGGTGAAGTGATGGATCACCGAGAAATTCGCGCCGGCCGCCGTGAGACGGTAAACCGTGCCCATCCCGTGGTTGCCGCCCGCGAAGGTGGTCCCGTAGAGGAAGCCGTCGATCGCGATCAGCCCGGCCTCCGGGCGCGCGCCGTCCCTTCCGGTGAAGTGGTGAATCACGGTGAAGTTGCCGCCTTCGCGGTCGATCCGGAAGATGGCGCCGTTGTTCGTGCTTCCGCCGGTCGGGGTCGTTCCGTACAGGCGCCCGTCGAGCTCGACGAGCGACTCGCAGGGGTTGGCCCCGTCGAATCCGCTGAAGTGATGGATCGTCTCGACCGCGTCGGTCAAAGAGTCCATCTCGAAAATGGTTCCCAGACCGTTCCGGCCGCCCTCGGTCGTCACGCCGTAGAACTCGGATTGCGACGCCATGCCCTCCGGCGCCATGATGATCGGCGCGTGGGGCGCGGCGCCCTCGTTGCCGGGCCCGCCGTTCGAGGGCTCGAAAATCTTGAGAACTCTCAAGGCCCCGGCTTCCCACCGAAAGATGCCTCCCCATCCGGCGAACCCGTTGAGCGTCGTCCCGTAGAGGCTCCCGTCCGGAGCGGGAAGAAGAGGAGCGTGCGGATTGGCGCCGTCCCGGGGTCCGTTGAAGGCGTAGATCGTCGCAAGACGACCGCCCGTGTCCATCTTGAACAGGGTGCCGTAGCCGCCGACCGTCGTGCCGGCGAAGTCGCCGTTGGAGAGCTGCACGAGGCCCGATTGCGGGTCGTTACCTTCGGATGATGCGAAGCTATGGACGACCTCGAAGGTCTGCGCCATCGAGGCGGCCGCCGCGAAGAGAAATGCCAGCGCCAGGCCCCACAGGGCCCGCGGATTGATGGTTCTGGTCATGTGGTCCTCTGATCTTTCGTCGTTCGGAATCCTGGTTGCGGATCCGGGATCGACCCTGTTTGCGAAGGTGTTCTTGCTCATCCATCGCCTCCTTTGGCCCTTTCGCCGGAGGGCTTCGTTTCCATCGATGAGCGTCTCAGAGAAGCGGCCGCTCCTCAATGAACCGGGAGCACCGGTTTTCTGGTGCCCGCGTATCAGTTCGTCGGTCGACGGGGGAGCGGGGCGGAGGGAGTCAGCAGAGTCCTTCGGCGAAAGCGACCGCGATCGCCTGGGTGCGCGTGCGCAGGCCGAGCTTTCGCAGGGTGTTCTGGATGTGGTTGCGCGCGGTGAAGCGGCTGACGCCGAGACGCGTCGCGACGGTCTCGGTCGTCAGGCCCTCGGTCAGCAGCTGCAGAACCTGGAGCTCCCGGCGCGTCAGGATCGAGAGGCCGTTCGCCTCGGGGCGAGCCGGCGTCGCTTCCGGGGGCGCCGGCGCGGTACCGATCCCGACGGGGATCGACGCGTGCCGCGAGCCCAGGCCCCGGAGAAGGTTCTGGATGCGCCGCAGGGTTTGCCGCATCGCCTCCTGCCGGGAGTCGTCGTGGAGGACGTGCACGATCTGGGGTTTCCTCCGCACCTTGTGGACGATGAAGGTGGACGTGACGGGAAAGCGGCGGCCGTCCTTGGACAGCACGTCGAGTGTGGCGTGGCCGGGCAGAACGCCCGCCCGGACGGATTGCCGGACGGCGCAGTCCGCGCGGCACCACGAGCGGCCGGAGCGGATCCCGCAGAGCACCGCGTAGCAGCGCTTCCCGAGCACCTCGCCGGCCGTGTAACCGGTCAGCCGACGCGCCCCCGCGTTCCAGTATCGGATGCGCCCGTCATCGTCGGCGACGAACAGCGCTTCGTTCGTCACGCCGAGGCGGCGGGTCCAGTCCTGGGCAGTCGGCATCTTTCGTCGCGCGGCCCGGAGGCCGCACGTCCGAATGGAACTTCACCACGACGGCGCCCGGATGTCGTGATGCATGTGTTTCACCGGCTGTCGACCGGCTAGACCATCCGCTGCCCGTCGTTCGTGAACCGGTCCCAGATCGCCGCGCCCGGCGGAATGGGAACGCCCCGGGCCTCGACACTCTTGCTCACGGCCGGTGGTTTCGACCCCGCTGCCAAGTGAGTTATCGTCAGGACTACCAGCCTCTTGGGCCGTTAGCTCAGCTGGTTAGAGCATCGGCCTTTTAAGCCGGTGGTCCTGGGTTCGAGTCCCAGACGGCCCACCAATCGCTGACTCCCTGCCTCGTCCCGCGCCGGCTTCTGGCACGGGGATCGCAAGTTCCCTGGACGTGAAGAACGTGACGTTCCGGCCGACGTTCGGCGGCTGGCGGGATGCGGCGCGCCGGCTGATCCGGGAAGGAGTTCCGCCCGAGCGCGTCGCCTGGCTCGAGGGCGAGGAAGAGAGCGCCGACGCCGAGGATGTGCGTGGCGACGAAGACGCCGCGCCGCGGGTGCCGCGCGCGTTCCTGGAGCTCGCGGGGACGATCGCGCGTCACCCGGATCCGGCGCGCTGGAAAGTGCTGTACGCCGTGCTCTATCGCATGACGCACGGCGAATCGGACCTCCTCCTGTCGACGACCGACCCGGACGTCACCCGCCTGAGGACACTGGCGTCCGAGGTCCGCGACGAGCGCGACGACGCTCTGCTGGGAGCGGGCGAATTCGTTCCCGACAGCGATGATCTCGGCGAGCTCGCGCACGCGTCCCGATTCTGCCGCGGCTGCCATCTCTACCGGGAGGCGACGCAGACGGTCTTCGGAGAGGGATCCCCGACGGCCGACGTCGTTCTCGTCGGGGAGCAACCGGGAAGCCAGGAAGACCTGGCGGGCCGGCCCTTCGTCGGGCCCGCCGGCGAGGTGCTCGACCGCGCGCTCGCCGAGGCGGGGATTCCGCGGGACGGGGTCTGGGTCACCAACGCCGTCAAGCACTTCAAGTTTCAGCGCACGCCGACGCGGCGCATTCACCAGACGCCCACCGCGTCGGAGGTCGAAGCCTGCCGCCCGTGGCTCGCGGCCGAGCTCGGCATTCTCCGGCCACGCGTCGTCGTCTGCCTCGGGGCGACGGCGGCGCGGGCGATGCTCGGCCCAAGGTTTCGCGTCACGCGGGATCGCGGCAAACTCGTGGGCTCGAGCTTCGGAGGCCGGATCGTGGCGACGTACCACCCGTCGGCCGTGCTGCGCGCGCCGGATGCGGACAACGAGCGCCGCATCTACGAGTTGATCGTCGCGGACCTGAGGCTCGCGGCCGCCGAAGCCGGGCGCGCGGAGGGCTGAGGACTCGTTTCCTCGTCGAGAGCCGATTCAGCCGGCCTTCGGCCCCGTGGGTGCCCCGGGTGCGGCCAAATCCAATCGCGGCTCTCGGTAGTCCGTCAGCAGCCAGACGGCGGCGAGCAAGATTGCCATCGCCCAGTAAAACCGGCGCGCCGGCGAGCCCGGTGCGTAGCCGTCGATCCGCGGCAGCACCGCGACGAAGATCGTGACGGCGAGCTCGATGAGGCCGTGTACGAAGAACGGAATGCGCCGCACGACGCCGAGGGGATACTGGGTCATCAGCGTCAGGATCAGCAGGAGCGCGGCCAGCAGCAGGCTGACGATCGCCGGTGTTCCCCCGAGCCCGAAGACCAACGGGCCGACGACGAAGCAGACGATGAACACGACGTCGAGATAGCCGTGGAGTCGTGGACCGAGGAATCTCAAGGGCACACTCCTTTCTGTCCTTTCCGGATCGTACAGGATCCGTGCCGCCCGATCCGGCCGCGACGGCGCCTGTGCGATGATCCGCGCGTCGTAGCGGAGGCGGCGCGCATGAGCTCGAAGAACGCCCGGGGGAGCCTGGCGGCGGCATTCCTTCTCCTGTCCGTCCTGGCAGACCCCGCTGCCGTTCGGGCCGAGAGGGAGCCGGTCCTGAAACAGATCGACGAGCCGCATCCGTACTACTACCGGGAGATGTACCTGCCGCAGGTGACGAGCGGGCCGGGCGCCGCCGCGTGGTCGCCCGACGGCCAGGAGCTCGTCTACGCGATGCAGGGGACGTTGTGGCGCCAGAAGGTGGGATCGCCCGAGGCCGTCCAGCTCACCGACGGGCCCGGCTACGATTCGGAACCCGACTGGTCGCCCGACGGGCGGCGCATTCTCTACACCTCCTATCGCAACGACGCGCTGGAGCTCTGGGTCCTCGACCTTCGCGACGGCGCATCCCACGCGCTCGTCGCCAACGGCGCCGTGAACCTGGACGCGCGGTGGTCGCCCGACGGCTCGCGCGTCGCGTACGTCTCGACGGCGTTCAAGGGCCGGTTCCACGTCTTCGTCCTCGGCGTCTCGGAGGGAAGGCCCTCCGGGGAGGCCGTGCGCATCACGGAGGACCGCGACAGCGGCCTGCCGCGCTACTACTACTCGAAGTGGGACCTGTACCTCTCGCCGTCCTGGTCTCCCGACGGCAAGGAGGTCCTGCTCGTCTCCAACCGCGGCGACGTGTGGGGGTCGGGAGACCTCTGGCGAATGAACGTGGAGCCCGGGGCGACGATGCGCCTGGTGCGCAAGGAAGAGACGAACTGGAAAGCGCATCCCGACTGGGCGCGCGACGGGCGGCGCGTCGTCTACTCCTCCTATCTCGGCCGCCAGCGCAACCAGCTCTGGCTGACGACCGCCGAGGGCGGCGACCCCTTCGAGCTGACCTACTGCGAGTGCGACCACACGCGGCCGCGGTGGGCGCCCGACGGGCGCCGTATCGCGTTCGTGAGCAACGAGGAGGGCAACGTCTCGCTGCGCGTGGTGACGATCCCCGGAGGCGCCGTCGAGACGATCGCCCCCGCGAACCGGAAGTATCTCCATCCCCAGGGAACCCTTCGCCTCACCGTGGCGGATGCTTCGGGCGCCCCGAGCCCCGTGCGCCTGTCGGTGACGGGCGCCGACGGTCGCGGGTGGGCGCCGGACGCGGCGTGGCGTCACGCCGACGACGGTTTCGATCGCGCCGTGCGCAAGTTCGAAATGACGTACTTCCACGCGCGGGGCTCGGCCGCGCTGACGCTCCCGGCCGGCAGGTACACGGTCCTCGCCACGCGCGGGCTCGAGTACGCGCCGGTGACGCAGACGATCGAGGTCGCGCCCGGGGCGGCGGCGAGCGCGAACCTGCGCCTGGCGCGTCTGGCCGACTTACCCGGCCGCGGATGGTGGAGCGGCGACATGCACGTCCACATGAACTACGGCGGGACGTACCGCAACGACCCGGCGCGGCTCCACGAGCAGGCCGAGGCCGAGGACGTGCACGTCGTCGAGAACCTGATCGTCAACAAGGAGCAGCGAATCCCGGACGTCGCGCTATTTGCCGCGGGCCTCGACCCGGTGTCGACGCCGGCGTACATCCTCAAGCACGACGAGGAGTACCACACGAGCTGGTGGGGCCACACGGGGCACCTCGGCTTGAAGGAGCACCTGATCCTGCCGAACTACGCGGGATACGCGAACACCGCCGCGGCGAGCCTCTTTCCGGACAACTCGACGATCATCGACCTGTCGCACGCGCAGGGCGGCGTGTCGGGCTACGTCCACCCGTTCGATCCGCCTCCGCCCGATCCCGCGGGAACGGACCCGCTCACGTACGCGCTGCCGGTGGACGTCGCGCTCGGCAAGGCCGACTACGTCGAGGTCGTCGGTTTCAGCGACCACCGCACGACGGCCGACGTCTGGTACCGGCTGCTCAACACCGGACTGCGCCTGCCGACGGGCTCGGGAACCGACGCGATGGCGAACTACGCGTCGCTGCGCGGCCCCGTTGGGATGAACCGCGTGTTCGTGCGCGCCGGCGAGAAGCTCGACTACCGCGCCTGGCTCGACGCGCTCAAGGGCGGCCGCACGTTCGCCACGAACGGGCCCCTCCTCTCGTTCACGCTGGACGGGCGCGAGGTCGGCGACGAGATCGCGCTGCCGCAAGGCGGGCGGCAGCTCGCCGCGAAGGTGAGCCTGCGCTCGATCGTCCCGGTCGAGAAGCTCGAGATCGTCTCGAACGGCGCCGTCGTCGCGACGATCCCGCTCGAGGCGGGCGGCACGCGCGCGGACGCGATCGTTCCCCTGACGGCGGCGGCGAGCGGCTGGTACACGCTGCGCGCCTGGTCGTCCCACGCCGCCGAGCCCGTGCTCGACATCTATCCCTTCGCCACGACGAGCCCGATTTACGTGACGGTCGGCGGCAAGCCGATTCGCAGCGGCGCCGACGCGCGGTACTTCGTGGCCTGGATCGCGCGCCTCGAAGCGGCCGCCGCGGCCCATCCCGGCTGGAACGACGCGAAGGAGAAGTCCGAAGTCCTGGCGCGGCTCTCGGCCGCGAAGGCGACGTTCCAGAAGCTGGCGGAGTAGCCGCCCTTCAGGCGCGTCGAAGAAGGACGACGCCGGCGCACGCGAGCGCCGCGGCGAGAATCGCGAGCGTGGCGGTGGAGATGGGCACCGGGCTCGGCGCGGCCGGTATGCCGAGCCGGCCGACCATGCTGTATCGCCAGTCGGTGAACCAGATGTTGCCGTCGGGCCCGATCGTGATGCCGTAGGCCATCTGCTCACGTCGTAGGGCGCCGGGAACGGGTAGTGCGAGACGAGACCGCTCGGCGTCATTCTCCCGATGTTGTTGTCGGAGAACTCGGTGAACCAGAGATTGCCGTCCGGCCCTTCCGTGATCCCGGCGGACTGCTTCCGCTACGCTCCCGGGGCCAGGGGGACGATGAGAAATTCGGTGACGCTGCCGAGCGGCGTGATCCGACCGATCTTGTCCACGCCGATCTCGCTGAACCAGAGCGCGAAGCCGGGTCCCGGCGCGATGCCCTGCCGGGTCCGCGGCACGGTGAGGACCCCGAATTGCGCGAACGGTCCCCGAGGTCGTGACGTTGCCGATCCACCCGGCGTACGTCGTGAACCAGAGCTTCCCGTCGGGTCCGGGGGCGATCGCCAGCGGCGTGGCCGGGTAATAGGGAACGTCGAACTCCGTGATCACGCCGCCGGTCGTGATGCGGCCGATCTTGTCCTTGAAGGGCTCGGTGAACCAGAGGTTCCCGTCGGAGCCGACGGCGATTCCGCGCGGCCCTCCCTGGCTCGTCGGCGTCGGCATCGGGTACTCGGTGATCTGCCCGCCCGTGGTGATCCGGCCGACGGCGTTGGCCGCCTCTTCGCCGAACCAGAGCGCGCCGTCCGGGCCCGCCACGATGCCGTGCGGGGCGCTCGGATTCGATGGCGTCGGGAACTCGGTGAAGACGCCGCCCATGGTCAGGCGCCCGACCTGGTGTGTGTTGTTCTCGGTGAACCAGATGTTGCCGTCGGGTCCGGATGCGATGCCGGTGGGGTCCGACAGGTTTGTCGGTGTGTGGAACAGGGTGATGCCCTGCGCGCCCAGGCAAGCGGCGGCCCCGGCCAGGGCGGCGCCGAAGGCCCAGCGGAGGAGCCCGCGGAAGTCTCCGCGAGTCGAGAGCATGGACAAATTGTACCCTCGCCGGCCGTCAGGCCTTCGGGCCGGGGGCGCCCGCGGCGATCGTCCGCTCGAGGATCTCGTCGTAAATGGGCCTGCCGCCGAGCTTTCCGGCGGTGACGTCGGCGAGCACGGCCGCGGCGAGAGCCAGGAGAAGGACCGGATAGTTCCCGGTCATCTCGACCACGAGGGCGAGGGCCGTCAACGGGGTGCGGACTGTCGCGGCGATGAGCGCGGCCATCCCGGCCAGGGCCCAGTTCGTGTGGCCGTGCGCGGCCCCGGGGGCGAGCGTCGCCACGGCGTCCGAGAAGAGGATGCCGAGAATGGCGCCGAAGGCGAGCTGCGGCGCGAAGATGCCGCCCGGCACGCCGGTCGCATAGCTGACGTGGAAGAGGACGAAGCGCGCGGCGAGCAGAAGCGCGAGCACCCCCATCGCCGGGGGAGCCGCGATGAGCCTCGCGGTGAGATCCTCTCCGCCGCCCGTCGCGTCGTGAAAGAGCCACACGAGGGCGCCGATTCCCGCCCCGACGACGCAGGCCGGCGCGATCCAGCCCGCGCGACGCGCGATCGCGTCATAGACGTCCGCGGTTCGCAGCAGCGCACGGTTGAAGACCACCCCGAAGGCGCCGACGAGGATGGCGAAGGGAACCACGAGGGCGAGCTCGGCCAGCGTCGGGGCCGCCGCTATGGGAATCGGCAGCAGGCGCGCGGAGCCGGCCGCGAGTATCCCGACGACGACGGCGGCGATCGTGGCGAGCGCGACGCTCCGGATGGCGGTCCGCGTCGGCGGAAACTCGCGCCGCAGCTCCTCGAGCGCGAAGAGGATGCCGGCGAACGGGGCGCCGAAGGCCGTCGCGAGTCCCGCCGCGGCCCCCGCGCCGATGAAGAGGCGCATCCGCTCCCGCGTCGCGCCGGTGCGCTCGGCCAGCGCCGCCCCGATCGAGCCGCCCATGTGGATCGTCGGGCCCTCGCGCCCGAGGAGGAGACCGGCCGAAAGCGACAGCAGCCCGCCGAAGAACTTGACGGGCAGCGTGCGGCGCCACCGGAGGTCCGGCCGCGTGCCGGCGAGCGTCCCCTCGATCTCCTGGATGCCGCTGCCCGCCGCTTCGGGCGCGAATCGCCGCGTCACGAAGACGGCGGCGGCCGCCATCGCGCCGCCGGCGGCGCCCCCGGCGAGCCATCCCGGGATTCCGGCGGCGTCCGCGACGCCGAGCAGGGAGGAGAAGTGGAGAAAGCCGTATTTCGCGGCGAGGCGAAACGCGGTGCCGAGCAGGCCGATGATCGCGCCGGCGAGCAGGGCGAGTAGATCCCGGCCGAGCCATCCCGACGGCGATTGCTTCGGTTCTGCCGATTCCGACGCCACGCGGCGGATTTTAGTCCTCGATGCGGCGACTCGCGGGCGTCCGGGCGGATAGAATCCCGGCCCGAGCTGTCATGGCGCTGTCGACCGGAACCCGACTCGGCCCTTACGAGATCCTCGTCGCCTCTCGGCGCAGGCGGGATGGGAGAGGTGTACCGCGCGCGCGACACGCGTCTCGGGCGCGAGGTCGCGGTCAAGGTGCTGACGCAGTTGACCGCGGGCAGCCCCGACGCGATCGCGCGGTTCGAGCGCGAGGCGCAGGCCGTGGCCGCGCTGTCGCACCCGAACGTCCTCTCGCTCCACGACTTCGGCGAGGAGGACGGCGTTCCCTACGCGGTGATGGAGCTGCTCGAGGGCGAGACCCTGCGCGAACGTCTGACGGCCTCGGCGATTCCGCCGCGCAAGGCCGTCGAGTACGCGCAGCAGATGGCCCGCGGGCTGGCCGCGGCGCACGACCGCGGCATCGTCCATCGCGATCTGAAGCCCGACAACGTGTTCCTGACCCGCGACGGCCTCGTGAAGATCCTCGATTTCGGGCTCGCCCGCGCGTCGGAGAGGCCGGAGGCGGGAACCTCGGGGACGCAGGCTTCGTTGACGGCGTCGGGGACCGTCGTCGGCACGCCGGGATACATGTCGCCCGAGCAGATCCGCGGAAAGCCGGTGGACCAACGCTCCGATCTCTTCTCGCTCGGCCTCATCCTGTTCGAGATGCTGACCGGACAGCGTGCCTACCATCGCGCCAGCCCGGTCGAGACCATGATGGCCGTGCTGCAGGACGAGCCGCCCGCCACGCCGGATCGTCCCATCCCGCCGGAGCTGCGCGACATCGTCGCACACTGTCTCGAGAAGATGCCGGAAGACCGCTTCCAGTCGGCGCGCGACCTCGCCTTCGCGCTGCAGGTCGCCGAACGCGAGCCCTCGGGGCCGAAGGCCCCGTTGACGATATCCGGGGCGCAGGCCCTGGCGACCTCGATTGCCGTCCTGCCGTTTCGCAACATGAGCTCGGAGCGCGACGCCGAGTACTTCAGCGACGGCATGACCGAGGAGATCATCAACGCCCTGACCGCCATCGCCTCGCTGCGCGTCGCCGCCCGCACGTCCTCGTTCGCCTTCAAGGGCAAGGACACGGACGTGCGACAGATCGGCCGCGAGCTCGGCGTCGGCACCGTGCTCGAGGGCAGCGTGCGCCAGGCCGGCCAGCGCCTGCGCATCACGGCGCAGCTCGTGGACGTCTCCAACGGCTACCACCTCTGGTCGGAGCGCTTCGACCGCCAGATGCAGGACGTCTTCGAGGTGCAGGACGAAATCGCCCGCTCGATCGCCACGGCCCTGAAGGTCCGCCTCCTTCCCTCGCAGGAGGAGCTCCTCGTCTCGCCGGGCACGCGCGATGTCGAGGCCTACAACCGCTACCTCAAGGGGCGCTACTTCTTCAACCAGCGCCAGGCGAAGAAGGCGATCCCCGAGTTCGAAGCGGCGATCGCCAGGGATCCGAAGCTGGCCGCCGCCTACACGGGACTGGCCGAGGCGTACGGGATCTTCGGCTTCTACGGCGGGATCTCGACGCTCGAGGCGTTCGGCAAGGGTCGCGCCGCCGCGGGCCGGGCCCAGGAGCTCGAGCCCGATTCAGCGGAGGTCCACGTCGCGCTCGGAATCCTCGACCACTATTACGGCTGGGATATGGAGCGCGAGGAGGGACACTTCCGGCGGGCGA
Organism: uncultured Acidobacteriota bacterium; assembly: GCA_963710945.1. GTDB lineage: Bacteria > Acidobacteriota > Thermoanaerobaculia > UBA5066 > Gp7-AA6 > DAHUXD01. The sequence continues at coordinate 461,417 of CAVQCH010000007.1, forward strand.
TCGAGCTCGCGCCCCGTTCGGCCTCGGCCTATTCCTGGCTCGCCCTCCAGCTCGCGGCCCTGCACCGCATCGAGGAGTCTCTCACCCTCGGCCGCCGCGCGGTCGAGCTCGAGCCCCTCTCCTCCAACATCCACGTGAACCTGGCGTGGCCCTATTTCTTCGAGAGGCGCTTCGAGGAATCCCTCGACGGGTTCCGCAAGGCCGTGGACGTGGATTCCTCGGGGGTCTACGCGCTGTGGGCGCTCGGCATGGCCTGCGATGCCGCCGGCCATCACGACGAGTCGCTGGCGACGCTCGAGAAGCTGGTCGCGGTGACGGAGCGCGAGATGCCGTGGGCGCTGGCCCTCTACGCCAGCAGCCTCGCCTCGTCGGGCCGGGAGAAGGACGCGCGGGCGGTGCTCGCCGAGATCCAGTTGCAATCCAAGCACGAGTACGTCGCGCCCCTCCACTTCGCCTTCGCGCAGGGAGCGCTCGGCGACGACGAGGCGGCCCTCGAATCTCTGCGCCGGGCCCTCGCGGACCGCAACGGCCTCTTCTGGGTCTGGCCGCGGATCAGCCCGCAGTTCGACCGATTGCGCCCGGACCCGCGATTCCAGGCGATCCTGGCCGGGATCCAGCCGGCATAAGATGGCGCCGAATCCCCCAGGGAGGTCCGACATGTCGAGTTCGCCCGTTCCCCGCTGCGAGTTCGAATCCGAGGACCTGCTCGTCAAGGTGGACCTCAAGCTCCCGGGCGACGTCAACGCCATCTCTCCCGTCGTCGGCAAGGTGATGGAGATCGTCACGGAGATGGGGTGCGCCGCCGGGCGCGAGTTCGAGATCGAGCTCGCGCTGCGCGAGGCGCTGGCCAACGCGATCGAGCACGGAAGCGGCCACGACCCGTCCAAGGAAGTGCAGTGCTGCGTCGCGTGCGATCACGCGCGCGGGATGCTGATCATCGTGCGCGACCCCGGCCCGGGGTTCGACCCGGCGTCGATCCCGAGCCCGATCCTGGGCAAGAACCTTTTCTCGACGGGCGGCCGCGGGATCTACCTCATCAACCAGCTGATGGACGAGGTCCGCTACGAGAAGGGCGGGACCGAGATCCACATGAGGACCCACCCTCCCTCCGAGCCGAAGTCTTCCTAGTCAGGCCATCAGCTTCGACTTCAGGCTCGCGAGCTGCGCTCGAGAGATCGGCGCCATGCTCGACCTGCCCCTTGGGCGTGAGCTGGTCGACGATCACGGGCAGCAGGGCCGCGAGCGCGGTCGACGCCGTCTGCGCGTTGATCCCGAGCTTCTGCGCGAGCGCGGCGATGTTGCCGGCGCCGAGCGCGCTCGAGACCTGGTCGCCCGAGACGGGCTTGTTCTGGCCGGTGCCGACCCAGGAGTCCGCGTGCTCGCCGAGCCCGGCGGACTGGAACTTCTGCAGCAGCCCGCCGAGGCCGCCGGGCTGGCTCTGGATCACGTTGGTCGCGAGGTCGAGGAGCGAGCCCTTCTGCGCGCCGCTGCCGAACTGACCGATGATGCCGCCGAGGACCTGATCGAAGACGCCCATGTTCGTGCCTCCCTGCAGAGACCGTTCTATCCCGAGACGCCCGCGAGGGCCAGTCCCGTCCAGCGCGTGCCCCCTGTCGCTGGCTGCCGTCATCCCGAGCGCAGCGAGGAATCCGAACTCGACGCGGGGCCCTCTCAGATCTCCGCGGCGCCCGCCGCATCGGGCAGCGTCTGCTCGGACGCCGCGCGGTGATGCCGGGGCTCGGGCAGGCGGACGAACATCGCGGCGGCGAGCGTGCCGAGCAGGAACGTCAGACCCCAGAGGACCCGCGCGCCGAGGCGCCCGAGCACGACGGTCCCGGCCCACGGGCCGACGCCGAAGGCGATGGAGAACGTCATGGTGTACAGGCCGCTGTACTCCCCGCGCCGCGCATCCGGCGCGATGTCCGTCGCGTAGGCGGCGGAGGCCGGGAAGAAGAGCATCTCGCCGAACGTCCAGACCACGACCGTGGCGGCCAGCGTCCAGAAGTCCCGCGCGAAAGCCATGGCGCCGAAGCCGGCGCCGGAGAGCAGGGCGCCGAGCGCGAGGGTGCGCCGGTGCGACCAGTGCGCCGTCGCGGCATTCAACGGGATCTCGACGGCCACGATGATCAGGCAGTTGAGCGAGAAGAGCAGACCGAACGTGCGGGGCGAGAAGCCGAGGTTGTTGACGATGTAGAGCGGCATCGAGGAAATGTGCTGGAAGAAGATGACCACCACCGGCAGTACGCCCGCGAGGAAGAACAGGAAGCGCGGGTCCGCGTGCGCGGCCGTCGAGAGGTGCAGGCGCGTCGCCCCCGAGAGGTGGGTGTCGGAGGAGGCCGGCGCCTTCGCCGCGCGGTGGGGGATGGCCGAGAGCGCCAGCACCAGGCCGGCCGCGACGGACGTCCCGGCGTCGGCGAGGAAGAGATAGCGGAAGGAGATCGTCGCGAGGATGCCGCCGATCGCGGGCCCGATGGCCATGCCGAGGTTGATCGCCAGGCGATAGACGGCGAAGGCGGACTTGCGGCGCGCGGGCTCGACCGTCTCGCCGAAGAACGCCATCGCGGCCGGCCGGAAGGCCTCCGTCAGCATGGCCAGCGTGATCGTGACGGCGGCGATCGCCCAGGGCGCGTGAGCCAGCGGGTAGGCGAGCAGCATCACGCCCGAGAGGAAGAGCGAGGCGCGCATCAGGGGCACGGCCCCCCAGCGGTCCGCGAGGCGGCCGGCGATCGGCGCGCTGACGATCGAGCCGGCGCCGTAGAGAAAGAGGATGAATCCGGCGTGCTCGGCCGAGAACCCGCGCTCGCGCGTCAGGTACAGCACGAGGAACGAGAGCACCATCGAGCCCGCGCGGTTGACCAGCTGCGAGACGGCGACGATCCACACGGGGCGCGGCAGGTAACGCAGGTCCTTCCAGTACTTCAGCATGGGTGTACGGGTTGGTACGGGGCGGATGCCGCCCGGGTTCTCAGCCGTGTCTCAGGAGGCGGGCGAGGATCCAGGCGATGAGGGCGAGCGCGCCCATGAAACCGAGGACGTAGGCGAGGATCGCGAGGAAGGGGGTGTGGCGGGGGTCGTCGTCCCCCGGCTGCCCGTTCACCCGTGGATTCCCTGCGCCGCGAGCCAGCGCTCGGCGTCGATCGCCGCCTTGCAGCCCTCGCCGGCCGCCGAGACGGCCTGCCGGTAGGTCGGGTCGGCGACGTCGCCGGCGGCGAACACGCCCTCGACGGAGGTGTACGTCGAGGGGTGCCTGACCTTCACGTAGCCGACGTCGTTCATCTCGAGCTTGCCCTTGAAGATCTCGGTGTTGGGCGAGTGCCCGATCGCGACGAAGACGCCCTGCGTCGCGAAGGGCGTCCGGGCTCCGGTGGTCGTGTCCTCGAGGGTGACGCCGGTGACGCCGGTCTCCCCGCCCTGGATCTCGACGACCGCGGAGTTCAACTTCCACTCGATCTTCTTGTTGTGGCGCGCGCGCTCGAGCATGATCTTCGACGCGCGGAACTCCTCGCGGCGGTGCACGATCGTGACCTTCGTCGCGAACTTCGTCAGGAAGTTGGCCTCCTCCATGGCGGTGTCGCCCCCGCCGACGACGACGACCTCCTTGGTCTTGAAGAAGAAGCCGTCGCAGGTCGCGCAGGCCGAGACGCCGCGGCCCATCATCGCGGTCTCCGACTCGATTCCCAGAAGCTTGGCCGACGCGCCCGAGGAGACGATCACCGCGTCGGCGGTGATTCCGCCCCCGGCGTCGAGGGAAAGCCGGAAAGGACGGCGCTTGAAGTCCACGTCCGTCACGGTGTCGAGGACGACCTCGGTGCCGAAGCGCCTGGCCTGCTCGCGGAAGATCTCCATCAGCTCGGGCCCCTGGATCCCGTGCCGGAAGCCCGGATAGTTCTCGACCTCGGTCGTGATCGTGAGCTGCCCGCCGGGCTGCGGCCCCTCGAAGACGACCGGGGAAAGCTCCGCGCGGGACGCGTAGAGGGCGGCGGTCCAGCCGGCCGGGCCGGATCCGATGATGGCGATGCGGTAGTGCGATTTTGTCGGTGCCATGGCGCCCGGGAGGATATCAGCCGTGCCGACCGATATCATCCGGGCCATGCGCGGGGCACTCTCCTCCCGACTCGAGGGATTCGGGACGACGATCTTCACGGAGATGACGCGCCTCGCCAACGAGCACGGGGCGATCAATCTCGCTCAGGGCTTCCCGGATTTCGACGGGCCCGAGTTCGTGAAGGACGCCGCGATCGCCGCGATCCGCGCCGGTCACGGGCAGTACGCGCGCATGACCGGCATCCCCGAGATGCATCGCGCGCTCGCGGCCAAGTACCGGCGCGACTACGGGCTCGACTTCGCGCCCGACGACGAGATCGTCGTGACCTCCGGGGCGACCGAGGCGATCTTCGCGGCGATCCAGGGTATCTGCGAGGCAGGGGACGAGGTGGTGCTCTTCGAGCCCTACTACGACTCCTACAAGGCGAGCGTCCGCATGGCGGGCGCGGTGCCGCGGATCGTGACGCTGCGGGCCCCGGACTGGTCCTTCGACCCCGCCGAGCTGTCCGCGGCCTTCACCGAGCGGACGCGCGCGGTGCTACTCAACACGCCGCACAATCCGACGGGCAAGGTCTTCTCGGCCGGCGAGCTCGAGACGATCGCCGCCCTCTGCCGCGAGCGCGGCGTCCTGTGCATCACCGACGAGGTGTACGAGCACCTCGTCTACGAGGGCCGCCACGCGCCGATGGCCGCTCTTCCCGGCATGCGCGAGAGGACGATCACGATCTCGTCCTTCGGCAAGACGTTCTCGCTCACGGGCTGGAAGATCGGCTGGGCGGTGGCCCCGCCGGAGCTCGCGGCCGCCGTGCGCGCCGCGCACCAGTTCATCACCTTCGCGACGGCTACGCCGCTCCAGCACGGCGCCGCAGCCGCCCTCGCGGCGGGCCCCGACTACTACGCCTCGCTTCTGGCCGACTACCGCGCCCGGCGCGACTATCTCGTCGCGGAGCTGACGCGGATCGGCTTCCGGGTCCGCGCCCCGCAGGGCACCTACTTCGCGTGCGCGGATTTCCGGCCCTTCGGCTTCGACGACGACCGGGCGTTCGCCCGGCATCTCATCGAGAATGTCGGCGTGGCCGCGATTCCGCCATCCGTCTTCTACGACAACGTCGAGCACGGACGGTCGTACGTGCGCTTTGCCTTCTGCAAGAAACGCGAGACGCTCGAAGCGGCCGTCCAGAGACTCGGGGCTCTAGCGGGAGCGCTGAAATGAAGATCGCCCTCGTCCAGATGGACCTCGCGTGGGAGAACGTCGCCGAGAACCACGCGCGCGCGCGCCGCCTCCTCGAGGAGGCCCGCGGGAAGGGGGCGAAGCTCGCGCTCCTGCCCGAGATGTTCTGCACCGGCTTCTCCATGGAGTCCGATCGGATCGCGCAGCCCGCGGGCGGCCCTTCGGAGACCTTCCTGCGCGGGGCGGCGAAGGATCTCGACATGTGGGTTCTCGCCAGCATCCCGGAGGTGGGCACGCCGCGCCCGCGCAACATGGCGATCCTCGCGGCCCCCGACGGCGACGCGACGCGCTACGCCAAGATCCATCCCTTCACGTTCGGCGGCGAGGACCGCGTATACACGGGAGGCGACCGCATCGTCACCGTTGCCATCGACGGGCGTGCGCGTGACGCCCTTCGTCTGTTACGACCTGCGCTTTCCCGAGCCCTTCCGCCTCGCCGCCGAGGACACGGACCTGTTCGCCCTCGTCGCGAACTGGCCCCAGGCGCGCCGCGAGCACTGGCGCACGCTCCTGCGCGCCCGCGCCATCGAGAATCTCTGCTACGTCGCGGGCGTCAATCGCGTGGGCGAGGGCGGGGGACTGCGCTACACCGGCGATTCCGCGGCGATCTCGCCGTGGGGCGAGGTGCTGACGGAGGGCGGTGCGGCGGAAGCGGTGCTCCTCTGCGACGTCGAGCCCGCCGCCGTGCAGGACGCCCGCGCGAAGTTCCCGGCCCTGCGCGACCGCCGCCCGGAGGCGTACCGGCGCTAGTCGGGGCCTGATTCGAGCTGCTCTATCGGGCGTCCGACAGGTGGGGGATGCTGTCCTCAAGGGGGGCCCGATGGTCAGGCGCATTCTGCGAGCCGTCGCCGCGCTGGCCGCACTTGCTCTCGGAGGGCGCAACGCGGTGGCGCAGGATGCGCCGCCCGCCCCGATAACGCCGCCGAACCCTCGCTTCGAGGCTTCCGTCATGGCCGGGTACCGCTTCGAGAGCGGCTTGAGCTCCGAGGCGGGCAGCCCTTTTTCGGAGATTGACTTCGGCAACTCGCCGACCTACGGCTTCACCCTCGGCTACAACCTGAACCCGCTCCTGGAGCTCGAGGCCCAATACAGCTTCTCCGGGCCCACCGCGACGGCGGTCACGAGAGCCCCGGGAGACCCGAACCGCACCTTCGGCGTCGGCGTGAACGACGCCCAGATCGGTTGGATCGCCAACGTCGGGTCGCCGGGCGCGCGCCTGCGCCCGTACTTCGGGCTCGCGGTGGGCGTCACGATCCTCCATTCCGATACGGGCGCCGTGGACAGCGTCCTGCCCTCGTTCAGCGTTTCGGCCGGCCTGAAGTGGTACCTGAGCGAGCATGCCGGCGTGCGCGTCGAGTTCCATTACATCCCCGCGTACTTGTACACGACGGACGGCTTCGAGTTCTGCGTCGACTCCCCCTACACCGGCACCACCTGCTGGAACACGGGCGATCGCTACCTGCAGCAGATGGACGTGCGCGCGGGAGCGACGTTCCGGTTCTGAGCGGCGCCGGCCGGCACAGCGCCCGCACTCACTTCAGCTTCTGCTTTCCCGTCTCGTAGTCCTGCGCCCGGCTCGCGGACATGGGAGGAATCTCCCCGGACGCGAGAAACCTCGTCAGGTCGACCAGCCGGTCGCGCATGTTCAGACCGCCACCGGGCGGGATGCGGCTGGCGAGATCCGTGACGCCGAGGCCGTGAAGGCCCTTCAGGAGGTACCAGACCGACTCCGTGTCCTCGATGTCCCAGTCGGGGAGCTTCTTCGATCCCGACAAGGCCGCTTCGAGATCCGGCTTCGCGCTCTCGAGGCGGATCATCCCGATCGCCTCCGCCGCCGCCTGCGCCACCGTCTGATCCTCCTGGCCCCGGAAGAGGGCGAGCAGGAGGGTCTCGACGCTCGGGTTCTGCGGTGAATCGCCTCCCGCGATCAGGCCGAGCCAGAAAACGCCCTCGCGCCGCTCGAGATCCGTTCCCTTTCCGGTGAGGGCGATCGCCCCGCGTACCGCGTTGGCCGGGATGGACGGGTATTGCTCTCGCAGGATGCCAGCCGTCGCCTGCCAGGCCGCCAGCATGTAGAGGCGGCTGATCGCCTGCATCGAGATGTCCTTGAAGCCGTTCTTGGCCGCGGTGTCTTCCCAGTACACGACCCGCGCGGTCGCGGATCGCAGGACCGCTCCGTCGGCAGCCTTCAGCACCGCGCCGATGATCCCGTAGCCGATGCAATTGCTGATGGATCCGCTGGAATGCATGTCGATGCGAAATTGCGCGATGGTGAGGTCGAGCGCCAGGTCGGTCCCCGCGCCGAAGCCGAGCGTCGCCGCCGCGTCCTTCGACGCGTTCTGGAAGAGCAGCGCGACGTCACCGGGCTTGTCGGCCGCAAAGAGCCAGTGGATGCGGTCCGGCTGCATCGCGTTCGTCAGGGCGCCGAGCACGGCCGGATCGGGCCTCGCGTCGTGAACGACGACCGAGATCCCGGGACGCTCCTCGCTGACGAGCCGGCCGACGGTCGGCGGATGGACCTGGACCGGCAGGTGCGTCACGAAGGGGACGGTGCAGGCGCCAGCGAGGGGCAGCAGAAGAAGGAGGGAACCGGAGAACACCCTGCGCATCGGCATGGGGACCCCTTTACGTTTCATCTTACTGCGTGTGCGGAGGGGCCCCGGGCTCGCGCCTCGAAACTCGAGGCACGCGCCCCGTAGGTGAAATACGACGGGGCGGCATCCGGGCGCCCCGTTCGCGGAGGACGTCCTCGACGGCACGGAGCGCGGGGCGAGGCGAGCCATCGGGGTTGGTCAGACTGTGACCTCCCTTGCCTCCCCTCGCGGCGCACTCCTGCTCGGGTGTCAGAAGCGTCCGATAGCCCCAGAGGTTCCAGCCGTATCCGCTTGCAAGGCAGAAACGGGCCAGCAGGGAATAGACCTCGGCCGCGCGTTCGAAGGTCGAGGAGTCGCAGGTGCAGTAGCCGCCTTCGACGAGGACGATCGGAAGTCCGGGGTACATCGCTCGCAGGTGCGCAAACGTCTCCGTCAGGTCGGCGACGATCTCGTCATCCGTGAGTCCCTTCCTGACCCACGTCAGGCCAATGCTCGGGTCGAAGTAGAACCGCCCTTGTCCCACCCAGTCGAATCCGGACGCCGGGCGCGCGTCCTCGATCGATGACCAGGCGCCGTACCAGCCGAGCGAGAAGCGTGCGCGCAGCGCGGGCGGCAGCAACGCCGGCGTGTTGCCGATCGTGGCCCCCAGCCGCGTTGCGATCCAGTCGTGCCGACTCTCCCAATCGTTCGCGATGTCGGCCGGGACGGCCCCCTCCTCGAAGACGAAGGGGTACACGGTGTCGGCGTAATCCTCGACGCCCGACAGGAGCCCAACGACGAATGACAGCCAGGATTGGAGGCGTGCCGCCTCGAGCGTCAGCTCGTCGGGCGTCGTCGTTCGCGCAATCTCGAAATCGGCGCCGTAGTTCAGCCCCATGAGCACCCGTATTCCGTTTTGTCGCGCGGTCTGGAGCTCCATCCGGAGGTTCGAGAGCCCGTCGGGGGAATCGAACTTCTTCCGGAATTCGACGAGGAGAACGGAGTTGAATCCGGCGGCGCGCATCGCCGGAAAGTCGTTCGCCTCGGCAGCCAGCTGCTGCTCCGGAGCCACGGGAACAATCCCTCCCTGCCCGTCGGTGCGATAGAGAAAGTGGCTGGCGGCGCGAATCGTGTCGGGCGCCGCGACCGTGATGCCGTCGTCCGTCGCGGCTCGACCGCGCGCGAGGCCGGTCAGGCCGGCTGCGAGGAGGGCGAGGATCAAGAGAGAGGAGCGCGAAGACCGGAGCCGGCTGAGCCCTGGACCGTGCACGGGAGGCGCTCGCAGTCTCATCTTCAGAAGGCCGACGTATCGGCGACGCTGGCGAGCGTGCCGCTCGGGTTGGTGTAGGTCTTTTGGGTTTCCGTCGAGGTATCGGTGACGGTGATCGTGTACTGGACGTTGGAAAGGGCGCCGTAGAAGACCCAGAAGTGACCGTTGATGGGCCGTGCCGTCGAGGACCTTGATGACGAGCTCGACGTTGTCGCCGTTGAAGAACCAGAAGTAGCCCGTATCGCCGGAGAGGGGAACGGCGGTGCCGTGTCCGGAGCGGCCTTCGGCCGGGACCTCCCAGTCGACCGTCAGATGGAAACGCGACTCGTTCAGGCAGAGCGTCGTGCTGCCGGGCGTACAGGGGGATGGCGCGATCTTCGCCCTGGCGGTCTCGGTGAGCCTGGCGTAGAGCCCGTAGAGCTCCTCGGCGGAGCGCCTCTCGATTTCTCCGCTGGAAGCCGTGTCCTGTGTCTCGACGGCGGCGCCTGTCGGGTTGAACGCCGTCGTGTCGGCCACGCTCGCGAGCGTTCCGTCGGGATTCTCGTAGGTCTTCACGGCTCCGGTGGCCATGTCGGTGACGGTGATCGTGTATTGGACGTTGGACAGGGCGCCGTAGAAAATCCAGAAGCGCCCATTGACCTCGCGGGCATCGAGGGCCTTGATGACGAGCTCGGTGTTGTCGCTGTTGAAGAACCAGAAGGCGCCAGTGTCGGCGGTGATCGGGACGGCCGTGCCGTGACCCGAGCGGCCTTCGCGCGGCACCTCCCAGTCGACTGTCACCTGGAAGCGAGACTGGTTGAGGCAAAGCGTGGTCGAGTCGGAGACGCAGCGCCCCGTGGTGATCCGGCCGATCCCGCCTCCCTCGGTGAACCAGAGGTTGCCGTCCGGGCCGGTCGTGATGTCCCAGGGCCCGCTGAGGGCGTCGGGCAGGGGGAATTCGGTGATGGCTCCCGTCGTGGTGATCCGTCCGATCTGGTTGCCGCTGTTTTCGGTGAACCAGAGGTTGCCGTCCGGGCCGGCCGCGATGCTCGCAGGCACGCTGCTTGCCGTGGGGATCGGGAACTCGGTGATGGCGCCAGCCGTGGTGATCCGTCCGATCTGGTTGCCGTCCGCCTCGGTGAACCAGAGGTTGCCGTCCGGGCCGGCGGCGATGCCCAGGGGTCGGCAGTAGTGCGCGGGGATGGGGAACCTGGAGACAACGCCGGTCGGCGTGACCCGGCCGATCCGGTAGCCGCCTGCTTCGGTGAACCAGATGTTGCCATCCGGGCCCCTGGCGACGCCGTAGGTCACGTTGAAGCCCGTTTCGAACGCGGTGATGACACCGGCCGTTGTGATCCGGCTGATCGGGCTGATCCCGCCGAACCAGAGATTGCCGTCCGCGCCGGCCGCAATTCCCCGGGGGTAGGCGAGGCCGATGGGGGTAGGGAATTCGGTGATGACGCCCGTCGTGGTGATCCGGCCGATCTTGCTGGCGTCGTATTCGGTGAACCAGAGATTGTCGTCCGGGCCAGCCGTGATGCCGATGAGGGAGCTGTTGGCCGTTGGGACGGAGGCTATGGCGACGGCGCCACTCGTTGTCATTCGGCCGATCTGATTGAGGCGCTGGGTGAACCAGAGGTTGCCGTCCGGGCCGGCCGTAATGGCTTCGGCGCCGCCCGGGACCGAAAACGCGGTGATGACCTGACCGCCGACGGTTTCGGCCAGGCCGGCCATGAGGAGAGACAGCATCAATACCGCAGAGCGGCCGCTGAAGGAAGTTCGGAGCCAACGAGATTTGAAAGTGTGACTGCACATGGGAGGCTCCGTTCGCGCTCCTGCTCCCGGCTTCAAAATGCCGACGTATCGGCGACACTGGCGAGCGTGCCGCTGGGGTTCGTGTAGGTCTTGACGGCTTGCGTTTGCGTGTCGGTGACGGTGATCGTGTACTGGACGTTGGAAAGGGCGCCGTAGAAGACCCAGAAGTGGCCGTTGATGGCCGTGCCGTCGAGGACCTTGATGACGAGCTCGACGTTGCCCAGAGATTGCCGTCCGGGCCGGCCGCAATCCCGGCCGGGTAGCTGTCGGGCGTGGGGATGGCGAAACTCGCGTGATGACGCCGGCCGTTGTGATCCGGCCGATCTGGTTGGCGCTGCTGTCCTCGGTGAACCAGAGGTTGCCGTCCGGACCGGCGCGCGATACCTAGTGGGTCTGCTGTTGGCCGTGGGGACCGGGAACTCGGTGATGACGCCGGCCGGCGTGATCCGGCCGATCTGGTTGGCGTCCGCTTCGGTGAACCAGAGGTTGCCGTCCGTCCCCGCGCGCGATGCTCGGCTGGAACACTGTTGGCCGTGGGGATCGGAAACTCCGTGATGACGCCGGCCGTGGTGATCCGGCCGATCTGGTTGTCGGTCCATCTCAGTAAACCAGAGGTTGTCGTCCGGGCCGGCCGTGATGTCACCGGGGCTGCTGGCGGCGGTGGGGACCGGGAACTCCGTGGCCACGCCCGCCGTGGTCGATCCGCCCGATCTTGTTGCCGGGTGCTTCGGTGAACCAGAGGCAGCAAGAGAAGGATGGGCGCGGCAGGAAGCCGGCGCAGGGTTGCGCCTCGTGGGTGACGGGCGGATTTCCTTCTCCCGGTGTTCATGGTTTCCTCGGACCCGTCTCGATCAATGACTGCTCGTGAGCGCCGCCCGAAATTCCTTGTTGTTGACCAGGTCCACGATCGCCCGCTGCGTGGCCGTGCTCAGGACCTGGACGTAGTTCTTTTCATTGCAGGTCTTTCCCCAGGTGGAATCGTCGTTGGCCACTTCCGTCTGGAAGAGAACCGTGCCGCTGCGGTCCTCGAGCATGAAGCGCAGGGCCACGTTCGCGGCGAACCGCTTCTTCTCCAGCACCCAGAACTGAAGGACCTCGCAGCGCAGCACGCGGTCGGCCTCGGGCGTCACGTTGACCTTCCACTTCCCGAGCGAAACCTGGAGCGCCTGCTTGATGAAATCCGGCACCGGAGTCAGCGACATCACCGGGACGGGGGTGGGTCCGGTCGCCTGGCACTCGCCGACCCTCATGGGGTCTTCGAGGCTGCGAACGTCGGTGATCGTTCCGATCGCGAGCGCGACTCCCGCGGGCTTCCACTTCGACGGAGTCGGGTCGCTGTCGTACACGAAACCGAGATGGAGCGGCCCGAGCTGCCCCAGGACGAGCGCCGCCGTCGACGCGGCGAGAGCTAGCGAAAACCAGAGCGGGTGACTTCTTCATTCCGTTCATCACGCCTCCGGAGAATCGGCGCCATGCCACTCAGCGCATCTGCGCTTGGGTCTGGGTGTCGTAAACGAAGATCGCGGCGCCGACCGCGACGAAAAGCGACTGGTCCTCGGGGGAGAGCGACGGCTGCGCGAGGACGCGGCCCGGGAGCAGGCGCTCGACAGCCGCTATGGCCTGGTCGTCGCGCGTGAAGAGTGTTCCGGTCATGTACGGGGCGTGGATCCCGGCAGGCTCGATCACGTTGGTGGAGACGGCCGCATATCGGACGTCTCCGCGGGCCAGCACGCCTCCCGACGGAAACTCCGGGATGATCGGATTCGACGGTGCGCCCGTCCACAGCAGGAGCTTCCAGGGCTCGGCGCCCGGCGCCTGGACGATCCGACAGGCCAGAGAGCTCCCGCTCGGGATCCGAAACTCGGATCCGTAAGCGCCGTGGGCGAATCCACCCGGAGGTCGTGGCGACGCCCCAGACGCAGGAGACTTCACCGAGCGCCACCGTCTCGGCCCCTTCCTTTTCGAGCCGAAACGAGAGCCCACCGTCGACCTTTCGCCATTCGAACCCGATTCCGGATCCGAAGGCCACCGTGCCGGCCGAGATCGCGCTCGACCCCGAGCCCGTCTCGAGGTCCTTCAACAGGTATGGCTCGAGGCTGGGCGGCTTCACTTTGCCCATGACCACCATCCGGCTCCTGCCGGTCGTGGCGATGGCCGGGGCCTTCTGGAGCTCGGGCGGCAGCGGCATCGTCGTGGCGCAGCCGAGCCCGAGGCCGAGAACCACGATGACAGCGAGTCAGAATGAGAACGAGGATGACCGAGCGACGGGACGCAGGGCGGGCGACGAGAACGGCAGCCGAAAGAACGAGGCGCCGAGGCATGGAACCCACCTGCTATGTCGGCCGCCTGCCAGGCTAAACCGGCATTCAGATCCTTATCCATGAGGGTGGCATCGGGGAAGATCCGAACGCATCAGCGTCGGATCGCGGTCCGGACCTCGGCAAAGAGAGGTCTTTCGCTCCGATCAGCGCCGCGCGCCGGCGGACTGGGTGGCGAATGCCGCGAGCGCCTCGACGCCGCCGGCGATCATCTCGTCCGAGACCGAGAATGAGAAGCGCAGGTGACCCTCTCCCTCCGGGCCGAAAACGACGCCGGGAACCGTGGCGATCTTCGCCTCGTCGAGCAGGGTGCGCGCGGCCTGCCTCGAGTCGGCGCCGAGCCAGGAAGGCGTCTTCGGGAAGAGGTAGAGGGCCGCCCTCGGCGTATCGAGCTCGAAACCGGCGGCCGCGAGGCCGGCGACGAGGCGGTCGCGGCGCTCTCGATAGCCCTTCTTCCAGCCGGCGGCGAACTCGGTGCCCCGCGCGAGCGCCTCCACCCCGGCCCACTGCGTGGGCGTCGAGACCCCGTTGGTCGTGTAGAGCACGACGGTCTGGATGGCGGAGCGGTACCGTTTCGGCGCGATGACGTAGCCGAGGCGCCAGCCGGTCATCGAGTAGCTCTTCGAAAGGGTGAAGGCCGTTATCGTCCTCTCGTACATGCCGGGCAGGGAAGCGATCGCCACGTTCGGCTCGCCCTCGTAGATCAGGTCCTCGTAGGCCTCGTCGGAGACGACCGCGAGATTGCGCTCGCGCGCGAAGGCGGCGACCTCTTCGGCCTCGCGCCGCGAGAAGACGTCGCCGGTCGGGTTGCCCGGGCTGTTCCAGTAGAGGAGCTTGGTCTTCGACGTGGCGTGCCGCGCCAGCGCGGCGCCGATGCCCTCGCGGCGGGCCGCGGCGGTCGGGACGAGGACCGCGGACGCCTGGTGGTACGCGACCAGGTCCGCGATCGGCGTCCAGTACGGCGAGAACATCAGGACCTCGTCGCCCGGATCGAGCAGCGTCGCGAACGCGGCGAAGAGTCCCTGCATCCCGCCGTTGACGACGATCGGGCTCTCGTCGTCGGCGGGAATCCCGTTGCGATCGCGCACCTTCCCGAGGATCGCGCGGCGCAGCTCCGGGATGCCCGAGGAGGGCGCGTAGCGCGTCTGGTTGCGGGCGAGCGCCGCGGCCATGGCGTCCTTCACGGGGTCGGGCGTGTTCATCCAGGGCTCGCCGCCCTCGAAGCGCCAGACCTTCTGCCCGGCGGCGAGAAGCTCCATCACCCGGTTGCGGACCCGGACGATCTCGGAGAACCCAACGCCGTCGAAACGCCGTGCCGGCCGGGGAAACTCGCCTTCGCTCACGCGGCGCGCCTCAGATCACGGTCCGGCGGCCCGGACCCATTGCGAAGTAGAGGATCATTCCGAGGAAGGGGAGCAGGATCACCAGGACGATCCACAGCAGCTTCGTGCCCCCGTCGGCCGTGCTCTTGAGGATCGACACGATCGCGATGATGTCGAGGACGAAAATCAGGACGCCGAGCAAACGGAACATCGCCGCCTCCTTCCCGATTTGCCGTTACAGCTTTTCCGAGATCGACTTCTGCTGCGTGAAGAGGGTCAGGTACTCGCGCCCCCCGGCCTTGGAATCCGTGCCGGACATGTTGAAGCCGCCGAACGGGTGCACTCCCACGAGCGCGCCCGTGCACTTGCGGTTCAGGTAGAGGTTGCCCACGTGCAGGTCGCGCTTGCCGCGCAGGAGCCGCTCGCGGTCCTGCGAGTAGAGCGAGCCCGTCAGACCGTACTCGGAGTCGTTGGCGACCGCGATTCCTTCCTCGAAGCTGCGGACCTTGAGGACGGCGAGCACGGGCCCGAAGATCTCCTCGCAGGCCAGGCGCGACTTGGGGCCCACGCCGTCCACGACGGTGGGCATCACGAAGTAGCCCTGCTTCGGGCCGGCCTTGCCGCCCGCCACGATCCGCCCCTCGCGCTTTCCGACGCCGACGTACTCGAGGATGCGGCGGTGGGCGCTCGCGTTGATGACGGCGCCGACGTTGTGCTTCGGGTCGCGCACGTCGCCGACCGAGAGAGCCTTCGTCTTCGCGACGACGCGGTCGAGGACGTCCTTGTGGAGCTTCTGATGGACGATCAGTCGCGAGCAGGCCGAGCACTTCTGGCCCTGGAAACCGAAGGCCGCGGCGACGACGCCGTTGGCGACGTCCTCGGGATCCGCCGTCTCGTCGACCAGGATGAAGTCCTTGCCGCCCATCTCGAGGATCGCGCGCTTGATCCAGATCTGGCCCGGCACCACGCGCCCGGCCTTCTCGCTGATCTGGATGCCGACGTCGCGGGACCCGGTGAACGCGATCAGGCGCGTTTTCGGGTTCTCGACGAGGGCGTTGCCGACCGTCGAGCCGCCGCCCGTCAGGAAGTTCAGGACGCCGTCGGGGACGCCGGCCTCCTCGCACGCCTCGAGGAACATCGTGGCGATGCCGGCGGCGTCGGAAGACGGTTTCAGCACGACGGTGTTGCCGGCCACCAGCGCCGCCGTCGTCATGCCGCAGAGGATCGCGAGGGGGAAGTTCCACGGCGGGATCACGACGCACACGCCGAGGGGGATGTGCTCGAGCTCGTTTCGCTCGCCGGGGTACGGCGTCAGCGGGTAGGGCAGCGCCAGGCGCTCCATCTCGCGCGCATAGAACTCGCAGAAGTCGATCGCCTCGGCGGTGTCGCCGTCGGCCTCGGGCCACGACTTGGACTCCTCGAGGACCATCATCGCGGAGAACTCGTGCTTGCGGCGGCGCAGGATCGCGGCGATGCGCAGGATGAAGGCCGAGCGCTCGCCGGCCGGCAGGCGGCTCCACGCGGGAAAGGCCTTGGTCGCGGCGTCGAGGGCCTTGCCGGCGTCGGCGATCGGTCCCCTCGGGGAATCGGCCGATCACGTGCTCGAAGTCGGACGGGTTGACCGACGTCAAGTGCTTCGTCGCGCCGACGGCCTTGCCGCCGATGCGGTTCGTGCCCTGGATCGGGAGGCGCTTCTGGATCTTCGCGAGCGCCGCGCGGAAGGCGTTGCGGTTCGCCTCGACGGAGAAATCGGTAAAAGGCTCGTTGGAGAACTCAGGGAGCACGTGTGACCTCCGGAGGGGGGAATTTATCAAAGCCGCGGACCGATAGAATGCGCGGGGTGTCCACGACCGTGCTCCCGGGGCTCTCGGATGAGGAAATCGGGCGCTACGCGCGCCATTTGATCCTCCCCGAGGTCGGACCCGACGGCCAGAGGAAGCTGAAAGCTTCCCGCGTGCTGATCGTCGGGGCGGGGGGGCTCGGTTCGCCCGCGGCTCTCTACCTCGCGGCCGCCGGCGTCGGGACCATCGGTCTCGTGGACTTCGACGTGGTCGACGCGTCGAATCTCCACCGCCAGGTTCTCTACGGCACGGAAGACGTCGGCCGGCGCAAGCTCGACGCCGCGGCCGACCGCCTGCGTTCGGCCAACCCCAACGTCCGCGTCGTGCCGTTCGAGGAGCGCCTCACGTCGCAGAACGCGATGGCGATCGTCCGCGACTTCGACGTCGTGGCCGACGGGACGGACAACTTCCCGACGCGCTACCTCGTCAACGACGCGTGCGTCCTGGCGGGCAAGCCGAACGTCTACGCGTCCGTCTTCCGGTTCGAAGGCCAGGCCTCGGTCTTCTGGGCCGAGAAGGGGCCGTGCTACCGCTGCCTGTACGCGCAGCCGCCGCCGCCCGGCCTGGTTCCTTCCTGTGCGGAAGGCGGGGTGCTCGGGATCCTGCCGGGCCTGCTCGGCCTGATGCAGGCGACCGAGACGCTCAAGCTGCTGCTCGGCGTCGGCGAGCCGCTCATCGGCCGGCTCGTGCTCGTGGACGCGCTCTCCATGCGCTTCCGGGACCTGAAGATAAAGAAGGACCCCGCCTGCGTCGTCTGCGGCCCGAACCCGAGCGTCCGGGAGCTGATCGACTACGAGAGCTTCTGCGGGGTCCCTCTGGTATCTTCTTCCGCCATGCTGGGGCACGACGACGAAGTCACGGTCGAGGAGCTCAAGGCCATGCGGGACCGGGGCGACGCCCTCGTGCTCGTGGACGTGCGCGAGGAGCGGGAGTGGGCGATCTCGGATCTGCCCGACTCGGTCAAGATCCCGCTCGGCACGCTGCCGCAGAGCCTCGACAAGCTCTCGAAGGACGACGAGATCGTCGTCTACTGCCGCACCGGGGGGCGCAGCGGAAACGCCGTGCACTTCCTGCGCGAGCACGGCTTCGGCAGGGCGAAGAACCTCGTCGGCGGCATCAACAAATGGGCCGAGCGGATCGACCGGTCGCTCCAGAGATATTGAGCGAGTTTCTCGCCACGCGCCGCGTCGGCCTGACCTTCCTCGGGATCGGGCTCGGCGGCTTCCTGGTCGCCTCGGGCGCGCACGCCCACTATCCGGAGGCCTGGGAAAGCGCCCGCTGGATGATCCTCGGGGTCGCGGTCATGGGGCTCGTGTTCACGATCCTTCCGGGAAAGACCGAGCCGCGCTGACGGCCGCGGCTCGACCGCCGTTCGAGCGCGGCGGTGATGGGGAGAATTTTGCGGGACAATTTGTCTCTCGCGCATCGGAATTTCACGGCGAAAACGGTGGCGGGCCGATTCGATGTGCCTCCGGGTCATTTCGAGTCACGCACACTTTTCCGGAATAGGTTTCTTGCGCCGGCGGTTCGGCCGGTGTCATAGTCCAGGTTTCCTTTCCATTTTCGGCTCGAACTGGAGGATTGGATGCACCGCAACGCCGCGGCCCGGGTCTCGGCTCTCGTCGTCTCGCTCGGAGCGAGCCTGCTTCTGACCGGCGGTATCGCTCTCGCCGCCGACAACTCGGCGCCGAAGGCCCCGACGGTGGGATTCGCCACGCGACACGGCGTGTCGGCGCGCCTCTCGGACTATCGGGCGGTCGGGCCCGTCGCGCCGCGCCCGAATCGCGCGGTCCCCAACGACGTCATGCCGAAGCGGGGCCCGGGCGCATCGCGGCCGACGTCTGACCCCGTGGCCCAGAGGCAGTTCGGCCTCTCGCAGCCGGAGCAGCAGATCCAGTTCGAGGGTCTCTCCGACGCCGACAATGCCTCCGTCGTCGGTTTTCGGATCGTTCCTCCCGACACGGAGGGCGACGTCGGCCCGAACCACTACGTCCAGTACATCAACGACATCGCGGTGGTCTACGACAAGCTGGGCAACATCGTCTTCGGTCCGTTTCCCGGCAACGCCTTCTGGGCCGGCCTCGGCGGCCCGTGCGAGATTCAGAACGACGGCGATCCGCTCGTGCGCTACGACCGCCAGGCCGACCGCTGGGTGTTCTCGCAGTTCGCGCTGCCCAACTTTCCAGCCGGCCCCTTCTACCAGTGCTTCGCCGTCTCGACGACGAGCGACCCCACGGGCCCGTATTACCAGTACGAGTTCAAGACGAGCGACGACTTCTTCAGCGACTACGGCAAGCTCGGCGTCTGGCCCGACGCGTACTACATGACCTTCAACATGTTCGGGCCGGACAACGCGTTCAAGGGCGGCGCCTACGCGTTCGATCGTAGCGCGATGCTCTCCGGCGCTGCGGCCGGAATGATCGCCTTCGACACGGGCCTCGAGGGCGGCGTGCTGCCGTCGGACCTCGACGGGCCGACGCCGCCGCCGGCCGGCTCGCCGAACTACTTCATGACGTTCGAGCTCGGGCCCGCGCGCCTCATCGAGTGGCAGTTCCACGTGGACTGGACGACGCCGGGCAACAGCACGTTCACCGGGCCGGTCGACATTCCCGCCGCGGAGTTCATCTATCCCGTCTGCGACGCTTTCCGGGGCCAGTGCGTGCCGCAGCTCGACTCGCCGGAGCTGCTCGAGACGCTGCAGGAGCGCGTCATGTACCGCCTGGCCTATCGCAACTTCGGCGACCACGAGTCGCTCGTCGTCAACCACACCGTTGGCACGGAGGCCGGCAGCTCGGCCGTCCGCTGGTACGAGGTCCGCAGCCCGGGCGCCTCGCCGGCGATCTACCAGCAGGGGACCTACGCCCCGGACGACAGCTTCCGATGGATGGGTTCGATCGCGATGGACGGAAACGGCAACATGGCCCTCGGATACTCGAAGTCGAGCGCGGCCATGCACCCCGCGATCGGCGTCACGGGCCGGCTCGCCGGCGACCCGCTCGGGCTCATGGGCGCCGAGGACGTCTGGTTCGCCGGCGCCGGCAGCCAGGTGGACAGCTACAGCCGGTGGGGCGACTACAGCACGATGTCCATCGACCCGGTCGACGACTGCACGTTCTGGTACACGCAGCAGTACTACGCCTCGACCACCAGTTTCGACTTCAAGACGCGCATCGGTTCGTTCCGGTTTCCGAGCTGCACGAGCGGCGCGGCCGGGGCGCTCGAGGGCACGGTGACCAGCCCGTCCGGGCCGATTGCCGGTGCGACGGTGACGGCCTCGCCCTCCGGTTCGCATCCGACCGCCGCGGGCGACTCGACGACGACGACCGACGATTCGGGCCACTATCAGTTCCTGACGCTCCCGGTCGGCGCGTACGACGTGACCGCGTCGAAGTTTGGCTATCTGTCCGCCACCGCCGGCGCCGTCCGTTTCCGACGGCGGGGACACGGTGCTCGACTTCGCCCTCGGGGTCGCCCCGACCGTCGTCGTAAACGGCATCGTCACGGACGGTTCGGGCCAGGGCTGGCCCCTGTACGCAAAGGTCGTCATTTCCGGGCCGCCCGGTTACGCGGGCGCCACACTCTTCACCGATCCGGTGACGGGCTACTACTCGACCGTTCTGACGGCCGGCTCCGGATATCAGTTCCTGGTCACCGCGGTGGGACCGGGTTACGTTCCGGGAGGCGGGCCCCTGGTTCTCCCGGCCGGGCCCTCGGCCAACGCGCCGCAGGCGCTCGTCGCCAACTGGACGCTCGAGATCGATTCCGTCGTGTGCAGCGCGCCGGGATACGGCCGGGCCGGCGTATTCGCGAACTTCGACTCCGGCTCTCTGCCCTCCGGGTGGAGCGTCACGAACGACTCCAACGGCGCCATCTGGACCATCAAGACCGGCGCCGACCCTTGCGGCCAGTTCTCCGGCAACAAGACCGGCGGTGCGGGCGCCTACGCGCTGGTCAACAGCAACTGCAGCGCGTCCGGCACCGACACCAGTCTGATAACGCCGTCGGTCGACTTCTCTTCGCTCGCCGCTCCCGTGCTGCGCTTCGACCAGGACTACAGGGCGCTCGATGACATTTCGGCCGTGGACGTGAGCACGGACGGCGGCGCCACGTGGACCAACGTTCTCAACCAGACGACGGACGTGCCGGGTCCGCAGACGACGCAGCTCGACCTGACCGGCGTGGCCGGCGGTCAGCCCGATGTCCGGGCGCGCTTCCACTATTACGGAAACGAGCAGTGGGCGTGGTGGTGGCAGGTGGACAACGTTCTGCTCGGAGACCCGAGCTGCAACCTGGAGCCAGGTGGTCTCGTCGTCGGGACGGTCAGCGATGCCAACACCGGCGCCGCCTTGAACGGGGCCACCGTGCGCACGCTGCCCGACGGCGCTCCCACGACGACGTTTGCGACGCCGGAGGACCCGAATCAGGCCGACGGCTTCTACATCCTCTTCTCCGAGAGCGGCTCGCAGTCGATCGAGGCCGCGTACCCGGCGCGCCACCCGCAGACGAAAGCGAAGACGGTCATCCCGAACGGCACGGTGCGCCTCGACTTCTCGCTCACGGCCGGCCTGCTCGACGCGAGCCCGCGGCCGTTGTCCCTGTCGCTGAGCCCGGGCAGCACCGGGGAACTGACGCTGATCATGGCGAACACCGGCACCGGCAGCGGCGGTTTCGTCATGCAGGAGGTCGACGTGACGCCGCCGAGCCCGCCCGCGGGAGCGACGGCCGATGCGCCGGCGTCTACGCAGGCCGGCAACGTCGTGGCCTCCTTCCCGACCGGGCTCTCGGCCGGCTGGGGCCTCGCGTATGACACGGGTGCCAACCGGCTCTGGATCTCCAACCCCGACTCGGCGTTCTCCGGCCATCCGGGCGACGGCTACGAGTACGAATACCTTTCGGACGGGACGCAGACGGGCAACAAGATCGACATCCACAACTCGGGCGGCATGCTGGCAGGCCGATGGAACCTACAACGGCCGCACGGGAATGCTCTGGGAAGTCAACGTCGGCAGTCCCCCGGATACGGACAATTGCCTCTTCGAGATGAATCCGGTGACGCAGGTCGTCACGGGGAAGAAGATCTGTGGAGACTGGAATTCGCCGAAGGGCGCGGCCTACGACTACGCGACCGACACGTACTACGTGGGAGCCAACGGCAGCGTCGTCTTCCACGTCGACGGCTCCGGCAACGTCATCGACTCCCAGGATATCGGCCTCGGGATCGCGGGCTCGCGTACAACCCGACCACGAAGCACCTTTTCGTCGCCTCCGAGTCTCCGGCGCCGTTCAACGTCTGGGTGGTGGATCCGCAGAATGCCTACGCGGTCCTCGACGGCTTCCTCGTGACGAGCGGCGGCGTTCCTGCGCTGCCGGGCCAGAGCGCCAGCCTCGAGGCCGACTGCGAGAATCACCTCTGGATCGTGGATCCCGACACGCAGATCGTCTACGCGTTCGAATCCGGCGAGACCGGCTGGTGCGTCAACGACATTCCGTGGCTCTCCGAGAGCCCGCAGTCCGGAACGGTGCCGAACGGGGGCACGTTGCCTCTGGCGGTCACGTTCGACTCGGCGGGCCTGCTGCCGGGCCTTCGCCAGGGCTCGCTCATCTTCTCGACGGACACGCCGACCGCGATCCCTCCGGTGACGGTCGATCTCACGGTGCTTTTCAGCGACGTGCCGCAGGACAACTTCACCACCTTCATCTACGGCGCGGCGGGCGCCGGAGTCATGCCGGGCTGCGCCCCGCAGCCGCCGGCGTTCTCCTTCTGCCCGGCGGAGGTGGTCACGCGGCGCAGCATGGCAGGCTTCATCGAGCGGGCGGTCCATGGCGCCCTCACGCCGCCCCCGGTCTACGTCGGCGCGTTCGACGACGTGCTGCCGGGCAGCTTCAATGCGAACTACATACAGGGCCTCGTGAACGACCAGATCACGGCCGGATGCAGCGCCGCGCCTCCGCTCTATTGTCCGGACACGCCGGTGACGCGGGCGCAGATGGCGGTCTTCGTGTGGAAGGGCGAGCACGGGACACTGCCGCCGCCGCCATGCACGCCGCCGGGGACTTTCGCCGACGTACCGTGTCCGAGCGGCTTCGCGGTCGATTACATCGAGGGAATCTACGCCGAGGGCGTCACGGTCGGTTGCGGCAACGACAACTACTGCCCGAACCAGAGCATCACGAACGCGCAGATGGCGGTGTTCCTGGTCCGGGCGTTCCAGATTCCGTACCTCCCATGAGGCCCCGAGTGAAGAAACAGGAAGGAAACGCAATGAAGCCGCTGATGATGAAGAAGCTCGCGGCCTGGATGCTGTGCGCGGCCGTCGGAACGAGCTCCGTGCTCCTGGCGGCGGCGCCCAAAGGGCCCAACGGGGCTCCCAACGTCGCCGTGAGCGGCGCCGTCAAAGACGGATCGGGCCACGGCTGGCCGCTCTACGCGCGCATCGACATCACCTCGGCGACGACCGAGCCCTTTCAGGCCTTCACGGACCCCGTCACCGGGGCCTACTCCATCGATCTGCCGGACGCGACCGCCTACACGTTCGTCGTCACGGCCATCGGTCCCGGGTACGCGGCCGGCGGCGGCGGCGTCCTGACGGCCGGAGCCCCCGTCGTCGCGAACTGGTCCCTCATCGCCGGGGCCCTCTGCGACGCTCCCGGATACGCCGTGGGCAGCTACGGCCCTCCGGTCCTGTCCGAAAGCTTCGACGCCGGCGTGTTGCCGGCAGGCTGGACCATCCAGAACGTCAGCCAGGACGGCGGCCAGCCCTGGATCATCTTCTCGGGCGCCGACCCCTGCGAGCAGTTTACGGGCAACCGGACGGGCGGATCCGGGCCGTACGCGCTCGTCAACAGCAACTGCGACCAATTCGTCACGGACGACACGTTCCTCGTGACGCCGCCGATCGACCTCTCGTCGAGCCCGAACGCCGCCATCCAGTGGGCAAACGATTTCATCAACACCGGCGTGAGCGCCATCGCCGAGGTGGACGCTTCCTCCGACGGCGGCGCCAGCTGGACCAACGTCTGGCATGCGGACACGACCGTGGCCGGCCCGGGCACGCTGACCGTGGACATGTCGTCCGCGGCAGGACACGCCGCCGTCCAGGCACGCTTCCACTTCCAGGGCTTCTGGGCCTGGTGGTGGCAGGTCGACGACGTGGCGATCGGGCCCTTCGCGTGCGATGTCCTGCCGGGCGGCCTGGTGGTCGGCAACGTCACCGACGCCAACACGGGGCTCGGGCTGGATGGCGCAACGGTCACGGCTCTCGCCTCGGGCGGCTCGGCGACGACCGCCTCCGCGCCGGGGCAGGGCGTCGGCTTCTACTCCCTCTTTGCTTCGGGAAGCGGTTCGCAGGACTTCGAGGCCTCGGCACCCCTCCACAACTCTCTGACGAAAAACTCGACCGTCGTTTCGGACGGCGTCGTGCGCCTCGACTTCTCGCTTCCGGCGGGACTTCTGGATGCGGCGCCGCGGCCGCTGTCGGTAGTCGTGGCCCCGGGAGGCACCCAGTCTCTGACGCTCACGGTGGCCAACACCGGCACCGGGGACGGAACCTTCACGCTCCACGAGGTGGACGTGCCGCCGCCCGCGGAGGCGGGCCTGGTGAAGCCCGCGCACGTCTTCAGCGCCGAGGAGCGCCGGCAGTTGCGCCAGCTGATGGCGCGCGCGATGCGCGAGCCCATCACGGCGAAGACGCGGCTCGACGTCCCCGGCTCGCCGGCGAACGTGCCGCAGGCCGCCGGAGCGGGAAACGTCGTGAGCTCCTTTCCGACGGGCCTGGCGGGAGGTTACGGCCTGGCGTACGACACGAATGCGAACGTGATCTGGGCCGCCAACTCCGACGCGCCTCCGGCCGGTCTGCCCGGCGATGGCATCGACTACCAGTTCCAGCCCGACGGCACGAGCACCGGCGAGACGATCGCTCTCGAACCTGGCGTCTGGGCGGGCGACGGCACGTACAACGCCAGAACCGGGATGATCTGGCAGGCGAACGTCGCTTACATCAACGGGGACGGCTACAAGTGCCTCTTCGAGATCGATCCGGTCGCGAAGGTCGTCACGGGCAAGCAGATCTGCGGGCCGTGGGGAGACTTCCCGGCGCAGGTCGGCCTGGCCTACGACTACGCTACCGACACCTATTACGTCGGCGACCAGCTCGGCGTCATCACCCACATCGACAACGCCGGTAACCTTCTCGACACGGGCTATACCGGGCTGCAGATCTCGGGGCTCGCCTACAACCCGACGACGCGGCACCTCTTCGTTGCGACCGTCTCCACGCCGTTCAGCTTCTACGTCGTGGATCCCGCCAGCGCCTACTTCATCCTGTACGGCTTCTCGGCGAAGGCCGACGGCGTCCCGGTGCTCGCCAACAGGGCCGTCAGCCTGGAGGCCGACTGCTTCGGCCACCTCTGGACCATGGACGTTTTCACGCAGACGGTCTTCGAGATCGAGTCGGGGGAGACCGGCTGGTGCGTCAACGACATTCCGTGGCTCTCGGAGGACCCGGTCTCCGGGACGGTGGCGGGCTCGGGAGGGGGCGCGCGACCGGCCGGCGGCGGAAACTCGCTGCCGGTGACGGTCACGTTCGACGCGGCGGGGCTCCTGCCGGGGCTTCGCCTGCGCTCGCTCGTCTTCACGACGGACACGCCGGACCCGGTCGCCCCGGTGCCGGTGGACTTAAACGTGCTCTTCGGCGACGTGCCCCAGGACAGCTTCGCGTGGAACTTCATCGCCGGCGCGGGCGGGCGCGGGCGTGATGCCCGGCTGCGCGCCGCAGGCCCCGACGTTCGCCTTCTGTCCGGCGCAGGTGGTGACCCGCCGCAGCATGGCGGGCTACATCGAGCGCGCGGTGCACGGCGCGCTTTCGCCGCCGCCCGTTTACGTCGGCGAGTTCAACGACGTGCTGCTCGGCAGCTTCAATTCCGATTACATCCAGGGCCTCGTCGACGACCGGATCACGGCCGGCTGCAACGAGAACCCGCCCCTCTATTGTCCCGACGTCCCGGTCACGAGGGCGCAGATGGCGGTGTTCGTGTGGAAGGGCCAGCACGGCGACGAGGCGCCGCCCGCCTGCACGCCGCCCGGCATTTTCGCCGACGTGCCGTGCCCGGACGGGTTCGCGGTGGACTACATCGAGGGCATCTACGGGGAGGGGGTCACCGCCGGATGCGGCACCGATCCCCTGATCTACTGCCCGAACGCGGGCATCACGAACGCGCAGTTGGCGGTTTACCTGGTGAAGGCGTTCCAGATCCCGTACCTGCCCTGAGGCCTTCTTTCAGACGGAGTTTGCGGGCGCGGCAGGAGCCGCGCCCGTTCCATTTTTCGGATCTCTATCGCGGCTTCCGCTCAGGATCCGGAGAGGACGAGCGCACGGGCGTCGGCTTGCGCTTCTCGCCTCCCTCTCCTCTTCTGCTTTCCTTCTCCGCCTTCTTCGCGGTCGGAGGCGAAGGGACGGGAACACGGACCGCCTTTCCTTCCTTCTGTACCCGCTCGTGGAGCGCCCGGAGGGCCTCGCAGATCCGGTCGAACGCCTTCTGCTTCTCGCCATGGGTCTCCGGTGTCATCTGGAGGAACTTCCGGCCCGCGATGACGCGTGACCGATTGAGCACCGAGATGCTCAGGTCGGTGTACTCGGAGGTGTAGACGTTTATGGGGATCTCACCCACGTTTTCGTCGGTGAGCAGCTGCGCGATTGCCCGGAAGTCGGCTTCCGACAGCACGAGGCGTCTGGAAGGGGGAGGTTTTCTTCCCGGCGTCATCAGCGAGTCCGTGGCGCGCCGCCCCTCCAGCTCCAGGATCCAGATATCGCTCGCTCCGTCGTCCGGGGCCTTGCCCCGGCGCTGGAACGTCAACGCGAGCACCTCCGGAGCGAGGGCGCCCGAATCGAGCTTCTGCAGTCCGTCGGCGAGGCTCTCGGCACCGGTTCCCTTCCCTGCCAGTCCCTGACATGTTGCGAGAATTCCTCGTGCCAGAGCCTCGAGCTCCGCGGACTGCTCGCCGTCGACGAGCTGGAGGACGCTCTTCGAGATCTCGCCGACGCGAACGTCGACCCGACCCTTGAGCCGTGGGCCTTCGTTCTCCTCGCCCTCTTCGCTTTCTCCGAAGTGGTCGGGCATCGCCCCGAACCGGGCCTTGCGCAGGGCGACGAGAACCGCGACGACGTCGGCTCGCTTCACCGAGGATTGGAGCTTCCCCTCGCAGATGACGATCCCGTCGCCATAGATGCGAATCGAGGAGGCCTTCCCCTCTCGCGACCAGGTCGTGTCGACCCGCACGTCGTCCAGGCTGACCTTGCCCGCGATCCGTGCGTCCGAGCGGCCACGTCGAGGCGGTCTGTTGGTTTTCCCGCCGTCGGGGCCCCCGCAGCGAGCGACGACGCGGCGAAGACGGCTGCAAGGATGACGATTCGGATCCGGCGCATTCATTTCTCCTTGAGCGGGGCGTTAGCCCGCCATCGTGGCGTCGGGGTCTTCCTCGAGCAGGCGGTTCACCTTGGCCGCGAGGATGAAGTCGTTCTCGTGCAAACCACCGATCTTGTGTGTCCAGAGGGTCAGGTCCACCTTGTTCCAGTGCACGGCGATGTCGGGGTGGTGCGCCTCCCGCTCGGCCACGTCGGCCACGCGGTTGACGAACTTGATCGCCTCGACGAAATCCTTGAACTCGAATCGGCGCGCGAGGCGCGTCGCGCTCTCCTCGAGGCGCCAGCCCGGGACCTTCTCGGCGAGCCGGCGCGCCGCCTCGGCGGTGAGCGGGAGCAACGCCCCCGCGGCAGGGGACGCACGACTTCGCCGCCAGCTTCTCCATGTCGTCGACCACGCGCAGCGGATCCTATCCCCGGCCGCGTCCCGGGGGCATTTGACCCGGAGGGCCGGTCCTTAGATAATCCGCGTCCCCCGGACGACTGGGAGGTCGTTCAATGGTAGGACAACTGGCTCTGGACCAGTGAATCGGGGTTCGAGTCCCTGCCTCCCAGCCCAATACGTCGCCTCCGCGCAGCGAGGGGTCTGCGCGCCGAAGGCGCGCACCGGCGTCCGGCTCGCCCGGATGCGGGCTCGACCGGACGCCTGATCCCTCGCTGCGCTTCGGCTCCCGCGGCGCGAACCTCCTCCCTCCCTTCGGTCGGGAGACTTTCGCGCCGCGAGCTGGGGACGGGAGAGGCGGCGCTTGTGTCTCAGCGCGGGGGGCGGCGACCGGACTCGGTTACTCGGGAGACTCCGCGCACCGCGACGAGGACGAGCGCGTCGGCGCGGCGTGATAGGCTCTTGCTCCCCGATCCCCTCCGACGGACCTACCCGTGCCCGCCCGTCGCCGGCCTTCGGCGAGAAGCGGAGTGCGCCGTGGAATACGTCCTGAGATTCTGGATTTGCGAGAAGTGCAGCCGGCCGAACAAGACCGCGGTGGCTCGTGACGGAACCGTCATCTGCGAGCAGTGCGCCGAGCTCGTGAGCGTCCGGGGTCTGAATCGACGCAGGCTCTCGCGGTCCGGCGACCGGGTCCGGAGTCCGCAACCGCTGGCCTGACTGGAGAATGAAGATGACGACACTTCGCATCGAGCATCCCGTTCCCGACTTCGACGCGTGGAGAAAGGCCTTCGACAGCGATCCCGTTCACCGCGAGGCGGCGGGCGTGCGCCGCTACCGCATCCTGCGACCGGTCGACGACCGGAACTTCGTGACGGTCGATCTCGAGTTCGACGGATCTGGCAAGGCAGAGGCTTTCCGGGCCGCGCTGGGCGACCTGTGGCGGCGGGTCGAGGGGTCCGTCATGCAGAGCCCGCGGGCTCAGATTCTCGAGACGGTGGAGAACAAAGAGTACGATCTCGCCCCTCGCGAGGCTGGAGCGGCGAAATGATCACCGATGCCAGGTCGGGAGCGTCATTCCGGTCGAGCGGCTCCGCGACGTAGTTTTCTCGTGACACTTCCGGCCGGCACCCGCCTGGGTCCCTACGAGATCCGAGCGCCCCTGGGCGCCGGAGGGATGGGCGAGGTTTACCGGGCGCGGGACACGCGGCTCGGGCGCGATGTGGCGATCAAGGTCCTGCCGTCCGCGCTCTCCGCCGACGCGGACCGCCTGAAGCGCTTCGAAAAGGAGGCTCGTGCGGCGTCGTCTCTCAACCACCCCAACATCATCACGGTCTACGACATCGGGGAATCGGACGGACCTCGTTCATCGCGATGGAGATGGTGGATGGGCAGACGCTCCGGGAGATGCTGGCCGACGGGCCGCCGACGACGAAGCGGCTCCTGACGATCGCGGCGCAGGCGGCCGACGGTCTGGCGAAGGCACATACCGCCGGTATCGTCCACCGGGACCTCAAGCCGGAAAACGTCATGGTGACGCGGGACGGCTTCGTGAAGATTCTGGATTTCGGGTTGGCGAAGCTGACGCAGCCGGAGGAACCGGACGGAAGGACGCAAGCCCCGACAATGTCCGGGGAGACGGCCGCCGGGATCGTGATGGGGACCGTGGGTTACATGTCGCCGGAGCAGGCGATGGGAAAGCCGCTCGATTTCCGGTCCGACCACTTCGCCTTCGGATCGATTGTTTACGAGCTGGCGACCGGCAAGCGCGCCTTCGCGCGGGGGAGCGTGCCCGAGACGCTCACGGCGATCATTCGCGACGAGCCGGAGCCGATCGGGAACGTGAACCCGTTGTCGCCGGCGCCTTTGCGCTGGATCGTGGAGCGCTGTCTCGCGAAGAGTCCCGACGACCGCTATGCCGCGACGCGCGATCTGGCTCAGGATCTCGCGGCGCTCAAAGACCGTCTTGCGGAGGCAAGTGGCGGCGCGATGCCTGCCGGGGACTCTTCGCCGAAGTCGCGATGGCTGGTCGGTATCGCCGTGGCGGGCCTTCTGGTTGCAGCGGCATTTGCGACGCTCTACGCGGCTCGTCGTTCGCCCGTAGCTCCCGCGCCGCCCGTCCGCTTCGAGCTTCGCCCCCCGGATGGGACCCGATTCGGCTGGGCCCCGATGCAGAATCTGTTCGCGCTATCGCCGGATGGACGGCACGTCGCCTTTGCGGCGCGCCGCTCCGATGGGCAGAGTTCCCTCTGGGTAAGGTCGCTCGCAGAGCTGTCGGCTGTTGCCCTATCGGGTACGGAGGGGGCCGCGGCGCCCTTCTGGTCACCGGATAGCCGCTTCATCGCTTTCTTTGCGGACGGGAAGCTGAAGAAGGTTGACGCGGCGGGGGGGCAGTCGGTGACACTTTGCGACGCGGCCGTTGCGTTCCCCTCAGGCTCCTGGGGCAGCGAACACTCGATTCTCTTCGCCGGCCTGACGCAGCCTGTCGTGAACCTGGTATCGGACAGCGGAGGTACGCCCAGAGTCGTGCTCAAAGTGGACGCGTCGCTCCAGGAAGTGAGCGTCTGCTGGCCGAGCTTTCTTCCCGATGGGCGGCACTTTCTCTACGTCGGGCGTAGCGAGGCCGAGAAGCAGACATATGTCCGCGTGGCGAGCCTCGAGGGCGGCAAGACGATGCCGGTCCTGACGAACTGTTCGCGCGCGCAGTACGTGCCCGGCGAGCCGAGTGCGGGCGCGGGGGCGATCTGGCTACCTTCTCTTCGCCCGCGATGGCAATTTGCTGGCTCAGGCATTCGACAGCGATCGACTGCGTCTCGCGGGGGACGCAATTCCCTCGGGGCAGGAGGTCTTCCAGCACGCGCTCATCGGGACCGGCCCCTTCTCGGCTTCCGACAATGGTGTCCTCGCCTCCCGCGGGAAAGGAGGGCCGACACGCCTGGCGTGGATCGATCGGACCGGACGGGAGACCGGTTCGCTCGCATCACCCGCGGGATTCACATCGGTCCGCCTCTCGCCCGATTCACGGAAGGTTGTCGTAGGCGAGATTGATCCGCGCACGGGCATGGGGAATCTTTGGACAGGCGACTTGCCCCGCGGGGTGCTCACGCGCCTGGAGCTCGGTTCGGACGACTATTCCTCTCCGCACGTGGTCGCCCGATGGCGGCCGGATCGTCTTCAGCGTCGGGTCAATGCGTCACCCACCATACTCTGTTCGCGGTCGCGCTTCACGGGTCGAGCACCGCAGAGTCGATCCTTCCACCGGGAGGAATTCAGCGCGCGGAGGACTGGTCGTCCGACGGACATTCCCTCCTCTACTTCAGCGCTCGCACCGAGTCGGGCAGCGGACTGTGGGTCTTGAATTCGGACGCAGAGCCAAAGCCCCGCAAGCTGGTGTCGGTTGGGGAGACGACTGAACTGACTCAGGCCCAGTTCTCTCCCGATGGCCACTGGATCGCGTACTGCGCGCCGGAGTCCGGCCGCTCGGAGGTGTTTTTGACCGCTTTTCCGGAGCCGGCAGAGCGGATCAAGGTTTCGGCGTCTGGCGGATCGCGTCCGCGCTGGAAGAGGGACGGGTCCGAGCTCTATTTCGTTTCTACGGGCGACGAGATGATCGCAACGGCTGTCCGACTCGGCTCGAGCGCTCCGGTTGGCGCCTCGCGGCCTCTTTTCAGCCTGGGTCCTGCGGGCTGGCAGGACTACGACGTGACAGCCGATGGGCAGCGATTTCTCGTCGTCGTGAACATGCCGGCCCCGGACGCGAATGCGCTCGCCGTGACGGTCAACTGGTTCTCGCTGCTCAAGCGCTGACTCGACCGTCGCCTCCGCATCGCGAGGGATCTGCGACTGATGGCGCACCGGCTTGCGGCTCGCCGGGATGCCGGCTCGACCGCAAGCCTGATCCCTCGCGGCGCTTCGGCTCCCGCGGCGCGGGCCTCCTCCCTCCCTTCGGTCGGGAGACTTCCCGCGCCGCGAGCTAGTGGAAGAGTGCTGCGGAAAATGAGGCGGTGCCTCTTGGGTCTCAGCGGGGAGGGCGGGGGCCGGGGCGGGATTTCCATTCCTGGACGTCCAGGATGAAGGACTCGATGCGGCGGTCCCAGGTGTGCTCGCGCAGGGCGCGCTGGCGCGCGCGGCGGCCCATGGCGGAGCGGGCCGGTTCGTCGGCGAGAAGGCGCTCGGCCTGGGCGACGGCGTCCTCGGGCGAGGCGAACGCCGCGATCTCGAGACCCGGCTCGAAGAATTCCTTCAGCCCGTCGTACGCCTCGACGAGCGCGGGCACGCCGCACGACGCGGCGAAGAACGCGCGCGGCGTGATCCTGAAGGCGCCGCGGTAGCGTCCCTGCGCGTCGTCGAGAAGCGCCGGCTCGAGCGCGAGGCGGCAGCGGTTGAGCCCCGCGCGAAGCGTCTCGGGCGTGTCGAGCGCCGGCAGCGTCGGGACGCTCCAGCGGCGCTCGCCCTCGTAAGCGTGGACGTGCACGCGGAATCTCGCGGCGAGCGCGGCGACGAGGCCGTCGCGGTAGGGCGTCCACTTTCCATAGTAGAGAACGTCGCACTCGGGCGCGGCACGCTCGGGACGGTAGAGCTCGGGATCCGTGGCGGGGTCGCAGCGCTTCGCCGCGATCCGCCGCATCGCGTAGTCGGGCAGCGTGCCCGCGTCCTGCGTGTAAAAGAGGTCGAACTCCGGCGCGATCGCGATGGACGCGGCCAGGCCGTACGGATCCGAGAGCGCGAAGGCGGAGAGGACCGTCTCGCGCGGAAAGATCCGCCGCGCCCGCTCCGAGAAGTGGAGCGCGCCGCCCAGGCACACCACGACCTCGGGCGCCGGATCGGTGTGCGCGATGACGGCTTCGTCGGGCACCAGCGCCGGCTTCGCGCCGCCGGTCGGCACGAAACCGTCCAGGCGGAAGGGCTCGACGACCGTCGTGCGGAACGCCTTCTGGAACGCGCGCACCGGCGGAAAGAGATTGTTGCAGTACGGCGGCTGGCTGACGTTGCCGAACAGAAGCAGGCGCGTCATCGTCGCCGGACGCTCCTGTCCCCGGGGACAGGAGCGTCCGCCGCCGGAATGAATCTTGCTTCCGCCAGGGGTGTGACTGCGATCACGACGTCATGACAGTAATTCATTTTGAACGCTTGCCGGCCCCGCGGCCGGCCCTAGAATCGAAAATCATGAAAACACACGGCCTCTCTCCATCGGCATCCCGCATTCGCGCCGCGGCCCTCGCCGGCGGCATCCTTTTTACGCTGTCGACCGCGGTCTTCGCCGCCTCGTCCCTCCGTTTCCACGGCAACGGGACGGGCGACGTGGACCGCGTCAAGATCGCCGTCGACGACCCGTCGAACGCGAACGCGGGGCCGGCGGCCGACGTCGGCGCGGGCGACTTCACGATCGAGTTCTGGATGACGGCCGCCGCCGCGGACGACACGGCCGGCCCGGTCTCGTGCGGCGCCAACACGGCCTGGAGAAGCGGGAACATCGTGGTGGACCGCGACCGTTCCGGCGCCGACCGCAAGTTCGGCGTCTCGATCGCGGGCGGAAAGGTCGTGTTCGGGGTCAGCGGCGACGGGACCGGGGACCTCACGATCTGCGGAGCGCGAAACGTTCTCGACGCGCGCTGGCACCACGTGGCCGTCCAGCGCCGCCGGTCCGACGGCTGGATGTGGCTCTTCGTGGACGGCGCGCTCGAGGCCGAGGCGGACGGGCCCGACGGCGACGTGTCCTATCCCGACGACGCGACGCCCGCCGCGCCGAACGACCCCTACCTCGTCCTCGGCGCCGAGAAGCACGACACCGGTCCGGCGTTCCCGTCGTTCTCGGGATCCCTCGACGAGATCCGCATCTCCGCCTCGCTGCGCTACGCGGGCGGATTCACGCGCCCGAACGTTCCGTTCGCCGCCGACGCCGACACGGCCGCGCTCTATCACCTGGACGAAGGATCCGGCGACGCGGTCGGCGACGGCGCGGACGCGGCGGGCGGCCCCTCCGACGGCGTGCGCCACTTCGGCGGGTCGCCGGCCGGACCCGAGTGGACGAGCGCGTCGGCGCCGCTCGGCGGAGCTCCCGCGATCATGTTCACGCCGCTGCCGGGGTCGGTCTCCTCGCCGATGCAGGTGGCCAATGCCGGCGACGGGTCGGGTCGCCTCTTCGTGGTGGAGCAGGCGGGCACCATCCACCTCTACAAGAACGGGGCGCTGCTCGCGACGCCGTTTCTCGACATCCACACCCTCGTGACGTGCTGCGGCGAGCAGGGCCTGCTCTCGATGGCCTTCCATCCCGACTACGCCACGAACGGCTACTTCTACGTCTACTACATCAACAAGCTCGCGACCCCGGGCGACATCACGATCGCGCGGTACAGCGTTTCGGCGGGGGACCCGGACGTGGCCGACCCGAACTCGGCCCAGATCCTCCTCGTCATTCCGCACCCGACGAACTCGAACCACAACGGCGGCCAGCTCTTCTTCGGCCCCGCGGACGGCTACCTCTACATCGGGACCGGCGACGGCGGGGGCGGCGGCGACGTGCCGAACAACGCCCAGAACCTCGGCATCCTGCTCGGCAAGATGCTGCGCATCGACGTGAACGGCACGGGCGCCGTTCCGTGCGCCCAGAGCACGCCGGCCCCCTACGCGATCCCGCCGTCGAACCCCTGGGCCGGAAGCGCGACGAACTGCCGGGAGATCTGGGCCTACGGCGTGCGCAATCCCTGGCGATTCTCCTTCGACCGCCTGACGCACGACCTGCTGATCGGCGACGTCGGGCAGAACGCCTACGAGGAGATCGACTTCCAGCTGGCCGCGAGCACGGGCGGCGAGAACTACGGTTGGCGCAAGATGGAGGGCTTCCACTGCTACAACCCCTCCACCAACTGCGACGACGGGACGCTGACCCTGCCGATCCTCGAGCACTCCCACATGGACGGCTGGTGCGCGATCATCGGCGGCTTCCGCTACCGCGGCACGGTCATGCCCGCGCTCGACGGGTACTACCTCTATTCGGACAACTGCCTGGGCGACGTCTACGGCGCCACCGAGGCGGGCAATGGAAGCTGGTCGACGGCGCTCCTCGAGGCGTCGGGCCAGCCGATCTCGGGCTTCGGCGAGGACGAGGCGGGGGAGGTCTATTTCGCTTCGTTGAGCGGCAAGATCTACCGGGTCGACCCCTCGCCCTACCCGGCCCCGGTGGCGTCCTCCCTCGCGCCGGCGTCGGTCATCGCGGGCGGCTCCGATTTCGTTCTCGCGGTCAACGGCTCGGGCTTCGCCTACGGCTCGGTCGTCCGCTGGAACGGCCAGGACCGGCCGACGACCCTCGTCTCGGGCACCACACTGACCGCGGCGATCGCGGCGGCCGACATCGCGGCGGCCGGCTCGGCGGCCGTGACGGTATTCACGCCCGCGCCCGGAGGCGGGCACGTCGACGGCCTAGAACCCTCGACATCAACCCGACCTTCCTGGACGTCCCGACCACCAATTTCGCCTGGCAGTACATCACCGCGGTCTTCGAGGCGGGCGTCACGGCCGGCTGCGGCCCCCTCCTTTATTGTCCGAACGCCTCGACGAGCCGCGCCCAGATGGCCGTCTTCCTCCTCAAGGCGAGCCAGGGGTCGGGCTACCAGCCGCCGCCCTGCTCCGGCACGGTCTTCGACGACGTCCCTTGCACCGGAGGCGCCTTCGACCCCTGGATCGAGGACATCGCCGGCCGGGGAATCACCGGAGGGTGCGGCGGTAACAATTACTGTCCGTCCTCGCCGGTCTCGAGGGCGCAGATGGCCGTTTTTCTCCTCAAGACCAGCCAGGGCTCCGGCTACACGCCGCCTCCATGCACCGGAACGGTCTTCAACGACGTGCCGTGCACCGGAGGGCAGTTCGACCCGTGGATCGAGGACCTTGCGGGGCGCGGCATCACCGGTGGATGCGGCAACGGGAACTACTGCCCGGCGGCCTCGGTCTCGCGCGCGCAGATGGCTGTTTTCCTCACGAAGACGTTCAACCTGCCATCTGCCCTGACAGCCCGCTGGCGCCATTCGAGTAAGCGCCGGGCTACGCCCGGCGCTCCCTACTGCCGTGGGTCTGCCTTCGGTGGTCGGGTCCTCACGAAGACGTTCAATCTGCCATTGCCGTGAGCGGCCCGCTGGCATCGATTCGAGTTACCGCCGGGCTGCGCCCGGCGTGAGTTAACGCTGGCCTGCGGCCAGCGTTGTCTACTGCCGGGGGTCTACCTTCGGTGGGCGCTCCCTACTGCCGTGGGTCTGCCTCTGGTGGTCGGGTCAATCTGCCTCTCCGCCGGCTTGCCCTGACGCTCCTAACCGGACGGTCGCGCGGCAGAAAACTGAATACATTCACCTTTCCGTAGTCGCCCGACCACCAGCCGAGAGGCCGGCGCCTATCTCTCTTGCTAGGGGGCTGCCGACTCATAAGGGGGGCTGCCGACAGCCTCCGGCCCTCGCGGCCAGTTCCTGTCCGGCGGGTCAGCTCGCGAAAACGCGAGTGGGAATAATTTCTTGTTGACTCGCTGAGACGCCGGGTGAATAGTTCGTCTGAATTTTCCCAGCTGATTCGCTTTTTCAAAACGGAGGAACGGTATGAACCGGAGCTCGGCGAAAAGGCTCTCTACCTTCATCGTCTCGGTAGGAGCCTGTCTTTTTCTCTCGGCGGTTTCCCTTTTCGGGAGCGAGAAGTCGGCCCAGGCGAGCGGCCAGGCTTCGACAGTTACACATCCGGCGAGGATCGTGCACCCGGTGAAGTTCGCCAAAACGCAACCCATGCGGGACTTCAAGTTCGTCGGGCCTCTGAACCCGGGTCCGCCGCGCGTGGTCCGGAACGAGGTCGTGCCGAAGACCTCGCAGGGCTCCCGACCCACGACCGATCCCGTCCTGCAGAATCGTTTCGGGATTACGCAGCCCGGTGAGCTGTCCCAGTTCGACGGCGGCGACGCCCAGGCGAACTATCCCCTCGTCGGAACGACGTACGCACCTCCGGATACCAACGGCGACGTCGGCCTGACGCAATACATTCAGTACCTCAACGTGTTCTGGGTCGTCTTCGACAAGACGACGGGAGCCGTCGTCTTCGGACCGACCGTGGGCAATTCCTTCTGGCAGGGATTGACGGGAAGCAATTGCGCGAACCAGAACGACGGTGATCCGATCGTCAAGTACGACAGGCAGGCCGATCGCTGGATCTTCACGCAGTTTGCCGTCGAGGGCCCCGGCTACCACCAGTGCATCGCGGTCTCCGAGACGAACGACCCGACGGGGTCGTACTTCGCGTACGACTACCTGATCCTTCCTGACGTGTTCATCGACTACCCCAAGATGGGTATCTGGCCCGACGGCTACTACATGACGTGGAATGGATACCCCGACGCCGGGGGATTCGAGGCGGATGCCGGGGCGTTCGACCGTACCGCCATGCTGGCAGGCGACCCGACGGCTCAGGCCGTCATCTTCAGCAACTATGGCGGGCCCAACGACGGAGGTGTTTTGCCCTCGGACCTCGACGGCAGCACCGCTCCGCCCGTGGGTTCTCCGAACTTCCTGGTGGACTGGGCCGACTCCACGACCCTCGACCTGTTCAGGTTCCACGTGGATTGGGTGACGCCGGCCAATAGCACGATGACCGGACCGATTCCGATCACGGTCGATCCCTTCATATTTCCGGTCTGCGGCAGCTTCCGGGACCAGTGCGTTCCGCAGCTCGGATCCAGCGAGCTTCTCGAGACCCTCGTCGGCGACATGATGTACCGGTTGCCTTACCGGAACTTCGTCGACCACGAAGCGATCGTCGGCAACTTCACGGTCGGAACCCCGGGGGGAAGCGCCGCCATCCGGTGGTTCGAGCTGCGCGACCCGAACGGCACCCCGACGCTGTATCAAGAGGGAACCTACGCCCCCGACGACAGCTATCGCTGGATGGGCTCGATCGGGATGGATACCAACGGCAACATGGCCCTGGGCTATTCGAAGTCGGACGCGACGATCCATCCCTCGATCGCGATCACGGGGCGGCTGGCCATCGATCCGCTCAACACGATGGGCAGTGAGGACGTTTTCCTGGCCGGAGCCGGAAGCCAGGTGGACACCTTCAGCCGCTGGGGCGATTACAGCTCGATGTCGATCGACCCCACGGATGACTGCACGTTCTGGTACACGACGGAGTACTACGCGGCGACGGGCTCCTTCGATTGGAAGACCCGCGTCGGCTCGTTCAAGTTCCCGAGCTGCTCGACCGGACCCACGGGCATGATCCACGGCACGGTCACGGACGGCACGAACCCGCTTTCGGGCGTCACGGTGAAGGCTGGCACTGCCAGCGCACTCACCAACGCTTCCGGCGCGTACTCGTTCACGCTGCCGGTCTCCCCGCCCAACTACGACATGACGGCCTCGAAATACGGATTCCTGCCGGGCTCGGCTCTCGGCATCGTGGTCACCGACGGCGGCGACGTCCAGCAGGACTTCGTGCTGTCGCCGGCCCCGAGCATCGCCATCAACGGCGTCGTCAAGGACGGCTCCGGCGGCGGCTGGCCGCTCTATGCCAAGGTCGTCATCACGGGGCCGGGAGCGCCGACGTTCACCCTGTACACCGATCCGGTGAACGGCTACTACAGTCAGACGCTGGTCGCGGGACTCTCGTACACTTTCCAGGTCAACGCGGTCAGCCCGGGTTACCAGCAGGGCGGCGGCGTCGTGCCGCTCAGTCCCGCGATCCTCGGGCCGAACGCGACGGTGCTCAACTGGAGCCTGCTCGTGGACCTGGAAGCCTGCAACGCGCCCGGTTACGGATTGGATCGGGCCGGTCTTTATGAGCCCTTCGACGCAGGCATCGTTCCGCCGGGCTGGACGGTCATCAACGACAGCACGGGCGGTAACGGCATCTATCCGACCGAGTGGGTCGTCGTTTCGGGCAGCGATCCGTGCGGCGACTACTCGGGCAACATGACCGGAGGCTCCGGGCCGTACGCGGTCGCCAACAGCGACTGTCCGGGATCCACGGTCCTCATGGACACAACGCTCATCTCGCCTTCCGTCGACATGTCGAGCATCAACCCGGCGTCCCTTCAGTTCAACGAGGACTACCTCGCGCTGGGTGACGAGGCCGACGTCGACATCAGCGCGGACGACGGCGCCACCTGGACGAACGTCCTCGCCCAGACCTCGAGCGCGCGCGGACCGCGGTTGGTGAATATCGACATCACCTCCCTGGCTTCCGGCCATTCCGCCGTCAAGGCGCGGTTCCACTACTACAACGCGGCCTTTGCCTGGTGGTGGCAGGTGGACAACGTTCAACTGGGTAGCGCCACCTGTGACGCGAGATCGGGAGGCCTCGTCGTCGGCAACGTCTTCGACGCGAACGACGGTTCGGGCCTGAATGGCGCGACGGTGGAGAACCTCACCAACGGAGGCTCGACCAAGACCGTGGCCACGCCGGACAACCCGTTCGCCCCGGATGGCTTCTACATTCTCTTCAGCGAGAGCGGCACCAACACCTTCAAGGCGACGCTCACGAACTACGGTCCCGATTCGCACACCAACGTGGTCGTCCCGAACTCGACGGTTCGTCAGGACTTCGTGTTGCAGTCCGGTCACGTCTCGGCGGCTCCCTCGGCCCTGAACGCGCGGGTGAACCCGAGCGGGACCCAGGACCTCACGCTGACTCTCTCTAATTCGGGCGGCGCTCCGGCGAGCTTCGAGATCCTCGAGATCAACGCGCCGGTGCTCCTGAACCACACTAGCGGCTTCGCTTCAAGGATGACACCCGAAGCCGTGCGCGCGCGGTTGCCGCAGGATCATCGACTCATGACGAGCGGCAAAGACCTGCCCCCGCTGCCCAACGCGCCGAAGAATCTCGGTCGGCCGCTGGCTGCCGGTGACGTGCTCGGCAGCTTCCCGACGGATATCGCTTCGCCGTGGGGCGTTGGATATTCGGGCGCTCAGAACGCGACGTGGCTTACCAATATCGCGCTCCTCGCCGGTGACGATAAGGACTACCAGTACCTCGCCGACGGAAGCAAGACGGGTGCAGACGATCGACAATCCGTGGGTGTCAGCGGGAGACTTCCCGGCGGACGGCGCGTTCAATTCGAATACCGGCATGATTTGGTACGTAAAAGCCAGCGTCACTCCCGACCATTGCATCTACGAGGTTGACCCGGCCACGATGGTTTCGACGGGCAATTCCATTTGTCCGGCCTTCCCGACGGTCCAGGGCGAGCGTGGATTGGCGTATGACTTCACGACCGACACGTACTACGCCGGCTCCTGGGAAGACGGAGTGATCTATCACTTCGATGCCACGGGTGCGATCCTCGACTCGGCTGCCGTTGGCCTTGGAATCTCGGGCCTGGCCTATTACCCCGCCACGGGACACCTTTTTGTGCAGGTCAGCGATCCGGTCGATTTCTCCATCACAGTGCTCGATGCCAAGAACAATTACGCCGTGGTTGGAAGCTTCAACGTCTCGGATGGCGCATTCGACGACCATGGTGGCGCCGGAATGGAGGCTGACTGCGAGGGTAATCTCTGGATGGTCAACCAGAACACGCAGGTGCTCTACAAGGTCGCGTCCGGGGAATCCGCGACGTGTACGGTGGACATCCCGTGGCTCTCGGCGGACCCGACGGAGGGAACTCTGGGTGCCGGAGCGCGCCACAACGGCGCTTCGAGCTCGCAGGACATCACGGTTTCGTTCGACGGCCTCACGTACCTCCCGGGTCTCAAGCAGGCGCAGCTCCAGATCCGGACGGACACGCCGTCGCCGGTCCCGGCCGTCCCGGTGACCATGACGGTGCGGTTCCTCGACGTGCCGGACAGTGACCAGTTCCAGGCGTACATCTACGGAGCGGCGGGTGCAGGCGTGATGATGGGCGGACCCCCGACCTGCCCGGCCGGCGTTCTCTACTTCTGCCCGAACGGATTCGTGACCCGCGCCGACATGGCGGGTTACCTCTGGAGGGCGATCAACGGCGCCAACACGCCGCCGCCGGTCTACCAGAACATCTTCGCGGACGTGACGTTCAACCAGTACAACTCGTTCTACATCCAGGGCATCTACGACCTGGGCATCACGGCGGGGTGCAACGCCGACCCCCTGCATCTACTGTCCGAACGTTCCGATCACCCGCGCCCAGATGTCGGTCCTCATCTACAAGGGCCAGCACGGTTCGACTCCGCCTCCCGCGTGCACGGTACAGATCTTCGACGACGTGCCTTGCGACGCGTTCGCGGCGGACTACATCAACGCTCTGTACAACGAAGGCGTGACGGCAGGATGCGGTGGCGGGAACTTCTGTCCGCACACCCCGATTTCGAACGGACAGATGGCGGTCTTCCTGGTCAAGGGGTTCAACATCCCGTACGTGCCGTAAGGCGCTTTCCTTCGGGATTCACGGGCGCGGCCGAAAGGCCGCGCCCTTTTCTTTTGGGGGTCTGACCCCAGGTGCCCTGGGTGCCTGACCTCCGTTGCTCTTCTTCACGGTCATCGCGATCGCAGGCGATCGAATGCGATGGCCCTTTTCTGGGACGCTCCGCCGGTGTTCGTCGAGGATCAGGCGAATTTCGACCGGCGCGAGCACATCGAGCCGAGCGGCAAGGGGTACCAACCGGGCTTCACCGGCGTTGCGCTGAAAGAACGGAGGTGGCCGTTTCTGAATGAATTGCGGGGCGCCGGAGTGGGGCTCCGGGGGTCAGACCCCGGCCGGGTCAGATCCGGCGACCGCGTCCGTCTCCCCGAGCGACCACTGGTGGTAGGCGTCGCACACCTCCGCGCAGGCGCCGTCGCGGACCACGCGGCCGTGGTGGAGCCAGAGGGCACGGTCGCAGTTGTCGCGGATCTGGTCGAGGGAGTGAGACACGAGCATCATCGTCTTGCCGCGGCCCTGGAGCTTCTCCATCCGGTCGTGGCACTTGCGCTGGAACTTCTCGTCGCCGACCGACAGCGCCTCGTCCACGAGCAGGATGTCGGGATCCACGTCGGTGGCCACCGCGAAGGCGAGGCGCGCCGACATCCCCGTGGAGAAGGTGCGGATCGGCGCGTCGATGAATTCCTCGAGCTCGGCCCACTCGACGATGCGGTCCAGCCGGCGCCGCGTCTCGGCGCGCGAGAACCCGAGGAGCGCGCCCTGGAGCATGACGTTTTCCCTTCCGGTCAGCTCGCCGTGGAACCCGAGCCCGAGCTCCAGGATCGGCGCGATGCGCCCGGCCACGTAGACGCGCCCGGCGGAAGGCGGGAGCACGCGCGAGATGACGCGGAAGAGCGTGCTCTTGCCGGCGCCGTTTCTCCCGATCACGCCCACCCGCTCGCCGGTCGCGATCGCGAGGTCGATCTGCTGGAGGGCCTCGAAGTCGTCGTACACGATGCGCTTCTGGACGCGGCGGATCGCGTACTCCTTGAGCGACAGGATGCGCTCGCGGGGGATGCGATAGCGCAGGGTGACCTTCTCGAGCCGGATGGCGATCCCGGTCTCCGGCACGTCAGCTCCAGTACGCCATGTCGTCCCGGCGATGGCAGAAGAAGATCCATCCGGTGACGAGGACCGCGAGCGACATCAGCAGGGAGCCCCCGAGCAGCGTCGCCGACGGGATGACGCCGTCGTAGATCGGCGAGCGGAAGGTCCGCGTGAGGAAGTACATCGGGTTGAGCGAGAGGATGAACCGGTAGCGGCCCGGCACGATGGACGGGTCGTAGACGATCGGGGTGAGGAAGAACCACGTCTGGATGATGACGAGGTACATCTCCTTGATGTCCGCGAAGCGGGACGCCACGGTGAAGAGGATGAGGGAAAGGCCCGCCGTGAAGAGCGTCCCGATCAGGATCGGAATCGGGAGGAACGCCCAGGTCGCGTGGAGGGGAAATCCCGTCGCGAGGAGGATCGCAATCAGGGGGATGAGCGACAGTCCGAGGTTGACGAGACCCCCGCCGAGCGCCGAGGCGATGAAGACCGAACGGGGCACGAACATGCGCTTGGCCATCTCGTTCGAGGCCTGCGTCTGCGCCGTGGCCGTGGAGGTCGTCTGGGAGAAGAAGGCCCAGAAGATCGACCCGGTCATGAAATACGCCGGGTAGTTCTGGATCGCGGTCTTCAGGAGAGAGGAGAAGACGAGCGTCAGGGCGATCATGTTCAGCAGCGGCGCGAGCATCGTCCAGAGGATGCCGAGCACCGAGCGCTTGTAGCGCACCTTGATGTCGCGGATGACGAGCTCGTGGACGAGGCCCCGGTAGGTCCACAGGTTGGCGGCCTCGTCGATCCACCGCGGCCGGCGTCGGGCGGAATCGTAGATGTTCGGATCGCGGCGCGCGGCCGCGGGGACGTTGCTCACGCGCGTCGGTTCCGAAGTCACGGCTCGGGTCGCACGGTGTCACGGCCGGCCGTCCCGGTCAACCATGCCTCCAGGGTCTCCGCGCGGATGTCCCAGGTGTTCTCCCGGGCGAAGGCGCGCTGGCGCCGGGCGCCCTCCGCGCCGCCGCCCGCCGCCGCCTCGATCTCCCGCACGAAGTCCTCGGGCGTCGCCGCCAGGCGCACGACGCCGCGCCGCGCGAAGGGTTCGAGCGACTGCATCGGCGTCGCGACGATCATCCGTCCCGCGGCGGCCGCCTCGTAGAGCTTGACGGGGTCGGTCGCGTGCGTCAGCGCGGAGAGGCGGAAGGGGATGATCTCCACATCGAAGCGCTCGCGGAAGCCCGGCATCTCGCCGTGCGGGCGCTCTCCCCGGAAGACGAGGTTCGGCAGCCTCGGGACCTCGAGCGCCGCGCCCTCGAGACCGCCCACGATCTCGAAGGTCCACTGAGGCCGAAGCGCCGCGACCCGGGCGAGCAGAGACATGTCGAACCACTCGTCCACGGCGCCGACGTAGCCGATGGTGAGGTGGTCGGGCGCCCCCGCCGGGGCGGGCACCTCGGCGAACATGTCGAAGTCGCAGGCGTTCGGCAGGAGGCGCGCTTCCGGGTTCCAGGCCGCCAGGTGGCGGCGCAGGGATTCGGAGGTGGCGACGACGAAGTCGGCCGAGCGGGCCAGCTCCTCCTCGGCCTCGGCCAGGATGCGCGGGCGGTTGGTCGAGAACTCCTCGTGGGCGTCGAGGCAGTCGTAGACGATGCGCCAGCCGAAGCGCTCCCGCAGGGCCGCGGCGAGCGGCGCCCAGAAGGGGGTCTGCACGAGCAGGACGACGTCCTGGAGGTCGAAGCGCCGGCGCGAGGCGGAAAGGTCTTCAAAGGCTTCTGCGAGCGCGCGGTCCTTGAGCCTGCGGTCGGCGGGGTCCTCGCGGCGCACGCCCGCGATCGGCAGGAGCGTGACGCCCGGGGCGACGCCCGTC
Source organism: uncultured Acidobacteriota bacterium (assembly GCA_963710945.1). Lineage (GTDB taxonomy): Bacteria > Acidobacteriota > Thermoanaerobaculia > UBA5066 > Gp7-AA6 > DAHUXD01. Next base: position 504,914 of record CAVQCH010000007.1, read on the forward strand.
GGCTCGTCCGGCTCGCCCGTGCCGCGCAGGGAGCCGTAGAAGACGCGGTTGCCGCAGCGCGCGAGGGCCTCGGCCAGCTGCTGCGGCCGCTGGCGGCGGTAGCTCCAGGCGATGACCGGCAGCACCAGGATGTCGGCGCGGCCCGGCCGCGGGCGGCCGGGGTCGAGGGCCATCCGGGCGATCTCGACGGGCGGCTTCTGGATGCCGAGGAGCCTCTCGGGCCGCACGCGGCGGCGGATGGCGCGGCGCCAGGCGATCGGCACCGCGCGCCGGCCGAAGGCGTAGATCCGGCCGCGCAGGCCCGATTCCCAGTCGGGTCTCATGCGGAGGGCTCGAAGGCGGGGAACGGGCGCCCCGCGAGGATCGCGGCGATCCGCTCCGAGGCGCGCCCGTCGCCGTAGGGGTTGTCCTTCCCGGTCATCCGGCGCCGCGCGGCGCCGTCGGAGAGGAGCGCCGAGGCCTCGGCGACGATCTTCTCTTCGTCGGTGCCCACGAGCGTCGCGAGCCCCGCCTCGACGCCCTCGGGCCGCTCCGTCTTTTCCCGCAGCACCAGGACGGGCTTGCGGAAGGTCGGCGCCTCCTCCTGGATGCCGCCCGAGTCGGTCAGGATCAGGCGCGAGCGCCGCATGAGGCGGACGAGCGCGAGGTAGTCGAGGGGTGCGACGATCTCGACGTTCGGCAGCCCGGCGTTGCGCCGCACGACGGGGCCGACGTTCGGGTTGGGATGGAGAACGTGGACGAAGCGCGTGGCGGGAAAGCTCCGGGCGAGCCGGCCGATCGCGCGCACGACCCGCTCGAGGGGTTCGCCGAAGCTCTCGCGGCGGTGGGCCGTGACGAGGACGAGGTCCTCTTCGGGCGCGTCGCCCTCCTGGCTGGCGATCGCATGGAGCGCGTCCACGACCGTGTTGCCGGTCAGGTGGATCTTCGCCGCGGCGACTCCCTCGGCGGCGAGGGCCCGGGCGGCCCGCCGCGTGGGCGCGAAGTTCGCGTCCGAGACGAGGTCCACGACGCGGCGGTTCATCTCCTCGGGAAACGGATGGGCGAAGTCGCCGGTACGCAGGCCCGCCTCGACGTGGCCGACCCGCACGCGGCGGTGAAACGCCGCGATCGAGGCGCACATCGCGGTCGTCGTGTCGCCCTGGACGAGGAGCCAGTCCGGCTTCTCGTCCTCCAGCACGCGGTCGAGGCCCGCGAAGACGCGCGAGGCGAGGGCGTTCATCGTCTGGTCGGGGCGCATGAGATCGAGATCCACGTCCGGCGTCAGCGAAAAGAGCGACAGGACCTGGTCGAGCATCTCGCGATGCTGGGCGGTGGCGCACAGGCGCACCTCCCAGCCGGGCTCCTGCCGGAGGCGCTGGATCAACGGGGCCATCTTGATGGCCTCCGGGCGTGTACCCACGACGACGACGAGCTTCATGTGATTTCGTTTCCGGCGCCGGGCCCCGGAGGGACCGCGGGCATGGCGGCCGCCGCGGGGCGAGCCTGACCGCATTCTACGGGCTTTCGCGCCGCGCGCGGGAGCGGAAAATGGGCGCGCCGGCCCGGCCCCGCGGAGGGTAAACTGGGCGCTCAAACGCCATGATCCCGGAAGTCTTCGAGTGCCCCCGCTGCGAACGGCAGTTCGTCATCGACAGCGTTCCGGACGCCGGCAGCGAAGAGGTGCATTGCCCGCAGTGCAGCCGCTTCCTCGGCGTGCGCGACATCGCGTTCGTGCTGCGCGGCGAGCTCGACGAGATGATCGAGCGGCTGAGCTTCGAGAAGGACCGGCTCGAGAAGGACGAGGCGGTCTACAGCCTGACCGACTGCGATCCCGAGATGCGCTATTACGGCCGCGAGGTCTCGCGGGTGATCCAGGTCCTGCGGGCGGCCCTGAAGGACCTCCGCAGCCTGCGCGACGGCTACCGGCTCAAGCCGTCGTAGGGGCGGCGCCGCCCGAGGCGGCCGCGCCGGGAGCTGCCGGCACGGTCTCGACGAACCGCTTCAGCCGCCGCAGGCTCGTTTCCCGCCCGAGCAGCTCCACGACGTCGAAGAGCGGGGCGCCCACGGTCGTGCCCGTCAGCGCGAGGCGCGTCGGGTGGATCAGCTTTCCGGCCGATAGCTGCTCGGCCTCCGCGGTCTGGCGCAGCGCCGCCTCCGTCGTGGCGGCATTCCACTCGGAAACGGCTTCGAGGGCGGCGACGAGGCGGCCCATCTGGCGGGCCGTGTCGGGTTTGACGTGCTTCTTCAGGCCCTCCGCGTCGTACTCCTCCGGGTCCCGGGCGTAGGAGGCGAGCGCCCGGCCCATCTCGATCGTCGTGCGCACGCGCGGACGGTGGAGCTCGATCGCGCGCAGCGCGACCGCGGTCTCGGGAACGCCGCCGGGCGCGTGGGGCAGGGACCGCCGGAGCAGCTCCTCCGCCGGCATCGCCGCGATGTACTGCGAGTTCATCCACAGCAGCTTCTCGGGGTCGAAGACCGAGGGGGACGCGCCCACCTTCTCGAGCGTGAACTCCTTCTCCATCTCGGCGCGCGTCAGGATCTCGCGGTCGCCGCCGGGCGCCCATCCGAGCAGCGCCAGGAAGTTGAAGAGCGCCTCGGGCAGGATGCCTTCGTCGCGCCACTCCTCGACGGCCGCCGCGCCGTGCCGCTTGGAGAGCTTCTTGCGGTCCGTGCCGAGGATCATGCCGAGGTGCGCGAACTGCGGCAGGGGCGAGCCGAGCGCGCGAAAGAGCGCAACGTGCTTGGGCGTGTTGGCGAGGTGGTCGTCGCCGCGGATCACGTGCGTGATCCCCATGTCGGCGTCGTCCACGCAGACGCAGAAGTGGTAGAGCGGATGCCCGTCGGAGCGCACGAGCACGAAGTCGTCGAGCGCCTCGGCGGGAAACTCGACGCGGCCGCGGACGAGGTCGTCCACGACGAGCGTCTCGTCCGGCATCCGCAGGCGCACGACGTGGCGCTCGCCCGCGCGGGCCCGGCGCTCGCTCTCCTCGAGCGGGATCGACCGGCCGGCGCCGGAGTAGCGGTAAGCCTTTCCCGATGCCTCCGCCTTCTTGCGCTCGGCGTCGAGCTCCTCGGGCGTTTCGAAGGCGCGGTAGGCCTTGCCCTCGCGGATCAGGCGGTCGACGGCGGCGCGGTAGAGCTCGCCGCGCTGCGACTGGTAGAAGGGCCCCTCGTCGTACTCGAGGCCGAGCCACTGCATGGCCGAGAGAATCTGGGCCGTCAGCTCCTCGCGCGAGCGCTCGACGTCGGTGTCCTCGATGCGGAGCAGAAAGGTGCCGCCGGTGTGGCGCGCGAAGAGCAGGTTGTAGAGCGCGGTTCGCGCGCCGCCGACGTGGAGCGAGCCCGTCGGAGAGGGCGCAAAGCGGACGCGGGGGCGGTTCGGCTCTGGCAAGGCGCCCGATGCTAGCCTAGTAGGGCGTTTCGTTCCAGCCGCACGCCGCGGACCGCAAGCGACACACATGCGCACCGACGCCGAAAAAGAACCTCTCTCCTTGCGCTGGCGCGCCGACGCGGTCTTGACGGCCGTCACGCTCGTCTGGGGCGCCGACTTCGTCCTCGTCCGGAACCTGCTCGGCGTCGTGCCCCCGCTGCCGTTTCTCTTCTGGCGCTTCGCCGCCGCGACGGCGCTCTGCGCCCTCTTCCTGCCCGGACGGCGCCGGACGCCGCGCGCTGGCCGCGGACGGCATCTATCTGGGCCTGCTCCTCACGCTCGGATCGGGTCTCCAGATCCTCGGTCAGGCGCGAACGACCGCCTCGAACGCGTCGTTCCTGACGGGGCTCGCCTCGGTGTTCACGCCCGTGGCGGCCTACATCCTGACGCGCAAGCTCCCGACCCTGGAGAACGGCCTCGGAATCTCGCTCGCGGGCGCGGGCTTCGTCCTCATGAGCTTCCCGGCCGGAGGCGTCGCCGTCAACCCCGGCGACCTGCTCGTGTTCGCGTGCGGCGTCGTCTATGCCTTCTACATCGTGGAGATGGCCGAGCGTTCGGGCCGGCACGACGCCGTCTGGTTCACGGTGATCCAGCTCTCCCTCGTCGCGGCGGTGGCGGGAGGGGCGGCACTGTGGCAGGGCGGGCCCGCCGGGGTGCGTTCGGGAATCGAGCCGATCCTGGGCAGTCCGGGCCTCGTCGCGCAGGCGCTCTTTCTCGTGGTGCTCGGCACGGCCGGAACGTACGTCTTCCAGACCTGGGCGCAGCGCCACATGTCGGCGACCCACGCCGCCATCATCTACACGCTCGAACCGGTGGTGACCGCTCTGCTCGCGGGATGGTTCCTGGGCGAGCGCCTCGGCAGCCGCGGCTGGACCGGAGGCGCTCTGGTGCTCGCGGGGATCGTCGTGTCCGAGTTGCGGCTGCGGCGCTGAAGGCGGCCGAGTCATCCCGCGGGCCCACCCGACACGCGGTCATCCCGAGGAGCAAGGCGACGAGGGATCCCGGACTTGACTGCCTCGGTCGCGTGTCGAGTTCGGGATCCCTCGCTGCGCTCGGGATGACAGTGGCAATTACTGGCGGACGCGCGTTCCGCTCGTCAATCGAGAGGGAAGGTCAGACTGTACGAGAACCGCCCCCGCCCGACTTCCATGAGGAGGCTGTTCTTGTTGAAGTCGCGCTGCAGGACGTGATCCACGTCGTCCACACTGCGGACGGCGGTGCCGTTGACCGCGAGGAGCACGTCGCCGGACTTCACGCCCGCCTGGGCGGCCAGGCTGTCGCGGTCGACGACCGAGATGCGCAGCCCCTCCGAGGAGGGCCGGACGCTCAGGCCGATCTCCTCGCGCAGGATCTGCGTGCCGATGCCGGCCGGCGGCGTCTCGCCCTGCACGGTCGCCGTGCGCTCGCCCTGCTTGTTGCGGAGAACGAGCTTGAGCGGCTTGCCGGGACCCCGCGTCGAGAGGATCGTCTCGAAGGCCTCCTGGGAGTCGACGGGCGTTCCGTCGACGGAGACGATCTGGTCGCCGTCGCGGATCCCCGCGCGCGAGGCGGGCGAGCTCGGATAGACGCTCTTGACCTTCAGGCCGCGTGGCCGGTTCTCTTCGCCGGAGACGAGGGTCTTGCCGCGGACGCCGATCCAGACGGCGCGGACCTCGCCGTAGCGCAGCAGGTCGTCCACGATGCGGCGCGCGCGGTCGGCGGGAATCGCGAAGCCGATGCCCTGAGCTCCGCCGATGATCGCCGTGGCGATGCCGACCACCTCGCCGTCGATGTTGACGAGGGGGCCGCCCGAGTTGCCGGGGTTGATCGAGGCGTCCGTCTGGATGAAGTCGGTGTAGGTCTGGTTGTTCTCGCCCTTGACGCTGCGTCCCATCGCCGACACGACCCCGGCGGTGACGGTGTTCGAAAGGCCGAAGGGATTGCCGATCGCGACGATCGTCTCGCCGATCATGAGGTCCGAGGAGGACCCGAGCTTGAGCGCGGGAAGCGCGCCGCTCGGCCTCCGCACCCGCAGGACGGCGAGGTCGTTGTCGGCGTCGGAGCCCACCACGTCGCACTCGAGCTCGACCCCGGACTTCAGCATCGCGGTGATCTTCGAAGCCCCCGAGACCACGTGGTCGTTCGTGATGATGATGCCCTTCGGGTCGATGATCGCCCCGGATCCGAGCGACTGGCTCGTGCGCTGGCGCGGCCGGGAGTCGAAGCCGAAGAAGAAGTCGTCGAAGACCGACGGGCGGCGGCGCAGGGTCTGCTCGGCGGAGATGTTGACCACGGCCGGAGCCACCTTCTCGACGACGAGGACGATCTCGCTGCGCCGCGTGGACAGGGGAGCCGCCACGGCCGCGCCCGCGGCGAGGAGGAGCAGAACGGCGGCCGGGCGTCTCACGGGCTGCACAACGGCGTATTCTGCCTCAGCATTCCGGCCGCACCAGCTCTAGCCTGTCATCCCGAGCGGAGCGAGGGATCCCGGACTCGACGAGGGCATGGGCAGGCAAGTTCGGGATCCCTCGTCGCTGCGCTCCTCGGGATGACATCCAAAGAAGGCTGCTCGACAGGCTGCGGTGAGTCTTTCCCGGGGAGGGTTCCAAACAAAAGGCCCCGCCTCGCGGCGGGGCCGGAAAATCGGTAGGGGACGGCTCACCGGGATTTGACGTCGATCGTGTCGGTCTTCTCGCCGCCGGCCGAGATCTTGATGGTGCGGGGCTTGGCGTCCTCGCGTTTCGGGAGCTCGACCTTGAGCAGCCCGTCGGTGAAGTGGGCCTGGATCTTCTCGCGGTCCACGTTGTTCGGCAGGCTGAAGCTCCGGACGAACTGCCCGTAGGAGCGCTCGACCCGGTGGTAGCTCTTGCCCTCGGTCTCCTTCTCGAACTTGCGCTCGCCGCGCAGGGTGAGCATGCCGTTCTCGGTCTGGATCTCGATCTCGCTCTCCTTGAATCCCGGCAGCTCGGCGGTGATGAGGATCCGGTCCTTCTCCTCGGCGATGTCCACGGGCGGCGCCCAGGCGGCGAGGTTCAGTTCGTCCTCGCGCTCCGTGCGGCCGAACGAGGCGCCGAAGGCGCGGTTCAGGCGGTCCTGCAGGGTCGCGATTTCCCGATAGGGTTCCCAACGCATCAGATTCATGAATGCCTCCTTGGTTGAAATGGGTTACACGGTAACCGTTGCGGACTTCTTGTGGACGACGAGCGATTCGCCGTCCGGAGCGGCGTCGAGCTCGACGGCGTCCCCGTCGCCGACGTCGCCGGCGAGCAGGCGTCCGGCCAGCACGTCCGAAACCTGCTTCTGGATGAGCCGCTTGAGCGGCCGCGCGCCGAAGGTCGGGTCGTAACCCCGACCCGCGAGCTGACGCCTGGCGGCGGGTGTCCAGGTCAGGAAGATTCCCCGGCCGAGGACGGTGCGCGCGAGGCCCTGGAGCTGGATCTCGACGATCTTCTCGATCTCCTCGCGCGTCAGGCGGTGGAAGACGATGACGTCGTCGATCCGGTTGAAGAACTCGGGCCGGAAGTGCCGGCGCAGCGCTTCCTCGATCTTCGCCTTGACCTCGGCCTCGTCGCGCGAGGACTCCTCGGCGATCCATTCGGACCCGAGGTTCGAGGTCATGATGATGACGGTGTTCTTGAAGGACACGACGCGGCCCTTGCCGTCCGTGAGGCGGCCGTCGTCGAGGACCTGCAGGAGCACGTTGAAGACGTCGGGATGCGCTTTCTCGATCTCGTCGAAGAGGACGACGGAATACGGCCGGCGACGGACGGCTTCGGTCAGGCGGCCGCCCTCCTCGTAGCCGACGTAGCCCGGCGGGGCGCCGATCATGCGGGCGACGGCGTGCTTCTCCATGTACTCGGACATGTCGAGGCGAACCATCGCGTGCTCGTCGTCGAAGAGGAACTCGGCGAGCGCGCGAGCGAGCTCCGTCTTGCCCACACCCGTGGGCCCGACGAAGAGGAAGGAGCCGAGCGGCCGGTTCGGGTCGGAGAGCCCGGCGCGGGAGCGGCGCACGGCATCGGCGATCGCCGTGACGGCCTCGTCCTGGCCGATGACGCGCATGTGGAGGCGGTCCTCCATCTTGAGGAGCTTCTGCGACTCGCTCTCGATCATCCGGTTGACCGGGCACGCCCGTCCACTTCGAGACGACGGCCGCGATGTCCTCCTCGGTGACCTCCTCGCGCAACATGGGCTGGCCCTTCTGCAGGTCGGCCAGGCGCGCGTTCTCGGCCGCGAGATCCTTCTCGAGCTGGGGAAGCCGGCCGTAGCGCAGCTCCGCGACCTTCTGGAGCTCGCCCTGGCGCTCGGCCTCGGCGGCTTCCTGCCGGACCTTGTCGAGCGCTTCCTTGATCTGGCCGATCTTCTGGATGACGGTCTTCTCGGCGGACCACTTGGCGCGCAGCCGCGTCGACTCTTCGCGGGCCTCCGAGAGCTGCTTGTCAATCTCGCCGAGGCGTTCCTTCGCCTCCTTCGTCTTTTCCTTCTGAAGGGCGCGCTTCTCGATCTCGAGCGAGACAATCCGGCGCTCCACGGCGTCGATCTCGGTCGGCATCGAGTCGAGGTCGGTGCGCATCCGCGCGGCCGCCTCGTCCACGAGGTCGATGGCCTTGTCGGGCAGGAAGCGGTCGGAGATGTAGCGGTGCGAGAGGCGGGCCGCGGCGACGAGGGCGGCGTCCGTGATGCGCACGCCGTGGTGGATCTCGTAGCGTTCCTGCAGGCCGCGCAGGATGGCGATGGTGTCCTCGACGCTGGGCTCCTCGACGTACACGGGCTGGAAGCGCCGCTCGAGGGCGGCATCCTTCTCGATGTACTTCTGATACTCGGAGAGCGTCGTCGCGCCGATCGCGCGGAGCTCCCCTCGGGCGAGCGCGGGCTTGAGCATGTTCGAGGCGTCCATGGACCCTTCGGAAGCGCCGGCCCCGACGAGCGTGTGCAGCTCGTCGATGAAGAGGATGATGGTGCCCTGGGCCTCCTCGATCTCCTTCAGGACCGCCTTCAGGCGATCCTCGAATTCGCCGCGGTACTTGGCGCCGGCGATCATGGCGCCGAGGTCGAGCGAGACGACGCGCTTGTTCTTCAGTCCTTCGGGCACGTCGCCCATGTGGATGCGGCGGGCGAGGCCCTCGACGATGGCGGTCTTGCCGACGCCCGGCTCGCCGATGAGGACGGGGTTGTTCTTGGTCCGGCGCGAGAGGACCTGGACGACGCGGCGGATCTCCTCGTCGCGCCCGATCACCGGGTCGATCTTGCCGCGCCGCGCGAGGTCCGTGAGGTCGCGCGTGTAGCGCTTGAGGGCCTGGTACTTGTCCTCGGGGTTCGGGTCCGTGATCCGCGCGGAGCCCCGGACTTCCTTGAGAGCCTTGAGCAGGACGTCCTTCTTGACGCCCGCCTTCGCGAGCCGCTTCGCCGTGTCCCCGCCCGACTCGGCCAGGGCGAGGAGGAAGTGCTCGGTCGAGACGTACTCGTCGCCGAACTCCTTGGCGACCTCGAAGGCGCGGTCGAAGACGCGCGAAAGATCGCGCGCGATGACGGCGTCGGCCGAAGCGCCCGATACCTTGGGCCGGCCGTCGAGGTCCGCCTCGATCTCGCGAGTGAGGGCTTCGGGATTGGCGCCGAGCTTCTGGAGCACGGGGACGACGACCCCGTCGTCCTGCTTCAGGAGGGCGAGCAGCAGGTGGTCGCAGGTCAGCTCCGCGTTGCCACGGGCGCGCGCGTCGCTCTGCGCTTCCTGGACCGCTTCCTGGGCTTTGATGGTCAGCTGGTCGAATCGCATGTCGTTCCTTCCCGACGGGCGCCCTCTCGATGACAGGCCGGTCGGAGCGCCCGAGCTGGAGCCCGAATACTACGATCTGAGTGTAGGCTTGTCAAGTTCAAATGACTATAGATCTTAGTGTAAGAAACGCAAGTATTTAGACCCCGTTCCGGGCTGGATCCACGAGGCCGGCCTCGCGGAACCCCTTTTCCCTGAGACGGCAGGAGTCGCAGGAGCCGCAAGGCGTCCCGTCGGCCGCCGGGTCGTAGCAGGAGAGGGTGAGCCCGAAATCGAGCCCGAGGTCGGCCGCCTTTCGCACGATCTCGCCCTTGGTCATGGAGAGCAAAGGGGCCGCGGATCCGAAACGCGATCCGACCCTCGACCCCCGCCTTCGTCCCCAGGTTGGCCATCCGCGAAAACGCGTCGAGAAACTCCGGGCGGCAGTCGGGATAGCCCGAGTAGTCGAGGGCATTGGCGCCGATGAAGATGTCGCCGGCGCCGAGGGTCTCGGCCCAGGCGAGCGCGTGCGCGAGAAAGAGCGTGTTGCGCGCGGGCACGTAGGTGATCGGGATCGGCTCGCGCCCGAGCCCGTCGTGGGGGACGGCGATCGAGAGGTCGGTCAGCGCCGAGGCGCCCGCTCCGGGGAAGTCGAGCTGGACGACGCGATGCTCGCGCACGCCGTAGCGGACGGCGATCGCGCGGGCGCGGTCGAGCTCGGCGGCGTGGCGCTGCCCGTAGTCGAAAGAGAGCGCGCGCGTCTCGAAGCCCTCCGCGCGGGCGATGAGCAGGCATGTCGCGGAGTCGAGACCGCCCGAGAGCAGGACGACGGCGGTCGGGCTCATCGTCCCGGAACGTCTCCCCACAGGATCTTGTGGAGCTGCAGGCCCAGCCGGATCGGTCGCCCGGAATCGCGGATCCACGCGGCGAGGTCCTCGGCGGGCAGCGACGTCCAGACCGGGGAGAACGTCACGACGTTCTTCTCGTCGAGCCGGCGGGCGCGCACCAGGTCGAGCGACCAGTCGAAGTCGCGGCGGTCGGCGAGCACGAACTTGAGCTCGTCGTGCGGCTGGAGGAGGTCCAGGTTCTCGGGAAGGTTCGCGTGCCGCATGCCGCTGCCCGGCGCCTTGACGTCCACGATCTTGACGACGCGCGGGTCCACGCGGTCGAGCGCCACGTGGCCGCCCGTCTCGAGAAGCACGGTCTTGCCTGCCGCGAGCAGGCGATCGATGAGCGGATGGACGGCGTCCTGCTCGAGCGGCTCGCCGCCCGTCACCTCGACGAGGTCGGTGCCGAGGGCGAGCACGCGTTCGGCCGCCTCGGGCACCGTCATCTCGCCGCCCCCGTGAAAGGCGTACTCCGAGTCGCACCAGACGCAGCGCAGCGAACAGCCCGTTAGCCGGATGAAGGCGCACGGGAATCCCGCCCGGGTCGACTCGCCCTGGATCGACCGGAAGATCTCCGTGACGCGCAGCGTCGGGTCGGTCATCCGTCCACCCGGATCGTCCCGTGCAGCATGTTCATGCCGCACGAGAACGGGAACTCGCCGGCGCGGTCGGGCTGGATCTCGATGACGGTCTTCGCGTGCGCCGGCAGCGAGCGGCGGATGCCGAAGTCGGGCAGGACGATCTCGTCGCTGCAGGGGCTCGTCTCGCGCCGGTCGAAGATCATGCGCAGCGGCACGCCGCGCCGGGCGACGACGAGGTCCGGCGTGTAGCCGCCCGCGACGACGATCGTGACCTCCTGGGAGCCCGAGGCGCCGGCGGCGGTCGCGACGGGGCGCCGCTTGCCGAAGAAGAAGGCGAAAACGAAGGCGATGAGCGCCGCCCCGGTCACGATCGCGGCGATGCGGTCGGGCGTCATCCGATCTTCCGTGTGGCGAGGCGCAGGCTGTTGCCGACGACCGACACCGACGACGCCGCCATCGCGGCCGAGGCGATCATCGGCGAGAGCATCCAGCCGGTCAGGGGATAGAGGACGCCGGCCGCGATCGGGATGCCGAGGGCGTTGTAGAGGAAGGCGAAGAGCAGGTTCTGGCGAATGGTCGCAAGCGTGGCGCGCGACAGGCCGATCGCCTCGGCGACCGACCCGAGGCTGCCGCCGACGAGCGTGACGTCCGACGCTTCGATGGCCACGTCCGCCCCCGCGCCGATCGCGATCCCGAGGTCGGCCTGCGCGAGCGCGGGCGCGTCGTTGACGCCGTCGCCGACCATGGCGACGGTCTCGCCGCGGGCCTGGAGCTCCCTGACCTTGTCCGCCTTGGCCGGGGCGAGAACGCCCGCGAAGACCTCGTCGATGCCGACCCGCGCGGCCACGGCGCGGGCCGTGTCGGCGCGGTCTCCGGTGAGCATGGCGATCTTGAGGCCCTGCCGGCGCAGCCGTTCGACCGCCTCCTTCGCGGAGGGCTTCTCGCGGTCGGCGACGGCGAGAACACCCAGGAGCTTTCCGCCGGCACCGACGAGCAGCGGCGTCTTGCCCTCGGCCGCGAAGCGCTCGATGTCGTCATGGACCGCGGCGACGTCGATTCTTTCTTCCGCGAAGAGCGCCGTATTGCCGACGACGGCGCGCCTGCCGCGGACGTCGCCCGAGACGCCGAGGCCCGTTCGCGAGAGGAAGCCCCCGGCGGGCGGAATCGTGATGCCCTTCTCGGACGCCGCGGCGACGACCGCCTGCGCGAGCGGATGGGCCGAGCCCTGCTCGAGCGCCGCCGCGATCCCGAGGAGATCCTCGTCGGAAACTCCGGCCACGTGGACCCGGTCCGTGAGGCGGGGCTTTCCCTCGGTGATCGTGCCCGTCTTGTCGAGGAGGGCGAGCGTGACGCGGCGCGCATCCTCGATGGCGTTCGCGTTTCGAAAGAGGATGCCCGCGCGCGCCCCGCGTCCCGTGCCGACGAGGATCGCCGTCGGCGTGGCGAGGCCGAGGGCGCAGGGGCAGGCGATGATGAGGACCGACGCGAAGGCGATCGTCGCGAAGAGCGCCCGCGGCTCGGGGCCGACGACGTACCAGACGACCCAGGACGCGATGCCGATGGCGAGGACGGCCGGGACGAAGACGCCCGAGATGCGGTCCGCGAGCTTCTGGATGGGCGGCTTCGAGGCCTGAGCCTGCTGCACCAGCCGCGCGATCTGCGCGAGCGCCGTCGCGCTGCCGACGGCCTTCGCCTCGACGTCGATCGCGCCGTCCCCGTTGCGCGTGCCGCCGATGACGGCGTCGCCCGGGTTCTTCTCGACCGGGATCGACTCGCCCGTGACCATGGACTCGTCGACAGCCGAGCGGCCCGCGCGGACGACGCCGTCGACCGGGACCGCGTCGCCCGGCTTGACGCGCAGCAGGTCGCCGACGACGACCTCCGCGAGGGGCACCTCGCTCTCGACGCCGTCGCGCACGCGGCGCGCCTTCTTCGGAGCGAGGTCCAGGAGCTTGCGCACGGCCGAGGACGTTCTCCCGCGAGCGCGGGTCTCGAGGTAGCGCCCCAGAAGGACGAGGGTGAGGATCACGCCGACCGCCTCGTAATAGACGTGGCCCATGGAGCCGGTCGCGGCGGCGGCGAATCTCGCCGGAAAGATCGTGGCGGCGACCGAGAGGAGAAGCGCCGCCGTCGTGCCGATCGCGATGAGCGTGTCCATGTTGGCCGAGCGGTGCCGCAGCGTCCGCGCGGCGCCCGAGAGAAACGGCGCGCCGGCCCACAGGTACACGGGCAGCGTCAGGGCGAGAAGCACGAGGTCGCGGCCGGGAAACTCGAGGTGCGCCATCGAGACGACGGCGACCGGCAGCGTGAGGGCGGCGGCGACGAGCGTCCGCCGCAGCACGTCCCGCGTCTGCCGGCGCGCGCGGGCCTCGTCCTCGTCGGGCGAGGCGTCGGCCGCGGGCCGGGCGTCGTAGCCGGTCGCGCGCACGGCGGCGACGAGGCGCTCGGGATCGAGGCCCTTGCCGCGGACCTCCGCGCGCGCCGTCCCGAGGTTGACCGACGCGTCGGCGACGCCGGGAACGTCGGCGAGCGCCGTCTCGATCGTACGCACGCAGGAGGCGCAGTGCATGCCCTCGATCGCCAGGGTCACGTCGGGAGGCGCGTCGGGTGCGGGCCGCGGCGGTCGCGGGGGAGCCGGGGCGACAACAGGGAGCGTCGGAAGGCTCACGGCCGCCTTCCCGCGGCGGCGGCCGGCAGCGACAGGGCCGCCGTCCACGCGAAGCCGTTGAAGAAGACGACGAGAAACGGGAGGGCCGCCCAGTACCGGTAGCGGACGGCGAAGACGAGGCAGCCGAAGAAGTACGCCGCGAGCACGACCTCTCCGGCGAGCGAGAGGCTGCGCGAGGCGCGATACCGCTTCGACCGCCACTCTCCCGAGGCGCCCTCGATGCGGTACTTGGGCGTCCGCGTGAACCCGGTCCGGTGGCCGAACGCGGCCTCGAGGACGGCGCGCGCGTTGTTGACCGACAGGCCGATGCCGAGCGACATCAGCAGGGGCAGGTGCCGGAGCGTGGCGCCGCCCCGGCGCCCGATCTCGCGCTGCGACGAGACGTAGAAGGCCAGAAACGACAACGTCGCGCCGAAGAAGAGCGGGAAGTCGAGGATCGCGAGCTTCTGCCAGCCGATCCGGTCGCGGATGACGATCGCGGGCACGAGCAGCAGCGCGAGCAGGAGCACGAGCACGTAGGAGACGTTGTTCGTCAGATGAAAGAACGCCTCGATCTTGATCTTGCGCGGCAGGCCGCTTCGCAAGAGCGCGGGCAGGATCTTGCGGCCGGTCTGGACCGAGCCCTTCGCCCACCGGTGCTGCTGGCTCTTGAAGCCGTTCATGTCGACGGGCAGCTCGGCCGGCGCCACGCAGTCCTTGAGATACACGAAGCTCCAGCCCGCGAGCTGGGCCCGGTACGAGATGTCCAGGTCCTCGGTCAGCGTGTCCGACTGCCACCCGCCGGCCTCTTCGAGGCACCGCCGCCGCCAGATGCCGGCGGTGCCGTTGAAATTGAAGAACCGTCCGGAACGGTGGCGCGCGGTGTGCTCGATGACGAAGTGGCCGTCGAGCAGGATCGCCTGGATCCGGGTCAGCAGGGAGAAGTCGCGGTTCAAGTGGTCCCAGCGCGCCTGCACCATGCCGACCTTCGGGTCGGAGAAGTGGGGAAGGCACTCGCGCAGCATCCCGGGCTCCGGAACGAAGTCGGCGTCGAAAATCAGGAGGAACTCGCCGGAGGCGCGGCGCAGGCCCTCCTGCAGCGCCCCCGCCTTGAAGCCCGCGCGGTGCTCGCGGGCGAGGTGCTTCACGTCGAAGCCCCGCGCGCGGAGCCGCTCGGCGGCGCGGCGGGCGAGCGAGCGCGTCTCGTCGGTCGAGTCGTCGAGGATCTGGATCTCGAGAAGCTCGCCCGGGTAGTCGAGCGCCGCCACCGCCGCGATCAGCCGCTCCGCGACGTAGACTTCGTTGTAGATGGGCAGCTGGACGGTGACCCGCGGCAGCGGCGAGAGGTCGCCCGGGGCGCGCGGCGGCTGGCCGCGGTGCCGGTAGTAGAGATGGACCATCCGGGCGCGGTGAAACCCGTAGACGGCCAGCAGGGCGAGGACGGCGTAATAGGCGCCGAGGGTCGCGAGCTCTCCGGCCCGGCCCGTCATCCCGCCGACTCTCCCGCCCGTCCCGCGGCGCGCTGGCTCGTGCTCGCGGCCGGCGAGGCGGCGGCGATCGGGTTCCTGCTCGTCCCGGACGCCCGCGCGCACCTTCCGGCGTACCTGCTGCTGTTCGCCTTCGCCTCCGGCATTGCGCTCCTCGCGGCCCGAAGTCTATCCGCTTCGAGCCGGTGGTTCCTGATCGGGTGCGCCGCGGCCCTGCGCGCGACGCTGCTTCTTCGCCCGACGGATCTCTCCGACGACCTGCGCCGCTACGCCTGGGACGCCCGCGTCGCCGCGGCGGGCATCTCGCCCTACGCGATGGCGCCGCGCGACCCGCGGCTGGCGGGCCTCGCGCCTGCCCTGCTCGCCGAACTCCCGCACGCGGACGTGCGCGCGGTCTATCCGCCCGTGGCGCAGGCCGCGTTCCGCGCGGGAGCGATGCTCGGCGGCGGGGATCGGGGGATCCGTGCGGTCTTCGCGGCCGCGGACCTGGCCGTCGTGCCCCTGATTCTCGCGATGGGCGGCCCGGGCGCCGGCTTCGCGGCGGCGCTCTACGCTTTCCACCCGCTCGCGATCACGGAGAGCGCGGGAGAGGGCCATCTCGACGCGCTCGGCGTCGCGCTCCTGCTCGCGGGCCTCGTCTATCTCGACCGCGGCGGGCGCGCGCGTGCGGGGGTCGCGTTCGCGCTGTCCGTGATGACGAAATACGTCTCGCTCGCGGCGGCGATCCCGTTCGTCCGGCGGGGCCGCGGCCGCTTTGCGCTGGCCGGGGGCGCCGCCATCGCCGCGATCTGGGTCGCGGGGACCCGCGGCGGCGTGTCGCCCCTCGGCGGGCTCGGGGACTACGCGACGCGCTGGGAGTTCAATTCCGCGGCATACCGCGTCCTCGAGTCTCTCTTCGCGCGCACGGACGCCGCCGGCATGGCGAAGACCGCGTTCCTCGCCCTCAAGGAGTGGCTCGGCCATCCCGCCTGGACGCAGGCGGTCTTTCCCTTCTTCTACGCGGGCTTCCTCGCGCGGACGACGCTCGCCGCGGCCCTGGCGGTCGCACTCTTCGTCATCGGCCGGCGCGTCGCGAGCACGGAGCTCGCCGTCTTCGCCTCGATCGGGGCGCTGCTGCTCGCATCGCCGACCCTTCATCCGTGGTACCTGCTCTGGGTCCTGCCCCTCGCGGCGCGGCGGCGGGAGCCGGCGTTCCTCTATCTCTCGTTCGCGGTCGTGCTCGCCTACGCGCTCCTCTATCCCGTCGCGTGGCTGCCGCGCCCGCTCGTCTACGCGCTCGAGTACGCGCCGTTCTCGGTGCTGCTCGCGGCGACGATCCGGCGAAAGGGAGCCTGAGGCGATGCACCGCTACCGCGCGACCATCGCCTACGTCGGCACGAACTTTCATGGCTGGCAGGTCCAGCAGAACGCGCCGCGCACGGTGCAGGGCGCCCTCGAGGAGGCGCTCGCGCGGCTCTCCCGCGCCCCGGTGCGCGTCGAGGGGGCGAGCCGCACCGACGCCGGCGTGCACGCCGACGGGCAGGTGGCGCACTTCGACCTGCCGCGCGCCCGCGCGCCGCGCGTGGTGCGCGAGGCCGTCAACGACGCCCTTCCGGACGACGTGCGCGTCCTCGCCGTCGAGGAAGCCGCCCCGGACTTCCACGCGCGCTTCGACGCCGCCTGGAAGGAGTACCTCTATCGGTGGAGCCGGGCGGGAGCGATCCCGCCGCGCGACGCGCCGTTCGTCGCGCCGATCTCGGCGCGCGCGGTGGCGGAGCGGATGCGGGAGGCGGCGCATCTCGTGCCGGGGGAGCGCGACTTCCGCGTGTTCGCGGTGGCCCCGGCGGCGGGGGAGTCCACGGTCCGGGTGCTCCATGCGATCACCGTCCGCGAGGAGGGCGACGAGCTCCAGGCGCTCTTTCGCGGGGCCGGGTTCCTGCGCGGCATGGTCCGCTCGATCTGCGGCGTCCTCGGCGACGTCGCGCGCGGGCGCGTCGAGCCCTCGCGCATGGCCCGGCTCCTCGAGACGGGCGACCGGAAGCTGCTCTGCCACAAGGCGGCGGCGAAGGGCCTGACCCTCGTCCGGGTCTCCTATGAGCCGGAGGCCGGGGGGCGCGCTACACTTAGGGGATGATCGATCTCGACTCGCTGGCCGAGCCCGGGTCCTTCGAGCGCCAGCTCGTGGACGAGATCGACCTGTCGCGCCTTCCCCGCCACGTGGCGATCATCATGGACGGCAATGGCCGCTGGGCCAGGCAGCGCGGGTCGCCGCGGGTGGAGGGCCACCGGGCCGGCATCGCCTCGGTGCGCGAGGCCGTCGAAACCTGCGCCCGCCTGGAGCTCGACGCGCTGACGATCTACGCCTTCTCGGTCGAGAACTGGAAGCGCCCGCGCTTCGAGATCGTCACTCTGATGTCGCTCCTGAAGGAGTATCTGGCGCGCGAGCTCTCGAACCTGCTCAAGAACGACATCCGCTTCCGCGTCGTGGGGCGCATGAACGAGCTCGACCCGTCGGTGCAGAAGGCGCTGGCGCAGGGCCTGGCGGCGACCTCCTCGTGCCGCGGGATGACATTCAACATCGCCCTGAACTACGGCGGGCGCACGGAGATCGTGGACGCCTGCCGCTCGCTCGCCAACGACGTCCTCTCCGGCCGCCTCACACCCGAGCAGATCGACGAGGAGACGCTGGGCTCGCGCCTCGGCACGGCGGGCCTGCCCGACCCGGACCTGCTGATCCGCACGAGCGGCGAGATGCGCGTGTCGAACTTCCTCCTCTGGCAGATCGCGTACAGCGAGATCTGGGTCACGCCGACACTCTGGCCCGACTTCCGCAAGCGCCACCTCTTCGAGGCGATCCTCGACTTCCAGAAGCGGGAGCGGCGCTACGGCGGCGTGATCAACGAGGGCCGGCCGGCGGAAGGCAAGGGCAAGGACGAGGCCGAGGCCCAGGGCGGGCGCCGCTGAAGCGCGAGCTCGCGGCGGCGGTCGCGATCCCGATCGTCCTGGCGGCCCTGTTTCTGGCGCCGCCGATCGTCTTCAACGTGCTCGTGGCGTTCATCGCTCTCGGCGCGCTGTGGGAGTTCTACCGGATCGCGGAGAAGACGGGCCACCCGGTCGCCAAGAGCGTCGGCATCCTCTATGGCGGGCTCGTCCTCGGGGACGCCGCGATCCTCTGGGGGCCTCTGCGATTCCTGACGCCCTCGGGCGTTCTCGTCGAGGTCACGGCGCGGCAGCGCCCCGGAGTCTGGTTCGGGCTCCTGCTCGCCGGCGTGATCCTCGCGGCGCTGGCGCCGCTCTTCGGCCGCGTGACGCCGTCGGCCGCCCTCGGGGGCGCCGGCGCGACGGCCTTCGGCGTGCTGTCGATCGCGCTGCCGGCAACCACCCTGTGCTTCCTGCGGGACCATTCGCCCCGCGCCGTGCTCTTCCTGCTCCTGCTCGTCTGGGTCTGCGATTCGTGCGCGTACTACTTCGGCCGGCGCTTCGGCGCCCACCGCCTGGCACCGGTCGTCTCGCCGAAGAAGACCTGGGAGGGCTCCGCGGCCGGTCTCGTCGGCGCGACGATCTTCGGCGCGGCGGCCGGCGCCTGGTGGTTCCTGCCCGAGCTCGGGCCGGCGCGCGGCGCGCTCGCCGGCGCGGTCGCCTCGACGGCCGGCCAGCTCGGGGACCTCGTCGAGTCGCTCTGGAAGCGGGGCGGCTCGGTCAAGGATTCCGGGACATTCCTGCCCGGCCACGGCGGGTTCTTCGACCGGATCGACTCGCTGCTCTTTGCAGGCCCGGTCGTGGCGGCCTTCATCGCCTGGCGATAGGCCATCCCGCATCCCGCATCCCGTATCCCGTATCCCGTATCCCGCCCCTCCCAATATAATGACCCGTTGCCCATGAACACCCTCTCGATCCTCGGCTCGACCGGCTCGATCGGCCAGTCCTCGCTCGACGTCGTGGCCTCGATGCCGGGCCGGTTCCGGATTGCCGCCCTGGCCGCCGGCCGGTCGATCGAGAAGCTCGCCGAGCAGGTCGCCCGGTTCCGGCCGAAGCTCGTCGCCATCGAGCGTCCGGAGGACGTGTCGCGCCTGGAGCGCCTGATTCCGGCCGGCATCGGCTGCCGGATCGTCTCGGGGATGGAAGGCCTCGACGAGGCCGCGTGCCATCCCGATGCCGACACCGTCGTCGGGGGCCTCGTCGGCGCGCTCGGCCTGCGCTCGGCCCACGCCACGGTTCGCGCGGGCAAACGACTGGCGCTCGCCAACAAGGAGACGCTGGTCGTCGCGGGCGAGCTCATCCTCGCCGAAGCGAAGAAGAGCGGCGCCGAGCTCATCCCGGTGGACTCCGAGCACAGCGCGATCCACCAGGCCCTGCGCGCCGGGCGGCCGGGCGAGGTGGAGCGGCTGGTGCTGACGGCCTCGGGCGGCCCTTTCCGCGAGCGGCGCCTCGAGACCTTCGACGCGATCACGGTCGAGGACGCGCTGGCGCACCCCACGTGGAAGATGGGCCCGAAGATCACGATCGACTCGGCGACGATGATGAACAAGGGCCTCGAGGTGATCGAGGCGCACTTCCTCTTCGGCCTCCCGGGCGAGCGCATCGACGCGGTGATCCATCCGCAGTCGCTGATCCACTCGTTCGTCGAGTTCGTGGACGGCTCGCTCGTCGCGCAGCTCGCCCGCAACGACATGAAGTTCCCGATCGTCTACGCGCTGTCCTATCCGGAGCGGCTCCCGAACGCGTTCGGCCGGCTCGACCTCGTGGCCCTGTCGCGCCTCGACTTCTTCGAGTGGACGCGCGGCGCTACCCGGCCCTGACGCTCGCCCGCGCAGGCCCTGGCCGCGGGCGGGGCCATGCCGGCCGTCCTGAACGCCGCCAACGAGGTGGCCGTCGCCGCCTTCCTGGAGGGGAAGATTTCGTTTCCCGACATCGTTAGCGTGGTCTCCGGAACCATGGAGACCACCGGCAGAAAGCCCGCGCCCGCGAGCCTGGAGGAGGCGGAGGACGTCGATCGCGCCGCGCGCGCGACGGCCTCGGCCCTCGTCGCCCGCCGCGCCGCGGCCGTCGCCGCCCGGTAAGCACTCTCTCGAAGGAGCCCCTTTTGACGATTCTCAGCAACACCCTCGCCCTCATCGTCGTTCTCTCGGTCCTCGTCGTGGCCCACGAGTTCGGCCACTTCGCCGTCGCCAAGTGGTTCCGCTTCCCGGTCGAGGTCTTCTCGGTCGGGTTCGGCAAGCGCCTGTTCGGCAGGAAGTGGCGGGGGACCGACTACCGCGTCTCGGCGATCCCGCTCGGCGGCTACGTGCGCGTCATCGGGCTCGGGCCCGACGAATCCACGGTCACCGAGGGCACCTCCCAGGAAGCGCCTCCCGTCGGCAAGCGCTGGCAGCGAGGCCTCGTGCTGCTCGCCGGCCCGGGGATGAACTTCGTGCTCGCGATCCTCCTGCACACCGCGGTGTTCGTCGTCGGCGTGAAGGTGCCGGCCTACGAGCTCGAGAAGCCCGTCATCCGCGTGGTCGAGCCGGACTCGCCCGGCGCGACGGCCGGGTTCCTGCCCGGGGACCGGGTCGTCTCGGTCAGCGGCCGGGAGACGCCGCGCTGGCGCGACGTGCTCTTCATCTTCGGAATGAGCGCCCGCGAAAAGCTCGACGTCGAGGTGGACCGCAATGGCAACGGGGTCTTCCTCCAGGTCGTCCCGCGGCCGGACACGAAGTACGACCTCGGCTACGTCGGGCTGCTCCCGGATTTCGGCACCAACGTCCGGGCCCGGGTGGGCGCCGTCGTCGGGGGCTCCCCGGCCGAGAAGGCGGGATTGAAGTCCGGCGACGTCATCGTCTCGGTGGCCGGCAAGCCGATCCTCGGGTCCCCCGACCAGATCTTCGCGAACTTCGTGGCCGCCGTGACCGGCGCCGCCCCGGGGCCGTTCCCGGTCGAGTACCTGCGCGGCGGCAGGACGGCGACGACGATGGTCGCTCCGCGCAAGGACCCGGACGGGTCGTGGAAGGTGGGCGTCCAGGTGGGCGGCGATCTTCCCGAGGTGCTCGAGCGCTTCCCGGTGAAGCAGGCCTTCGTCGAGGGCTGGCGCCGGGTCGAGACCGACTTCCGGATGACGCTTTCGATCCTCGGACGGCTCTTCCGCGGCCGCGCGAGCATGAAGTCCATGTCGGGGCCGCTCGACATCGCGAAGTTCTCGGGGGAGGCGGCGCGCACGGGAGCCGTGCCTCTGGTGGCGCTGATGGCGGCGATCTCGCTCCAGCTCGGGATCTTCAACCTGCTGCCGATCCCGGTTCTCGACGGCGGGCACCTGTTTCTGCTCGGCCTCGAGAGCATCGTCCGGCGCGACTTCTCGCTGAAGGTCAAGGAGCGCATCCTCCAGGTCGGCTTCGTGATGATCCTCGCCCTGCTCGCGGTCGTCCTCTACAACGACCTCGCCAAGAACCTGCCGACCGGATGGTGGCCGTTCTGAGTCGGAGCGCCTGTACTTCTAGCGGCACCGGCAGGCGCGGGCAGCCTCGGGGCCTTCCGGGGCTCGCCCGGCAGCGTCGAGAAGGGCGGCCCGGCCGGCGCCGGCATCGCTTCCACGACGCGGTGGAATTCCTCGCGGAAGCCCGCGTCGTCGCTCCAGTAGTAGGAGCGGTTGGGGCAGGCATCCTTCTCGGCGCAGATGCCGACGACCGAGCAGGCGCCGTCGAAGCTCTCGACCCCGCCGCGGCGCGCCATGATCTCGCGCAGCTCCGCGCGGAACCTCTCGTAGGCCGGGCCGGACCACACGGCGGCGAGCGTGTCGCCGAGGACGTTGCCGAGCACGGCGCTCTTGTGGTCCTGCAGGATGCAGCAGGTCACGGCGTCGCCGGTGGCGTTCAGGGTCATCGAGTACCAGCCGACCAGGCAGAACTCGTGCAGCGCCGCCGCCGCGCGCGCGCGCCGGGCGCCCGGGTCGAGCAGGCCCTTCAGCTTCACGCGGGCCCGCCGCGCCAGCGGGGCCGCGGCGAAGACCCGGCGCTCGGCCGCGGCGATGCGCGCCGCGATGCCGTGCTCCCAGAACGAGAAGCGCTCGAGGTGGTCGAAGTAGTCCTCGGCGAGCACCGTCTCGTAGAGGCCGAGCATCTCCGCGATCTCCTCCTCGGTCATCTTCGGCATCGGCCGGACCGGGTAGAGCCCGTTCAACCAGAACCGGTCGGCGCCCGTCTCCCGGAACACGCGGAGCATTTCCGGCAGCTGCCGGTAGTTGTCGCGGTAGACCAGGAACTGCACCTTGAGGAGGCAGTCGGCGCCGGTCTCGCGCTTGATCGCGGCGGCGCGGCGGACGTTCTCGACCACGCGGTCGAAGTTCTTCGCCGCGGTCTGCATCATCGCGGCGTACGAGTCGGGCCCGGCGGCGTTCAGGGACACGCAGATCTCGTCGCAGCCGGCGGCGTAGAGGGCGCGCACGACGGGCTCGGTCAGCAGCACGCCGTTGGTGGTGACGTCCGTGACGCGCAGGCCCCGCGCGCCGAGGGCCCCGATCAGGGCCGCCGCGTCCTTGCGGAAGAGCGGCTCGCCCCCGCCCATCAGGCGGACGCCGCGCACGCCGAGCTCCTTCATCTCGTCGAAGAGCGCCTCGAGGCGCGCCGAGGGAAGCTCGAAATTGCCCGCGCGGACCTCGGCCGTGGAGCAGAAGAAGCAGTCGATGTTGCACCGGTCCTGCCACGAGATCTCGACGACGCGCGGGGCGGGCGCCGCGCCGCCGCGGATGCCCTCGAGGATGGCCGCCTTCTCGGCGGCGGTCAGGCGCTCCCAGGAATAGGCCACGGGACGATCTTATGTCCCCGGCGAAGGCGCGCCGGCAGCTAGAATCGCGCAGGAATGCTCGCCTGAGAGTGGAAACGCTCGCGCTCTGGCTCGTCTATGCAGGCTCGGTCTCGGCGGCGGTCATGATCGCCCGGCGCTGGGTCGGGCCCGTGTCGCCGCGCGTCGGCGTGCTGCTGGCGCTTCTGCCGCTGGCGTTCACGGGAGAAGCGATGCGGCGCGGGATGATCTACGGCCCGTCGGATCTCTACTTCGCCGGCGAACCCTGGAGCCGGACGGCGCTCTCGGGCGAAGTCGGCGCGCCCCGCAATCCCATCCTCTCGGATCTCGCCTTCGCCAACCTCCCCTGGCGCGCCGCGGTGCGGGAGAGCCTCGCCAACGGCCGTTTGCCGCTCTGGAACCGGTTCGCGCTCTGCGGCGGCCCTCTTCTCGGCACCGCGCAGGCCGGCGTGCTGCATCCGGCCACGTGGCTCGGGATCGCGCTGCCGCTCCCGTTGTCCTGGACGTTTTCCTGCACGTTCACGCTCTTTCTCGCGCTGCTTTCGGCCTTTCTCTTCTTTCGGGATCTCGGTCTCGGCGCGCGGGCCGCCCTGGCGGGCGCGGTCGGCTGGGGATTCTCGACGTATCTCGTCTTCTGGCTCGGCTGGAGCGTCGGTCCCTCGACGGCCACCTTCCCGCTGCTTCTGCTGGGCTTGCGGCGGCTCGCGCGGGCGCCGGGGCGCGCGGCCCTCGCGCTGACGAGCGCCGCCCTGTGCCTCTCTCTCTTCGGAGGGCATCCCGAGTCTTTCTTCCACGCGACGGCGGCGGGCGGCGTCTATTTCCTGTGGGAGCTGGCGGGCGCCGACCGGCGCGGCCGTGCCCGCTCGGTCGGCCTCGCGCTCGGCGCCGGCGTACTGGCGGCGATGCTTTCCGGGCCGCAGCTCTTCCCGCTGCTCGCGGCCATTCCGCGCTCGGCCGAGTACCGCGCCCGCAGCGAGGCGCGGGCCGCTGGCGCGGCGGCTCCGTCGGTTCCCGCGGGGGAGGCCGCCGCGCGCCTGCTGCCGGACCTGCTTCCCTTCGCGCACGGGATCTACGGAAAGAGCCCGGTGGACGCGAGTCGCTCCGACGGATCGGGAATGCCCCTCGGTTACGCCGGGGCCGTCCTGTTCGCGCCGGCGCTTCTCGTCTTCGCGCGCCGCCCCGCCGTTCGCGGCCGCGGGATCTTCGCGGCGTTCTTCGCCGCGGGCCTCGCCTACGGGGCGAGCTTCCCGGGGGTTCTCGACGTCACGCAGCGGCTGCCCGGCTTTGCGCTCGCCCTGAACTACCGGCTGGTGTTTCTCGCCGGCATGGGCCTCGCCGGTCTTGCCGCGCTCGGGACGCAGGCGCTTTCCGAGGAGCGCGGCGCGCGGCGCCTCGCCGTTGCCTGCGTCGCGGTGGCGATCGTCGCCGTGGCGGCGTTCGTCGGGGCGCGCCCGGTGTTCGCCTCCCGCCGCCTTCCGGAGGATTTCGTCCTGCGTGGCCTGGCTTTCGAGATCGGCCCCGTTCTGCTGCTCGCGGCGGCGGCCGCCGCCGCTCGCCGGCGTCCCTTGATCGCGGCCGACGCGGTCGTGCTCTGCCTCGTGCTCCAGCGATTCCTCGAGATGCGGGGCACCTACCCGACCCTGCCCGCGGACAGCCTCGCCGCGCCGCTGCCGACGCTCGCGGCCCTGCCGCTCGGGAGCGATCCGTCGCGGATCGTCGCGGCCGGCGGCGTGTTCCGGCCCAACGCCGCGTCGCTCTACGGGCTCGAGGACGCGCGCGGGTACGAGTCGCTCGTCCTCGACCGGATGGCCGACACGTATCCGCTCTGGTCGCAGCCGCAGGCGGCGTCGTTCAACCGGGTCCCGGATCTCGACCGGCCTTTTCTCGGATTCCTCAACGCGCGCTATGCGATCGGCGCTCCGTCCGACGCGGTGCCGTCCGGATGGCTCGAGCAGGCGCGGGGCCCCGAGATGGTCCTCTTCGCCAACCCGCGGGCGCTCGCGCGGGCGTTCGTCCCGCGGATGCTGCGCCGCGTGGCGGAGCCGGGGCCGCGTCTCGCCGCCATGTCGGGCGCCGCCGACTTCGGCGAGGTCGCGTTTCTCGGCGGCGCGGGCGCGCCCGAGGAGACGAACGGCGCGGCGACGCTACGCGTCCGGGAGGTCGGGCCCGATCTCGTCGTCCACGCGTCCGTTTCGTCGCGCGCGTTCGTGGCGACGTCGGTGCCGGACTGGCCCGGCTGGACGATCGAGTCCGGAACGCGGCGCGTGCCGTCGGAAACCGTGAACCACGCCTTCGTCGGCTTCTGGCTCGAGCCGGGGGAGCAGGAGGTGCGCCTCGCCTATCGGCCGGCGTCCTGGCATCTCGGCCTCGGCGCCTTTCTCGCGGGCCTCGCCATCAGCGTCGGCCTCGCCGTGTCCGCGCGCCGCGCCGGCGCCCCGACGGGCGCGCCGGGGCTTTCGTAGAACTGCCGAATGCCCCTCATCGCGCTGGCTTCCTTCGCCGTCTACGGGGCGGCGGCGGCGCTGCTGATCGGGCTCGCGCACCGCTGGGTGATCCCGGTTCGCCGCCGAATGGCGATCCTGCTGGCGGCCGCGCCGCTTCTGCTCACGGGCAGGGCGATGCTGACGGGAGGCGCCTACGCCCCGGTGGACATCCTCTACAACGCGAGGCCCTTCGGCGCGCATCGCGAAGAGCTGCGCGTCGCGCCCGACCGGACGCCGGCCATCGGCGACGTCGTGTACCAGATGATCCCGTGGCAGGCCGCCGTGCGGCGGGCCGCCGCCGAGCGCCGTTGGCCGCTCTGGAACCCGAGCGTGCTCGCGGGGGAGCCGCTGCTCGCGGCCCAGCAGGGAGCGGCGTTCTATCCCGGAACGTGGATCGGTTTCCTGCTTCCGTTGCCGCAGGCCTGGACCCTCGAGGTCACGCTGCGACTTCTCCTCGCCCTTCTGTGCGCCTATCTCTTCATGCGGGACCTCGGGATGGCGAACGTCGCCGCGCTGCTCGGAGCCGCGGGATGGGCGTTTTCCGACTTTCTCGTGTTCTTCATCGGTTGCCCGCTCGCGGCCGCGGCGGCTCCCTTGCCGCTGCTGCTTCTGGGCGCCCGCCGCGTCGTGCGGCAGCCGGGCCCGCGCGCGGTCGCGCTTCTCGTGACGGCCCTGACCCTCGTCGTCACGGCCGGCCACCCCGAGACCGCGCTCCACACGATCTCGTGCGCGGCGGTCTACTTTCTCTTCGAGCTCGCGCACGCCCCTTCGGGCCAGAGGGCGCGGCCGGTGCGACTCGGCCTCGTCGCGGGAGCGCTCGCGCTCGGTCTCGGAGCCGCGGTTCTCTGGCCGCTCGCCGAGGCGGTGCCCCAGACCCGCGAGCACGTTCTGCGGACGGGCTGGTACGCGCACGTCCGGCGCTCCGTGCCGCCGGGTGAGAGCCTCTACCGGCTGCTTCCCCAGGCCATTCCCCATGCCGTCGGCGTCTCGGGCCGCAGCCGCCAGATAGGCGGCTTCGTCGAGCCCTCGTCATACGCGGGCGCGCTGCTCTTTCCGTTCGCCTTCGCCGGACTCTTCGCGCGCGGCCGGGAGCGCTGGTTCTTCCTCGGGCTCCTCGTCGTGTCTCTCGGCGTCTGCGTCAAGACCTTCCTGGCCGACTGGATCGCGAAGCTGCCGCTCTTCGACATCGCCTTGAACGAGCGCCTCATCCTCCTGGCGGCGTTCTCGCTCTGCGTCCTCGCGGCCCTCGGGGCGAACCGGCTGCGCGACGGCGACGGCGCCTTCTCGGTAGGGATGGGCGCGCTCCTGTCGGCGGGCGCCCTCGCCTGGGGCGGGATGCGCCTGCGGCCGCGCCTGGCGGAGCTCGGGATGCCGGAGGCGTATGCCCGGGAGCGCTTCCTGCTGCAGATCGTCCCGGTGCTTCTCGTGGCGGCGGTTGTCCTGCTGCTCTCGCGCCGGAGGCGCTCCACGATCGGGGTGGCGGCGCTTCTCGCCGTCTTCGCCGCGACGCGCGTGAGGGAGGCGGGCGGCGTCACCCCGACGATGTCGGCCGCGACGTTCTACCCGTCGATTCCCATCCTGGCGAGGATCCCGCGGGCGCAGCCCTTTCGCATGGCCGCGCTCGGGGTGGAGTTCATCCCGAACTACGCCGCCGTCTACGGGCTCGAGGACGTGCGCGGTTACGAGACCATGACGCTCGAGTCGCTGCGGCAGACGTATCCGCTCTGGTGCGTCGAGCAGGGAGCCTGGTTCAACCGTGTGGACGATCCGACGACGCCTTTTCTCTCCTTCCTGAACGTGCGATGGGTGCTCGCGCGCCCCGAGGTCGCCGTCCCCGAGGGCTGGGCGCTGGCGGCCGAGGGCGACGGGATGCGTCTCTTCGAGAATCCGCGCGCGCTGCCGCGGGCCTTCACGCCGCGCTTCGTTCGCGGCGAGCCCGATCCGGCGCGCCGCCTCGAGCTCTTGAAGGGAATCGGCGACTTCCGCGAGCAGGGCGTCGTCGAGGCCGGCGCCGCCCCCGGGCAATGGACGGAGAACGGCGAGGCGACCGTCGAGATCGCGGCCTACGCCGCCCAGACGATGGAGCTCGACGTCGCCGCCCGGCGCGAGACGCTCGTCGCGACGTCCATTCCGGGATGGCGCGGATGGCGGGCGACGGTGGACGGGCGCCCCGTCGGTTCCCTGGCCTACAACCACGCGTTTCTGGCGTTCCGCGTCCCGGAGGGTCGGCACCGCCTGTCGCTGCGCTACTCGCCCGACGGGTTTCGCTACGGCCTCGCGCTGAGCGCGGCGACTCTCCTCGTGGCGATCGCCGCCCTCTTCCGGCTGCGGAGATAATGCCGTCCGATGTGGCCGACTCTCTCGACGCTGGCGGTCTACGGCGCCGCGGCGGGCGCGGCCCTCCTGCTCGCGCACCAGTTCGTCCTGCCGATTCCCCGGCGCGCGGCCCTGTTGCTGGCGGCCGCGCCCCTTCTCTTCACCGGCCGCGCCATCTTCACCGGCGGCATCCTCGCGCCTCTCGACATCGCGTACCAGGCCGAGCCCCTCCGTGCGCTCGCCGCGGAGCACGGGACGGGGCGCACCGTGAATCCCCTTCTCGTGGACGTCGTCTCGCAGATGCTGCCGTGGAGGCAGGCGGTGCGCGAGGCGATCGCCGAGGGCCGCTTCCCGATCTGGAATCCGTACGTCCTGGCCGGAGAGCCCCTGCTCGGCGTGGCCCAGCCGGCGATCTTCCATCCGGGAACGTGGATCGGCCTGCTGCTGCCCCTGCCGCAGGCCTGGAACTTCGACGTGTCGCTGCGGATGCTGATCGCCTTGCTCTCGGCCTACCTGTTCTTCCGCGGGATCGGGGCCCCGCAGGCCTCGGCGTTGCTCGGCGCGCTCGTCTGGGCGTTCTCCGCCTTCATGCTGTTCTTCGTCGGCTACCCGGTGACGCCGAGCGTGGCGCCGTTCCCGCTGCTGGCGCTCGGTCTGCTGCGCCTCGTCGAGGAGGGCAGCCGCCGCGCCGTCGGCCTCACGGTGAGCGCCCTCGTGCTCACGGTCGTCGCGGGGCATCCGGAGACGCTTCTCTTCTCGGTCGTCGGCGCGGGGGCCTTCTTCCTCGGCGAGCTGGCGGCGGCGGGGCCGGGGCGGCGCCTTCGCCCGGTGCTGCTCTCGCTCGCGGCCGGCGCGCTCGCGCTCGGCCTCACGGCCGTCGTGCTGCTGCCCTTTCTCGAGATCATGCCGCAGACCTGGCAGCACGCCCTGCGCGGGCTGCCGCAGGTGTGGGGCCGCCGGTCGGAGACGTTTGCCGAATGCCTGCGCCGGCTGCTGCCGAGCCTGGTTCCCTACGTCTACGGCGCGTTCGGCCACAGCGAGATCGTTCCCCGCCTCATCATCCCGGCCGGCTACGCCGGCTCGCTCGTCTTTCCTTTCGCCGCGGCCGGCCTGACGTCGCGCTCGCGGCGCCGCTGGATGTTTCTCGGTCTGGCCCTGTTCGGCCTGGCGGTCAACGTGCGGCTGCCGGGGGTGGCCGGGCCGCTGGCGAAGCTGCCGCTCTTCGACATCGCGATCAACGACTACCTCATCTTCCTGACCGTCTTCGGCCTGGCCGGCCTCGCGGTGCTCGGCGCCGAACGGCTGCAGCACGGCGAGGGCGCGGCCCCGTTCCTCGCCGGAGCCGTCGGGGCGACACTCGTCCTGCTCGTCGTGGCCTCCGCGCGGGCGGGCGGGATGATCGAGCTCGGCATGAGCGGCGACTACCTCCGGTACCGCATCCTGCTGCAGGTCGTGCCGATTCTCGCGGGCGCGACGCTCGTCGCCGTCCTGGCCCGCCACGGCCGGCCGGGCGGGGCCGCCGTCGCGGCGCTGCTCGTCCTCTTCGCCGCCGAACGGCGGCTCGAGGAGGCGCAGATGTACCCGACGTACCCCGAGACGGCCTTCTACCCGCCGCTCGCCCTCCTCGACCCGATTCCGCGCGGCACGCCCGTGCGCATGGTCGCGCTGCGCTATTCCTTCGCGGCGAACATCGCGGCGATGTACGGGCTCGAGGACGTCCGCGGCTACGAGGCCATGACGCTGCGCTGGTTCGCCGACACGTACGACATGTGGTGCACGGAGCTGCCGGCCTTCTATAACCGCGTGGACGATCCGACTTCGCCGTTTCTCGCCTTTCTCGGCGCGCGCTACGTGCTCGTGCCTCCGGGCACCGAGGCTCCCGCCGCCTGGCGGGTGCTGGCCGAGGAGCGCGGATCGCGTCTCGTCGAGAACCCGAAGGCGCTGCCGCGGGCGTTCGCCCCGGCGCACCTGGCGTGGCTCGGCGACGAAGGCCCCGCCCACGACGTCCTGCGCAAGATCCAGGACTTTGCTTCGGACGGCATCGTGAACGCGCCGCGACCGGGACCGCTCGGCTGGCTCCCGAACGGGCCGGCCGACGTGAACATCGCGGCGTATTCCGCGGACCGGACGACGATCTCGATCGAGTCGCCCGAGTCCGTGTTCGTCGGGACGTCGATCCCGGCCTGGAAGGGCTGGAGGCTGACGCTCGATGGGGTGGCGGCGCCGCTCCAGCGTTTCAACCACGCCTTCCTGGGCTTCCAGTCGCCGGCCGGCCGGCACGAGGCGGTCCTGCGCTATCGGCCCGCCGGATTCCGCTACGGGGCCGCCGTCAGCGGGGCGACGCTCGTTCTCTGCGCGGTGCTGCTTGCCCGGCGGCCGGCGCGCACGTAGCGAGCGCGAGAAGCAGGGCCACGGGCGCGAATACCCGCGGGGCCGACCACGCGATCCACACGGCCGGGTCGTTGGCGAGGTGGAGGTACGTGAAGAAGAGAAAGAGCGCGAGCGCCGCGGCCGCGCCGATGGGCACGAGCGCTCGCCGCGACGGCCGGCCCGACAGGAGCAGGCAGGCGAGCGGGACGGCGTAGGGAAGACCGTGTCCGATCCCGGAGAGCACCCGCGCGATCGCGGCCGCGATGCTCGCCCCGTGCTCGGGGTGGACGTCCAGCAAACGTCCGTACTCCGAATATTCGTAGAACAGCCGCCGGGTGATGCCGAATCCGAACCATGCGGCGAGGCCGACGGCC
The DNA here is from genome assembly GCA_963710945.1 of uncultured Acidobacteriota bacterium. Taxonomy (GTDB): domain Bacteria; phylum Acidobacteriota; class Thermoanaerobaculia; order UBA5066; family Gp7-AA6; genus DAHUXD01. Next base: position 534,945 of record CAVQCH010000007.1, read on the forward strand.
GTCGGGGCGAGCAGGCGCAGCGCGCTCCGGGCGAGCTCGGCCGGGCGGCCTCCGCGCACGAAGAGAAAAGCGCCCGCCGCCGCGAGGGCGAAGGGCAGGCCCTCGACCTTCGCCGTGGCGGCTCCGGCCAGGAGAATTCCGGCGAGCAGCTCGCGCGACGGCCGGGCCGCGTCCGCGCGCAGCAGCAGGGCGATCGCCAGCATCTCGAAGAGGTAGAGGGGCATGTCCCCGCTGCCGCCGATGTCGGCCAGGATCCCGATGGCGGATAGCGCGGCGACGGAGAGCGCCGCTGCCCCCGCCGCCCGCGCCCGCGAGGTCGCGCCCCGCAGCAGGCCCGGCAATCCCAGGGCAATCAGGCCGAGGAGCAGGGGGAACGTCAGCGTCGCCGATGTCCACGCAAAGCGCCCGGCCGCCATCGAAGCGAAGGCGTAGAGATTGACCACGAGGGGCGGGTAGTAGGGGTGCATGTACCCATGGGTGGCGTCGCGCAGAAACGCGACGTCCACGCCCCGGGCGCTCGCGAACTGCTGCGCCTTGGGCCCCCAGAAAAAGACGAGGTCGAGGCAGGTGGCGGCGCCGGCCCACGTCGCGAGCAGCGCCGCGAGGACCGACAGTCCCGACAGCCCGGCGGCGAGCGCGCTCACGGCTCCGGGCCCGCGGGGCGGCTGAGCGCCTTCCGGCGGCTCGACCCCGAGCGTCGCGCGGAGCGCCACGGCGAGAAGCACTCCCACGATGGCGGCGGCTGGCACGCTCCACGGCAGCCCGAAGAGCGTGAAGAACGTCATCGCCAGGGACACCAGAAAGGCGCCCGCAGCGGCCGAAAGGACCGCGCGGCTTGCCCGGGGAAGCCCCGAAAACGCCCGGTGCGCGAGCAGGGGAGCGCCGACGGCGGGCAGCAGGAGAAGGCTCGCGAGCCAGGCGCCACTCGTCATCGGGGCCGCCGCCAGACCGTGCCCTGCGGGGCCGTCAGCACGAGCTCGCCCGGCTCCGACTTCGGATGCGGCCCCACGATCACGACGTATTCGGCGTCGCGCCAGACGTCGGGCGACGTGAACCCGCCGAGCAGCGCCGACGGCAGCGGGCGCCGCCCGGGCAGGAGGGAGATGGCGAAGCGGTGGTACCAGGTCTCGAGCATGGGGTCGGGGGGTTCGGTGCGCACGACGACGGTCGCCCCCGGCGGGATCAGGCCGTCCGCGGCCGCGAGCAGTCGGAACCCGGGCCCGAGGATTCGCGACGTGCTGCGATCGAGGGGGGACCGGGGCCGCCAGAGACCCTCCCGCCACGGGACGTTCCAGACAGCCTGCGCGGTGAGGAGCGCAGAGCCGAGGAGCAGGACGAGGACGGGGGAGGCGGCGAAACGGCGCTGCGACAACAGGGGGATTGTAGCCGCCCGGCGGGCTAGCTCGGCTTCTGCCCTTCCCAGTGCTCCAGCAGCTCCTGTCCGACGGTCTTCGTCACGAAGATCTGCTTGAGGTAGTTGAGGGTAGTGACCGCCAGCGGCACGCCCGCGGCGGAAAAGGGGGCGCCCACGGCCGCCAGCGCCAGGTGGCGCGCCTTCTCGGCGCCCGAGAATTCGGGGTTCTTCCAGTCGAGGACGCTGCCGTAGTACTTGAAGACCATTCGATAGACGTCCGAGAGCAGCATCCGGAAGCCCATCTCCACGCCCCAGACGAAGCAGGCCCCCGTCCGGATCTTTTCGAGGAACTCGCGGACGGTCGCGGCCTCGGCGACCGTGTAGACGCGGGCCAGCGGCGCCAGCGTGTGGGCATCGGAGCCCGCCACGAGCGAGACGGCGCCGCGCTTCTCGCGGACGACCGCCATCAGGTCCTCCACGAGGCGGTTGTGCTGCGACGTCATGGCCCCGTTCTTGACCTCGAAGATGTCGAACATCCGGAGCATCTCCTCGAAGTAGCGCCGGGGGGAGTTGCGCATCCGGTAGTTCTGGAACATGTGGTTGGCCGAGGCGATGATGTTTTCCGCGCGCAGGTAGTCGTGCAGGTCGTAGATGTTGGCGCGCCGGCGCTGGATCTCGCGGTGCTGCTCCTCGTCGATGTCGAAGACGTTGACGTGGATCCGCTGGCGGGTCTCCGGGAACCAGGTTTCCACCTCCTCCGAGATGAAGAAGTCCTCGAGGTCGGGAAACCGGTCGAGCAGAGCGAGGCAGCCGTCGATCGAGTCGTGGTCGGTGATGGTCACGAAGTCCATCCCGCGCTCCTTGGCCAGGCGATAGACCTCCTCCGGGCGGTTGTAGGAGTCGCGGGTGTTGGCGATACGGAAGTACTTGAAGGTCGAGTAGACCGAGTGGCAGTGCAGATCCGCCTTCCGGAATCTCCGATCGGCGAACCAGGCCGGCTGCTCGAAATCCGCGTCCTTCTTCGACGACACCGATGACCCCCCGCCGGCGCCCGCGGGAGCGGGAGACCCATCCCGCCGAATGCTCCGGGCGCCCTCCCGAGGGTACCATCCCGTGTTAACTTCCCGGTGTGACGCGGCTTGTCTTTCGCCTGTTTTACGGCACCCTGCTGGCGGTGGTCTTCGTGGGCGCCGTCTGGTTCGGTTTCCGGCGGGCGATCGTGGGCCGCTCGGTGACGGTCCCGGACCTGACCGGCAAGACTCCCGAGGAGGCCGTCGAGAAGGCCCGGGCGGTCGGCCTCGTGCTCGAGCCCCAGGCGGGGCGGGCCCGGTACGACGACCGAATCCCGCTCGGACGCGTGCTCCTCCAGCAGCCCGAGGCCGGCTCCCTCGCGAAGCCATTCCAGGCCGTGCGCGTCGTCCTCTCGCTCGGGGCGAGGCAGCTGCGGGTCCCGGAGCTCTCGGGACTCGCGCCGCGCGCGGCGGCCCTGAAACTGTCGCGCGAGTCGCTCGAGCTCGGTCCGGTCTCCTGGTACCGGGATCCGGCGGCGCCTCAGGGCATCGTCGCCCAGGATCCCGACGCCGAGACGCCGGCGGCCAAGGGTGAGCCCGTGCGCGTGCTCATGAGCCGCGGGGCGCCGGACGCCCGCATCGTGATGCCCGATTTCGTGGGCAAGGACGCCCAGGCGGCCCGCGAACGGCTCGAGAAGTTCGGATTTCGCGTCGGGAGCGCCCGCTACGAGGCCTACGAGGGCGTCCGGGCCAACACCGTGCTCAAACAGTTCCCGCCGGCGGGTTATCCGCTCTCCAATCGGGAAGTCGTGTCCCTGACGGTCTCGCGGTCGGCCGACGCCGCGACCGGCGGCGTCCCGAAATCGTGAAGATCCGGATCGCGCCCTCCCTGCTCTCGGCGGACTTCGCCCGCCTGGCGGACGCCCTGGCGATCGCGGAGGCGGGAGGGGCCGACCTCGTGCACGTGGACGTCATGGACGGCCACTTCGTTCCGAACCTGACTCTGGGGCCGCCGGTGGTGCGTGCCCTGCGCAAGGCCACCCGCCTGCCGCTCGACGTGCACCTCATGATCGAGGCGCCCGAACGCAGCCTTACCGAGTACCTCGATGCCGGCGCCAACTGGGTGTCGGTGCACGTCGAGTCCACGCGCCACCTGCAGCGGTGCCTCGACGCCATCCGCCGGGGCGGCGCCCTGGCCGGGGCGGCTCTGAACCCGGGCACGCCGACCGAGGCTCTTTCTGCCTCCTGGGCCGACCTCGACTACGCGGTCGTCATGTCCGTCAACCCGGGTTGGGGCGGCCAGGCGTTCCTCGCGCCGTCGGTCGAGAAGGTCCGCCGCCTCCGGATCGAGGCGCGGGAGGCCGGCAGCTCCCTGGCGATCGAGGTGGACGGGGGAGTGGACGCGGACAACGCCGGCCGGCTGGCCTCGGCCGGCGCCGAGATTCTCGTGGCGGGAACGGCCGTCTACGGCCAGGACGATCCGGCGGCCGCCATCGGCCGCCTGCGCGACAGCGCCCACGTCGCGGTGCGGGCTTGAGGCCGATGGGGAGGCGGGCGGGTGCGGCTTTCGCCGCCGCCGCGGTCCTCGCTGCCGTGTGCAGCGGCGGTTGCTCGTCGAGCACGGCGTCGGGTACGAAGAAGGTCGACAAGACGACGCAGGAGCTGCTGACCCAGCCGAAGGAGGCCCTGTTCGAGAAGGGCAAGGCGCTCATCGCCAAGAAGAAGTACGAAGAGGGCCGCAAGTACCTGAATTACGTCTTCGAGACCTATCCGAACGAGACCATCGGCCGGGAAGCGCTGCTGATGGTGGCCGACTCCTACTTCCAGCAGCAGAACACGGCCAGCTACACCGAGGCGCGCTACCGCTATCGCGATTACCTCAACCGATACCCGGGCGCGCCCAGGCGCGACTATGCGCGCTACCAGTTCGCGTTCTGTTACGACAAGGAGCACGAGAAGCCCGACCGCGACCAGACCGCCACCCGGGAGGCGATCGACCAGTACCACGCCCTCATCCGGGAGTTTCCGGACTCGGGCTACGCCGGCGCCGCCCGCGAGAGGATCCGCCGGCTGACGGACCTGCTGGCCGAGCACGACTTCGGGGTGGGCTACTTCTACCTGCGCAAGGGATCCACGGCCGCCGCCCTCTCCCGGTTCATCCTGGTAGAGCAGCGCTTCCCGGACTACGACCGGAAGGACAAGCTCTACTACTACCAGGCGGTAGCCCTCGATCGCCTGGGGCGCAAGGACGAGGCCCGCTCCTACTTTTCGCGCGTGGTGGAGGAGTTTCCCCAGAGCGAGTTCGCGAAGAAATCCAAGGGGAAAATCGGGGGAAAATCGGCCCAACCCCCTCCGGAGGCGGCCGCAGCGGTTGACAGAAAGCCCGAAAGCCAGTAAATTTTAGGCTAGAAACCGCGAGTATCCGTATTTTTTAAGGAGTCGCCATGCGTCTCCCCGATCGCATTGCCGTTCCGATGGCCTTTCTCCTGACGGTAGGAGCGGCCCCCATGCTCGGTCAGCAGTCGCCGGAGCTCGCCGGTGGCGGACTCGGCCAGGCGCCGCAGTCCATCACCCGGATCGAGCCGACGGCGCCGCGAACGACCGAGGCCGCGCCCCAGCCGCTCGGGTACGAGGACGAGGTCGCCTGCTTCGGCTACCTCGGCCCGGAGACCGAGCATTTCGCCGCCCAGGTCATCGGCGCCGAGAACGAGGCCGAGCAGACGGACTTCACGGACCACAACCTCCTGTATCTCGACGCGGGTTACGACCGAGGGCTCAAGGTCGGCGACGAGTTCTGGATCGTGACCCCCGGCGATCTCGTCTACCACCCCATCACGAGCGCCAGCATGGGCCGGTTCTACCAGTACCGGGGGCGCGCGATCGTCATCTGCATCGAGGGCCGGACGGCCGTCGTCCGCGTGACGCTGGCCTGCACGGACATCCCGATGGGGTCCTTCCTGAAGGCCTACGACCCGGTCCCGATCCCCCTCGGCCGCCGGCAGCCGAGCTGCGTCATGTGCGATCCGCCCAGCGGGAAGGCGCACGGGCGGATCGTGATGTCCCGGGACGGCGTCGTGGCGATCGGCACCGGCACCGACGTCCTGGTCGACCTCGGCATGGCCGAGGGCCTCCAGCCGGGCGACCAGCTCTCGATCTTCCGCTACGCCTCGGGTTCCGACTACGGTCTGCGGCCCCAGGGGTCTTACTGGATGTACAAGCCCCCCGCGCCGGGTGTTTCGGTGCCGCGCACCTACCTCGGGGACCTGGCCATCCTGTACATCGGGGACCGGTGGGCCATGGCCCGGGTGATTGACTCGAGCCGGTTGATCGAGATCGGCGACCAGGTGGAGCTGAAGTAGGTTTCGCCCCGACATTTCCGGAAAAAATCAGGAGAGGCGCTCGGCGCCTCTTCTTTTTTTGGGCCCGTTTCGTCGCCGATCGGACCCGCCACGACGACGCCGCCTTGGCACGGAAAAGTTTCGGCGCTCGCCGGCTCGCGCGCGGCCGAAAGGAGGGCGGCATCACTACCGCTTCCAATTTCCCTTTGCTAAGATGCGCACTCTTCCGTTTCGTCTGTGTTGATTTTGCTTTGGGAGGGGTAGCGTGAATCTGGATGGGCAGCTCCAGGAAATTATCGAAGAGCTCCTGGCTCACGGCATCTCGCTCGACCTCGCCAAGAAAGAGTTCGAGAAAAAGTACATCGTCGGCGCCGTGAAGCGATCCTCGGGCAACCTCGGCCGCGCCGCAAGTTCCCTCGGCATCCACCGCAACACGCTGCGCAACAAGGTCGGCATCCTCAACATCCGCCTTCCGCGCGAAAAGTTCCGCGTCTCCCCCGACATCACCAAGAAGAAGTGACCGCGCGCCGTACGCGCGCGGTCATCCCGAGGGCCGTGAGGCCCGAGGGATCCCGAGCTTTTTCGTCGTGAAGCGGATCAAGCCGGGGATCCGGCCGTGACCGCGCGCCGTACGCGCGCGGTCATCCCGAGCGGCGTGAGCCGCGAGGCGTATCCCGAACCTGGTTGCGGTGAAGTGCCAGGAGCCATCGCGCCCGGCGTGGGCCCCGGCGCCGGGGCGGGCGGCGCCGCCCGCGCCTACGAAGTCTTGTTCTTGTCCTGCGGCGGCTCGTCGCCCTTGACGGAATCCTTGAAGTTGCGCAGCCCCTGTCCCAGTCCCTTGCCGAGCTGCGGAAGCTTGTTGGCTCCGAAGATGATGATGACGATCAGCAGGATGATGAGAAGCTCCGGGAGACCGAGTGAGCCGAACATCCATTCCTCCTTCGCGCGGGGCGCCGGTGCGGGAGCGTCCAGCTTAACAGACTGAGGCCGCGCGGGCCTCGAGCACGGCCCCGAAGGCGCGGTCCAGCGCGGAATCGGACAGCAGCCGCCGCACCAGCGCGATCTCGCCCGGCAGGTAGCGGCGATACGTGTCGCCCTTGCCGTGGGCGACGGCGCGGGCGAAGGTGCCGCAGACCTTCCAGGCCCGCTGCAGCAGGACGCGGTCGAGGCGTCCGGCGAGGGCGGCGGCGTCCGCGCCGCGGCGCGCGGCGAACCGGGCGACGGTCCGCGCCGCGGTCGGCGCGTCCATCCAGTCGAGGGTCGTGCGCTCCCAGAGCAGCGAGGCGAGGTCGTAGGTGTCGGGCCCCATCCGCAGGTCCTGGAAGTCGATGACCGCCACGCCCTCTCCCGCGGGAAACAGGTTGTTGCCGTGGAAGTCGCGATGACAAAGCGCGTACGGGTGCCCGAGGATCTCGGCCACGAGCTCGTCCGCCCAGGCATCGTGGGTCCGGCGGGCGTCGGGCGGCAGGGGAGCGTCGAGCAGCAGGTCGAACACGGCCTCGCGGGCGAGATCGAGCTCGCGCCGGAAGAGCGCGGCGTCGAACGGCGGGTTGATCGCCGGGTCGGGCAGGGCGGCGATCGCCGCCGCCGTGTCGGCGGCGCGCTCGAGCCACGCCGGCCGTTCTCCCGGCGAGTCGCCGAGGCACGCCGCGAGGTCCCGGGATCCGAGGTCCTCCACGATCTGATTTCCCCGGCCGTCCTCGGCGAGGAGCGCGGGTACCCGCACCCTTCCCTCGAGAAGCGCCCGCGCCGAGATCCAGCGCCGCCGGGAGTCGTCCTCCTCCGCGGGATAGACGACGCCGAGGACCGAGCGGTTGTCGCTCAGCCTGATGCGGAAGTAGCGGCGCCGTCCGACGTCGCCGGCGAGGGCCTCGATGGACTTCGCGCGGAGCCCCGCCCGGCGGATGAGCTCGCCGAGACCGTGGGCTTCGGCTCCGCCGGTCGGCTCACGGCTCACGGCTGATGGTTCACGATTCTCGCGGGATGGCGCGTCAGCTCGTGCTCTTCGCCTGCGAGAGGATCACCTTCTTGATGTGGATGGGCTGGTTCGGGCGATCGAGCGTGCCCGGATCGTGCCGCGGGGCGGCGGCGATCTTGTCGGCGACCTCCATCCCGGAGATCACCTCGCCGAAGGCCGAGTACTGCCCGTCCAGGAATGTCGAATCCTTGACGACGATGAAGAACTGGGACGACGCCGAATTCGGGTCCGAGGAGCGCGCCATGGAGACGATGCCCCGCTTGTGCGAGGTGTCGTTGAATTCGGCCTTGACCCGGTTGGTCCCGTTGCCGCCGGTGCCGTACTGGTTGGCCGCCGTCTCGGGCTTCTTGGTGTTCGGGTCGCCGCCCTGGATCATGAAACCCGGAATCACGCGGTGAAACAGCGTGCCGTCGTAGAAGCCGCTGGCCGAGAGATCCACGAAGTTCTCGACGTGCTTCGGGGCCTTGTCGTAGTAGAACTTGATCTGGATGTCGCCCATGTCCGTCTGGAGCGTGGCGATGGTGTTGGCGTAGTCGCGGGCCACTTTCTTACCTTTTCCTTTCGCCGCTTGCGCGGCCACGATCGGGAGGGCGCAGGCGAGCATGAGAGCGATGGCGATGCGTGTTCTCACGGGGAACTCCTTTCCGAATCGGGCGAAAGATAGCACGGGGAAGCGGCACCGGGCGGCCGTCCGCCGCCGCCCCCGGCCCTGATAATCTGTCCCCGTGTACACCGCCCTCGCGCGCGCGATCCTCGACGGATCGGACCGCGAGCGCGTCGCGGCGGAGGTCCGGAGGCTGCGCGAACGTCACCCCCGGGCCTCCCGCGACGACCTCGCCCGCCGCCTCATCCGGCGCACCGCCCTGAAGTGCGCCGCGGCGAGCGGCCTCCTGACGGGGCCCGCGGCCTTCTTCGGGGGCATGCCGTTCGGGGCCGACCTCGCCTTCCAGACGGTGGCGCTCAATCGGCTCGTCCTCGCCCTCGGCACCCTGTATGCGCATGCGCCGACGCCGCGCGACCGCGTGTCGGGCGTGGGGGCCGGTCTCGGCGCGGGACTCGGCTCCGAGATCCTGCGCCAGGGTCTCGTGCGCGTCCTCCAGCGGGCGGCGCCGCGCCGGCCCGGAGCGCGCGCGATCGCGGGCGCCTTCGCGGGAGGCCTCGTCGGCTACGGATGCGCGATGGCGGTCGGCCGGTTCGCCCACGACGCGTTGCGCGGCCGGATGCGGCCGCGCCTGCCGCTGCGGTTCTCGCCGTGACGGGGCGGCCCGACGTCGTCGTCGTCGGGGGCGGGATCATCGGGTGCGCGCTCGCGGCCGAGCTGGCCGCGCGCGGCCGGGCGGTCACGGTGCTCGAGCGCGGCGAGCCCGGGGGCGAAGCCTCCGGCGCCGCGGCGGGAATGCTGACGCCGCAGCACGAGGCCCGCGAACAGGACGCGTTCTTCGACCTGGCACTCGAGAGCCGGGAGCTCTATCCGGCCTGGATCGGACGGCTCTTCGAAGAGACCGGCCTCGAGGTCGGCTACCACCGGACGGGACTCCTGCACTGCCGGTACGAGGGCGAGGCCGGCGGCCCCGTGGCGGCGCGCTGGGCATGGCAGCGCGCGTCGGGCCTGGCCGTCGTCGAGCGGTCGCGCGACGCGCTCGCCCGGGAAGTCGCAGGCCGCCTCTCGCCCGAAGTTGCCGAGGCGGTCTTCTTTCCGAACGAGGCCGTCGTGGATCCGCGACGGCTGACCCGGGCCGTGCGGCTTCTCGCCGAACGCCGGGGCGTCCGGGTGCTCACGGGAACGCCGGTGGCGGGATTCCGGATCCACAACGGAACCTGCCGGGGCGTCGAAACGGCGGCCGGCGCGATCGAGGCCGCCGCGGTCGTGGATGCGGCCGGCGCGTGGGCCGCCTTCGATCCGAGCCTGCCGATGAAGCTGCCCGTCCGGCCCGTGCGCGGCCAGATCGTGGAGCTGCGGCTGCCGGGCCGACCCCTCGAGACGATCGTGTCCTCCGACGAGGTCTACGTCGTCCCCCGGACGGACGGATCCGTCCTGCTCGGTTCGACCGTCGAGCACGTCGGGTTTCGCAATGAGGTCACGGCGGAGGCGGTCGGAAGCCTGATCGCGGCGGCGGTGCGCCTCGTCCCGGCGCTCGGCGAGGCCCGGTTCGTCACGGCGTGGGCGGGCCTGCGCCCGGGGACGCCCGATGGCCTGCCGATCCTCGGCGCGAGTCCCGTTCCGGGGTTGTTCCTCGCGGCGGGTCACTTCCGGAACGGCATCCTGCTTGCACCGGTGACGGCACGGCGGCTGTGCGACCTCGTCGCCGACGGCCGCGGGGGGGAGGCCCTCGTGCCTTTCTCGGTGGAGAGATTCGCGGGCGCGCCGTCGCCCTCCCTGGCCTGACAAACTGCCCGGCGGGACGGGCTTTTCGGCTAGAATCGGCGGAACGTTGTAAGCCTTACAGGGGAGTGGTCGCAAAGATGAGAAGAGCGGTCTATGCGGGAGTGCAGCATGCGGCCAATTCGCTCTGGCGCCTGGCGCGTGCCGTCGATCGGCGCTTCCCGGAGCGGTCCTTCCAGCCGAAGTGGGCGCCGGCGCCGCTACTGAAGCAGCGCGAGCGCAGCTTTCCGCCGCTCGGATTCCCGCGCAAGACCGACTCCCTCTGCCCGCGCTGCGTGTCCGAGGTCCGGGCGCAGATCCTCTCGGGCGAGGCCGACTGGAAGGTCCTCATCGAGGGCAAGCCGGGCGAGATCCCCGCCGAGATCGTCGAAGAGAACGGGCAGATCCTCATGAAGAAGGACTGCCCCACGCACGGGCACTTCGAAGACGTCATGTCCACCGACCCGGCGTTTTTCAAGCGGCTCGAGGGCATGTATCCGGGCCGCGACTTCGTCATCCCCAAGGACGGCCTCCACGAGCACGGCACGTCCTCGATCAAGTACGGGCGCGGGGCGGTTCTCACGATCGACCTGACGAACCGCTGCAACATGATGTGCGACCCCTGCTTCATGGACGCCAACCAGGTCGGGTACGTCCACGAGCTCGAGTGGGAGGAGGTCCAGAAGCTGCTCGACGACGCGGCCTCGATCAAGCCGCGGCGCCAGCTCTCCGTCCAGTTCTCGGGCGGCGAGCCGACCCTTTCGCCCCACTTCCTGCCCGCGATCCGCCACGCCCGCCAGCTCGGCTACTTCTCCGTCCAGTGCGCCACGAACGGGATCCGTTTTGCCCAGGACGAGAACTTCGCCCGGGCGGCGGCCGAGGCCGGGCTGCGCTTCGCGTACCTGCAGTTCGACGGCGTGGGCAACGAGAACAACCAGCACCGCAAGGTCGGCAACCTCTACGACGTCAAGCTGCGCGCGATCGAGAACCTCAAGAAGCACGGGATCGACGTGACGCTCGTCGTGACGATCGTCAACAGCGTCAACAACGACCAGGTCGGCGACATCCTGAAGTTCGCCATCGAGAACATCGACAAGATCAACACGGTCGCCTTCCAGCCGGTCTCCTTCACGGGCCGCGACGAGGACGTGGACGACGAGACCCGCACCCGGCAGCGGTACACGCTGTCGCACCTGGCGCACGACGTGAAGACGCAGGCCGGCATCGGCGAGCCGATGCGCGACTGGTATCCGCTGTCCGCCTCGGGGCCCTTCTCCGACCTGAAGGATCTGCTCGGCGGGCTCGAATCGGAGTGGGGCTCCTTCAAGTGCGGCTGCCATCCCAACTGCGGCATCGGCACGATGATGCTCGTCGAGGAGAAGACCAAGCGCGCCGTGACGGTCCCGTCGATCCTCGACGTGGACGGCCTGCTCGCCGACATCAAGTCCATCACGGACTCCGGGCGCCAGAAGAAGTGGACGGCGGTGCAGGTCGGGCTCTCGATCCTCCGCAACCTCCGTCCCGAGGGCATCCCGGCCGGGCTCACGCCGTGGAAGGTGGCCAAGATCATGGACGGCCACACGGGCGGCAAGCTCGGCTTCGCCGAGACGAACCGCTACCCGTGGCGGGTGTTCTTCATCGGCGGAATGTGGTTCCAGGACCTCTTCAACTACGACTTCCGCCGCACCGAGATGTGCATCATCCCGTACGCCACGCAGATGGGAGAGATCTCCTTCTGCGCGTACAACACGGGCGTCGGCTGGCGAAAGATCATCGAGGAGATGTTCCAGACCGCGTCGCTCGCCGAGTGGTACAAGAAGAACGGCCGCCACGAGGTCTACGCCCGCGGCCGCAGCGTGCCCCTCCCGGTGCTGCCCGGCCAGACCGTTCCCGCGATGCCGTCGGCGCCGCGCCCGGCGGCCGCGGCCGCCCGCGGCATGCTTCCGGTCTACGGCGCCGCGACCCGCTAGGCGCCGGCGGACGAGCTAGCCGCGGCGCCCCCAGCGGGGCGTCTGGCCCGACGGCGCCGCGGCGTGCCGCGGTCCCGCCGGTCCGCGCGCCTGCGTCGCCGACCGTTCCGGTCTTCCCGCGGCGCGGGCCCGCTGCGCGGACTCGTGCGCGATGCGCCGCTCGGCCTTCTCCTTCGCGCGCTTGCGCTCCTCGGCCTTGCGCGCGCGGATCGCCGCGATCCGCTCGGCGATGGGCACCTCGAAGCGCTCGGCCGGGGCCTTCGTGTAGTCGAAGCCCGGAACGGTGATGCGCGGCAGGCGCTTGCCGATCTCGCGCTCGATCGCCGCGAGGTCCGTCGTCTCCTCGGGGGACACGAAGGTGAAGGCGTCGCCGGTCATCTCGGCGCGCGCCGTGCGGCCGACGCGGTGGATGTAGTCCTCGGGAACGTTGGGCACGTCGAAGTTGATGACGTGCGAGAGCGCTTCGACGTCGATGCCGCGCGCGGCGATGTCGGTGGCGACCAGGACGCGGTAGCGCCCCTCCTTGAACCCGGCCAGGGCCTGCGTGCGCTGCGCCTGCGTGCGGTTGCCGTGGATCCGCTCGCAGGAAACGCCCTTCTTGAGCAGCGTCTCGGCGAGGCGGTTCGCGCGGTGCTTGGTGCGCGTGAAGACGAGGACGTTCTTGATCTCGCCGCGCTTCAGGAGCTCGAGCAGGAGCGGCGCCTTCAGGTTCTGCGACACGGGATAGACGGCCTGCGTGATCCCGACCGCGGGAGCGGCCTTGCGCTCCTGGTTGACCGTGAAGGGGTTCTTGAGCATCTCGCGCGTGAGCTGCGCGATCGGCGGCGGCATCGTCGCCGAGAAGAAGAGGGTCTGCCGCTTGGCGGGAAGATGACGGAGCACCTTGCGGATGTCCGGCAGGAATCCCATGTCGAGCATCCGGTCGGCCTCGTCGAGGACGAGGACCTCGAGATGGTCCAGCTTCGCGTACGAGTGGCGGAAGTGGTCGAGCAGACGTCCGGGCGTGGCGACGAGGACGTCGGCGCCGGTGCGGAAGGCGTGCTCCTGCGGCCCCATCGCGACGCCGCCGAAGACGGACGCGGACGTGAGGCCGGTGTGGACCGTCAGCTCGCGGGCGTGTTCCTGGATCTGGGCGGCGAGCTCGCGGGTGGGCGTCAGGATGAGCGCGCGCGTCGCGCCGCGCTTCTTTCCCATCAGGTGGTGAAGGATCGGGAGCAGGAAGGCGGCGGTCTTGCCGCTTCCGGTCATGGCGCACGCGAGCACGTCGCGGCCCTCCATGGCCGGGGGGATGGCGTCGCTCTGGATCGGCGTGGGGCGCGTGAAACCCATTTCGCGCACACCGCGCAGGAGATCCGGATGCAGTCCGAAGGAGGAAAAGGGCATGGATGTACCTATCTGGAAACAATCCGGCGGTTTGTCGGGAACGGAGGAATCTGCCGGCGAGGCCTACGTTCGTGGCGTCGGGCGACCCGAGGGGCCGGCCGCGACGCTGCGCAGGATGTCACAGGGCCTCGGGAAACGCAAATCGGCCCGGCGCTATGATTCGCGGCATGAGGTGTTCGTGGCTCATCGCGGCGTTGTGCGCGGCGCTTGCCCAGGGCTGCGGGCCGTCGCCGGCCGCGCCGACACCGACGCCCGCTCCGTCGCCGCCGCCTCCGACCGCCACGCCGGCCGCCGCGGCGCGCGCCGTCCCCGCCTCGGGGCTCGGCGAGCTGATGGGCCTGGCTCAGATGCGGCAGTCCAAGCTGTGGTTCGCGGGGGAGGCGGGGAACTGGAAGCTCGCGGCGTACGAGCTCGACGAGCTCCAGGAGGGCTTCGACGACATCGTCCGCGAGCACAAGACGCACCCGAAGTCGCCCGTGCCGATCGACCAGGCGGTCCAGACGATCATGACGGAGCCGCTCGCCGAGCTCGCCCGCGCGATCGAAAAAAAGGACCGGAAGGTCTTCGAGAAGGCCTACGACGCGGTCACCGACGGGTGCAACGCCTGCCATGGGGCGACCGACCACGGGTTCGTCGTGATCCGGCGCCCGAATTCCAACCCGTACTCGAACCAGTCCTTCGCGCCGGAGCACTGAGCCGCCTCGCCGTCACTCCTTCGCCCAGACCGCCGAGAGGCGGCCGCTCGCGATCGCGGACGTGCCCGACGGCGACGGCGAGTAGTGCGAGGTGTCGTTGAAGAGCGAGAGTCGCGCGTGGCCCGGGTCCTTGAAGTCGAGAAGGTTCAGGCAGGCCGGGCTCTGGTCGAGGTGGTCGCGGTAACGGCGCAGGTCGAAGCCGAGAAGCGATCCGATCAGGAGGCGGATCGTCGCCTTGTGCGAGGCCACGAGGACGTGCTCTCCCGGATGCGCCGCGACGATCCCGAGCAGCGCCGGCAGCGCGCGGGCGGTGACCGCGAGGCCGGTCTCGCCCGCGGGCGGCGCGAAGGAGAAGGGGTCCGCCTCCCAGCGCGCGTACTCCTTCGGGTACTCCTTCTCGACGGCCGCGCGCGTCTTGCCTTCCCAGTGCCCGTGCGAAATCTCGCGCAGGCCGTCTTTCGGCGTGACCGGCAGGCCATGGGGAGCGGCGAGGATCCGCGCGGTTTCCATCGTGCGGCCGAGCGGGCTCGCGTAGACCGCAGCGATCGGCTCTCCCGAGAGGCGGTCGGCGAGCTTGCGGAGCTGCTCGCGGCCGATGTCCGAGAGCGCGACGTCCGTCTCGCCGGCGAAGCGGTCCTCGGCCGAAAGCTCCGTCGCGCCGTGGCGCACCAGGTAGATGCGTGTCGCGCTCATCCCTTCACCTGCATTCCTTTCTTCGCGAGGATCTCGCGCAGCCGCTCCCGCTGGTCCCCCTGCAGCTCGATGGAGCCCTCCCCGACGGCGCCGCCCGTGCCGCAGGCCTTCTTGAGCTCCCGGCAGAGCGCGGCGAGATAGTCGCGGTTGTCGGGCAGGCCGTCCAGAACCGTGACGTGCTTGCCGGAGGCGCGGTTCTCGACGCGCAGCTTCGCCGTGACTTTGTCGGGAACGGCCTCGGCGCCGGCCGACAGGGTTTTCGAGCAGCGGCAGTCGTCCGGCGGCCAGCCGCAGCCGGGGCAGACGCGGCCGCGCCCCGTCGAGTAGACGACGCGGTCGGCCGCCATCAGGCCTCGCCGGCGCCGAGCAGGGCGAGCAGATCGCGGCCGTACGCCTCGAGCTTGGCCGGACCGATGCCGGGGATCTCGGACAGGGCGTCGAGCGTCGAGGGCTTCGCCGCGGCGATCGCGGCGAGGGTCTTGTCGTGGAGCACGACGTAGGCGGGCACGGAACGCCGGGCCGCCTCCTGGCGCCGCCACTCGCGCAGCGCGTCGACGCTGGCGGCGGAGGCGGTCGATCCCGGCACCGTGCCCGCCGGCGAGGATTTCCTGCGCTTGACCCGGGGCGCGGGCGGCGCGGGCAGGGTCAGCGCGACGCCGGGTGTGCGGCCGGCCATCACGTCGCGGCCCGCGGCCGTCAGCGACAGCGTCCGATAGGCGTCGTCGGTCGCCGCGAGAAGGCCGCCGCCCTGCGCGGCGTCGATCCAGTCGCCGACGGTCCGCGGGCTGTCGCCGGCCAGGATGCCGGTGGTCGAAAGGCGGGTGAGAGAGTCCGGCAGCCCCTCGATCTCGCCCGTGAGCATCGCGACGATCTTTCGCTTGCCCCAGCGCTCGCCGCCGCGCGCGACGCCGGAGAGGATCTTGCGCAGCCGGAGCAGGTCGTCGTCGGAGAGCGCCCGCCGCCGCGCGCAGTTGCCGCAGAACCCGCAGGCCGACGGCGCTCCCCGCTCGCCGAAGTAGCCGAGGATCGTCGCGCGGTAGCAGGCCGAGGAATCGGCGTAGGCCACCATCCGCGCGAGCTTGCGCGCGTCGAGGGCGCCGCGGCGTTCGGCGGGGCCCGAGTCGTCGGCGGGGGCAATCAGGAACTCGCGGGTCCGCACGTCGACGTAGTTCCACAAAAGGGTGGCGTCGGCGCGGCGCCCGTCGCGGCCGCCGCGGCCGATCTCCTGGTAGTAGGCCTCGAGCGAGCCCGGAATCTCGAAGTGCACGACCGCTTCGACGTCGGGCCGGTCGATGCCCATGCCGAACGCGTTGGTCGCGCAGACGACGCGCAGCGTGCCGTCCGCGAACCGGTCCTGGACGCGGGTGCGCTCGGACTCCTCCATGCCGGCGTGGTACGCGTCGGCGGCGAGGCCGGCCTGGCGCAGCGCCTCGGCGGCCCGGGCGGCGCTCTTCCGGGTCGCGGCGTAGACGAGGGCGCGGCGCGGGCCCACGAGCTCGGGCAGGATCGCGCGCTTCTCGATCTCTCCCGAGACCCGGCGGACGTCGAGAAAGAGATTGGGCCGGTCGAACCCCGCCACGAAGACCTCCGGGTCCTCGAGGCCGAGAAGGCGGACGATGTCCTGGCGGACCTCCGGCGTGGCCGTGGCGGTGAAGGCGAGGATCGGCGGCCGGCCCGGGCTCCCGTCGGCGCGACGGCAGCTCCGGGCGGCCTCGGCCAGAGCGAGGTAGTCGGGCCGGAAGTCGTGGCCCCACTCCGACACGCAGTGCGCCTCGTCGACGGCGAATCGCGCGAGCGGCACCTGGGCGAGAAGCCGCCGGAACCGCTCCGACGCGAAACGCTCCGGGGCGACGTAGAGCAGGCGCAGCCGGCCTTCCCGCATGGCCGACTCGGCCGCCTGGCGCTCGGCGGGCGAGGCCAGGGAGTGGAGCGCGGCGGCCGGGATTCCCTTGCGAACCAGCTCGTCCACCTGGTCCTTCATCAGGGCGATGAGGGGCGACACCACCAGGGTCGGGCCATCGAGCAGCATGGCGGGAAGCTGGTACCCGAGCGACTTGCCCGAGCCCGTCGGCATTACGGCGAGCAGGTCCCGTCCGGCCAGGGCCGCGCG
Source organism: uncultured Acidobacteriota bacterium (assembly GCA_963710945.1). GTDB lineage: Bacteria > Acidobacteriota > Thermoanaerobaculia > UBA5066 > Gp7-AA6 > DAHUXD01. The sequence continues at coordinate 551,838 of CAVQCH010000007.1, forward strand.
CACGACGTCTTCCTGTCCGGCGCGGAAATCGTCGTGGCCGAAACGGCGGCGCAGTGCGGCCCGAGGGTCCATCGGAGGCATTATGACGGCTGACAAGCGGGGCTGTCTCGGTATAGGCTCCGCTGTTCCCATGGACGCCGCCGAAACCGTCACGACGCCTCCCGCCACGCGGGCCGACCGCCGGGCCATCGCCATCGTGGCCCACGTCGACCACGGCAAGACCACGCTCGTGGACGCCCTGCTCAAGCAGTGCGGCACGTTCCGCGTCGGGCAGCACGTGGACGAGCTCGTCATGGACTCGGGCGAGCTCGAGAAGGAGCGCGGCATCACGATCCTGGCCAAGAACACGTCCGTCCACTACAAGGACGTCATCATCAACATCGTCGACACGCCGGGCCACCGGGACTTCGGCTCGGAGGTCGAGCGGATCCTGTCGATGGTCGAGGGCGTGCTGCTTCTCGTGGACGCCTCCGAGGGGCCGCTGCCGCAGACGCGGTTCGTCCTGAAGAAGGCGCTCGAGGGCGGCAAGCGGCCGATCGTTCTCATCAACAAGATCGACCGGGCCGACGCCCGAACGGCGGAGGTCGAGGAGGAGATCCACGACCTCTTTCTCTCGCTCGCGACCGAGGAGCACCACCTGGAGTTCGAGGTGCTGTACGGATCGGGCCGCCTCGGGTACGTCTCGCGCGATCCGAACGCCAAGTCGGGCGACCTGAAGCCGCTGCTCGACGCGATCCTCGAGCACATCCCGGCTCCGATCGTCGGCGACGCCCCGTACAAGATGATCGTGGCGAACATCGACTACTCGGACTACCTCGGCCGTCTCGCGGTCGGCCGGATCTTCTCGGGCACCGTGTCGAAGGCGACCGAGCTCGCCGCGGTGCGCCCGGACGGCTCGATCGTCGAGAAGGGCAAGGCCGGAAAGATCTACATGTTCGAGGGGATCGTTCGCGTCGAGGTGTCCGAGGCTTCGGCCGGCGACATCATCGTGCTCTCGGGCTTTCCCGACATCGAGATCGGCCAGACGATACTGGACCTCGCCGACCCGACGCCGCTCTCGGGCATCCGCGTGGACGAGCCGACCCTCTCCATGGAGTTCCGGATCAACGACTCGCCGATGTCGGGCCTGTCGGGCAAGTACGTCACGAGCCGGCACCTGCTCGAGCGGCTCGAAAAGGAGCTCGAAAAGAACGTCGGCCTGCGGATGGACAGGATGAGGGAGACGGACTCCTTCCTGGTGCTCGGGCGTGGCGAGCTCTCGCTCGCGATCCTCGCCGAGACCATGCGCCGCGAAGGCTACGAATTCTCGCTGGGCCGGCCGCAGGTGATCTTCCGTCGGGCCGAGAACGGGGAGCTCCTCGAGCCCTACGAGGAGCTCGTCATCGACTGCGCCGAGGAGTTTACGGGAGCGGTCATCTCCGCCGTGGGCGAGCGCCGGGGCGAGTTGAAGCACATGGGCAAGCACGGCGACCGCGTGCGCCTGGAGTTCACGATCCCGTCCCGGGGCCTGCTCGGATTTCGACTGGAGTTCCTGACGCTGACCAAGGGCACGGCGCTCATGAACCACCTGTTCGACCAGTACGGTCCCCACCGCGGGCCGCTGCCCAACCGGTCGAAGGGCGCCATGATCGCCAAGGAGGGCGGGGACGTGACGGGGTTCGCCCTCGATCGCCTGGCCGACCGCGGCATCTTCTTCGTCAAGCCGGGCGACAAGGTCTACGCCGGCCAGATCGTGGGCGAGCAGGTCAAGGAGAGCGACATGGTCATCCAGCCGTGCGAGAAGAAGCACCTGACCAACATGCGCGCCTCGGGCTCGGACTTCGCCATCAAGCTCACGCCCGCCCGCGAGCTCAACATCGAGCAGGCGATCGAGTGGATCAACGACGACGAGCTCGTCGAGGTCGTCCCCGCCGCGATCCGCGTCCGCAAGCGGACGCTCGACCACAGCGTTCGGAAGACGAAGGCGAAAACGGCGGGCTAGTCTCGGACTCCGCACCGGGGGCCGTAGGGGCGGGGCTTGCCCCGCCAGCAGGCGGCCCAAGGGCCGCCCCTACGACACTTCCGACGGTCACTCCTACTGCAGGTTAAAGGTCTTCACGATGAACACCGCCATCTGCCCCCTGGTGTTCGGGTTGAGCGGACAGTAGATGCCGACCCCGCATCCGCTCGTGATGTTCTCGGCCGCGAGCCGTTCGACCCAGTCGGTGAACGTGCCCGGGCAGGCCACGTCGGTAAAGACGCCCGGCGGCGTGCAGACCGGCGGCAGGTACTCGATCCGTGCTCCGCCTTCAGCAGGAACACGGCCATCTGGTCGCGGCGGACGGGATTGCTCGGGCAGTAGTTGTGTTCCACCGCAGCCGCCCGTGATTCCGAGGTTGGCCAGGGCTTCGATCCAGGGAGCGAAGGCGCTGCCGGGGCAGGGGACGTCGTCGAAGAAGCCGGGCGTGCAGGCCGGCGGGACGTAGCAGACCCCGTACTTCGCCTTGAGCAGGAAGACCGCCATCTGCTGGCGCAGCGTGCTCGCCGTGACGCCGTAGTTGCCGCCGCCGACGCCGGCCGTGATCCCGTTGGAGACGAGCGTCGTGACGTAGGCGTGGAACGTGTTGTTCTGCGGCACGTCGTTGAAGTCGGTGACGTAGCCCTTGGACAGCGTTCCCGCGGACCCGTCCAGGTTGGTCAGGGTCACGTCGCTGAGTGCGCCCGCCGCCAGGGCCGGCGTCCTGCGCCTCCATCTGCGTCGAGTTCACCAGGACGATGTCGGTCGCGGGAATTCCTCCGATCGTGACGTCGCACCGGCAGCGAAATTGGTGCCGCGGACCGCGAACGAGCGATGCCGGCCGCGGGCACGTCCGGAGACCGGGCTGATCGAAAAGACGATGCGGGGCGAGAGCTCCGACGTGTTGTTGTTGGGGTCGGTCGCCGTGGCGGTCACCAGCTGACCCACCTCGATCGTGTACGACAGCGTGACGTCGAAGGCGACGTGGCCAGCGCCATCGGTCGAGAGGTTCGACGTGCCGATGTAGACGAGGCCCTCGTCGAAGTCGTGGGGCCGGCCGGCGCACGCCGGGTTCGCGAAGAAGTCGAGCGCATACGACGTCGACGGCGTGCTGTCGAGGGTCCCGACGATCTCCGTACCCGAGGGCGAGAGCGGCACCGCCGAGGATACGAGGGGATAGTTCTGCAGGCCGTTGGGACCGGTATCGGCGTCCAGGGGGTCGTTGGCGGTCACGCCGCCGCCGCCGAGGTCGATGCCGATGGTGCCGTTGGCGTAGATCGAGTTGCCCCTGATGGCGTTGCCCGCGCTGCCGTAGATGTCGACGCCGCCGACGCCGCTGTGCGCGACCACGTTGCCTTCGCCCGACTCGACTCCGCCGATGATCGTGTTGTTGCCGAAGACGGAGATGCCGCGGTTCTTATTGCCGAGCGCGTACGTGCCCGTGGCGTCGGTACCGACGAAGTTGCCCTGTATGGTGACGCCGGTGACGCCGCCACTGATCGAGATCCCGTCGATGGCGTTGGCGGAGATGACGTTACCCGCTCCCGGAGCCGAGCCACCGACCATGACGCCGTTGGCGTCGGCGAGGATTCCATAGTTGAGGTTGCCGAGGGGCGCCCCTCCCGGTCACATCCGTGCCGATGAAGTTTCCGCTGACAACGAGGTTCGACCCGCTGTTGAGCCGGACGCCGTAGCCGCCGTTGCCCGAGATGACGTTGCGCTCCGCGGCCGTGGTGCCGCCGATCGTGACGTTCATGCTGGAGGAGACGCTTGACGCCGGTCTGGTTTCCCACAAGGGCGTTGCCGCCCGCGGCATCCGTGCCGACGAGGTTGCCCTGGACCAGGTGTCCCGTGCCGCCGTTGCCGCCCGAGCCGAAGTTGATGCCGCTGCGTTCCGTTGCCCGAGATCAGGTTGCGCGCGGCGGGAGTCGTGCCGCCGATCGTGATGCTCGACGGCCCGTTGTTGACCTGGATCCCGAAGTCCGTGTTGCCGTGCGGGACGGTGCCGGTGGGGTCGGTGCCGATGAAGTTGCCGTCGATCGTCATGCCGGCGACACCGGAGACGCGGATTCCCGCCCACTGGCCGCGATTGATGACGAGGCCGCGCACGGCGCTGCCGCCGCTGCCGGGTGCGAAGAACAGCACGGCGGCCTCGCTGCCGGTCCCGGTGTTCGTCCCGTCGATCTCGATCAGGAGCACCGCGTTGGTGCCCTGGTCGGGGGCGTTCGTGTTCGGGCTCGATCCCGGCTGGGTGTAGCCGTCGAACGTGACCCCGTCCGTAATCTTCGGCAGCGCCGAGGTCGGCGCGATCGTCTGGACTCCCGACCCGACAATCGCGAAGCCGATGGCGTCGGCCCCGGGATTGGCGTTGGCGTCGAGGATCGCCTGACGCAGAGAGCCGGCGCCGCTGTCGGCGATTGTCGTCACCGGATAGGTCGCGGCGAGGGCGCCGGATGCCAGGGCCGTGAACGACAGGCAGAGCGCGGCCAATAGACAAAGACCCGGGCGCGTGGAGCGCATGTTTGTCCGACCTTTCTGAATGTGCCAGGAGGGGGAGACCGGGGCAGTCTATCCCGGCTACCGCGGCCCCCGGGGCGAAGAAAAGATCGCTGGAGCGGCGGTCGAAGCCGCCCCGGCGCCTTCGCTACTGCAGGTTGAACGTCTTCGTGACGAGTCGACCACCGGAGGCAGACCCACGGCAGTAGACGGCGCTGGCCGCAGGCCAGCGGCAACTCGAATGTTGCTCGAGGGCCACGATCGTCATTGCAAGTTGAATGTCTTGACGACGAACACCGCCATCTGTCCGCGCGTGGCGGGGTTGGTGGGGCAGTAGATGCCGTTGCCGCAGCCGCCGGTGATCTGACGGGCGACGAGCTCGTAGATCCAGGGCGCGAAGGGGCTGTCGCAGGGGACGTCGCTGAAGGTCGCGGTGACGCAGTCGGGCGGGGTATAGCCGGTGCCCTCGAAGGTCTTGAGCAGGAGGACGGCCATCTGCTGTCGCTTGACGGGATCGGTCGGGCAGTAGAGCCCCGCGGCGCAGCCGGTCGTGATGTTCTCGGCGACGAGCTCGTTGATCCAGGGCGCGAAGTTCGAGGAGCACGGCACGTCGGTGAAGGCGGCGACGGTGCAGGGGGGCGGCGTGTAGCAGAGGCCGTGCTTGGCCTTCATGAGGAAGACGGCCATCTGCTGGCGAAGCGTCGGCTGGTCGACGCCGTAAAGGCCCTGGCCGACGCCGGCCGTGATGGCGTTGGAAACCAGCGTCGTGACGAAGGAGTAGAACTGCTGACTGCCCGGGACGTCGAGAAAGTCCGCGACCCAGCCCTTGACGAGGGTGCCCGTCGTCCCATCGGGCGTGGTGACGACCACGTCGTTGACGGTCCCCGGCAAGAGCGCCGCTGACGTCGATGTCAGCGTGTGGTCGTTCACGAAAATGGCCGGCGTGGACATCCCTCCGATCGTCATGGTGGTCGGATCGGCGAAATCCGTCCCGGCAATCGCCAGGGGCAAACCTCCCGCCGCGGGCCCCGAGCTCGGGGTCATCGAGAAGATGATCCGCTGGGAGAATTCGGAGGTGTTGCCGGCAGGATCTGTGGCGGTCGCGGAGATGCGGGCGCCGGGCTCGGTCGCTACGGGGAAGGTGACGTCGACGGCGGCGTGTCCCGAGGCGTCGGTCGTGACCTGCGAGAAACCGAGGTACGTCTGTCCCTCGATGAACTCGCGGGGGAAGTTGGAGCAGGCGGGGTTGGCGTAGAAGTCGAGGTCGAAGGTCGTGAAGGGCGCGGTGTCGAGCTTGGCGATGATCTGCGTGCTGGATGCTCCATGCACGACCGATCGGATGATCGGGAAGTTCTGGTAGTTGTTCGGGCCCGAATCCGCGTCTCCCGGGTCGTTTGGCTGGGGGCCCGCGGGAATCCAGTCGATGCCGAGCTCCCCGTTGTCGTGGATGGAGTTTCCTCGAATGGTGTTCCCCGTGCCCGAGGCCACCTCTCCGAGGACGCCGCGGACGGCATTGAAGGCGACGACGTTGGCGGCGCCGGGGGCAATGCCGCCGATCGTGTTGTTGTTTGCCTGGTCCACGTTTCCGACGAAGCCGAGGCCTTGAAGGTTGCCGAGGGGGCTCACGCCGTCGCGCTGCGTTCCGATGAAGTTGCCCTGGATGATGTTCCCACTGGTCGCGATGAAGAGGCCGATGGTTCCGTTGGCTGAGATCACGTTGCGGGCGCCGGGCGTCGTCCCTCCGATGATGTTGTCGTCCGAGTTGAGCTCAATGGCGATGGCTTCGTCTTCGTTGGCTGCCGGGAGCGTGCCCCCGGAGTCGGTGCCGAGAAAGCACCCCTCGACGTGGTTCCCCCCACTCGTGATGAGGCGGATCGCGTTTCCCGCGGCCGACGACAGCCCGGAGAAGCGGTTGATCACGAGGCCGCGTACCGTGCTCCCGCCGCCCGTGATGTCCAGTCCGTTTGTCTGTCCCGCATTGACGCCGGAGAGCTCGATCAGGAGCGTCCCGTTGAAGCCATTCGGGTCCGTGTTCGGGGCGGCGCCGGGCTGCGTATAGCCGTTGAGCGTCACCGGGTCGGTGATCGCGGGCAGGGGTGTCGTGGGTGCGATGGTCTGTACGCCCGCGCCAGCGATGTTGAACGAAATCGCGTCCAATCCGGGACTCGCATTCGCGTCCAGGATCGCCTGGCGCAGCGACCCCGCGCCCGAGTCGTTGGTGTTGGTCACGGTGAAAGTGGCGGCGGCGAGGGACGCCGCGGCGACGCAGAGAACGATCCCGGCGACGAGAGTTCGTTTCAAGATGAGTACTCCTTTGTTGTTGCGGTGTGAGGGGGTCAGGAGGTCGTGAGCATCATTGCAAGTTCAACGTCTTTGTGACGAGCCGATCACCGGAGGCAGACCTCCGGCAGTAGGCGAGTCGTCCACCGAAGACAAACCCACAGCAGTAGACAACGCTGGCCGCAGGCCAGCGGTAACTCTCGTCGTGCGAAGCACGGCGGTAACTCGAATATCGCCAGCAGGCTATGAACGTCATTGCAGGTTGAATGTCTTCGTGACGAACACCGCCATCTGCCCGCGCGTGGCCGGGTTGGTGGGGCAGTAGATGTCGGTGCCGCAGCCGCCGGTGATCTGGCGGGCGACGAGCTCGTAGATCCAGGGCGCGAAGGGGCTGTCGCAGGGGACGTCGGTGAAGGTCGCGGTGACGCAGTCGGGTGGCGTGTAGCCGGTGCCCTCGAATGTCTTGAGCAGGAGGACGGCCATCTGCTGCCGCTTGACGGGGTCGGTGGGGCAATAGAGACCGGCGGCGCAGCCGCTCGTGATGTTCTCGGTGACGAGCTCGTTGATCCAGGGGGCGAAGGTGGAGGTGCACGGGACGTCGGTGAAGACGGCAACGGTGCAGGGGGGCGGTGTGTAGCAGAGGCCGTGCTTGGCCTTCATGAGGAAGACGGCCATCTGCTGGCGCAGGGTCGGCTGGTCGACGCCGTAGAGGCCCTGGCCGACGCCGACGGTGATGGCGTTGGAGACGAGGGTGGTGACGTAGCTGTAGAACTGGTGGCCGCCGGGCACGTCGAGGAAGTCGGCGACCCAGCCCTTGACCAGCACGCCGATGGCGCCCTCGGCCGTCATGGCCACGACGTCGTTGACGGTGCCCGGAGGCAGCGCCGGGGATGTGGTGGTCAGGGACTGATCGTTGACGAAGGTCACGCCCGCGGCGGCGTTTCCGAACGTCAGCGTGGTCGGATCGGCGAAGTCCGTCCCGGAAACGGTGATGGCAGTTCCGCCCGCGCCGGGACCCGAGGTCGGGCTGATCGAGAAAACGATCCGTTGAGAGAATTCGGACGTATTGCCGCCGGGGTCCGTCGCGGTCGCGGTGATGCGCGCTCCGGCGTCGACGACCACGGGGAGCGTGACGTCGAACACGAACTTGCCCGAGCCGTCCGTCGTGACCTGGGAGGATCCGATGTAGGTCTCGCCCTCCAGGAATTCGCGCGGGAAATTGGAGCACGCCGGGTTGGCGTAGAAATCCAGATCGAATGTCGTCGAGGCGGCGAAGAGTGAAGAATGCCCTGGATCCGCGTGCCTCTCCCGGTGGGTCCGACGGCCGTGACGGACGAGACGATCGGGAAGTTCTGGAGTTCGTTAGGGCCGTCGTCCGCGTCGCCGATGTCGTTCGGGTTGACGCCGTCGCTCGCGAGATCGATGCCGAGATTGCCGTTGGAATGGATCGAGTTGCCGCGGATGGTCCAGCCGGCGTAACTGGTGTTGAAAGCGATGTAGACGCCGGTGTCGTTGAACGCGATCGTGTTGCCTTCGCCCGGGTTCACGCCGCCGATGACGCTCCCGGCGCTGGACGTCTGGATGTAGATGCCGAGATCCCCGTTCGGGACCGGCAGCAGGCCCGAGGGGTCCGTGCCGATGAAGTTGCCCTGGACGGTGTTCGCCGCCGCGCCGTCGAGGAACTGGATTCCGTTGGCGTTTCCGGAAATGACGTTGCCGGCTCCCGCCGCCGACCCGCCGATCAGGTTGTCGTGCGGCGCGTTGTTGGTGTCGATCCCGACCACCGCTCCCACGCCGGCCGTCCCGGTGGCGTTCGTCCCGATGAAATTGCCCTGGATCGTATTGTGGTGCGCGCCCGTGGCGAGCATCAGTGCCGCGTTGCCGTAGACGACGTTGCCGGCGCCCGGCGCGGTCCCGCCGATCAGGTTGTCGTGCGAGTTCGCGGCAAGGTTGATCCCCCAGCTCGTGGGCGGATTGAGGGTCAGGGCGGCCGTGCCCGCGGCGTTGAGGCCGATGTAGTTGCCCTGGACGGTATTGCCGTTCGCGACATCGATCTCGAGACTGGCGCCGCCGGCGGCTCCGCCCCCCGCGATGATGTTGCGCGCCGCGGGCGTCGATCCGCCCACCACGTTGTTCGAGGTGCTGCTGAGGTAGGCGAGCCAGGTCGAGGGGCCGGGGATCGTCATTCCGGTCGGATCCGTGCCGATGAAGTTGCCTTCGATGGTGTTGCCGCCGCCCTGGTCGATGTGAACGGCCGACACGCTCCACCGGTTGAGCACGAGCCCTCGGACCGTCGAGTCTCCGCCCGAGATAAAGAGCCCGGTGCCAAAGCTGCCGACCGTCGTCCCGTCGAGCTCGATCAGGAGCACCGCGTCGTCGCCCACGGCGAGCGTGTTGACGCTCGAACCAGGCTGCGAGTAGCCGTTGATCGTGACCGCATCGGTCAGGTGATCGAGGTTCGTCAGCGGCGTGATCGTGTGCACGCCGCCGCCCGGGATGGCGAACTCGATCGTATCGGGACCCATGCCGGCGTTGGCGTCGAGGATCGCCTGGCGCAGCGAGCCCGCGCCGGAGTCGTTCGTGTTCGTGACGGTGAAGGTCGAGGCAGCGACGGATGCGGTCACGAGAAGCAGCAACCCCGGCAACAGACCTCGATTTTTCATGGACCTCTCCCTGTCCATATCCGCGGGAAGCCGGGAAAAGGTGGGTCAGGGCCGGCTAAGTCATTGAAAAACCGGGCATTTCTTGACTTGGCCCGACGGGTTTCTTAGTCTCGCCGTTAACCCCGATGGACCCCAAAGACGCTCCGCCGCCCCCGGCGGGAGAAGTGACCCGTCTTCTTCTCGCCTGGAATGCCGGCGACGCCGACGCCTTCGAGCGGCTGATGCCGCTCGTCTATGCCGAGCTGCGGGACATCGCGGAGCGCCATTTCCGCCGGGAGCGGCCCGGGCACACGCTGCAGCCGACGGCCGTCGTGCACGAGGCCTATTTCCGCCTGGTGGATCAGACGCGCGTGACGTGGAAGAACCGGGGTCACTTCTTCGCCGTGGCTTCCCAGGCGATGCGGCGGATCCTGATCGACCATGCGCGGGCTCACCTCGCCGAGAAGCGAGGCGGAAGGGAAATGCCCGTGACGCTCGACGTCGGGATCGCCTCGCCGGAGCCCGTCGAGGATGTGGACCTGCTCGCTCTCGACGAAGCCCTCATCCGGCTCAAGGCGCTCGACGACGGGCAGGCGCGAATCGTGGAGCTGCGATTCTTCGGCGGGCTGTCCATCGAGGAGACGGCCGAGGCGATGGAGACCTCGGCGTCGTCGGTCAAGCGCGAGTTCCGATCGGCGCGGGCCTGGCTCTTCCGGGAGCTCGGCCGGGTATGACGCCGGAGCGCTGGCGCAGGGTCAAGGAGCTCTTCGACCGCGCGCTGGAGCGCCCGGAGGCGGAGCGGGCGGCGCTTCTCGAGGAAGAGCGGCGCCGCGATCCGGAGCTCGCGCGCGAGGCAGAGCTGCTGGTCGCCGCCAACGCCGCGGCCGGCGTCTTCCTGGAGACGCCGGCGGTCGAGCAGATCACCCTGGCGGCCGAGCGCCGCCTGCCGCTCCCGGGCGAGTCGGGCCGTACGAGATCGACCGCGAGCTCGGCCACGGCGGGATGGGGACCGTCTACCTCGCGACCCGCGTCGGGGGACGGGTTCCGGCAGACGGTGGCTCTCAAGCTCGTGCGGCGGGGCATGGACTCGGACTTCATCCTCGAGCGCTTCCGCGCGGAGCGCCAGATCCTGGCCGGGCTCGATCACCCGGGCATCGCCCGGCTTCTCGACGGCGGCTCGGCCGCCGACGGCCTGCCGTACTTCGTCATGGAGTACATCCCCGGGCGGCATCTCCTGGAGGATGCGGCGGATCGGTCGCTCTCCGTGAAGGACCGGCTGGCGATGTTCCTCCAGGTGTGCGAGGCGGTCGCTTACGCGCACCGGCACCTCGTCGTGCACCGCGACATCAAGCCCTCGAACATTCTGGTGACGCCCGATGGCGCTCCGAAGCTGCTCGACTTCGGGCTGGCGAAGCTGCTGCGGCCCGAGCTCGAGGGCCAGGCTCCGGGGCGGACCGTCACCGGGCTCCGTATCCTGACGCCCGAGTACGCCAGCCCCGAGCAGGTCCGCGGCGAGGGCATCACGACGGCGACGGACATCTATTCCCTCGGCGTGGTGCTCTACGAGCTGCTGACCGGACGGCGGCCGTATCGGGTCACGGGGCGCTCGCCCGAGGCGATCGCGCGCGCCGTCTGCGAGGAGGAGCCGGCGCGGCCCGGGCTTTCGAAGGACCTCGACAACATCGTCTCGATGGCGATGCGCAAAGAGCCCGAGCGCCGCTACCCGTCGGTCGACGCCCTCGCGGAGGACCTGCGCCGCTACCTCGCGGGGCATCCGGTGTTCGCCCGGAAGGACACGCTTGCGTATCGGGCCGGAAAGTTCGTCTCGCGACATCGCGTGGGAACCGCCGCCGCCGCGCTCGGCGCGATCGCGCTCGCCGGCGCGACCGCGATGGCGGTGCACCAGGCCAGGGTGGCGCAGGCGGAGCGCGCGGCCGCCGAACGCCACTTCCAGGAAGTGCGGGAGCTTGCCGACGCGTTTCTCTTCGAGTTCCACGACGCGATCAAGGACCTCCCCGGATCCACGCCCGCGCGCCAGCTCGTCGTGCGGCGGGCCCTCGAGTACCTGGAAAGACTCTCGAGCTCGGGGCCGGGCGACGCCGCCCTCGAGCGCGAAGTGGCGACCGCTTACGAACGGGTCGCGAAGGTGCAGGGCGGGTTGCTGGAGTCGCATCTCGGAGACACGCGGGGCGCCCGGGAGAGCCTTTCGCGCGCGCTCAGGATCCGCGAGGCCCTCGTGCGGGCGGATTCGAAAAGCGCCGCGGACGAGGCAGCGCTCGCCGAGACGCGGCTGCAGCTCTCCGAGGTCCTGATGGCGCAAGGCGAGGCCGCGGCGGCTGTCGTGCATGCCCGCGGCGCCCTGGCGAGCCTCTCCTCCCTCGCAGCTCGGGCGCCGGGCGACCGCGCGCTCCCGGGGCGCGCCGCCCGCGCCCGCCGCTACGTGGGGCTCGCGCTGGCGCGGCACGGAGACCGCGAAGAGGCCCTGGCGATGCTCGACGCGTCGGCGGCGACGTTCGAGTCTCTCCGCGAGGCGGATCCCGGCAACGCCGGCTACCGGCGCGAGCTCGGCATCACGCACCAGATGATCGTCCACGCGCTCGGGGGCGGCCGCGACCGGGACCGGGCCGCCGCGAGTTACGAGAAGGCCGTCGCGCTCCAGGAGGGCCTCGTTGCCGAGGACCCGCGCAACTTTTCCCTGAAGCGCGAGCTCGCTTACACGCACATGGACATGGGCTCGTTTCTCGAGTGGAGCGGCGACGCGAAGGGTGCCCTGGCATGCTACGCGCGAGCCGTGCCCGTTCTCGAGGCCCTCGTGTTGTCCGATCCCCGCAACGCCGACGCGCGACTGCTGCTTGCCGAAGCGTACAACAGCGTCGGCTACGGCCTGGCGGTGACGGGACAGCCCGCGGCGGCCCTGGAAGACCTCGGTCGGTCGCTGAAACTGTTCGAGGCGATCGTGAAGGAGGACCCGGTCAACGTGCGCGCCGAGGTGGGCCTGGCCCGCCTCTACGAGAGCCTCGGAACCGCTTCGGAAGCGCAGCCGGGCCCGGCGGAGGCCCGGCATGAGAGGGCGCGCGTCTGGTACCTCAAGAGCCGCGACGCCTACGTCGCGCTCCGAGCGCGCGGCATGCTCGACAAGATCACCGCCGCCGAGCTCGAGGCGGTTTCGCAAAAGCTCGGCGAGGCGGCCCCTGCGCCGGCCTACCTGGGAGGTTGAGCTGATCCTCCTCTGCCTCCGGGAGGGGAGAGAGAGCTACCTTTCGCGATCTTCGCGGACCAGCGACCCGGTCTCGACCCAGCACGGAACAGACGTGAGGAAGGTGAAGCCGAGGCCCTCGTAGAAGCCCTTCGCCGTCAGGCGGGCGTCCAGATACACGCGGGGAATCCCGTCCGCGGCGGCGAGCGCCGCGAGGGCCCGCATCAGTTCCGCGCCATGTCCCCGGCCGCGCGCGCCTTCGGCCGTGACGAGATCGTCCACGAAGAGGTGCTCGCCGCGCGAGAGCGTGTGGGAGCAGCGCACGCCGGCGAGGCTGACGAGGCGGTCGCCGTCGAAGCCGCCGAACAGGCGGTACCCGTCCCGCTGCTGCCGGCGGACCTCGCCGACGAACGTGTCCTCGCGGAGTCGGTCGCGGAGTTCGCGCGCCAGCGGATAGGCCGCCGCGATCTCGGAGTCGGAGGAAAGCTCCCGCACCTGCACGGCGCGGGAGCTTATCAACGACGCGGACGGCGAATCCGACAGTCGCCATGGCTCGTACCAGCTCGCCGCCGACCTCATCGCGATGGGTCAGGCCGGAGACCGAGCCGAAGGGCGGCGCCTTCTCGACGCCGCGCTCCCGTGCTCGAGAAGCGCGTGCCGCCGCAACCGCGCCTGGGCGAGGTTCGTGCAGCGAGCGCGAATCTGCGCTGATCTGGGCGGGCAGAGGTCTTTGGAAACCGTCTACGGGATGTCGAAGGTCTTGACGAGGAACGCGGCCATCTGGCCGCGGTTGTTGCTGGCCGAGGGGCAATAGTTCGAGCCGCCGCAGCCTCCCGTTATGTTTTCGGCCTTGAGCTGCTCGATCCAGTCGGCGAACAGGGATGGGCATGTGACGTCCGAAAACTGTCCCGTGCAGAGCGGCGGCACGTAAGAGGGGCCATGCTCCGCCTTCAGCAGGAACGCCGCCATCTGATCCCGCCGCACGGGGGTGGAGGGGCAGTAGTTGCCGCCGCCGCAGCCGGCGGTGACGCCCTCCGTGGCGAGTTGCTCGACCCATGCCGCGAATTGGGATGAGCAGGGCACGTCGAGGAAAAAGCCGGTGCAGGCCGGAGGGGCGTAGGCCGATCCGTGCTCGGCCTTCAACAGGAAGACCGCCATCTGGTCGCGGCGAACGGGGTCCGTCGGGCAGTAGTTGCCTGCGCCGCAGCCAGCCGTGACGCCCGCGCGAAAGATCGACTCGATGAAGTCATGGAAAAGATTGTCGCCCGGCGTATCGAGAAAATCGGAAAACCAGGCGCCGGGCAGCGTGGCCGCGGTCCCGTCCCCGTTGGAGATCGTCACGTCCTGAAAGGTTCCCGGAGGAAGGGGGGGAGCGAGGGCCACCACGCGGGATTCGCGATCGAGATAGGTCGCCGAGCCCGCGATTCCCCCGAACGTGGCGGCGGCGCCCTGGCGGAAATGGTGTCCGAGCACCGCCACCGCCGCGCCGCCCGCCGACCGGCCCGACGAGGGCTCGAGCGCCGCGATGGACGGATCCAAGGCGCTCGGGAGCAGCCGATAGACGCTGGTCGCCGTTCCGTACAGCGCCCCGTCCGACGTCTCGACGAGCGGCGCGATCGGCCGGCGCCCGTCCGCGGAGCCGCCAAAGTCGTGAACCGGCGTCACCGTGCCCCCGGCGTCCATGTGGTACACCTCGCCGAAGTTGATCGCGGATGCCGTCCCGAAGAAATCGCCGCTGCCGACCTCGATGAGAGGCGCGCCCGGGAACTCGTTGTTGAGGAAGAAGACGTCGAAATTCTTCAAGGTCGTAAGATTGCCCGAGCCATCGAGCCTGTAGATCGTTCCATCGAAGTTCGAGCCGCCCCCCGTGGTCGTGCCGTAGAGATCCCCGTCGGAGCCCACGAGCAGGCTGCTCGTCGGACCGATTCCCTCGCCCTGCGAAAAGCGGAAGCTGTGGAAGCTGCTGAAACCGCCGAGCGCGTCGATCTTGTAGACCGTCCCCTGGTCGTCGACGCCGCCCTCGTTGGTCGTCCCGTAGAAGGCGCCGTCTGCCGCCCGGGCCAGGCCCGCGTACGGGTAGGACCCGTCCGAGCCATCGAAGTCGTGGATGGATGTGAACGTTCCCTGCGCGTCGAGCTTGTACACGGTGCCGACCCCGTTCGCTCCTCCCCCCATCGTGACGCCCCAGAACTCCGGGCCCGGCGCTTCGATGACGCTGCAGGGGGGTTGAGACCCGTCTGTGCCGGAAAACGTGTGCAGGGTAGTGCGCGTCCCGGAGGGGTCGACGCGCATCACCGTTCCGAAGGTCGTTACGTTGTCGCCGCCCGTCGTGCCGTAGATGTTTCCGTCGCTGCCCATCCGCAGTTCGTTGGCCGGGTACTCGTCCGGTGGATAGGTGTAGAACGTCGCGAAATCGCCCGACACGGGATCCACCCGCACGATGCCCGGTTCGTAGAACCCGTAGAAGAGACCGTAGAGGCCCCCGTCCGTCGACGCGACGAGATTCGAATGCGCGAAGAAGGGCGTGCGATCCCTTCCCATGAAGAAGGCGGGAGTGACCGTCCCCGTGAGCGAGATGCGAGCCACCTCTCCTCCGTACTGGGTGTCCTCCACGGCTTCGTGTGCCGCGTACAGGTTCCCATCGGCGCCGAGGGTGAGGGGCCCGTGCGGGTTGCCCGGGAGTGTGGACGTGTAGACCGTGGTAAACGTTCCGGAAGTCGAGATCCGAAACATCGTCGAGAAGATGGGAAAGGTCTCGGGGACACCGCCGGGCGGGGGAGGGCCAAAGTCGTAGGGCGTCAGCCCGTAAAGGTTCCCGTCGCCGGCGAGCGTGACCCCGTCGGCGGGCGCCGCTCCGTCCGCGCCTCCGGTGAACGAGTACAGCGACGTGAAGGCGCCCGCCCTCGTGATGCGGAACACGGTTCCCATCGAATGCGCTCCACCGCCCCGCGTCGTTCCGAAGAGGTCGCCCCCGGCGACGGCCAGGGCCGATGTCGGGCCCCCGCCGTCGGGCCCCAAGAAGCTGTGAACGGCAGTCGGGCTGCCCGTGGCCACGTCCACGGCATACACCGTGCCGCCACCGGATACTCCGCCCACCGAGGTCGTGCCCCAGAGGCGCCCGTCGGGCCCGACGACGAGGCCCGCCTGCGGCGTGAACCCGACGTTTCCGGAGGACGAGAAGGCGTGCAGGAGCTCGAACGTTCCGGCGGAATCGATGCGGAAGAGCGTGCCAAGCTGGCCCAAGGGCCCACTCGGCGTCGTTCCGTAGAACTTTCCGTCGGGCCCTTCGACGAGCTCGGAGGGATGCTCGCCGCCGCCCGTTGCGAAATCGTAAAGCTGCGTCAGATGCCCGGTCGAGTCGATTCGGAAGATCGTCCCGGCGTCGGCGGAGCCTCCGCCGTAGGTCGTTCCATAGTAGCGGCCGTCGGAACCGAGGACGACCCCGTGCACCGGCGTCCGTCCGTCGGGCCCGGCAAACGCATGGAGCTCTTCGAACGTGAATCCTCCGCCGCCATCGGGCGTCAGGGCGTAGAGGGATCCTCCGTAAAAGTACCGCCCGCCGTTGGAGGTGCTCCCCACGAGCCGGCCGTCGGGCAGAGCCAGCAGGCGGCCGGCCGGCGTCCCGCTTTCGTGCGGGGGGATACTGCCGAGGGTTTCGTACGGCTGGCCCTGCGCGAAGCCGCCGGCGAGCGCGACAAACGACGCGAGGACCAGACGAACGAGAAAACGGGGATGCAGCGGCGACGACCGCCGAAAGAAGGCGGTGACACGAAACGTCAGCCGAGGGCGCAAGAGAACCTCCTTATGAGGGCGGGCGCGGCGCAGATATGGCTCCCCCTGATCCTATCCGCGTACCCGGCGCAGATTTCGGGTCAGGGGGCGATGGCGGGCCCGGCCGCGGGGCCTACTTGAACGTCTTGACTAGGAACGTGGCCGTCCCGGTCACGTCGGTTCCCCCGAGCCCGCGGGCGGCGAGGCCGAGAAGACGACTACGCAATGCGCGATTCTCCTTCCCCCGGGTTGGGGGGAGTCTATCGCCGGGAGGGCGAAAAGGGGGCGGTCCTCCCATGGTCCGCCCCTTCCGTGCGCTGCCTAATCGAGCAGGAGGAAGGTGTTCACGATGAACGCCGCCATCTGCCCCCGGGTGTTGTTGTTGGACGGGCAATACGTCGTCCCGTCGCCGCACCCGGAGGTGACGCCCTCGGCCTTGAGCTCCTCGATCCAGTTGGCGTACTGGCTCGGACATGCCACGTCCGTGAAGATCCCCGTGCAGGCCGGCGGCGTGAACGTCGCGTCGTGTTTGGCCCGGAGCAGAAAGACGGCCATCTGGTCGCGGCGCACGGGATTGTCCGGACAGAAGTTGCCGCTCCCGCAGCCGGTCGTGATTCCCTCGACGGCCATCTCCTGGATCCAGGGAGCGAAGTTCGAGGACGGGCAGGCGACGTCGGCAAAGTAGCCGGGGGTGCAGGGGGGCGGCGTGTAACAGGCGCCGTGCTTGGCCTTCAGGAGAAAGACGGCCATGGACTGCCGCTTGATGCTCAGGGCGGGTCCGTAGTTTCCGCCGCCGACTCCCGCCGTGATCTCGTTGCGCAGGAGGGCCTGGATCATCGGGTAGAAACTGCTGTCTTCCCGAACGTCGTTGTAGTCGACGACCCAGTAGTTGCGCAGCGTCGACGACAGGCCGAGGGGCCCCGGGTTCGCGATGACGAGGTCGTTGACGGTTCCGGCCGGCAGGGTCGGCGAGGTCAGCGTCAGGAAGGTCGGGCTGTTGACGATGACGTTGGTCGCGGGCAGGCCGCCGATCGTGACGGTCGCGCCGTCCTGGAGCATCTGGCCGTAGAAACCGATCGTCCGCGGCGTCGGCGAGGTGCCCAACCAGTAGGAGCCGATCGCGATGCCTCTCGAAAACTGGGAGGAGCTGCCCGACGGGTCCGTCGCGATCGCGGTGACGGCCTGGCCCGACTGCAGGACGACCGGCAGGACCGCGTCGATCGTCGGCGTCGCCCGCGCCGTCGGTCGTGAGCTGGATCGAGCCGATGTAGTCGCGGCCCTGGTCGTGGACGGCCGGGCGGGTCTGGCAGAGCGCGTTCGAGTAGAAGTCGATGTCGTAGGTCGTCGACGGCTTGCTGTTGAAGCTCGCGTGGACGGTGGTCGTGGACGCGCCGTAGTCGACGGCGCTGATCATCGGATAGTTCTGGAGGCCGTTCGTGCCGGAGTCGGCGTCGTCCGCGTCGTTGACGTTCCCGTCGTACCCGCCGGATGCGCCGCTCAGGAGCCCGATCCCGTAGTACCCGTTGTCGTAGATGCGATTACCGCGGATCGTCGCGCCGGTGCCGCCCTGGACCACGACGCCCCCGGTGCGGCCGTTGGCGATGATGTTGCCCTCGCCCGCGCCCATCCCGCCGATCGTGACGGGGCCGGTCGCGTTGATTCCCGCGAAGCTGCCCGAGGTCCAGCGTCCCGGTCGCGTCCGTGCCGATGAAGTTGCCCTGGACGATGGCTCCGCCAGCGACGGTCAACTGCTGGTTGCCGTTCGCGGCGATGACGTTGCCATCATTCGAACCGGGGCCTCCGACGACTCCCGCATTGGTCAGCGAGACGCCGCCGCCGGTGTTGGGGATGGCGCGGGTTCCGGAGACGTCGGTGCCGACGAGGTTGCCCTGGATCACGGTGCCCGCCTGGCTGGCGTTGATTCCGCAGACATTGCCGGAGATCACGTTGCGATCGGCGGGATTCGGGCCGCCCACCTGCGTGCCGGTCGTGCCCGAGTAGATGAGGGTGACACCGGTGCCCGAGTAGTGGTCGGGATTCGGGTGGGCGGTCCCGGCGGCGTCGATCCCGAGGAAGTTGCCGGCGATGACGCAGTTCGGGTGGTCGACGGAGATCTCGGAGGTCCAGTGCGCGATCGAGAGGCCGCGGACCACCGTTCCGGCTGCGCTCAGGAAGAGGCCGGCCGGTCCCTGCGCCGCGCCC
This sequence comes from uncultured Acidobacteriota bacterium, assembly GCA_963710945.1. Lineage (GTDB taxonomy): Bacteria > Acidobacteriota > Thermoanaerobaculia > UBA5066 > Gp7-AA6 > DAHUXD01. Next base: position 570,421 of record CAVQCH010000007.1, read on the forward strand.
TGTCCGTCGAGCTCGATGAGGATCACCGCGTTGGTTCCCTGCGCCAGCGGCAGCGTGTTGGCGGAGGCTCCGGGCTGCGTGTAGCCGTCGATCGTGGCCTGCTCGGTGATCGACGGCAGGGCCGTCACCGGCGAGATGGTGTGGACCCCGGCGCCGGGAATGTCGAAGGCGATCGTGTCGGCGCCAGCGTTCGCGTTGGCGTCGAGGATCGCCTGGCGCAACGACCCCGCGCCGCTGTCGGCGGTGTTGGTCACGGTGTAGGTGGCCGCCGCCGCGAGCGAGGCCGAGAGAAAGAGCGCGAGTCCGATGGGGAGCCGGCGAGCTGTCATCGTGTCCTCCGTTGCGTTTCGGGACTACTGAAGGTTGAAAGTCTTGACGATGAACACGGCCATCTGGCCGCGGGTGTTGTTGTTCGAGGGACAGTAGTTGGACCCACCACAGCCGCCCGTGATGTTCTCGGCCTTGAGCTGCTCGATCCAGTTGGCGAACTGGCCGGGGCAGGGCACGTCCGCGAAGACGCCCGTGCAGTCCGGCGGGACGAAGGAGGAGCCGTGCTCGCCCTTCAACAGAAAGACGGCCATCTGATCGCGGCGGACCGGATTCAGCGGACAGAAGTTGCCGCCTCCGCAGCCGCCGGTGATCTGCTCCGCGGCCATCGCCTCGATCCAGGGGGCAAAGTTCGATGAGCAGGGAACATCGAGGAAGATGCCTGTGCACGGGGGCGGCGTGTAGCAGATGCCGTGCTTCGCCTTGAGGATGAAAACGGCCATGGACTGACGCTTGATGTTGTCGTGAAAGCCGTAGTTGCCGCCGCCCACTCCGACGGTGATTTCGTTGCCGACGAGCGTCGCGACGTAGCTTCCGAAGCCGCCCTCGAGAGCCTCGTCGTTGAAGTCGACGACCCAGGCGTTGTTGAGGGTGCCCGTGAGGCCGGATGGCGTCGTCACGGTGACGTCGTTGACGCTGCCCGGAGGCAGTGTCGGCATCAGGGCGAAGATCGTATTTGGGTTCGGGATGTTCTGGATCGTCATCGGGACGCCGCCCACGGTGGCGGTCGAGCCGCTTTCGAACTGCTGACCGTAGAGCGTGTTGCTGAAACCGTTCGGTCCGTATGGAGAGCTGATCCTGAGAAGGATGCTTTGGGAAAATTCGGAGGATTGGCCGTTGCCGTCGGTCGCGATGGCGGTGACGGGCTGGCCGGCCGCGAGGACGACCGGCAAGACGAAGTTGATCGTCGCGTTGCCGCTCGCGTCGGTCGTGATCTGGGTCGTACCCGCGAAGTCCTGTCCCTCGTTGAGCGCCGGCGGATGGGACAGGCAGGCGGGATTGGCGTAGAAATCGATGTCGTACGTCGCCGAGGGCTTGCTGTGGAACGCGGCGTGGACGGTCGTCGAAGCGCCGTAGTCGACGGACGAGATGATCGGGTAGTTCTGGATGTTGTCAGCCTCGGTGTCGTCGTTGGGCGTGGGGCCGAGGGTGTTGTCGTTGGACGTGCCGACGTCGATGCCGATGGGCACGTTGTTGTAGATCGTGTTGCCGCGAATGCTGACCTTGCTGCCGGTCTCGACGAATATACCGACGCCGCCATTCGAGCTGCCGTTGAACGCGATCGTGTTGCCTTCGCCGGGTCCGAGGCCGCCGATCGTGGCGGGCGAGAATCCCGTCGCGCCGATCGCGCCTCCGGGGTTTCCGAGGGGCCCCGTGCCCGTCGCGTCCGTGCCGATCAGGTTTCCCTGGATCGTCGAGCCGGTGCAGGCCTGGAGCGATATTCCGCCCCCGTTGCCGCTGATGAGGTTGCCCTCTCCGGAGCCGGGGCCGCCGACGATCACCGAGGCCAAGCTGCAGTTGACGCCGGCGTAGTTCGGCAGCGCCAGCATTCCCGTGGCGTCCGTTCCGATGTAGTTGCCCCGGATGGTGGTCACGCCGCCGCTCTGCGAGTAGATACCCCCGCTGCTTATGGGGGCGAGGTTTCCCGAAATCAGATTGCGGTCGGCAGGATTGGCGCCGCCAATGAGAAGGCTGGCGCTCGTATCGCTCCAGATTCCCGTCGGCTGGGAATAGGTGACGCCGGGGACGAAGTGTCCGGTCGGGTCGAGGCCGATCACGTTGCCGGCGATCACGTGGCTCCCGGCCGCCTGCAGGTAGATCGCACCGTTGCGTGGTGGCCCCGCAACGGTTGATGGCGAGCCCGCGCACGACCGCCGACCCGGCGTTGAAGAAGAGGCCGGCGCTGTTGAAGCCCCCCAGGTTCTCGCCGTCGATCTCGATGAGGACGACGGCGTTCCAGGGCTGCCCGAAGGGATTCGTGTTGGGCGAGGCCCCCGGCTGCGTGTAGCCGTCGATCGTCAGGCTCTGCGTGATCATCGGCAGCGTCGTCAGCGGCGTGATCGTGTGGATCCCGCTGCCCGGAATGTCGAAGGCGATCGTGTCGGCGCCCGCGTTGGTGTTGGCGTCGAGGATCGCCTGCCGCAGGGACCCCGCGCCGCTGTCGGCCGTCGTCGTGACCGTGTAGGTCGCGGCGGTGGCGGCCAGGGCCATGAGGCTGAAAAGGGCGGTCCCGAGGGCGATTCGGCGGCTTTTCATGGAGGTCTCCTTCGCCGAGGAGCTCGATAAATCGCCTTCAAACCGGACAGCTTTCCTTCTGGGCTATGCTCCCGCGTTACCCGATGCCGTCCCAAGTGCCTCCACCGGAAGGGGAAACACCGCCCCCGGGCGAGATCACGAGCCTCCTGCACGCCGCCGAGGCCGGGGATCGCGGGGCCGTGGACCGGCTCTTTTCGGCCGTCTACGGAGAGATGCGAAAGCTCGCGCACCGGGAACTCGCCTCGGCCGGCCTCCACGGCACGATCAACACGACCGCGCTCGTGCACGAGACCTACCTGAAGCTCTCGCGCGGCAACGCATGGTCCGTCCGTGACCGCTTCCACTTCTACGCGACGACCGCCCGAGCCATGCGGATGGTGCTCATCGACGACGCCCGGCACCGGCTGCGCGACAAGCGGGGCGGGGGCAGGGCGAGCCTGCCGCTCGAGGACGTGGACGCGGCGCTTCCGGAGAAGACCGAGGAGCTGCTCGCGCTCGACGAGGCGCTCGTCCAGCTCGAAACGGCTTCGCCCGAGCTCGCGCGCGTCGTGGAGTGGCGGTTCTTCGCCGGGTTGTCGGTCGAGGACATCGCGAAGACGCTGGAGGTCTCGGACCGCACCGTGCGGCGCCAGTGGCGGGCGGCCCGCGCGTTTCTCTATCGAAGCCTTTCTCCGCCGGCCGCCCAGCCGTGACCGCTGGGCCGGAGCCGCGCCTCGGGCAGGCCGCCGTCGTCTTCGGCGAGCTCGTGGAGCTCTCGCCCGAAGAGATTGGAGCGCGGTTGGCAACCCTCGAGGCCGCCGACCCCGCGCTCGCGCGGCTCGTGCGCGAGTTGCTCGCGGCCGACAGCGCAGCCGGCGCCTTCCTCGAGGGCGGCGCCGCCGAGTACTCGCCGCGGCTGGGTTCGCTCGGCGCGCATCCGTCGCCCGAACCCGACAGCGCGCCGGGCCAGGCGATCGGCCCCTACGTTCTCGTCTCCCTGCTCGGACGTGGAGGCATGGGCGAGGTCTGGGTCGCCGAGCGGCGCGACGGCCAGTACGAGCAGCGCGTCGCCTTGAAGCTGTTGCGCAAAGGGATCGACTCCGAGGGAATCCGGAGGCGCTTCGTGCAGGAGCGGCAGCTCCTCGCCCGCCTCGACCATCCCAACATCGCGCGGCTGCTCGACGGCGGGACGGCGGACGGCCGTCCTTATTTCGTGCTGGAACTGGTCGAAGGCCAGCCGATCACGGAGTTCGTCCGCGAGCACCGACTCCCGCTCGACGAGCGCCTGCACCTGGTCGCGACGTGCTGCGACGCGGTGGACGCCGCGCACCGGCGCCTCGTCGTCCACCGCGACATCAAGCCCTCCAACGTGCTCGTCACGAAAGACGGCCAGGTCAAGCTGCTCGACTTCGGGATCGCCAAGGTCCTCTCGGCCGAGGCGGGCTCCGCCGACTTCACGCAGGTCGAGGAGCGCGTGCTCACGCCGAGCTACGCCGCTCCGGAGCAGATCCTCGGCGAGCCCGTCACGACCGCCACGGACGTGTACGCGCTCGGCGTCCTGCTCTACCGGCTCCTGACCGGAGTCCTGCCCGCACGCGCGGACGGCGACCTCCGCCGCGCAGCTGGCGTCCGAGGTCGAGAGCGAGACCATCGAAAAGCCGAGCCGCGCCGTCGGGCACGCGAACCTGGAAGAGGCGGGCTTGCCGCCGCACGAGAGCGCGAGGCTCCCGGCTCTGCTCGAGGACGACCTCGACGCGATCGTTCTCAAGGCCCTGCGCCGCGAGCCGGACCGGCGCTATCCTGGGGCCGCCGCCCTCGGCGACGACCTGCGCCGGCACCTCGCGGGCCTGCGCGTCGAGGCGCGGCCGGACACGTTCTCGTACCGCGCCGGAAAGTTCGTGCGGCGGCACCGCGGCGGGGTCGCCGCGGCCGCGTTGACGCTCCTGGCGCTGCTCGCGGGCCTGGCCGGCACGACGTGGCAGGCGCGGAGGGCGCAGGCCAATGCGCGCCGCGCGGAACGGGTGCAGGAGTTCCTGATCCGTCTCTTCCAGGGCAGCGACCCGAGCCGTGGCCGCGGCCCGGATGCTTCGGCGCGCGACCTGCTGGCCGACGGCACGCGCCGCATCGAGGGGGAGCTGCGCGGAGAGCCGGAGGTCCAGGCGGAGCTCTACGACGTGGTCGCCCAGATCCACCGGAGCCTCGGCTCGATCCCGGAGTCGCAGCGGCTGGCGGAACTCTCGCTCGCCGAGCGGCGCCGGATCTATGGCGCGGACAATCCGGTCACCGCGGAGAGCCGTTTGACGTTGGCCGAGGTGCGATACGCGAAGGGCGAGGTCGAGGCTGCCGAGAAGGAGCTGCGCGCCGTTCTCCCGGTGCTCGCGGCGGCCTACGGAGCCGACTCGATGGAATCGATCCGGGCCCGCGACACGATCGCGGCCGCCCTGCTCGACGAGGGTAAGGTCCCCGCGGCGCTGGCGATGATGCAGGACGTCGTGGCATCGCGGCGAAGGCGGTTCGGCCCGGACCACCCCGAGACCGGGCGGGGGATGCATCTCTACGGGCAAATGCAGGAAGCGGCGGACCATTATGCGGAGGCCGCGGTCGCATACCGGGCCGCGGTCGATACGCTCGCGCGCGCGCTCGGCCCGGACAATCCCCAGACCGCGGCCGCGCGCTACAGCCTGGCTCAGGCCCTGGCATACGCCGGCAAGCGCGAGGAGGGAGAGAAGCAGTTTCAACAGGCGCTCGCCGCGCAGAGAAAAACTCTGGGAGATCATCACCCCGAGACGGGGCAGACGCTCATCGCGCTCGGGCTGCTCTACATCAACGAGCGCCGATACCCGGAAGCGGATGCGGCCTTCACCGAGGCCCTGGGGATTTTCCAGCCTATCGGCCACTTCGACGCGGGCACGTGTCTGCGCATGCTGGGCCTCTCCCTCACCGCGCAGGAGCGCTACGACGAAGCCGCAAAGCGCTTTGAAGAGGCCCTCGTCGTCCTGCGCGAGAAGAGGGGTGCGAAGGACCAGCTCACTCTGCAGGCGCTCGGAAACCTGGGCAACGTATACCTGCGCCTCGGCCAGCTCGATGCCGCGGAATCGCGTCTGCGCGAGGCCGTCGCGGGGCTGGAGGCGATCTTCGGTCCGGGCGCCGACGAGCTCCGGGCCCCGCTCAATCAGCTGGGCGAAGTGCTGCGGTCGCGAGGACGCCTGGACGAGGCGGCGGTGCTGCACCGCCGGGCACTCGCGATCCAGCTGAAGTCGGTCGGCGCGGAGAGCCCGTCGGTCGCCGGCACCCGCTACCAGCTCGCGCTGGATCTCGCGGCGAAGGGGGATGCCGCGAGCCTCGCCGAAGCGCGCGGGCTGCTCGACGCGGCCATCGCGGTCCAGAAAAAGACCGACGCGGAGCACCCCCGACTCGACGACATGCTGCTTGCGAGCGGACGGCTGGCGCGCGCCCAGGGCGACGCGGCGCGGGCCAGCCAGGATCTTGGCGAGGCGGCCGCGCGGTACGAGAAGCACCGCGGCGTGGCGGACGCACACACGCGGGAGGCCCGCCGCGATCTTGCCGCAGCGCGCTGAGGCGGTCCCGCGTCTGGCTTACTGAAGGTTGAACGTTTTGACGACGAACGTGGCCATCTGTCCCCGATTGGCGGAGAGCAGGGGGCAGTAGTTGCCGTTGCCGCAGCCGGCCGTGATGTTGCGCGCGACGAGCTCGTAGATCCAGGGAGCGAAGTTGGAGGAGCACGGGACGTCGGTGAAGGTCGCGGTGACGCAGGCTGGAGGCGCGTAGCCCGGCGCCTCATAAGTGCGCAGGAGAAGGACGGCCATCTGCTGGCGCAGCACCGGATTGGTCGGGCAGTAGATTCCCGTGCCGCAGCCTCCCGTGATGCCTTCGGCGACGAGCTCGTTGATCCACGGGGCGAATCCCGAGGAGCAGGGCACGTCGGTGAAGACCGCCACGGTGCACGGGGGCGGGGTGTAGCAGAGGCCGTACTTCGCCTTGAGCAGGAAGACGGCCATTTGCTGGCGCAGCGTGTCGGTTCCGACGCCATACAGGCCGCCGCCGACTCCCGCGGTGATGGCGTTGGAGACGAGTGTCGTGACGAACTGGTGGAATTGCTGCGCGGCCGGGACGTCGAGGAAGTCCGCGACCCAGCCCTTGACGAGTGTGCCGGTCGTGGCGTCGGTGTTCGTCACGACGAGATCATTTGCGCTGCCGGCGGCGAGCGCCGGCGTCGCGGCAGTCAGCGAGATGCTCGAGCCGACGACGACGCCTGTGGCGGGCACTCCGCCGATCGTGACCACGGCGCCGTCCGCGAAGTCCGTGCCGGAGACCGTGATGGCCGTGCCGCCGGCGGCGTCACCCGAGGCGATGTTGACCGAGAAGGGCAGCCGCTGCGAAAACTCGGAGGTGTTGCCCGCGGGGTCGGTCGCCGTGGCGCTGACGTGCTCACCCGCGGCGATCCCGATCGGGACCGTGACGTCCACGATGCCCGTCCCAGTGCCGTCCGTCGTGACGACGCCCGAGCCGAGGTACTTTGCGCCCTCGAGGTAGTCCTTCGGGAACTTGACGCAGGCGGGGTTGGAGAAGAAGTCGAGGTCATAGGTCGTGGAAGGAGTCGAGTGCAGGACGCCCTGGACGTGCAGTCCGGCTTCGGGATTCTCCGGGGCAGTCGGGGTCAGCGTCGAGAGGACCGGGAAGTTCTGAAGGTTGTTGGGGCCCGTGTCGGCGTCGCCCGGGTCGTTCGGGGTGACGCCGCTGCCGAGCGCGATGCCCAGGCCGAAGTTGTCGTGGATGGAATTGGCGCGGATCGGGCTGCCGGTGCCGCCCTCGACCCAGACGCCGTGGCCGGAAAAGGCCGACGTCCCGTTGAATGCGATGACGTTCGCCTCGCCCGCCCCGGTGCCGCCGATCTTCGCGCCGGGACTGATGACGTGAACGCCCGCGCCCACATTGCCGAGCGGAAGCGTTCCGGTGGCATCGGTGCCGATGAAATTGCCCTGCACGAGAGTATTGGCGCCCCCTTCGGCCTGGATGCCCTCGGCGCCGCTCGACGAGATGACGTTGTCCAGTACGCTGTTGTTGGGCTGGTTGATCCGGATGCCGATCGTACCGTTGCCCAGCCGGGCGGCGCCGGTCACGTCCGTTCCGATGTAGTTGCCGCGGACCGTGATGTCGTGGACGTCGTTGCTGAAGCTGCTCCCGAGGTCGACGGCGATGCCCTGGTTGCCGGAAATGACGTTGCGCTCGGCCGCCGTCGTTCCTCCCACGGTCACGTTGGAGGTGCCGTAACAGAGATCGACCCCGTAGCTCGCGCCGGGGGAGTTGTCCGGCGGCGCGGCGCCGCCCGTGGCGTCGGGCCCGATCAGGTTGCCCTGGATCAGATGTCCGGAACCGCCCGCGCTGAAATCGCAGCCGAACGCGATCCCCGCGTAGTTGTTGCCGGAGATGACGTTGCGCGCCGCGGGCGTCGATCCGCCGATCCGGACGTTCGTGGGGCTGAGGTCGACCAGGACGCCGTAGCCGTTGTACCTGTCGATCGAGGTCATCCCGTTCGCGTCGGTCCCGAGGAAACAGCCTTCGACCACGAGGTTGCTTCCCGAGCCGAGGAGAATGATCGCGCCCCCAGGTGCGCGGTTGATCACGAGCCCCCGGATAGTGATGTTCGAGCTCGACGCCCCTTGTGTCTTGAGCACGCCATTTCCGCCCACGTTCGTTCCATCGATCTCGATCTGGAGGACGGCGTTGGTACCCTGCTCCGGTGGATTCGTGTTCGCGGAGCTGCCCGGCTGCGTGTAGCCGTCGATCGTGACGGCTTCGGTCAGCGTCGGCAGGGCCGTCAGCGGCGTGATTGTCTGCACGCCGCCGCCCAGGATGGCGAACGCAATCGTGTCGGCGCCCGGGTTCCCGTTCGCGTCGAGGATGGCCTGTCGCAGCGACCCGGCGCCCGCGTCGTTGATGTTCGTCACGGTGTACGTCGTGGCGAGTCCGGCCGACGACGCCATGAAAAGCGCGAAAGCGAATTCCACCGACAGACCTCGACCCGGGCGCGAGAAGCGCATGTGATCCGACCTTTCTGAGAGTGTCAGGAGGGGGAGAACGGTGGCAGTCTATCCCGCGTCCCGGTTGCCGGGGCTGCTCTTCGTCGAGCCGAGTCGGGACTACCTGGGATGTCCGGGACGGTACGTGGCGCGGTTCTCGGGGCCCTCCCACACGGTGACTTCCGCGACGCGGGCCCATCCGAGCGCGCCGGAGGCGTCCAGCCGCTCGGCGAAGTGGAGCGCGAGGTTCTCCGCCGACGTGTTGCGGCCGCGGAACGCCGGGTGCTCGTTGATGTAGGAGTAGTCGAGCTCCTTCGCGATGGCCTCGAGCGCCTTCTTCGCGGGAACGAAGTCCACCGCGAGGTCGTAGCGCTGGAGCTTCTGCGCCTCGAGGACGGCCTCGACGCGGTAGGAGTGGCCGTGCAGCGGCTCGGGGCCGCCCTCGTAGTCGAGCAGGTTGTGCGCAGCCTCGAAGCGGGCCGTCACGGTGACGCGGTACATCAGCCGAGAACGGTGGCTTCGCGCACGACCGACATCGACGGTCTGCGCCTCCGGGGGGATCGCGAGCAGCGTCTCGAGAACCTTCTTCGCGCGTGGCGGTCTCGCCGGCGGCCTGGTCGAGGTTGACCTCGAAGCGCAGGCTCGCGCCGCCGGCGTCGGCCTCGAGAGACAGGGCCCGCAACGCGGGCATCGCGTCGCGCCAGCCGTTGGCGAGCGCGTCGCCGGCGCGGTTGACGTGCTCTTCCGAGTCGAGGCGCACGGAGTAGCGGGCGGCTTTCACGGCCCTGGCCAGGGAGGGCACGCCGGGCGCGAGCTCCCGCACCTCGAGAACGGAGATCCCGTCGGGCAGCTTCTCGCCGATGCGCGCCGCGGCGTCCGGGGGAAACGGCGCGATGCCCTCGGCGTCGAAGACCTCGTGGCGGCTCTCGAGGCCGAGGGCGAGCGCCGGTCCCATCGAGAGCTTCATGTGCGGGTTGAAGCCCTCCGAGTACCGGGCCGGCATGCCCGCCGCGCGGATCGCGCGCTCGAGGACGTCCATCGTGTTGCGGTGCGACAGGAATCGGGCGTCGCCCGTCTTCGAGAAGGTCACCCGATGGCGAAACACGCGGTCACCCTGCGTCGCGCGCCGCGACGCCGAGGGCAGATCGGGCATCGCCTTCTGGCGGTACGCGGCGCCCTTGGCCACGTCGCGGTAGGCGGCCGGGTCGCTCGCCGGCGCCGTCGCGGCGTCGAACGAGGGCAGCGCGCCGGGCATGCGGCTTGGCGAGCATGGTGTCCTCGCCGTTGCCCGGCACGCCGCAGGCGTAGCAGTGCCCCCACTTGCAGTCCTCGGTGCGCATCTCCTTCTTCGCCTTGATGAGCTCGATCTGGAGCCAGCGCTTCTTGATGGAGACGTCGAGGACGTCCCAGGGCAGGATCTCGTCGAGATCGTACGCGCGCAGGTACGTCTCCCTGGGGATGCCCTCGGCCTCGAAAGCCTTCATCCAGAGGTCGTAGCGGAAGTGCTCGGTCCAGCCGTCGAAGCGCACGCCCGACTTCCAGGCCGTGTGGAGGATGCGCCCCGCGCGGCGGTCCCCGCGGGAGAGCACGCACTCGATCTCGGCCTCGCGCGGCTCGTGCCACTTCATCTTCGCGCCGCGCAGGTTGCGGAACTTCTCCTTGAGATAGGACGAGCTTGCGCTCGAGCGCCTCGACCCCGTCGAAAGGGGCCCACTGGAAGGGCGTCCACGACTTCGGGACGAACGAGCCGACGGCGACGTTGACGTTCTTGCGCCCGTGCTTGCGGCCCTGGGCCAGGATCCCGGCCACGAGCGTCACGAGCTCGTCGAGGTCGGCGGACGTCTCGGTCGGCAGGCCGATCATCGTGTAGACCTTGATGAGGTCCCAGCCGCGGGCGAACGCGACGTCGGCCGCCTGGATCATGTCGTCGTTCGTGAACGTCTTGTTGATGACGCGGCGCAGGCGGTCCGAGCCCGTCTCCGGCGCGAATGTGAAGCCGGACTTGCGGACCTCGGAGACCGCGTCGGCCAGGCCCACCGAGAAGGCCTCGGCGCGCAGGGACGGCAGGGAGATCGAGACGCGTCGGTCGGAGAGCTGCGGCGCCAGGCACTTCACGAGCGGCTCGATCTGCGAGTAGTCCGCGGTCGAGAGGGAGAGCAGGCCCACTTCGCTCCAGCCCGAGTCGGCGATGAACTTCTTCGTCATCTCCGCGACGTCGCCCGGGTCGAGCTCCCGCACCGGCCGGTACCAGTAGCCGGCCTGGCAGAAGCGGCAGCCCTGCGTGCAGCCGCGCATGACCTCGAGACCGAGGCGGTCCTGCACGATCTCGACCGACGGGACCATCGGCTTGTCCGGGTAGTACTCGGGCTTCAGGACCGGGACCCAGGTGCGCCGCGCCTGCTTCGGCGCGCGCGGGTCGTTCGGCGCGATCGCGGCGATGCGCCCGTTCGCGTCGTAGGCGACGTCGTAGAGCGACGGGACGTAGATGCCGTCGAGCTGCGCGAGGTGCACGAGCAGCTCGCGGCGCGAGAGGCCGCGGGAGCGCCCGTCGCGGTAGGCGTCGAGGAAGACGTTGAGCGCCTCCTCGGCGTCGCCGATGAGGAACGCGTCGAAGAAGTCGGCGATGGGCTCGCAATTCGCGGTGCAGGGTCCGCCGCCCAGCACGATCGGGTCCGTCTCGCGCCGGTCGCGCTGCCAGACGGGCAGGCCGGCGAGGTCCAGCATGTTCAGGATGTTCGAGTAGTTCAGCTCCGCCTGGAGCGAGAAGCCGAGCACGTCGAAGTCCGCGACCGGGGCGAAGGACTCGGTCGAGAAGAGCGGGATCCCGGCCTCGCGCATCTTCGCCTCGAGATCCACCCATGGCGCGTAGACGCGCTCGCAGGCGAAGTCCGCGCGCCGGTTGACGAGCTCGTACAGGATCTTCAGGCCCGTGTGGCTCATCCCGATTTCGTACGTGTCCGGGAAGGCGAGCGCGAGCGTCGCCGCCGCCTTCGAGAGGTCCTTGCGCGTCACGTTGCGCTCGAGGCCGATGTAGCGGCCGGGCTTCTCCACCGTCGGGAGAAGCGGGTCGAGTCGCGGCCGCAGGGATTGATAGCGCATGGACCGCGGATTCTACCGCCACACCCGGCACCCCCTCTCTCCCACGGCGGGGGAGAGAGTTGGGGTGAGGGGTGCATCCGGCTACTGCAGGTTGAAGGTCTTGACGACGAAGGTGGCCATTTGTCCGCGGGTGGCCGGGTTAGCGGGGCAGTAGCTGCCGTTGCCGCAGCCCCCGGTGATGTTGCGTGCGACGAGCTCGTAGATCCAGGGCGCAAAGGGGCTCGAACAGGGCACGTCGGTAAAGGTCGCGGTCGTGCAGACCGGAGGCGTGTAGCCCGGGCCTTCGAAGGTCTTGAGCAGAAGTACCGCCATCTGCTGACGTTTGACGGGGTCGTCCGGGCAATAGGTGCCCGTGCCGCAGCCGCCCGTGATGTTCTCGGCGACGAGCTCGTTGATCCAGGGGGCGAAGTTCGAGGAGCAGGGCACGTCGGTGAAGACCTGGACGGTGCACGGGGGCGGTGTGTAGCAGAGGCCGTACCTGGCCTTCAGGAGAAAGACGGCCATCTGCTGGCGCAGGGTGTTGTCGTTGACACCGTAGAGCCCGCCGCCGATGCCGACGGTGATGGCGTTGGAGACCAGCGTGGTGACGAAGGCGTAGAACTGGTTGGAAGAGGGCACGTCCAGGAAGTCGGAGACCCAGCCCTTCACGAGAGTGCCCATGCTGCCGTCGGAGTTCGAGACGGCGACGTCGTTGACGGTGCCTGCGGCGAGGAGCGGCGTCTCGGCGGTGATCGAGTTGAAGTTGACCACGACGACGTTGCCGGCGGGCTGGCCGGCCACGGTGACGGCGGCGCCGGGGAGGAAGTCGGTTCCCACGATTGTGACCGCGGTGGCGGTGGCCGCCGGGCCCGCGGCGGGAGAGATCGAGAAGGGGAGGCGCTGGGAGGAGCAGGGCACGTCGGTGAAGACCTGGACGGTGCACGGGCGCGGTGTGTAGCAGAGGCCGTACCTGGCCTTCAGGAGAAAGACGGCCATCTGCTGGCGCAGGGTGTTGTCGTTGACACCGTAGAGCCCGCCGCCGATGCCGACGGTGATGGCGTTGGAGACCAGCGTGGTGACGAAGGCGTAGAACTGGTTGGAAGAGGGCACGTCCAGGAAGTCGGAGACCCAGCCCTTCACGAGAGTGCCCATGCTGCCGTCGGAGTTCGAGACGGCGACGTCGTTGACGGAGCCTGCGGCGAGGAGCGGCGAGTCGGCGGTGATCGAGTTGAAGTTGACCACGACGACGTTGCCGGCGGGCTGGCCGCCGATCGTGACCGTGGCGCCCGGAAGGAAGTCGGTGCCGGCGATGGTCACGGGCGTGGCGGTGGAGGCCGGGCCGGAGGCGGGCGAGATGGAGAAGGGCAGACGCTGTGAAAACTCGGATGTGCTGCCGTTGGGGTCGGTGGCCGTGGCGGTGATGCGGGCGCCGGGCTCGATCGTCGCGGCCAGTGTGACGTCGAAGACGCCGGTGCCGGAGCCGTCCGTGGTGATCTGCGAGAAGCCGAGGTAGGTCTCTCCCTCGAGGAATTCCCTCGGGAAGTTCGAGCAGGCCGGATTGGCGTAGAAGTCGAGGTCGTAGGTCGTCGCGGCCGCCGAGTGCAGGACTCCCTGGATGCGCGTCCCCGACCCGGGAGCGAGGCTCGTCACCGACGAGACGATCGGAAAGTTCTGGTAGGAGTTTGGGCCGGAGTCCGGGTCTCCCTGGTCGTTCGGCGTGACGCCGTTGGATCCGAGGTCGATGCCGAGGCCGTACGCCCCGACGTTGTCGTGGATCGAGTTGCCCCGGATCGTGACCGACGTGCCGTCGACCATCACGCCGGACCCCGGGTCCGTCGACTTGCCGTTGAATGCGATGACGTTGGCCTCGCCCGGAGCGACGCCGCCGACGACGATTTGCGTGATGCCGAAGGGCAGCACGATCCCGCCCCAGGAATTTCCGAGAGGCGTCAGGCCGTCGGCCTGCGTTCCGATGAGGTTTCCCTGAAAGACGCTGCCGGTGGCGGCCCCGCCGACGTAGACCCCCGGCTTCACGGTCGATGGTTGGCCATTGCCGGAAATGAGGTTGCCCGCGCCCGGCGCGGCTCCTCCGACCTGGGTGTGATCGCCGCCGTTGAAGAGGATGCCGGTCTGATTCGGCGAGAGGGCCACGGTGCCCGTGATGTCTGGTCCGATGTAGTTGCCCTGCACGGTGTTGGCGGAGGAGGCGACGTCGCCGCTCGAAAAGGAGATGCCGTAGTTGGAATTGCCCGAGATCACGTTTCGCGCGCCGTCGGCCGTTCCGCCGATGAGGTTGTTGTTGGCGCCCGCGTTCGCGCCGATCGCGATTCCCCCGGCATTGCCGAGCGCCGCGGTTCCGGTCGCGTTCGTGCCGATCAGATTGCCCTGCACGGTGTTGTTGGTGGCCGTCGCGAAGCTCACCTCGACGCCCCATCCGGCGTTGCCGGCGATCAGGTTACCAGGCGGCGTCCCCGGTGTCGGCGTGAGGCCGCCGATCGTCGTATTCGGGGCGCCGAAGGCGGCGACGCCGACGCCGATGTTGGCCAGGGCCGCCGTCCCGGTGACGTCGACGCCGATGTAGTTGCCCTGGATGAAGTTGCTCGAAACCGAGGCGCCGGACACGATGACGGCGAAGGAGCCTCCGTTGCCGGAAATGAGATTGCGGTCCGCCGGCGTCGCGCCGCCGATGTGATTGTCCGAAATGCCGCTCGCCGAGATGGTGCCGAAGCCGCTGTTGCCGAGCGCGACCGTGCCCGTCGAATCCGTACCGACGAAATTGCCGGCCACGGTGTTTCCGCCCGCGGTGTCCATTGTCACGGCGGGCCCGAAGCTGTGGATGACGAGGCCGCGGACCGTGCTGCCGCCGCCGGTGATCGCGATGCCGGTCCCGCCCGACGTCAGACCGGAGAGCTCGATCTGCAGAACGGCGTCGTCCCCGACGGCGAGCGTGTTCGGGCTCGATCCCGGCTGCGAGTATCCGTTCAGGACGACCGGACCCGTGATCGTCGGCAGCGGGGTCGTCGGCGTAATGGTGTGGACGCCGGCGCCGGGGATGGCAAAGACGATCGTGTCTGCACCCGCCACCGCGTTCGCGTCGAGGATCGCCTGCCGCAGCGATCCTGGGCCCGCATCATTCGTGTTCGTGACGGTGAAGTTTGCCGCGAAGACGGCGCTGGCCAGAGAAACGGCGGCGAGTCCGGCTCCGACGACCCGGCGTACGAACGCTCTGACGCTCATGGGTTCCTCCTGCGGTCGGCCTCGACCGGTCCGGAGGAACCGGGCGGAACGCGCGCTGGCCCTTTGACAGGCGCCGCCCGGTTTTGTTGCGCCGACTACCTGCGGACGGGACCGAAGCGGTAGACCGTGCCGTGGAAAACGACGAGCACGCGGTCCCCGAGCCCGACGTACGGCGCGAGGTTTGGCTGCTCCGCGAGGACGGCGTCCCGCGATTGCGGGTCCGGCACCTCGACGATCGGAAGCGCCGACGTCGGATCGAAGCTCCGGTCCACCCACTCCCCGGCAACGAGGCGGAACGCTTTCCCGGCGACCCTGCGGTCGCCGCCGCGCTTGACGTCGCGCGGTTCCACGGCGGGTGCTGCCGGCGCCGCGCTCGCTGCCGCGGGTGGCGACGGGTTCTCGGCCGGAGCGGTCGGCACGGGTCCCGGTTCGGGCGCCGGGACTCGGAGGGACGGCTCCCGCGCGATCCGGATTCCGACGATCGTGGCGAGGACGAGCGTGGCGGCGAGGGCGAGCCACCCCACGACGGGTGTGCCGGGCCTGCGGACCGAATCGCGAGGGAAGGCCCTCGACATGAGGGCGGCCGTCGTGCGGCAGGCGCGGCAGGCGGCCAGGTGCGCGGCGAGGTCCGCGCTCTCGCGGCTCGAGAGCGCCCCCTCGAAGTGGGCCGCGAGCAGGTTCAGGTCTGGCTCGTGCGCGGCGTGGTCCGCGCTGGTCTCATCCTTCACGCACCTCCTCCTTTCTCTTGGACAGTCGGGAGGTCCCTTTGTTGCGTCGCGAGGAGGGATGCGAGGTCGATCTCGAGCGAGGCGAGATCGCCGGCGAGCTCGCGAGCGGAAACCCCGTACCGCTCGCGCGAGCGGGCCTCGAGCGCCGCCTGGAGCGTCGCCGTCACACGCTTGAGCCGGCGCGAGAGCGCGGCCTTCGACCGGCGCATGAGCGGGCCCATGTCCTCGAGCGTCAGACCCTGGTCGTAGTAGAGAAGCAGGAGGAGCCGGTCCGGCGCATCGAGGCGCGAAGCGGCCTCGACGAGGAGGGCCGTGAGCCGTTCGCGCCCGACCCGGTCGCCTTGTGCCGGTTCTGGCCGGCCCCCCGAAGCGCTCCGTTCTTCCTGGCCCGCCTCATGAAGCGGCACCACGCGCCGACGCGTCTGGGCCGCGTTCGCGGCTGCGTGCGCGACCACCGCCCCGAGCCAGGTCTTCAGGCTGCTGCGTCCTTCGAAGCGCGCGATCTTGCCCCGCTGCCAGAGGTCCGCGATGACCTGGTCCGCGAGGTCAGCGCCCGCGGCCCCCCGCAAGAGCCGCGAGGCAAAAGCGCGGATGAAGGCGAAGTGGCGCCTCTCGAACTCCTCCCACGCCGGCTCCTCGCCGCGCGCGCAGGCGCGGGCGAGCGCGAGATCGCTCCACGCTTCCGTCTTCAGAGCGGTTCTCCGACGAGGACGAAGGCGGCCCAGACCGAGGGGCTCGAAAAACGGCGGCGCGCATCGAGCAATGCCTCCCGTAGCGCCCGGGCCTTCGAGAGGCCTTTCTGCAGGGCCCTGTAGAAGTGATCCATCATGTCGGCGGTCGCCCGGTCGCTGACGTCCCAGAGGCTGACGACGATCGAAGGCGTCCCCGCGTAGAGGAACGCGCGCGTGAATCCCAGGATGCCGTCGCCCGAGAGCTTTCCGAGTCCAGTGCGGCATCCCGAAAGGACCACGAGGTCGGCGTGCAGGTCGAGGCTGACGATCTCGTCGACCCGCAGGTACCCGTCCTCGCCGTCTCCTTCGCCGAGCAGCAAGGAGGACGCCAGAGGCTGGTCTTCGCTGATCAGACCGTGGGTCGCGAAGTGGAGCACGGCACGGTCGGATGCGACGCGCTTGACCGCCGCTTCGGTCGCCTCCGCTCCCGTCAGAACGAGCGTCGGCTCTCCGAGGCGCGCGGCCACGCGAAAGGCCTCGCGACGAGCGCCTGGCAAGGGAGGAAGGCCGGCGCCGCGCGGGGGCACCGGATCCGCCACGACGAGCGCGTTCCTGCCGACGTCGTGGCTCGCGCCCTTGGCCACCGTGTAACGAAAGACCGAGACGGCGGGCGCAAAGACCAGTGTGTGGAGCGCGAGCCACGGCGTGCCGCGCCCGTCCGGAAGCGCCGCGAACGGCACGAGCGCGAGCGGTCCGTGCGGCACGATGATGACGAGACGCTCGGGATCTCGCGGGAGCCACTCCTCGATCGGCGCGACGAGGAGCCGCCCGAGCTCCGCGAGACCGGTGCGGAGGACGCGCGGCGGCCGCGACGCCGGGCTGGCGGCCTCGAGCGCCTCCCGAATGGTGCGCACGCGCTCCGCGAGCCGGGCCCGGTCGGCCTCGCGCCGAGCCGCGTGGATCTGCCCGTCGGGTGCGACGACCCAGGCGTAGCACGCGTCCTTGCCCGCGAGGTATTCGACGATCGTGGCATCGAGGCGGGCGGCTGTGCGGCGGATCTCGTCGATCCGCGGGCTGTCGACCGCGACGAAGCTCGCGAGCTCCGGGTCCTCCCGGCGCAGCCGCGAGAGAGCCGTCCCGAGGTCGCCGCCGCGGGCGGCCGGAGCGCGGCGGGCGCGGGCCTGCGCGCCGCGGACGGCCCCCAGAGCGGCTCGGTCGGCTGGCTTGCCGGCGATCGAGCGCTGCGAGAGCAGGTCGGCGAGCGCCCGCGCTCGCGCGGCCTCGGCCGCTTCGAGCGCCTCGGTCTCGCGACTCGCGGCGAAGAGCGCGGCGGCGAGCTCTTCGAAGACCTCCTGAGCCTGGTCGAGAAAGCCGATCTTGCCGGCGTCGGTCCCCACCGACGAGCGCAGATCGTTGATCTCGTCGGCCGCCGCCGCGAGATCGGCGATGCGCTCCTCCCGCCGGCCGAGCGCGGACAGGGCCCGGGCGCGGTCGAGGCGCAGCTTCCATGCGAGGCCGGGGAACCCGAGCCTGTCCGCCATCGCGACGGCGAGGTCGAGCCGCTCGAGCGCGTCGGCGGCCTTCGATTCGGCCAGATCCGCCTCGGCAAGCCCCTGCAGCGAGACGATCTGACTTTCGGGCTCGCCGATGGCGAGGGCGATCGCGAGGGCCTCGTCGAGCAGCTCGCGCGCCTCCCGGGGGTTTCCGAGCTCGACGCGATAGCCGCCCGCGTTCGAAAGGGTGGTCGCGAGATTCTCGCGGTCCCCCGTGCGGCGATAGATCGCGATGGCGGCGCAGGCCTCCCAGAGCGCGTCGCCCGGCCGCCCGAGATCATCGAGCTCCGCGCCGATGTTTTCGTGGGACAGGCCGATCTGCCGCGTGTAGCCGATCTCCTCGGCGAGGCGCAGGGTTTGCCGATGCATCGCGAGGGAACGTTCGACCTCTCCCTGGTCTCCGTAGAGATTGGCGAGGTTGTTGAGCGTCTGCGCCTCGCCGAACCGGTCTCCCGATGCGCGGCGCAGGGCCAGGGCCTCGTCATAGCAGGCGACGCCACGGGCATAGTTGCCGGTGATTCGGGAGAGCATGCCGAGAGCGTTCAGCGTCAACGCCGTCTGTCGGGGCTTGCCTTCGGCTCGCCGGAGAGCGAGCGACTCCGAGAGAACCGCGGCCGAATCCTCGAAGCGGCCCTGGTAGCGGTAGACGAGGCCCATGTTGAGGAGCACGAGCGCCCGCGTCGCGGCGCTCGTCGAGCGATCCAGGGCGAGCGCGTAGTAGTCGAGCGCTTCGGCATGGCGGGCCGTCGAGTAGAGAGCGAGGCCGACGTTGTTCAGAAGGAGTGCTTCCTCGTCCGCATCGCCAAGTCCGCGAACCAGGGCGAGGGCCCGCTCGTCGGACTCGAAGGACTTCGCGTTCTCGCCGACCGCCCACTGCGCGCGGGCGAGGCCGGTCCAGGCCTTTGCGAGCGCCGCCGAATCGGAGAGCGCCGTGGCTTCGCAGACCGCCTCCTCGAAGCTCGCGGCCGCGGCCGCAAACGACGCGGCCTCGATCTGGCGGTCGCCCTCGGAGAGGAGCCACTCGAGCGCGGTCCGCGCCGGATCGGCGGACTCCCGGGCGCCGGCGGACGCGCCGAAAGCGAGGAACAGCATCGCCGCGATTGCCCGTGCCGAGGAGACGCTCCGTCGGGCCCCTGCCACGAACGCTAGTCTGGCCCGAATCGGGCATCCAGTGCCAGCCGTCAGAGGTACTTGAAGCCGCTCCCGGTGTTGAAGAGGACGATGCGCGAGGCGGGATCGAGCAGGCCCGAGGCCTTCAGGTTCTTCGCGGCCGCCCAGACGGCGCCTCCCTCGGGCGCGACGAACAGGCCCTCGGCGGCGCCGATCTCGTCGCAGGCCGAGCGCATCTCG
Source organism: uncultured Acidobacteriota bacterium (assembly GCA_963710945.1). GTDB lineage: Bacteria > Acidobacteriota > Thermoanaerobaculia > UBA5066 > Gp7-AA6 > DAHUXD01. The sequence goes on from CAVQCH010000007.1 coordinate 589,641, forward strand.
TCGTCGGTCACCGCGACGGCCGCGCCGGCGGAGTCGCGGACGTACCGCAGGATCAGGTAGTCCGCGAAGGGTTTCGGCACCCGCAGGCCCGACGCGTAGGTGCGCGCGTTCGGGAACTTCTCCGACACGCTCTTTCCCTCGGCGAAGGCCTTCGGGATCGGCGCGCATCCCTCCGCCTGCACGGCGAACATCTTCGGACGCGCGGGGCCGATCCAGCCCATCTCCTCCATCTCCTCGAAGGCCTTCCACATCCCGATCAATCCCGTGCCGCCTCCGGTCGGGTAGAGAACCGCGTCGGGCAGCTTCCAGCCGAAGTCCTCGGCGAGCTCGTAGCCCATCGTCTTCTTGCCCTCCACCCGGAACGGCTCCTTGAGCGTGGAGACGTCGTGCCAGCCCTCGCGCGCCGCGCTGGCGGCGACGATCCGGCCGCAGTCGTCGATGAGGCCGTCCACCAGCGTGACCTTCGCGCCGTACCGCTCGCACTCGATCCGGAAGACGGGCGGCGTGTCGGCGGGCATGAAGACGTGGCACTCCATCCCGGCCTTCGCGGCGTAGGCCGCCGCGGCGCCGCCGGCGTTGCCGGCCGTGGGCAGGGCGATTTTCGTGTGGCCGAGCTCCTTCGCCTTCGAGACGGCGGCCGAGAGGCCGCGCGCCTTGAAGGAGCCCGTGGGATTGCCGGCTTCGTCCTTGATCCAGAGCTGGCGGAAGCCGGATCTCGCTTCGAGCCGGTCCGCGCGGAGCAGCGGCGTTCCGCCCTCGCCGAGCGTGACGACGTTCGACGGGTCTTCGACCGGCATCATCTCGTGCCACCGCCAGATCGTGCGCGGCCGCTCGCGCGCCGCGTCGCGCTCGAGCCGCGCGGGATGGTACCGGGGAAAGAGAGCGCCGCCGCAGCCGGTGACCGGGCACACGTTGACGCGGCGGTCCCTCTCGTAGCGCGCGCCGCACCTGGTGCAGGTCAGATGGGCGAAGCGCGAGTACATGGGAAGAGACTATCTTCAACGGGCGTGAAGCGGCGCGCGCGGAACGAGGCGGGCGGGCGGAGAAGTTCCCGGCGGGACACGCGCGACAGAACGCTCTGTCACTGGATGCGACAAGAAGAATAGCACCTTTTGCGCCGCCGAAAGATCCTTGATTCTCGCGCGAACCGGAAGCGATAATCGCTGCGGTCATGGAACTCTCGGATCATCTCCGCGAAATGCTGAAGGAGCTCGGGCAGGCCATCAACGAGTCGATCTCGGGATCGGGCCGCGTCCACGAGTCGATCCAGAAGATCCGCGACGAGGGCTACAACCTCTACATGGTGCTCGACGCCAAGGTCGGCGTGAACAAGCGCGAGGCGCGCGCATCGCGCTCCCCGCGCTCGCGCCGTTCGGTGGCCGCCGCCGAGGAGCCGGAAGAATCGTCGACGTCCGAGCGCGCCGCGTTCCGCATCAATCTCAAGGACCTCCACCTGCTGAAGGCTCTGGGCATCGATCCCACCCGCAAGGTCCGCACGCGCAAGGCCCCGGCCCGGAAGGTCGCCAAGTAGCCTTCCGTTCCCGCCCCGCGCCTCCGGAATAGACTCCGTTCCATGGATCCCCTCGGCATGACGCCCGCCGCCTGGGAGACGCTCGTCGTCTCCTGGGGGCTGCCGCGCTACCGGGGCGGCCAGATCTTCGATGCGATCCACCGCGCGGGAAGGCGGAGCTGGGCGGCGATGACCGACCTTCCGGCCGCGCTGCGGGAGCGGCTGGAGAAAGAGATGCCCATCCGCCTGCCCGAGGTCGCGCGGCGCGAAGAATCCGCGGACGGGAGCGTCAAGTTCGGGCTGCGCCTCGCCGACGGCGCGCTGATCGAGGCGGTCTACATGCCCGGATCCACCGCCTTCGCCCAGGTCAACGAATTCACCGACGCCCGCGCCGACGACGCTTCCCGGCTCGAGGCGGGCCCGGCCTCCCGCTCCCGGCACTCGACGCCGCCCACCGAGAAATTCACGGTCTGCCTCTCCTCCCAGACCGGCTGCGCCGTCGACTGCGCATTCTGCGTGACGGGCCGCCTCGGCGCGGGCCGCAACCTGTCGGCGGGCGAGATCCTCGGGCAGCTCTACGTCGTGCTCGGCGAGAGCGGTCGGACGACGGAAGGCCTGCGCATCGTCTTCATGGGAATGGGGGAGCCGTTTCTCAACCCGGAAGGAGTCCTGCCCGCGCTCGACATCCTCTTCGCGCTCCTGCCGCCGCGCCGGGTCACCGTGTCGACGTCCGGGATCACGCCGGCCTTCGCCGACTTCGCGGCGCTGCCGCGCCGGCCCAATCTCGCCGTTTCCCTGAACGCGGCGGACGACGCGACCCGCGCGAAGCTCATGCCCATCACGCGCACCCATCCGCTGCCCCAGCTCGTCGCGGCGATGCGCGCCTGGCCCCTCGAGCCGCGCCGCCGCATTCTCGTCGAGTACGTGCTCATCGCCGGCGTCAACGATCGGGAGGAGGACGCCCGGCGGCTGGCCCGACTTCTCGCCGGCATGACCGTCAAGGTCAACCTGATCCCCCTCAACGAGGACCCGACGTACCTGCCCGGCTGGAAGCGGCCCGACGAGGCCGTGATCGACCGCTTCGCCCGGACGATCGCCGACGCGCGCCTGACCGTCACCGTGCGGCGCAGCAAGGGCCCCGACGCGTCGGCGGCGTGCGGGCAGCTGAAGGGGAGGACGGAGGACCCGAGGAAGAAGATGCGGGGCGCCCCGCGTTGATCTACACCGGCAGGTACTTTCCGAAGAACTCGGCCCACTTGCGCTCGTAGGCGAGCCGCGCCGCGGCCTGCGGCTCGTCGGCGTGGTGGCAGTGGCCCGCGCCCGAGACGCTCCAGACGGCGCCCCGCGCCGGCAGGGCGGCGGCGAGCTCGCGCGTGAAGCGGGCCGGAACGAGCCGGTCGTCCTCGCCGTGCACGAGCAGCACGGCGGCCGTCACGCGGCGGATGGCGCGGATCGGATCGACGAGCCCCCTGCCGTCTTCGCCGTCGAGCGGGCCGAGCTCGGCGCGCAGCCGGCCGATCGCGCGGCCGATGGCCCACTGCGTGGCGAGCGTGAGCGTCGCGGGCGGCAGGCCCGTCGCGCGCGACAGGTAGTGCCGTGCCATCTCCCGCGGCCGCCCGAACGGCGCCTCCAGCCAGATCGCCCGGATCTCGGGACGCTGCGCGGCAAACTCGAGCGCGACCGAGGAGCCGGCCGAGCACGAGTGGATGCCGACGCGCTCGGCGTCGATCCCGAAGCCGTCGCGCGCCGCGGCCAGGGTCAGGGCGAGATCGTCCTTCTCGAGCAGGCCGAGCGTGAAGAAGGTGCCGCCGCTGCGGCCGTGGCCCCGCAGGTCCGGAAGGAGAACGTTGTACCCGAGCCGCAGCGCCCGCAGCGCGTCCGGCTCCCATTCGCTGGCGTCGCCTCCCTTTCCATGGAGGAAGACGATCGTGGGCCGCGTCTCGGGCGCGCCCGGCGAGGCGAACGTCGCGGCGAGCTCGACGGGCAGGCGCGCGCTGCCCCGGTGGCGGAGGTTCGCGACGACGGTCGCCGCCGACTCGAGCGCGGCGAGCAGGTCTTCGTGCCGGCCCGGAGCGGGACCGAGGCCCTCGGGCGACAGCAGGCGCCGCGCGAGCACGCGCGAGGCGAAGTAGGAGGCGCCGACGTAGAGAACGCCGCCGGCGGTGGCGGCGGCGCCGACGCGTTGGAGAAGCTTCTTCATCGCCCGGGCGGCGCGGTCCGGCCTACTCGATCCCCGCGGCCTCGCGCGCCTTCTTGCCCGGCGCCCCGAGGACGCCCACGACCTCGACGGGACCGTTTACGTACGTCTGGCACGCGAGCCGGACGCCGCGGTCCTTCCAGCGCCGGCGCACGAGGGCCAGCGGCTTCGCGAACCACAGCGCGAGCGAGAACCGCTCGAGCTTCGTCGACGGCGACAGGTTCTCGGCGCCGGAGACGGGGATGACCGCGCACGTCGCGCAGAGCCCTTCGCCGCCGCACCACTTCCAGAGACGCGCGTCGGCGTCGAGCGCGGCGTCCCAGAGGCGGTATCCCTCCCAGACGTCGGTTTCCCTGCCGTTGATCACGCAGCGCACGCGGCGCCGTTCGGTTTTCGGGTTCGCAGCCATCGGGGGGGATTATAAGAGGTCAGCGGCAGGCCGGAATCTCGGCCGCCACGCCCGCCCGCCGCCAGTCCTCGACGAGGAAGACGAGCTCCACTGCCTCGACCTTCTGGCCGGGCGCGACCGCGATCTGGACGCGAGACGGGTCCTCGGGCCCGGGAGTGAGAACCTCCGCGCCGTTCCAGACGAGCAGGAAGCCGTACGCCGCCGGGGCCGCGAGGAAAAGCCGGAAGGTGCCGTCGCACGCCGTGAAGGCGGGGGCGGACCACGGGACATCCTTGCCGAGCGGGACGCCGCGCACGCCGATGCCCGGGACCGGCCGGCCCGCGCTGTCCCGCACGATGCCCTCGACCAGGGCGGGCTGATTCGCGGCGATCCGTTTCGTCGCCTCCGTCGTCGCGGGCGCCGTCGCGCAGCCGACGACGGCCAGGGCGCCGAGACCGAAGGCGATGCGAATGCGGCGGCTCATCACGAAAACGATCCCGGCCAACTATGCCATCATCGCGAGATGACGGAACAGCAGGAGCTCCACCGCTTCTCCATCAACGCGGTCTGGACCGGTGACGCCCTCGGCGCCGGAAAGGCGGAGGTCGCCGAAGGCGGCGCGCCGATCACGTTCGCCGGCGCGACGGTGCTCGGCGGCTCGGGCGGAAAGGCCAATCCGGAAGAGCTGCTGCTGACGGCCGTCGGCGCGTGCTTCCTCAACACGTGGGCCATCTTCCTGAAGAAGCTCGGCATCGCCTACGCCGAGCCGGCCCTGCGCGCGGAGGGCGAGCTCGGCAAGGATCCGGCCGGCGGCTTCCGGTTTCAGAAGGCGGTGCTCCATGTCCGGGTTCCGACGCGCGCTGCTCGCCGATCAGCGTCCCCAGATCGAGAAGACGCTGTCGCTCGCCGAGAAGTACTGCATCATCTCCAAGGTCGTGCGCGCGGCGATGCCTCTGGAAGTGAAGATCGAAGGCGTCTGAAGGGAAGTAGAGCTCCACGTTCCAGGTTCCAGGCTCGTGAAGCGCGTTCCCATCGAAGATTCGTTCGACCTGCACTCGTTCCACCCGCGGGACGTCGCATCGGCGGTCGACGAGTATCTGCGCGAGGCCCGCGCGGCCGGCTTTCGGGAAGTGCGCCTGATACACGGCAAGGGAATCGGCGTGCGCCGGGCCGAGGTCTTGCGCGCTTCTCGCGGCGCGCACCGACGTCGCGGGCTGTTTCGACGCCCCTCCCGAAAGGGGCGGAAGCGGCGCGACGATCGTCGCGCTGAAACCGGGCTGAGCGAGCCTTCGAACCTGGAACCTGGAACCTGGAACCTGGAACCTGGCCTTCCTACGCCGGGCGCTCCGTCGTCGCGCGCTCGATTCGCGCCGGGTCCACCGCCAGCGCGGCGCCGCACACGCAGGCCGCCGGGAAGCCGCCGTCGGCCGACACCTGCGCGCGGGGCACCTCGAGACGGCGCCCGTCGTTCGTGGACCGGTCCGACGACCAGCGCCGAACGGAGCCCGTCATCCCGGCCGCGCCTTCGACGAATTGGACCGTCACCTGGCAGCCGCAGGCCGGGCACTCCGTCCAGTAGTAGTTCATCAGGTCCTTTCCTTGGCGGGGCCGCGCAGCTCGCGGTGGGCCCGCTTGCGTTCATACATCACGCGATCGGCCTGGGACAGGGCGAGGTCGAGCGAGACGCGGCGGGAGTACGGGTGCACGCCCACGGAGGCCGCCAGGAACTTGACGTACGGCTTGCCGCCGGGCCGGGGAGACTGCTTGACCTCGTCGATCTTGGCGGGAAGCATGTAGAAGCGCCTCCGGGCCAGCTCCTCGTCCATGCCGGGCAGGATCACCAGGAACTCGTCGCCGCCCCAGCGGATCACGTGGTCGTTGCCCCGGACGAGCTTCTTGATTCCCGCGGCCACGGTCCAGATCGCCCGATCCCCCTCCTCGTGCCCCTCCTGGTCGTTGATGCGCTTCAACCCGTCGATGTCGATCAGGACGATCGACCCGCCGGCGTCGCTCTCCTCGAGCTCCGAGCGGATCTCGTCGAGGAAGAAGCGATTGTGGGTCTCCGTGAGAGGGTCGAGCCAGGCGCGGCGCTGCGACCGCCGTGTGTCGTCCACCGTGCGCGCGTGGAGCGCGGCCAGGCGCCGCTCGGTGTCCTCCATGGCCCAGATGATCAGGCCGATGCCGAAGAGCATTTCGAGCAGCATGTCGAGAAACCCGGTGTAGGGCAGCATCTCGAAGCCGCGCGCCGAGCCGGCCGGCAGCGCGGCCCGGTCGCCCGCCAGGCTGAAGAGCACGACGTATCCGAACTGGACGGCGGCGGTCAGCAGGGCGATGGCGCCGGCGCACTGGCGCCCGAGCCCGGCCCGCGGGCTCTGGTAGATGAACACGGCCGCGAGCAGCCATCCCGCCGCGAGGATTCCCATGTGCACGGCCAGGAACAGGGGCTGCGTGGCTCCGGTCAGGTGGACGATCAGCAGGGACACCGGGATGCCGGCGACGGCCGTCACGGCGAGCGGTTTCGCCAGGGACGCTTCGTGGTCCATGCGGATCGCGGCCACGCAGAGCGCCGCGAGGTAGAGCAACTTCCAGTACTGGTAGATCTCGTAGCCGAAGGGAATGCGCCACTGCTGCAGGGCCAGGAGCGAGAGCAGGCGAGGCGAGGAGGAAAAGCCACGCGAACCCGGCCGCCTGGAGGACGCGGCTTCCCTTGCCTCGCGAGAGGTAGAGGAGGATCGCGGAGAGGAGCGCCGCGCCCACCGCCTGGACGGTGAGTCCGACGAGCGTAATTTCCATCTAAGCTATTTCCTTCACGAAGGTTAGACAGGTGCGGGCCCCCCGTCAACCTCGCTTTGAATCAGTGTACGTTGACGCGGGCTCCGAGCCGGCGCAGCCTCTCGGCGGGGCCGTCGGCGCGGCAGGTCCCGCCCGTCCCGTCCGGGCACGAAAAGGGGATGCGGTCGATCGCGTTGGGTCCGCGCAGGGCGATGCCCCATGCCGTTCCGGAGGTTCCGGCCGGGACGAGCAGCAGGTCGGCCGCCGTCCCGGCGCGCTCCATGTCGATCGCGAATACGGCGTCGCCGAAGCGGACGCTGTAGGGCGCGCCACCTTCCACCGCGACCGCGTACTGCCCGCCCTTCCCGTCGAGCCATGTGCCGGTCAGGTCCTGCACGGCGATCTCGTCGGCCGCGCTGAGGAAGATCCTCTGCGAACGGCCGTGCCAGATGCCGGCGGGGGCGTACGTCTGGTCGAACGGGGTGCCGAGGCCGTCGACCTGGGCCTCGATCGGGAAGTCCTTCTCGCCGGCGAGGACGACCGTGGCGTGCACGGTCCGGTCGCCGGCGCGTGCGCCGAGCGTCGCGGTGGCGCCGCGCACGGCGTAGGAGTCCACGGGCGCCCGGACGCCGCCGTCGGGGCCGGAGAACCGGAGCGCGAAGACGCCCCGCGCCCGGTCGGTCTCGATGACGAGCCTCGCCTCGGCGCGCATCCGCGACAGGTCGAAGCGGCTGTACAGGGTCTCGAGGGCTCCCTTGGAATAGAGGACGGCGTCGTGCCACGGGGGAATCGGCACCCCGTTTATCTCGGCGGTGGAGCCCTGGGCGTCCTCGTCGAGGCGGAAGCCGGCGAACGCGAAGACCTCGCGCCGCCGCAGGGGACCGTCTTCGACCTTCTCCGTGCGCTCGCGGACGAGCACCGCCGGACGGCCCTCGGCACCGCTGTCCCAGCGATACGTCCACTCGCCCGGCGCCGCGCACGCGGGTATCTCGCCGCCGCCCGCCGCTACGAGGGGAAGGCGCGAGAGCGTCCGGTCCTTGTAGCGCCAGACGGAGACGCACTCGGAGGCGTCGGTCGCCGCCACGACCTCGAGCAGGGCGCCGGCGCTGCCGACGGATCCCGACGAGAGCGCGACGTGCACGACTTCGGCGTCGGGCGCCGGGGCCTTGCCCTCCGCGAGCCGGCGGCCCGCGGCGCTGCGTATCGTGACACGCACCTCGCCGCGCGCGGGCGCGACCGTCGCGGTTTCCTCGGCGCCGTCGCCGTCGAAATCCGCGGCGAGGGTCGGCGCGAGCGGCTCGGGGGCCAGGCCGAGGATCAGCGCGAGTCCGAGAAGCAACGTCGGCCGGCTCTCAGCCCTTGACGGCCGACTCCGACGAATCGAAGCCGATGCGCCCGTGCGTGCCGTCGCAGAAGGGTTTGTTCGCGGATCCGCCGCAGCGGCACAGCGACACGCCGCGCCCGGCTTCCACGGGAACGGTGTTGCCCTGGGGATCGAGAATGCTCGCGGGCCCCGTCAGGCGATAGGGCCCGTTGGGGATGATCTTGATCGTCGGATCGGGCATGCGGCTTCCTCCGGCGTCATTGTAGCGCCCGTGGCGTGTGTTACCCTTTGACGAAGTCCTTTGCGCGCGTTCGAAAAAGCCCCGCCCGACGTCCAGGAAATCCTGACCAAGCCCATCAAGGAACTCGGCCTCAAGCTGGAGGGGTCTCCGCTCGAGCGCCTGGTCCAGCAGCTCTACCGCGAGCTCGAGCGCAAGGGGCTTCGCAAGTTTCGCCCGCTCTGCTACCTGTCCGACGAGTGGGGCTGTCCCTCGGGCGAGCCCGTGATCGGGATCCCGTTCTACCTGGCCAACCCCAAGCTGGCGCGGCTCGAGAAGGAGATGAACGACCTCGAGGACCGGCACGAGATCATGATGTACCTCCGCCACGAGGCCGGCCACGCCTTCAACTACGCCTACGCCCTCTACCGCACGCCCGAGTGGCGGGATCTCTTCGGGCCTTTCCGCCGGCCGTACCGCGACAACTACCGTCCCGTTCCGTTCTCGCGGCGGTTCGTGCGGCACATCGCCGGCTGGTACGCGCAGAAGCACCCCGACGAGGATTTCGCCGAGACGTTCGCCGTGTGGCTGACGCCCCGCTCGCAGTGGCGCGACCGCTACCGGGGCTGGGGCGCCATGACGAAGCTGCGCTACGTGGACCGGATGGCGCGGCGCCTGCGCGACACCGAGCCCGTGCGCCCCCAGGGCCACACCGACATCACCGTCGAGGAGATGGAAACGACGGTGGAGGACTTCTACAAGCGGGCGCTCGAGCAGGAGGGGCAGTCGGTCGAGCTCGCCCTCGACACCGACCTCGTCGACATCTTCCCCGTGTCGCGCCGCAAGAAGAAGGGCGCGCGGCCCGCGGCCGACCTGCTGCGGGAGAACCGCAAGGCGCTGATCGACAAGGTGACCTACTGGACCGGCGTGCAGCGGCCCCTGGTCAAGCGGCTGGTCGAGTCGATCGAGACCCGGGTCGGCGAGCTCAAGCTGAACGCCGCCGTCCGCAGCGAGAAAGAGAACCTGACCGAGATCACGGCCTACGCCACGGCGCTCGCCATGAATTACCTGACGCGCGGCAAGTTCGTGCAGCCCTGAGGGGGAGGGAGGAAGGCGAATGAGTCGGGAAAAGCTCAAGATCGCGGTCCTCTACGACGTCTTCGAGGAGGAGCCCGAGGCCGACGCCGCCGCCCGCCGAGAAGCCGTCGAAGACCCGGGGCAAGCCGCGCAAGCAAGAAGAAGAAGGAAAAGCACGACCGGGAGGAAATCTTCGAGGCGCTCGTCAAGCTCGGGCACGAGGCCATGTACCAGGTCGTGGACGGCCGCGACCAGTCGCTGATCGCCCTGGCGCGGGCCGACGCGGATCTCTTCTTCAACCTCACCGAGTCGTACGCCGGCGACGACACGATGGACATGAACCTCGCGGCGTACCTCGACCTGCTCGGCAAGCCCTACACCGGCGCGGGACCGCATGCCCTCTACCTCGCCCAGGACAAGGCGCTCGCCAAGAAGATCTTCGCGTTCCACGGCATCCGGACGCCGTTCTTCGCGACGTCGTACAAGGGCAAGCTCGACCACTCGCATGACATCGCGTTCCCGCTCATCGTGAAGCCGACGTCCGAGGACGGGTCGATCGGGATCGACACCGGGTCGGTCGTGGGCTCCGTCAAGGAGCTGATGGAGCGCATCCACTACATCCACGAGGAGTTCGACGCGCCCGCGCTCATCGAGGAGTACATCGAGGGGCGCGAGATGTACGCCGCCGTCCTCGGCAACGAGAACCCCGAGGTGCTGCCGATGGTGGAGCTCGACCTGTCGAAGCTGCCCGAGGGCACGCCGAAGATCGCGGGCAAAGAGGTCAAGTGGGAGAAGGACACCGAGCACTACCGGGTCACCAAGTCCGCCCCGGCGGAGGACCTCGACGAGGACACGATCAAGCGCCTTTCGGACACGGCCCTGGCGGTCTACCAGGCCCTCAAGCTGCGCGACTACGGCCGCATCGACATGCGGCTGACCCGCGAGGGGGAGGTCTACGTCATCGAGGCCAACCCCAATCCCTGGCTCTCTTCCGGCGCGGAGTTCTTCATGGCCGCCCGCAAGGCGGGGCGGTCGTACACCCAACTGATCGGCGAGATCGTGGATCTCGCGCGCGCCCGTTACAGCGCCGGCTGAAGAGGCCCCGGTTTGGACTCGTGATTGGCCCGCGGAGCGGGCCGGTACACTCGTCATCGTGGACCTGCGCGGACACGGTACACACAGGGATAGGATTGCGGCCAACCGTCAAGGAGCGTGACATGAAAAAAGCCCTGACCCTCGGCGCCGTCCTCATCCTGACTCTCGGTTCGGCCGGGTTCGCCGCCGAGCTCGCCGGCGTGAAGATGCCCGATACCGAAACCATCGACGGCAAGGTGCTCAAGCTCAATGGCGTCGGCCTGCGCAAGAAAGCGATCTTCAAGGTCTACGTCGCCGGCCTCTACGTCGAGACGCCCTCGAAGGACGCCGCGGCGCTCATCGCGTCGAACCAGATCAAGAGCATGCTTTTGCACATGACGCGCAACGTCGAAGGCGCCAAGGTGAGCGGTGCGATCGCCGACGGCTTCGCCCTCAATTCGAAAGCGGCTCTTCCGCAGCTCCAGCCGCGCCTCGACCAGCTCGCGAAGCTGATCCCGGACATGAAGGAGGGCGAGGAGCTCGCCCTGACCTGGATCCCGGACAAGGGAACCACCGTCACCGTGCGGGGCACAAACGTGGGGACCATCGAGGGTCGCGACTTCGCCGATGCGCTCTTTTCCGTGTGGCTCGGGCCGAGCCCGGTGCAGGACGACCTGAAGCAGGCGCTGCTCGGGAGCTAGTCGGTCGCGGGCGCCGTCTTGCCCGTCAGACGCCGCATCGTCCGGTCGAGCGCGACCCCGAGGAACATCAGCCGCGTCCAGAACCACATCGCCGGCGAAACGCGCTCGACGCCGCCGGCGAGCGTCGTGACGACGGCCGCGCGGATCGGCTCCGGGGGAGCCGGCGTGCAGAACGCCTCGAAGAAGACGGGATCGTAGAAGCCGTACACGAAGCGCCGGAAGCGCGCCCAGAGGCGGCCGGAGTGCCGCGTGTACGCCGCGAAGTCGCGCGCGACCACGCGGCCGCGGCGCGCGAGGGCCCGGTCGATCGTCTTCGCGGCGCGCTCTCCGGTCGCGAGGGCCAGGAAGACGCCCGTCGAGAAGACGGGGTCCAGGAACGCGGCCGCGTCCCCGACGAGCACCCAGCCGTCGCCGGCGATGCGGTCGGAGGTGGCCGAGTAGTCCGAGATGCCGTGCGCCTTCGAGACGCGGCGGGCGCCGGCGAGGAGCTGGCGCATGCGCGCCGAGCGCTCGAGCATCGCGTCGTACCGCGCTTCGAGAGAGGCGCCCTCGGCGAACCGGACCACGGCGGGATCGAAGACGCCGCCGACGCTGCAGGTGCCGTCGGAGAAGGGAATGATCCAGTACCAGACCCCGTCGTCGATCGGCAGCAGGATGTCGCCCGGGCGGCTGCCCTCGGGCCAGCGCAGCCCCTCGTAGTGCGCGAAGATGGCGGCGCGCTTCAGGCGGGGGTCGAAGCGGCGCAACCCGAGCTTGCGCGAGAGCACCGCCCCCTGGCCGGACGCGTCGACGACGACCTTCGCACGCACGTCCTCGACGGCGCCGCGCGCGCCGCGCACCCGCACTCCGACGGCGCGGCTGCCCTCGAAGAGGACGTCTTCGACCGCCGTCTCCTCGCGTACCTCCGCGCCGCAGGAGGCCGCGTGCTTGAGGAGCAGCTCGTCGAACTCGGCGCGCTTGACCTGGTAGGCCTTGGGATGGCGCGGGTCGCGGGCCTCCGCGAAGACGACGGGCCGCGTCGTGCCGTTGTCCTCGTTCCAGAAGAACGCCCCGTACTTCTCCATGAAGCCGGCGGCGCGGATCTTGTCGTGCACGCCCAGCCGGTCGAAGATCGGCAGCGAGAAGGGCAGCAGCGACTCGCCGACGTGGAAGCGCGGAAACTTCTCGCGTTCGACGACGAGGACGCGCCGCCCGGCCCGCGCGAGCACGGTCGCGACCGTCGAGCCCCCCGGGCCGCCCCCGATGACCACCGCGTCGTACAATGCGGACATAGCCGGATTCTAATCGCTTGACCTCTTCCGTCCTCGAATACGTCGACGTCCACGCCGCCTTCGTTCCGGGCCGGCCGGTCCTCGAGGGGTTTACGCTCTCCGTGGCCGAAGGCGAGACGGTCGCCCTCGTCGGCCCCTCCGGATCGGGCAAGACGACCGCTCTGAAGCTCGCCAACCGGCTGCTCGAACCCGCCTCGGGCGCGGTGCGCGTCTTCGGGCGGCCCGCGCGCGAACAGGACCCCGTCGCCCTGCGGCGCGCCGTCGGCTACGTCATCCAGGAGGGCGGACTCTTTCCGCACTGGACCGTGCGCGAGAACGTGGAGGCCGTGCCCCGCCTGCTCGGCTGGCCCGAGGACCGGCGGCGGGGGCGCGCCGACGAGCTTCTCGCGATGGTGGGGCTTCCCCCCGCGGACTTCTCCGCGCGTCGCCCGCAGGGCCTCTCCGGCGGCCAGCGCCAGCGCGTCGGCGTGGCGCGCGCCCTGGCCGCCGGCCCGCGCCTGGTCCTGATGGACGAGCCCTTCGGCGCGCTCGACCCGATCGCCCGCCGGGCCATGCAGAAAGAGTTCCGGCAGCTGGCGCGGACGCTGGGAGGCGACGGTCCTCCTGGTCACGCACGATCTCGGCGAGGCCTTCCGCCTGGCGGACCGGATCGCCGTGCCTGCACGAGGGGCGCGTGCGCCAGGTCGGGCCGCCCGCCGAGCTCGCGAAATCGCCGGCCGATGCGTTCGTGCGCGAGTTCGTCGCGGAGTTCGCGCCGTGAAGGGGCTTCTCGAGTTCTTCGCCGAGAGGCGCGGCGAGATCCTGGCGCTGACGGGCGAGCACCTGCTGCTCGTTCTCGCGGCGACGGCCATCGCGATCGCGATCGGCGTGCCGCTCGGCGTCGTCCTCGCGCGCCGGCCGGCCCTGGCCCGGCCCGTGCTCGGCTTCGCCAACGTCTTGCAGACGATTCCGAGCCTCGCGCTCTTCGGCTTTCTGATCCCGTCCCGTATCATCGGCGGCATCGGCGCGCGCACGGCCGTCGTCGCTCTGGTGCTCTACGCGCTGCTGCCGATCATCCGCAACACCCACGCCGGGATCCGGGGCGATCGATCCGGCGGTCGTCGAGGCGGCCGATCGGGATCGGCATGACTCCGGCAGCGTCTGCGCGCTCGTCGAGCTACCGCTCGCTGTCGCGGTCGTTCTCTCCGGCGTCCGGTGGCGACCGTGATCGCCGTCGGGTCGCGACGATCGCCGCGGCGATCGGCGCCGGGGGACTCGGGGTCTCATTTTTCGCGGCGTCGCGATCGTCGACAACCGCCTGATCCTCGCCGGCGCGGCTCCCGCCGCGGCCTGGCGCGTGTCGGCGGACGTCGGCATCGGAGCCGTTGGAGGCGCTTCTCGGGCCGCCCGGCGGATCGGGATGCACTTCTCCTCGCGGCGTTCGCTCGCGGCGGTCGCTTGCCGCGGGAGCCGTCGCCGACCGCTCGCGTCGGGTCGAAGAACTTCACCGAGCAGGTGATGCTCGGGGAGATCGCGCGCAACCATCGAACGCGCCGGCGACCTGCCCGTGGAGCGCCGGCTCGAGCTCGGCGGCAGCGTTCGTCTGTGACCATGCGCCCTCGTCGCCGGGGAGATCGACCTCTATCGCGGAGTACACCGGCACCGCCTTCACCGCGATCCTCTCGGAGAAGCCCGTGATGCCGACCCGGAGCGCGTGCGTCGCCGCGTGGCCGAGGAGTACGGCGACGCTGGGCCTGACGTGGGCTGCGCCGCTCGGCTTCGAGAACACCTTCGCGCTCGTCGTGCGCGGCGACGACGCGAAGCGGCTCGGGATCGCGAAGATCTCGGATCTCGCCGGGCGGGAGACGCTGCGGCCCGGCTTCGGCTACGAGTTCGCGGAGCGCGCCGACGGCTTTCCGGGCCTCGCGGCGGCGTACGGCCTGCGCTTCGCGGCGCGCGCGTCCGAGATGGACCTCGGCCTGCTCTATCCGGCCCTCGCGCAGGGCAAGGTGGATTTCGTCGCCGGCAACTCGACCGACGGCCTGATCGCGGCGATGGGCCTGGCGGTGCTCGAAGACGACCGGCGCTACTTCCCGCCGTACGAGGCGGCCTTCGTGGCGCGCCCCTCCGTGTGGCGCAACGCGCGGGCGCGCCGCGCCCTCGAAGCCCTGTCGGGCTCGATCAGCGCGGAGGCGATGCGCCGCATGAACGCGGCGGTGGATCGCGACGGCCGCCAGCCCGAGGCCGTGGCTCGCGAGTTTCTCTCTCGCGTGCGCGATCGGTGATCGATTCCGCGCCGATTCTGTTACCCTGAGAACAAGGAAACGGAGCGTATGTCGGGCGCTTTTGAGCTTTTGACACAGGCGGACTGGGCGATCTGGGGCGGCGCCGTCCTCCTCCTTTGCCTCCTGATCGTTTCCTTCCGGTCTCGGTCCTACGTCTTCTGCCAGTACCTGAAGACCATGACGGGGATCGCCCTGAAGCCCTCCGAAGTGCGCCGCGCCTTCAAGACGGGCGGCCGCGAAGGCGTCCGGGAGCTTTTCCTCGACCTGATCATCCGGGAGGACCTCAAGGGAGGCCCCGTGGCGATCCCCGACGCGAAGAGCTGATCGTCTAGTTCTCGATCAGCTTGAAGTTCGGCACAACGTCCCTCCCGAGGACGCTGCGCAGCACGGTGGCGTGGAGCACTTCGTCGGACAGGATGCGCGCGGCCGACCCCGACAGCGCCCGGTCCTGGAACCGGTCCACGACGTAGAGGTAGACGCGCGCGGCGCCGACCTCGAGCTTGAACGCGAGCTCGAGGACGTCCTTCTCGTTGGCGAGCGGGACGCCGAAGACGTACTCGTTCTTCGCGTCCACGGGCGCGCCGCCCTTGCCGCGGATCGCGTCTGCGAGCAGGTCGCGATGGATCTCGTGGCTTCCCTGGAACAGAAGTCCGACCTCCTTTGCCTTCGCGCTCAGGAGGCCGCTGTTGCCGGCGAGGCCGTAGGCCCAGATCGCCTGGTGCTCGAGGGCCAGCGCGGTGTTCATCAGGAGGATGTCGTCGCCGGCGGGCTTGTCCTTGCCGGGCAGCGCGAGCAGAGGACGGCCGGCCGCGGCGAGTCCCAGGGCGAGGCCGGTCGCGGCGGTGGAGCGGAAAAGGTCGCGTCGTTGCATGGCGCCTCCCTGGCCGTGCATGGTACGTCACCGACGCGGTTTCCGAACGACGGGACGATCCGGTAAGCTCCGCGCGATCCCATGAGCCAGAGGCGGGAGGATCCGGACCGCGCGCTGATGGCACGGGTGGAATCCCGGGACGCCGACGCGCTCGCGGCGCTCTACGACCTCCACGCCGCGCGGCTGCTCGGTCTCGCGCGGCGAATCCTCGGCGAAAGCGGCGAAGCGGAAGAGGTGCTGCAAGAAGTTTTTCTCCATGCCTGGCGCGCCGCGTCCTCCTTCGATCCCTCGCGGGGCAGCGTCCTGACCTGGCTCCTCATCGCGACGCGCAGCCGCGCGATCGACCGGGTCCGCGCTCGCAAGGGCGCGTCGCGGCCGGAGATCAAGAGCCTCGAGGAGGCCGGCGAGGGTCCGGCCTCCGCCGAGGACGTCGAGGCGCGCTCGGCCGCGCGTCAATGGGAGGCAACCTGCCGCGCCGCCGTCGGCGAGCTGCCGGCGGACCAGCGCCGGGCCCTCGAGCTCGCGTACTTCGAAGGCCTCACGCAGCAGGAGATCGCCGCCCGTACCGGAACGCCGCTCGGGACGGTCAAGACGCGGGTGCGCCTCGGGCTCATGAAACTCCGGGAGCGCTTGAACCCGTACCTGGGGAGTGGAAGCGATGGCGCATAGCGAGCGGCACGAGGGCCTCGTGGCCGCGGCCGCGCTCGGCCTGGCCGAGGGCGCCGAGCGAGCGGAGCTCGACCGGCACCTGGCCGAGGGCTGCGCGCTTTGCGAGCGGCTGCTGCAGGACTTCCGGGCCTCGGCGACGGCGCTGGCGGCAGTCGTGCCGCCGCAGGCGCCGCCCCCCGGCCTGCGCGCGAAGGTGCTCGCCTCCCTGCGTCCGTCGCGGGCCGCGGTCCCGCCGGCTCCGGCGCGGACGTGGCGCGTCCTGGCGATCGCGGCAGCCCTTCTCTTCGTGGCGGTCGGCCTCGACAACGCGCGCCTGCGGCGCGAGCGGCAGGATCTCCGCAGCCGCTCCGCCGAGCTCGCGGGCCGCCTGCAGACGGCACAGACGGAGCTCGCCGAGCGGGTCCTGCGGGCGAGGGTCCTCGAGAGCGACGACGTGCAGATGATGCTGCTCGGAGGCAAGGATCCCCAGCCCGGCGCCCGGGGCCGCGTGTTCTGGAGCCCGCGCGCCCGCCGGGGCATCCTCGTCGCCGGCAACCTCGCCGCGCTGCCGTCGGACCGGCAGTACGAGCTGTGGGTTTTCCTGAAGGGCAAGCCGGTCAACGCGGGCGTCTTCGACGTGGACGCGTCGGGGCGCGCGCTCTTCGAGTCGACCGACTTCCCGGAGCCCGACGCGCAGAACTTCGCGGTCACGATCGAGCCGCGCGGCGGCGTGCCGGCGCCGACGGGGCCCATCGTCCTGGTGGGCTCGGCGACGTAGGAACGCGGCCGGGGGATAATCGCGGCGTGCCCGTGCTTCTCGCCGCGCTGCTGGCTCTGGCCGGGCCCGTCCGTCCGTCGCCGCCCGCCGCTCCGCCGGCCGTCGGAATCGCTCTCAACCTCGAGTCCACTTCCTCCCCGGCCGCGCGCCAGGAGGCGGTCGAGATGGTCCGGCGCACGGGCGCCTCGTTCTTCGCGCTGACTCTGTCCTGGTCGGCCGCGGAGCCGTCGCCCCGGAAGTACAACCTGGAGGAGATCACGCGCACGGCGCGGTTGCTGCGCCAGTCGGGCGCCACGCTGCATCTCGACCTGCCGCTCGTGACCGAGAACGCCCGCGACGTGCCCGCCGACCTGCAGGGGCGTCGCCTTCGACGATCCGAAGCTCTCGCTGCGGCTCGGACGGCTGCTCGACGCCCTCATGCCGGCCCTGCTCGACTTCCAGACGATGTCGCTCGGCGACGCGGCCGACGCCTACTTCGCCGACCGGCCCGAGGAGCTGCGCGCCTACCGCCGACTCTTCGACGGCGCCGTCCAGTTCCTCCAGAAGAAGGCCCCGCGACTGCTCGTCGGCGTGACGACGATCGCCCCCTCCGAGAGCCCGGCCCCCGAAGTGGCGGCGGCTCTGCACCAGAGGAGCCCTCTCCTTCTCTACATCTATTGTCCCTTCGTCCGGGGCAAGCCCTTCGAGCAGCGCGCCCCCGATTCGCTCGAGAAGGACTGGTCCCGGCTCCTCCAGGCGGCCTCCGGCCGGCCCGTCGCGTTTCCGAGCGTGAGCTATTCGTCCTCGCCGGAGAACGGCTCGAGCCCGAAGGCGCAGGCGGATTTCGTCGGCCGCATGCGCCGCTTTCTCGCGAGGTCCGACGGGCACGCGCTGCTCTTCGCCCGGTACGTGGCCCTGCGGGACGCGGGCCCTGGCACGCTGCCCCAGGCTGCCGGCGGCGGCGCCGGTGCGGGATGCGCGGCGCAATGCGTTTCTCGCCAACCGCGGTCTCGAGACGACCGCGGGCGAGGCCAAGCCGGCGTGGTTCGCCTGGACGAAATCTCCGTAGGGTCGCCGCTGTAAGATGCCCGCCGTGGGAGGTGAATCCATGTCCCGTCGCACCCGATTCCCGGCCGCCTTCCTTCTTTCCGCCGCTTTCGCCTTCGCCGACCGCCTGCGCCTCGTCGAACCCGGCGCCCCCCGTGCCGGTCACCGGGGCGGACGTGTCGGCGCTCGCCGGCAAGTGGACCGGCACCTACGCGAGCGAGGCAACCGGCCGCACGGGCTCGATCGTCTTCGAGCTCAAGTCCGGCGACAAGGTCGCGCGCGGCGACGTCCTCATGGTGCCGGCGGGCGCGAAGGACGCGCCGACGAGCGGCCCCGAGGCCGTCCGCACGATGCCCCAGGTATTGAGCATCAGCTTCGTCAGCGCCACCGGCGGCATTCTGCGCGGAACCATGGAGCCCTATCGCGACCCGTCCTGCGACTGCGAGGTCCAGACGACATTCGTGGGACGCCCGTCGGGCGACACGATCGAAGGCACGTACACGACGACGCCCACCGGCCAGGGCGCGATCACGACGGGCCGCTGGAAGATCACCCGGGAAAAGAAGTAACGGTCGCGGGATGGGCGCCGCGCCGATCACGCTCGACCGATACATTCTCGAGGGCCAGCGGTCGTCCCCGGGCTCGACCGGCGAGCTTTCCCTCCTGCTGGTGCGCCTCGGCGTAGCGGCCAAGCGCATCGCGGCCGCGCTCTCCCGCGCCGGGCTGACCGGGATCGCTCGGCTCGGCCGGGGCTTCCAACGTCCAGGGCGAGGAGCAGAAGAAGCTCGACGTCGTCGCCAACGACATCCTGCTCGACACGTTCGACTACGGCGGCCTCGTGTCGCTGGCGGCCTCCGAGGAGATGGAGGAACCGCGCGTCTACGCCGGCAACCTCGCGCAGGGGCGCTACGCCGTTCTCTTCGACCCGATGGACGGATCCTCGAACATCGACGTCAACGGGACGCTCGGCACGATCTTCTCGATCCGCCAGAGGCGCGACGGCACCGCCGCGGACCTGCTGCGCCCGGGGCACGAGCAGGTCGCCGCCGGATACTTTCTCTTCGGCCCCGCGGTCCTGCTCGTGTACACGTGCGGCGACGGCGTGCATCTCTTCACGCTCGACGCGGCGATCGGCGAGTTTGTCCTGACGCGCCAGAACGTGCGGATGCCCGAACGGGGCAGGGGATACGCCGTCAACGAGGGCCACGCGCACGACTGGGCTCCCGGCGTGCGCGCCTTCGTCGACCACCTGAAGCAGCCCGACAAGGCCTCCGGCCGCCCGTACGCCACTCGCTATTCGGCATCGTTCGTCGCGGACGTCCATCGCTTCCTCCTCGAGGGCGGCATCTACCTGTATCCGGCCGGCGCGGGAGGCAGCGGCGAAGGGAAGCTGCGGGTACTGTACGAGTGCCACCCGCTCGCCTTCGTCGTCGAGCAGGCGGGCGGCAGGGCCTCGAACGGGCGCGGACGGGTGCTCGACGTCTCGCCGGCGTCGCTGCACGAGCGGATGCCCCTCGCGATCGGCAGCCGCACGGAGGTCGAGCTCTTCGAGAAATTCGCCGCCGGAAAGTAGAGGCGCGGATCCTGCGGGGCGTCAGAGGGCGTTGATCTCGCGCGCGGCGCGGTGTCCCGAGAAGATCGCCCCCTGCATCCAGCCCGGATACGGGGAGACGTGCTCGCCGGCAAAGTGGATGCGGCCCTCCGGACGCGCCATCACGGCCGGCATGCCGCTCGAAAGCTGGCCCGGGGCGAAGAGCGTGTAGGCTCCGCGCGCCCAGGGATCGTCGCCCCAGCACAGGGTCACGCCCCCCTCGAGCTCGCTCTCGAGCTCCGGGAAGACGGCGCCGATCGTGTCGACGCCGAAGCGCACCCGCTCGGCCTCGTCCATCGCGCACGTTTTTCGGGAAAGGCCCTCGTAGACGTACGCCTGCAGGATGCCGCGCCGCCCCGGCTGGTCCCACGTCGGGCTCCAGATCTCCATGGGTCGGTCGATCGTCGCGAAGCCGTTCTCGCCGCGGTCCTCCCAGAAGCGGCGCCGCGTCTGCAGCTCGATGCGCGTGACCGACCCCGTGCGGACGGTCTCGATCGCGCGGCGCTTGTCCGGCGGGAAGGCGGGAGCGACCGGAATGCCGCGCAGCACGGTGAATGGGATCGCGCAGACGGCGTAGTCGGCAGAGACCGTCTCCGTTCCGCCTCCCGCGCGGGAGACGACCGCGGCGACACGCCCGGGCTCCTGGCGGATCGCGGTCACCGGGCAGCCGTATCGGATCCGCGCGGCGAGCTTCTCCGCGAAGGCCCTGGGGAGCTGGTCGTTGCCGCCGCGGATCTTCGAGAGCTCCTTCGTGTGGTGATTCGTCGCGTCGCGGAGGCTGTCGAGCGCGCTGTCGTCCTCGAAGCCGAGCGCCAGCGCCGCGATGGCGTCGGGAGAAGCGCCGAGGCTCCGCAGGTACTCGCCGTAGGTCATCGCGTCGAGCGCCGCGAGGGCGGGGCCGGGCCAGCCCGGCGCCTCGAAGTCGCCGAGCCGCCGGAGCGGCCCGCCCACGAACTTTTCGTCGAAGCCGTCGAATCCGAGCCGCCGCTCCTCCGGGGTCAGGTCGAGAGGGACGGCGGCCATGTCGACGTCCGAGAGTTTCGCGAACGGGATGCGCTTGCCCCGCAGGTACGCGACCTGGAGCCCGGAGGTCGGCCAGAAGGGCTCGAGCGTGAGCCCGAAGCGCTTCACGTAGTGGAGGGTGAGTTCGTGCGTTTCGGGGATCCTTCCCGCGCCGGCTTCGGCATGGAGGCCGTCGGAGAAGGGCTCGCGCAGCGTGTACACGCGGCCGCCCGGACGGCGTTGCGCCTCGAGGATCGTCACGTCGTGTCCGGCCTCCGCGAGGCGCCATGCCGCGGCGAGGCCGGCGAGCCCGGCGCCGAGCACGAGCACCTTCTTCGGCGCGCCGCGCCGTTCGAGGGGCGCGAGCTCCCCGGCGAACGAACGGGGAGAAGGGCCGACGAGCGCGCCGAGCCCCGCGAGCGCGGAGAGCTTCAGAAGGTCGCGCCGGTCGAGGCCGCCCACGGGGCGCATGATCTCCCGAAAGGCGTCAGAAACGAAGCGAGAGGCAGCTCAAGCCGCCGTCCATCTTCTCGAACTCCGACATGTCGAGCGCGATGGTTTTCAAGCCGAGCGCGCGCACGGAGGCCTCGAGCTTCGGGTACCCCGAAGCCACGAGCACGGCGTCGTTCACGCGAACGCAGTTGGCGGCGTAGTTCTCTTCCCGGCAGACGCGCAGCAGCTCGTACCCCCGGAACGCCCGATGGTCGGCCAGCGAGTCGATGACGGCCAGCCGCCTCTCGGAGATCGCGGCGATCCCGCTCTTCAGGTGCAGGATGCCGGCGACCTCCCCGATGTCCACGGTCTCCGACGTGTACCCCATGCCGCCGAGGTGCCCGGCGAGCTGCCGCGCCCCCTCCGCGTTCGTGCGCTTCGAGACGCCGATGAAGAAGTGGTCGCCGGCCTCGCAGATGTCGCCGCCGTCTACGGTCCCGGGCGCCGCGATGCGCGCTATGTCCGGAAAATACGGGGCGAGGGCGTCGGCTACGCCCGCGACCTCGCCTTCGCGGCTCGGCGCGCCGGGACGGGTCAGGATCGCGCCGCGCGGGGTGAGGATCGCGGCGTCCTCGATGAACGTGGAGTCGGGGTACCGAGGATCGGCCGGCAGGCGCACGAGCTCGAGCCCGCACCGCTCGAGGGCGGCGCAATGCCGCTCGTGCTCCTCGAGCGCGCGGAGGACGTCCGGCACGCCGAGGTCCACCGTCGTGAGGCCGTCGGCGAAGTTCGGCGGGGGAGGGCGGACGATCGCGCGGCGGAACATCGCGTTACACGTTGAACTTGAACAGCAGCACGTCGCCGTCGCGGACGACGTAGTCGCGGCCTTCGATGCGGTAGAGGCCGGTCTCGGCCGCCGCCATCGAGCCTTCGCGACCAGGTCGTCGTACGAGACCGTCTCGGCCTTGATGAAGCCCTGCTCGAAGTCGGTGTGGATGACGCCGGCGGCCTGCGGCGCCGTGGCGCCGGCGTGGATCGTCCAGGCGCGGATCTCCTTCTCGCCGGCGGTGAAGATAGGTCCGCAGCCCGAGCAGGTGGTAGGCTGCGCGGATCAGCGCAGCGATGCCCGAGTCCGTGCACGCCGAGGTCTGCGAGATACTCGCGTGGCCTCCTCGGCCGCAGGTCGGCCAGCTCGCTCTCGATTGCGCGCAGACGACCACGACGGTCTCGCACGCGTGATGCGTCTCGGCGTACTCGCGGACGCTGCCACGTGCGGGAGGCGTCTCGGCCGTCGAGAGCTCGCCCTCGTCCACGTTGCAGGCGAAGAGCATGGGCTTGTCGGTGAGCAGGAAGAAGCGCTGCGCGACCTCGCCTCTCCTCGGCGCGAGAGCGGCGAGCGGTGATGGCGGGCTTCCGGCGTCGAGGTGCGGCAGGAGCTTCTCGGCGACGGCGAGCGCTTCCAGTCGCGTCCTTGTCCCCGCCCCGGGCGCCTTCTCCGCCTTCTCCTTCGCGCGCGTGATGGTCTCGAGGTCGGCGAGGACGAGCTCGGTCTGGATCGTCTCGATGTCGCGCGACGGGGTCGAGCGCCCCGGCCACGTGGACGATGTCCTTGTCCTCGAAGCAGCGCACGACCTGCACGATCGCGTCCACCTCGCGGATGTGGCTGAGGAACTTGTTGCCGAGGCCTTCGCCCTTCGACGCGCCTTTGACGAGGCCGGCGATGTCCACGAACTCGATCGTGGCCGGGATGATCCGTTCCGACTTCGAGATCTTCGACGAGCGGTTCGAGGCGCGAGTCCGGCACCGTCACGACGCCGACGTTGGGCTCGATCGTGCAGAAGGGGTAGTTCGCCGCCTCGGCCTTGCGCGAGCGCGTCAGGGCGTTGAAGAGGGTGGATTTGCCCACGTTGGGCAGTCCGACGATTCCGGCGCGCAGCATAGGGAGGGGATTCTATGGGAGATTGTCGGATTGCGGATTTCGGATGTCGGATTTCGCGTACTTCGCTTGCTCCGGATAATTCCGAAATCCGATGTCCGAAATCCGAAATAGAATCTTCCCACTCTGACCACCCCGACCCAACAGTCCCCCGGCTTCCTGCGCGCCGTCTCCCGGTGGGAGATCGTCGCGCTGTCGGTCAACGACGTGATCGGCAGCGGCGTCTACCTGATCCTCCCGGTCGCCGCCGCGATGCTGCTCGGACCGGCGAGCGTGTGGGCGATTCTCGCCGCGGGAGTCGCGGTGCTTCTGCTCGTTCTCTGCTTCGCGGAGGCGGCGAGCCTCTTCGACACGCCGGGCGGCGCCATCGTCTACACCCGCGCGGCCTTCGGCGACTTCGTGGGCTTCGAGGTGGGCTGGATGACGTGGATCGCGCGCATCGCCTCGATCGCGAGCCTCTCGGTCTTCTTCGCGCGCGCCGTGGGCTACCTGTGGGAGGGCGCCAACCACGGGCTCGGCCAGGCCCTGACGATCGTCCTGCCGCTACTCGCCCTGACGTGGATCAACGTCCGGGGAATCAAGTCGGGCGCGCGCACCGCGGTCGTCCTTTCGCTCGGCAAGACCCTCCCGCTCCTTCTGCTCGTCGCGGTCGGCGTCTTCGCGATCTCGTGGAAGCGGGTGTTTCCGGTGCCGATGCCCGACAGCGGCAACTTCACGAAGGCGGCGCTGCTCGTCCTCTACGCCTACGCCGGCTTCGAGAACACGGCGGCCCCCGCGGGCGAGTTCAAGAACCCGCGCCGCGACGTGCCCTTCGGCCTGATCGTCCAGATCGCCCTCGTGACCGGCATCTACACGCTCGTCCAGCTCGTCGCGATCGGGACGATCCCGAACCTCGGCCAGTCGCCGACGCCGCTGGCCGACGCGGGGCGGATGCTGATGGGCCCCCTCGGCGGCTTTCTCCTGACGCTCGGCGCCGTGCTCTCGGTCCTCGGCACGAACAACAACACCGTGCTCGCCGGACCGCGCTACCTCTACGCGCTCGCCGAGACGGGGCGGCTGCCGCGCGTCTTCGCGAAGATCCATCCCCGCTACCGCACGCCCTACGTCGCGATCCTGACCCAGACGGGCGTCGCCCTGGGGCTCATCGCCATCGACGCGATCCTGCATTCGGTCAAGCCGGGCGCGCTCGGCGTGGCCGAGGAGCTGGCCGTGCTCTCGACGATCGCGCGCCTGGCGACGTACATCGGCACGTGCGTCGCGGTCCCGGTCCTGCGCCGCAAGATGCCGGCGACGCCGCGCACGATCCGCCTCCCCGGGGGGCCCGTCATCCCGATGGCGGCCCTGGTCATCTGCCTGTTGTTCCTCTCGGCCGCCGAGAAGAAGAATTTCATCGGAGGGGCGATCGCCCTCGTCGTGGGCGCCCTCATCTATGCCGCGCGCGGGCGGGCCGCCGCCGCGTCCAGGGAGAACGCATCATCGTGAAAAAGCTCATCGGGATCGCGCTCGCCTCGTGTTTCGCCGCGACGCTCGCCGCGCAGGCGCCGTCGCCGACGCCGGCCCCGACGCCGCCGCCCGTGACGGCGATCCGCGCGGCGCGGATGTTCGACGGAAAGTCGGAGACGACGGTCCCGAACCCGGTCATCCTCGTCCAGGGCGCGCAGATCGTCGCCGCGGGCGCCGGGATTCCGATCCCGCCGGGCGCAACGGTCGTCGATCTCGGCGACGCGACGCTCCTGCCCGGCTTCATCGACGCGCACACCCACCTGACCGGCGAGTCGGGCGAAAGCTACATCCAGGACTTCTTCGAGGGTCTGCGGCGGCCGGCCACCGAGCAGGTCTTCTACGGCGCGCGCAACGCGAAGAAGACGCTCGAGGCCGGCTTCACGACCGTGCGCGACGTCGGGTCCGAGAACGACCTCGACGTCGGCCTGCGCAACGCGATCAACGACGGCCTCACCCCGGGGCCGCGCATGCTCGTGGCGCGCTACGCGCTCGGCGCGACCGGCGGCCACTGCGACAACACCGGCTTTCCGCCGAACACGTTCGGCCCCGAGCCTGGCCTGGAAAAGGGCATCCTCCACGGCGCCAACGAGGGGCGCCAGGCCGTGCGGCTCGACGTCAAGTACGGCGCGGACGTCATCAAGATGTGCGCCTCGGGCGGCGTCCTCTCGCTCGGCGACGACGTGGCGGCGCCCCAGCTCACCGACGAGGAGCTCACCGCGATCATCGACGAGGCCCATCGCCTGAAGCGCAAGACCGCGGCGCACGCCCACGGCGACCTCGCCGCGCGGTCCGCGGTCAAGGCCGGCATCGACTCGATCGAGCACGGCTCGTTCCTGACGGACGAGACGCTCAGCCTGATGAAGACGAAGGGCACCTTCCTCGTTCCCACCTGCATGGCCGGCCAGTGGACGGGCGGCAAGCTCGAGCGGTTCCCGCCCCCGATCGCGGCCAAGGCGAAGGCGGCCTTTGCCGCCCACGACGAGATGTTCCGGCGCGCCGTCCGGCTCGGCGTGAAGATCGCCTTCGGCACCGACTCGGCCGTCTCGCCCCACGGGTTGAACGCGAAGGAGTTCGGCTTCATGGTGGATCTCGGCCTGTCGCCGGCCCAGGCTCTCCGGACGGCCGGCCCGAACGGGGCCGAGCTGCTCGGTCTCGCCGACCAGATCGGGACCCTCGAGAAGGGCAAGCAGGCCGACATCGTGGCCGTTCCCGGCGACCCCCTGCGCGACATCCACGCGACCGAAAAGGTCCTCTTCGTCATGAAGGGGGGACAGGTCTTCAAGGCGCCGAGATAGTCCCCGAGGGCCCGGATTCGTTGACTTTGCGCCGGGTCGGCGCTACCTTCGGTCCGATATTTTTTTTACGAACGGAGTTCCTATGCCGCGTCGTTACCTTGCGACCGCCGTGGTGTGTCTTTCCCTCCTCCTCGTTTCCGGATCCGCTCTCGCCGTCGGGCCGAAGCCCGTGCCGGTCGTCGGCAAGGCGGTGCGAACCGGTGTCTCCCAGAAGGTGAGCGCCCTTCCTCCGGCCCGGCCCCGGCCCGCCCGGAAGGACGCGCCGATGCCGGAGAAGGAGATCGAGAACAACGAGATCCCGCGCTCGCTCGGGCCATTCGCCGGGGGAGACAGGGTGGACGGGGCGCTGCCGACTTTCGTGCCGGCGCCCGCCATGCCCGGGCCGAGCGTGAGCTTCGACGGATTGTCCGCCGACGACGACCAGGCGGCGTTCGGCGGCCGCTTCGAGCCGCCCGACACCAACGGCGACGTCGGCCCCAACCACTACGTCCAGATCGTCAACTCGCTCTTCCGCATCTACGACAAGACCGGGACTCCGATCACGGCGGTGGCGAAGCTCTCCGACCTCTTCGCGCCCATCGGAGGAACCTGCGGATCGCTCTCGACGGGTAACGACGGCGACCCGATCGCCCTCTACGACCCCCTGGCGGACCGCTGGCTCCTTTCGGAGTTCGCCCTGCCGGGCTTCCCCGGGCCCCCGTACCACCAGTGTGTCGCCATCTCGCAGACGGGCGATCCGACGGGCTCCTACTACCTCTATGACTTCCTCATGCCGCCCGTCATCAACGACTATCCGCACTTCGGCGTCTGGCCCGACGGCTATTACATGTCCGACAACCAGTTCAACCAGACCGGCACGGCCTACGTCGGCGCCGGCCTCTTCGCCTTCGACCGCCTCAAGATGCTGGTCGGCGATCCGTCGGCGACCTACATCTATTTCGACTACGGCCCGATCGACCCGAACGCGGGCGGCATGCTTCCGACGGACCTCGACGGCCTGGTGCCGCCGCCGCCGGGCACGCCGAACTTCTTCATGGAGTACCGCGCGGACGAGTTCGGCGACCCGAACGACGCTCTCCGCATCTACGAGTTCCACGCCGACTTCGCCAACCCGGCGTCGTCGACCGTGACCGTCCGGCCGGACCTCGTCGTCGCGGCGTTCGACGCGCGGCAGCCGAGCGGCCGCACCGACATCGAGCAGCCGGCCCCGGCCATCGCGTCGCAGTACGTCGACTCGGTGTCCGACCGGATGATGCATCGCATCGCGTACCGGACGCTCGCGGGCGGCGTGCAGTCGTTCGTCGCCAACTGGACCGTGAACGTCAGCGGCGTCAACCCGACGAGCGCGGCGACCTACCAGGCGGGCATCCGGTTCGAGGAGCTGCGCCGCGACGCGGGAACCGGCGCATTCTCGATCCAGAACCAGGCGACCTACTCGACCGACCCCGGCAACGGCGCGACGGGCCGCAACCTCTGGATGGGCAGCGCGGCCCAGGACAACCAGGGCAACAGCGCGGTCGGTTTCTCCGCGTCGAGCACGACGCTCCTGCCCTCGATCGTGTGGGCCGGGCGGCTGGCGGGCGACCCCGCCAACAGCCTCGCGCAGGGGGAAGCCACGATGCAGGCGGGCGCCGGCGTCCAGCAGGACACGGCCGCGCGCTGGGGCGACTACAGCGCGATGAGCGTCGACCCGTCCGACGACTGCACGTTCTTCTACACGCAGGAGTACTACGCCAACAACGGCAACTTCGACTGGAAGACGCGCGTGGGAGCGTTCGCCTTCGCCGGCTGCACGCCCTCGCCCCGCGGGACCGTCCAGGGACAGGTCACGGATTGCGACTCGGCCGGCCCGGTCGCGGGAGTCACGGTGTCGACCGCGGAGGGCTTCTTCGCGACGACGGACGCGACGGGCAACTACTCGATCACGATGCCGCCAGGCAACTACACGCTGAACTTCTCGAAGACCGGCTACACGGCGGCCGCGGCCGGCGCGGCGGTTACAGACGGCAACGTGACGAACGTCAACGTGTGCCTGACGGGCTTCCCGCTGCTCGTGGCGGACACCGCGACGATCGCCTCGGAATCCTGCACGCCGCCCAACAACGCGCTCGACCCGGGAGAGACCGTCTCGGTCGCGTTCTGCGTCAAGAACACGGGCGCCCTCGACACGACCGACCTCGTCGCCACGATGCAGGCGACCGGCGGCGTGACCAACAACACCGTCTCCCGGGACTACGGCGTCGTCGTCGCGGGCGGCGCGGCCGTCTGCCGGAACTTCACGTTCACCGTCGGCACGCTGTGCGGACAGACGACCCGGGTGCGCCTGCAGCTCCAGGACGGCGTGTCCGACCTCGGGACCGTCGAGTACGACTTCCAGAACGGCGTCCTGTCGCAGACCTACGCCGAGAACTTCGACGGCGTCACGGCACCGAACCTGCCCGCCGGATGGGTGGCGGCCAACGCTTCCGGCGCCGCGCCCCTGTGGGTGACGTCGGCGACCACTCCCGACACGGCGCCGAACGACGCCTTCGTGAACGACCCGGCGGCGATCTCGGACAAGCGGCTCACGTCGCCGGTCATTCCCATCGCCAGCCCGGCGGCACTCCTGACGTTCCGCAACAACTACAACCTGGAGGCCACCTACGACGGCGGCGTCCTCGAGATCGCGATCGGGGGCGGGGCCTTCGAAGACATCCTGACGGCCGGCGGAAGCTTCGTCGGCGGCGGCTACAACGGGACGATCGATCCGGGGTTCAACAACCCGCTGGCCGGCCAGCCGGCCTGGACCGGGAATTCCGCCGGTTACATCACGACGACGGTGACCCTGCCGGCGTCGGCCAACGGGCAGAACGTTCAGCTGCGCTGGCGCATGGGTTCGGACGACTCCACCTCCGGCACGGGCTGGCGCATCGACTCCATCACGCTGCAGGCCGGTTACCTGTGCTGCAGCGCCCCGGTGCCCGTGGCCCTGGCCGCGGACAAGCACGCGAGCGCGGGCTCCTCCAACGTCAACGGCGTGTTCGAGCCGGGCGAGCAGGTCGTCATCGAGCCTTCCTGGATGAACGGCGGCTCGAGCGCGACGTTCACCCTGGCCGGGATCGGGTCGAATTACACCGGCCCCGGAGGCGCGACTTACACCCTGAACGACAGCTCGGCGGGGTACGGCACGATCGCCACCCTCACGGCGGTGGACTGCTTCGACGTGGCGGGGGACTGCTTCCAACTCTCGGTCGACAACCCGGCAGTGCGGCCCGTGCAGCACTGGGACGCGAGCTTCCAGGAGGGCGCCAGCCTGTCCGCGCCCTCGGGATTCCCGGCGCCCTTCAAGATCTGGACGCTCCACCTCGGCTTGAGCTTCACGGACGTGCCGACATCGAACCAGTTCTATGCCTTCATCGAGGACATCTTCCACCACGGCGTGACCGCCGGCTGCGTCACCCCCGCCGGCACCGACTACTGCCCGTCCAACCCGACGCTTCGCAAGCAGATGGCGGTGTTCGTGCTCAAGTCGAAGGAAGGGTCGGCGTATCTGCCGCCGCCGGCGATTGGCATTTTCACCGACGTCCCGCCGGCCGACCCGTTCGCGCCGTGGATCGAGGATCTTTACAACCGCGGCGTCGTGACCGGGTGCGGGCCGGGACCGACCTATTGTCCGGACAACCCGGTCCTGCGCCAGCAGATGCCCGTCTTCCTGCTGAAGACGCTCCTGGGCTCCAGCTATGTGCCGCCGGCGGCGGTCGGCATCTTCGGCGACGTGCCGATTTCGAACAACTTCGCTCCCTGGATCGAGGACCTCTACAACCGGGGGATCACGGGTGGTTGCAGCCTGAGCCCGCTGCTCTACTGCCCGACGAACCCGGTCACGCGCGGACAGATGGCGCCGTTCCTCGCGAAGACGTTCAGCCTGTTCCTCTACGGCCCCTAGACTTTCGCCGGCGAAATCGTTTCTTCCGGGGCCCCTCGTTCGAGGGGCCTCGTCGTTTTTCCTGGAGTATCTTCGTCGGCGTGCTGGTCGCGGGCGCGTTCGCGCTGGTCTCGGCGGTGGCGGCGGGCGAGTGCCGCGCGCCGTCGCTGACGCTCGCGCTTTCCTCGGCGTGGCCGAAGCAGGGCGGACTCGTCGCGGTGTCCGTGAAGAGCGACGTGGCGCTCTCGAGCGCGGTCGTCTCCTCGGGCGGCCGCGAAACGGCGATGGAACGCGATGCGGAGGGCCGGCTCTTCCTCGCGCTCGTGGGCGTGGACTTCGAGAGCGCCGTCGGCGCGCGGGAGATGGACGTCGCGGTCGAGGGCCTCTGCGGCGACCGGCACACGGCCCGCCGCGAGTTCCGCGTCGTCTCCGGGAAGTTCCCCGTGCAGAAGCTCGAGGTCGCTCCCGCGTACGTCGAGCCGCCCGAGAGCGAGCTCGAGCGGATCCGCGAGGACAAGGAGAAGGTCGCGCGCGTGTGGACGAGCGGGGACGCGCGGCGGATGTGGAGCGGGCCGTTCCGCCTTCCGGTGGACGCGCCGGTCCGCGAGAACTTCGGCTCCCGCCGCGTCTTCAACGGGAAGCCGCGCTCCCCGCACGAGGGCGCGGACCTCGCGGCGCCGGCCGGGGCTCCGGTCACGGCGCCCGCGCCGGGGCGCGTGGCGCTCGCGGACGAGCTGTACTTCTCGGGCGGCACCGTGATCCTCGACCACGGCGCCGGCCTGTTCACGCTCTACTTCCACCTCTCGCGGATCGACGTGAAAGAGGGCGAGTCGCTCCCCGCCGGAAGCGCGATCGGCGCCGTCGGATCCACCGGGCGGGCGACCGGGCCGCACCTTCACTGGGCCGCACGCGTCAACCGCGCGCGGGTCAACCCGCTCGGCCTGCTGAAGTTACCCTCGTGGCCTCTGGAGAGAACAGAAAGCAATCCGACTGGTCAGTCAGAATAAGGCGTCTTTCCTTCTCAAAACAAAGGGATTAGAGTGACTGGTCCATGGCGCGCCAGCCACGAAATCGGCCCCGGCCCCTGTCGAAGGCCCACGTCCGTCTGACGGTCAACGGCGAGAAGGTCGAGGCGGCTTTCGAGCCCCACAAGACCCTGCTCGAAGTCCTCCGCGAAGACCTGGGTCTTACCGGGACCAAGCACGGCTGCGAGCTCGGCGAGTGCGGCACCTGCGCCGTGCTCGTGGACGGCAAGCCCGTCCTCTCGTGTCTCCTGCTCGGTCTCGAGTGCGAGGGCCGCCGCGTCGAGACGGTCGAGGGGATGGCGGGGCCCGGCGGGCTCCATCCGCTGCAGAAGGCCTTCGCCGATCTCGGCGCCGCGCAGTGCGGGTACTGCACGCCGGGATTCCTGCTGACGGCGAAGGCGCTGCTCGAGGAGAACCCGAAGCCGACGCTGCCCGAGATGAAGGAGGCCCTCTCCGGCAACCTCTGCCGCTGCACGGGCTACATCAAGATCTTCGAGGCGGTCGACCTCGCCGCCGCCTGGATGCGCGGGGAGGATGCCGCCCCGAAGCGCGAAGCGCTCTACGGTCGGGATTTCGACGAGAGCGGACTGCTTCCCCAGCACCCCGGGGGGAAGGCTTGAAGACCCGCGTCGTCGGCCGTCCGTACGCGAAGGTGGACGCGGCCGCCAAGGTGACGGGGCAGACGAAGTTCGCCGACGACGTGATGCTGCCGCGGATGCTCCACTGCAAGCTGCTGCGGTCGAAGATCGCGCACGCGCGGATCGCGGCGATCGACGTCTCGCGCGCCCTCGCGGCGCCGGGCGTGATCGCGGTCGCGACCGGCAAGGACCTGCCGACGCCGTTCGGCATTCTTCCCGTGTCGCAGGACGAGCACGCGCTCTGCATCGATCGCGTGCGGTTCGTCGGCGACCCGGTCGCCGCCGTCGCCGCGGTGGACGAGGACGCGGCCTTCGCCGCCCTCGACCTCATCGACGTGACGTACGAGCGGCTGCCGCCCGTCGGGTCGATCGACGACGGCCTCGCGGCCGCGGCGACGCCGATCCACGACTACGGCGACTCCGGCAACATCCACAAGCTCGTGTCGATGGAGTTCGGCGACACCGGGGGCGGCTTCTCGCGGGCCGACCGGATCTACGACAACCTCTACTTCTACGAGGGCAACACGCACCTGCCGCTCGAGCAGCACGCGGCGGTCGCCGACTTCGGGCCGGACGGCAAACTGACGCTGTGGTCCTCGACCCAGACGCCGCATTACGTCCACCGCGCTCTTGCGAAGGTCCTCGGCATGCCGCCGGCGAAGATCCGCGTGATCGCCACGCCCAACGGCGGCGGCTTCGGCGGGAAATCCGATCCGTTCAACCACGAGATCGTGGTGGCCCATCTCTCCCGGGTCACGGGCCGTCCCGTGAAGATCTGCCTGACGCGCGAAGAGGTCTTCTACTGCCACCGGGGCCGGCATCCGACCCTCATGCGCGTGAAGACCGGCGTGAAGAAGGACGGCGCGATCACCGCTCTCCACTTCCAGACGATTCTCGACGGCGGCGGGTACGGCTCCTACGGCGTCGCCTCGACCTACTACACCGGCGCGCTGCAGACGGTGACGTACCGCGTGCCGGCCTACCGGTTCGACGGCGCCCGCGTCTTCACCAACAAGCCGCCCTGCGGCCCCAAGCGCGGCCACGGCACGCCGCAGCCGCGCTTCGCGCTCGAGGTCGAACTCGACCGGATCGCCTGCGACCTCGGCCTCGACCCGGCCGCCATCCGCCGCGACCACCTCCAACCCGCGAACTCCCTGACCGCGAACTTCCTCCGCGTCGGCTCGATGGGCCTCGGCGCCTGCATCGACAAGGTCGTCGCGGCCTCCGGCTGGAAGAAGCGGCGCGGCAGGCTCCCGCCCGGGCGCGGTCTCGGCATCGCGTGCTCGTCGTACCTCTGCGGCGCCGGCCTGCCCATCTACTGGAACACGATGCCGCAGTCGGGAGTGCAGCTGAAGGTCGACCGCGGGGGCGGCGTGACCGTCTTCTGCGGCTCGACGGACATCGGCCAGGGCTCGGACACGATCCTCGCGGCGATCGTGGGCGAGGTCCTCGGGATCGATCCCTTCGACATCCGGATCGTCACCGGGGACACGGACCTGACACCCGTGGACCTCGGCTCCTATTCCTCGCGCGTCACGCTCATGACGGGCAACGCCGCCATCCAGGCGGCCGAGCGGGCGAAGCAGATGATCGTCGAGGCGGCGGCCGGCAAGCTCGCGATCCCGGGCGAGCGCGTAGGCCTCGCCGGCGGGCGCGTTTTCGACGTCGAGGACCCGGACAAGGGCATGAGCTTTTCCGAAGCCGCCGTCGCGGCCGAGTCGAAGTTCGGCACGCTCGGGACGGTCGGGTCCTATTCGCCGCCGCCCTCCGCGGGACGCTACCGCGGCGCCGGCGTCGGACCGTCGCCCGCGTACTCCTACTCCGCCGCGGTCGTCGAGGTCGAGGTGGATCCCGAGACCGGGATCTACACGGTGCCGAAGATCTGGATCGCGCACGACGTCGGCAAGTGCATCAACCCGGTCCTGGTGATGGGCCAGGTCGAAGGGTCGGTGTACATGGGGCTCGGCGAGGCGACGATGGAGGAGATGGCGTACCGCACGGACGCCAACGAGAACGTCGTCCACAAGTTCCCCTCGATGCTCGAGTACAAGAGCCCGACGACGAAGGAAATGCCGGCGGTCGACACGTTCCTCGTGGAGGACCCCGATCCGAACGGCCCCTTCGGCGCCAAGGAAGTGGGCCAGGGCCCGCTGCTGCCGATTCCGCCGGCCGTCGCGAACGCGGTCTTCGACGCCGTCGGCGTGCGCGTGGACGAGGTCCCGGTGACGCCCGAGAAGATCCTGAAGGCGCTCAAGGCGAAGGCGCAGGGAAAGCCGGCGCGCTACGGCCCCGAGCGGTTCCCCGAGGTTCCCTATCCCGCGCCGATCCACGTCCCGACGCCCGAACAGGGCGGCGACGGGAAGGCCGCGGACGCGCCCGTGACGGCGGCGGGGGGAGTGCGGTGAAGAGACGTAGCCGAAAGCCGTAAGCGGTAAGCCGATTCTCTCCCGCCTTTCGGCTCACGGCTCACGGCTTACGACTCCCGAGAAACGTGCGCCCATGATGCGCCTGCCGCGCTTCCGCTACTTCGCGCCGACGAGCGTGAAAGAGGCCCTCCGCATCAAGGCGGGCGAGGGGCCCGACTCCGCCTTCGTCGCCGGCGGCACGGACCTCTATCCGAACATGAAGCGGCGCCAGCAGACGCCGCGGGCGGTCATCGGCCTCTCGCGCGTCGGGGCGCTCGCGCGGATGCGCTTCGGCGCGAACGGCCTCGCCATCGGCGCCGGCGTGCCGCTCTCCGGGATCGAGCACCATCGGCGCGTGAGCAGGACGTATCCGGGTCTCGTCCACGCGATCGCCGAGATCTCGACGCCCCCCCTGCGCAACATGGGCACGCTCGGCGGCAACGTGCTGCTCGACACGCGCTGCAACTAC
The DNA here is from genome assembly GCA_963710945.1 of uncultured Acidobacteriota bacterium. Lineage (GTDB taxonomy): Bacteria > Acidobacteriota > Thermoanaerobaculia > UBA5066 > Gp7-AA6 > DAHUXD01. The sequence goes on from CAVQCH010000007.1 coordinate 623,959, forward strand.
TACGACCAGAACTACGAATGGCGCCAGGCCATCGACTTCTGCATGAAGAAGGACGGCGCGGTGTGCTGGGTAGCGCCCGGGTCGCCGAAGTGCCTGGCCGTCCAGTCGGCCGACTCGGTGCCGGTGCTCATCGCTCTCGGCGCCCGCGCCGTGCTGGCGTCGCCGGAGGAGGAGCGCGAGATCCCGCTCGAGGAGCTCTACGTCAACGACGGCATCCACTATCTCTCGAAGCGTCCGGACGAGCTCCTGACCGAGATCCGCGTGCCCGCGCCGGACGGATGGGCGGCGTCTTACCGCAAGCTGCGCCGCCGGGGCGCCTTCGACTTCCCGGTTCTCTCGGTCGGGGCGGCGGTGCGCCGCGAGGGCGGCGTGGTCGTCGAGGCCCGCATCGTCCTCGGGGCCGTGGCTTCGGCCCCCGTGCGCGCCCATCGGGCGGAGGCGATCCTCGCGGGCCGGGCGCTCGACGTGACCGCGATCACCGAGGCCGCGGAGGCGGCCGCGGGCCCGTCCCGGCCCATGGACAACACGGACTTCTCCTTCCTCTGGCGCAAGGAAATGACGAAGAAGTGGGTTGCCGCGGCCCTGACCGAGCTCTCCGGAGCCGGCCGGGGGAGGGCTTAAGGAAATCTTAACGGCCGGTTGCTCCCCCCGGGACCCCTTGTTATACTGCCCGCCTTCTCGTAATCGCTCGCCTTCCACGCACGCTTTCCGCGCTCGCTGAAGTCCGACGAATCACACGGGAAGTCGGGCTCGCCGAGCGGCGCGGCGAAACCGGACAATGTGACGCCGGATTTTAGGACTCTGTTTCGATGAAACTCTACGTTGGCAACCTCCCCTACAACACCACCGAAGACGACCTCCGCACGCTCTTCTCGCCGTACGGCGCGGTCGCATCCGTCGCGATCATCACCGATCGCGACACCGGCCGCTCGAAGGGCTTCGGCTTCGTCGAGTTCGGCAACGACGACGAGGCGCGCAACGCGATCTCGGCGCTGTCCGGCCAGGAGTACGGCGGCCGGGCCCTCACGGTCAACGAGGCCCGTCCCAAGACCCAGGGTGGCGGCGGCGGCCGTCGCGACCGCTACTGATTCGAATTCTCGGGTGATTCTCGGGGGGGCGAAAGCCCCCCCTTTTATTTTGGGTTCCAGGTTCCAGGTTCCAGGCTCCAGGTTCCAAGGGGGCCAGAGCGCGCGGAAGTGGCCCTTGAAAGCGGAAAGCGGAAGCCGGAGACTCCTCGCGTGGCCGAGCTTCGACTCGAGCGTTGGTCCGGCGCCGACGGCACCTCAGCGAAAAGCGAATGATGCGGCTGCTCGAGCTCGAGGGCTACGACGTGCTCGTCTACACCTACCGCCCCGGAACGAACTTTCCCGAGCACGAGCACGCGCGCCCGAAGTGCGACGGCGTGCTCGAAGGCGTGCTGCGCGTCACGTCCGGCGGCCAGGCCTGGGACCTCGGGCCGGGCGATCGCATCTACGTCCCCGCGGGGACGCGCCACGCGGCCGAAGTCGTCGGGAGCGCGACCGTGGTCTCGCTCGATGGAACCTTGTGGTGAGCGTCGCAAAAGAGAGGAGAAACCCGACATGGCCTTGAACCCGTCCGAACGCGATGCGCTGATTCGCCGCTACGAGGAAGGCCCCGGTCGCCTGCGCGCGGCCTGGGAGAAGGTGCCCGCCGAGGCGCGCCAGTGGCGCCCGGGCGAGGGCAAATGGTCCGCGCACGAGGTCGTGTGCCACGCGGCCGATTCGGAGACCAACGCCGCCCTGCGGATCCGGTTTCTCGTGGCCGACCCGAACCCGACCATCTTCGGCTACGACCAGGAGCGGTGGGCGAAGAACCTCGGGTACCACGCCGCCTCGCCGGACCTTGCGCTGAAGACCGTGGAGGCGGTCCGCGGGTACACCGTGCCGCTGCTGCGGCAGCATGCCCGAGAAGGCGTGGGCCGCCGAGGGCACCCACACCGAGTCCGGCCGCTACACGGCCGAGGACTGGCTCCGGATCTACGCCGAGCACCTCGAGAAGCACTCGCGGCAGATCGACCGGAACAGGGAGGCGTGGGGGCGGAAGTAGACGGGCGGGGAGCGAAGAAGTCCGGGATCCCTCGTCGCTTTGCTCCTCGGGATGGCTGACGAGAGATTGTGGAGCGTCGCTCCTCAATCTCTCGTCAGCACGTCGTGCATCGCGTTCGCGACGACGCGGACGGGCTTCTTCGGAAGCTTGAGCGTCGTGTCGATCGGGACAGTCTCGGTCCCCGTGAAGGTGACGACCGCGAGGCGCAGAATCTCGCTCTTCTCGAACTCGATGTAGACCGGCAGAAAGCCGTGGAAATTGGTGGACACGCCCTCCTGCGCCAGCGAGCCGGAGATCCGGTACTGGTCCGCTCCGGCCGGCGCCACGTCGAGCTTGACCGTGTAGCGCGGGATCTCGATGCCGTCCACCCACTGCCGGAAGAACCAGTCCATCTTGTGGTCGTGCGACAGGTCCATCGTCGGCGTCATGTGCCGCTCGACGATCGCCTGGAAGTCCGCCGTCGTGGGATTCTTGCCGGCGTAGGTCGCGGCGAAGTCCTTCATCATCGCGATGAACCGCGCGTCGGCCGGGCGCGCCTTGGGGTCCCAGAGCAGCGTGCGCAGCATCTGCAGGACGTAGGCGCCCTTCTCGTACACGATGGCCTGGTAGGCCGCGGGCGTCGGGCGCGTCTGCAGGCGCAGTCCGAGGGTGATGGGGCCGGCGTCGGCGTTCGACACGGTGCCGGTGCGGGGCCTGTCGAGGATCCAGTGACGGGCCCTGTCCCAGAACTCGTTCGCGCGCTTGCTGCCGTACACGCGCTGCATCACGAGAGAGGCGGAAAACTCCGCGAAGCCTTCCGATAGCCACGTGTCGCGGTAGCTGTTCCAGCCGACCAGGTGGCCCCACCACTGGTGCGCGAGCTCGTGCGGGCCCACGAGGTCCACGAAGTCGGTCGTGCCGGTCAGGCCGAGTTCCTGCCGCTGCGTCCCGTCGAGGATGGCGAGGTAGGGGAGGAAGACGAGAGACGGCCAGGACTGGCCGAAGAACCACTGCGCCTGCTGCGTGATCGCGACGTGCTTCTCCTCGAGGGGCCCGAAGTACGCCGTCCCGACGCGCGCCGCGTTCAGGCCGTCGGCCATCGCGCCGTCGGCGAATGCCGCCGTGTCGAGGTTCAGGCTGCTCAGGCCGGCCGGCCGGCCCCAGTAGTTCTCGTCCCCGGGCCCGCCGGGCGGACCGGCGGTCGCCGACGAGGGCCCCCGCCGCGACTGGAGCCAGTCGTTGATCTCCCGCACGATGTCCGGCGTGCCGGGGTTCGTGTAGACCTCGAGCTTCAGGCCGCTGTCGGGATCATCCTTCTCGAGCTTGCGGAACTTGCCGTAGTTGAAGCCCGCGACGCGGATCGGGCGCGCCGTCTTCCACACGGAGACTTGCAGGTCGCCCTCGGTCCGGTCCTCCGTGCGGTCGCCGACGGAGACGACCTGGTTCCCCTTCGGCACGCGATACGTCAGCGCGAACGTGGACAGGCTGCGGAAGGTGCCCAGGTTCGGGTACCAGCTCTCCCGGGCGCCGACCGCGTAGATGCCGTCTCCCCGGGAACGCAGCACGTCTTTGCCCTCGTAGCGGATCCGCACCTGCACGGGCTCGCCCGGGATCGGCGCGCGGGGCAGGACGAGGGCCGCATCCGAGTCTTCGTCCTGCTTCTCCTGGATGACCGCGGCGGGGTCCCAGCTCTCCGCGTCGCCGAAAGACATCGCCGCCTCCTGGATGCGAAGCCGATCGGTCAGGTGGATCGGGAGGACGCGCTGACCTCCCACGAGGGCCTCCAGGTGGATCGTCGTCGATCCCGCCAGCCGCCCGTTTTCCCGGATCGTGGAATCGACGTCGTAATGCTCCGCCCGGACCGGCTCCCTCGGCGGCGGGCCGGAGAGATCGGCTTTGCGGCGGCACAGGTACCAGAACCCGGCGTCCTCCTCGGGGAGCACGTAGAGGCCCGAGCCTTCGTTGCCGGGCATCATCCAGGAGGCCAGCCATTCGAGTCCGTAGGGGTCGACGACGGCGAGGGCCGCCGGCACCTTCTGTCCCCGCAACAGGGCCGCGAAGACGCCGCCTCGCGACGCCGGCTTGCCGAGAAGATCCTCGAGGATGCGGATCTCGACGTTCGCCTTCAGGTCCTTGCGCTCGGTCCGCCGGTAGGCCTCCCACGCCTCGGCGGCGCCCGGGGGCGCGGCTCCGGTCTCGGGCGTACCCGCACGGCGGATCTCGTCCTCGGTGCCGTCGGTGAAGAGCAGCACGAGCGCGTCGAAGCGGTCCGTCAGGACCTCGAGCCCCTTGTCGCCCGTGAGCAGCGCCAGGTGCCGGCGCTCGCCCTCCGTCGCCGGCGTAAGCTGCCACGATCCCGCGCCGACGAAGACGGCCCCGGTGACGCGGCCCTCGACGGGCGGCAGGAACTGGAACGTGCCCTTCTCGAACCGGAACCGGAAGACGTCGCGCTCGAGCGTCAGGTCGTGCACCGCGACGCCCGGCCCCTGCGGCTTCGCCGCGCGCAGGGCCGCGTAGGCGGGGTCGGACTCGGCCCGCGCCGCGCCGGCGAACAGCCCCAGGAAGAGCGCGAGGCGTCCGGCGCGGCGAAGCGTCATTTCGGCAACCTGCTAGGGGGTCGAGGAACCGACCAGCGAATTGCCGATGCGCGCGGCCTCGTCGAGCAGGAAAAGCAGGTCTTCCTCGCGCGTGCGGAAGTTCGTGATCGATACGCGCAGGGCGGTGCGGCCCTTGAGGACCGTGGGGGCGAGAAAGAAGGTGCCCTCGCCCACGAGACGGTGGATGATCGAACGGTTGATGCGGTCGAGCTCGGCGTCGCCGAGCTCCCGGTCCGCCGGGCGGAACCGGAAGTTCGCGATCGAAAGGACCGGCTCGGCCAGGCGCTCGAAGTCCGGCCGCCGATCGACCGCGTCCGAGAGGAAGCGGGCCAGCTTCACGTCGCTCGCGATCTGGTCCGCGTACGCGCGGCGGCCGTGCGTCTTCAGGCCCATCCATACCTTGAGGGCCTTGAAGCCCCGCGAGAGCTCGACGCCGCGCTCGGCGTACCACGCGGGGCCGGGAAAGGGGCTCTCCGGGTCGGTCGCGAGGTACTCGGGGAACCGGCGAAACGCCGCCGACAGGCGTCCCGGCTCGCGCACGAGAGTCGCTCCGACCTCGTAGGGCGAATACAGCCACTTGTGCGGATCGGTGGCGAGGGAATCGGCGCGCTCCATGCCGGCGAAGAGCGGCTTGAGCGCCGGGACGGTCGAGGCCAGGGCGCCGTAGGCGCCGTCCGCGTGGAACCACAGCGACTCGCGGCGGCACAGGTCGGCCAGCGCGTCGAGCGGGTCGATGGCTCCGGTATTCACGGTGCCCGCGTTGCCGACGACGATCGCCGGAAGGAGGCCTTCGCGCCGGTCCGTCGCGATCGCCTTCTCGAGCTCGTCGACGCGGATCCGAAAGCGCTCGTCCGTCGGGATCTTGCGCAGCTGATTCGTGCCGATGCCGAGCAGGTCGACCGCCTTGTCCACGCAGGAGTGGACCTGGTCGGAAGCGTAGACCGTCAGCCGCGGCCGGCCCGGTCCGGACAGGCCCTCCTCGCGCACGTTGCCCGGCGTCATGGCCCGCCGCGCGGCCGCGAGGGCCGTGAAGTTCGCCATGGAGCCGCCCGAGACCAGGATCCCCTCGGCGGAGGCCGGGTAGCCGACCATCGCCGCGAGCCAGGCGAGCGCGCGCAGCTCGACATGGATCGCCGCGTGGTCGCCGCCCCAGCAGTTGGGATTCATCCCGGCGGCGAGGAAGTCCGCCATGATCCCGACCGGGTCCGCGGTCGCGTTGATGAAGCCGTAGAACCTCGGGTGGGAGTTGCCCATCGGGAAGGGCAGGACGTGCTCGCGCACGAACGCCAGCACTTCCTCGAAGGGCCGTCCCTCCTCGGGCAGGGGCTCGTCGAAGAGGGAGGCGCCCTTGCCGACCTTGCCGAAGACGGGCCGGTCGAGCAGACCCTCGCGGTGCGCGGCCACCGCGTCCGCAGCGAGCCCCCCGAGACGCCGCAGCTCGTCCGGGGGGAGGTCGAAGCGGGGCTTCGTCACGACCCCGTCCTTCGCGGCCCGCCTACTGGATGACGCCGCAGCCGTAGCGCGCGCCGGCGGCCCCGGTGGGCTGCGTCTTCATGTCGTCGGCCTTCTCGTGGAAGATCACCGATTTGCCGACCACGGAATTCGGTCCGGGCTTGACCGTGATCATGTCGGACGTGATCTCGAGATGGCCCTTGCCGTCCGCCCCGATCTCGATGTTGCCGAAGTCGCCGTTGTGGTGCGCGGACTCGGTGGGCGCGGCGTGGGGGTTGCCCGCGGCGTTGAAGTGGCCGCCGGCCGAGGTTCCGTCGGGCGCCGAGCAGTCGCCCTTCTCGTGGATGTGGAGCCCGTGGGTTCCGGGCGTCGCGTTCTCGATCCAGACCTCGGCCTTCGTCTTGCCCGACGGCAGCTCCGTGAACACGGCCTTTCCGGTGACCTTCGAGCCGCTGCGCGACTCGATCGTGGCCGTCGCCTTGGTGGCGGCGTCCGACGAGCGGGCCAGGGCGGCGATGCCGACGAGGGCGGCGGCGGCCAGCGCGGCAGTTCCCCAGGTGTTTCTTCTCATGGTCCTCTCCTTATCCTTAAGGCGGTCATAATAACCGGACCGAGCGCCTATGATTCCCTCCGTGCCGCCCATCGCCGTCTCCCGGCCCCTCCTCTTCGGCCTGCTGGCCGTCGGGGCGGTCGTGGCCGTGGCGGCGCCCCAGCCGACCTCGTCGTTCGCGGCCGGCTTCGCGGCCGGAGCCGGGGCGGTCTTCGTCCTCTCCTTCGTGGCCGGGCAGCGCCCGCCGCGCGGCGGGGCCGATTCCGGGGAGGAGGGGACGTGAAGGTCTTCGTGGTCGAGGACGAGCAGCGGATATCCCAGTTCCTCAAGAAGGGACTGACCGAAAAGGGCTACACGGTCGAGACGGCGGCGGACACGGACACCGCCCTCGAGGCGATCATCGCGGCGGCGCCGGACCTCGTGATCCTCGACCTGCTCCTGCCAGGGTCGCGCGACGGCATCGAGCTCTGCCGGGAACTGCGGGCCCGCAGCGTGCGCGCGAAGATCATCATGCTGACCGCGCGCGACACGACCGAGAACAAGGTCGAGGGCCTCGACGCGGGCGCCGACGACTATCTCGTCAAGCCGTTCTCCTTCCGGGAGCTCCTCGCCCGGGCTCGCGCCCTCCTGCGGCGCACCGAGGTCGCCTCGCCGGGCCCGCTCGTGTTCGACGATCTGACGTACGAGCCGGAGTCGCGCGAGGTGATCCGGGGCGACGAGGCCGTGCGTCTGACCGAGAAGGAGGGGGAGCTCTTCGAGCTGCTCCTGCGGCGGCGCGGACGGGTCGTGTCTCGGCCCGAGATCCAGGCGCGCATCTGGCAGGACTCTTTCGACCTGTCGACCAACATCATCGACGTCTACATCAACGCGCTGCGCAAGAAGATCGACGGGGGAGAGCGCGAGAAGCTCATCCAGACCGTGCGCGGCGTCGGCTACCGCGTTCGCGAGGCGGGCGCCCCGCCGGACGCCTGAGGCCGGCGCGATGGCCCTCTTCGACCGCCTGCGCGCGGGCACGCCTCCGGCGGAGGCGTCGGCCCTGGCGAAGCTGCGCGAGCGCCTCGCGGCGAGCGAGAAGCAGCCCCTGCTGCGCATCACCGCGGAGGACCTCTCCGGCGATGCGCGCGCGGTCGCGGACGGCCTGAACGCCCGACTGGACGCCCTCGCGGCCTCGGAGAAGGAGCAGCAGCAGTTCATCGCCGACGTCTCCCACGAGCTGCGTACGCCCCTGACCGTGCTCCGGGGTTCGCTCGAGGTGGCCCTCGAGGAGGATCGGACCGCCGAGGAGTACCGCGAGGCGATCGGCAACGCGATCCTCGAGGTGCGCCACCTGACGCGCATCTCGCAGAACCTGCTGCTGCTCACGCGGGGCGAGAGCGGGCGCGTCACGCTCTCGTTCGCGAACCTCGACCTTGGCCGGTTCGCCGCCGACACGGTGCGCGACCTCGAGCCGGCCGCCGTGGACCGGGAGATCACCATCGCGGCGTCGGCCCCGGCCCTGCCCGTGTACGTCTTCGCGGACTCGGGGCGCCTCCAGCAGGTGCTGCACAACCTCGTCGAGAACGCGCTCCAGTACTCCGAGGCGGGGGCCCGGATCGAGGTCCGCGTGGCCGCGTCGCCCGGGGAGGCCCTGCTGTCCGTGACGGACACGGGCTGCGGCATCCCGGAGGCCGACGTGCCGTTCGTTTTCGAGCGCTTCTTCCGGAGCAAACGGTCGCGCCGCGCCAACCCGGGCGGCTCGGGCCTCGGCCTGTCGATCGTTCGCTGGATCGTCGAGGCGCACAAGGGACGCGTCACGGTCGAGAGCCGGGTCGGCAAGGGCTCGACGTTTACCGTGCACCTCCCGGTGATCTGAAGACGGAAGACGGAAGACGGAAAACGGGAAACGGGAAACGGGAAACGGGAAACGGGGAACGAAGCACTGTACCCTTCCCGAATCCCGAATCCCGACTGATACCATCCGCGCGTGCGACCCGTCTGCGTCCTTTCCGCGGTCCGGACGCCGATCGGCAAGTTCGGCGGCGCCTTCGCCGGTCTGAGCGCGGCCGAGCTCGGCGCGGCCGCGGCGACGGCCGCCCTCGAGCGCTCGGGCCTGTCCGCGGCCGCCGTGGACGAGACGATCTTCGGGCACGCGCGGCAGGCCGGCGGCGGGCCCAACACGGCGCGGCAGGTTTCGCACCGCGCGGGCGTTCCCGACGCCGTGCCCGCCTTCACGGTCAACAAGGCGTGCGCGTCGTCGCTCAAGGCCCTCACCCTCGGCGCGCTCACGATCGGCGCCGGGGAAAACGACGTCGTCCTCGCCGGGGGCGCCGAGTGCATGTCGGCCACTCCGTATCTCCTGCCGCGCGCCCGGTTCGGCATGCGGATGGGCAACGCCGAGGTGGTGGACGGGATGTACCGAGACGGGTTCCTCTGTCCCCTCTGCGGGCAGCTCATGGGCGAGACGGCCGAGAACCTCGTGCGGGAGTACGGGATCCTGAGGGCCGAGCAGGACGCGTACGCCGTCGAATCGCAGCGGCGGGCCGCGGAGGCCGTGCGCGCGGGCCGGTTCGCTGACGAGATCGCCGCGGTGACCGTGGCCGGGAAGAAGGGAGACGTCGTGGTCGAGGCGGACGAGCATCCCCGGCCCGACACGACGCTCGCCTCGATCGCGAAGCTGCCCCCGGTGTTCGAGGAGAACGGCACGGTGCACGCGGGCAACTCCTCCGGCATCACCGACGGGGGCGCCGCCCTCGTCCTCGCGACCGGCGAGGAGGCCGGCAAGGCCGGCGTCGAGCCGCTCGCCCGCGTGGCGGCGTGGGCCTCCGCCGGCGTGGACCCGTCCCGCATGGGCATCGGACCTGTCCCCGCCATTCGCGCGCTCCTCGAGAAGACGAAGCTTGCCCTCGGCGACATCGACCTGATCGAGCTGAACGAGGCGTTTGCCGCCCAGGTCATCGCCTGCGCGCGGGACCTGTCGCTCGATCTTTCGAAGGTGAACGTCAACGGCGGCGCGATCGCGCTCGGCCACCCGATCGGCGCCACGGGGGCGCGCATGGTCGCGACGCTGCTCCACGAGATGAAGCGCCGGCGCGCGCGGCGCGGCATCGCCACGCTCTGCGTGTCGGGCGGCATGGGGATGGCCGTGCTGTTCGAGCGCGACTGAATGCCGCCCTTGCGCATCGCCCTCACGCTCGACCGGGACGCGGACGCCTCGGAGACGAACGACTACGTCCGTTCGCTCGTCGCCGCGGGCGTGCCGCGCGAGGCGATCGCCGTCGTGACGCCGCTCGCCCCGGCGGAGGGCCCGTTCGACGCGCTCGTTCTCGGCGGCGGGGTGGACGTGGATCCCGCGCGGTACGGAAAGCGCGAGCTCGACAACGGCTCCGTCGAGGTCGACGCCGAGCGCGACCGCCTCGACTTTCACCTCTTCGAGGAGGCGCGGCGGCAGGGCGCGCCGGTGCTCGGGATCTGCCGCGGGCTGCAGGTCGTCAACGTCGCCCTCGGCGGCACGCTCGTGCAGGACATCCCGTCCGAGCTTTCCTCGGCGGTGACGCACCAGAGGAGCAGCGAGGAGAAGACGCGCCGCGATCACAACGTGGCGATCTCGCCGGGATCGCGCCTGGCGGCGATCAGCGGCGCCCCGGAGGCCGCCGTCAACAGCCGGCACCACCAGGCGATCGAGCGGGTCGCGCCGGGCCTCTCGGTCTCCGCGGTGGCGCCCGACGGCGTGCCGGAGGCCGTCGAGGCGCCGTCCGGACCGTGGCTCGTCGCCGTGCAGTGGCATCCCGAGAATCTCGCCGGGGATCCCGTGTCGGAGCGCCTCTTCGCGGAGTTTCTCCGGGCTGCGCGGGAGAAGGCGGACGGGCGGGGCGGCGCCGCTTAGGGAATTCCGGGCCGCCGGCCGCGTTGTGGTGCCGGATCCCGGCTATAGAGTCGTCGAAGGAGAAGCCTCATGAGAACCCGCGCCCTCGCCTGTGCCCTCAGTCTGGCCGCCGTCCTGGCCGCGCCCCTGTCGGCCGAAACCAAGCTCAAGGTCGAAAAGCTCACGGACGGCGTCTGGGCGGCGACGCCCGAGAAGGGCGCCAACGTCGGCTGGTTCCTGCTCGGCGACGGCGTGGTCGCGATCGACTCGGGCGCCGACGCCGCCAACGGCGCCGAGATCCTGAAGGCCATCGCGGAGACGACCGGCGGAAAGCCGGTCCGTTCCCTCGTCCTCACGCACGCGCACGCCGACCACTCCGGCGGCGCGCGGGCGTTCGCCGCGGCGGGCGCGCGCATCGTCTGCCAGGAGGGCGTCGCCGGACAGATCCTCGCCCTGGTCACGCAGGGCGTCTCCGATCCGGCTGACCCGTTGAACGGCAAACCCAGCGTCCGTCCCGTCGTCGAGTCCCTCTCGGAGCGCGCGATCCTGGTAGATGGAATCCACAACGTGCAGATCTACTACCTCGGGGCGTCCCACACGAAGGGCGATCTCGTCATCTATCTCCCCAGCGACAAGATCCTCTTCAGCGGCGACGTCGCGCTCAACGGGCGCATGCCCTTCATGCAGTCGCCGGACGTGGACCCCTCGGGCTGGGAGAAGGCCCTGACGACGCTCTCGAAGGTGCCGGCCGAGAAGGTCGTGCCCGGCCACGGCGACGTCGGATCGAAGCAGGGAATCGCCGAATCGCTCGCCTACGTGCACGCCGTCAACGAGCTGGCGCAGAAGTTCGTGAAGAGCGGCACGCGCGACGACATGCTGGACGCCCAGATTCGCGCGCCCGAGAACGAGGTCAAGGGCATACCCGTCAACGAAGCGCACATCGCCAACGTGAAGGCCGCGGTGCGCGCCGAGCGCGACAAGGCCAGCCGCAAGCCGACGCCGGCGCCGACGCCCGCGGCGAAGTGATCCTGCCGGGCGGGATCGCGCTCGAACGCTCCGCCGGCGGCGCCCGGGCGGACCTGAAGATCGCGCGGGAGCCCGTCAACGTCCTCGACGCCGGGGCCCTGGAAGTCCTCGGGCGCGCGATCCGCGAGGCCGCGACGGCGCGCCTGCTGGTGCTGACGGGTCTGCCGCGCGCCTTCTGCGCCGGCGTGGACGTGGCCGACCATGTTCCCGAGCCCGCGCGGATCGAGCGGATGCTCGCCGCCATGCGCGAGGTCCTCGCGGCCCTGGTGGAATCGCCGGCCGTGACGCTCGCCGCCGTCGGCGGCGCGTGTCTCGGCGGGGGCGCGGAAATCGTCGCGGCCTGCGACCTCGTGCTCGTCGGCGAGGACGCGCGCATCGGCTTCCCGGAGATCCGTCTCGCGTGCTTCCCGCCGGGGGCGGCGGCCCTGCTGCCCGGGCGCATCGGCGAAGCGCGGGCGGCCGAATGGATCCTCTCCGGCCGGATCCTTTCCGGTAAAGAGGCGGCGGAGGCCGGGTTCGCGGCGCGGGCCGTGCCCTCCGGCCGGCTCGCCGGGGAGACCGAGCGGCTGGCCGAGCGCATTCTCGGGACGAGCCCGGCGGCGCTCGACGCCGCGCGCGGGCTGCTGCGGACGCCGCGCCGGGAAGCCCTCGCCGCGCGGCTGCCGGCGGCCGAGGCGGCTTATCGCGGCCTGGCGGGCAGCGCGGACCTGGCGCGGACGGTCGCGGTGTTCCTCGAGCGGGCGAAGTAGGAAACGGCGTCTGTTAGATTCCCCATCCATGTCGATCGTCTATCTGAACGGCCGCTTCGTTCCCGAGAACGAGGCCGGCATTTCGCCGCTCGACCGCGGCTTTCTCTTCGCCGACGCGATCTACGAGGTCGTGAGGTACTACCGCGGCCACCCGTATCGGCTGGCCGAGCATCTCGACCGGATGCGCGAGGGCCTCGACGCGATCGCGCTGAAGGCGACGCCCGAGTTCTTCGAGGCGGTCGGCGCGCGCCTGCTCGCCGAGAACGGCCTCTCCGAGAAGGACGCCTTCGTCTACGCGCAGGTCTCCCGCGGCGCGGCGCCGCGGTACCACGCGTTTCCGCCGGAGGGCACGAAGCCCACGGTGTTCGCCTTCGCCCGCGAGGTGGACCCGCCGCCGCCGCCCGAGGGAGGCAAGGCGATCCTGCTGACGGACGAGCGCTGGGGGCGTTGCGACATCAAGAGCGTGATGCTCCTTCCCAACGTCCTGGCCGCGCAGAAGGCGCGGGAGGCCGGCGCGATCGACGCGATCCTCGTCCGCGACGGGTTCGCGCTCGAGGGGACCAAGGCGAACCTCTTCATGGTCTCGAAGGGCATCCTGCGCACGGCGCCCAACGGCCCCCGCATCCTGCCCGGCGTCACGCGCGTCGCGGCGATCGAGGCGGCGCGGCGGCTCGGCCTCGCGATCGAGGAGCGCGCTTTCACGGTCGAGGAGATGTACGCCGCCCAGGAAGTGTTCTTCGCGTCGACGACGCTGTGGACCTACCCGATCGTCTCCGTGGAGGGCCGCCCGATCGGCAGCGGCCGCGGCGGGCCGCTGGCGCGGATGATCCGCGACGCGCTCTACGACGAGTTCCGGGCGCCAGCGCCCGCGTCCCGGGGATAGCGCGCCTCGACCGTCGAGGAGATGCCGCCTCGGGACGAAAACGTCCCCGTGATCGTCATCCGGACGGGCCGGCACGCGGCCACGCAGTCCTCGAGGATCCGGTTGACGGCGTTCTCGTAGAAGATGCCGACGTCGCGGTACGCGACGATGTAGAGCTTGAGCGACTTCAGCTCGAGGCAGAGGCGGTCGGGCACGTACCGGATCGTCAGGTGTCCGAAATCCGGCAGGCCCGTCTTCGGGCAGATCGCGTTGTACTCCGGGATCTCGACCGCGATCTCGTAGTCGGGGTACTGGTTCGGCCAGGTCTCGATCGCGGGCAGCGCGGCGTCGATGCCGCTGCGGGCGTGCTCGTCGGTGTATTCGGCCATGGCGGAAGTCTAACCTCGAGCCCGGCCCGCGCCGCCGTCTGCTACCATCACGCGACTCGATGGAATGGTTCAAGCACATTTTCCACCAGCTCACGGACGTCGAGACGCTGGTGCGGGTCGGAGGCCTGACCGCGATGACCATCATCGTCTTCGCGGAAACGGGCCTTCTCGTGGGCTTTTTCCTGCCCGGCGACTCGCTGCTCGTGACGGCGGGCGTCTTCGCCGGCACCGGGCAGCTGAACATCCTGCACCTGAACCTCATCCTCATCGCGGCCGCGATCCTCGGCGATACGGTGGGGTACTGGGTCGGCCGCAAGACCGGCCCGGCGCTCTTCAAGCGCCCGAAGTCGCTGCTCTTCAACCCCGCGCACCTGCGCCGGGCGCACGACTTCTACGAGAAGCACGGCGGCAAGACGATCGTGCTCGCCCGATTCATGCCGATCGTCCGGACCTTCGCGCCCGTGGTGGCCGGAATGGCGCAGATGGAGTACCGCCGGTTCCTGTCCTTCAACGTCGTCGGCGGGGCGCTGTGGGTCCTCTCGATGACGCTGATCGGCTACTTCCTCGGCCAGATCCCGGGCGTCCGGGAGCACATCGAGATCGTCATCCTCGTCGTGATCTTCCTCTCGATCCTGCCGGGCATCATCGCCGCGGCGCGGGAGTGGAGGAAGCAGCGGCGAAGCGCCGCCTGACCCGCCGGCCCTACGCGACGGCCGAGGTCGGACGGGACGGAGATTCCGCCACCGGGCGCCCGCGGTGGAAGGCGAGGAGCGCGGCGATCTCGGCTTCGTGAGAGCGGTCGTGCTCGGCCATCATCCGCGGGATGTCGGCGAGCGTGACGCGCCCCACGCCTTCCTGCGAGCCGGCGCGCTTCCAGTCGGCGGGCCGCAGCACCCGCAGCTTGTCGAGGTTGATGCGGCGGGCGCCGGCGAAGATCGCGAGGCCGAGGTCGAGGCTCTTTTCCTGGTAGCCGCGCTCGCGCGCGGCCCGGTCGCCGTCGAAGTTGAGCAGCGCCGGGTTCTCCTCGGAGAGGATGCGCCGGATGCGCAGCCCGTAGCCCTCGCGCTCGAGGTCGGCCAGGTGCCAGACGTTCTCGACGAACGAGAACCCGCCTCCGGCCGGGCGCACACGGGCCGCCGCGCCGGCCAGGTCGGTGGCCGCCCGGACCAGCAGCGCCGGGGTCGACTCGAGCGTGACCAGCAAAGTCTCGAAATCACGGCGGTTCATCATCGTCACCTGACCACCTATACGCTCGGGGCCGGCGAAAAGTTTCGGAATCCCGGGCATAGACTGCCCCCATGGGAATCCACGAAATTCGCCATTTCTTCACGTCGCGCTTCGCGGATCCGGAAGAGCCGCCGCGCCCGGACGCGGTCGCGATCGCGGCGTGCGCCCTGCTGCTCGAGATCGCGCATGCCGACGACGTGTTTGCCCCCGAGGAGCGGGACCGCATCCTGCGCGCGGTGCGGGAGGACCTCGGCGTGCCCCCGGCGGACGTGGCGGAGGTCGTGCGGCTCGCCGAAGAGGAGCGCCGCGAGAGCGTCGACCTCTACCAGTTTACGAAGCTGGTGGCCGAGAAGTTCACCCGGGATCAGCGCCTGCGCCTCGTCGAGGTGATCTGGGGCGTCGTCTATGCCGACGGCGAGCTCTCGGCCGTCGAGAACCAGCTCGCCCGCCGGATCGCCGAGCTGCTCGGTTTCCAGCATCCCGAGGTGCAGGCCGTGCGGGAGAAGGTCAAACAGGGGAGCTGATCGGCGCGCGACGGCCGGCGGTCCGCGTCCGTAGTACTGTCAGGCAACCGTGAGATCGAAGTTCTTCTTCGCCGCCGCCATTCTCGTTCGCGCGGCGGCGCTTTTCGCCGGCGTCGGCTCCTGGACGGCTGCCCCGAATTCCGGCGCCCAAACCGTCGTCGTCGGTCCCGACGGAGCCGTCTACATCGATTGGGGCGCCATCGTCAGCGATCAGGTCGCCGGGAGCACGGATCACGGCGCGAGCTGGCAGCCGTTCTCCGGTCCCGGCGGGGCAAGCACCTACAACTTTGCGCGCGCGCTTGCCGTCGATCCGGCCGGAGCGATCTACGCCGCGGTCAACGGTTCGGGTAATGCCAACTACCATGCCGAGCTTTCCGTCAGCCGCGATGCGGGCGCGAGCTGGACCCTGCTTCTGAGCGATTTCCAGACCCTGGAGCTCGTTCTCGAGATCGATCCGTTTGCGTCCCGGACTCTCTATCTGCTCGATGGTCTTCGAGGGCCGGCGCGGCTGCGCCGCAGCAGCGACGGCGGAGCGCATTGGACCGAAATCGGTCCGATGATCGGGGGCCCCGGAACGCAGTCGTTCATCACGGCGGCCGCACTCGATCCGCGGACGGCAGGGCGGATGTACGCGGCCGTCGTCGTTCCCGGAGGCGCGGGAACGCCGGCGCTCTTCGCTTCCGAGGACGGCGGATCGACGTGGACGTCTCGGTCCGGGAGCCTGTCCGAAAACGTCGTGACGCTGATCGTGGACCCCTTTCAGGTGTCCACGATCTACGGCGGCGGACCATCGGGGATCCTCCGGAGCGACGATACGGGCCGCACGTTCGTCTCGCGGAGCGTGGTTCCGACCGTGCAGATCGTGGCCGATCCCCTTCACGCGGGCCGGCTCTATGCCGCGACGTCGGCGAATGGCGTCCTGTCGAGCGCCGACGGAGGGACGACGTGGACCCCGATGAACGCGGGTCTGACGGACCTCGCGGTCAATGCCGTTGCTCTGGACGCGACCGGCGGATACCTGTACGCGGCGACCAGCACGGGGGTCTTTGCGTATCGGTTTCCGGATCCCGGCACTCTCGTGCTCAACGCCGCGCACCCCTTCACGATCACCCTCACCGCCACCGACCAGCGCACCGGCCGGACCGGTCCGGGCGTGGCGACGCAGGTCAACGACCTCTGGGGCTACTTCAGCATTCCGGCGATCACGAACAACCCGAACAATCCTGAGGTCTTCGTCAAGATGCTCGACGGGACGGGGATCAACGGGAAGTACTGGTTCTTCTACGGCGGGTTGACGGATCTCGAGTACACGCTGACGGTCACCGAGGACGAGACAGGGATCCAGAAGACCTACAGCAAGCCCGCCGGCAGCGAGTGCGGCGGCTCGGACACGGCGGCGTTTCCGCCGTAGCTCCTCAGCGCTCCGTCAGCAGGTAGACCGCGAAGCTCGCGAGCCAGTGCTCGCCGGCGTAGTCTCCCGAGGTCACCCGCGCGAGGCCCGCCTCCTCGTGTGCGGCGGCCGCTTTGAGCAGGACGCCGCGGCGCGAGTCTGCGGGCGCGAGGCCGTTGGCGATGCCGCGCAGCATCCACGCGCGCGAGAGATTCAGCCCGTCCCAGTGAATCAGCCGCGGGTCCGTGGGATCGGTCACCGTCACGGGCGAGAGGGGGAACGTCTTGTGCGGCGAGAGCTGCGGCAGAAAGCGCTTGAGCCACTTGCCGTAGTCCTTCGCCGGCAGCACCCGGCGCATGAGGTCCGCTTCGGCCAGGCACGGCGAGAAGAAATCCTCGCCCGAGGGCTCGTACGCCAGCGGACAGGCGCGGTCCTGTCCGTAGTAGAAGCTGGACCGGGAGAGAAGGATCTTCTCGAGATCGGGGCGGCGGGTCGCGCGCGCGTAGTCCAGGGCCTGGGAGAGCGCGAACGCCGTGTTGGGATGGATTCCGCTGCGGACGGGGCGCGTGAGCTTCGGCAGGTAGTCCTGGAAGCGGTTGACGACCGCGCTCTCGAGCGGCTTCAGCCGGTTCCGCCACGCGGTCTGCCGGGGGTTCCCGGCGGTCTCGAGCTCTCCGACGAGCGTCAGCGTCCAGGCCCAGCCGTAGGGCCGCTCGAAGGTGCGCGCGCCCGGCGCCTCGAGGTAGCGCGCTTCGGCGGCGATGGCGTCGTCGGAAAAGTGAGCGTCGAGGCGCGCGCGGATCGCGTCGGCCTCGGGAAGCGCCGGGTACGCCTTGAGGAGCCGCGCGAGCATCCAGTGGCCGTGCACCGAGGAGTGCCAGTCGTAACAGCCGTAGAAGGCGGGATGGGCGTCCCGCGTCGGCTTCACGTCGGCCGGCCCTTCGAGCACCGGGTCGGGCTTGTTCGGGTACTCGCGGTCGAGGCACGCGAGCGCGAGCTTCGCGAAGCGCCCGGCCGTCGCGGCGTCGAGATCGGAAGCGGGCAGCGCCGCCGCCCACGCGAAGACCGCGGCCGCCGCGAGAGCGCGCAGCGACCGGGTCACCACGGCAGCTTGCGCTTGTCGGCCGGGATGCGCTCGGGCACGGCCGGCGATTCGGCCAGGCACCAGGCCGTCACGGCCGCGGCCGCCGTGGCCCGGTCGAGGTCGCGAGGGACGATCTTGTCGAAGGTGTCGTTGGCCGTGTGGTGGACGTCGAAGTAGGCGGAGCCGTCCTGCAGCAGGCCGAAGAGCGGAACGCCGGCGACCACGAGCCGCGAGATGTCCACGCCGCCGTAGTCGCCCGGCGCGAGCTTTCCGGCGTCGAGTCCGGCGAGGACGCCGGCGATCTGCTCGAGCAGGGCCCCGGACCGCGGCCCCGCGTTCCAGGAGAGGCCGAGGGGGCGGCCGCTGCCGAAGTCGGCCTCGAGCGCGCCGACGTGCCGCTCGAGCTCGGCGGCGTGCGCGGCCGCGTACGCCGTGCCGCCCGCCGTTCCGTTCTCCTCGTTGGCGAAGAGGACGACCCGGATGGTCCGGCGCGGCCGCCGCGGCAGGGCCGCGATCTGCCTCGCCGCCTCGACGACGATGCCGCACCCGGCCGCATCGTCCACGGCGCCGCGGCCGAGGTCCCAGGAGTCCAGATGCGCGCCGAGCAGCACGATCTCCTCCGGCTTCTCGCGTCCCGGAACCTCGCCGACGACGTTGGCCGATTCGGCGTCGGGCCGGTCGCCGCAGTCGAGCGTGAACCGGATGCGGACGGGCTTGCCGCGCGCGAGCAGCCGGCCGACGAGGTCGGCGTCAGGGATCGAGAGCGCCGCGGCCGGAATCTTCGGCTGGGCCTTGTCGTACTGGAGTCCCCCCGTGTGCGGCAGCCGGTTGTCGTCGGTCCCGATCGAGCGGATGAGAACGCCGGCGGCGCCGTACTTCGCGGCGCGCGAGGGGCCGGAGCTGCGATAGACGACGCTCTTGCCGTAGCCCGAGCCGTCCACGGTGCGCTCGGTCGCAACGTCGTAGAAGACGATCTTGCCGCGAACCGCGTCCTTCTTCGCCTCGAGCTCGTCGAACGAGCGGACGCCGACGACCTCGGCCTCGATGCCTTGGGCGGGCGTCGCGATCGAGCCGCCGAGGGCGGTCAGGGCGAGCGCCTGCGCGACGGGCGCCGTGACGGCCCCGCTCTCGGACTCGCGATGCCAGACGGGCACGGTGACCTTCTCGGCGTGGACGTTGACGAATCCCTGCTCCTTCAGCATCGCGAGGGCGACCTCGACAGCGGCGCGGTCCCCGGGAGAGCCGGCCAGGCGCGGGCCCGCCAGGTCCGTGATCTCCCGGGCCCAGTCCGAGGCGCTCGACCCGGCGGCGACACGGTCGCGCAGGGCGTCGGCGGCGGCGATCGTGTCGGCCGCGAGCGGCGGCGCGTCGACCGGGCGCGCCAGCGGCGCGGCGCAGAATCCGAGGAGCGCCAGGAACGGAAAGCGGGTCAGTGGTTTCAAGGAAATCTCCCCGTGCGGTGGCGGGATGGTATCAGGACGCCGGCGCTCCCCGGCCGCGGTCAAAAGCACTAGAATCGCGCTCCCTATGTCTACCCGCACCCCCGACGTCGACGTCTCCGAGGAGCTCGCCTCCGAGTTCGGCGGCAACGCCAGCTACGTCGCCGAGCTCCTCAACCGCTACCGCGCGAACCCGGCTTCGGTCGACGACGAGTGGCGCCGTTACTTTCGCGGGCGCTTCGGCGAGCCCGAGCCGGCTCCCGCCACGACGGCTCCGGCCCCGCGCCCGCCGAGCCCGGCCACTCCCCTCGGGCCGGCCGTCGAGGGCGAACGGATGCCCATCCGCGGCGGCGCGCTGCGGATCGCCGAGAACATGGAAGCGAGCCTCGGCGTGCCGACCGCGACGACGCAGCGCCAGGTCCCGATCAAGCTGGCCGACGAGAACCGCCGCCTGATCAACGACCATCGCGCGGCGAGCGGCCAGCCGAAAATCTCGTTCACGCACCTCGTTTCCTGGTCGGTCATCCAGGCGCTCAAGGCCTTCCCCGGGATGAACGACGCGTTCGACGGGTCGAGCGGCGAGCCGGCGCGCGTGCGCCGCGAGGAGATCCGCTTCGGCCTCGCCGTGGACGTGGCCAGGGCCGACGGCACGCGCACGCTGCTCGTGCCCAACGTCAAGGGCGTCGAGAAGATGACCTTCGCCGAGTTCGCCGC
Source organism: uncultured Acidobacteriota bacterium (assembly GCA_963710945.1). GTDB lineage: Bacteria > Acidobacteriota > Thermoanaerobaculia > UBA5066 > Gp7-AA6 > DAHUXD01. Next base: position 643,849 of record CAVQCH010000007.1, read on the forward strand.
CGCGGCCGACGACGTCGTGACGCGGGCGCGCACGGGCAAGATCAAGATCTCCGACTTCGAGGGGACGACCATCTCCCTGACGAACCCCGGCACGCTCGGCACCACGGCGTCGGTGCCCCGGCTGATGCCCGGCCAGGGCGCGATCATCGCGACCGGCGCGATCGAGTACCCGGCGCAGTTCCGGGCCATGGCCCCGGCGATGCTGTCGGTGCTGGCGATCTCGAAGGTCGTGACCTTCACCTCGACCTACGACCACCGCATCATCCAGGGCGCCGAGTCGGGCGCGTTCCTGGCGCGGGTCGAAGAGCTCCTTCTCGGCGAGCACGGCTTCTACGAGGGGGTCTTCGCGGACCTCGGCATCTCCTTCCGGCCGCTCCGATGGGAGGTGGACAAGAACCCGCCCGCCTTCTCCGACGGGCACACGGACGAGATCGCCAAGCAGGCGCGCGTGCTCGAGCTCATCAACGCGTACCGCGTGCGCGGGCACCTGATCGCCGACATCGATCCGCTGCGCTCGCGGCCGATCGCGCACCACCCCGAGCTCGACCTCGAGACCTACGGCCTGACGATCTGGGATCTCGACCGCGAGTTCTGGACGGGAGGCCTGAAGGGCGGCGACCGGCTGCCGCTGCGGGAAATCATCGCGGTCATGCGCCGCGTCTACTGCGGCAAGATCGGCACCGAGTACCGCCACATCTCGAGCCCGACCGAGAAGTACTGGATCCGCGAGCGCGTCGCGGCCGCGTCGAGCGCGGAGCCCCTGCCGAAGCCCCTGCGCACGGCCCTGCTCGCCAAGCTCATCGCCGCCGAAGAGTTCGAACGGTTCCTCGGCACGAAGTTCCTGGGCCAGCGGCGGTACTCCGTCGAGGGCTGCGACACCGCGATCCCGCTGCTCGACCGCCTCGTCGAGGGCGCCGCGGCGCGTGGCATCGACGAAGTCGTGATCGGGATGTCGCACCGCGGCCGGCTGAACATCCTGGCCAACGTCGTCGGCAACTCCGCCGAGCGCATCTTCAGCGGCTTCGAGGGCGTCGTGCATCCGGACTTCCCGGCCGACGAGGGCGACGTGAAGTACCACCAGGGCGCGCGCACGACCCGGCGCGCCGAGAGCGGCCGGGACGTCGCCGTCCAGGTCGAGTCCAACCCGTCGCACCTCGAGGCCGTGGACCCGGTCGTCGAGGGCGTCGTGCGCGCCAAGCAGGAGCGGATCGCGGGCCACGGCCCGGAGGCGTGGAAGCGCGCGCTGCCGGTCCTGCTCCACGGCGACGCCGCTTTCGCCGGCCAGGGCATGGTCGCCGAGGTCCTGAACCTCGCCAACCTGCCGGGATACCGGACGGGCGGCACGATCCACGTCGTGGTGAACAACCAGATCGGCTTCACGACGCCGCCCTCGAAGGGCCGCTCGTCGGTGTACTCGACCGACGTCGCGAAGATCAACCAGGTCCCGATCTTCCACGTCAACGCCGACGATCCGGAAGCGGCATACCGCGTCCTGGAGATCGCCCTCGACTACCGCCAGGAGTTCCACAAGGACGCCGTCATCGACCTGATCGGATTCCGCCGCCACGGTCACAACGAGGGCGACGAGCCCACCTACACGCAGCCGCTCATGTACCGCGCGATCGAGGCGCATCCGGGCGTGCGCACGCTCTACGCGCGGCGTCTCGTGCGCGAGGGCGTGCTGACCGAGGAGGAAGTGGCCGCGCTCGAGGCGCGGCAGCTCGCGGCGTACGAGGCGGCCCTGGCGGCGGCCAAGGAGGCGGCGCAGCGGCCGCGCGCCGCGGCCACGGCGGCCCCCGCCCCGGGAGACGGGACGATCGTTGAGATGGAGACCGGCGTGTCCCGCGAGACCCTGGCGCGGATCGGGAGGGTCCTGACGACCGTGCCGCCGGGGTTCAACCTCAACCCGAAGATGGTCCAGCAGCTCGCCCGGCGCGCGAAGATGGCGCAGGGCGCGGTCCCGCTCGACTGGGGCACCGCCGAGGCGCTCGCCTTCGGTTCGCTGCTTCTCGAGGGGACGCCGATCCGGGTGAGCGGCCAGGACTCGAGTCGCGGCACGTTCTCGCAGCGCCACGCGCTGCTGCACGACACCGCGACGGGGGAGCTCTGGGGGCCGCTCGCCACCCTCGACTCGAAACAGGCTCCCTTCGAGGTTTCCGACAGCCCGCTCTCGGAGTTCGCCGTCCTCGGGTTCGAGTACGGATACAGCGTCGAGTGGCCCGAGGCCCTCGTCCTGTGGGAGGCGCAGTTCGGCGACTTCGCCAACGGCGCGCAGGTCATCATCGACCAGTTCATCGCCTCGGCCGAGGACAAGTGGCGGCAGACGACGCGCATGGGGATGCTCCTGCCGCACGGCTCGGAGGGGCAGGGCCCGGAGCACTCGAGCGCGCGCCTGGAGCGCTACCTTCAGCTCTGCGCCGACGGGAACATGCAGATCGTCAACGCCACGACGCCGGCGCAGTACTTCCACCTGCTGCGGCGCCAGATGCGGCAGCCGATGGCGAAGCCCTTCATCGTCTTCTCGCCGAAGAGCCTGCTGCGCCTGCCGGCCGCGGCCTCGCCGCTCGAGGCGCTGACCACGGGAGGGTTCCGCGTGGTCCTCGACGACCCGGAGGTGGCCGACCGCAGCGCTGTCGAGCGGGCGCTCCTGTGCTCGGGCAAGGTGTACTACGACCTGCGCGCCGAGAAGGAGAAGCGCGGCGACGCCCGGACCGCGATCGTGCGCCTCGAGCAGCTCTATCCGTTTCCGAAGGAGCGCCTCCAGGGCGTTCTCGCCGGCTACCCGCGCCTGGCCGAAGCGCGCTGGGTGCAGGAGGAGCCGAAGAACATGGGCGCGTGGAACTTCGTCCAGGAGCGCGCCGCGGGACTTCCTGCCCGCGGGCAGGGCGCTCAGGTACGTCGGCCGCGCCGCGTCGCCCTCGCCCGCGACGGGCAACGCGGGCGTGCACAAGCGCGAGCTCGAGCAGTTCCTCGCGGAGGCGTTCGGCGTAACGGGTGCGGGCGGCCACGAGGGCCGCCCCTACGGCACGGTATCGAGCTTGGTGTCGTAGGGGCGGGGCTCGGCCCCGCCCGGGCGACTAACGCCTAGGGCAGCTTCGCCGCCAGCACGTCGATCCTCTCGATCGACGGCGGCTGACGAGCAGGTCGGCCGCCTTCGCCATGAGCGCCGCCGCGACGCGGCCCGACAGTGGGCCGCCCGGCCCGCTTCGTTCGGAAAGGCGTCGAAGATGCCGAAGGTCGAGGGGCCCATGCGGAGCGCGAACCACGCGTGGTCGCGGGCTCCTCTTGGACGATGGCGAGGCCTCCCTTGAGAAAGCTCTCGACCTCCGCCTCCTTGCCGCGTTTCGCCTCGAGCTTGACGTACAGAGCGACGGTCACCATGTCGGTCCTCCTTGGATGGGATGCCCGGACTCGGCGCGAGGTTACAGCGGTTTCTGCGCGACGAGAGTGTCCGGGTGCAGCGATACCATCGTCACGAGCGCCAGGAAGAGCGCGGCCGCGCGCGATCCGACGCGCCGCACGTCGCGGCAGCCGGCCTTCGTGAAGACGGCCGCATACTCGGCGCCGTGGCGGATGTCGTCCACGACGGCCCGGCCGCCGGGCTTCAGCACCCGGACGATCTCGGCGACCGCCTTCGCCCCGTCCGCGGCCGCGTAGAGATTGTGGATTGCGGCGCTCGAGACGACGACGTCGAACGCGCCGTCGGGGAACGGCAGCGCGCGCATGTCGGCGGTCTTGACCTCGACGCGGTCGGCCACGCCCTCGCGGCGGGCGTTTTCGAGCGGGGCCTCGGGACGGTTGCCCGAGAGGTCCTCCGCCTGCCAGATGTCCACGCCGGTGGCCTTGCCGCTCGAGAGGCGCTTCGCGGCGCCGACGAGCATGAGGCCGCGGCCGCAACCGACGTCGAGGACACGCTCGCCGCCGGTCCACGCGATGCGGTCGAGCAGGCGCTCGCGCTCGCGGATCTTTCCGACTTTGCTCGTCCAGATCATCCAGAGGTCTATGGCGACGCTCATCGCCCGGTCCGACCCGCCGGCCGGGAGGAAACGAGTGACTTCGGCGCGACGCGCGCCCAGGCGGAGGCGAGCAATCCTTTCAGCTCGGCTGCCTTCACCGCGGAGAGACGCACCAGCATCCACCTGTACGCGCGGTAGTGGTCGGTGACGAAGAATGCCTTCGGATTCGCCCGCATGAGCGCCTCGCGATCGTCGAAGTCCATCCCGAGGACGAGCGTCTTCCCGTCCTGGTGCAGCCGGGCGAAGAGTCTGCCTCGGACCCGGAAGCCCTGCGTGCCATAGCACGGCCCTTCGACGGTTCCGGGCAGCGCGAGAGCGAGGCGGCGGACGGCATGCTGGTGTCGCTGCCCGCGCGCGCCGCTTCGAAATCGCGGGCGGCATCAGGCGCGCGCCCATTCGCAGAAGGCCTTGCCGAGACTGACGCGATGTCGGCTGCGACGGGGGCGTCGATCGTCCTTTGCATGACGAGACGGGCACTTGGCCTCCGTGCGTGAAAGGGTGCGGCTAGCCCTTCCTCGGTTTCATCGCGTCGAAGCCGGCCTTGAGCGCCGGGCGCGGCACCTTGCGGAAATCGGAGAACTCGCCCGCGCCGGCGATCCACTCGCCGCCGTCCATCGTGACGCAGTCGCCGGTCTGGTACGGGCAGAGGTCGGAGAGAAGGAATGTGGCGAGGTTGGCGATCTCCTCCGGGCGGCCGAAGCGCGCGAGCGGGATGCGGCCGAGCGCCGCCTTCTGCGCCTCGGGCGTCGGGATCAGTCGCGAGAACGCGCCCTCGGTCGGGATGGGCCCGGGAGCGATCGCGTTCAGGCGGATTCCCGCGTGCCCCCACTCGACGGCGAGCGAGCGCGTCATGGCGAGGACCCCGGCCTTGGCGCAGGCCGACGGGAGCGCGTAGGCCGTCCCGGTCCAGGCGTACGTCGTCACGATCGAGACGACCGCGCCGGGCGCCTGGCGCTCGAGAAGGTGCCGTCCCAGGGCGAGCGTGCAGTTGACCGAGCCGTACAGCACGGTGCGCACGACGGTGTCGAAGCCGTTCGGCGTGAGCTCCTCGGAGAACGCGAGGAAGTTGCCGGCCGCGTTGTTGACGAGGCCGTCGAGCTTGCCGAAGCGGGCGACGGCGTCGGCGACGAGGCGGGCGGCCTGCTCCGGGTCGCGGACGTCGGCCGGGAAGAAGGCGACTTCGCCGCCCTCGCGCGCCGCGGCGGCGATCTCCTTCGCCGCCACCTCGAGCCGGTCGCGCTTGCGCCCCGCGATCGCGACCTGCGCGCCGTGCGCCGCGAACGTCGTCGCCATCGCGAGGCCGAGGCCAGAGCCTCCGCCCGTCACCAGGATCGAGCGGCCGGCGAGGATCTTCGGGTCGAACATTCGTCCTCCGTCGGCGCCGACGATACTCCAGGCGGGCTTTTTGATGCGGATGCATCAGCGCCTCCGGTCGCGCCGGGAGCCAAGGTAGGCGTGGAGGTCACATGGCATTCGCGAAGTTCATGGCGGGTCCGGCCGGGACGGGGCTTGCGGATCGTCGCGGGGCTGTTCCTGATGTGGTGGGGTTTCCGGCAGGGAACGACGCCGGGGATCCTTGCGGGCGTCTTCGGCATCGTGGCGCTCGCCGCCGGGTCGTTCAACCTGTGCCTGATCGCCCCGCTGATCGGGGCCCCGTTCAAGGGCAGCGACGCGTTGAAGCGGCCGTAAGACGGAGCAGCCGAGCTACCGGGGCTACCGGGGGTCAGACCCCCTGCGGGGGTCAGACCCAGCCAGGTACTTGTCGAACCATCCGACCGAACGCTCGAGGATGTCGAGGCGGTGGGCCGGCTGGCGGATTCCGTGGCCCTCGTCGGAGTAGATGACGAGCTGTGTGGGAACGCCGAGCGCCTTCAGCGCGTGCCAGAACTCGTACCCCTGGGGCGTGGGCACTTCGGAGTCGCGGTCGCCGTGCAGGACCAGCGTCGGCGTCCGGGCGCTCTTGATGAACTCGATGGGCGAGGACTTCGCGTAGACCTTCGGGTCGTCGTACACGGACGCGCCGAAGAACGGCAGCATCCAGGTGTCGATCTTGTTCTGGCCGTAGTAGCTCTGCCAGCTCACGATGCCGGCGCCGGCCACCGCCGCCGCGAATCGCGTCGTCTGCGTGACCGCCCACATCGTCATGTAGCCGCCGTAGCTCCAGCCGGTGATGCCGAGGCGTCCCCCGTCCACCGGCGCGTCGCGGAGCACGGCATCCACGCCGGAAAGGATGTCGCGCATGTCGCCGCCGCCGAAGTCCTTGACGTTGCCCTGCGTGAAAGCCTCGCCGAAGCCGTAGCTCCCGCGGGGGTTGGGCAGAAAGACGAAATAGCCCTGCGAAGGCAGGACGCCCGCCCAGCGCTCGGGCCAGCCGATGTGCTGCGCCGAGGAGGGGCCGCCGTGAACGATGACGACCATGGGGTACCGGCGCGCGGGGTCGAAGTCCGAGGGGAGCGACGAGCCAGCCCTGGACCGGGGCGCCGTCGCTCTCCCAGTGGAGGGACTTGCGCCTTCGCCCCACCAGGGCCGGGCCTTCGCGTTGACGGTCGTGAGCGGCTTCCATTGGCCGACGGGTCCGGCCTGGACCTCGGGCGCGCTGCGAAACGAGCTCGTGATCACCGCGGACGCGCTTGCCTCGCGCGCGATCGCGAAGTGGCCGAGGTCCGTCGGTCCCTTCCAGACCGTGGCGATCCGGCCGTCCCCGGGGTGGATCGTCGCGATGCCCTGCTCGCCGTCGACGTCGCCCTGGAAGAGGATCTCGCCGCTGGTCCGCCAGAAGATCGCGGCCGCGGACCATTTCATTCCGGGCGTCAGGTTCTGCGCCGCGCCGGTGGCGAGCGACACGGACCAGACGTCGCCGCCCGTGGAGCCCTCGTCGCTCATGATCCCGTGGATCACGCCGACCGACCCGCCGTCGGGGGAAAAGCGCGGGCAGGCGATCTGGAGCGACGGCTTCCAGACCGATCGGGTCCGTCCGGTGGCGGCGTCGACCGCATAGAGCTCGGCGATCCAGTAGTTGTCGGTGCCGGAGCCTTTCGCCGCCTCCGCCGCGAAGAGCTTCCCGTCGGGAGACCAGTCGTAGTCGTACACGTAGAGATCGGCGGGCGAGACCTGCCGGACGGCGCCCGTCTTCGCGTCCGCCACCGCGATGCGCTGCTCCTCGAAGTTCTCCGCGACGACGCCGGAGTCCGGCTTGTACGCGACGAGCGCGCCGGGTTCCTGGGTCGAGCCCTCGACGAAGAGAAACGCGATCGACTTTCCGTCCGGAGCCCAGAGCAGATGGTCGAGCTGGCCCTTCACCCGCGTGAGCCGGCGCGGCCGGCCGCCGGCGGCGGGCGCGAGCCAGACCTGGAGCTGCTTGGGCGCCTCGGCGTCGGAGAGGAACGCGATCGTGTGGCCGTCGGGCGAGAAGGCGGCGCCCCATTCCCGGTGCGGCTTGGCGTCCCGGGCGGCCGTGAGCGCGCGGATTTTTCCGGTGGGCAGGTCGGCCACGGAGATCGCGCCGAGGGTCTCGTCGCCGGCGCGGTCGGAGACCTTCATGGACCACGCGGCGCGCCGGCCGTCGGGCGAGATCGCCGCATCGTGAAAATGGCGCACCTGTTGCTGCTCCGCGAACACGGCCCGGACCGCGGGCCGGGCGGCCGGAGGCGCCGAGGCGTTGGGCGCGGCCAGGAGCGAGGCAAGGGCAAAGGTCAGGTGCAGCACGAAGCCTCCAAATTCCGAAATCCGAAATCTCGGAACCTGGAATCCCCTGGAACCCGGCTCTAGCTCAGATCCACCCAGATCGACTTGACCTGCGTGTACTCCTCGAGAGCGTAGTGGCCGCGCTCGCGGCCGAAGCCCGACTCCTTGTAGCCGCCGAAGGGCAGGCCCGGATCGTAGAAGTTGTAGGCGTTGACCCACACGGTCCCGGCCTTCAGGGCCTTCGCCGCCCGGAGCGCCTTCTTGATGTCGCGCGACCAGACCGCGGCCGCGAGGCCGTAGATCGTGGAGTTCCCGATCGCGATCGCTTCGTCCTCGTTCTTGAAGGTGAGGGCGGCGAGCACCGGGCCGAAGATCTCCTCGCGCGCGATCGTCATCTGCGGCGTCACGCCGTCGAACACCGTCGCCTCGAAGAAGGCTCCCTTGCCGTTGACGGCGGCCGCGCTGCCACCGGCGACGAGCCTCGCCCCCTCCTTCTTGCCGCTCTCGACGTAGCGCGCGACGTTCTCGCGCTGCTTCTCGGAGACGAGCGAGCCGAGGCGGGTCTTCGGGTCCATCGGGTCGCCGGGCGCCATCTTTTTCGCGCGGTCCACGACCTTCTCCATCAAAGCGTCGTGGACGGACTCTTCGACGAGCAGGCGCGATCCGGCCGAGCAGAGCTCGCCCTTGCCGTAGAAGATCCCGTTGATCGCTCCCTTGGCGGCCGCGTCGAGGTCGGCGTCGGCGAAGACGACGTTGGGCGACTTGCCGCCGAGCTCCATCGAGACGCGCTTGACCGTGCCGGCGGCCGCCCGCAGGATGGACTTGCCCGTCTCCGTCTCGCCGGTGAACGAGATCTTGTCGATGCCCGGGTGCCCGGCCATGGCCCCGCCGACGAGCGCGCCCGGACCGGGAACGACGTTGAAGGCGCCGGGCGGAAGGCCCGCCTCGGCCAGAAGCTCCGCGAACATCAGCGCCGTCAGCGGCGTCGCCGACGCGGGCTTCAGCACCACCGCGTTGCCGAGGGCGAGCGCCGGGGCGATCTTCCACATGGCCTGCAGGAGCGGGAAGTTCCACGGCGTGATCGCGCCGACGACGCCCACGGGCTCGCGCAGCGTCAGGAGAAACGCGTCCTTGCGCCCCGGGAACGTGTCGCCGTAGAGCTTGTCGGCGTACTCGCCGAAGTACGACAGGCACTCGGCGGCGGCGGGCATGTCGATCTTGGCGGCCTCGAAGATCGGCTTGCCGTTGTCCTGCGTCTCGACCTTGCCGAACTCGTCGGCCCGCGACAGCAGGAGGTCCGCGGCGCGCATGAGGATCCGGCCGCGCTGCCTCGGCTTCATCGCCGCCCAGGGGCCGCCCTCGAAAGCGGCGCGGGCGGCGCCGACCGCGCGATCGAGGTCGGCCGTGCCGGCCTCGGCGACCTCGGCGAGCGTCTCGCCCGTCGCCGGGTTCACGGTCGCGAAGCGCTTCCCGCTCGCCGCGGGGACGAACTCCCCGTTGATGAAGAGATCGGTCTTCAGGAGCTACTTCCCCTTGAACTTGGGAACGCGCTTCTCCTGGTTGGCGGCGATGCCTTCCTTGGCGTCCTCGCTCTGGAAGAGGAGCTGCTGCAGCTCGCGCTCGACGGCGAGCGCGGACTCGAGCGGGAGGTCCCAGCCCGACTGGACCGACCGCTTGATGCGGCCGACGGCCTTGGAGGCCTTGTTCGGCGGCACGAACTGGCGGGCGTAGTCCATGACCTGCTGCCACCAGTCCTCGGCCGTGGCGTCGATGACCTGGTTGACGATGCCGAGGTCGAGCGCCTCTTCGAACGAGAACGTGTTGCCGGTGACCATGAGCTCGATCGCCTTCGACTTGCCGATCATCTTCGCCAGGCGCGTCGTGCCGCCGGTGCCCGGGAGGACGCCGAGGGTGACCTCGGGCAGGCCGATCTTGCCGGCGTCCTTGCGCGCGATGCGCAGGTCCGCGGCCATGGCGATCTCGAGGCCGCCGCCGACGGTGTGGCCGTTCAGCGCCGCGATCACGAGCTTCGGCGTGTGCTCGAGGCGCAGGAGCGTCTCGTTGGCGTGCAGGCAGAAGAAGTACTTGAAGCCCGGCGTGACGGCGTTGAGCATCCCGATGTTCGCGCCGGCCGAGAAGAACCGGTCGCCCTTGCCGCGCAGGACGATGACGTGGACGTCGTCGTCGAAGCGGGCCTTGAGGATCGCCTCGTCGAGCTGGCGCATCATCTCGTAGGTGTAGGTGTTGGCCGGCGGATCGTCCAGCTCGATGACGGCGATGCCGTCCTCGGCGCGGTAGTTGATGACCGGATGGTCGAGCTCCGGGCTCGTCCAGTCGCGGGTCTTTGCGGGCGTGCTCATGGGGCCTCCTTACAGAGCTTTCGAGCGCGCGATCCTATCAGGATTGGAGGGCGGCGCTACAGCCCCAGGAAGCTCTTGGCGATCGTGAAATAGATGATCAGCCCGGTCGCGTCCACGAGCGTGGCGATCAGGGGGGCCGACATGACGGTCGGGTCGATCTTGAAGAGGGTGGCGAGCAGGGGAATCATCGAGCCGACGGTGTTGGCCCACGCAGCAGATGGCGAGGATCGAGACCGCCGACCGTCATGGCGAGCGGCATGGTCGAGCCCCAGAGCATCGCCCGCCCGAACCCCACGAGGCCGAGCATGAGGCCGAGGACCAGGCCGCTGCCGGCTTCGCGAAAGAGCACGCGCCCGAAGTCGCGCAGGCGGATGTCGCCCACGGCGAGCCCGCGGACGATCGTCGTGACCGTCTGCGACCCGGAGTTGCCGCCCGTCCCGATCAGGAGCGGGATGAAGAAGGAGAGGGCGACGACCTTGGCGAGCTCGCTCTCGTAGTGGCGCAGGACCGTCCCGGTGAAGGTCTCCGTCACGAACATCAGCAGCAGCCAGTTGAAGCGCAGCCGCACGTTGCGGAAGGGCTTGGTCGCGAAGTAGCCCTGCTCGACGGTCTCTTCCGTGGCCGAGACGCCGCCCATGTGCAGGACGTCCTCGGTCTGCTCCTCGATCATGATGTCGATGACGTCGTCGACGGTCACGATCCCGAGCAGCCGGTTCTCCTTGTCCACGACGGGGATCGCGTGCACGTCGTACTTCGAGACCAGGCGCGCGACCTCCTCCTGCGGGGTGTCGGTCTGGACGGTGAGGAGGTTCTTCTCCATCATGTCGGCGATCCGGCGCTCCGGGGAGCGGGGAAGAGCCGCCGCAGCGACACGTAGCCCACGAGGCGCCCGGCGTCGTTCACGGCGTAGAGGCTCTGCACGGTTTCGACTTCGGGGTCGATGCGCTTCAAGTGATCGAGCGTCTCGGCCACGGTCCACTCCGGCCGGATCGTGGCGAACTTTTCGGTCATGAGACGGCCGGCGGTGCGCGGCGCGTAGCGCAACAGCCGCTCGACCTCGGCCGCGTCGCGGGGCGACATCTTCTGGAGGATCCCCTCGCGCTGGCGCTGCGTCAGGTGCTCGAGCAGGAACGTGACCTCGTCGGCCGGCAGCCGGTCGAGCTCCGCGCCGAGCTTGGCGGGGGAGGCGCGGTGCAGGATCAGGCGCAGCGACTCGCCCTTGAGCTCCGACAGCACGGCCGCGCCCTGCTCGGCCGGCAGGGCCTCGAAGAGCACGACGCGGTCCTCGCGCGGCAGGTCGTCGAGCAACTCGGCAATGTCGGCCGGGTGGAGGTTGGCGACCGCCGCCGCCAGCTCCTTCGGATTCTCGCGGATCAACTCTTCGATGTCGGGGCCGATGACCTTCGCGAGCGACATTTCGCGCAGATTCTGTCACCAGACCGCGGATCGCCGACAGCAGAAACAGAGAAGAGAGTCCGCCGTGCGCTACCGCGCTCCGGCGTCGGGTGCGGTCGGGTCGACCCACCCGCTCGTCCCGTCCGGATGGAACTCCTTCTTCCAGATCGGGACGGTCGCCTTCACTCTGTCGATGGCGGCGCGGCAGGCGGCGAAGGCCTCCGCGCGGTGGGGAGAAACCGCGGCGATCGCGACGGACGCCTCGCCGACCGAGAGACGGCCGACGCGGTGCATCATGCGGATCTTCAATCCCGGGAACTCGACGGCGAGGCCGTCGGCGATGCGGGTCATTTCCGCCTCGACCATGGGTCCGTAGGCCTGGTACTCGATCGCCGTGGTGGTGCGCCCGGCATTCTCGTCGCGCACCACGCCGACGAAGAGGCACAGGGCCCCATCCGATGTGCGGGTCTCGAGAAGCAGCGCGGGCAGGTCGATGGGGTCGGTGGTCAGGTACATGACGTCATCCACCGGCCACCGGAGGCAGGAACGCGACCTCGTCGCCGTCCTTCAGGACCGTGTCGCTGGCGACGTACTCGCGGTTGACCGCCACCGGAGGCGGCGACGGGTAGCGTCGAAAAAGGGGGATTTCGGCGCCGAGGGTCGTCCAGAGCTCCGCGGCCCGTGTCCCCGGGGCAATTTCCCGCTCCTCCTCGTCCCGGCCGGCGGCGTCGCGAAAGCTCGCAAAGTGCAGAAGGCGAACGCGCATCCGGCCAAGTCTATGCGGGGCCCCGCCGCACCGGCGCAACCGCTTGACTTTTGTCTGACCGGTCGGTTAGTTTGGACGCATGAGCCGATCCGCACACGCCTCCGAATCCGAGCGCCGGCTGGCGCTTCTGAAGGCCGCGTTTCGCGAGGTCGCCGAGAAGGGTTTCTCCGAGGTGACGCTCGACGACATCGCGCGGCGCGCGGGAGTTTCGAAGGGCGTGACGCTCTACTACTTCGATTCGAAGGACGCGCTCTTCCGCGAGCTCTTCAGCTGGCTCATCGACTCGATCCACGCGCGGATGCGCGAAGCGGTCGCGGGAGAGGCGGACCCCGTCGCGAAGGTCCGGGCGCTCGTCGCCCTGATCTTCCCGTCGCCCTCCAAGAACCGGGCGTTTTTCCGGGCCTTCGTGGACTTCTGCGGCCTGGCGGCGCGCCGCGAACCGTTTCGCGAGGTCAACGAGCGCTTCTACGCCGGCTGCCGCGAGATCGACGGCGGCATCGTCGAGGAGGGCATGCGCCTGGGCACCTTCGTCGTCCGCGACGCGAAGGAGGCGGGCTCGACCATGCGCGCGATCTTCGACGGGCTGATGATGCAATGGCTCTCCGAGAAGGATCTCGAGGCGACGTTCGGCACATACCGCGACCGCTGCGAGCGCCAGATCCTGAACTACCTGCTGCCCCCCGGTCCGCCGGGGAAGGGGGCGAAACGATGACTCCCGAGCGACCCGCCGTCTCTTCCTGCGTCAACACGGGCTGCACCCGTCCGGCCGAGGAGGGGGAGCGCTATTGCGCCGCCTGCGGCCTCGAACGGTCTCTCTTCCGCCGCGACTCCCGGCGGGAGGCCCCTCCGGCCCGGCCGTCCCGGGAGCCGGAGGCGCGGCAGCGATAGAATCGCCGGCCTCGAGATGATTCCGGACGACGGCCCCCTCCCGGTCAAGCGCATCCTGCTCGCCGCGCCGCGCGGCTTCTGCGCGGGAGTGGTGCGCGCCATCGAGATCGTCGACCTCGCGCTCGACTGCTTCGAGGGCCCCGTCTACGTCCGCCGCGAGATCGTCCACAACAGCCACGTGGTCCGCGACTTCGAGGCGCGCGGCGTCCGTTTCGTGCAGGAGCTCGGCGAGGTGCCCGACGGCGCCACGGCCGTCTTCTCCGCCCACGGCGTGTCGCCCCAGGTGCGGGCCGCCGCCGCGGCGCGGCGCCTGCGCGTCATCGACGCCACGTGCCCGCTCGTGACCAAGGTCCACCTCGAGGCGATCCGCTTCGCCCGCATGGGCTACGAGATCCTGCTCGTCGGCCACGCGGGGCACGAGGAGGTCGAGGGCACGATGGGGGAGGCCGCCTCGCAGATCCGTCTGGTGTCCTCGGTCGCCGACGCGGAGGCGATCGCCGTGCGGGACCCGGAACGCGTGGCGTTCATCACGCAGACGACGCTGTCCATGGAGGACACGCGGCCCATCGTCGAGACGCTGAAGCGCCGGTTCCCGAAGATCCACGTGCCGGCCAAGGACGACATCTGCTACGCCACGCAGAACCGCCAGGTCGCCGTCCGGGCCCTGGCCCAGCGCGCGCCGCTGATCCTGGTGGTCGGCTCGCGCAACTCCTCCAACTCGAACCGTCTCGTCGAAGAGGCCGTGCTCGCGGGCGCCCGCGCCCATCTCGTGGACGACGTCTCGGAGATCGATCCGGCCTGGCTCGAGGGCGTCGAGACGATCGGCATCACCTCGGGCGCGTCGGCTCCCGAGTTCCTGGTCAACGAGATCGTGCGCGAGCTCAAGGCGCGCAGCTCGGCCGAGGTGGAGGAAGTCCACACCGTCGAGGAGGACGTTCACTTCCCCCTTCCGCCCGAGGTGGCCGGGGCGCGCCGGTCGTCGGCGGCCGCGGCCCCGCTCCCCGCCCGCTCTTAAGGGCCGCCGCGATGACCGCATCCGCACGCCTTTCCGGGAAAGTCGCGTTCGTGACCGGCGCCTCCCGCGGCATCGGGGAGGCGATCGCCCGCCGGTTCGCGGCGGAGGGCGCCCGCGTCGTGCTCGCGGCGAGGGACCGCGATGCATGCGAACGCCACGCGCGGGAGATCCAGCAGGCCGGCGGCGAGGCCGCCGCCGCGGCCTGCAACGTCACGGACCGCGGCTCGATCGCCCTGGCCATTGCGACCGCCGTCGCGCGCTGGGGCCGCATCGACGTCCTCGTCAACAACGCCGGCCTGGGCGGCGCGACGCCTCTCGACGATCCCGAGGACGCCCTCTGGGACGCGATTGTCGCGACCAACCTGACGGCGACGTTTCGCGTGACCCGGGAGGCGTCGCCTTTTCTGCCGACCGGTGGCCGCGTCATCAACCTGTCGTCCGTCCTCGGCCGCTTCGGCGTTCCGGGTTACGCCGCGTACTGCGCTTCCAAGCACGGCGTCATCGGCCTGACGCGGAGCCTGGCCCTCGAGCTCGCGCCCCGAAAGATCACGGTCAACGCGATCTGCCCGGGCTGGGTCGAGACCGAGATGGCGCGTCAGGGGTTCCGCCGCTTCGGCGGCGAGGAGCAGGGCCGCGCCTCCGCCGCGAAGATGGCGCCCTTGAACCGCGTCCTCGACCCCGAGGAAATCGCCGGCCTGGCCGCGTACATCGCCTCCGACGAGGCCGGGTCCCTGACCGGCCAGGCGATCGTGCTGGACGGCGGGCAGGTGATGCCCTGAGGGAGGATGCGGGATCCGGGATGCGGGATGCGGGATGAGACTTTCGAGTTAGACTTCCGTCCCGTATCTCGTATCTCGTATCTCGTATCTCGTAACTCGTATCTCGAAATTGAACTTTCGGAGGTCGACATGACGCGTGAAGAATTCCTCGACGCCCTCGACGCTCTCATCGCCGAGAAGCATCTGCTGAAGCACCCGTTCTACCAGCTCTGGTCGCAGGGCAAGCTCACGGTGGAGAACCTGCGCGAGTACGCGATCTCCTACTACCCGCACGTGGCCGCCTTCCCGACGTACGTCTCGGGCGTGCACTCGGGCTGCGAGGACCCCGCCCTGCGCCAGGAGCTGCTCGAGAACCTGATCGAGGAAGAACGCGGCGAGGAGAACCACCCGGCCCTCTGGCGGCGTTTCGCGGCGGCCCTCGGCGCCGCGCCGTCGGACCTCGCGGCGGCGCCGCGCACGCCGGAAGTGGCGGAGACGATTGCGGAATTCCGCCGCGCGACGCGGGAAGGTTCCGTGGCCGAAGGCCTGGCCGCCCTCTACGCCTACGAGTCCCAGATTCCCGAGGTGTCGAAGACCAAGCGCGAGGGGCTCGGCGCCTTCTACGGCATCGCGGACGGGGACGCCACGCGCTTCTTCTCGGTTCACGAGGAAGCCGACGTGTGGCATCGCCAGGTGGAGCGCGCGGCGCTCGGCCGCATCGCCGACACGCCCGAGGCCCGCGAGAAGGCGCTGGCGGCGGCGCGGCGCTGCTGCGACGCCCTGAACCGGGCGCTCGACGGCGTGATGCGGGAGAACGCGCTCGTCTGCTAGCGGTGATGCCGGGTCCGGTCCGTCTTCTTCGACGCCGGCGCGACGCTGCTCTATCCCGACCCTCCGGTGGAGGAGGTCTACGCCCGCATCTTCGCGGATGACGGGGCGCGCTTCACGCACGCGCAGCTGCGCGACGCGCTGACCACGACCTGGATCGAGGTCCAGCGCGAGAAGCCCGGCGACCGCTACGGCGGCGTGCGGGGCGAGCCGGAGTTCTGGCGGGATTTTCTCGGCCGCGTGCGCCGCCTGCTCGATGGCGGGCCGCTCTCGGACGAGGCGTTCGCCCGCCTGGCGCAGCACTTTCGCGAGCCCGGGGTCTGGGCCGTGTATCCGGACGTCCTGCCGACCCTCGAGACGCTGGCAGCGCGCGGGCTGCCGCTCGCGGTCGTTTCCAACTGGGACTCCTACCTGCCGAAGCTGCTCGAGCTGCGCGGTCTCGCGCACTTCTTCGCGACGGTGTCGGTCTCGGCGATCGAGGAGACCGGCAAGCCGGACGCCGAAATTTTCCGGCGCACGTGCGCGCGCATGCGGGTCGAGCCGGCCGAGGCGCTGCACGTCGGCGATTCGCTGCGCGACGACTTCGAGGGAGCGCGCGCGGCAGGGCTCCGGGCGCTGCTGCTCGACCGCCGGGACCAGCACCGCGACGTCGCGGACCGCATCGCGACCCTCGGCGAGCTGCCCGCCCGGATCTGATCCGCCGGCCGGCGGGATCCGGGCGGCACCCGCAATTTCCGGAGGCTTGCGGTGCCGGGCATCTGATATTCTCCGCCGCACTTTCCGATGACGAACAAGCTGCTTCGGACCAAGTCGCTCGACCTGATCCTCGCGGACGCGGACGAGCCGGAGCACCAGATGAAACGGGCCCTCGGCCCGATCCAGCTCATCGCGCTCGGCATCGGGGCCATCGTCGGCGCCGGTATCTTCGCGGTCATCGGGTCGGCGGCGGCGGGCGGGGGCCACCACGACGGCGCGGGCCCGGCGCTGGTGATCTCGATCCTCATCACGGCGATCGGCTGCGGCTTCTGCGCGCTGTGCTACGCCGAGTTCGCCTCCCTCGTCCCGATCTCCGGCAGCGCGTACACCTACTCGTACGCGACGCTGGGCGAGTTCGTGGCCTGGATCATCGGCTGGGACCTCATCATCGAGTACGCGATGGGCAACGTCGCGGTCGCCGTGTCGTGGTCGGGCTACCTCGTCGAGCTGCTGAAAGGCATGGGAATCGTCATCCCGCCGTGGCTCACGACGGATCTCGCCACGGCCCTCCGGACCCCCGGTTTCATGGACGCCGCGCCCCACGCCTTCGGCCTGCCGATCGTCCTGAACGTGCCGGCGGCCGCGATCACGCTGCTGCTGACGTGGGTCCTCGTCATCGGGATCAAGGAATCCGCGAACTTCAACTCCGGAATGGTCGCCCTGAAGCTGATCATCCTCATCTTCTTCATCGTCGTCGGCGCCATGTACGTCAAGCCGGCCAACTGGCACCCGTTCGCGCCCAACGGCCTGACGGGCATCCGCACCGGCGCGGCCCTCATCTTCTTCGCGTACATCGGCTTCGACGCCGTCTCGACGGCGGCCGAGGAATGCCGCAATCCCCAGAAGGACATGCCGATCGGCATGATCGGGTCGCTCGCGATCTGCACCGTCCTCTACGTCGCGACGTCGCTCGTGCTCACGGGCATGGTGCCGATCGAGCAGATCCGCGGCTCCGCCGAGCCGCTCGCGAAGGCGTTTTCGCTCCTCGGGATGAACTGGGCGGCCGGCATCGTGGCTTTCGGCGCCGTCATCGCGACGACGGCCGTGCTGCTCGTCTTCCAGTACGGCCAGGCGCGGATCTTCTTCTCGATGGCGCGCGACGGCCTGCTTCCCCGTTCCTTCGCGAAGATCCACCCGAAATATCAGACGCCGCACGTGACGACCATCTGGATCGGCGTCGTCGTGGCCGCCCTGTCCGCGTTCGCGAACCTCGACGTCTTCGTGGAGCTGACGAACATCGGAACGCTCTTCGCGTTCGTCCTCGTCTGCATCGGGATCATGGTGCTGCGCGCCAAGGACCCGGGCCGCCGCCGTGCCTTCCGCACGCCGTTCGTCCCCTTCGTGCCGATCGCCGGGATCGTCGTCTGCATCTACCTGATGAGCGGCCTGCCGGTCGCGACCTGGATCCGTTTCGGCGTGTGGCTCCTCATCGGCCTGGTCATCTATTTCGCCTACGGGTACCGCAAGAGTCGGTTAGCGTCGCAATAGCGGCGTCCGGGATCTGCGCCCTGCGGCGCACCGGCTCGCGGCTCGCGCGGATGCGCGGCTCGACCGCGAGCCTGATCCGTCCTGCGCCGCTATTGCTCCCGCCGCGCGACGCTCCTCCGCTCGGTTACTTCGCGGAGACTCGTCGCGCGGCGAGCTGTAGTCCCGCCTTCTCTCGTCGAGCGGCAGTGCGGCTACGGCTCGCGGCGCGGATAGTCTCCCGACCGAAGGGAGGGAGGAGGTTCGCGCCGCGGGAGCCGAAGCGCAGCGAGCGGTCAGGCGAACGGTCGAGCCCGCATCCGGGCGAGCCGATTGCGCCGGTTCGCCCCCGCGGGGGCGAAGACCGCTCGCTAAGCGAGAGGCGACGGTTTACACTCCAAAAAGACTCCGCCCGGGGCGTCCCGGCGCGCGGATGTCGTGTATTTGTTGTTTCATGGAGGTGGGAATGCGAATTCGGGCTATTTTCCTGACGGCGGCGCTGGCGGCCGCCCTCGCCTCGCCGGCCGCGGCGCAGGTGGCGACCAAGAAGTTTCCCTGGCAGCCGGTGGGCGGGGTCCAGGACATCGACGTCCAGACCGAGAACGTCGTGGTCGGCCAGGTCGTTTTCGACCTGGGCAGCACGCTCAAGGGAACCCCGATCCGCAAGTCGAGCGCGAAGGTCCGCGTCCGGATCGACAACAACTCGGAGACGGATGAAGAAGTCGGTGTCGCCGTCGTCGTCTTCGACGCAGAGGGCAACGTCGTGGCTGCCGGCTCCAACGGCACCAAGTGGGGCTACCTGAACGAAGGGCGACCGGACGTACTACAACATCGACTTCCCGTACGTGTACCGGCGCCTCGACCAGGCGGCCAACTTCGTCGTTTCGCTCGAGACGCGGGCCAAGGGCAAGGGCTCGAAGCCGACCTCGTCGCCCGCGCCCGAACCCACGCCGGTCCCGTAAACGTCGCCTCCGCTTCGCGAGGGATCTGCGGCCTTCGGCCGCACCGGCCTCGGCTCGCCCGGATGCGGGCTCGACCGCAGGGCCTGATCCCTCGCGGCGCTCCGGCTCCCGCGGCGCGAACCTCCTCCCTCCCTTCGGTCGGGAGACTATTCGCGCCGCGAGCAGCTAGCCGCCGTGCCGCTGATCTGAAGCAATTCTGCTCCTAGTCGCACGCGGCGCGAGGAGTCTCCCCGAGGGCAGGGGAGGAGCCTCGCGCCGCGGGAGCTCGCGCGCAGCGAGGGGTCAGGCGTCCGGTCGAGCCCGCATCCGGGCGAGCCGGACGCCGGTGCGGCCGAAGGCCGCAGACCCCGAGCGAAGCGCGAGCGACGTTTCCCCTGATAGGGTTCGCCGGAGGAGCAACGCCATGATCCGCAAGGCCCTTCTTTTCGCCGTCGCGGCCTGCCTTTCGGCGCCGCTCGGCGCCCAGCAATCCACGAAGAAGTACGACTACAAGCCCGTGGACAGCCTCCAGGACATTTCCCTTTCCGTCGAGAAGGTGAAGGTCAACCAGATCGTGTTCCACTCGGGCAAGGCCGTCGGCGGGCCGTCGCGCCGCTCGGATCTCGAGTGCGTCGTCCGGATCGACAACGAAGGTGCCGTGGACGTGCAGGCCGGAATCGCCGTGGCCGTCTTCGACGAGGGCGGCAACATCGTCGCCGCGGGATCGGGCGGCACGCGGGTCGGATGGGTGAAGGCCGGACAGCGCGACACCGCGGCGATCCGCTTCCCGTTCGTCTACCGCAACATGGACAAGGCGAAGACCTTCATCGTGACGCTCGAGGTCCAGCCGAAGGCGGCGAAGGACACCGCGCCCGAATCGACGCCGTAGCCCTCAGGGCTTCGGGATGCCGGGCACGTCGCGCCCGGCGTAGCCCGTCATCTCGACGTACGCGCGGCCGCTCACGGGCCGGCCGTCCCGCTTCGCTTCCACGCGGCAGGCGCCCTCCCAGTACGTTACGCCGGTGGACTTCTCGGTGACGAGCTCCTGGTCGGCGACGAGCGGCGTGATCCGCGCCTCGAGTCCGAGCGAGCGAACGGCGAGAGACCAGGCGGCGGGGTAGACCGCCTGCGAGCGCGGCGAGGCCCAGGTCGAGAGCGGCGAGAGCGCGACGTCGCTCCACGTCACCGGCCGCGGCAGGCCCGCCGCGGGAACGAACGTGCCCGCCGAGAAGGGCGAGGCCTTGCCGTCCTCGAGGCGCATCCGGTAGAGCATCAGGTCCGAGCCGTCGTCGAGCTGGAGCGCGAACCAGTCCCATCCGGCGGCGCCGGCCGGGAGCCCTCCCGGCCCCCACTCGTGGTCGAACCAGGCCGTGCCCGTCAGCCGCGTCGGCGCGCCGGCGCGCGCGAGCGTTCCGGCCGCGGACATTCGCGTGATCGAGACGTAGCGGGAGTACTCCTTCTCGCCCGGGCCCTTCTTCGAGAGGCCGTCGCCGCCGTGGAGCACCGGAGGTTTGACGGGCGTCAGCGTCAGGGTCAGCGTGCCGACGTCGCGGCGGCCGGCGGTCAGCGCCACGGCCCCTTTCGAGTCGGCGCGGACGGACCAGTCCTCGTTGAAGACGTCGAGCCCGTCCTCGGCCGCGCCGGCGATGCCCGGCAGGCCGAGATGCGTCTTCTCGTCGTAGGCGAAAGTTCCGGCCGCGGCGTCGGTCCACGCGAAGTGCGCGAGATGGATGTCGCGCGCCCGGAAGAACGTCAGCTGGAAGCCGTAGGCCCGGCCGCGATCGTCGGCGAGGTGGCCCGTGTAGTACCACCACTCGATCGCGGCGTCGGGATGGGACCCGTGGTCGCGGGGGAAGACGATCGGCGGTGCCGGCGCGGCGAGCAGCAGGGACAGCAGCGCGGCGCCGAGTCGTCCCGGCATCATTCCTCCTGGAGCGCCGCGGCGGGGTTCACCGCGGCCGCGATCCGGCCGGGCAGGATTCCGGCGAGAAACGCGGCCGCGAGAACGAAGAGGCACGCCTCGACGAGCGTCGCCCCGGGAACGCGCAGCGCCACCGTCCAGCCGAACGACTGCGGGTTGATCACACCGAGCAGCAGCGCCGCGAAGGCCGCGCCGGCGGCCACGGCCGCGGCCGTCCCGACCAGGCCGGCGAGCAGAGCCTCGAGGAGGGTCGCCCGCCGGATCTGTCCGCCCGCGGCGCCGATCGCGCGCAACAGGCCGAACGACCGCCGGCGTTCGACCGCCGAGGCGAGAAGCGCGTTGGCGATGCCGAGGACCGCGACGCCGACGGCGATGCCCTCCAGGGCCCGCGTGACCGCGAACGTGCGGTCGAAGATCGCGAGCGCCTCGCGGCGCAGCTCCCGGTTGGTCGAGATCGAGAACGCCCAGCGGTCCGCGCTCGCGGCGAGGATGCGGCGGCGCAGGTCGCTCGGATCCACGCCCGGCGCGGCGAGAACGGCGGCGCTCGTGATCCGAGAGTCTTTGAAGAGGGCGAGGTAGAGCGCGCGGTCCATCACGACGGTGCCGCGGTCGTTGGAGTAGTCGCGGTAGACGCCGGCCACCGGGAAGGAGCGCGGACCCGACGGCGTCGGCAGCGATACGGCGCTCCCGACCCGCGCCCCGAAGCGCCGGGCGAAGGGTTCGGAGACGAGCACCTCTCCTCGCTCGCGGGCGGCGAGGGCGACCGGCCGCGGGTCCGTCCCGTCGAGGAGCGGGACGCCGCCCACCCGCGCGACGACCCGAAAATCGCCCGAGGCGATCGTGAAGGGATTCCCGGACGCGTCCGCCGCCTCGCGCGCGCGGAAGGGGTCGACCGCCGCCACTCCCGGGAATCCGACGAGGAAAGGCACCACCTCGGGCGGCAGGTCGCCGACGATTCCCGAGCGTCCGCCCGCGTCCGCCTTGATCCAGAGGTCGGAAGCGAGCGTCGCCCCGACCCACACCCGCACGGTTTCGCGGATGGACGCCACCGTCACGATCATCGCGAGCGTCATCCCGAGGGCCATCGCCAGGGCCGTGACGGCGATGCCGTTGCGCGCGAGCGCGCCGCCGAAGAAGCCCGCCGCCAGCCTTCCCTCGGCCCCGAAGACCCGCGCGAGGAGACTTCCCGCAAGCGCCGCGCCGAGGCGCACGGCCAGCGGCGCCGCCAGCGCCAGCGCGGCCACGACGAGGCCGACCGCGGCGAATCCGAAGAGCGGGAATCCGTCTACGGGCTCGGCGCGGGAGAGCGCGAGGGCCGCGGCGAGCGCCCCGAGGGCGGCCGCGGAGCGGGGCGCGAGCCTTTGCCTCCGCACGCCCTCGATCGAGCCCGGCCGCAGCGCGGGCGAGGGCGCGATCCGGACGGCCTCCCACGCCGGCAGCAGCGTCGCCAGAACGGCCGCGCCGAGGCCCACGGCGGCCGAGAGCGCGACGGCGCCGCCGTAGTCCGAGGCCGAGATGCGGGCGGTCGGCAGGTAGATGCTCGACACGGTCCCGGCGACCGCCGAGAGCGCGGCCCGCGACACGAAGAGGCCGAGCGCTTCGCCGAGGAGCGTCCCCGCGATCCCGATCGCGAGGCCCTCCGCGAGAAACGCCGCGAAGATGGCGGCGCGGGAGGTCCCGAGCGCCCGCAGCGTGGCGATCTCGGGCCGCCGCCGCAGCACGGCGATGGAAACCGCGTTGGCGATCAGGAACACGCCCACGAGCAGCGTCAGCGATCCGAGGGCGTTCAGGTTGAAGCGGAAAGCCCGGACCATGCGCGCCGCGGTCGCCGCCGTCCGGCCCGGCGGCTCGAGGGCGAGCCCGGCGGGAAGCCGCTTGCGGATCTCGCGCTCCGCGTCGGCGCGGGACTGGCCGGGATGGAGGACGACGTCCACGCGGTCCACGAGCCCCTTCTTCCCGAGCAGCTCCTGGGCCGTGAAGACGTCCGTCACCACGACGTCTCCGCCGGCGGCGCGGGCCAGCCCGGAAAGGGCGAGGATGCCTCCGACGCGCACCGTCCGCCGCGTTCCTCCCGCGACGAGCGCGAGATTTGCGCCGGCCGCGAGCCGGTGCCGCGCCGCGAATGATTCGGACACGAAAACCGTGCCGGCCTGCAGCAGCCCGGCCCGGGTCGCCGTGCCGGACGGAGTCATCAGTCTCATCTCCCGGACCGCGCCGTCCCCGCCCCAGTCGATGCCGAGCACCTGGGCGATCTCGCGGCTGCCGTCGGCGACGAGGGCCGGCCCGGTGACCGCGGGAGCGAACGCGCCGATCTTCCAGACAAAGGACAGGTCGGCCAGCCGCTCGATCGGCACGCCGGCCGCGCCGGTCACGGTGAAATCGCTGCGGCCGGCGATCGCCGCGGACGCCTCCGCGAAGGAGCCGGTGACGCTGCGGTTGGCGTGGTGGATGGCGGCTACCGCCGCCACGCCGATCGCGACGCCGATCGTCGGGATCAGCACGCGCACGGGGTGGCGCCGGGCCGGCCCGGTGATCAGCGCGCGCAGGACGAGGGCGAAACCCTTCACGCGATCCGGCCGTCGCGCACGGCGACGATGCGGTCGGCCCGGGCGGCGGCCGCCGGCGAGTGCGTGGCGAGCAGGAGCGTCACGCCCCGCTCGCGGCGGATCTCGTCGAGCAGCGTGAGCACGGCCTCGCCGTTGCGGCTGTCGAGGTTGCCCGTCGGCTCGTCGGCGAGCAGCAGCCGGGCGCCGGTCACGAGCGCGCGGGCGATGGCCACGCGCTGCATCTCGCCGCCGGAGAGCTCGTAGGGATGCGCGGCGCCCCGCGCGGCGAGGCCCACGCGCTCGAGCAGCCGCGCCGCGCGCGCCCCCGCGTCCGCGGCGCCGTCGAGCCGGCGCGGCAGCTCGACGTTCTCGAGGACGGTGAGGTGCGGCAGCAGGTTGAAGAACTGGAAGACCATCCCGACGTCGCGCCGGCGGTAGAGGACGAGATCGGACTCGGGGAGGTCGCCGATCGAGCGCCCGGCCACCCGGATCTGCCCCGACGTGGGGCGGTCGATGCCGCCGACGAGGTGCAGCAGGGTGGACTTTCCGCTGCCGGATTCCCCCACGAGGGCGACGAACTCGCCCGCGCGGACCGCGAGGTCGATCCCATCCAGGGCCACGACCGCCTGGGCGCCCGCGTAGACTTTTCGCAGCGCCTGGCACGAGACAGCGGGCGCGGGAGCGGCGTCGGGCGACACGGTGCGAGAATACCCGACGGTGCGCCCGGCAACGGCCTCCTGTCCGGACGGCGGACGGCAGACGAACGTCAGACGATAGAGCAAGAACAGACTTGAGCTTCCTTCAGCCTCTCCGCCGCACGTGGACGCAGCGCGCCCTCGTGCGGGCGCTCGTGCGGCGCGAGCTGAAGGCGCGGTACCGCGGCGGCGCCCTCGGGTTCCTGTGGTCGCTCTTGAATCCGCTCCTGCTGCTGCTCGTGTACGCGACCGTCTTCCGCCTGGTCTTCGCCCCGCGGGCCGACGTGCGGCCATACGCGCTCTTCCTCTTCGGGGGCGTTCTCGCGTGGGGCTTCGTGTCCTCGGCGATATCCGACGCGGTCGAGACCTTCCGCGTCAACGGCCCCCTCCTGCGCAAGACGACCGTCTCGCCCGAGGTCTTTCCCGCGGCCGCCGTCGGCGCGCGCCTGGCCCATCTCGCCCTCGCCCTGCCGGTGCTCGGCGGGGCGATCGTCGTCGCCGCCGCGCGGGGCGACGTGCGCCCGGGCTGGGCGATCCTCGAGTTTCCGCTGGTCCTCGCGCTGCTCGCCATGGCGGTGTTCGGCGCGGCGCTCGGCCTCTCGGCCCTCGCCGTGCACTTCGGCGACCTGCGGGACATCGTCGCCAACCTCCTGACGCTCTCCTTCTTCCTGACGCCGGTCCTCTATCCGACCGCTGCGGTGCCGGAGCGGTGGCGCTGGCTCCTGCGCGCCAATCCGCTGGCGAGCTTCTTTTCGGGCCTCCACGACACGCTCTTCTTCTTCCGGCCCGTGCCGGCGTCCGACTGGGTCTGGATGGCGGGCGCGGCGGCCGCGGCGCTCGCCGCGGGCGGCGCGATCTTCGAGCGCCTGCGCGACTCGCTCGCGGAGGAAGCGTGAGCGGCCGCCCCGCGATCGCCGTGGAGGGCGCGACGAAGGTCTACCGGCGCTACGGCCGCCAGCCGCACGGCACGCTGAAGTCGGCGCTCCTGTCGGGCCGCCGCGGCGGCCGCGCCGGCGAGGGGGGCGTCGTCGCGCTCGACGCCGTCTCCTTCTCGGTGGCGGCCGGCGAGACCCTCGGCGTCGTGGGCGCGAACGGGTCGGGCAAGTCGACGCTCCTGAAGCTGCTCTCGGGAATCGTGCGGCCGACGCGCGGCTCGGTCTCGGTGCAGGGCCGGCTCGCGGCGCTGCTCGAGCTCGGCGCGGGCTTCCACCCGGAGATCTCGGGCCGGGAGAACATCGAGCTGGCCGGCCTGCTTCTCGGGCTCACGAAGAAGGAGATCGCCGCGCGGTTCGACGCCATCGTGGGCTTTGCCGGCGTCGAGGAGTTCCTCGACGCGCCGGTCAAGACCTACTCCTCGGGCATGGCCGTGCGGCTCGGCTTCGCGATCGCGGCCCACAGCGACCCGGACGTCCTCCTCGTGGACGAGGTGCTCGCGGTCGGCGACGAGGCGTTCGCCCACCGGGCGCTCGAGAAGTTCTCGGAGTTCGAGCGCGCGGGCAAGACGCTCGTCTTCGTCTCGCACGACCTCGGCCTGGTCGCCGAGCGCTGCCGGCGCGCGCTCTGGCTCGACCGCGGCCGGCTCGCGGCGGACGGCCCGGCCGGCGAGATCGTCGCGCGCTACCGCGAGCGGGTCGCCGCCGAGGAGGGGGAGCGCCGCGTGGAGGGAACCGGCGCCGGAGGACGGGTCGGCTCGGGCGTCGCCACGCTCGAGGTCGTGCGGCTGCTCGACGGCGAGGGCCGGCCGGCGGGGCGCCTGCGGCCGGGCGAGCCGGCCGTCGTCGAGATCGTGGCGCGCGCCGCCGAACCCCTGACCGATTTCGTGTTCGGAATCCAGATCGCGACGGTCGCGGGCGTCGTGGTCTTCGGCACCAACACGGCGCTCGAGGGATTCCGCGCCGAGCGCTTCGCCGGCGACGCCCGGATCCGGCTCGAGATTCCGGCGCTCGACCTCGCGCCCGGCATCTACGCCCTCGATGCCGCCGTCCATTCGCGCGGCGGCGCCCCCTACGACTACCGGCGCGACGTCCTGCGCTTCGAAGTGGCCGGCGAACGGGCGGGGACGGGGGTGTGGAGCCCGGCGCGCACCTGGACGTTCTCGGGCGGCGTGCGGTGGAAGGGCTGATGCCGGGCATGCAGGTAGACTCTCGGCGCTCCATGCGCGCGTCCTTCCTGCCGTTTGCCCGGCCCGCCCTCGGCGAAGAGGAGATCGCGGAAGTCGTCGACACGCTGCGGTCGGGCTGGCTGACCACCGGGCCGAAGACCGAGCGGTTCGCCGCGCAGTTCCTGGACTACGTCGGCGGGCGTTTCGCCGTCCCGGTGTCCTCGGCGACGGCGGGCCTGCACGCGGCGCTGCTCGCCCTCGGCGTCGGCCCGGGCGACGAGGTCGTGACGACCCCGATGACCTTCGTGGCCACGCTGAACGCGATCGTCCACTGCGGCGCGGTCCCCGTGCTCGCCGACATCGACGCGGCGACCCTCCAGATCCGGATCGAGCAGGTGGCCGCCCGGCTGACGAAGCGCACGAAGGCGGTCGTTCCCGTCCATTACGTCGGCCAGCCGGCGGACCTCGATCCGCTCGTCGCGCTCGCGGCGGAGCGCGGGATCGCCATCCTCGAGGACGCCGCCCACGCGGTCGGCACCGAGTACAAGGGGCGCCGGATCGGATCCTTCCCGACCACGTCGGTCTTCTCGTTCCACCCGAACAAGAACATCACGACGGGCGAGGGCGGGATGATCGTGACCGACGACGAGGGCGTCTTCGAGCGGGCGTCGCTCCTGAAGTTCCACGGCATGGACCGGGAGGCCTGGAAGCGCTTCGCGAAGGAGGGCAGCCCCCGCTACGAAGTGGCCGTCCCCGGCTTCAAGTACAACATGATGGACATCCAGGCGGCCCTCGGGCTCCACCAGTTGAAGCGGCTCGACGGGTTCATCGCCGAGCGCGCGCGCCTGGCGGCCCGGTACGACGCCGCGTTCGAGGGCCTGCCCGGCCTGATCCTGCCGCAGCGCGTCCCCTATCCGGCGCGCCACGCGTGGCACCTGTACACGCCCCTCGTGGACGTGGACCGGCTGACGATCTCGCGGGACCGCTTCATGGCGGAGCTCAAGGACAGGAACATCGGAACGGGCCTGCACTACACCGCGGCGCACGAGTTCCGCTACTACGCCGAGCGGTTCGGCTGGAAGCCCGGCGACTTTCCGGAAGCGCACTTCGTCTCCGAGCGCATCGTGTCTCTCCCGCTCTTCCCGGGCCTGTCCGACGCCGACCAGGACGACGCCGTCGCCGCGGTCCGCGAGGTGCTCGCGGAGTTCTCGCGGTGAAGATCTCGGTCGTCGTCCCCGTCTACAACGAGGAGGGCAACCTCCCGGAGCTGCTGCGCCGCCTTTCGGCCGTCCTCGACGCGACCGGCCGGCCCTTCGAGATCGTGTTCGTGGACGACGGCAGCCGGGACCGCTCGCTCGCGATCCTGAAGGAGGCGGCGGCCGCGCGGCCGGACCGGATCCGCGTCCTCGAGCTCGCCCGCAACTTCGGGCAGCACCAGGCGATCCTGGCGGCCTTCGAGAGCGTCTCGGGCGACGTCGTCGTCACGCTCGACGCGGACCTCCAGAACCCGCCCGAGGAGATTCCGAAGCTGATCGCGAAGATCGAGGAGGGCTACGACGTGGTGGGCGGCGTGCGCCAGGACCGCCAGGACTCCTTCCTGCGGCGGGCGGCATCGATGCTCGTCAACCGCGTGACGGTGGCGATCACGCGGATGCGGATCACCGACTTCGGGTGCATGCTGCGCGCCTATTCGCGCGAGGTCGTCGAGGAGATCAACCGCTGCGACGAGTCGGCGACGTTCATCCCGGCGCTCGCCCAGAGCTTCGCGCGCCGGCCGACCGAGCTGCCCGTCGCCCACGCCGCGCGCCGGCACGGGGAGTCGGCCTACTCGCTGTACCGGCTCGTGCGTCTGAACTTCGACCTCATGACCGGCTTCTCGCTCGTCCCGCTCCAGGTCTTCGGCCTGCTCGGCTCGCTCGTCGCCTTCGGCGGCATCGCGTTCGGCCTCTTCCTCTTCGTGCGGCGCCTCATCGTCGGCGCGGAGGTCGAGGGCGTGTTCACCCTCTTCGCCATCCTCTTCACGCTTCTCGGCGTCGCGATGGCGGGCCTCGGCCTGGTGGGCGAGTACGTCGGCCGCATCTACCAGCAGGTCCGCGGCCGGCCGCGCTTCCGCGTCCGCCGCGTGTACGGCCTGGGTCGAGGGATCCGGCCGACCGCTCCGGCTCACGACTCACGACGCATGACGCGGATCGCCGTCTTCGCCTATTCGGACACCGGGCACGCCTGCCTGAAGTTCCTGCTCGACCGGGGCGAACGGGTCGTCTTCGTCGCCACGCACCGCGACGCTCCCGGAGGAGAAGGCCTGGTTCCCGAGCGTGGCAGAGCTGTCGCGTTCCCGGGGGATCGAGCCGATCGTGATGGAGAACCCGCTGGACGGAGCGTCCATCGCCCGGCTGTCCGCGGCCGCGCCGGACCTGCTCCTCTCCTTCTACTACCGCCGCGTGCTGCCGGCCGAGATGCTCGCCGTGCCCCCGCTCGGGGCGTGGAACATGCACGGCTCGCTGCTGCCGAAGTTCCGGGGCCGCGCGCCGGTCAACTGGGCGGTCCTGAAAGGGGAGGCGCGCACGGGCGCGACCCTCCACGCGATGACCGACCGGGCGGACCGCGGCGGGATCCTCGACCAGGAAGCCGTCGCGATCGGGCCGGACGATGCGGCGATCGACGTCCAGCGCCGCGTGACCGAGGCCGCGGTCGCGGTGCTCGCGCGGCGGATCGACGACCTGAAGAGCGGGGCGGCGCTGTCGCAAACCGTGCCCCAGGACGACGCCGCGGCGACGCGCTTCGGACGGCGCACGCCCGAGGACGGGCGCATCGACTGGACGCGGACGGCGAAGGAGGTCCACGACCTCGTGCGGGCCGTCACGCACCCGTTTCCCGGCGCCTTCACCGACGTGTTCGGCGGGAAGACCTTCGTGTGGCGCACGCGGCTGCCGGGCCTGGCGGGGCACGACACGTTTCCGGGGCAGGTCCGCGCCGAGGAGACGCGGCTCTTCGTCGCCTGCGGCGACGACCGGTACGTCGAGCTGACGCGGCTGCAGGCCGAGGGCGGACCGGAAGAGGACGCGGCGGCCTTCATCGCACGGAGGGGGCACTGATGCGGGTTCTCATCCTCGGGGTCAACGGGTTCATCGGCAACGCGCTGACGGAGCGGATCCTGCAGACGACCGACTGGCATGTGTCGGGACTCGACATCGGCTCGGACAAGATCGCGCCGTTTCTCGCCGACCCGCGCTTCACCTACCTCGAAGGCGACATCGCCATCAACAAGGAGTGGATCGAGTACCAGGTCAAGAAGTGCGACGTCGTCCTGCCCCTGGTCGCCATTGCGACGCCGGCCGCCTACGTGAAGGAGCCGCTGGCCGTCTTCGAGCTCGACTTCGAGGAGAACCTGCGGATCGTCAAGCAGGCCGTGCGGTACGGCAAGCGCGTGGTCTTCCCGTCCACCTCGGAGGTCTACGGCATGTGCCCGGACGCCGAGTTCGACGAGGACGCCTCGACGATGGTGTACGGGCCGATCCGCAAGCAGCGGTGGATCTACTCGTGCAGCAAGCAGCTGCTCGACCGCGTCATCTGGGCGTACGGCGAGCGGGGACTCCAGTTCACGCTCTTCCGCCCCTTCAACTGGTTCGGGCCCCACCTCGACGACATCGACTCGCCCAAGGAAGGCTCCAGCCGCGTGCTGACGCAGTTCCTGCACAACATCCTCTACGGCGAGCCCATCAAGCTCGTGGACGGGGGGACGCAGCGGCGCTCCTTCACGTACATCTCGGATGGCATCGACGCGCTGATGGCGATCCTCGAGAACCGCGGCGGCGCGGCCGACCGGGGCATCTTCAACATCGGCAATCCCGCCAACGACCTGTCCATCCGCGAGCTCGCCGAGCGCATGATCGCGGCGGTCGGCTCCTACCCGGATTTCGCGGACGCCTCGCGCCAGGCGAGGATCGTGGACGTGTCGTCGGGGGACTACTACGGGGAGGGCTACCAGGACATCCTCACGCGCGTGCCCGCGATCCGGCGCGCGCGGCAGGCCCTCGGCTGGGAGCCGAAGGTGTCGCTCGAGGAGGGCATCCGCCGGACCCTGGACTTCTACCTGAAGACGCGTGGGGTCGGAGGGGTCAGACCTTGAATTTGTCCTCCGAGATCCTGGGCAATGAGATGGTGGCTTGAACTAACGCTCGGTCGTAATGAGGACAAATTCAAGGTCTGACCCCGGGGGTCGGGACCCCGTGCGTCGCGTCGCCCTCAAGGTCGACTGCGACACGCTCGAAGGGACGCGCGAGGGCGTCCCCCGTCTCGTCGAGCTCTTCGCCGCGCGGGCGATCCGCGCCACCTTCTTCTTCACGCTCGGTCCCGATCGCTCGGGGGTCGCGGTGCGGCGCGTCTTCACGCGCAAGGGCTTCCTGAAGAAGATGATCCGCTCGCGCGCGCCCTCGCTCTACGGGTGGCGGACGGCCCTGTACGGGACGCTGCTGCGCGCCCCGGCGATCGGGGCGCGGTGCCAGGACGCGATGCGCGCCGCCGCGAAGGCCGGCCACGAGACCGGCGTGCACGGCTGGGATCACGTCGGCTGGCACGACCGGCTGGACCGGATGTCCGCCGAGGACATCGCCCGCGATTACGGCCGCGCGCACGCCGAGTACCTGCGGATCCTCGGAACCCCCGCGCGCGCCGCGGCGGCGCCGGGATGGACGGTGAACGCGCGCTCGCTCGCCGTCGAGGAGGAGCGGTCGCTTTCCTTCACGTCGAACACGCGGGGCGGCGCGCCCTTCTTCCCGAGGGCCGGCGGCCGGGTCTTCCGCACGCTCGAGATCCCGACGACGCTGCCGACGCTCGACGAGACGCTGGCGTGGCCGAATCTCTCCGGCGACGAGGACCAGCGGTCGTTCTTTCGCGCCGCGGCCCGCGGCACCGACGTCCACACGATTCACACGGAGGTCGAGGGCCGCTCGAAGGCCGGCCTCTTCGCGAAGATCCTGGACGACTGGATCGCCGACGGCGTCGCCTTCGTCCTGCTGTCGGACCTCGCGCGCGAAGCCCTCGCGCGCCGGGAGAGCGTCCCGGAGCGGGAGATCGTGAAGACCCGGCTTCCCGGGCGCGGCGGCACGGTCGCGACCGGCTGGCCGGACGGCCGGGCCGAGGGCTGACGCGGGCATGGGAGCGCGCCGGGTCGTGGTCGTCGCGGGATTTGCGGCCGCTCTGGCCGCGCGCGTGCTGCTGCTTCGGTCGGTCTCCGGCAACTACGACGTCGACTCGTTTGCGGGCGCCGTCGCGATCCTGCATCGCGGGGGCGACGTCTATCTCGAGACCACCCGGTACAACTATTCGCCGGCGTGGGCCCAGATCCTGCTCGTTCTCGACTTCCTGGCCCGGAAGACGGGCTGCACGTTCGCGACGGCTCTCGGGGGCCTGCTCCTCGCCGTGGACGTCCTGACGGCCGCGGTCCTCTACCGGATCGCCGGCCGGGGAAGCCGCGGGACGGCGGCGGCGCTCCTCTTCTTCGCGAACCCGGTATCGATCTTCGTGTCGAGCTTCCACCTCCAGTTCGACAATCTGGCGATCCTCTTCCTGCTCGCGGCCGTTGTCGCGGCCCAAAGCGCGGGACGCTCGCGCTGGACCGCGGCGGCGCTATCGGCCTCGCTCGTCGCCAAGCACTTCACGGCGTTCTTTCCGCCGCTCTTTCTCGCCGGACGCCGGCGCGCCGGCCTGACGCCTCTCCAGGCGCTCGTGCCGTACGCGGTCTTCGCGGCGTCCTTCGTCCCGTACTGGCGCTCCTGGGCCGGCATCCGCCGCAACGTGGTCGGGTATCGGAGCCTCGCCGAGGACTACGGGGTCGCCATGCTGCGCGCCATTCCGGGCGCGCCGGCATGGCTGCCGATGGCCGCCTTTCTCCTGGCCATGGCCGCGGCCGTCGTCCTGCTGCGTCGTGTCGCGTCGCTGCCGCGCGCCTGCCTGATGCTCTTCCTCGCGATGCTCCTCTTCGCGCCCGGGATCTGCGAGTACTACTTCGTCTGGCCGATCGCCCTCGGCTCGCTCTTCGGCGGCGCGGGATACGCGGTGTACACGGTCGTCGTCTCCGCGTTCTTCCTCGGATCGCCGGACGGACTGGGTCTTCCGCTCACGCACCTTCCGGGCTGGCACGGCGTGTGGTGGAGCCTGCTCCTGTGGCTGGCCTGGGAAATCCGCCGCGCCGGCAACGAGCCCGCCGCGCCGGAGCGCGCGTCCTGATGCGGCGGGGGGAGCGCGCCGTGGCGGCGGCCGGGTTCGTCGCGGCGCTCCTGCTGCGCCTCTTCGCCTTCCGCGCCTTCACGGAGAACTACGACACGCAGTCCTACGAGGAAGTCGTTCGCGTCGAGGCCTCCGGGCAGGACCTCTACGCGGGCACGGACCGGTACAACTACTCGCCGGTCTGGGCGGGCGTGCTCGCGGTCCTCGCGCCGGCGGCGCGCGCCGCGGGCCAGCCGCTCTCGGCCGCGGTGGGCGTGCTTCTTTTCGTGTCCGACGTCCTCACGGCGCTGTTGCTCTATCGCCTCGGCGCAAGGGGGCGAGCCGGAACGTGGGCCGCGCTCCTCTTCTTCGCCAACCCGGTCTCGGTCCTCCTCTCGAGCGGCCACCGCTCTTTCGACGGGATCGCCATCCTCCTGCTGCTCGTCGCGATCGGGCTCTCGCGCGCCGACCCCGCCCGCCCCGCCGCCGTGTCGGCGTCGCTCTCGGCGTCGCTTCTCGTCAAGCACGTGGCGGCCTTCCATCCGCTGCTCTTCCTGCGCGGCCGCCGCAAGCCCGGCCTCGGCCTCGCGGGGACCTTCGCCCCGTACGCCGTCTTCGTGGCGTCGTTTCTCCCGTTCATCGGATCCTGGCGCGCGATCGAGAAGAACGTCTTCCTCTACGGCGGGCTCGGCGGGCTCTACGGGACCGACGCGCTGCTGCTCCTGCCCGGCGTGCCGTTCTGGGTGCCGCGCGCTCTCTTCGCGGCCGCCGCGCTCGCCGCCGTGATCCTCCTGCGCCGGGCCGAGGTCGAGACGGCCCGGGCGAGCCTCGTTCTCTTCCTCGTCGTGCTCGTCTTCGTGCCCGGGATCGGCCGCCAGTATTTCGTCTGGCCGATCGCGCTCGGCGCGCTCGCGGGCGGTCCGGGTTATCTTGTCTACAGCGTGATCGCGACAGGATCGCTCGTCTCCGTCTCGGGGCTCGCGCCCGGGCTCGCCCGTCTGCCGGGCTGGTACGGCGTCTGGTGGGCGGCGCTCCTGTGGCTCGCCCTCGAGGCGCGCGCCCTGGCGCGTCGGCCGCGGAGCGTGTCCTGACGGAGCGGCCGCGCGCGGGCGTCCGGCCCGAGATCTGGCTCGCGCTGGCCGCGGTGGGCGGCTCGCTCGCGGTGTATTTCCCTTTCCTGCGCGACATGAGCGTCGTCTACCGGTTCTGGGACGGCCCGAACTACCTGACCGTCGCGCGCACGCTCTACGACGTGCGGCCCGACAACCCGCTGCTCGCCTACGTCTATACGCCGGCGTATTTCCTGACGCACCTGCCGCTGTACCCGTTGTGCGTGCGGGCGCTGTCGTGGTTCGGCTACGAGCCCGCGCTGCTGCTGGTCTCCGTCCTCGCGACGATTGCGGCGGCGCTACTGTTCTACCGCCTCGCCCGCGACGTGTGGAGGCTGCCGTCGCCCCTGTTTCTCGCGATCGTCTTCCTCTTCCTTCCCCCCCGCTGGCTGCTCTACCGCTCGACCGGGGCGACCGAGTCCCTCTCGATCGCCCTGACGCTCGCTTCGCTGTGGTGGTTCGAAAAGGCGCGCGTCGGGCGGGCGTCGCTCTTCGCAGGCCTCGCGACGGTCACGCGCGTCTCGGGCCTCATGTTCGCCCCGGCGTACGCCGTCGCGCTCGCCGGGCCAGCGGCGGTGGCGGTCGCTTCCGTGGCTCGTCCTCGTCCCGGCGGGACTCTTCGGCTACTGCCTGTTCTGCGCCGTGCGGTTCGGCAACTTCTTCGCGTACCTCGCGCCGCACGGCGAGAAGCTGTCGGCGTTCCGCCCGTTCGGCTTCGCGCCGGTGCTCTTCCAGAAGGGCCTGTACCACCAGGTGGAATTCCACATCCTGCTCTTCGTGGTGTACGCGGTCGGGACCTTCCGCCTGCGGGAGCGGTTCCCGGTGCTCTTCTGGTACTGCCTCTTCGAGCTGCTGCTCCTGGTCTGCGTCTCGACCGAGGACTGGAGCCGCTACTTCCTCGCGATGGCGCCCTTCGCGCTCATCGTCGGGTTTCACGACGTGATCGACACGCGCGCGTTCCGGTGGATGCTGCCGGCCTTCGTGGCCCTCTCCGTCTACTACGCCTGGGGCGTGATTCCCCTGAACGGCTGCCGGCCGGACATCTACCTGCGCCTTCTCGCGCACCTCGGCCTTCTGCCGGCGGCGTAGCGGTCAGCCGCGGCGGGTCGCGCCGGCGATCGCCACCGCGAGAACCAGCGCGCTCGCCTGGAGAACAACGCCGCGGCGGAAGGGCGTGCGGTCGTACTCGAACTCGACGCGGTGCTTCCCGGCGGGGACCATCACGGCGAGATCGCGGGCGTTGGCCACGAGCACGGGGGCCTCGCGCCCGTCGAGCCGGGCGCGCCAGGCGGGGAAGAACGTCCGCGAGAAGACGACGTGCCCCGGAAGGGCGGCGTCCACGGCCGCGGCGGCGCGGTCGGCGCCCGCCGAGGCGACCTCGAGCGAGGCCGGGGAGATGCCGTCGGCCGGATCCTCGTCGGCCGGGCCCGGAAGCGCGACGTCCCGGACCGGGTCGAACCGGTCGGACCGCACGAGCGAGAGTGTCGCCGTGGGCGAAGACCGGCGCCAGGCGCGCCCGGCCCAGCGCAGCTCCTCGACCGGCCGCGGGTTCTCGTACAGGACCAGGCGGCGGCCCGCGATCTCGAGGCCGGTCACGGGACGGAAGAGCGGGTGCGGCTCGTTTTCCTGCGCGAGGGCCCAGCGCGCGCCGTAGAGCGCGAGCAGGCGGTCCCGCTCCGGCGGGGTCGAGGCGGCGGCGGCCTCGGTGGCCAGGCGGTTGAAGTACCCGTAGGACCCGTCCGGGTCCCCCTCGAAGAGGTAGCGCAGGCCGAAGGGCGCGCCGGTCAGCGGCACGAGCTGCTCGGCGACGACGCTCGCCACCTTGCTCATGCGGGGCAGCTCGCTCGGCTCCCGGCCGCGGAGGGTGTCGGCGTCGAAGCGGGGAAGCGCCGGCGAAACGTACAGGCGGCCGGGCCCCTGCAGGCGGCGCACGAGGGCGGGAGGGCGCTCCACCTCCTTGACCGGCGCCGACACGAAGAGGGGCAGGGCCCACGCGAAGACCGTCACGAACGCGAGAATCCCGATGGCGCCCGACGGATCGCGCAGCCGCGGGCCCGACCGCAGCACGAGCGCGAGGCAGAGGGCGACGAGGGCGCCGAGCAGGGCGTCGGCACGCACGAGGCCGCGGAACACCGCGAGAAACGCCTCCGGATCCGAAGACGCGGCCGGCGCGAGCGGCCCCGCCCACCGGTCGAGCAGCCCGCCGGGCGCCGCCGCGATCCACGCCGCGGCGAAGAACGCGATCGCCGCGACGAGCACCGCCGCGTCCCGGCGCGCGGCGCGGCGGCGGCCGAGCGCCTCGACCGAGAGCCCCGCCGCGAGCGCGACGCACAGCGTCGCCGGCAGGTAGAACTTGATCGGATACCGGAGGCGGCGCAGCGCCTCGACGGAGAAGAGGAGCCGGTAGAGGGGCAGGGAGAATCCGAACGAGAACGCGAGGGCCGCGAGGCCGCCGCCCGC
Organism: uncultured Acidobacteriota bacterium; assembly: GCA_963710945.1. Taxonomy (GTDB): domain Bacteria; phylum Acidobacteriota; class Thermoanaerobaculia; order UBA5066; family Gp7-AA6; genus DAHUXD01. The sequence goes on from CAVQCH010000007.1 coordinate 679,759, forward strand.
GAAGAGCGCCGCGCGGCGGTCCCAGAATTCCCGTCGCAGCGCGCCGAGGAGAAGGATCAGCAGCGGCGCGACGCCGAACGTGACGCACCAGACGTAGACGAAGCCCCCTTTGTCGGCCGAGAGGAGCCAGTTCGCGCCGCCGCCGAGGACGTCCGGGTTGCCGCCGAACCGGGGCAGGAGCCATTCGATGGCGCGGTCGGCGGAAAACGCGGCGGCGCCGAAGGCGCGCTCGGAGTACTGGTGCTGGCCGCGATACGTCAGCGCGAAGACGGCGCGCAGGGGCAGCAGCAGCGGCGCGGCCAGCGCGAGCGCGAAGAGGCCGGCGCCGACCGCCGCGGCGAGGGAACGCGCCATCCGGCCGGCCCGCTCGCCGCGCGGCGCCGCCGCTCCCGGCGCCAGCAGCAGCACGCCGCCGAAGGCGAGCGTCAGGAGCGACAGCGCCGGCTCCCCGGCCAGAAGCTGCAGGCCGAGGGCGAGGCCGGCGGCCGCCGCGGCCCGGGCCGTCGGGCCCGTCCCCCGGGCCCGTCCGAGGTCGAGAAGCGCCGCCGCGCACCAGGGCAGCCACGCGGCCGCCGCCGACGAGTTCATGAAGGCGGAGCCGTACGACAGCATCATTCCCGAGAAGCCGTAGGCGACCGCCGCGAGAAACGCCCCGCCCCGTCCGAGGCCGAGGCGTCGCGCGAGGACGCCGGCGCCGAAGAAGGCCCAGAGGACGTGGAGCAGGTAGTGCAGGTTGAACGCGGCCGCGGGCGACACGACGCGCTCGAGAAGGAACGTGGGGTAGAGCAGCACGGCGTTCGGGTTGGCGAGCAGCGGCTGTCCTCCCGAGGAGGCCACGTTGATGAACGGCACCTCGCCGGCCGCGAGCGACGCCGTTGCGGCGCGGCGCCACGGCCAGTGCGAGATCTGGGCGTCGCGGAAGACGAGGACGCGGGAGCCGAGGATCTCGGGAAGCAGGGGAAGCGCGAAGAGGACGACGACCGCGAGACCGGGGAGAAGCGGGGAGATCCGCCGGGACATTGAGGCAAGTCTACCGTTAGTGCGATCATGTCCGCGCCTTCATGCTCGAATCCGAAGTCCTCCGGGCGCAGCGATGGGTCCTCCTCGCCTTCGCGTTTCTCTGCGTCTACTTCACCGGCGTCTTCCCGCCGTGGTCGAACCCGAACGAGCTGTCGCGCTTCCAGGCGGTCGTCGCGATGGCGGAGTGGCGGACGTTCTCGATCGACCGGGCCGTCGCCCTGATGGGCGACCACGAGGACAAGGCGGAATCGGGCGGCCGCCTCTACTCGAACAAGGCTCCCGGCCTGGCCTTCGCCGCGTACCGGCCGTACCGGCTCCTCCGGTTCGCGCTGCCGATGCCCGGCGCCGGCACGTCGGGCGCGCTCTTCTTCCTGACGCGGCTCGTCACGGTCTCGATCCTCTGCGGCCTGGCGCTTCGGCGCTTCGGCGTCCGCCTCGCGGCCGGGGCGGCCGGGCCGAACGTCGTTCCCCTCGTGACGCTCGCGGTCGCGCTCGGAACGCCGTTTCTCTTCTACGCGCGCTCGTTCTTCGGCCATGCGTGGACGGCGTCGCTCCTCTTTCTCGCGTGGGATCGCCTGCGCGCGTCGGAGGAGGCGGGCGAGGCGGGCGGGCGCGCGGCGGCGCTGTCGGGGTTCCTCGCGGGGTGGGCGGCGATCTCCGAATACACCGTGGCGCCGATCGCGGTGGTCCTCGCCCTGCGGATGGCGGCCGGCCGCTCGTGGCGTCGCGCGGGGGCGTTCGCGCTCGGCGCGGCGGCGCCGCTCGCCCTGCTTTTCTGGTACGACGTCGCGTGTTTCGGCTCCCCGTGGACGCTCTCCTCCGCGAAGGAGGCCGCGCCCGAGTACGCCGACCTCGCGCGGCACGGCGCGTTCGGGATCGGGCTGCCGAGCTTGCGCATCGCGATCGCCCAGCTATTCGACCCGGCGCGCGGGTGGCTCCTCTTCAGCCCGTTTCTGGTCTGGTCGTTCGCGGGCCTCGTGCGCTGGTGGCGCAGCCGCCGCGAGCGCGCCGACTGGTGGTGCGTGGCGGGCTCGGTCGGCGTGCTCTTCGTTGCGCTCTCGGGATATCCGAACTGGCACGGCGGCTGGAGCCTGGGCGGCCGCTACCTCCTGCCCGCGATTTTCTTCGCGGCGCTGCCGATCGGGTGGGCCCTGGAAGGCCCGGTGTCCCGCGGTCTCTTTCTCGCGGCCACGGCCTTCTCCGTCGCGAACCACTTCGTGCTGACGGCGGCCTGGGTCCACTTTCCGAAGGAGATTCCGTGGCCGGCCGCCGCGGGATCGCTCTGGTTCCTGTCGCGCGGATGGGTCGCCGACAATCTGGGCGCGCTTCTCGGCGCAAGCCCCGCCGTCTCGCTCGTCTTTCCCGCCGCCTTGACGTCGTTCGCCGCGTGGCGGGCGATCCGGGCGGCCGGTCCCGTGCGACCGGCGGTGTCCGTCGCCCTCCTGCTCGGCGTGGCGCCGCTCGTCGGCCTGCTCCTTCGCCCGCCGGCGCCGCCGTACTACGGCCGCCTCTGGCGCGCGGGGGTGTTGGGCGCTTTCTCGGGGCGCGATGCCGAGAGGAAGGAGCTCGCCGAGGTGGCGCTCGCGGCTTCGACGCCGGAAGAGAGGCGGATGGCGCTCGCCGTCTGGCGCTGGCTCGGCCCCCGCCCAGCCCTAGCAGGTTGCTGAAGAAGGGTGTGGGATGGCGGGTGTAACCGCCGCGAGTACGCGGCGTTCTCTGCTGCCGGGGGTCTGCCTTCGGTGGTCGAGAACCGAGCGCCGTGGGGTCAGATGAAGGAAGCGCGACGACGGCGATGGGAGCATCGTCGAGGAGCGATGACGCGGTGTTTTGAGGGGCGCTCGACGCGCCCACGGGAGCGAAGAGTGGTTCCCGGCTTGGGCGCAGCAGCTACCGTTAAGGGCTCCGGTAGCGGAGACTCTCGGCCGCCGTTCGCGAAGCGAACGCCTGCGGCCGAAAGCCCCGGACACGACGCCCGCCCATTTTTCAGCAGCCTGCTAGTCGAGGATCTCGAACACGCTCCAGCGCGGGATCCAGCGCCCGCCGCGCCGGATCGCGCTGCGCGAGTGAAAGAGGAGGCGGATCTTCGTCAGCGGCGCGACCGAGACGCCGGGCATCTCGATGCCGCCGCCGCCGAACTCGTAGAGCCGCGCCTGCATCGTCGAGAAGTACGCCGGCGTCGGGATCATGCCGTCCGGCGTTTCGGTCAGATAGGGCGGCTTGCCGAGGTAGCCCGCGTACTCGTTCATGCGCGCCGACAGATCCGTCGCCACGATCCACCGCGAGCGGTGCCGGCGGGCGATCGCAAGCGCCTCCTCCTCGGAACCGGCGAGGAAGAACTTGATCGAGTCGAGAAAGCCATAGCCGAAGTTGTTGGCGACGACCGGCTCCTCGGCCTCGTACAGCAGCAGGTGGCCCATGGACCACGGCGCCATGACCGACGAGGCGCTCGCGAGGGCGGCCGGGAAGGGCGGCGGCCCGAGCAGGGCCGGATCGTAGGCGTCGACGGCGTGCGGTAGCTCCGCGCGCATCCGCGCCAGCGTGGCGAACAGATCGGAGCCCGGCGCGTAATCGGCGCGCAGCTCCGCGGCGAGGCCCGGTCCCATCGCCGCGGCGAGCGCGAGGCCGAACGCGGCGGCCAGCCCGCGCGTGGGCACGCGCGGGGCGACGGCGCGGACGGCCTCGATCAACGCGAAGGCCGCCAGGGGAGCGGCGTAGTAGACGTTCAGCCGCTGGGAAGCGGCGAGAAAGAGCGTGACGGCGCCCCAGATCGCGAGCGCCGCGTGGACGCCCGGCCGCGCGCCGCGCCACGCCCGCGCCGCCCAGGCAAGGACCGCGAGCGGCGCGAGGAAGAAGGCGGCCGAGAGCTGGGAGAGCGCGAGGCCGGGACCGTCGGCGAAGAGGGGCCGCGCCTCGGCGATTCCCTTCAACCAGTCCTTCGGGTAGGAGACGTATCCGCCCGCGCCGGCGACTTCGTGCGTCGTGCCCGCGGCGTAGCCGACCCCGTTGACCAGCCCCGCGACGAGACCGCGTGAAAACGGAATCGCCGCCGCCGCCGCCACTGCGACGACGGCGAGGCCCGCGGCGAGCTGCCGCCGGCCGAGACCGCGGCGGGCGGCGAGGATCACGAGGTCGAGGGCCGCCGTGCCGGCGAGGAGCGCCGCGAGGAACAGCGGCTGGAAGAACCCGAACGAGACGTACGTGAAAGGGGGCGAGAGCCAGCCGAGCCAGGCGGCCGTCGCCGCGGCCGTCACCGCGGCGGGCAGGCCGAGGGTCCAGACGGCCGCGCGCAGCGTCGAGCGGCGGGTGAGGGCCGCCTCGCCGACGAGCGACAGGGCGAAGATGGCTCCCCAGTAGATCGCGCCCTGCCACGCGAGAACCGCCAGGGCGAGCGCGGCGCCGGCCGCGGCCTCGCGGGCGGCGTTGCCGGGGGAGCCCGGCTCCTCCCGGCTGCGCAGAAAACACCACAGGGCGAGCAGGCCGCAGAACGACTCGGCGGCGTGCTGGTCGGTATGGGCGTACTGCGTCCAGAGAATGTGCGCGGGGCAGATCGCGAGGAAGAGCGCCGCCGCGGCACCCGCCGCCGGGCCGTAGAGGCGCCGGCCGAGCAGTCCCGCGAGGAGGATCGCTCCCGCCGCGAGCGCCACCGGCACGGCCGCGGCGCCGCGCTCGACTTGCCCGGGCGCCGCGCCGGGACCGTGGGCGAAGCGCGCCGGCGCGGCCAGCGCGAGGTCGAAGAGAGGCGGCCAGATGGCCACGCCCCCCGCCGGGAAGTTCATCATCGGGTCGAAGAGGATCGTCCGCGGGAAGTGCGCGACGGCAAAGCGCGCCCGGCGCATGTGGTACGCGGAGTCGGAATCGAGCGGGTGGACGCGCCCCGGCGCCGAAACCTGCGCCCGCGTGTGGAGACGGAGGGCCACGCCGAGGGACGCCGCGGCGATGATCCCGATCAGGAACATCGCCGCACGCCCGCGCATCCCCTCCATTATGGGGGATGCTGTCCGACCCCGTCGGCCGTCGACGGCGTCCCGTATCGCGTATCATTCCGTCAAGCCGTGAAGCTCTCCGTCCTGATTCCCGTCTACAACGAAGCGGCCACGATCGACGAGATCCTCCGGCTCGTCGCCCGCGAGGGGACCGAGAAGGAAATCATCGTCGTGGACGACGGCTCGACCGACGGCACGCGCGCAAAGCTCGCCGCCTGGGAAGGCAAGGACGGCGTGCGCGTCATCCTCCACCGCGAGAACATGGGCAAGGGCCGGGCCGTCCGCACCGCCATGGACGCGGCGCGCGGGGAGATGCTGATCATCCAGGACGCGGACCTCGAGTACGACCCGTCGGAGTACCCGCGGCTGCTCGCGCCGATCGAGGCCGGGCGGGCGGACGTGGTCTACGGTTCGCGCTTCGTCGGAAGCGCCGAGCACCGCGTCCAGAATTTCTGGCACCAGCAGGGCAATCGCCTGCTGACCCTGATCTCGAACGTGGTCACCGGCCTGAACGTGTCGGACATGGCCACCTGCTACAAGGCGTTCCACCGCCGCGTCGTGCCGTCGCTGTCGCTCGAGTCCGCGGGCTTCGGCGTGGACGCCGAGATCACGGCGAAGGTGGCGCGCGGGGGCTTCCGGGTCTTCGAGGTGCCGGTCTCGTATTTCGGACGGTCGCAGGCCGAGGGCAAGAAGATCCGGTTGAAGGACGGCTTCGCCGCGCTCTCGGCCCTCGTGCGGCACTCCGTCCTCGCGGGCCGCCGGCGTTGAAGCGGGGCCTCGCCGCGGCGGCGGCGCTCGCGATCACGGCCCTCTCGCTCGCGGCCGTGCGCGATCACACCCGCAACGACTCGCTGTCGGCCGACGAGCCCGTCCACATCCTCGCGGGGTACCTCGAGGTCTCCGGCCGCACGGCGATCGTCAACATCGAACACCCGCCGCTGATGAAGGCGCTGGCCGGGCTCGGGCTCACGACGCTGGCGCTGCCGCCGCCGCCGGCGAAGATTCCGATGGGCGAGCGCTTCACGCCCTTCGGCCACGCGTTCCTCTTCGAGAACCGCGTTTCGCCCGACGCGATTGCGGCGGCGGCCCGGGCGCCGTTTCTGGCGGTGCTCGCGCTGCTGCTCCTGACGGTCTTTTTCGCGGCACGTTCCCGCTACGGCGACGGCGCCGCGCTCTTCGCCGTGTCGCTGGTGGCCCTCGATCCGAACGTGATCGCCCACGCCGGCGTCGTGCACACCGACCTCGGCGCCGCGCTGGCGTTTCTCGCGACGGTCCTCGCCTGGGACCCCGCGTGGCGGCGTCCCTCCGTCGGGCGCGTCGCCGCCGCCGGCCTCGTGCTCGGCCTCGCGCTGACGACGAAGTTCTCGTGCGTGTACCTCGTCCCGATCCTTCTCGTGCAGGCGCTCTTCGGGTGCCGCGCCGCCGAGCGGCCGGGCCGGGCCGCGGGGCGAGCGCTCGCCGCGTGGGCGGGCGCGCTGGTCGTGGCGGGCGCCGTGGTGATCGGCGTGTACGCGGTCGTCACGGCGCGCATGGACCGGGGCGAGCAGCGGCAGGTCATCCACGAAATGGTGGCGGGCCGGGGCGCGCCGGAGCTCTCGCGCCGGATCGAGGAGCTCGTCGCGGTCTCGCCGCCCCTGGCGCACTACCTCGGGGGGCTCGCCGCGGTGGCCCGGCAGAACGCCGTGGGCGGCGGCGTCAATTTTCTCCGGGGAAGGATCTCGGTCGAGGGCTTTCCGGCGTACTTCTTCGTGGCCTTCGGCGCCAAGAGCAGCGTGGCCTTCCTGCTGCTGACGGCGCTCTGCGCCGTCGGGCTCGTCTTCGGCGGAAAGCCCGCGCGTGAGGACGGCGTCCTCTTCCTGCTCCCGGCGGCGGTCCTCTTCCTGGCCGCGGTCGGGACGTCGTACAACATCGGGATCCGCCACCTTCTCCCCGTCTATCCGTTGCTCGCGATGGCCGGCGCCGGGCTTTTCCGCCGCGTCCGCGACGCGTCGGGAGCCGCGGCGCGGCCCGCCCTGCTCGCGCTCTGCGCGCTGCCGGTGGTCTCGGCGGGCGAGCTCGTCCGCATCCACCCGTACGAGCTCTCGTACTTCAACCCCTTCGCCGGCGGCCCCGAGAAGGGAAGCGCGCTCCTGACCGACTCGAACGTGGACTGGGGGCTCGACCTCGCCCGCCTCGGCGCCGAATTGAAGCGCCGCGGTGTGACCGACCCGACCGTCGTCTATTTCGGCGGGGACGACGTGCCCTACCGGATCGGCGTGGACGAGTTCGCCGCGGATCCGCGCCTGCGGGGGCGGCTGGTGGCGATCTCGGCCTTCCACCTCGCGGTCGGTCCGGAGTATTACCGCTATCATGGGGCGGCCGAGGTCGCGCAGGCGATCGAGGCGCTGCGGCGGGAGCTCGCGGCCCGCGGGCGCCCCGCCGGCCGGATCGGGTACTCGATCTACCTGTTCGAACTCCCGGAGGGAGGAAAGTCGTGAAGCTGTCGGTGGTCATGCCGGTCTACAACGAGTCGAAGACGATCCGCGAGATCGTCCGGCGCGTTCGGGACGTGCCGATCGACAAGGAGATCCTGATCGTCGACGACGGCTCGACGGACGGGACACGCGACATCCTGCGCGAGCTCGACGGGCAGGACGGCGTGCGGGTGTTCCTCCAGCCGGTCAACCAGGGAAAGGGCGCCGCCGTCTCCGTGGGTTTCCGGCACGCTCTCGGCGACGTCGTGGTCGTGCAGGACGCCGACCTCGAGTACGACCCGAACGAGCTCGTCAAGCTGCTGGCGCCGATCGCCGACGGCCACGCCGACGTCGTCTACGGGTCGCGCTTCCTCGGCGGCGGCGCGCGGCGCGTCCTGTACTTCTGGCACACGGTGGGCAACCGCTTCCTGACGCTCGCGTCCAACATGTTCACCAACCTGAACCTCACGGACATGGAGACCTGCTACAAGATGTTCCGCCGCGAGGTCGTCCAGTCCATGACGATCGAGTCGCGCCGGTTCGGCATCGAGCCGGAGATCACCGCCAAAGTGGCGCGCCGCGGCTACCGGATCTTCGAGGTCCCGATCTCCTACTACGGGCGCACGTACGACGAGGGCAAGAAGATCGGCTGGAAGGACGCCGTGTCCGCGCTCTGGACGATCGTGCGCCACTCCGTCCGGGAGGCCGAGGACCCGCGCAACGTCGGCCACGTGACGCTCGCGCGTATGGCCCGCCTCGAGCCCTACAACCGCTGGCTCGCGGACCGCTTCCGCGGGGCGCTCGGCGCGCGCGTGCTGGAGATCGGCGCCGGGTTCGGCAACATGACGCGGCAGATGACGGGCCGCGAGCTCGTCGTGGCGTCGGATCTCGATCCGGTCGCGCTCGAGTACCTGCGCGGCACGTTCCGCGACGACCCCGCGGTGCGCGTGGCCTCCTACCGGTTTCCGCTCAACGAGGCCGAGCGCGCCGAGATCCGGGCGCTGAAGATCGACACGGTCGTCTGCCTGAACGTCCTCGAGCACATCGAGGACGATGCGGCCACGCTCGCGGATCTCCACGCCGTGCTCCCGGCGGGCGGCCGGCTCGTGCTCATCGTCCCGGCGCTCGCGCGCCTCTACGGGACGCTCGACAAGCACCTGCACCACTTCCGTCGCTACGAGAAGGCCGAGCTCGAACAGAAGGTCGGCGCCGCCGGCTTCCGGATCGAGGACTGCCGGTTCCTGAACCGCCCCGGCATCGTCGGCTGGTACGTCAACGGAAAGATCCTCCGGCGGCGCGTCCTTCCGGCGGGGCAGCTCGCCGCGTTCCGGATCATGCTGCCGCTGCTCGAGCGCGAGAACGCCAACCCGCCCGCGACGGGAATGTCGCTGCTCGCGATCGCGCGGAAGGACTAGCCGGCGGCTAGGGCTTTCCGGGAGCCGGCGTCCAGACGGTGAGCACGCCGTCGTTCTGCCGGACGAGCTCCCGGAGCGTGCCGCGCTCGCCGAGCGGGTCCATCAGGGCGGGCGCCGAATAGGCCGGCGGCAGCAGCAGGAAGAGGCGCGCGCCGGCCGGCGTGTTCGCGGCGGCGTCGATCGCGGCGCGCACGTCGCCGGAAGCCAGGGGCCAGGCCACGAACCAGCCCGGGTGCGACGCGTCGGCCGCCGGAAGCGACGCGACGCGCGCCGCCAGCCGTCCGCGCTCGGCCTCGTAGAGCGCCGGCAGGAGGAATCCCGGTCCGGCCAGGACCCGGTCGCCCGGGTGCGCGAGCCGGACGACGCTCTGCACCGCGGAGGCCGGCGTCGAGCGCGGGTGCGGGCCGGCGGCGACGAGGACCGTGGCGCCGAGGCCGAGCAGAGCGGCCATCGCGGCGACGGCGCGGACCTCCGGCCGGGCAGCGGCCGCGCGCGCGACGGCCCAGATCCAGACGGCGAGCACGACCATCTCGCCGCGGCCCGCGAATGCCACGGGTCGCCAGAGCGAGGCGGCGAGCGACAGTCCCAGCACGAGGACGACGAAGACGGCGGCGAGGCGGCCGTCGGCGTCGTTCTTCGCCGACGGGAGCAACAGCACGACGAGCGCGGCGCCGACGATGGCGCCCGCGAGGAAGATCCCCGACGGCAGCGCGGGGCCGAAGGGCGCCGGAATCCGTCCGACGCCGCCGAGCGCCGAGAGGAAACCGGGCAGCGTGTCCGACGGCGACTCCCGCAGCCACGCCATCGCCTCGGGGGGCTGTCCGAGCAGAACCGGAAGCCACGGCAGGAAGGCCGCGCCGGCGGCGGCCAGGGCGACCGCCGCGCGGAACCGGCGACGCCCCAGGGCGAGCCCGAGCGCCGCCGCAACCGCGAAGAGGGCGAGGTAGTGGAGCCACAGCGCCGCCGCGGCGCACGCGAACAGGGCGGCGAGAGAGTGCCGGCTTTCGGCGGCGACGAGCCCGAAGAAGAAGACCCCGAGGACCGAGAGCGCGAGCAGGGAGTACGCGCGGGCCTCGGCGGCGTACAGGTTCGACAGCGCGAAGCCAGCCGCGAGGGCGACTCCCCACGCGCGCGCCGGGCCGCGCGGCAGCGTTCCCATCGCGGCGAAGAGGGCGAGGCCGGCGAGGAAGGGAACCACGCGCACGAGCGCGTCGCGCGCGGGATCCGTCGCCGCGCGCGCGAAGGGGCGCTCGAGCACGTAGAAGAGCGGCGGACCCGCGTCGGCGCGCAACGCTTCGACCAGGCGCGGCGTCGGCAGGCGAGACGCCCACGCGGTGAACGTCTCGTCGTGCCACAGCGGACGCTCGACGAGCAGGAAGATCCGCGCGGCGAGAGACACGGCGACGAGACCGAGCAGGAGCGCGAGCGTCGCGCGCGACCGGCTTTGCACTTCTGACGCGATGCTCTATCCTAACCGAGTAGTGGAATCGCAGCCTTCCTCGTCGAACAACGCGGCATCGCGATTCCTTCTCCCGGCCCTCTTCGTCGTCCTCGTCGCCGTCGTCTACGCCGATCCGCTGTTCACGGGGCGCAACTTCTCCGGGCGCGACCTGCTCCCGTACGGGCTGCCGATGGAGAAGGTCGCCCACGATGCCTGGGCGCGCGGGCGCATCCCGGTGTGGGCCGTCGAGCCCTCGGGCGGGCGACCTCACCTGCCCAACCCGAACACCGGGACGCTCTATCCGGTGCGGCCGCTGCTGTCGCTCGTGTCCTTCCCGGCCGCGATGCGGATCTTCCCGATCGTGCACTGGGCCGGGGCCGGCGTCGGGATGCTTCTCCTGCTCGCCGCCCTCGGCGCTTCGCCCGCGGCCGCCTGGGTGGGGGCGGTCACGTACGTCTTCTCGGGGGTCTCGGTGTCGCAGGTCTTCTATCAGCCCTTCGGGCCGGCGGTCGCCTTCCATCCGTGGCTTCTCTGGGCGCTGGTCCTTCCGGGCACCTGGCGGCGCAAGGCCGTGCGCCTCGGCGTCGTGTGGGGACTCTTCCTGCTGCTCGGCGACGTGTTCGCGATCGCGATCGCGCTGCTGGCCGCCGCTCTGTGGATCGTCCTCGGCGTCGCGCGCGGGCAGCGGCGCCGCGAGGCCGGCGCGCTCGCGGCCGGACTGCTCCTCGCGAGCCTGCTGGCCGCGCCGCAGATCGTCGCGACGGCGCTGATGATCCCGGAGACGCAGCGGGCCGTCACGGCGATCCGGCTGCGGGAGGCGCTGGCCTTCACGCTGACGCCCTGGAGGCTGCTCGAGCTCGTGGTGCCGTATCCCTTCGGAGACGTCTGGACCTTCGACGACCACCGCGTCTGGGGGCGGGGCGTCTTCCACTTCTTCTACCAGACCACGTACTGCGGCGCCTTCGCCCTCGTGGGCCTGGCGGCGGTCGCCCGCGCGCGGGATGGCGCGGCGAAGTTCTGCCTGTCGCTCTTCGGGATCGGCGTTTTCCTTGCGGGCGTCTTCAGCTTCGTGCCGACGGCCTGGGGAAACCGCCCCACGCCGGTGCCGCTGCGATATCCCGAAAAGTTCACCGTGGCCATGACGCTCGCGCTCGCGATCGCGGCGGGGCTCGGCTTCGACCGGGTGCGCGCCTCGCCGCACCGGCGGCGCTGGATCCTCGGCGTCGCCGCGGCGCTGGCGTTCGCCTCGCTCGGCGCGGCGCTCTTTCCGGGGCGGGCCGCGGAAATCGCGGTGGCGGCCGTGGGCGCCACTCCTGCGGTCCTCGGCGAGGCGGCCGAGGAGCTCCCGGCGGCGCTCGCCGAGGGCGGGCTGCTCTGGCTCGCCACGTTCGTCGCGGTGGACCTGCTCCGCGCGCCGGGACGGGCGCGGCTCCCGGCGGCGCTCGCGCTCTTGACCGCGGTGCCCATCGTGGCCAGCCGGCGGGGCGCGCCCGCCGAGCATCCGGCGGCCCTCTTCGCCGAGACCGGCTTCGCGCGGGCCGTCGCGCGCCGGGATCCCGAGGGGCTGTACCGCACGATCGACGAGGCGCTCTACCGCGCGCCGAGCGCCCTGCAGCTCGAGGGCAACCGCGCCAGTCCCAATGGCAGCGAGCTCACGCGCCGGCGCTGGGGGTACCACACGCCGGTCCTCTGGGGTCGCGGCACCGTCTTCAACGTGGACGTGGACCGCGGTGATCTCTCGCGCATCGACAGCCTGCGCCAGATCTTCGTGTTCGCGGCCGGACAGCCCGACGCGGACCGCCTGATGTCGGCGCTCTCGCTGCGCTTCGGCGTCCGGTTCCGCGACCAGGAGCCGCTCGCCGGATTCCGGAAGTTCGGCGGCGACGCCTTCATGGACTGGGACGAGAATCCGGGCGCCCTGCCCGACATCCGCCTGGCGTCGTCCTGGAGCGAGGAGACGGACGCGCTCTCGGCCCTGGGGGTGCTGCCGAGGCTTCCGGCCGACGCCCTGGTTCTCGAGACGGGTCGCCGCGCGTCGGGCAGCGCCCGCGCCGGGACCGTGCGGATCGTGGAGCGCAGCCCCGAGCGCCTGCGGCTCGAGGTCTCGGCCCCGGACCCGACCTGGCTCTTCGTGCTCCGCAACTACTGGAGCCACCGCTCGATCCGGATCGACGGCAAAACAGTCGAGGGCGTGCCGGCGGAGCTCGCCTTCACGGCGGTCGCGGTGCCCGCCGGCGAGCATCGGATCGACTGGCGCGAAGAATTCCCGGGACTCGCGGTTTCCGCGTGGGGTCCGGTGCTCTTCCTCGCGTTCGCCGTCGCGCTCCCGCGGACGGGCGGGGCGCGGGCGTGAGCGCCGCGTCGCTGCCGGCGCGCGAGGCCCGGCGCTCGAATCTGGCGCCCGCTCTCCTCTTCGCGGCCCTCGTCGTCGCTGCCTACGCCGTGCCCCTCTTCACGCGGCGCAACTTCAGCGGGCGGGACCTGATCGCCTACAACCTGCCGATGGAGAAGTCGATCCACGACGCGTACGCCCGGGGCCGGCTTCCCGTGTGGACTCCCGAGGTGTCCGGGGGAAGGCCGCTGATGCCGAACCCCAACGCGGGCGCGCTCTATCCGGTGCGCGCGCTGCTATCGGTCCTTCCGTTCCCGCTGTCGGCGCGCGTGTTCCCCGTCCTGCACTGGATCCTCTCGGGGCTCGGCGTCTTCGCGCTCTCCCGGACGGTCGGCCGCACGCGCGCAGCGGCATGGGTCGGCGCCGTCACCTACGCGTTCTCGGGTGTGGCGGTCTCGGAGGTCTTCTTTCCGCACATCCATCCGGGAATGACGCTGCTGCCCTGGATCCTCTGGGCGGCGGCGCGCCCGGCGGCGGCGCCGTGGCGGCGCGTGCTGCCGCTCTCGTGTCTCTTCGCGCTCGACTTCCTGGCGGCCGACGTCTTCACGTGCAGCGTCGCGTTCGCGAGCGTCGTCCTGTGGATCGTGCTCGAGGACGACGCGGCCGCGCGCGCCCGCGAGCTCGGCGCGCTCGCCGCCGCGGCGGCGCTCGGGGCCCTGGCGGCCGCGCCGCAGATCGTGGCGACGGCGCTCTGGATTCCGCAGACCAACCGGGCCGTGCTCGGGATGAAGCTTTCCGACTCCGTCTACTTTTCGATTCACCCCCTGCGCCTGCTGGAGCTCGTGGTCCCGTATCCGTTCGGGAACGCCTGGGAGATGACCAACGCCGCCCTCTGGGGCTGGCCCCTCTTCCGCGGCCGGCCGATGGGAATCTTCAACACGCTCTACTGCGGCGCGTTCGCCGTGATCGCGGTCGTCGCGACGTGGAAAGCGAAGAAGAGGGGAGCGCGGTTCGGGCGCGTGCTCCTGGTCGCGGCCCTCGCGGTGTCGGTGCCGCCGAGCCTGCTGTCGTCGGCCTGGAGCGGCGCCGTCTCCTCGCCGCTGCCGCTGCGCAACCCGGAGAAGCTCGCCGTGGCGATCGTCCTGGCGCTCGCGATCCTCGCGGCGCTCGCGGTCGACGTCTTCCGGGAGTCGCGCCGGCGGTACCGCTGGCCGCTGCGTCGCCGGCCTGGTCCTCGCGGGCCTGTCGCTCGGCGCGGCGCTCGACCGGACGGCGGCGGCGCGCCTGACGGTCGGCGCGATCGGCTCGGACCCGGTGCTCGGCGCGGCGCGGGCCGAGGCGAGCCTTCCCGGGGCGCTGGCCGAGGCGGGCCTCCTGTGGATGACCGCGGTCGTCGCGATCGACGGCCTCGGGCGCGGGACGCGGGGGTCTCTGGCCCTGGCCCTCCTCCTCCTGACCGCCGCGCCGATCGCGGCCAACCGGAGGATCGCGAAGTCGTTCCGGGAGGAGGACGTGTTCGGCCCGACGGCCTTCGCGCGCTTCCTGCAGAAGAGCGACCCCGAGGGGTCGTACCGCACGCTCGGCGAGACGCTCTTCCGTGAGAATTCCCGGCTCGCCGACCGCATGGGCGACGTGACGCTGATCTACTCGGACATCAGCCGGCGCGCCTGGACGCAGGACACGCCGGTCTTCTGGGGACGGGGGATGGTGATCAACGAGGACTTCGACGTGGGCGACCTCTCGCGGGTCGAGAGCCTGCGCAAGATCGCCGGGATGGCCACCGGTTTTCGCGACTCCGACGCGCTCTTCGGCAGCCTGGCGCTTCGGTGGGGAATCCGCTTCGCCGACCAGAAGCCGATCGCCGGATACCGGCCGATCCACGAGGACGGGCTCCAGGTGTGGGACGAGCATGCCCGGGCCTTTCCGGACATCCGCCTGCTCGAGGGCTGGACCGAGGTCGAGGGCGCGTTGCCGGCCCTGCGCGCGCTGCCGCGTCTGTCCGCCGGCGAGGCGGTCGTCGAGAGCGGCGCGGGCCGGCGCGGTGCCTCGCGGCCGGGCCAGGTCCGCGTGGTCGAGAAGACCGCCGAGCGCCTCGTGCTCGATCTCGACGCCACCGATCCGACGTGGCTCTTCGTGCTGAGGGACTGGTGGCCCTACCGCACGATCGAGCTCGACGGCCGGCCGGTCGAAGCCGTCCCGGCGCAGCTCGCCTTCAGCGCGGTTCCGATCCCCGCGGGGCGGCACCGGCTCACCTGGGTGGAGCGCGTGCCGGGTCTCGCGGCGTCGGCGTGGGGCCCCGCCCTCTTCGGGGCGGCGGCGGTAGGGCTCGCGGTTGCCGGCTCGCGGCGCGGGAAGCGATGAAGCGCGCGGGGACCGTCTTCGCGCTCTTGCTCCTGGCCCTCGCGGGCGCGGCATGCCGCTCGGAGCCTTCCGTTCTGCCCGCGGCGGAGGCATCGGACGTGAAGCGCCCGGCCGAGGAATGGCTGCGCGAGGAGCCCGTGCAGCTGCTGCGCGACTACGTCCGGATCGACACGTCCCCGAAAAAGGGCGAGCGCGAGGGCGCCGAGTTCCTGCGCCGGTTCTTCGAATGCGCCGGGATCGACGTCGAGATGGTCTGCCCCGCCGCCGGCCGATGCAACGTGCTGGCGAAGCTTCCGGGCCGCCGCCGCGACGGCGCGCTGCTGCTGCTCAACCACATCGACGTCGTGGAGGCCTATCCCCAGTTCTGGAAGGAAGCGCCGCCGTTCGAGGGCAGGATCAAGCTCGGGTACATGTACGGCCGCGGCTCCTACGACATGAAGTCGCTGGCCCTGGCCCAGGCGCTCGCGATGCGCCGTCTGAAGCGGCAGGGCATCGTGCCGGAGCGCGACATCCTGTTTCTGGCGGAGGCGGACGAAGAGGTCGGCCAGAAGTGGGGCGCGCGGTGGCTGCTCGAGCACCGGCCGGATTTTTTTGCCGGCGTCGGCGACGTCCTGAACGAAGGGGGCACCACCGAGGTCATCCTGCGAGACGTCCGGTTCTGGGGTCTCGAGACGCTGCAGGCGGGATACGGGTTCATCGAGTTCGAGGCAGCCTCCGAAGCGCCGCTCGAAGCGATCGCCGGACGGTGGACGAAGATCGACGCGGCCCCGGTTACGCCGCACCCCCACGTGGTCGCGGGATTCGACATGCTGGCCAACCACCTCGGCTCGCCGCTGACCGATCCGCTCCGGCACCTCGATCGCGTGGTCAGGAACCCGGCCGAGCTCGCGATCCTGCCGGACCGCTACGGGTCCTTTCTCGAGCCGCGCCTCTACTGGACGCCGTTCTACCGGAACCCCGAGCGGCCGGACCATCTGCGGCGGGTCGCCATCGTCTCGGTGCCGCCGGAGATGGATCCGGGAAAGTTCCTGCGTCCCGTTCTCGAGGACGGCCGCAAGTCCGGCCTGACGGTCGTCCAGTCCTCGTGGAGTGAGGTGACCGTGGCGAGTCCCTATCCGACGCCCTTTACCGAGCTCCTGCGCCGGGTGACGGAGGCCCGGTTTCCGGGCGTCCCGTTCGGGCCGGTTCCGACCTTCGGCGGCTATACGACCTCGATCCTGCTCCGGCAGCGGGGCATCCCGGCCTACGGCTACACGGCTATCCCGACCAACCTCACGGATGCGGCGCGGCGGCACGGCAATGACGAGCGCATCTTCCTGCGGGACTACCTGACCGGAGTGGACCTCTATGGCGCCGTCCTGGAGGAGTTTGCCGCTTTTGGCCCGACCGCCAAGTAATGTCAGACCCCCGCGCCCGGGATTGACACAAAACGACCCCTCGCGACCGGTAAACTAGGACTTAATCCATTCAAAACAAAGGCTTTCCTGTGGATGCCAGAGTTGGCTCCATCCTTGCCTTATAGGAGGTCGAGTCATTAGAGAAAAGCGTTTAGAAAGGAAGATATCCATGAAGAAGCGGGAATCCGGTTTCACCCTGATCGAGCTGCTGATCGTCATCGCGATCATCGGCATCCTGGCTGCCATCGCCATTCCGAACCTCCTGAATGCGGTGCAGCGCGGCAAGCAGAAGCGGACCATGAGCGACATGCGCGCCCTGGCCACCGCGGTCGAGGCGTACGCGGTCGACAACAACACGTACCCGGCGGCGGCCTGCGCCACCGGTCTCTTCACGACGGCGGGCAACACGCTGACCACGGCTTCGTTCACGAACCTGACGCCGACCTACATCGCGCAGCCGCCCAAGACCGACGGCTGGGGCAACTTCATGGTGTACGGCACCGACGCCAACTTCAACAACTACATGATCCGCTCCTACGGCCGCGACAAGTCGGCCTCCACGATCAACTGCGGCACGACGACGAACTTCAACGAGGACATCGTCTACTCCGACGGCACGTTCATCCAGTGGCCGGAAGGCACCCAGTTCTAAGAACTGCGGGCAAGGAAGGTTTCGACGCGGCCCCGAGAAATCGGGGCCGCTTGTTTTTTGGGCACTCCTCTCGGGCGCGGATCGTCAGTGCGGCCGTCGAAAAGTGACACTCATGCGCTCCCGCGCCGATGGCCCTTACGACCAAGTCCCTTGTTCTCAGAAGGTTCGGTTACAATTGGGTTGGTCCGCGTCTTGCGTTGGAACGAAGGGGTAACGGAACCTCTCAAGGAGAAATCCATGAAGAAGCGGGACTCCGGTTTCACCCTGATCGAACTGCTGATCGTCATCGCGATCATCGGCATCCTGGCGGCAATTGCCATTCCGAACCTCCTGAACGCCGTGCAGCGCGGCAAGCAGAAGCGGACCATGAGCGACATGCGCGCCCTGGCCACGGCGGTCGAGGCCTACGCGGTCGACAACAACAACTATCCGGTCGCGGCCTGCGCCACCGGTCTCTTCACGACGGCGGGCAACGTGCTGACGACGGCGTCCTTCACCAACCTGACGCCGACCTACATCGCGCAGCCGCCCAAGACCGACGGCTGGGGCAACTTCATGATCTACGGAATCTCCGTGGCCACCGACAGCTACATGATCCGCTCGTACGGCCGCGACAAGTCGGCCTCCACGATCAACTGCGGCACGACGACGAACTTCAACGAGGACATCGTCTACTCCAACGGCACGTTCATTCAGTGGCCGGAGGGAACCCAGTTCTGATGCGGCCGATCTTTCGAAAGGAAACGACGAAGGGCCCCGGCGCGCCGGGGCCTTCGCGCATCATGGGAGAGAAGAGCCGCGGCTTCACGCTGGTCGAGCTCCTGATGGTCATCGCGATCATCGGCATCCTCGCGGCGATCGCCGTGCCGAACCTCCTGAACGCGGTGCAGCGCGGCAAGCAGAAGCGCACGATGGCCGACATCAAGGCGCTGGCCGCGGCCATCGAGGCGTACCAGGTGGACCACTCCGTCTATCCCCAGGCAGCCTGCAACCCGGGCAACTTCACCTCGCCCGGACCGCGGCTCGATACCGGCTCCTTCACTAACCTCGCGCCCACCTACATCGCCCAGCCTCCGCTGCGCGACGGCTGGGGAGCCTTCTTCCGCTACCGCGTGGACGTGGACCTGGCCGATTACGACGTCCGAAGCACCGGAAGGGACGGCACGGCGGACCCGATCATCTGCGGCACGACGACGAACTTCAACGACGACATCCTCTTCTCCGACGGCGTCTTCGTGCAATGGCCCGAGGGCATCCAGCAATGAACCCGGCGCGTTAGAATCAGGCGTGCTGCTCGGCCGTCGGCTCGTTTCCGGGATCTCGGCGGCCGCGGCTCTCGTGCCGGCTCTCGTCTGGCTCTCCCCGGCGTTCCTGGCCCACCGGGCGCCCGCCTTCCGAGACCAGGGCGACTTCTTCTATCCCCTCAAGCTATACACCGCCGAGCGCCTGCGCGCGGGCGGGATCCCGCTATGGAATCCGCTCTCCGGCGCGGGGGAGCCGTGGCTCGCCAACGGCCAGGCGGGCGTCTTCTATCCGCCCACCTTCCTCTTCCTGCTGCCTTCGGCGGCCCTGGCGGGAGCTCTCTTCCTGCTGCTGCACTTTGCGATCGCCGCCGGCGGCGCGTGGAAGTTCCTCAAGGACGAGAACGTGTCGGACTCGGGGGCCCTGCTCGGCGCCGCGGCCTGCACGGCGTCGGGGTTCGCGGCCTCGCTGTCGGTCTACTGGAACCACTTTGGCGCCTGGGCGTACCTGCCGGCCATCGCGGCGCTGGCGCGCGCGGGATTCCCGCGCCGGCGTTCGGTGCTCGGATTCGCGGCGCTCGTCGGCCTGCAGGCCATGGCCGGCAGCCCGGAGATCTCGGCCGCGACCGTCGCCCTCGCCGCGGCGCTCGCCTGGAGCCCGCGCGCCGAGTTTCCGGAGCCACAAGAAGAGCGTCCCCGCTCGTTCCGGATGCGACGCTTCGCGGCCGGCGTCGGCCTCGGAATCGCGCTCGCCGCCTGGGTGATCGCGCCGATGGGGGAGCTCGCCCTGCACTCGGATCGGCGCCATCCGCTCCCGGTCGAGGAGCGCAACGCGGGCGCGGCGACCCTGCGCGACGCCGCGTCGGTGGCGGGATTCACGGCACCGTCCTTCGGCGGCGCGTACCTCGCCTCGCTCTTCCTCCCGCTCTTCGTGGTGGTCGCCGCCGGCGGCGCATTTCTCGAGGACCATCGCCGCCGGCTCGCCGTCGTCCTGGGCGCGTTCGCGGTCGTCGGCCTCGTCCTCGCGGCCGGCGCCCCTCCCGGATCGTGGCTGCGCGCGCTGCCGCCCCTCGACCGCGTGCGATATCCGGCCAAGTGGCTCGTCTTCCCGTCGTTCGCGGTCGCGATGCTCGCCGGCCTCGGCTTCGACGCGCTGCGGTTCGCGCCGCCGGAGGGGCGCCGGCGATCGGTCGTCGGGCTCGCCGCCGTGGCAGCGCTCGCGGCGGCGGCGCTCTCGCCCCTCTCCGCGCCGGTGCGCCTGTGCTGCGGCGTCGGGGCCGCGGCCGTCGGGCTGGCGGCCCTGGGCGCCGGCCGCCGGCCGCTCGCGGGATCGCTGCTCGGCGCCGCGGCGGCCGCGGGACTGGTCGGCGCGCTCGCTCTCGGTCCGGGCGCGCTCTCGGGTTTCACCGACGAGGCGTCGCTGTCGCGGTGCTCCGAGAGCGTTCTCGCGCTCTCGCGCGTGGCGGGCCGCGTCGTCACGCCGCCAATGGGCGCGCTCTGGGGCTGGACGCTGCGCGACGGCGCCTTCGGCGAGCTCGTGCGGCGCCAGCGCGAGGCGCTGATCGGCTATTCGAACCTGCCGTGCCGGGTGCCGACGGTCCGCACCGCCGCGCCGCTGCCCACGGCCGCGGCCGCCGCGATCGCGCGCTCGATCGGGCCCGCCGAGGATGCGCTTCCCGCCGGCGCGGCGAGCGGCCGCGTTTTGTGGACGCCCTTTCCGCCGGAGCGGCTGCCCTCGAAAAAGATCGGGGACTTCTTCCGGGCGCCGCTCGCACCGTATCGGCCGCGCCTGTCGTACGTGCGCGGTTACCGCGTCGAGCGCGATCGCACGCGCGCGTGGGAGCGGGTCGCCGCGGGCGAGGTGGACCTCACGCGCGAGGTCCTTCTCGACCGCCGGCCCGTGCCGGATCCGGCCGGCGGCGAGGAGCGGCCCCTGCTGCTCGCCCGCCTGGCCGAGGACGCCCCCGAGCGCGTCGTCGCGGAGGTCACGGCGAGCTACGGCGGCCTTCTCGTCCTGACCGACCTCGACTACCCGGGCTGGATCGCCGAGGAAGACGGCCGCCGGCTCCCGATCCTCGCGGCCGACGGGTGGTTTCGCGCCGTCGCGCTGCCGGCCGGAACCCACCGTGTCGTCTTCCGCTACCGGCCGCTCGCGTTCTACGCGGGCGCGGCGATCTCCGCGCTCGCCCTCGCGGCGATGCTCGTCGTCGGACTCTCGGGCGAGCCCGTCCGCCGGGGGAGGCACCCGTGACGCCGTACGCGACTCTGGGGACGTTCGGGCTCGCGGCCGCGGGCCTCGTCGGCCTCGTCGTCGGAAGCTTCCTGAACGTCGTCGTCCACCGCCTCCCGCGCGAAGAGTCGATCGCCTTTCCGGGATCGCGCTGCCCGGCCTGCGGCGCGCCGATCGCCGCTTGCGACAACGTCCCGGTGCTGTCCTGGATCGTCCTGCGGGGCCGGTGCCGGGCCTGCCGCGCCCCGATCGCCTGGCGCTATCCGGCGATCGAGCTCGCCAACGGCGTTCTCTGGGCCCTCGTCTTCCGCGCGGCGCCCTCGTGGTGCGACTTCGCGACGGGCGCGTTTCTCTGCGCCGCGGGCCTCGCGTTGCTGTTCATCGACGCGGACTTCCAGATCCTGCCCGACGCGATCACGCTGCCGGGAATCGTCGTGGGCCTCGGCCTGTCGTTCGGCTCGGTGTCCCGCACGCCGCTCGGGGCCGCGCTCGGGGCCGCGCTCGGCGGCGGGGGCCTCTTCCTGCTCGCCTTCCTCTACGAGAAGATCGCGGGGCAGGAGGGGATGGGCCTCGGCGACGTGAAGATGCTCGGCATGATCGGAGCCCTGCTCGGGCCGGTCGGCGTGCTGGTCACCCTGATGGCCGCCTCGCTCTCGGGCAGCATCGTCGGCGTCGGCCTGATGCTCGCGCGGGGCGCCGACGGAAAGATGCGCCTGCCCTTCGGCGTCTTCCTCGCGATCGGCGCGATCGGCGCCTGGTTCTTCGCGGCGCCGCTCTTCTCGGCGTACCGCTCGCTATGGCCGTAGGGACGCCGGCGCCGGCGGCCGTGCCGCGCTCCTTCCGCCGGGAGTCGCGCTTGTTCCTGTGGGTGGCGCTGCTCCTGATCCTGTTCCTGAACCTGCTGACGCTCGTGTTCTTCCGCAGCGCGGTGGCCTGGGGCACGGACGAGATGGAGCGCCGGGCCGGGGAGGTCCTGCGCCGGGTGGCCCTGTCGGGCGTGCATGCCGACGGCGAGGAGACGATGGAGCGCGCGGCTCTCGAGCCCGACGTCGCGTACGTCGCCGTCTACGACGCCAACGGGGCGCGCCTGCGCGCGCTCGGGCCCGGCCCCCCGGAGGCGCCGCGCGAGGCGCCTCGGCCCCGCCCCGCGACCGGGCGCATCGTTCACACGTGGAGCGCGAAGCCGCCGCTGGTGGTCTCGACGTTCGCGACCGAGAAGCGCCTCTTCGTCATCGCGCTCGACCCGGGCGCCGGGGGAGCGCTGCGCGTCTACGCGCGCCGGCTCTCGATCTTCATCCCGCTGGCGGGCGTGGCGCTGACGATCCTCGCGGCGCTCTACCTGCGCTCCCTGCTCCAGCCGTACGAGCGGCTTCTCGCGGCCGCCGGCGAGGCGCCCCCGGCCGGCGGCGAGTCAGGCGACGAACGCGAGTTTCTCGTGGCGCGCTTCGAAAGCTCGATCGCCGCCCTGCACGAGAAGGAGCGGGAGCTCGAGCGCCTCGCGCGCCGGGAGAAGGAACGTGCCGACGATCTCGAGACGGCGGCGCGGACGCTCTCGAAGAACCTGCCGACCGGGCTGCTCTCCGTCGACCCCGACGGCCGGGTGGTCGAGTTGAACGATGCGGGCCGGGAGATCCTGAAGCTCTCGAGCGAGGCGCGCGGCGACAGCTACGAGCGGGTGCTCGGCGAGGCGCCGGACTTTCGCGCCCTCGTCGAGCAGGTCCTCTCGCAGCGGGTCGTGGCCGGCCGGCGCGAGGTCCGCTGGCACCGCGAGCGCGGCGAGGAGCGCGTGCTCGGCGTCACGGCGACTCCGGCCGAGGGCGGCGACGGCCGCTTCCTCGGCGCCGTGGCGCTCTTCTCGGACCTGACCGAGATCCGCCAGCTCGAGGGCCGCGTGGCCCTCGCCCGGCACCTCGCCGACCTCGGCCAGGTCTCGGCGGGCGCGGCGCACGAGTTCCGCAACGCGGCCGCGGCAATCGACGGCTTCGCGGATCTCGCGCTGCGCGCGACGGACCCGGAGCGCTCGGCCGAGTACGTGCGCGCGATCCGGCAGGAGGCGCAGGAGATGAGCCGCGTGACGAGCGACTTCCTGCTCTTCGCCCGTCCCGAGGGCTTCGTCCCCGAGCCGACCGACCTCGACGAGGTCGCCGAGGCCGCGGCGGCCGAGACCGAGCGCGCCTTTCCGGGCCTCGCCGTGGCGCGCTCGGGCGAGTTCGCCGTGGTGCCGGGCTCGGCCGTGCTCCTGCGGCGCGCCCTGGCGAACCTCCTGCGCAACGCCGTCGAGGCGACGCCGGAGGCCCGCCGCGCCGAGCCCGACGCGATCGCGCTGGCGGGAGGCCGGGGCCGCCGGGAGGTCACGCTCTCGATCGGCGACCGCGGCGCGGGCGTGGACGCCGTGGCGCGCGAGAAAGTCTTCCTGCCGTTCTACTCGTCGAAGCCCGGCGGCTCGGGGTTCGGCCTCTCGATCGTCGCGCGCATCGCCGAGCTCCACGGCGGCACGGTGGACGTATCGGACCGTCCCGGCGGGGGCGCGCTCTTCACCCTGCGGCTGCCGGCGGGCCGCGAGGAGTCCGACTAGGCTGCTAGCGGGCGGCGGGAGCGGGCGACTTCGGCAGGGCCGCGATCATCCCCTTGAACGATTCCTTGTCGATCGCCCTCTCGAGGGCCTCGCCCGGCTCGACGGCGCCGCTCTTGACGAGCTCGGTCAGGGACTGGTCCATCGAGATCATCCCCTTCGACTTGCCCGTCGCGATCTGGTTGTTGATCAGCGAGGTCTTGCCCTCGCGGATCGAGTTCGAGAGCGCCGAGGAGCCGAGGAGGATCTCGAACGCGGGCGCGCGGCCCCCGCCCTTCTTCCGGAGGAGCTGCTGCGCGACGACGCCGCGCAGCGCTTCGGACAGGACGATGCGCACCTGCTCCTGCTCGGCGGCCGGGAAGGCGTCGATGATCCGGTCCACCGCCTTGGCCGCGGAGTTCGTGTGGACCGTCGCGAAGACCAGCAGGCCCGTTTCCGCGGCCGTCAGGGCCATGCGCATCGTCTCGAGGTCGCGCATCTCGCCCACGAGCAGGCAATCGGGGTCCTCGCGGATGGCCGCCTTGACGCCCTCGGCGAAGCTCGCGACGTCGGGCCCGATCTCGCGCTGGGTGAAGACCGACTTGTCGTTGGTGTGGACGAACTCGATCGGGTCCTCGATCGTCACCACGTGGTGGGCGAGGCGCTTGTTCATGCGGTCGAGGATCGCGGCCAGCGTCGTGGACTTGCCGCTGCCCGTCGGGCCCGTGATGAGGACGAGCCCGCGCTGCGCGGCGTAGAGCGCGGCCACGGAGGCCGGCAGGTTCAGGTCCTCGGCCGTCGGCACCTTCGACGGGATGAGCCGCAGGACCGCGGCCGAGCCGCGCTCCTGGCGCATCAGGTTCACGCGGAAGCGCGCCACCGTGCCCATCTGGTAGGCGAAGTCCACGTCGCCGCTCGTGTGGAAGGCCTCCCACAGCGCCTTGGGCGTGATGGGGCCGAGAAGGTTGTAGAAATCGCCCTCCGAGAGGGCGCGGTAGCGCATCCGCTCGAGCTCGCCGTCGATCCGGACGATCGGCGGGCAGCCGACCGAGAGGTGGAGGTCCGAGCCGCTGCGCTTGGGCAGGATCGACAGGAAGCGGTCGATGCGGTTGGACTCGCCCGCCGGGCGGACCGCGCCGGGGGCCGCCGCGCCCGTCACGCCGCGCCCCCTTCCTCGGCGGCGAGGAACGGCTCGAAGGCTTCCTTGCGCTGCGCCCGGTCGTAGGCGACGCGGGGCTCGATCGTGCCGTCCTGCACGAGCTGCATCAGCGCGCCGTCGAGCAGCACCATCCCCGAGGCGCTGCCGGTCTGGATCGCGCTCGGGATCTGGAAGGTCTTCGCGTCGCGGATCAGCCCTCCGACGTTGGGCGTGTTGCGCAGGATCTCGAAGGCGGCCACGCGCCCCGTGCCGTCGCGCCGCGGCAGCAGGGTTTGCGAGATCACGGCCTTGAGCGAGTCGGCGACCATCATGCGGATCTGCCCCTGCTGGTCGGGCGGGAACGCATTGATGATGCGATCGACCGTCGAGGCCGCGGTCGTGGTGTGGAGCGTGGCGAGCACGAGGTGGCCCGTCTCCGAAGCGGTGATCGCGAGCGAGATCGTCTCGAGATCGCGCATCTCGCCGACGAGGATGACGTCGGGGTCCTCGCGCAGGGACTGGCGCAGGGCCTTGGCGAAGGACTTCGAGTGCGACGGGATCTCGCGCTGGTTCACCAGCGATTCCTTGTTGGGATGGACGTACTCGATGGGGTCCTCGACCGTGATGATGTGGCCGCGCTGCGTCTCGTTGATGCGGTCCACGAGCGCCGCGAGCGTGGTCGTCTTGCCGCAGCCGGCCGCGCCGGTCACCAGGACGAGCCCCTGCGAGTAGGTCGTGATTTCCCAGAGGCTCTCGGGCAGCCCGATGTCGGTCAGGTTCGGGATGTCGAAGGGAACCAGGCGCAGCACGACGCCGACCCCCTTGCGCTGGAAGAAGACGTTCGTCCGGAAGCGGCCGAGATCCGGGTCCTTGTGGCAGAAGTCGAGCTGGCGCTTCTCGGCGAGCTGGGCGGCCCGGTCCTCGACGAGCATCGGCGTCAGCCACGCCTCCATCTGCTCGGGGCTCGAGGGCGGCAGCGGCAGCGGGCCGAGCCTGCCGTGGAGGCGCAGCTGCGGGACCGTGCCCGTCGAAAGGTGCAGGTCCGAGGCCCCGACCGCCCGCGCGTGCCGCAGGAGGTCCTGGAGCCCCGGCTTCGGGACGGCCGCGAAGTCCGTCGCCGCGAAGGCGCGTCCCGCCTCGGGAGCGGCCGCGCCGCCCGGCCGGCCCGCCGAGAGCCGCGCCGCCTTCTCGCGCACGAGCGGCTCCGGGTCCACCTGCGAGATCTTCTGGAGCAGGGCGCCCGTGCGGGGGTCGTCGATCCGGGAGAACGCGTCGAGGATCTCGAGGCGCAGGTCCTTGGGCGCGTCCGCCTGCTTGTACGCCTCGAGCAGCCCCGGCAGCCCCTTGGGCGATCCCCAGACGCCCAGGGCGGCCGCGGCGGACTGGCTCGACTCCGGGTTTTTCAGCATCTGGAGCAGGTGCGGCAGCGCGGACTCGTCGCGGATCTCGGCCAGCGCGACGGCCGCGCGGTCGCGCAGCCACCAGTCGTCGGAGGACAGAAAGCGGATGCAGTGCGGCACGGCCTCCGGCGAGCGGATGGTGACCGCGATCGAGACGGCCAGCGCCGACTCGACGGGGTCGTCGCTATTGTCGCGCTCGAGAAAGGCGCGGATGAACTCGGGGCCGAGCTCGCGCAGCGCCTCGACGGCGCGGTCCTTGGCGGGTCCGTAGGTGGTGCGGAACGCGCGCAGGAAGGCGTCGGCGATCCGCTTCGGGTCCTGCGTCGCGATGATGCGGGAGGCGAGCTCGCGGACCTTGGGGTTCGAGTCCGAAAGCAGCGGCATCACCTCGTCGTTCCAGGTCTGCGACTTCGCGAGCAGCGGGCCGAGGGCGGCGATCGCCGCGTCCTGGACGCGGTGCGAGTCGTTGCGGCAGTGCTGGAGGAGCGGCCCGATGTGCGCCTCGTCGGGGTGCCGGGCGAGCACCTGGACGGCCCGGAACCGGATCTCTTCGTCGTCGTCGTCGAGGGCGCGGAGAGCCATGCCGCCCGCGCGGGCCGACGGCGTGGCCTCGACGATCGCGAACGCCTTCTTGCGCAGCGCCGGCGTGCCGCCCGATTCCATGACCCTGGCGATCCAGGGCAGCGAGCGCTCGTTCGGGTTCTTGCGCAGGTGGTCGAGCGCGGCGTGGACGACCACCGGATCGGGGTTGGCGAGAAAGGCGTGCAGGCGGTCGGCGAAGTTCCCGCCGGCGAGCGTTTCGAGCGCCTGCATCGCCTGGCGCCGCATCGCCTCGGTCTTCGAGGCGAGGAAGGGAAAGATCGCCGCGGACGTCGCCTCGTACGGGAAGCGCTTCAGGAAGGAAAGTCCGGCCTGGCGCAGCGCCACGTCCGACTCGACGGCGAGCCACGCGAGGTCCTCCGCCTCGAGGTCCGGGGCCGCGGACACCGACTTCAAGAGCTCGTCGCGCTCCGCCTCGGTCTTCCACCCGCGCGAGCGCAGCTTGCCCAGAAGGGCTTCGGCGGCGGGGGCCCTCCGCTTAGTCGGCCACATGTGCGATCAATGTGATTCCAGTTTAGGGAGTCGAGCGTCGAGAGTCGAGGGTCGCGAGAACGCCGGACGGCGGGGGCCGGACGGCCTTCTCCGGCGTCTCTCGGACTGTTACCGGCAGTAACGAAAAGGCCGGATCGAGGCGCAGGCCCGCGCGCGGCTCGAAACACTATCCTTCTGACCAGATTGGACTTAACATCTGACGCCAGGGCTGGGCACGCTTATCGCTCTAAGGAGGCCTGCGATGTTCCATTTGAGGACTGTTCGTCGGGATGCTGGCTTCTCGCTCGTCGAGTTGATGATCGTCGTCGCGATCATCGGCGCGCTCGCGCTCGCGGGGACGCCGTGGCTCCAGAAGATCGCGCAGCGCGGCCAGTTGAAGTCCGCGGCGCGCGAAATCCAGATGACGCTGATGGCGGCCCGGATCAAGGCCGTCAAGCGCAACGCGTCGGTGACCGTGCAGATCTCGTCGCTCGGTCCGCCGATCGAGCTGAAGACCATCGAGCCGCAGCCGCCCGCGCCCACGCCGACGCGGGGCCCGTCCGTGCTCAGCCTTCCGCCGCGTTCCGCCACGCTCTTCGAGACGCCGAACGCTCCCGGAGGCGCGATCACCTACGGCGGCGACGGACGCCTGGTCAACCCGCCGGCCCTGCCGACCCCGGGCCTGCGGTACATCCTGCAGGGACCGGTCGGCGCGCTCAACCCGAACCAGATCAAGATCGTGGCCGACACGAGCGGCCGGGTCGTGGTCGTGACGCCCGTCAACTGGAACTGAAGATGAAAAACGATCGCAAGCAGGCCGGTCTGACCCTCGTCGAGATGCTCATCGCCGTGGCGCTGCTCGGCATCATCCTGCTCGGGATCGCGCCGCTCTTCATCGCGAGCGTTCGGTCCAACTACGCCGCCAACGAATACACCAGCATCCACAACCTGGCGCGCGACCGGCTCGAGCAGCTCATGAACCTGCCCGTCACGGACGCGCAGCTCACCGAGGGAACTCACGCCAACGACCTGCCGGGCTTCCTGCCCGATCCGGTGACGGGAACGCTTCCGTCCACGATCGTGAATCCGCTGCAGCGCACCTACGAGGTGACGCACTATCGCAGCACCGCGGGCGCCTCCGGCGTTCCCTACACGCTCGTCGCCACGGGCGCGGGCGTCCCCTACGAATTCAAGCGGATCGACGTCACCGTGACCTCCACGAGCGGCGGGACCGGGCTCGGGATCGGGGCCCGGACCGCGCGCGTGACGGGCTTTCTGAAAAACCCCGATCCCATCAACAACCCCAACTGACATGCCGATGAAACACCACCCGACCCGGGTCGCGCGCTCCTCCGACGGCGGTTTCACGCTGATCGAGATGATCATCGTGACGCTGCTGCTGATGATCGCGATGCTCGGGCTGCTCGCCGTCTTCGACGCGAGCGCCCGCATCAACAAGAACGAGACCGACGTCGCCGACGCCCAGGGCTCGGTGCGCTACGGCATCTACCAGATGACGCGCGCGATCCGCATGGCGGGAGCCGGCGGCCTCTACGTGACCCAGGCCGTGCTCAACCACAACGACAAGGAGCTGCCCGGGATCGCCCCGGCAGGCGCGTCCTACGACAACACGAACGGCGTGACCGTCACGGGCACCGACGGCAAGGTCTGGGCCGTGCGCAACGGGACCGACATGATCGAGCTGCGCGGCGTCCTCTTCTCGCCGCTCATCGGCTACGACGAACAGGGGGCCGCCGGCTGCGGCACCTGCACGGGGACGACGACCCTGACCGCCCTGCCGATCATCGGCAACGAGTTCATCGGGCAGCACGTCAACAACGACGCCACCAACCGACCGCAGTTCGCGGCCATCGATACCTACACGGCGGGGGCCACGAACGCGAAGCCGATGCTGGTCATCGTCGAGGAAGGCAAGCACGAGCTCCACGCCTGCGGCGACGCCGGGCCGCCCCTCGGCATTCAGCGCTATCCGCAGGCGCCGTACAACGTCGGCATCCTCCAGGCGCAGACGAACCTCGCCGGCGGCAACACCTTCGGCAACGTGGACTTCGGCGGCACGATCGGCCCGCGTTTCAACGTCGAGCTGCCGTCGCTGACCCCGGGCAAGGACGCCGTGGACATCCGCGTCCTGAAGCGCGCCGGGATCCTGGACGACATCGTCTTCTTCATCACGACGGACCCGGTCGACGACCCGACCGGCGTCCACCCCTTCCTCGCCCAGGGCCTGCGCCGCGGCAGCGCCTTCGACGTCACGCGCCTGGCCGACGACGTCGAGGACATGCAGATCGCCTACGGCATCGACGACAACGGTGACAACACCGTGACGCGCCTGACGTCGGGCGGCTGCGCCCCGGACCCGGTCACCGACCCGGACCCGAACTTCTCGACGACGGCCGGCTGCGACGAGTGGTTCCCGAACGCCGCGGGCGAGGGCGCCGTCGACGACGCCCAGTTCCAGCAGCAGGACCCGTTCCAGCCGGGCGTGGACGGAACGCAGCTGGCGATCCACTGCCCCCGGCTCCACGCCGTCATGGTCTCGCTGCTCGCCAAGGCGCGCGACGCCGACCCAACGTACAAGGGGCCCGCGGCCCAGGGCTATCGCCTGATGAACGTCCTGCCCGCCGCGCCCGCTGTGCCGATGACGATGGTGCCGAACGCCAACTACCGCCGGCGGGTGCAGACCCTCAAGGTCAACCTCCGCAACTACTCCTTCCAGGGATGACCATGCACGCACGACGCAACAACCGCAGAGAGAGGGGCGCCGCGCTCATCACGGCGATTCTCGTTCTCGCCATTCTCACGGTCATCGGCATCGCGCTGATGCTGATCACCTCGACCGAGACGCGCATCGCCGCCAACGAGTGGTCGGTCAACCGCGGTTTCTACGCCTCCGACGCCGGCATCCGCTGGGGAACGGCGCAGATGAACCTGGACCTGAAGACGTTCCTCCAGCGGCCCGAGTTCGGGACCAAGGCCGCTCCCAACTTCTTCGCCAACGTGCTCTTCCAGATGCCCAGCCACCGTTTCGTCACCGGAACGGGCTTCTTCGGAACGGACGACATCCAGGTCCGGGTCAGCAACCCCGGCCGCATCTCCCGGCGCCTCTGCTTCGGCTGCCTCGGCAACTCCCCGGGTGAGCGCGCCCAGTACATGTACGGCTTCGAAGTGCGGGCCACGGGCTCGCAGGACGACGCCTTCCTCCAGTATTCCAAGGCTCTCGTTTCCGACGTCGAGGCCGGGCCGTTGCCCGGCCGGCTGCCCTACTGAGGAGAACTGCCATGAGCGAGCATCGGACAACCCGGGGGCTGGTCGGTTTTGCCGCGCGACACCGCGCGGCGGCCACGTTCCTCCTGCTGTTCCTCATGGCCGCTCCGGCCCGTCCGGACGATCGGCAGCTGCTGCAGGCCAACTCGGGCGCCAACACGAACGTGCTCCTGATCCTCGACTCGTCGACCTCCATGAACAACGACTTCTCGGACGTGTACCGGCTTCCGGCGTTCATGGACGACTTCATCTATCCCGAAGGCACCGTCAACACCGTCGGCTCGAAGTTCGGCGTCGCCAAGAGCGTTCTGCGCCAGGTGCTCACGAACACGGCCGGCGTCAACTGGGCGTTCGCCTATTACCGCAACCCCAACCAGACCTTCGGCGCCGCCGACAACAGCGTCGGCGACTCGTCCCGCGGACAGCCTCCGATCGGCTACCCGATCGGCGGCGCCACGCTGGCCGGCCAGCCCCTCGAGAACGGCGGCCTGGAGTGGTTCTATTTCGCCGACCGGCTCTACCCGCTCGGCGGCACGATCAGCTCGGCGTTCCCTCCGACGGAGTACCCGGACGTCCAGCAGGGCCGCTTCCTCCAGATGGGTCACAAGGTGCCCCACATCTACGGGACGCCCGGCCAGCCGGACCTGCCGCCGTACACCCAGGTTCCCTCGAACCCCGACACGCGCTTCCCGTATCCGAGCGGCTCGATCGAGCCCGGCATCTGGCGCGGCGCGTTCGGCCCCCACGGCCTGAACGAAGGTCGCGTCATCTATCGCAGCCCCGGCAAGCCGAACTACGAGCTGCACATGCAGATCGTGGCCGGCAACTACGCCGATCCGTTCGTCGTCGTCGAGATCGAGGAGTGGGGCCCGCCGGCGGCGCCGACCCCGACTGCCAGCCAGACGCCGACGACGACCTTCACGCCGTCGCCCACGCTGACGTCCACGAGCACGCGCACGCCCTCGAGCACGCGGACGGCGACCGCCACGCTGCCGCCCACGGGCACGCCCACGCCGACCTTCACGGCGCGCAACACGAACACGCCGTCGTTCACGCCGTCGAACACGGCGACCGCGACGCGGACCCTTACGCCGTCGCAGACGGCGACGGCCTCCAGCACGCCGACGCGGACGAACACGTTCACGGTGACGCGCACGTTTACGCCGTCGCAGACCGCGACGCGCACGCTGACGCCGTCGAACACCTCGACGTTCACGCCGTCGAGCACGGCGACTCGCACCTTCACGCCGT
Source organism: uncultured Acidobacteriota bacterium (assembly GCA_963710945.1). GTDB lineage: Bacteria > Acidobacteriota > Thermoanaerobaculia > UBA5066 > Gp7-AA6 > DAHUXD01. The sequence continues at coordinate 710,980 of CAVQCH010000007.1, forward strand.
CTCAGACGGCGACGGCGACGCGCACGTTCACCGCGACGCAGACGTTCACGCCTTCGAACACGCCGACCCGGACCAACACGGCGACGCGCACGTTCACGCCCTCGATCACGAACACTCCGACGCGGACGTTCACGCCGTCTCAGACGGCGACGGCCACGAACACGGCCACCCGCACGCTGACGCCGTCCAATACGGCCACCTTCACGCCGTCGAACACGGCGACGCGGACGTTCACGCCGTCTCGGACGGCCACGGCCACCCGGACGTCGACGGCCACGGCCACCTCGACGCCGTCCAACACGGCGACGCGCACGTTCACGCCGTCGAATACCGCGACGAACACGCGCACGGCGACGGCCACGGTGACCTTGACCCCGTCGAACACGGCGACGCAAACCCGGACGCCGTCGAACACGGCGACGGGCACGAACACACAGACGAATACGCGCACGCCGTCGAATACGCGCACGCCGTCGAACACGCGCACGCCGTCGAACACGCCGACCGGAACGCTGCCGCCGACCGCGACGTTCACGCCGACCCTGGTTCCGACGCTGCCGGGCGGCCACTTCCCGGCGGGCAGCCTGCTGCCGGCGATCGCCAACTGGCTCGCTCCGGCCGTGCGCGGCCTCTTCGCGATGGCGCCGCCCCCGCCGCCCCCGCCGCCGGCGGGCCCGTGCCCCGGCATCCCGGCGAGCTACACGGGGGGCGGTGAGCTCGTGTGCGGGCCGTGTGCTTACGACGCGACGCGCCTGTGCGCCTTCGTGGACACGAATGGCAACGGCGTCCTCGATGCCGGCGAGCCCGCGGCCTCGAACCTGATCCCGCTGCCGGCTTCGCCGAACTTCGAGCGCGGCTTCGACGATCCGCAGTACGATCCCGACCCGTCCCTCGAACTCAAGCGGACGCTCCAGGTCAAGTACGTCCGCGGCGATCTCTACAGCATGCCGCCGGTCTACACCTCGAACGACTCCTCGAACGGCAACCCGCCGTGGGGCTCGTGCCCGACCGCGGGCGCCGGTTGCCCGGTCGCGCCCGACAACGACGCGGACGGCGTCGCCGACAGCGGCACGGTCGTCGAGCGGCACAACCAGGGCATGTACTCGTCGGTCTACGACAAGGAGCGGCCGCGCCAGAACCAGCAGTTCCCGAACGACGCCTTCGGCGCCCCGTCGTGTCCCCTCGGCATCCCGGCCGGCGGCTGCGATCCGTACTCGATGGACTGCGGCGGTTACGCCCACTTCAACTCGTTCAAGGGCTTCCCCGCGGCCGCGCCGAACGGCCTGCTGACGCCGTACCTGTACCCGGTCGCGCCGCCGTCGAGCCCCGACGACTGGCCGGTCGTGCCGTTCCGCCGCGAGTGGCTCGGCACCGACTATCCGGGCGGCAATTCGCCCGAGGCGGCCATCAAGCGGCTGCTGCGCTTCAGCTCCTCGATCGTCAGCTACGACTCGGCGGCGACTCCAGACGTCGCGTACACCCTGGCCGAGGACGCCAAGGAAGTCGCGGTCACCGCGCCCGGCACGCCGCTCGCCGGCGTGTTGCTCGACGCCTACAACTACTTCGTCAACAGCGTCTTCCCGACGCCTCCGGGCGGCGCGCCGGATCCGGCGATCGACTGCCGCAACTACATCATCGTGTACGTCACCGACGGCCACGACGAGTGCTCCTCCGACCCGACGGTCGGCGGCCTGACCGGGAACGGCCCGGCCGGAGACCTGGGAGAGGTGCTCCTGCCGGAGAGCGTCGCGGGAGCCCGCGCGGCGGCCAACGCGATCGATCCGAGCGTGCGCGTCAAGGGCATCCCGGTCTACGTCGTCGGACTGAACTCCGATCCGTCGTTCTTCCCGGCCCTGAACGCCATCGCGACCCTCTCGGGCGGCAAGCTCTTCGCCGCGACGGACCGCACGTCGCTGCAGGCGGCCCTCGAGTCGATCCTCGACTTCAAGCGCAACGCCAACTTCTTCGCGGCCCCCGCGGTGCCCGCTTTCGCCGGAGGCGTGGGCGACACGGCGCAGCTCGGCGCGGTCATCCCGAGCCACCTGAATCCGAACGGCGACCTCTCGAGCTGGTCGGTGTGGAGCGGCGCCCTGAAGAGCTTCCAGCTCGACAACAACGGCCTGCTGCCGGTCCTGACGGCCGTGCCCGGGACGGCCACGCCGACGCCGACGGCGGGCGGCCCGACGGCCACGCCTGTGGCCGCGACGCCCACCCCGGTTCCCGGCACCGGAAACTTCGTGGACGAGAGCGATCCGGACAACGCCAACCCGGCGGTGCGCAAGCCCGTCTGGAACGCGGCCCGCGTGCTCGGCTACACCGACCCGGTTGCGAACCTGGCGGCGAACGCCGTTCCCGCCCCGGCTTCTCCGAGCTCGCGCGCCCCGGCCATCTCGGTGTGGCCCGGCCGCAAGATGATCTTCGCCCGCGGGTTGGCCGGAGTGCCCCTGACCCGCGCCGACTTCCTGCCGAACACGGGAGCCTGCTCGGGCGGCGGAACGACGGGACAGTGCTTCGACGACCTCATGATCGACATGGGCCTGCTGCCGACCTCGAACGTGGCGAACCAGACCCGCGCTCGACTCACGGTCCAGTTCCTCCGCGGCGGCGCTACGGCGTTCGGAAGCCGCGACGAGATCCTGAACGATCCGTCCGTGCGCCCGGCCACGGTCAACCCGATCGGCCCGAACGCGGGCCAGGAGCAGAAGTACTCCTACTTCTACCAGGACGATCCGTCGGCGCCGGGCAGCCCGCCGCAGGCGAAGACCGACGACGATGGAACGTTCCCGCCGGGCTACGCCCACAAGCTCGGGGACATCTTCCACTCCGAGCCGCTGGTGCTCGAGACGCCCCAGTTCTATCCGTACCTGGCGACGAACCTGACGCCGGGCGGGGCCGGAACCGGCTATCTCGACTTCGCCAAGCTCCAGGCCAAGCGCCGCAAGGTCGTCTTCGTGGGCGCCAACGACGGCTTCCTGCACGCCTTCGACGCCGGCGTCTTCGGGCGCGACGCGTCCAACTTCCCGACAGCGTTCGACCTCGGCACGGGCCGCGAGATCTTCGCGTACTCGCCGCGCGCCGTGATGAATTCGAAGTTCGCCAACCTGCTCAATTTCCCGCCGCTTCCGCAGTACTTCGTGGACGGCTCGATGGCGACGGCGGACGTCTTCATCGACCCGGTCAACAACGGAACGACACCGACCGCGACCCAGCGCGCCTGGCGCACGGTCCTCGTGGGCAGCCTGCGCCAGGGCGGCGCCGGTCTCTACGCGCTCGACGTGACCCAGCCGGACGACATCATCACGTCGACCGGCCCGACCTTCGGCGAGATCGCCGGCAACAAGGACGCGGCGCCGGGCTGCCTCACGGGCGGCGGAGCGAGCTGCGTGGCCGGAACGGTCACCAACCGCAAGTACCCCGAGATCCTCTGGGAGTTCGGCGACGACGCGCCGGCGGCGCCCTGCTCCGACACCTGCAGCACGGTCGCCCCGATTCTCGGAGAGACCTGGTCGCGTCCGTCCGTGGGCCGCATCCGCGTCATCACCGACGAGGGCCCGCCGGTGGTCTACGAAGACCACTACGTCGCCATCTTCGGCGGCGGCTTCGACCCGAGCTTCACCCCGGGCGACAGCGTGACGGCCAAGCTGCCGAAGGGCCGCGCGTTCTACATCGTGGACATCGAGACCGGTCAGCTTCTCTACAAGACGACGGAGGGCGTCGGCGGCAGCGGCGGAGGCACCGCCCCGATCGTTCCGTTCGCGCCGATGCCGGCACCCCCGGGCCTGATCGACTACGACGACGACGGATACCTCGACGCGGCCTACATCGGCGACGTCAACGGCAACATGTGGCGCATCGACCTGACGCCCGACGCCTCGGTCGACCGCGGCGTGCTGACGAGCGGCGTGCTCTCCGGCTACCAGCCGTTCCTGCTCTTCAACGGCTGCGGCACGGCGACCGGGACGGGCCCGTGCACCGACATCCAGCCGATCTTCTTCGAGCCGGGCATCATCTACATGGGCGGCTCCACGACGGCGCCGACCCTGGGCATCGCGTTCGGCACGGGCAACCGCGCGGAGCTTGCCCGCCCGAACGCCATCCGGCCGGGCTTCTTCTACGTCATCGACAACTTCCAGACGGTCACGACCTTCACCCGGTCGGCCTCGGGAGGCCTCGTGAGCGACCTGCGCGATCTGGCTCCCGGCGGCGGCGCGAACACGGGTCCCTGCCCGTCGCCCTACGATCCGGCGAGCTGCCAGAACAAGGCGAACGTGCCGGCGCCGGGCTTCTCGCTGGCCTTCGGCTCGGACAACGAGAAGACGACCTCGACGGTGTACGCGACCCAGGGGTACCTGTCGCTCGTCACGTTCACGCCGGATTCGGTCAGCCCCTGCGCGACCAACGGCAGCTCGTACCGGTACCGCTTCTACTTCCTGACCGGAAAGGGCGGATACGGCACGAACAACAGCTACTGCCGACTTCCGGCAGTCGCTCGGCGAGGGAATCGCCACCCTGTCGCAGTCCACGTCGCCCCAGGGGGATACAATCGACACCGTGATCATCTCGGGCAACACGAACTACAACGAGAATTCGGACACGACCCACGGGACGATCCGCACGATCCAGACGAACTGGAAGGAGCAGCAGTGATGCGCTTTGGCCGGGGCCTCGCCGTCGCCGCCGCGGTCCTCGCGGTTTCGGCGGCCGCGGCCCTGGCCGCGGACGTCGTCGTGCTCAAGGGCGGGACCGTCATCGAGCTCAAGGGGCCCGTGGTGCGCCGCGGGCAGACCGCCTACCTCACGCGAACGGACGGCACCCTGCTGTCCGTGCCCGTTTCCGAGATCGACCGCGATGCCACGGCGGCCGCCAAGGCGGCCTCTCCGGCGCCCGTGAAGGCGGAGCCGGGGGCCTCTTCGACGCCGGCCGGGGCGGCGGCGGCGAAGGCGAAGGAGGGCCCGAAGGCGAAGGTGCGCATCACCGACGCCGACGTATCGCACCCGCTCGAGTACGACGCGACGCCCGACGACAAGGACAAGAAGAAAGACGAGGGCGCCGGCACGGGGCGGGTCGAGGTTGCCGACTACACGCGGGAGAAGAACGGCAACAACCTGGTCATCAAGGGGACCCTGCGCAACCCCGGGCAGGGCCCGGCCGAGAACGTCCGGATGAACATCACCGCCATCGACGAGAAGGGGCAGTCGATCGAGGGGACCTCGGCGAACCTGTCGAAGGGCACGGTGGACCCGGGCACGACGGTCGACTTCAACGCCTCGCTGGCCATCGGCGACAAGACCGTCGCCTCGCTCCAGTTCCAGCCCCAGTGGACCCTGCCGAAGCCCCCGCCGACGGCCGCTCCCCGGCCGGGCTCGGCCGCGGCCGCCGCCGCAGCCGCCAACGGCGTCCCGACGCCCGCTCCGACGCCCTTCGGGCGGGGAACGCTCTACGCTCCTCCGGTCGCCAACGCGCCGCTCGAGGCGCCCTCCGACAACCACACGGGATACATCCCGGGGGCGAGCTCTCCCGACAACCAGCCGAAGCCGCCGAACCGGTAAGCCGGAAGCCGCAGACCGCCGACCGTTCGGCCGAACGGCGGACGGCTGACGACTAAGCTCCCCGAACCCGCTACTCTAGTAGTCATGTCCCGCATCCTGATCGTCGAGGACAAGGACTCCCTGCGCACGATGCTCGAGGAGATGCTGAAGGCCGAGGGCCTCCAGGTCACGGGCATCGCCGACGGCGCCCGGGCCGTCGAGCGCCTGCGCAGCGGCGGCGAGCGGGTGGACCTCGTCCTGACCGACTGGCGCCTGCCGGGAGCGGACGGCCTGGCCGTTCTCGACGCCGCGATCGCCCTCGATCCGACGCTGCCCGTGATCGTCATGACCGCCTTCGGATCCATCGAGACCGCGGTCGAGGCCATGAAGCACGGCGCCGAGGACTTCATCACGAAGCCCGTGGACCCGGACCTGCTCCGGTTGCGCGTGGCGCGCTCCATCGAGCGGCGCGCGCGCTCGCGCGAATCGCTCCTCTTCGCCGAGGCCCAGTCTCGCTCGATGCCGCCCATCGTGGGGGAGTCCGCCGCGATCCGGGCCGTGCGCGCCGAGACCGAGCGCGTCGCCGCGACCGACGCCACGGTGCTGCTCGAGGGCGAGAGCGGGACCGGCAAGGAGCTCTTCGCCCACGCCATCCACGCGCTTTCGGCCCGGCGCGGCGGCGCCTTCGTCGCCATCAACTGCGCGGCCATCCCGGAGACGCTGCTCGAAAGCGAGCTCTTCGGCCACGAGCGGGGCGCGTTCACCGGGGCGTCCGCGCGCCGCATGGGGAAGTTCGAGCTCGGCGACGCGGGCACCGTCTTCCTCGACGAGATCGGGGAGCTCTCGCCGGCGACGCAGGGCAAGCTGCTGCGGGTCCTGCAGGAGCGCTCGTTCCACCGCGTGGGGGGGACGATCCCGATCGAGGTCGACGTGCGCATCATCGCGGCCTCGAACCGGCCTCTCGAGAAGCTCGTCGCGCAGGGCCTCTTCCGGGAGGACCTCTTCTACCGCGTGCGGGTCTTTCCGATCCGGATTCCCGCGCTGCGCGAGCGCCCAGAGGACATCGACCCGCTGATCGAGTGGTACCTCGGGCACCTGGCCGGGGAGCTCGGGAAGAAGCCCATGCGTCTTTCCGCGGCCGCGCGCGAGCGGCTGCGCGGCTACGACTGGCCCGGAAACGTGCGCGAGCTGCGCAACTGCCTCGAGCGCGCGATCATCCTCGCCGACGGCGACGAGATCGGGGAGCGCAACCTGCGCCTCGGCCCCGAGCCCGTCTTCGTCGACTCCCCGCGCGACGAGACGCTCGACCAGGCGCGCGAGCGCGCCGCCCAGGCCGCCGAGCGCATCTGGCTCGTGCGCGCGCTCGAGAAGGCGAAGGGCGACCGCACGGCGGCCGCCGAGGCGGCGGGGCTCACGGCGCGCAAGCTCGAGGCGAAGCTCCGCGAGCACGGACTGGACAGCCTGTAGAGCGGGGACGGCGGCGGGCTACTCCGGCAGCTGGGGCGCCCGGGTCACGCCCTTCCACATCGTCACGGTAGGCCGCGGGGGCGGCATCGTCATCAGGGGAGTGATCCAGTGACGGGCGGTGACCGCGGGCCTGGCGGCCTCCCCGGCGGCGCCCTTCCTGCGGCAACCGGCCGCCCGGCCGGCCATCAGGACGAGCAGCAGGGCGAGGGGCCAGAGCGCGCGGAGCGTTCGGCGGTTCATTTACCGATTATCGCACCCCGTCGTCCCGCCGCGGCGCGCCCCGGCTCCGGAGTCAGCGGTCGATCGCCGCCAGGGCCGCCGACACCATGCCGTCCTCCTCGGGCGCGATCGATCGCAGGTCGAGAAGCACGCGCCCGCCCTCGATCCGCGCGACGATCGGGGGCCGCCCCGATCGCAGGCGAGCGGCGAGCGCGTCGGCCGCCAGCGCCGGGTGCGCGAGCTCGAGCGCCCGGGAGGGGAAGAGCTTCTCGGGGCTCGTCCCGCCCCCGAAGGCCGCCCGCGAGGGCGCCACGCGGACGGCGAGGGCACCGGACCCGCCCGCGTCGCGCGCGATCCGCGCCCCGCGCTCCTCGAGCTCCTCGAGCCGGGCGCCCGCGGCGCGATAGACGGGGAAGCGGCGCCAGGCCCCGGTCTTCCAGCCGACGAGCGTGGCGGCCAGCGCCGCCAGCGTCAGCTTGTCCGGCCGCACCGCGCGCGCGACCGGATGCGCCGCGGCGCGCGCGACCAGATCGGCGCGCCCCGCCAGGAAACCGGCCTGCGGGCCGGAGAACAACTTGTCGCCGGAGAAGGTGACGAGGTCGGCGCCGGCGGCAAAGACCTCGGCGACCGTCGGCTCGTCCGCCACGCCGAACTCGTCGAGGGGCACGATGGAGCCCGTGCCCTGGTCGTGCAGCCACGGCACGCCGGCTTCGCGCGCGAGGGCCGCGAGCTCGTGCGGCGCCGGCCGCCGCGTGTAGCCGCGGATCTCGTAGTTGGACGGATGGACCGAGAGCAGGAGGGCGACTTCCGGCGAGAACGCGCGGCGGTAGTCGTCTGCCGTCGTGCGGTTGGTCGTGCCGACCTCGGCGAGCCGGGCCCCCGAGGCCTCGAGGATTTCCGGGATCTTGAAGGAGCCGCCGATCGCGACGAGCTCGCCGCGCGAGACGAGGACCTCTTTTCCCCGCGCGAGGGCGGCCAGGGCGAGCAGCACGGCCGCCGCGTTGTTGTTGACGGCGATCGCGTCGCCGCACGCGAAGAGGCCGCGGGCGAGGGCGCGCACGTGGTCCTGCCGCTTGCCGCGAACTCCCCGCGCGGGGTCGTACTCGACCGTCGCGTATCCGGCCGCCGCCTCGGCGAGGGCCGCGCGGGCCGTCTCCGGCAGCGGCGCCCGGCCGAGGTTCGTGTGGAGCAGGACTCCCGTGCCGTTGATCGCGCGGACGAGCGTCGGCGCGAACCGGCGTCCGAGGGCGCCGCGGGCGGACTCCCAGATGGCGTCGCCGCGGGTTTCGCCGGCCCCCATCGCCCGGCGCAGCTCCTCTTTGACGGCCTCCCGGCCGAAGAGAGCGAGGCTTTCGGCGGCCCCGGGCGCCTTCAGGAGCGCGTCCATCGAGGGCGGGTGGGGGGAGGCCGCAGCCGGATCGGTCCCGAGGCGCATGCTTCCTTTACTATAAGGGCGTGAGCGCCCTCGCGACAGTTGTGCGGGCCCGGCCGTGAGCGCCGAGACTTTCGAGCGCGAGCTGCGAGTGCTCGAGGAGGCGATCCGGCGCTTGAGCGCCGAGTACGACGCCTTCCTGTACGGCTCGGTGCCGAAGCCCCCGATCCAGACCCGGCGCCACGTCGAGGAGATGGTGCGCCGCCTGAACGCCTCGGAGGAGATGTCCTCGGCCGAGCGCTACCGCTTCGGGACGCTCCAGGGGCGGTTCGTGGCCCTCACGGACCGGTGGGAGAAGCTGCAGGGGGAGAAGGAGTCCGGCCGCCGCCCGGGGCTCTACGGGCACTTCCGCGAGGGATCCGGGCCCGGGACCGGGCCGGCCGGGCGGACCGCCCAACGCGGGGCCCCCGGCGTCCGTACAAGAAGAGCGGCGCGCCGTGCCGCCGGAGTCCGACCGCGACCTTTTCGACCGGTACGTGGCGGCCAGGAAGGCGAGAGGGGAAGACGTGAGCGGGTACCGGCTGGAGGGCTTCGTGGAGGGCCTGGAGCGCGAGCGCCGCAAGGTGCGCGAACGGCTGGGCGAAGGCGAGATCCTGTTCGACGTCGTCGAGCGGGACGGGCGCGTGCGGCTGGTGGCGAAGAAGAAACCGAGGGGGAACGAATGAAGTCGATCCTGTGGGCGGCCCTGGCGCTGTGGCCCGCGTGGGTAGCGGGGCAGGCGTCGGGCGGCGGCCACGAGGCCAAGCCCACGCCGGCGCCCTTCTATCGCAAGTACCTGGTCGCCGGCGATCCTCTGGACGACAAGATCGTCGAGCAGGAGCACCGCGTCGCGGCCGCGCCGGACGATCCGAACCTGCGCAACGACTTCGGAAACCTTCTCGCGCTGCGGCGCTTCCCCGCGCAGGCGGCCGAGCAGTACGAGATCGCCATCAAGCTCGACAAGACGAACTTCATCTCGGCGTACAACCTCGGCCTGCTTCGCGAGACCGAGGGCAGGCTCTCGGACGCGATCTCCGCGTACCAGCGTTCCATCAAGCGCAAGCCGGGGTTCCCCCAGGCGCACTTCCGCCTGGGCCGCGCGTACGAGCTGTCGAATCAGCCGGAGCCGGCCGTGCACGAGTACGCCATGGCGATGTGGATCGACCCGGCGATGCGCGACGCGCGCCGCAATCCGCTGGTGATCGACTCGGAGCTGATCTACCTCGCGTCGCTCAAGAACTACCCCCGCGACGTCGCCGTCGCCTCGATGGAAAACGCGCACGCCTACTTCGACAACGACCGGTTCCGGAAGCTTCCCACCGACCGCACGATCTCCTCGAAGGAGGCCGAGGGCGAGCGGGAGCCCGAGCCGACGCCGCGAAACGTCGGCGGGCCGCCCGCCGGCGGGCTCGGCGGGCGCCTCGGAGCCGCCGATGCGGCGCGGCACGCGGACGACGCGGGTCCGAGCCGCCCGCGGTGCGGGGCGGCATCCCGCGCCCCGTTCCCGGGGCGACGCGCGGCAGGACGCCGCCGCGAACGGGCGCGCCCCAGGCCGCCCCGCCGACGCCCGTCCCGGCGGAAGGAGCCGTCGAGCCGCCGGCAAACACGCCCGAGGGCGCGCCCGAAACGGCGCCCGAGTCGGCGCCCGAGCCGACGCCCACGCCCGGGCCGGCGCCCGACGCCGAGCCGTCCTGATTTCGTCCCCGACGCCGGAACCAGCCGGCTAGGAAAAGCTCGCGCGCTCGACGTAGAGCGTCGGCGAACCGGCCGGGAAGGGCGCCGGGAAGAATTGCAGGTCCGTGGAGAGGCCCGCGATCCGCCCGAGCAGCTCCGAGAGGCGGCCCGAGACGCGCGCGCCGGCGACGGGTCCCTGGGCCCGGCCGGCCACGACGGAGACCCCGGTGAACTCGATGTCGTAGCGGTCGAGCGCGAGGTCCACGCGCGCCGGCGCCGTCAGCGCCGAGGCGAAGAGGCCGCGCGTGACCCGCGAGAGAAGCTCCGCCGGCGAGACCGCGCTCGTTCCCTCGAAGAAGATGCGGCGCGGCCCGGCGGCCGGCGGCATGCGGAACGACGGGCGCACGCCGTGGCCGGTCGGGCGAGCGCCGGCGCGCCGCGCCGACGAGAGATCGTGGAGCCGGCCCACGAGGGCGCCGTCCGCGACGAGCGGCACGCGCCGGGTCGGCACGCCCTCGCCGTCGAACGGCGCGTCGGGCGTCGCGTCGTCGGCGATGCCGACCGCGGCGGCCCGCCGCCTGCCCGCGCGCCACCCAGCGCGGCGGCTTCTCGCGCAGAAAGAGCGGCGAGATCGCCGAGAGCAGCGCCGCTCCCACCGCCGGATCGAGCAGAAGCTGGCCGCTCGAGAAGGGCGCCGGGCGGTCCGACAGCGGGAGCGTGGCGGCGTCGGCGAGCCGCCGCGCGAGGGCGATCGATGTTCGGGCTCGCCGTCCCATCGAAAGGGCAGCCGGACTTCGCGGGCGCGGCCGCCGCGGCGGCCGATGCAGACGGCGACGCCGTCGAGGACCCGGTGCCGCTGCGCGACGTCGAGGCCGCCGGCGTTGACGATGCGCTCTTCGGCCGCGCCGCGCCGCAGCGAAAGCCGCGCGAGGACCGCCTCGCCGCGCGCCGCCGCGGCCACGGCCCGCGCGAGGTCCGCGAAGAGCGCGGGCGGCGGCTCGACGGCCGGCTCCGGGGAGAGCGCGGCGGTCCCGGCGGGCCACGCCGGCGGCGCCTCGACCGCCACCGCGACGCGCGCCGCCTCGGGGATGGCCGCCGCCAGATCCTCCGCGCTCGAGGCCGCCGCAAAGCGCGGGCCTTCGTGCTCCCACCATCGCGCGGCCCAGCCCTCCTCGCGTCGCCACGCCGCGCGCTCGAAGCCCGGGACCGAGTCGGCCTCGCGCGACTCGGCGCTCTTGCGGAAGAGCTCCCACTGTCCGGGAGAGCGCTTCGCCAGCATCCCCTTCAGATCGTCGGCGTTCACAGGTCGGGCCGCACCGCCAGGCGGCGGATCAGGACGTCGGGAGCCGCGCCGCCGACGGGCACGACCTGGCCCGAGCGCGCGCACCATCCGAGCGACCGGCAGGCGCGCACCTCGCGCCCGAGCACGGGCTCGACGGCGCGCGAGCGCCGGCAGCAGCTCGCCGGCCAGGATGCCCGCGCCGAGCTCGTCGGCGAAGCGGCCGCGCCGGACGCGGCGCGCGCGCGCAAAGCGCAGGCGGAAGGTGCCGCTCGACACCTCGACCGAGCCGCCGCGAAACTCCTCGATCCAGATTCCGTTGCCGAGGCGGCGCAGCATCTCCTCGGGGTCGGCCGAGCCGGGGGAGACCACGACGTTCGAGCCGCGCGGCAGGGGCGACTCGGCCGGGCCGGCCCGGCGTCCGTGTCCCGTCGAGCCCGTCGCGGGAGCGTGCGCGCGGTCCGTCAGGCGGGTTCCGACCAGGCCCGACGCGACCAGCTTGACCGGGCGCGGCGCGGTCCCTTCGTCGTCGCGCTCGTAGCCGCCGAAGAGGTCGAGACGCCGCGCGTCGTCCACGACCTCGAGGTCCGAGACGGCCACGCGCGCGTCGGGCAGCGCGGACAGCGGCGAGGCGCCGGCGTCGGCCTCGAGCGGGTGACCCAGGATCTCGTGGAAGAGCACCGCGGCGCATCCGGCGGCGAGAACCACGTCGGTCTCGCCCGCCGGAACGGGCAGCGCGCGGTCGCGCGGGGCCGCGGCGGCCGCGAGCAGCGCCCGCAGCTCCTCCTCGGCCGCGTCGGAGGCCGGCGCATGGAAGGCGAAGGCGCGCTCTTCGTCCCCGGCCCGCGAGGCGGCGGTGAACGTGCCTTCGAGCGACAGCAGCCGGCGCGAGGCCGCCGACGCGGGCCGGCCCGGCGAGACGACGCGGCGCTCGGTCTCGCGGACGCCGCAGGGTGAAGTCGTGGCGCGGCGCGTGGCGCGCGAGGACCGCGGTCAGTCGCCGCACGGTGCGCTCGGCCGCGGGCAGCGCGGCCCCGGGCTCGGATCCGGCGGCGCCCCGGGACGGCCGGATCGGCAGGGGCTCGCTTCCGGCCTCGGCCCGCAGCGCCCGCACGGCCTCGCGCACGGCGCCCTCGTCGGTTCCCGGCACGAAGACGAACCGTTCGGCGCCGGCGCGCCGCGCCCGCGCGCCCGTGCCCTCCTCGCGGCGGGCCCGCGCCGCGGCGATCTCGCCGTCGCGCCAGACGACGCCGATCTCGGACGTCGTTTCGCCGAAGACCTCGACGATGTCGCCCGGCCGCGCGGCGAGCGGCTCGAGCCAGCGGAGAATCCCGGCGTCGTCCCAGTTCACGCTCCGCAGTGTATTAACATCGGCCCGGGGGAACGATGAGTCTCTCCGATACGAAGAAGGATTTCATCGCCGGGCGGACCGCGCGCGGACTGGCCGGGCGCAGGCTTTTCGTGGAAAAGGCTCCCGACGCGCTGCGCGGGGCGGTATACGCCGCGCTCGCCGCCGAGGCCGAGAAGGAGCGCACGCTCGACGACGAGGCGCGGCGGATGATGGAAGCCGCGCGCCAGGAGATCGCGGCGGGCCGCGTCGACGGCCACGAGCTCTTCCGGCGCATCCGCCGCAAGCTCGCCGAGCAGCGGGGGATCGTCCTGTAAGCGCTCGGCCCCCGCCGAGAGCTCCTGCGCATGACACTCGAAAAACGAATCGCCGACCTCGAAGCCCTGCGCGAGAGCCGGCTCGAGGGCGGCGGCGCCGAGCGCATCGAGCGCCAGCACGCCGAGGGCAAGCTCACCGCGCACGAGCGCGTGACGCTGTTGCTCGACCCGGGCTCCTTCCTGGAGCTCGATCCGTTCGTCGTCCACCGGTGCCGGGACTTCGGCATGGAGAAGACGTCGATCCCGGGCGACGGCGTCGTCTGCGGAGCGGGGACGGTCGCGGGCCGGCCCGTCTACGTCTTCGCCCAGGACTTCACGGTGTTCGGCGGCTCGCTGTCGGAGTCGAACGCCGACAAGATCTGCAAGGTCATGGACCTCGCCGTCCAGAACGGCGCGCCCATCATCGGATTGAACGACTCGGGAGGCGCCCGCATCCAGGAGGGCGTGGTGTCGCTGGCGGGATACTCGAAGGTCTTCCTGCGCAACACCCGCGCATCGGGAGTCGTGCCCCAGATCTCGGCGATCCTCGGCCCGTGCGCCGGCGGCGCGGTCTATTCGCCGGCGATCACCGACTTCGTATTCATGACCGAGAAGACCTCCTACCTCTTCGTCACCGGCCCGGACGTGATTCGGACCGTCACGCACGAGGAAGTCTCCAAGGAGGACCTGGGGGGTTCCCGCACGCACTCGAGCGTGTCGGGGGTCGCCCATTTCGTCCGCAAGAACGACGAGGCCGTGCTCGCCGGGATCCGCGACCTTCTGTCCTACCTGCCCGGCAACAACCTGGACGACCCGCCCCGCCGGGACCCGCGGGACGCGCCGGCCGGCGGCCCGGACATCAACAAGTTCATCCCGGAGGAGCCGAATCGTCCGTACGACATGGGCGAGCTCGTGCGGCGGGTGGCCGACGGCGGCGAGTTCTTCGAGGTCCACTCCGGCTTCGCGCGCAACATCCTGGTCGGGTTCGTCCGGCTGGGCGGCCGCTCCGTCGGCGTCGTCGCGAACCAGCCGCTCCACCTGGCCGGCGTGCTCGACATCGACGCCTCGGTCAAGGGCGCCCGCTTCGTCCGGTTCTGCGACGCCTTCAACATCCCGCTGCTCGTCTTCGAGGACGTGCCGGGCTTCCTGCCGGGCACGCAGCAGGAGTACGGCGGGATCATCCGCCACGGGGCGAAGCTGCTGTACGCGTTCGCCGAGGCCACCGTGCCGAAGGTCTCGGTCATCACGCGCAAGGCTTACGGCGGCGCGTACTGCGTGATGCTGTCCAAGGACCTCGGCACCGACTTCAACTTCGCCTTCCCGACGGCGGAGATCGCCGTCATGGGGCCAGAGGGGGCGGTCAACATCCTCTACCGCCGCGATCTCGGCCCCGACGCGGACCCCGCGGTGCGCGCCGGCAAGGTCGCCGAGTACACGGCCAACTTCGCGACTCCCTACATCGCGGCCCGGCGCGGGTACGTGGACGACATCATCGAGCCGTCGGAGACGCGCGCACGCCTGCTGGCCGCCTTCCAGTTCCTCGAGGGCAAACGCGCGGCGATGCCGAAGAAGAAGCACGGCAACATCCCTCTCTGAGACGGAAAACGGGAAACGGAAAACGGGAAACGATTGACGAACGGTGAAACAAACGGGCGCAAGGGCCGACCTTTTCACGAACGCCTGGACGTTTACAGTGGTCGCGAGGCGGCTTGCCATTGATCTCTATCAAGATACGGCGCAATTCCCGGCGCAGGAGCGGTATGGTCTCGTGTCGCAGATTCGGAGGGCGGCAGTGTCGATTCCTGCGAACATCGCGGAAGGGGCCGCTCGTCGCTCCAAGAAGGAGTTTGCGCGGTTCCTCCTCGCCGCAAGGGGATCGGCAACCGAGTTGCAGCTCCTGCTCGACATCGCGTCCGAGACCGGAAATCTCAGCGCAAAGCGCTTTAGGGATTGCGAGCAAGTCCTAGACCGGATCTTCGCAATGACGAGTGGCTTGATCCGGAAGGCAGATTCCGCAGGGAAGAGGGCCGATGAGTAACTCCGTCCGCTCTCACAATCCGTCGTTTTCCGTTTTCCGTTTCCCGTTTCCCGACAGGCACTGATGCGGCTCTTGGTCGCCAACCGCGGCGAAATTGCGGTGCGGATCTTCCGCGCGTGCCGCGACCTCGGGATCGAGACCGTGGCGGTCTACTCCGACGCCGATCGCGCGGCGCCGCACGTGGCGATGGCGGATTTCGCCGTGCGCCTGGGGCCGGCGCCCGCCCGCGAAAGCTACCTGTCGGTGCCAGCGCTGCTCGCGGCGGCGCGCAAGACCGGCGCCGCGCTCATCCACCCCGGATACGGCTTTCTCGCCGAGAACGCGGCGTTCGCGAGGGCCTGCGGCGAGGCCGGGCTGACCTTCGTCGGACCGAGCGCCGAGGCCATCGCGGCGATGGGTTCGAAGACCGGCAGCCGGCGCCTGATGGAGGCCGCCGGCGTGCCGGTCGTGCCGGGCACGAAAGGGCCGGCCGGCTCGGCCGCCGACCTGGCAGCCTTCGCGCGCTCGGCCGGCTACCCGATCCTGCTGAAGGCCTCGGCCGGAGGCGGGGGCAAGGGCATGCGCCGCGTGGACGCCGAGGCGGACCTGTCGGCGGCCTTCGCGCGCGTGTGCGCGGAGGCGGAGGCGTCCTTCGGCGACGGGGCGGTCTACGCCGAGAAGCTGGTCGAGAGGCCCCGCCACATCGAGGTCCAGGTCGTCGGCGACCGGCACGGCAACCTCGTCGCGGTTGGGGAGCGCGAATGCAGCATCCAGCGTCGGCACCAGAAGGTGGTCGAGGAGTGCCCGTCGCCGGTCGTGGACGCCGCGCTGCGGGAGCGGCTCGGCGCCGCGGCCCTGACCGCCGCCCGCGCCGTCGGGTACACCTCGTGCGGCACGGTGGAGTTCCTGTTGGCGGCCGACCAATCCTTCTACTTTCTCGAGATGAACACGCGGCTCCAGGTCGAGCATCCCGTGACCGAGGAGGTCTGGGGCGTGGACCTCGCTGCCGCGATGATCCGGATCGCGCTCGGCGAGAAGCTGCCCTTCGGGCACCTCGCGCCGCGGGGACACGCCATCGAGTGCCGGATCTACGCCGAGGATCCGCGACGCGGATTCGCACCGTCGCCGGGCCTCGTCTCGGTCCTGCGCCTGCCGCAGGGGCCGGGCGTGCGGCACGACGTCGGTGTCGAGGCCGGGTCGATCGTGCCCGTCGACTACGACCCGATGCTCGGCAAGCTGATCGTCCACGCCGGGGACCGCCCGGCGGCGATCGCGCGCCTTTCCCGGGCGCTCGCCGATTACGAGATCGGCGGCGTCGAGACGACGCTGCCGCTCTTCCGGGCTCTCGTGTCCGACCCCGAATTTCGCGAGCGGGGCGTTCGACGTCCAGTGGCTCGACCGGCGCCTGGCCGCGGGCCTCTTCCCGACCGAGCCGCCGGCGGCCGGCGACGTCTGGCTCGCCGCCGCGGGACTGGCCGGGGCGGAGGCGGCGCGCGAGATCCATCGCGACGAAGCCGCTTCGATCTGGCGCGGCGCGGCGCGCCGCGAAGCGCTGCGGGGCTGAAGCCATGCGTCACGTGAAACTCATCCTGCGCGGAACCGGTGCTCCGGAAGAGATCACCGTCGCCGTCGACGGCCCGCGCTGCGACTTCACGCGCGGCGGCGAGACCGAAAGCGCCGAGGTCACCCGCCTTCCCGACGGGCGCCTGTCGCTTCTCTTCGACGACGGGCGGCAGCTCTGCGGTAGGGTGATTGCGGGCGGCGACGGCTCGGTCGAAGTGGCGGCGTCCGGGCGCCGGGCGCGCATCGCGCTCGCCGAGCCGCTGCAGGACCGGCTCGCGCACGCGGCGGACGCGGGCGAGGCGTCGGGCGAGGACGAGGAGGTCCGAGCCCTGATGCCCGGGCGGGTCGTCGAGGTGGCGGTGGCCGCCGGCGACCGGGTCGCTGCGGGGACCCTGCTCCTGGTGCTCGAGGCGATGAAGATGCAGAACGAGATCCGCACGGCGCAGGGTGGCGACGTCGTGCGCGTCGAGGTGGAATCGGGAGCGCGGGTCGAAGGTGGCGCGCTTCTCGTCGTTGTGAAGCCTCTGAGCGGAATCGGCCCCGGAAGCGTCCTCCTGACGCTGTCTAACTGACCAGTCAGTTATCCAAAAAACCGAACTTCGATCCGGCGGACCAGTGGTCCCTTGACCGGGACGAATTGCACAATTTTCCTTTTCTTGTGGGCCTGCAGTTAGTTAGAGTCCCCTCAGTTCTTGGAAAATCTTGGCAGTGACATTGCTATTTGATTCGTTTGCGATGGTTATCGTGAGTGAAACCAGTTTTGAAAGAAGGAGGAAGGAATGAAGTCTGTGTACCGATTTACCTTGGCTCTTTCGGTATGCCTTCTCCTGATCACTCCGTTCGCTCTGCAGGCGCAGACGACCGGAACGATCGAGGGACAGGTCACCGACCAGAGCGGCGCCGCGCTGCCGGGCGTCACGGTGGAACTGGCGAGCCCTGCGCTGCAGGGTGCCAAGACCGTCTCCACGGCGGCCGACGGAAAGTACCGTTTCCTGAGCCTGAACCCCGGGACCTATACGGTCACGGCCACGCTCACCGGATTCGGTAAGGTCCAGAAAAAGGCCACGGTCACCCTGGACGCGGTGTCCTCGGTGAGCTTCCAGCTCTCGCTGTCGGCGAGCGCGGAGGTCGTGGTCACCGGCGAGGCGCCGGTCGTCGACACGACGACGGCGGAGAGCGGCCTGCAGATCAACGAGTCGGTCGTGCAGAAGCTGCCCGTCGGGCGCAATTACGCCAGCGCCGTTCTGATCCAGCCGGGCGTCAGCCAGGACCTGTCCGAGACGCAGGGCCGCGGCGTCACGGGCGGCGGTCTGACCATCTACGGCTCGACCTCGGTCGAGAACCAGTACCTGGTCGACGGCGTCAACACGACGAACGTCGTGAAGGGCTTCGAGGGCAAGGCGCTCTCGAACGAGTTCATCCAGGAAGTCCAGGTCAAGGCCAGCGGCTACGAAGCCGAGTACGGCCGCGCCATGGGCGGCATCGTCAACGTCATCACGAAGTCGGGCGGCAACGAGTTCCACGGGGACGCGTTCGGCTACTTCAACACGACGGGCCTGACGGCCGACTACAAGGGCACGTCCAACGTCATCGAAGACCCGATCGAACTCGCTCAACACGGGCGGCGTGCTGAACACCGGCACCGACGCTTCGTTCGTCATCGATCGTACGCAGCGCAGCCAGCAGGACTACGGCGCGGACCTCGGCGGATTCTTCATCAAGGACCACCTCTGGTTCTTCGGCGCCTACAACCGCGTCACGTACAACCAGGAGCAGATTCCTCTCGCCGATGGCGCGTACCCGACGGGCGGCCAGAATCTTCCCTTCGACAGCACGTCGAACATCTACTCCGGCAAGCTGACCGTGCTGCTCGGCCAGGGCACGACCCTCGTCGGCACGGTGTTCGGCGACCCGGAAACGCGTACCGGGAACCTGGCGAACCTGTCCTCGACCAACCCGACCGTCCGCAAGGCCACCCGTGACCTCGGCGCGACGGACTACGCCGGAAGCATCACGCAGCTCTTCGGCAGCTCGGCCCTCGTGACGGCGCGCTACGCGCATCACGCGGACAAGTACCAGCTCTTCGGCGCTCGACACCAACTCCTACCAGATCATCGACTACACGGCAGAACCCGACCGGCATCGTGTCGAACGGGTTCGGCTCGATCTTCGGACCCACCAACTTCAACAACTCGACCCGCAACGCCTACATGCTCAATGGCACGGTCTACGCCGGCAACAACGAGATCAAGGTCGGCGGCGACTACGAGCAGAACCAGACCTTCACGACGTCCCACTACACCGGCGGCGTGCGCCTGCGCATCCGTCCCTGCGGCGGCACCGCGGTGTGCCCGGCCGGCGTGACCCAGTTCTACCAGCACGACTTCTACACCGGCGCCACGGGCACTCCCGATCAAGTCGTCGCGGGATATCTCCCGGACGGCAACCAGGCCAACCCCAAGACCAACCGCATCGGCGTCTATGCCCAGGACAAGATCACGATCAGCCCCACCCTGACCGCCTCGCTCGGCGTCCGCTGGGACTCCGAGGACGTGCAGGACTACACGGGCACCACTGTCTTCAAGATCAAGGACGAGTGGCAGCCGCGCGTGGGCATCGCGTGGGATCCGACGGGTGACGGCACGTCCAAGGTGGCCGCGTCCTTCGGCTTCTTCTACTACTCGATTCCGACGGACTTGAACGTCCGCTCCTACGGCGCCCAGACGACGGCATCGTCCTACAACTTCAGCAGCGACCCGTACACCCTGACCCAGGACCCGTCCGCGCCGCGCGCGATCGGCGTGCAGGGCGGCCCCGCGTCCGAGCCGGTGCAGTCCGGCCTCAAGGGCATCTACCAGCAGGAGTACACCCTCTCGTACGACAAGGCCATCGACCCGACCTTCGCGGTCGGCGTCAAGGGGACCTTCCGGTACCTCGGGCGGACCGTCGAAGACCGCTGCGACCTCGACGCCTCATACCCCGAAGCCAACCAGAACACGTGCGTCATCATCAACCCGGGCTCGAACAGCATCTATTCGACGGGCGACTTCCACGGCTGTCTCGGTCCGGACTACCTCGACTACAGCGGTAACTCGGCGACTTCGGCTTGCAGCAGCCCGCAGACCTTCCCGGCGTCCACGGCCCAGCCGGGCCAGCTCGTCACCTCGGCCGTTCCGGCTGCCAAGCGGCAGTACGCCGCGGTCGAGTTCGTGGCCAAGAAGCAGATCGGCCGGGCCTTCTGGGGCCAGGTCAGCTACATCTGGTCGCAGCTCAAGGGTAACTACGACGGCGCCGCGCGCCAGGCCAACGGCGGACAGACGGACCCCGGCATCAACGCCGACTACGACTATTCCGCTTTCCTGCACAACGCCTACGGCCGCCTCTATCTCGACCGGCCGAGCCAGTTCCGCATCGACGGCGCCTACACGGCTCCGTTCGGCCTGACGGCCGGCCTCTCGTTCTTCCTGGCCTCGGGTACGCCGCAGAACCAGATCGACTACTTCAACAGCATCTATGGTTCCGAGCTCTTCGGCGTGCAGCGCGGCTACGCGGCCAACGGCCAGCGCCTTCCGACCGCGTACGAGATGAACGCGTCGCTCGGCTACACGCTCACGTTCAACCCGATCCAGGTCACGCTGTTCGCCCAGGGATTCAGCCTCCTGAACCAGCAGACGCCGCTCGACAACAACCAGGAGTTCACGGTGAACCCGCCGGGCACCACGGACCAGTACGGCTACGACTACCACAAGGTCACCGTCCGTCGTCAGCCCCGGTCGCTCCGTCTCGGTGCGCGCATCAGCTTCTAAGCTTCGCGCGTCGGACTCGTTTCCTTCGGGGGAGGCTTCGGCCTCCCCCTTTTTCTTTCTCCAGCGGCCGCGCGGCGGGAGAACCCGCGCCGCGTCGTCGACGTACCAAACCTGAGATGATTCCGGTCGGAGGTGGCTCCATGCGCCGGTTCCTGATTCCCGCCGTCCTCGCCGCGGCCCTCGCCGCTTCGATGGCGGCGCAGACGCAGACGCTGCCGCAGCTCTTTCAGAAGGCGAAGGAGCAGGTCAAGTTCGGATCCTGGAAGGAGGCGCTCTCGACGCTGCAGGAAATCGACACCCTCGTCCCAGCAGCCGGGCCTCGAGAAGGATCGCGCCGCGCTCGCGCCGGCCGTGGCGTTCTACCGCGGCGTCTGCGAGGCCTCTCTCGACCAGCCCGACGAGGCGAAAAAGCAGTTCGCCCTCTTCCTGCAGTCGAAGCCCGATGCGGGCATGGATCCCGCGGCCTATCCGAAGAAGGCGGTCGCGGCTTTCGAAGAGGCGCGCAAGGGGTGGTCCCGGCGGCGAACGGCCGACTTCCACGACGAAGGACTCGAGCCGGATCGCCGCGGCGTACCGGGCGTTCCATGCGCAGACCGGGGTTTCGCGGGAGGATACGGGCGAGGACTGGGGCAACGGCCCGGTCCGCTTTCTAATGACGGCCGAGGAGAAGCAGGAGTACTCGCGGCTGACGGACTCGATCTCGCGCGCGGAGTTCATCGAGAAGTTCTGGATGGCGCGGGACCCCAAGGCGGAGACGCCGGAAAACGAGTTCCGCATGGAGTTCGAGCGGCGCGTGGCGTTCGCGGACCAGGCGTTCATCCAGGGCGAGCAGCGGGGAAGCTTCACGGACCGCGGCATGGTGTTCGTGCTCCTCGGCCCCCCGACCTACTCGGGCGCCGGGCCCATGAAGACCGGCGAGGACAAGTCCGACCCGTCCGCGATGTTCCAGACGACCGCGGGCGATGCGCAGGAAGCCGGCCAGGTCCAGGGACGAAGCGTCTCGGCGCGAGGCGCGGCCATTCTGCGGGCGGATGCCGCCACCGGCAGCGGCAACGCGGCGGCGAGCAACACCACCAACTGGCGCGAGACGTGGCGGTACATGCGCGCCGACCTTCCGACGGCGGTGCCCTACACCTCGGTGGATTTCGAGTTCATCACCCGGCCCGGCTACGGCGAGGGCATCCTGCAGAAGGATCCGCCGGCGTTGAACGCCCTGGACCGGGCCAGGATGGGTCTCGGAAAGCCGAAGTCCTGAATCGCCGTGGAGGTCCTTCCCGGGAGGTGCTCGATGCGAAAGTCTCTGAGTCTGCTCGCGATCGCGGCGATCTTCGCCGCGTCGTCGGCATTCGCCCGCGCCCAGACGCTGCCCGAGCTCTTCCGCAAGGCCAAGGACCAGGTCAAGTTCGGCGCCTGGAGCGAGGCCCTGGGCACTCTCCAGCGGATCGACACGATGTCGCAGCAGCCGGGCCTCGAGAACGATCGGACCGCCCTCGAGCCCGTGCTCGCGTTCTACCGGGGCGTCTGCGATGCCGCGCTCGACCGGCCGGACGAGGCGAAGCGCCAGTTCGCCCTCTATCTGCAGGCCGAGCCCGCCGCGCGGCTCGACCCGGCGGCCTACCCGAAGAAGGCCGTCGCGGCGTTCGACGAGGCCCGCAAGGCTGCGGCGGCTCCGGCGAACGCGACGGTGCCCTCGGCGAAGGAGTCGAGCCGGATCGCCGCCGCCTACCACGCCTTCCGGTGGCAACCCGCCGTGTCGCGGGAATCGGCCGGGGAGGACTGGGCGGATGGCCCGGTTCAGTTCCTCATGACTCCCGAAGAGCAGGTCGAGTTCCGCCGGCTGACGGAATCCTCCTCCCGGGCTGAGTTCATCGAGAACTTCTGGGTCTCGCGCGATCCGAAGGGGGAGTCTTCCGACAACGGCTTGCGCGCCGAGTTCGAGAAGCGCGCGGCGTTCGCCGACCAGGTCTTCGTCCAGGGGGAGACGCGAGGCAGCCTCACCGACCGCGGGCGCGTCTTCGTGTTGCTCGGGCCGCCGACGTACTCGGAAGCCGGGCCGATGCCCTTCGGCGACGACCGCTCGGACCCCACGGGCAAGTGGCGGCACGAGTGGGTGGCGCCGGCCCTCCTGACGACGGCGGCCAACGCAATGGACTCGGCCGCGAGCACGAGCACCGCGAACTGGCTCGAGACGTGGCGGTATCTGCGGGCAGACCTGCCGAAGGCCGTGCCGTTCGCCTCCGTGGACTTTGCCTTCATCACGAAGCCCGGGTACGGCAAGGGCGTGCTGCAGAAGGACCCCCCGGCCTTAAACGCCCTGGATCGCGCGAAGGCCGGCGTCGTCAAGGCGAAGCCATAGGCGCGACGGGGCGCCGCCGTTGAGCGACGGGGCGCGGCGCATCCCGGGACGGCGGTGGCCGGCGCGGCTGCCGGCGCTGCTCCTGCTCGCGGCGATCTCGTGCGCGGTCTCCAACGAGGTTTCCGTCTTCGTGCTGGCGCCCGGCGAGGTCCAGGCGCCGGAGATGTACTTCCGGCCCGAGGGCGCGCTCCAGGCCGGGCACTTCCTGGAGCTGCAGCAGTACCTGGAGGACCTGCCTTCCGAAGAGGTCGACGAGAGCGCGGCGAACCAGGCCCTCTACGGAAAGGTCCTGCTCGCGCGCGGCGACTTCGGGGCCGCGCGCCCGCGGCTCGATGCCGCCCGGCGTCTCGAGTCGCGCAACGTGCGCAAGGCCGAGATCGACTGGTCCCTGTGCCTGGGCGCGATCCTCTGGAACGACTTCGGGGCGGCGCAGGAGTACGCCGAGAGCGCGATCCGGGCGGGGTATCCGCTGGTGCACGGATTCGTGAACTTTCTGGCCGCCCTGAAGGGCGTCGACGTCTACGCGGGGCCGGCGATCGGCGAGACGCACGGCGTGGGCTTCGACATGCAGCGCTTCGACCTGATCCGGCTGCCGGCCCGCTTCAACGGTGTCGCGACCGACGCGGTGTTCGACACCGGCGCCTCCTACTCGATCGTGACGCAGTCCTTCGCGAAGCAGGCGGGGGTGCGCGAGATCCCCGACTCGAAGGCCTCCGGCCGCGGGAT
The DNA here is from genome assembly GCA_963710945.1 of uncultured Acidobacteriota bacterium. GTDB lineage: Bacteria > Acidobacteriota > Thermoanaerobaculia > UBA5066 > Gp7-AA6 > DAHUXD01. The sequence continues at coordinate 734,670 of CAVQCH010000007.1, forward strand.
CCACAAGAAGGAATTCCCCATCACCTTCGGCGTCATCGCGAAGCTCGAGTTCGCGGGATTCTCCCTGCGCGACGTCCCGGTGATGCTGATGCCCGACGACGCGCTGCTCTTCGAAACCTCGCGCGGGCAGCTCCCGGTGTCCGCGGTGCTCGGGCTCCACCTGCTCAAGGAGTTCTCGGCCCTCATCGACTATCGCGCGCGCCGGCTCGAGCTGACCCGCGTGGAATTCCGCGTGCCGAAGAACGACTCGGGCCAGAACCTGTTCTTCTACCGGGCCCGCCTCTTCGCATCCGCCTCGATCGACCGCAGGGGTTTCTATCCATTCCTGCTCGACACCGGAAGCGAACCGACGCTGATGACCTCCGGCGGAATGAGCCGCTCCCACCTGCTCGCCTCCCCCAAGTTCGCGCCGAAGGAGGTCGTCGGAATCGGCAAGAGGAGCATGGAGTGGGGGCGCCTCGGCGAGGTGGCGCTCGGCCTCTCGGGCTTCGGGGTCCGTTTCAAGGACATCCTCGTCCAGGAGAACGACACCGGGTTCGAGTGCGGGATCATCGGCTCGTCCTACTTGAAGAATTTCCGCTTGCGCCTGGACTTTGCCCGGATGGTCCTGCGCCTCGAGCGCCCCCGGTAAGGAGAGTATTCCGGCCGCGGCAGGCCCGCCCCCGCAGGGGCCGATTCGGCGGAAATCCCGGGGCCCACCCCCGTGTTAAGGTGCGCGGCATGAGGAGATTGGCCGCCTTTTTCGCCCTGGCGGCGTGCGCCGCGCTCCCGCTCCGGGCCGACGAGGCCACCCGCGACCGGGTGTCCCGCTACTTCACCGGCTGGTATTCGGTTTGCCCGGGCACGAAGGTGGCCGTCACCGACGCCGCCGAGGTCCAGGTCCCCGGGTACGAGGCCTACCGCACCGAGCGGACCTGCGGCCTCAAGAACCGGGACGAGTCCGGGGTCACCCTCGTCAGCCGCGACGGCAAGCAGATCTTCGTCGGGGCGGTGCTGCACGACGACAGCCGCCACGACCGGCCGTTTTCGCCGCCGGCCGACCTTCCGGGCGTGCGAGACGCCCTCCAGGGGATGTTCGGGCTGCCCGTGGCGCTCTCGATCGGCGCGGGGGTCTACGGGGCGCTCGTCCCCCTCGACATCCGGATCCAGCAGGTGCCGGGGGCCTCGGCGACGCTGCCCGGGTTCGTCTCCCAGGACGGCGCCTCGATCCTGCTCGGCGAGTTCCTGCCGTTCGACGTGGAGCCCGCGGTCTCGCGCGAGCGCATCCTGGCGGGCCCGGCCGAGCCCCGCGCGAAGAAGGAGAAGGCCGCCACCTTCACGGTCTCGGCGTTCATCGACCTCCAGTGCGAGAAGTGCCGCGTGCGCACGCCGCAGGTCCGCGAGGTCGTGCGCGCGCGCGGCGGCGCCTTCGACATCCGCTTCCTGCCTCTCGTCAAGGTCCACGATTGGGCTTTCGCCGCGGCCGAGAGCGGCGCGGCGCTGGCCAACGTGTCGCCCGCGCTCTACGCGAAGTACGAGGACGCGCTCTTCCCGCGGGCGGCGGGGATGAACGAGAAGGGGGCCCGGGATCTCGCCACCGACATCGCGGAGGCCGCCGGCGCGCGGGAGGCCTTCGCGGCCGAGCTCTCGAGCGGCCGCGCGCGCGAGCGGGTCCTGAACGACATCAACACCGCCCTGAAGCTCGGCTTGAACGGCACGCCCGTGTTCTTCTTCCGGGGCGCATGGCTGACCTCGGAGCCCGATCTTGCCGAGAACTACATCAAGGCCGCCCTCGGCGACGCGGGCGAAGCCGGCCGGCAAGGGCGCGCCGCGTTGACGTACCGCCTCGGGCGGCGGGGCGGACGCCCGGCCGCGACCCTTGCCCTGGCCGCCCTGATCGCGAGCCTCTCCTGCGGAAAGGCGCCCGAGGGCTCCGGGCCCGCGGCGTCCCGGTCCGCCACGCCGGCCGCTCCGGCGCGGGCATCGGAAGCCGTCGAGGCCGCGGACGTCGCCACGAGAGCCGGCCGCCCGCGGGGCGGGCGTACGCCGGTGATCTGGCTCGGCCTCGATGCCCTCGACTGGGAGCTGCTCGACCGGCTCGTGGCCGAGGGGCGCATGCCGAACTGGAAGCGGCTGGTCGCCGAGGGGTCAACGGCTCGCCTGGCCTCTTACATACCGACCCTGTCTCCCCTGGTCTGGACGACGATCGCCACCGGGGTCGGCCCGGAGGTTCACGGGATCGTCGATTTCCAGGAGGTGGACCCCGCGACCGGCCAGAAGGTCCCGATCTCCGGTTTCTCGCGCGCCGTGCCCGCCATCTGGAACGTGGCGACGGCTTCGGGGCTTTCGGTGGGGGTGGTGGGATGGTGGGGGACGCATCCGGCCGAGGAGGTCAAGGGCTTCTTCGTGTCGGATCACGCCAACCCCATCCTCTTCGAAGGATTGCCCCGGGCCGGGGTGGTGTACCCTGCCTCGCTTTCCGCGGGCGTGGAGCAGATCCTGGCGCGGGACGGCGAAGTGAACGATCGCGATCTCGCTCCCTACCTCCACATGTCCGACGCGGAGATCCGCCGTGCCCGGGAGAGCGGGAAGGGGCTCGAGAACCCGGTCGCTGCTCTGGCTCGGATCCTGGGGGCCACGCGCGCGCAGCAACGCATCGCCCGGGAGCTCTACGACAGGAACCAACCCGACCTCATGATGCTGTATCTCGAAGGCACCGATGCGATCGGCCACGTGTTCGGCTCCTATACGCCGCCGCGGATGTCGATCGTCTCCGAGGAAGACTTCGCGCGCTACAGTGGGGCGGTCGATGAGTACTACGCGATGATCGATCGGATCCTTGGCCAGTGGATGCGGCGGGCCGACGAGGACGGGGCAACGCTCGTCGTCAACTCGGATCACGGGTTCCGTTGGGGCGCCGAGCGGCCGACGGAGCTCTCATCGCTCGAGAGCCACCCGGCGCTGTGGCACCGCCGGGACGGAGTCCTCGCCGTCCGGGGCGTCCGGGTCGCCGCGAGCCCCGAGCGCCGTTCGGCCTCCGTCTTCGACGTGGCGCCGACGATTTCGGCGCTACTCGGCCTGCCGGTGGACCGTCGGACGGAAGGAAAAGTCTTCGGCGCCGGCTTCCGCGGGCTGGGCGTTCCGGAGCGCAAAAACCTTTTCGGCACGATCGCGGTGCGACGCCTCGCGCCGGAGGCGGTCTCGGAGTCGGCCTCGAACGAGTATGCGGCGCGGCTGCGCGCGCTCGGCTACCTGTCCGGAGGCGAGCCGACGAAGCTCGACGCCCCGGGCGGCGACCGGCCCGGCGTTACGGAGAAGGGCTGGCAGAACCTGGGCATCTACCTGCTGAACACGAAGAAGGACCTCGCCGGGGCCGAGGCGGCCTTCCGCAAGGTGCTCGCCATTCAACCTGCCTACGTTGCCCCCCAAATTGCCCTGGCGAAGGTCTACCGCGAGCGGGGCGACGACGCGGGGGCCATCGAGTGGCTCCTGAGCGCCTGCAAGGCGGGCTATCCGGACCCGGAGGGCACGCTGCTGCAGTGGTATGTCGATTATGACGAACGGGGAAAGCACTCCCAGGCGAGGCGCGTCCTCGAGAAGGGCGTGAGCACGTACCCGGCGAGCGAGGCCCTTTCGCGCGAGCTCGGCCTCGTGCACTACAGGGCGCGGCGATGCGCACAGGCCTGGGACGCGGTGGCTCGCTTCGAGGCGGAAACCCGTACACCCGAAACGCTCAACGTCCTCGCGCTCTTCAAGGCGTGCCTCGGCCGCAAGGACGACGCCATCGCTTACTTCGAGCGGTCGCTGGCGATCAATGCCGACCAGCCGGCGGTCATCCGCTCGCTCGCCGCGCTCCGAAAATCATGATGGCCGGACGAATGCGGCGTAGCGTCATGGCCGTCGCCCTCCTGCTCGGGGCGCTCGGCGGGCTCTCCTGTGGGAAGACGCCGGGGGAGCGAGCCGCCGCGCCCGCGGCGACGAAACCGGCCGGCGAGGCCGTGGATCAGGCGGACGCGCGAGTCCGAACGCCTCGACCCGCGGGGGACCGCGCGCCGGTCATCTGGCTCGGTCTGGACGGCCTCGACTGGGATCTGCTCGACCGTCTCGCGGCGGAAGGCCGGATGCCGAACTGGAAGCGCCTGGTCGCGGAGGGCTACACGGCGCGCCTCAAGTCGTACATGCCGATTCTCTCGCCGGTGATCTGGACGACGCTGGCGACGGGCGTGGGGCCCGACGTCCACCGGGTTCTCGATTTCCAGGAGGTGGATCCCGCGACCGGGCAAAAGGTGCCGATCTCCGGGAGCTCTCGCGCGGTGCCGGCGATCTGGAACGTGGCGTCGGCGGCGGGAGTGTCCGTGGGCGTCGTCGGCTGGTGGGGCACGCATCCGGCCGAAGAGGTGAAGGGCTTCTTCGTCTCGGACCACGCGAGCCCGATTCTCTTCGAGGGCCTGGCGCGCCAGGGCGTCGCGTATCCCGCGTCCCTCTCGGCCGGAGTCGATCAGATCTCGGCGCGCGAGGGCCAGGTCTCCGACGCGGAAGTCGCGCGTTTCGTGGACGTGCCGGCCGAAGAGATCGCGCGCGCCCGCGCGAGCGGCCAGGGGCTGGAGAATCCCCTCATCGCGCTCTCGCGCACGATCGCGGCGACGCGCATCCAGTCCGCGCATCGCCCGCGAGCTCTACGACCGGAATCTCCCGGACCTGATGATGCTCTACCTCGAGGGGACCGACGTCATCGGCCACGTGTTCGCCGCGTTCGTCCCCCCGAAGCTCGATTGCGTCACGGACGCGGATTATGCCCGTTATCACCGCGCCGTCGAGGAGTACTACGGGCTCGTGGACCGGCTGCTCGGGCAGTGGATGCGCCGCGCGGAGGAGGACGGGGCGACGCTGCTCGTCAATTCCGACCACGGATTCAAGTGGGGACCGGACCGCTCGTGCACGTACAACTCCCTCAACCCCGCGACGGCGTCGTTCTGGCACCGGATCGACGGCGTTTTCGCCGCCTGGGGCGCGCGGGTCCGCAAGGGAGCGGCGCGCGGTAACGCGTCCGTCTTCGACGTCGAGCCCACGGTCGCGGCGCTGCTCGGCCTGCCGGTCGACCGCCATGCGAGCGGCGCGGTGATGCTGGCGGCCTTCCCGGGGCTGTCGACTCCGGCTCGCAAGGACCTCGCCGCGGCCGTGCCCGTGCGGCGCCTGGCCGCCGAGCAGCTGTCCGAGCAGGAGGCGAGCGAGTACGCGAAGAAGCTGATGGCTCTCGGCTACCTGTCGGGCGGGGAGCCGGGAAAGCTCGCCCCCACGGGCGGGGACCGCCCCGGTCTGACCGAAGGCGCCTGGAACAATCTCGGCCTCTATCTGTGCCGCAACGGCAAGCCCGATCTCGCGGGCGCCGAGGCGGCATATCGCAAGGCGCTCGCTCTGCGGCCCGACTACCACTCGCCCATGTTCAACCTGGCGGAGCTCTCGCGTGTGCGCGGCGACGATCGTGCCGCGCTCGACTGGCTCTTCCGGTCGTTGGCCGCAGGCCACGCCGATCCCGAGGGCACGATCCTGCGCTGGGCCGGGGAGTACCAGGAAAAGGGCAACCCTCGCGTGTCCCGCGAGGTTCTCGACCGCGGCGCGCGGCAATACCCGCAGAATGAAACGATCGCGAGGGAGCTCGCCTTCGCATTCTTCCGGGAGCAGAACTGCGCCGGGGCGGAGCAGGCGGTCGAGCCCTTCGCCGCGACGACGGTCAACCCCGACACCTTGAACGCCCTGGCGCTGGTGGCGACGTGCCAGGGCCGCCGGGACGAGGCCATTGCCTTGTTCCAGAAGTCGCTTGCCATCAAGCCGGGTCAACCGGGTGCCATTCGGTCGCTTCAAGTGCTACAAAAGGGGCCGCCTCCGGGCCAGCCGTGAAAGGGAATACAGGAATGAAGAAGCGCATCTCGGGACTTCTCCTCGTCGGATTGCTGTGCGGCTTTGCGGCCTCCGCGGCGCAGCAGGCAAAGGCAGCGGCGCCGGCCGGCGTCGAAGGCCGCCTGCCGGGCTACCTCGGCAACTACCTCTCGTACGATCCGGCGTCGAAGGTCACGGTCGAGAAAGCGACCGACCGCCTTCCGGGCTTCCAGGGCTGGAAGGTCAAGCGCACGGGCAAGTACGCCAAGCTGAACGTGGACAAGACCGTCTACGTCTCGGACGACGGCCGGTGGTTCTTCGACGGCGACGCGCTGCCGAACCCGAACCCGAAGCCCGTGCAGACGGCGGCGGATCTCGCGTGGCTCGAGGCTCGCACCTCCGCGCTCTACCGCACGCGCTCGAAGATCGTGATGGCTCCCGAACGCGACGCCGCGGGGCTGAAAGCGGTGATGGTTCTCATCGAGAGCGGTTTCGGGCCCATGAAGGTCCCCGGGTACGTGACGCCGGACGGCTCGAAGTTCTTCAACGGCAACCTCTGGGACATGCAGATGGACCCGCGCGAGGAGCGCAGGAAACGGATCGATCTCTCGCAGGGCCGCTTCGAGGGAAAGCCGGACGGCGCGATCGTCATGGTCGAGTACGCCGACATGGAATGCGGCTACTGCCGCTTCCGCGGGCTCCAGATGGACGAGCTGCTCGAGGCCAATCCGAAGCTGTCGTACAAGCGCTACTACAAGTTCTTTCCGCTCTGGTTCTCGCACGCCTGGTCGCTGAAGGCGGCGTCGGCCGCCGACTGCATCTACCGTTTCGCGAAGCAGGCGATGTGGGCGTTCAAGAAGCAGGTCTACGGGCAGCAGGCGGTGATGACGGTCTCCGGCATCGACGAGCTCGCGCTGACCTTCGCGGAAGGCGTCGGGATTCCGCGGGCGGACTTCCTCAACTGCTACCTGCGGCCCGAGAGCCTCGCCGACGTGTTCAAGGACCTCGACGAGGGCCAGCGCCTGGGCGTGAAGTCGACGCCGACCTACTTCGTGGACGGCACCGAGATCATCTGGATCGAGGACAAGGTGATGGAAGATTTCCTGCGATCCAAGGATCCGAGCTTGAAGTCGATCGACTACGGGCCGGCGAAGCCCTAGCCGGCCGAGCTCGCCGGGCTACGGCTCGAACGGGATCGGGATCTCCATCCAGGTGCGCACCGCCACGCCGTCGCGCGTGGCGGGCGTGAACGTCCACTGGCGGACGGCGCCGACGGCGGCCTGGGTCAGCCCCGCGCGTCCTTCCTTCAGGACCTCGATCTCGGCGGGCGCGCCCTTCTCGGAAACCAGCACGCGGAGGACGACCGTGCCGCCGATCCGGGCGTTGAGCGCGATCGGCGGATAGGCCGGCTTCACGATCCGCGATATCCGCGGCGGCGTGTCCACCGCGTCGAGCGCGACGAGCGCCCCCTCTCGGGTGGCTGGCCGGGACGGTGTCGGCGGCGCCGTGGGCTCGGGAGGGGCCGCTACGGCGACGGGCGGGGCGGTCGGCTCGGGGGCTGTCGGCTCGGGCGCCGCGGCCGGGGCGGACGTCGGCGCGAGCGGCGGGGCCGTCGGCCGGCTGGCGCGGGCCTTGTCCTCCAGCTTCTGGACCTCGGCGGCCAGCCGCCGGGCGACCTCGTCGCGAAACTGCGCTTCGCTCATCGCCGCCGTGGATCCGACGGGCGTCGCGGCGAGCTCGGGCAGGAGCGTGGGAGTCGGGCGCGCTACGGCCGCGGGCGCCGGCGCACGGGAGGCCGGGGAGGCCGCCGGGGCTCGTCGCGCCAGGTAGACGCCGCCCGCAATTGCTGCCGCGGCGAGGATCCCGACGACCGAGAAGAGCGGCCCGCGGCGGGACGGCCCCTCGCCGGCGGTGAGCGACGGCACCGTCACGCCGTGCCCCGGTGCCGCATCCGCGGCAGACGCGGCCGGCGCGGCGGAGCGGGCTGCCGGCGCGGTCCGGGGCGGCGCGGCGCCGGCCCCGGCGTCCGGAGCGTCCTCGGCCGCGCGCGCCCGCGTCTCGGCGGCGATCTCGTCGCGGAAGAGCTCGTTCAGGAAATAGGCGAGGTTGAACGTCGACGGCGAATAGGGCCCGGAGAAGAGCAGCTTGCCGAGCTCGCGGCGCAGGTCCCCGCTCGACTTGTAGCGGGGCTCGGCGGGCGCCAGGGTCATGCGCAGGACCGAGAGGATCTCCGGTAGGACGGGAGGCGGCGGCGCGCCGGCCACGCCCTTGACGGTCGCGAGCGGATCGGGGGGAGGCGGCTGCCCGGTGAGGAGCTCGAGCAGGATTACGCCGACCGAATAGACGTCGGAGTTCTTCGCCGTGACGCCGCGCTCGCGCGCTTCGGGAGCGACGTACGGGGCGATCGCCCGCGCAAGCCCCGGCTTGCCGAGCGCGGGGAGGACTCCCGTCGCGAGCCCGAATCCGCCGAGACGGATCTCGCCGTCGTCGGAAATCGCCACGAAGCCGGGCCACACCAGACCGTGCAGCGTCCGGTCCCCGTCGATGGTCGTGTTGAACGCGTGGTCGAGCGCCGTCGCGATCTTCTCCACGATCAGAAGCGCATGCTCGACCGGGATCTTGCGCCCGGCGGCGCGGCACTTGGCCACGAGGGCGTCGAGGGTCCGCCCGTTCGGCTCGTTCCACGCGATGAACGGCACGCCCTCGACCGCGTCCATCTCCACGCCGCGCGCGATCGCCGCGTTCTTCAGGAACTCGTGGACTTCGCCGTTTTCCTCGATGGCGTCGAGGAGAGCCTCGCCCGAAAGCTCCGGCGACTCGAGCACCCGCAGGCGCACGAAGGCCCGGTCGGGCGAGGAGCGGACCGCCCGGTAAACCCGGCCGAGGGCGTCCTCGCCGAGGGCCGCCGTCAGCGTGTACTGGCCGAAGGGACGGGGAAGCGTTTCCATGGAGAGGTTGCCTCGATTGTACCGGGGCGGCGGCGGAATCCCGCCGCAAAAGGCCCGGAATCGGCCCGCCGCCGCGTCCTAGCGGGTCGAGGGCCCGCGCGGCTCGGGAGGCGCGTCGGTCGAACCGTTGGCGCGCTGGCGCCGCGCCGAGGCGATGGCGTCGAGGTGCTCCTCGAACGTGCGCGAGAATGCGTGACCGCCGGTGCGGTCCGCGACGAAGTAGAGGTAGTCCGTGTGGGCCGGCTCGACCGCCGCGGCGAGCGCCTCGCGGCCGGGGTTGCAGATCGGGCCGGGCGGCAGGCCCGCGATCAGGTAGGTGTTGTACGGGGAGTCGTACCCGTAGTCGGAGCGGTAGAGCGTGCCCGTCCACTTGCCGTCGCGCTTCAAGGAGTAGGCGACCGTCGGATCGGCCTGCAGGCGCATGTGGCGCCGCAGGCGGTTCCAGTAGACGCCGGCGATCACGGACGCTTCGCTCTTGAGCGACGTCTCCTTCTGCACGATCGAGGCGAGCGTCACGGCGTCGCGCTCGGTGAGCCCGGCGGCGAGGGCGCGGTCGCGCATCGCGGGCGTGAAGTGCTTGCGGAAGTTCGCTAGCATCGTCTCGACGATGTGCCGCGCCGACGTCGAGCGCGTCACGATGTAGGTGTCGGGGAAGAGGAAACCCTCGAGGTCGGGCGCGTCGCGGGAGATCGAGGCGACGAGCTGCGGATTGCGCAGCGCGTTGGCGAACGCCTCGCGCCGGCTGATGCCGTTGCTCCAGAAGAGCTCGAACGTCTCGTCCGCGGTCAGGCCCTCCGGCACCACGATCGCGTGGCGCACGACGTCCCCCCGGCTCATCCGGGCGAGCACTTCCGACAGCGGCGTCGGCCGCGTGAACTGGTACTCGCCGGCCTGGAGCGGGGTGGCGCTGAGCGCGATGCGGTAGTAGGCCTCGGCCAGCCACGGGTGGAGCACGATGTGCTCGGCCGCGAGCGTCCGGAAGATCTGCGACGTGGGCGTGCCGAAGGCGAAATAGACGGTGGCCTCCTCGGTCCCGGGCGGGCCCGGCGGGTGCTCGAGGCTGCGATAGAGGTAGACGGCCGCCGCGACCGCGAGCAGCGCCGCCAGCAGCGCCAGGCGCAGGGCGCGGCGGGTCGCGCTCACCGGCGCTCCGCAGCGGCCGCGAGGTAGTCCTCGAGCAGGACGGCGGCCGCGGTCCGGTCGATCTCCTCGCGCGGCGCTCCCGGCGGCAGGCGGCGCTCGGCCTCGTTCGAGGTCAGCGTTTCCTCGTGGAAGCGGATGGCCAGGCCGCTCTGGCGCTCGAACCGCGAGGCGAACGCGCGGACGCGGTCGGCAAACGGGCTCTCGCGCCCCTCGGGGGAGCGGGGAATGCCGAAGACGACGAGCTCGGCCTCCTCGTCCCGGCAGAATCGGGCCAGCTCCTCGGCCGCGGCGGCGTCGCTCCGGCGGCGCAGCGTGACCCGCGCCGTGGCGAGCTGGCCGGAGGCGTCCGAGGTCGCCAGGCCGATCCGCTTCTCCCCGAAGTCGACCGCCACGATGCGGGCCATGACAGGAAGAGTAACCCGGCCGGAGCTATGATGGCCGCCTCGCGAAAGGAGTTCCCCATGAGGACCCTCCCGGCCGCCCGGCGTTTCCTGCTCGCCATGCTCGCCGTCGCGGCCCCGTGGCTCGCCTTCTTCGCCCGCCCCGCGGCGGCGAGGACGGCGCCCCCGCCGCCGGCACCGCCGCAGGCGACCTGCGTCTTTTCCAATCCCGCGTTCTCGGGCAAGTGCACGGAGACCGCGGCCGTGGCCGACGGGTCCTCGGCGAAGCAGGCCTGCGAGTCGATCCTGCAGTGCCTGAACAACGTGGACTGTCTGAAGACCTACTGCCAGGCGACGACGGTTCGCAGCGGGTGGAAGCTCGAGTCCGCGAAATAAGGCGCTGGACGGGCGGGTTAGAATTCGCCCCCTATGAAAAACCTGGTCATCCTCTCCGCCGCCCGCACGCCGATCGGCTCGTTTCTCGGCAAGCTCTCCTCGCTGCCCGCCCCGGCCCTGGGATCGGCCGCCATCCGGGCGCGCCCTGGCCCGCGCGGGCGTCGCCGCCGGCGACGTCGAGCAGGTGGTCTTCGGGCAACGTGCTCCAGGCCGGCATCGGCCAGGCGCCGGCGCGCCAGGCCTCGCTCGGCGCGGGGATTCCGAACACCGTGCCCTGCGTGACCGTCCACAAGGTCTGCGGCTCGGGCATGCGGGCCGTGATGGACGCGGCAACGCGATCCAGGCGGGCGAGTACGAGGTCGCCGTGGCGGGCGGCATGGAGTCGATGTCGAACGCGCCCTACCTGCTCGAACAGGCGCGGACGGGCTACCGCATGGGCAACGGCACGCTCGTCGACTCGATGATCAAGGACGGCCTCTGGGATCCCTACAAGGACACCCACATGGGCAACTGCGCGCGAGCTGTGCGTCGCGAAGTACTCACTTCACGCGCGAGGCCCAGGACGCCTTCGCGCTGGAGTCCTACCGGCGCGCGCAGGCGCCCAGAAAGGCGGCCTGTTCGCCGACGAGATCGCTCCCGGTCGAGGTCGCCGCAGAAGAAGGGCGAGCCCTGAAGGTCGACGACGACGAGGAGCCGTTCGCCGCGCCCCTCGACAAGATGCCTACCTGAAGCCCGCCTTCCAGAAGGACGGCACCGTCACGGCGGCCAACTCCTCGAAGATCAACGACGGCGCCGCGGCGCTCGTCGTGACGTCGGAGGAGAAGGCGCAAGGCGAAGGGCTCGAAGCCGATCGCGCGGATCGTGGCGTACGCGAGCGTGGCGCAGGCGCCGGAGTGGTTCACGACCGCGCCCGTCGGCGCCATCCAGAAGCTGCTCGGCAAGACCGGCCTCACGGTCTCCGACATCGACCTCTTCGAGATCAACGAGGCCTTCGCGGCGGTCGCGATGGCGGCCATCCAGGAGCTCTCGGCCTCGATCCCGCGCAAGGTCAACGTGCGGGGCGGCGCGGTCGCGCTCGGCCACCCGATCGGCGCCTCCGGCGCGCGCATCCTGACGACCCTCGTCCACGCCCTGCGCCAGGACGGCAAGAAGCGCGGCATCGCGGCCATCTGCATCGGCGGCGGCGAGGCCACGGCGATGCTCGTCGAGACGGCCTGAGGGATCGGCAAACGGGAAACGGAAAAGGGAAAACGGACGGGGGACGGGGCTGTTGACTTCGTTTCCCGTTTCCCGTTTCCCGTTTTCCGGGTCCTTCGACCTCGTCGTCGGCGGCGTGCCGCGCTTCCGGGCCGAAGCGCCGTGGGCCTGGCGGCTGCTCTCGCGGTACGTCGCCGCGCTGCCCGCCGGCCGGCGCACCGAGGTCTCGGGCCGGGCGCCCGCCGCGGCGGACGCCGGCGGGGACGCGCCGATCGTTCTCGTGCACGCCGACCCCGAGGCCTATCTCGTTCCCGAGGCGGCCCGGCGTCTCGTGGAGGGCCTGGCCGGGCGCCCGGATCTCGACCTGCTGCTGCCCGTGTCCAACGAGCCGTGGTGCGAAGAGGCGCGCCTGGCGCCGCCGTTCGCGTACCTGACGCCCACGCTGCTTTCCGAGGCGGCGGCGTTCGTGGCCGGCGCGGCGGGGCCGCTGCGGGCGGCCTCGCGTCCCGCGTCGCCCGTCTACGCCGTCCGGCGCGCCTTCCTGGCGGCGCAGCCGCCGGGGACTCTCCTCGACGCGCCTGCCGGCCGAGGCGCGAGGCGCCCGGGCCGCGATCGATCCGGGCGCGTACCTGCACCGCTACGGGGCGATGGACGCGTCGGCCCGCGAGGACCTCGCCGCGCGCGTGCCGTCCGGCGCCCGCGCCGTGCTCGACGTGGGCTGCTCGCGGGGAGCGACCGCCGCGGCGCTGCGGGCGCGGGGCGTCGGACGGATCGTCGGCATCGAGCCGGATCCGGAAGACGCGGCGGCGGCGGCGGCGGTGTACGACGAGGTCCGCGCGGCGCGGCTGGAGGCGGTGGCGGACGATTTCGCGGGCCGCTTCGACGCGATCCTGTTCGGCGACGTGCTCGAGCACCTCGAGGATCCTTCCGACGCGCTCGTACGGGTGCGCCCGTGGCTCGCGCCGGGAGGCCTGCTCGTGGCCTCCGTGCCGAACCTCGGCCACTGGGCGGTCGTGGACGACCTCCTGCGCGGGCGCTTCGACTACGTGCCGTACTCGCTGCTGTCGGGAACGCACGTCCGTTTCTTCACCCGCCGCACGCTCGCGGACCTCTTCGAGGCCTCGGGCTACCGCGTGCGCGCGATCGACGCGGTCGTCCTCCCGGCCTCGCCGGCGGGCCGCGATCGCCTCGAGCGCCTGCGCGCCTTCCCGGGCGCATCGCCGGACCTCGAGGTTTCCGAGTTCCTGGCCGTCGCCGTCGCGGACAGCTGACCGCGGGCCGCCGCGTCGGCTATCATCGCGGCGGATGATCGACAAGGTCGTCGCCTCGGCGGACGAGGCCGTCCGCGACGTCCCCGACGGCGTCGACGCTGGTCGTCGGGGGCTTCGGGCTCTGCGGCATCCCGGAGAACCTGATCGCCGCCCTCGTGCGCCGCGGGGTGAAGAACCTGACGGTCGTCTCCAACAACTGCGGCGTGGACGACTGGGGCCTCGGCCTCATGCTGCGGGCGCGGCAGATCCGGAAGATGGTGTCTTCGTACGTGGGCGAGAACGCCGAGTTCGAGCGCCAGTTCCTGTCCGGGGAGCTCGAGGTCGAGCTCGTCCCCCAGGGCACGCTCGCCGAGCGGATGCGCGCGGGCGGCGCCGGGATCCCGGGCTTCTACACGCCGGCCGGGCGTCGGCACGCTCGTCGCCGAGGGCAAGGAGATCAAGAGCTTCGACGGCCGCGACTACGTGCTCGAGCGCGGCATCGTCGGCGACTTCTCGATGGTCGCGGCCTGGAAGGCCGACCGCCTCGGCAACCTCGTGTACCGGAAGTCGGCGCGCAACTTCAATCCCATGGCGGCGACGGCCGGAAGGATCTCCGATCGCCGAGGTCGAGGAGCTCGTCGAGGTCGGCGCGCTCGATCCCGAGTCCGTCCACACGCCCGGCGTCTTCGTCAACGCGCGTGGTCGTGGCGCCGCGCCAGAAGCGCATCGAGCGCCGCACGGTGAGGAAGGCGTGAGGCTCGAGTGCTCGACCGCGAGGGCATCATCCGGCGGGCCGTCCAGGAGCTCGCGCGACGGCTACACGGTCAACCTCGGCATCGGCATGCCGACCCTGGTCGCCAACCACATCCCCGCGGGGATGGAGGTCATCCTCCAGTCGGAGAACGGGATCCTCGGCCTCGGGCCCTATCCGACCGACGCGGAGGTCGACGCCGACCTGATCAACGCCGGCAAGGAGACCGTGACGATCCGGCCGGGCGCCTCGTACTTCTCTTCGGCGGACTCTTTCGCGATGATCCGGGGCGGCCACATCGATCTCTCGATTCTCGGCGCGATGCAGGTGGACGAGGAGGGCTCGATCGCCAACTACATGATTCCGGGCAAGATGGTCAAGGGAATGGGCGGCGCGATGGATCTCGTCGCCGGCGCGCGCCGCCTGGTCGTCACGATGGAGCACACGGCCCGGTCGGGAGCGACGAAGATCCTGAAGCGCTGCACCCTGCCGCTGACCGGCCAGCGCTGCGTCCACCGGATCATCACGGACCTCTGCGTCTTCGACGTCGCCCCGGGCGGCGAAGGCCTCGTGCTGATCGAGATCGCGCCGGGCGTCGGCGTCGACGAGGTCCGGGCGAAGACAGACGCGGCGTTCCGCGTCGCCCCCGACGTCCGCGCCATGGACGCGTGAAGGTCCTCCGCGCCCTCGTTCTGCTCCTCGGCTCCTCGGTCGCGGTCGTTCGCGCAGGACCCCTACAGCCAGGGCGATCCCTACGAGTCCCGATTCAAGACGAGGCCCAACTTCCAGATCAAGTTCCAAGCCGCCGGAAAAGGGCGGCGAGGTCCGCCTCTACACGAAGAAGCCCGTGCGCTTCGAGAAGGACCGGTACTGGGAGGGCAGCGAAGAGGTCGTCATCGAGTACCAGGACGTCAAGATCACGGCCGACGAGGCGCGCTACGACTTCCCGACGAAGACCGCGGTCCTGACGGGCCACGTCGTGATCGACCAGGGACCCACGCGGCTGTCCGGCAGCCGGGGAACCTTCCACCTCGACACCAAGACGGGCGTCCTCGAGGACGCGACCGCCGACCTGCCGCCTTCGTACCACATCGTCGCGCGCACGATCGAAAAGATCGGCGAGGCGACCTACCGGATCGACCACGGCGTCTTCACCGCCTGCGACATGCCCGAAGCCCGGACTGGTCCTTCTCGATGGCGGAGGCGACGATCACGCTCGACGACTACGCCCGCATGAAGGACGTGGCGCTTCCGCGCCGGCAAGGTGCCGCTGCTCTACACGCCGTACCTGATCTGGCCGACCAAGGAGGATCGCGCCTCGGGGCTGCTCGTGCCCGGGCCTCGGCTACAGCAACCAGCGGGGCGCCTTTCTCGGCCTCAACTACTACTGGGTCACGGGCCGCTCGACGGACCTGACGAGCGCAGCTCGACCTGTTCGCCGACGGCACCGTCGGCCTCGGCGAGGAGCTCCGCTGGCGCCCGACGCCCGAGTCGGCCGGGATCTTCCGGGGGTTCGTCGTGCGCGACCAGAGCGCCACGCGTCTGCGTGGCCGATCGCCGAGGCCCCGCCCGGCGGCGGCAACGGGCCGTGCACGCTGCCGGACGGCTCGCTCGGGGTCTACACGGTCGAGCCCGAGACCCGCTGGAAGGTCGCGCCTCGACCACGTTTCCGACGACCTGCCGTACGACGTCCGCGGCGTCGTCTCGATCCGCGCTTACTCCGACAAGGAGTACCTGCAGGACTGGGAGAAGAACTTCGCGCTGAACTCGGCCAAGCAGATCCCGTCGTTCGCGTACCTGACCCGGAACTTCGGCGCCGATTCGCTCAACCTCCGCTTCGAGCGCAACGAGACCTTCTACGCCGCGACCGTCGTCCAGGAGCGCCTGCCGTCGCTCGAGTTCTTCCATCGCACGGCGCCGATCGGCGAGCTCGCCGTTCTTCCTCGCTGCTCCAGTCCTCGCTCTCGGGGCTCTACATCAACAAGGGCGAACGGGCTGCTCTCGGGCACCTATGGCCGGTTCGACCTCAACCCGTCGTGTCTCTTCCCCTGGAAGGAGATTCCCTGGCTCTCGGTCACCGCGCAGGCCGGAGGGCGCCTGACCTACTACACGGACTCGACCGACGAGGGCCAGCAGACGTTCACGGGCGACTCGTTCCTGCGCTCGTACGCGGTCGCGGCGTCTCTCGCTCGTCGGCCCGTCGTTCTCGCGCATCTTCGACGCGAGCATCGGCCCCTGGGACAAGTTCAAGCACATCATCGAGCCGCGCGTGGACTACACGTACGTCTCCGACGTCACGCGACCCGGCGCGCATCCCGGCCTTCGACACGATCGACACGACGCTCGGGCAGAACCAGGTCCGCTACGCGATCGTCAACCGGCTGCTCGCGCGCGCCGGCCGGCGCCGGCGGTCGGGTCGGCCGAGGAGATCGCCTCCCTCGAGATCGCGCAGACCTACGCCTTCACGCTGCCGCAGACGATCTTCGCGCCGGCGGCGAGCGACTTCATCCAGCGCCAGAGCGGCCCGTCGAGGCGATCCTCCGCGTGGCGCAGGGGGGCTTTCTCCACGCCGACGCCCGCCTCCAGTACGACGCGGCGCGCCGAGCAGGTCACCAACACGACGCTGACCGCCGGCGCCAACTGGGGGGCGAACTACCTGAACTTCAGCTGGTTCGGCACGCGGCCCCTGACGATCGCGGGCCAGCTCGTCGCCAACTCGGACCAGATCCGGTTCGCCGGCGGAATGGACGCGGGCAAGTACCTGCGATTCGACGCCGCCATCAACTACAGCGCCGACCAGAATCTCGTCCAGGAGGGCCGGTTCCTCGTGACGTACAAGGGCTCCTGCTACACCGTCTTCGTGGAGTACCAGGGCCTGGACCTGCCGCCCTCCCCGCGCCGCAGCGTGCGCCTCGTCGTGAACCTCAAGGACATCGGGACGCTGCTCGACGTGAACGGGTCGATCAACGCGCTCTTCGGCCCGTGACCGCGCGGGCGCGGCGCCCGGGGCCGCGTGCCGCGCCGCTTTCGGTATGATCTGCCCCCAGTGAAAGGCCTCATCCTGTCCGGCGGCAAGGGGACGAGATTGCGCCCCCTGACCTACACGCGCGCGAAGCAGCTCGTGCCGATCGCGAACAAGCCGGTCCTCTTCTACGGGGTCGAGGCGATCGTCTCGGCGGGCATCACGGAGATCGGCGTCGTGGTGGGCGACACGCGCGAGGAGATCCAGGCGGCCCTCGGCGACGGCTCCCGCTTCGGCGCGAAGATCACCTACATCGAGCAGGACGCGCCGCGGGGGCTCGCCCACGCGGTTCTCATCGCGGAACCCTTCCTGCGCGGCGAGCCCTTCGTGATGTACCTCGGCGACAACGTGATCGCCGACGGCATCACCGCGCTCGTCGAGGACTATCGCAAGCTCGGCTGCAATTCCCAGATCCTCCTCGCGAAGGTCCCGAACCCGTCGCAGTTCGGCGTGGCGGAGCTCGAGGACGGCCGCGTCGTGCGCCTGACCGAGAAGCCGAAGCACCCGAAGTCGGACCTGGCGCTCGTGGGCGTCTACATGTTCGACGACTCGATCTGGGAGGCGGTCAAGGCGATCCGGCCGAGCGCGCGAAACGAGCTCGAGATCACCGACGCCATCCAGTGGCTGGTGGACCACGGCAAGAGCGTCCACCCGCACCTCGTCTCGGGCTGGTGGAAGGACACCGGGAAGATCGAGGACATGCTCGAAGCCAACCGGATCATCCTCGACACGTTCACGGCGCGGGGGCTCGAAAACGTCGACGCCGCGTCGCGCGTCGAGGGCAAGGTCGTCGTCGAGAAGGGCGCGAAGCTCGAGCGGTGCACCGTGCGCGGGCCCGCGGTCATCGGGGCCGGGGCGGAGATCCGGGACGCCTTCGTCGGCCCGTACACGGCCGTCGGGCCCGACTGCCTCATCGACCGGTGCGAGATCGAGAACTCGATCGTGCTCGAGGGGTCGCGCCTCGAGCGCATTCCCGCCCGGATCGCCGATTCGCTGATCGGCAAGAACGTGCGCATCCACCCGGGCCTCGAGCGGCCCCGCGTTCACCGGTTCCTCGTCGGCGACAACTCGGAGATCGGCATCGTATGAAGCTGCTCGTGACGGGCGGGTGCGGGTTCATCGGCTCGAACTTCATCCGCCACGTCCTCGAGGCGCGCGGGGACGGCGTCTCCGTGGTCAACCTCGACAAGCTGACCTACGCCGCGAACCCCTCGAACCTGGCCGACGTGGCGAACCGGCCCAACTACCGGTTCGTGCGCGGCGACATCGTGGACCCCGACGTGGTTTCGGTCGCCATGGAGGGCTGCGACGCGGTCGTCAACTTCGCCGCCGAGACCCACGTGGACCGGTCGCTGCTGGGCGACGCGTCCTTCATCGAGACCGACGTGCGCGGCGTCTTCGTCCTGCTCGAGGAGGCCCGGCGCCGGGGCGTGCGCCGGTTCATCCAGATCTCGACCGACGAGGTCTACGGCTCGATCGCGAGCGGCTCGTTCACGGAAGAGTCGCCGCTGAACCCGCGCAATCCCTACGCGGCGTCCAAGGCCGGCGGCGACCGCCTCGCCTACTCGTACTGGGCTTCCTACGGGATGCCGGTCGTGATCACGCGCGCGTCCAACAACTACGGGCCGTTCCAGTATCCCGAGAAGCTGATTCCCGCTCTTCGTGACCAACGCCGTGGACGACCAGGCCCTGCCGCTCTACGGCGACGGCCGGAACGTCCGCGACTGGCTCTTCGTGCGCGACCACGCCGCGGCCGTCGACTTCCTCCTCGACGCGGGCGAACCGGGAGAGACCTACAACATCGCCGGCGGCAACGAGGCCGAGAACATCGACATCACCCGCCGCGTCCTCCGGGAGCTCGGCAAACCCGAGACGCTCATCCGTTTCGTGGACGACCGGCCCGGCCACGACCGCCGCTACTCGCTCGACGCCGGCAAGCTCGCGCGCCTCGGCTTCCGGAGCGGCGACGCCGTTCGCGGAGGGCCTCGTCGAGACCGTGCGCTGGTACCGGGATCACGAGGAGTGGTGGCGGCCGATCAAGGATCGCGACGCCGCCTACCGCGAGTTCTACCGGTCGCAGTACGAGCAGCGCCTGGCGACGTCCTCGGCCACCGCGAAGCGGCCGGGCTGAGGGGGTCGTCGGGTTGGCGGACACGGGCGGCGCCTCCTTCGACACCCACGCGGCCGTCCTCGCCGCGCCCCGGCCCGCGCCCCGGCGCCGGCGGCGCGTTCTCGTCACCGGCGCGACCGGGATGCTCGGCTCGGACCTGGCGCCGGTCCTCGCGGCCGCGGGCCACGAGGTCCTCGCCCGGCCGCATTCCGACCTCGACATCGCCGACGAGAAGGCCGTCGCCCGGGCGCTGCGCGAGCTCGCGCCGGACGTCGTCGTCAACTGCGCGGCCTTCACGAAGGTGGACGACTGCGAGACCGACCCGCGGGCTTTCGAGGTCAACGCGCGGGCCGTCGGGTTCCTGGCGGACGCCTGCGGCCACGTCTCGGCGCAGCTCGTCCAGATGTCGACCGACTTCGTGTTCGACGGGGAGAAGGGATCGCCCTACGCGGAGGACGACGCGGTCGGCCCGCTGTCGGCCTACGGCCGCAGCAAGCGGGCGGGCGAGGAGGAGGCCCTCCGCCTGCCGGGAAGCCTCGTCGTGCGCGCTTCCTGGCTGTTCGGGCGCTCGGGCTGGAACTTCGTCGAGGCGATCCTCAAGCAGGTCGAAGCCGGCAGGACGCGCCTGACCGTCGTCACCGACCAGGTGGGCCGGCCGACCGCGACGACGGACCTCTCCGAGGCCGTCGCGGCCCTGCTCGACGCCGGCGCCTCCGGCGTCTACCACTTCGCCAACCGGGGCGAGGTGTCGTGGAACGAGTTCGCGCGGGAGATCCTGTGGCTCGCCGGGCGGCACGACGTCGCGGTCGAGCCCACGACGGCGGCGGCGCTGGCGCGCCCGGCACGGCGGCCGGCCTACTCGGTGCTCGACACGGGCAAGTACGAGCGGTTGACGGGCCGCCCGATCCGGTCGTTTCGCGATCCCCTGGCCGAATACCTCGCCCGGCGGGCGCGGCCGGAGGCGTGAGGCACCCGCGCAAGCGCGCCCTGACCTCGAGTTTCCTGACCGGCGCGGGCGCGGCCGCGGATAAACTCGGCCGGAAACTTTTTCACAGGAGAGATCCGATGCGCCGTCTGCTCTTCGCGTCCGGCATCCTGATCGCCGCGATCCTGTCCGCGGCGCCTGGCGGCCGGGTCCTGACGCTCGACGACCTGGCGCGCATGGCCCACGTCTCCGACCCCGAGATCTCGCCCGACGGCACCCGGGTCGCCTACGCGGTGCGCACGGCCGACCTGAAGGAAGACCGCAACGAGACCCACATCTGGATGACGAGCTGGGACGGCAAGGAGACCGTCGCGCCTGACGACGAGCAAGGACATCCGAGACGTCGCCCCGCTGGAGCCCGGACGGCCGCTATCTCGGGTTTCTCTCGGACCGCGACGACGACAACGACGTCTCCCAGCTCTGGCTGCTGCCGCGCGACGGCGGCGAGGCGGAGAAGGTCACCGACGTCAAGGGAGGCGTCGAGGACTTCGACTGGTCGCCCGACGGCAAGCGCCTGGTTCTCGTCGTCGCGGACCCGGATCCCGACGCGGCCGACAAAAAGGACGAGGCGTCGAAGAAATCCAAGACGAAGAAACCGATCGTCATCGACCGCTTCCAGTTCAAGCGCGACGTCGACGGGTACCTCGGCAAGCGCCGCGATCACCTGTACCTGCTGGATCGCGAGAGCCGCAAGGTCGAGGCGCTGACCTCGGGCGACTACGACGACCAGCTTCCCTCGTGGTCGCCCGGACGGCAAGGCCATCGCCTTCGTCTCCAAGCGCGGCCCCGATCCCGACCGCACGGACAACTGGGACGTGTTCTCGATCGAGCCGCGCGCGGGGGCGGCGCCGCGGCAGCTGACGACGTTCGAGGGCTCGGACAACGACCCGGAGTGGGGCGACAGCCGGCCGGCCTGGAGCCCCGACAGCGCCCGGATCGCCTACGTGCAGGGCGGGCCGGACAAGCTCATCTACTACGGGCTCCACAAGCTCGCGGTCGTGCCCGCGGCGGGCGGCCCGGCGCGCGTGCTGACGGCCGGCCTCGACCTGCAACGTCCTCTCGCCGCGCTTCACGCCGGACGGCTCGGCGATCCTCTTCACGCTCGAGGACGACCAGGCCGTTCATCTGGCGAAGATCCCGGCGGCGGGCGGGCCGATCGAGCGGATCGTCGGCGGGCCGGCGCGTCGTGTCGGCCTTCTCGACCGCGTCGGACGGGCGGATCGCGATCCTGTCGGCGACGGCCTCGACGCCCGAGGACGTCTACGCCGTCGAGACCGGCGAGCCCCGGCGGCTCTCGCACCAGAACGACGATGCCTCATGGCGGAGCTGCGCCTCGGGGCGGTCGAAGAGACGAAGTTCAAGAGCAAGGACGGGACCGAGATCCACGGTTTCCTCGTCAAGCCGCCCGATTACGAAGCGGGGCGCCGGTACCCGGCCGTCCTGCGGATCCACGGCGGCCCGGTCGGCCAGTTCGAGGACGGCTTCGACGAAGAGTGGCAGTGGCTCGCCGCCAACGGATACGTGGTCGTGGCGGCGAACCCGCGGGGCAGCTCGGGCCGCGGCGAGAAGTTCCAGACCGCGATCTACGCGGACTGGGGACACCGGGACGTCGAGGACGTGCTCGCGGCGGTCGACGACGCGGTCGGGCGCGGCCTGGCCGATCCGGACAGGCTGGCCGTGGGAGGCTGGAGCTACGGCGGAATGATGACCAACTACGTCATCGCGTCGACGACGCGCTTCAAGGCCGCCACCAGCGGCGCCGGGACCTCCAACGCCCTCGCGGGCTACGGCACGGATCAGTACGTCCGCGAGTACGAGCAGGAGCTCGGGACGCCGTGGAAGAACTTCGAGGCGTACCTCAAGGTCTCGTATCCGTTCCTCCACGCCGACCGGATCCGGACGCCGACGCTGTTTCTCTGCGGCGAGGCGGACTTCAACGTGCCGCTCATCAACTCGGAGCAGATGTACCAGGCGCTCCGGAGCCTCGGCGTGCCGACCGAGCTCGTGATCTATCCGGGGCAGCACCACGGCATCCGACAAGCCCAGCTACGTGCGCGACCGCCTCGAGCGCTACGTCGCCTGGTACGACCGGTACGCCAAGGCCGGCAAGGCCGCCGCACCCGCGCCGGCGGCCGCCGCGGCCCGCTGACCGGGCGCCGGGACGCCTGCCGCCGATGACTTCCGCCGAGTGGAAGCGCAAGGCGGTCCACGCCGGCATGGGCCTCTTCGCGCTGGCGCTGCGCTGGCTCGACTGGAAGGGGGCGGCGGCCTGCGCGGGCGCGGCGCTCGCGTTCAACGTCTGGGTCATGCCGCGGATCGGCCGCGGCATCCACCGCGACGCCGTGCCGCGCCGGCCCGACACCGGGATCGTGGCCTATCCCGCGATGGTCCTGGCGCTGATC
Organism: uncultured Acidobacteriota bacterium; assembly: GCA_963710945.1. Lineage (GTDB taxonomy): Bacteria > Acidobacteriota > Thermoanaerobaculia > UBA5066 > Gp7-AA6 > DAHUXD01. Next base: position 757,110 of record CAVQCH010000007.1, read on the forward strand.
CTCGTCTTCCAGGATCATTACCTCCCGATCGCCGCCGCCGTGTGGGCCATGATGGCCTTCGGCGACCCCGCCGCGGCGATCGTGGGAAAGCTGGTCGGCGGGCCCGCCCTTCCGTGGAACCCCGCGAAGACCTGGGTGGGGACCCTCGCCGACTGGGCCGTGGCGGGCACCTCGTCGATCCTCGTCTTCCTGTTCGTGTCGCGCCGCGCGATCGACCCCGACGCCGTCGCGATCCTGATGATCGGCGCCGGGATCTACGCCTTCCTGGAATCCGTGCGCTCGGGCCTGGACGACAACATCGTCGCGGCCATGCCGACGGCGCTCGCCGTGTACCAGCTCGGGCGGTCCTGGCCGCTGCCGTGGATGCTGACCGGCGTCCCCTGGAACTGGCTCGCGGTCGCCCTCGGGGTCAACGCCGCGGTCGCCGTTCTCATGGGAGCCTTGCGCGTCGTGAGCGCCTCCGGGGCGCTCGCGGGCGCCGTGGCGGGCTTCCTCGTCCTCGCGGGGGGAGGCTGGGGTGCCTACGGCCTGCTCTGGATCTTCTTTCTCCTCGGCACGCTGGCCACGAAGCTCGGTTACCGCCGCAAGGCCGCTGCCGGCGTCGCCCAGCCGAACGAGGGGCGGCGGGGCGTCGCCAACGTCGCCGCCAACTGCCTGGTTCCGGTCGCGCTGCTCCTGCTCGGGCTGCCCGCCCTCGCGTTCGTCGCCGCCTTCGGCGCCGCGCTCGCCGATACGCTCGGCACCGAAGTGGGAACGCTGTACGGCAAACGCGCCTTCTCGCCGTTGACCTTCGGCAGCCTGCCGGCCGGGACGCCCGGCGCGATCTCGTGGGCGGGCACGGCGGCGAGTCTCGCGGGAGCCACGCTCGTGGCCCTGGCCGGGCGGCGCCTCGGGCTGTTGTCCGCGCCGCAGATCTGGGTCGCGGCCCTCGGCGGCTTCCTCGGGGCGATGTCCGAGAGCGTCCTGAACGACTTCGGCCGGAGGGCGGGCTTTTCCCTCGACCACGAGTTCGCCAACGCGCTGAACACGTTCGTCGGCGCGATGGCCGCGCTGCGGATCGGGCGGGCATGAAGCGCTACGTCCGCCTCGCGCGCCCGTTCACGCTCCTGCCGCCGCTCGTAGGCATCGTCTCGGGCGCCGTGTGCGCCTTCGGGTCGGCGCACAACCCCGATCCCGCGCGCCGCGTGACCTGGGCCGTCGTCCTGACCGTGGCGATCGGGTCGCTCTGCGCGTCGGCGATGAACGCGGCCTCGAACGTCGTCAACCAGATCGCCGACCTCGAGATCGACCGCCGCAACAAGCCGGACCGGCCCCTCGTGACCGGCGAGATCGCGATCTCCCGGGCGTGGGCCGTCGCCGCCGTGCTTTACGTCCTCGCCATCGTCCCGACCTGGCTCGTGGTGCCGTATCCGCACGAGACCTTCGCCGCGCGCGTCGAGGCGCCGCTCCATCTCCACGCGGCCTTCTTCATCTACTGCGTCGGGGCGCTGGCGACGTTCGTCTATTCCTTTCCGGCGTTCGGCCGCACCAAGCGCCACTGGTTCGCGGCGAACTTCACGATTGCGGTGACGCGCGGCGGCCTTCTGAAGGTGGCCGGCTGGTCCTTCGTCGCCTCGGTTCTCTGCGGCGAAGCCTGGGCCATCGGCGGGATATTCGCCCTCTTCCTTCTCGGCGCGACCTCGACCAAGGACTTCTCGGACATGGAAGGGGACCGCGCCCACGGGTGCATCACGCTGCCGATCCGCTTCGGCGTGGCCCCCGCCGCGCGCATCATGGCGCCCTTCTTCGTGGTGCCCTGGCTGCTGATCCCGGTTTTCACCTGGCTGCCCGGGGACTGGCGGCTGACCGGAAATCGGACATTCCTGACGGCGCTCGGGCTCGTCCTCGCGGCCTGGGGCGTCTACACGGTGCGCCTGCTCCTGCGCAATCCCGAGGAGCTCGCCTCGACCGAGAACCACCCGGCCTGGACGCACATGTACCTGATGCTGATGTGCGCCCAGGCGGGTTTCGCGCTGGGATACGCGATCTGACGCCCCTTTGACGAATCGGCATCACGCCGGCGGCGGCGGGACGCGCTAAAATGGCGTCAACATGAAGAGCACGGGGGCGGCGCCGGCCCTGACGCCGCCCGACGAAGATCCGGGCCTGCGGGTCCGCTGGAGCGGTCTGTGCGTCTCGTTCGACGAGCCGACACTCAACGCCCTGGTGCACCGCCTGGTCGACCGGATTCCGGACCTCCAGAACCTCGAAGTCCGGGTCGCGAAAGGGGAGCTTTCGGCGACCGTGACGCTGCACCGCTTCGGCATGCCCCTGTCGGCGCGCGCCTCCCTGTCGCAGCTGCGGCTGAAGGACGGCTTCCTCGCCTTCGTGCTCGACCGGGTCCAGGCGCTGTCCTTCATCCCGATTCCGGACCAGCTTCTGACCTATCTCGTGCAGAAGGCGCCCCGCGGCCTGCTGACCTGGTACCGCGACGACCGCATCATGGTCGTCAACCTGAACGACTGGATGCCGCCCGGAGCCGACTTCTCGCTCGAGCGGACGGTCTTCGAGGAAGGCAAGCTGACGCTGCACCTGGCTCCCGGCTCGTACGACCTGACGGAAGTGCTGGGCGATCTCCCCGGCGGGGCCGAGTAGCGGGCTTGGCGCGCGAGCGCCGCGAGCCCGCGCTCCTGTTCGCCCTCGGTGCGGCGCTTCTCGTCCTTTCCGGGATCGCGCCTCGCGACCGCTTCACGTGGCTGCTCGAGGTCGCGCCGATCCTCGTCGCGGTCCCGGTGCTCGTCGCGACGCGCCGCCGGTTCCCGCTGACGCCGCTCGCCTACCGGCTGATCTTCCTGCACGCGGGCATCCTGATGCTCGGCGGCCACTACACGTACGCCGAGGTCCCGCTCGGCTTCTGGATGAAGGACGCCTTCGGCTTCGCCCGCAACCACTACGATCGCATCGGCCACTTCGCGCAGGGCTTCGTGCCGGCGATCCTGGCGCGCGAGGTCCTCCTGCGCCGGACGCCGCTGAAGGCGGGCGGCTGGCTCTTCTTCCTCGTGACCTGCGTCTGCATGGCCATCTCGGCCTTCTACGAGTTCATCGAGTGGTGGACGGCTCTCGCCAGCGGCTCCGCCTCGGACGCGTTCCTCGGGACGCAGGGCGATCCCTGGGACACGCAGTGGGACATGTTCTTCGCGTTCGTCGGTTCGCTGACGGCGCAGCTGACGCTCTCGCGCGAACAGGACCGGGAGCTGGCGGCCCTCGGGGCCGCGCCGGGCTAGAAGGCGGCGGCCGGGCGGTCGGCGGAATCCGCGGGGCGGACGCTCCCGAGGATGCCCGTCCAGAGCTGACCGTCGGTCCGGTAATGGTCGCCGCCGCCGTTGATTCCCGTTCCCGGAGGCCGCGGTCCCTCGCTCGCCCGGACGAGCCGCAAATGGCCTCCCCGGGCGAGGTCCTGGAACACGACGGCGCGCTCGGCATCGACGTCGGCCTCGATGTGGTGCATGACCTCTCCGGTTCGGCGCGACACGCCGACGCTGCGATCGAACGTCGCCGCGCCGATCCAGCACCCGTCGGACTTCTGCCAGAGCCGGACGTGATGCCGGCGCCGAGGGCTGCGGCCTTCGATTCGCTCGAATGCCAGATCCTGGGGCCGGCCGAAGAGATAGTGCGTGCTGACGGGCGCCGTCGTGTAGGGCCGATCGAAGGCCACGCTCGTCGCGTCTCGCAGCGCCGAGCGCCACGTGATCGGATCCGCCGGAACCCAGTGCGCCGCCAGAAGGGCCGCTTCGACCTCCTGGCGGGTGCCCACGAGAACCACATTCAGCGGGTCGCCGGGGATGCCCTCGGCCGTCCGCGTGCAGCCGGGATGGTCCGTTTGCCCGATGCGCTCGTAGCCCTTCCAGGACAGCGGCAGGACCACGTACGCCAGGGCGACGTAGGCCGGGACGGCCAGCAGCGCGGCGGCGGCGAGGCGCAGGGTGCGGACGGCGACTTTCACCGGGGAAAGTCTAGGGGACGCCGGATGAATGGGACATGAACTGCGCGCCCGGCCAGAATGGAGACTGGATCCGGGCGACCGCGTCGAGCACGCGGGTAGCGGCCGGGTGGACGGGCGCGGTCGCGGGACGGGGCGCGCTCTCGCCGAGCAGGACCCGCAGGCTCGCGGCGGCGGACGCCGAGATCGCCTCGAGATCGTAGCCTCCTTCGAGGGCGAGGACGACGCGTCCGCGGGCGAGCTCCCGCAGCCGCGAGGTCATCGCGGCGTAGCCCGCGGGGGAGACGCGCATCGCGCCCAGCGGATCGCCCGCGGCGGCGTCGAATCCCGCGGACACGAGGACGAGGTCCGGCCCGAACTCGCGCGCGATCGGGAGAAGGACGCGGTCGAACGCGGCGAGGTATTCGTCGTCGCCCATCCCGCCCGGCCAGGGCACGTTGACCGTGAAGCCGCGCCCGGCGCCGCCGCCGATCTCCGGGATCGCGCCGGTGCCGGGATAGAAGGGAAACTGGTGAGTCGAGAAGTAGAGGACGGTCGGGTCGTCCCAGAAGGAGTGCTGCGTCCCGTTGCCATGATGGAGGTCCCAGTCGACGATGAGGACCTTCCCCACGCCCGCCTCCCGCACGGCGCGCGCGGCGATGGCCACGTTGTTGAAGAGGCAGAATCCCATCGCGCGGTCCGCCTCGGCGTGGTGGCCGGGCGGGCGCAGCAGGGCGAACCCGTTCTCGAGGCGGCCCGCGGCGACGGCGGCGGCGAGATCCACGAGGCCCCCGGCCGCGAGCAGAGCAGCGGCCGCCGAGTCGGGTCCCGCGCAGGTGTCGGGATCGAGCTGCCGGAAGCCCCGGCCGGCCGTCGCCGCGATCGCGTCCACGTGGCTCGCCGTGTGCACGCGAAGGAGCTCTTCGCGGGAGGCCGCGCGCGCCGCAACCCGGTCGCAGCGTGCGACGAGGCCTTCGCGCTCGAGGCGCCCCACGATCGCTTCGAGGCGTCCGGGATGCTCGGGATGCTCGTACGGGGCGCCATGCAGCAGGAAGCGCTCGTCGAAGACGAGCCCCGTGCTCATGACGCGTCGAGAGCCGCGCGCAGGGTCCCGGGGTCCGTGATCGGCGCCTGGCACGTGAACGCCGAACAGACGTACGCCGCAGCCTTTCCGTCGCGCGCGGCGCGGCCTTCGCACAGGCCGGCCAGCGGCGCGGGCACGTTGCCCGCCCCGGCGGCGTGGGCGACCACGCGGTTGAGCCGCGGGCTCGCGAAGACCGCGGCGCGCAGCGCCTCGAAGCCGGGCTCGCCCGGCGTGCCCGCAAGGACAATCTCCCGGGAAGGGCCGGCCTGGAAATCGATGGCGCACAGGAGCCTCGGAAACGCGGCGGCCGCCCGTTCGAGGGCGCCGCCGAACGCCGCGAAGATCGCGCCGGCCCGCCGGGCGTAGCGCTCCTCGCCGGTGAAGGCGCAGAGGCGCAGCAGATTCATGGCCGCCACCGAGTTCGAGGACGGCGTGGCGCCGTCCCAGCTTTCCTTCGGCCGGAGTATCAGGCCGTCGTGCCCCTTCTCCGAGAGGAAGTACCCGCCCCGCGGATCGGCGAACCTTTCCTCGAGCGCCTCCTGGAGGCGGACGGCCTCGGAGAAGTACCGGGGCTCGAAGGTCGCCTCGTAGAGGTCGAGGAGCGCCTCGACGAGGCAGGCGTAGTCCGTCGAGAATCCGGGGATGCCGGCGTCCGCGCCCTTCTGGCGGTGCAGAAGCGCGCCGTCCCGCCGGCAGGTCGCGAGGATCCGGTCCGCGGCGCGCCGCGCGGCCGCTTCGTACCGCGGCTCGCCGAGGACGCGGGCCGCCAGGGCGAAGGCGGAGATCGCGAGCGCGCTCCAGTCCGTCAGCAGCTTGTCGTCGGTTTCCGGCGCGACGCGCCGGGACCGGGCGTCGTACATCTTCGCGCGCGCGTCGGCGAGGAGCTTCCGGATCTCCGGCTCGGGTTTCCCGAACTCCTTCGCGAGCGCCGGGAAGTCGCGTACGACCGAGAGGACGGTTTCTCCGTCCTCGAAGTTGCCCGCCTCCGTCACGCCGTACCGGGCCGCCACGACCGGCGCGGCTTCGGCGCCGACGGCCTCGGCGAGGGACCGGGGGTTCCAGACGTAGAACGTTCCCTCCTCGCCGCCCGAGTCCGCGTCCTGCGCCGCGAAGAAGCCGCCGGCCGCGGGCGTCATCTCCCGAAGCAGGTAATCGAGCGTCTCGCGCGCGACGCGTGCGTGGTCCGGGTCTGCGAACGCGCGAAAGGCCTGGACGTAGACGCGGGCGAGCATCGCGTTGTCGTAGAGCATCTTTTCGAAGTGCGGCACGAGCCATCGGGCGTCCACCGAGTAGCGGTGGAAACCGCCGCCGACCTGGTCGTACATCCCCCCGGCCGCCATCTTCGCGAGCGTGGTCTCCGACATGGCCCGCGCCTCCGGGTCCGCGGTGCGGAGCCAGTGGCGCAGCAACAGCTCGAGGCGCATCGCGGGCGGGAATTTCGGCGCGCCGCCGAAGCCGCCATGCGCCGCGTCGAACTGGTTCGCGAGGACGCGCACGGCCCCGGCCACGCGATCCGGCGCCGCCGGCCCGCCCGCGCCGGCCTCCGGCGCGCCGGACTCGAGGTGCGCCAGCATCTCGGCCGCGGACGACTCGAGCTCGTCGCGGCGGTCCTTCCAGGCCGTCGCGATCGCCTCGAGGAGCTGCGGGAAACCCGGCCGCCCCCATCGCGGCCCGGGAGGAAAGTACGTGCCGCCGTAGAACGGCTTGCGGTCCGGCGTCAGGAAGATCGAGAGGGGCCAGCCGCCCTGGCCCGTCATCATCTGGACGGCCTGCATGTAGATGTCGTCCACGTCGGGGCGCTCCTCGCGGTCCACCTTGATCGCCACGAAGTCCCGGTTCAGGGCGTCGGCCACGGCGTCCTTCTCGAAGGACTCGTGCTCCATGACGTGGCACCAGTGGCACGTCGAGTAGCCGATGGACAGGAAGATCGGGCGGTCCTCCGCCCGCGCCCGCGAAAACGCCTCCTCGCCCCACGGATACCAGTCCACGGGGTTGTCCTTGTGCTGGAGGAGGTAGGGGGAAGACTCGTGGGCGAGGCGGTTGGCCATGGGGTCAGACCTTGATTCTGTACTCTACACGGGCGCAACCCCCGGCCGAAGGTCGCCAGCGAGCCGAGGCGGCCTCGAGGACAGAATCAAGGTCTGACCCCATTGAAGGAAACGTGGAGCCCCTTCTTCGCCTCGGCCGTGATCGTGATCTCGCCGTCCTTGTGCCGGATCGTGACGATGTCGCCCGGGTTCAACTCGTCGAGGCGCCGCAGCAGGTCGCGCGTCGAGATGGGACGGTCGTCGGCGAAGACCTCGACGAGGTAGCGCGGCAGCTTGATGTGGACGTTCTCGCCCCAGTCGTCCTTGACGTCGATCGTCAGCGAGTCGCCCTCGGAGCGGACCTCGATCGTGCTGTCGTCTTTCTTGATGATGCCGGGCTTGTCCGCGCTGCTCTCCTCGGCCGCGTCCAGGATCTGGCGCGGAGTGACGTCGCTCTTGTCCCAGGCCGTCCGCAAGTCCCCGTCGAGGGCGGCGTCGATGTGAGCGAGGCGGGTCAGCTGCGCGAGCAGCGCGACCGGGACGTGGACCGACATCGTCCGCATCTCGCCCCCGTCCTTCTGCCGGACCTCGACCCGGAACCCCTTGATGCGGTGGAACTCCCGCGAGGGACCCCGCCAGAAGGCCAGCACGATGGCGGCGAGCACGACGACGACGAGGCCGAGGACCACGGCGCGCACTTCTTTGCTCATTGCGGACAAGTCTCCCACCGTTCCTAACGCAGCCACCGGGCGAAAGTTCGCCCGCCCGGCGAGGCTTCGGCGCCGGCTCCGCTTGTGGTATTTTCCCTTCGGGAGCGCGGCCGCAAGGGATTGTCCGGCCGGGATTTATGCCTCATTTCATCACCGAGACATGCATCGGATGCGGGGTCTGTGAGATCAAGTGTCCGACCCACACCATCACCGGCGACAAGGCCGAAAAGTACGTCATCCACCACGACCGCTGCATCGACTGCTCGGTCTGCGCGCGGTACTGCCCGGTCTCCTGCATCCAGGATCAGAAAGGCGAGCTCGTCGAGAAGGTTCGGCCCAAGGACATCCCGAAGGCGATCGTGGACCGCGACCTGTGCACGGGCTGCGAGTTCTGCATCGACATCTGCCCGTTCGACTGCATCTACCTGATCGAGGACCCGCTCCACGAGACCTTCCACAAGATCGCCGAAGTGGACGCGGGGCCGTGCGTGTCGTGCCGCCTGTGCGAGACGGTGTGCGAGAAGGACGCCATCTTCGTCCCGAACCCGATCACCCAGGCGAAGCGGTACCTGCCCGTCCTGTGACCGACACTCCCAGGGACGCGCCGCCGGGGGACGACGAATTCACCGAAGAGCCCCGCGGCGCGGGACGGCTGATCGCGCGCTTCTTCCTGCTTCCGCTGGTCGTCGTCCTCGCGGCGGTGGGCATCTTTCTCGTCTTCAACTACATGACCTTCGAGCGCCGCGGGCCGCGCGACTATCTCCAGGAGGTGCGGGGCGGCACGGCCAACCGCCGCTGGCAGGCGGCCTTCGAGCTGTCCCGATCGCTCGGGAACCTGCCGCCCGAGGAGCGCGCGGAGCTGACCGCGGAGACGCTGCGCGTCTTCGAAACCCTCTCGCCGAAGCGCCCCGACGACCTGCTCGTCCGGCGCTATCTCGTCCTCGTGCTCGGGCGGCTCGGGGAGCCGTCGGCGGTGCCGGCCCTGCTCCAGGCGGCGAAGGAGCCCGACCCGGACACGCGCCTCTACGCGATCTGGGCCCTGGGCAAGATCGGCGGGCCGGAGGGCTTCGAGACCGTGCTCGAATCCTCGCAGTCCGACGATCCCGGGGCGCGCAAGATGGCCGCGTACGTGTTGGGATCGCTCGGCGACCCGCGCGCCGTGCCGCGCCTCCAGGTCCTCGCCGAGGACCGGGTCGCCGACGTGCGCTGGAACGCGGCGATCGCGCTCGCCGAGCTCGGCGACCGCTCCGGGCTGACCGTGCTCCGCTCCATGATCGACCGCGAGGCGCTGGCGCGCCAGGCTCCGCTGACCGGCGAGCAGTCCGAGGCGGCCATCGCGAACGCCCTGAAGGCGCTCGTCCTGCTGCGCGACGCCGAGAGCCTGCCGGCGATCGACAAGCTCGCCCGGCAGGATCCGAACTTGCGCGTTCGGGACGCCGCGCGTAAGGCCGCCGAGGCCATCCGGCCCAGGGCCTCGAAACGCCTTGAGCGCCCGGACGGGGTTTTGGTAGGCTGACGCCCTAGTAATTGATGTCCACCGCCCCAGACACGCTCCCGTCGTCCCCGCCCGACGTCACCCTCGACGGGGTCACCCGGCGTTCCACCCTGAAGTGGATGGCGCTCGCCTGGTCGGGCTTCGCCGTGGCGACGGGAGCCGGCCTGACCGCCACCGTGCGGTTCCTCTTCCCGAACGTCCTTTTCGAGCCCCCCACCCGCTTCAAGGCGGGCGACCCCTCGAGCTACGCCCTCGGCGTGGACGAGCGCTGGAAGGAGAAGTTCGGGGTCTGGATCGTCCGCGACACCAACACGATCTACGCCCTCGTGGCCGTGTGCGTCCACCTCGGGTGCACGCCCAACTGGCTGCAGGCCCAGAACAAGTTCAAGTGCCCGTGCCACGGCTCGGGCTATTACATTTCGGGGATCAACTTCGAGGGGCCGGCCCCCCGGCCTCTCGAGCGGGCCGAGATCCAGGTCTCGGGCGAAGACGGTCAGATCGTCGTGGACAAGGCGACCCGGTATCTCTACGAACGCGGGCAGTGGACCGATCCCAAAGCCTTCGTGAAGATGGTCTAGCAGGTTGCTGAAAAAGGGTGTGGGATGGCGTTACGAGCGCCGTGGGATCAGATGCAAGGAAGCGCGACGACGGCGATGCGAGAGCATCGTCGAGGAGCGATGACGCGGTGTTTTCAGGGGCGCTCGACGCGCCCACGGGAGCGGAGAACGGTTCATGACTTTTTGGCAACGGGCGTTCTAATGGGCTTAGGTGGCAAAGGCTCTCGGCCGCCGTTCGCGAAGCGAACGCCCGCGGCCGAAAGCCCCGGACACGACGCCCGCATCCATTTTTCAGCAGCCTGCTGAGCGTCCCGCTCCTCAATCTCTCGATTCGCAAGCGGAGGTCGATTTGGGTTCTCGATGGCGTGATCTGCAGCAGTCGATCGTCTCGAGCCAGTTCTGGAAATCGATCTTCCGCGTCGGCATCCCGAACACGAACCGCAAGCGGGTTCTGGCGATGCTCGGCAACGTCGTCCTCCACCTGCACCCGGTCAAGACGCGTAAGTCGGGCGTCAAGATGCGCTACACGTGGTGCGCCGGGGGCGTGACCTTCTTTCTCTTCCTGGTCCTGACCTTCACCGGCCTCCTGCTGATGTTCTACTACCGGCCGACGGTCGAGTACGCCTTCGTGGACATCCTCGACCTGCGCGAGCAGGTTCCCTTCGGCATCATGCGCGAGGTCCACCGCTGGGGCGCGCACGCGATGGTGATCTCGGTCTGGATCCACATGTTCCGCGTCTTCATGACGGGGTCGTACAAGCCGCCCCGCGAGTTCAACTGGGTCATCGGCGTCGTGCTGCTCGTGCTGACCCTTCTCCTGTCGTTCACGGGGTACCTCCTGCCCTGGGACCAGCTCGCGATCTGGGCCATCACGGTCGGGTCCAACATGGCCTCCGCCACGCCGCTGCTCGGCATCCAGGGGCCGGGCACGAGCCTGCTGAAGATCGGCGACATCCAGCTCGTGACGTCGACCAACGACGCGCGGTTCGGCCTGCTCGGCGGCCGCTTCGTCGGCGCCGGCGCGCTGCTGCGCTTCTACGTCCTGCACTGCGTCGGGATCCCGCTCATCGCGGCGTTCCTGATGGCCGTGCACTTCTGGCGCGTCCGCAAGGACGGCGGCATCTCGGGACCGGTCTAAGCGCCCATGTTCCTCGTCAACTTCATCAAGAACGCGATCGACTTCCTGTCGGCGCCGCAGTACCTGGTCAGCGGCGCGTTGATCGGGCTGGTCGCGGCGATCCACTGGCGGCCGATCTGGACGCCTCGGGGCGGCCTGGTTCTCTTCGCCGTCATCGCCGGCGGCATCGGGCTCTCCTACCTCGACCCCAACTTCAACAAGGTCGCGACGCTGCCCGACAACGTGCCGATCGTGGGCATGATCTTCCTCGTCGGGTTCTTCTTCTGGTTCGCGATGAGCCAGGCCTACGAGAACGACCGCCGCATCGCCCTGGGGTTGCCGCCCATCGAGGGCGAGGATTCCGCGCAGAAGGTCTTCTCCTGGCCGGACCTCGTGTACGTCGAGCTGATCTGTCTCGTCGTCGTGATGGCCGTCATGATCGTGTGGTCCATCTACCTCAAGGCGCCCCTCGAAGAGCCGGCCAATCCGACCGACTCCCCGAACCCGGCCAAGGCGCCGTGGTACTTCCTGGGGCTCCAGGAGATGCTGGTCTACTTCGACCCGTGGCTGGCGGGCGTGGTGCTGCCGTCGCTGATCATCGTCGGGCTGATGGCGATCCCGTACATCGACACCAACCCCAGGGGAAACGGATACTTCACGTTCCGCGAGCGCCGCTGGGAGATCACGATCTTCCTGGTCGGCTTTCTCGTGCTGTGGTGCGTCCTGATCGTCCTCGGGACCTTCCTGCGCGGACCCAACTGGAACTTCTTCGGGCCCTACGAGTTCTGGGACATCAACAAGCTCGTGCCACTGAACAACATCAACCTCTCCGAGATCATCTGGATCAAGATGCTGAAGCGGAGCATGCCGAACTTCTGGCTCTTCCGGGAGATCTTCGGCCTGGCGCTCGTCGGCTTCTACATCGCGGCGCTGCCGCTCGTCTTCTCGAAGACGCTGCTGCGCCGCTTCTACGAAAAGATGGACCCGGTCCGCTACATGATCGGCGTTTCGCTCGGCCTGATGATGCTTTCGCTGCCGATCAAGATGTACCTGCGCTGGATCTTCAACCTGAAGTACATCGTCGCGATCCCCGAGTTCGCCTTCAACATCTAGGACCGACGACATGCCGCGCAAGCCGCCCGCCGAGCCGATCGATCACCACTACAACATCCCGCGGCTGAACCGCGCGTTCTGGTGGACCGGCGCGGCGCTGACGGTGGCGTTCGTCGTCATGATCGTGGCCGACTACGACCGGGACTGGAAGACCTTCCAGCGCACGTTCATGCGGCTCGACGCGAAGCTGACGCGCGAGTCCGCGCTCGCGGCGCGACAGAAGGCGCTCGACGAGGAGCACTCGAAGCTGATCGCGGAGCTGCGGGCGGCGCGCGCCGAGGTCGCGACCCATCGCGCCTCCCTCGCCCGGCTCGAGGCGAAGCTCCAGGACCTCGCTCCGCGCATCTACCTCGCGGACCAGCAGTACAAGTTCACCAAGGCCTCCTTCGACGCCGAGCGGTACAAGTACGAAGATTCCCTCGCCAACGCCCCGGCCACCGCCCCGAAAGCCAAGAAGTCCTTCGACCGTCTCGTCGCCGAGCTCGACGAGCGGACGGTGAAGCTGGCCGAGCTCAAGAAGCAGGAGGCCGGGGTCCTCGCGGAGATGGACGGGATCCAGAAGCGGAAGAAGGACACCGAAACCGCCATCGAGAAGAAGACGGCGGCCTTCCGGCTCTCGCGCTCGAAGTACGCCGGGCTCCAGCAGGACGCGCTCTTCCAGCTGCGCAATGCCGCGATCCTCGACATGATCAACCCGTCGCTGCGCATCCAGCAGGTTCAGCTGCCCGACCAGTTCATCAACGTCAACTTCATGAAGATCCCGAAGGTGGACCGCTGCACGACCTGCCACATCGCGGCGGACCGGAAGGGCTTCGAGGACCCGAAGATCAAGCCCGTGTTCCGCACGCACCCGAGCATCCACCGCATGGTGGGATCCGAGTCCATGCACCCGGCAACGACCTTCGGCTGCACGTCGTGCCACGGCGGGCGCGATCGCGCGACATCGTTCTGGTCGGCCGGCCACTCGCCGCAGACGGAGGAGCAGCAGCGGGCCTGGACGAAGAAGTACGACTGGGAATTCGACAAGTTCAACGAGAACCCGGTGCTGCCCCTGAAGTACGCCGAGGCCGGCTGCTACCGGTGCCACGCCGGCGAGGTGAACTTCTCGGACGCGCCCCGGCTCGACGCCGGCATGCGGACGATCGAGACGCTCGGCTGCTGGGGATGCCACCGCATCGACGGCCTCGAGAAGCAGCACCTGCCGAAGGTCGGTCCCTCGCTCGAGAAGGTCGCCTCCAAGGTGCCGCGCGAGTGGACGACGCGCTGGGTGATGAACCCGGCCTCCTTCCGCGGCAACACCAAGATGCCGACCTTCTTCTATCTCGAGAACTTCGTGGACGTGTCGGGCCCGAAGACTCCCACCGCCGCCCAGAAGAAGATGGACGAGCAGGGCAGGGTCGAGAACGACACGATGATCAACTCGATCGTGGCGTACCTCTACGAGCGGGCGCGCCCGGCCGAGGTCCCCGCCGTCGCCGGCAAGGGCGATCCGGCCCGCGGTTCGAAGCTGCTGGCGGAACGGGGCTGTTTCGGCTGCCACGTGGCCGACCCGAACGCGCAGCGGGACCTCGTCGGAACCTATCGCCAGTTCGGGCCGAACCTCTCGGGCATCGGCTCGAAGGCGTCGCGCGACTGGATCTACCACTGGATCTCCAACCCGAAGGAGTGGAACCCCGACACCAAGATGCCGAACCTGCGCCTGACGCCGGAGGACGCCCTCGACATCGCCGAGTACCTCGCGACGCTGAAGGCCCCGGCGGGCTTCGACACCGTGGCCCTGCCCAAGACGGACGAGAAGACCCTCGACCAGATCGCCCTCTACTTCGAGATGTCCACCAAGACGCTCTTCGACGCGAAGGCGGACCTCGCGAAGATGGACCTCCACGGCAAGGAGGTCTACGCGGGCAAGAACCTGATCGCCCACTACGGCTGCTACGGCTGCCACGCGATCCCGGGCTTCGAGGACGCCAAGCCGATCGGCACCGAGCTGACCGAGGAGGGCTCCAAGGCCGTCCACCGCCTCGACTTCGGCTTCATCCACCTGCCGCACACGCGGCAGGACTGGTTCTGGACCAAGCTCCACACGCCCCGCGTCTTCGACCGCGACCGGGCGCGTGGCTGGGAGGAGAAGCTCCGGATGCCGAACTTCCGGTTCTCCGACCGGGAGCTGGACCAGGTCCTGACGGCGGTCCTCGGCTTCCAGCAGTTGAACGCGGCGTCGAACGTGGTCAAGGAGCTCTCGCCGCGCGAGGCCGCCATCGAGCGCGGCCGCCGGATCGTCAAGGATCACAACTGTCAGGGCTGCCACGTCATCGAGGGCGTCGGCGGCTCCTACCGGTCGCTCGTGGCCGATCCTTCCCTCGCGCCCCCGATCATCCAGGGCGAGGGCGCCAAGGTGCAGAGCGACTGGCTCTTCTCGTTCCTGCAGGCCCCGAAGACCGGCCAGATCCGGCCGTGGCTCGAAGTGCACATGCCGACCTTCGGGTTCAGCGACCAGGAGTTGAACGACCTGACGCGCTACTTCGCCGCGCTCGACCGCGCGGAGTACCCCTTCCTGATCGCCGACTACTCGACGACGCCGGCGAGCTGGCAGGCCGGCCAGAAGGTCTTCGAGCTGCTGAAGTGCGCGAAGTGCCATCCCCGCTCCCTGGAGGACATGAACCGCCCGGGCGTGGACCGCGCCAGCCTCGCGCCCAACCTCCAGATGGCGGAGACGCGCCTGCGGCACAACTGGATCGACAGCTGGATCCTGCGGCCCGACGAGTGGATGCCGGGCACCCGCATGCCGACCAACTTCCCCAAGAACGACGACGGGCACCGCATCTCGCCGCTCGGTGGATTGATCGACCAGCCGAGCTTCGCGAAGGACCGCGAGGAGTTCGCGCGGCTCTTCGACGGCGACGAGCAGGCCAAGCAGTTCCTCTCGAGCCCCGAGGCCGTGACGAAGGCCCTGCGCGACTACGTCTGGTCGCTCGGCATCAACGGCGGAACCGCGCCGGCGCCGCTCAAGCCCGCCGCCGCGCCGCAGACGGCCGGGACCTTCGGCGAGACGCCCCGCCGCGCGGCGCCGGCGGGAACGCGCTGAGGCCGCCACGCGCCTCGACCTCGACGTCGCCCTCTTCTACGGAAGCCTGGTCCTCTCGCTCGGCGCGGTCGTGCTGTTCCTGTATCTGATGCGGCGACGGGAGTCCGGAAGTCCCGACAAGACCCGCAAGCCCTGACCCCCTCCTAGGACGCGGTCAGCTGCTCGATGCGGCTGCGGAACTCGGGGCTCGACCAGTCGACGGCGCCCTGGACCCGGAAGAGCACGCGGCCCTTGTCGTTGATGATGTAGGTCTCGGGGTACTGGGTCGTGCCGAATCGCTTCGCGGTCGCGGCGTCCGGGTCGTGAAAGAGCGGGAGGCTGCCGCCCGGGCTCTTCTTCAGGAAGGTGTCGATCGTCTTCCAGTCCTTGTCGACCGAGATCGCGAAGAGGTCGATGTCGTCGCGCGTCCGGTACTTGTCCCAGAAGGCCGAGAGCGCGGGGATCTCCTCGACGCACGGCGGACACCAGGTGGCCCAGAAGTGGACGATGGCGAGCTTCCCTTTGCGCTTGGTCAGGTCGGTCTTCGCGCCGGCCCGGTCGAAGATCGGCAGCTCCGGCGCGGCCGACAGGAACTGCAGCGATCCCGACGGCGACTCCGGCGGCACGAGCGAGCGGATCCAGACCGTGCCGACGGCGGCGAGCGCGACGGCGAAGACGAGGGTCAGCAGGGAGCGGGTCTTCATGCGGGTATCCTCGCGTCGATGGCCGGAATCGCCGTTCCGGCGGGTGAGGGGAGTCGCGGCGCCAGGCGGCGGCGCCCCACCGAGCACGGCTCCTGCACCGGGCACTCGGGACAGGCCGAGCGGCTCGGCTGGGGCCGGCAGATGTCGAGGATCCCGATGCGGCAGAGCGCGTAGTCGTAGCGCACGGGGTCCCGCGCGTCGAAACGGGCGAGCGACGCGGTGATCTGGCGCGCCGCCTTCCAGTCCGCCGTCCGCCGCCGCGTCAACGCGAGGCGGCGCGCGATCCGGTGAACGTGGGTGTCGGTCGGCACGACGAGCCGGTCGGTGGGAATACCCGGCCAGAGGCCGAAGTCGACCGCGTCGCGGCGCACCATCCACCTCAGGTAGAGGTTCCAGCGCTTGCAGGCCGAGCCGGCCGCCGGGTCCGGGAAGAAGAATCGCACGGGCGAGGACTCCGGAAGGCGCCGCGTGCCGAGGACCGGCCGATAGTCGAAGGCGAGGATCCGGGCGACGGACCGGGACAGCAGGCCGGCGACGTCCTCCTCTTCCGCGCGGAACTCTCGCTCGAAGAAGGCGCGCACGGAGCCGGCCCCGGCCCGGACGCGGGCGATGGCGTAGAGCAGCGCGGCCGCGTCGCGGGCGCCGTGGAAGCGGTGCCGGAAGCCGGTGAGCTCCTCGCGCGCGAAGGCCCGAAAGTCCCGGATGCCGTCGAGCGCATGCGCCGGGCGGGGTCCGAGAGCGCCGAGAAGGCGCCCCACGTTCGACTGGATCGTGGCGACCTGGCCGTACGCGAACGCCGAGGCGATCCAGCCCGCGACCTCGCGGTCCTCGTCCGCCGCGTAGCGCCGCGGAAAGAGGATGGGGTCGGTCCCGACCGTCTCGGGCCCGTAGAGCCGGTAGAGCGACTCGAGCCGGTCGCCGAGAAGCCGCTCGGCCGCGGAGAGAGTTCGCATTCGCAATGCCCATACTAATGCGGGCGCCGGTACAATCCGGCAGGTGAAAAAAGGCCCTTCGCGCGAGCGCGTGCTCATCGTCGGCGTCTCCCCGAAGGGAGTGCCGCGCGCCGTCGCCGAGGACCACCTCGACGAGCTCGAAAGGCTCGTGGACACCGCCGGCGGCGAGGTGATCGGGCGATTCGTCAAGGAGCGGGTCGCCCCCGATCCCGCCACGTACATCGGGAAAGGCTCCGTGGCCGAGGTCGGCGACGCCGTGCGCGCCGAGCGCGTGCGCCTCGTGGTCTTCGACGACGAGCTCTCGGCCGGCCAGGTGAGGAACCTCGAGAAGGCCTGGGGCGACGGCGTCCGCGTCCTCGACCGGCCGGGCCTCATCCTCGACGTCTTCGCGATCCACGCCCGGTCCCGCGAGGCCCGCACCCAGGTGGAGCTCGCCCAGCTCCAGTACCTGCTGCCGCGCCTGGCGGGAGGCTACGCGCACCTGTCGCGCCTCGGCGGCGGGATCGGAGGCCGGGGCGCCGGCGAGCAGAAGCTCGAGCTCGACCGCCGCAAGATCCGCGACCGGATCGCCCGGCTGCGCCGGGACCTCGGACGGATCGAGGTCGCGCGCCTCGTGCGCCGCCGCGGCCGGCGCCGGCACGCGCAGGTCGCCATCGCCGGCTACACGAACGCCGGAAAGACCACGCTCTTCAACCGGCTGACGAAGGACGCGGCGTACGCCGCCGACCGGCTCTTCGCCACGCTCGACGCCCGCGCCGCGCGCGCCGCGTCCTCCCGGCTCTCGCACGTCATCTTCGTGGACACCGTCGGGTTCGTCCGCAAGCTGCCGGCGTCTCTCGTCGCCTCCTTCCGCTCGACGCTTTCCGAGATTCGCGAGGCGGACCTCGTGCTCCACGTGCTCGACGCCTCGTCGGCCCGCTCGGACGAGGAGGAGAAGGTGGCCGCCGAGACGTTCGAGGAGCTCGGCGTTCCCGCCGACCGGATCCTTCCCGTCTGGAACAAGGCCGACATCTCCGGGATCCGGGGCCGGTTCGGCGGGATCGCCATCTCCGCGCTGACCGGGGCGGGCATGGACCGCCTCGAGGCGGAGATCGTGCGGCGTCTCGCGCCCGAGTCCGAAGAGTTCCGGGTGCGGATCCCCTACGCGAGCGCGCGCGCCATCGCGGCCGCCCGCGCGAGCTTCCGGGTGCTCGACGAGGAGGACCGCGGCGATTCGCTCTGGATGCGCCTGGCGGGCGATCGCCGCAACCTGAAGCCGCTCTCCCGGTTCGTCGAGGCGTGACCCGTCCGGGCGGCTCCGGCGAAAAAACAAGGGGGGAACCGGCCGATTCCCCCCTCTCCCGTCAGTGCCGGAACTCCCATGCCGACACTCTTCTTGACCGTGCTCAGTATCAAAAGGCGTACCAGCCGCCGGCCCCGCGCTTTTCCTCGATTTCGCGCGGATCTCGCGCCGTCGCGGGCCAACCGCGGGCACGTCCGTCGCGCGAAAACCGACAATAATTGGCATTTACCGATAGAATCCGCCGCGACTTTGGAGGTCACTTGAGATTCGCACGAGTTCGGTTTGCCGGAGCCGTCGTCCTCGCCGTGGCGGCCGCCGCGACCGCCGGTTGCGGCTCCGGGTCGCACGGCAAGGGGCACGCGGCCGAGAGCGCGACCCCGGCGCCGGCGCCTCCCACTCCGGACACGACCCCGATCGAAGCCCTGCGCACGCCCGCCGGGATGGCGCTGCGCCTGGACGCGCCCACGCCGACTCCCGCCCCGGCGAAGTAGGCGCTTGGCCCCCGCGCCGCCCCGGCGCACAATGCGGGCGATGGATGGCCCCGATCCGAAGAGGCGCGAATCCGAACCGGATGCGCGTCCCTCGCCGTCCGAGCCCTCGCGCACCTGCCCCAACTGCGGCTCGCCGCTCGTCGAGCAGAAGTGCAAGCTGCTCTGCCCGAACCGCGAGTGCGGTTACTACATGAGCTGCTCGGACTTCTACTGAGGCGCCGGCGGCGCGGCTAGCCGTCGATCGAGGCGGGCTCGCGCGCGTCGAGGATGTCCCGGACCTTGCGCGCGAGGGCGGCCGGCGTGAAGGGCTTCTGCAGGAAGTAGGCCCCGGCGTCGAGGACGCTGCCCGACGCCATGTCGGAATCCGTGTAGCCCGAGACGAAAAGAACCCGCGTGTCCGGGCGCTGCACGAGCAGCCGCCGCGAGAGCTCGGGACCGGAGGCGCCGGGCATGACCACGTCCGTGAGGAGCAGGTCGAGCGGGCCCGGGTGACGCGCCGCCAGGACGAGCGCCTCCTCGGCGTTGGGCGCGGCGAGGACGGTGTAGCCGCTCGACTCGAGACAGCGCCGGGTGAGGCCCCGCACCGCGTCTTCGTCCTCGACGAGCAGGATCGTCTCCGTGCCTCGCCGCAGCGCCGCCGCGGGCGCCACCGCCGCGGCGGCCGCCGCGGCCGCGTCCACGCGGGGAAGGTAGATCGAGAAGGTCGCGCCGCGCCCGGGCTCGCTCGTCACGAAGATCTGGCCGCCGCTCTGCTTCACGATGCCGTAGACGGTCGCGAGGCCGAGACCCGTGCCGTGGGGCTTCTCCTTGGTCGTGAAGAACGGCTCGAAGATGCGCTTCTGGGTCTCGGGGTCCATGCCCACGCCCGTGTCGGTCACGGCGATGACGACGTAGCGGCCGGGCGCGATGCCGAAGTGCCTCGCTGCCGAGACGGGGCCGACGTCGGCGTTCTCGGTGCGGATCGTCAGGTCGCCGCCCTCGCGCATCGCGTCCCGCGCGTTGACCACCAGGTTGATGACGACCTGCTCGAGCTGGCCGGGGTCGGCCCGCACGCTGCCGAGGGCGGGATCCAGGCGCGTGGCGAAGCGGATGTTCTCGCCGATCAGCCGCGCGAGCATCCGGGTCGAGTCGGCGATGAGGGAGTTCAGGTCGAGCACGCGCGGCTCGAAGACCTGCTTGCGGCTGAAGGCGAGCAGCTGGCGGGTCAGGTTGGACGCCCGTTGCCCGGCCTTGCGGATCTCCTCGATGTCCTCGCGGATCGGGTCGTGGGCGGAGAGCTGCGACAGCACCATGTCGCTGTAGCCGAGCACGGTCGTCAGCAGGTTGTTGAAGTCGTGGGCGATGCCGCCGGCGAGCTGGCCGATGGCCTCCATCTTCTGCGACTGGCGCAGCTGCTCCTCGAGGTGGCGCCGTTCGGTGATGTCCGTGACGGTGCCCTCGACGATGACTTCGCCCGCGTCCTCGTCGGCCAGCAGCGAGGCGCTCTGGAAGGTCCAGGCCGCCCGCCCGTCCTTGCGCTGGCCCCGCATCTCGTAGTTGGCAAGGCTTCGCGACGACAGCAGCGCGTCGAAGAACTCGCGCCGCTGCCGCCCGTCGGGATAGAGGATGGCCATGTCGCGGTCCACGAGCTCCTCGCGCGACGGGTAGCCGAAGATCCGCGCCAGCGCGTCGTTGCACTCGAGGATCCGGCCGACGAGCGTCATGCGGTACACGCCGGCGAGGTTGCGCTCGAAGAGCAGCCGGTAGCGTTCCTCCGACTCCCGGATCGCCTCCTGGGCGCGCTTGCGCTCGAGCGCCACGGCGATCTGCTGGGAGACGAACATCAGGACTTCCTTCTCGGCCTCCCCGAAAGTGAAGCGCGGGTCGTAGCTCTGGACGACGAGCACGCCGAACGTTTTCCCGCCGCGCTTCAAGGGGACCCCGAGCCACGCCACGGAGTTCGAGCCCACGAGCTCGACCTCGCCGCGGCGCAGCATCTGGTTGAAGGCCTCGTCCAGCATCAGCAGGGCTTCGCCCGTCCGCAGGACGTGCGCCGTCAGTCCGCGGCCGGGACGCATCGGGTCCGGCACGGGGTCCACCTCGTCGACGCAGTAGGGAAACGACATCAGGTCCGCGCGGGAGTCGTAGAGCGCGACGTACAGGTTCTTGGCGTACATCAGCTCGCCGACGATGCCGTGGATCGCGGCGTAGAACTCGCCGAGGTCCTCGGCCGAGCTCGTGGTCGCGGCGATCCGGTAGAGGGCCGACTGCAGCTTCTCGGCTCGCTTGCGCTCGGAGATGTCCGTGATCGAGCCGATGTAGCCCTCGAAGGCGCCGTCCTCGCCGAAGCGGGGCACGCCGGTGTCGAGCACCCACCGGTACTCCCCGTCGTGGCGGCGCAGGCGGTATTCGTACTGGTACGGCTGCCGCGTCCCCTCGAACGCGTCGAACTGGCGCACGAGCGCGAGGTCGTCGGGATGGACGCCCTGCATCCAGCCGTGGCCGATCTCCTCCTCGAGCCGGCGCCCCGTGAAGTCGAGCCACGGCTTGTTGAAGTAGGTGCACATCGCGTCGGCGTCGTCCACCCAGATCAGGACGGGCGCCGCGTCGGCCATGAGCCGGAAGCGGGCCTCGCTCTCCTTGCGCGCCGCCTCGGCCCGCAGGCGTTCCGTCAGGTCGGTCGAGACGCCCAGGATCTGGTGGGCCTTTCCGTCGTCGCCGATGACCGGCCGCTTCACCGTCTGGAGCCAGCGCACGCTGCCCGCCGCGTCGGTGATCTTTTCCTCCGGGATGACCATCTCGCGGCGCGAGTCCATCACGGCGAGGTCGGCCTGGCGGAAGAGCCGGACCTCGTCGGCGTTGGGGTTGAAGTCCGCGTCGGTCTTGCCGATCAGCTTCTCGACGCTCGTGCCGTACGCGTCGGCCACGGCCTGGTTCACGAGGGTGAAGCGCCCCTCGCGGTCCTTGGCGAAGACGAAGTTCGGGTTGATGTCGATAACCTGCCGCAGGAAGGCACGCTCCTTGCGCAGGGCCTGGTCCGCGGCCCGGCGCTCGGTGATGTCGATCGCCGTGCCCACGTATCCCTCGAAGTCCCCGGACGCCGTGAAGCGCGGCGTCGCGGTCTCCAGCACCCACCGGTACTGGCCGTCGCCGCGGCGAAGCCGGTACTCGGTCTGGAACGGCCGGCGCGCCGTGTAGGCGGCGTCGTAGACGGCGATGAAGCGGGAGACGAGGTCGTCGGGATGGATCCCGTCGCGCGAGCCGCGGCCGAGCTCCTGCGCGAGAGTCCGGCCGGTGAAGTCGAGCCACGGCTTGTTGAAGTAGGTGGACATGCCCTCGGCGTCGTCCATCCAGATCATCACGGGCGCGGCGTCCGCCATCAGCCGGAAGCGCTCCTCGCTCTCGCGCAGGGCCTGCTCGTTGCGGCGGCGCTCGGTGACGCTGCGGATGATGCCGATGACGCCCACGATGTCGCCGGCGGCGTTGCGGTGCGGCCCGTAGGTGCCGACGATCCAGCCCGAGCGCCCGGTCTCGTCGACGCGGATGAGGATGTCCCCGGATGAGACGGTCTCCCCGGCGAGCGCGCGCTGGAGCAGGCCCTCGCCCGTCGCGCGCATGGCGGGGGTCATGTCGAAGGCGCGGCCCCCGACGGCGCGTTCGGCCGGGATCCCGGTCAGTTCCTCCATGTAACGGTTCCAGACGATGCGGCGCAGCCCGCGGTCGTAGACGACGATGCCCTCGGTGGCGCCCGAGATGATCTCCTCGCGGAACTGGTTGGATTCCTCGAGCTCCTCGCGCGCGCGCCGGCTCTCGGTGATGTCCTCGACGAGGCCCTCGTAGTGGAGCAGGCGGCCCTTCGGGTCGCGGATCGCCCGGATGTTCTCGCGGACCCAGATGAGTTGCCCCGCGTAGCGCCGCCAGCAGACCTCGAGATCCTGCACCGTGCCTTCCCGCTCGAGGTTCCGGCGCATCGCGTCGTGGGCCCGGTGGTCGACGTAGAGCCCGCAGAGGTTGGCCGCCATGAGGCTCTCGCGCGAGGGATAGCCGAGCATGCGCACGAGGGCCGGGTTGGCGTCGAGAACCTGGCCGGTCGGCGTGGAGCGGTAGAGCCCGACGGGAACGCCCTCGAAGAGCGTGCGGTACCGGGTCTCGGACTCGCGCCCGATGCGGCGCCGGGCCGCGTCCTCGAGCGCGGCGCGGATCGCCGAAGCGAGGCGGGAGAAGTGGTGGGGATGCTTGAGGACGTAGTCGGCGAACCCCGCCTTCATCGCGGCCACCGCCAGCTCCTCGCTTCCGGTCGCGGTGCAGAGGATGACGGGAAGGTCCGGGTGGCGCTCGCGCACGCGGCCGAGGACTACGAAGGCGTCGACCCAGCTCGGCCGGTGATCGGCGACGATCAGGTCGAACGCGCCCCGGTCGAGGAGCTCCGGAAGCGCCGCCGGGTCGAGCGCCTCGACGACGTCGCAGCCGGGGAGGCCGTTGCGCAGCGATTCGGCGATCAGGGCGCGGTCCCGCGCGTTCTCGTCGAGGACGAGAATTCGCAGGACTTCGCCCGCCGTGCCGTCTCGCGAGGTCGGGCCGCGGGCCGGCGTGGAGTCGGATGGCATCGGTTGAGGTGTCTTCCCTCAAATTATGCCCGAAAAACGGCCGTCCGGCGGCGCCGGAAGACCTCGCCGGCGCCCCGGAGGTACGAAAAGCGGCGTCCCGCGCGGCGATCTACGGACAGGACGTGGGGAAGGCGCCGGTGCTCTGGATGGGCGCGAAGGCGGTCCCCTGGGGGTTGTCCTGGGCGAACTCGGCTCCCGTCTGAGAGTCGACCACCTTGAGATGGACGTTCACGTTCGTCAGGCCGGCGGCGAAAACCCAGTAGGCAGGGACGGGTTGGCCGCACGCGTTCAACACCTTGATGGTGACCTCGATGTTGGACGCGTCGAAGAACCAGAAGTACCCCGAGTCTCCCGTCAGCTTCACGCCAGTGCCCTGGCCGGACGTGCCGTCCCTCTTCGTCCAGTCGGCGGTCACGGCGAAGCGGCCGCCGTTCAGACACAGAGTCTGCGGATTCACGACGCAGGGCACCGGGCCGCTCGCCGGCTGCACGACGACCTTGCCCGTCATGCTTCCCTGGTGGGCGTCGCAGAAATAGCGGTAGGTGCCGGCCGTGGTGAACGTGTGCGAGAACGAGAACCCCGCGTCGTGAAGCCCGGCGGCCGGCCAGTCGGTGCCCGCCGTGCACGGGCCGCCGGTCGTCCCGTATCCGTAGCCACCGCCTCCGCCGCCCGCGGGGCAAGTGCCCGATGTGACGCTGTGCATCATCGTGCCTTCCCACACCCACGTCACCATGTCGCCCTCGTTGATCGTGGTCTGGTTGGTCTGGCTGACCTCGTCCACGAAGTTCGTGCCGCCCCGCCCGACGTAGACGGTGCGCGTGGCGGCTGGCGCCGCGGCGGCGGTCAGGGCCAGGAAAACCGCCATGGCCCCGAGAAGCTCGATTCGCCGGGAGGGGGTCACTCGCTTTCTCGGGGCCATGGGATACCTCTTTCTTTCTGGATCCATTGCGATTGCGTCAGGGACAGGAAGCGGGGAACGCCGCCGTCGCCTGGATGGGCGCGAAGGGGGTGCCCTGCGGATTCACGCTCTCGAAGGTCAGGCCGGTTTGCGTGTCGAGGACCTTCAGGTCCACCTCCACGTTCGTCAGGCCGGCGGCGAACACCCAGTAGGCCGGGGCGGGCTGGCCGCACGCGTTGAGAACCTTGATCACGACCTCGATGTTGGCCGAATCGAAGAACCAGAAGTAGCCGGAGTCGCCGGTGAGCTTCACGCCAGTCCCGTCGCCTTCGGTCTGATCCAGCTTGGTCCAGTGGGCGGTGACCGAGAAGCGGTTGTTGTTCAGGCAGAGGGTGTGGTCGTCCGGCGCGCAGGGCAGTCCGCCCCCCGACGTGGCCGTGACCTCGTCGGTGAACGTGTTGCTGCCGGAGGCGTTCGTCGCGGTCAGGCTGACGTGGTAGGTCCCGGCCGCGAGAAACGTGTGGGTCGGGTTCTGCTGCGTGGACGTATTGGCCGTGCCGGAGGCCGGGTCGCCGAAGTTCCAGGCCCACGACGTCGGCGTGTTGGTGGACGTGTCGTGGAAGGTGACCGTCTGGGTAATCAGGGGCGTGGTCGGTGTGAAATCGAAGTGCGCGACGGGGGCCGAGCCCGCGGCCTGGACGATGACCATGCCGCTCATGACCCCCGCGCCGTGGACGGTGCAGTGGTAGTTGTACGTGCCCGGGTTGCTGAAGACGACGGTCGTGAACGTGAACGGGGCGCTGTGCTCGCCCGAATCCCAGAACTGGGCGCACGGGGCCGTGCAGGTCGTCGAGTGGAATCCCGAAGACCAGACCCAGCTCACGCCGTCCCCGGCGTTGATCGTCGTGGTGCTGTTACCGCTGACGGTGTCGACGTAGTTCAGGCCCCCTCCCTGGCCGATGTGAACGACGCGGGTGGCGGCTTCGGCCGCGCCGCCGGCGACCAGAAGGGCGAAGAGAACGGCGGCAACGAGGACGGGGCGAATTGGCAAACGGGACCGTGTGGCGGTCATGGCAGTCTCCTTCTTTGCGATCACGAGGCGAGCCTAGTGAACGCGCGGCCGTTCGCGCGGGCTTTTAGCGGCCCTTAATTCCGTCGGCCTTTTAGGATCCCTTAATGTCTTCGTCCCTGGAGGGCGCGCCTCCTCCGTAGAATGGGCCGTCATGTCGTCGCCGGGCCCGAGGGCGCAGCGCCCGTGGATCCCGTGGATCGGGGCGATCGCCGTCGGATTCGCGCTGCGCGCCCCCGGCCTGACCGCCGCGAGGCCGTACATTGCCTACGTGGATGAAGGCAATTTTCTGCGCCCGGCATTCGACCTGGTCCGGGACGGCGGGTGGGACCCGGGACTCTACATATATCCGCAGCTCCCGATCACTGCCGTCACGGCGGCCGCGCGGGCGATCGACCCGTTCTATCGCCTCGCGCGCGGCCGATCGCTGCGTGAACGCGTCCGCCGGCGCGTCGAGCTCTACGACGACCTCGAGCCGTTCGGCATTCTGCTGATCGCCCGGTGCATCGCCCTGGCGCTCGCGCTCGGCGTCATCGTCCTGACGGGCCTGCTCGGGGAACGACTCGCGGGCCGCGCCGGGGGCGCGGCGGCGGCGATCCTGGCCGCGGTCGTGCCGGCTCTCGCGCTGCGCGGCTCGATTGCCACGGTCGACTCTTACGCGGCGTTCTTCGTCGTGGCATGCGCGCTTCTCACCGACCATAGCCGCACGTCGACCCATCCGGGCCGGATCGCGGCGGCATCCGGTTTCATGGCCGGAGCCGCTTTCGGGTCGAAGTATCCGGCGGTTCTCGTGATCGTCTCTCTTGCGGCGACGACCCTGCTGCTCGGCGTCTCCGTCTCCGAGAAGCTCCGGCGCCTGGCGCTGGCGGCGCTGGGCCTCGGGGTGGGGATCGTGGCGGCGATGCCGGTCCTTCTGACGAATGCGTCCGGCGTCCTCGGGGCCTTGCGCTTCCAGGCGCGAATGTACGGCATGCAGACGTCCGAGGGACTGTGGAGCCAGGCCCTCCTGCTCGCGGAATCGAACGTGGGTTACGCGAAGGCGGAGCTCGGGTTCGTGTTCGTCGTGCTGGCCCTGGCGGGACTGGTGATCGGGCTCGCCGACCGCCGGACCGCGCCGACGGTCGCGGGCTGGTGCGTCTTTGCGGGGGCCTGTTTCCTTCTCTACGGACGGCCCTCCTATCGGCCGTTCCGGAACCTCGTTCCCCTCGTCCCGCTCGGCTGCGTCGCGGCCGCGATCGCCTTCGCGCGCCTTCGGGCCTGGATGCGCCATCCCGCCTGGATCGACGCGGTCGGGGTCGCCTGGGTCGCTCGTTGCTTTCGTCATTCCGCTGGCGGCCCATGCGAAGGCGCGCCACGAGCTCGAGGACCCGCGAAAGGCGGTCATGGATTGGCTCGTCGCGAATTCGTCGCCGCGTGACGGCGTCCTGCTCGTGCACGACCTCGGGTTCCTGCAGCAGGAGCTCGCGCGCCTGCCCGCGCGCCCCGCCGTGGTCTGGGGCGACGAGGCCGAATCCGAGATATCGGCCCGGCGTCCCCGGTACGCGGTCGTAGGCGTTCTCGAGCGCGAAGCGGGGCCGGCGCTCGACGTCGCCGCCCTGCCGGCCCTCCGCGATGCCTACGCGGTGCGGTTCCGGAAGGGGAGCAAACCGACGCCGGGCGTCCGGTCCTGGTGGCGCGGCAACGACGAGATCGTCACCGTGCTCGAGCGCGTGGGGCCCTGAGGCGCCGGCCGCCGGTTACGGCGTCTTGCCCTCGACGATCGCGCGCGCGGCCTTCGCGTTCGGGTAGTCGGGCTGGACCTCGAGCGCCTTCGCGTAAGTCTCCCGCGCGAGTCCCTCGTTGCCGAGGCGCAGGTACGTCTCGGCGAGGCTGTCCCAGGTGTTCCCGGATCGCGGGTAGAACTCGGTGTTGAGCCGGAAGACCTCGATGGCCGCGTCGTTCTGCTTCAGGCCGAGCAGGTCGTATCCGAGCTGATTGATCGTCTCCTCGGTCGTGAGGTGAGAAGCCGGGTTTTTCTGATGCATGCGGCGCAGCACGGGGGAGACCTGCGCGGGTCCCCGGCTTGCGGCGAGCCCCGTCATGACGGCGGACGAGAGCACCCCCAGGGGGTCCGTCTCGGCCAGCTCGACGTCGAGGGCCGAGACGTCGGTTTCGGCCTCGCAGATCAATCGGGCGAGATCGGCGCGGTACGACGCCGGCAGCGCGGCGAGAAGCCGCCGCCGCTCGGCATCCCCGATCCAGCGTCCGCCGGCCATGACGCCGGCGATGCTGCGCAGGTGGCGGACGTCGTCGAGGGGGTTCTTCGCCGTGAGAATCAGATCCGCGCGCCGGCCGACGGCGATCGTTCCGAAGTCGTTTTCGCGGCGCAGGAGCTTCGCCGGGTCGGCCGTCGCCGTCCGCAGGGCCGCGTAGGGCGTGAAGCCGAGCTGCTGGAGGTTCTCGACCTCCTCGATGAGGCTGAATCCGGGCACGCCCAGCCACGACGCGTCCGTCCCCGCGAGAATCGGCACGCCGCCGTCGTGCAGCGCCCGGACGAGCTGCCGCTGGAACTCGTAGCTCACCGCCAGGCCGGGCAGGCGCTCCGGCGGCCAGCGCGTGGCGTACGTGTTGCGGTCGGGCTCGAGCTGCGCCCGCATGTATGGCGCCATGTACGCCAGGTTCGGGTCGCGCAGATACGCGTCGACGGCCGTCGCCTGCCGCACGATGTTGTGAAAGGCGACGAGCGTCGGGATGACCGAGATCCCGGCCTCGCGGCTCATCGCCACGGCCTTCGGGATCTTCATCGTGTCGAGCGGGTGCACGACCTCGTTTCTCGGGTCGGGGTCGTCGTTGAAGAAGGTGTAGACGTACTCCTCGGCGTGCGCGATCGACTGGCCCGCCGCGAGCGTGGCCGCGAAGCCCGGGTCGCGGGGCACGTGGCCGACCAGGACGAGATCTTTCTTCTTCGCCTCGGCGGTCAGCGCCGGGTACTCGGCGGCGCTGACCTGGTTGTAGATCTTGACCGCGTCATAGCCGGCGGCGGCCTGGCGATCGACCTCCGCGACGGCCTCCTCCGGCGTCCGCGGGTGATCGAACGTGGGGCCCGCCGAATAGATCGTGGGCCCGAGAAGCCTCCCGTCGCCGATCTTCCGGCGCCAGTCGAGGTAGGCCGGGCGGCCGTTGAGATCGAAGACCGTCGTGACCCCGTTGACCACGTACAGCGTCAGCTCCTGCGGCACGTAGACGTGCACGTGCATGTCCGCGAGGCCCGGCATCAGGTAGCGGCCCTTCGCGTCGACGATCCGCGTCCCCTTCGGGACCGGGGTCGCGGAAGACGGTCCCATCCCGACGATCCTTCCTCCCGCGACGACGACCGAGTGGTCGGGCAGCACGCGGTCCGCGTCCATCGGGACGACGTTGGCGTGCACGATGGCGGTCGCCGGCGCGTCCGCGGGCGGCAGGCCGAACGCGACGCCCGACGCCAGGAGCGCGCCGAGAAGCAATCCGGGAAGGCGGCCGGAACCCTCAGGCATGAATCCCTCCGAACTTCAGTCTTCCCTACGCCGCGAACCCGCCGAAGGTTCCGCCCGCGGGGCGGGAATCCGGCGCCTGCCGGCTTCGGCAATCCGTTGCGTCACGCGGAATCGTGGTGTATCTGTACGGCTCCATACAGAATCGGCGCAAGCCGGGGGAGGAGCGGGAAATGCCAACGATCGCGGTCGCGGACGGCACGCAGATCTACTACAAGGACTGGGGGACGGGACAGCCGGTCGTGTTCAGCCATGGCTGGCCGCTTTCCGCCGACGCCTTCGAAGACCAGATGTTCTTTCTGGCATCGCGCGGATACCGCTGCATCGCGCACGACCGGCGCGGCCACGGACGCTCGAGCCAGCCGTGGAACGGAAACGACCTGGACACCTATGCCGATGATCTGGCGGCGCTCGTCGAAAAGCTCGACCTCAAGAAGGCCGTCCACGTCGGCCACTCGACCGGCGGCGGCGAGGTCGCCCGCTACATCGGCCGCCACGGCACGAAGCGTGTGGCCAGGGCTGTCCTCATCGGTGCGATTCCCCCCTTGATGTTGAAGACGGCAGCAAATCCCGGCGGCCTGCCCCTCGAGGTGTTCGACGGGCTCCGCTCGGGCGTCACCGCCGACCGGTCGCAGTTCTGGAAGGACCTCAGCATGCCGTTCTACGGCTACAACCGGCCGGGGGCGAAAGTCTCGCAGGGCATCCGCGACTCGTTCTGGCTCCAGGGCATGATGGCCGGCTTCCCGGCGTCCTACTTCTGCATCAAGGCCTTCTCCGAGACGGACACGACGAAAGACCTCGAGAAGTTCGACGTGCCGACGCTGATCCTCCACGGCGACGACGACCAGATCGTGCCGATCGGCGCCTCGGCGATGCTCTCTTCGAAAATCGTCAAGGGCGCGACGCTCAAGGTGTATCCGGGTTATCCCCACGGGATGTGCTCGACGCACAAGGACCAGATCAATGCCGATCTGCTCGCATTCCTGAAAGGCTGAGGAGATCTCCATGCTGCGGATACGCGTCGGGCGTCTCTTCCTGCTCGGCCTCGTGTGCGCCGTCGCCGCCCGGGCCGATGCGCCCATTGCGTCCCTCACGAAGGACGTCGGCGGAACGAAACTCCACTACCTGAGCGCGGGCCACGGCCCGGCGGTCATCCTTCTGCACGGCTACGCGGAGACGTCGCGCATGTGGCGGCCGCTCATTCCGCTGCTCGCCGACCGCTTTACGGTAATCGCACCGGACCTGCCCGGCATCGGCGATTCCGACATCCCGGTGCGGGGCCTCGACATGAAGTCGGCGGCGACCACGATCCATGCGCTCGCGAAGGCCCTCGGCGTCGTGCGGGCGCGGGTCGTCGGCCACGACATCGGCCTGATGGTCGCCTACGCCTACGCGGCGCAGTACCCTTCGGAGGTGGAGAAGCTCGTCCTGATGGACGCGTTTCTGCCCGGCGTGGCCGGATGGGAGGCCATCTACGACAGCCCGGACCGCTGGCACTTCCGCTTCAGCGGGCCGACACCCGAGGCGCTCGTCAAGGGTCGCGAACGCACCTACTTCGACTACTACTGGAACGACTTTGCCGCCGACAGGAATCACTCCCTGTCGGAAGCCGACCGGGAGGCATACACCGCGGCCTACTCTCGCCCCGGACGGATGGAGTCGGGTTGGGCCTACTTCATCGCCTTCCCGAAGACCGCGAAGGATTTCGCCGAGCTCTCGAAGACGAAGCTGTCGATGCCACTCCTGTCGATCGGCGGCGAGCAGGCCTCGGGAAAAGCCCTCGCCGATCAGGCCAGGCTCGTCGGCACGAACGTGACCGTCGTCATCCTCAAGAACTGCGGGCACTGGGTGCTCGAGGAAAAGCCAAGAGAGACGACCGGGGCCCTGGTCGCGTTTCTCTAAAGAGTGTCCGTGCCCCGGTCATGACCGACGCCGCGCGCCAGCTCGAAAACGGCCGGGAGCTCTACCGGCGGCGGGAATGGAAGGACGCTTGCCGCGCCCTGTCCCGCGCCGACGAGGCCGTCCCGCTCGGAGGCGACGACCTCGACCTGCTCGCGATGGCCGCTTCTCTCCTCGGGCGGGACGAGGAGGCGCACCGGGCGCTCGAGCGCGCGCACCAGGCGCACATGGCGGCCGGGGAGGGCGTCCGCGCCGCGCGCTCCGCGATCCGGCTGGGATTCACGCTCATCGGCCGGGGCGAGGTCGGCCAGGCCTCGGGATGGTTCGCGCGGGCCCAGCGTCTGGTCGAGGACGGCGACGACTGCGTGGAGCGGGGGTACCTGCTCATCCCGCAGGCGCGCCAGCAGCTGGTCGCCGGCGACGGCGAGGCCGCCTTCGCCACGGCTTCGGCCGCGGCGGCGGCCGGCGAGAGGTTCGCCGACGCGGACCTCGTCGCGTTCGCCCGGAACCTGCAGGGGCGCGCCCGGATGCGCCTGGGACGCGTCGAGGAGGGGCTGGCGTTGCTCGACGAGGCGATGGTCGCCGCGACGGCCGGAGAGCTCTCGCCTTTCATGACCGGCCTCGTTTACTGCAGCGTCATCCACTGCTGCCAGCAGGTCTTCGCCGTGGAGCGTTCGCGGGAATGGACCCGCGCGCTGGCGGCCTGGTGCGGGGAAAACCCCGAGATCGTCGCTTTCACCGGTCAGTGCCTCGTGCACCGCGCCGAGATCCTCCAGCTCGACGGCGCCTGGAACGACGCCATCGAAGAAGCGCGCCGCGCGGCCGATCGGCTGGCGGCAGGGGCGGATCCGGAGTCTTCCGCGGCGGCGGTGTACCAGGAGGCGGAAGTGCACCGCCTGCGAGGAGAGTATGCCGAGGCCGAGGAGGCGTATCGGCGGGCGAGCCGCTGGGGATGGGAGCCCCAGCCCGGCCTCGCCCTGCTGCGGCTGGCCCAGGGCCGCGCCGACGTGGCGGCGGCGCAGATGCGGCGTGTCGTCGGAGAGACGCGCGACCCCTGGCAGCGGGCGAGATTTCTGCCCGCCCACGTCGAGATCCTGCTTGCCGCCGGCGACGAAGAAGAAGCGCGAATCGGCTGCCGGGAGCTGGAGGAGATCGCGAAGAGCCTCGACGTCGAAATTCTGGGAGCCATGGCCGCCCACGCCCGGGGCGCCGTCGAGCTCTCCGGAGGCAACGCGAAGGGAGCGCTCGGCCCGCTGCGCCACGCCTTCGAGGTATGGCAGCGATTCGGAGCGCAATACATCGCCGCGCGGCTGCGCGTCCTCATCGGCCGGGCGTGCCGCGCTCTCGGAGACGAGGAGGGAGCCGCGCTCGAGCTCGACGCGGCGCGCAGACGTGTTCGAGCAGCTTGGAGCGGCGCCCGATCTCGCGCGGTTGGCGCTCGAAGGCCGAAGGCCGCGCCGCGCGCCCGCATGGCCTGACCTCGCGCGAGCTCGAGGTGCTGCGCCTCGTGGCGGCCGGCAAGACCAACAAGGCAATCGCGGCCGAGCTCTTTCTGAGCGAAAAGACCATCGACAGGCACGTCAGCAACATCTTCGACAAGCTCGGGGTATCGTCGCGATCAGCGGCCACGGCCTTCGCGTACGAGCACGCGCTGCTCTGAGGCCGGCATGGGGGAAATCCCCCATTCCGTCGTGGCTCGCAAAATGGGGGGTTCCCCCGAAGCGCGGCGCCCGTTGCCGGTCGTACCGTGGAGCTCGCGAAGGAGATGACGATCATGTCGAACGCGCGAACGAAGGAAGAGAGATCGGGAACTCTGCCGGGCTTGCGGTCCGGCAGCGGGCCTTGGTCGAAGAGGGGGCCGCGTTGCATGGGACTCGGCAGGCTCGAAGCGGGCAGCAGAGCCGCCGGCCCGCAAGGCCGGTCGCAGGGGGCCGAACGCTTCGATGTCGTCGTCATCGGCGGCGGGCAGGCGGGCCTGTCGGTCGGCTACTTCCTCGCCCGGCGCGGCGTGCGGTTCGTCATCCTCGACGCCAGCCCGAGGATCGGCGATTCCTGGCGCAACCGCTGGGATTCGCTGCGGCTCTTCACCCCGGCCCGCTACGACGGGCTCGCCGGGATGCCCTTCCCGGCCCCCGCCCACTCGTTCCCGACCAAGGACGAGATGGCCGACTACCTCGAGGCCTACGCGAAGCACTTCGCCCTGCCGGTCCGATCGGGCGTCCGGGTGGACCGCCTGTCCCGGGAGGGCGACCTCTACGTCGTCGCCGCGGGCGCCCGGCGCTTCGAGGCGGAGCACGTGGTCGTGGCGATGGCGAGCTACCAGCGCGGCAAGGTGCCGCCGTTTGCCCGGGAGCTCGATCCCGGCATCGTGCAGCTCCATTCGAGCGCCTATCGGAACCCGTCCCAGCTTCGGGAAGGCGGCGTGCTCATCGTCGGAGCGGGCAACTCCGGCGCCGAGATCGCTCTCGAGACGGCGAAGGACCGCCCGACGTGGATGTCGGGACGGGACACGGGCCACGTTCCCTTCCGCGTCGGGTCGCGCGTGGCGCGGCTCTTCCTGGTACCGCTGCTCTTCCGGTTCGTCTTTCACCGCGTCCTGACGGTGAAGACGCCGATCGGCCGCAAGGTGCGGCCGAGGATCATCTCGCAGGGCGCCCCGCTCATCCGGGTCAAGCCCGCGGAGCTCGAGGCCGCCGGCGTCGAGCGTGTGGCGAGGGTCGCGGGAGTCGCGCGGCGGAAAGCCGCTTCTCGAGGATGGCCGCGTCCTCGATGCGGCCAACGTCATCTGGTGCACGGGCTTCCATCCGGGATTCTCCTGGATCGACCTGCCCGTTCTCGACGAGACGGGAGAGCCGCGGCACGAGAGCGGCGTCGTCCCGGGCGAGCCGGGCTGTACTTCGTCGGCCTGCACTTCCTCTACGCCATGTCCTCGACGATGATCCACGGCGTCGAGCGGGACGCGCAGCGCATTTCCGAGGCCGTGCTGGCCCGGCTCCCG
Organism: uncultured Acidobacteriota bacterium; assembly: GCA_963710945.1. Lineage (GTDB taxonomy): Bacteria > Acidobacteriota > Thermoanaerobaculia > UBA5066 > Gp7-AA6 > DAHUXD01. The sequence goes on from CAVQCH010000007.1 coordinate 790,624, forward strand.
GGCCTGCGGGCCGCCGGGCAGGGGCCTGCCGCGGCCTGATTCATTCTCATCACCGCCCGCGGCGGCGATTCTGGTGTTCTAAGGATCATGGCCGAGCAGGACCTCTTCCCCGGACTTCGCGACTACCTCGCCGCGCGCTTCGGGCCCGAGGCCGGAAACGCCCGCGTGGAGCCGCTCGCCGTGAAGGCCGGCGGCATCAAGGAGGGCGGCTACGGCGTGCCGCACATGATCCGATGGGAGGAAGCGGCGGGGCAGCGGCGCCTGGTGCTCGAGACGGTGCGGCCCGGCGCGTTCGGCCACGAGGACCGGTCCGACCGCGCGGGGATCCTGCTGCGCGCCTGGGAGGACTACGGCACGCTCGAGAAGCACGTGCGCGCCGTGGACGTCGGCGCCTTTCGCGCCGACGGGCCCGCCGTCAGCCTCGGCGGCGCCGGCGAGGTCTTTCTGCTGACCGAGTTCTCGGAGGGGGAGCCCTACGCCGCCGATTTCGACCGAATCGCGCAGCGCGGCGCCCTGACGGACGAGGATCGCGCCCGGGCCGCCGCCCTGGCCGACTACCTCGCCCGCATCCACCGCGAGCCCGTGTCGCATCCGACGTGGCACCGGCGGCGCCTGCGGGAGCTCGTCGGCTCGGGCGAGTGCATCGCCGGCATCGCCGACTCTTATCCGCTGCCTTTCGGATTCATCGACGCGGCGCTCCTGTGCGAGGTCGAGACGCGGGCGCTCGCGTGGCGCTACCGGCTCCGGGAGCGCGGCGATCGTCTCCGGACGATCCACGGAGACTTCCACCCGTGGAACATCCTCTTTCGCGAAGGAACGGACTTCCAGGTGCTCGACCGCAGCCGCGGGCCCTTCGGCGACCCGGCCGACGACGTGGCCTCGCTCGGCGTCAACTTCCTCTTCTTCGCCCTGCGGACGACGGGGGGATTCTCCGGTCCCTTCGCCGAGCTCTTCCGCCACTTCTGGGACCGGTACGCCGAGCGCTCGGGCGACCGGGATCTTCCTGGGGTCGTCGCGCCCCACTTCGCCTTTCGCGGCCTCGTGCTGGCCAACCCGCTCTGGTATCCGAAGGAGTCCGACGACGTGCGCCGCAAGCTCTTCCGCTTCATTCTCTCGGTGCTGGAGGCCGAGCGCTTCGAGCCCGACCGGATCCCGGCCTGGTTCGGCCGGCCGCGCCCGTGAGTTGGGCAGTGTGGCTGACGGGCGCGCCGGCGTCGGGCAAGTCGACGATCGCCCGCGCGGTGCTGGACCGCCTGGCCGCTGGGGGAAGCAACGGCTGTCTGGCTCGAGTCCGACGCCCTGCGGAAGATCCTCACGCCCGAAGCCGACTACACGCCGGCCGGGCGCGACCGTTTCTACGCGGCGGTCGCGGACCTCGCGGCGCTACTGGCCAGCCAGGGCTTCAACGTCCTCGTCGACGCCACGGCGCCCCGGCGTGCCCACCGGGAGCGTCTGCGCGCGCGCCTGCCTGGTCTCGTCGAGGTGCTCGTCGAGGCGCCGCGCGAGGTGCGCGAGGCGCGCGATCCGAAGGGCCTGTATGCCCGCGCGCGCTCGGGCGGTGCGCCGCATCTGCCCGGAGCGACCGAGCCGTACGAGCCGCCCGAGGACCCGGCCCTCGTGCTCTCGGGAACGGCGCCGCCCGCCGAGAATTCACTGCGAGTGCTCGCCCTCCTCGCGGAGAAAAACGGCCGCGCTCCAGCCGAAATGATGCAGCTGCATCCTCGACGTCGGGCCCGATCGGGTGCATGTTATGGGTGGATATCGAGCCAAAGGAGGATGCCATGAATCTCATTCGTTACGAGACCCCGACGTTTCCGATTTTCCGCGAGATGGAGGACCTGTCAGACCGCTTCAATCGCATCTTCGGCAACCGCACCCGGCCGACCCCCGAGAAGGAGTCACTCCTCGTGACCGACTGGGCGCCGGTGGTCGACATCCAGGAAACCGAGAAGGAATACCTGGTCAATGCCGAGCTGCCGGAGATCAAGAAGGAAGACGTGAAGGTCACCGTCGAGAACGGCGTGCTGACGATTCAGGGGGAGCGCAAACAGGAAAAGGAAGAGAAGGGAAAGAAGTTCCATCGTGTCGAGCGCTCCTATGGAACGTTCCTGAGGACCTTCACGGTTCCGCTGGACGCGGAGGAGAACAAGGTGGCGGCGGACTTCAAAGACGGCATCCTGAGGGTGCATCTGCCCAAGACGGAAAAGCCGCGGCCGAAGGCCATCGAAGTGAAGGTCGTCTAACCTCCCCGCGCCCCACGAAAGTGGCGCCGCGCACGCGGCGCCCAGCGGCCGGCGAAACCCGCCGGCCGCTTTCTTTTCCCGCTGCCGTGGCCGTTCCCGCGAGCCCTTTGATGTAAACGAACCTTGCCCCGAGGGCCTCCGAGCGGTTCGATGGACGCGTGAGCGAAGCGGCCTTTCCGACGCAGTACTGGCATCGCCTGGAGGACGGGCGGATCCAGTGCGACGTGTGTCCTCGCTTCTGCACGCTGCGCGAGGGGCAGAGGGGGTTGTGCTTCGTTCGAGCTCGCGAGGGAGATCAGGTCGTCCTCACGACGTATGGCCGTTCCAGTGGGTTCTGCGTGGACCCGATCGAAAAGAAACCCCTCCATCACTTCCTGCCGGGCACGCCGGTTCTGTCGTTCGGCACCGAGGGCTGCAATCTCTCCTGCAAGTTCTGCCAGAACTGGGACATCAGCAAGTCCCGCGACACCGCGAAGCTCTCCCACGACGCGACGCCCGCGACGATCGCCCGAGCGGCGCAGGATCTCGGTTGCCGCAGCGTCGCCTTCACGTACAACGACCCGACGATCTTTCTCGAGTACGCGATCGACGTCGCGCGGGCGTGCCACGAGCGTGGGATCCGGACGGTCGCGGTGACGGCAGGCTACATCTGCGAGGCGCCGCGCGCGGAGCTCTATCGGCACATCGACGCCGCCAACGTGGATCTGAAGGGCTTCACCGAGAAGTTCTACGAAGAGGTCACTGGCGTGCATCTCGCGCCAGTGCTCGAAACCCTCGTCTATCTCAAGAAGCACACGAACGTGTGGCTCGAGATCACGAACCTCGTCATCCCGGGGCACAACGACTCCGACGCGGAGATCGCGGCGATGACCCGGTGGGTCGTCGACAACCTCGGCTCGGATGTGCCCATGCATTTCAGCGCTTTCCATCCGGACTGGAAAATGCTCGACGTGCCCGCCACGCCCGCATCCGCGCTCGTGCGGGCGCGCCGGATCGCCCTGGAGAACGGGGTCCGGTACGCCTACACGGGAAACATCGACGACGAAGAGGGGGGCAGCACCTTCTGCACGGGCTGCGGGCGGCGGCTCATCGGCCGCGACGGGTATCGCCTGACCGAGTGGAGCTTGAAGGGCGGGCGTTGCGCCGCGTGCGGCCAGACGTGCCCGGGTGTGTTCGAAGAGCGGCCGGGACGGTGGGGGCAGCGGCGGCTGCCGGTCCGGCTGGAGGAGTTTGCCGCATGAAGCGCCATGCCGGGCCCGACGCGGGCGTGGTTCGCATCGCGGTCCCTTCGGCCCACCTGACGGGGAACCTCGAGGTCCCGAGTCCGGCCCGAGGCCTCGTGGTATTCGCCCATGGAAGCGGCAGCAGCCGCCATAGCCCGCGCAACCAGTTCGTCGCCCGCCGTCTGCGCGACGCGGGGATGGCCACCCTGCTGATCGACCTCCTGACCCCGGAGGAGGAAGCCCTGGATCTCGAGCAGGCACACCTGCGCTTCGACATCGCGTTTCTGGCGGGGCGCCTTCTCGCCGCCACGGACTGGGCGCGGCGCCAGGATTCCGTGCGCGGCCTGCCGCTCGGCTACTTCGGCGCTTCGACGGGGGCGGCTGCCGCCCTGCTGGCGGCGGCCGAGCGCGGGAAGGCGATCCGGGCGATCGTTTCGCGGGGGGGACGTCCCGACCTGGCCGGTCCCGCGCTCCACCGCGTCGTCGCGCCGACGCTGCTCATCGTCGGAAGCGCCGATCCGGAGGTCCTCGAGTTGAACGAGGCGGCGCTCGCCGCGCTTCGCTGCGAGAAGGAGCTTCGCATCGTGCCCGGCGCGTCGCATCTCTTTCCCGAGCCGGGAGCGCTCGAACAGGTCGCGCAATTGGCCGCGGCGTGGTTCCGTCGTCACCTGTCGAGGCCCGAATGGGCGCCGTCCCCGGCAGACCGGCTCGACTCTTCGGTCCGGGGAGAGTGAGCGGCGATGCTCTACCGGGACCGCCACGACGCGGGTCGCTCGCTCGGGCGCGCCCTGGCACACTACGCGGGGCGATCGGACGTCATCGTCCTCGCCCTCCCGCGCGGGGGCGTGCCGGTGGGCTTCGAGGTTGCACGCTTTCTCGGGGCGCCGCTCGACGTCTTCCTCGTGCGCAAGCTCGGGTTCCCGAGCAACGAAGAGTACGCGATGGGGGCGATCGCCTCCGGGGGCGTGCGCGTGCTCGATGAACCGCTGCTGCGCCGGATGGGCGTGTCGCCCGCCGTCGTCGAGAGGGTCGTCCGGCAGGAGGAGCGGGAGTTGCGGCGGCGCGAGCAAGCCTATCGGGGCCAGCTTTCGCCCCCGGCGCTGGCCGGCCGGACCGCGATCCTCGTGGACGACGGGCTCGCGACCGGGTATTCCATGCGCGCGGCCGTGAAGGCGGTCCGCGAGCGGGGAGCCCGGAGGGTCGTCGTGGCCGTGCCCGTGGGCCCCGCCGACACCGTGCGCGACCTCGCGCAGCTGGCCGACGAAGCCGTCTGCGTGTTCACTCCCGAGCCGTTTCTCGCGGTGGGCCGTTTCTACGAGAGCTTCGACCAGACGACGGATGCCGATGTCATCGACCTGCTCGCGAAGGCCCGTTTCCAGCCGGATCCCGTTGCCCACGCGCGCTGACGTCGGTTCCCGCCATCCCTGTCGCCGCGGTCGCCATCGGAATTGATGCAATTGCACCAGTCCCCGGCAGGCTGTTCGGGAGGAGTGTTTCAGTCATGACATTGCCACTGCAGGTTCACCTGGGCGAGGTCGCCGACGCGCCGCTTCTCGAGAAGGAAATCGCCCGGGGATTCGACCGCCTCCAGCGCTACTCCGACGAGATCCAGCGCTGCCAGGTCTGGGTCGAGGCGCCCCACGGCCACCACCGCCAGGGGCCTCTCTACGACGTCCGCATCCGCCTGACGGTCCCCGACGAAGAGATCGTCGTCCACGACCAGCCCTACGGCGAGGACCCGCACGTGCTCGTCCGCCAGTCGTTCGACGCGGCGCGGCGCCAGCTCCAGGACTACGTCCGGCGCCGCCGGCGCGACGTGGCCCGGCATCGCGCCGCGCACCGCAAATCCGGAGAAGGAGGAGTTTGACATGCGAAGCCATCCATCGCCCGTCGTCGCGCGCCCGGCGGAGGTCCGCGACCTCATGACGGACCACGTGTTCACGCTGCGGCCCAACGACGATCTCGAAGCCCTCTACGACCTCATGGACGCGCACCACATACGGCACGTGCCCATCGTGGATCGCGAGGGCGACATCGTCGGCCTGGTCACGCAGCGCGACCTCACGCGCAGCGCCCTCGGGAGCCAGGAGGCGCTGCCGCTCTCGATGCAGCAGGACATCCTGCGCCGCCGCAAGGTGCGGGAGATCATGGCGACCGAGGTCGAAACGGTCGAGCCCGACGAGAACCTCAAGGCCGCGGCCGAGATACTCCTCGAGAACAAGATCGGCTGCCTGCCGGTCGTCGAGGGCGAGCACCTCGTCGGGATCCTGACCGAATCGGATTTCGTCCGCCGCTACGTGGAAAAGGGCTGACCGTGATCGCCCCTCCGAAGTGGCTCCTGCCCCTCGTCGCGCCCCTGCTGGCCGCCGCGGCCTTCGCCGCGGTCGAGGCCGAAAACATCGACCGCTTCGCCCGCATCGACGAGCGCGTCGCCATCGGGGGGCAGCCGACGCCGGAACAGGCAGCCGCCCTCGCCGGCGCCGGGTTCCGGGCGGTCATCGACCTGCGCGAGGCTCCCGAGTTCGACGCCGAGCCGGTGGCGCGCGCGGCGCGGGGCGCGGGCCTTCTCTTCCTGCGCGTGCCGGTATCCCCGAAGGATCCGAGCGACGCCGCGGTCGAGGAGTTCCTCGGGGTGACGGACGACGCCGCCATCTATCCCGTGTTCATCTACTGCGCCACGGGCAACCGCGCCGCCGCCCTTTGGATGGTGCGGCGCATCGTGCGCGAGGGCTGGGATCCGAAAGCCGCCGAAGCCGAAGCGGTGCGCGCGGGCCTGACGAACGCGGCCCTTCTCGATTTCGCGCGCGACTACGTCCGCCGCCACACGGACCGGAAGGATGGCGTCTGATGAAACCGATACGCAACATTCTCGTGGCCACGGATTTCTCCGCGGCCTCGCGGCCGGCGTTTCGCCGCGCGGTCGAGATGGCGGCCTCGAGCGGCGCCGAGCTTTGGATCGCCCACGTCGCCGCGCCGCCCGTTCCCTTTTCCCCCGAGGGCTACGTGCTGCCGCGCTTCTACGAGGAAGTGAACGTGGCGATCCGCGCCGACGCGCGAAAGCACCTGCGGCCGCTGCTGGCGTGGGCGCGCAAGGCGGGCGTTCAGGCCCGGGGCCTCATCCTCAACGGCGCTCCCCACGAGGCCGTCAATCGCGCGGCCCGGCGCCACCGTGCGGACCTGCTCGTGGTCGGCACGCACGGCCGCACGGGCGTCGCCCGCTTCTTCGTCGGGAGCGTCGCCGCGCGCGTGGTCGCGACGGCGCCGTGCCCGGTCCTGACGATCCGGGGACGATAGACTCTCCCGGGGAGGAACTCCTGGAAGACGCGGCGATCGCCGGCCCCCGGGTCTCGTCCCGGACGGCGCGCTTTCTGAGGTGGCTGCCGTGGGTCGCCGGCGTCGTCGCCGTCGCCCTTGCCCTGCGCCTGACGGTCTTCCGGCCCGCGCGCGTCCCCGTGACGGTCTTTCTCGCGGCGGCCGGGCCGCGTCGAGGAGAGCGTGACGAACAGCAAGGCCGGCACGGTCAAGGCGCGCCGCCGCGCCGAGCTGTCGCCGGAAGTGGGCGGGCGGGTCCGGGAGCTGCCCGTCCGAAAGGGCGAAAGGGTCCGCGCCGGGGACGTGCTCATGCGGATCGCCGACGGCGACTACCGGGCGCAGGTGGACCTGCAGCAGAGCGCCCTCGACGCGGCGATCTCGGCCCGCGACCGAGGCGTGCCGCACGGCCGAGCAGCTCGACCGCGAGCTCGCGCGCAACCTGGCGCTGTCGCGGGAGAAGCTCGTGTCCGTCGAGCTCGTCGACCAGCTCCAGAGCCGCCGCGACGCCGCCGCGGCCGCGTGCGAGTCGGCCGGATCGCGGATCGGCGCAGGCGCGGGCGGCCCTGTCGCGCGGCGCGCGTCAGCCTCGAAAAGACGGTGCTGCGCGCGCCGTTCGACGGCGTGGTGGCCGAGGTGAGGACGGAGATCGGGGAGTGGATCACGCCGTCGCCTCCGGGCCTGCCGATTCCGCCCGTCATGGTCCTGCTCGATTCCGGCACGGGCTACGTGAGCGCGCCGATGGACGAGGTGGACGTCGGCCGCGTGCATGCCGGCCAGGCGGTGCGCATCACCTTCGACGCGTTCCCCGGCCGGTCGTTCGCCGGCAAGGTCCGGCGCGTGGCCCCGTACGTGCACGACGCGCAGGAGCAGAACCGGATCTTCGAGATCGAGGCGGAGCTGGACGACCAGGACTTCGCACGCAGCCTCTCGCCCGGCATCTCGGCGGACGTCGAGGTGATTCTCGCCGTGAAAGACGGCGTCCTGAGGATCCCGAGCTCGGCGGTCCTCGAGGGCGACCGGGTCCTGGTGGCGCGCGGGGACCGGCTCGAGAGCCGGCCGGTCGCGCTCGGCCTGAAGAACTGGCAGTTCGCGGAGGTCCGAAAGGGGCTGCGCCCGGGAGACGCGGTCGTCGTGTCGCTCGACCGGGCGGAGGTCAAGGAGGGCGCCCGCGTCGCGGATCGACCGCGGAATCGCCGAGGTGATCGAGCTGTCGGGAGTCGGCCGGGAGTACGAGGTCGGCGGCCGGCCCGTCCACGCCCTGCAGTCCATCGACCTGACGATCCCCGACGGCGACTACTTCTCGATCATGGGACCCTCGGGCTCGGGCAAGTCGACGCTGCTGAACATCCTCGGGTGCCTCGACCGGCCGACCTCCGGGCTCGTACCGCCTCGACGGCCGCGAGGTGGCGCGGCTCGACGACGACGCGCTCTCCGACGTGCGGCGGCACCGGATCGGGTTCGTGTTCCAGTTCTACCACCTCGTGCCGCGCCTGACGGCGGCCGGCAACGTCGAGCTGCCGATGATCTTCGCCGGCGTCGAACGGCGCGAGCGGGCGGCCCGCGTCGCACGGGCGCTCGAGAACGTCGACCTTTCCGACCGCGCCGACCACCTCGCCGAGCAGCTCTCGGGCGGCGAGCGCCAGCGGGTGGCCATCGCGCGCGCCGTCGTGATGGGGCCGTCGCTTCTGCTGGCCGACGAGCCGACGGGCAACCTCGACACCGCCGCCGGCGCCGAGATCGTGAGGCTCCTCGAGGGGATGAACGCGAAGGGCCTCACGCTGGTCGTCGTGACGCACGACCCGGCACATCGGGCGCGCGCGCCCGCACCGCCTGCGCCTGGTGGATGGGGCCATCGAAGTCGAGGAGGTCGACGCCGCGGCGGCGCCGGCGGGAGCGGCCTCGTGAATCCCCGGGACCTCGTGGCGTTCTCGGGCGGCGCGCTGCGGGGGCATCGGCCTGCGCACCGGACTGTCGCTCGCGGGGGTCGCCATCGGGGTCGCGTCGGTCGTGCTCCTGACGAGCCTCGGCGAGGGCGCGCGGCTCTACGTGACGGGCGAGTTCGCCAACCTCGGCACGAACCTGCTCATCGTGCTTCCGGGAAAGACCGAGACGACGGGATGTCGCCGCCCTTCGTGACCGGCGCGCCCCACGACCTGACGCTCGACGACGTCGAGGCGATCGCCCGCCGCGTCCGCCCGTGCGCCGGTCGCGCCGCTGACCTGCGGCATGGCCCCGGCGAGCGGGGCGAGCAGGCGCCGCGACGTGACGGTGGCCGGGAACGACGGCGGAGTTCCTGCCAGTCCGGCAATCGTCCAGGTCCAGATCGGCCGGTTCCTGCCGGCGGGCGAGGCCGCAGCGGGAGCGAGCGCGTGTGCGTGATCGGCGTCGACGGTCCAGCCGGAGCTCTTCGGCACCGAGAACCCGCTCGGCGAGAGTCCTGCGCCTCGGCGACGAGCGCTTCCGGGTCATCGGCGTCATGGCGCCGCGCGGCATGTCGATCGGCATGGACCTCGACGAGATGGTCTACGTCCCCATCGGCCGCGGCGATGAAGATGTTCAACCAGACGGGCGTCTTTCGCCTCCTGATCGAGGTCGCGGTCGCGCGACGAGATCCCGGCCGCGCAGGCCGGCGTCCGCCGCGGTCCTGACGGAACGCCACGACGGCGAGGACGACTGTGACGATCGTGACCCAGGACGCGGTCCTCGTCGACGTTCGGGCGGATCCTCTCGGTGCTGACCGCGGCGCTCGTCGGGGATCGCCGCGATCTCGCTGTCGGTGGCCGGGATCGGGATCATGAACGTGATGCTCGTCTCGGTCTCCGAGCGCACCCGCGAGATCGGGCTGCTGAAGGCGCTCGGCGTGACCGCCCGCCAGGTCGTTGCCGTCTTTCTCGTCGAGGCCGCGATGCTCTCGACCGCCGGGGGCGTCTCGGGCTCGCCGCCGCCTTCGCGGGCCACGCGGATCCTGCGGCGTCTCTACCCGAGCTTTCCGATCGCAGCCGCCGTCGTGGGCGGTGGCCGCGGCGCTGCTCGTCTCGATCTCGGTCGGCCTCGTTTTCGGCGCGCTGCCGGCCCGGCGCGCGGCGCGCCTCGACCCGATCGCGGCTTTGGCGCGGCGATGAACGTCGGCGAGACGCGCGAGGCGGTCCGGCTGGCGTGGGGAGCGGTCGCGGCGCACCGGTTCCGCTCGGTCCTGACGGTGCTCGGCATCGTGATCGGCATCGCGTCCGTCATCCTGCTGACGTCGCTCGGCGAGGGCACGCGGCGGTACATCGTCGAGGAGTTCACGCAGTTCGGCACGCACATCATGTCGGTCACCAAGGGCAAGGCCACGACGAGCGGGCATGCCGGGCCCGTCGGCCACCGTCCGGAAGCTCACGATCGAGGACGCGGAGGCGTTGAAGCGCGTGCGCGGCGTCGAGATCGTCGTGCCGGGCGCTTACGGGACGGCGGCGGTCGAGGTCGGCGACCGCGGCCGCCGCGTTCTCGTCGCGGGCGTGACGTCCCAGATGCCGGAGGTGTTCCGGTTCGGCGTGCGGCAGGGCCGCTTCCTGCCGGCCGGCGATCCGCGGCGCGGGAGCCCGCTCGCCGTGCTCGGCCCGACACTGAAGCGCGAGCTCTTCGGCGACTCGAACGCGCTCGGCGAGCGGGTCCGGATCGGCGGACGGCGCTTTCTCGTCATCGGCGTCATGGAGTCCAAGGGGCAGATCCTGGGCTTCGACATGGACGACCGCGCCTACATCCCGGTCGCGGAGGCGCAGAGCCTGTTCAACCAGGACGAGCTCTCGGAGATCCATGTCCTCTTTTCGCGCGACATGCCGGTCGAACGCATCAAGAGGGAGGTGCGGCGGGTTCTCATGGAGCGGCACGACGGGGAGGAGGACTTCACGCTCACGACGCAGGCCGAGATGCTCGACGTGCTCGACCGCGTGCTGTCGGTCGTGAGCCTCGCCGTCGGCGGCATCGGCGCGATCTCGCTCGTCGTGGGCGCGATCGGCATCCTGACCATGATGTGGATCTCGGTGGGCGAGCGCACGGGCGAGATCGGCCTGATGCGCGCCCTCGGCGCGACGCGCCGCCAGGTCCTGCGGCTCTTCCTTCTCGAGGCCGTCTGCTGTCGGTGGTCGGCGGAGCGGCCGGGATCGTCGCGGGGTTCTCCCTGGGCTGGCTGATCCGCTCGTTCTTCCCGGGCCTTCCGCTGCACACGCGGCCGGGGTACGTCGTCGCCGCGCTCGTCGTCAGCCTCCTCGTGGGCGTCGCGAGCGGCGTCCTGCCGGCGCGCCGGGCCGCCTCGCTCGATCCCGTCGAGGCCCTGCGGACGGAGTGATGCCGCGGCCTCGACGGGGCATTCCCCCGCGCGACGGACCCCTGATGCATCTGAATCAGAGAGCGGGTCGGGCGCGCGCCTAGAGTCGAGATGTCGGAGGTCGACATGCAGGACCGATTGGTGCCGCGGAGCGAGTGGTTCCGGTTCTTCCAGGAGTTGAGCCGCCGTCGCCAGGGGTGGCTCGTGACCGTTCGCGTCCTGCACCCGAAGCTCGGCGCGCAGGTCGAGGCGCGCGATCTTCCGCTCGAAGGGATCGTGGCCTCCGACGCGGACGGGCCGATCTCCGTCCTCATCGGCGGCTCGTCGACCAGCAACATCGAACACGAGATCGCCATGCCGCGGCAGGTCTGGATCGAGGCATCGGAAGCCGGAGCCGAAGAGGCCCTGGGCGTGGAGTCGGAGGACGGGACGAAGACCATCGTCGAATTCCGCGCTCCCGCGCGCTGAAGCGGTTTTCCAGTCACAAGGAGGGTCCCATGCGAGTCCAGGACATCATGAGCCGGAACGTGGAGACGATCGCGGCCGCGGAGGGGGTCGACGCGGCGGTCGAACGAATGCGGCGGCGCCGGATCCGCCATCTCGTCGTGATGCAGAACGGAGAGGTCGCGGGCATCGTGTCGGACGGGGACATCCGGTCGCTCGGGCCGGGGGAAACTCGCCGCGTCGAGGACGTCATGACGACTCCGGCCGTCTCGGCGACTTCGGACATGACCATGAGAAAAGCGGCGAACCTGCTTCGGGGACGGAGCATCGGCTGCCTGCCCGTCCTGGATGACGGAGATCTCGTCGGCATCGTGACCACGACGGACCTTCTCGAGAGGATCGGGCGGGGAGCCGAAAAGGGAAAACGCTGGACGCTGAAGGGCCGCGGCCCTCGCCGCAAGAGCGTCGTCGGTCACAAGGGCTTCGCGGCGCACTAGCGGTGGTCGCCCCGGCCTGATGCAGCCGGATCTGGCCCGGCGACGCGGCGCGTGACAGCGTTGACCGGTGCTGTTGTGCCGTGATTGCGAGCTCGCCAGCTACGGTCTTTGCGAGGCGACGTGCGCGCCCCTGTCGCCCGCGCGGATCTACTGCGTGCAGTGCGGTCAGGCGCTCGACCTCGCGCGCCGGCGGCTGAGGGAACCGGGCTGGTGGCTCTGCGATCGCGGCTGCAACGCGGCGCTCGCGGCGCCTAAGACAGAAGCAGGGCGGCCCAGGCCGCCGCGAGCACCGCGATGAGCCCGGGAATCACCTCGAGCGCGTAGGCCCGATCCCGCGACAGGATCGCCAGCGTCATCTTCGTCAGCGTGTTGGTCGTCAGCCCGACGAGTATCGGCAGGACGGCCGCGGCCGGGGCGACCCTGCCGGTGGCGACCATCGAGGCGACGGCGACGGCCGCCGCGTGCGCGTCGGCGAACCCGGCCACGGCGGCGGCCAGCACGAGGCCTCGCTGGCCGAGCCACATATGGACGGCCGCGGAGAGAAGTGTCGCGAGCGAGATGGCTCCGGCGAAGGCGAGGGCGGGCCCCAGCCGGAAGGCGCGACCGCGGTCCTTCGGATCGCCGACGCGGCTGCGCGCTCCGCGGACGACGAAAGCCAGCGCGTAAGCGACGGCCGCCAGGCCGCCGAAGAGCAGGGGCCAGAGCATCGCCCGGAGGGTTCCCCGGCTCGTCGCCGCCAGGAGGGCGGTCATCTCGAGGATCGTCGCGACGGTCGAGAGCACGGCGCCGGCGACGGCCGCGGGGCGCAGCTTGTCGTTCTCCCGGGCCCGCGCGCCCATGGCGCCGATCGTCGCCGAGCTCGAGATGAATCCCGACACGAAGCCCGAGACCGCGAGTCCCACGGCGGGACCGAGGGCGCGCAGCGCCACGTATCCGGCGCCGGAGATCGCCATGAAGATGACGGCCAGGCGCCAGAGCGTGCGCGGGTTGACGATGCCGAGCGGTCCGACCGGATGGTCCGGCGTCAGCGGCAGAACCACGAGCGCGGCGGCCGCGAAGATCAGGGCGTCGTGCAGCTCCTGCTCCGTGAGCACGCGGCGCACGAAGCGGTGGAGCCGCGACCGGGCGGCGAGCAGAATGACCACCGCGACGGCGAGCCCGGAAGCGAGCCCGGGCTCGCGGACCGCCAGGGCGCCGAGAAGGACGGTGGTGACGAGCGCGACCTCCGTCGTGAGCCCCGGGTCCCGGCTGCGGGTGCGCCGGTAGCCGACCGCGGTGAGGGCGCCGATGACCAGCGACGTGGCGACAAGCACGGCCTCTCCGCCGAAGGCGAGGCTCAGGCCCCCGGCGAGGGCGGCGAGGCCGAACGTCCGGAGCCCCGCCGGCGCCCGCTCGTCGCCGCCTCCCTTGCGGCGCTCGCGCTCGACGCCGATGAGCAGCCCGATGGCGAGCGAGATCGCGAGGCGGACGGCGAGCATCTCGGTCACGACGGTCTTTTTATCCCGTTTTCCATGGGGGCGCCGGAGGGCCGCCGGAACTTCTCGGCGGCAGGCGGCCCGCATCTTGCATCAGGAGCGATGAGCCGATTTTGGCCAGGAGGTGCAAGCCGTGAAAGCCCGAGACGTGATGACCCCGAACCCCGCCGTCTGTACGCCCGAGACCAGCCTGCCCGAGGTCGCGCGGATGTTCGTCGACCATGACTGCGGCGCCGTTCCGATCGTCGAGTACGCCGGCAGCCTCAAGCCCGTCGGCATCGTCACGGATCGGGACATCGCCTGCCGCGCGATCGCCGCGGGCCGCAACGCCCTGGAGCTGACCGCCCGCGACTGCATGTCGACGTCGTGCGTCACGGTGCCGCTGGAGGCAAGCCTCGACCGGTGCTGCTCCCTGATGGAAGAGAACCGCGTGCGGCGGCTGGTCGTCGTGGATCCGCACGGGCGCTGCGTCGGCATGATCTCCCAGGCCGACATCGCGCGGCGCGCCCGGGACAAGAAGGCGGCCGAGGTGCTGAGAGAGATTTCGCAGCCGACGGTGTCGGCGTCCGCCGTCGGCCATTGAGCTCGGGCGGCGCCAGCGCGGCCTTTCCTGACGGGGACTTCGATGCCCATCTGTGAAGTGTGCCAGAGCGATTACGACAAGACCTTCGAGATCACCCTCTTCGGACGGCGCCATGTCTTCGACAGCTTCGAGTGCGCCATCCACGCGATTTCGCCGACCTGCGGGCGCTGCGGGCGCAAGATCCCCGGGCGCGGCGTCGAGTCGGGCGGCCGCTCCTACTGCGGCGCCGGCTGCGCCACCGCGGGGGCCGACGGTTCGCCGTCCGGTTGAAGCCCCGTCGCCTCCGCGGCGACCCTCCAGAGCCTCGCGGCGTCGGCGTCGTTCGATCCAGCCGCCGAGGGAGCCGTTTCCCGGAACCGCTTGAAGTAGCGACCGGTCACGCCGTCGAGGGCCGGATCGGACGCCAGGCGCGCGACGGGAGCCGCACCGGTCGCGGGCGAGCGAAGCAGCTTGCCGAAGAGCGCGACGCCGATGCCGAGGATCGAACGAACCGCCCTCGATTGCATCCGCCAGATGTTCGTCGAGATGGCCCCGGGGTGGAGGGCATTGACGGTGATGGCCGGCTCCCGGCGCGCGAGCTCCCGGGTGAAGAGGATCTGCCCGAGCTTCGAGTTCGCGTACGCCCGAAAGCTGCCGAATCCGCGTTCGAGCTCGAGATTGTCCCAGGCGATTCGTCCGGTCCGGTGCCCCTCGGAGCTGACGCTGACGATGCGCGGCTTCGAGCCGCGGCGAAGCGACGGAAGAAGCAGCCGCGTCAGCAGGACGTGAGACAGGAAGTTCGTCTGCCATGTGAGCTCGTGCCCGTCGACGGAGACTTCGCGGCGCGGCAGCGCGATGCCGGCGTTGTTGACGAGGACGTCCAGGTGGCCGTGTTTCACCGCAAAGCGGGCGGCGGCCTCGCGGACGGAGGCGAAGGAGGCGAGGTCGACGACCAGTACCTCCGCCTCGCCGCCCTCCTCGACGATCCGCCGGGCGACTTCGGCTCCCCGCGCCGCGTCGCGAACGCCGAGGACGAGGCTTGCGCCGAGAGCCGCGAGCTGCCGGG
Organism: uncultured Acidobacteriota bacterium; assembly: GCA_963710945.1. Lineage (GTDB taxonomy): Bacteria > Acidobacteriota > Thermoanaerobaculia > UBA5066 > Gp7-AA6 > DAHUXD01. The sequence goes on from CAVQCH010000007.1 coordinate 805,752, forward strand.
CCGTCTCGAGTCCTATTCCGCTAGTGGCTCCGGTGACCAGGACGAGGCGGCCCTTCATTCCCCGCATTTCCATCGCCGCCGATCGTATCGCTCGTGATGGCAAGGGGGAGGGTACGATCAGCGGCCCGGTCGCGAAAGGGACATGGCAATGCACCGCTTGCGGGAGAGTCGCCGCTCGGGCGACGTCGCAATCCTCGGATTGCTGACGCTCGCGGCGCTGGCGATCCGCCTGACCGCCCTTCGCGCGCTTCCGATCTTCGGCGACGAGGCAATCTTTCTCCGCCTCGCGAAACTGGTGCGCGAGGATCCGGCTCGCCACCTCTGGAGCTCGCTGCAGGTGGCCTATCCTCCGCTCCACACGTGGCTGCTGGCCCTGTGTCGGCCGTCCGCGGATCCGGTGCGCGCGGGCCGCCTGTTGTCGGTCATCGCGGGAGCACTCGCGATACCTGCGGCGGCCTGGACCGCGGGATGCATCGTCGACGCGCTGGTGCGGGATGGGTGGCCCGACGAACGGCGCGGCGGGCGAGCGGCCGCGGTGACTTGCGCTCTGGCCACGGCGGTCTGTCCGTTCTTCGTCTTCATGCAGCGGCTGGCGAGAGTCGATGCCCTGTTTCTGCTCGAGACGATACTCGTCGCGGGCGCCTCCGTGCGGCTCGCCCTGCGAAGTTCGGGGACGAGGTGCTCGTTCTGCGGCCGGGCCTCGCATTCGGGATCCTGATGGGCCTCACGATGCTGACGCGCCAGGCCGTCAGCTACCCGCTGTGGATGCTGCCGCCGCTCGCCTGGCTGTGGTTGCCGTCTCCCCGGCGCGTCCCTCTCGCCTGCCTGACGGCGCGTCTCGCCGTCGGGATCGGAGTCGGCCTCGCCGTCTGGTCGCCGATGTTGCTCGCCCCCGGCGCTCCGGACCTGGGAACCAGAATCTTCTTTTCCGGCGAGATGCGCCCTCCCATGCCGATGACCGAGCGCTTCTCGTTGCTGTTTCGAAGCCTTCGCCTCACGTCCGAGGCTCTGTGGCTCTACCTCAGCCCGCCCGTCGTCCTCGCGGCGGCGGCCACGCTCGTGTCGCTGGCGCTTTCCCGACGGCAAAGGCTGCTGGGTTTCCTCCTGAGCTGGGAGGCGATCCTCTTGCTCCCGGCGGCCTTTTTCGCGGTCCCGTTCTTTCCGCGTTACGCGCTGCCGGCGGCCTTTCCCGTGATCGTGGCCGCGTCGATCGGCGTGTCCGAGGTCTGGCTGCGGTTCGGTGCGCGTGGCTCACGCCTGCGTCGATGGGCCTGGGCGATGGTCCTGACGGCGGCGTTCTGCTCCTGGCCTCTGCGCGACATCGCGCAGGGCGAAGCGGATTGGAAGCGATGGCCTCTGCTGGCGATCGACCGCGTTCAGTACGAGAGTGGATGGTCCGCGGGCCTCTCGACCGAAGCGGCGGTCGAATTCCTGAAAGGGGAGGCTCGACGTGGCCCGATCAGCGTTCTGACTCCGGAATTCTCCGGGAACCCGACGGACACGGTTTGGCTGCTGCTCGAAGGCCGGCCCGGGGTGCGCCTGTCGTACGCGATCGACGCCCTGGGCAAGCCCCTGCTGGAGGCGGTGCCGGATCGCCCCGGGACGTTTCGGCTGCCGGGCGACGTGCGCGACGCGGCGGAGTCGACCGAGGTATCGCTCGGCGCGGAAGAACCGGTCTACGTCGTTTCGATGGACCCACTCCTGACGCGAACGGGCTGGATGTCCGCCCAGGCCGCGCTCGCCGCCCGGAACCCCGGGCTCGAGAAAGTGGCAAGCTTCGCCAACCCTCCCGATGACGATGGCCGCGTTACGAGCTCGGTAGTGGTGCTGAGGGTGCGCTGACGCTCCTCGGGTGACGGAGCTGAGCGGGATCGAACCGTCACGCCTCGCTGCGCTCGGGTGACGGTTCCGTCGAACTATTTCGAGCTCCGTGATTCGCGCCATCGAGGCCTACTGGACAGATAAGGTGCGGATTTGACTGCCGGCCGCGTCTCCCGTATCCTTTCTTCTTAATGTCCGCCCCCTCGGTCCTTCGTCACCGGGTCGTCGCCGGGCTGCTGCTGCTGGCAGTCATGGGTGGTGCTGGTGGCCTCCACCATCATGACGTCCTTAGCGGGGCCTTCCAGGGTGCCGCCACATCTGGCTCGACTGAACGCGTCGTTTCCACGCACAGCCCTGGCTCGAAGGCTCTGCACTGGCACCTTGGCGTGCAGGTCAAAGAGGATCCATGTCTGGCGTGCCAGAGCCAGAAGATTACTTGGCTTCTGCCTGATCCCTGTCGCGAGGTCCCTGTCTCGAGCACGCACTTCGTCGCCGCGCGGATCGCCGCGACTCCCGTCGCCACAACGGCCCGCTCCAACGGATCTCGCGCCCCGCCCGCTCTCCTCTAGTCCGAAAACGCAGGACAACGACGGGGTCTGCCTCCTTGCGGGGGCGGCTGGCGCCGCGGCGCGCCGGGGACCTCGCCTTTTCGAGGAGAGCTCACCATGGCGAAAACGCCATTGCGTCTGTCATTCGTCGCCGCCCTCGTGTGGCTGGCGCTGGTTTCGGGTGCCGACGTCGCGCGGGCGGCGGATTCGGGCACGGTTCGCGGAACGGTTCTGGGGCCCGACGGCAAGCCGATGGCCGCGGTCCTGGTCCTCCTGCGCAACAACGTCTCGGGTTTCAAGGCGGAAACGACGACGGGCCGGGACGGCAGCTTCCTGTTCTTCAACGTCCCGTTCAATCCTTACGAACTGCACATCGACACCCAGGGTTTCGCGGCCGTCCACAAGTCCGTGGACGTCCGCAACACCATCCCGGTGAACCTCGAGGTGAAGCTCGACCTGCCCGCCGTCTCCGAGGCGGTGAGCGTCATGGCCGAGCCCACGGTGGCCCAGCTCGAGACCGACAACACGATGTCTCACATCGACATCGACAAGTCCTACATCCAGCGCGTTCCGGCGGCCGTGCCGATGCGCGCCATGGAGGAGATCGTAACGTCCACACCCGGGTTCGCCATGGACGAGAACGGCCGCTTTCATTTCCAGGGCGCCCACAGCCAGAGCGAGTACGTCATCGACGGCCAGACGATCGCCGACCAGACGGGCGTGACGTTCTCCAACTCGATCGACCCCGGCATCGCCCAGTCGCTCGAGATCATCTACGGCAACGTCCCCGCGGAATTCGGAGAGAAGGTTGGGGCGGTGATCAACATGTCCACGAAGTCGGGCCTCGGCTCGCCCTTCAAAGGCACGGCCTCGGGAACGTACGGCACGTTCGACACCTACCAGGGCGGTCTCGCGGCCGGCGGCGGATCGGAGAAGCTCGGCTGGTTCGCGTCGTTCAACGCGGCAGGGTCGGACCGCTTTACGGATCCGGTCAACTTCGACAATTTCAACAATCAGGGCAACACGCAGCGCGGATTCGTCCGACTCGACGCCGCGTCGCCGGACCACTCCAACGCGTTCCGCCTCACGGCGCTGCTCGGCCGGACGGATCGCGACGTCACGAACACGTTCACGCAGGAAGCGGCCGGCCAGGCGCAGCGGGCCGAAACCTATGACCAGAACTACAACCTCGGCTGGCAGAACGTCGTCTCCTCGACGGGAGTCATAGACGTGACGGCCTACGCACGGCTGGCGCGGTTCACGCTCTACCCGTCGGCGGGCGACACGCCGGTGACGGCCGACTCCAATCGGTCGCTCGACAACTTCGGCATCTCGCCGTCCTACACGCAGACGATCGGTATCAACGAGTTCAAGGTCGGCGGCGTTTACAAGAGCTATGTCATCAAGGAGTTCTTCCGGTTCGGTATCACCGACCCGACCTTCAACGACCCGTCGTCGCCTGACTACAACCCCAACGTCGCGCCCTATGACCTGACGCGCGGCGGACACCCTTTCGAGTTCAGCGGCCACGCGACCAACGTCTACTACGCCGCCTACATCCAGGACACCATTCGCTGGAAGAACCTCACGGCCAACATCGGGTTGCGCTACGAGAACAACTCGCTTCCGACGACGAACGTGCAGTTCTCGCCGCGCCTAGGCGTGAGTTATTACCTCCAGACCACGGGAACGGTCTTCCGGGCGACGTACAGCCGCATCATGTACACGCCGGAGTTCGAGAACATCCTGTTGAGCTCCTCCCAGGCCGCCGCGGATCTCGCCCCGCCCGTCGTCCAGAACTCGCGCCCGCTCGGGGGAGGGGCTCTGCCTGTTCAATCGGAACGGCAGAACGCTGAGACAGTCGGCCTCCAGCAGGCCCTGGGCTCGCACGTGCGGCTCGACTTCGACTACTGGTGGAGGAGCACGAAGAACGCCGGGGACCAGGACCAGTTCTTCGGCACGGGCATCGTTTTCCCGCTGTCTTTCACGAGCGGCAGCTATTCGGGCTGGGACCTGCGGCTGGATCTGGCGCCCACGTACGGATTTCGTGGGTACGTGTCGGCCGGCCACGTGCACGCGATCTACGTGCCGCCTTTTACGGGCGGATTGTTCCTCGATGCCAGCTCCGTGGACACGATCACGGGCGGGCCGTTCGTCATCGACCACGACCAGAAGCTGCAGATCCAGGCCGGCCTGTACTACGACGTTTCAAAGACCGGGTTGTGGCTCGGCACCAATGTTCGCTACGACTCGGGACTAGTCAGCGGCGCGGGGTATGGCGACCTTATCACCGATCCCGACAACTACTTTGCCATCCCCTACATCGATTTCAACCATCTTGGGACAGATCTCGACCCGTACCGGATCAAGGCCCGGACGATCGTGGACTTCCAGGTCGGCTACGACCTCGCGAAGTTCGCCGTGCCGGCCCAGCTGCAGTTCATGGTCCTTAACGCGTTCGACGTGAAGGGCCTCTACAACGTCCTTTCGACCTTTGGCGGAACGCACGTCATCCCGCCGCGAAGGTTCGTGGGCCAGGTGGTTCTACCGTTCTGAGTCGATGCCACGCTCAAGGCGTCGCCCGGTGCAGGCCGGGCGACGAAACGCGCGGTTGGACGTCTTGCCACCACTGGGATGGTGGTGGATCGTCCCGGTGCTCGTCGTGTTCCTCCTCGCGTTTCTTCTGGCTCGCGAGCACACCAAGGAGCCGGAGACGGTCGATAGCTTCCCTCGGGACGACATCGCGGCCGCGAGGCGCAGAATCATGCCCTACAGACAGTCCGGGTTGATCTTTTCCTGGGACGATGAGGGAAGTGCGGTCTTCGTCACCGGCTCGATGTGGGAGGCGCTGCCGAAGGACACGCGGCGAGATCTCGGCCAGGCGATGGCCGTTGCGAGGGACGTAAAGCTCGTCCGGATTCTGGACCAGAAGTCGAACTCGACGATCGCCACATGCACCGCGGCCGGCCAATGCCACGAGGGCCCCCCAGACGCCGACGATCTTGGCGCTAAGTCGCTGCCGAAGGACCGTGATTGAAGTGGTCTACGCGGAGGCAACCTCGCCAAGTCCCTGTCGATGTGATCGCGGCCCTCAGCTCGCTCCTCTGGTAGCGGCCCTATGAGCACAGCAGGCGGAGAGCAGGGGCCGGCTCGAGAACCTTTGGTCCGCCCCAGCGTTTCGTCAGCGGCCCAGAGCGGCGCGCACGAGGAGCAAACCGCAGAGCGGGCTCACCGTGCTGACGTCGTACGCATCGCTCTGGTCGCCGTCGCCGTCGTCGCCAGCTGGTTCGCTAGGCTCGACATCATCGCACTAGCTGCGGCTCTCATCGGCGGCTACCCCATCTACCGGGAGACGGTCGAGGCGCTCCTGTACCGCCGGATGACGATGGAGCTCTCGATGACGATCGCAATCCTCGCCGCTCTCGGCATTGGCGAGAGCCGAACCGCGGCAATCATCGTGCTCTTTGTGCTGGTCGCGGAAGTCCTCGAGGGCCTCACGGTGGGTCGAGGCCGCCAGGCGATCACGGCGCTCGCTCGAATGCTTCCCAATGTCGTCCTATTGCGGCAAGGCGACGCAATTCGCGAGATCCCCACAGCCCAGGCTCGAATCGGAGACGTCCTGCTCGTCAAGCCTGCCGCGCGGGTTCCTGTGGATGGTCTGGTGACAGCCGGAGCTTCCTTCGTCGACGAAGCCGCGATTACGGGAGAACCGGTTCCGGTCGAAAAGACTCCCGGCAACCGTGTCTTCGCGGGCACAGTCAATCAGTCGGGGGCCCTTGATGTCTGCGTGGAAAGGCTCGAGCACGACACCGTGTTTGGCCGGATCGTGAAAGTCGTCGAGGGAGCTCAGTCCTCCCGTGCACCCGTGCAAAAGCTGGCTGACCGGTTGGCCGGTTATCTCGTCTTCTTCGCTCTGGGTGCCTCGATCCTCACCCTCGTGCTGACCCGGGACATCCGCGCAGCGATCGCCGTCGTCATTGTCGCGGGGGCTTGCGGCGTTGCCGCCGGAACTCCTCTCGCGATCCTCGGGGCGATCGGGCGGTGCGCCCAACTCGGAGCGATCGTCCGACAGGGTTCCTCAATTGAAGAGCTGGCGAAGGTTGATGTTGTCGTCCTCGACAAGACTGGCACTCTCACGTTAGGCCGCCCCGAAATCGCGGCGATCCACCCGGTTGAGGGAGTCTCGACGAGGGAACTCATCGCGGCCGCGGCCGTCGCTGAACGGCGCTCTGAGCACCCACTCGCCGCCGCCGTGCTGCGGTTGGCAGAGCGGGAGGGAATCGAGGCAATGGAACCGTGGAGCTTTCATTACACACCCGGCAAGGGCATCACTTGCGCGGGCGTTGGCGGTGAAGTCCTCGCCGGCAATCCTGACCATTTGGCCGATCGTGGCATCGAGACTCGAGGCTCCGCTCCCTCCAATGGATCGCAGATCTTCGTTGCGCAAGAGGGTCGGCTCCTCGGAAGTCTGGAAGTGTCCGACGTCGTGCGCCCAGAATCCGGCCAAGCGATTGCCCGGCTCCACGCGATGGGACTCCGCACGATCCTGCTGACCGGGGATGCCCGGGAGCCCTCGGAGACGCTCGCGAGACACCTGGCAATCGACGAGGTCGTCGCCGGGCTACTCCCCGAGGACAAACAGGCTCAGATCATCCGCCTTCATACCGACGGCCGGTCTGTCGTGATGCTGGGCGACGGAATCAACGACGGGCCGGCGCTCGCCCAGGCCAACGTCGGTGTGGCGATGGGATCTGGCACCGACCTCGCACGGGAGTCAGCGGACGTGCTGTTGATCGGGAACGACCTGATAAAATTCGCTTCGATGATCGAGGTTTCGCGGCGCTGCCGGCGGATCATCACCCAGAATTTCGCCGGCACGCTCGCGGTTGACGGCATCGGAATGGCTCTGGCGGGGTTGGGGCTGCTTTCCCCACTTGTTGCGGCGTTCATTCATGTGAGCTCCGAGCTCTTGTTCATTCTGAACTCGACGCGGCTTCTGCCGAGGTCTCGAAAGGCGGCGTTCGTCACCGCTTGAGCCCGAACACGGTTGCCTCGTGTACTCGATAGGGACCCCGGGCGCTGCTAATCTGTCGTCTTCCTCGCGAAGTGCTTCTGGGCGTCTGCAAGAGCACTGATCCGATTGGATCAAATTGCCGACTCTTTCACATAGTCAATGCCTGCTCGCGATGGACCCCAACTTCGACCCGCTGCGCAAGAACCCGGGGTCCAGAAACTCGTCGCCGACGGGGAGTGATTCGGGCTGAACGAACTCAGGCTCGCGCCGGAAAGCCCTCCCCGAGATTGCTTACGAAAATTTCAAGACCGGTCCGGCGGAAGGAGTGAAGTCCGGGAAATTCGAACTCCTTTTCGAACTCGCATTTCATGGAAGGGGTGCCGGTATCGGCCTAAGTCTCAGAATGGATTGGTGGAGCTGAACGGGATCGAACCGTCGACCTCCTGAATGCCATGGCTAGGCCCCAACCCCCTCCAACCCTAGATAGCCCCTTATCAAGGGGATTTTGGCCCTCCTAAGCCATCTGGGGGCATACGGGGGCATCGTTTGAGGCGCTTTCGAACTCCATTCGAACTCCCAATAGGTGGCCAAAATTGGTTATGAGAATGGAAGTTCTCAAAGCCTAAATTTGAGCGTAGTAACGCTCACGTAACCCTACCAATCGACTGTCGGTTCAACCCTCCCCGGCTCCCGTCTCTCCTCTCCGTCCAATCCCAATCGAATTCAAGAAAGGAGCTTGGCCTATGGCCCAACTTCTAAGAACCCCCGTATCTGATCGCCGGTTCACCGAGCTGCCGTTTCGATTCGCCGAGCTCGTATTCGGCCTTGGCGTGGAGCCTGCCGGTGCGAGCGGCGTTCTGACCTGCTGGCGCTGCGGAACGAGCTGGATGGCCGAGGAAGACAACGGCTTCTGGTGGGTTTGCCCTCGCCTCTGCAACGCGTTCTTGAAGTGACTCCGGCCACCCACATGATGAAAGGAGACTGCATGTCAGTTTCTGCCCCAATCGTTTCCACAGCAGAACCCCACGCTCTTGTTCGCTTCGAAGCTCTTCCAGCCGACCGCCACCCGGCAGCGGTCTATCTCGCCTCCCTCGGCTCCGGTTCCCGTCGAACGATGCGACAGGCTCTTGGTGTGATCGCGCAACTCGTCTCCTGCGGCAAGGCGGACTCGCGGACGCTGGGGGCGCCGACCGAGGCCCAGGGTTTCCAGGCCCGATGGAGCGGTCTGACCCTGGCGCTCGATGAGCGGACGCTGAACGCCATCGTCCATCGGCTCGTGGACCGCATCCCCGACCTCCAGGACCTGCGCCTGCGCGTCCACCCGGGCGAGCTTTCCGCGACCCTCGTCGTGTACCGCTTCGGCGTGCCGTTGTCGGCCAAGGCGACGCTCTCGCAGCTGCGCCTGAAGGACGGCTTCCTGGCCTTCGTTCTCGACAAGGTCCAGGCGCTCTCGATCATCCCCATCCCGGATCAGCTCGTCACGTATCTTGTCCAGAAGGCGCCCGCGGGCCTGCTGACGTACCGCGAGGATCGGATCATGGTCGTGAACATGGGGGATTGGATGCCGCCCGGCGTCGATCTCCCGCTCGAGCACACCGTCTTCACGGAGGGGGCGCTGACGATGCATTTCGCCCCGGGCTCGTACGATCTGGCCGGGGTCCTCGGCGAGTCCCCGGACGAGCTCGACGATTAGCTCCCCGCACAGCGAGCGCCGCCGCGAGCCGGCCATCCTGCTCGGCATCGGCACGGCGCTGCTCGCGGCCTCGGCCATCCACCCGCACGACTACTTCACCTGGTTTCTCGAGGTCGTGCCGATCCTCGATCGCGGTGCCAATCCTCCTCGCCACGTACCGGCGGTTTCCGCTGACGCCGCTGGCATATCGCCTGATCCTCCTCCACGCGTGCATCCTGATGCTCGGCGGGCACTACACGTACGCCGAGGTCCCGCTCGGCTTCTGGATGCGCGATCTCTTCGGCTTCGCGCGCAACCACTACGACCGGATCGGCCACTTCGCGCAGGGCTTCGTGCCGGCGATTCTCGCCCGCGAGGTCCTGCTGCGCAAGACGCCCCTGAAGCCCGGCGGCTGGCTCTTCTTCCTCGTGACCTGCGTGTGCCTGGCTATCTCGGCCTGCTACGAGTTCATCGAGTGGTGGACGGCCGTGGCCAGCGGTTCCGCGGCCGATGCCTTCCTCGGGACCCAGGGGGATCCCTGGGACACGCAGTGGGACATGTTCTTCGCGCTCATCGGTGCCCTCACCGCGCAGATCACGCTGTCCCGCCTCCACGACCGGGAGCTCGCGCGGCTCGCGCATTAGAATTGACTCGACAGTTCCATGCCCTTGACCGCCGGCTCCCGCCTCGGTCCCTACGAGATCCTTGCCGCGATCGGCGCGGGTGGGATGGGCGAGGTGTATCGAGCGCGGGATGCGCGGCTGGGTCGCGACGTGGCGATCAAGGTGGTGAGCGAGCGGCTGGTCGGCGATCGCGAGCATCGGGCTCGCTTCGAGCGGGAGGCGCGGGCCGTGGCCGCGGTTTCCCATCCCGAACATCCTGGCGATCCACGATTTCGGCGAGCAGGACGGACTCTACTACGCCGTGACGGAGCTTCTCGAAGGGGAGACGCTGCGGGAGAGAATCGTGCGAGAGCAGCTTTCCTGGCGCCGGGCGGTGGAGATCGCGACCGCGGTGGCCGAGGGGCTCGCCGCGGCGCACGCACGGGAAATCGTCCACCGCGACATCAAGCCCGAGAACATCTTCCTGACCTCCGACGGCCTCGTGAAGATCCTGGACTTCGGCCTGGCTCGCCCACCCGTCGTCGGGTCCGAGGATCAGACCTCCACGCCGACGGAGTCGCCGCAAACGGCGGTTGGAGCCGTGCTGGGAACGGTGGGCTACATGTCGCCCGAGCAGGTCGGCGGGGAGCCGGCCGACGCGCGCAGCGACATCTTCTCGCTAGGCTGCGTGCTGTACGAGATGCTGACGGGGAGGCGGGCCTTTTCCGGCGCGACGGCGGGGCAGACGATGGCGGCAATTTTGCGGGACCAGCCGACGGAGCTTTCGGGCTCGGGCGGGCAGTTGCCCGAGGGTCTGAGTCGAATCGTGACGCGGTGCCTTGAGAAGAGCCCGAGCGAGCGGTTTCAATCGGCGCGGGATCTGGCGTTCGCGCTCAAGGAGATGGGGGGCGGTTCGGCCGCGGTCCCGAGCGCTCCGGTCGTGACCGGTCCTCACCGCGCGCGACTGATCGGACTCGTCGTGGCCGTCGCGGCTCTTGCCGCCGGGCTCCTGCTCTTCCGAGATCGCATGCAGCCTGGTTCCGGCAAGATCGAATCTGTCGCCGTGCTGCCTTTGGAGAACCTGACCGGAGACGCTTCGCAGGAGTACTTCGCCGACGGAATGACCGAGGAGCTGATCAGCGACCTCGCGAAGATCTCGGCTCTGAGGGTCCCTTCGCGCACGTCGGTGATGCGCTACAAGGGCACAAAGAAGTCTGCGCCCGAGATTGCCAGGGAGCTCGGCGTGGAGGCGCTCGTCGAAGGATCGGTGACTCGAAGCGGCACGCAAGTCAAGATCACGGCACAACTCATTGACGCTGCGAAGGATCGGCACATGTGGGCCGACACGTTCCAGCGCGACCTCAAGGACGTCCTCGCGCTTCAGAGCGAGGTCGCGCGGGCGATTGCCGAGAAGATCGAAATCCGACTCAAGCCGGAAGAGGCGAAGGGTCTGGCGTCATCCCGCACGGTGAATCCGGAGGCGTACGACGCCTACCTCGAGGGGCGCTACCACTGGTACCGCCGTACGCCTGCGGACGCGATCAAGAGCCGCGACTTCTTCCAGAAAGCGGTGGACGAAGACCCGAACTACGCCGCCGGATGGGCCGGCCTGGCCGGTGCTTATCACCTGCTGAGCTCGACGCCTTACAGCATGATGGATCCCCGCGACGGTTATCCGAAGGTGCTTGAGGCGTGCCGGAAGGCGATCTCGCTCGACCCGAACAACGCCGAGGCCTATGCGTGGCGAGGGACTGTTCGTTTCTTCTTCGATCGGGACATGAAGGCGGCGGAGAATGACTTCCGAAGGTCCCAGGAGCTCGATCCGCGATACGCGCAGGGACACCAGCTCTACTCGTTCATGCTCCAGTCGCAGGGGCGTTTCGACGAGGCGATTCGTGAGGCAAAAGTGGGTTGGGAAGCCGACCCGCTCTCGCTCGTCCAGAATGCGAACGTCGCGTTCGCGTTTCACTTCGCGGGCCGCTACGACGAAGCGATCGAGTGGTGCAAGAAGACCCTCGCCATGGATGCGAGCTTTCTGCGCGCCCACTATGTTCTGGGGATGGCCTACGAGCAGAAGAAGATGTATTCGCAGGCCATTGCCGAGCTCGAGGAGGCGCGCCGGATCTCCGAGGACGGGCCTCATTACGTCGCCTGTCTCGGCCACGCGTACGCCGCGGCGGGGCGGACTGCCGACGCGCGGCGTTGCCTCGAGGAGCTGAACGAGATGTCGCGGGGACGCTTCGTGGGCTCCGAGCAGATCGCCCTCGTCCACGTCGGCCTGGGGGAGCGGGAGCTTGCGCTGCCTCTTCTCGAGAAAGGGCAGGAGGAGCGAAACAATTGGATGATGAACCTCGCGATTGACCGCCGTTTCGACCCGTTGCGCTCCGATCCGCGGTTCGACGCGCTGCTGAAGCGGCTGAACGTGAAGTCTTGAGGAAGGCTCTCCTCGCTCTCGCGGTGCTTCTGGCAGCGGCGGTGCTGTACGTCGCCTACGCCGTCTGGCGGAGCTTTCCGCAGGAGAGCGGGACGATGCGCGTCCCGGGACACGCTGCGGAAATCCGGATCGAGACGGATGCCCACGGCGTTCCGACGATCCACGCCCGGTCGATTCCGGACGCGATGTTCGGCCTCGGCTACGTTCACGCGAAAGACCGGCTCTGGCAGATGGAGTTTCAGCGAAGGGTGGGCGCGGGCCGCCTGGCGGAGATCCTGGGCCCGACGCTTCTACCCGCCGACCGGTTTCTGCGGACGGTCGGGTTCCGACGCGCCGCAGAGTCGGCCTGGCGGAGCGCCTCCCCACAGGAACAGAGCCTGCTCGAGGCTTACGCGCGCGGCGTCAACGCCTTCGTGGAAGGCTCCTTCGCGCGGCCGCTACATGAGGGCCGTTGCCCGAATGGAGCACCGGGGCATTCCCATTGACACCCCGACTCTCTACCGACTCCGCGACAACTGGTCGAGCCTTCAGGAGCGACTGGTGGCTCGTGTCGATCGCGAGTATGGGGTCTTCGAGGAACTTACGTTCAAGCGTGAACGCTTCGCGCAGTGGCTCCTGGAGCGGGATATTGCATGGCCGCGGCATGAGTCCGGATACCTCGCGCTCGACGACGACACGTTCAAAGCGATGGCTTTCCTGTACCCCGACCTAGCGCCCCTGCGGGAGGTGCGCGAGTTGCGTTCGCAACTGCGGAGTATCGACTTAACGGTCGGTCGGGACGGCCGGAATCGCTGCATGTTGTCAGCGTTTCAGGCGCGAACCGGGCGGAACCAACCGAGCAACAGCAAATTCATCTTCGGGTTCCCCAAATGGCTCCGGCGGCTTATCCAGCCGTCTCCGGGGACTGGACTTGCATACATCGATGGGGAGTGGATTCTGAAGAAGTGCCTCCTCCCGAAGCTGGGCCCGATGCCCCTCAAGACGATTCGGGATGCCACCGTCCGGGACTTGGCCGGGGAACTGGTGGGCGAGGGATACGCACCAGCGACGGTCAACGGAATCGTCGCGTTGCTCGGGAAGATCATGCGCGATGCATGGGAGCGGGAACTTATCGCGTCGGTTCCAATCCACCGGCTCCCACGGCAGCGTGTCGAGCGCGTTCGTCTTGAATTCGCGCCAGATGAGCAGCAGCGTTTTCTGGCGGCCTTCGATGACCGCGCAGGGTTTAGGCTCGATTTGGCGAAGTTCCGAATTCCCTCGGTGCCCGTTGCGTCGCCGTTCTTTTCCGGCCCTCGGCCCTTCGGCGGCAGCATCCGACCAGAAGGGGTGGCAGCCGGGTTTCTGTTCCAGCAGTTCCGAAGGTCGAAGCCGATGTTCGTGGTCGCACTCGAAACTGGATTAACGCGGGGTGACTTGCTCGGCCTTCGCTGGACCAGCATCAACCTACAGGAGGGGTTCATCAGAGTGAAACGGCAGAAAACGGGCGTGGAGGCCGTCATCCCGATTTCCGTGGCTTGTCGGGCAGCTCTGGAGGAGTGTCGGAGTCGCCGAGTCGTCGGAGAGGATGCGTTTCTAACCGAGATGGGAAAGCCCTACGCCATATCCGTCCTCACGCGGCACTTCCAACGGGCCAAGAGGATCGCGGGGATTACGCGCCGGTTTCGATTCCACGACCTGCGCCACACATTTTATGAAAC